>NZ_RXOL01000001.1 GCF_004004515.1 Croceicoccus ponticola
ACCTGAAGGTCGTTGGTTCAAATCCAACCCCCGCAACCAAACCTCATTGATATAAAACATTTTTATAGCCTCACTGTTAACAGTGGGGCTTTTCGCGTTCGGCAATCAAATGGCGGTAAGATGGTGGCAAACGCAATGCCGTACAGACGCATTGTACGGGTTGAGTGCGAGCGGCACCCTTCGTGTCATGAGTGCGTGCGAACGAGAGCAAACGCTGCCATTTGCTAATGACTTGCCCGCGACAGCGCTGCCGTACGAAAAGCAAATCCCGCGATTTTCGTTTTGCCGTATTTGGTCCGGCGGTCTAATCGGGCGTCGCCATGACTTCCGAACCCACGCGATTTGTCAGCTGGAATATCGCTGTCGCCCTGTCGATCTATGGCATCGTTTTCATTGTCAGCACCGGCATTGCCGCACTTTTCGGCGAGGGTTCAACGCCATTGATTGTGATGATCGGGGTTTCGGTTGCTGGCCTAGCAGTGCTTGTGTTGGTCTGGCTCCGCATGGATGGCCGAGGCGGCCTGGTCGAGAGATTGGCTTATCTTATGGGCGGATCGCTCATCGGGTTCGATCTGCTAGGAAACCTTGCCACTCTTTTCGCCGCGCATATTCGCTAACGATAAAGCGCGAAATTCTTTCAGACTGCCGCGCGGGCATGGAAAGTGAATTGGCGCATGAATAGGGCGCCGTCGCACATATCATTTTTACAACCGTCAGTTGTTTGCCAATCTGTTTCTCGCCCCCATTGTGCGCAAGTCTCGCCTTCAGCCAGTTGGCGACGATCGGGGAGAAGGCCGGTAAAGCGCGAGGCGCGGTCATCCGATTTGCGTCGGGTCTGATGGTGAAGGCGGTTCGATAGCATTCTAGTGTAGTTTTCTGGAGCGATTAAGATGGGTTCGATGTCGTTGGCGCACTGGATCATCGTGATGGTGGTCGTGCTTGTCCTGTTCGGTCGCGGCCGCATTTCGGAAGCCATGGGCGACTTCGGGAAAGGCATCCGCCATTTCCGACAGGGACTGAATGACGAAAGCGACACGATAGAAGCCAGAAAGCTTCCGACCAATGAACGCTCGCCGACCGACTAACCATGCGCAAAACCCTGCACGCTCGTCGCATGGGCTTACTCGGGAATGGACGGAAGCGTTATAGCCAGCCCAGCCGGCGGAAGCGAAACCATAGCCCGATGCTGACCGATACGATCACTAGCAGGATCAAGGGGTAACCCCACCGGCTCTGCAATTCAGGCATGACTTCGAAGTTCATGCCGTAGATCCCGGCGATTGCGGTCGGAACCGCCAGGATCGCCGCCCAAGCCGCCAGTTGCCGGGTAATCGCGTTCTGGTTTTGCTGTTCGATCAGCGCGCTGGTTTCCATCACCGACGCCAGCACTTCACGCTGTAATCGCGTCAACGTTTCGGCGCGATGGACGTGATCGTTCACGTCGCGGAAATAGGGCCGCATCTCGGGATCGACGGCGGGCAGGTCGAGGTGTGCGAGCTTGGCACAGACTTCCTCCATCGGGACCAGTTGCCTTTGCAGCCGCAGCAATTGCCGGCGCAGCGAAAAGACTTCCTTCGTGTGGCTGCGGTCCAGCCCGCCATCGACAGCCTCCTCCTCGAAGTGGTCGAGTTTTTCGCCAATTCTGTCGAGCGGAGGGAAATAGCCGTCGATGATAAGGTCGAGCACCGCATGCAGGACGAAATCCGGACCCTGCACGAGCAGCGCGGCATCATCCTCGATCCGCTCTCGCAACAAGGAGTGGCCCTCGCTCGACCCCAGTCGGACCGTGACGATAAAATTTTCCGACACGAAGAACGACGTCAGCCCGAATTGCATTCTCGTATCGATGAGCGAGACAGTGCGTGCCTTGACGAACAAGTGCCGCCCATAGACCTCAAGTTTCGGAAGCCCGGCCAGCGACTGCGCATCTTCGACTGGCAAGGGATGCAGGTGATAGCGTTGTGCGACTGCGTGCAATTCTTCCGCGGTCGGTTCGAACAGGCCCACCCATTCGAATTCGTTATCGCGTTCAGACACGGGCGCGGCGAAATCGACGGCGCCTTGGCGCATGCCATCACGATAGGAAAAGGCGGCGATGACGCTCATGGCGCGGTTGGCGCCATACGCTTTTGACCGATGAGGGTCCCTTTCGCGCCCCTTGGATCGAGGCGGAAATCGAATTCGGGCCAGTTTTTTCGCCAGCGCCTGGCCACGATCCGTTCGCCGGGCCGGTTCGCATCGTCTAGCAGTACGGTGCCGCCCTCCCTGATCCGGGGGAACAGCAATTCGGCGCCACCTCTGACCAACGGATGCGTCGCCCATGGCGGGCCATCGATGATCAGCAAGTCTATTTCGTCAGGGACGCCCGAAAGCGCGTACCAGATCGGCGACCAGTCGACCCATCCGGCCTCCAGCGGAGCATGCCTGAAATCGACGTTCAGGCCATATTCGGCGAGCCATTCGCGCATCGCTTCGAGGAAGACTTCGTGCTGATCGAAGCTGACCAGATGGCCACCGCCATTACGTTCCAACGCGCGCGCCGCGATCAGCGAAGTCGCGCCCGCGCCCAGTTCGACAACGACCTTGGGCCTGAGCAGTTCGATGGTATCGACTATATGATGAAGCAGCACCGTATCCGCCTTCCAGCTGCCGAGGTTGGGCAGGGCGTCGTCGGGCAGGTCCAGCCGTTCGAGCAGGCGGCGCTTGTCCGCCTTGGATCCCCCGCGCAGCGACCGCAGCAGCCAGGGCCACTGGATCAGGCCGAACCCGGCAACGACGAGGCGTCTGCGCCAAAGCGCCGACTGGCCCGCAGGGGCAGGAGACGAAAGCGCGAAAGGCCCCGTTGTTTCTTTGGTCGTCACGAAGCCTCTTGCATCTGTTCGGCGCAGCGCATGCGATCATTCCACATATATGCAACATGGTTTTGATGCACCAGCGCCGAACGGAGTGCTTTGCGCGCCGAGCCCCGATCGGAAGCGCCTGAAATCAGGCTCGCGGGGCCGTCGGAGCCTGCTTCATGCGAAAGGTGTCGCGAATTCCATCCTGATGCCTCCTGGAATGAAGACGAGGAAGTGACGCGTCGCAGAGCCTGGTCCGATCGGGCACGGTGCAACGTCGATCGTCACTTGCGGGTGCTTGCGCAGCAATTCCCACACCGTATCGAGGGCCGCATCGTCAGCCACGGCAAGCGAGAGATGGTGCAGGCCGATGTTGGCGCGGCGATCGAAGGCGCGCGCGGATGCCGGGTCGGTCGCGCGCCAAAGCGTGAGAAGGGTCATGCCATCGGACACGAAGATCGAAGGATAATGGGGCACGCCGCCGACTTCGTCGAAGCCGAGCACGCCGCAGAAGAAATCGCGCGCCTCATCCAGATCGGGCACGGTCAACCCGACGTGATGGACGCCGCGGGTAAGTTTGGTGTTCATGGTTTCGATCCTTCCAGCTCGGCAACGCGCATCCGCAGCCGGGTGATTTCGTCTATGAAGGGTTGCGTACGCTGCCCGACTTCGGCTTCGGAAAAGCGGGGGGTGATGTGTTGCGGGCAGTTCCAGTCGAACCCGACGACATCGATCACAAAGACGCGTTCGGGCGCGGCGGGATAGTGCGGTACCGTCAGCGCAGCGATGTCGTCGGCATTGTCGGTGACGCGCGCATGACCGATCAACTTTAGCCGGCGACGATTGGGATAATCCATCAGGAACAACGCGACGCGGTCGTCCGCCGTCAGGTTGGCGACCGAAAGGAACTGCATGTTGCCTCGGTAATCCGCAAAGCCGATACGGTTGCCTTCGACCTTGCGCAGGAATCCCGCAGGTCCGCCGCGATGCTGGACATAGGGCCAGCCGCTCTCGCCGATGCTCGCCATGTAGAAGCTGTCGCGCGGCGCGATGAAATCGCATTCCCGCGCCGTAAGCTGGTCTGCGGCGTCGGCGCCGGCTTCCATCCGTGCATAGGATGAGCGCGAACCGGCCTCCGTTTGCAGGGCACGACTGCCCGGTCCGAACATTGTGCGAAGAAATACCTGTGCCATGCCGGCCAGCTTATAGCATTGCCTTTTTCGGGATAATACCAGATAAAACGTGATCACTATTTCATTTTGGATAATAATGGACCGGTTCGAAACTTTGGCCGCGTTTGTCGCCGTCGCCGATCGGGGCAGCTTCGTCGCGGCGGCCCGCACGCTTGAAACATCGCCGCCTGCGATCACCCGCGCGGTCGCGTCGCTTGAGCGTCATCTGGGCGTGACGCTATTTCATCGTTCGACCCGGGCAGTATCGCTGACCGACGACGGCGCGGCCTTGCTGGACCGGGCCCGCCGCATCCTCGTCGATTTGCGAGAGGCCGAGCGGATCGTCATGGGTGGGAGATCCGTGCCGCGCGGGCAGGTTTTTCTCACCGCGCCGGTGATGTTCGGCAGGATGCACGTCCTACCGGTGGTCAGCGCACTGTTGGCCAAGCATGACGGATTGAGCGCGCGGATGATGCTCGTCGATCGCAACGTGCGCATCGTCGAAGAAGGCATCGACCTTGCAGTGAGGATCGGCGCGGTCGCCGACAGCGCCTTGCGCGCAATCACGATCGGGTCGGTCCGACAGACGGTCGTGGCCAGTCCCGGCTACCTCGCCGAACACGGGGTGCCGGTTGTGCCGGCTGATCTGACGCACCATCGCTGCATCGTCACCAGCGGCGTTCGGGCCGGTGCCGCCTGGTCGTTCGAAGCGAACGGCGGCGCGGTCGTGGACGTCGCACCACGGCTGACCGTCAATACCATCGACGCCACCGTCGCGGCGGCTGAGGCGGGGCTGGGAGTTGCGAACCTGCTGAGCTATCAGACGGCCGATCCGATCGCGGCGGGGCGGCTCGTGCGCGTTCTCGACGATCAAGCGCCTGTGCCGATGCCGGTGACGCTATTGTTCGAGGCGGGTCGCGCGGCGATGCCCGCGGTTCGGTTGCTTATCGAAGCGATGAAGGAACGGGCGCGCGAGCACGAATGGCGCTGACGGACAGTCGCAGTATGCCCGGTGCCGAGCCATGCGCTTGCCTAGCGGTCGTCGTGAAACAGGTCGCCGATCGACCGTGCGAAATGGGATTCCATAGCGATCCTGGCCAAATCGGGATCCCTCTCCGCAATCGCGGACGCGACCTTGTTGTGGAGCATGACCGATTCGGTCTTTTCCTGTTCGGTCGTACGGCCAGCCCACGCCTTGGGAATTGCGACCTGCATCATCTGTTCGAACGAACGGACGATCTGATAAAACATCTGGTTCCCGCTGGCGAGCGCGATGGTCTGATGGAACTGCGTGTCGGCCAGCGTGCGGGTCGCTTCATCGTTGCTGACGGCAAGCGTGCGCGCCGCGGCGAGAATGGCATCGGCCTGTGCATCGCTGCGGTTGAGCGCGGCAAGTTCAGCGGTGCGCAATTCCAGCGTGCGGCGAACATCCCATACGTCGGCCAGGGATACTTGCGCGGTGCTGACGGCGTGCCCCATCGATGCCGCCATGACCGATCCGTCCATCGCGCCCACCCGCGCACGACGGCCGTTGCCGACATCGATCATCCGGAGCGCGGCGAGGGCGTGAAAAGCCTCTCGCATCACGGGGCGGCTTACGCCCAGATCCGCAGCGAACCTGCCTTCGCTGGGCAGGACGTCCCCGACCTTCAGCCGGTTGGCATCGATATGCGCGCGCACGGCGGCGGTCGCGCTTTCGACCAGGGTTCCCTTGTGCGTGGAAGTCGTCATCTCGTTCATCCCGCGATCCCTGTGCGGCGCAGTTCGCTTGGCGCCATGCCGAACCGGCGATTGAAGGCGCGCGTGAACGCCGCGTTGTTGAGATAGGAGCAACGATAGGCGATCGTCGCCACCGGCAAGTCGCTGGCCAGCAGCATCGTCCGGGCTTCGGACAGGCGCCGTTCGCTCAACACCTGTGCTATGGTGGCGCCATAGATCCCGTGGAAGCCCCGAGCCAGCTTGTCGCGGTTCAAGCCGGTCGTCCGCGCAAGTTCGGCGATGGTGATCTTGTCCTGCCAGCGTTGATCGATGGCGCGGCGCGCCGCGGTCACACGTGCCACATCGCCTTCACTGAGGTCGCATTCGCTCCCGGTGGCGACGAGCGTCGCGCCATCGGCAAGCGCGGCGTGGATCTGGCACAACAGTTCGATACTGCGGGCAAGGCGCAGCGTATCGCGCGCCTCTCCCCGCCCTTCGCAATCCAGGATCGATAGCGCGAGCATCACCAGCCCGCTGGGTAGGTGCCAAGTCTCCCCACCGTCTGGATGCGCCGAAAACAGGCGATCGCAAGCGGCACGCGCCGCGATCAGGACCAGCGGCGTGTCATTCGCCGATGCTGGGCGGAAATCGCGGTCATAGGTCAGCAAAGGTCGTCGTTCATCGGTCAGGCCGTTGAACCGGAATGCGACTGGATGAAGGGGCAGGGCGCAATCCGGCGCCGGGCCATGGCCGATCAGCGTGACCATCTCGTGCGATACCTGGATAGCGCTTTTCATACCCCATTCCTCTCCCGAACGGTTCGTAAACCTATATGATAGCTACCGCAAGAGCTATCTTACAGGTTCCGGGGCATTGCGCCATGCGATCACGAAACCTGCGCAGCCGATCAGGCTGACAATCAGCCCGACGATGGCCATCGCGCGGTCGAGCATCGCTTCGCCGCCAAGCCAGGCGCTGACCACTGTCACCAGTGTCGGTGCTATGCCGAATGCGACAAGTCCGCCTACGGCAAGGAAGACCCCCACCGAGAGGCCGCGCAATTCGTTGGGCAGGATCACGGCCAGCGCCGTCGCGGTGACGAGGCCCGTGATCGTACCGCCGAACAGGAGGACGAAAAGCGCCAGCGCGAATGTGGGGACATCGGGCGCCAGCGGGAAAAGCGCCGCCGGCATCGCGATGATCGAAGCGAAGATCGCGCCGAGCAGGATGCCGCCGCGCCGGCCGGTGCGATGGCCCGCATCGGCGGCGATCCCGCCCACCAGCGCGCCAAGGATGCCGGCGCCGAAAATCACCGCGCCCATCCATCCGGCGAATTCCTGCGGCGTCACGCCATACGATCGCGACAGCACTGGCGCGGCCCAGATCGCCGCCGCCGCATCGGCCATCAGCACTCCGATCTGGCCGAGGAACAAGGGCACGAGAAAACGGCTGTAGCTGCCCAGTTCGCGGAATATCTCGCCCAACGGCGCACGCGGCCCGGCTTTTGTTTCAAGCCGGGGCGGCTCCTTCATGAAGGCGAGGGCTGCAACGATGCCTATGCTCGCGAGCCCGAGCATGAGGTGGATGCTTCGCCACGCGGCAAGTCCGAACAAGCCGCCACGGTCGAGGAAAAGGCCAAGCAGCCAGCCGCCAAGCGCAAAGGCAAGCCCGGTGCCGGCATACTTGCCGATCGTCAGCAGCAGCAACGAACGCCCCCGCCTATCCGGCAGCGAAAGATCGGCGGCGAGCGAGATTGCGATGGTGGTCGATATGTTCGCGCCCACGCCGCCCAGCATGCGGGCTGCAAACAGCAACGGCAAACTGTGCGCAAAGGCGGTCAGCAACGTGCCCGCGGTCCACGCCACGGCGGTCCACAGCAGCAGACGCACGCGAACCGCACGATCGACCAGCAATCCCACCGGCACGGCCAGCACGGCGAGCGGGATCGACACTGCCAGCCCGTTGAGCAGGCTCATCTGGAAATCGCTGAAACCCAATTCAGCCTTGGCTTGTTCCTGCACCGCGCTGAATACGCCGAGCATGACGTTGCCCGCCGCCATGGCCGTGGCCAACAGGACGAGCACGGGCCATGCCCTTCGCGATGGCGCCTTGCTCACAAGGCGAAGATCTTGCCGGGGTTTAGCAGGTTCTGCGGATCGAGCGCACGCTTGATCATGCGCATCTGGTCGACCGCGTCGCCCAGTTCGGCGACCAGCCACTCCTGCTTGCCCAGCCCGATGCCGTGTTCGCCGGTGCAGGTTCCGTCCATCGCCAGTGCCCGCTCGATCAGGCGCCGGTTGATCGCTTCGACTTCGGACCATTCGTCCGGCGCATTGGGGTCGAGCGAGAATACGACGTGGAAATTGCCGTCGCCGACGTGGCCCAGGATCGTGGCCGGCATGCTAGCGGTGGCAAGGTCTGCCTGCGTTTCGACAATGCATTGGGCCAGCCGGCTTATCGGCACGCAGACATCGGTGGCCCAGCCAACCGCGCCTTGTCGCAAGTTTACGGCGGCATAGTAGGCATCGTGCCTTGCGCGCCACAGTCGGTTGCGCTCTTCGGGTCGGTCTGACCAGTCGAACGCACTGCCGCCATTGCCCTGAGCCAGCGCTTCGACCGTCGCGACCTGTTCGGCGACATATGCCGCGCTGCCGTGAAATTCGAAGAACAGCGTCGGCGCTTCGGCATAGTCGAGCTTGGACCAGCGATTGACTGCGCGCATTTGCAGCGCGTCGAGGATTTCGACCCGCGCCAACGGCACGCCGCACTGAATCGACTGGACCACAGTGTCCACCGCGCCTTCGAGCGATGCGAAGCTGCAGACTGCGGCCGAGATCGCTTCGGGAATGGGATGGAGCCGCAGCGTGACTTCGGTGATGATGCCTAGCGTGCCTTCGGACCCGACGTACAGGCGGGTGAGGTCGTATCCTGCCGCCGACTTGCGCGCGCGCCGGGCGGTGCGGATCACCTTGCCCTGCGGCGTCACGATCTCAAGGCTCAGCACCGCGTCCTTCATCGTGCCGTAGCGAACCGCGTTGGTGCCGCTCGCCCGGGTCGAGGCCATGCCGCCGATCGTGGCGTTGGCGCCGGGGTCGATGGGAAAGAACAGGCCCTTGTCGCGCAAGTGCAGGTTCAATTCCTCGCGCCGGACGCCGGGCTGGACGACGCAGTCGAAATCGGCGTCGTTGACCGTGACGATCCGGTCCATCCGCGTCAGGTCGAGCGAGATGCCGCCAAGCACCGCGGCGGCGTTACCTTCTATCGATGTGCCCGCACCGAAAGGGACGATCGGCACGTCGGCCGCCGCGCAAAGATTGACCAGCGCGACGACGTCGTCGGTGTTCTCGGCGAACACGACCGCGTCGGGCAACATCGCTTCGTAATGCGATTCGCTCGATCCGTGCTGTTCACGGATGGCCTGACCCGCTTGCAGCCGGCTGCCGAAACGGGCCTCGATCCTGGCGAGGAACCCTTCGGGCAGCGGTCGGCGCGGGGGCAAGTTTGCGCCCGTGTGCATGTCAGAAATTCAATGCGGCGCGGACGCCGACGCGGCGGCTGTCACCCATGATGCCAAGGTCGGAGGCGGGAAGCCCGGCAAGCTGCAACGTGGTGCGCTCGATAAAGCTTTCCCAATACTCTTCCTTGAACAAGTTGCTGACAAAGGCGCTGATTTGAACCGGTCCCGTGCGATAAGTCGCCGAACCGCCGACGAGCCAGTAACCGTCGAGCAAGGTCGGCGTCGTCTGGTTTAGCGTGGCCGCCAGCCGCTTGCCCTTGCCGGTGACATTGGCGCTGAGAACGAATTCGCTGGCGCCAAGGTCGATGGTGTAATCGGTCGCGAGGTTCGCCGACCAGTCGGGCTGGAACGTCAGCCGGTCCGAGGACAGCGTACGGCCCGTGGTCTGGGTATAGGCGCTGGAATCGGTAAAGCGAGCGTGCATCAGGGTCAGCCCGCCGCTGACCGACCATGCCGGGACCGGTTTGACGAAGCCTTCCAGCTCGACGCCATAGGTTTCGACGTCGCCGGAATTGAGATCGACCGTGACCAGCCCGCCGCCTGCCGCCGGGGCAATCGAATTCAGGCCGATGTAATCCTTGTAATCGTTATAGAACAGCGCCCCTGCAATGCCCGCATTGCCGCCGGGTGCACCGTATTTCGCGCCCACTTCGTACGTCCATGCGCTGTCGCCGCGATACGTCCGGGTAGGGGCGGTCGGTGCGTTGAAGCCGCCGCCGCGATAGCCGCGCGCGACCGACGCATATGTCATGAGTTCCGGCGACCAGGTGCGCCGCACGGTCAGCTTGGGTTGCCATTCGCTCGACTTGATCTTCGCTTCGGGCAGTGGCCCGCCGACCGATCCGAGCGGACCGAGCACGGTCACGACCGAACCGTTGGCCGAGCGCGTCTCTCGATCGTAACGCAGGCCCAGCGCTACTTCCCATGCGTTTGTCGGGTTCCAGAACACAGTGCCGAACGCGGCGTAAGTATCGGCTTTGGTCGCATTGGTGGTGTTGCGAACCACGTCGAAAGGAAATCCGGTGATGATCGGATACAATGTGGTCGCATCGACCGCCTTGGCTTCCTCGCGGCTGTAGAACAGGCCCATGAGGGTCGAGATCGTCGGCGACAGGTCGCTGTCCAGCCGCAGCTCGGTGGTTTTCGTGCGGAGGGTATCGCCACCCGTCGCGCGGGCGAAATCGCCCGGTCCGAAATCGACGTCGCCTTCGACATTGGTCCCGTCGCGCGCGTCAAAGGCGCCGATCAGCGTCAGCTTGCTGGCCAGCGCCTCGATCGGCACCGCAAGCTTCGCATTGATGCCCCGATATTTGTATTCGACCGCGTTGAGCGTGTTGAAGGTCAGGTCGCGCGAATAATCGTCGGTGCCGTCGACACGGGAATAGGGAATGTTGACCGAGTCGATCCAGTCGTAATAGCCATTGACCGTCAGCTCGACCGCCCCCGGCGTCAGTCGCACCGTGCCGTTGATGGAATCGCTGTTGAATGGCGTCCCGGCCTTGTCGAGCAGGATGTTGCGGCTGAACCCGTCCTGTTCCTGATGCGATGCGGCGACGCGGACGGACAGCAGGTCGGCCACGATCGGCCCCGACAGCGATCCTGCGACAATCATCTGGTCATCAGGGCCAGCATAGCTTGCGCTGGCGCGGCCTTCGAACTGGTTGCCGGGCAGGCGGGTGATGACGTTGATCGCGCCGCCCAGCGTGTTCTTGCCGTAAAGCGTACCCTGCGGTCCGCGCAGCACTTCGATCCGCTCGAGATCGAGCAACGGGTTGTTGAGATAGGCGGTATTGGGCCGGTAGATGCCGTCGACGAACAGGCCGACGCCCGGCTGGACCGATTGCACCAGCGTCACGCCCACCCCGCGGATCGCCACGAATGCGCGGCCCGCACCGTCGCTGTTGATGTTCAGGCCGGGCGACAGCACCGCCGCTTCGCGTACCGAATTCATGCCGCGCGACGCCAGCGTGTCGCCGTCGATGGCAGTGACCGCGAGCGGTACGTCGAGCAAAGTTTCTTCGCGCTTGCGGGCGGTGACGACGATCAGCTGGTTTTCGGACTGCTGCGTCGCGACGGTTTGCGCCGATCTGTCTTCGGGCAGCGCGCTCTGGGCATGGGCTGCGATGGGCAAGAGCGTGGCAATGGCAACACTGGCGACAGAAGCGCTGGCGAAACAGGCGTGACGGATTGACAGCATCGGTTGGTCCTCTCCCCCGGGGTCACAAGCCCCGCTACCCGACCTATCTGACAGCTTTCATACCTATATGAAAGGTCGCGCGTATTTGCCGATCGTCAGAGCGATTGTGCCGATCGTCCTCACCAACAAGTATAACCACCGTCGGCGAGGACGATGCTGCCTGTCATCAGCGATGCCATGTCGGACGCTAGAAACAGCACGATGGCCGCGACTTCCTCCGGCTCGCCCAGCCGTCCCATCGGGGTTCCGTCGATCCACCGGCGGTACATCTCGCCGCTCTTGTCCGCAAAGGCGTTGAGCGGCGTGGCGATATAGGTCGGCGCCACCGCGTTGACCCTGACGCCGCGATCCGCCCATTCGGCGGCAAGGCTGCGGGTAAGCTGGTGCACTGCCGCCTTGGAGGCGTTGTAATAGCTCTGCGGCTGGGGGCGATTGACAATGAACCCGCTCATCGACCCGATATTGACGATGCTGCCGCGACCTGCTGCCAACATGTGGCGGCCAAAGCTGCGGGCGCACCAGAAGCTGCCGTTGAGATTGACGTCGAGCACGTTGCGCCAGTGTTCGTCCGTGACATCCTCTGCGGGGGTTTCGCTTCGCGCGATACCGGCATTGTTGACGAGAATGTCGATCCGTCCCGCCCGCGCCAACATGGCTTCTGCCGCTGCGTCGACGGCTTTCGAATCGGTCACGTCGAGCGTCGCTGTTTCGGCATCGATCCCGACAGCGGCCAATCGGCTGGCTGCGAGAGCGAGCGCCTCTCGATCACGGTCGGCAATTGTGATTTGCGCACCCGCTTCGCCCAGTGCCTGTGCACAGGCAAGTCCGATGCCCTGCGCTCCACCCGTGACGAACGCCGTTCGCCCGTCGAGCCGCAGTTTCTCAAGATACATCGCACTTCGTCCTTCAGGCGGGCAGGAATTCGGCGGCGCGCATCGGCGGTTCGGACAGGACCGAATTTGCCTCAAGCTGAAAGACGCCCCGGTTTTCGTCCCATTGCGGCCAGGGCAGGGTGCCGTCCGTGGCAAACCGGGCCCAGATCGCATGAACCCGCTCTGCCAGCGCCGCGGGAGGATGTTCGCCGGCCAGGCCGCGTGGCCCGGTGACGGTGTCGAGCGTGCGAAACACGAACGGCAGTTCGATGCCGTGGCACGCACCGAGCTCTCCGCCGCAGGCCGACGAGCGCCAGTCCATTTCGTACATCCAAGTCCTGCCCCGGTGCGCACTGGCGTATTGGCGCGCGGGCCAGCGAAAGACGAGATCGGTCATCGCGCGCGTCATCGCCGCCCCGGGCCGCACGCCCTTGTCGCCAAGACCATAAGCCTTGAGCGCCGCCCGCGCGCGCGGTTGCGAGCGGGACAGCAACCACCATGCGACCAGCCCCGGTATCTTTTCACGGACGCCGGTGGGCACGAAATAAAGGTTCATTTCTTCCGCATTGGTGCCGATCAGCACCTCAACATCCTGCCCGGCGCCTTGTCGCAGCGCATCGATCGGCTTGACCGGCAGCACGTCGTCACCCCACACCGGGACGAAGCGGCTGATGCCATAAACCGGTTCGAACCCATCGGCATCGCGCAAGTCCACGGCGGACGGCTTCGCGATCCTGTCGAGCACATCCATCGCCGTTTTGTGGCCGACATCGCGAAATCCGTCTGCATCGGGCGTTACGCCCAAGAGCTTGGCCAGTTTGCGCACCAGCCTTTGGGCGATCCCGACTTCGCGGACCATCGCGCCATGACCGCTCTGGATGATTGCGCGCCTGAACAGGCCTGCGGCAAGCGGCGAAGTGACGAGGTCGGCGATGGCCATGGCCCCTGCGCTTTCGCCAAAGACGGTGACGTTGGCCGGATCGCCGCCGAACGCTGAGATGTTTTCCTGAACCCAGCGCAACGCGAACAATATGTCGCGCAGGCCAAGATTGGTCGGCGCACCGGGCACCGGGAGGAAGCCATCGATGCCCATGCGATAATTGATCGCAACGCAGATCGCGCCCGAACGGGCGAACGCGGTTCCGTTGCTGACCGGTGCATCCTTGCTGCCGACGACGAAACCGCCGCCGTGAACCCAGACCATAACCGGCGCGCCCGGCACGCCTTCCGCCGCGCTCGATCCTGCCGCTCTTGATTCCGCGTCCGCCGCTTCGGGCGCCCAGACATTGAGGCGCAGGTAGTCGCCGTCCGATCCGTCGCTGCCGCGACCGATCAACGGCACGGCATCGATTTGCGGCAGATCGCGCACGCGGTGTGGCGCCGAAGGTCCGGGCTCGATCGCGTCGAATATCCCGGCCCATGGCTGCCGTGGCTGCGGCATTGCGAACCGGACGGGGGGCGCGGCATAAGGAATGCCAAGGAACGTGCGAACGCCACCAGCCTGACGGCCGACGACGGTTCCGGCATGCGTCATGACGGGTTGGGTGATGTTGGATGGGTCCATCCAGCCACTATCGCTGCGATGGCTGTTGCTGTCATCCCCGTGGGTTGTGCCGGAAGTCAGGCCGGATTTGCCGGACGCGTGTCCGGTCACGAGATGGCCGGTTTGGCAATGCGCGCCGCGCGGCTATAGGGGGCGTCCGCAATCGCAACCATTCAGGCAAACGCATGGCCCGCAAGCATTCGAAACACGGCCCCTACGACGATGCGCAGGACGAGGATGAAAGTCCCGCTCCGGTGGTGCCGTGCTGGCTCTGCGGCCGGCCCACCGGCAAAACCATCGTGTGGCATCATCCCGTCCCGAAAAGCCGGGGCGGGCGCGATGTCGTCCCGATGCATCCGATCTGCCAGCAAACGCTGATCGCCAATTTCACCAATTCCGAATTGCAGCGCCACGGGATGGACGTGCAAGGTCTGCTGGACAATCCGAACGTGCGCAAGTTCGTCGACTGGGTCGCGAACAAGGACCCCGATTTCACCGCGACGACGGCCAAGAAGAAGCGCTGAACCGGAGCACCTGCGTTTCGGGGTCGCGCAACCGAAGCGCCCTATGATTATATCCAGTCGCCATGCGATCCTGGCTTAAGTATGACAGTTGTCATCAAAAAGCTCGGGCAAAGCACAACAGCCCGTCGCGCCAGCGTTTTTCGGGAGATGGGCATTGTCTGAAGATATGAACTGGGATCTCGAAGTTGACGTCGCCGTGCTCGGCTCTGGCGGGGCGGCGATGACAGCCGCGATCGCAGCGCACGATTTCGGCGCCAAGGATGTCGTGATCCTCGAAAAGACTGGGATGGTCGGCGGCACCACCGCGATGTCGGGCGGGATGCTGTGGGTTCCGGGCAATCCCCATCAGCTGAAGGCCGGTTACGAGGATAACGATGAGGATATCGTCGCCTATCTCGACGCTCTTTCGCCCGGCGCTCTGGACCCTGAAACGCTGATGGCGTTCATGGAAAGCGGGCCGGAAATGCTGTCCTATCTCGCCGAAAGGACGCCGGTCAGCCTCCACGTCTTCAACGATTTTCCCGACTATCAGCCGTACCTTCCCGGTGCGAAGCCCGATGGTGGCCGCTCGCTCGACAACGCGGCCTTTTCGTTCGCACGGCTGGGCAAATGGGCATCGCGGGTCAATCCCAGCAAGATGGCGTACCCCTTACGCGGCAGCCTGATGGAAGCGGTGACCGGCGCGCTGGACGAAGCGACCCTGGCAGAGCGTGAGGCGGGCGACTATCGCGGGCTGGGCCAGGCGCTGGCGGGATCGCTGTTTCTTGCCGTGCTGGATCGCGGCATCCCGGTCGAATTCGAAAAGCGCGCTCGCAAGCTGATCAAGGACGGGGACCGCGTGATCGGCGTCATCGCCGAAGATGCCGACGGCAAGGATTTCCGCGTCCGCGCCCGCCGCGGCGTGGTCATTGCCACCGGCGGCTTCGAATGGAACGAAAAGCTGGTGCAGACTTTCCTGCGTGGGCCGTTGACCGGCCCGGTCAGCGTACCCGAAAACGAAGGCGACGGCCTGTTGATGGCCATCGACGCAGGCGCGCAGCTTGGCAACATGCAGCACGCCTACTGGATGCAGAGCGTGCTGGAAATGAAGCCGCAGCACCGCAATGCCAAGGCGAACTACCTGCTCGGTTCGGATGAACGCGCGCGCCCCGGCGCGATCCTCGTCAACAAAAAGGGCAAGCGGTTCGTCAACGAAGCTGCCAACTACAACGCGCTGGGCAAATCGCTTCACGCCTTTGACGGTGGCACGCACGAATATGCGAACCTGCCGTATTGGCTGATCATCGACGATCGCTATCGCAACAAGTACCACACCTTCAACACGCCCGCGGGCGGCCCGGTCCCGTCGTTCATGATGCAGGCCGACACGCTCGAAGAGCTGGCCGAAATGGCTGGCATCGATCCGGCCGGCCTTGTCGCGCAGGTCGCTCATTTCAATGAAATGGTGCGCAACGGCCACGATGACGATTTCAACCGCGGCGACAACAGCTACGACAATTTCTACATGTGGGGCGACATGGATTTCGAGCCGCCCTACCGCACGCTCGGCGCGATCGACCAGGGGCCGTTCTATGCGGTGAAGATGGAAGCAGGCGCGCTGGGCACCGCGGGCGGGCCGCGCACCAATGCCGAAGCGCAGGTGATCGACTGGAACGATCGGCCGATCCCCGGCCTTTACGCCGCGGGCAACGCGATGTGCGCCGTTCTGGGCGAAGGATACGGCGGGGCCGGTGGCACGCTCGGCCCCGGCCTGACGTTCGGGTATATCGCCGGGCGTCATCTGGGCACGCATATTTCGAACCACTGACCGACTTTCCCAAAAACGCTCTGTCAGTATTATCAGGCAATTGCCTTAAACAAGCTCTCCGGCTAGGTTGTGAGCCAACAAGTCGCTTTGGGAGAGTGCCGTTGAGCCGGCCGTTGAAATTGTTCTGCGCGGTGAAGGGTCATGCTTTTGACCGCAATGCGTTCGAGGACATGTTCCGCGCCTGCGGGGCGGAGCCGACGATCGTGGACCAGCCCGCTGCGTCCGCCATGATCGAAGCGGATCTGCTGGGCGATTACGACGCCATCGCGTTGCACGATATGTGGGGCCTCGATTTCCGGGCCCCGCGCGACGAACGACCCGCATCGGTCGAACCGTCCGATGCGCTGAAGGCCGGGTGGCAGACGATCCTGTCGCGCGGCACCGGCGTGCTGGCGATCCACCATGCCATCGCTGCATGGCCCGCGTGGGACGATTACGCCCGGATGTTGGGCGGGCGCTTTCTCTATCGCGATGGAATGCTGGACGGGGCGATGCGGCAGGACAGCGGCTATTGCCCCGACGTTTTCTATCGCGCGCGAACCGAACCCCATGCCGTGACACGCGGCGTGGCGGATGAGATCGATTTCCTCGACGAGCTTTACGCGATGGAAGTGCTCGATAGCGAAGGACTGGAGCCGATCCTGACCCGCGTCACCGACATCGAACCGGGGCGTTTCATTTCCGCGAAAAAGGCGGTTCGCCGGATCGAGGGCGGGCCGGACTGGTCGCCGTCTTCCGACAACCGGCTGCTCGGCTGGGCCAAGACGGCAGGCCATTCCCGCGTCGTCTATCTCCAACCTGGTGACGGGCCGCAAACGTTCGCGCATGGGGAGTACCGCGCGCTTATCACGAATGCGCTGCGCTGGATCGTGCGAAAGGACGCCGCATGACCATCGACCCCGCCACCCTGTTCGAACCGCTGCGCATCGGCGGGATGACCGTGCCCAATCGCATCGCGCTTGCGCCGATGACCCGCGAATTCGCGCCCGATGGCGTGCCGGGCGACGATGTCGTCGAATACTATCGCCGCCGTGCGGCCGGGGGCACCGGGCTGATCATTACCGAAGGGATGGCCGTTAACGCCACGGGCGCGCACGACGGGCCGATCCCGCTGCTGTTTCAGCCTGAAACCCAATTGGCGCTGGCCCGCATCGCGACGGCGGTAACGGGGGAGGGCGCGTGCATCGTGCCGCAGTTGTGGCATGTGGGGTTGCAGGATTCGCCGACGACGGTGAACCCCGACACGGTGAAACAACGACCGCCGCGTGTCGGCCCGTCGGGCATTTACGGTAATGGGAAGCCCGGCGGTTCGCCGATGACTGATGCGCAGATCGCCGACACTATCGCCGATTTCGCCCGCTGTGCCGCAGGGGCGATGTCCGCGGGTTGCGACGGGATCGAAATCCACGGCGCGCATGGCTACCTGCCCGATCAGTTCATGTGGTCCCGCACCAACCGGCGCAAAGATCGCTATGGCGGCGACGTCGCACAGCGCAGCCGGTTCCTTGCCGAAATCGTCGCCGCTTGCCGCGCCGCGACCTCGCCAGATTTTGCGATCATCGCGCGCATCTCGCAGTGGAAGTCGGTGGATTACGACGCCCGCCTTGCCGACAGCGCCGACGATTGGGCCGCCATGCTCGCGCCCTTGTGCGATGCGGGTGTGGATGCGTTCCATTGTTCGACCCGCCGTTTCTGGGAGCCCGCATTCCCAGACGGCGGCCCGACGCTGGCCGCGCTGACCCGCCGGTTGAGCGGCAGGCCGGTGATCGCGGTAGGCTCTGTGACGCTGGAACGGGATTTCAAGCAAGGCACCAGCGAAACGGGCGGCGGCATCGCCGAAAGCGCGGCGCGTTCGGCCCACGTGGCGCAGATCGTGGAAGCGATGGAGGCGGGCGAATTCGACATGATCGCGGTGGGCCGCGCCATGATCGCCAATGCCGACTGGGCCAACATCGTGCGCGAAGGGCGGGCGGATAACCTGCGACCCTTCGCGCGTGAGATGCTGGCGACGCTGGCCTAGTCTGCGGCTTTTGCCGTGAACGCGATGGGCAGTTCACGCAGCGAATAAGTCAGGAAGCTTGGCACGTGGATCGGCTCGTCCAGCGGGCGGGCAAGGCGGATGTCGTCCAACCGGTTAAGCATGGTGAGAATGCCGATCGCCAATTCCGCGCGGGCCAGCGGCGCACCGACGCAGAAGTGCGCGCCCGCGCCGAAGCCGAGGTGCTGGTTCACGTTCGCGCGCTCCATGTCGAATTGATGCGGGCATCCGAACTTCGCCTCGTCACGATTGGCCGCGCCGTAACGTACGCTGACGACCGAGCCTGCGGGAATCAGCGTGCCCGACAATTCCACGTCGCGGGTGGTGCGGCGGCGCAGCGCCTGTGTCGGGGTCTTGAAACGGATAACTTCCTCGACGAACCGGCGGATGTGCGACGGGTCCTCGCGCAGCCTGTCCTGCAATTCCGGTTCGGTCACCAGCTGCATCATGGCATGGCCCAGCGCAGCGGTCGTTGTGTCGAAACCGCCGCCGATCAACTGGCTCATCACCGATTGCAGTTCGGCCATCGACAGCGGATCTTCGGTATCGCCGTGCGCGTGGACCAGCGCCGACACGAGATCGTCGCGCGGATTGGCGCGGCGTTCCTCGAACAGGCGGGCGAGGTGGTGCTGCGCCTCCAGCTCGATATCCGCGTTAGCGCACAGGGCATCGGCATCCATCACCCGCGACGCGGGCGCCAGCATCGCTTCGCCCCATTTGCGGAAAGTGCCAACCTCGTCCGCATCCAAACCCATCTGCTGGGCAAGGATGACGCCGGGCAACAGCAGCGCGTATTCGGCCATGAACTCGCATTCGCCCCGTTCTGCAAAGCCGTCGATCAGCTTGTTGGCGGTCGCTTCGATATGCGGGCTGAGATCGCGGACGCGGCCGACGGTGAATACCCGGTCGACCAGCTTGCGATAGCGTGAATGGACCGGCGCATCGGTGCGCTGCAATGTCTGGATATGCGGCCAGCCATGTTCGTCGAGATAGTCGTGCAGGACTTTCGAATTTTCCTCACCCTGAAGCGAGGCGCGATCGACGTTGTTCGAAAACGTCTTCGGATCGGTCAGAACTTGGCGCAGATCGTCGTAGCGGGTGACGACGTAGAACCCTGTTTCCGGCATGCGGTAGACGCCCGGCTCGGCCTGGATGCGGGCATAGGCGTCATAGGGTTCGCTCTGCGTCGCGGGGTCGAGCAGGCTGATATCGTCGAGCGATGAAGTCGTCTTGTCCGTCATGCGGGGGCCTCTCTCCGGCATATTTTCACCAAGGATGGTGCAAATGCCTGAAACACTCAAGGCTAATTATGCAAATGACAGCGATTTGGCGGAGATTAGCGTGTTGCAGCGCACAAAAATAAATGCACTTGCCTTAAAAAATTCGTGGAGTATGAGGAGGGCAACCGCGCGACAGGTGCGGCACGTAGAGGGCCTCCTTTTTGAAGGGGCCGATAGGGAGAGAAGACCATGTCATCTTACGGCAAGACGGCCCGCGCGGGTCGCACTTTCGGTTTGCTCGTCGCGGCCAGCACGTTCGCCATCGCGGGCGGCACCGCCCATGCCCAGAACGCTGGGCCGGTCTTTACCGATACCACGTCCGAGGCGGCCGAGGTTCCCCCGGCCAGCGGCGGACTTCAGGAAATCGTCGTCACGGCTCGTAAGCGCGTCGAATCCGCGCAGGACGTTCCGGTGTCCGTCACCGCCATTTCGGCGCAGGAAATCAACGACCGCGATCTTACCAGCCTCGAAAACGTCGCCGCCGCCACGCCGCAGCTGGCCATCGGTCGCAACGCGACGGGTTCGGGCGCGCAGCTCACGCTTCGCGGCATCGGTTCGAACTCGCTGTCGATCGGCACCGAACAGTCCATCGCAGTCATCGTCGACGGCGTCTATTACGGGCAGGGCCGCACAATCAACGAAGGGTTCTTCGACCTTGGCGGGATCGAAATCCTGAAGGGTCCGCAGTCGCTGTTCTTCGGAAAGAACGCCACCGCGGGCGTGATTTCGATCAGCACCGCCGATCCGACCGACCATTTCACCGCGTCGTCGAAGACGAGTTATGAATTCAACGCGGGCAAGCTGCGCGAAGAAGTCATCCTGTCGGGCCCCATCGGCGATACGCTGGGCTTCCGCCTCGCGGGCCGGGTCGGCAAGGATTTCGGTTACCTGTTCGACAACCGCGCGGGTTCGATCAACTACGTCACGACCGATCGCCCCTCCACGACGCAAACCAATGCGACGACCAACCATCTTGCCACGGCGCCGGCTGACAATGGCCCGCGCGAACGCGAAATTCTGCTGCGCGGCACGCTGGAATGGGAGGCGAGCGATCGCCTGACGGCGCGACTGACCGCAAACTACGGTTACAACCGCACCAGCGGCACCTGGAACTATGCGGTCTTCGCCTGCGAAGGCGGCTTCAGCCACTTGTCGCCGGGCGTTCCGTGCGAACGCGATTTCTCGCTTTACGCAAACAACATGCCCGCCGACATCGCCGCCCAAACCCGCTTTGCGCGAGACGACGGCAAGAATTTCAACAAGTACTCCTCGTGGGGCATGACCGGCACGATCGACTACGATTTCGACGACCTGATGCTCACGTCGGTTACTAACTACCAGTGGAACCGCAATATCTGGTCGCTGGATCTCGATTATCAGTCGGCGTCCTCGCCCTCCCTCAACATCTGGGGTTCGGAAAATTCCAAGTACGATGCGTTTTCCGAAGAATTGCGGTTGTTGAGCCAGTTCGACGGTCCGCTGAACTTCCTGTTGGGCGGATATTACCAGACATCGAACCGCGGGTTCGAACAGAACGTCCTGTTCGCAGGCTTTGAAAACAGCGCCGCCCCCGACGGTTTCCGCTATGTCGCCTATGCCAAGGACAGCAGCACCAAGGGCAAGACGGTTTCGGGTTACGGCCAGTTGATCTGGGAAATCGTGCCCGAAACGCTGGAGGCGACGGGCGGCGTTCGGTACATCCATGAAACCAAGGACAGCTTCTTCGTCCAGCCTTACGCCCACCCGCTGGTCAATGGTACGCGTTACGCGGTGAACCAGCCGCTGACAGCCGACCAGACATTCGATAACTGGTCGCCCGAAGCGACGCTGACGTGGACGCCCACGACGAACATTACGCTCTATGGCGCGTACAAGACCGCGTACAAATCGGGCGGTTTCTCGAACTCGTCGATCCAGTCGCCGGTGACCCCGCTCGAATTCTTCCTGTTCGAACCGGAAAAGGCGAAGGGCTTTGAAGTCGGCCTGAAAACCGATCTCCTCGATCGCCAGCTGCGCTTCAACGTGACGGCCTACAACTATGAATTTACCAACCTGCAGGTCACTTATCTCGACTCCGCGGCCCTGTCGTACAACTCGGTCAACGCGGGCAGCGCGCGGACCAAGGGCGTCGAGGTCGAATTCGCCTATGCACCCAATGCCATTGCGGGTTTCCAGATCAACGGGTCGGCCAACTATAACCGGTCGCGTTACGGCGATGCGATTTCGCCGTGCTATGGCGGGCAGAGCCTCGACAACGGGTGCATTCCCAACCTGCTCAGCCCCGGCACGCCGGGTCAGAACCTTGAGGGCCTGCCAACTTCGGACGCGCCGGACTGGACCGGTTCGCTGGGCGCGCGATACGAAACGCCGCTGGGCGATGCGATGCGCTTTGGCCTGTCGTTCGACGGGCGCTACAGCTCCGACTACTTGACCTCGTCGTTCGGCAGCCCGCTGTCGCGGCAGGGATCGTATGTCACGCTGGACGCGGGCGTTAAGGTGGGCGCCGAAAACGACGCATGGGAAATCGCACTGCTGGGCAAGAACCTGACCAACCACTTCATCGTCACCGGCGTGACCGACGGTAGCGGCACCGGTTCGGGCACCGGCACGAACGCCGCGATCAGCGCCGATCAGGTCGGCTTTGTCGCGATGCCGCGCACTGTTACAGTGCAGGTTACCCTGCGCATTCCCTGAACCGGAAAGTGAATCTGCACCCCGTGATCGATCAAGCCAAAGCGATCTCCGACCAGCCGTTCCCCCTGCCTGACCCGTTGACGGTGGGGGGGGCGCTGTTCGCCATTTCGAACCGGTTCGGCGATCTTCCGGCGCTGGTCTATGGGCAGCACCGAGCCAGCTGGCGCGAATTGTCCGAACTGTCGATTGCCATGGCGCGGCGGCTGGTGGGGCTGGGCGTGCAACCGGGGGAGCATGTCGGCGTCCTGATGCCGAACTGCTTCGAATACATCGTGCTCTATCTCGCGACGCAGCTGGCAGGGGCGAACGCGGTGCTGCTGAATGCGCGCTATCGGCCCGACGACTTGGCCTATGTCGTGCCCAAGGCGGACGTCGACTACCTGTTCGTCGGCGGCCACGCCGCCCGGCACTGCGACTATCGCCCGATGTTGGAAGAAGCATTTCCCGGCATAGGCGGTGAATTCGTAAGCGCGGGCGGGCATATCATGCACCCCGCGCTGCCCCGGCTGAAACGCATCGTCGAACTGGGCGAGGATCGGCCGGGTGCATGGATGTCGCCCCACGCATTCGCCGCGCTGGACGGAGACGCTTCGCGTGACGAAGTCATCGCGCGTACCTTGGCTGTGCTGCCCGACGACATCGGGCTGATGATTTTTTCGTCGGGAACCACCAACCGGCCCAAGGCGTGCATGATCGCGCACCGATCGCTGTGCATCACGGCAAAGGGCATGGCGGGGCGTTTCCGCCTGACCGAACAGGACGTGGTCTGGGACCCACTGCCGCTATTCCATATGTCGACGATCCTGCCGCTGGCGGGCTGCCGGGAAACCGGGGCCTGTTTCATGGGGATGGACCATTTCGACGCTGATGTGGCGATGAAGCTGTTGATCGCCGAACGGCCCACCGTCCAGTACGCGGGCTTTCCCACGATCATCGGCGCGCTTGTCGCCCATCCCGATTTCGCGAAATACGATCAGTCACGCCTGCGCATCAATCACGTGGTTGGCCCGCCCGACCTGCTGCGCCGCTATGCCGACGATTTTCCCGGCGCGGTGCCGGTTAATTCGTATGGGCTGACAGAGGCGACCGGCGTGCCCTGTTACAGCGATCTCGACGATCCGCGCGACTTGCTTTTCACCACCAGCGGCAAGGTCTACGACGGGGTCGAGGCGCAGATCGTGGGCCCAGACGGCGCCGAGCGGCCCGATGGCGATCCCGGCGAGATCTGCCTACGCGGCAACGTGATATTCGCCGGGTATTACCAGGACCCAGATGCGACGAAGGAAGCTATCGACGCCGATGGCTGGCTGCATACCGGCGATCTGGGCCGGATCGGTCCGGGCGGTCGGTTGGTCTACGAAGGGCGGCTCAAGGACATGCTCAAGATCGGCGGCGAAAACGTCGCGGCGGTCGAGCTGGAAAGCTTTCTTATGACCCACCCCGCGGTCCGCATGGCGCAAGTGATCGGCGTGCCCGACGACCGTCTGATGGAAGTGGCCGCCGCCTTCATCGAAGTGCAGCCCGGAAAATCAATCGCACCCGAAGACATCATCAGCCATTGCGAAGGCCGTATCGCGAGCTACAAGATACCGCGATATATAAGATTTGTTGAGGATTGGCCGATGAGCGCGACGAAAGTACAAAAGTTCGAACTTGCAAAGGGTTTCGAGCCACATTCGAAGTTCGAACCGCACCGCAAGGGCCACGCTTGATGAGCGTTCCTTCGCAATCTGACCAGCAGCCTGGATGGGGCGCATGGGGCATGGTCGTGATCCTCACGCTGGCCTACACCCTCAGCTTCATCGACCGTCAGGTTCTGAACCTGCTGGTCGAACCGCTCAAAGCCGAATTCGATCTTTCGGACACCCGGCTCAGCCTGTTGCAGGGCGCGGCGTTCACCATCGCCTATATTGCTTTCAGCCCGATTCTGGGCCGGATGGCGGACACGTCGAACCGTCGCAACCTGCTGATCGGAGGCGTCCTATTGTGGAGCCTTGCGACCGCTCTTTGCGGCCTTGCGCGCAGTTACTGGCAACTGTTCGCCGCCCGCTTCGGGGTCGGCGCGGCAGAAGCCAGCCTGACACCAGCGGCATGGTCGCTGATCGCAGATCGCTTTCCACCGCACATGATGCCGCGGGCGCTGTCGGTCCTGTTGATGGGCCCCTATCTCGGTGGCGGGCTGGCGATGATCTTTGGCGGCATCCTGCTGGAATATGCGGCCGGTCGCGATTTCGGCATCCTGGCGCCGTGGCAATTCGTGTTCATCGCGGTCGCTGTACCCGGCATGGTCGTTGCCGCCCTGCTCGCCTTTTTCGTGCGCGAACCTATGCGCAAACTGGGGCTCGGCGAAGTGTCCGGCGATACGATGCCTTTGTCCGAAGTGGGTCGCCGCTTTCGCCGCAACTGGCGCTTCTATTTCAATTTTTACGCCGGGATGGGCGGGTTGGTCATCACGCTCTATGCCTTTCCGGCATGGCTGCCTGCGATGCTGATGCGCCAGTTCGGGGCAGACGCGTCGGTCGTCGGCATCCAGTATGGTTCGCTGGTCCTCATCGGCGGTTCGGCCGGTGTGCTGACCGGGCCGTTGCTGACCGGCTGGCTGGAGCGGCGCGGTAGGCGCGATGCGCTGTTGATCGTGCCGTTGTTGTCGGCGGTGCTGGTTGCGGTGCTGGCAACGTCGCTGGCCTTTGCGCCGTCCTACACGGTCGCGCTGGCGATCGGCGGGATTGCCAGCTTCTGCTATTCGCTGCCCATGGCGGGCGCGTCGGCGGCTTTGCAGATCGTGACGCCGAACCGCATGCGCGGCATGGCCAGCGCGGTCTATGTCTTTGCAGTTTCGGTCATCGGGCTGGGCACGGCGCCGACGATCGTGGCGCTGATTACCGACCACGTTTTCCACGACGAAGGAATGGTCGGCGTGTCGCTGGCGCTGACTTCGGCGGTGTCGGCGCTCGTCGGGCTCGTCCTGCTTGCCAATGCGCGCAAGGCTTACGTGGAACTGCTGGACACCCCCTGATGTGTCCCGACCGGGATTTCGAACAGCGGCGGACCGTCGTGGCGAAACGGCGTCATGATGGCGGCGGTCATCATGTCGAGTGTGTCGTCGACCAGCACGCCGAGCGCGATGTTCTGGTCGAAATGCGGAAAGCCGCTGTCCCGCCGCATCAACATGTTGAGGAACATCAGTTTCACCAATCCGACCCGCAGCCTCAGTACGTCTGCCGGAATGTGGCTGCACCGTTCGGCCAGCAACTGGCGCACGCGGCGCAACGCGGGCACGGGCACGTCGGGATTGTCGTATGGATGGGCAATCCCTTCCGCGCGCGAACGGGTCAGGTATTGCGCCAGAAACGCCGAATAAGGGTGCGCCCCTTTTTCGTCGCAGATCGTCAGGTGCGGCAGGACCAACACCTGCAACAGGACGCGCACGTCGGAAATCCGGCCGCTGGCTTCCGCGTTTTTCAGCATCTCGTGCCGCAACGGCTCGAACAGGTTCGAACGATAGTCGAAGATGTCGTAGACCAGTTGTTCCTTGCTGCCGAAATGGTACTGGACCGCAGTATTGTTGCCCTGTCCCGCCGCGCTGGCGATCTCGCGCAGGGCCACGCCGTCGATGCCGCGATCGGCGAACAGGATTTCCGCAGCTTCCATGATGCGGATACGCGTCGCCTCCGCCGTGCGCGAACGCCGGCGTTGCTTCGGTACTTTATCGGTCTTGCTGGTCATCGTGCCCCGTCATGCCTTGGCGCGAAAAGTACAATAGCTGTCGTAGCGCCACAAGTTGCGCCGCTCCATGCCCGCAAACGCCCGCAATCGCCAGCCAGATATGAAAGCGCCTTGCCGTGATCGACCAGACCCAAACCTCTCCCCGCCCGGCACCGCGTGTTGCCATCGTGACGGGGGCCGCCCGCGGTATCGGACGCGGTGTGGCGCGCGATCTTGCCATGTTGGGCCACACGGTCATTTCGCTGGACCGGGAACTGGGCAACGATGCCAGTGTGGTTCATGTCGCCTGCGACGTGTCCGATCCCGCGTCGGTCAACGCAGCAGTGGCAGAGGTTGAGCGCCGCTTCGGCCCGGTTCAGATCCTGATCAACAATGCGGGCATCAGCCCCGCCGCGCCCGACGGACGCGCGCTGTTGATCGAGGATATTACCGACGCGGACTGGCGGCGTGTGCTGTCGGTCAATCTCGATGGCGTGTTCCATTGCTGCCGCGCAGTGCTGCCGGGGATGAAGCGTTCGGGATGGGGCCGGATCGTCAATTACTCGTCGCAGGGCGGGCGCATGCGGTCGCAGCTTTCGGGCGCGCATTACGCCGCGTCGAAATCTGCGCTGTTCGGCTTTACCCGCCTGTTGGCAGGGCAGGGCGGAGCGCACGGCATCACTGCCAACTGCATCGCGCCGGGCCGGATCGAAACGGACCAGAGCGATCAGTTCGCGCTCGACGATTATGTCGCGCAAATCCCTGTGGGCCGATTGGGCCGCCCGGGCGACATCGCGGCGGCGACGCGATACCTCGTGTCCGAAGATGCCGCGTTCGTGACCGGTGCGATCATTGATGTGAACGGCGGGTACTTCATGCCGTGAATGGCGTGCTGCGCGGCGGGAAGGTTCAGATCTTCCCTTCGCGCTCCTGCGCAAGTTCCCGCAGCAACCCCTGTTGCGTGACCGTGGCGATCAGCGTGCCGTCGGCGCGGTACATGCTGCCGCGCGATAACGTACGCGCACCGCTCGCCGCCGGGGTTTCCAGCGCGTAAAGCATCCATTCGTTCATATCGACGGCGCCGTGAAACCAGATCGCGTGATCGAGGCTGCTGGTCTGCAGATAATTGCTGTCCCAGCCAAGGCCGAGCGGCAGGAGCCCGGTCTGAAAGATATGGAAATCGCTGGCATAGACGAGCCAGCGGCGATGCTCCGCCTCCGTCGCCTGCAGCGGTTGCTTCATGCGGAACCAGAAATTGCGGCGCGGCGGCAGGACCTCCGATTGTCCGAAAAGGAACGGCTCGCACGGCCGCCATTCGAGCTGTTGCCGCCGCAGCCAGTACGGGCGATGCCGATCGGGCAGGGTGTCGCGATGGGCGGCAAACAGGTCTTCCAGTATCGGCAGGTCGTCGGGCGGGGGCACGTCGGGCATGGCAAAGGCGTGGGTCCGGCCCGCTTCGTCCGTCTGAAACGATGCCATCATTTCGACAATCGGCTTGTCGTCCTGCGTCACAGAAATCTGCCGCGCGGCAAAACTGCGCCCGTCGGTCAGGCGGCGGACTGAAAAATCGAGCGGCCTGTCGGTCAGCCCCGGCTTCAGGAAGTATGCGTGGAGACTGTGCACCGCCTTGTCCTCCGGAACCGTCGCCTGCGCGGTGGCCAGCGCCTGCGCCGCGACCATTCCACCGTAAAGCCGCAACAATCCGCTGGGAATGACGTGACTGGCGAACCGGTCTGGCGCAGTTTGGACGAAATCGAAAGCCAGGGCACGTTCCTGCGCCGGATCGTCGGGATAGGGGTTTGCCGGGTTCATCCGGGCGCTCTCCGCAATTGCTATTTTGGCTCAAGCGCCTTAATCACTGCGTCATAACAACACAATACGAGAGGCAAGCCTATGACTGCGCAGGTCGCGACCGACAATGGAAAACCCCTGGCCGGGATGGCGACGGTCATCACCGGCGCGGCCAACGGGCTGGGCGCGGCGACCGCGCGGCGGTTCGCTCGGCTGGGCGCGAAACTGGTGCTGGGCGATATCGACGATGCCGGCGGACAGGCGCTGGCTGCCGCACTGGGCTGTGAATTCCGTCACTGCGACGTGACGAACGAAGCTGATGTCGAGGCGATCGTCGCAGCCAGTGTCGAGGTTTACGGATCGTTGGACTGCATGATCAACAACGCAGGCCAACTGGGCGCGCTGGGTGGCATTGGCGAAATCCCGCTCGATGCTTGGAACCGCACGATCTCGGTCCTGCTGACCTCGGTATTCCTCGGCACGAAACATGCAGCGCGGGTGATGGGCCGGGGCGGTTCGATCATCAACACCGCCAGCGTCGGCGGCATCGCGCCGCTGGCGCCCCACGCCTATACCGCCGCCAAGCACGGTGTCGTCGGACTGACGCGTTCGGCGGCGTCGGAATTGGCGGTGGACGGCATCCGTGTCAACGCCGTGGCACCGGGAAGCGTGCCGTCGCGCATGACTGAGCTGGCCTATGGCGATGTCGCCGCAATGGAGGCGGTGTCAAAGGCGCGCAATCCGCTGGGTACGATCGTTTCGGCGGACGAGATCGCGGGTTGCTTCGCCTATCTCGCCGGGCCGGACGCGCGCAACATCACCGGACAGGTCATTACGGTCGACAGCGGTCTGACCGACCTTCGGCTGAACGCCGATTACTATCGCAAGAAAGCCGACTATTTCGGCCGCGACGGGGTAGAGGGCTGAGGCCCGAAGCCTAAAGGTAACGCACAGGCTCGCTGCCGTCCCATTCGGCGTGGGCCCGGGCGACCATCGCGAACACGTCGTTGATGACGTCGCACGCTTCGATCAGTTCGAAACACGGTTCGGCCAGCGCGGCCTCGTTCTCGATATAGCAGAACCGGGTCGCCTGACTGCGCCCCTCTGTCGCGATGCGCAAGCCGCCATCGACCGCCTCCTGCCGTGCCGCGACGTAATCGTCGGCGATGTATCCCAGGTGGTGCAACCCGCGCCCGCCCGCGCCAAGGAAACGGTGATAGGTCGAAGGCCCGCCGCCCGGCACGATCAGTTCGATCTGAACCGGCCCAAGCTGACCCATGGCGACGCCGGCGATCATCTGTTCGTCGCAGGCAACGCCGCCGTGGGCCAATTCGACGAACCGCCGTTCGGGCAGCACGAAGAACGGCCCCGCGCCCAGCGTCCCGGTCCAGTGCGCCATCGCCGCATCCAGATCGTCGACAAGATAGCCAAGCTGTTCGACCCGCGATCCGAAGGGCGCCTGTCTGCTAAGGTCGGTCATGGTTTTTCGGCTCCTTTCGCGACGCGGGCGCGGTCGTTGACATAGGCGCGGATATCCTCCGCATCGGCGGGCGAAAGGTATTTTGCAAAGCTCGCCATGCCGTTGTCGGACAGCATGCCGTCTATCACGATCTGGCGCCAGACATCCCCGTTGGCCAGCGCGCCCGAACGACGCAGGTCGGGCAGAACGCCGATCGATTGCGCGCCCGCACCGTGACACGCGCCGCAGGTGGAATTGAACAGCGCGTCGCCATGCGCGATTTGCGCGGCGGTGAACTTTTCGTCCGAAGGCTGGAATGGCGGAACATCGGCCTTAGCTTTGACCGGAAGCTTTGCCGTGCCGCCCAGCTTGAACGCCATGATCCGCCCCGGAATGCGCGGATCGGGCCGGGAAAATCCGGGCATGGCTAGGTTGTATGCGCCGCCCTTGCCGACCATGACCGCGACGTATTGGACGCCATTGACGGCATAGCTGACCGGCCCCGGCATGATCGCCTGCTGCGCTTCGAACCGCCACAGTTCCTTGCCCGTTTTCGCGTCATGCGCACGGAAGGTGCCATCGGCCAACCCTTCGAAGACCAGCCCGCCCGCCGTTGCCAGCACGCCGCCGTTCCATGGCGAATCCCGTTCGGCCCGCCACACTTCCTTTTGCGCGACCGGGTCCCACGCGATCAGGCGGCCCTGAAATGCGCCGAGCATCGCCTTGATCGCTGCAGCCTCTTCGGGAAGCTTTCCGCCTGTCCCCACGCCAAGGTTGAGCAGGCCCGGACGATATTCGAACGAACCGTCGGTCGCATAGCGCATCGGCACCTGCATCGCCGGGATATAGACCAGCCCGGTCTGCGGGCTGAACGCCATCGGGTGCCAGTTGTGCGCGCCCCATCCGCCGGAACTGGCAAGGAACGGCCCCGCCTTGTCATAACGCGCGGCGGGATAGACGACCGGACGGCCAGTGGCCAGATCGACCTTTTCAGCCCAGTTCACCGGCACGAACGTTTCTGCCGAAACGGGTTTGCCGGTCTTTCGGTCGATGACGTAGAAGAACCCGTTCTTGGGCGCGTGCATGATCACCTGCCGCGCGGTTCCGTCGATGGTCAGGTCGGCAAGGATCATCTGCTGAGTAGACGTGAAGTCCCATTGGTCGCCCGGCGTTTCCTGATAATGCCAGATATATTCGCCGGTATCGGGATCGAGCGCGAGGATGGACCCGATGAAAAGGTTGTCTCCTTCGCCGTTCGAACGGATGCCACGATCCCACGGGCCGCCGTTGCCGACGCCGACGTACAATCGGTCGAAGTCCGGGTCGTACACGATGGAATCCCACACCGTGCCGCCGCCGCCGATCTGCCAGTACCGATCGCCGCTCCACGTCTTTCGCGCCAGTCGTTCGAGCACCTCGTCCGATGCTGCGCCGTCCTTTTTTCCCGGTTCGCCGGGCACGGTATAGAACCGCCACGCCAGCTTGCCGGTCGACTGGTCATAGGCGGAGATATAGCCGCGTACGCCCTGATCCGCGCCGCCGTTGCCGATGAACACCTTGCCCTTGGCCACGCGCGGTGCGCCCGATATCGCCTGCGATGTTTCGGGATCGGTCGTCTGCACCGACCATACCTTTGTCCCGGTCTTTGCGTCGACCGCGATCAGCCGCCCGTCGATCGTGCCGAAGAACAACCGCCCGTCGGCATAAGCCGCACCCCGGTTCACCACGTCGCAGCAGGCGTGAAGGCCGGCGCTGCCGGGCACTTCGGGATCGAACTGCCAGATCCGTTCGCCCGTCGCGGCGTTCAGCGCGACGATCTTGCTCCACGCCGTGGTCGCATACATCACGCCGTCGACGACCAGCGGCGTGCCTTCCTGACCGCGAAAGGTGTCGAGGTCGTGATACCACGCCAGGCCAAGCCCCCCGACATTGCCGGCAGCGATATCGTCGAGCGGCGAAAACCGCTGTTCCGAATAAGTGCGGCCGTGGCTCAGCCAGTTCTGGGGCTCGGAATCGGCGGCGACGATGCGGGCATCGAACGCCACCGATTTCGTCCCGACATCACCAGGTTGCGAACACCCGGTCGCGGCAAGCGCGAACAGGACAATTGCGAAGATCCGTTTGTGGAATGGGGATATCCCGCAATTCCGGTGATGCTGGATGGTCAAGTGGTCAGGTCCGCTCGTTCTGGCTGGATGGGTCCGCGATGGCGTCGCGCCACCCTTAGAAGCGGACCGTTCCCTGCAGCATGATCTCGCGCGGGCGGCCGATGTTCACCCAGACCGCATCGGGCGTGCCAAAGGGTTTTTCAGCCCCGGCGATGCCGTAATACTTGTTGGTCAGGTTGCGACCGATCAGCGCCAGTTCCCATGCATCGTCGAGTTCGTAGAGCCGCGCCGTCGCGTTGATCCGGGCAAAGCCCTTTTGCCAGCCGACCGGGTTCTGGTTTTCCAGGATCCAGTAGCCGCTGGTGTAATTGGCATCGCCCGAAAGGCCGAGTCCGATATCGCTGGTCAGGTCGGTGTCATAAGTCACGCCGCCGGTCAGGTTCCATTTGGGCGCCCGAACCAGCGCCGTTCCCGACAGGTCCTGAACCCCGTTGCAGCCCTGGGCCGCGGTCTGGCCCGCATAGCACGGAGCGGCCGCGAAGCTCAGGTACTTCGCCTTGTTGTAGCCCGCCGCAGCGCGCAGCGTGAAGTCGGGCGTCACGTTGAACGCGCCGTCGAGTTCCACGCCGGTCGTGCGCGCCGAAGCGGCGTTGCGGATGGTGAACGATGGCGGTGAGGGGTTGAACGAGGTGAGCTGCAGCCCCTTGAACGTATAGCGGTAAACCGTAGCGTTCACCAACAGGCGACGGTTGAGCAGTTCACCCTTGAAGCCGACTTCACCGCCGTCCGCCTTTTCCGGCGCGAAGCCGAGATCGCTGACCGTCTGGCCGAACGACAGGATCGACGGGTTCGAAAAACCGCCCGATTTATAGCCCGTCTTGTATGCGGCATAGACCATCGTTTCGGGCGTGGCGCGCCATGATAGCGTCGCTTCGGGAGAGATCTGCTCGTCGGAGAATCTGCCGCTGGTAAACACGCCTTCTTCGGCCGTGATCATGAACGGCGCGAAGTTCTGGTTGACGTAGCTGTTACCCTGCGACGTGCGCTTGGTTTCGCGCGTCCAGCGCGCACCGCCCGCCAGTTCCACCGTGTCGGTCACGTCGAAGATCAGCTGGCCGAAGGCGGAGTAGGTCTTGCCCGAGTTGTCGGTCAGGAATTGCCAGTTGTGGTACGTGTCGTAGCGCGGGTCCTGCCCGACGTTGGCGATGAACCCGTTGCCGCGCGTGTCGCGGGCGCTGTCTTCGAAGAACAGGCCTGCGGCAACATTGAACGCGCCGTCGAAGTCGGAGTTGACGCGCAGTTCCTGAGTGAACGCTTCGGAATGATCCTTGTTCGCGCCCGCCACCGTGGGGGTGGAATCGAACGCGAAGTTGTCGAACCCGTCATTGGTATAGGACCAGAAGCCGGTGACCGAAGTGAAGTTCAGCGCGCCGGCACGGTAGTTCATGGTCAGCGAGGTGAGCAGCGATTCATACCGCGTTTCGGGTACGCCGCCGTTGGAGCCGGGGTAGTTCGCGCCGATTTCCGGGTTGAAAGCGCCCAGCGTGCGTTCGCCGTTCAGTTCGCAATCGCTGTAGGGATCGGCCACGAAGACCCCGCCCAACAGGTCGAGCGTGCGCGAACCGCCCTCGCACAGCAGTTCGGTGCCCGACGTTTCGCCATGATCGCGCAACTTGTCGCCAAAGACCTTCAGCGTCGCGTCGAAGTCCGAACTGGGGTTCCATTCGAGCGTCAGGCGACCGAGGATTTCCTTGGTCCCCGGATCGTTGGCATAGGCGGCGCCGACGCTGGGGTGATCGGGGTCGCTGGGCAGGGTGATCGGCCCGGCGTTGTTCTTGATGTAGCCGTCCATCTTGCTGCCGCGCGCGGCGATGCGGAAGCCCAGCGTCTCGGTGAGCGGGCCGGAGATCGCGCCTTCGAGGATGCGTTCGTTGGCCTTGAATTCATATCCGGCGCGGACATACCCCTCGAACGAGGAGGTCGCGCCCTTGGTCTTGACCGAAATGACGCCGCCGGGGCTGTTCTTGCCGAAGAACAGCGCCTGCGGGCCCTTCAGGACCTCGACCTGCTGCACGTCGAAGAAGCTTTGCGCCACAAGCCGCCCGCGGCTGATCTGCAACCCGTCGATGTTGAGCGAAACGGTCTGGTCGATACCGGCGTCGAGCGCGGATGAGCCGAGGCCGCGGATCGTGAACGACGCGCCTGCGCCGCCGCCGCCGGTCTTGGCAAGGATGACCTGCGGGACGAGCTGGCCAATCTTCTGCAGATCGGTGGCGGCATAGCGTTCAAGCTGTTCGGCCCCGACCGCAGCGATGGCGACCGGCACATCGAGCATCGTTTCCTCGCGCCGACGGGCGGTCACGATGATCGCATCGGCGGGCATGGCGGCCGAAGCGTGGGCGGGGGTGCCATCGTCGGCAGCTTGCGCAAGGGCCGGTTGGACAAAGGCGGTCTGGGCGGCAATCGCGATGACCGCGGCGGACGTCAGCATGTTCGTGCGAAACGGCATTCTCTCTCTCCCTATCGATCTTCTTGGCGCTCTCTCGGCGCTCATGGCGTACCGATTCGACGGCATTTGTACCACGTGCCTTAATATGCCGTTCGATCGTCAGGAGGCAATCGACGATTTGAAAGTGTCGCCATTGATATTAACGATGAGAGTTATATTGTTGTATATATTAAGATATAAGGGATACAGGTCCGGATCCCTAAAAATTAGAACTTACAAAAACACTTGATACATTTAATCAAAAAGAGCGGTTCGCCGTAAAGACGACAGTCTTTTACTGTTCGATTACGTCCAAAACGGATCAAACGGGAATGCCGTTCAATTCGAATTGATGGCGGAGGAACTCTTCCTGTCGGCGGGCGGACCAGCTGCGCGGTTCGAAACATGCCTGCACCGCCGTTCCGATCAGGAACGTGAAAGCCTGGCGCGAAGCGCGGCGCGCGCTTTGTTGCGAAAAGTCGTTTTCGCGCATCAGCAGTTCGGCAAAATCGCGTACGGCATAGCGGACCTGCTGTCGGTATTCTGCCTGAAATGCCGGGTTGGCGGCGGCCACGGTGTTCTGGGCCAGATAAACCGCCCAATCCTCACGCCCCTGTGGCGTGACGGGCATCTGCGCCAGGATGCAGGCAAGCGGGCTGCCGTTGGTGCGGACATAGGCTTCGCGGATGCGGGCCTGCGTGCGCAGGATCGTCATGCGGTACACAGCCAACCAAAGACCCTGACGATCGCCGAACAGCGATGCGATCGTCGTGGTGCTGCAATCCATTTCGGCGGCAAGCCGACGAAAGGTCAGGTGTTCTAGCCCGCGCGACGCGACCAGCCCGATGGCAGCTGCGGCAAATTCCTGTCGCCGCAAGCTGTCGGGATTGCTGACGTCGTCGAACCGGCCCATCCACGCCGGTATGCTGGCATCCCATTCGTGCAATCTGTCCATGCCGTTCATGCTCCCCTCTGCCAGCACTAACGGCAAAGGCGACGACGATAAAGCTTTGGCGCGGGTTCATGCCCGTGCCAGCAGCCTGGACATGGACGATCCAATTCGGTTCACGTTCGGGCCAGTTTGGGCGTCAGGCCAGTTCGATATGCCGCCGCCCGCGAAAATTCTCGATCCCCAGGCTGGCGATCAGCGCTGACGGCAGTTCCAGCGCGGTGCTGCCCGCTCGCCACGCCGTCGAGGTCGAAACCCGGACCCTGTCGTGGTGCAATGCATTGCCGGGCGGAATGGCGGGAAGCTCTACCGCGCGTTGCATGCTGGCGCACAGGTCGCCCAGCCGCGAAGCATCGCGCAATCCGGGGGCGAGCACGATGAAGCGTCCGTAATCCCATATCATGATTTGCGTGCCCAATGGCGCGGCCACATCGCGCAACCGGCTGGAGATTTCGCGGTAAAGCCGTTTGGTCGCACGATTGCCATGGTGGGTGACGTAAGCGTCCAGTTCGTCGACCTGGACGGGGTGGGCCCGCCCGGCGCCAGCCAAGCGAAGGTATCGCGCGCGCAAGAATTCTTTTGGCGCGCGGGAGCCGAGGCTTGGATAGGGACGCTACCAATGACTAGAGTTGACAGTGCCTGTTTTGCCGCACGGCCGACCCGGCGAACCTATCGAGGAAACATTCATGGCGCGCGCGCTGACCCATCTTGAACGACTGGAAGCGGAAAGCATCCACATCATCCGCGAGGTCGTGGCCGAAACCGACAATCCGGTGATGCTCTATTCGGTGGGCAAGGACAGCGCGGTCATGCTGCACCTGGCGAAGAAGGCGTTCTACCCTTCGCCGCCGCCGTTTCCGCTGCTGCATGTCGACACGACGTGGAAGTTCAAGGCGATGTACGACCTTCGCGACAAGGCGGCAAAGGATGCGGGCATGGAACTGCTCGTTTACCAGAACGAAGAGGCGAAGGAGCGGGGGATCAACCCGTTCGACCATGGCCCGTTGCACACCGACATGTGGAAGACCGAAGGGCTGAAGCAGGCGCTGAACCTTTATAACTTCGACGCGGCATTCGGTGGCGCGCGCCGGGACGAGGAAAAGAGCCGCGCCAAGGAACGCGTCTTTTCGTTCCGTTCGGCCAGCCACGGCTGGGACCCCAAGAACCAGCGCCCCGAACTTTGGAACCTGTACAACGCGAAGAAGGCGAAAGGCGAAAGCATCCGCATCTTCCCGATCAGCAACTGGACTGAGCTGGACATCTGGCAGTACATCCAGCTGAACAAGATCGAGATCGTGCCGCTTTATTTCAGCGCGCCGCGCCCGGTCGTCGAACGCGATGGGCTGCTCATCATGGTCGATGACGAACGCATGCCGCTGAAGGATGGCGAAGTGCCCGAAATGCGCTCGATCCGCTTCCGCACGCTGGGCTGCTACCCGCTGACCGGCGCGGTGGAGAGCGAGGCGGCGACATTGTCCGAAGTGATCCAGGAAATGCTTCTGACCACCACCAGCGAGCGGCAGGGTCGCGCCATCGACAAGGACGCGGGCGACGGCAGCATGGAAAAGAAGAAGCAGGAGGGGTATTTCTGATGAACGACGTTCAAAACCCCATCTACAAGACCGACGCGCTGATTGCGGAGGATATCGACAAATACCTCGACGCGCATCAGCACAAGACCATGCTGCGCTTCATCACCTGCGGTTCGGTGGACGACGGCAAGTCGACGCTGATCGGGCGTTTGCTGTATGATTCCAAGATGATCTTCGAAGATCAGCTTGAGGCGCTTCAGGCGGACAGCAAGCGGGTCGGGACGCAGGGGCAGGAGATCGACTTCGCGCTGCTGGTCGACGGTCTGGCCGCCGAACGGGAGCAGGGCATCACGATCGACGTCGCCTATCGCTTCTTCACCACCGAAAAGCGCAAGTTCATCGTCGCCGACACGCCCGGCCACGAACAGTACACGCGCAACATGGTGACCGGCGCATCGACCGCCGATCTTGCCGTCATCCTGATCGACGCGCGCAAGGGCGTGCTGGTCCAGACGCGGCGGCACAGTTATCTGGCGCAACTGGTCGGCATCAGGAACATCGTACTGGCGGTGAACAAGATGGACCTCGTCGATTACGATCAGTCCGCCTACCTCGACATCGTTCAGGACTATCGCGAGTTCGCGGCGCAGATCGGCATTACCGATTTCACCGCGATCCCCATCTCGGGCTTCAAGGGCGACAACGTCACCGACCGTTCGGCCAATACGCCGTGGTACGACGGCCCGACGCTGATGGAGCATCTCGAAAGCGTGGAAGTTTCGGCCGATGCCGACCTTGCCAAGCCGTTCCGCATGCCGGTGCAGTGGGTGAACCGGCCCAATCTCGACTTCCGGGGCTTTTCCGGCCTGATCAGCGGCGGCACGGTCAAGCCGGGCGACGCGGTGCGGATCGTGCCTTCGGGCAAGACCAGCACGGTCAAGTCCATCGTCACCTTCGACGGCGACCTGACAGAGGCGCAGGCCGGGCAGTCGGTCACGATCACGCTCGACGACGAAGTCGACTGTTCGCGGGGAAGCGTCATCGCCGCCGCCGACAGCCCGCCGCAGGTCGCCGATCAGTTCGAGGCGACGGTGGTGTGGATGGCGGACGAGGCGCTGCTGCCGGGCCGGTCATATTGGCTGAAATTGGCGACGCAGACCGTGTCGGCCAGCCTGCAGGCACCGAAATACGCGGTCGACGTCAACACGATGGAGCATCTGGCCGCCAAGACGCTCGACCTCAACGCCATTGGCGTGGCCGAGTTGGTGACTGACAAGCCGATCGCCTTCCTTCCCTATAAGGATGAAGACGGCACGCTGAACAAGACGCTGGGCGGTTTCATCCTGATCGACAAGATCACGAACCAGACCGTGGGCGCGGGCATGTTGCATTTCGCGCTGCGCCGGTCGCAGAACGTGCATTGGCAGGCGCTCGACATCACCCGCGAAGCGCGGGCCGGGATGAAGAACCAGGAGCCCAAGGTGCTGTGGTTCACCGGGCTGTCGGGTTCGGGCAAGTCGACCATCGCCAACCTTGTCGAAAAACGCCTGCACCGGATGAACCGGCATTCGTTCCTGCTGGATGGCGACAACGTGCGCCACGGGCTGAACAAGGATCTCGGCTTTACCGATACCGACCGGATCGAGAACATCCGCCGCGTGGGCGAAGTCGCGCGCCTGATGACCGATGCGGGCCTGATCGTCGTCACCGCCTTCATCAGCCCGTTCCGCGCAGAACGCGAAATGGTGCGCCAGATGTGCGCCGAGGGAGAGTTCGTCGAGGTGTTCATCGACACGCCGCTGAGCGTGGCGGAAGAACGCGACGTGAAGGGCCTCTATAAAAAGGCGCGGGCCGGCGATCTGAAGAACTTTACCGGGATCGACAGCCCGTATGAAGTGCCGGAGGCCCCGGAACTGCGCATCGACACGACGAAGATGACGGCCGAGGAAGCGGCCGACCGGATTGTCGAATACGTGCTGGGCTGGTGACGATGTCCGCGATCATCGAGAGCGATGCCGAACTGGCCGCCATATTGGCCGATACTGCGGGCAAGATCGCGGTCGCCGTGCGCGACAGCGGGTTGATCGACGGCAAGGCGCTGGGCGATGCAGGCGACAAGGTGGTCAACGCCTTCCTGATGCGCGCAATCGCCGCACAGCGCCCCGACGACGGTGTGCTGTCGGAGGAAAGCGCCGACACGCCCGAACGTCTGGGCAAGGAGCGCGTGTGGATCATCGACCCCGTCGATGGCACGCGCGAATATGGCGAACGGCGCAGCGACTGGGCCGTGCACGTCGGCCTTGCCATCGGCGGAAAGCCGGTGATCGGCGCGGTTGCGCTGCCGGGCGTGCCGCAGGTCCTGCGCAGCGATCAGGTGTCGGCGCTGCCGCCGGTGCCCGCAACGCTACGCATGGTGGTCAGCCGAACGCGCCCGGGCGCGGACAGCAAGGCCGTGGCCGAAGCCATCGGTGCCGAACTGGTCCCGATGGGCTCTGCCGGGGCCAAGGCCATGGCAGTCATCCGGGGGGAAGCGGACATCTACCTCCATTCGGGCGGGCAATACGAATGGGACAATTGCGCGCCCGCTGCCGTCGCGCTTGCCCACGGCCTCCACGCATCGCGCATCGACGGATCGCCGCTGGTCTATAACCAGAAGGACGTATCGCTCCCCGACTTGCTGATCTGTCGCAAGGAACACGCCGAACGCGTGCTGAAACTGGTCGCGGAAATCGGCTGAGGGCGACACCTGCGATTGCATGGTGGGCGACTTGGCCGCTAACACGTCGGCCATGCCCCACCGCATGCACCATGTCGGGATATTGGCCGTGCTGCTTGCCGGGTTGGCGGGATATGTCGACGCGGTCGGCTTCATCGCCAGCGGCGGCTATTTCGTTTCGTTCATGAGCGGAAATTCGACCCGGCTGGGCGTCGGGCTGGGCAGCGGGACCGAAGCCGCCGCGATTGCCGCGATGCTGATCGCCGCATTTCTTGCCGGCACGGTGGCGGCGACGCTGTTGCGCCGAAAGGTGCCGGTGCGGGCGCGGGAATCGGCGGTTCTCGCTTACGTCACGGTGTTGCTGGCCACCGCCGCGATGGTGTCTTCGGGCCATGCCATGTTCGCGCTGATCCCGATTGCCGCCGCGATGGGGGGCATGAACCTCGCCTTCGAAGTCGATGGCGACGTGCGGGTGGGGCTTACCTACATGACCGGAACGCTGGTCAAGCTGGGCATGCGGATCGCCGACGCGATGATCGGCGGCCCGCCGCTGGGCTGGATGCCATATCTGTTGCTGTGGGCCGGGCTGGTGACAGGCGGTGTTACGGGGGCGTTCGCTCAGCTTGCGTTCGGGGTACTGTCGCTGTGGCTGGCCGCAGCATTTGCGCTGGCCGTTACCGTGGCGGTGACCATGTCCCGGTGGCGCAAGGCCTAAGGGCCAATCTGTCAGAGCAGGTTTGCGACCGCCTCTATCCCGAAACCGTATCCGGCGATCCCTGCGCCGCAGATCACCGTGTCGGCCACGCCTGAGATATAGCTGTGGTGGCGAAATTCCTCGCGCGCGTGGATATTCGAAATGTGCACTTCGGCGATCGGGCCGTCGAACGCGGACAGCGCATCGCGCAGCGCGATCGACGTGTGGGTATAGGCGCCGGGATTGATGACGATGGCGGCGGCATTGTCGCGCGCATCGTGGATCCAGTCGATCAGTTCGTGTTCGGCGTTCGATTGGGCAAAACGCAGTTCGTGCCCCAGCGCGGCGCATTTGTCGCGGCACAGCGTTTCCACGTCGGCCAGCGTCGCCGAACCATATATCTCCGGCTCCCGCTTGCCCAAAAGGTTCAGGTTCGGTCCGTTCAGAACTGTGATCGTCGCCATCGTGGCCCCCTTTGCGTCCACCCGATTAGTGCTGGCCCGCGTTCGAAGCAACCTCGCGCGCCCGCGCTTCGAAATCGCGGCGGGTCAGCGGGCGGGCCATCGCGTCGTCTTCGCAACTGGCGGGCGGGGCGCGCAGACATGCCGCCCCGGCGCCGAACACATGACGCAGCTTTTCGAACCGGCTGGTGAATGCGCGGTGGTCCCAGCCGTGAATCCCCGCCTTTTCGACTTTGCGCGCGATCGATCCGTAAATGCCGGTGGCCGACAGGATCGCCCAGCGCGACCGCATCGGCAATCGCGCCGCGCCGATCCGGGCGCTCGCTTCATACGCGCGCGCCATGACGCAGGCGTCGTGCACCATCGCGACCAGTTCGGGCCGGTACATCGGTTTCATGTGTTGCCCTGGCGTGATGTCGGCTTCTACCATCCATTCGACCGGCAGGTAGCAACGGCCCGCGGCATCGTCTTCCCACACGTCGCGCACGATATTGGCAAGCTGGAACGCGATGCCCAGATCGCAGGCGCGGTCGAGCGTGTCGGCGGCCATGCTGTCGTCATCGGGCACGCCCATGACTCTTGCCATCATCACGCCGACCGCGCCGGCGACGTGATAGCAATATTGCAGCATGTCCGCTTCGCTGCGCGGTTGCCAGTCGGCGGCGTCGAGAGCGAAGCCCGCCACCACGTCGTCGCACATCTGAGCGGTTAGCCCGCATTCGCGCGCCACCACGCCCAACCCGTCGAACGAAGGATCGCCCGTCGGCTCTCCCGCCAGCGCCAAGGCGGTGTGGCTGCGGATGATGGCCAGTCGGTCCGCCGCATGCGCCTGATCGCCCAGTTCGCCGCCCATGTCCTGCGCATCGGCAAGATCGTCGGCGGCGCGGCACCATGCGTACAGCAGCCAGACCCGTTCGCGCGTCACGCGGTCGAACAGCAGCGATGCCGCGGCAAAGCTTTTCGATCCACGCGCGATCGTGTTGCGGGCATGGGCGACAAGCGCGTCACGATCGCGAATCGCGGCATTCTGGGCAGCAAGGTCAGGCACGGTGGCTCAGCTTTTCGAAAGGTCGGAAATCATCAGCCGCGCCGTTGCCCGCGCCGATCCCACGACGCCGGGAATGCCTGCGCCCGGATGGGTGCCCGCACCAACGAAGTACAGGTTCCCGATTTCGTCGTCGCGGTTGTGCGCGCGAAACCACGCGCTTTGCGTCAGGATCGGTTCGAGGCTGAAGGCCGATCCCATGTGTGCGGCAAGGTCGGTGCCGAAATCGGCCGGCGAATAGTGGAATTTCGTGACGATCCGCGAATGGATGTCGGGGATCAGCCGCCGCCCCACTTCGTCCAGCACGCGCTTTTCCAGTTGCGGCCCGATCTTGTCCCAGTCCACCGCCAGCTTGCCCATGTGGGCCACGGGGACCAGCGCGTAAAACGTGCTCATGCCTTCCGGGGCCATCGCCGGGTCGGTGACGGTCGGGTGGTGCAGGTAGATCGAGAAATCCTTTGGCAGGACGCCGGATTTGTAGATGTCGTCCAACAGGCCCTTATAGCGCGGGCCGAACAGGATCATGTGATGCGGGATGCCGGGCCACGTGCCCTCGATCCCGAAATGCACGACGAAGAGGCTGGGGCTCCAGCGCTTTTTCGCCAGCTTCTTCGCGACCGCCGGTCCGCGCCGGTTGCCCGCCAGCAAGTCCCGATACGAATGCATCAGGTCGGCATTCGTCGCCACCGCGTCGAATTTTTCGGTCCACCCGCTTTTGGTCGTAACGCCGGTCGCGCGATTGCCCAGCGTTTCGATCTTTGCCACCGGATCGGCCAGCCGGACCGTCCCGCCCAGCCGTTCGAAATGGGTGACCATCCCGGCGATCAGCTTGTTCGTCCCGCCCTTTGCCCACCATACGCCGCCGTCCTTTTCCAGCTTGTGGATGAGGGCATAGATCGCGCTTGTCGTCATCGGGTTGCCGCCCACCAAGAGCGTGTGGAAAGACAATGCCTCGCGCAGTTTCGGGCTCTTCACGAACTTCGAAACCATGGAATAGACGCTGCGCCACGCCTGATATTTGGCGAGCGCGGGGGCAGCCTTGATCATCGTGCTGAATTTCAGGAAGGGCACGTGGCCCAGCTTGACGTAGCCTTCTTCGAAAACCCCGGCGGAATATTGGGAAAATTCCTCGTACCCAGCCACGTCCTCGGGGTTAAGCCGGTGGATTTCGGCCGCCAGCTGCGCCTGATCGTTCGAATAGTCGAAGGTCGTCCCGTCTTCCCATTGCAGGCGATAGAACGGCATGACCGGGATCAGTTCGACATCCTTGGCCATCTCGTGATCGGTCAGCCGCCACAACTGCTCAAGACAATCGGGATCGGTGATGACGGTCGGTCCGGCATCGAAGGTAAAGCCTTCCTTTTCCCAGACATAGGCACGCCCGCCGGGCTTGTCCCGCGCTTCGATCACCGTGGTCGCGATCCCGGCCGACTGCAGCCGGATGGCCAGCGCAAGCCCGCCGAATCCGGCGCCGATAATGGCGGCGCGTCGCGGGGGCCGGGTGGCGGGACTGTTCGCGTCGGTCATCGGGTTCCTTCCGGCGCGGGGGATGCGCCAATTTCGGTCAATGCGCCCGGCACGCCAATTCCGGCGAGTGCCATGACGGCCTTGGTAATGGGTACCGGGGGCTTCCCGGCCAGCACGCGAAGCTTGTCAGCCGAAGTGCTTCTGCCCGCGTAGAACCGTTCGATCAATGCTTCGTCAAGCGCATAGAACCGTTGGAGTACCCGGTAGCGTTGCGCCGGTTCCGCCGCGGCGAACAACATGCGGGCCAGCAGGCGGTAGAACCGCCCCCGTCGCCAGTGCCGTTCGGCCCATGCGCGCGATGCCCGCGCGAGGGTGCTGCCGGTCATATCGGGCAGGGCGGCGACATGGGCGGCAAAGCGCACCGCGTCGGGCAGCGAATAGCTGGTCAGCGGCTGGAACAACCCGGCGCGCACACCGGCGCGGCCGATGGCTGCGTCGCTGTGCCCGGCCTGCCAGAATGCGGCGAAATCGCCATCGGTGACGACCGGCAGAACGCCGCTTTCGGTGCGGGTCCGGTCCACGACATCCCATCCTTGCGCGGCGGCATAGGCGTCGATGCGCGCCAACAGGCATACGCGGTCCAGATCGGGCGTATCGCTGTAATATGTATCCTCGACGAAAACCTTGGTCGCCGAAAACGGCAGGCAATAGACGAACCGATAACCGTCCAGCTGTTCGACGCGCGCATCCATCACGACAGGCCGGTCCAGCCCGTGCGGTTCGCGCGTGGTCAGCATCGTGCCCACGAATTTCTGCCAGCCGCCCGAAAAATGGCGCAACAAATCGGGGTTCAGCCCGCGCGTGTCGATCACGCCGTGCGCAGCGATGCGCGTGCCATCGGTCAGGGTCGCTCCGTCTGCATCCAGCGATGCGATATCGCGGCCGGTCATGACCGCATCGGCGGGCAGCGCGCGGGCGATGGCGGCGGCAAGGTTTTCGGACGTCACGCTGCGATAGGGCGTCGGCAATTCGCGGACAAAGCCCGGAAAACGCACGGAATAGCCCGCGTCCCAGCGCGCGGCGACCAGCGGTTCGACCAGCGCGCGATCCGCCGCCGCAACATCGCTGGCAAAAAACGACCAGACGTGGTTGCCGCCCACGGCATCGCCGCGTTCGATCAGGGCGACAGTCAATTCGGGGCGCCGTTCCCGCAGCGCCAGCGCGATCAGCGACCCGGCCAGCCCGCCCCCTGCGATCGCAATGTCGAATTGCCTGACGATAGCCTTTTCCATTACAGTGCCTGCTCGCACGCAACCCGTCCGGGCGCAAGCCGGACCATGGCAGGCGCCCGACATAGGTTCGCGGTGGGGGTCAGGGTAGGGGCCGGGGCGGAACAGGACATAGTGTCGCGCGTTTGGCAGTTAAACCATCTTGGGGAAGCAGCCTTTTGAAAAATCATGCAAGATTGCCCGCCGTCGGCGGCGCCGCGGCTCTGAAATTCACCGCGATGGCAATCGCCTGCATGATCGCAACGCCCGCGCTTGCCAATGCCGATGCGCCGCAGCTGGACGATCTGGCACAGCCGCTGCTCGACGACGTTTTCGACGGCGATTACGCCATCGTCGCGGTGGGTGCGGGATATTTGCCCGACTACGAAGGCTCGAATGATTATGGCGTGATGCCGGGTGTCGCGGCGCGCGGTTCGGTCGGCGGCATCGGCTTTGCCACGCGCGGCATCGGGCTGGAACTCGATCTTGTCCCCAATCTTCCCGGTAATGTCGAAGTGTCGTTCGGGCCGGACATCCGGTATCGCACCGTGCGCAGCGGTTCGGTGAAGGACGACGTGATGGACCTGCTGCCCAGGCTCGACAAGACCGTCGAACTGGGTTTCGGCGCGGGCGTTTCTGTCAAGAACGTGCTGACGCCGGTCGATTCCATAGCGCTCAGCGCAAGCACTCGCTGGGACGTATCGGGCAATGGCGCGGGCCAGTCGATCAGTGCACAGTTATCCTACTTCACCGCGCTCAGCCCGGGCATGGGCGCAGGACTGTCGGCGGGCACCACGTGGGTCAACGGCGATTATGCCGATTATTATTACGCGATCTCTCCTGTCGGCAGCGTGGCAACCGGCGAGCAGTTGCCGACATACGATGCCGACAGCGGGTTCAAGGATTGGGAAGTGCGGGCCTATTACGGCTTCGACTTCGACGGCGATTTCCGCAACGGCGGCCTCGGCCTCGCGCTGGCGCTGAGCTACGAACGATTGCTGAACAGCGCGGCGGACACGCCGCTTACCGCGATGCGCGGCGATGCCAACCAATATGCCGCGATGATCGGGCTGGGCTACGCATTCTGACGAAGAGTTCGGGCTGACGACAAACTGGGGCGCATGAGCCCACGGCGCTTTACGCCGCCGCGCAATGGCATTACATCATCAGAGTAACCCCGGGGAGCGAGCTTTCGCTGAGAGGATTGGGTAGTGCCAATCGACCCGTTGAACCTGAACCCGTTAATCCGGGCGGAGGGAAGGGAGACGCGCCAGCACCATTCCCCGGCGCCATCCCCCCACCGCACCGCCGCGTTTCCTGATCAGACATCAAGCGAAAAGGCTGCCCATTATGGCCGACATCAATTCCAAGCTCGAAATCGGCGTCACCACCGGCCCCATCCGCGGCTCGAAGAAAATCCACGTCGGCCCGCGCCGGGTGGCGATGCGCGAAATCTCGCTCGAACCGTCGAGCGGTGAGGAACCGGTCCGCGTCTACGACACCTCCGGCCCCTATACCGACGCCGCCTGCAGCATCGACATTTCGGCCGGCCTTCCGGCCCTGCGCCGCGACTGGATCATGGAACGCGGCGATGTCGAAGCCTATGACGCGCGGCAGGCCCGGCCCGAAGACAATGGCCAGCTTGGCCCTGATCGTTCGGGCGGCGTCCCGGCGTTCCCCAACGTCGTCAAGCGCCCGCTGCGCGCCAAGCCCGGCATGAACGTGTCGCAGATGTACTACGCGCGCCGCGGCATCATCACGCCCGAAATGGAATATGTCGCCGAACGCGAAAACCTGGGCCGCGCCATGGCGAAGGACCACGTTCGCGACGGGCAGAGCTGGGGCGCCGAAATCCCCGAATACGTCACCCCCGAATTCGTGCGCAGCGAAGTCGCGCGCGGCCGGGCGATCATCCCCAACAACATCAACCACCCCGAATCCGAACCGATGGCGATCGGCCGCAACTTCCTCGTCAAGATCAACGCCAACATCGGCAATTCCGCCGTGGCGTCCGACGTCGCGAACGAAGTCGATAAGATGGTCTGGTCGATCCGCTGGGGCGCGGACACGGTCATGGACCTGTCGACGGGCCGCAACATTCATGACACGCGCGAATGGATCATCCGCAATTCGCCCGTCCCCATCGGCACCGTCCCGATTTATCAGGCGCTGGAAAAGGTCGGCGGCGTGGCCGAAGACCTGACGTGGGAAGTGTTCCGCGACACGCTGATCGAACAGGCTGAACAGGGCGTCGATTACTTCACCATCCACGCCGGCGTGCGCCTGCCCTATGTGCCCTTGGCGGCCAAGCGCATGACCGGCATCGTGTCGCGCGGCGGTTCGATCATGGCGAAGTGGTGCCTTGCGCATCACAAGGAAAGCTTCCTCTACGAACGCTTCGACGACATCACCGAGATCATGAAGGCGTACGACATCGCGTACTCGCTGGGCGACGGCCTGCGCCCCGGATCGATCGCCGACGCCAATGACGAAGCGCAGTTCGCCGAACTCTACACGCTGGGCGAACTGACCAAGCGCGCATGGGCGCAGGACGTTCAGGTCATGATCGAAGGGCCCGGCCACGTGCCGATGCACAAGATCAAGGAGAACATGGAAAAGCAGCTCGAAGCGTGCGGCGAAGCGCCGTTCTACACGCTCGGGCCCTTGGTCACCGACATCGCACCCGGTTACGACCATATCACCAGCGGCATCGGCGCGGCGCAGATCGGCTGGTACGGCACGGCGATGCTTTGCTACGTCACACCCAAGGAACATCTGGGCCTGCCCGATCGCGACGATGTGAAGGTCGGCGTGATCACCTACAAACTGGCCGCCCACGCGGCTGATCTGGCAAAGGGGCACCCGGCATCGCAAGTGCGTGACAACGCCCTGTCAAAGGCGCGCTTCGAATTCCGCTGGCGCGATCAGTTCAACCTGTCGCTCGATCCCGAAACCGCGGAACAGTACCACGACCAGACGCTGCCCGCCGAAGGCGCCAAGACCGCGCACTTCTGTTCGATGTGCGGGCCCAAGTTCTGTTCGATGAAGATCAGCCAGGAAGTCCGCGAATTCGCCGCCAAGCAGAACGCCGGCATCGAAACCTTCGTCGCGGCGGAAGACGCGGAGAAGGGCATGAAGGAGATGAGCAAGGTCTTCAAGGAAACCGGCTCGGAACTGTACATGGGGCAGGGTGATCGGGAGCACGATTGAGGACGAAAGCAAGAGAGGTCTAGCGCTCCTTTGAACGTTTTTCAAAGAAGCGCTTTTTCCTTTCTTGCTTCTCTTCCCACGAAGGTGGCATGTAGGTCCAAGGTTCTCGCTTGGTGAGCGCGCCCATGAAGTCGCCAAGCTTGCCAACGCCTATGCCCGTTGCTCTTATAAGAGCTTCTGATGCGCCACCGCCACCTTCGGGCTTTGCGATTATTATGTAGTCACCTCGCTGCAAAGAAGGGGGGCGGTTATTAAAGTCCATGTCTGTAAAACTATAGGCATCCGACAGCCATACTAGGACATCATCAAATTTTTCACGGTGAACGCGATAGAGAAAAAACTCATCGTCACTTTCATTATTAACCGACTTGACGCAATCGTGCTCTTCCATCCGGCTAATAAAATATTGCGGTATCGTGTAATAAAGATCTTTCGACATGCAAGTTTTCCCAAATCTCTAATTTTTTGAAAAAATCTGTGATTTCAGCTTTTTGGGATACATGAAAAATTTGGCAATGTAATATGATGCCAAATCGGTCTAAAAATCTAGTTTTTATAGACGATAAGATTGGGCGAATATCCCATTCAGATGATATCAGTATCACATCAAAATCATCTGGGTCATTAGTTGAGATTGATGAACCAAATTGTGTGCATGATATTATCGGAGGTGAATTTGCCACAATGAACGCAGCGATCCATGCTTTCATTTTGGCGAAATCATGCATGGCGTTTTATTATCTCCACAACTTCGGAAGGAAACTGATTTTCCCGGTAATCGGCTCTCCCCATTGTTACATGAGCTTGAAATGCATCGATGTGATTTAACCACCTCCTAAACGAAATTATGTGGCGCTTTGGAATGATATCCCAATTCTCATTGATCAAATTTTTGATAATGTGATTATTTTCGACTATTTTTGATCTAAGCCCATACCATACGTCGAGTTCGGTGCGGACAACTTTGGGAGATCTTTCTGTGTGCCCACCATTCGGGCCAAACGACGAGAATATTCGATAATTATCATCCGTAAGAGGTTTTATTTTTCGACATAATCCGCGAAATCTGCTCCCAAAAAATTTATAAGGTATGCGACAAGTCGAACTGCTATTTATTTTTCCTTTAAAATACTTAACTAGGAAAATCGATGCAGGTATAAAAATTGCAGTGATAATGACCAGCCAAGTATCAACATTTAGGCCCATCGGCTGACATTTAGACAAATCTCCGATTGTCCAAGCCTTACTGCAGCTTGCAAAATTCATCGATCTACTTTCCCGATCAACTTCCGCACCATCTCCCGCACCTCCGCTGGCGTATCGCCGCTGACCACTTCGACAAAACCTATCCCCGCCCGTCGCAGCGCTTCCTTCTTTACCGCATCGCGCGCTGCCGTTTCGTCGCCGGTGTGGTGGCCGGTGCCCTGAAATTCCACCGCGTACAGCGGTTGGCAGTCGGCGTCGACGATCAGCAGGTCGACCCGCTTGGCGTTGATCGCCCAGAACGCGGCCTTGTCTTCGCTCCACAAAATCTCGCCCAACGATACCTGACCCATCGCGCGCCATCCGGGGCTATGATCGGTCAGCGCCTGATCGATCACGCCCAGCAAGCGCCGTTCCGGCTTGTTCAGCAGGGGGCGCGCCTTGAAGCTGGCGTTCATCACGCGCTTGAGTTGTTCCGCCGCCGTTTCGGTCGTGCTGGCCGGGACGCCCTTGATCGCCGGGGCTTTCTGCGGCTCGCGCTTCATGCCCGTCTTTCGGCCCCGCCAATAAGCGCGGCGCTTTTCCATCTCGATACCGCTGAAGAATTTCTCGACGGTAATCCCGATGCCCGCGCCAATAGCCAGCACCAAGAGCAAGATAACCGGCTGATCCAGTAAAGCATCTATCGCGTAGTTCATGGGCTGCGAATATCTTGCGATTATTGCTGATTGGTCAATGGATTGTTTTTTGATTGCAGCGCCGCTTGCAACGAACGTTGCGCAGTGCCCGCCCCGCTGCGACTAGGCGCTGCGCGCCAAGTCTCGCTCCCCTCCCGCAAGCGGGAGGGGATGGGGGTGGGCGCGGCGGCGCACGGCGCTTGAGGCCGCAACAAACATTTTATTTTCCTACACCCCCCATCCTGTGGCCTATCCTCATGGATGACAGACACCGACACACCCAACGCGGACCGCGCGCCGCTTTACGACCCGGACAACCCTGACAGGGACGAGCCCCTTTCGCCCGATGCCGAACTGGGCACGCGGCAGTGGACACGGGCCAAGATGGGGGATTTCCTGCGGATGCTGGCGGCCTCGCACTCGGTGGCGCAAGCCGCGCGGTCGGTGGGGATGTCGCGGCAAAGCGCCTACAAGCTGCGCTCCCGATTAAAGGGCGAGCCGTTCGACATCGCCTGGGAAACCGCCTTTCGCCACGGCTATGACAATCTCGCCCATGCCGCGCTGGAACGCGCGCTCAACGGGGTGGAGGTGCCGCATTATCACAAGGGCGAGCTGATCGGCACGTCGCGCAAGTATGACGAGCGGCTGACCGTCGCCCTGCTGGCCATGCGCAACCGTTTCGGCGCGCCCACCGTCGGGCGGTTCGAGGCGATGGCCGAATATATGTCCGAACGCTGGGATTCGCTGCTCGACCGGGTGGAAACCGGCGCGCTCGATTGGGATGAGCCCGAATTCATCCACGACGAAGCGGCAGAAGCGCCGCGCATCCTTGGCCGCTTTGCTATCGACGAAAAGCCGGGGCGGAATTGAGGGTGGCGGAGATGATGGCGATGATGATGGCGTTGCGGGCGCAGAGGCGTCACCCGTCGCGTTCGCCCGGAATGCGCGCGATCCTGCGGCTTTGCGGGGCCAGGGGGCGGGTGACACCGTGTCGCCTTTGTCACCTTTCGCCGCGACGGGGTTGGAACCGTGGCCCTGCTTCGCGGTTGATCGTGGCATGAAGCACATTCTCGCCGCGACGGCTCTCGCCCTGACTTCCGCCATGACCTTGGCCGCCTGTTCCGCCGAACAGCCCGCCGACGAAGGCACAACGCCCGAAGTTACGGCAACCGCCACGCCCGATGCCGCCCCCGGCACCCCCATCGCACCCGCCGCCGAAGCGACCGACAGCAAGACGCTGACGCTCGCAGGATTGGGCGCGTTGAAGATCGGCCAGCCGGTCGCCGCCGACAGCGGCTGGACCAAGGGCGCGGTTCAGGCGTCAGATGGTTGTTTGACCTATTCCTCCCCCGCCTATCCCGGTGCCTATGCCATCGTCGAACAGGGCGCGGTGCGGCGCATTACCGCCCGATCGGGTTCGGACGTGAAATTCGTCGAAGGCATCGGCGTGGGATCGACCGAGGCGCAGGTAAGGGGCAGCTTCCCCGGTTTCCGCGAAACGCCCCACAAATATGTCGAAGGCGGCAAGGATCTGACCGCTCCCAACGCCGACAGCGGCGATGCGGCAGTGCGCTTCGAACTGGGCGCGGACGGCAAGGTCACCGACATGCACGTCGGCACGATGCCGGTGCTGGGCTATGTCGAAGGGTGCGCCTGACCCGCAAGCCGGATCGCGCATTGCCGAGCGGAGGACTTCACGCCTATAGGCGCGATGCCCCCGCTTACAGGAATTGTTGATGGCCGATCTTTATATCAAAGCGCTCGAATCGGAGCGAAAGTCGCTTTGGGCGACCTGCCGGCTCAAGGGATTGGGGCGCAATACCCCGGAACGGCAACGGATCGCCGCGCTCGACGAACTGATCGTGGCGCACAAATCCCGCCCTGCCGGGGAAGGAAAAAAGAATGCGGCGGGGGAACCTGAGAAAAAGGGTTAGCTGTTTTTCATGTTCTCCAACCCCTTGATCCCGCCGGGCTTCAACGACGGTTGCGAGGCGTTCTGCTTCGGACCCTTGTCAGCCTTGGGCTTGCGGGCTTCCTTGCTCTTCTTTTGCTGACCTTTGGCCATGTTCGTTCCAATCGGGACGGAATGCCCCGCCGGCGACATAGCCCATCGCCGGGCCGATGATGGCATGAATTCGGAAACGTGGGCTGGTCAGCGCACCTGGCGCGACAGCTTGACCAGCGCCTGATCCAGCGCCTGAAGAAACCGGGATCGGTCGGTCTTGCTGAAGGGTGCAGGGCCGCCGCCCAATCCATCGGCACCGGCGCGAAGGTCGGCCATGATGGCGCGGGTTGCGATTGCCGGACCGATGGAGGCTGCGCTGAAGGGCTTGCCGGTATGCGCGATTACGATCGCCCCCGCCTTGATACAGCGGTCGGCCAGCAGAATATCGCCGGTAATCACCACGCTGGCAGGCGTCGCACGATCAGCGATCCAGTCGTCCGCCGCGTCGAACCCGTCGTCCACGATCACCCGCGTCACCAGCGGGCTGTCGGGAATGCGGAATGGGGAATTGCTGACGACGCTGACCGGAACTTTGTGGCGAAGGGCGACCTTGTAGACTTCCTCCTTCACCGGGCAGGCGTCGGCGTCGATCAGGATTTGAAGCGCGCTTGTGGTCATCGTCGGGTAATTCGGATCGCCGCGCTCAACGCTTCTTCACGAATTCGGCCCGCAGGACGAGGCCCTTGATCCCCGGATACCTGCAGTCGATTTCCTGTGCGTCGCCGGTTAGCCGGATGGACTTGATCAATGTTCCTTGCTTCAGCGTCTGGCCCGCGCCCTTGACCTCGAGGTCCTTGATCAAGGTGACTTGGTCCCCATCCGCCAGAAGGTTGCCGACCGCGTCGCGAACGTCCACCGTCTCGCCCGCCGTTTGTTTCGCGGCAAGTTCGGAAGCCGGCATCCATTCGCCGCTTTCCTCGTCATAAACGTAATCTTCGTCGCTCACGCCCTGCTCCTCATGTTGCGCTGCGCATGACAGGCCAAAGGCGATATGGCCAGCAGATCGTCAGCCCCTGCATTCGTCCTGCGCTCCCAATTGCTCCCACATCCGGTCGATATCGGCGGGGGTGCACAAATCGGTGCCGGGGGTGAGGACAGCGGCTGTGCCAGCGGCCATCCCACGGCGGAACGCGTCGGGCACGCTCATCCCGCTGGCAAGGCCGTGAACCATACCGGCGACGAAGCTGTCACCTGCGCCGGTGGCACTTTTCACCGGCACGTCAAGACCGGGACGGCAAAGCACGCCGCCGGCATGGGCGAGAACGGCGCCGCGATGGCCCAGCGTGACGGCAATCTGCTGGGCATTGCCCTTCTTGACCAGAGTCAAAGCCGCATCACCCACTGCTTCCAGTGTTTCGAGCTTGCGACCGACCAGAGTCTCGAACTCGCCGAGGCTTGGTTTCACGAGGCAAAGCCCGCCCGCTTCCATCGCGGCGGCGAGCGGCTCGCCGGATGTGTCGAGCACCAAGCGGACCTTGCGCTGCGTGCATATGGCGGCAAGGCGCGCATAGAAATCGGCGGGCACCCCGCGTGGCAGCGAGCCGCTGGCTACCATCCAACCGCATTTCGCTTGGCCGACGAAATCCAGGACCGATTGCCACTCTGTGTCGGAAAATTCCGGACCTTCGGGTACGAAGCGGTATTCCTGTCCGGTGCTGCGTTCGAATACGGCCAGGCTCATGCGGGTTTGGCCCGCGATGGGGATGCAATGGCGGGCTACGCCGGTCCGGTCGATCAGGTCATCGAGCAGTCCCCCGCTGGCGCCGCCAGCGCAATAGACGGCGATGACGGGCGCCTTCAGCCGGTGCAGCACGCGTGCGACGTTGATCCCGCCACCGCCGGGGTCATAGCGTTCGTTCGCGGTGCGGATCTTGTGCGTTGGTTGCACGACATCTGCTTCGCAAGCGCCGTCGATCGCGGGATTCAGCGTAAGGGTAAAGATGGGCTCCATGCCCCATCATGCCGTGCAGGGCAGGGCGGGGGCAAGCGTATGGATCAAATCGTCCTAAACGCCAGCTTCTGCGCATCTTCGCGCAGCATGGCGGCAGCCTTTTCGGCGATCATCATCGTGGGGGCATTGGTATTGCCCGAAGTGATGGTCGGCATGACCGAAGCATCGACGACCCGCAGGGCCTGCGTGCCGATTACGCGCAGGCGTTCGTCGGTCACGGTGCCCATCGCGGCGGTGCCGACGGGGTGGAAGATCGTGGTGGCAATGTCGCCGATGGCCCGCATCAGTTCTTCATCATCTTGCGCGTCCGGACCGGGCCGAATTTCGCGCGGTGCGTACCAGGCCAGTGCAGGCTGGGCGACGATGTTGCGGGTAAGACGCACGGAGCGCATCGCCACTTGTCGGTCCGCCTCGGTCGTCAGGTAGTTGGGTCGAATCGATGGGTGATCTTGGAAGTCGTTGCTGATGACATGGCTCGCCCCACGGCTGGTCGGGCGCAAATTGCAGACGCTGGCGGTGAATGCGGGAAAGCGGTCGAGCGCCCCGCCGAATGCCTCGAGGCTCAGCGGCTGGACATGATATTCGAGATCCGCAGTCGCGACATCTGGCGAAGACCGGGCGAACAGGCCAAGCTGGCTGGGAGCCATCGCCATCGGGCCGGACCGGTTGATGACGTATTCCAGCCCGATCAGCGCTTTGCCCCACAACGTCGATGCGCGGGCATTCAGCGTCGACACGCCGGTGACTGCCCAGGCGCAACGGATCTGGAGATGATCCTGGAGGTTTTCACCCACTTGCGGGCTGTGGACCCGCGTTTCGATGCCAAGATCCTGCAAGCGAGCGCTATCACCGACGCCGCTGCGTTCGAGGATGGCGGGAGAGCCGATCGCGCCTGCCGACAGGATGACTTCGCCGTCCGCGCGCGCCTCTTGGGATGCGCCATCGGCATGCCAGCGAACGCCGACCGCGCGGGTTCCTTCGAACTTGATCCGGTCGGTGTGCGCCCGGGTGACGATCTTCAGGTTGGGGCGGTTCCGTGCCGGTCGCAGAAATGCATCTGCTGCACTCCACCGCATGCCCCGGCGCTGCGTGACCTCGAACAGGCCGGATCCAAAATTGTCGCCATCGTTGAAGTCGCCGGTCGGCGGGATGCCCGCCTCGTCAGCTGTGCGTTGAAACGCGTCGAGTATGTCCCAGCGCAGCCGTTGCCGCTCGATCCGGATTTCCCCGCCGCTGCCGTGGGCGTCGCTCTCCCCGCCGAAATGGTCCTCGGCCCGCTTGAACAAGGGCAGGACTTCATCCCAACCCCAGCCAGTCATGCCCCTTTGGCGCCAGCCATCATAATCGGCGGCTTGTCCGCGCATGTAGATCATGCCGTTGATCGACGAAGATCCGCCCAGCACGCGACCGCGCGGGAATCGCAGCGAACGTCCGTTCAGGCCCGCTTCCTCAGCCGTGTTCATGCACCAATCGGTGCGCGGATTGCCGATGCAGTAAAGGTACCCGACCGGAATGCGGATCCAGTGATAATTGTCTCGTCCACCGGCCTCCAGCAACAGGACCCGGACCGACGGATCGGCACTCAATCGATTGGCAAGGACGCAACCGGCACTACCCGCACCAACGATGATGTAGTCGAAACTCTCCATCGGCGATGGCAACCACAATTCGACTACGGCGGCAAGCTGGCCTGAGGAACAGGGTGCATGGGCTGGCGTTTGAATATGTATGAGGAATATAATCCTGCCTGTAATTTCGCTAGTCCTGCTTGCCGCATGCGATCCCGCCCCGGAAGAAGACAACACCGGCACAGAAGCGCCGCAAGCACCTCAGGCGCCGGTCAGCACGCCCGAAGCGGTCGATCCCGGTTCTCTCGATGCACCGCCACCCGAACCGTTGGCGGTTAAGCTGACCCGCAACGAATGGGCCACGGCCGCCAACAAGGATGTTTGCGCGCCCTTGGTTTTGACCAGCGACGGCGGCGCATCGGCAGAGGCGCGGAGGGCGAATTTCGCGGGCGGCTGGGGTGTGGCGTTCGACACTGAAAAAGTGCGCAGCGCTTATGGCGTCGCGGGCCCGGGGATCGTCGATGCCGATGGCGCCGATGGGCAGGAAGATAGGCTGAAGGGGCAGTGGCCGCACTTCATGCGATTGCCCGACCTGCCGCAACCTGCCTTTGCAGGCTTTGGACTGGAAGGCGCAAGGCCGTATCGCGAGGACAGGCCAGACGGTGTCGGCGACAATTCGCTCGCCTATGTGCGGGTAGCGGGGCAGGACTGCACCTATAACGTGTGGAGCCGGCTTGGCCGCGCCCACCTCGAGGTGCTGTTGAGTTCGCTTCGACCCGGCTTGGAAGACTAGTCGGCTATCCCTGAAGCTTTTGTGGGCGATCATCGCAATCAGATATCGAATGCAGCAAGGTTTCAGTGGGGTTGCGAGCAACGCCGGATGACGGCCCAAAAATAAAAGCGGGGACTCGCCAGAGGATGCAGTGCTTTTTGATCCAAGCGCCGATTTCGCCAAGCCAGACCAGCGCTGACTCACATGCCCGAAAATGAATTTCAGATTAACTCGAAGTTGATTGCGATGAACCGCAAATTAACATTTTTATTACCCTCCATTAATAGAAATGATTACTGGTCGGGATAGCCGGCAACTTACCCGAAGAAACCCGTCAACTTGTCGCAAAAAGTCGATGAGAGCGGATCGACCGATAACGAATGTTGTTATCGAATTCACCATGACAAGAACCCAGCTCAACTTTCGCCCCGCCGGCAGCGCCATTGCAGCTGCGCTGGCTATCGTTGCAACCCCGTCGATGGCTCAGGACGTCGCCGCCGATCTGGCGGATTCGATCCAGTCCGAAATAATAGTTCCGACCATCACATCGAGTAACACGCCGTCAGGGCAAGCCGATCTTGCGGAGGCCGGAGACCCTGCGTTGGCTTCGACCACAGCCGCTTCCCAAGGCACGTCCAGCCCGGCAGGTTCAAGCGCAGTCGGCAACGTCGCTGCGATCGAGCAATCATCTTCCTTTGCCGCCAACCCGACATCGAACCGCGAAAGTGCCGCGAATACCACACCCGTCCGCATTGCCGACTTCGAACAAGCCGCACGTTCCGCTGATGTCGTCGTGATCGACAATGCCGAAAGCGCCGAAGGCGCGGCCGTACTCGCAACAGCGGAAAGCGCGAGGTCCCGTCCCGTCACGACTGGTCAGGAAGATAGCGAATCCGGGGCAAGCATGACGATGGCAGGCGGAGCCCTTGCGCTCGGCCTTGGCTTCGCAGGATTGTTGTTGGCAGGTGCATCACGCCGTAGACGCCGGCCCTTGGCAAATGAGCCCGCGGCGGCTGGCAAAGTGAAGCCGGTTAGCCACCGCGATGGAGATGGTTACGTCACGTCCCCCGTTCGAACCGCGTCCAAACCTGCCTTTGCCGTTTCGGCATCCAATCCGGCCGCGGCCTATTCCAGCAAGTGGGACAGCACGACTTTTGTCAACGCCTCGCCGTTGCTGGGCGCTCTGCCAAATGGCGCGCCACCGCGCACTCCCGATGGTCGCAAGGCGCTGATCGACAGGCTGGTTCGTGCACGACCAGACCATGCCAATCCGTTCAGGTCGACGGGTGCCCGCCGCCGCAGGGCGCGGCTAATCGTCCAGAGCCTTACGCAGCGCATGGCAGACCAACCGCAAATCGATTTTCGACGCGTCTACGAATCGTTCGGTCGTCGCAGGACCGTAACGAGCTGATTCGCGCGATTAAGGGGCCGTTCGTAGCGATACGGGCGGCCCCAACTCCATCTAATCGGGGCAAAACACGTGTCGGGCCTCTCGCAAGGGCGCGGCTTTTCCCATATCTCCACCGCTATCCGACTGTGAGGACGCCTGTGTTTTCAGCGCGGAGCCATGATGCAATGTACGAGTTCGATTGATTTATGCCTGATTGTCCCGCTTGGCTGGAAAACGCGCTTCCCGATGCTCGCGAGGGTGCGGGCGCGCTCACCGTGGCGCGGCTCGGTAACGCGGACCTGGTTGGCGCCGGGGGGCTTAAGCTGACCAGCGTCGCGTTTGGCGATGGGGAAGCACTCGACCCCAGCTTTACCGCCGACGAAGAGGATGCGGCCGCTCCACCGCTGGAATGGAGCCAGCCGCCTGCCGGTACTCAGGAAATGGTGCTGGTGGTCGAAGATGCCGACGCTGGCGCCAAGTGCCATTGGCTTGTTTTCGGCCTGACGGCTCAGCGCGGCAAGCTGATGGAAGGTGAAGTTCCGCCACGGGCCGGCAAGAATGCCGCTGGCAAGGCTGAATGGCTGCTTCCCGCTCCAGCAGAAGACGAGGAACCGCACCATTATATATTCCAGCTTTTTGCGCTTGATGCGCCGATCGGGTTGAGCCCCGGTGCATCGCGCAAGGCGCTGGTCGAGGCGATGGAGGGGCATGTCCTTTCCGTGGCGTTGCTGACGGGCACATATGCCCGAGACAAAGAGATCGAGGACTGGGACGACCTCGAGGTGGAATAAGTCCGCCCCGATCAGTTCCGAATTTGAAGGGAGCCGAAAAAATGGCCGCCAAGAACAATGCGATCAACAAGCCTGTGCCGGTTTCGCCGACGCTTGAGGAAATCGTCGGCAAGGGGCCGATGTCCCGTGGCGAGGTGACTTCGAAGGTGTGGGAATACATCAAGAAGCACGATCTTCAGGCCAAGGACGATCGGCGCATGATCGAACCCGACGCAAAGTTGGGCGCAGTCATCGGCACCGAGAAGATCTCGATGTTCAAGATGACTGCCGCGGTGTCGAAGCACCTCGGTTAATTCGAAAGTCTCTGCCGGCGGGGCCAGTCGATGACCCCGCCGGACCAGAGCGCCAGCCAGATCAGCACTGGTTGCAGGAGCATTCTGGGCACGTGATAAGCCCATAGAGAGCGCTCTATCCACGCCCCGTCGGGACGCGTGAAATCCATGACCATGTGATTCACGTTGGCTGGCCAGACGCAGAGCGCATAAGCCGCAAGGCCAATCGCGCCCATCTGGCGCAGCCGCATGCTCATCGGTTGCAAGAGCGCGATCGCACCCAGCAATTCCGCGACGCCTGTCAAGAATACGACGGGTCCGGGCCATGGCACCCAGTTCGGCATTATTTTCAGGAACGGGGCCGGGCTCGCCAGATGGGCAACGCCTGCAAAGCCGTAAAAAATCGCCAGAAGCCAGCGTGCCGCTGCGCGGAGCCGAGTGTTTCGCGAGTTCGTCACGCGAGGGGGTTTTTTAAGGTTCATGCGCGGACCATGGTCGCGAAGCCATGTGCAGGGCAATGCCGATCTGCTGAATGCAACAACCGTGCTGATCCGATCAGGGGCGGACCCTACCGCTCCTTCAGATCGATCCTGCCAAGAAAGCGAACGAAATAGGCGGTCGACCAACCGAGCAAGATGATCCCGCAGATCCCTTCGAGTGCGCCGATGACGCGCCAGTTTCTGGCCATGGCGACATCGTCATATCCGATCGTGCCGTAAGAAATGATCGAATAGTAGATCGCGGTTTCCAGCGTCGGGAAAGCGTTCACCATCCGAAAAAACAGCGCGAAGAGCCAGATTTCGACGCCGTGCAGGACGAACAGCGAATAGACGATAGCAAGCGTGACTGCGATTCCGCGCACCGACACAGGCGGAAAGTGATCCCCGCGCTGATCGGAATCGGAAGTGGTGACGAAATGAGTGATTGTCGCCAAACCGATGCCGTGGACCGTCACGCACAGCATGATCATCGCCGTCGACCAGCTGAGCTGCGGCAACAACATTTCGATTGATTCTACGGTGTTGCCTTCCAAGGCGACCCTCCCATCCACGGTCAAATGTACGGATCAGTTCCCAAACCCTTAACGCTCGACCGACAATAGGGAGAGCGTCGTTTCATCCCGTGTCCCGTCGTAAAAGTTAGCCAGTATGTCGGCAAATGGCTTGGGTTCTGCGGCGACCTGCTCGAACAGGGTCATGCTGCTTTTAAGCTTCATGGCGTCGACGGGTCCCAAAATGTCCGCGGCAGTGCGTCGACCGGCCCAATTCATCATGGCCGCGCAACAATTCAGAAGGCGGGGCCCGAGAATAGGATGGCCGAGGAAGCTTAGCGCCTCATCGGCACTGGAAATACCATAGAATTGTGCAGTCGCGCTTCGCCCAAGACCGGCCAGTTGAGGAAAGACGAACCACATCCAGTGCGATCGTTTTTGGCCTGCGCGTAATTGATGCAACGCGGTTGGGAAAACCTCCTCCTGCGCCTCCACGAACCGATCGAGCATAGACATCCTGCGGTCAGTTCTTTTGGTTCGACATGGCTTTGCGTTTTGCCGCGGCGTATTCGGCGAATTCTTTTTCGGTCATGGTGATGTACTGATAATTGGCCGTTCCCTGAAGCGGGTCAGGGTGCCCGTCACAGCACTTCTTAGATGACGCCTTCCCGGTCAGGTCCCGAACGTTAGAACCAACCGTCATGATTTTGCCGCCTGTAACTCGGAACCGAGCTTCAGTACCTCGTCGCCATCTTCCTGAGCGATGAGGTAAGCCGGGTTATCTTCGGTGCCGTGGCGAACTATCAGGCTGCCCTTAAGGGTGCGTTGCACGTCACGCTCGAACCGTTCCCTGACTTGACCTGATCCCGTACCGTTGCCCCACGACCACTTCACGTGCTGGTAATGGCGGTATTTATTGGCTGACATCAGTCCACCTGTTCGGCCGCGCTGCCGTCGGCAGCACCCGCCTGCGCCTGATTGGCGGTCAGTTCCGAGCCGCTGGGCGTCGGATTGTCGACGGAAGCCGCGCCGGTCATCCACACGATCGACATGGCGATCACGGCAAGAACAAGGCTGATGGCAAGAACATAACGGACGATGTGTGGCGTACTGCCACCGCGGGCTTCATTCGTAGTGACGTCGACTTCTTCGCCGTGACGTTCCATGCATAACTCCTGTTTTTCGCGTCTTGCGACCGATGGCGCCGCCGGGGGCGCCGGGTTCTAGGCAAAAACGCACCCTTTGGCGGTTTCGTTCCGCCAAGAGGGTCAGGAGTAGTCGCGTATCGCGGAGATCAGGGGCGAAGCAGTTCGTTGATGCTTGTTTTCGAACGAGTTTGCGCATCGACCGTCTTTACGATCACAGCGCAATAAAGCGATGGGCCGGGCGTCCCGTCGGGAAGCGGCTTGCCGGGCATTGCGCCGGGAACGACGACAGAAAACGGGGGCACCTTGCCCATGTGTATTTCGCCGGTTGCCCGGTCGACGATGCGTGTCGACGCGCCAAGGTAAACGCCCATCGAAAGCACGGCGCCTTCGCCGACATGCACGCCCTCGGCCACTTCGGCGCGCGCACCGATGAAGCAATTGTCCTCGATGATGACAGGTCCGGCCTGCAAAGGTTCAAGCACGCCGCCGATGCCTGCGCCGCCCGACAAGTGCACGTTCTTGCCGATCTGCGCGCATGATCCCACCGTGGCCCAGGTATCGACCATCGTACCTTCGTCGACGAAAGCGCCGATGTTGACAAAGCTCGGCATCAGCACGACGCCCCGGCCAATGTGGCTGCCCCGCCGCGCGACCGCGCCAGGCACGACGCGGAATCCGGCCTCGGCAAATCGCGTATCGCTCCAGCCCGAAAACTTCGAAGGCACTTTGTCATAAGCAGGCGCGCCGGCCGAACCGTCGGGCACAATCTCGTTCTCATTGAGACGGAAAGATAGAAGCACCGCCTTCTTCAACCACTGGTTGACGACCCATGCGCCGTCCTTCTTTTCCGCCACGCGCGCTTCGCCGCAGTCCAGCATGGCGATCGCTTTTTCGACATGTTCGCGCACTTCGAAGTTTTCGGGCGTGATGTTCGCGCGATCTTCGAAAGCGGCGTCGATTGCGGCGATCAGGGTGGCGTTGTCGGACATGGCGTTTCCTTGCAATGCCGGGCGTCCGCCGATCGGGCGGGGCAGGGCGGGATCATCTCGATTTGCCGCCTATCGCCAGAAGTCCGTTCGGGCAACCATGCTTAGGGCTGCGTCGGGGACTTCCCGTCGGAACATTCACCATTTATCCATCCGGCTGTGGTATCGATAATGGCAGCAACACGCGCCAGGGACGCAGACTGGACATGATGACGGTACAGCCGCCTTCCGAGGTGTTTCGCGGGATTTTCGCCGCGATCACGATGACTTCGACCCTTGCGCTTGCAGCTTGCGGCGGGGGAGCGAGCAGCGGCGGCGGCGTCATTTCGACACCCGCCCCTGCGCCAGCGCCTAGCCCGACACCCAGTCCCACTCCCAGCCCGACGCCCACCCCGACGCCCACCCCGACACCAACACCCGCTCCGACACCAACACCGTCGAGCATCTTCGACACTCAGGAATATCGGGATTCGGACGGTCCGGCCCAGCATAACGCGATTACCGCGTGGCAGGACGGCAAGACCGGCAGGGGCGTGGCCATCGGCATCATCGACACCGGGATCGACATTGACAGTCCCGAATTTACCGGGCGCATCTCCGCGTCGTCGCAGGACGTAGCGGGCAGCCGAAGCGTGGACGACAGCGACGGGCACGGTACGCAAGTCGCGCTGGTCGCGGCGGCGGCGCGAAACGGTAGCGGCATAATGGGCATCGCCTATAATGCGACGATCGTGGCGCTTCGCGCGGACGAACCGGGGACTTGCGACATTGTCGACCCGACCGACTCTTCGACCGGGTGCAGCTTTACCGACCCCGCCATCGCCAAGGGCATAGATGTGGCCGTGACCTCTGGCGCCAGGATCGTGAACCTGTCGCTGGGCGGTTCGGCCCCGTCGCAGGCCGTGCTCGACGCGATCACCCGCGCCGGGGAGGCAGGACTGGTTGTCGTCGTATCGGCCGGTAACGAAGGCGATTCGACCGACCCGGCGATCGACCCGAACAATCCCGACCTGTTTGCATCGGCTCTGCGCGCAGCGGCCCCCGATAACGTGATCATCGTCGGATCGGTCAATGGCAGGGACCAGATCTCCGGCTTCAGCAATCGTGCGGGTAACGAAGCGGCCTTCTACATCACCGCCCGGGGGGAGGATGTCTGTTGCGCCTATAAGGATGGCGAAATCTTCGTCGAGACGACGGGCGGCGTGCGGTACGTCTATACGATGTACGGCACGAGCTTTTCCGCACCGCAAGTCGCGGGCGCGGCGGCACTGCTGGCACAAGCCTTCCCCAACCTCACCGGAGCGGAGATCGTCGATCTGATCTTTGCGGGTGCGCGCGACGCAGGCGATGCAGGGATCGACGCAGTCTATGGCCACGGCGTGCTCGATATCGCGCGTTCGTTCTCGCCGCAGGGCCAGACGTCGCTTGCCGGCACCTCAACTCAGGTCGCACTTGGCGAAGGCGCTGGGGTGTTGAGCCCGGCGATGGGCGATGCGATGCGGCGGGCGAGCCTGGGGGTAGTCGTGCTCGATGGGTACGACCGCGCTTACGGTATCGACCTTGCCGGGAATATCGGCAGCGCTCGGGTCGAACCGAAGCTTTATGGCGCTGTGACGGGACGGACGCAGGCGTTGACAACAAACCAGGGTGCGACGTCGCTGGCGTTCACGGTCGCGCCCGGCATGGTGCGGGCGCCATCGCCGGTGCCCCTCCGGCTCGACATGGAAAACGTCGATCGCGCGCGGCTTCTGGCCGGGCGGATCGGAGCCAGGATTTCGCCACAGACCGACTTTTCCTTTGCCTTGCGCGAAGGGGCCAGGGGGCTGGAGGCGGGAATGGCAGGACATTCCCGCCCGGCATTCCTGGTGGCGGGAGAGGGTGGCAACGAACTTGGCTTCGTCGCACGGCGGGACGGCGCGGTCGCGGTGAGGCACGGGTTCAAGGGGTTGGGCGGTCAATTCGGCCTGACCGCCTCGGCAGAAAGCGGAGAGGCTTGGAGCGATCCGTTCGGCGACGGCGTCCGTGCGCGGGGCAAGCGTGGCAATTTCGCGCGATATGCAACGAAGCTGGACTGGGATCGTGATGCGCTCGCCTTTTCGGTCGGCGCAAGCTGGCTTGCGGAATCCGAAACGGTGCTGGGCGCGCGGTTTGGCGACACCATCGGCACGGGCGGGGCGGACACGCTGTTCCTCGATGCCGGTGCGTCCTTCCATCCCGCCGATGATTGGCTGGTGACGCTGGACTACCGCCGGGGCTTCTCCCGGTCCGGAGCGGCAGGCCTGATCGCCGGCTCCGCCTTTCAGAGCAGTGCGTGGAGCGCCGATGTCCAGCGAACCGGTCTATTTGCAAGGGGAGACGGTCTGGCCTTCCGGATATCGCAGCCACTGCGGATCGAAACGGGCGGGCTGAACCTCAACCTGCCGGTTGGCTACGATTATGCTACCGAAAGCACGACGTTTGGGCGTCGGGAACTGTCGCTGACGCCAAGCGGTCGGGAAATGACGAGCGAGTTGCGCTGGTTCGGACCTTTCGCGGGCGGCAGTCTGACCGCGAGCGTGTTCTACCGCGCCGATCCCGGTCACATCACTTCAATCAGAGAGGACAGGGGCGCCGCCGTGCGTTGGTCGGCCGGTTTCTAGGCACACGGCGGAGCATGCAGCGGCATTCTGGCGGAGGACCCATCAGGCTCCTGGCGGAGGGCCGGCCATCAGTTCGCGGACAAAACGGACGAGGCCGGTCTGGCGTTCGCGGCGCATGCGTTCGGCGTGCAGGATTTCGCGAACCTGCGCAAAGCAGCGGTCGATGTCGTCGTTGACCACGACGTAGCGATATTCGGACCAATGGCTTATTTCGGCACGCGCCCGTTCCATCCGGGCATCGATGACCTTTGCATCATCGGTGCCGCGAGCGATCAGGCGACGGCGCAGTTCGTCGATGCTGGGCGGGAGTATGAACACGGGGACGACGTCTTCGCTCGCGCGTTGGTTGAGCTGTTGCGTTCCCTGCCAGTCGATGTCGAACAGGAAATCCTTGCCGTCCTTCATCCCGTTCCAGATATGCGCCTTTGGCGTGCCGTAGCTGTGACCGAAGACGTGCGCCCATTCGAGAAACTCGTGCTCTTCGACCATGCGGTCGAATTCGGGTTGCGGCACGAAGTGGTAGTCCTTGCCCTCGACTTCGCCGTCTCGCATCGGGCGGGTCGTGGCGGACACCGACAGGCAAAGCTGATCGTCTGCGGCAAGCAGCTTTCGAGCGATGGTCGTCTTGCCCGCGCCGGATGGCGAGGATAGGATGAACATCAGGCCCCGTCGTTGCAGAGACAGGGGGCGCATATCGGGAGTGTCAGCGGTCATGCGCGCTGATGGCCGCGACTTGGCCCGCCGGTCAAGTTCCAGAATGCGTTTTGATTGTTATTGACCGCCACTCGGGTGGCAGGCGTCTCATTTTTCGGCGTTGGCCATCCGCTCGCGCATCTGCTTTTCGCCTTCTGCCCGTGCTTCGCGTTTGCCCTTGCTGCGATCGAGCAGCGTCTTGCCAAGAATACCGGTACCGACGATGATCGCGCCAGGCAGCGACCGGGTCGCGATCCGCGCTACCGCGACAGCGGCCAGCGTCTGAATCATCGAACGGCCTTCCACGACCTTTTCTGCGTCATCCTTGGTATAACGCGTGCGAAGAAGGGTCTTTTCGGTAAAATGCCGTGCAAGCCGCCCGGCTCCGCGAAGCGCGATATCGGTCACGATCAGATTGGTCATGGGATTGGGGCTGAGACCGGGAATGCGACGCTTGGCCATTTTAGTCCTCTTTTCGCTGTCCGGCCCCACCCTCTAAACGGATGGTCGCAGGCGAAACCTGCGAAGCGGACTATTTCTTCTTCCCGAAATCGACGGTCACGACATTGGAACCGTCTTCAGGGACGCTTGCCGAAGAAACGCCGCTACCGCCGCCCTGTTCCGAATCGTTTTCGGCAATGTCATGCGGTTCGGGCGGTTGGCCCGATTCGATCGCCTGAAACTGCAGCCCGAAATCGACAGCCGGATCGACGAAGGCCGTGATCGCGCCAAAGGGAATGACCAGCTTGGCCGGCATCTGGTTGAAGCTGAGCCCGACCGAAAACTGGTCTTCCTCTACCGAAAGGTCCCAGAACTTGTTCTGCAGCACGATCGTCATCTCGTCCGGAAAGCGCGCGCGCAGGTCCGGCGGGACCGAAACGCCGGCCGCGCCGGTCTTGAACGTGATGTAGAAGTGGTGCGCGCCGGGAAGCTCGCTGCCCGATGCTTCCACTTCGCGCAACACGCGGCCGACAACGGCGCGCAGGGCTTCCTGGACGATTTCATCGTAGGGGATCAGGCTATCGGGCGTCGGTTCGCTCATGGCGCCGGATTGAGCGCTCCGACCGTCCGGGTCAAGCCGGAAAAGGACGTTTTCCCGGCTTCCGGGCCAACGGTCGGCAACCCAGCGACCCTGCCATCGGCTTGTTTGGGCGATAAATTCAGTGCGGGGCCGGATGTTCCGTAATCTGCCGTCTTGCGCCGCGCCGCAGCGCGCTTATAGCGGGCGCCATGCGTACCGGATCGATCTCTCGCAAGACCAAGGAAACCGCCATCGAGGTGTCCGTCAACCTCGACGGGACAGGCGAATATGATATCGCCACCGGGGTCGGTTTCCTCGATCACATGGTGGAACAGTTTTCGCGTCATTCGCTGATCGACGTGACGATGAAGGTCGATGGCGACCTTCATGTCGATCAGCATCACACGGTGGAAGACAGCGCCATCGCGCTGGGCGAAGCGATCCTTCAGGCACTGGGCGAAAAGCGCGGCATCGCGCGGTATGGTCATGCCTATTCCCCGATGGACGAAACACTGGCCCGCGTGGCGCTCGACATTTCAGGTCGGCCCTATCTCGTGTGGAAGGCCGGTTTTTCGCAGCCTCGGCTGGGCGAGATGGATACCGAGCTTTTCGAACACTGGTTCCATTCGATCGCGCAAGCCGCGGGCATCACCCTGCACATCGAACTGCTCTACGGGCAAAACAACCATCACATCGTAGAGTCACTCTATAAAGGGTTTGCCCGCGCGATGCGTGCGGCGGTCGAAATCGACCCACGCAAGGGCGATGCGATCCCATCGACCAAAGGCCTGCTCGGAAAGGGCACGATAGAGGTCTGATGCCATGCCCGGACATGTCGCACTCATCGATTATGGCGCAGGAAACCTGCAGTCGGTCGCCAACGCGCTGAAGGCGGCAGGCTCGCACGCGGTCAAGGTCACGAGCGATCCCAAGGTAGTGCTGGCGGCGGAAAGGGTAGTCTTGCCCGGCGTCGGCGCATTTGCCTCTTGCGCCAAGGCGTTGCGCGCCATTCCCGACATGGTTGCCGCGATGGAACGGCGCGTGCTGGATCAGGGCGCGCCCTTCCTCGGCATCTGTGTCGGCATGCAGTTGATGGCGACGCGCGGTGTCGAACATGGTGTGCACAAGGGACTGGACTGGATCGGGGGCGAAGTGCTGCCGATCGAAGTGACCGATCCCAAGATCAAGGTTCCGCACATGGGCTGGAATGATGTCGCCCCGATGAAGCACCCCGATGGTGCCGAACTGATTGAGCGTGGCGAGGCCTATTTCCTTCATTCCTACCACTTCGCCACGGACGAAGGGCGCGATATCGCCGCAATCACAGACCACGGCGGTGCGATCACGGCGGCGGTGGCGCGCGACAACATCCTGGGCGTTCAGTTTCACCCGGAAAAGAGCCAGCGCTACGGAATCGAGCTTCTCGAACGATGGCTGGAATGGAAGCCGTGAGCTATCATGGCCTCCGCCGCAAAACCTGGCGCCTCGGTGCCTGACAGATAGGCAGTTTGGATGATCGTATTTCCGGCAATCGACCTTAAAGGCGGGCAGGTCGTCCGCCTTGCCGAAGGCGATATGGACCGCGCCACTGTTTACGGCGATGATCCCGCCGCGCAGGCGAAGTTATTCGCCAAGGCCGGGGCGATGCATCTGCATGTCGTCGATCTCGACGGATCGTTCGCGGGTGAAGCGCGCAATCGCGAGGCGGTCGAGGCCATCGTCGACAGCTTTGAAGGATATGTTCAGCTTGGCGGCGGCATCCGCACGCGAGAGGCGGTGGATGCATGGTTCGATGCAGGGGTGGCGCGGATCGTGATGGGCACGGCGGCGCTGAAGGATCCCGATTTCGTCAAGGACATGGCGCGCGAATATCCCGGCGGCATCGTCGTGGCGGTTGATGCCAAGGACGGCATGGTCGCGACCGCTGGCTGGGCTGATGTGTCGGATGTCGCGGTGGTCGACCTTGCCCGCAGGTTCGAGGATGCGGGGGTCGCGTCGCTGCTGTTCACCGATATCGGGCGCGATGGCATGCTTAAGGGCTGCAATATCGAGGCGACGGTCGATCTTGCCCGCGCGGTCGACATTCCGGTCATCGCCAGCGGCGGGGTCAAGGGGCTGGACGATATCCGCATTCTTTCGATGTACGCGAACGACGGGATCGAGGGCGTGATCACGGGTCGCGCGATTTATGATGGTCGGCTTGATCTCGCCACCGCGTTGAAAATGGCGGAGGCGTGACGCCATGACCGTCCGCGTCCGTGTCATCCCCTGCCTCGACGTGCGCGATGGCCGCGTGGTGAAGGGCGTGAATTTCGTCGACCTGATCGACGCGGGCGATCCGGTGGAACAGGCGCGGGCCTATGACCTCGCTGGCGCGGACGAGCTTTGCTTTCTCGACATATCCGCCAGTCACGAAGGGCGCGGCACGCTGATCGACGTCGTGCGCCGCACGGCAGAAGTATGCTTCATGCCGCTGACGGTGGGGGGTGGCGTGCGCAGCGCGGCCGATGCCCGCGCGCTTTTGTTGGCCGGGGCTGACAAGGTCGCGGTCAATTCCGCCGCCGTTTCGCGCCCCGAAGTGGTCGCCGAAATAGCCGAACGCTTCGGCAGCCAATGCGTCGTCGCCAGCGTCGATGCGCGGCGGGTCAGCGGCGGTATCGGTGGACAGCTTGTGGATAAGGCCGGGGACAACCCTGATCAAAACCCTGGGGAAAGCCGGTGGGAAATTTTCACGCATGGCGGGCGGCAGGCAACCGGGATCGATGCTGTCGAACATGCTTTGCGCCTTGCAGAAATGGGCGCGGGCGAACTGCTGGTCACGTCGATGGACGGCGATGGTACGAAACAGGGGTATGATCTCGAACTGACCCGGACCATCGCGGATGCCGTGGGCATTCCGGTAATCGCCAGCGGCGGGGTCGGCAATCTTGGCCATCTCGTCGCCGGAGTGACAGAGGGGCATGCCAGCGCGGTGCTGGCGGCCAGCATCTTTCATTTCGGCCAGCACACCATCGCCGAAGCGCACGAGGCCCTGCGCCTGGCCGGCCTGCCCGCGCGCAGCTAGCCGGAAACCTCGCGAAGCTAACGAAGAATGTCACGGCGCTGCGGTGAGCCGTTCACCTTGGGGATTGCTTTGCGCGTGTAGTTGGTTACACGCGCAACCATAAAATTCCCCCGAGGTGCTGAATTCATGCGTTTCTTTCCGATCGTCGCGGCGTCGCTCGCACTGACGTCATGCGTGGCGACCACTGATGCGCCGCGTGAGGCCGTCGTCTCCGCGCCCAACGCCGGATATATCGAAGGTGACGTGCGCTACCTCGCATCCGACGCGCTAGAGGGGCGAGAGACGGGCACACGCGGGTTCGAAACGGCGTCCGATTACGTGGCCAGCCGGTTTGCGGCCGTGGGCCTGATGCCTGCCGGTCAGGACGGCACATGGTTTCAGCGAGTGCCACTGCGCATGAAGAGTTACGGCGACAAGTCGAAGAACAAGATAGAGCTGAGCGGACCCAACGCGCCTACCGCGTTCACCGCGTTCGACGATTACATCGTCACCTCGGCCGGCGATGAAAAAGCAGGCGTCGTGGATGCGCCTTTGGTCTTTGTCGGGCAGGGTTTCGTCGATCCGCGCACCGGGCGCGACGACTTCGCCGGCGTCGACCTTAACGGCAAGATCGCAGTGGCGCTGCGTGGCGCACCCAAGTTTCTGGGCCCTGAAGAGCGGGCCTATTTCAACGACCGCCGAACCAAGGCCATCGCCGAACGCGGCGCTGTCGGCCTGCTTTCGCTGAACAGCCGCGAATGGCTGAAGGATTCGGACTGGAGCGACACGGTCAAGTACTACACCTCGTCACGCGGAGCGACATGGCGCGGACCGGACGGCAAGGCCCATGGCACGACGGCGGCTTATCAGGCCTATGCGACGGTTCACCCGGCAGCGGGGGAGCGGTTAATGGCAAAGCAGCCTGTCGACTTGTCCAAGGCCTATGAAATGACGGACGATCCCAAGACGCGCTTCAAGGCGTTCGACATGGGCATAACCGCCAGAATGACCTTCGACCAGAATTTCGAAAACCAGGCGAGCCGCAATGTCATCGGGATGATCGAAGGTACTGATCCCGAGCTGAAAGGCGAATATGTCGTCCTGACTGCCCACCTCGATCACCTTGGCATCACGAAGGGCGAGGGCGAGGGCGAGGGCGGGGGCGATCGGATCAACAACGGCGCGCTCGACAATGCATCGGGCGTGGCCATGATGCTGGATGTCGCCCGCCGGCTTGCCGCAAACCCTCCACGCCGCTCGGTTCTGTTCATCGCGCTGACGGCCGAAGAAATGGGCCTCGTCGGCTCTTCGTACAACGCGCACTTCCCGACCGTCCCGGCCGACAGCATCGCGGCCGTCGTCAATATCGACATGCCGATGGTCACCTATCCGTTCACCGACGTCGTTGCCTATGGCGCCGAACGTTCGACCCTTTTTCCCGTGGTCGATCAGGCGACTCGCCGTGCCGGTGTGACGGTGGCGGCAGACCCGCACCCGGACGAGGGACTTTTCACCCGTTCCGACCACTATTCCTATGTCGAAGCAGGCATTCCGGCGGTCTATCTCGACACCGGACCGGGCAACGGCGGCGACAAGATTCTGACCGACTTCCTGAAGGACGGTTACCACGAGCCGTCCGACGAGATTGACCGGATCGATTTTGCCCAGGCGGCGAGGTTTGCCGAAATCAATTACGAAATCGCCTTGGGCATTGCGAACATGGACCAGCGACCGGTGTGGAAGAAGGACGACTTCTTCGCCACCGTGTTCGATGGACGCATGGAGGGTCAGCCCTCCCCAAGCGAGCAATCGCTGGTCCATCGCGGCGGGACGGGTTCATCACGCCCCCCAGCATGATCCGTCCCGCCGCACCTTTCACAGCTTTGACAATTTTCAATCGGTCCGGGCTTCCTGCGCTTCGCATCACGGGCCGCAAGTCCATTGCGGGGCCACGCGCCAACCCCTAACTCTACGCCGATTCGCCCGGATTTCCCGGGAACCGGGGGCAAATGATGCACGAAGGCGGCGGAGGCGGCATGCTGATCGAGGGGTTGATCCTCCTCGGCTTCGCGCTTTTCTTCGTGCTAGTTTTCCGTCGTCTGGGCCTTGGTGCGACGCTGGGTTATCTCGTGGCCGGTGCAGTCGTCGGCCCGCAAGTCCTCGGACTTGTCGGCGGGGCGGAAGCGAAGGTCGATTTCGCAGAGCTTGGCATCGTCATGCTGCTGTTCATCGTCGGCCTCGAACTCGCGCCAAGCCGGTTGTGGCGGATGCGCCGCGAAATCTTTGGCGTCGGGTTGGTGCAGGTCGTGTTGTGCGGTCTGGCGGTCAGCGCGCTGATCTATGGTTTCACCGAATTTTCGCTGGCGGCATCGCTCGCGATCGGGCTGCCGCTCGGCCTTTCGTCGACTGCGCAGGTCCTGCCCATGCTGCAAAGCGCCGGGCGGTTGCGCACTCCGTTCGGAGAGCGGGCCTTTGCCATCCTGCTGTTTCAGGATCTGTCGCTGATCCCGCTGATCACCATCGTCGCCGCCTTGAGCCGCAAGCCGGAATTGCAGGAAGGACCGCCGGGCTGGCAGACCGCGTTGATCGCGATTGCCGCTATCGCCGGACTGATCCTCGCCGGACGCTACCTGATCCGCCCGCTCTTCCGGCTGATCGGCATATTGGGCGAGCGTGAGATGTTTGTGGTCGCCGCGCTGTTCACCATTCTCGGGTCTGCGGCGCTGATGGCGTCGCTCGGTCTTTCCACCGCCTTGGGCGCGTTCATTGCGGGTGTTATGCTGGCCAGTTCGCCCTATCGCCATGAACTCGAAGCCGATGTCGAACCGTTCCGTTCGATCCTGCTCGGCCTGTTCTTTCTGTCCATCGGCATGATGCTCGACTTGTCGGCCATTGCCGATCGGCCCGTCTTCGTGGCGCTGATGGCGCTTGGCGTGATTCTTACGAAAAGCGCGGTCATAACCGCCATCGCACTGGTCATCCGCATGCCGTGGCGGCGCGCGCTGGCACTGGGCCTTTTGCTCAGCCAAGGCGGCGAATTCGGTTTTGTGCTGTTTGCACAGGCGCAGGACGGCCTGCTGATTGCGCCAGAAGCGGCCAGCCTGTTCGGGGCGGTCGTGACGATCTCGATGGCGGCGACCCCGTTCCTGATGATGGCGACACGCCGCATCCGCGCCGAAGCGCAGAACGCCGATGATGCCCAGCGCGAAGGGCCACAGCCCGACGGAGCGAGCGCGGTTGTCGTGGGTTATGGCCGCTTTGGCCAGACAGTAACCCAGATGTTGGTTGCCGCCGGAATCCGCGTCACCATCGTCGACCGCGATGTCGAACTGATCGACATCGCCCGCGAGTACGGCGCGCAAGTCTTTTTCGGCGACGGCACGCGGATCGACTTGTTGCGACAGGCCGGGGCGGAGCAGGCGCGAGCGATCCTGTTCTGTCTCGACCGGGACCAGATCGAGCCCGACCTCGTCAGCGCCGTACGGGAACAGTTTCCCGATGCCGCGATCTTTGTCCGCGCCTTCGACCGGCGCAGCGTATTGCGTCTGTCCGGCACGCCGGTCGATTTCGTGGTCCGCGAACTGTTCGAATCGGCGATTGCGATGGGCCGGAGCGCGCTGGAAAAACTGGGCGAAAGCCTGCAGGGGATCGATGAGGCCGAGAGCGCGTACCGCGAACGCGACTGCGAACGGATGGAACGACAGATCGACAGCGGCGACATTCACACCGCGCGCGACCGAATTTTCGTACAACGGGATTGAGCGCCTGATGATTTCGCGCGTTGATTTCACGCGCCCTCCCGCGCAAAGGCTGAAGCCATGGCCGATATGAAACCGACCCCGACACTGGCACGACTGGCTGCCACGATCGAAGCTCGCAAGGGCGGCAACCCGAACGACAGCTATGTCGCCAAGCTGTTCGATCGCGGTCCCGACTATGTCGCACGCAAGTTGGGGGAGGAGGCGGTCGAAGCCGTCGTTGCCGCGCTGGCCGGATCGGACGATGAACTGATCGGCGAAGCGGCGGACGTCATCTTTCACCTTGCCGTGCTGCTTTCCGCCCGCGACCTGTCGATTGCCGACGCGCTGGCCGAACTCGATCGTCGCGACGGCGTGTCGGGCATCGCCGAAAAAGCATCAAGGACACCGGAATGACCGCCGTCGATCCCAGGTCGCCTTACGACGACGCCAATATCTTTGCGCGGATTCTGCGCGGCGAACTGCCTTGCACGAAAGTGTACGAGGATGAATGGGCTTACGCATTCCACGACATCGCCCCTGTCGCCGACATCCATGTGCTAGTCCTGCCCAAGGGCAAGTATGTGAGTTGGGACGATTTTTCGGTCAACGCACCGGCCGACGAAATCGCCGGGTTCGTCCGTGCGGTGGGGACGATCGCACGCGACATGGATCTGGTCGACGCGGGTTATCGCTTGATCAACAACGTGGGTCCGAACTCCGGCCAGATCGTGCCGCACCTGCACGTGCACCTGCTCGGCGGCCGAATGCTGGGCCCCATGTTGGACCGCAACTGGCGGGCCGGCTGACACTCCACCCGATCGTCGATTTCGCCCGTAAACTGAATTCGCGATGAAGCAGCCATCCACAGGTGAAAAATAACGCGCTTGTATGGCGAATCGCGGCTTGGCTATGACGCCACCTGCAATGTCCCAACCGCTTCCCAGCCCGGTAACCGGATCGATCCGCGACGGCGTGCATTATTATGCCGTGCGTGTGTTCTATGAAGATACCGACCTGTCGGGCGTTGTGTACCATGCCAACTACCTTCGCTGGTTCGAACGGGGGCGATCCGATCTGCTGGATTTGATCGGAGTGGATCAGCGCGCGGCGGTGGAATCGGGAGAGGGCGCCTTTTCGGTTGCCGACTTGTCGATCCGCTATCGTGCGCCGGCGCGTCTGGGCGATACGGTCATGATCGAAACGCGTGTCGTGCGGCTGGGTCGTGCGTCGTGTCAGCTTGCGCAACGCGCCTTGCGCCATGATATGCTTCTTGCCGAGATGGACGTCCGTGTCGGCTTTGTGACTCCCGATGGCCGCCCGCGCCGCCAGCCCGATGCGTGGCTTGCGGCGTTCGAAGCCTTCGCTCCCATCAAGACCGGAAACTGATGACCCTCCTCGATACCATCCTGACTGTCGCCGTCCCTGCATCAACCACGGCGAGCGTGCCCACGCGCCTCGATCCGGTACAGCTGTTTCTTGATGCCGATATCGTGGTTCAGGCGGTTATGGCGGGTCTCATCCTCGCGTCTGTCTGGGTTTGGGCGATCATCGTGTCATTTTCGATCAGGATGGCGCGGCTCGACCGCGTGAACCGCGCGTTCGAAACGCGCTTCTGGCAGGCCGACGACGTAGAGCCGTTGGTGCGCGGCAACGAAGACCTTCCTTCGCGCCGGATTGCCGCCGCAGGCATTGCCGAGTGGCAGACTTCGTCGCGTCGCGGTTTGAAGGACAAGGCCAGCCTGCGCGAACGGCTTTCCGGCGCGATGGACGCGGCGGTCACGCATGAAAGCGACAGCCTGTCGGAAAAACTGAACTTCCTCGCCACCGTCGGCTCGGTCGCACCGTTCGTCGGCCTGTTCGGCACGGTCTGGGGCATCATGAACAGTTTCTTCCAGATCGGCGCGCAGTCGAACACCTCGCTCGCCGTTGTCGCGCCCGGTATTTCGGAAGCGCTTTTTGCCACCGCCATCGGCCTTTTCGCCGCGATCCCGGCGGTCATCGCCTACAACCGGTTCTCGCACCGGGTGAACGCTTTCGAGACGCGGCTCTATCGCTTTTCGGACCGCTTCCACGCCTCGCTCAGCCGCGAACTGGAGACGTTGTAAGTGGGCGCAGGGCTAACCGGTTCGGGCGGCGGACGCAGCAGGAGGCGAGGGCGGGGCGGTCGGGCGCCCATGGCTGAAATCAACGTCACGCCGATGGTCGACGTGATGCTGGTGCTGCTCATCATCTTCATGGTCGCAGCCCCATTGATGGTCGCGGGCGTGCCGGTCGATCTGCCGGACAGCCAGGCCGATGCACTGGATAATCAGGACCGGCAGGTCACGATCTCGCTGGATGCGCAGGGCCTGATCTATATTGACGAAGACCGTGTGCCCGCAGGCGCGCTGGAAGAGCGGCTGGCCATGATTTCGCCCAGCGGAGAGACCGCGCCTCCGGTCGTCCTGCGCGCGGACAAGGCGCTCGATTATGGGCGGGTCGTGGCGGTCATGGGCACGCTCAACCGTGCCGGATTCCGCCAGATTTCGCTGGTCACCCACGGTTCATCGGAAAGTCCATAGGCCTTGTCCCTAATGCGTGCAGCCGCGATCACTTCGGATGACAGTGCGACCGCCCGTTTCGGGCGCGAAGACCGGTTGGGCCTTGGCATTGCGATCGGATTGCATGTCCTGCTCCTTCTGGCGTTAGCCATCTGGGAAAAGGACGCGCCGACGATGTCCGAACCCGACAGGATCGCGGTAACGGTCTCCGACGAAATAGCGCTTGAATCCACATCACCCAACCCGAGCGCCGATCCAGCGCCGTCCGTAGGTGCGGAAATCGGCGAACCCGAGCCACCTTCCCAAGCGCAGTTGCAGGTGCAGCCGACCCCGCGCGACGTCGTCGAGCCGCGCCCCGCGCTGGTGCCCGCGCCGGCGCAAAAGGCGATCCCCAGCCCGCCTCGCCCCGCACCGAAAGCTGCGACAAAACCTGCGCCCAAGGCGCAACCGACGAAGCAGGCCCCCTCACGCGGGAGCCGCATCGGCAACGATTTCCTCGCCGGCAGCGGCGGCAGCGGCAGCGATGCCGAACAGCCCGCGCAAAAGGCCGGACCGCTTACTGCCGCGTCGCTGTCCAGCGCGATCAGCCGTCAGCTACGCCCGCACTGGACCGCGCCGCAGGGTGTTGACGCGGACAAGCTGGTGACTGTGCTGGCTTGGGAAATGAACCGCGACGGCAGCCTCAAGGGACGCCCGCGCGTCGTTTCGCAAAGCGGCGTCACCGAAGCCAATTCCGCACAGAAGGATCGCCACGCCGAACTCGCGATCCGTGCGGTGCAACTGGCCGCCCCGTTCGAGCTGCCCGACGATTATTACGACACGTGGAAGAGCGTGCGCGAATTCCGATTCGACCGGAGACTCTAAGCATGAAGACGACAACCCTCATTGCCGCCGCCCTCGTCGCGCTATCCGCGCCCGCTGCTTTCGCGCAGGACGGCGGGCTTGTCGGTTCGGTCTCGGACGAAAGCGAATGGCAGGATCTTGGCATCGCGATACCAGCTTTCCCGGCGCAGCAGGACGTGGCCACCGCCGCCGCGCCCAAGACGACCGGCGCGCTGGGCGTCGAGCTCGCACGGATCATCACCGCCGATCTGAAGAACAACGGCTTGTTCAAGCCAGTCGGTCCCGATGCCTTGCCGCGCATATCGTTCGGCGAAGCGACGAACCCGCAGTTCCCCCGCTGGCAGTCGATGGGCAGCGAGATGCTGGTCCACGGCTTCGTGAAAGCGGCGGCAAACGAGCAGCTCACCGTGGGCTGCTATCTTTACGACGTGCAGCTGCAAACCGAACTTGTCCGCGAGGGATACGTCGTCAGCCCGGCCGACTGGCGCCGCGCCGCGCATAAATGCGCCGACCTCGTCTATTCGCGCCTTTCGGGCGAAGATCCGTTCTTCGATTCCAAGATTGCCTACATTGCCGAAAGCGGGCCAAAGGGTAACCGCCGCAAGCGCCTTGCCATCATGGACAGCGACGGCGCGAACCACCGCTTCATCACCAGCGGGACCAGCACCGCGCTGACCCCGCGTTATTCGCCCGACTATTCGAAGATCGCCTATCTTTCGTACAGCGACGGCAATCCGCGCATCTATGTCTATGACGTCAATTCAGGTCGGCAGCATCTGGTGGCCGATACCGGCAGCACGACATTCGCCCCGCGCTGGTCCCCTGACGGCAAGTGGATCCTTTATTCCATGGCCATCGGCGGCAACACCGACATCTATCGCGTGTCGAGCGCGGGCGGCGGACGCCCGGTGAAACTGACCAGCAGCCCCGGCATCGACATCGGCGGTTCCTATTCGCCCGACGGGTCGAAGATCGTGTTCGAAAGCGACCGTTCCGGCAGCCAGCAGATTTACGTGATGGACGCCGACGGCGGCAATCAGAAGCGCGTCAGTTTCTTTGGCGGCCGTGCGGCTACTCCGGAATGGAGCCCGCGTGGCGACCAGATCGCATTCACCCACATCGCGGGCAATTTCCGGATCGCCACGATGACCCCGGGCGGCGGCAACCTGCGTAACCTTACCGATGCATGGCAGGACGAAGCTCCGACATGGAGTCCCAATGGCCGCATCATCCAGTTCTTCCGGACCGAACGTAACTCTGGCGAAACCAGCCTGTGGCAGGTCGATCTCACGGGACGTCACTTGCGCAAGCTCGACACCCCGGAAAACGCGTCCGATCCGTCATGGGGACCGGTTCGCCCCTAAGTGCGTTAGTAACAAAGACCCTCAGTGCGGGCGGGACGGGTCGCAACGTTCGCCATGCTGAAAGCAAACGCCGGGACGTACCCGGCGCCACATACAAAGGAGTTTGCCCCCATGTCCATTTTGCGTAATCGCACGATCGCGCCGATCATCCTGATTGCGGCCGGTTCGCTCGCCCTTGGCGCCTGCAAGACCACGCCGAAGGAGCTTCCGCCCGAACCGACGCAGACGCCGGCACCGACCGGTGGCATGGATACTGTCAACGGTATCGTTCCGGGCAGTCAGGCCGATTTCCTTGCCAAGGTATCGTCGGACACCGTGTATTTCGACACCGACGAATCGAACATCGACAGCGCCGATATGGCGACCCTGCAAAGCCAGGCCCAATGGCTGATGCAGTTCACGAACAAGCGCATTACGATCGAAGGTCACTGTGACGAACGCGGCACCCGCGAATACAACCTTGCGCTGGGTGAACGCCGCGCCAACGCCGCCAAGAACTACCTCGTGGGTCTGGGCATCGATGCAAGCCGGATTTCGACCCTGAGCTATGGCAAGGAGCGCCCGAAGGCGATGGGTTCGAACGAGGGTGCATGGGCGCAGAACCGCCGCGCCGTGACCGTCACTGTCCAGTAAGCCGGATATCGCATGCCCGGGCATGATCCGGGTGGCAATCCAATGGGATGCCGGGCCTGACAAGCGCAGGGCCGGCATTTCGTTTGGGGATGCGTTGTCGGCCATAAACCGTTCCGCATCTGTCGTATCCGGTTCAACGGGCCGTTCCATCCGGCCATAAAATACTTTAGGCGCATTCTTCATGGCCCGATCCAAACGTTCCATAGACTGGGGGTTTCCCCGCTGGCGCGGCTACGAAGCCGGTCGCGAGGCGCAAAGCATGCGTCTTTGCGATCGCGCAGGTTGTGACGAACCGGGCGTCTGTCCCGCTCCGAAAAGCCCCAACAGCCCCGAACGTTGGTATTTCTGCCAGCAGCATGCGGGTGAATACAACCGGGGCTGGGATTACTTTGCGGGGTTGAGCGCAGAAGAAGCCGCCGCCCGTGCATCCGACGAACAACGTGATAACGCGGGTTATCGCGAAAGCGTTCATTACGGCTGGGCCGGATCGGGCGACGGATCGCGCAGCCGCGATGAAATGAACGCTCTCGACGTATTGGGCCTTGATCCCGACGTTGAATTCGAAGCGGTGAAAAAAGCGTGGCGCGCCAAGGCAAAGGAAGTGCACCCGGATGTAAAGCCCGGCGACGCTCAGGCCGCGGCTGAATTCCACAAGCTTCAACTGGCGTACGAAGTCCTGCGCGCGGCGGAAGACCGCCGCCAATGGGCCGGCCCGCAAGCCTGATTCAGCGTTCGGGCCAGACCGGCGGAGGCGGGCCGAGTTCCTCGATGTCCCAAATGTGCGCGATCACCAGCAGCCGATCGTATATCGGGTTGGGAAACGGGGGAGTCGGTGGCAGCGGTAGGCCCGACGCAGGATCGTCATGCATCGTTGCCCTGCTCAGCGCTTTTTTGGCGGCCGCCTGTGCCGCATCGCCTTTCCCGAGATCGTGATTGATGAAGGCCAGGCCGACTTGCCCGGCAAAGGCAAGATCGGGCACCCTTGGTCCCAAAAAGGCCAGCGCTTCGTCATAGCGGTCGCGCTGCCGGTGCATCCCGACCAGAGCGGCATAGTCCCACCGCGCCGAAGTGACGAGGTTGGGCATGGCATCGCGCTCGTGCGTCGCGGCATGAGCGAGGTCGTCCAAGGTCGCACCGATGTCGCCGCGGGCCGCGCGCGCCGTTGCCCGGGCATTGAGCGCGCGAGCCGATTCGAAGCCGTCGACATCGGCGGCCAATGCCCGGTCGAACAGCGCCTCTGCGTCGTCGGGGTGCTCTTGCGCGATCGCGGCGGCCTTCATCCATAAATAGTACGGCTTCTGGAACCGGGCGCGCCCGATCTTCTTTTCGAACACGTCACGCGCCTCCTGATCCCAAGAGGAGCTGCGGTACCAATCGTCGCTCATCTCCCCGACTGTGCCTGCCGCTCGATCCACTCCTCCACCACCGCCGCGAAAAGCGGTGGGCATGTTTCGGGCAGGAAGTGATCGGCACCGGTGATGACGTCGAGTTCTCCCTGCGGCAGTGCGCTCGCCAGGGCGCGGCTGGGAATGGCGAAAGCGGGACGCGTGTCGGCGCCCATGGCCACCAGCACGGGCGTCTCGATCTTGGCGAGCAGGTCCGGTCCGATCTTGCTTGGCGGTTCGCCAGCTCCCATCAGCAGCGGCATCATCCGATGGTTGGCAAGGTACATCGCCTGTCGCGATGGCGCGAGCGCGGTAAAGGCGGATCCGACGAGCTGGCGGACTGCCGCCTGTGTCCCGTCCTTTGCCAGTACCGCGCCCACCGCGCCGAACACGCTGCCCGCGTCCTTGTTAAAGGCTTCGCGTTCGGCGTCGTCGATCACGTACTGGCCCAGTGCCGCCTCGTACAGCAGTGCGGAAGCAAACAGCGCCGGCGCATCGAGCAGAGCCTGAAGGACCACATGGACCGAATAGGACCAGCCAACGACGTGCACGTCGCCCCCCATCAACGCCGCCATTTCGCAGACCTCGCGGGCATGGAGCAGCGTTCCGAACCCGCCGCCGTCATCGGGCCAGGCCTCCTCGCCGAAATAGGTGAGGGTGATCGCTTCGGCCTGCCAGTCGGCGGGCAAGGCAGCAATCACCGGCTGCCAAAGGCGAGCGTCGGCCGCTGCGCCATGCACGAACAGGATGCGGGGTACCATCATCCAGGTTTCGTATCAAACGCGACCAGTTCTGCCAATCGCCAGCTCTCGGCCCGTCCACCGCGCTGGACCTTGGCAACGCGGCGCAAAATGGCCAGACATACCCGGAACGAAAGGCTCCCGATGCAAGCGATGATCCCCGACGTGATACTGAGAACTCGCCTGCGCGAAGAAAAGACCATCGCGGCCGTCTCGCGTCCCGGTGCATTTGCACCCACGTGCCCGAATGAACAGTGCCCCGGATTTGAACGGATTGGCAGCCGTCGGCGCGGACGGGGTTTCCGCACCCGGAAGCCTCAGGACGCGCTAAAGTCGCACGCGTCGTGAAGTTTCCTCGATAAGCGTCATGCCCAGTACGCGCCCGATCATCGTCACGGCAAGCCTGCCACCGGACCTGTTCGCCATGGCGAACAGGTTGCGGCAGGCGCATTTCCCGCCGGACCGCAATTTCCTCGCTGCGCACCTCACTCTTTTTCATGCGATCCCGCCATCGTGTGAAAGTGAGTTGCGGCGGTTGCTCGCCGATATCGCGGGGCAGGAACCGCCACCGCCAGCGCGACTGAGCGGGATCATGTCGCTGGGAAGGGGAACAGCGCTGGCCATCGAGAGCGCCGACCTGTTTGGAATTCGCGCCAGAATCGCAGGGCATTTTGTCGGGAACCTCACCGCTCAGGACGATCATCGTCCCCGGCTCCACGTCACCGTGCAGAACAAGGTTTCGTCCGCCGAAGCTCGTGCCTTGCAGGCCAGGCTCGCCGACGACATTCTGCCGCGCGACTTCGCTTTTCCGGCACTTGAGATGCATTTCTACGACGGTGGCCCGTGGGAATTCGCCGGTCGCTGGCCATTTCGCAAACTTGCGCGACGCAGGTAGTTGACCGCGCCCCGCCACCCGCCTAATAGGCGCGCCTGCCGGGCACTGAGGTGCCTTGTGCGATGCCCTTGGGGCGGAGTAGCTCAGCTGGTTAGAGCAGCGGAATCATAATCCGCGTGTCGGGGGTTCGAGTCCCTCCTCCGCTACCATTTTTCAAACTATATGGATCTCAGAAAACGACTAACGCCCGCTGGCAATTCGTTGAAGTGCGAAAAATTGCTCTCCCACGTCAGGGCTCGCAGATACCTCGAAAGTCGGCAGCAAATGCGGCCCATGCCGGCCGTGGTTTCCCTACCGATTTGCCCATGGTAGGACGAGCGACCGGGAATGGACGTTGATCGGAACGCCGTGGTTTCCCTACCGATTTGCCCATGGTAGGACGACGCCCGCCACGCACTCTCACAGACAGGAGCCGTGGTTTCCCTACCGATTTGCCCATGGTAGGACTGCGTCCAGTAGCGTCCTGTAGCGGCCTGTGCCGTGGTTTCCCTACCGATTTGCCCATGGTAGGACTGCTCGACGGTAACGGGTTGGAACTGCTGTGATTTTCGCGGAAATATTCCGCTGAAATCACAGCAGAACCATCTGGGAGGGCCCGACTTGTTCAGTTTTTGGCGCGGTCCCTAGCATCAATTCCATTCTGCCATACTGCTTGTCCGTAACCTGGAGCGTCCTCACGCTGCCTTCCTTGGGCAGGCTGCTTCGCACCCGGCGGATATGCTTATCCACAGCATCTTGCCCCCGGCAGACCCTCGCGTAAACCGAAAGTTGCAGCATCATATAGCCATCCTTCTTGAGGAACTGGCGAAATTGGCTGGCTCGCCGTCTCTGCGGTTTTGTTTTCACCGGCAGGTCGAAGAATACCATCAACCACATGAAGCGTACCTCGTCGGCCTCCATGCCTAGTTGCGCCGGGCCAGCGGAAGCGCTGGCGTGTTCAGCAGTGTGGCGTTGCCGGCTTCGATCGATCTGACCAGACTGGCGGCGACCGCCTCTGTTGCTGCAAGGATCGTCAAGCGCTCTTCGCCGATCGAGATGTTCTCGCTCAGGATACCTGCCATATGGCGGCGATCCTCGACGTCCATCTCGTCTTGCTCTTCGGCGGTTACCCGTGCACGGGCCATTCGATCGACGACCGGTCGGAATGGCTCAATGAGATCATCGACAAGATTGAATGGGTTTGTTTTCGATCTGTGATGAATGCCGAAGGCCGGAAGCAAGCCGGATGCAGCGCAAGACCGCGCCAGAGCCGCGCGGACCACGGCGTATCCGTAGTTCAGCAGGCCATTGCGCCGGTCTTCGTCATGGCGCCGAAATCCTTCAAAAAGGCGCTGCCAATAGGCGCGGGCAGCCTGTGCCTCCAGGTTGTCAGGGTCGCCCGAGCCAACCCGCCCCGCCATGGCGGACAAAGCGGTTGCGTGATCACTGCCGATCCCGCGCAGGACGGCGGCCTGATTTTCGATCTTGGCTGAAACGAGCTTTTGCCACAGCCGCTTTTTCAGCGGCTGGCTCATCCCGATCTGAGCGTGGGCGATGGCGGCTTGCGCATGATGCTGGTGGAATGACATGAGCATTCCCGCCGGATGATGTTTCGCGTCTGGCACCACCATCGCAACACCGCTTTCCGCCAAGGCGCTGAGCAGGGAGCCGCTTACGGAGACTTGCGGGGTATCGAGAATTATCCAAGCGATGTCCTCGACCGGGAAGGTGAGCGCCTCATCGCTACCTTCAGGATCGACAACGATCTGACGGCTGCGATGCGTCAGTCTGGCGGGATTGGAGATGTGCAGACCACGCCATGCCATGTGCGGACCTCGGATTTCACTTCGGAACGCACGCCGAAGCGATCCACACTGTACTTTCTCATGGTTAATAAGGTTTTTGCGCCAATGCTTTGCATCGAATTGCCATTGTCGTCGGCTAACAAGCGGGAGTCTCTCGGGTTCGAGAGGTTGATGGCACCGGTCGACCTATTCAGTCCCTGAAAGTATCCAGCAAGCAATTCACCCGTGGGCTTTGTCACCTCGATATAGCTTCTTGGATGGAGGCTGAACTTGAACTTGTAGCTGTCATCGATCAGCGTCCATTCGTCCTCATCCTTGTATGCGACGACAGACCTCACAGGGGGCATCGGCCAGTCACGCTTGTTCATCACGTGATGAGGGTAGATCGGCACAAGGTAGAACTCGTCTTTGCCCCGCTTGTTGGGCCGCGCAAACACATCAACCCGGACGATCTCGCCGCGATCTGCCGTGCCGCCCCTGACATGCACGGCAGGCTTTCCTTTTGTCCGAAGCCGAACCTTGCGGATTTCATCTCCGGCAGGGGAACGCGGCAGACTGTCAGCAGGCCTTCCGTTTGCGATCCATTCCCGGACAGCTTCAATCACGCCCTGATTTCGTTCCGGGTCTTTGATGTCCTGCAATCGCTTTTCGGAAAGGTCGGTGATCGACTTACGTTCATAGACGACCAGCGCGCCATCGCGCTTCTTTACCTGCCGCACGGTCGCGGCGTGACCCTCTCCCCGCGCACGTCTCCGTTCCGGCCTCGCGACAAAAACATTGTCATATGCTTCATTGACCTCCCGCCGGAAGCTGGCGGCATCGCCCCATGGCGGATCAACCTGCCGTAGCGGGCGGGCAAGGCCTTTTTGTTCCCATTCCTGGTAAGACCGGGTGAGCCGCTGTACTTCCCATTCTCCGATCGCGGCAACGACAAGCGCATCGAGTGCGTGGTGGCGGGCATCTTCTACCCGATTGCCGTCAACTTTCTTCAGCGATTCCACGCCCCACGCATGACGCAGGGCTGCTGTGAGCCCGCCTGGACGCGTGAAAACGCGGCGGTTGCCGCCCTTTTCCTGCCGGTCACCTTCCGGGTAAAACAGCTTCACTGCTTCGGCGAGCAATCGCGCTGCATAGCGGGTGTCATTGAGGTTGCGGGTGCGGAAGCGCTCTTCCGCCTCCATCGCGTTCTTGAGGACATAGTTGCGCTTCTTCGCGCCCCGGAACGCGGTGTTCCCTTCGATCCGGGCCAGAAAAGTATTCCAGGCATCTTCGCCTTGCGAAGACATGATCCATTCGAAGGGTGTTTGCCCCTTCTTCTCTTGATTTGCCCGCGCCGTGCAGAGCACCTTGTTGGAGTAGCTGTCATCCCCGAACCGCGACCATGGAAGGATATGGTCGACCTGATGGCTGTTGTCGGTTGCAATGATCGCAGTCGCTGGAAGCGCCTTGTCCGTATAAGGGCAGCGTCCGGCCTGTTCCTTCCATAAACGGTATCTCAGCAACGTGTCGCCGTTCACGTCCTCGATGCCCAGCAGTTCGCGGACTTCATCGCGCTGACGTTCGCGCTCTGCTGTGTTCTTGTCGATACCGCGCTTGATCTCGTTGCGCTTTTCAAGGCTGTTGCCGACATCGCGCGCCATCTCGATGTGCGCAGCATCTGGTAGGCCCCAGCGATTGCGCATCGCCCAAAGCTGCTTCAGCCCTTCAGTGAGGGACTTTCGCGCGACAGGGTTGGCGATTTCGTCGCCCATTGATTTCACCAGCGCATTGAACCCCGCCTTGTCCGCTACCTGTTCGCGCTTGCTCCAGCGGGACGCCGCATGGTCATAGCCGACAGCCACGCAAGCCTGATCGTAACGCAGCCCCGCATTGAGGTGTGGGATCAGCGCGCGCGCCGCCTTTGCGGAGATATGGCCAGCCCCCTTGAACCGCGAAAACGCTGCGAGGTCTTCCAGCAGGACATCCACAGCTCCTGTGGGAAGGCCAAGCTTGCCAAGCTCCGTGCCAATCTTTTCAGCCGTTTCGTGAAAGCTGATGACATGGGCGATCTGGTCGAGCTGCTCCGGCTTGTCCTGCAATTCCGACCACAGCGCTTCGCCTAAGGCATCGCGCAGCTTCTTGGTGCCGTGCATGGCCTCGCCTGTCCGTGCAGCGATGTCCTGCGCTTCTTCCTCCGGCTTGAATGTCGTGAAGCGCTGAGCTGCTGGCAATCCGATCCGTTTGCGCACCTCCCTGACGGAGAACTTGGCCGTTTTCGCGAGATCGCCCGTCGCCAGCGTGATTTCTTCGGGTGTGAGCGGGCGCTCGCCCTCCGGCGTGGTAATGCGCAGGTTCACCAGCTTGCCGAGCAGGCGGAACTTTTCGAAAGACGGGGCAAATCTGGCGGCGCGCTTTTCGTTCGGCTCGAACTGGCACATACCGACCAGCTTTTCGCTGTCCTGCATCTCCAACTGCCGAAAGGCGATTGCGCAAAAGTCAGTTTCGAGGGCGGCTAAAGCTGCAGCATTGCCAAGGCGGCGTTGCGCCTCGAACAGCTTTCCGACCTCGTGGATCAGATCATCGCGGCTTTGGGTACGGTCGAACAGACCATCGCGATTGCGCTTGCGGTCACGAAAATCGGCATCGCGGCCAAACATTTCGCCAACAGTCCGATAGCGGCCGAGGCGCTCGCGGGTTGCCTCCAGTGCCTTGAGCATCTTCTGATCATCGCCAGCGTTGTTCGCCACCTTGCCCTTCCTAGCCGATTTGAACCCGCGTCGCTTGGCGATGTGACCCAAGGCGACGGCAAATTCAGCGGGCGAGAGTGGCTTGTCCAGCCCCCGCGCGCGCAGTTCCCAGGGATCAAGCCCGGCCCGCTTCAGCGCATCCGATTCATTGCCTGCCAGCAATCCGTGGTGCACAAACAGGCGGCGGATTTCTGCCATCCGCTGCGCGCGGCGGCGGATCACCCGGCGCAGCAGGCGGTTGCCGCGCCTTATCTGGTTTGTGGGCGTCCGTTCTTTGTCGGTCTCGGGAACGTCGAACATCCACGATCCCATGGCTATGATCTCGCCCGTTGGGTCGCCTGTGGTGGGGTGGCGCAGCACAGCCCAGCCGCATGATGCAATTCCCAGATCGATGCCAAAAACGAAACCGTTCATTACTTTCCCCTTTCTTTCGAAAGAAGCGGCTTGACCCGAGAAGGTCAATCGGCAATCGTAACATCGGCAAATCGGTAGGGAAGCCACGGTAACAGAGCTTCACTGTGAAGGATCATCCCGAAAGGGAAATTCCTTATTGAAGCATTGATACAGAGGCTTCTGTATTTACAAGACCCTCAACGGGAGCCCGCTGAGGGTCTTGTTGTTGTATGAGCAGAAAACGGCCGGTTTCAGCGAAACCATGCGGTCGCGGCATCTCCGCTCTAGGTGCGGTACCGAATGGTCCGCTCAGATCAGTCAGAGCAACAGTTTTCGACGGGACGGACGTCTGATAGCTGGAGCTTGAACGACGCGATCTGGTTGGACGGTGCCATTGCGGAGTGGTTGACCGACGGCAGCTTCCTTCTTGCCGCCATGCACCCGTCAGTCCGCAACCGGCCCAGATGCTGTCGAAACGAATGTTCAGCTTGTTTCGAACCGGAGCACCAATTCGAGGCAATCTCGTTCCAGTACGCATATGAGTTCATCCTTCGCTAGTTTCGATGAACACGAGCGTAGAGGTGCGTCAGGGTGGATGCGGGTGGACTGGCGTTGGGTTATTGATGTTACATGAGGATCAGACGAAAGGCGGCCAGTAGGGCTGGTCGGGACTCCAACGATCGCCGTGCGTTTCTAGCGCAATGACACGCTTCCGCGCCTGAGCGACCATTTTGGGCAGCGAAGCGGCGGAGTAACCATGTGTCCGATCCATCTCGTTCAGCATGCGGCAGATTTGAGCGACGGTCGCGGTGCCTTTGCCCCATTGTGCGTCGTATAAGGTTTCAGCTGCCCATACGTCTGCAACCAGCTCAACCGCGCGCTTAAACTTCTCGTCAGTCAGATACACCGTATCGATTTTCCAGGTCCACGCTCCTGCCGGGGCCAATTTGGCCCGGCGATCACGCGCCCACATTACACGCCGGCGAAACATCGGGCTGATCGGAGTAGGGTCGCCCTTTTTCCGCGCTCGTTCGGCCCGCTTGTTTCTCAACCAACGTTTGCGGCGCTTTGCTTCATCGATCGGCATGGCAGAGCGTTGTAAGAGCGCGGACCAAAATTGGAACGAAATAAGCCAAGCGACAAAACCGATCTTATGCTCTTAATGGGTGGCTCCTCGCCGGGATGTCTGGCGAGTTCTATGAGAACGAAAGGAGTTACATTGTCTGACCAAATAAGCCCAAAGAGCAATTCCGTTGCCGAGGAACTGGCAGAAGCGCTTCGGAATGCAGGCATCGAAAGCGACGTGCCGGAGTGCGCACCTAACCCTCTAAATGCAGCATTCCATGCTTTTAGCGAATGCTATCCTGGAAGTTGGAAAAAGGGCTGGGATGAGTTCCGCGAGCTTTATGACACTCCGAACGGACCGAACGCCCAATACTATCGGAAGCTCGCCGAACTGTGCCACCGAGCTCTCCGTAGTTACAACCTCAATAACGACTTGAGGGAGCCGATCGCTTTTGCGTGGGGATATTTCACCCGCAGGTTCGAGGAGACAGTTGCGGGCGGAGATTGCGAGACTTTCAACGTAGCGTCATAGCGCTTGCCGGTGGATGGCGCTGAAGGAAAAACCTCCGGGATTTCGGCGCCATCCGGGTCGGCGGCACCAGCCCCTTCTAGGACTTCCACGGTTGCTGGAGCGACGCCGGTGATGGCAAATGGAATAGTTGGTCGTGAAATGGAAAACCATTTCGCGACCAACTCGACACCTTGCTGCGTTAGCCCTTCATCGACCACCCGCCCTTGCGCCGTTCAATCAGCCCAACAGGACCGAACTCCAGCAACGCCGGCAGTCCGCGCAGCGCTTCGGTCTTCAGGCCGTCCATGCCATCGTGGATGCGGAACAGCCGGGCTTCGCCTTCAGTCAGTCCGCACCGTTCGCAGTAGACCGCCGCGGCGACATCACCGCTGGGAGCGACGACGAAATATTCATCGCCGTGGACCTCCTCGATCCGGTAAAAGTTCAGTTTCGGTGCTGGCAGGGCGTGAGCGATCCAGCCGACACCCTCACAGTAGGAGGCCATTCCAACCGGGGCAGTCTCAAGAAGCGCATCCAGGCCAGTCCGCCGATCGTCAAGCAGAGTTTCATCGACACGTTCAAGGGTGAACCCGTCGTTCTCCCTGTTCATGATGATCTCGATTTCGGTGATGACCTCGGAGGCGCGTTCCTCCCCCGGCGCCACGACGAAGGCGGTGCAGGTTCGATCGCCGCGTCTGACATCGATCTTGTAAAGTTCCATTCGCATGGTCAGCAGTTCCTTGTGCTGTTGGTGATGACGTCACCATGCATGCGCGCTGCGATGGATGCGGGTGGGCAATCTTAGTGACGCAATGGGAAACACAACACCGACGGGCTGCGTGAGACTGTCGCCGGTCTGCGATGTAAGGCTTCTATCCGCGATCATATTTTACTAAGCGCTCTCGCGAGGTGGACATGTTCAGAGCGCGCGTCATGGACCCCCAACATCCGTTCGAGGACAGAAAATGCATTCCCACCAGATCGAAGTGCTGACGCATGACCATGTGTTCCTTGGCGATGCTCACGACACGCACGCGGCGAGGACACGCTGGGTCGTCGTGCTGACTGCCGTCATGATGGTCGTGGAGATTGCCGCGGGTCTGCTAACCGGTTCGATGGCCCTGCTGGCTGACGGGATTCACATGGCGACCCATGCGGGCGCATTGGGAGTGGCCGCTTTTGCTTATAGCTTTGCCCGCCGGCATGCTGACAATCCGCGGTATACTTTCGGCACGGGCAAGGTCGGGGATCTGGCTGGCTTTGCGAGCGCACTGCTGCTGGCGGTGTTCGCGGCAGGTATCGCTGTGCAGTCGGCGGAGCGATTGTTCGAGCCTGCTACGATTGCTTACACCGAAGCCACCGTGATCGCCGTGCTCGGCTTGCTAGTGAACCTTGCCAGCGCATTCCTGCTGGGTGCTGACCACCACCACGACCATGATCATCACCAAGGCCATGGGCATTCGCACAGCCACGGCCACACGGATAACAATCTGCGCTCCGCCTATTTTCACGTTCTCGCAGACGCGCTGACCTCGGTGCTTGCAATCGGCGCTCTGCTGGCCGGCCGCTACCTCGGCTGGGTATGGATGGATGCGGCTATGGGACTGGTGGGGGCCGCCGTAATTGGCCGCTGGTCCTGGGGTCTGATGCGCGATACCGGCGCCGTGCTGCTCGATGCAACATCGACGGCGGATCTCGAAGGTGAGGTGCGCGAGGCAATTGAGGATGGCGACGCGCGCATCGTTGATCTGCACGTCTGGCAGGTCGGACCAGGGAAATTCGCTGCTGTCGTCTCGTTGGTCGCGGAGAGCCCGCTCGCACCCACGGACTATGCTAAGCGCGCGCAGATCCATGAGGAGCTCGTCCACATTACGGTCGAAGCCCATCGCTGTCCCGGTCCTCACCGAAACCTACACGCCGCCTGAGGTTTCGGGCCGATCACACGTCACCACCTTTGCTGGCAGCAACCCGATCGGTAAGGCATCCTTGCTTGGATCAGATCGGGGCCTCAGTTCTGGAGGGAAGGGCGATGCGTGTTTCCCACGCGACCCATGCAGCGGTCATCAGGGCGGAGCCGATCCAGAATATTGCCCGGAAAGGCAGATCGTTGCCGAAGCCCATCCGCAGCAGCAGGGTCATCGCCAGCACCAGCGGAATGCCGTAGACAACGCCGTTCCAGGCGGCCCTGATCCGCGGCTGGTGAACGCCACGACGCTCACGTTTGCCAAGCCAGATGTAGACGCCGGTCGCGGATATGACGGTCAGAGCGATGCCAAAAACCAGATAAGCGAGCTTCACTGGCAAGCCGCCGTAGGTTCCGAAGTGCAGCTTGTAGGTCGAAGCAGTTGCCTGCTGACCCAGCTCGCCATCGGCGAGACCTGCGGTGTCCAGTAGACGTCCGGCCGCATCGAACGCGTAGTATTCGCCGAAGATAAGACGGCGATCATGCGAACCGACGATCTGGACGTGCTGACCAGCCGTCAGGGGATCGTGCACGATTACATAAGTAACCGTTACATTAGGATGATGCGATGCCATGTACCGCAGTGCGGTCGCGACATCGGGCAGCGGGGCGGGCGTCGCGTCGGGTTCGCCCTCCTCTCCGAAGATCGGGCCATAGACCGCCTCGACGTCGCCGTCGTAGTCGATCGTGGCGATGGTCCAGGCGGTTACGGTCGCCATGCCGATCAGCGCACCGGTCAGCGCGATCGCCAGCGAGAACGGTAGCGACCAAACGCTCAACCGGTTGTGCCAGTCAGCCAGGCCGACACCGTTACCGTTTCTGGCGCGCAGGCGAAAGGCGTCGCGGAAGATGCGCGGATGGGCGATGACCCCGGACAGGGCGAGTGCCAGCATCATTACGCCCAGTGCGCCGACGAAGGTGATGCCGACGGGGCTCGGCAGGTTCAGCGTGTAATGTAACTTGATGAGGAAGTCGGACCAGGCGATCTCCTCCGGCATGGCAAGCGAGCCGTCGGTGTTGACATGAACGGCCTGGGTATCTGTGGTAATCGTCGTGCGGGGCAGGTCATTCACCGGAAGATGCACGAAGAGATGCATGGTAACGGGCTTGCCAGCTTCTTCCGCAATTATCGCCGCGACGGCCTTCTGCACGCTGTCGGGATCGATCGCGGTCATCTCCGGGGCGCCGGGCTGTTCCAGTCGTTGCAACTCGGCATAAAAGACCGACAGGGTTCCGGTCAGCGAGACAAGGTAGAGCAACGCGCCGGCCATAAGGCCGATCGCGGCGTGGGCCGACAGGGCCCGCTTCACGGTTCCGGGTTCCGGTGCGGTGGTCATGCGATTTTTCCGATGAAGACAACAGGTAGCGCCGGCAGCGCGGCCAGCCCGAGAATGTGAAGCTGTGTGCGGCGGCGGGGCGTCATCAGCACCACATAGACGAGCCCGGCCCATGCCAGCGGCATCGCGAACAGGGCGGTGACATTGGAATTGGCTTCACTCGTCCCGACAAGTTCGGCGACGCCGCGCAAGGCGACCGCCACGCAGAGTGCCGACCCGGTAGCGATCAAGACGGTGAGGGCAAACGTCAGCCCGCGTCTGGCCAGCGCGAGAGGTTCGCCCGCTTCGGGCAGCATGCCAACCCGGCGATTGGACGCCGGCGCCCCGATGCGAGGCGAGCCGAATGCCGCCACGGAGAGCAGCGCGAACGCCGCTCCCATACCTGCAAGAGCAGCGATTGCCACGCCCCAGGCCCCGGCGGCGAGTGCGCCCACCACTCCCGCGAGGGCGATCAGGCCCCACCCCAGACCGTTGCCGGCGCGCGAGCGTTTCGGCTGCGTCCAGGCAACCCGCAGGGCAGCAACGCCCCCGATCGCTTCCAGGGCGGCCAGCCAAAGGGGTCCCTCGCTTGCCATCAGAACCGATAGCTCACAGTGCCAAATACGTTCCGTTCCGCACCCATGAAACAGTCACCCCGGGCAAGACACGCCGAGTAGTAATCCTTGCCGAGCAGATTGGTGGCGTTAAGCGCTACGCCCCAGTTCTGCCAGGTCACTTCCGTCAGTGCGTCGACCAGCGTGTAGGAAGGGGTGCGGACTCCTTCGGGAAAGGCGAAGCCGAAAGACCGATGGCTGCCGACATAGCGGACGCCGCCTCCCAGCCGCAGCGAGGCATCGCTCGCGAGCGGGAAGACCTTTGTCGCCCAGACCGAGGCATTGTGCTGCGGCACACTGTCGAGCTGTCGTCCGGTGCCTTCGATCTCCGCTTCATTGTAGCTGTAGTTGGCGATCAGGTGCAGGTCGCCCGGCAACACGGCGTTCGCCTCGAACTCCAGACCTTTCGAGGTCAGCGAGCCGACCTGCAACCGCCCGGTAAGGATGATGTCGGGGTTCTCGGGATCGGGCACGGCTACGGCGACGGGTCGGTTGGATTCTCGTATGTGATAGGCCGTTGCCGTCACGAGGACGGTGTCGTTGGGGTGGAACTTGACCCCGGCCTCGTATTGCCGGCCGCTCTTCGGGACAAAGGGATCGTCGTAGACGTCCGTTCCGCCAATCGGCTCGAAGCTCTCGGTATAGCTGAAGAAAGGCGAGACACCGGGCACCAGCTCCGCGATCACGCCGGCGCGAAAGCTGGTTGCGCCGGTATCGTAGACCTCGTTACCGAAGGAATCCGACCGTGCCTCGTCGCGGCGGACACCGAACACGACGGAAACTCGGTCCCACAAACGGATCTGGTCCTGCAGGTAGAAACCGAGCTGCTTCTGACTCACGTCCTCGGCGCTGGCGCGCAGGAACCCGGCATCACCCGGCATGGGGATTGTGCCGTTAAAATCGGAAAGGCCGGAGTAGTCGATGTCGTAGATGTCGATCTGCTCCAGTGCCAGACCGCCCTGCTTGCGCACCCGGTTCCAGCTGTAGTCGACACCAGCGAGCAGCGTGTGTTCGATAGCGCCACCTGTGCGGAAGTCGAACTGGACATTGTTGTCGGTGGAGAAGATCTCCATGCGGGCAAGGCTGCCGCTGGCATAGTTACCGATGATCCGCTGGTCTTCGTCGAGATAGGGATTGGTCGGGTTGCTATAGCTGTTAGGGTAGTGGGTCAGATAAGTGAGGTCGCTGTCGATGTAGCGCGCCTTGAGATTCAGCTTCAGCGCCTCGGAAAAGCGGTGATCCAGGAGCGCGGAGCCTTGCAGAAGGCGGCCATCGTAGCGGTCCCAGCCGGGCTTGCCGATGAATAGGTCATTGTCGAGCTGGCCGTTGGGGTTCGGCAGGATCGTGCCGACGAGCGGCAAGAACTGCGAGGTCGAGCCGCCGTCATCCTCCTGATAAAGGCCGAGCACGGTCAGCTTGGTGGCGTCGGTCGGCGCCCAGGTGACCGACGGCGCCAGCAAGACGCGATCGTCAGGCACATGATCGGTCTGCGAACCGGAATCACGCACCCGTCCCACGACACGCGCGGCGAGGTCGCCGGTGAGCCCGCCGGTGATGTCTGCCAGCGCATCTTTCCGATCGTGCGAGCCGTAGCGCAGCGAGAACTCGCCCGACGGTTCGAACTCGGGGGCCTTGGAGACGAGATTCACCAGCCCCCCAATGGAGCCCGCGCCGAACAGCACTGAGGCCGGCCCGCGCACGACCTGCACTTGCGAGAAGTTGTAGGGGTCGGAGCGGACGCTGGCATAGTAGCTGAAGATGTCACGCATGCCGTCACGGAACTGAAGGGCGTTGATGCCGCGGATGAAGCCACCATCAACCCTGCTGTCTGGGCCGTAGGGATTGGATTGCACGCCGGCGACATAGTTCAGCGTATCGCCGATCGATACCGCGCCCTGAGCCTCGAAGGTATCGGCGGTAATCACCGTGACTGGCTGAGGAACTTGAATCGCGGGCGTGTCGGTCTTGGTGGCAATCCCGCCTGCCTGCGTTTCGCCGGTGACCAGGATCTGCTCGCTGTTCAAGGCGGCTTCACTTGCAGCTGCGGGGCTTGCGGTCAGGGCGGTGGAACAGGCAAGTGCGGCGGCACGGTGAAACTTCATCAAATCCCCCTCATCGGAATCTCGTGATTGATTGTTGATGGGGCTGCTAATGCGAATCGATTTCATTAGCAATAAGTTTTCTGATGAGCCCTTGCGAAGGCATTGTGAGCAGGGTCGAGCGGCTAGGAGCGCGGGATGGATGGCGATTCTTAAAAATCTACGGGAATTTGGCGCCAGCAGGGTGGTTGCGTCGTGGAAACACCAGGACTTCATTGACCGAGACCCTTATCGCTAGGGCACATTTCAGCTTTCAATAAGTTCACGCGTTGACTCAACCTTAGGTCAGATCTTACGATTTTACTTGGGAAATCAACGACGTGTATGATCCTCGGTGAATGGCGGAAGAATCCAGTCCATTTTTCGTCAACTTCTATTTACATTTAGACCTCGCTTGCTCCTGGAGTGAGAAAGGCAAGCGCCAGACCGCTACTCGGTGAGCGGAGCGAACCGATAGCTCTGGTGCGAGCCTGCTCCCTCGCGCAGCGAGGGAGCGTCTTTCAATCACAGTCCTTAGCTGGATGCCCACGCTTCGCGCGGGCATCAGGCGTCGCTCGCAGCGCGTCTGGATACTCGCTTCGCTCGCATTCCAGCGCGAGCTCCCTAGCCTGTTGATGCGCGGAGTTCTGATAATACAGATGTCAGGGTAAAACAGATAAAGGGCATGCAAATTCTACAGGGGTTTGAAAGGGGCGGTAAAAGGATGGCACGCGATTTATACAGGGGGTCAGTTACAGGGGTTCTGTATCTCTGACGAGCTTCAGGTTTGAAATCGCCATGGTCCCCAAAGGGGTGCGCGAATGCCGTCGCCTTCGAGCTTCGCGACCCGTTTGAGGTCTTCTGAGACCCGAGCCTGAAGCGTCGGTAGAGCCATGCCATGCGCCCTTCCGTTCGCGACAAGTTGCTCGGCAATCGCTTTTCCGGTCGAAATTCCCCTTTCGCGCTGAAGCAGTTCTTTTGCCCGCCAAACGTCGGCAATCCGCTCGCACGTCGCATCTGGCAAATTCCTCAGCCACAGCGTGTCTTGCGGTTTTGCACCTTGGACGTTCTTCAGACTCTTTAGATGCCTTGCGCGCCGGCCTCGTTCCAGATCGAGTGCATGGAGATACTCGGGGGTGATCGTTTGACCATGTGAAGCTCTCAGATCGCGAGTGCGCTTGCGGCGGACATTCTCACTTTCGCGCCGTCGATTTTTCTCGCGCTCCGCATTTGCGATCGCAGCGACCTTCGTTTGATCGTCGTTGATGTTCGTCCATCCGCCGTGGGCCTCAATCGCTGCCAGGAAGCCATCCCACCGTTTCCCGTTCGCACCAACAAAGCAGCGGGGGCCATGATCGTCACCTGTCGCCTCGATCCACTCGACAAATGCTGGCTCGATAGCGGCAGAAGATTCCATCCGCTCGATAGATAGATCGGAGCACGCTAGGAAAGTCCCCAACGTTTTCGTCTCGCAACTATGGCAGGGCGTTCCGCCGGCGCGATAGGTGCCACCTTCATCGACCCATGGCTTGCCATCAAAAATACCGCGTACGAACCGTTCAGGCCGCCCAAAGCAAGGCTTCCCTTCCAGCAACGGCATTTCTGTCACATTGCCATTGCCATCCGTTTTTACTGCGCCTCTTCCGAGATTGGTGATGTGAGACAGATTACGCCGAGTTCCTTCTGCATCACGAAAAGGCTGGCTACTTCCAAAGCGCCGAACTTCGGCGACATAATTGTTGTCCAAGTCGAATATCCATGGGTGAGGCTGGTATGAACCCTCATACCGATTTCGGGCGAGGGGGAAAGGCCCAGCCGCAGGCGCTGGGATGCATCCTGCAAACTCAGGATTTTGATCCATTGACGAGACCACGTAGACGCATCTACCGGCCATATATGGCCGAGACAACGAAGCGCGATAACGAATATTGGAGAGCCCGTCTTGGAAAGGACGGCCACGCCGATCTTCTTGCGCGCGTCGAGGCCGACGAGATCAGCGTATACAAGGCTGCGCAAATTGCGGGGTATCGAGCCAAGGGGCCGCGTTCTGTTTCGGGCAAGCTCTCTTATCATTGGAAGCGCGCAAGCGCCGACGAGCGCAAACGGTTCGTGAAACATCACCTCATTGAGATCAACCGAGTGGGACGAGAAGCGCTTGCAGAAGTTCGAGCAGAAGAGGCGAAAAAACCCGCCGAATAGGAACAAAAATAACCCGACGGGCGCTCGGGAGTATTCTAGAATAGCGGGACAAACCAACGCTCTAGGATATGTTCAAATGATCACTGTCGAACACGACATCACCATCACTGACGCTGCGACGCTCTGGCTCCAGCGCTGCGAACTCGAACAGCTTGAACGCGCGACGCTCCACTCATACCGGGGCCATGTGAAGAACCACATTGAGCCGAAGATGGGTCATCTGCTGCTCACTGATCTCAGCGCCGTGCACGTTCGTGATTTCCTTGACAGCATGCTGCGAGACAGCACGCGAGCCATGGCGAAGAAATGCCTCACGACGCTCCGGTCGATCATCAGCGCCGCGCAGGAACGCGGTCTGGTGATGCACAACGTTGCGCGTGACGTGAAGCTCCGGCGGTCCGAGAGGCATGACCCTGACCGCGTGTTCCCCACGAAGGATGAAATCAAGGCGCTCATCGCCAACGCGCCGGCCAAACACCAGCCGCTGATCATGACTGCGCTTTTCACCGGCATGCGCATGTCTGAGCTGCGCGGTCTTTCATGGGACGCAATCGACTTTGAGCGCAGCGTCATCACCGTGAGGAAGCGTGCTGACCGCTACTGCGACATGGGCAATACCAAGAGCAAGTCAGGGCGGCGTGAGATACCGATGGGGCCGCAGCTCGCCAAGGTCCTGAAGGAATGGAAGTTGGCGTGTCCGAAAGGCGCTCTCGACCTGGTGTTCCCCAACGGTGTTGGCAACGTCGAGACGCATTCGAACATCTACAACCGCGTCTTTAAGCCGCTTATGCTGGCGTGTGGGATCGTCGATGGGAAGGGCGCTCCGAGGTTCTCGCTGCATGCAATGCGACATGCTGCGGCATCGCTGTTCATCGAGCAAGGTTGGCCGCCTAAGAAGATCCAGACCATGCTGGGGCACTCTTCTATCACTATGACTTACGATGTGTATGGCCACCTGTTCCATGACCCTGCGAAGGACGTGGACCTCATGGGTGAGATGGAGCGGGGGGTGCTGGCGGCGTAAATTTCGATTGCGAGGTCACAAGCACGTTTGCAGCTTATCGAGACCATTGTTGATCTCTAGCCGGCTGCGATACTCGACGATGCTTCCAGAGCCGGTAGCCGCAGGTTTGAAATCAAACCGGACTACAGGCCCCAAAGCGTTTTGGCGAGTAATCCAATAGTTTGTGCCATCAGTGCCCATAGTCGGACCGCCGTGTAGTGACTGTTGTAAGCAACCGGCTACGACGCCTGCCGATTTTTCGCTGAAATAAGTGTCGATAACGTCGTTTTTGAGAAGGCCGGCCTGATTGGCCGCGCATGACGCCAAGGGAATACTCAAAACGGCGATCGCTAATTTTTGCATGATTGCTCCTGATCCACATCGGTGACTGTAACAGTCTACAACCGAAAGGAAACTTTCCGGCCGAGCTTATCCCCGTCGTAAATCTCGCCAGTTGCCAGCCAACCGAACAAGCTTACATGCCCGATGAAAAATTCTTGATGGGTCGAGTTAGGTCATTGAAAGAGTTGAGTTAAGGTGGAAGTGAAACTTGGTAATCCAAAAATGCCGGTCCTCTAGCTCGGGGCGGGAAAGACCACTAGGACGCCTCAATGAAGCTGATTTTTGTTTTCGCGGCATTCTTCGCCGTTTCCATTGCAAGTCCCACGTGGGCGCTCAATTACAGTCAAGGCTACACCGGCGGTAACTGCTCCACCTGTTCGTGGATCGCAGCCGATGGCGAAATCGCGGAAGGCGATGCGCAAAGCTTGCTGGATTACATCAAAGCCAACAAGATCGATTATGAGAAGCTGATCATGATCAATTCAGGCGGGGGCAACGTTGCGGCGGCAATCGAGCTAGGCAAGCTGATCCGCCAGCGAGGAATGCGAGTCACGGTTGCGAGGACCACCGAAGAGGAGCCCGAAGGTGCTGGGCGAACCTTCCAGGCCTATGAGGGCGGCACCTGCGCCAGCGCATGCGTGTTCGTTTTGATGGCCGGCGAGGTGCGCGAGATCGTGGAGGATAGTGTCGTAGGTGTCCACCAGTTCGCGCCGACGAACGATGATTTTGGCAGCATAGCGTCGACGACTTCCTCAACCCAGAGCATCATCGCTATGCTGCAAGCCTATGCTGTCGCCATGGGCGTAAATCCAGCGATCTTGACCCTGGCATCGTCCATTTCGCCCGATGACATGCTGTGGCTGGAACCGCAGCAGATGGAGAGGCTCGATCTCCTTACCACTCGTAACTACAAGAACGAAGCGGAGTGGGAGCTGCGCCCTGCTGGCAGCCAGCTGGTCGCGAGGGCGTCACAAGAACAGACTAATGGCCGCACCACCGGTCTGGTGGTGGCTTGCCGATCGCTTCATGTGTTCTTTGAGGTGACGAGCAAGCAGAGCGATGAAATCGCGAAATCGATCAAAGGCGCTGAGTTCACCATGGATCACACTCGTTGGTCCTTGCCGCTGACGATCGTTGACGTTGCGGTTCGCAACGATCTCATCCAAGTCAGTTTTGAAGGGGGACCGAAAGTGCTCGAAGCGATCGCACGGGCAAATGGTTCGCTCAATATCGATATGGATATGCCTTGGGTCTATTACGACGAGTTTGGTGGATTTGAGCATGACATCCCGACCTCGAATATCGAGGAAATGACTCCCCACATTGTTAGCTCATGCCGGTGACCTATTGAGCTAAATAGTCGTTGCCGTAGCTGATGCGTGTGCAGGCGTGCCACTCGTTGTCCACCCCAGCTTCACCTTCGCGCCCATAGCAGTAGCCATAAAGACGCATCATGCCGACGGTGGCATCGCGAGCAGAACATACGCGGCTCATCCACTCTTCCAAGTTGTTTTGCTTTACTCGGTCGCTAGGTCCGCCACGGCAAGCCCCATTATACTTTACCCAATCCGCGAGAATGGGTTGCACGTTGACCGGGTAGTCTTTGGTCCATTTTAAATCTTCGGCGGTCAGCGGCGCGACGCCACCAAGGCTTTCCAGCGAAACCGGCGTGCGACGAGAGTTCGTAGTCTGCCCGTTTGCGGTAGCAATTAGGCCAAAGGTGAGGCAGGCGCCCAGCGCGATTTTCTTCAACATAGCTTTGAGGATCCCTATTGCAGAGGGGTTACCTGGCTGACGAAGCGTAGGATGTCACGTCGCACGCAATGAAGCGTGTGATGATTATGCCCACCGGCGGTTTTTGGGGGTATTCGGCGAGGGCGGCCTATTGATCTCGTCGTGCGTCCAATCGTCCAGGAATCCCGCCGACAACCTCAGTCATTCCTCGATCACGATCACGTAGCTCCCATGGTCATCGGTTTTACGATCATACGAAAAACGTGGATCTCTCCTATGGGGAATGGAGCGAGGCTCTTGGCTGCATGAGCACCAGTTTCTGATGAATACAACATCCGCCCTTTTGCTGCAGCGGGAGCCTGATGAAAGTGTCGTCAGAAGCTTACAGAGATGCGATTGCAGATCGTCGATCTTTAAGGCGTCGCCTTATGCTTTCCAATGTGAGTCCGATAAAATCTGAGGAGCTAGTGCTTCTGATCTCGGTGATGTTGCTTTCACGGAAAGCTCGACCGATCTCACCGTAAAGTTTTGGATCGGATTCGGCCAGACTTTGCATGGATTGTAGCTGTAAGCGTAATGCTTCGACTTCGTCGAGGTCTGCTCTACTTGTCATTCCCATCCCAGCAGCCATTGACTGGCGCATTATCGCCTTTCCCATGACGGACTCGATTTCTGCGATGAGCCGGATGATTTCAGCTTGCAAATGAGCGCGTTTTTCAATCGCTTCGTTTTTTTCTATTTCCCTTATGTGGCGCGCAAACCTTTCCTGTCCCGTCGCTATCCAGATCGCCACACCTACAGCCGATATGCTGCCAATGCCGGCGACCCAATCGGCGGCGTTTCCCCAATCCACGGACAATGGACAGATCATCGAGTTTTTCCCTGACCCTTACGCCACCCCTTTCAGGACCCTGCGAAGGATGTGGGCCTAATTGGTGAGATGGAGCGCATCTGCTGGCGGCGTAATTTTTGATTCTGGCGTTGGCCGATGTTGCATTCATAAAAGAGCAAGGCGAGTCGAAAATGTGCATCGTGTGGCGGCGCGGTTCTTGACCAATTGCCGTAAAATATGCTGGTTCGTATGTAGCATTAGTGCTGCAATGATCAGCACCGTCATCGTTTTTAAGTGGTTGTGCTTTCGGCAGGCTGGGGGGTAAATGAGCGGCGTAACCGATATAGTCTTGAAACCTGCGTCGGCGCTTAAGCAGGGACAGGAAAAGTTTTTCGGTCATCTGATCACGCAGAACGAGCGCGCCGAGCAGTGGCGCATGGGCATCAATCTTTCGCTCGTTGTGGGCGGCGGCGCTCTTGCTGGCATGGGTAAGCTTTCCGGTATAGCTGATCCCCATGCTTCGTGGATGGCAGGTGTCGGGCTTGGGATGGTCGCACTTGGCACGATCTTCGTGACCCTATTTGATTTTAGGCGCGGCAAGCTGACGGCGGAAGCGAAGGACGCGCTCAGCGTCGCCGCCGATTTTCTCGATGACAAGGAAGCGCTCCAACAAAAGCTGGCCAATGTTGAAGTGTTAGACAAGCGTCGTCGGTTTCTCCTCATAGCCATCCAACAGATGCATGAAGCGATCGAACGTATGCCCCATGAGACGCCCGTGGTCACAGTCATCGAAGCGATGCTCGATGCGGGTTCGAGCGATCTCGAAGGTGCAATCGGTTTTGAAGCAGGCGAAAAATGGGCCTTCTCGATTTTTCAGCGGGAGCCAGATCCTGATGGAGGTAGGTTCGAAGTCATGCAGCGCATCGTGGTCTCGTTTAACGACAGGCAACGAGAAAAAGCGCGCGAAGCCGAAAAGCCCGAAATGCAAACGCGGCATTGGAAGAAGAAGGAGGGTTTCACCGGCGTTTGTTGGCAACACGACGACGAAGTGATCGAGGCGGACTTGCGCAGCCCTGAGGTCGCAAGTCAGTATCCTGTGCCGAAGGGGAAGCAGAAATTAGGGGATGAGGAGCGCTACATATCTGTTGCCGTTATTCCGATTAAAGTAGGCTCCGCAAATGACATGTGGGGATGTGTCACGGCAACCAGCAATGTCCCAGACCGGTGGCGACGCGCCGTTAACGATCCGCGTGAGCATAACGTTATGGTCGTTCGGCAACTCGCCCAACTGATCGCTATGCAGGTGGCATTGCGCGATGGAGTGATAAAGCATAGCTTCAAAAAGGCTTAAGGATGTGCATATAGGTTCTCTTCCGAAGGAGCTTCCATGACTCGCCAAAAAGAAGATGAACTGCTCGCCCGCCGACGCGAGCTACGCCGCAGGGCGCATGAGCTGATTCAGCGGATTGTGGAGGCGCGGCTTAAGGGTGAGCGAGACGCCGAGGCGATTGGTGAATTGGCTAGACTTTCTCAGGAGGAAGTCGAAATGACGAGTCCTGATCTGACGCTGGCAGCCTGATCTGACCAGACAATTCTGGCTTGCAGATCGACCTCGAAGACGGTTTGATGTCTTTTAGGCAAGTGCGTAGAATGCCGTTCATTTATCCAGCAGCTACGTAGACGCGTCTACGCGCTGTTTCCGTTGGAATCATAATCCGCGTGTCGGGGGTTCAAGTCCCTCCTCCGCTACCATTTTTCCTAACTGATGATCCCAATCGCACCTGTCACCACGATGGGGCTAGGTGATCGCGATGTTATTGGTCTGGGCATGAACTTGCTCGCGTTATTGGCTGCTTAGTTCAATCGACCTACGCTGATGTTCAATGCCCACTTTCGCAGGGCGACAGCAATAGCGAGCCTCTGTGACCAGCAATCCTCGATCCTTTTTTGCCAGTTCCGGCGCAGACTTCATCATCAAGGACCCGCAATCAATCCTTGGCGCGCTCGCAATCCGCGTCGGACTCCAGCATGCTGGCGATGAATCACAGCAGATCAAGGCTTGGCAGAGGCAGATCGCATTGCTTCAGAGCGCTCTGTGCGCTCTCGATGGCCCGCCAGATGGCGTGCTGCTTGAGCTTCCATTATTTCGGCTGGAGCGCCGGATCGATGCCATCATCCTCGCGAATGGCTCGATCATCTGCCTTGAGTTTAAGATCGGGGCGCGATCTTTCGGGTCGGCAGACGTCGCTCAGGCGGTTGATTATGCGCTGTGCCTGAGAGATTTCCACTCCGCCAGTAACGACCGTCGCATTTACCCTGTCCTTTGCGCTGACAATGCTCTTGACGGTCTCTGTCGCACAAATCTCGACCTGACTGACCAGGTGGCCGGATGCACGCTCGTTAACGGCAAAGAACTGTCAGCAGCGTTGCGAGCTATCATCTATGAAGGCGATGGGAGACCCATTGATTGGTCGAGTTTTGATGCGGCACCATACAATCCGACACCCAACATCATTTCTACCGCAAGGGCGCTGTATGCTGGACATTCGGTCGCCGAAATTGGTCGGAAAGATGCATCTTCCCAAGCGATTGAGCGAACCGCTGCTAAGCTGCGTGAGATAGCCAGCGACGCCAAACTCCATAGCCGAAAGGTTGTGTGCTTTGTTACCGGCGAGCCTGGATCGGGGAAGACGTTGCTCGGACTTGATCTCGTGTTCTCCAAGAAGGTCGACACCGATCCTGACGAACCAGCTGCACTTCTAAGCGGGAACCGACCCTTGGTTTTCGTCCTCCAGGCGGCGATTGCTGAGGATGCCAAGAAGCGATTGGCGGTCACCGCCACAGAGGCGAAGCGACAAGCTCAGCAAGCTTTGCAAACCCTCCTTGGGTATCTCAAAGACCATACAGACGAGAAGGCCGACCCACCGGAGCATGTGATCGTTTTTGACGAAGCGCAGCGTGCCTGGGACGCGGAGACGGGCCTGAAGCTCTTGGGCCGTCGGAAGTCTGAGCCCGAACTCTTCATGGAAATCATGGGCCGGTTAGATTGGGCTTGCTTGGTTTGCCTTGTCGGACCTGGGCAGGAGATCAACCGCGGTGAGGGCGGACTAGCGCTGTGGGGCGAAGCGTTGCGCGACAATCCCGATTGGGATGCTCATGTTTCGGAAGCGATGTTACGTGGAGAAAGTGGCCTAATCGGCTTGCTTGATGGGGACGTGGGCGATGAGTTACATCCGACCGTTCACAGGGAACTCCACCTTCAAACCAATCTTCGTGCACATAGGAACCCCAAACAAGGTCGTTGGGTAAGTGCACTGCTTGCAAGCGACATCACCGGCGCTGCCAAGATTGCCGATAATCTCGAAGGCCCTCCAGCATACGTGACCAGGAACCTTGATGAGGCCAAGCGTTGGCTCAAGTCGCGGGGCAGGGGGCATCACCGTGTCGGGCTATTGGCAAGTTCTGGTGCCGTTCGCTTGCTTGGAGATGGCGTGCCGCCGTCTCCTATGTCGAATGAGTTGGATCGCGTCGTTCACTGGTTCCTATGCGATGGAGACGATTTTCGATCTTCAAACGCGCTTGAAGTCCCGCTCTCGGAGTTCGTCAGCCAAGGGCTTGAGATCGACTATGCCTGCTTATGTTGGGGCAATGACCTCATCTGGTCTGGTGACGCTTGGCAGCCGCGAAAGATGCGAGCGCCGAAGTGGGCCAATCTAGCCTCATCCCAAGCGCGCCAATATCGGATTAACGCTTATCGTGTGCTGCTTACGAGAGCGCGTGCGGGCAACGTTATTTTTGTCCCTTCTGGGGATGTAGAAGATGGAACGCGTCTTCCGGCGCAGTTTAATGAGATCGAGGCGAGGCTTCTTGAGGCTGGATGTCAGCAGTTGCCTATTCAGGCATAATCCGCGTGGGGGGGGGGCGCGTCCCTCCTCCGCTATCTTTTTTTCGAAATCGCCAGTTGACCTGCGCGCTGTGCCTTGCGCCAGCAGCGCTTTCGCTTCTGATCCGCTCTAGTCGTATTCGCCTGTCCATGCGACAGACTTAGGTCATGTCCTACAGAAAGCCATTTCGCGCCGTCCCGATCACTGAGGGCAAGCGCTACAGGAAGGCGCGCAAAGTCAAGAAGCGTTCGCAACGGCAGTTCTACGCTGTCTTGGCGACCATCGCCGCAGGGACCGTCGCGATTATCATCGGGATGTTTTTCTATTATCGCCCGTCGATGCCTGCAACTCATACTCAGTCGGTGCGGCTGACGGGTCCGAACGTCTTTGAGTGTAGGGTTTCCAGCATCACCGACGGCGATACGCTTCGCTGCTGGGACGGCTCGCGGGTTCGCCTGAATGCCGTAGCAGCGAGAGAAACAAACGGCACCTGTTCGCCCGGCCATCCGTGCCCAGCCGCGACGGCAGAGGAAGCAACGGATAAGCTCCGCGAACTGGCGGGCGGCCAGACCCTGCAGTGTCGCCAAACTGGAACGAGTTTTAACCGCAAGGCGGCCATCTGCGTCAACGAGAGCGGAGTGGAGATCAACTGTGCGATGGTGAAATCTGGCACGGCGCTGATCTGGCCGAAGTTCGCGACCGAAAATCCGATCTGTGTTTATTGATTCGAACTCAAAAGGCTACCCTACCGACCAGCCGCCGTTGATCCACTCCGCGATACCGACGGGACCATGGTCTAGAAGCTCCTTCATCGCTGCTTGTTGAGCTCTCGTGAGACTCGCCATACCCTCTTCGAAATCGTAACGGAGATGATCGCAGTTACGGCGATAGAGCCATTCACCCCAGATCTCCGCGGCCATGTCGAAGGTGGGCGCGACAACATGCGCGACAATCTTGTCGCCGTTCTTGACCTGGAAAAGTTTGAGCCGATGCACGACAGGGCTGTGAAGGATCCAACCCACGCTGCTCACTAAGCTGGCGAAGCCTTCCGACGGCGATCTTAGGATTTCATCGAGCCCGAGGCGATGATGGCCTTCCAGGATGGTGTCAAACCGCCGGAATGTAATGGACTTATATCGTCGACCTATGGCGTTCATATGATGACGCACGAGCGCCGTGGCGCGTGCTTCGCTGCGCGCGAAGACATATGCTGTGACGGTGCGGTTGCTCTGCTTGATCTGAGCTTCGAAAAGAAACGACTGCATGCACTGCAACTCCTTGTGAACTTCGGTGATGCAGCGACTTTAGATCGTGGTTCGATTGGAAGCGGGTGGGATCGTTATTGGGAAAACGATGGTCACTGGCCGAGCGGGGATCGCAAACTGCCGTGGGTTAGGATTCTACCTCTCAAACTTCTTGATCACCGTCTGAACTTGAGCCGGGCTCCAAGCACCACCTCGGGGCGCTCGATGCCCCCTCTGATTGAGACGCTTCGCAATACCGGTGAGAGAAGTCACACCGCGATACCGAACATCTTCGATAGCAGCCCATGTGGCGGCATCTCGACGCATCGCTTTTGCCTGACGAGCTGTCGCGCTTGCTGCGGGACCGAGTTTCAGACCGGCAGAATTGCCGCGATCGCCGCCAAGAGTTAGACCCCGGTCCTTCGCCTCAGCTAGAGCATCGCTCACCTTCTGACCCATCTCGCGACGCCAATAATAATCCGAACTGACAAGCTGATTGTAGCTGAGATGATTGATTTGAGGCACGTCTGCACCACGAAACTTTACACCTTCAGTTGCGATATATCCCAGCCAGCGAATGCCGCTGCGCATCCTATCGATCTGCCCGATTAAGAGCGTGGCGCGCTCATTTTTGCAAAGCTGCACCGCTTCGTTAAGGGCCGTGCGTTCGCCTGCTTCGAGGGGTTCTAGCTCGATAAATTCACCGATCATTTTCGATCGAAGCGGCGGCATAATCGCCTGAACAGCGCGGCGCTGCGCGTCTTCGTTGAGCCTACTGAAGGGGCGGGTCGATACTCGATAGTAGGCGACACACTTCCCTCGGAGGGGCGGAATCCAAATTCTCGACGCATTAAGGGTTGCCATTAACGTAAAATCGCGTTCGTTCGATCAACGCTGTTTCTGCCAGCATCAAATTGTAATGTATAGAGAAAAAATGGAAGCTGCCGCCTCATCGCGGATCATAATGTGTACGAAATTCGCCATGCGACATCCTGAGAAATTTGCTCAGAATTGATGGTCCTCGCCGGATTGGCCGGTGAGTTTTGTTACTCAAATGAGGTTTACACTATGATCGAATATAATATCGACCCCGCCACTGGCATCATGCGGGCCTTCTTCACGATGAACCCCGATGCAACGCACGCCGATCTTGAGGTCTGGATTGATGGGCTTGAACGCTCCGAAGCGGATCCCCGGCTCCTCTGCGCGGCGTATGCAAACATCTGTCAGCAGGCTCTGACCAAACTCGAAGTCATGGCTTCTCCTGCTTCGTGTTTTTCGCAGATTGCGGAGATCGCGGGTGCTCTCAGCCACTTTGAGACGTCGATGAGAGCATACAGCGCCGTCATCGGGCATCGCAGGTTTGAAAAACTGGCGCAGATGCAGCCCTTAGAGGCGCTGAAAGTTTGTTTGCAAAACAGGGTTATGCTGGACGAATTGGTGTAATCGCCGGTGGATGGCGCTGAATGAAAATCTCCGGGATTTCGGCGCCATCCGGGTCTTTGGCACCAGCTGCTCCTAGGACTTCCGCGTTTTCTGGAGCAAAGCCGGTGATGCCGAACGGGATAGCTGGTCGTGAAATGGAAAGCCATTTCGCGACCAGCTCCAAGTGTTTCAGCGTTAGCTCTTCATCGACCAGCCGCTTTTGCGCCATTCGACAATTCCGACAGGACCGAACTCCAACAACGCGGGCAGTCCGCGCAGCGCTTCGTTCTTCAGGCCGTCCATGCCATCATGGATACGGAATAACCGGGCTTCGCCTTCTTCCAGGCCACACCGGCCGCAATACACCTGTGCGGCGACATCGCCGCTGGGGGCGACGACGAAATATCCATCGCCTTGCACTTCCTCGATCCGGTAAAAGTTCAGTTTCGGCGCTGGCAGGGCGTGAGCGATCCAGCCGACACCCTCACAGAAGGATGCCAAGCCCACCGGGGCAGTCTCAAGCAGAGCGTCCAGGCCGGCACACCGATCGTCAGGCAGCGTTTCGTCGACACGTTCGAGGGTGAAACCGTCGTTCTCCCGGTTCATGATGATCTCGATTTCGGTCATGACCTCCGATGCGCGTTCCTCGCCGGGCGCCACGACGAAGGCGGTGTAGATTTGACCGCCGCGTCTTACATCGCATTTGTAGAGCTCCATTCGCATGCTCGCATTTCCTTGTGCTGTTTGGTGATGTGGTCATCATGCATGCGCACCCCGATGGATGCGGGTGGGCAAAACCAGTATCGCAACGGGAAACACAGCACCGACGGGCTGCGAGAGACTGTCGGCGGTGTGCGATGTAAGGCTTCTATCCTCGATCATATTTCACTAGTCGCTTTCGCAAGGGGGGACATGAACGCGCGTCTTGGACCCCCAACATCCGTTTAAGGACAGACGATGCATTCCCACCAGATCGAACAGCTGACGCATGACCATGTGTTCCTTGGCGATGCTCACGATAAGCACGCTGCAAGGACGCGCTGGGTCGTCGTGCTGACCGCCGTCATGATGGTGGTGGAAATTGTCGCGGGTCTGATGACGGGTTCCATGGCCCTGTTGGCTGACGGTATCCACATGGCGACCCATGCGGGGGCATTGGGCGTGGCGGCGTTTGCCTACAGCTTTGCCCGCACGCATGCTGACAACCCGCGGTATACTTTCGGCACGGGCAAGATGGGGGATCTGGCTGGCTTTGCGAGCGCATTGCTGCTGGCGGTGTTTGCCGCAGGTATCGCTGTGCAGTCGGTGGAGCGATTGTTCGAACCTGGAAGGATTGCTTACACCGAAGCGACCGTGATCGCCGCGTTCGGCTTGCTGGTGAACCTTGCCAGTGCATTACTGCTGGGCGCTGATCACCACCACGACCATGACCACCACCAGGGCCATGGGCATTCGCACAGCCACGGCCACACGGATAATAATCTGCGCTCCGCCTATTTTCACGTTCTCGCAGACGCGCTGACCTCGGTGCTTGCAATCGGCGCTCTGCTGGCCGGCCGCTACCTTGGCTGGGCGTGGATGGATGCTGCGATGGGACTGGTCGGCGCAGCGGTCATTGGCCGCTGGTCTTGGGGTCTGATGCGCGATACCGGCGCCGTGCTGCTCGATGCCACATCCACAACGGATCTTGAGGGTGAGGTGCGCGAGGCGATCGAGGATGGCGACGCGCGCATCGTCGACCTGCACGTCTGGCAGGTAGGACCGGGCAAGTTTGCTGCTGTCGTTTCCCTTGTCGCGGAGAGCCCGCTCACACCGACGGACTATGCGAAACGCGCCCAGATCCACGAGGAGCTGGTGCACATAACGGTCGAGACCCATCGCTGTCCCGGTCCTCACCGAAACCTACACGCTGCTTAATCCATAGGGACGTTTCGCCGCGCCACGATCGTCGATTGGAAGGTGTGCCGTCGAGGGTCATGAATTGCATTTGCTGCGCAATTCCTGGCTCCATTGGTCGCGGATAGCGCCGGACAGTTGGAAGGTGACCGGTCCTGGAAAGAAAAGTCGACGCGTATAGCGATGTGACTGCTCTGGCGTAGGATTTTTCCTGGAACGCACGCCGGTCGGACCGAACTTGGTGAATGGCAGAAAATTTGGCGGTTCGATCGTTGAGATGTTTTCAGCGCGGGGGGCGCAGAGAATCTACCCTAAAACACGGAAACCATGACGGCAAGAGATCCATGCTTTTCGTGGGGACCACCGAGAGGTCTGCGTCAGCCTGGATCTACTTGTGGGGCTGCATTGCTATGCGGAGACATGTTGTCCATGTAGCGAGGGGCGCTGCTCCTCCAACCGTGGACTTCATGTTTTGCGAGTGAGTTTGGATTCATGTCTTCCGGGTTTCCATGTTTTCCTGGCTTCCATGGTTTAGGCTACCGGTCTTCGACCGGTAGCGGACCGCCGCTGCTTCGCAGCGACGATCTCTCTCTCCTTTGGAAAGTGATAACCACCATCCCAAGGAAGACTCTCATCCCCCCGCGACCATGAAAAGAGATCATCATGGCTGCGAGGGGGTTTTTCCTTGGTTATCCCAGGGGAAGTGGTGAAGAGCATCGAGTTGTGCGACAACTGGATCGGTGGGACGCCTTACCGATCGACCTGCTCCGAAACCCCGGCCTCTCGGCCCGTCCGGTTATCCAGCTCTTGCTGGAAGCACCCTGCTGAGCTTTCCTTCAACTCTCACAGGGCAGGGGGCAACGCCCCCATCTTTGTGGCAGCCTTTTACTCCCTCTGACGGAGCGGGGCGCTCACCAGCCGGGTGGTGCGGCTGATTCTCCCATTGCGTGCACTCGCGCAACTCCGGTCTTCGTCCCGGCCTTTGCTTTGCCGCAGGGCAGGCGGCTCGATAACGGTTCTTTACCCGCTTCTCGATTTTGCGCCGATGCGGCGACTTGATCCCATGTGCTATGACAACGCGCGGTTCGCTTAACCGGCTATCGCGGGCCAATTTTGACTTGCGCTCAGTATAGCATAATGCCGACGCATCTCGGACTAAAAAATGACTAAGAAACAGGAGTATACTTTTCATTGCCGTAAAGCGACACACCTCCGGCACCTTAGCGTTGACAAGGCAACGTAGACGCGTCTACATCTCGCTTATGAAGAGTAAGAGAGACAATCGGTATTGGGTGGAGCGTCTTCAGAAGGAAGGGCACACGTCCTTGTTGCAGCGCGTCGAGGGTGGCGAAATCACCGTCTACAGAGCAACGCAGCTGGCCGGGTTTCGTCAAAAGAAGCCGCCATCGCCAGCGGGCAAGCTTTCGTATCACTGGAAGCGAGCAAGCCATGATGAGCGCCAACGGTTTGTCGCTGCGCATGCCAAGGACATAAATCGCGTTCTGCGTGAAATTCGTGACCTTCTCCTAGAGGCGAAAAAACCCGCCGAGTAGGACCAAAAATGACCCGACGGGCTCTCGGGATTGTTCTAGAATAGCGGGATAAACCAATGTTCTAGGATATGTTCGAATGATCAGTGTTCAAGCCAAAATTACCATCACCGAAGCCGCGAAGCTTTGGCTCCAGCGCTGCGAGTTGGAGCAGCTGGAGCGAGCCACGCTCCATTCCTATCGTGGGCATGTGAAAAACCACATCGAACCGAAGATAGGAGATCTGCTGCTCAACGATCTGAGCGCAGTTCATGTGCGCGATTTTCTCGACAGCATGCTTCGCGACAGCACGCGGGCCATGGCAAAGAAATGCCTCACGACGCTGCGTTCGATCATCAGCACGGCCCAGGAACGTGGGCTGGTCATGCACAACGTCGCGCGGGACGTAAAACTCCGGCGTTCCGAACGACACGACCCCGATCGCGTGTTTCCGACAAAAGACGAAATCCGCGCTCTGATCAGCAACGCACCGCCGAAGCACCAGCCGCTCATTATGACCGCTCTCTTCACTGGCATGCGAATGTCGGAGTTGCGCGGGCTCACCTGGGCCGCGATTGACTTCGAGCGCAGCATCATCACCGTCAGGAAGCGCGCTGACCGCTACTGCGACATGGGCAACACCAAGAGCAAATCAGGACGTCGGGACATCCCCTTCGGCCCGCAGCTCGCTCAGGTTCTGAAACAATGGAAGCTCGCGTGCCCCACCGGAGAGAATGACTTGGTGTTTCCGAACGGCGTAGGCAACGTTGAAACACACTCGAACATCTATAACCGAATCTTCAAGCCGTTAATGGTCAAATGCGACATCGTGAACGCGAATGGAGCACCGCGGTTCTCGCTGCACGCGCTGCGGCATGCCGCCGCATCGCTGTTCATCGAGCAGGGATGGCCGCCTAAGAAGATCCAGGTGATGCTTGGGCATTCGTCCATCACCATGACCTACGATGTCTATGGGCACCTGTTTCATGATCCTGCAAAAGACGTCGACCTCATGGGCGAGATGGAAAGGGGGCTGCTGGCGGCGTGAGTTGACGATACCTGTTTTCAATCTTTGCGATTGCGGGGCGGTAGGTGAAGCTTAGTGGCAGCGTCTATCACCGCATCTCCGTATTTGGCGCGAAGTCGATCCAGAAACTCCGGTTCATTCGCTTTGGCGAAGCCAAGCATGCCCTTCAGATAGCCGAGTTGATCTTGGTCGAGCTGGCCAAGAGAAAACCGATGAACCAACGAAGAGATCGCTCTCTTGCGATCTCTTCCGATCGATACTGCGCCGGCAGGAGTCACCACAAGGCCTGTAACCATCCGCTTCACGCTCCGGCCGTAAACTCCTCTCTTCGAATCATTGAACTTGAGCTTGGGCGAGGCGAGATGCCTGATGCGTTGACGAACCAAGCTTTCAAACGCGATGATCTGATCAATGGTTTGACCCGAAATAGTTATGTCATCGGCATACCGGCTGTAGCGTACTCCCATAGCCTGTGCATGTGCCGAAAGTTCAACGTCCAAATCGTAAAGAAGTATGTTGCTCAATATTGGAGAAGTGGGTGCCCCTATCGAAAGGCATTGGGGCTTTCTATGGCCACTACCCCAAAACAGTATCTGTGAAGTTATAGGAATTTCATCTGATAAAAACGGCTGAAAATTGTTATTTTTTAGAAAGCGGATCCAGTCTTTCACCTTAATATTTGGGAAAAAACGTTCGAAATCGAGCTTGAGAAAGAAGTTGCTGTCAGTATGAATGGCTGCATTATCGCCAATATTCCGGCCCTTCACGTAGGCCATCGCAGATTGATGGACTGGGAAGTTGATCAGATATTTATTGAGCATCAAGCGCTGAAGCGCCTTCAACTCGCGCGCAGGGTGTGCGATTTCACGCCATCCTCCAGTCCGCTTGGGGATCTGATAGACCTTGTATCGCGAGGGGGCTGTGGTGATTATCCGCATGAGCTCTGGCTGCGGCAGGCCTGTTGCCCAAATGAGCTCCGACAGCAAGCTCATGGGATGGCGCCCTTTTTCTCTTGCACTCTCTCGCGCACCTGCCGAGAAAGTTTCAATTCTTTTGCGATCGCGTCCGCGACATCGGCTTTCCGCCTAATCGGATCTCTCTCGACGCCCTCCTTGAAGCTGTAACGCGAAAAGGGATCCGCCATGGCAGTTGAACACCAATAATCACAATTTAAATGGCGGAATTTTGTTACCCAACCTGCGAGTTTCATACAAAAGAGCGCGTTCCTCAAATCCTTCTGTGTCATCGCTGGGCGGATCGCCTGCGTGTATGATAATAGCTGTGTGATCGTCATGGCATGAGATAGGTGAAGAAGCCAAAGTATTAACACGAAAGTTTGAAGTTCTTCAGCTGACTTCCAACTCTCTTCTGCTGGAATACGCTTCAACTGCTCGTTAATAAATCCGACTATGTCGGAAACATGAGGTGCTGCTGTCTGCTTTATTAATGCGCTCTTCTTATTTAGAATCCAGGGTATTGCTGCAAGTCTTCTGTCATCCTCAGATTTTAATCTTTCCAGAGGGCCATATCTAACGAAGGACTCCGCCTCCTCGTGCTCGGATTGAATGAGCACCGCAAGGCGTTTTCTAATCGAGGGAACGGCAGCGAACGCCCCAAGTTCTGCAAGGGAGCCGGCGCTTTCTGCGATCAGCAGGATCAGCGCGGCAATTTTTGAAATGTCCTCCTCAAAACTGATGAGGTCACCGTAGTCCGACTCTCGGTAAAGTTGGTTTGCTTCCTCGGCGAGCACGACATCGGCTTTTAGCCGGGGCGCGATCCGCCGATCGCGAAGAAGATAGTGCCTAAGGCTGCAAGCGGCGTGGGGGGCGTCTTGCATCGCCCCTCCGCAGAAAAAGATGAACTTTGACGGTCGCCTAATCCTAAGGGTTTCTAGGTCTAGGTCGTGATAAAGACGAAAAAGCTCTGGAGGCACGTAATCTCTTTACCTCAGGAAGGCAGGAAAGGCCTGGAGAGGTCATCGGCCCGAAGGGCGAGGCTTGCCGAAGAGATGAGCTCTCCAGGCCTTTCCTGCCGATAAACGCTCCCAATAACATAAACGTCTGGCTAAGCGCCCGACGAAGTTGGGGATGGAACTCCAACTTACGCGTAAAGAGTATGCCACACATGCAAAGTTTGCAGGCGAACGTCAACAGGTTCGATGGAGCACATGTCAAATCGTTATTGGCAACGTCGGGCTTGCGAAACATCGTCGCTTGGCCCCCGGAAACCTTCAACTATGCCACGTAGACGTGTCTACGCTGCGTTTCCGTTGGAATCATAATCCGCGTGTCGGGGGTTCGAGTCCCTCCTCCGCTACCATTTTTCAATACATTGATCGCCGTCGATGAGTGCGGTTATTTGCCTCGTTCCGTTATCGCTGAACCCTTATTGCGAGGGCGGGATTATTGCGTAGTGGCACGCCGACCTCGTTGCTATAGCAGGGTGTCGGCATAGTCTCCGAAAGAGATTTGGCGCGCGCTTCTTCTTGCGGGGTGCAACGAACCGGTGACGCTCGGCTCAGGACGTTATTCGCTTATCGCGGCGCTTCTCATTTTGGCGGCAATCGTCTTTGCCGCGCTGCATTTCGGTGACCTCACCCGCTTCGTTGTAATGGTGCAATCCGCACGGCCTGAGTGGATCATCTTCGCCATCGTCTTGCAACTTTGCACTTATGTTTCGGTGTCAAAGGGCTGGCTGGCCGTATTGCAGCGCGCCGGTATCTTGCTGACACTGCGCCGGATCGTTCCGATCGCCTTTTCCAAGCTGTTCGTGGACCAGGTGGTGCCTGCCGCGGGCATGGGTGGCAACGTGCTGCTGGTCGACCGGCTGACTGCGCTGGGCGTGCCGCGGCGCGCGGCCATAGCGGCGCTGTTGGTTTCGATGGTGGGTTATTATGCCGCCTATGCAGTGCTTTCGCTGTTGATGCTGATACTGTTGTGGGTGCACCGCGAGGCCACTCCGCTGCTTGTAGGGCTGGTTACGACCTTTTTGATCGTCGCGTTGGCAATTCCGTCGCTGGCGCTATGGCTCCGCGGTCGAGGGAGCAAGCCGCTTCCGCCAACGGGCGAGCGGTTTCCACCGCTCGCCAAATTGCTCTCGATCATTGGCGAGGCACCCTCCGAACTAGTCCGCGATCCCTTGCTGATCCTACGCGTGGCCGGATGGAACGCCCTGGTTTTTCTGGCCGATGCGGCAACGCTGGCCGCGTGCCTGCACTCTATAGGCGGGCCGTTTTCGTTTTCGACCGCCTTCATCGCGTTGATGATGGCGTCGATTGCGGTGACGCTGGCGCCGCTGCCGCTTGGGCTCGGCAGTTTCGAGGCAAGTGCCACCGCCACGCTTTCGATGTTGGGCATCCCCATCGCGGCGGCACTGGCGGCGACTCTGCTTCTGCGCACGCTCACCCTCTGGTTGCCGCTGATCCCTGGCTTCCTGTTGATCCGCCGGACGCCGAAAATTCGAGGTGGAGTATGACAGTCCCCTGGAGCCAGACCGCGCAAGAGGCGCTCGAAGCGCTTCAGAGCCGCAACGAAGGCCTACATGAGGCGGAGGCAACGGGTCGTCTCGCGATTCAAGGCCCCAATCGGCTGCGCGATGGCGATAAGCGGCAATGGTCGGCCCTGCTCGCCCGGCAGTTCGCAAGTCCGCTGGCGCTGATCCTGATTTTCGGCGCCTTAATATCTCTGGCGCTGTCCGACTGGCTGGACGCTGCAATAATTCTTGCCATCCTCGCGGGCAGTGGCTTGCTCAGCTTTGGTCAGGAGTATCGCGCAGGCAAGGCGGTTGCCGCACTGCGCGCACGCCTTGCCCTTCAGGTGCGCGTTCTCAGAGCGGGGATGGAGCGACGCGTGGGCGCGGAAACGCTGGTGCCCGGCGACATCGTTCTGCTGGCTGCAGGCAATCTGGTGCCGGCCGACGGACTGGTCCTCGAAGTGCGGGATTGCCAGGTGACGGAGGCAAGCCTTACCGGCGAATCTCTGCCGGTCGAAAAGGCAACTGGCGTTCTGCCAGTGCAGACACCGATCGCGCGCCGAACCAACATGCTCTTCATGGGTTCGTCGCTGCGCAGCGGCACGGCGAAGATGCTGGTGACTTCAACTGGGCGCAAGACTGAGTTCGGCGCGATCGCCGAGCAATTGCGTAAGGCAGAGCCGGAATCCGAGTTCGCGCGCGGCATTCGCCGTTTCGGGGCAATGCTGCTGAGCGTGATGCTGGTAATTGTGCTGGCGGTGCTGGGGGCAAATCAGTTGTTGGGGCGGCCGCCGGTTGAATCGCTGCTTTTCTCGGTGGCGCTGGCGGTGGGCATTTCGCCGGAGATGTTGCCTGCGATCATCAGTGTCACGCTGGCCAAGGGGGCACGGAATCTCGCGCGCGGAGGTGTCATTGTGCGGCGGCTCGATGCGATTGAAAATCTGGGCAGTATCGATGTCTTGTGCACCGACAAGACCGGCACGCTTACCGAAGGCGCGATCAGGCTCGATGCTGCCGTCGATGCATCGGGGCAAGTGTCGTCGATGGTCGAACGGGCAGGGTTTCTGAACGCCGCGCTTGAAACCGGGATCGCCAACCCGCTTGATGCAGCGATTGTCGCGGCGGGCGAAGCCAGGGGAGCGCAGGTCGATCCTGCCATCAAGATTGATGAGATACCCTATGATTTCCTGCGCCGCAGGTTGAGCATCGTGGTTTCCGAGCCCGACGCAGACCATGTCCGAATGATCACCAAGGGCGCCTTTGCCGATGTGCTGTCGGCCTGCACGCTCGTGCAGCACGAACACGGGGTAAAGCCACTCGACGGTGCTGAGCGCGAAGCGCTGGAGGCAATGCTGCGCGAGCGCGGCTCGGCAGGCTATCGCGCGCTTGCCGTCGCAGAACGGCGGCTTTCGCGTCGTGATCGCTATTCACGCGATGACGAAAGGGAGATGATATTTCTTGGCCTGCTCCTGTTCTTCGATCCGCCCAAGCCCGAGGCGATGCAGGCAGTCCATGACCTCCAGTCGCTGGGCATTAGTGTGAAGATGATAAGCGGCGACAATCGCTATGTTGCTGCCCATGTCGCAGAGGCGGTTGGACTCGACCCGAAGCGCCTGATGACCGGGGAGGCGGTCGCGAAGATGTCGGCTGAGGCGCTGTGCCGACGCGCGGGCGAGATAGCCATATTCGCTGAGACCGACCCACAGCAGAAGGAGCGTATCATCCGCGCTCTTCAGCAGGCGGGGCACGCCGTTGGCTATATGGGCGACGGGATAAACGATGCCCCTGCGCTGCACCTTGCCGATGTCGGAATATCAGTCGACCAGGCTGTCGATGTCGCTCGCGAAAGCGCCGATGTCGTGCTGCTTCGGCGCGATCTGGACATACTTCGTCAGGGTGTGGTGGACGGCCGGCGCACTTTCACCAATACGCTGAAATATATCGCGATCACCGTCAGCGCCAATTTCGGCAACATGGTAAGCATGGCGATTGCGACGCCGCTGCTTCCTTTCCTGCCGCTGCTTGCCAAGCAGATTTTGCTCAATAATTTCATGTCTGACCTGCCATCGCTTGCCATATCGACCGATAATGTTGACCCGGAAAGCGTCGCCGCCCCGCAGCGCTGGGACATTGGGAAGATCCGAAGGTTCATGATCGTGTTCGGGCTGGTGAGTTCGATTTTCGACCTGCTGACCTTCGCCGTTCTCCTGTTGAGCTTCAAAGCCGATCCGACAACTTTCCGCACGGCCTGGTTTCTGGTGTCCCTGCTTACGGAACTGGCAGTGCTGTTCTTGTTGCGCACGCGCCGGTTCGTGCTGGCGAGCAGGCCTTCGCGATTGTTATTATGGAGTAGCGTGGCAGTGGCGTTCGTGACGCTGACTTTGCCCTATGTTCCGCTTGCGCAGGAAGCATTTTCACTCACGCCGCTGACGCCTCTACTGCTGGGCTTTTGCGTTGCAGTTACAATCGCCTACGCATTTGCCACTGAGGTTGCGAAATTCTTTTTGGCCAAGTCTGCGGATCGAAACTGGCCTCATAAGGGCGCTTGATCTTGGCATCATGCGGTGCCAGCGCCTCGCGGAATGCGTAAAGCGGGCTGGTGCCGATGTCGCCGTAAACTACCCCAATCGCGCCCAGTGTCAGTGCCACCAGGGAATTACGTTGATAGTGTTAAGCTTATACAGTTGAGGGCATCCGAGACGAAGGCCATGCTATGCATTGAACAAACGTTAAGATGCCATATGGAATGGAAGCCCGCCGGATAAAGAAGGCATAAAGGTTTCATATTCCGTGTTTCGGGGGTTCGTGTCCCTCCTCCGCTGCCATCCCTCCATACAACACAGCATTATCAGGTTGATCGTTCGGCTGATCGGTGTGTTGGAGGACTGGGCATGAACTTGGTTGCGTTATTGGCTGCTTAGGTCATTCGACCTACGCTGGCCTTTGATGTCCGTTTGCATTCGGGCGAAAGCAACAGCGAACTTCTGTGACCAGCAACACTCGATCGTTCTTTGCCAGCTCCGGCGCAGACTTTATCACCAAAGACCCGCAAACGATCCTCGGTGTGCTTGCAGTGCGCGTTGGTCTTCAGCATGCCGGTGATGAGACCCAGCAGATAAAGGCTTGGGAGCGACAGATTGCGTTGCTTCAGAGTGCGCTGAAGGTTCTCGACAATCCACCTGATGGTGTGCTGCTTGAGCGGACAACTGTTTACCGCGCTTTCGAGGCATGATTCTATGTCCCCTCATTTGAGTGCGAAGGGGAATTGAGGGGCGATTGACAATTTGGCGCAAGTTCTGGTCATCTTGAGAGATGACGGCGGCAGAACTCATCGCGTCCATCGCATCGACTGTGATGTCCACAACGCTCGCTATCGTAGCGCTGATATTCAGCCATCGGCAGAGCGTTGGGTGGGCACCGGTCGCGTTCGCTTCGAAGCCTGTCATGAGCGGAACCGGTGGATCGTGGGAGTTCACCATCACGGTGACGGTCGAGTTCTGGAATCGGCGTCGGTATCCAGTCGCACTGCGTTTTGTTCGCGCCGACATCACAGGGGTAGACATCCTCGATGTCCGATCTACGCTCGAAGTGCCTCGGTCATTCGCTCACAAAAACTGTGTCTACACCGAACCCGACGCAGTCGTTGGACCGCAGACTTCGTCTCAGGTTGAAGTGGCGATCATCTTTAAGGATCAATCGCTCGATGCGCTGAAGCCGCAGTTCGATTTCAAGATCGGCTACTTCGATCCTCGCGCCAATAAGGAGGAGGAACTTCAGTTCAGCTTCAAAGCGTTCTACCTTGAGATGGGCTGGAATAAGACAGAGGGCGAACGATCGGAGTTTATGAAGACTTATGACCGCTTGCGAGAGGACTACGAGGCTCGGCCCGACAAAGCGGAGGAAAAGCAAGCCCTGAAGACACTGCTCGACGACCCGTCGCTTCCCGCGCCTGAAGCGCGAGCAAAACGAAGCCGGTCGCAGCCCCCGAAGGGAAACAACGATGTCAGAGAGCGCTTCCGCGATGACCTCAGCCGAGACCGCGCCTAAGCACTGAGAAGACGGAACCGCGAATTCGCCATCGGGGGATCGCCCAAATCCCTCCTCCGCTACCTTATTCCAGAATGTGGAACGGTGCTTTCGGTGCGTGCGGAGCGGATGCCACCGCGTCAGGATTTTTCTGCAGATCTCGGGTTACAGCCCAGATTCCGGTCTTGCTCACTACCGCATTTCGCCTAAATCATAAGCTGTGACAGGCAATTACATCCTGAGTATAGCCGAGCGTGCTGCATCAGGCCCGGCTTTCACCGCTGGACAATGCTTTGCCTGTGGCGGGGAGCCAACGACTGGCAGCGGGGAACATGTCATCCCGATGTGGTTGCAGCGGCGCTTCGACTTGTTCGACAACCACCTGACATTGCTCAACGGGACACGGTTCCCATACCGCAGCTTGACTATTCCGTGCTGCGGGTCCTGCAATGGTGGGTTTCTACGAACGATTGAAAACGGCGTTATGGCCGTCATCGACGATCCCAATATTGACGATCCGGTTACCCGGATCACGTTCGCCCGCTGGCTTTGCAAGATATTCATTGGCATACTTGTCAAAGAGACTACGCTCGACTTCGATAGGAAGGATCGCGCCCAAGGAAAGATCGTCGACCATTTCTTCCTGGAGGATTTCTTCCACGCACAACTCATCTTGCAGACGGCTCGCAAGAAAAGCGTCTTCCAGTGCCTCCATGGGAGTTTTCCGTGTTCGGTCTATATGTATCGAATCTCTCCCGATGAGACATATGGGCAATTCGACCTTTCGACGAGTATCGCCGGCCACTCGATTGCAATGCGCATAGGGCCGATCGGGGTAATTTTTGTGAACGACGGGGGCCTACAGCTTCACGTCGACATGAAAGGACCCCTCGGCTTGGACGGCCGCGACCTTCATCCGGTCCAATTCTCGGAGATCGCCGCGCGCGTGCACTACAAAGCGGGGCTGAGAGACGCGACACACACCTACACGTCTTGGGAGACGCCGGACCTGCTAACAGTCGAGCAAGTGGCTGTGCGACCCTATACGGACATTCTTGTGGAAGGTGGTGCGCGTAGAATCTTCCGGCCGTGGGACGACATCGAGTGCGCCGAGGCGATCTCCCGCTACCGCATTGCGGACTGGGGACCGGTATATGATCCCGCAACAGGCATGTTCACGACCACACTTGGCAACGGCAGCGGCGAAGTTCTGTCGCTTTCAACTCTCCTAATTCAACCCTAGCGTCACTTCCGGCATCAGGTGCTTTACCCGATTAACGCCAGGAAGGCCTCGCCCCGCACCAGAAAATTGCCGTAGCGGGAACCTCATCGGTATGGGATGAAATCGCCCAGAAAAACGACGCCAGTGGTAAATCCCGACGTTTGATCCACCGTCCGGACAATATCCTGCTTGCAGAGCTGCCCCCCCGAACGCTCCACGACCAGGACGTCGCCGCTGTCGAGCGAACGCGGGTTGTCCGGCCGGGCGACATATATCGAGCTGCGGCCACGAAAAAGGGCAGCTGTGCGGGCGGCTAGGAGGACCGAAACTTCTCTACCACAGGCCGTGACTCCCGCCCGCGGTTCCGATGATCGTGATGAGTGAGGCCCCCAGCAGGATGCCATGCATGACCTTCATCCGACGAAAGTCAGCGGCAGGCGTGGACGACTGACGCATGCGTTTATGGATGACGAGTGGTTCGAGGATGAACAGCATCACGGCAAATATCGCCCAGACGGTCACCATAGCTGTCATCCACCAGAACTCCGGTTCGCCGAACCGTTCCCACAAGCCGGCGCGCCAGACCATCCAGAAGCCGCTGAGACCGGCAAGAGCCACCCAGATGCGCGCCTGCCGCGCAAAGCCGCTTTCGAATCGATGAAAGCCCGAGAGCCGCTCTTCGGGCATGGTGTCGCGGGATATTGCCGGCAATGCGACCGTGGTGACAAAAGCGACGCCGCCGATCCATAGCACGATGGAGGTGATGTGGATCACCCGGGCAATCATGAAGTCATCCACCGTCTATCTCCCAGGCTGCTTAGATACGTAATGATGCAACATATTATGATCGAGCGAAGATTAGGCAGATCGCCTTCGCGCTGCCGGAACGCATTTTCTAAATTAGGGTCGTTTTCACAGGACGGCTATGGGTCAAGGTAGCACACCGCCTCTATTCGGAAGGCGAGTTCGCTGCGGTCCAAACGGCCTTAGAACAGACGGCGAACGACTCTGGGCAAAGTATCTGTCCCCAGCTTGCCAATCTATATTGAGAAAATGACATGGTTGCGCCAACCATCAGGTTATGTCGTTCAGGAAGCCATTTCGAGCCGTCCCGATCGTGCCGGGGCAGCGATACAGAAAAGCGCGTAAAGGTAAGGCCAAGTCGCAAAGGCAATTCTATCTCGCATTGGCATCGATCGCCGCTGTCACAGCGGTAATTATCATTGGAATGTATTTCTATTATCGTCCGTCAGCGCCGGCGGCATACGCTCAACAGTCCCAGATGACAGGGCCAGATGTCTTTGCGTGCAAGGTTTCCAGGATCACTGACGGCGACACGCTTGGTTGCTCTGACGGGACGCGCGTTCGTCTCAATGCCGTTGCTGCCAGGGAGACTGACGGCACGTGTAGTCCCGGCCATCCGTGTCCCACTGCGACGGCCGAAGAAGCGACCGACATGCTACGCGAGCTGGCGAGCGGCCAGACACTGCAATGTCGCCAAACGGGAACAAGCTATGGTCGAGAGGCGGCAATTTGCATCAACGAGGATGGGGTGGAGATCAATTGTGCGATGGTGCGATCTGGCACAGCGCTGATCTGGCCCAAGTTCGCGAGCGAGAATCCGATCTGCGTTTATTGATCGTCCACGCTCAGCCACGAACCAGTCGCCAGAAGGCCTCTCGGCATCGCTATCGACCATCCGCGAACCTAGCTGGATCACGTATCCCAACTGGTCAGTTCTGCTTTCTTGGCGCTATTCGTCCTGCCTGATGCAGAGAAGAACCTGGCCGAAAGGCATCTGATGCGAGCGATCCATGCCTTATCGCATTTCTCTCAAACGGTAAGTCTCACTCAGTGCTCCGCGATGCGGTGAAGAGCGATTTGGAACGGATTCGTAAGTTGGAAACGGTCGCCAAATACAATGGCGGCATTGCCATCTGGCCGAAGTTCCAGCATCCGGCCCTCCGTGATCCACCTACATTTTGACGAAGTGCTTTTTTTCGCCGAGCATCTACATTCTTGAAGCAAGGTTTGCGCTTGCCGTGGAATAGCTGCTCGCCGAACACCGCGCATTTCCTTGGGTTTTGCCGTATTTTCTCGGCAACCCAGACCATAGTATAAACCCTTACGGTTTATGTTGGTGCTGCAAGCCAGGCAGGCACGCATACACACATGTTCGCGATTTTCTCGACAGCATGCTTCGAGACAGCACGCGGGCCATGGCGTCGGCAACGTTGAAACCCATTCGAACATCTACAATCGGATATTCAAGCCGTTGATGCTTGCATGCGGCGTCGTGGGCGAAAATGGATCGCCGCGGTTTTCACTCCACGCTTTGCGCCATGCTGCGGCGTCGCTCTTCATCGAGCAGGGGTGGCCGCCGAAGAAAATCCAGACCATGCTGGGGCATTCGTCGATCACGATGACTTATGACGTCTACGGTCACCTCTTTCATGACCCTGCGAAGGACGTGGATCTTATGGGTGAGATGGAAAGGGGGCTGCTGGCGGCCTAGCCTTTTGGTCCTAAAATGCGCCGGTCGGAGCACGTCGATCAGACCGACGAGCGGATGCGACGCGCGAGCGTCAAGGAGCGAACTGGCTCACTGGCTGAGCGATCAATTGCGTAACTAACGAAGCGCCAAAAAATCCGCGTGAATCGATCGACGTTGCCTAGGCGACAAGATGGCCGTCGATTTCGGCATCGAGGCGAATGTCGACGAACATCGCGTAAATGGCCGCGCCCGCGCTATCGATGTAGCGCTCCATGGACGAGATGCCCTCCTGGCTCAGCACGACCATGCCCGCATTCGGGTTTGCTGCGCCGCGCTCCTTTTGGATTAGACCTTGTTCGGAAAGCAGGGTCAGCCAGCGTTCGCCCGTGGCGAGAGGGATCTTGGCGTCCTGGCAGATCGCCTTGATCGGCAGGGGTTTCCGGCCAGCGTCACCTTCGACGAAAAGAGTCAGCAGGATGTCCCAAGACGCATTGCTGAAAAGCTCTGGTTCGAGGTGATCGTGACGGCTGTTACGAAGTTTTAGAAGCAAACGGCCCAGGCTTCGGCGGTCCATCGGTCCCGGTTGGCGATCGCCCAGCACGGAGGATGCAAATGGCTCCACAGGATCGCGATCGCGCGAGCTATCGAACAGCACGGCTTTTCGTTCTGCGTCGGCAGCAAGGCCGCCCATGATCCGCTCTAGGCGACGAAGCTTATGGGCGATCAGGACAAAATCTTGATTGGGCATCGATAATCCGGAATCATTGGGGGAGCTGGTCGTCTATCGCATAGCGATCAGCGATGAAACCCCCATCATGAGCAGCGGGAGCACACCGCTAAGACCGGTCTAACCGCCGCCTGATCGTCCGGCCTCGTCAATTACGTCGATAGAGCGTTGTATCGAACGCAGCTCGACAAGCGCCGTATCGAGGATTGCGCCAGCACGGGTCAGGCCCAAGGCGTCAACCTTCGTCAGACAGCTTTCCATTTCGAGGATGACCGCTCTTAGTCCCATAGCGTCTAAATTGTGCACGTTTGCCCCTGTCTACTGACATCGCAGTATATTGTGGCAGTGACGATCTGTTAACTATCCTTTAGGATTCGACTCGTTTCGGGACGATTGATTAAAATCCAGAAGATACAGCGTCATGGCGCGGAACCCTTCGTCGGTCAGTTCCACTAACATTTCCCGGCGATCTCGCTCCGACGGTGTCCGACGAAGAAGCCCAGCTTCTTCCATGACGCCAATCCAGCGGAGCGCCGTCGTCGAAGCTACGCCAGAGGCAAAGCAGACACTCTTTGTCGTCAGCTGCTTTCCACTGGCCTTGTGCTGAAAGGCATCGAGCAAGATGTCCCATGAAGGCTCTCCGAAGAGCCCCCGATCAAACCATCGATCGCGTCGCCGGCGGGCAGCATGAATGGCGCGGGCTACTCGAGCGAGATGATTGGGGCCGGCCTCCAGGACATTGAGTGGACCGAGAGGCTCGTCCGGCAAAGCAATTGCCTCAGCTCTGATGGGATTGCTTTCGATCTCGTCTGCGATTCTGTTCAGCCGTGACGCCACCGCACGTAATTCGCGAGCCTTGGACCCGGCAGCTCTCGACGACTCCGATGGCCCTTGAAAGCTTTTTGAGTTGATGTCCTTCACTCGAAAACTCCCTTTCGGCGAGAGCCTTAGGGGACGTTAACTTCAAGTGCAAACCAACCGCAGTTAATATAGGTATAATTACATAGACTTAGCGCGATTTATCACAATTTCGGCTTTGTGGGATCGCTGCGCTTTCATTATTTAAGCGGGGCTTCGCAAAACGCTCTTCTGCGCTCGCATGCAGTCGCCACCGCCTTTCCTGGCCAGGGTAAGCGCGATAGATCTCCGTCAGACGAGAGACACTTTGTGTGGAGCAGAGGCGACGGTCATCTCGCGGAGTAGTGCCAATGCGGATTTGAGCCCCTTTCGAGTGATCAATCCGCCGGTGGAGACCCGGAAGGCTGGAGGTGCTCCGGTCCTCTCGACCGCGAAGGCATCGGAAAAGCTGAGCGAAAGGCCAAAAGGCCGCAGCGTATCGATGATGATTGCCGGATCAGATCCAAGTGGCAAAGGCAGCCAGAGGTGGTAGCCGTAAGGTTGGGCGCGATAGCTCCCGGGCCTCAACGTATTAGCAACAATCTCTTGGCGAGCGCGCACTTCCGATCGCACCGCTTCGGCCAAGTGCCAGAACTCACCGTTTTCGAGCCAGACCGATACGACCGCGGCATTGAATGGTGGCGCCATAATCGCTGTTTCGTGCAGATCTGCAGCGAGGCGCCACGCGGCCCCTATGTCGGGTGCGCGAACCCATGCGAGACGCAGGCCGGGCGAGATGATTTTCGAGATACTGCAGATGTGAAAGGTTCTGTCCGGGATCAGTGATGCCAACGGGGGCATCGGCACCTCGGGAAGAAGTCCGTAAGCATCGTCTTCAATCACGACCAGATTGGAACACGCGGCTACTTGGGCGATCGCCTCGCGTCTAGCTAGGCCCATCGTCGCCGTAGTGGGGTTGTCATTGGTCGGTATGACGTAGAGCCCGTTGATGTGTTCGCGCTGGCAAGTCTCGGCGAGAGCCTCGGGCAGGATTCCATCCTTGTCAGTGGGGATCGGAACGAGACGCAGGCCGTAGCGACGCGCTACCGACAGAAAGCCGGGATATGCAAATGGCGCGACCGCAATCGTGTCTCCCGGCCGGAACGCGGTGCTGACGATCGCGTGCAAGCCGTGCTGTCCGCCCGCTGTCACAACAACAGTATCAGCGCCGCATTCTATCCCGCGGGTTTGAAGCAATGTTGCACCTGCTGCGCGCACCGAAGCCATTCCGCCGCTCGGTTGATAATGAAACGGGGGCGGAATGGTTGCCTGGGTCATCAGGATGTCGCTTGCGGAACGCCAAGCGTTGGCGAGAGCGTTACCGGCCGGTTCCGGCGGAGCATTCATGCCGGTCTCGACAGGCTGGTCAACCTCGACATTCGTGCTGGCCGGCTGTGTCAAGATGAAGCTGCCGCGCCGCCCTTCGCCGCCGATCAGGCCACGTCGCTGCGCTTCACTGTAACCCCGGCTGACGGTGGTGAGATCAACCCCCAGCATTTCAGCCAAGGCTCGCTGCGGAGGCAATCTTGTGCCGGCTGTCAATCTTCCAACGACAATGTCCTGCTCTATTGCATCGGCAATTGCGAGATACTTGGGTCCGGTGACGGAAGTTAGATCGGGTAGCCAGTTGTGCATGGCAGGGCCTTACAGGAAATCCCTAGTTCGCGGCTAGTCGCGGTGGAAAAAGGCTGGCCGGCCAAGGAGAACGTTCCGAGCCATCTCGCCCCTGTCGTGGGCGGCGAGTGCGCCGCCAGGGCTCTCCTCGTCCCAAAAGGCGGGATCGACATACTGGCGAAGTGCATCGATTTGGCGTGCCGTCTGGTCCGCCTGCTCTTGCAGCAGCGTCCTCGCGATGACAACTTCGGGAAAGTCGTCGCCTTCACCGGCAGCTACGAGCGCGCCTAGATCGGTCCGGCGCAGTGAGTTAAACATTTCCGCGACTAAGTCTCGGGCGGCAGCAAGACCGTGCGAGGCCGCTAGATTACTCATCGCCCACTTCCGGTCTGAGTTTTTTGGCGCTGGCATTGAGCTGCGCCCACAGTTTCTCGGTGCCTGCCTCCTGCGCGTCGTTGGCGAATTGAGACGCGACGAGCCAGCCTTTGATCGGCTGCAGGGGGAATATGCAGCCGAAGACCAGAAGCGGAAGGGAGGTTACAAGGTGCACCCAGAACGGTGGATCAAGAGCGGCTTGAATCCAGACAGCCACGAAGGTGAGGGGGAAGGCCACGATGCACAACGAGAAAAATGCAGGACCATCGTCTGGAGCGGCGAAGCTGTAGTCGAGCGCACACACCGGGCATTGATCTGTGAGCTTGAGCCATTTGCGGAACATCCTGCCCTGTCCGCATCTCGGACAAAGCCCCTTCCATCCACATTTCAGGATCCAGGCAAACTTACCGTCGGAGGGTGCTACATTGAGCGACATTATCATCTACCACACAAACATAGAGAAGCTTTGTCTGCTATGTTTGTATGCATACAATGTCAATACAAAATAAAACATACTGCTGACATAACCTTGCATGCCAATCAGATTTTCAGTAAGCTGAAGGCCGGCATTTGCGAAATTCACGTAGACGCGTCTACGCGCTGTTTCCGTTGGGATCATAATCCGCGTGTCGGGGGTTCGAGTCCGCTCCGCTACCATTTTTGCAATAAAATCATAACTTTATACTCGTTCCCAAGACGGGAAGGCCGAAATGCATTTTACGCAAATAGGGCTAGTTTTGCGGTTCCGGTAAACCGGACCGCCAAACATGCTGATTTTGCTAGATGAGCATCCGATTCTGCATCCTTCGCTCAATACGATTCGCTGTCAGGCGTGCTAGCGGCATCACAACATCACCTCTTTCACGACCCTGCGAGGGACGTTGACCTGATGGTTGAGATGGAGAGGGGCTGCTGGCGGCTTTAGCGTCCATCATCATAGAATATGCCATCCACGCTTGCGGGGCTCTTCCACGCTCGCTCTAAGCACTGACACGCCCGACAGTGATTGACGCAGGCACGTTTGGTCAGGATAGATCGATCCGATGATGAAGCTACCCGTTCTTGCCGTTCTGTTGCTCGTCGCCGGGGCCTGCGCACCCGTGTCGCAACGTGAAGCGACCGCAGCATCGCTTCCAGCGGTCGAGATGCGTGGACTGGCTTTTGCCCAGGCGCATTGTTCGGAATGCCACGCGGTGATTGCCGGTCAGGTTTCGCCTCTGGCCGAGGCGCCCCCATTCGAAGCGGTCGTCAACGTGCCAGGCCTGACCGAGGCGACGATCACGCCTTGGTTGCGCAATTCGCATAATTTTCCCGACATGATGAACTTCGCCATAGATCCAGCAGAGATCGACAATCTGGCCGCCTACATGCTGTCCCTGCAAAACAGGAATTATGTGCCGCGTATTTGACGTGAACACTCTGCATTGCGCTTCAGGCCCGCATCTGGAGCCACTCATCTCATTTCGACTGCCATGGTGCCCATCTTCAAGCCGGTGAGGCTTGTATGCGGGATCATGGACGGGGCGGCGCTTCGAGGTTTTCGTTGCATGCCATGCGCCATGCAGCCGCATCGCAATTCATCGAGCAGGGGTGGCCGCCGGAGAAGATCCAAGTGATGTTGGGGCATTCCCGCCCAAGATTGGCATTGCCAAGGACTGCATCTTTCGATATTACGATATTTATCGAATTATTGGATTAAGAGATGCAAGCCAACCGCGTGATCCGCGCCCTTGCCGCCTTGGCGCAAGAGCACCGCCTCGCTGCATTTCGCCTGCTCGTTCAGGCGGGTGAGGACGGGATTGCCGCTGGCACCCTTGCCGATATGCTCGATGTGCCACCGTCCTCGATGAGCTTTCATCTTGCCCAGCTCGCCAATGCCGGACTGGTTACGCAGCGTCGTGCAAGCCGATCGATTATCTACTCGGCGGACTATGCGGCTATGAACGGGTTGATGGGCTACCTGACCGAAAATTGTTGCGGCGGCGTATCTTGTTTTGGGAATGCTGCCGGCCTTCACTCGCTTGATCGAGAACCCGATCCTGAACGAAAGAGCGCCTGATGAAACGCTTCCATGTGCATGTTGGGGTGACCAACATCCAAAGGTCGATTGCCTTTTATTCCAGCCTGTTCGGTGCCCAACCCGGCGTTGTGAAGTCCGATTACGCCAAGTGGATGCTTGACGATCCGCACATCAACTTCGCGATCTCGATGCGCGAAGATGCCGCCAAGGGCATTGAGCATATCGGCATCCAGGTCGAGAACAAGGCCGAATTGGCCGAAGTCTATAGCCGCCTGAAAGATGCCGACCGCCCGGTGCTGGAAGAAGGCGCGACCACCTGCTGTTATGCGCATTCGGAAAAGTGCTGGATCGCCGATCCCGATGGCGTGGTTTGGGAAGCTTTTCTGACTGAAGGCGAAAGCACGACCTACGGCGGCAATCCCGACCTCAACCGGCTTGCGTCTCCCAGTGCCGCGGCAAGCGCCTGCTGCTCTCCGCAAATGGCCCCTGCCAAGACTTCCTCCTGCTGAGGCATTCGATGTCCGACCGGCCACTCCACGTGCTGTTCCTGTGCACGGGCAATTCCGCGCGCTCGATCCTGGGCGAAGCCATTCTCAACCATGACGGCAAGGGCCGTTTCAAGGCATACAGCGCCGGCAGCAATCCGACAGGCCAGGTCAATCCTTGGGCGATCAATACGCTCACGACGCTCGGTTATCCAGCGGATGGCTATAGCTCCAAAAACTGGAGCGAGTTTGCCCACGGGCCGGAGTTCGACTTTATTTTTACTGTTTGCGACAGTGCAGCGGCGGAAAGCTGCCCGGTCTGGCCGGGTCGCCCGACATCTGCGCATTGGGGTATTCCTGATCCGGCGGCAGTCGTAGCGAGCGACGCGGAAAAGGCAGCGGCCTTTCTCGATGCCTTTCGCATGCTCAAACGCCGTATCGACCTGATGTTGGCGCTTCCGATTGCGGACTTTGAACAGGTTGCCCTGCGCGAAAAACTGCAGACAATCGGGCACGAAGCCGACACGCTATGAACGCGACGACCGTTGACATCGACGCTCGCGCGGCAGGATTGGGCCTATTCGAGAAATGGCTTTCAGTCTGGGTCGGTGCGGCGATCCTTGCCGGGGTTGTGCTGGGCAATCTTGCGCCTGGCACCTTCGCTTCTCTGGCGTCGGTCGAATACGCCTCGGTCAATCTTGTCGTTGCGGTGCTGATCTGGGCGATGATCTTCCCGATGATGGTCGCTGTCGACTTCGGAGCGATACGCCGTGTTGGCGACAAGCCGAAAGGGCTGATCATCACGTTGGTGGTCAACTGGCTGATAAAGCCTTTTACCATGGCCGCGCTCGGCGTGCTATTCTTCGAGGTTGTCTTCGCCGATTTCATCGCCCCTGCCGATGCACAGCAATATATCGCCGGGCTTATTCTCCTTGGAGCTGCACCATGCACGGCGATGGTGCTTGTCTGGTCGCAACTTGTGAAGGGCGACCCAGCCTATACCTTGGTGCAGGTGGCAGCCAACGATCTCATCATGATCGTGGCCTTCGCGCCCATTGTCGCATTGTTGCTGGGCGTCACCGACATTGCCGTTCCATGGGAAACGTTGTTGTTGTCAGTGGCTCTTTACGTCGTCGTGCCACTGGCCGTCGGGGCATATGTCAGGCAGCGCCTTTTGGGCAATCACAATGGTGACGAGAGCGCGGTATGCGCCTTCACCGGACGCATGAAGCCTTTCTCGATCATCGGATTGCTGCTGACGGTGCTGCTGCTGTTCGGGTTTCAGGCCGAAACCATCGTCTCCCGTCCCCTGTTGATCGCACTGATAGCCGCGCCGATCGTCATGCAAAGCTATGGCATCTTTTTCATCGCTTACGGCTGGGCCAAGGCATGGAAGGTGCCGCATGCTGTCGCCGCACCCTGCGCGCTGATCGGGACGTCCAACTTCTTCGAGCTGGCAGTTGCGGTGGCAATCGGCTTGTTCGGGCTTGGGAGCGGCGCGGCCTTGGCAACGGTTGTTGGCGTTCTGGTTGAGGTGCCAGTCATGCTCTCGCTGGTTGCCATCGCTAATCGAACGCGCGGCAGTTTCGCTCTGCCATGACTTTTGATGGGTCAGGCTCGTTGTAAAACAACGTAGCCGTGTCCACTGTGCGCTTCCGTTGGAATCATAATCCGTGTTTCGGGGGTTCGTGTCCCTCCTCCGCAAACACCGGGAACTGCTGCTTCTCGGCTTGCGGATCTGTTACCTTAATCGGATCGGCCCTTCGTTCGGTACGCCGACGCTATGGCCCACCTGAGTGGAGAGCTTTGATGAACCGCAGGATTGGATCTTTCGCTCGTAACGCTGGCGTTGCCTTTGCCATGTTGGTTGCCGCCTGCACGACGGCGGCTCAGGCGGCGTCATACGTGATGTATCGCGATCCGGGCTGTGGCTGCTGCCATGAATGGGCTGAGCATGTCCGCCACGATATGCAAGCAGAAGTCGAGATGCGTGAAGACATCCCGATGCCGCAGGTGAAGGCCGAGTTGGGCGTGCCTGACGATCTGGTGTCATGCCATACCATGAAGGTCGATGGCTACGTCATCGAGGGTCATGTCCCGGCAAAGGAAATCCAGCGGCTGCTTCGCGAAAAGCCCCAGGACGTCAAGGGTCTTGCCGTTGCCGGAATGCCGCTCGGCTCCCCCGGCATGGAGGTGGCTGGGCGCACTCAGCCCTATCAGGTCATCGCGTTCGGCGATTTCGGCCAGCGGGTGTTCGCCAGCTACGAATGAGAGCTCGTTGCCGCAGGGGCTTCCTGGCGGACAGTCCCCAGGCGAGCAAAGCAAGTGAACGCCGCGATTTGCCACTCGCTTCCGCGGTGGTGAAGGAGGCGCCAATCCTTTGAAACCCTGCGCATCGTGGACGGGCTTTCTCCCCGGTCGGCAGCAGCCGTCCCGTGGGCGACGAACCTCATCGGTAGGGGATGAAATCGCCCAGGAAAACGACGCCAGTAGTGAATCCAAGCGTTTGATCCATCGTCCGGACAATATCCTGCTTGCAGAGCTGGCCACCTGAACGCTCGACGACCAGAACGTCACTGCTGTCGAGCGAACGCGGATTGTCCGGCCGCGCAACATAAATCGTGCTGCCTGCGTCATAGACCAAGGCGGTTCCATCGATCACGATCAGCCGATTGCTCAGCATCGCAGGAATGCAGCTTTGTGGTTCGCCAGCGGTCTTGCCTCGTAGCATCTCGGCAAGTCTTGCATCACCCTTTGCCGAGGGCGCTCGCGCCTCGGTGTGCGTGCAACCGGCGGCCAAAGTCAGGGCAAGCGCGATTGGCGCAGCCAGCGAAAGATGGATTCGATCTGGAGGTCTCAAGGTCAATTCCTTCCATATCAGTTCAAAGGCGGGTTTATCGGGCGTCCGCTATACCACAATCTGCGCGACCGCCCTCAATTGGGAGATGACCGAACAGCTTCACGCGATGGCTGATGCCGAACTGAGAAAGCCGTTGCTGGTGCACGGTGGTGAGCGTGAGGCGCGATGCTGGCGGTGGGCAATGTTGTCGCGGGTTTCGTCTCGGAGGCAAGAGGCACGATCGATGCCACAAATGTTTCCTCGTTCGGAAGCTGACGAAAATATATCGACGAGCGGTCAAGCGGATGATCGGGCAAGCGGGGAGTTCTAACCTGACTTCTTTCGCGCCTCCGCCGTGCAGGGCGTGTGATAAAGGCGATGGCTGTGTTGTGAAGGCCGAGACCCTGTCGTTTGAACGCGGTGCGGTGCGGCGTTCAGATCGCCGGAAAATCCACCTCGATCGCCTTGCGGAGTTCATGGCCGCTCGACTTCATGACCCGTGCCAATGCCCGCATCGAATTTGACGGCGCGCCTTTCTTTGCCAGCAGGGCAAATTCGATATCGCCGAGATCGGGCAATTGCCCTGCTGGCAGGGGCACGAGACTGGACGGGGCCAACGATTGCGCGTGGGGCGCGACGCCAAGTCCGGCGATGGCGGCAGCATGCACGCCGCTTTGACTGCCGCTCGTACACACGATGCGCCACGAACGGCCATGTCGGCCAAGGCTGGTGAGCGCAGCCGATCTGGTGAGGCTGGGTGGAAACAGCACCACCAGGGGGACCGGACTATCGGGGGCGAGCCGCAGGCTGGGCGCAGCAAGCCATACGAGAGGTTCGCGCCAAACCAGCTCGCCGAAGTCTTCGCCCACCCGGCGCTTCAGAAAGATCAGATCGAGATCGCCCGCATCGAGTTGCTGGCGCAAAACCTCGCTGAGCCCGACGGTCAGTTCGAGTTCCACCATGGGATGCGCTGTCGTGAAACTGCGCAGCACTTGCGGTAGTCCGCGCAGGACGATGTCTTCGGAAACGCCGAGCCGGACCCGCCCGTGGATTTTCTCGCCCGCAAAATGGTGCATGGCTTTGGCATTTGCATCGAGGATCACTTGCGCGAAACTCAGCATCGCTTCCCCCTCGCTGGTCATCCGAACCGAATGCGTGTCGCGGATGAAAAGCCGCCGACCGCATCGTGCCTCCAACTTGCGGATGTGCTCGCTTATGGCCGGTTGCCCGATGCCCAGCCGGTCGGCGGCAGCGGTGAAATTCTTCGTCGTGGCGACGGTTACGAAGCTGGTGAGCCACTTTGGATCGAACATGTCACGCCCTCGCAAACCGATCATCACAAAACGCGATCACAGTTATATCTTTCAGCACGGTTCACAATAGCCGAATGCGATGCGAAGGCCCGGTCCTCCTTTCCGATTGAACCGGATAACGCGATGACCAGACTGTATCGGCTCTTCGATATTTACATCTTGCTGATGGTCACGATGATCGTTCTGGCGATGTTGGTGCCGGCAAAGGGGCAGGGCTATGCGATCGCGTCCGGCATTGCCGACGTCGCGATTGCGTTTCTGTTTTTCCTGTACGGTGCGCGAATTTCGCTCAAAGAGGCAAAAGCAGGTCTTGGCCAAGGGCGACTGCAAATTGCCGTCTTGCTCAGCACATTCGTACTGTTTCCACTTGTCGGGCTTGGCTTGGCCAAGGGGCTGGGTGGGTTACTTCCGCCAGCCATTATCGCCGGCGTGATTTACCTCACGGTGCTGCCCTCTACCGTCCAGTCGTCCATCGCGTTCACCTCTATCGCTCGGGGTAATGTCCCGGCGGCGCTGTGCGCGGCTTCGGCATCCAATATCGTCGGCGTTTTCGTGAGCCCGATCCTGGCCGGTGCATTGATCGGCGGCGATGCGGTTGATCTGTCGTTTGGCGTGTTCCGTGACATTTGCCTGCAACTCCTCCTTCCCTTCGTGGTCGGACAGTGCCTTCGTCCATGGATCGCAAGGCTTATGTCGGCGCACAAGAAACTGCTGGGTTATGCCGATCGCGGATCGATCCTGCTCATCATCTACGTCGCGTTCTCGCACTCTGTGGCCGAAGGAATCTGGAGCAAGGTCGATGCAGCAGATCTGTTGCTGCTGTCGGGGGTGCTGGCGGTCCTGCTGGCCGCGGTCCTGCTTATCACTGCGGCAATTGGCCGGCGGGTTTTGCGACTTGAGTTCGAGGAGGCCGTCGTCCTCCAGTTCTGCGGGTCGAAGAAATCGCTGGCCAGCGGGCTGCCGATGGCGACGGTGGTCTTTGCGGGAACCGACATCGGGGTGATCGTGCTGCCGCTGATGATCTTTCACCAGATGCAGCTCGTCGTGTCCGCGTTCCTCGCGCAACATTATGCCAGGCGGGCCGATGATACGACCCCTGAGGTGAGTTTGATCGACCTGGAAACACCCAGTGCAAAGACCAGCTGATTGGTCACGCCTTGGCGAGCGAGGTCGGCACTGTTCCTTCGGATATATGTGAATGCGAAGAAACGTGCGCTTCGCAGGACGTAGAAAATCGGACTGAAACGCCGCTAGACGTCGATGTCACTTCGATGGCGCACACGGGACCGGGCGGCAGCCTTTCGGACATTCCATGCGTTGAGCTAAGTCATTCGCCTTTGTCGGGCGTGGTCACCTTGCGATCGCGCGCCGCCTGCAGGAACGTTGCGGCGAGATTGGACATAGCCATTGCGTCAGCCGCTGCCTTGGTCGCCATTCTCGTCGATTCAGAGGCCATGGCTGCCGCCTCGGCAGAAGCTTCCTCGGCATGACTGGCCACGGCCAGGGCCGCCGCCGCCGCCGCCGCAGAGGCGGATGCTGCCGCATCTATGGCGGCCTGCGCCGCGAGCTTGGCTGCTTCGGCCGCCGACTGCGCCGCTTCGATGACGGGGATTTCCGACGCTTCCTTGGCCGCCTCTGCGCACAAACGCGTGGCGTTCGCTGAATTTTCCGCCGCCTTGGCTGCCTGCCGAGCGGCTTCCGATGCGTGCGATGTCATGCCCGACAGCGCTTTCAGCGTGGTGACGTACGACGAATTGAGGTCGATATGGCTCTTTTTCAGCAGATCGATGTCGTTAGCCATCGCGGACAGCCGGGCTTCCAGCGAATCCATATTAAGGTTCATCGGTTTGGCCTTCATGGTTGCATGTATGGTTTTGGACTGATGATTGGCGCGGCAGAAATTCCGAAAACGCCTGGCTCAGCACCGCGTAGCATTCGCAAGCGCGCGCTTCGAGGCCGGGTCGGTTCAGGATCGTAATCTTTCCATATCCGTAATCGATCAAGCCCGCGGCCTGGATCTTGTTGGCCGCGACGCTCACCGCCTCTCTCCGGCATCCGATCGCGACGGCCAGTTGCTCTTGCGTCAGGTTGACGTGCTCGCTCTGCATGCGGTCCGACGCCATCAGCAATGTCCGGCATAATTGCTCAAGGATGGAATGATGTCGGATGCATGCGATCCTCTGCGCCGATTCCTGCATCAGGGCTTGCATGTAGCGCATGATGACGCGGCGGAAGTTGGCCGATCGATCGAAGCTCTGCCTGATGACTTCGGCGGAAACGCGATAGGCTCTGCCACTGGTTTGCGCGATTGCCGTATTCCGGGTCGCGTGGCCATCCATCAGTGCCGAAATACCGACAACGCCATCGCAACCGATCTGCGTGAATTCAGCAGAATAACCAATAGATAGATCGCAAGTCAGCGAAACGATCATGTCTATCGGGAAGTAGAGATATTCTATTACCGAAATTCCGGAATATAATACCTCGCCACTTTTCAGGTGGACGATCTTCTGCGCATCGAATTCTCCTGGGCGGCATTCCAGCACGAAAATGTCGGCAAGAGCATTGCCGGTAGCAGACCCGTATTTGGCCAACTTGCTCATCACGAACCCATTTTCACGCATCTCAGTCAGAGCGGACTGGGAGGGTCCCGCTCAGCGGCTGAAAGCCATAGCCTCAAATGCGCGCTAACACACAGACTGCGTCTTGGCGACTAGGTATACTGGGGAATTCGCGCCGAATGCCTCGATAAATCCACGAGGCTTAAACGCGGCAGTTATCCTTGGTGCATATGGCCGGAGGTTTCCAGGCATATCCCTGGGCCCTTCGGGTACGCAAAAAATGGAATATATTCCGGATCACTTCCTGGAAAAGTTTTCTGAAGAACTGAGTAGCTCTTTGGATACCTTTCAGGCTCGAAATGAAGTTTCGAGAGACGTATTGGACAGGCTTCATCTTGAGATGGTTGGCCTTTTCAAGTCGAACGTCGAATATCTTTTGGCTTCTTCCAATTAGATGCGACTCTGAAAATTCGAGCGACATAAGAACGCGGCACCAGCGATCGCTTTCCTGAAATAGCGAGTTGGGGTCCGTCTGCTCATCCGCTTTTCCCGGCGGCCACGCCAATATCTCGCACCATCTTCAACCGAGTGGCGGCGCGCATCCCGCGCCTTCTGCCATCTTTGGAACTCGTGGCAGAAATGTCGGGTGCGAGGGGGCGCTTGCAAGTAATCACCCCTGCCATTCCCGATCGGACCGCATGCTCGCCACGACCGTATGTATCGGTGCCGATCACGTCGGCAACAGCGTCCGCAAAAACGAGCTCCTTTCCATTTCACGATACAATCGTGCTGAATCTGTAGTCGTCCGGCACCGCTGCGGATATGGAGATCGTCGACCATCTGCTGAAAAGGCTGTTATTCGACCATGGCGCGTCCCAAAAAAATCGACGCTGATACGGACCGTGAATTTGCCCGGCCGGGCGGGCATCCCTTCGGCTCGCCGAAGCAAAGTTCCGACGGGGAATCCAAATCCTCGCTGGTGAGGCTGGTGTACGAGGCGATCATGAGCGCGCTCGACGCTGGCGAGCTGACGCCCGGCAGTCGCATCGTCGCATCGGAACTGGCGACAAGGCTGGGTTTCAGCCGGGCCCCCGTGCGCGAGGCACTGGCCGTGTTGGCGGGGCAGGGGCTGGTCGAACTCCTGCCCGATCGCGGCGCCATGCTGCGTCCGATGAGCCCCCACGACATGGCCGCGGTCTATGAAGTCAGCGCGCCGGTTGCCGCCGTCGGCTTGCGCGAAGCCGCGCACCGGATAGGCGAAGGCGACAACGCGGATCGGATCCGCGAGGCGATGGCGGCGATCAGGAAAGCCGGCGAGGCAGAACATCCCAGCGTCGGGTTTTTCCTCGTCCTCAACGACTTTCACTACCTCGTGAACGCCATTGCCGAAAAACCCTACGTCGATTTCGTGCTGCGTGCGGTCAATCTCGAATACTGGAACCGCCTGCTCGTGTCGGTCATCGATATGGACCTGCATTCCCCCCAATATGTCAGCAATTACCAGCGGATCACCGACGCGCTTCTGGCGGGCGACGCAAAGGCTGCCGAGGCGATCATGCTCTACCATGCAGATTGGTGCGCCACCTTGATCGAGCCGTCGACATAAGCGCATAATTGTCGACAATATGAGATTTTGGTGCGGAGATTAGCGATATAAATCTAGTTATAACTCAGAATCGTCGACAATCGCTTGCGGAAGGCGGCGAATCGTGATTTATCTCCAGACGGCGGACCTAAAGTTGTCGCCATGCCCAAGGGGGATAATCATATGGCTGCGATTCAGGTGAGATTGGCGTTCGGTGCGGCTTTGCTTTTCACGAGCGCTAACGTCTATGCCCAGACGTCCCCGATCGACCCGGCCACTGCCGATGCGAGCGCCGATAACGACGACATCATCGTCACGGCTAGCAAGACTGGCGCGACCAAGTTGCAGAATACTCCCTTGGCCGTCACTGCCTTCACCGCCGAAACGATGGAAAAGACCGGCGTCAAGGATATCCGCGATCTCGCGGCTGTGACGCCCAATATGCTCATCACCCAGAATCAGGCATTTTCGCAGGTCTATATTCGCGGCATTGGGTCGAACAACGTGTTCGGCGGTTCGGACCCTTCGTCGACAATCCACCTGGATGGCGTCTATCTCGCCCGTCCGGCCAGCTACCTGTCGAACTTCCTCGATGTGGAGCGGATCGAAGTGCTGCGCGGCCCGCAAGGCACGCTTTATGGCCGCAACTCTGTAGGCGGCACTATCAACGTGATCAGCCGCAAGCCCGGCAACGATTTCGAAGGCAAGGTGCAGGCCACGTACGGCAACTACAACTTCGCCCGGCTCGAAGCCTATTTCGGCGGGCCGGTGGTCGAGGACAAGATTGCCGCGTCGTTTGCGATCATCGGCTCGCGTCGTGACGGTTACCTCGAAAATATCGTGCCGGGTGTCGGCGATGCCGATGACGAAAAGACGGTGGGTTTTCGCGGTCAGCTCCGTTTCACGCCCAGCGCCCCGCTCGAGATCATCCTGCGCGGAGACAACGTATATTCGAGCGATGCCCTTGCAGGCTATATCAAGACCTTGCAGCCGACGGCCGATCCGCTGTCGAACAGCATCATCACCGATTTCCGCAAGATCGCGCTCGACCTTCGGCCGAGTGCCAAGCGTCGCCAGTGGGGCGCCGCGATGGAGGTGAATTACGACCTCGCGACTGCCGCCTCGTTGAAATCGCTTACGTCCTATCGCGCCAACGAACTGACGTCGGTCAGCGATTCTGACGGAACGGCCATCCGGAACCGCAGGACCGACATCTTCGAAGATCAGCACCAGTTCTCGCAGGAATTCAACCTTACCGGCGCGTTTGGCGGGCTGACCTACATCTTGGGCGCTTACTATTTCAACGAACGCATCGACGTCGATTCCACGGTCACGACGTTTGGCGGAACCGCGGCGAACTTCTCGCCAGTGATCAACACCGATGCCTATGCCGCGTTCGCGCAGGGCAGCTATGCCATGACCGACTGGCTGACGGTGACCGCAGGCATTCGCTATACTGAAGAACACAAGAAGATGGATCAGGTCGCGCTGTTCGCGTCCGACGTGACTGGCCTGCCGCTGGCTGGTTATCCGCTGACTTACAGCGTCGAAGATACGTACAAGGCATGGACGCCCAAGTTCGGCATCGAACTGCGGCCGGCGGACGGCGTGCTGCTCTATGCTTCTGCGACCAAGGGTTTCAAATCGGGCGGGTTCAATTTTTCCAGCCGCAACCCGAACCAGGGTTTCGATCCCGAAATGCTGTGGAGCTACGAAGCGGGTGCCAAGTTCGACCTGTTCGGTCGCCTGATGCGGATTAACGCGACCGTATTCCATTACGATTACACCGATCTTCAGGTTCAGTCGTTCCTGTCGCCGGGCGTGATCGACATCACGAACGCGTCGGACGCGAAAGTCGACGGTGTCGAACTGGAAACCCAGATCCGTCCCACCCAATGGTTCAGGTTCGGCGGGAATCTTGCCTACCTCGATGCGCGGTATGACAATTACACGTCGGCATTGCTGGCGGGCAATATCCCCTACGATGCGTCGGGCAACCGGCTCAGCCTTTCGCCCGAATGGTCTTATTCGGTATTTGCCGAGGCAGAAGCACCGATCGGCGACGGTTCGGGTTTCATCCGCGGCGAATACAACCATCGCACGCGCCAGTTCTTTACCGCTGAAAACGCCGGCATCGATTCCCTGACCGGCGATGCGGAAGAAGCTTATGGCCTTGTCAACGCCAGCGCCGGTTACACATTTCCGGGCGACAGTTTCCAGCTGATCTTCTTTGGGCGGAACCTGACCGATCGCGAATACATGACCAGCACGGCGACATCCGCCGGTCGCGCTCGCGTGGGACGTGTCGGCGAACCGCGCACTTACGGCATCCGCGGCGTGGTCAAGTTCTGATCATGGACTCTCAGGTCGCTTCGATGATCGAAGGGCACTGCGACCCCGATTTCGAGAATGTCGGTCGCGTCTTTCGCGCCAACTTCCTCGAACGGGGGGAGCAGGGCGCTGCGGTCGCCGTCTACCGCGATGGCCGGCTGGTCGTCGATATGTGGGGCGGCTGGGCCGATGCCGCAAAGACGCGTCCGTGGACCTCGGATACCATCATCTGCATGATGTCGGTGGGCAAGGGGATGGCCGCGCTTTGCGTGTGGATGCTGGTCGACCGGGGCCTGATCGATATCGATCGGCCCGTGGCGCATTACTGGCCCGGCTTTGGCCAGGCCGGGAAGGAAGGCATCACCGTCGCAACGCTGATCGCCGGAAAGGCCGGGCTGCTTTATGCCGACCACGCCCCCGATGGCGCCGGGTACGACTGGGCCACGATGATCGACGCGCTGGAACGGCAGGAGCCAGAATGGGCCCCGGGCAAAGACCACGCATATCATTCCGCAACCGCAGGATACCTTTTGGGCGAGCTGGTTCGCCGGGTCGATGGGCGAACGGTCGACAGGTTCCTGGCAGAAGAAGTGAGCGGCCCGCTGCACGCCGATTATGGCTATGGCGCCGCCTGGGCCGACCCCGATCGGGTCGCCGACGTCCTGCCCAACTGCAACAGCCATACGTTCGTTCAGACGCGCGATCAGTCGACGAAACTGGGCCGTGCGTGGCGCATGCGGCCGCAGTCCGACGATCATTACAACGACCCGCGCATGCGCAGCGGGTTGATGCCTTCGACCAATGGGCACGGCAACGCCCGAAGCGTCGCGCGCATTTACGCCGCGTTGGCACAGGGCGGCACGCTTGACGGCGTCCGACTGGTCAGCCCCGAAACGATCGACCGCATGCGTGCGGAAACCTGGTTTGGAACTTGTGCGATGACCGACAGGACATTTCGATATGCCCACGGCTTTTTCCTGAACGAACCGCTGATGTCGCCGATGGGCACGAACCCCCGTGCGTTCGGCCACCCCGGCGCAGGCGGCGCATTGGGCTTCGCCGATCCCGAAAACCGCATCGCCTTTTCCTATAGCCCATCGCTGATGTGCGAAGGTGGCGGTCTTGGCGAACGGTGCAAGGCGCTGTCCGACGCGGTGTACGCATGACCCGCGCGTTCGAAGGAAAGGTCGCCATCGTGACCGGCGGCAGTTCGGGGATCGGTCAGGCGGTCGCGCTGGCACTGGCAGACGGCGGCGCGCACGTCGCCGTGGTGGCCAGCAGCAGCCCGACAAAGGCCGAGGCGGTGGCTGCAGCTATCATAGCAGTTGGTGGCAGCGCGGCGGGTTTCGTGGCGGATGTCAGGGATGCGCCGGCGCTGGCGATGCTTGTCGCGGCGGTCGAAGAGACATTCGGCGGGGTCGATATCCTCGTCAACGCGGCGGGGGTCTTCTACCCCACTCCTGTCACCGGGATCGAGCCGATGTCGGCGGCGCAGCTGATCGACATCAATGTCACCGGCGTGTGGAACGCCATTGATGCGGCTGTTCCGGCGATGCGTCGGCGTGGCGGCGGAAGGATCGTCAATCTCGCTTCGGTCGCTGCGACCATCGGGATCAAGGGCTTTGCCCTTTACTGTGCCAGCAAGGCGGCCGTGGCGATGATGACCCGCGCTCTCGCAGCCGAGCTGGCGCCTGAAAACATCGCGATAAACGCGGTCGCACCCGGCAACACGGCAACGCCGATGAACGCCGACGTCCGCGCCGATCCGGCCATGACCGAAGGAATGCGGCAGATGACGCCAAGCGGAACCGCGTTCAGCGACGTGGCCGACATTGCCGGCATCGTCCTGTTCCTTTTGTCCGATGCGGCGCGTCCGGTGCATGGCGCGGTGTGGCTTGCCGACGAAGGCATTTCGGTAGCGATCGGTTGATGGCCAGCACGACGTTACCATCGACCCCTGTGACCCCTGTGGCCCCTGTGCCCTCGGCCAAGGGGTATGCATGGTACGTCGCGTTTCTGCTGGCGACGGCGCATCTGGTTTCGTTCATCGATCGCTATTTGATGAGCCTGGTGATGGAGCCGCTGAAGGCCGATCTGGGCGTCAGCGACACGCAGCTCGGGCTGTTGCAGGGGACGGGTTTCGTCATTCTCTACACCGTGGTCGCGGTCCCGCTCGGCCGCGCGGCGGACAGTTTCAACCGCCGCAACCTGATCATCGCGGGCATCCTGATATGGAGCGTGGCGACGGCGCTTTGCGGCTTGGCGTCGTCGTTCGGAGGCCTGTTTGCGGCACGCGTCGCCGTCGGTTTCGGCGAAGCGGCGCTGGTCCCTGCGGCCATGTCACTGCTGGCGGCGTACTTCCCCCGCCGCCAGCTTGGCCGTGCGGTTTCGCTGTTCACGACGGGCGCATCGCTCGGCAAAAGCGCAGCGCTGATCGGCGGCGGCGCGCTGCTCGCGCTGTTGACGTCGATGGGTGGACTGTCGCTCGGGCGCTATGGAACGCTTGCGCCGTGGCAAGGGACGTTCGTGCTCATGGCCATCCCTGGCATCGTCCTTGCCGCCCTGATGCTGACGGCAAAGGAACCTGCGCGAACCGTGGCGCAACACATGGGCGCCGTGGCGAAGCCGGGCATCGGCGAAGCATGGCGCTACGTCGTGCGGCACCGCGCTGCCTTTCTCCTTCACACAGGCGCATCGGCGCTGGTCGTCCTGACGATCCAATCCATCGCGGCGTGGGCGACCTCGTTTTACGTCCGATTCTTTGCGCTGACACCGTCGCAGGCGGGAATCGCGATCGGCTCGGTCATCCTCATCGCCGCGCCCCTCGGTCATCTTAGCGGGGGCGCACTGACCGACTGGTTCCAGTCCCGCCGTTCGCGCTCTCCCGCTGCGCCAGTTATCGTAATCGGCATGGCGGGCGCAATTCCCGCGGTCATCCTTTTCGTCGCCAGCCCCAGCCTGCCGCTGTCGCTGTTTGCTTATGGCTTGCTGAGTTTCAGTGTCACGCTGGCGGCGCCGGCCTCGCTTGCGGGCATCCAGATGCTGGCGCCCGATCGCTTGCGCGGGGTCGTCACTTCGATGTTCCTTGCCGTGACGACGCTGGTCGGGATCGGGCTCGGTCCCATGCTGGTCGGATTGTTCAGCGATCTTGCGGGCGGGCCGCTCCAGCTTGGCAGAGCTCTGCTGTCCATGATCGTGGTCGTGGCCGTCATCGCCATCATCCTCGCGCTCGCCAGTCGGCGCCCATTCGAACGCACCGCGGCGCTTACCGCCGCCGCCAACTGATCCATTCAGGAGCTTTTCATGCGAAAGACCGGCAAGGCCATCATCACCTGCGCGGTGACGGGATCGATACACACGCCGTCGATGTCGCCGCATCTGCCGGTGACGCCGAACGAAATCGCCGAACAGGCCATTGCCGCGGCCGAAGCGGGGGCGTCGATCCTGCATCTTCATGCGCGCGATCCGATCGACGGTCGGCCTTCGCCCGATCCCGAATTGTACATGCAGTTCCTGCCCCGCATCAAGCAGTCGACCGACGCCGTGGTTAACATCACCACGGGCGGCGCGCCTGGTTTCAGCGAGGATGACCGTATGGCCGGCCCCCTGCGCGCCAGCCCGGAAATGACGTCGCTCAACATGGGATCGATGAATTTCGGTTTCTTCGGTCTTGCCGACAAGTTCGACTGGAAGCACGATTGGGAACGCGAACTGATGCTGGGGTCGAAGAAATTCCCCGCCAATCACAATTTCGCGCTGATCGAACGCATCATGGTCGAACTGGGTCAGGGGCACGGGACGCGGTTCGAATACGAATGCTATGATATCGGGCACCTTTATACCGTCAAACATTTTGCCGACATGGGGCTGATCCAGGCGCCGTTCCTGATCCAGGGCATCTTCGGCATTCTGGGCGGCATCGGTGCCGATCTCGAAAACTTCATGATGTTCAAGCAGACCGCCGATCGTCTGTTCGGCGATGATTACCTGCTGTCCTGCTTTGCCGTGGGCCGTCCGCAGATGAAGTTTCTTGCGCAATGCGCGCTGGTCGGCGGCAGCGTCCGCGTCGGGTTGGAAGACAGCTTGTTCATCGGCAAGGGCGAACTGGCCACCAGCAACGCGCAACAGGTGCTGAAACTGCGCACGATACTCGATGCGCTGGACATCGAAGTCGCGACGCCATCGGACGCGCGCGAAATGCTGGGGCTCAAGGGCGCAGACGCGGTGGGGTTCTGACATGCGGTTCGCAACCGATACCGGCGGCACGTTCACCGATCTCGTGGTCGAAGACGACGACGGGTCTATCACCTTGCACAAGGCGTCGACTGTGCCGTCCGATCCGGTTTCGGGCGTACTCGATGCGCTGACCGTCGCGGCCACTGCGCGCGGGCTGACGTTGCGCGACCTGTTGGCCCGGGCGGACAGCTTCATCCACGGCACCACCCATGCGATCAACGCGATCATCACCGGCAATGCCGCGCGCACCGGGCTGATCGTGACGCAAGGGCACCGCGACATCCTCTTGTTTCGCGAAGGCGGCCGGACCGAACCGTTCAACCACACAGTCGCCTATCCCAAGGCCTATGTCGCGCGCGCGCTGACGTTCGAGGCTCCGGAAAGGCTCTTGGCCGACGGCACGGTGCAGACCCCGCTCGACGAAGCGGCGGTGGTGGAAATCCTGGCACGGATGCGCGAACAGAAGGTGGAGGCGGTGGCCGTCGCGTTGCTGTGGTCGACGCTGCATCCCGCGCACGAACTGCGCATCGGCGAACTGATCGAACGTCACCTGCCAGGCGTTCCATACAGCCTGTCGCACAAGGTCAACGCGACCCTGCGCGAGTTTCGCCGGGCATCGTCGGCGGCGATCGACGCATCGCTGAAACCGTTGATGACGCGTTATCTGGGCAGCCTGTCCGACCGGCTGGCGGCAGAAGGTTTTGGAGGCAAGGTCATGGTGCTGACCAGCGCGGGCGGCATGGTCGAAGCCGCTGAAGTCGCGGCCGCACCGATCCGCATCATCAATTCCGGGCCGTCGATGGCACCTGTGGCGGGCCGCCATTATGCCAACCGCGAAGGCGGCTGGCGCACCGCGATCGTCGCCGACACGGGCGGGACGACTTACGACATCAGCCTCGTCAGCGATGGCCGCGTACCGATGACCCGCGACCTGTGGATCGGCGAACCCTATCGCGGGCATCTCGCCGGATATCCCAGCGTCGATGTCAAAAGCGTGGGCGCAGGCGGCGGCAGCATCGCTTCGCTCGATGCGGCGGGCCTGCTGCACGTCGGGCCGCAAAGCGCCGGATCGACGCCGGGGCCTGCCTGTTACGGGCGGGGCGGCACGCTGCCCACGGTGACCGATGCATGCATGGTGCTGGGCTATCTCGATCCCGACTATTTCCTGGGCGGCGCGATGACGCTTGATGCGGACGCATCGCGCACCGCGATTGCGGAAAACGTCGCCGACAAGCTGGGCATGAGCGTCGAGGACGCGGCGTGGAGCATTCTTGATCTCGCCACCGAGAACATGGTGCAAGCGATTCAGGAGCTGACGGTCAATCAGGGCATCGACCCATCAGACGCGGTGCTGATCGGCGGCGGCGGGGCGGCGGGGCTCAATTCGGTGTTCATCGCGCGCAGGCTGGGGTGCAAACGCCTGCTGATCCCCGAAACGGGCGCGGCGATGAGCGCGGCAGGCGCGATGATTTCGGACATCACCGGCGAATTCGCCGCGACGGTCCACACCACCACCGCGGCGTTCGACAATGACCGTGTTGCCGCCGCGATCGACCGGCTTCGCCGCGATGCCGAACAGTTTGCGCAGCGCACCGGCACGCCCGGCGAGATCGAATTCATTGCCGAGGCCCGGTACGAAGGGCAGGCATGGGATATCGACGTGCCGCTGACGTCGACCAATTTCGCCACGCAGCAGGATATTCAGGCGTTTCGGCATGCATTCGATGCGATGCACGAACAGATCTTCACGATCCGCGATCCCGGCTCCGCAGTCGAACTGATCGGCCTTCGCGCACGTATCCGCTGCCCGGCGCGAGCCGACGGCGCGTTCCTGCTGAAAGAGGATCCCGAGGCAGCCACTGCGATGCGGAAGCGGCCGGTGTACTTCGCTGGCGAAGGCTGGGTCGATACGCAGATCCTGCGCTGGGACGCGGTGCCTACGGATACCGATTTTGCGGGGCCCGCGCTGATCGAATCTCCCTTTACCACGGTCGTCGTCGACCCGGCGGCACGCTTTCGCCGGTCGGCTGCCGGCGCGCTTTTGATCGAGGCCTGATTATGGAAAATGCACTGGGCGATCGGATGAACGGCGCCGAAATGGCCGTGCTGCGCAGCCGGCTGGACGGCATCGTGCGCAAGATGTCGAATACGCTGCTGCGGACAGGGCGCTCGGGTGTGCTCAATCGCGCGCGCGATTTTTCCTGTTGCCTGCTCACGCGCGACGGTGACCTGATCAGCGCGGCAGACAGCTTGCCGATCCATGTACTTTCCGGGCCGGACATGATGGCGCGGTCGGTCCTGCAATTCCATCCCGATCAACGCGCGGGCGATGCGTTCCTGCACAATTCGCCCTATCACGGCTGTTCGCACCCGGCGGATCTTTCGGTGATCGCACCGGTCATGGACGAGCACGGCAACCACCGCTTTACCGTACTGGCCAAGGCGCATCAGGCCGATATCGGCAATTCGCAGCCGACGACGTACATGGCCGACGCCAAAGACGTATATCACGAAGGCGCGCTGATCTTTCCTGGCGTTCAGGTGCAGCGCAACTGGGAGGATATCGACGATATCATCCGCATGTGCGAAATGCGCATCCGCGTGCCGCATCAATGGCGTGGCGATTACCTCGCCACGGTGGGCGCGGTGCGCATCGGGGAAAAGGCGCTGACCGGACTGGCGGCGGAAATCGGCTGGGACCGGATCGAATCCTTTGCCGGGCAGTGGTTCGATTATTCCGAAACCCTGATGGCGGACGCCATCGCCCGATTGCCCGCCGGATCGGTGACGGGAACAAGCACGCACGACCCGTTCCCCGGCTTTCCCGGCGAAGGCATCAGGATCGAGGCGAAAGTCGATGTCGACCCCGTCGCCGGGCGTGTCGCCGTCGACCTGACCGACAATCCGGACTGCCTGCCATGCGGGATGAACCTGTCCGAAGCCTGCGCCCGCACGGCGGCGATGATCGGCGTGTTCAACAGCATCGACCATAAAGTGCCCAAGAACGCAGGCTCATTCAGGCGGATCGACATCGCCCTGCGCGTTGGGTGCATCGCGGGCATTCCAGTTCACCCGTTTTCGTGCTCTGCGGCCACGACCAATATCGCCGACCGCGTCGCCAACAGCGTGCAGACCGGGCTGGCTTCGCTGGGCGAAGGCATCGGCATGGCCGAAGTCGGTTCTGTCATCGCCCCGTCCGCAGGAGTGATTTCCGGAGTCGATCCCCGAACCGGCCAGCCTTTCGTGAACCAGATCTTCCTGGCTATGAGCGGCGGCGCGGCAAGCCCGTCAAGCGACGCTTGGTGGACCATCGGCCATGTCGGCAACGCCGGCCTGTGTTGTATCGACGGGGTGGAAATGGCCGAATTGCTACAGCCTATCGTCGTTCATTCGCGCGCGTTCCTGCCCGATACCGAAGGCGCTGGCACCACCAACGGCGCGCCGTCGACCATCGTCGAATTCGGTCCGCTCGGCGCCGATATCGACATCGGCTATCTTTCCGACGGTCATTGCAATCCGCCGGTCGGCGTGCGCGGCGGCGGCAGCGGGGGCGGGGCGGATCAGTACCTGATCGGTCGCGACGGCGTGTCCACACCGCTCGACGCCTGCGCACAGGTCACCATCCGCGAAGGCGAACGCATCGTCGCGATATCCTGCGGCGGCGGGGGCTATGGCCCGGCCAAAGCGCGCGGTGCGGACCAAGTCGCCGAAGACGTCGCAGGCGGGCTGGTCAGCGTGGCGCGGGCGCTCGACGTCTATGGCGTGGCGCTGGCCGATGACGGCAGCGTGGCCGCGACAGAAACCGCAAAGCTGCGCGAGGCGATGGCATGAGCGCGCGCCGGGTACTCGTGACCGCAGGGGCGTCGGGCATCGGCCTTGCCATTGCCGAGGTTTTCGCGAGCCGAGGCGACGAAGTCGTGATCTGCGATGTCGATCAGTCCGCACTTGACGACGCGGCGGGGCGGCTGAACGGGATCGTCGCGATCCAGGCCGACGTTTCGGACCCCGTGGCGGTGGACAGCCTGATCGCAAAGGCAGGGCCAGTGTCGGTCCTCATCAACAACGCCGGGATCGCAGGGCCGGTCGGTGGCATCGAAACCAATGCGCCCGACGAATGGGCCCGCTGTTTCGCGGTCAACGTTCATGGCGCGTTTCACATGATCCGCGCCGTCGTTCCCGCCATGCGGGACAGCGGCGGCGGCACGATCGTCAATATCTCCACCGCCTCGACCGTTACCGGATTGCCGGGCCGGTCGGCCTATGTGGCGTCGAAATGGGCGCTCGAAGGGTTGACCCGGACGCTGGCGCGAGAGCTTGGCCCCGATGGCATTCGCGTCAATGCGATCCGTCCCGGTTTCATGGACACGACGCGGATGCGCGGGATCATGGAACGGATCGCAGGCGAAAACGGGCTGACCGTCGCCGAAGTCGAAGCCAGCGCGCTCAAATACATTTCGATGCGAACGAAAATCCAGCCTGCCGAGATCGGCGAGATGGCCTGGTTCTTCGCATCGGATGCCGCACACCACATCACCGGGCAGATCGTCGGCGTCGACGGCAATGCCGAATGGGAGGGATGACATGTCACGGATTACGCCACTGACCATCGACGAACTGAGCGAGCGCGGTGTCGACGTGACGCCGTTCCTGCACGATTTCGCCGAACTGCCCGGCAGCGTCGCCACGCTCGGCTATCGGCCCGACATTCTGAACGGGACGCTGGTGCTGTGGCAAGCGGTGATGGGCGCGGGGTCCCTGCCGGACGAATTGAAGTATCTTGCCGGATATCTCGCCAGCATGTCGGCCGGGTGCCAGTATTGTTCGGCCCATACGGCCAGCAACGCGGGCACAGTAGGCGACAGCGCGAAAGTCGCCGCAGTCTGGGAATACGAACGCAGCCCGCTGTTTACCGAGGCGGAGCGCGCGGCGCTGCGGTTTGCGCAACTGGCTGGGATGTCGCCGTCGGGCGTGCGCGACGAAGATGTCGACGCGATGAAGGAATTCTATTCCGAAACCGAGATCGTGGAACTGCTCGCGGTCGTCGCGCTCTATGGCTTTTTCAATCGGTGGAACGACAGCCTGGCTACGCATCTGGAACCGACGCCGTTCAAATTCGCCAACCAAACCATCGCCGACCACGGCTGGCACATCGGCAATCACGCGTGATGGGGCGATGATTTCGGTGTGACGGGGCGAAGGATTTCCGGGCCGGTCTTGCCACGGCGGACCGGTCCCGGAAATGGAGGTCAGATGAAGCTAACCGCTCCGTCATCGAACGTCCGGTGCCGTCGACGCCGACCGAGTTATCGTCGGCGCCGATTAGCCCATTGAGCGATTTCGACGCGCTGTCGTTGACGATCTCGCCGTTGAACACGTTGTCCAGTATCTGCGCGGAAATGATCGGCACTCGTTTTCGACGACGAGTTGGATCGGTTCCTGATCGCTGCCCGCGCCATTGAGATCGACGGTGTCGCCGTCATATTCGGTGGCGGTGAAGGCGGGCGTGAGGTCGATGGTTTCGATGTCAGTGTCGCCGCTGGCGCTGGGATGGTCGAGCTGGTCCTTGAGATCGACGGTGAAGGCGTCGTCGGTCGGGTCGCTGGGTCGTCTGGGTGATGGTGAAGATCAAACGACCGTCGGCGGCCTTGGCCTCGACGACGCTGCCGTTGACGTTCCAGGTCATGGCGGAGCCCTTGGGGGTCATGGTGTTGCCGTCGATGTCCTGCACCGCCCCGGACACGAGGGTATTGATGGCAAAGGTGACCGGCTCGTCCGCGCCACTGGTGACCGTGGCGGCCAGCGCGGCATAAGTCAGGTCGGTCTCGTAATCGGTGGCGTCGCCGTCGGTGTTTGCCGTTCGCCGCATCGCCATCGGCCACCGCGCGTCGCGTTGCTAACGCCGTTGATCCGCGGTTTCGACGGCATCGGTCAGTAGAAACCCCGCCGGTTAAATCGCGGGCGATATCAGGCGATAAGGGTCTGGATTTCGCCAAGACCTTCGAATCGGGCCGTGACGATGGCGCCGGGAAGGATTTCATGCACGCCGGTGATTGCGCCGCTGGAAATCCACCAGCCGGATCTGGGCGCAATGCCGCGTTGGGCTAGGTTTGCGAGGAGGAAGCGGGCTGCGCCGAACGGTCCGTCCAGCATCGTTGCCGTGGTGGCGCGCCCAACCTCTTTGCCATCGCTTGCAACGCTGACGACGACATCGTTCAGCGTGCCCCAACTCGCGCGATCCACCATGTTGCCGAGCAACAATCCGGCATTGTTGCCGTGATCCGCAACCGTGACGCAAGGTCCGTCGTCGTTGATGCCGGGATAGGGCGACGAAGCAATCTCGATCCCGATGCGAACTTCGTCGATCCAGTCGAAGACGTCTTCGTTGGTGGTCGGCAACGGTGCGCCGTCCTTTACCGCCAGCCGCAACATGAATTCCGCTTCTGCCGCCGCGAACCCGTCATGGAATACTGGCATCGCCACGGGCGTCCCGGCAAATTCCGCGATCGACCCGGCCAGGATCGGCCCGACCAGGCGATCCGCCCCAAGCTGCGTGTCGAGCGGAGCATTGATCCGCCCGACTTTCCAGCCGACCACGTCCCGGTCCCAGATCGACAGGGCCGCGTCCTGCACCGCGTAGGCGGCGGCGAGGTTCTCGGGAACGGCTCCCGGAAATTTCGAAATCGCCTGCCGCTCTCGCCTTGCGGTGACAAAAGCTTCGGCAACCGAGCGCGCGGCAGAACTCACAGGATCATCCTCTGTTCACCCAGATTTCCTGCGACATAGTTCGAAAAGGAAACCGGTGTCAAAACTTTTTGCCACCGGTTTCCCTGTACGCTTGAAGCGGCGGACTTGTTTGCATGGGCCTGTCCTGCGTAAGTCCGTGACGACAAGAACCGCGAAGGAAGCTGGCGATGGCCAAAAGCGAACGGCAACCCACGATCAACGATGTCGCGCGCGTTGCGGGTGTATCGAAGAAGACGGTCAGTCGGGTCATCAACCGTTCGCCGCTGTTGAAAGCCGACACCCGGGAAAAAGTCGAGGCCGCGATCCGCGAACTGGCCTATGTGCCCAATCCGCAGGCGCGCGCGCTGGCCCTGCGGCGCAATTTCCTGATCGGATTGCTGCACGACAATCCCAACGCGCAGACCGTTCTGAATGTGCAGGAGGGGGTGCTCGACGCCATTCGCGATACCGATTTCGCTTTGGTCGTGCGCCCGGTGGATCGCCATTCGCCCCGCATGCTCGACGATATCCGCGACTTCCTCGAAAAACAGCGACTGTTCGGTGTACTGATCCTGCCGCCCGTTTCCGAAAACGACGCGCTGGCGGCGCTGTGCCGAGAACTGGGGTGCGGTTACGTGCGCATGGGCTCGGCACAGCTCGATCAGGGCGAGAACCTTGTCATGTCGAACGATCGGGATGCGGTGGGGCGCGCCGTCGACTACCTCGTCGAACAGGGTCACCAGCGCATCGGCCTGATATGCGGACCTGACGGTTTCCGTTCCGCGCTCGAACGTCGCGAAGGGTTCAAGGCCGCGATGAAGCGCCATGGCCTCGATGTTCCCGCAGAAATGATCGCAGAGGGCAGTTATACCTTTGAATCCGGGATTGCCGCCGCCGAACGGTTGCTGGCCGCGTCGCCCCGCCCGACCGCGATCTTTGCGAGCAACGACGAAATGGCCGCTGGCGCGCTGCACGTCGCGCGTCGCGAGGGCATGGCCGTGCCGGACGACCTGTCGCTGGTGGGATTCGACGATTCGCCCATCGCCGCGCATATCTGGCCACCCATGACGACGGTTCGCTGGCCGATCCGGGCGATGGCCAAGGCCGCGGCGATGAAGCTGATCGATCCGCTGGAGGCTGGGGCGCAACCCTCGCAATTCCTGTCCGACCTCGTGGAGCGCAGCTCGGTAGCGCGGATCGAAGGGGCGTGATCGAATTGCCGAACTAGTTGTTGAAACCCGCACCCGTTTCGCGCTATCGCCATTATGACACCGGTTACCAAGGGGCGCCCATCGATGCGCCGATTAGCACGTTTCGAAGGAGCAGGGCCTGATGTTTTGCAAGACTTTCCACGCCACACATCCGGACATGATGGATTCCGTCACCAATGACGAACTGCGTTCGCGCTATCTGGTGCAGGGCATGTTCCGCGATGGCGAGATCAACCTTAATTATTCGCACAACGAACGCTTCGTCATCGGCGGCGTGGTGCCCGGCGCGGCAGCGATCGCCTTGCCGGCGCAGACCGAACCGGCCAGCGCGGCGGGCCGGCCCTTTCTTGAACGGCGCGAAATGGCGGCCGTGAATATCGGCGGCGACGGTGCAATCACGGTCGATGGTCAGCGGTTCGCGATGAAGAACAAGGAATGCCTGTATGTTCCGATGGGTTCGCAGACTGTCGAATTCGAAGGGCAGGGTGCCCGCTTCTACCTCGCCTCGCTGCCTGCGCACAAAACCCTGCCGATCAAGCACATCACGCTGGATCAGGCCAATCCGCTGGCGCGCGGCGACCTGCAGAATTCGAACCAGCGCACCATCTATCAGCTGGTCATCCCCGGTGTCTGCGACAGCGCGCAGCTTCTCCTCGGCCTGACCGTGCTCGACGAAGGGTCGGTATGGAACACGATGCCGCCGCATCTCCACGACCGGCGCAGCGAGATCTACCTTTACTTCGAACTGCCGACAGAGGCCGATCGCGTCATGCACTACATGGGCGAGCCCGATGAGATGCGGCATCTCGTCATCGCCAACGAAGAAGCGGTCATCAGCCCGCCGTGGTCGATCCACATGGGGTCTGGCACGAAGAACTACGCCTTCATCTGGGCGATGGGTGGCGAGAACCTCGACTACACCGACATGAACGTCCTCGACATCTGCCAGCTGAAGTAGAACGATCGAGGGGAGGGGAAAGACGATGGGACCATTCGATCTCAGCGGCCGGGTCGCGGTCGTCACCGGCGCGAACACCGGCATAGGGCAGGGAATCGCCGTTGCTCTGGCCGGGGCGGGCGCCGACATCGCGGCGGTCGGCCGCAGCCCGGCGGACGAGACGGCGGCCATGGTCCGCGCGCTGGGTCGCCGGTGCGAACTGATTTCAGCCGATCTGTCCAGCATCGCGCCGGTCGGCGAAGTCGTCGATACCGTCGTTTCACGGCTGGGCCGGCTGGACATACTCGTCAACAATGCCGGGATCATCCGGCGCGACGATGCGCTGGATTTTACCGAAGCCGATTGGGACGCGGTAATCGACACCAACCTGAAATCGCTGTTCTTCCTGTGCCAGGCCGCCGCGCGTCACATGGTCACGTGGTCCAGCCAGGACGGCGACCGGGCCAAGATCATAAACATCGCATCCATGCTGACCTTTCAGGGCGGAATCCGCGTGCCCAGCTATACCGCGAGCAAGAGCGGGGTGGGCGGCCTCACCAAATTGCTCGCCAACGAATGGGCGGCCAAGGGCATCAACGTGAACGCCATTGCGCCGGGTTACATCGCCACCAACAACACCGCCGCGTTGCAGGGCGACGAAACGCGCAACCGGCAAATCGTGGAGCGCATTCCCGAAGGACGCTGGGGCGCACCGAGCGATATCGGCGGCGCGGCGGTCTTTCTTGCCAGTAGAGCCGCGGACTACGTTCAGGGGCACATCCTTGCCGTCGATGGCGGCTGGCTCGCCCGATGAGCGCGGCAGGGGCAGGGGCAGGGGCAGGGGCAGGGGCAGGGGCAGGGGTAGGGGCCGCACGCCCGGTCGTCTGTTTCGGCGAGATGCTCCTTCGTCTTTCGCCCGCGGTGGGCACGCCACTGGCCCGCGCGAACGATGTCGCGGTCGCGGTCGGCGGGGCCGAAGCCAACGTCGCGGCCGCACTGGCCAGCCTTGGCCGCCCAACCCGCATGGTCACCGTTCTGCCCGACAATCCGCTGGGCCGCGCGGCGCGCATGGGCGTGGCGGCGGCGGGTGTCGACATGGCCTTTGCCGCGACCGGTCCGGGCCGGATGGGCCTGTATTTCTATGAACAGCCCGCCGGGCCCATACCCGGGCGCGTCACGTACGATCGCGGGCACAGCGCCTTTACGCTTGCCGAACCCGGTGCGCTCGATTTCTCAAGCGCGTTAGAAGGTGCCGCACTGCTGCACATGTCGGGCATAACGCCCGCATTGGGGCCGGGCGGAGTGGCGCTGGCGCAAGCCGCGCAGGACGCCGCGCTAAGCGCAGGGGTGCCGATCTGCTTTGATGGCAACTATCGCGCCAACTTGTGGGATGCGTGGGACGGAAAGCCGAGCGAAATCCTGGGACCACTCGTAGAGAACGTGAACGTGCTGATCGGCAGTCACCGCGACATATCGCTGCTATTGGGCGGGACTTTTTCGGGCGATGGCCCCGACCGCAGGCGCGAAGCAGCAGAGGCGGCCTTTGCCGCTTTCCCCAAGCTGCAACTGATCGCGTCGACCGCGCGGCATATCGAAACCGGTCAGATCCATCGCCTTGCCGCGCGGGTCGACCAGCGGGGCGATCACTTCCAGACGGACGAAGTCCGGATCGAGGCAGTGATCGACCGGATCGGCACGGGCGACGCATTTGCCGCAGGGTTGTTGCTGCTATATCTCGAAGGCGCGACCGCACAGGACATGGCGCGATCGGCGCTCGCCATGGCGGTCATGAAACATGGCATTGCAGGCGACATGATCGCCGCGACCCGCGCCGAACTGGACACGTTCGACATGGGTGCCAGCGACGTGCGGCGATAACGGCAATCGGCGGCAGGACCAATCCTGCCGCCGATGCCTTAACCGATCCTCAGTTGCTTTTGCGCATGGCGCGGTCGCGGGGGGAAAGATGCTCTTGCGCGCCCTCTTTCTGCCCGGGATACAATGCCGACTTCGGCGTCATGGTGGCCAGGTTCCAGTCCTTTTCCCGGAACGGTGCGCGGGTTGCCGGGATCGTCGGATAACCGCCGACCTCGTCCTGCGAATCGATGACCTCGCCGCGCCCTTCGGCGATGTAGAAGAGCACGCGCACTTCTTCGGCGCCGCGATCCCATGGCCGCGCGCCTGCCGTGGCCAGCAGTGTCGTTTCGACTTGCGACGACGGCATGATGGCATAGCCCGCGACGTCGGCCAGCGGCTTGGCGGCTTCGATCAGTTTCGCGGTCGTGTCGCCGTAACGGCCAAATGCCGGAAGCGGATCGCCATGCCGGTCCACCGCGACATTGTCCCGCCCATAATAGGCAAGGTCGCCGACGCCGCCCAGCATCAGGAACGGCAGGCCGCAATCGGTGCTGTTGCCGCCGCGCATGACATTGCCGATGGCCGTAAGCTCGCCAGTGACGGGCGCGTGCCCGGCCCATTCGAGATCCATCAGGTTGTAGTGCACCGCGCGATGCTGCGGGTCATAGATGAAGTTGTTGACCATCAGCACTTGCGCGCCGCCCTTTACCAGCGGCGAGCGTTCGACGTTGTGCGCCCAGATGTTGCGGTCGAAGACGATCCCCGACGTGTTGTCGTGGACGAGCGATCCCTTGGAATGTTCGCCTTTGGGATGGCTCGAATCGGCAAGGCCTTCGGCGGCGAAATTCAGGCGAAAGGTGATGTTGCGGCTGGTGCCCTTGCGCCATTCGTCGACCGTCTCGCCGGTAAAGCGAGGCCCGCTGGCCGACATGTTTTCATCGACCGCCCACATGAAAGTGTTGTTTTCGATGACCACGTCGTGCGCCGAAACGGTGGAGAATGCATCCGCCTCCCACCCGCTGCGCTTCGCCTGCCCCGCATCGCCCGTCAGGACGCGAAGGTGGCTGATCTTCACATCGTGGGTCCGCACGTCGATCCCGCCGCGCAACAGGGTTATGCCCGGCGACGGCGCAGTCTGGCCGGCGATGGTCAGGAACGGTTCCGCGATGTTGAGGACCGACCGATCGAGGTCGATTGCGCCGCCCACTTCGAATACGACGATGCGCTTTCCCTTGGCGGCCAGCGCCTCGGCAAGGCTTCCGGGTCCGTCCTTGGCCAATGTCGTCACGCGGATGATGCGCCCGCCCTTGCCGCCCTGTGTCGGGTCGGCGGGTTCGGCTCGCGCCGAAAGCGTCGGTGCGACGGCCAGCACGGCGGCTAGCGCAACGGCGGTTCCAGACCCTAATCCCAGTTTCATGATTGTCCTCTCCGGTCTTTGTCGCGAGCCTTCTTGACAGAGCCAAAGATGCGCTGCAAGAGTTTATGACACCGGTTACCAAAAACCGGGTCAAGGGTCGGACCGGATGCTGAAAGATACTGTCGCCTGCCTGTTTCAACCGGAACTCCCTTCGTTGAAGAAGGGGTGGCCGGCATCGCTCCGTGCTGGCGGGAAAACGCTGCCTGGCCCTTTTGGGCGCGCGTTATCAGGCGTCTGCGGTCAGGAATTTTCGGTTCGGCGCGCCAGTCACCACTGTCGGGCGGGCGGAATGGCAAGCTCCCTCTTGCATCGTTCCGCCTTGTCCAACGGCACGGGAGCGCGACAGGGGCGATGAGCATGGATCGCCGATCCCTGCTTGCCCTTGCCAGCGCTCTCGTGCCGGTCGGGATTGCCGCTGAAGCCCGGGGGCAGACGTTTTCTTCCGCGACACGGGAAAACAGTCTGTCTCCGGGTGTGGCCTTTGTCGGTGCCTCGGCCGATCCGGCGGAAACGATCAGGCTCTGGTCGTCGGGCGCGCCCGGCATGCCGGCAAATCGGCTCCGCGAAATGCTCGTCGAACGTTCTGCCGATCCCGGTGCGCCCGATCGCGCGATTGCCGGCATTTCCGATCCGCGCATGGCCGTGTTTCGCCCGCATTGTTCCAATGGCGCGGCCGTGCTCATCATGCCGGGCGGCGGCTATCGCCACGTCGTCGTCGACAAGGAAGGTTACGAGATGGCCCGCTGGCTGGCGGACCGGGGTTTCACGGCGTTCGTGCTGTTCTATCGCCTGCCCGGTGACGGCTGGACCGACGGCGCCGATGTCAGCCTGACCGATGCGCAGCGGGCGATGCGCCTGATCCGCCAGCGGCACGCCGAATTCGCGATAAAGCCCGACCGGATCGCGGCCATTGGCTTTTCGGCGGGCGGGCACTTGTGTGCCGACCTAGCGACCCGCTTCGGCACCCGTATTCAGTGCACCGATGACGAACTCGATGCCCTGACGGCGCGGCCATGCTGCGCTGCGGCCATATACCCGGTCGTTTCGATGAGCTTGCCCGATGCCCATCGCGGTTCGCGCGAAAGATTGCTTGGCCCCGCGCCTTCGCCAGAGCGCGAACGAAAGCATTCACCCCATCGCAACGTGCCGGCCGATGCGCCGCCGTTCTTCATCCTGCATGCCGAGGACGACCCGGCCGTGCCCGTCGCCAACGCGCTTTTGTTGCGCGCCGCATTGAAAGATCGCGGCGTGCATGTCGATACGCATCTGTTCGCGCGTGGCGGACACGGTTTCGGCCTGCGCAAGGCGGCGGGACTGCCGGTTGCGGCATGGCCCGATCTCTGGCGCGAATGGGCGCGAGGCATCGATTTGATATGACCGGAATGGAAACTGGGATGCGGAACATGGCAGGCAGCGGTTTTTCGCGGCGCAAGCTGTTGGCTGGGTCGATCGCGCTTTCGGCGTCGATGCTGGCGGGTTGCGAGCGGCGGATGTCGGGGCTGTTGACCAGCGCCGATGCCCATCCGGGCGATTACCCGACGGTCCAGGCGGTGGAATTCATCGGTCGTTACTTGTCCGACCGCACCGGCGGGCGGCTTGGTGTAAAGGTCTATGCCGGCGGCCAGTTAGGGAGCGAGACCGATACGCTGGAAATCGCCAGCTTTGGAGGGCTCGACCTGACCCGGGTAAATTTCGCGCCGCTCAATTCCATCGAGCCTATGACGCTGCCGTTTTCGCTGCCGTTCCTGTTCCAATCGGTCGACCACATGCGCAAGGTCGTGGACAGCCCGCTGGGCGACGAAGTGCTCGCCTCGCTCGAAAGCCACGATCTCATCGGTCTTGCCATATACGATTCGGGCGCGCGTAGTTTCTACAACACGCGCGGGCCGATCCGTTCGCCCGCCGACATGAAGGGACTGAAACTGCGCGTGCCGCAGTCGGATCTTTATGTCGCCATGGTCAACGCGCTGGGCGCCAATGCCGTGCCGATCCCGCTGAACGAAGTTTATCAGGCATTGCAACAGGGGGTGATCGACGGGGCGGAAAACAACTGGCCGTCATTTGTCACAGCGCGCCATTACGAAGTGGCGAAATACTATAGCCTGACGCATCATCTTCTCACGCCGGAGGCTCTGGTGATGAGCAAGCAGCGGTATACCCGACTGTCCCCGTCCGACCGAACGCTGGTGCGCGAGGCGGCAAGGGCGTCCGTGCCTTTCATGCGGCAGAAATGGGATGCCAAGGTGGATCAGGCGAAGCGGGACTTCGCAAGTTCGCCGGGTGAGGTAAATACGGTGGATACCGCGCCGTTCGCCGCCCTGATGCGTCCGGTCTGGGAGGCTTTCATCACTTCACCGCGCCAGCGCGCCGTCGTCGAACGGACAATCGCGATGGGAGAAGCATGATGGCCAAGGCAATTGCAGCCATGCTGATACGGATCGGATCGGTCGGGTTGATCGCCATGGTGGCGATCGTCGGATGGCAGGTGTTCGGTCGTTACGTGCTCAGCAGCAGTCCGTCGTGGACCGAACAGGCGTCGCTGGTGCTGATGATCTGGTACGTGATGCTGGCGTCGGCGGCGGGCGTTTACGAAGGGTTTCATATCCGCATCGTATTGCTCGAAGAACGCCTGGGCGGGCGGGCCAAGCCGGTGCGGCAGGTCGTCGCGCTGATCGTCATGGTGCTGGGCCTCGTCCTGCTGGTCTACGGTGCTCAGCTGTGCTGGATCGTGCGCGGCAATGTCATCCCGTCACTCGATCTCAGCCGGGCGGTCGCCTATGTTCCGCTGCCGATTGCCGGCGCGCTGATCGCCCTGTTCGCTTTGCCCCAGATAATCTCGGGCGACATCATCGATCGGGAGGCGGTGTAATGGAACTGCTAGTTCTTTTCGCCGCGCTTTTCGTGCTTCTTGCGATCGGCGTTCCGGTGGCCTTTGCCCTGTTCGGGTCGGCGCTGGCCTGTTTCGTGACGATGGGGATTCCGCCGATCGTCGCGGTCCAGCGTGTCGCATCGGGCATCAGCGTTTTTACCCTGATGGCGATCCCGTTCTTCATTTTCGCCGGCGATCTCATGTACCGCGCCGGCATTGCAGAACGATTGGTGCGCGTCGCCGACGCGGCCGTCGGTCGGACGAGGGGCGGGCTCGGCATCGTGAACGTCGGCGCGTCGATGATGTTCGGCGCGGTGTCCGGCTCGGCCATTGCCAGCGCTTCGGCCATCGGATCGACCATGGTGCCGTTGATGAAGGACAAGGGCTATCCCGTCGATTATTCGGTGAACGTGACGGTCACGGCCGCCATCGTCGGCATCCTGATCCCGCCTTCGCACAACATGATAATCTATTCGGCGGCATCGGGAATTGGCGTTTCGATCAGCGACCTCTTCTTGGCCGGGGTGTTGCCCGGAATCCTGACGGGCTTCATGTTGATGCTGACAGCATGGCTGGTCGCGCGCCGGCGCAGCCTGCCGTTCGGCACATTTCCCGGTTGGCGCGAATTCGTTCGTGCGGCGGCCTATGCCCTGCCGGGGCTGATGACGGCGGTCATTATCATGGGCGGCATTTTGTCGGGGCTGTTCACGGCCACAGAAAGCTCGGCCATCGCGGTCATCTATACGATCGTCATCGGCGCGTTTGTCTATCGTACGCTGGGCTGGACGGCATTTTTCGAAGCCGCGAACAAGTCCGTGCGCACTGCCTCGCTCGTTCTGCTGATCATCGCTGCGGCAACTGCGTTCGGCTTTGCACTGTCGCTGCTGGAAGTGCCGGCCGAACTGGGGTCGCTGATCGGTACGATCACCAGCGATCCGCTGCTGACCCTGCTCATCATAAACCTGATGCTGCTGGCGCTCGGGACCTTCATGGACATGGCCCCCCTGATCGTGATCTGTACGCCGATCTTCTTGCCCGTGGCCATCGGCGTGGGCGTCGATCCTGTCCACTTCGGGATCATCACGATGCTGAACCTTGGCATCGGTCTGGTAACGCCGCCTGTCGGATCGGTCCTGTTCGTGGGATCGGCGGTCGGACGCATATCGGTTACCGAGCTCGTTCGAACGATCTGGCCGTTCTATCTGACGCTGATCGCGGCGCTGCTGTTGATCACTTATGTGCCGACTGTCTCGCTGTGGTTGCCGGGTATAATGGCAAATTGAAGTGCATTTCGTTCGCGCAGAGCGGGAAATTATGGCGTGCGCCGAGGTACCTGTGACTTTTTGCACATGCCTGTTTCAAAACTTGAATCGGTAAACAAACAGAGCCATTGACACCGGTGCCATCGCGACATAACAATTTGCTCGCGACACCATATGAGGCTGATTGCGGGCGCCACTTGACACCGGTGTCAGACAATCGGACCTCGACAGGTCGACAAGAAGAATATTGAGAGGGGATGTTATGATTTTCGCCAACAAGCCGAGTTCCGCCGGTTCGCTGCGCTTTGCCGCGGCAAGCCTTGGTGCACTTTCGATCGCGATGCTCGCCGGCAATCCGGCCATGGCGCAGGACGTCGCCGCCACCGCGACAGCCGAGGATGACGGCAATGTCATCGTCGTCAGCGGCTTTCGCCAGTCGCTGGTCGAGGCGCAGGAAATCAAGCGTAACTCCGCGAACGTCATCGAAAGCATCGTTGCCGAAGACATCGCGAAGATGCCCGACCTCAATATCGCGGAATCGATCCAGCGCATTCCCGGCGTCGCGGTTTCGCGCGAAGGCGGCGAAGGCCGGAACATCACGCTGCGCGGTTTTGCGCCCGATTTCACCCGCACCACGCTGAACGGGATGGAAGTACCGGCCAGCAGCGACGGGCTCGATTCGGGTGGCTTCACAATCAATGCCGGCCGTTCGTTCGACTTCCACATCTTCGCATCCGAACTGTTCAACCGGATTGACGTTCAGAAATCGCAGCGCGCCTCCATCGAAGAAGGCGGCATTGCCGGTACCGTCGATCTTTATACCGCGCATCCCTTCGACTTCGACGGACTGACGATCGTCGGTTCGGGCCAGGCGGGCTACAATACGCTTAGCCACAAGATCGATCCGCGCGTGACCTTCATGGCGGCCGATACGTTTGCCGATGGCACCATCGGCGTGCTGTTTTCCGCCGCCTATTCGCAACGCACGGTGCGGCAGGAAGGGTTTGGCACGGTTCGCTACACCTCGCCTTACGTGAACGGCGATTCCTGGGCCGATAGCGATCCGAACGTCGTGGGCACTGTCGACGGCAGCTGCGGCGCGGCCGACCCGCTCGATTGCCTGTGGGCGCCGCGCCTGCCGCGCGCCGACTTTTTCGGCAACGACCAGAAGCGCCTCGGCCTGACTGGCGCGGTACAGTTCCGCCCGACCGACGCGCTTGAGATCACGTTCGACTGGCTTCATTCCGAACTGGAAAACGATCGCCGCGGTTACAACTCGATGGAATGGTTGTTGACGCACGGCACGCCGGGCAACTTCACCGGCCAGACCCCGCTGGAATTCGTCGTCGGTCCCGATGGGCGTCAGATCGTCGCGGCGAGCTTTGACGATGTGACGTCGTGGTACGAAAGCCGTTATCAGTATTCGGAATCGAAGTTCGACCAGTACATGCTGAGCGGCAAGTACGAAATCAACGACAAGCTCACTCTCGACGCCCTTGGCGGCATGGCGCAGGACAAGGCGGACCGGACCGAGCTTCGCTTTTACGTCCGTTCCAATCCGCACTTCTATTCCTACGACTTCCGCGACAATCCGAATGTCGCCACCGTCGGATATGGCGATTGGGATCCGACCGATCCGAACAATTTCGTCGACCAGCTGAACGGCGCGAACCGCGTCAATAACGTCGACAAGAAGAACTACACCGCCAAGAGCAACCTCACCTACGAAGGCGAAGGCTTCTCGATCATGACCGGCGCGGCCTATAACGACCGTAAGGTTATTTACGAGGAAGGGACCGGCGCTAATGTCAGCTTCACTCCGTCGGAATACCTGATGGACCTGCCGGTGTCGGGCTTCGGCCGCGGGCTCGGCGTGGAGCTTCAGCCTTTCGCGGTGGTCGATTTCGACAAGCTGGCCGGCGACGGGCTGTTTCCCGAAACCTATACGCTTGACGCGGGCAGGGGCTGGGAGGTGAGCGAACGCACGTTCGCCGCCTATATCGAAACGAACGCCGAATTCCCGATTGGCTCAATGCTGCTGCGCACCAACGCGGGCCTGCGATATGTCCGGACGAAAGTGCTTTCGACGGCCCAGATCGCCGGAACCGACGTTACCCAGACCAACAGCTACGACAATTACCTGCCTTCGATGAACCTCGCGCTGGAAATTACGCCAGATGTCATCGCACGCTTCGCCTATGCGCGCAGCATGACGCGGCCGGGGCTGGGCTCGCTCAACATCGCGGGACCGAACTTCGGCTATACGACGCGCACGGTCAGCAATCTGGGCAATCCCAATCTCGAACCTTACCAGTCGAACGACATCGATCTCGCGCTTGAATGGTATACGCCCAACGGCGGCCTGTTCGCGGCCGGCTTCTTCCAGAAGGACATCGTAACGTCGTTGAAGACCGACGTCGTCTTGCAGATGATCGACCCGGTGTTCTGGCCTGCCATCTACAACGATCCGCAATACGACGAATCGTTCAATGCCGACCCGGCCGAAGTGCCCTATACTTTCTACATTCCGGTGAATTCGTCCGAAGGCAACAAGGTCAAGGGTTTCGAACTGACCGCGAACCAGCCTTTCACGTTCCTGCCGGGAATGTTGCAGTATTTCGGCATCGCAGCCAACTTTACCCACGTGTCTGCTCGGGATTCCACGGGACTTTCGCCCAATTCGTACAACGCCACGCTGTATTTCGACCACGAAGATTACGGCATGCGCGTTTCGGTCAACAAGCGCGATGATTACTTGTTGAGCGAACCGGGCGGCAACGGCCATCTGCAGGAACGCAAGTACGGCCCTACCCATGTCGATTTCTCGGCCTATTATAACTTGTCCGAAAGCTTCACGATCAGCCTCGAAGGCATCAACATCACCGATGAAAAGGAACTCATCTACGGCACTGGCGAGGGGGATCAGTATCTTCCCCGCGAATACAGCCACACCGGTGCGCAGTGGTTCCTCGGGGCACGCTTCCAGTATTGAGGCAGCGCAGTGACGTCTCACCGCGCTCATAACAACGAAAGGATGGCGGCAGGCAAGCTTGCCGCCATCCTTTGCCTCGCTGCACTGGCCGGATGTACCGCCGCGCCATCCGGCAAAGCGCCGGGACAAGCGCCCCTGGCCTCGGCTCGTCCCGATCCGGCGGCCAATACGATCCCGCTCGACGACAGCTACACCGTCTCGCAGCGCTATTTTGAAAATCGCGCCGCGCATCCAGAAATATCCATGCCGGCCGTCGCTTTGGCAGAGGGCGGGCAGATCCTGTTCGACCGTCGTTACAAGCTGACGAGCCACCGCGAACTTCACGCCGACGTGTTCCTGCCCGCCGCTGCCCAGGCCAATGGCCAGGCGCTGGTGCTGATACATGGCGGTGCGTGGCGTTCTGGAAACAAGTCCAATTTCTATGCGATGGCGGCTTTGCTGGCCCGGCGCGGCTATGCCGTCGTCCTGCCGGAATTCCGCCTTTCGCCAGAGGCGCGTTATCCCGCCGGTCTGGTCGACATCAACGATGCGATTTCATGGGTCCGATCGAATGCCACGGATTTCCGCATTGATCCCGACCGTATCGCCATCGGCGGCGAATCCTCTGGCGGTCAGATGGCCAGCCTGATCGCCTATACCGGCGGAACGACGCTGTTCACCGCTGACGGAACCGCGGCCCCGCGGGTCAATGCGCTCATCGACATAGACGGCGTGCTAGATTTCACCAGCCCGCTTGGCGTCAGGTTTGAAAACGCTGCGGGCGAAAGCTCGGTTGCGGCGCTCTGGCTTGGCGGATCGCTGGAAACGGCGCCCGATCGCTGGAAAGAAGCGAGCGCGGCCAGCCATGTCGGGGCAGGCTCGCCGCCGACGCTCATCATCAGCGGAGAGGCCGACCGGTTCACCGCAGGCCGCGAAACCGTGATGGCGGCGCTGGCCCGAAACGACATCGCTGCCCGCCATGTCCACTTTGCGGGGATGCCGCACACCTTCTGGCTGTTCGATCCCTATCTTGGCCAAGTGGTCGATGCGATCGATGGCTTCATCCGAACCGAAATCCGCGCCACTGCGGAAAAGTAAGACAGGAATTCCACCCATGTCAGGTCGCAAACTTTTCATCGCGGCACCGCTGTTCGCGCTCATGGGCTGCGCGACGGTGCCCGCCGCCGGCGGGGACATGGTGGTGGAGGTCAGCAAAAATTGCGAGGCAAGGCCAGCCTGCCACGAAACGGTGGCAAGTGCGCTTGCCTACGCCTCTGCCCAGCCGGTTGGGCTGCCGGTGCGCATCGCCATCGGTCCCGGCGATTTCAACGAAAGGATTGTTGTCGAACGATCGCACCTCGCCATCGGCGGCGCGGGGGCAGGGCGGACGCGGCTGCACAATGACCTCGTCGCCGAAAATGCCGCCGGGCTGCATCGCGAACGTTGGGGCACCGCCGGGTCGGCGACGCTGACGATCGCGGCCACCGATGTGACGATCGCCGACATGACGATCGAAAACGATTTCGACTATCTCGCCAACGATGCGCTGCCTGCGGGCGATCCAGACAAGATCGGCAATTCGCAGGCGCTCGCGGTGTTGCTCGATCAAACCAGCGACCGGGTGCTGATCGAACGCGCCGCCTTGCTGGGCTATCAGGATACTCTGTTCGCGCATGGTGGACGCGCGGTCGTGCGCGACAGCCTGATTGCCGGCAACGTCGACTTCATCTTTGGCGATGGCCTGTTGCTGATCGAAGACAGCGAGCTGCGCACGCGCCGTCGCGCGCCGAACGCGGACGAATTCGAATCCTTCCTGCTGGCGCCATCGACGCGGGTCGACCAACCGGTTGGCATCCTTGTTTACCGATCACGTCTGACGCGCGAGGCGGGCGTACGGGATGAAAGCGTCGCGCTGGCCCGGCCATGGCATCCCACCACGACTTTTGCCGACGGTCGCTATGCCAACCCCGATGCAATCGGACAGGCCATCTTCGTGGATTGCTGGATGGACGCGCACATTCACCCCGATCACTGGACCAGCATGGCCGGAACTGCCCGCGACGGTACGAAGACCGATATCTTCACGCCGCAATCATCGCGGTTTTGGGAACAGGGATCGTCGGGGCCGGGCGCGCGTCATCGCGACATCGGGATAACGTGGAAGCCGGACCTGCCGTTCGCCGCGTTGCGAGATCGGATCACAGCGGGATGGGCCGAAAACTGACGACCAACCCACGGTTGGCTTCGAGGCAGGTGCTGCCCGAAACTCAGCCGGATGTTTGGCGGGTTGGAAAGCGCGTGGCTTGCGCGATCAGTCCGCCTTGGTCGTCCGCTTTTTGCCGGCTGCCCCAGTCTTGGCTGGCGCGGTCTTGGCTGGCGCAACCTTGGCTGTCGCAACCTTGGCTGTCGCAGTCTTGGTTGTCGCGGTCTTGGGCGCGGTCTTGCTGGTCGGCGCCTTTATTGCCGGCGTCTTGCCGTTCGCGGTCTTTTTCGCCGCAGTACTGTTCGTCGCCGCCTTGGCCCGGACGGGCTTGGCCGGTTCGGCCGCAGGGATTGCGGGCTTGCGCCCCAGACCGATCTTCACAGCGAGTTCGCGGCGTTTGGCGGCGTAATTGGGCGACACCATCGGATAGTCTGCCGGCAGGTTCCAACGCTGGCGATACTGGTCGGGCGTCATCTTGTAATGCGTCATCAGGTGACGCTTGAGCATCTTCAGCTTCTTGCCGTCTTCAAGACACACGATGTAATCGGGCTTGATCGAATTGCGGACCGGTACCGCCGGTTCGGGCGGAACTTCTTCGGGCTCCGAAGAACCAAGACCCGCGAGCGCTGCATGGATACTGTTGATCAGTCTCGGCACATCGGCGACATCGACCGAATTGTTGCTGACATGGGCCGCAACAATATCGGTCGTGAGGGTGATTAGGGTTTCCGCTGTCAGGTCCCGATCCATTGCTGGCCTTTCATTATCAACTGTTTGCCGCACTCGAATACGATGAGGCATATTGGCTCGAATAAGCGAGATGCCATATTAATCAGCTTGAGCGAAAAAATACCACGGAATTCGAATTCAGCATACTTCGCTGATGGCGACTTGTCTTTGTTCGGGACACCCGGACCCAGATCATGCCGTGTCGCCGTCCGGTCTTGCGCTGGCATTGAATGCGATCGCCTCGGCCTGTCGCCGCCTTTGGGGATGCTGTTGCGGGCCTTGATCCTTTGGTTGCCGCTGATCCCGGCCTTGCTGCTGTCGCGGCATCTGTTGCTGCGCCAACGGCAGAAGGGCGCGATGCCGCCGCGAAGTTCATGTTGGGCCGCTCGCCGCGCGGATTTCGGCGCGGGTCTGGACTTTCGCCGCTCGATGTTCGACCACGACGCCGAACCGGCGCCACGCCCACAAGGGCCGCGCCAGACGAGAGGATGACCCGTGACGGATCGCAAACTGCACCCAGAGACCCTGGCCCTTCATGCTGGATGGCGTGCCGATCCTCAGACCGGGGCGGTCGCACCGCCGATCTATCAAACCACGTCCTATCAATTCGACGATGCCGATCACGCCGCGCGCCTCTTCGCGCTTGAGGAACTCGGCAACATCTATACCCGCATCGGAAATCCGACGACGGACATCCTGGAACAGCGGATTGCAGCGCTGGAGGGTGGGGCCGCGGCATTGGCGGTCGCATCGGGTCAGGCAGCGTCCGCCTATGCCGTTCAGAACCTGGCGCGCGCGGGCGACAACATCGTTAGCGGCACCGACTTGTACGGCGGCACCTACAACCTTTTTGCCAACACGCTGAAGGATCAGGGGATCGAGACGCGCTTCGTCGATCCCGCCGACCCCGACGCCTTCGTCCGGGCCAGCGACGACCGCACACGGGCATGGTATGCCGAAACCCTGCCCAATCCCAAGCTGGTCGTTTGCCCCATCGGCGAGATCGCGGCGTTGGGACGGCCGATGGGCATTCCGTTGATCGTCGACAACACGGCCGCGCCGCTGCTGGCCCGGCCGTTCGATCACGGGGCAGCAATCGTCGTCTATTCCACCACCAAGTATATCGGCGGGCATGGCACATCCATTGGCGGGATGATCGTCGATGGCGGCAACTTTGATTGGGAAGCGTTTCCCGAACGCCACCCCACGTTGAACACTCCCGACGCCAGTTATCATGGCGCGGTATGGAGCCAGGCGGCCAAGCCGTTGGGGCCCATCGCCTATGTCCTGCGTGCGCGCACTGTGCTGTTGCGCGATCTTGGCGCGGCGCTTTCGCCGTTCAATGCGTTCCAGCTCCTGCAGGGTCTCGAAACCTTGCCGCTGCGGATGCCGCGCCATTGCGACAATGCGATGAAGGTCGTGGCCTTTCTCAATGGCCGCGCCGACGTGACCCGCGTGATCCACCCATCGGTGCAAACCGGCATTCAGGCAGAGCGCGCGGCAAAGTATCTGTCGGGCGGATTGGGTGGCTTGCTGGGTTTCGAACTGGCCGGCGGTCGCGATGCCGGACGGCGCTTTATCGATGCGTTGCAGCTGTTCTATCACGTCGCCAACATCGGCGATGCCCGCAGCCTTGCCATCCATCCTGCATCGACGACCCATTCGCAGATGGCCGAAGCGGATCAGGTGAAGGCGGGCGTTTCGCCGGGCTATGTCAGGCTGTCGATCGGGTTGGAGCATATCGACGACATCCTCGCCGATCTGGAACAGGCGCTGGACAAGGCCGGCGTCTGATCGGCGGTCAAGCGCCTGGCCCCAAGGACCTTTGCAGATGACCCTTTGCGCGCGTCGTGGCGTGTCAAAGGGTGGTCTGGCGTTCCATCAGGATGGGTTCCATCACGACATGTTGCTTTGACCGCCCGGCGATCGATGCTTCGAGGTCGGCGACGATTTCGTGCGCGCCGCGGGCAATGTCCTGTCGGATGGTGGTTAGCGGCGGCATCGTCTGCGCCGCAAGCGGAAGGTCGTCGAAGCCGATGATCTGAACGTCGTCCGGGATCGTCATCCCCTGTTCGTGAAGAACCTTCATCGCGGACATGGCGATCAGGTCGGATGCCGCGACGATGGCGTCGAAACTGCCGGCATTGGCCCGCAACTGTTCGCGCAATTCGCCTTCCATAGTCTCGTTCGACAAATGGCAGGGCAAGTGGACGAGTGTCGCGTCGCGTCCGGCGATCGCATCCCTTGCGCCGTCGAGCCGTTCGGCGATTTCGATGCCGGTCGTATCGCCCAGGAACACGAGCTTGCGCGCGCCGCCTGCGATCAGCCGTTCGGCCGCCATGCGCCCGCCCGCGCGATTGTCGGTGCCCACCACGCAATGTATCTGGCCGGGGCGATAGGTGCCCCATGCGACGAGATTGGGATAGTTCGCCGCGACACGTTCGATCTTGTCGTATTGGTCTGATTGCCCGATCACGATGACGCCATCGACCATGCCGGAGCTCGTGATCCGTTCAAGCCAGTCGGGCGTATCGTCGGGGATCGCGCGGCTGAGCATCAAGTCGTAACCGCGTTCGGTCAGCTCATCGGCCAGATATCCCAGCAGCGTCATGAAAAACGGGTCGGAAATATGCTGCCGCCGTTCATGCCCGAGCGGGATCACCACGCCGATCACCCCGGTGCGGCGGGTCCGCAGCTTGCTCGCCATCTGGTTGGGGCGAAAGTCGTGTTCGCGGGCCAGCGCTTGTATCTGTTCCCGCGTCTTGGCCTTGACCAGCGGCGATCCGGCCAGCGCGCGCGATACCGTTCCGGCCGAAACCCCGGCGATACGGCCAATGTCGGCCAAGGTGCGGACCTGCGGCGGAGCAACGTCGCCCGAGATATCGTTGTCGCTGGTCATGTCATGGCCATAGAATCGCAGTTGATGGCTTGCAAACGTTTGTTAGCCCCGATGCGTGTCAGGCGCGCGCCGCCCTTGGCACCGGGTTTCCGGCACGAACGAACAGCGTGGCGACCGCGCCCAGCAACATCAACGCACCTGCCAGGATCAACGTGTTGCGGGGATCGCCACCCAACAAGGGGCGATAGATCAGCGGCATCGTCAACGTTTCGATCATCATCGGAATGACGATGAACATGTTGAAGATCCCCATGTATATGCCGGTCCGTTCAGGCGGAATGGAATCGGCCAACATGACGTACGTGTTGCCCATCATTCCGGCCCAGCCGATGCCGATGCCCAGCATCAGGGCGAACAGCACCCACGCCGTTTCGACGCCGGGGATCAGCAGCATCGCCGTTCCCGATGCGGTCAGGCACAAAGCATGGATCCGCCGCGCACCCCAGCGCCGCACGATCGGGATCAGCAGCAGCGCGCCCGCAAAGGCGATGAAGTTGTAGAACGCACCTGCTTGCTGCGCGGTCAGCGTGGCATCGCGGAATCCCTGCGACGCCGGATCGCTGGTATCGTACAATGCGCGTGCGACGGCAAAGACGATGAACTGCCAGTAGGTAAACATCGCATACCACTGACACAGCATGGCCAGCGCAAGCTGGCGCATGGGGGCGGGCATGTCGCGGATGGCGTCGATAATTTCGCGCATCGTGGCGCCGAAGGTCATCGGGCGCGCTTCGAGGTCCTGTCGTTCTTCGTCCGTCAGCGGCAATTCGGGCACACGCCAGACCGACCAGACTATGGTTGAGATCGACAGGATCGCGCCAATGATGAAAGCGATGCGGACGATCACCGGAATGCCGTTGTCGTCCAGCAAATCACGCGCGACGAACGAAGTCAGCAAGGTGGGCGCCAGATAGGACAACGTCTGGGCCAGTCCGGTGAATGCGCTTTGCGTCAGGAACCCGACCGATCGCTGGTCAGGGCTCAACCTGTCGGCGACATAGGCGCGATAGGGTTCCATCGTGATGTTGTTGCCGGCATCGAGGATCCACAACAGGGACGCCGCCATCCACAGCGCGCTGGAATAAGGCATCAGAAACAGGCTGATCGAACAGATGATCGCGCCGATCAGGAAATAGGGCGTGCGCCGGCCCCACCGTGATTTGGTCCGGTCGCTCATCGCGCCGACGATCGGCTGAATGATCAGGCCCGTCATCGGTCCCGCCAGCCAGAGCAGGGGCATCGTCGCTTCGTCGGCACCGAGGAAACCGTAGATCGGCCCCATGTTCGCCTGCTGCAGACCAAAGCTGAATTGAAGCCCGAAAAAGCCGATATTCATTTCGATGATTCGCGGCAGCGAAAGGCGCGGTTTTGCGCGGGTTTCCATAGCCTTCAATCCTCTCGACCAGCCGCTTCGGCGACGTTTCTATAGGCCGATGCTAGCGCAAAAACGCATAAATGCAATCGTTTGAAAAAAGCTATTGCAATCGTTTGTATCTGGGGTAGGCTTAGGCTGCGAATCATAAAGATTGCAGGAGAGGATTGATGAACTTCCGTTCGATTATGGCCGTTGGCGCTGCCTTGAGCGCACTTGCCGCCGCCAATGCCCAAGCGCAGGATACTGCTCAGGAAGCGTCGACCACCGTCGCGGCGCAGGACGATGCGCTCGGCCTCAATGTCATTGTCGTGACCGCCTCGGCCCGTCAGGCCAATGCGATGGACAGTTCGGTTTCGGTCAGCGTGCTTTCGCCCGATCTGATCTCCGACGCGGCTCCGCGCACCACCGCTGAAATCTTCCGCCAAATCCCCGGCATCCGTTCGGAATCGACCGGCGGTGATGGTAACGCCAACATCGCGGTTCGCGGTCTTCCCGTAGCTTCGGGCGGCGCGAAATTCCTGCAATTGCAGGAAGACGGCCTGCCGGTCATGCAATTCGGCGACATCGCTTTTGGCAACGCCGACATCTTCCTGCGCGCCGATCAGACGATCCAGTCGATCCAGGCCGTACGCGGCGGTTCGGCATCGACCCTTGCGTCCAACGCCCCGGGCGGCGTCATCAACTTCGTGTCGAAGGACGGTAGCCAGGAAGGCGGCACCGTCATGGCGACTGCGGGCATCGATTACGAAGAATACCGGCTCGACTTCAACTACGGCGGCTCGCTTGGCGAAAACACCCGCTTTAATATCGGCGGCTTCTGGCGCGAAGGCGAAGGGCCGCGCGATGCCGGGTACAACGGCAACAGCGGCTACCAGATCAAGGCCAACCTGACGCAGGAATTCGACGGCGGTTTCGTCCGTCTCCACGTCAAGCATCTCGACGATCGGGCTATCGGCTACCTGCCGATGCCGACGCGGGTTACCGGCACCAACGCAGATCCCAAGTTCGGGTCCATCGACGGTTTCGACATCAAGTCCGACACCCCGCACAGCAAGTATTTTACCAGCGCGTTCGGTCTCGACGGCAACAACGACACCCGCACCACTGACATCAAGGACGGGATGCACCCGCTGGTCACTTCGCTGGGGCTGGAAGCACAGTTCGAAATCGCTGACGGCTTCCGGGTCGAGGAACGCTTTCGCTGGTCCGACGTGTCGGGCCGGTTCGTATCGCCGTTCCCTTCGGAAATCGGCGCGGCGGGCGGCATCGGCAATTCGGTCGGCGAACTCTTGACCGGCGTGCCGGGCAACTACGACCTCGTTTACGCCAATGGCCCGAACGCGGGTTCCCCGTTCGCCAACTCGAACGGGCTGCTGATGCGCACCCACCTGTTCAATGTCGACATTAACGACTTCGGCGGATTTTCCAACGATTTCAAACTGGTAAAGGAAGTCGGACCCGCCACGCTGACCGCCGGTTACTACAAGGCACGCCAGAACATCGACATGGACTGGATCTGGGACAGCTTCCTGCTCGAAGTCGAAGGGCATAACGCCGCGCTGGTCGACGTCGTCGATCCGGTGAGCGGCAACACGCTGACCGATGGCGGGCTCTATGCCTATGGCGTGCCGTACTGGGGCAATTGCTGCCAGCGCAGTTACGATGTCCGTTACGACATCGATGCGCCTTATGCCGCGGTCGGCTTCGAATTCGGCGATCTCAGCCTCGATGGATCGCTGCGTTACGACCACGTCAAGGCGCGGGGCGAATATGCCGGCAACAGCCAGATGGCCAATCTCGACGTGAACGGCGACGGCACGATCCAACCGGTCGAGCGGAGTGTTTCGACGATCGACAACGCCAATGCCAGCCCGGTCGATTACAACGTCGGTTACTGGTCGTGGTCGGTTGGCGCGAACTATCGGTTCACCGCCGATCTCGCCGCCTTTGCGCGGGTCAGCCGCGGTGGCCGCGCCAATGCCGATCGCTTGCTGTTCGGTGTGGTTCAGGCCGACGGTTCGGTCCGCAAGGAAGACGCTGTGGACTTCGTCGACCAGTATGAACTGGGCGTCAAATATCGCAACGGACCGTTTGCGCTGTTCGTCACCGGCTTCCATGCCAAAACTCAGGAACAGAACTTCGAAGCGACCAGCCAGACTTTCTTCGACCGCACCTACAAGGCAACGGGCGTCGAACTGGAAGGCGCGTTCCGTTCGGGCATCTTCGACCTGCGGGCTGGCGCGACTTATACCGATGCCGAAATCGCCAAGGACAACATCACTCCGGCAAACGAAGGCAACACGCCCCGTCGGCAGGCGAAGTTCGTCTATCAGCTGACCCCCGCGGTCGATTTCGACATCGTGCGCGCCGGCTTCAACATCGTCGGCACGTCAAAGGCCTATGCGCAAGACAGCAACCAGCTGGTGTTCCCGGCCTTTACCCAGGTGAACGCTTTCGTGAACATCAGGCCGCGCGACGATATCGAGCTTTCGATCAACGCCAACAACCTGTTCGACACAACCGGAATCACCGAAGCCGAAGAAGGATCGATCGTCGAAGGGATGGACAACTACCTTCGCGCCCGATCGATCAACGGACGCACGATTTCCGCATCGCTTCGTTACGATTTCTGACGAAGCGATGCGCGCGGTGGGTGGCTCCAATTCCCTCCACGGAGCCACCCACCCGATGCGTCTGATCGGATCATGACCCAGATTACCCCTCATCCCGCACTTCAGCCCGCCACGCTGCGCTGGACCGCGGCGGATCTGGCCACTCTGGCCCAACGGGATTTCGACCGCGCACCGGTGCTGGGACAGACGGACGTCGTGCGGATCGGCAGCGATCTCGACGTCTGGGACGCCTGGCCGTTGGCCGACAATGCGGGCAACCCGGTATCGTGGCGCGGCGGAGAGCTCTGGTTCGCCCTGGCCGCCCCGGCGTTGGACGATCCCGAGGAACGCCACGGCAAAGCCCGCATCCATACTTTCCACCACGTCGACGGCGCGTTCCACCACATGGGACCGACGCTGCCCGACGGCTTTTCGCCGGGAACTCGCGAATGGTCGGGCTCGGCTCGGATCGAAGGCGATGAGGTCGCGCTGTATTTCACCGCTGCCGGCGCGCGCGACGAAGATCGGTTGAGCTATCGCCAGCGCCTGTTCGTCACCCGCTTGCATCTGGGTGACGGCGAGGAAATCTTTAAGGGCTGGAGCGAACCGCGCGAATTGCTTGCGCCCGGGTCCGGTCCCTATCTTGCCGTCGAAGCGGCCGAAGGGACCATCGGCGAGATCAAGGCATTTCGCGATCCCTTTCCATGGGACCTGCCAGATGGCCGCAAAATCCTGTTGTTCACGGCGTCGTCCAAGGCCGATCCGGGACCGTTCAACGGCATGGTCGGCATGGCGCTTGCCGGGGAAGACGGGACTTATAACGCAGTCGATCCACTGATCGATGCCGTGGGCACGAACAACGAACTGGAACGACCGCACCTTGTCGCTGCGAACGGCAGGATATACCTGTTCTGGTCGACGCAGGCGAAAGTGTTTGCGCCGGGCTGTATCGCGCCAACGGGGCTTTACGGAGCGGTCGCCGACAATATCGAAGGGACGTGGCAATTGCTCAACGGTGACGGACTGATCTTCGCCAACCCGGTGAACGAACCGTTCCAGACCTATAGCTGGTGGGTGATGCCCGACCTTCGGGTGACCAGCTTCGTCGATTATTGGGGCGTGGACGATCCGGCGGCCGAGGCAAAGCCACATGGCCGTGCGCATTTCGGCGGCACGTTCGCGCCGTTCCTGCACCTTACGCTCGACGGCGCGACTGCCGGTCTCGCATGACCGGCGGAACGGCGCAGCGGTTGGCCGGGATCGAGCTGGGCGGGACCAAGACGATCGTGGTGCTGGGCGACGGTACCCGGATCGTGGAGCGCCGCGAATTTCCGACCACTACCCCTGACGAAACGATGGGCGCGGCGCTGGCCGTGCTGGGCGAATGGAACCGCGCAGCGCCGCTGGACGCTATCGGCATCGGCAGTTTCGGGCCGCTCCGGGTCGATGCCCAGGCCGCCGATTTCGGGACCATTCTGGCCACGCCCAAGCGGGGCTGGAGCGGTGCACAAATCCTCGCCCCGGTTCGCCGGGCGTTCGCCTGTCCCATCGGCGTCGACACCGACGTCAATGCGGCGGCGCTGGCCGAACATGCGCTTGGCGCGGCGCAGGGCTGCGGCAATGTCATCTACCTCACTATCGGCACAGGGCTTGGCGGGGGCGTGCTGCTGGACGGTCGCCCTGTCCACGGCGCGATGCACCCCGAAATCGGCCACGTTCGCCTTCGCCGGGTCGCGGGCGACGCATTTGCCGGGGTATGCCCGTTTCACGGCGATTGCATCGAAGGGCTGATCGCCGGCCCTGCGCTCGAAGCTCGACTGCCCGCGCATCCGGCCGATCTGGACCCGGTCGATCCGGCGTGGGATCCTGTGGGCATGGATCTGGCGGAGTTGCTGGCGCAGCTGATGCTGACCTTTTCGCCCCAGCGCATCGTCATCGGAGGCGGCGTCGCCAATCGCCAGCCGCACCTGATCGCGCGGGCAAGGGATGCGCTGCCGGGCCTGATTGCCGGTTACCTTGGTGATATGGACGCAGCCGCATTGTCTCGCATGATCTGCGCGCCGACGCTGGGCGACGATGCGGGGCCGGTGGGATCGCTGGTGCTCGCCGCGCAGGCGATGGGTTAGAACGCGATCGCCACGTCGCCCGGTGCCCAAGGGCGCGGGCGCACCATGATCGCCGCGAACAAGTCCGAGCTCAAGTGACCGTCAAGCCACGTCTTCAACCGGGGGAGCGGGACCCCGTCGAACCATTCCCGGTCCACCGCCGCGAACTGGCGCACGAACGGGAAAATCGCCGCATCGGCAATGCCCCGAGCCGCGCCGCATAGCTGATCGGACTGCATCAGGCGGCTTTCCAGTTCGCGCAGGAATCCAAGCCCGCTGTCACGATGGTAAGACGGATCGGCGTCTTGTCGTTCGGGATATTTGTACCGGTCCAGATCGCGCTTGAAGTCTTCGTCGTTCAGCGCGATCAGCGAGCGATCGTCGCGATCCAGCCAGCCTTCGGGATCGTGCAGCGCCAATGCGCGGCGCATGATGTCGATGCTTTCGTCGATCACCTCGCCACCGGGCATGACGAGCACGGGGACGGTGCCCTTGGGTGACGCGGCCAGCATGGCGTCAGGCTTGGCCGAAAGCTTGATCTCGCGCAGTTCGCAGCGCAATCCGCCAACCTTGAGCGCCAGCCGCGCGCGCATGGCATAAGGGCAGCGGCGAAAGCTGTAGAGGATCGGATCGGCTTGCTCAGTCATCGGTTTCGGCAGACCTGATCGCACCGATATGCGCGCGACCCCGTTCGGCGGCGAGCGCTTCCTGCCGTTGACGCTCGCGATAGGATGCGCGCTGTTCGTCCGTCCGTTCGCCATGGCACGCGGGGCAGGCCACGCCGACTTCGAACAGCGGCGACGCGCGATCTTCTTCGCTGACCGGGCGTCGACAGGCATGACACAGCGCATAGTGCCCCTGCGCAAGCCCGTGGCCGATGGTCACTCGCTGATCGAAGACGAAGCATTCGCCCTGCCATAGGCTTTCGTCCTCGGGCACGGTTTCGAGGTATCTGAGAATACCGCCCTTGAGATGGAAGACGTCCTCCACCCCTTCCTGCTTCAGAAATGCGGTCGATTTTTCGCACCGGATGCCGCCGGTGCAGAACATCGCGACTTTTGGCGTCTTGCCCGTGCCCAGAATGGCGTCGCGTTCGCGGCGGAACCATGCGGGGAAATCGCGAAATGTGGCCGTCTTGGGGTCGATGGCTCCGGCGAACGTGCCAACGGCGACTTCGTAATCGTTGCGGGTGTCGATGACGATGGTGTCAGATTGCGAAATCAGTGCGTTCCAGTCGCCCGGATCGACGTAAGTGCCCACGCTCGCCCTCGGATCGATGTCGGGCTCGCCCATCGTGACGATCTCGCGCTTCAGCCGGACTTTCAGGCGATGGAATGGCATTTTCGGTGTGGCCGAAAACTTGACGTCAAGCATCGCGCAATCGGGCAGCGTGCGGATGTGATCCAGCACCGCGTCGATGCCCGCGGCGGTTCCCGCAATCGTGCCATTGATCCCTTCGGGCGCAAGCAAAAGCGTGCCTCTAACGCGATGACGGGTGCAAATCCGGTCGAGCGGTTCGCGCAATTGCGCGCAATCGTCGAACCGCGTGAAGCGGTAGAGCGCGGCGACGCGGATTTGTTCGGGGGATTCGTCACGATGGCTGTGCATCGTGCGCCTATAGCGCCGTCCTCGCCACGCGTCAGCATCTGACGGCGATCCACCGATTTCGCCCGAAATTTCAAATGTGCTATGCTGCCGCCGACGCGGGTCGCATCGTGGCGGATGGAGACTGATGGTGACTTACTGGAAGCTCAAGGGGCGCGAACTCGCCAACTGCAATTGCGATTACGGCTGCAATTGTCAGTTCGGCGGATTGCCGGACAAGGGCGGGTGCCAGGCCGTTTTCGGCATGGCCATCGACGAAGGGCATTACGGCGACACCGATCTTTCGGGCCTCAATATTTCGGCGGTGTTCCGCTGGCCCGGGCCGATTCACGAAGGAAAGGGCGAATGCGTCGCCTTTGTCGACGAACGCGCGGACGAGGCGCAGCGCAGCGCGCTGCTTACCATCATGACCGGCGGCGACACCGATCCGATGGCGACGGTCTTCGCGGTCTTTGCCTCCACCATCGAAACCATGCACGCACCGGTGTTCACGCGGATCGATTTTGAAGTGAACGTCGAAGGGCGCAAGGGACGCCTGCACATTCCGGGGCATGTCGAAATGACGGGCGAACCGATCCGCAGTCCGGTCGACGGGTCCGAAGTGCGCGCCCGCATCGACCTGCCAAACGGTTTCGAATACGAAATTGCCGAAATCGGTTCGGGGACGAGCAGGGCGACGGGGCCGATGACACTGGAGCACGCGAACAGCTATGGCCAGTTCGCCCACCTTCATCTCGACAGCCACGGGGTGGTGAGGGCCGCCTGAAGATGATCCTGCCGCGCGCGCTGCGCCATCAGCGCGCCATAACGATAATGGCGCTGGTCCTCCTCGCGGTATTGGCGTGGACATGGATCGTGGCCGGGGCGGGCATGGCGATGGATCCGCTGGTCTCGATCGTTCCGCAATCCATGTCCGATATCGCGACGCCCGACATGCCGATGGCGGATATGGCCATGGGGGATATGCCCATGGCGGACATACCCGCTCCGCCCATCGAGGGGACGAGCGCATGGTCGGGCAGCCGCATCCTGCTCGTCATGTCGATGTGGTGGGTCATGATGATTGCCATGATGCTGCCTGCCGCCACGCCGACGATCCTGCTTTATGCCAAGGCGGTCGGAGCTTCGGCCCATGTATCGGCTGACGGATCTAACGGTGCGATGTCACCCGCGACCGGGGCGTTTCTGGCCGGATACCTGATCGTATGGGGCGGATTTTCCGTGTTCGCGACCTTGTTGCACATGATGCTGGATGCGACCGGGTTATTGAGCGCGATGGGCATGGCGTCGCAAAGCCGGGTCCTGTCCGCGATCGTGCTCATTGCCGCCGGTGCCTATCAGCTCAGCCCGTTGAAGGAGGCGTGCCTGAACCATTGCCGCAGCCCGGGGCAATTCCTTGCGCGGCACTATCGGCCCGGACGGTTGGGCGGGATGCGCATGGGCGTGATCCACGGCGCCTATTGCGTCGGATGCTGCTGGTTGTTGATGGCCCTGCTGTTCGTCGGCGGGGTCATGAACCTTGCGTGGATCGCGCTGCTGACATTGCTGGTTGCGGCGGAAAAGCTGCTGCCGTGGGGCCGCGCCGTGGCCATTGTTGCCGGACTGGGCTGTATCGGGTGGGGAATTGCGATTCTCGTCTTCTGATCGCGCCAGAACATAGCTAGCTAGAACTTAGCCAGAATGCGAGGTGCGCGGGTCTTGCTCTTGCGCCAAGACGGATGCTCGCGACATTCGGTTGGCACGCTGCCGCCGGGTTCGCCCCGTTGCCCATGTGGCGGGAAACACAGAACATAAATGCGGGAGTTGCCGTGATCATTTCCAATTTTACGCCATCGGTTTTCCGGACGAACCTGGGGCGCGCCGCTCCGCGTTTCGTGCTGGCGATGATTGCTGCCGCCTGTCTTTCGACCTGTACAACCGATACGCCAGAAGCCGCCGATCCCGCGCAGGATGCGGCCAACTGGACCGGGTTCGGCGGGAACAGCGACGAACAGCATTACAGCGCGCTCGATCAGATCGACGCGGACAACGTGGGCGAACTCGGCCTCGTCTGGTCGATGGACCTTCCCCAACAGAACAGCGTGTCCGCGCCGTTGGCAGTGGACGGCGTGCTTTACACCGCCACCGGCTATTCGGTCGTGCGAGCCATCGATGCCGTGACGGGCAAGCTGTTGTGGGAATACGATCCGCAAGTGCCCGAAGCCGCCGGTCGCAAGCTGCGTCAGGGCTGGGGCATTCGCGGCCTCGCTTATGGCGAAGGGCGGCTTTACGTCGGCACGCATGACGGTCGTTTGCTGGGCATCAATGCCAAGGACGGCACGCTTGCGTGGTCGGCGCAAACGCTGCCCAAGGACAACGCCAGCTTCATCAGTGGGCCGGCGCGGTACTTTGACGGCAAGGTCATCATCGGCTTTGGCGGAGGCGATGTCAGCGACGTGCGCGGCTATGTGACCGCTTACGATGCGAAGACCGGAAGCCAGCTCTGGCGCTTCTGGACCGTGCCGGGCAATCCGTCCGATGGGTTTGAGAACAAGGCCATGGAAATGGCGGCCAAGACGTGGGCTGGCGAATGGTGGAAATACGGCGGCGGCGGCACCGTTTGGAACGCGATGACCTACGATCGCAGCACGAATTCGATGATCCTCGGCGTGGGCAACGGATCGCCGTGGAACCACAAGATCCGCAGTGAAGGGAAGGGCGACAACCTCTTCCTCGCCTCCATCGTCGCGCTTGACGCCGATACGGGCGAATACAAGTGGCATTATCAGGTCAATCCCGGCGAAAGCTGGGACTACAACGCGTCGATGGATATGGAACTGGCCGACCTCGACATTGGGGGCCAGCAACGCAAGGTGCTGATGACCGCGCCCAAGAACGGGTTTTTCTATGTCATCGACCGCACGACCGGAAAGCTGATTTCGGCCGAACCGTTCGTAAAGGTTTCGTGGGCCTCGAAGATCGACCTGAAGACAGGCAGACCGGTTGAAAATCCCGATGCGCGCTATGCCGATGGCAAGACTTTCACGATGTGGCCCGGCCCTGTCGGCGCGCATACGTGGCTGCCGATGGCGTACAATCCGAAGACGCGGCTGGTCTATATCCCCGCAATCGAGATGGCCACGAGCTACAACGACGTCGGGATCGAGCGTAAGAACTGGAAGCGCACGCCCGGCAACGCGGTCGATGGCGGGGCCAACCCCAATTTCGTCGTGCCCGATGCGGGGCCGACGAATGCGACCAGCGCGCTGATCGCATGGGACCCCGTGACGCAGAAACAGGTCTGGAAAGTGCCGACGCCGGGACCGTGGAACGGCGGCATCATGACGACGGCTGGCAATCTCGTGTTCCAGGGTAGGATCGACGGCACGTTTGACGCCTATGCCGCGGATACCGGCAAGAAGGTGTGGAGCTTTGCCGCGCAGGCCCCCGTCACCGCGCCGCCGATCAGCTATTCGGTGAACGGCAAGCAGTATGTGACCGTCATCACCGGCATGGGCACCAGCGGTTCGGCGTTCGGCACGCTGCTGCCCGTATCGATCGATTACCGCACGCAGGCCCGGCGCATCCTGACCTTTGCCATCGGTGGCAAGGGCACTTTGCCGAAACAGGTCGCAACCCCGGTGGAGCCTGTGGCCGACCCGGATTACACAGCCGACGCTGCACTTGAATTGCAAGGGCTGATGAAGTTCGCGCGCCAGTGCGCGGTGTGCCACGGGGTCGATGCCATCGCGGCGGGCCATGCGCCGGATTTGCGTGCATCGTCCGTCCCGCTCGACGCGGCGGCGTTCGCCAGCGTGGTGAGGGACGGAATTCTCGTGCCCAACGGCATGCCGCGGTTCGAGGAATATACCGACGCGGACCTTGCCGCCGTGCGCCAATACATCCGCGCCGAAGCGGCCAAGTGGCGGACAACGGCCAAGCCGCAAAAATAGACTATGCCCGGCTCGCCTGTCAGGAAAACGACAGGCGGGCCGTTCAGCGCAGCTTGGCGATGGGGAGCCCGTCCAGCTTGGCGCGGTCTTTAATCGACTCTTCGCTGCGGGTGAGCGCCTTGGCTATGGCCTTCAGCCCCATGCCTTTCTTGGCAAGGGTGTGGAGCTTCTGAAGCTCGTCGGGGCGCCAGGGCTGGCGGTGTCGTTCAAAGCGTTCGGCCATACCGGTGCCTTAGACGCTGGTTCGCCAAATGACCACGGCTGCGCGAAATTTCACGCAGCGGGTGTATCGTCCGGCTGGCGGCGCGACGATTGGGGTCGAACGGCCGCGTTATAAGATTCCAAAATTTCGCGCATCCGGCGCAACGCCTCGCGCCGTTTGCGTTCGTCCGCTATGCGCGACAGCTGGCCCTTCAGCGCGGTTGCGAACGCGGCGTATTCGTTCTGCCAATCGGCCCCGATCGCCTGTTGCAATTCGACATTCCCGGTGGCCGTGCGCTTTGCCTTTTTCCCCGCCGCCAGGCCATAGCTTTCGCCCAGTTCGGGCAAGCGGACATTGGCCTCGGGCAATTTGCGCTGCAGTTCGCGGCGCAGCGCCTCTGCCTCCTCCGGCTCTCCGTGGTCGAGGAATATGGTGCCGGCCCCCGGCCCCCTTGCGGCGATCCAGTCGAGCAGTCCGCGCTGGTCCGCATGGGCCGAATAATGGTCGATCCGCCGGATCTGCGCCCGAACCCTGACGTCGGTGCCCGATATGCGGACGGCTTTCGCCCCTTCCAGAATGACTCGGCCGAGCGATCCCTTGGCCTGAAATCCGACGAAGAGCACGGTCGAATCCGGACGGTGAAGGTTGTGCGTCAGGTGATGCCTGATCCGTCCGCCCTCGCACATGCCCGATGCGGCCATGATGATTGCGCCCGACACGGAATTCAGCCGGATCGATTCCGCAACGTCACCCACGAAATGCAATGAACGGTCGGCAAAAACGTCAGCGCCGCCGGTATCCTCAAGCTCTGCCGCATAGCGCGAAAACACCTCGGTCACCCGCGACGCCAGCGGGGAATCAATGAAAACCGGCACGTCGGGCACCATCCCCGCACGCAACAGGAATACAAGGTCGAGCAGCAGTTCCTGTGTCCGTTCCAGCGCGAAAACCGGGATGACCAGATTGCCCCCACGGGCGAGAGCGGCGGTAACTTCGGCGCCGAGCAGTTTGCGGCGCTGGTCGATCGTCACGTCATCGCGCACGCGCCCGCCATAAGTGGATTCGCACACCACATGATCGAATCCAGCGGGTCCTTGGGGATCGAGCTGGAACGCCTTGTTATCCGGCCCCAGATCGCCCGAGCACATGACGCGAACGCCGCCAGCCATCAGTTCGACGGACGCCGCGCCAAGGATGTGGCCCGCGTTCCACAGCCGGGCGCGAAAGCCGAGGGCAGGTTCGAACCATTCCTCCAGCTCGACCCGGCGGCACAGCCGCCATGCGGCCAGCGCGTCCGCTTCGGTATAGGCGGGGACAAAGGCCTCATCGCCCGCGCGGTCGCGCCTTCGATTGCGACGCTGGGTATCGGCTTCCTGTATCCGCCCCGCGTCGGCCAGCATGTGTTCGAGCAGGTCGGCGGTCGGTCCGGTACACCAGATCGCGCCCTTGAACCCCCGCGCCACCATTTTGGGCAGCAGTCCGCTGTGGTCGATGTGCGCATGGGTCAGGACGACGGCAGGAATGCGTGCCGGATCGAAATCGAACGGCCCGGTGTTGAGCATTTCGAGCGTGCGCGAACCCTGAAACATGCCGCAATCGACAAGGATGGACCGACCGTCGTGTTCGAACCGCATGCACGAACCGGTGACGGTTTGCGCGCCACCGTGAAAAGTCAGCTCAAGCGGGTGTTCAGTCATCGTCATCTCCTTCATCCGGCTGCATTTGCCGGGACGGGACAGCCTTCGCCGACCGTCGTTTCTGCCATCCGCACCGGCGGGCGCATGTCGGCCGAGGCGCGGATGCGGGTGTCCCGGCGATAGATGTCCGGCACCACGCGTACCGATCCGTCGCCGTCGGCAAATGCGGTGAAATACGTGACGTAGATCGGCAGCCCGCGCGGCAGGTCGACCGTCGTCGTCTTGCGCGTCGCCACGATGGCGTCGATCTCATCGCGGGTCATGCGGCCATCCAGCAGCGTCGTGGCCAGCCCCAGCGCATCGCTGACCCGGATGCAGCCATGGCTGAACGTGCGCACCTGTTCGTCGAACAGCGCCTTGTTCGGCGTGTCGTGCAGATAGACGCGGTAATTGTTGGGCATCACCAGTTTAACCACGCCCAGCGCATTGTTCGGCCCGGGCCTCTGGCGATAGGACCCGTTGCCCCACACGTAGCCGCGCGCACGCGCCGTCGCGGGGCTGCGACGGACCAGCGCACCGATGCTTTCGCGCACGATGCTGGCGGGGATATACCACCACGGATTGATGTTCACCCCGGTCACCGTCGCGCCGAAAATCGGGGTCGGCGTGCTGGTTTTCCCGACGATGACGCGCCATGCGCCCACAGGTTTTCCGCCGCGCCACAGCCTTGCCTCGAACGCGGGGGCGTTAACGATCAGGTAGTCCGCACCCGGATCGCGCGGCATCCAGCGCCAACGTTCCATGTTGCGCACGATGGCCGTGCGCCGATCCAAGTCAGTTTCAGTCGCCAGCGCGCGTCGCAAGATCGCATAGTCGGGATGCACAGGGCGCAGGCCGGCAAGAAAACTGCCGAGCGAGCCGTTTCCAACCGCGTGATCCAGCATGGGCGCGAGATCGATATCTCGATCGGGGTCGACGATGTTCCAGCCCGCGCGTTCGCCCGAAGTTGCCGCGCCCAACAGATGCATCCGCGCAAGTTCGAGCGCGAGGGCGTCGGCGGCTTCGTCGATCTGCGCCTCCGCCCCCGCCGCCACGGCCCGGCTCAGCGGCCTGACCGGGAGTTCAGGCAATCCTTCGTTCGGCGCGGCGGCGACCCATTGGCGCAAGGTGACGAGATCGTCGCTGGTCCAGCGCGCGGCCATCGCGGGAGAGGCGGCCAGCAGCCCCGACATCAGCGTCAACGCGAGCAACGCCGCCCTCATCGCAAAATCTACCTGTTGTATATAACCCTTCACTTCATATACTACATGTAGACATATTCGGGATTGGATGGGATGAAGCTCGACCGACGACGCGCCATTGGCGCACTTTTTGCGGCCACCAGTGGTCTGGCCGCTCCACGGGTATTTGCGACCCCGCGCAAGCTCGCACGACCGGCCGCGCTGACTCAGGCTTTGGCGGCGCTCGACCGCCATGCCCATCGCGGTATTGCGCGCGATGTCATCGGGCTGGTCGATTTCACGCGGCCTTCGCGCGACCGGCGCTTCGAAATTGTCGACATCGCCAATGGCCGCGTGGTGGCCAGCTATCTTGTCGCGCATGGCCGGGGCTCGGACCCGCGAAATACCGGCTGGGTGCAGGAATTCTCCAACCGCGCCGGTTCGAACGCTTCGTCCGCAGGCAGCTACGTCATTGGCGACACCTATTTCGGCAAGCATGGCCGCTCGCGCCGACTGCTCGGGCTGGACCCTACCAACAGCAACGCCTTCGACCGCGCCATCGTCATGCATGGGGCGGACTATGTGACGCCCACGATGGCCGCCCGCGAAGGCCGGATCGGCCGCAGCCTCGGCTGCTTTGCGGTGGAGCAGCACGTGCGCGACGAAGTGCTCGACCGGTTGGGCAAGGGGCGGCTGCTGTTCGCTGCGGGCTGATCGCGTCATCGCCCTATGACCCCGCGGCTTTTCGCGCCCATGCGACGATGGACCCGGTCGGCATCGCGCCCGACTGTCGCGCCACTTCGCGACCCTTGGCAAACATCATGATCGTCGGGATCGAACGAATGCCGTAACGCCCGGCGATGGCCTGTTCCGCTTCGGTATCCAGCTTGCCCAGCCGGATGGCAGGTTCGAGCTGTTTGGCCGCCGCGGCAAAGGCGGGGGCCATCTGGCGGCACGGTCCGCACCACGACGCCCAAAAATCGACCAGCAGGGGAATGTCCCCCCGGCCTGCGTGGGTATCGAAGTTCGCCGTGGTCAGCGTCAGCGGCTGGCCGGTGAACAGTGCCGATCCGCACTTGCCGCACTTTCCCGCTACCGCCGCGCTGCCCATGGGCACGCGGTTTAGGGTGTTGCAGGTTGGGCAGACCGCGATCCGGCTGGCTTGTGTTGCCATGGTCGTCAGGCTCCTTTCGTCATGGGACAAGCACCGCCGCGCCGCTCACCCGGCCGTGGCGCAGGTCGTCCAGCGCTTCGTTCGCGTGGGCAAGCGGATAGGTCGTCGTGCTGGTGCGGATGGGCATGTCGGCGATCAGAGCGAAAAACTCCCTTCCGTCGCGGCGCGTCAGGTTGGCGACCGACCGGATCGAGCGTTCCTGCCACAAGTCGCGATAGGGAAAGCCGGGAATGTCGCTCATGTGAATGCCCGCGCACACCACGCTGCCGCCCTTGCGAACGGACCGCAACGCCGTGGGGACCAGCGCGCCGACAGGGGCAAAGATTATCGCGGCGTCGAGCATGACGGGCGCGGCCTCGTCCGATCCGCCCGCCCAGACGCAGCCCAGCGAGCGGGCAAAATCCTGTGCCGTGCGGTCACCGGGGCTGGTGAAGGCATAAATCTCTCGCGCCTGTGCCCGCGCGACTTGCGCGAGGATGTGGGCCGCTGCGCCAAAGCCGTAGAAGCCGATCCGTCGCGCATCGCCCGCCATGCGAAATGCGCGATAACCGATCAGCCCTGCGCACAGAAGCGGCGTCGCCTCGACATCGCCGAACCGGTCGGGGATGGCGAAACAGAAGCTTCCGTCAGCCACCACGTGCGTCGCAAAGCCGCCATCGCGGGTAAAACCGGTGAACTGCGGATCGTCGCACAGGTTCTCGGCGCCCGCTTGGCAATAATCGCACTGCCCGCAGGTATGGCCAAGCCACGGCACGCCGACCCGCGTGCCCGGCGCAAAGCGATCCGCCCCGCTGCCGCAAGCGATCACCCGGCCCACGATTTCATGACCGGGAACGATGGGCAGGATGCCGTGGATGTCGCCGTCCACCACGTGCAGGTCGGTGCGGCAGACGCCACATGCGGCGATTTCGATCAGCACTTCGCCGGTGCCGGGCCGCGGGATTTGCCGCTCGACCAGCCTCAGCGGCTCGGCAGGCTTGTCGAGTTGCATGACTTTCATCTTTGGCAAGGTCGATGCTTCACAACGTATCGTCCTGTGCGGCCCAGCAGTGTTGCCGGGCACCATTACATTATCGACCCATCGGGCACGCGGGCGCAACTGTCTTTGACCTTTGGCAAAGTTGTCTGAAAATCGTCCCTGCCGATAAAATGGGGTTGCTTGCCGGGCATGCTTCGACCGCGAAGTCGCAAAAACGACGGCCTGTACCTGTTTATTATAGCGGTGCTTGGCGATTATTCATCGGCTGCTGCCGCGCCGTGTCGGCAGACAATCGATTGAGAACCCGCGACAATCCTGATCCTGGGGCACTACTTTGGCCCAGTTGGTTAATGGCGACTAAGCATTGTTGACACGCATGTCATTCAGGCAGAGATTACGCCGCGATCAAGTATCAACGGGGGGCGTAGTAATGGTTGGCATGGGCACGGACGACGGCAATTTCGACAGCCAGAGCGTCGCTTCTTCGATATCCCGTAAAAAGGCGCTGATCATCGCGGGCGGGGCGGTTGCCGCTGCCGTCGCGGCGTTTGCCGTCGCGCAACAGATCCCGATCAAGGGTACGACGGCAGGGACCATCGTTCCTGCCAACCGTCATGTCGAAGCGCAGATCGACAGCGCCGACGTGACATTGGGCGATACGTCGGTGCCCATGCTGATGCAGACCGACGCGTTCGAGGTCATGGCCAACAATCCGCAATTCCGCGCAATGGCCAGCGATCCTGGCTTTGCCGCGCTCGCGCAGAACAGCCAGGCAATGGCGATGATGGCGGCCAATCCGCAGGCATTCGCTGCCTTGGTCAAGGACCCGGCAGCATTTGGGGCCGCGGTAAAGCACGCCGATGCCATGGCGGCCGAAGCGCGCTTGGCAGGAGCTATGCCGCGCGATTCACAGGCCTTTGCCGCCATGCTGGCAGAGCCGGAGGCTTTTGCCCGCATGGCCGCAAATCCGGACGCATTTGCCCAGATATCTACCCATCCGGCGTTCTATTCCGCCGTCGCGAAATATCCCGAAGCCATGGCCGCCATGGCCACGGATGCGAGCGCCTTTGGCAAGTTCGCCCGCGACCCAAGCGCCTTCCAGAAAGCCGCCGCCGCTGCGGCCATGCCGCAGATGTCGGGGGCCGAGGCATCGTTCAAGGCGCTCGCCGCCGATACCGCCGCCATGTCGCGGGTCTCCGCTAACGCAGAGGCCTTTGCCGGGATGGCCACGAATGCCAAGGCGTTCCAGATTTTCACCAAGGACAACGCAAGCATGCGCGTGGCCATGAGTGCTCAGGCGATGGACGCGATGATGCGCAACGCCGGGGCGTTCAAGGTGGCTGCCAACAATGCCGAATCTCTCGCCCGGATGGCCCGTTCGGCAGTGGCCTTTTCCGCGCAATATCGCCGCGCCTACGATGCACGAGTGCAAGCGCGGTCGGTCGATGCGCGGGTGCAGGCCATGGCACAGGCTCATCCCCAGGCTTTTGCCATGATGGCGGCCAATCCTCAGGCATTTCAACAGCTTGCTAGCCAGCCGCAGGCGATGGCAACGTTTGCCCGCAATGCATCGGCGATTTCGCAACTGGCCCGGACGCAAGCGTTTTCATCGCTGATGGCCAGCGCGAATTTTGCAGCGGCGGTCAAGACGAAGGCATTCGCCAACGCCATTTCCGCCACGCGTTAAGGTCCGGTCGCCGATCGCGTGAGTTTGCCAAGGCTAACGTCCGTTCGCCAGCGTCTGGCGCTGTCCGCGCTTGCGGTCGGCGCTTGCTGGACGACATCCGTCGCTGCGCAGGATGCGGGGCTGGATGATCCTTTCGCCATCGCAGGGGTCCCCACGCCAGCGGATAACCCGGCGAACGACGCTTCCGCGCCAGAGGGCGGCGAGAGGCCCGCGCCTGATGGCGGCGAGCCGGGCGACGAGCCCGCGCCGAGCCCGGTCGACCTGCCGCTGATCGACTTGTCGCTGATGCGCACCGATGAATTCACGCTGCTTTATTTCGATCCGGCGCAAACCTACCTGACGCCATACGTCGGCCGCGCGGTGGCCAATTCGCTGGCGTTCCACGAAAAGCTGTTCGACTGGAAACCGTGGGACAGCACGACGGTCCTGCTCAAGGATTTTTCCGATTACGGCAACGCGGCGGCGCGCTCGTCGCCCAACAACGCCGTTCTGTTCGATGTCGCGCCGCTGGGGCTGACTTATGAAACGTTCAGCCCCGGCGAGCGGTTCTATACGCTCAGCAACCACGAAATGGCGCATGTCGCGACGATGGATGTGTGGAACAGCCGCGATGCCGGCTGGCGCAAGTTCTTTGCCGGCAAGCCGATGCCGGTGGAGGAACACCCCGAAACGATTCTCTATAACTTCCTCACCACCCCGCGCGTCAGCACGCCGCGCTGGTATCTGGAAGGCAGTGCCGTCTTCCTCGAAACGTGGATGGCGGGCGGGCTGGGACGGGGGCAGGGCGCTTATGACGAAATGGTGTTCCGCGCCAAGGTGCGCGACGATGCGCGGATCTGGTCGCCGGTCGCGCTGGAATCCAAGGGGTCGAACAGCGACTTTCAGGTGGGCGTCAACGACTACCTCTATGGCACCCGCTTTTTCAGCTATCTGGCGCTGACTTACGGGCCGGAAAAGGTGCTCGACTGGCTGCGCAGGGACGAAGCCAGCGCGGGGTTCTATGCAACGCAGTTCCGCCGGGTTTTCGGGCTGAAGCTGGAAGACGGCTGGAACGACTGGATCGCGTGGGAGCGCAAGTTCCAGTCGGGCAATCTCGATGCGCTGGCGAAATATCCGTTCACGCCGGTGGAACCGCTGGCCGACCGGGGGCTGGGTTCGGTGTCGCGAGTTTTCTTCGACGAACGGTCCAACAGCCTGATCGGCGCGTTCCGTTATCCCGGCGTGCTGCCCCACGTCGGGCGCCTGTCGCTGTCGACCGGCAAGATCGAGCGGCTGGCCGATATAAAGGGGGCGATGCTTTACAGCGTGACCTCGCTGGCCTTCGATCCCGACACGCGGACCGCGTTCTATACCGAAGACAACTATGCCTACCGCGATGTGCTGGCCATCGATGTCGACACCGGGAAAAAGCGCATGCTGCTGCGCGACCGTCGGATCGGCGATCTTGCCTTCAACCGGCAGGACAAGTCGCTGTGGGGCATCCGTCATCAGAACGGGCTGTCGACGCTGGTGCGCATTCCCGCGCCCTATGCCGGGTTCAATCAGGTTGCGACGTTCGACTACAACGAAACCCCGTTCGATCTGGATATCTCACCCGACGGGACGATGCTGTCCGCCTCGGTCGGGCTGTCCAATGGCAAGCAAACGGTCCGCGTCTGGCAGATCGAAACACTGATCAGTGGCGGCCTCGAAAGCGGCTTGGAAGGCCTGTTCGACGGCGGCGTGGCGGCCCCGCTGGCCCAATTCGACATGCCGCCCGCCACGCCCGAAAGCTTCGTCTTTGCGCCTGACGGAAAGTCGCTTTACGGCACCGCCTATTACACCGGCGTGTCGAACGTGTTCCGATACGACATCGCCACCGGTGAAATCGCGGCGGTGTCGAACGCATCGACCGGGTTCTTCCGCCCCCTGCCGCTGGATGACGGATCATTGATCGTCTTCGATTTCGCGGGCGAAGGTTTCATCCCCACGCGCATCGCGCCCGAAGCGCGCGACGATCTGGGCACGATCGTATTCCTTGGCGCCGAAGTGGCGCGGCTGCATCCCGAAGTCAGGGACATGGCCGCAGGGTCCCCGGCGCGGGTCGATCTCGATGCCATCGTGACCGAACGCGGCAAGTACCGGCCCGACCGCGAACGCAAACTGGCCGCGCGTTATCCCTTTGTCGCGGCGTACAAGGGCGATGCGGTTGCGGGGCTGCACTTCACGTTCGAAGACCCGTTGCAGTTCAAGCAGGTGACGATCGATCTCGCGATTTCGCCGACCGAGGATCTTTCGCTGTCCGAACGACTGCATGGCGAAATCGCCTTCGAAACGCTGAACTGGACCGCGCGTTACTGGCACAACCGCGTCTCGTTTTACGACCTGTTCGGGCCGGTGGAACGCAGCCGCAAAGGGGACGCAATCGAACTTGGTTGGCGCAAGTCGGTCGTCTACGATCCGCCGCGTGTCCTCGAACTGTTTGCCGATCTCAACGGGTACGTCGGCCTGGAGACCCTGCCCAATGCGCAGAACGTCGCGGGGCCGAGCGAGTTGCTGTCGTTCCAGGCGGGCGGGCATTACGTGAACGAGACGAAATCGCTCGGCGCGATCGACCATGAAAAGGGCGTGGGCGCGGAATTGGTCGTGGGGGCCGATTACGGCAATGACGCCGTGTTTCCCGGTATCCGCACCGGCTTTGCCATCGGCCGTCCGTTGCCGATCCGGAATTCATCGGTGTGGCTCTATACCCATGCGGGCGCAGTCGGCGGCCCGGCCGAAAACCCGTTGGGCAGCGTCTATTTCGGGTCGTTCCGCAATAATTACGTCGATGACCGCGAGATCAAGCGATACCGCGAATGGGATTCGTTTCCCGGCTTCGAAATCGACGAGATCGACGCGCGCCGCTTTGCCAAGGCCGTGGCCGAATGGAACCTGCCGCCGCTGCGATTTGCTGAACTGGGCACCAGCTCGTTCCATCTAAGCTCGCTGCGGCCTGCGGTTTTCGCAGGGATGCTGGCGACAGACAGCGCGTTTGGCGGTGCGCGGACCTATGGCACGATCGGGGGTCAGATCGACCTCAACATGACGGTCTCGCTGCGCTTGCCGATGACTTTGTCGCTGGGCGCGGCCAAGGGCATCGACGGGGGAAATTTCCGCGGGACAGAGTGGCTTGTCTCGTTAAAGGTCTTATGATCCCGGTTCGATGGAGTCGCATCTGATCCTGAATGTCCTGCTTGCACTGGCGCCGGTGCTGGTGCTGCTTGCCGGGTTTCTGTGGCTCGACGTGCTGCATCTTCTCAGCCCGCGGTCCATCGTTCTGCTGTTGGTCATGGGTGCGGCTGCGGCGGCATTGTCCTATCCGGCCAGCGGGCGGGTGCTCGATGCCCTGCCGATGGGTTTTTCGACTTATTCGCGGTTTGTCGCACCGTGGGTTGAAGAGGCGATCAAGGGCGGCGCAATCGTCTGGCTCTTCCTGCGCAATCGCGTGGGGTACAAGATCGACGCCGCGCTCAGCGGGCTTGCCATCGGGGCAGGGTTCGCGATCGCGGAAAACCTGTTTTATCTGGTCCGGGTCGACGACATGAGTCCCGGCATGTGGCTCGTGCGCGGGGCGGGCACGGCGGTGATGCACGCGGGCACGGCGGCGATCATGGCCTCACTTTCGCACCAATTGAACGAACGCGGATTGCTGGCGCATGCCGGCGACTGGAAATTCCACATTTCCGCTTTCGTGCCCGGCTTTGTGCTCGCATCCCTGCTGCATTCCTTGTTTAACCAATTTCCCGAACGACCGGTGGTGGCAATGCTGACGACCATCGTCGTCGTTCCGATCATCGTCATCGCCGTGTTTCGCTATGGCGCGCGCGAAGCTTCCCACTTCCTCGACGTCGAACGCGAAGAACACATCGCCGATCAGGCTGCGTTGGAAGCGGGGCAATGGCCCGATAGCGAATGCGGCAGTCGTCTGCGCGAATATGTCGCATCGCGGCCCGATGCCGATACGTTCGGGGCGCAGGTCATCGCCTATTGGCGTGCGCTGGGCGAACTGGTGTTGAGCGCGGAAAGCCGCATGGTCGAACGCGCCAACGGTCATCGCACCGATCCGCAGGCGGATGCCGACCGCGCGCAATTCGCTGTTGTCGCGGGGATAGAGCGCGACATGAACCATCCCAGCCTGCGTACGGTGAAACGGCTGCTCCCGTTCAGCCGCAACGACCTTTGGGCCATTGGCGAACTGCGCGAACAATTGCACCATTCTCCAGGGCACAGCGCGCAAAAGCCCTGACGCCGCGCGCGTCGAGATCGCGCGGGCCGACTCGCCTCGACTACGGGTATGCCCGAATAGACCGCACCATCGCGATCATGGACCTTGCCGGCCGAAGGGTCGCTCCTGGCTCGTCATCGGCATCATGCCCGCGATCTCCCGATCGCGGCGGGGGAGGTTTCCATCGTGGATCGCAGGACAATGACGCTTGGCATCGTGCTGGCTCTCGCCGGGCTCGGCGGCTGTGTGGATCATGGCTACAATTATCGGCTTGGCGCTGTCTGGTTCAGTCAGCCCTATCATGTCTGGTACGACGGACATTACGGCGCCTTCCATGATGGATATTGGGGAACGGACGGTTTCTTCTATTTCCGGATCACCGACAGGGATCGCCAGTACCGCCGCGGCCATGAAGGGCACTTTCGGCGCGAGCGGGTGACTACGGATTCGCGTTTCAGGTATTACGAAGGCACTTCGAAAAAGCCTTCGCGCGAAACCCGCATGCCGAACTATCCCGCCCATCGCGACCATGACGAACGGCGGTGAACTGATCGACTGTCGCGACCACAAAACGATGCCTATGCGCAAGCCTTTCCGGTTCGAGGGATCGACCGGGTGCTGAACAAGGCGATCTGGTTTGTGGCCTGCGCGTTCCTGTTCGACGCCGCGGCCGCCGCGCAAGAGGTCGACGCTGACACCGCAGGTGCCGCCAAACCGGGCAAAGTCGAGCCCGCCGAAAAGAAGGCGACCGGTGCCCTTGAGGGCGGTGTCGATGTCGCGGCGGGCTATGACGATAACCTGTTCGCAACCCGCCATCGCAAAGTCGACGACGCGTTCGTACTGATCGAACCGAGCCTGAAATACCGGCTGACAACCGGCGATCTTCAGCTTGCCTTGCGCGGTTCGGGCGATGTCGCGTTTCACGACCGGAACGCCAGCGAAGATTACGATGACTGGCTTATCGGTGCGGACGGGCAAGTCGCACTGGGCAAAAGTGCCCGGCTGATCGCGGGCGGGACATATGAATGGCAGCACGAAAGCCGTACTTCGCCCGAAGACGTCGCAGGCTCTGCGCCTACCAGGTTCGAGCGGGCCTATGCCTATGCCGGGCTGATCGGCAGGGCGGGCAAGGCGGCATACCGGATCGGCGCCACGTACAACGACTACGACTTTGCCGACACGCCCGCCGCATCCGGCACGATCGCCAACGACGATCGCGACCGGCGCACGTTCGAACTCGGCGGAAGGCTGGGCTTCGAGGCGGCTGAGGGGACCGAACTGTTCGTCCAGGGTCTGTGGGACCAGCGCCGCTATCGCCGGGAAATCGACGATTGGGGCTTTGCGCGTGATTCCAGGGGATATTCGCTCGCCGCCGGGGTGCGCCACGAAATCGGGCGGTCGTTCAGCGGCGAAGCCTTTGTCGGCATCCTTCGTCAGGATTATGACGATGCGTTCCTGCCCGATGTTCACACCATCGATTACGGCATGGCGCTGGACTGGACTGTGCGCAACGGGCTCAGCCTGTCATTCGATCTCGATCGCAGTATCGAGGAAACGACGCTGCCGCTGGCATCGTCCTATGTCCTGACATCAGGCAGCCTGTCGGTGCAGGCGTCGGCTGGGCGCCGCATTGCGATCGGCGGCGGGATTTCAGGCGCGGATTACGCCTATCGTGGGGCCGATCGTTCGGAATTCGTGATCGGGGCGAACGTGTGGGCACGGCATTGGCTCGGCCGCCACCTGTACATCGGCGCGGACTACGAATTCGGGCAACGCTCATCGAATGTCGCGGGTTACGATTACGATCAGAACCGCGTGTTCCTGCGGCTCGGCGCGCAACTTCAACCGCCGTACGACAGGGGCGCAAGCGGCGTCGAAGTCGCCCCGGGAAGCCGCGGACCGGACGGGCCGTACCTTGCGGTGTTGCTGGGTCACGGTTCGCTGGTAACCGGGCTGAACGGGCCGCGCGGCACCGGCACCAACACGGCTGATTTCGGCGATGTCGATGCCGATATTGGCGTGTCGCTCGGTTACGGCAAGACATTTGGCCGCCTCTATGCCGGGGTCGAGGCCGAAGGATTTGAGGGTGGGGCCGACTGGCTCCACGACGCCGACCGCCGTTTTTCGGTGTCGCGCACCAACAGTTACGGCGCCAGCTTGCGTCTGGGCCGGCTGACCGGACAGGGCGAACTCGTCTATGGCCGGGTCGGCGTTGTCTCCACGCGTTTTCGCACGCTTTACCGTCGGTTCGATCAGGAGGTCGACGATGCGCGGCGGCTAGCCGGGCTGGGCCTTGGCCTTGGGCTCGAAGCATCGGCGGGAAGTCACGGTTTCGTGCGCAGCGAATATGGGCTGGTGTCCTATCCCGACTACGACGTCGGGGTTGGGGGCGGGGGCGGGCCAGCCAAGGCGGACGGTTCTGTCGCCGACAACTTTTCGAACACCGAAAACCGGTTTCGCATGGGTGTCGGCTTGCGGTTTGGCGGCAATCCGGCGCGCAAGGATACGCATACAGATTTTTCAGGTGCCTATCTGGGCGTCGCACTGGGTCATGGCGGGCTGACCAGTTCGAACCAAGGTCCGCGCAGTGGCGGCTTCATGCTCGACGTCACGCGCAGCGGGCAGGGTGCTTTGATTGCCGCCTTTGCGGGAGCGGGGGCCGAATTGACCGGTTTCTACCTTGGCGGAGAAATCCATGCCGACACCGGCAAGCTGGATTGGAACATAGAACGCGATCCGCAAGGTCGGATCTATTCTGTCGAGCACGATTATTCCTATGGCGGCAGCGTGATCGCGGGTCGCAAGATCAGCGGATCGGCCCTGCTTTATGCCCGGATTGGCGTGGTGAGAACAATGTTCGACACGCGATACGCAACAACCAAACAGTCGGTTCGCGAAAGACATGTGGAGCAAGCGCCAAGATATGGGGCGGGATTGCAGATCGCGCTCAGCAAAAAATCGAGATTTCGGGTGGAATACAACTTCGCCGACTATGCCAAGTACAAGATCGCGTATGGCGAGAATGAAGATGCTTTCGAAAACTACGAAAACTTCATCAACATAGGATTTCTACGGAATTTCTAAGGTGTCGCTCGACGCTACATCGGTTCCCGCAACGTGAACAACGCGCCGGGTCGCAGCTTCGGACAGGCTGCAATCCGGCGCAAATTGTCGGAGCGAAGATATGTCGAAAACACAGCCCTGCATCAGCAGATACTTTTCATCCGCCACGGCCATCGCCGTTGCGCTTGCGGTCGCAGGCGGAACCTTGGCGACCTTACCCGCACCAGCCGCAGCCCAGCATTCCGGAGGCGCCAGCACGCAGGCGGGCGGGCACGACAGCGGGCACGACACGGGCGAGGATTCTGGTCACACCGACGATGGACACGACAAGGGGCCTGATGCGGAACCGGGCAAGGGCGGCAAGGGTCGCGCGCCAGGCGAAGCGGGCAGCCGCAGCCCACGTGGCATGCAGGACATATTCCGTTCGGTCGCGGCTGCCGAAGATGGCGGCGACGACACCAGCGATCGGCCAGATTGGGCCGGGGCCAAGGGCGGGCGCAACGAACATGGTGGCAAGCCATCCACCGGCGGCGACAATCGCGGCGACCTTTACGGCGACATGTACGTCATCCTGCGCGACGAGGACGGCGAACCCATCCTGACCGAAGAAGGCTGGGTCCAGCCGGTCGACGCAGACGGTGTTCCGCTCGAACTCGACGAAGAAGGCGCGCTCGTCGATCCGACGTTGGCGATAGAAGTCGTGCTGGGCCGGCTCAACGTCGGGCGCTCGCCCACCAGTGTGCTGAACAAGCGGGCGGACGAAATCGTGACGCTGCTTAACGACGCCGATGAAATCACCGTGGACGCGGCCGGAAGGCTGGTCGTCGTCAATTACGTGCTCGATGAAAACAACCAGGTCATCGACACCGTTTACAAGACGATCGACGCCCCGCTCGACAATCTCGCGCTCTATGTCGCGCTGATGACCGAAGGCACGATCCCCGGCGTCACCGATCTCCCCGGAGAGGAATACGACTTCCTGGTCGATGGCGAATTCACCGGCGAAGACCTTGTTGCCGCCACATCCCTTTTGGCAGCGGCGAGCGACAAGTACGAGACACTCTCGCTCGACGCGGTCGCCTATATGAATGCCATTCTCGGCATCAATACGGTGACCGAAGGGACGATCACCTATTCGTCGATGGACTACAGCGATTACTCTTACGACCGGTCCGATACTTACGATGCAGTGATCGTTACGGTGCTGGTCCAGCAAGACGACGGAAGCTGGGTGGCCGAACCGGTCAACATTTATGACGAAGTGTTCGGAGAAGTCGATTACGTGAGCGAGGACGGCTTCGACGGCTTTGCGCAGGCGGTCGACGATGCCCGCGAAGTCATCAGCTACATCCACGAATACGCGATCCCGGCCGATCAGATCGATTCCGTCGTGCCCGAAGAACCGACGCCATGATCTGCGCCGTGACCGCCAGTGGCGACCCTGCCGGCAATGCTCTCACCCATACTGTTTCGAAGGAATCTGCGATGACCAGAAGTTCGACCGCACGAATACTCCTGACATGTGGCGGTATCGCCGCGTTGGCCGTGGCCAGCCCTTCATGGGCGCAACATGGCGGAGGCGGGGCGGGGGCAGGGCCAGGGGGCGGGGGCCAAACCGCGATGCCCGGCATGACCGGAGCCGGCGATATGGATCGGATGCAAGACAGGGACCGGCTGCGCGACCCTGATCAAGACCGCGACCGGGATCAGGACCGCGACAAGGACCAGGATCGCCTCCACGATCGCGACAGGTTGCGCATCGACCAGACGGTCAGCGGCCAGTTATCGACGTGGAGCCTGTTGAGCGAAGGCGAACGCAGGCAATTCCACGAACAGATGCGCGCGGCGAAAACCGAAGAGGAACGCAACCGCATCCGTTCGCAACATCGCGCCACGGTTCAGCAGCGGGCGAGGGACCTAGGCATCGACCAACCGGGTGCCAGCGGCTGGCACGGGGGTTATTACCTTGCCCAAATGTTGACCGAGCGGGAGCGGTTGCAATTCCACGAACGCATGCGCGTCGCCGCCAACGAGCAGGAGCGCGCGCGGATCAGGGCCGAAATGCATGCCACGGCACGCGAACGCGCGCGCGAAATGGGCATCGACGTGCCCGCCTGGTTCGGACAGCGCCGCACCGCTCGCTGATGAGGAGGACGGTGGGCGTGGCGGGCAGGATTCAGGCCGTTTTCAGCCACGCCCGGTCGTAGGAACGATCCTGCATGTCGTGCCGCCCGAACAGCGCGTCGGCCAGATCGGTCTGCAAAAATGCGTCGGCGGCAGGTTCCATTCGCGCCCAGTCGTTCACTTCTGATCGATGGGCAAAGCGCCATTCGCCGTCGCGCCGTTCGTACCGATCGATATAGCGACCGCAGATCGTCATGTCGGACGGCACGCCATCGGCCATGATGCGGTGAAAGGCGTAGAAATAGACCTCGCCATAAGCGACGTCGGCATTGTCGGGGTCGAATTCGATCAGGTGCTGCCCAATCAGGTGCTGGTTCGCGAGATGTTCGGTCAGCAGTTCCTGCGCAAAGCGCACGAATTCCGGGCCGCTGCCCACGAATATGCCGTAATCGGTCGTCGAATCCGGCCAGAACGTTGCCATCTGCAAATCGGCATCCAGCCTGTCCTGCCCGCGCATGTACCGCGCGGCGAGATCGCGGATGGCATCTTTGGCGATCAGCTTGTCGAGATCGGTCATAGGGTCTCCGGGCACGGCATCAGCCCACCGTTTCGGTTTTGGGCAATAGAGGCGTGCGTTGGTAAAAGGCGAGATCCTCGATCTCGTAAGTCGGCGGCGTGTCATCGGTCCGCGCGTCGTGCAACCGTTTCCAGTGCGCGAACAGGCCCATGATATGCGGCGGGTCGCCGTGGATTTCGGTGAAGACGCCGTTCAGCGCGCGGGTGTCGAAATAGGCGGCGTTCACTTCGTCCGCGTAGAGTTCGGTCGCAAGGTCGTAGCCGCGATCCAGCCACCACTGCCGTTCGGCATCGAAGTCCGATACGAGATAGGCGATATGGTGAAAGCCTTCCTCTCCCGGTGCGAACATGTCGCGATAGATCGACGGCTTGTCGTCGTGCTGTTCGATGAACTGGATCATCGTATCGCCAAGATAACCGAAGGCATAGGACACGTCCGCCTCCACCGCCGCGCCGCGATAGGTGAATTCCTCGCAATCGTGGTGGCGGACCATGCAGAACGGCCCCGCGCCAAAACATTCGGCCCAGTTGCGCGAAGCTTCGTCGATCGAACGTACGAAATAGGCTTGCTGGAAAAGTTCGCGCCTCATCACCGGCTTCGTCATTCCGCCGCCTCGTCGAGCCGGTGTTCGGCAAAGCGCGATAGCAACTGTTCGACGGCCAGTCCTTCGGGAATGCGCTCCGCGCCGATCCGGCGGTCCACCTCTTCGTGGAACCAGTAAATTCGGCGTTCCTGGTAATTGATCATCATGCCGGTAAAGCCGCCCGATTCAAGACTGCGCTGAATGGGGCCAAGGTTCATCATGTCTTCTTCGAGCACGTCGTCGAATATCGGCAGGAACCGCTCCCAGAACGCCGGCCGTTCGCCATCGCCCCAGTCGGGCGCCACGTAAATCGCCTGCATCGTGCATTTGCCGACCCCGTCTGGCCAGAACAGCAGCACCGGAAAACCGGTCGGTTCCACCGGCGTGATCAGGTTGGGAAAGGCCATGTAGGCGACGTTGTTCATGCGATAGAGATCGGGCATCGTCGCGATGTCGGGCGCGCCTTCGAACTCCACGAAGTTCAGGCCCTGGTTCATCTTCTTGCGTACCGCCATCCGTGAATGGCCGCCCTCCATCAATCCCATCGCCGCCGCCTTGTGGTCCAGCATGATGCCGGCGTTGGTCGGGTGGATGGTGTTGATGTGATAGACCTCCAGAAAGGCGTCCATCGCCACCTTCCAGTTGCAGGCGACCGAATATTCCTGAACGTGCAGCGTGCGCAGCTTTTCCATGCCGACGCAGTCCAGTTCCGCCGTCAGCGGGCCGAGATAGTCGAGCAGCGGTTCGGCATCCTTGTCGAGGTTGACGAAGACCCAGCCGCCCCACACATCACACGACGCTTCGATCAGGCCCCGGTCGCTCTTGTCCAGACAGGGAAAGTCGCGTTCGTCCGGCACGCCCTTGAGCTTGCCGTCGAGGCCGTAGGACCACGAGTGGTACTGGCAGCGCAGCAGCCGCGTATTCCCCGCATCGTCGCGCACTACCGGCGCCCCGCGATGGCGGCAGGTGTTGTAGAAGGCGCGGATTTTCTCGTCCTGCCCGCGCACGAGCAGCAGGGGCACGCCCAGCTTGTCCCACAGCCGATAGTCACCCACCTTGCGCAGATCTTCGTCACGCCCGGCGCAGACCCAGCTGCGGGTCAGGACGCTTTCACGCTCGAGCCGGAAGAACTCTTCGCTGGTATAGCGACCGCCCGGAATTTCCGGCAGCGGCGGGAAGTCGGGTCGCGGTCCGGTTCGCGCAGATTCGAAGGCGATGACCTTTTCGACTTCGTCATAGACGGTATCCGACATCGGCGGTTCCTCTCCTGCTCACCCAACGATTCTTTGGGGCTGAGCCAAGTTGCTGTAAATGCGCCGTTTTCTTTGACGCCATTTCCCACGATGCAACCGCATCGCCGAGCTTTGCACACCTGTCGAAAGGGATAGATGGCGAGCGATCGGGCGCCCCACCATCGAAGGGGCATTTCGCTTAAGCCGAGGCGTCGCCCGCTCCCGGTCGAACTGGGGCAAACTATGGGTTAGGACAGTTTCGTCAGCCTGTCTCGCGACGCAGTCTGCGCATCGATCACGACAGGGTCAAGAACGATTGGGGCCAAGAAAAACAGGGGCCAAGGGCGCATCAGACGCAGGCGGGCACCGGGTCGGCACGGGAAGGATATCATGGAAGACAAGGTTTTGACGGGCAAGGTCGCGATCGTCACCGGCGCGGGTCGCGGCATCGGGCGGGCGATCGCGATGGCCTATGGCGCGGCGGGCGCGAAAGTCGTCGTCGCCTCGCGCACGCCCGACACGGTGGAGCGCGTGGCAAAGGAGATCAACGACGCGGGCGGCACAGCCATCGGCGTGGCAGTCGATGTGGGCCATCGCGATCAGGTCTTCGCCTGCGTCGACAAGGCGGTCGAAGCATTCGGCGCGGTCCACATCCTCGTCAACAATGCGCAAGGGTTCGGCACCGAAGCCGATCCCCAGCCGTCGACCGTATTCGTCGCGTGCGAGGATACCGACGAGGACGAGTGGGAATATACGTTTCGCACCGGCGCGACGGCCAGCCTGTGGTTCATGAAGGCCTGTTTTCCGCACATGAAGCAGGCAGGTTACGGCAAGATCATCAACTTCGCGTCGAGTTCGGGCCAGATCGGGTTCGAAGGCAACACCTGCTATAACGTGACGAAGGAAGCGATCCGCGCCCTCTCGCGCACCGCCGCCCGCGAATGGGGGCAGTACGGGATCAACGTGAACATCATCAATCCCGCGCTCGAAACCCGCGCGTTCGACAAGTGGAAACAGGCGCGGCCCGAATTCGTCGAGGCGTTGAAGGACAAGATCCCGATGCGGCGGCTGGGCAATCCGGATCGCGATGCCGGCCCGATCGCGGTATTCCTCGCCAGCTCCGGTTCCGACTATATCACCGGTCAGACGGTCATGCTCGAAGGTGGCATGCACACGCTTCCCTGATCGTGGGCGCCCGCGATCATCTGCCGCGACACTATGCGTTTCGACACTGCAGGACTTGGCCAAATCCAAAGCGAGTCGTGCGTCCGCGGTACGCACGGCGACCCTGTTTCGGCTCCATCCGACCTGTCCACAGGCGCGAGCGGGCACCCGATGATGTTTCTCGTACAACTTCGCTGTCTATGGGTTTGGCGGAGGGCAGGGCGAAATATCCCCTAACGCCTATTACAAACTCTGTTAAGTTGTAGCCGCGCTACGGAGGGGAAATGCAGCATCCACCGGACATTTTGCACAAATGGGTCCGGACCGACCAAACAAATATGTAAAATCCGGGAACTGTTATTGGAGGAGCGGGTTTCACGGTATGGTCATTAACGTATTGGATACCCATTCGGCGTAGCTGACCATCACTCTCGTACCGAAGTTAATTCGTGCAGACCGTTGACTTCACCCTGTTGTCGGGTGCACGATTGATACATTACCATAAAGCCTATTTGGGGGAACAAATGGCATTAAATAAGCGCATGTTGGTGCTCGGAGCATCAACGATAGCAATCGGCATAGCCGCTCCCGTCTACTCACAGACAGTTCCTGGATCCTTTGATTCCTTTACCGCTGACACTGTCGACGAAACGCTGGTCATCAGCGAAATTGGCGACGAAAACGCTTCTGGCGTTACAGATATCGGCGGCGCAACTTCAGCCGCAGTCGTATTCGACGAAACGAACGGCGCCGTAATTCAGACCGGCAGCGCAACGCTTTCCGACCTCAATCTCGAAATCGTGAATGATGGCAGCTACACCATCGGCGCGATCGCTGAGGCTTCCGGAACCGCGACTGCGGACATCAGCAACGCCATTTATCAGAATGGCACCGCGAACGAAACCGGACGCGTTACCATCTCCAACACCGGCGACCTGTCGGTCATCGCGGACGCCAAGGCAGTCGGCGACGGAATTGCCGAAGCTTCCGCCGATGTCAGCAAGGGCATTCGCCAGGAAGTCTATGGCGAGGCCGCCATCGCAAACCTGACGAACAGCGTTGACGGTGTGATTTCCATCGTCGCCTCCGCTTCTGCGGATGGTTCGCGCGCGGATGCAGACGCTTCGGTTGCCACTGGTATCTATCAGTATGCTTCGGGCGATGACGCAACGGCGTCCGTCGTTAATGACGGCACGTTCACTCTTTCGGCGGTTGCGACCGCAGCTGGCACCGACGTTGATGGCAGCGGTACTGAAGCCGATGCCTATGCTTATGCATCGAACGGCATTTATCAGTACGGTGAATCGGATGTCGGCGATGTCTCGCTGACGATCGTCAACAATGGCGAGTTTTCCGTTACGGCTGATGCTGGCGCGATTGCTACGAACGACGATCTCACCGGTGGCGACGCAGACGCCTACGCTCTGATCGAAACCGCGATCTCGCAGGAAGCCAACGCTTACGATGGCGGCAGCATTTCGCTCGCAGCCACCAACAACGGCACGATTGACATCGCCGCTGTCGCAAACGCTACGGCTGACGGCTATGCCGACGCCGACGCTTATGCAACGACGGGCATCTATCAGAGCGCCGACGCATTTGGCGGGGGCGATGTTGCTCTCGACATTACCAATGCCGGAACGTTCACTTACACGGCCGACGCATCGGCAGCAGGCTTTGGCGCATCGGCTTCGGCCACCGTCGAAGAAGCGCTTTCGCAGGCTGGCAGCGCGCATGCCACGGTCTCTGCTGCTTCGGGTTCTGTGGCCCTTACCATGACGAATACGTCGACTGGTGTGGTGACTGCAGAGGCAAATGCCGCGGCAGTGGCTACGGGAACCGGCGCTGATGCGTTCGCATCGGCAACGTACATCATCTATCAGTCTGCCAGTGCAGATGATGGCGATGCAGCGGCCACGGTGACCAACGATGGCATGATCGATGTCGGCGTTTCCGCTTCCGCGATCGCACAGAACGTCGACGGTACGGCTGGCGACGCTGAAGCGACCGCATCGGCGTCCGTCGTATTCTCGCAGAATGCCGACGTGGATACCTTGGGCAACGCGACCGTCACTCTTGCCAATAGCGGCACGATGAACGTCGACTTGTCCGCGGACGCGATGGCAGACGGCGCAGCTTACGCCAGCGTCGAAGTTAGCCAGGTTCTTTATCAGGACGCCGATGTCGATGGCATGGGCGATGCTACTGTGGCGTTCGAAAACAGCGGCACCTTCTCCCTTACGGGCAGCGCCAATGCGACGGGCGGTACTTACGCTCAAGCAACCGCTACCGGCGATGAAGAAGTAACGCTTTACCAGCGGGCCAATGCGGGCACTTGGGAAGCGGAAGATTCGGGCAATGCGTCCGTTTCGCTAACCAACACCTCAACGGGCGTCATCGACATCGCATTCGCCGCGAATGCGATTGCCACCGACGGTGTTGCGAATGCCTACGCCTTCCTCTCGAGTGCGCCTTATCAGGAAGCGAACTCGATTTACGGTGATGCTTCGGTTGAGCTCGTCAATGACGGTTCATTCGACATCGCGGTTGCGGCAAATGCAGAAGGCGTCGCCGCCGCTAATGCAGTCGACGCCGCTAATGCAATCGCCGTTGTCTCGGGCATTTCGCAGGAAGCTTATGCGCCCAATGGTGCGGCATCGCTTGCCGTTACCAACACTGGTTCGCTGACGCTCTCTGCGCTTGCGGAAAGCAGCGCGACCGACACCACCGGCCTATCGGCCGGCGCCTATGCGGTGGCAGTAGTAGGCGGCGCGATCAGCCAGTCTGGTTATGGCGAGTCGATCATGGCCGCCGTCACCAACAGCAGTGTCATCGACGTGGCAAGCTCGGCTTCGGCCACTGGCAAGAACGCCTATGCAATTGCCATTGCCGAAGGTGTCGATCAGGACGTTTCGGCAGAAACCGATGCGGAAGTCTCGTTTGCCAACGGCGGCGACTTGTCCGTCGCAGCGGACCTGACGGCAACGGGCATCACCTTTGCCGGCGGCTATGCTATAGCCACTGGTGTCAGGCAGTCCGCAGACGGCGTGGCGCCGTCCTTCACCTTCGCGAACGATGGTGCGATGGCAGTCAGCGCAGACGTGGCCGTTTCGGCTACGGCTCCGGTCGCGAGCATCGACGCTGGGGGCGGCTATGCCTACGCTCTTGGTTATGAGCTCGATGCCTCTGACTCGGGTGGCATTATCGACGTATCGAACAGCGGTTCGATCGACGTATCCGCGTCCCTGACGGGAGAGGGCGGCGCAAGGGCCGTCGGCATGCTCCTGGAAAGCGAAGCCTCTTCCGAACTTCTCCCGCCGATCTTCCCGGTCGACCACGTAACGGGCGGCGTTCTGTCCGGTACCGTGGCCAACACCGGCACGATGACCGTAATGGCATCGGCAACGGGCGGTCTTTCGAACTTCGCGACGGCGACCGGTTATCAGATCAATGCCGGCCTGGCCGACGTTACGCTGACCAACACCGGCACCATTTCGGTTTCGGCACTGACGGATGGCGGAGTTTCGGAAGCGACGGGCATCGTCGTTACCGATCTCGGCGGCGTGGATCCCCTGGAAGAATACTACTTCGTCCTCAACAACGACGGTGGTTCGATCATCGCCGAAGAAAGCATCGATGGCGGTGCAACGTGGACACGTGGCATGGCGATCGACGTCACTGCCTCGCCCAACCCGGTGCAGATCAACTTCACCGGCGACGGCAGCGTCTACGGCAACATCGACATTCTGGCTGGTGACGAAATCACCGTTTCGGATGGCGAAACTGCCTTTGACGGCATCCTGAACCCCGGTGGCGAGCTCGAAGGCTCGGTCCTGGTCACGGATGGCGGCACGCTCTACCTGGTCGATGAACCGACGGCGAACCCGTCCTACGACGGCCCGGCACAGCTCAACGTGGACAGCTTCACGGTGTCTTCGGACTCCACGCTGGCACTGCAACTGCCGAGCAACTCGCTGACCGAAGGCTCGTACCCGACGGTTGTGGCAAACACGGCCGACATCACCGATGCGTCGCTTCTGGTTCGTGCGTCGAGCGAAAACGGTCTCTATGCCGACAGCTACGACTTCCAGGACGTGATCGACGCGAACGTGCTGACCGGCGAGTTCGCTTCGGTAACGACAGACAACCTGTTCTTCACCGCCGACGCTACTTACGACGATATGGCCAATGTCGATCTCGCGCTTAACCGCACGCCGTTCGACATGATCCCGGGGCTGACGGTCAATCAGACCAATGTCGGCGCAGGCATCGAAAACGTCTACTCGAACGCACTTACCGGTCCGTTCGGCGGCTTGGTGAGCGAACTGTTCAACCTCGACGAAAATAGCTACCCCGACGCACTCGATCAGCTTTCGGGTGACATGTACGCCGGCTATCTGCAGGGCTTGCGCAACAACGCACTGCAAATGAACGGCATCATCTCCGACCAGATCGATTGCGCCATCAGCATCGACGGGCCGCAGAAGTGTCAGGATCGCAACGGCGAAACCCGCCTTTGGGGTCTGGTTGGCTACAACGACGTATCCGTCGACGACGACGGTAACGGTTCAGGCTACGTGGGTGACCACTGGTCGGCTCTGGTTGGTCTCGACTACACGATCAGCAACTTCACGATCGGCGCTTTCGGCGGCTATCGTGACAGCGATCAGGTCTATGATCGTTACAACGGCAAGATCTCGTCGAAGGGTTGGCAAGTTGGCCTTCTCACGGCTTACGATGTGGGCAACTTCTACATCCGCGCCCTGGGCAGCTACACCGACCTCAAGGCGGACGCGCATCGCAATGTGTCGATCGGTTCCTTCGTGGATCGGATCAACTCCGACCCCGATGCAAAGGTGCTCTCGCTTTACGGCGAAGGCGGTCTGCGCTTCGACCTTGGCAATGCTTGGCTGACGCCCTTCGCGGCAGTCGACTACACCAAGGTCAAGTTCGCCGGTTTTGAGGAACGCGGCCTTCCGGGCGTCAACCTCAATGTCGATGGACAGAGCCAGGATCAGACGTCGCTCGTTGCTGGTGCCAAGTTGGCAGCCAACTTCGGAGGCATCGTGCCTGAGGCCAAGGTTGCATATCGCTATGACCTGACTGACGATCCGTTCGGCTACACGGCGTCTTTCGCCTCGAACGGCGGCAGCGAGTTCACGGCCTATGCTCCTGAAACCGCACGCGGTTCGCTGGTTGCCGGGCTTAGCCTCGCAGCACTGATGGGCGATCGCTTCACCGGCCGCATTGGCTGGCAGGGACGCTTCAACAGCGACGTTACGGATAACGCGTTCTACGGCAGCCTGACCTATACCTTCGGTCAAGCCGCTCCGCCGCCTCCGCCGCCCCCGCCCCCGCCGCCCCCGCCGCCCCCTCCGCCGCCCCCGCCGCCGCCGCCGGCAGCGGTCTGCAACACGGGCCCCTACATCGTGTTCTTCGATTGGGATTCGGCTGAGATCACGTCGGAAGCGGCTTCGATCCTCGACAGCGCGGTTGCAGCCTATGCGGATTGCGAAAGCGTTCCGATCATGCTGGCAGGCTATACCGACCGTTCGGGTAGCGAGCAGTACAACCTGGGTCTCGCGGCACGCCGCAACGACTCGACCCGTGCGTACCTGACCGCTCGTGCAATCCCCGACTCGGCGATCACGAGCCAGGCCTTCGGCGAAGCGAACCCCAGGGTTCCGACTGCCGACGGTGTCCGCGAACTGCAGAACCGCCGCGTGGAAATCACGTACGGTCCGGGTTCGGGCATGTAAGCAACACGCTAGTCAAACAGCGTAAGAACACAGAAAAAGGGGGGATTTTCCCCCCTTTTTTTGCGATACCGTTCAGGCCCGAGATTCATTGAGGAGCGTTCCGTCTCGGACGGAGCGAATGGAACATGACTGCGAACAGCAATACGCTCGTCACCGACGAAATGATCGACAAGGTTCAGAAGGGCTCGCTTCGGATGACCGAAGCCAAGGCCATAGCCATGGCCGGCGAACTCTATTCGCGCGGCAAGTACAGTCAGGCGGAAAAAGTCTGCCGCCAGATCATCAATCACAAGGCGTCGGTATCCGATGCGCATAACATCCTGGGCGTATCTTTGAACGCACAGGGCAAAGCCGACGAAGCAGTCAAATCCATTGGCCGGGCGATCAAGCTCTCTCCAAAGGTTGCGAGCTATCACGCCAATCTCGGCGAAATTCAGCGTTTGGCGGGCGATCTTTATGCCGCGCAGAGCACCCTCGAAAAGGCGGTCGAGCTCGATCTTGGCAATGCGCAGGCCGCCAATAATCTCGGCATCGTCTATTTCGAGCAGAAGGATTTCGAAAAGGCGGTCGACTGTTACCGCCGAGCGCTGGCCATCAAGCCGGCCTTTCCCGAAGCGTACAATAACCTCGGCAATTCACTGCGTATGACCGGTGATCTCGACGCGGCGGATGCTGCGTACCAGTCTGCGCTCACATTGCGCGAAACATATCCCGAGGCGTACAATAACCTAGGCACTTTGCTCCGCGAAAAGGGCGAACCGGAACAGGCGCAGCATGCGCTGAAAAAGGCGATCCAGCAGAACCCGCGCTATGTCGATGCCTACAATAATCTTGCCGCTCTTCTTCACGGCGAAAAGCAGGATGTCGAGGCGCTGCGCCAGTTGGCCGAAGTACTGCGTTTCGCGCCGACCAATCCCAAGAGCCTGCTGCTGACCGCGCGGATACAATTGCGGCGCGCAAACTATGCCGCCGTCGAACAGGCTTGCCGGCTGGCGCTCAAGGAAGATCCCGAAAACGACGAGGCGCTGACCGTGCTCGGCGAGCTGATGCACGAGCTCGACAGGTATGATGCGGCGCTCAAGCTTCTGGAAAAAGCGTTGAAAATCAATCCGACCAACGCGGAGGCGCGCAATTTCTATGGCGTGACGCTGAAGTCGGTCGGTCGCCTCGACGAAGCGAAGGAACAGATCCTCAAGGGCTTGGCCGAAAACGAGGCGATGTATGGCGCCTATGCCAATCTCAACGATCTCGTCGATTATGCGAACGAGCCGGAGCTTTTCGCGCGTATCGAGGCGCTGATGGAAGCCAGCGACGATCCCGAAGCCGATCGCATGCTGCCGATGCACTACGCTTACGGCAAGGCTCTGGACGATCGTGGACAGCATGAAAAGGCGCTGGAACACTATGTTATCGGCGGCAAGCTGAAGCGCAATCTGCTGAACTACGTCGAAGAAAATACGTTCAAGTTCTTCGAAGACATCAAGCAGAAATTCACGGCCGATATTTTCGTGAACCGACCATTCGCAGGGATGGATACGACGCGTCCGGTGTTCATCCTTGGCATGCCACGTTCGGGTTCGACCCTTTGCGAACAGATCATTTCGGCCCATCCCGATGTCCACGGCGCGGGTGAAGTGAAATATCTGGCAAGATCGATGCAGAGCCTGCGCGATCGTTTTCCGACGCTTCAGGCATATCCCGAAATGGTGTCGGGGATGAGTGAGCAGCAATTCCGCATTCTCGGCGATCAATACATGAAGTCGATCGTCGAAGCTGCGGGCGAGGCGCCGCGAATCACGGACAAGCTGCTGACAAACTTCTTTTTTGTCGGCCTCATCAATCTGGTGTTCCCGAATGCGAAGATCATCAACACGCTGCGCAATCCGGTCGATACATGCCTTTCGGCGTTCACCAAGCTGTTCAAGGACGACATGCCGCACAGCTATGACCTCAGCGAACTGGGCCGTTATTATCGCCAGTACGAAGCGTTGATGGCGCACTGGCGCGATGTGCTGCCCGAAGGCGTGATGATGACGGTGAACTACGAAGATACCGTCGCCGACACGGAAAAGACGGCCCGCGAATTGATCGAATTCATCGGTCTGCCGTGGGACGAGGCCTGCCTCGAATTCCACAAGTCGGCCCGCCCGGTAAAAACGGCAAGCGTCGCGCAGATCCGCAAGCCGATCTACAATTCGGCGGTCGAACGCTGGCGCAAATATGGCAACGGCATGCAGCCGCTGCTCGACGCGCTCGAATTCAAAGGCTGACGCCGCCAGTCTTTCGCCCTGCCTCTCGCAGACCTTGCGTCGCTGCTGCCCTTCGGGGTGAGCGGCGGCGGAAGGTTCTGGAAAGGTCGTTCAGGAACTGCGGGACGTTTTAGTCGGACCAACTCACGCTGGTCATGGCGGTCAGGGTCCGAGGCAATCCGCGGTGCGTGTTTGCCCGCGCAGAAAAATGAGAAAGCCCGCAAGCGCCGTAATGCCTGCGGGCTTTCGCATGGTCAGCGGCCGGAAGTGCCGCCCTTATACGAAGCCTTTATCGCCTCACGCCCTGAAGGGCGGTGATTTATCGATAATGCCTCGTGGTGGACTTCACCGACCTCTCTGCTGAACCATGAGACATCGGATCACCTCCTTTCGCGCCGGGGCCAAGATTTCCCGCGACCGCAAGCCCCCTTGAAAGCCTCGCGTGCGGCAGGGCGGGGGTCGGTTCAGGCCTGCGATATCTGCCGTTCGATCGGCTATCGGGCCACCGCTCCGTCCTTGAATGGAAGATGCTTTTTTTGTGCCCCGACGACAAGTCTTGCGTTGAAGTTTTTCGCTGTCATACTCGTCGACTTGGCAACGAACCTGCGCTCCACAAACCGCTGATTTACTGCGGTTCGCTAGTCATTTTCACGCTTCCCGTTCTGCGACATTCCGCCACATCCGGACAGCCTGTGGAGCGTTTTTTCGTGCGACTCCAAGGCTATCCACAGTTGCCTTCAGCGACGGGCGATCAGCGGCAATCTTCGACTACCCGGGCGATTTCAGACCAGCTCGGCAAATAGAGCGTTTCACTGCCCGCAACCTGTATCGCGATGCGCCCGCGGCTGAAGATCATGGCGTCGAGGATCGGGTCGTATGGCGCAAGCGTCGCCACGACCTGCGGCATTGGCCCGCCCGCTGCGGTGACGGGAACTGTCTTTACAGCCTCCGTCGTGGTGATCGTCATCGACGTTGCCGCAGCCTGACCGACAAAGGGGCGCCACAACTTGATCTGACGGTTCGTCCGTTCGCAGGCGACGGTAAAGCGTGCGTCCGAGCGCGCGGGACCGAACAGCGCGCGGGTAGCGTTGGCGTCCGCGACATAATGCCAGTCGCCCGGCGTCAGCGGTTGATCCATCCAGCCTGTCGGTGCCGGAACGACCGGAGGCGGAGAGGGCGCCGGGGCCGGAATCGGTACGGGGGCCGGTGCCGGTTCGGGTGTCGGGGCGACACAACCGGCGAGCCCCAGGCCGGTGGCGGCAATCATGCCCCCTGCCAGAAGCCAACATTTTCGCATTGCGGCGCGGGCCTTTTCGGCACGCAGGGTGAGGGGAAGGGCGGTTCGATCGTCGCTTGGCGTCATGCGCGCGTTATGCGAAGGGCAGGGCAATAGCTCAAGTCCCATCCGTTCAACCGGTTATCGTTTTCGTCCACTGACCGTCAAAGCACCCGATTTCATGGCCAATCCGAAAAAGCCCAAGCCCGAAAAGCCCGAACGGCCCGAAAATCCCGACCGGCCCAAGTCGGCAAAGCAGCGCGTCGACCAGTTGCTGGTGAGCCGGGGGCTGGCCGAAAGCCGTGCGCGGGGGCAGGCGCTGATCATGGCGGGACTGGTGTTTTCGGGCGAGACGAAAATTGCCAAGCCCGGACAGCAACTGGCCGAGGATGCCCCGTTGGACGTTCGCGGGCGCGATCATCCGTGGGTCAGCCGTGGCGGCATCAAGCTGGCGCATGCGATCGCGCAGTTCGGGCTGGACCCCACCGGCGCGGTCGCAATGGATATCGGCAGTTCGACTGGCGGTTTCACCGATGTCCTGCTGCAGGGCGGAGCCAGCCATGTCTTTGCCGTCGATTCCGGCACCAATCAGCTGGCGTGGAAACTGCGGCAGGACCCGCGCGTCACCGTGCTGGAACAGACCAGCGCGCGAATTCTGACCCGCGAGCATATAACGCAAGCCTCCAACTGGGTCGTTTGCGACGCCAGCTTCATCGGTCTGGCCAAAGTGCTGGAGGTGCCGCTGTCGTTGGCGGCGGATCGGGCGACGCTGGTCGCGCTGATAAAACCGCAGTTCGAAGTTGGGCGCGGCGAAGTGGGCAAGGGCGGCGTGGTGCGCGATCCAGAACTGCATCAAAGGGTCTGTGACGAGGTGCGCGACTGGCTTGTGGCATCGGGATGGACAGTGCGCGGGCTGACGCAAAGCCCGATCACCGGGCCCGAAGGCAATATTGAGTTCCTCGTCTGGGCCGATCGCGGTCGTTAGGCGGGAACCGACGGTTCCCTTCTGCGTTCTGTCAAGATGACAGAGATCGCAAGTGCGTCGGATCGTTCCGGCTCCGTCCTTCGGTGGGCGTTCATCACGGTTCCCATCGTCGTCATCATCGGGCTTGCTTCGGGATGGGCATCGGGGTCCGGCGGTGACGGGGTCTGGTTCGCCAACTTGGTCAAGCCGGGCATTTATCCGCCTGCGTACCTCTTCGGCATCGTCTGGACGATCCTTTACATACTGATGGGCTTTGCCCTCGCATTCGTCCTTGCCGCGCCCGCCAATCCATTCAAGCGTTTCGCGCTGATCGTCTTTGCCGTGCAACTGATCGTGAACGCGCTGTGGTCACCGATCTTTTTCGGCGCGCATCTAATCGGCTTTGCGTTTTTCTGGATTCTGATGCTGATCGTGCTGGTCATGGCGACGATGGCCTATTTTGCGCGGATCAGCCGCACCGCGATGTTGCTGATGGTCCCATATCTTGCGTGGATCTGTTTCGCGGCAGTATTGAACCTGCGTTTCTGGCAGTTGAACTGAACCGCGAACAGGACCATCTAGTCACCATGCAAAGCGACAATCCCCGTATTTCGGACCTCACCCGCATGTTCACTGCCGCTGCCGGCACTTTCGCCGGAATGGCGCAGGAAACGGCCGAAGGCGCTCGCGAACGATTTAAGGAAGCGATGGTCGGGCTGGACTTCGTAAGCCGCGAAGAGTTCGAGGCGGTGAAGGAAATGGCCGCCAAGGCACGCGAAGAAAACGAAAAGCTCGCCGCTCGCATCGCCCTGCTCGAATCCGACGTGGAACCGGCCGCAGCCAAAAAGGCTGCTGCCAGGAAGTCTCCGCCCGCCGCCTGACTTGCTTGCAGCGGCGCAAAGCCCTGCATCGACCGAAAGCCGTGCACTCCAAAGGGCAGGAGTTTAGCCGGCTAACTTTCTTTCGCGTTCGATACTGGTCATTGCCAGCAACCCTGAGCCGCGCCACATCCCTGTCATGGAAATCCGCGCCCCCGCCATCGTCTGCGCCAGCCGTCCGCATGGCGAGACGGCGGCCATCGTGCGGGTCTTGACGCGCGATTACGGCATGCTGGCAGGCTATGTCGCAGGTGGGCGGGGCAGGCAGCTGCGGCCAGTGCTTATCCCCGGCAACGTGGTAGAGGCGGACTTGCGCGCACGATCGGCCAGCCAGTTGCCTTTCCTCAAGCTGGAACTGGTGCAGAGCCGCGGGCCCTGGTTGACCGAGCCTTTGCCCGCCAGCGCGATCGGATGGGCGACGACCCTGACGGCATCGGTCCTGCCCGAACACAATCCCTATCCCCCGCTTCACGATGCGCTGGGCGCGCTGCTCGACGCCATCTGCCATGCGCCGTCCGCCCGGGGTTGGGCTCTGGCGATGGCGAAGTACGAAACGCTGATGCTGCGCGATCTTGGCTATGGCGGCGATGAACCTCTGCCAGCGGCGGACGCATGGCCGGAAATCATGGCAGCGCTGGACCTTTCGGGCAGGCAATTATCCCACCGCCTGCTTGCGGATCGGCGCACGAATGTTATGGGCGCGCGTGAAATCATGATGCAGCGGTTGTCCCGGATCGGCGGCGCTGCGGACACGAATGAGGGATAGTTCATGAAGATCGCGGTTTTCGCAGGCGACGGCATCGGCCCCGAAGTGACGGCACAGGCGCTGCGCGTGCTCGACGCCCTGCCGATCAAGGTATCGCTGATCGAAGGCGATGTCGGCGGCGTTGCGTACAAGCGGCACGGCCTTCCGCTCCCGGCCGAAACGCTGGTCGCCGCGCGCGAGGCGGATGCCATCCTGTTCGGCGCGGTCGGCGATTTCGACTGCGATCATCTTGAACGCCACCTTCGGCCAGAACAGGCGATCCTGGGCCTGCGCAGCGAGTTGGGCCTGTTCGCCAACTTGCGCCCGGCCAAGGTGTTTCCGGGGATGGAGGGCCATTCCGCGCTTAAGCCCGAGATCGCAGGCGCAATTGACTTGCTGATCGTGCGCGAACTCAACGGCGACGTCTATTTCGGCGAAAAGGGCACGCGCACCACGGCGCAAGGCCTTCGCGAAGGATATGACATCATGTCCTATGACGAAGGCGAAGTGCGCCGCATCGCGATCGCCGGGTTCGAAGCGGCCCGCAAGCGGCGCGGCAAGCTGTGCAGCGTGGACAAGGCCAACGTGCTCGAAACCAGCCAGCTTTGGCGCGACGTGGTGATCGAAACCCACGCCGACTATGCCGATGTGGAATTGAGCCACATGTATGTCGACAATGCCGCGATGCAGCTGGTGAAATCGCCCGGCCAGTTCGACGTGGTCGTCACCGGCAACCTGTTCGGCGACATCCTGTCGGATCAGGCGTCGATGTGCGTCGGCTCCATCGGCCTGTTGGCCAGTGCCTCGCTGGGCGAGCGCAAGACCGCATACGGCACCTTTGGCCTGTACGAACCGATCCACGGTTCCGCGCCCGATATCGCCGGCAAGGGCATCGCCAACCCGATGGCCACGATCCTCAGCCTTGCCGAACTGCTGCGCCATTCGCTGGGCGAAGAGCAACAGGCCGCGCGGATCGAAGCCGCCGTGGCAGCCGCGCTGGCCGATGGCGTGCTGGGCGGCGATCTTGGCGGGACCGCGAATTGTTCAGAGATTGGTGACGCGGTGCTCACAAGGCTGTAGACAGCCCGAATCCGAAACAGGCTGGGGGGCCGCGTTCACATGGAAGGGCATTCGCCGGACGGTCCGGCCCAGGCGATGGATTTTCGGGACCCCGCGGGCCCGCTGGGGTCAGAATACGTGCATGGACAAGCTTCGCGCACAGGATCTTCAGGCGGGGAATCTTCGCACAGGGAACCTTCTTACCATCAGTCGGTCGATCCGCTGGCGGATGCAAGGGGTGGCCCGGCGCGGGCCAAACGGCCGTGCTGCGTTCGCGCATTCGAAGCGATGCACGTGCTCGCCTTGCCCACCGGGCTGCTGATTTCGCCCAAGGGCATGGCGATCGAAGCCTTGCCGTGGTTGTGCGCCATGCTGCTGGGCGCGCTGGCGGTCACGCGGTTGCGGCTGGCGCTGGTCTGGTTGCTGCTGACGGCGATCTGCATCGGATTCGTGATCTTCATCCCCATCGGCATCGCGTCGCAATCCTATCGCATGGTCGACAATCCCGGATCGTGGGTGCGCGTCGCCTATGTCATGATCATCACGGGATTTTCGCTGTTCTTCCTGTGGCGTCGCGAAACCATGATCTGGATGCGCGAAAGCGGCGGCAAGCTGTCGATGGCGGTTTTCTGACGCTTTTCATGCGGGCGCGAAACGGGCATTACCGCCTGAACCTGGGGCCAAGATGCTGAAACTCGCGATTATCCTGCCCACGCTGAACGAGCGTGCGAACCTTGCACCGCTTGTCGAAAGGCTGGCCGCTGCGCTGGACGGGCCGTTGGGCGCGAACGGGTGGGAGGCGATTTTCGTCGACGACAATTCCAAGGACGGCACCGCCGAGGAAGGCCGCCGCCTGTCGCAAGCCGATCATCGCATCCGCGTGATCCAGCGCATCGGCCGCCGCGGCCTTGCGAGCGCCGCGATCGAAGGCATGCTGGCGACCGCCGCGCCTTACGTGGCGGTGATGGACGCCGACCATCAGCATGATCCGGCCTTGCTGCCGCAAATGCTGACCGCGTTGCAATCGGGCGAAGCGGACGTCTGCGTCGCCAGCCGTTTCGCGCCCGGCGCCAGCATGGAAGAATGGGGACGGCCCGACCGCGAAAAACAGTCGGAACTGGCCAACAGCCTTGCCCGCAAGCTGACCGGCGTCACGCTGACCGATCCGATGAGCGGTTATTTCATGATGCCCGCCGACACGATGCGCGGGGTGGCGCCCAACCTGTCGGGGATCGGGTTCAAGATCCTGCTCGATATCCTGTCCACCGTGCCGGAACCGTTGCGGGTGAAGGAATTTCCCCTGTCCTTTGCCGCGCGCGCATCCGGAGAATCCAAGTTGGACCAGGCGATTGCCTTCGAATTCCTAGTGGGGCTTTACGACAAGACGCTGGGCCGCGTGATCCCGACCCGCTTCGCGCTGTTCGGCACGATCGGTGCGCTTGGCGTCGTCGTGCATCTTGCGGTGCTGTGGGCGCTGTTCCGGGGGGCGGGGCTGCCATTTCTGTATGGTCAGATCGGCGCGGTGATCGCGGCGTTGACCTTCAACTTCATACTCAACAACGAACTGACATATGCCGACAAGCGCCTGCATGGTCTGCGCCCACTGATCGTCGGCTGGTGCAAGTTCGCGCTGACTTGCTCCATCGGCGCGTTTGCCAATGTCGGCGTGGCAGAAGCGCTGGTGACGCGCGGCGTGCACTGGGTGCTGGCGGCGGTGGCGGGGATCGTGATCGGGTCGGTCTGGAACTATGCGCTGTCCAGCCGCTTCGTCTGGGGCAGGTTCTAGGCGGCTTTTATCCAGCCGCGCTGACGGTCGTTTAGCGCATCTTAACCACTCTGCGCTCCAATAGCCGCCGAAAGGGGCCGGTTGCTGGCATGATCGTCGCGCGGATCAGGGCAAGATCGCAGGAAGCAGAGCGTCGCTGGAAAGTGCGCCGCGACGTCAGTATCGCCACGTCGGCTCGCCAGACCTCAAATCTCAGGGCGGAGGACGGCTATTCCGCCTTGATCCGCAACTTGTCCGAAAACGGCATGCTGATCGAAACCCACGCCCCGCTGGGCCCGCGGGACGCGTTCGAAATCGCATTACCCGACCATGGCGAGTGCGTCGCCGAAGTCGTCTGGGTCAAGGGCGAACTCAAGGGTTGCCGCTTTTTCACGCCCATTCCGCAGGCCGTGGTCAGTGCCGCCGTCCTGCGATCCCCGGCAGAAGGGGCGGCGCAGGATATCTACGACGAATTGCGCCATGTCCGCATGGCCCTCGACCATGAAGAGCAGCGGCACATGCCGTCCGCGCTTTCGATCCCGGGGCTCGTGCTGCTGCTGGTCTTCGAAGTGCTCGTCGTCGCGATGCTGATCGCAGGTTCCGCCTAACGCCAGCTTTCGAGCCAGGCATAATCGGCGAAACTGATCTTGCTAGGCAGCGGCATGGTCGTCAGGATCGGGTAGAAATAGGCAAACAGCAGCCCATTGGCGATCAGGAACGCAATCGCCCATCCGCGCCCGATCCGGCGAAACGGTCGCCGCCAGACCGCGGCGTCGAGCGCCAACGCCAGCGCGATCGCGATGAATTGCGCGCAGATCAGGTAATGGTAATAGAACTGCACCGGTTTCGGCGCGACGATCCACATCGCCAGTGAGGCGATCCATGCGCCCGTCACCGCAAGACAATCCATCCGCCCCTTTGCCAGTCCCAGCCAGCCACAGGCGATCAGCGCCGCCAACCCGCTCCACATCTGCAGCGGATTGCCCAGGAACAGCATCCCGCGCCAGACGCCCTCGTACTCTTCGTAGAAATACCAGATCGGCCGCCGGTCGATGACCCAATCCCACCAGTTCGACATATAGCCGTGGGTCTTGATCACGCTTTCCTGCAATTCCAGCATGTAGCGTTGCCATTCGATCGGCCCGGTAAAGCGCGCGGGCGGATCGGCGAGCAGGGCGATGGTCTGGAAACTGGCGAAATAGACGGCGAGCGGTAGTAGCGCGAGCCAGCCGAACGTTTCGAAGATCGACATCGACCCCAGCGGCCGGCGACCGTTCCCGTAACGCGCCCGCAAATTGCCCGCAAAGATGCACAGGCCGGCAAAGGCGATCACCGGGGCCGCGTTCCATTTCACCGCGAACGACATCCCGAACAGCACGCCCGCCAGCATAGTGCGCAATCGCACGTGTCGCCGCGTCGCGACCGCCGCGACCAACGACCAGCAGCCCAGCATCAGCAAAGCCAGCATCGCTGTATCCAACATCGCGATCCGCGCCTGAACAAGCAGCAGGAAATTGGTCGCCGCCAGCACGCCCGCCGTCAGCGCGGCAAAGCGCGAGCGGGTGGCCAGCCACGTCATCCGCATCATCGCCAGCAGCGTCAGGCAAGCGAACAGCGCCGATCCCGCGCGCCAGCCGAACGGATTGTCGCCGAACACGATCATCGACACGGCGATCAGCTGCTTGCCCAGCACCGGATGTTCGGGATTCAGCAACCCGGTCCCGTCGATCCACAGCCGGGCGGCGGGCAGGTAGTGCACTTCGTCGAAAATGGGGATCGCAACCGCGTCGATGCCAAACAACGCCAACGCCGCGAACGCCAGCACGATCAGCGCCATCCATGCCAGCGGGTCCGATTGGCCGGAATCGCGTGCGACCGTGACCGGGCGGGAAGCCTTTTCGGGCAGGGCGCCCAGGTCGGATTTCGCGGATCGCATCGGCATGAGCGGGTACTGCGTCACGACCTTGCGCGCAATCGCGATTGCACGGCGCGGCCCTGCGCGCTAACCGCTGCGCCATGAAGCGCACCACCGGACAAGACCGCACCATCACCCGCAACTGGCGTCCCGCGACGCAGGCCATCCGTGCCGGCACGTGGCGTTCGGAAATGGGTGAGACGAGCGAGGCCATTTTCGCGACATCGGGCTACAGCTACGAAGACGCGGCCACGCCCGCCGCGCGCTTTGCGGGCGAGCTGGACGGCATGACCTATTCGCGGCTGCAGAACCCCACCGTGCAGATGTTGGAAGAACGCATCGCGGTGATGGAAGGGGCGGAGGCTTGCCGTACGCAGGCCAGCGGCATGGCGGCGATGACCGCGGCGCTCCTGTGCCAGCTTTCGGCGGGCGACCACATCGTTTCGGCCCGCGCCGCGTTCGGATCGTGCCGCTGGCTGGTCGACAGCCTGCTGCCGCGCTTCGGGATCGAAGGGACGGTCATCGATTCGACCGATAACGACGCGTGGGAAGCCGCGATCCGGCCCAATACCAAGGTGTTCTTCTTCGAAACCCCGGCGAACCCGACGCTCGATATCGTTGATCTCGCCCACGTCTGCGGCGTTGCCCGCGCGCATGGCATCACGACCGTCGTCGATAACGCATTCTGCACCCCGATCATGCAGCGCCCGATGGATTTCGGCGCGGACGTCGTTGCCTATTCCGCGACGAAGCTGATGGACGGGCAGGGGCGCGTGCTCGCCGGCGCGGTCTGTGGGACAGAGGAATTCATCAACGACAAGCTGCTCCCGTTTCAGCGTAACACCGGGCCGAACCTGTCGCCGTTCAACGCATGGGTCGTGCTGAAGGGGATGGAGACGCTGGCCCTGCGCGCGCGGCAGCAGTGCGACAATGCGCTGAAGGTCGGGCGCTTCCTCGAAGGGCGGGTGCCGACGATCCTGCACCCCGGCCTCGAAAGCCATCCGCGCCATGCGCTGGCCATGCAGCAGATGACGATGCCCGGTTGCATTTTTTCGGTCGTGCTGGATGGCGGTCGGGAACAGGCGCACGGCCTGCTCGACGCGCTGCAACTCATCGACATTTCCAACAACATAGGCGACTCGCGTTCGCTGATGTGTCATCCTGCCAGCACGACCCACCATTCGGTCGGCCCGGACGCCCGGGCCGAAATGGGAGTGTCCGAAGGGATGTTACGCCTCAATGTCGGGCTCGAAGATGCAGACGACCTTATCGAGGATCTGGCACAGGCCCTCGACGCGGTCGGCCTGTGACGGCCTGTTTCGCGATGACGGGGTCCTGATCCCGGGATGAAGGAAGTTTCGGACAGTCCCGGCAAGACGCCGGTCAGCGCCACACCATCCGGCGCCCCGCCATCCAGCGCCGCGGGAATGCCGGCTCTTTCTTCCGAAGCCTTGTTGGCGGCAGTCGTTGAAAATTCGGACGATGCCATCATTGCCAAGACGCTCGATAGCGTGGTGATGAGCTGGAACAAGGGAGCGGAACGCCTGTTCGGGTGGACCGCGGACGAAATGATCGGCCAATCGATCCGTCGCCTTATCCCCGATGAACGCCAGGCCGAAGAGGACGCGATCCTGCTTCAGATCCTGGACGGGAAAAGGGTCTCGGCGCTTCACACCGTCCGCTTGCGCAAGACGGGCGCGCCGGTTCGCGTTTCGGTGACCGTATCGCCGGTGCGGGACGAGAGCGGCACGATCATCGGGGCCAGCAAGATCGCCCGCGACGTCGGTGCGCTGGAAACCGCGCGCCAGCAACTTGCCGAAAGCGAAAAGCGCTTCAAGATGTTGGCCGACAACATTTCGCAGCTGGCGTGGATCGCGGACAAGGAAGGCTGGAAATTCTGGTACAACCAGCGCTGGTTCGATTACACCGGCACGACGCTCGATGAAATGAAGGGCTGGGGCTGGGAAAAGGTGCACCATCCCGATCACGTCGACCGGGTTGTGAAGCGCTTGAAGCACAGCTGGGACACCGGCGAAATCTGGGAAGATACCTTTCCCCTGCGTGGCCGTGACGGCCAGTTTCGCTGGTTCCTGTCGCGCGCGTCCCCGATCCGCGACGAAGCCGGCGAAATCGCCTGCTGGTTCGGCACCAACACCGATATCAACGATCAGCGTGCGCAGGCAGAATCGATCGAGACCCTGTTGAACGAGGTCAATCACCGGTCGAAAAACATGCTGACGCTGATCCAGTCGCTGGCGCGCAGGTCTGCACCGGGCAACGACGAATTCCTGAAACGGTTCGTCCGGCGGCTGGACGCGCTGGCCGCCAATCAGGATCTGTTGGTGCGCCGCGCGTGGACCAGCATATCCTTGCGTGAACTGATCGCGGCACAACTGTCCTTCGCGCTCGACATTGCCGAAAGCAAGCTTGCCTACGACGGTCCGGAAATCGAGATCAGCGCCCGCGCGGCCGAAACGCTGGGCATGGCGCTGCACGAACTGGCGACCAACGCGCTGAAATATGGCGCCCTGTCGAACGTCAAGGGACACGTCAGGGTAAGCTGGGACAATAGCGACGGGATGTTCACGATCAGGTGGCAGGAATTTGGCGGCCCGCCCGTCAGCGAACCGGCGCGCGTCGGCTTCGGAACCTCGGTCATCTGCGATATCCCGCGCGCCGCGCTCGATGCCGAAAGCGAGCTGGAATTTGCCAGCATGGGCGCAAGTTGGCACCTGACTTGCGCCTCGCAAAGCGTGGTATCGGGCATCGTCTAGGGTTTGCGGTCGGGAAAATCGGCCGAGGTGAGAATCCGGGCGATAATCCACCGCGACGGGGCACGTCGGGTTTGAAAGGCGCGGCAATCGCGGTTAGGTTCTACGACGTGATGATGATTGACCAGTTCTTCGACCATGTCGCCATGACCGCCGGGATTACCGTGCGCGTGGCTGCGAGCTTCCTGCCCGAACAGTCGCATATTCCGGCGGGCCGCTGGTTCTGGGCCTATCACATCAGGATCGAAAACCGGTCGGACCAGACGGTTCAGCTGGTCACGCGGCACTGGCGGATCACCGACGCCAACGGGCTCGTCAGCCTTGTCGACGGCGAAGGCGTGGTTGGTGAACAACCGCGCCTCGATCCGGGGCAAAGCCACGATTACGTATCGGGCTGCCCGCTTGAAACCTCGTACGGATCGATGGAAGGCTATTACGGGTTCGTCCGCGACGACGGCACCAAATTCGAAGCCGCGATCCCCTTCTTCCCGCTGGCAGCGCCCGCAACCGCGCGCTGACGCGCCGGACTGCGGTCTAGCATTGCCCAATCGCATGACGCGGCCTAAACCCCGCCCGCGATGAAACGTACGCATCTTCCCCTCAACGGCCTGCGCGTGCTCGATGCGGCGGCGCGGCATCTTTCGTTCACCCGCGCGGCGGACGAACTTGCCGTCACGCCCGCCGCGGTCGGGCAGCAGATCCGCGCGCTCGAAGACTTGCTGGGCGTGGTTCTGTTCCGTCGCACGCCAAAAGGGCTGGAACTGACGGACGAGGCGGGGGCGGGGCTCGATTCGCTGCGCGAAGGTTTCCTCAGGTTCGAGGAATCGGTGCAGGCGATGCAGGCGGGTCAGCTGTCGCACATCTTCACATTTGCCGCGCCACGCGACTTTTTCGGCGCATGGTTCGCGCGGCGGCTCGCCGATTTCCGCGTCGCCAACCCCGACACGCGCTTCCACATGGCGGGCGGCGCGACCGCCGATTTTACCGAGGCGAACCTCGACTTCGCGGTGCGGCTGGCCGACGGTCCGGGCGATCTTGAAGGCGTGCCGTTGCGCCCCGCGCGACAGGTCGTCGTGGCCGCGCCCGGTGCGCAGGACGCGTGGATCGCATGGCCCGGCGGCCCCGCGCCCGATGGCATGGAAGCGACGATGCACGTCGGCGCGACCGGTCAGGCGCTTGCGGCGGTGCAGGGCGGGTTGGGCCGCACGACGCTGCCGCTCCAACTGGTCGAGGACGCGCTGGAAAGCGGGGAGCTTCAGGCGCTCGGCCCGGTGGAAGACAGCCGTTTCGGTTACTGGCTCGTCGCGCCGCGCCCGCAATGGCGACAGAAAAAGGTGAAGGCGCTGATCGCGTTCCTTCAGGACCAGTGAGCGGGCTGCGCCCCACGAACGGCGTAATCGCGACAACCGACAGGCTGGTCCTGCGCACGCTGCGCGTCGACGATATCCCGGCGCTGTTCAAGGGCTTCGGCGATCCCGGCGTGATGACATGGTGGAGCCGCGAGGCTTTCGCCGATGAAGCGGAACTGGCCGCCTATCTCGTGCCTGTCGATGCGACCGAAAGCCTGGTCTGCGTCGCGGCCGATCCTGCAACCGACGAAGCGATGCTCTATTGCACCGCCATGCCGCGCGCCCGCGGGCAGGTCGAACTCGGCTATCTCTGCCTGTCGCAATGGCAGGGCCGGGGCTTGGTGGCAGAGGCGCTGACGGCGCTGATCGACCATGTTTTCGCAAGCGGCGACATTCGCCGCATCTATGCCGATACCGATCCCGACAACGATGCGTCGAACTGCCTGCTCGAACGGCTCGGCTTCACGCTCGAAGGGTGCTTGCGCGAAAACTGGTTCACGCACATCGGCGCGCGGGATTCGAAGATCTGGGGCCTGCTCGCCCGAGAATGGCGAGCCAACGATTAAGCGCCGGGACGTAGCAGCCACGCGGCCTCGGTCGCCGGGACCTTGCCTTTCAAGCCACCTTCGACATCGCGCTGCTCCAGCAATTCCGCCGCATAGTCCTGCCCGAACAACCGCCGCACTTCGCCTTCGCCGGTCGCAAACGGCGGGCCGTCGGCCAGCGTCTGGTCGTAATCGAACGTGATCAGCAACCGTGGCGCATCGGGCGCAAGCTCGCGCAGCTTTGCCGCATAGCGATCGCGCATCCCGCCGGGCAATGCGACGAGCGAGGCGCGGTCGTAAACCGCATCTACCCGCCCCAGCGTTTCGCCATCCAGCGCAAAGAAGTCCCCGGCAAAGACCGTCAGCCCATCGGCTTCGTAGCGGGTGAGGCCGTCCATCCGTTCGATCTTCGGCACCTTGCCGATTTCCGCGAACAGTTGTCCCACCGCGATCACTGACAGTTCGACGCCCACGACGCGGAAACCCTGTTCGACCAGCCACGGCAGATCCCGCGCCTTGCCGCACAGGGGCACGAATATCCGCGCGCCCGGGGTCAGGCCCAGCCGGTGGAGGTGGCGGACGAGCAGGTCGTTGGCGCGCCCTTCGTGAAAGCCGATCTCGTTCGCCTGCCAGCGCGATTGCCAGAATTCGGGGTCCATCACGGCCGCCGCGCCGACAGGGAACGGCTTGGGGCGACGGAGAGGGCAGGGCGCACGGTCATGACCCCCACGCTAACCCGCGCGCTCGTCTCGCGCAATCCGGTCGCCATCCGCCTTGCTCTTGCCGCCAACCGTCTTGCCGAACCCCATCCGCTCTCGCATCTGGTCCAGCTTGCGGTTGATGGAATCGATGATCTCCTGCTCGTCCAGCTCTTGCGCCGCGCTCCTCTCCCGTTCCGAGCCATAGCGGTGCGCGCGGCGGTGGCGCAGCATGAACATCGTCAGCGCTTCGTTGTGGCGGCGATAGTGGCCGATGACGCGCCCGCCGCTGACCACGGGGCGCAGCTCGCCCTCCATCGCGCGGATCAGCGCGCTATCCTCCAGCCTTGCCATCCCGGCATCGACCGCCTTGTCCCACGCCTTGGCAAAGCCCTCTGCCCCGCCCCGGGCGCGCAGCTTGTAGAGCGCCTCCAGACTTGCGCCGATTTCGCGCGCGGCCTGCGTCACCGATCCGGTGGCCGCCAGCGCGGCGATGAAGGCGCGCTGGCGGTCGGGCACGATGGCGTTGCGGCGCGGCGCTGTGTGGATATAGGGCGCAAAGCCCAGCAGGGGATCGCCGGGCGCAGGCGGCTCTGCGGCAAAGGCGAGGTAGGACGTCCGCCGCGAAGGCCGCGCCGACTTGCAAGCGAGTCGCGCCACACCCTGCAAACCTGCCCCCTCCATACCCACCCAATCCCCACAACCGGCATCCCCCCAACCGGGACCCCCAAAACCGGCATCCCCGCGCGAAAGCCCCCGTGCGCCCTTGCGCGCCGCCTTCGCCCGCTCGCACCCCCGCGCCGCGTCCCAGGCCGCGCGAAATTCGCCAGCCCCCTTGGCATAGCGCAGCTTTTCCAGCGCCGCGACCGACACCCCGATGCGCAGCGCCGCCACCGCGACCAGCCCCGTCTCGGCCAGCGCCGCGATAAAGTCGCGCTGCCGTGCGGGCGTCAGCCGGGCATGCGCGGCGCGCTCGACAGGGGTGAAGGGAAAGGGATCGGGATGGTGGGACATGGGCGCGCTCCGGTGCAAAGGGCGGGGCGCGGATAGGTAGTGGGTAACTGGAGTGTAGGAAAATAACATCGCTATCTAAAGTGAGCACGCTGCAACTATGAATCGACCTAGGCGATCCCAATAGGCTCTGAACTCTCGTTCCATCGGCGAAAAATCGGGGGAATGCAATAAGCGTTGCATACTCGCGACTGAGATTAACTCATCATTCTGTCGTATACGCTCAATTTCCTCGAAGTATCGCTGATCAATTAAATCGCGATCTAGCAGTGATCTTGCAACGACTCCTACTCGCCTAGATAGATCTTGCCTTTCACTAATTCCGTGCTCTGCAATGTAGCCTTCGACCGCATGTTCAAGCAGCATCCTGAGGAGAGCAGCAGTGGCGTTCGGAAAAGTTCTGATAGGCAGGCTGCACAATTCATCCCAAATGCGAGATAGACGCTGCTGATCCGCGGTCCACTGGGGGCTAGGCACACCCGCTGGTATTAATGTTCGTGAAGCGGGCTGATGTCGAGCAGGTCGTCCGCGTCGCCCAGGAATTGGAGGTTGAGGTTGCGGGCCGACTGCATTTCTGTGTTGCTCTGTTGGCAGAATATTTTCAGTTTCAAGCTGATCTAGGTAACGTCGCTTTCCCTCGTTATTCCAAAGATCCCCCAATGTTAGATCGCCGCTGGCAAGGTCCGATGTGATGCGGTGAAGTGTATTTAGGACAACGTCGCGATCGTGTGTTAGAACAAACTGCCTCCCAGCAGTCGAAACACCCACCCGATTTCTGAATTGTTCGGAGGATAGAAGTCTCGCCAGTGTCGACCAAGGTATTCTACCTTCAGGAAGCATGCCTCCGTCGTCTAAAAATGCTTCGATAGAAGCGCTGACATTCGCCGTATTCCCGCGACCAGTCCGCTCCGAGAAGTTTCGCTTCGCTCGATCGTCCCATCCTATTTGCCCGACGCCCGCTTGAGTTCCGGTATGACGACGAAAGAGAATGTTATCGACGGCTTCACGATCCGCTTCGACTTGACACATAATTCGTGAGGGAAATCGGCCTTCCCATTTGTTTCGCAATCCCTGAAAAAATTGTCTCAAGTCGTCGTTTGGAGCAAGGTCAGGACTGCGGATCAATTTGATGCATGTTACGCGCCGGTTGCCGTCGAAAACCACATAACTGTCGTCATGAAGCATTACTAAAGGAGGATCAAAGATACGACCTTCCCTAGCAATATCCTCTGCGAGTGCGCGCATTCGCGGTTCGTGTTCATGGAACAATTCGCCGATTGCCGCACTTTCATCTCTTAGTTCTCCATGCCGATCATTGGCAGGGTTAACCATAAGGTCTGAAATACGAATGCTCTCAAATGGCATGAAATTGCTCCCCCTTCAGACCTCTTTTATTGAAAGCGTCGGGGGTGGCAAGATTTGGTGTAGTCCGCCCGGCGCACTGGGACCATTTGGTCACAAGGTGCGCGGCAGTGAACGAAACGTCGGTGGCGCCGCGATTTTTTGTTTTAGTCCCTCAAACGCCGGGCGGGGCGCATCCGCGCCCCTTGGCTTCCTCGCATAAGCTCGGGCGGCCATTCGGCCTTGCGGGTGTCGCTTCGCGCCCCGATATCCCTTGCTCACGGGGCACCGAAGGTGACTCCCGCAAGCGCGAACGCGCGCCGCCGCTTATTGCGGCGAAGCCAAGCGGGCCGGATGGCCCGCGCCCGGCGTCTGAGGGACTCAAAGCAAATACCCTCCGCTTGACCCACCCCTCGAATCCGCGTAGGGGCGCGGCCAGTCGAGGGGTTGGGTTTATCCAACACCAAGACCATTGAGCTGAACATTGCCGGTGAGACGGTAAGGCTCGCGTTTCTACGCGGGTCTTTTTCCCTTTGGAACCAAGGTTCTTAAATGGAAATGGGCATATGCCCGACTGGATACCCGTCAAAGTAACCTGCATCGCGGGTGGAGCGTTTCGGTTCGTGCGTCGTGAGTCGCAGCCCGTGCCTTTATATAAGGGCGCGCTGCCGCCGCCGCATGATCCTCGATCTCCATACTTGGCGCTGCAGGCATCTGGCTCGACCACGAGTTTTATGCCCGAACCCATCCGCACTGGCGCGGGGGAGGGCGCAACCCGGCGGGGGAAACCCTGTCGGCCAAGGAAGGAACCACAATGCCGACGATCAACCAGCTGGTCCGCAAGGGCCGCGTTCCGCAGAAGGCCAAGAGCAAGGTCCCTGCGATGGAAGCGAACCCGCAGAAGCGCGGCGTTTGCACCCGCGTCTACACCACGACCCCGAAGAAGCCGAACTCGGCGCTTCGCAAGGTTGCCAAGGTGCGCCTGACCAACGGTCGCGAAGTCATCACCTACATTCCGGGCGAAGGCCACAACCTGCAGGAGCACTCTGTCGTGCTTATCCGCGGCGGCCGTGTTCGCGATCTTCCCGGTGTTCGTTACCACGTCCTGCGCGGCGTGCTCGATACGCAGGGCGTCAAGGATCGCAAGCAGTCCCGTTCGAAGTACGGCGCCAAGCGTCCGAAGTAATCCATTTCGGCGGCGGCGGCCCGCTCCCCCACCCGGCTACCCTAACGAGGTAGACTCTGGGTGGCCGGGTGGGGGAGCGGGCCGGTGCCGCAAAGGTGGCCACGGATGTGGTCGCCGCTTTCCGAAGGAAACGAAAAAATGTCACGTCGTCGTCGTCCCGAGAAGCGGGAAATCCTGCCCGATCCCAAGTTCGGTGATCAGATCCTGTCGAAGTTCATGAACAACCTCATGTACGACGGCAAGAAGTCCACGGCCGAACGCATCGTTTACGGCGCGCTCGAAACGGTGGAAACCAAGTCGAAGGCCGATCCGATCCAGCTGTTCCATGATGCGCTGAACAACATCATGCCGCAGCTCGAAGTCCGCAGCCGCCGCGTCGGTGGTGCGACGTATCAGGTCCCAGTCGAAGTTCGCCCCGACCGTGCCCAGGCTCTCGCGATCCGCTGGCTCATCACCGCTGCGCGCAACCGTCCCGAAACCACGATGGCCGCGCGCCTGTCGGGTGAACTGCTGGATGCGTCGAACAATCGCGGCAATGCCGTGAAGAAGCGTGAAGACACCCATCGCATGGCCGACGCCAACCGCGCCTTCTCCCACTACCGCTGGTAATACCGGCGGGGGTGCCCGGGCCGGGAATGCCGGCAAGGGCAGGGCGTATCTGCGACGCGGCGGGTGGAGCATAATTGCTTCGCCGCTGCGTCTTCAGATGGTCACATTAGTCACTATATGGGGCAGGCCTGTTTCAGGCCCTGTCCATACCACCCAAGGAAACTTCCATGGCCCGCGAATATCCGCTGGAACGCTATCGCAACATCGGCATCATGGCGCACATCGATGCCGGCAAGACCACAACGACGGAGCGGATCCTCTACTACACCGGAAAGTCCTACAAGATCGGCGAAGTCCACGACGGCGCCGCCACCATGGACTGGATGGAGCAGGAGCAGGAACGCGGCATCACCATCACTTCGGCCGCAACGACCACGTTCTGGTCCGCCGAAGACGGTAAGGGCCCGAAGCACCGCATCAACATCATCGACACCCCCGGCCACGTCGACTTCACCATCGAAGTCGAACGCTCGCTGCGCGTGCTCGACGGCGCGGTCGCAGTGTTCGACGGCGTCGCGGGCGTGGAACCCCAGTCCGAAACAGTATGGCGCCAGGCCGACAAGTACGGCGTACCGCGCATGTGCTTCATCAACAAACTCGACCGCACCGGCGCAGACTTCTACTATTGTGTGCAGTCAATCATCGACCGCCTCGGCGCGCTTCCGCTCGTTCTGTATCTTCCGATTGGCGCCGAAAGCAGCCTTAAGGGCGTTGTCGACTTGGTGAACATGCGCGGAATCGTCTGGGAAGACGAAAGCCTTGGCGCTAATTTCAACTATGTCGAAATTCCCGAAGATCTCGCCGATAAAGCCGCCGAGTACCGTGAAAAGCTGCTTGAATTGGCTGTAGAGCAGGACGACGACGTCCTTGAGGCATACCTCGAGGGTCAGGAGCCTGATGTGGCCACGCTGAAGGGGCTTATCCGTAAGGGTACGATGGCGCGCGCGTTCGTCCCCATCGTCTGTGGCTCTGCTTTCAAGAACAAGGGCGTGCAGCCGCTGCTCGACGCCGTCGTTGACTACATGCCTTCGCCCCTCGACGTTCCTGCCATCAAGGGCGTCCTTCCCGACAGCGACGAGGAGGCTGAACGCCCCTCGAGCGACGATGCTCCGTTCTCGGCGCTGGCGTTCAAGATCATGAACGATCCGTTCGTTGGCTCACTCACCTTCACCCGCATCTATTCGGGCAAGCTCTCCAAGGGCCAGGTCCTGAACTCGGTGAAGGACAAGAAGGAAAAGATCGGCCGCATGCTGCTGATGCACTCCAACAACCGCGAGGACATCGAAGAGGCATACGCCGGCGACATCGTTGCACTTGCCGGCATGAAGGACACGACGACCGGCGACACGCTGTGCGACATGGCCAAGCCGATCATCCTTGAAAGGATGGAGTTCCCCGAACCTGTCATCGAGCTTTCGGTCGAACCCAAGACCAAGGCCGACCAGGAAAAGATGGGCATCGCGCTCAACCGCCTGGCCGCCGAAGATCCGTCGTTCCGCGTCAGCACGGACCACGAATCGGGCCAGACGATCATCAAAGGCATGGGCGAACTTCACCTCGACATTCTCGTAGATCGGATGAAGCGCGAGTTCAAGGTCGAGGCCAACGTTGGCGCGCCGCAGGTAGCCTATCGCGAATCACTCGCAAAGGCGGTCGAGGTCGATTACACCCACAAGAAGCAGTCGGGTGGCTCGGGCCAGTTCGGCCGCGTCAAGGTCCGCGTCACCCCCGGTGAGCGCGGCCAGGGCGTTATCTTCACGGACGAGATCAAAGGCGGCAACATTCCGCGCGAATATATTCCAGCCATCGAGAAGGGCTTCCGCGAACAAGCCGAGAGCGGTTATCTCATCGGCTTCCCGATCATCGACTTCAGCATCGCGCTGTATGACGGTGGCTACCACGATGTCGACTCGTCGGCGATTGCGTTTGAAATCGCAGGTCGCGGTGCGATGCGCGAAGTGGCGCAGAAGGCTGGCATCAAGCTGCTCGAACCGATCATGAAGGTCGAAGTCGTCACTCCCGACGATTATCTCGGCGACGTCATCGGCGATCTCAACTCGCGTCGTGGCCAGATTCAGGGCACGGACACCCGCGGCAACGCACAGGCCGTCGAAGCCAACGTGCCGCTGGCCAACATGTTCGGCTACGTCAATGAACTGCGCTCATTCACACAAGGCCGTGCGCAGTACTCGATGCAGTTCAGTCACTATGAAGAGGTCCCGGCAAATGTCGCGGCGGAGGTCAAGGAGAAGCTTGCGTAAGCTTCTACAACGGTCTAGGGGCGGCGCCTGATTCAGCGGGTGCCGCTTCTGTCCCGCACAAAATCACACAGATCAACAGATCCAGACGAACCAGAGGTTTTTGAAAAATGGCGAAAGCTAAGTTTGAGCGGAACAAGCCGCACTGCAACATCGGCACGATCGGTCACGTTGACCACGGCAAGACCACGCTGACGGCCGCGATTACCAAGGTCCTCGGTTCGCCCGTCGACTTCGCGAACATCGACAAGGCTCCCGAAGAGCGCGAGCGCGGCATCACCATCTCGACCGCACACGTCGAATATGAGACCGAGGCACGTCACTACGCGCACGTCGACTGCCCGGGGCACGCCGACTACGTGAAGAACATGATCACCGGTGCCGCCCAGATGGACGGTGCGATCCTGGTCGTGAACGCCGCTGACGGCCCGATGCCCCAGACCCGCGAGCACATCCTGCTTGCTCGTCAGGTCGGCGTTCCGGCTCTTGTCGTGTTTATGAACAAGGTCGACCAGGTTGACGACGCCGAGCTTCTCGAGCTGGTCGAGCTGGAAATCCGTGAGCTGCTTTCGTACTACGACTTCCCGGGCGACGATATTCCCGTGATTTCGGGTTCGGCCCTTGCCGCACTCGAAGGTCGTGATGCCGAAATAGGCGAAGACAAGATCATGGAACTCATGAAGGCCGTGGATGATTACATTCCGCAGCCGCCGCGTCCGACCGACAAGCCGTTCCTTATGCCCGTCGAGGACGTGTTCTCGATCTCTGGCCGCGGCACTGTCGTGACCGGTCGTATCGAATCCGGCATCATCAAGGTCGGCGAAGAAGTCGAAATCGTCGGCATCAAGGACACCAAGAAGACCGTCGTCACCGGCGTCGAAATGTTCCGCAAGCTGCTCGATCAGGGTGAAGCTGGCGACAACGTCGGTGCTCTGATCCGCGGTGTGGCTCGTGAAGAAGTCGAGCGTGGTCAGGTTCTTTGCAAGCCCGGTTCGGTTACGCCGCACACCGAGTTCAGCGCAGAGGTTTACGTCCTGTCGAAGGACGAAGGCGGCCGTCACACTCCGTTCTTCGCCAACTATCGTCCGCAGTTCTACTTCCGCACGACCGACGTGACGGGCGAAGTGATCCTGCCGGAAGGCACCGAGATGGTCATGCCTGGCGACAACGTCACGATCGGCGTGAAGCTCATTGCTCCGATCGCCATGGACGAGGGTCTCCGCTTCGCAATTCGCGAAGGTGGACGGACCGTCGGTTCTGGGGTTGTCAGCAACATCACTAAGTAATATAGGCACGCGACGGCGGGGGTGATTCACTCCCGCCGTCCTGAATTTTCGGAAGGGCCGCCCCTTCCCGCGCAGCTCGAAATCGACGCTGCGATGGTGAGGCGGGGCGGTTCTTTCTTTTTTGGGATCTGCTTCGGCCGGTCTCTTGGCTCTTTCGCATCGGTATGGACATGGAAGCTCAGAATATCCGCATTCGCCTGAAGGCGTTTGATCACCGCGTTCTCGATCAGGCAACTGGTGAGATCGCTGAAACCGCCCGTCGCACGGGCGCGCTCATCCGGGGCCCCATTCCGCTTCCGACGCGCATTGAGAAATTCACCGTGAACCGCGGTCCGCACATCGACAAGAAGTCGCGGGAGCAGTTCGAGGTTCGTACCTACAAGCGGCTGCTCGACATCGTGCAGCCCAACGCCGCTACAGTCGACGCTTTGATGAAGCTCGACCTTGCTGCTGGCGTCAACGTTGAGATCAAGCTGGCTTGATCGGCGAGGATCCGAAAGGGTCCTGGGCTACAGGGATACCGCCGGAATTCATTCCGGGCTGCGTCCCCCGTCTCGCTCTTTCCCTAACGGGGAAGGGCATTATCAGCCCGGGCGGGGTGGTGCATTACAAATTGGGCTGACACGCCTGCCGGGATGGTCTCGGCAGGCCTCTGTTAGGAGAATGGATCATGCGCACTGGCGTGATCGCTAAAAAGGTCGGGATGACCCGCCTTTTTCAGGAGGATGGACGGCACGTTCCCGTTACCGTCCTGGCCCTGGAAGATTGTCAGGTCGTTTCGCACCGCACGATGGATCGCGATGGTTATGTCGCTGTTCAGCTCGGCGCGGGCGAAGCGAAGCTGAAGAACGTCGCCAAGCCGCAGCGCGAGCATTTCGCGAAGGCTGAAGTGACCCCGAAGATGAAGGTCGCCGAATTCCGTCTGGAGGCCGAAGACGGCCTTCCGCCGGTTGGCTCGACCATCAGTGCAGAGCACTTCATCGCTGGCCAAAAGGTCGACATCACCGGTCACACGCAGGGCAAAGGCTTTGCCGGCGCGATGAAACGTTGGGGCTTTGCCGGTTTGCGCGCAACGCACGGCGTTTCGCTCTCGCACCGTTCGCACGGTTCGACGGGGCAGCGTCAGGATCCAGGTCGCGTCTTCAAGAACAAGAAGATGGCTGGCCACATGGGCGATCGTCAGCGCACTCAGCAGAACCTCGAAATCGTGCGCACCGACGCCGATCGCGGCTTGCTTTTCGTTAAGGGTTCTGTTCCGGGCGCAAAGAATTCGTGGCTGGTCGTAACTGATGCCATCAAGCTGCCGCTTCCCGAAGGCCTGCCGTTCCCGGCAGCGCTGCTCGAGAGGAAGAGCACGCAGCCTGAGCATGAAGAAGCACCCGCCGGCATGGTCGAGGCAGCAGCCGAACACGAAGTGCAGCCGGACGTTTCCGTCGAACAGCAGGCTAAGTTGCTGAGCGAACAGGAAGCCGGTGCCGACACCGAAACCAACGCCGCTGAGGGTGACACGCCCGCCAGCGACGCGAACAAGGAGGGCTGATCCGTGAAGGTGAAGGTCCAGAAACTCGACGGCAATGCGTCGGGTGACATCGAGCTGAACGACGACGTCTTCGGCATCGAGCCGCGTGCGGACATCCTGCACCGCGTGGTCACCTGGCAGCTTTGGAACCGTCGTGCCACAGCCCGTCCGACGCGTGAGCGTTCTGAAGTTGCTCGCACCGGCAAGAAGTGGGGTCGCCAGAAGGGCGGCGGCACGGCTCGCCACGGCGATCGCAAGGCCCCGATCTTCATCGGTGGCGGCAAGGCTCATGGTGCACGCAAGCGTGACTTTGACATGTCGCTGAACAAGAAGATCCGCGCACTTGGCCTGAAGATGGCCCTGTCGAGCAAGGCGAAGGACGGTCTTATCGTCGTTGATACGCTTGAGCTTGCAGATGCCAAGACAAAGGCTCTTCGCGCGCAGTTCGAAAAGCTCGGTTTTGCCGGTAAGATCCTCGTGATCGACGGTGAAAGCGTCAATGACGGCTTCCGCAAGGCATCGAGCAATCTTCCGGGCGTGAATGTCATGCCGGCCGTGGGCGCGAACGTCTACGACATCCTGAAGCACGACACGCTGATCCTCACCAAGGACGCGGTCGAGAAGCTGGAGGCGCGTTTCAATGGCTAAGGCTAAGGAAATCGACGTGCGGCACTATGACGTTATCGTCGCCCCGCACATTACCGAGAAGTCGACGCTTCTTTCGGAACATAACGCTGTGGTATTCAAGGTCGCCGAAAGCGCCACGAAGCCGCAGATCAAGGAAGCGGTCGAAGCGCTTTTCGACGTAAAAGTCACCGGCGTGAACACGCTTGTCCAAAAGGGCAAGGTTAAGCGCTGGAAGGGCAAGCCCTACCGGCGCACCGACATGAAAAAGGCGATCGTGACGCTGGCCGAAGGCCAGTCCATCGACGTCACCAGCGGTATCTGAGGCTAGGAAATCATGGCACTCAAGAACTATAAACCGACATCGCCCGCCCGCCGTGGCCTGGTGCTGGTCGACAAGTCGAGCCTCTGGAAGGGTAAGCCTGTCAAGGCTCTCACCGAAGGCAAGAACAAGACTGGCGGCCGCAACAACAAGGGTCACGTGACTTCGCGCGGCATTGGCGGCGGTCACAAGCAGAAATATCGCTACGTCGACTTCAAGCGTCGCAAGTGGGATATGGCTGCGACCGTCGAGCGGCTCGAGTATGATCCCAACCGCACGGCATTCATCGCTCTCGTCAAGTACGAGGACGGCGAAGAGGCCTATATCATCGCTCCGCAGCGGCTCGCTGTTGGTGACAGCGTCATCGCCGGCGAGAAGACCGACACGAAGCCTGGCAACGCTATGCTCCTGTCGCAGATGCCGGTCGGAACGATCGCCCACAACCTGGAAATGAAGCCGGGCAAGGGCGCGCAGATCGCGCGTTCGGCAGGAACTTACGCCCAGATCGTCGGCCGTGACCGCGGCATGGTGATCGTGCGTCTCTCTTCTGGCGAACAGCGCTACCTGCGCGGTGATTGCATGGGCACTGTCGGTGCGGTTTCGAACCCGGACAACAGCAACCAGACGCTGGCCAAGGCCGGTCGTCGTCGCTGGATGGGTAAGCGTCCGCTTACCCGTGGCGTCGCCAAGAACCCGGTCGATCACCCGCATGGCGGTGGCGAAGGCCGTACCTCGGGCGGCCGTCATCCGGTTACGCCATGGGGCAAGCCGACGAAGGGCGCCCGGACCCGCAACAACAAGCAGACGGACAAGTTGATCATCCGTTCGCGGCACGCCAAGAAGAAGAGGTAAGCGGTAATGGCTCGTTCGCTCCGCAAGGGTCCGTTTGTTGACCTGCACCTGCTGAAGAAGGCAGAAATCGCCCAGGACGCTGGCACGCGCGCTCCGATCAAGACTTGGTCGCGTCGCTCCACCATCCTTCCCCAGTTCGTTGGCCTGACCTTTAGCGTCTACAACGGCAAGAAGCACATTCCCGTGTCCGTCAACGAGGACATGGTCGGCCACAAGCTTGGCGAGTTTGCGCCCACGCGCAGCTTCCCGGGTCACGCCGCTGACAAGAAGGGCAAGCGCTGATGAGCAAGCAGTCCGCTCCGCGCCGCGTCGCCGAGAATGAAGCTCTGGCAGTCGGCACCACGATTCGTGGTTCCGCCCAGAAGCTCAACCTTGTCGCCGGCCTCATTCGCGGCAAGAAGGTGGAGGATGCGCTGAACATTCTCACCTTCTCTAAGCGTGCCATGGCGCAGGATGCTCGCAAGGTCCTGGCTTCGGCGATCGCGAATGCCGAGAACAACCACAACCTGGACGTCGACGCGCTCGTCGTGGCGGAAGCCTCGGTCGGCAAATCGATTACCATGAAGCGTTTCCACACCCGCGGCCGTGGCAAGTCGACGCGCATCCTGAAGCCGTTCAGCCGTCTGCGCATCGTGGTTCGTGAACAATCCGACGAAGGGGAGGCCTGATCCATGGGTCATAAATCCAATCCGATCGGCCTGCGCCTTCAGATCAACCGCACTTGGGACAGTCGCTGGTACGCCGAAGGGCGCGACTATGCCGGTCTGCTCAAGGAAGACATCGAGATCCGCAAGTATATCGTCGGCGCATTGCCGCAGGCGGCGATTTCGAAGGTTGTGATCGAGCGTCCGGCAAAGCTTTGCCGCGTGTCGATTTACGCTGCGCGCCCCGGTGTCATTATCGGCAAGAAGGGTGCGGACATCGAAAAGCTTCGCCTCAAGCTCGCATCGATGACCGCGAGCGAAGTGAAGCTGAATATCGTCGAGATCCGCAAGCCGGAAATCGACGCCAAGCTCGTCGCTCAGGGCATTGCCGATCAGCTCGTCCGTCGTGTGGCCTTCCGCCGCGCGATGAAGCGGGCCGTGCAGTCTGCGCTGCGTCTTGGGGCCGAGGGCATTAAGATCACGTGCGGCGGCCGTCTCGGCGGTGCGGAAATCGCGCGCGTCGAATGGTATCGCGAAGGCCGCGTGCCGCTTCACACCCTGCGTGCAAACGTCGATTATGCGGAAGCCGAAGCGCTGACCGCATACGGCATCATCGGTATCAAGTGCTGGATCTTCAAAGGCGAGATCATGGCGCACGACCCGATGGCGCAGGACCGTCTGATGATGGAGGCCCAGACCTCCGGCGTGCGACCGGCGCGCTGAGGCTAGGCTGAGGTAAGACAATGCTGCAACCGAAAAAAACCAAGTTCCGCAAGGCGTTCAAGGGCAAGATCCACGGCGAAGCCAAGGGCGGCACCTCGCTGAACTTCGGCTCGTACGGGCTGAAGGCGATGGAACCCGAGCGTATCACCGCACGCCAGATCGAAGCTGCGCGTCGTGCGATCACCCGTCACATTCGCCGTCAGGGTCGTCTGTGGATTCGCGTGTTCCCCGACGTTCCGGTGTCGAAGAAGCCTGCTGAAGTCCGTCAGGGGAAGGGCAAGGGTTCGGTCGAATACTGGGCTGCACGGGTAAAGCCGGGTCGCATCCTGTTCGAACTGGACGGCGTTCCGGGCCCGCTCGCTGCAGAGGCATTCAGCCGCGCCGCGATGAAGCTGCCGATCAAGACCAAGGTCGTCGCCCGTCTTGGCGACCAGTCGCACCTGGGAGGCGAATGATGGCGAACAACGAAGATATTCGCGCCAAGACCGACGATCAGCTTTCGTCTGATCTCGTCGAGCTGAAGCGTGAGCAGTTCAACCTGCGCTTCCAGGCCGCGACCAACCAGATCGAGCGTCCTGCTCGCATCCGGGAAGTCCGTCGCCAGATTGCGCGTATCAAGACCGCACAAGCGGAGCGTTCGAAGACCGCTCAGCCCGCGGCCGCGAAGTAAGGAAGAGACCATGCCCAAGCGCATCCTCATCGGGACCGTGGTTTCCGACAAGCCCGACAAGACCGTTGTGGTCAACGTCGAACGCAAGGTGAAGCATCCGCTCTACGGAAAGATCATCCGTCGTTCGAAGAAGTACCACGCACATGACGCCGACAACGCTTTCCGCGCTGGCGAAAAGGTGCGGATCGAGGAGGTCGCGCCGATCTCCAAGCTGAAGACGTGGAAGGTTCTCGATCGCGTTGGCGGCCAGGCCGACACCGCCTTGGAAGCCGACATCGAGGTCGACGCCGCAAACGGCTGAACGACGAAAGTTTTTGGAACTACCGGGCTCGTCTAGGCCGTTGTCCCGGCAAGCCGATTGAGAAGGAACCGGATCTATGATCCAGATGCAATCCAACCTTGATGTTGCTGACAACAGCGGCGCCAAGCGAGTCCAGTGCATCAAGGTGCTGGGCGGATCGAAGCGGCGTACTGCCAGCGTCGGTGACGTGATCGTCGTCTCCATCAAGGAGGCGCAGCCGCGTGCAAAGGTCAAGAAGGGCGATGTTCATCGCGCCGTGATCGTTCGCACGAGGAAAGACGTCCGTCGCACCGATGGCAGCGTCATTCGCTTTGACTCGAATGCTGCGGTCCTCGTGAACAAGAACGAGGAACCCATCGGCACGCGTATCTTCGGCCCCGTCGTGCGCGAACTTCGCGGTCGTGGCTTCATGAAGATCATCTCGCTTGCTCCGGAGGTGTTGTAATGGCATCCGCAAAGATCAAGAAGGGTGACAGCGTGGTCGTGTTGTCGGGCAAGGACAAGGGTAAGACCGGTACGGTCACCCAAGTCATGCCCAAGGCTGGCAAGGTTCTGGTCGACGGCGTCAACGTCGCGACCCGTCACCGCAAGCCCACCCAGGTGAATCCGCAGGGCGGGATCGACCGCTCGCCGGCACCGATGGCAATCTGCAAGGTTGCCTTGGCCGATCCCAAGGATGGCAAGCCCACCCGCGTCCGCTTTGAAGAGCACGACGGCAAGAAGGTGCGCGTCGCCGTCAAGTCCGGGGAGAAGATTGATGGCTGATTATATGCCCCGCATGAAGGCGAAGTACGATGCGGAAATCGCCAAGGCGATGACCGAAAAGTTCGGCTACACCAATGCGCTTCAGGTGCCCAAGCTGGCCAAGATCACGCTCAACATGGGCGTTGGCGAAGCCAGCCAGGACAAGAAGAAGGTCCAGACCGCCGCAGCGGAAATGGAACTGATCGCCGGCCAGAAGCCCGTGATCACCAAGGCGAAGAAGTCGATCGCGCAGTTCAAGTTGCGTGAAGGCATGCCGATCGGTTGCAAGGTTACCCTTCGCGGCGAACGGATGTTCGAATTCCTCGACCGTCTGGTCACGATCGCGATGCCCCGCATCCGCGACTTTCGTGGCCTGAATCCGAAGTCGTTCGACGGCAATGGCAACTATGCCATGGGCCTGAAGGAGCAGATCATCTTTCCGGAGATCAGCTACGATCAGATCGACAAGGTGCGTGGCATGGACATCATCGTGACCACCACCGCGAAGACCGACGACGAAGCGCGCGAACTGCTGCGCCTGTTCGGTTTCCCGTTCCCCGCCCCCGAAGAATCGGACACCGGCGCGGATCAGAAGGAGGCGGCGTGAGCCGCTAAGGAAGAGAGCTTAAGTCCATGGCGAAACTGAGTTCCGTGAACAAGAACGAGCGTCGTAAGAAGCTCGTCAAGAAGTATGCATCGCAATACGCGAAGCTGAAGGCGATCGCTGACGATGAGTCGGTCGATGACAGCGATCGTTGGATCGCGCGCCTCAAGCTGGCCGAAATTCCCCGTAACGGGAATCCGACCCGCGTGCGCAATCGCTGCACCACCACCGGCCGCCCGCGGGGTTACTACCGCAAATTCGGCCTCTGCCGCATCGAACTGCGGGATTTGGGCAATAAGGGCCTGATCCCCGGTCTGACCAAGTCGAGCTGGTGAGGAGCCTTTAGATGGCAATGACCGATCCCCTGGGTGATATGCTCACCCGTATCCGCAACGGCCAGCAGGCGAAGAAGGATTCCGTCCTTTCGCCCGCGTCAAAGCTGCGTGCAAACGTACTCGAAGTTCTTCAGCGCGAAGGCTACATTCGTGGTTATAGCGAAGACGAAACCGGCAAGCACAAGGCGCTGCGGATCGAACTTAAGTATTTCGAAGGCGAACCTGCTATCAAGCATGTCGCCCGTGTCTCCAAGCCTGGCCGCCGCGTTTATTCGGGTTCCAAGGAACTTCCGAACATCCGCAACGGTCTTGGCATCACCATCGTCTCGACGCCCAAGGGCGTGCTCTCGGATGCCGAAGCACGCGCCCAGAACGTCGGCGGCGAAGTGCTTGCGGAGGTGTTCTGATGAGCCGCATCGGTAAAAGGCCGGTCGCGATCCCGAGTGGCGTGACCGCTAACATCGAGGGTGACTCGCTCACGGTAAAGGGGCCCAAGGGCACCTTGTCGCTGGGTCTGTCCGACCTCATCGAGTACAAGGTCGAGGACGACCAGATCTCGATCATTCCGGCGAACGACACCAAGGCTGCCCGTAGCCACTGGGGTATGCAGCGCACGCTGGTATCCAACCTCGTCGAGGGCGTGACTCAGGGTTACACCAAGTTCCTTGAGATCACCGGCGTCGGCTATCGTGCGCAGGCGCAGGGCCAGAAGCTCAAGCTTCAGCTCGGTTACAGCCACGACGTCGATCTCGACGTTCCCGAGGGTGTCGAAGTGAAGACGCCCGATCAGACAACTGTGGAGATCAGCGGCATCGACAAGCAGGCCGTTGGCCAGTTTGCCGCCGAGATTCGCCGCTGGCGCAAGCCCGAGCCTTACAAGGGCAAGGGCATCAAGTACCGCGGCGAGTATATCTTCCGCAAGGAAGGGAAGAAGAAGTAAGATGGCAAAGCTTTCCCTTTTCGAGCGCCGCCGTCGTCGCGTGCGCACCGCGCTCCGCGCCCGTTCGGGCGGCAAGCCTCGCCTGTCGGTGCATCGCACCGGCAAGCACATCTACGCTCAGGTTATCGACGATGCACAGGGCAAGACGATTGCCGCTGCTTCGACGCTTGGTGCCGACAGCTCGGGTGCGAACATCGATGCCGCTTCCAAGGTTGGCAAGGACATCGCCGCTGCAGCCACCAAGGCGGGCGTGACGACAGTCGTGTTTGATCGCGGCGGCTTCCTATTCCATGGCCGCGTCAAGGCGCTTGCCGATGCCGCGCGTGAAGGCGGGCTGGAGTTCTGATGATGGCTGACGAAAACAACATCGAAAACAACGCTGGCGAGACCCCCGTGGTCGACAACGCCGGTTCGACTCCTATGCCGACGGTTGCGTCGACCGAAGCGGGTGATAACCAGTCGACGGCGGGCGGCGATCCTTCGCAGCCGCGCGGTGGACGTGGCGCCCGTGGCGGTCGCAACGACCGTGCAGGTGGCGGTGGCGACCGGGGTGGCGATCGTGGCGGCCGCGGTCGTGGCCGCCGTGACGATCGTCGCGGCAATCAGGATGACGGCGGCGAAGAGCTGATCGAAAAGCTGGTGCACATCAACCGCGTTTCGAAAACGGTGAAGGGCGGTAAGCGCTTCGGTTTTGCAGCGCTTGTAGTCGTGGGTGACGGCAAGGGCCGCGTTGGCTTCGGCCATGGCAAGGCTCGCGAAGTCCCTGAGGCGATCAACAAGGCGACTGCGGCGGCCAAGAAGAAGATGGTCCGCGTTCCGCTTAAGGATGGCCGTACGCTGCATCACGACGGCAAGGGCCGCTTTGGTGCGGGCAAGGTCAATCTCCGCACCGCGCCTGCGGGTACCGGCATTATCGCAGGCGGACCGATGCGCGCCGTCTTCGAATCGCTCGGCGTTGCCGACGTGGTTACCAAGTCGGTTGGTTCGTCGAACCCCTACAACATGATCCGCGCCACGTTCGACGCGCTGACTGAACAGACTTCGCCGAAGTCGGTCGCTCAGCGCCGGGGCAAGAAGGTCGTCGATCTTCTGGGCCGCGGTGGTTCGAGCGTGGCCGAGGCCGAGGCTGACGCCGCGGCATTGGTGGAGTAAGCAACCATGGCAAAGACAAAGACCATCAAGCTCAAGCAGATCGGTTCGCCGATCCGTCGGCCCGAAAGCCAGAGGAAGATCCTCATCGGACTGGGTCTGAACAAGATGCACAAGGTCGTAGAGCGTCAGGACACCCCTGAAGTTCGCGGGGCGATCGCGAAGCTTCCGCACATGGTCGCAATCGTCGACTGAGGCGTTGTGATTCGATAACGAGAAGGGGTTCCGGTCGTACGATCGGGACCCTTTTTTCGTTGGCCGTCACTGTTTTCATGCGGTGTGCTTTTTGGGTGCACAATATGCTTCGCGAAAAATCGGTGTGCGGGAGGTAAGCGCCCACTAGAACTGTATTTGCCGGTTCTCGACTTTAATGAGGGGCTGGGCGCGCGTGCGTTGGGTACGAACACACGTCACATGACGATTTGATTTTGGTATCTATTATCAATGCTTTCAGAAAATGACGCGGTGTCGGACGGCCCGTGGATTATTAAGAAGGGCATTACCGCGTTAAGACGGGATCTTCCGTGATCAGCTCCACGACCGAACGACCTAGTTATCAGTACATGGATGCGTTTCGCTTCGTTGCGGCGACCGTTGTCGTGCTCGGGCACGCGAAAGATCTGTTATGGGTGGATGCCGACGAAGTTGAAGCCGGAGTGGCGGGGGTGCTCAAGGCGGTCTATTTCCTGACCGGCTTGGGGCATGAGGCGGTGATGGTCTTTTTCGTGCTCTCGGGTTTCTGGATTGCCCGTTCGGTCGACAGGCGGAAGCATGATGACCATTTCTGGAGGCCTTACCTCGTCGATCGTTGTTCCAGATTGCTAGTCGTGCTCGTTCCGGCACTTTTGATCGGCGGCATTCTGGACGGATATGGCCTGATGCACTTCGATTCGATGCATTTCGGCGGCGCAAGCCCCGCAGTCAGTGTACCAAACGATCTAGCCGGGCGGCTCTCCCTCATCGCCTTTCTTGGCAACGTCGCCTTCCTTCAGGGTCTTGCCGTGCCCACGTTCGGCAGTAACGGGCCATTGTGGAGCCTCTCCTACGAATTCTGGTTCTACATCTGGTTTCCGGCCATCGTCTTTGCCGTTCGTGGCCGCTGGCAGATCGCGCTCGCCTCGCTCGCAGTCGGTGTGATCTGGCCGAAGGTGCTTCTCGGATTCGTCATCTGGCTTATGGGAGCCGGGCTCTATTACGCCGACCGTTCGACGATTGCGAGCGGACGCCCGATGGGCAGGGTGTTCGCGACGCTGCTGCTGCTGTCCTGTGCAGGAGCTTTGCTAATCGCCTTGGTCGTCGCACGGCTTCATATTGTTCCGTTGGCCGTGAGCGACATCGCAGTCGGTGGGACATTTGCAGGGATTGTCTGGGCATTGCTGCGGCTCGATCCGTGCTTTCCTCGTATCGCGCAGATTTTTGCACTCTATGGCTCACGCTCGAGCTTTTCGCTCTATGCCATTCACTTTCCGTTGTTGATGTTCGTCCTCGGCTTGACAGGACTGTCGGACCGTATGCAGCCAGGGGTGGAGGCGATGTTCGGTCTTGGGGTGTTGGTGTTGCTTGCCATTGCCGCCGGATGGGGTTTTTCACTGTTGACCGAAGCGCGCACATCAAATGTTCGGCGGTGGTTTGGCACTGTAATGTCCGGTCGCGCTACTTCGGGCCGCTAGCCCCGTCGGCACCGCGCACGACGAACATGCGCGGGAGGGGTCGACAATGCCTTTGCTATGCCCTAAGCGCCCCGCTTTCCAGGCCGATTGCGGCCACCAACGCGAAGAAAAGCGAAAGCGAGTGTTGAATTATGAAACTCAATGATATCCGCGACAACGAAGGCGCCCGCCATCGTCGCATGCGCATCGGCCGTGGCATCGGCTCGGGCAAAGGCAAGACCGGCGGACGCGGCCAGAAGGGTGCGAAGGCGCGTTCGGGCGTTTCCATCGCTGGTTTCGAAGGCGGCCAGATGCCGCTGCACATGCGTCTCCCGAAGCGCGGGTTCAACAACCCGTTCGGCAAGGACTATGCGCAGGTTAACCTCGGCATGATCCAGAAGTTCATCGACGCCGGAAAGCTTGATGCTTCGGGCGTGGTCGATCACGACATTCTGCAGGCCGCTGGCCTTGCACGTGGCGGCAAGCATGGCGTTCGCCTGCTCGGCAAGGGCGAACTGACCACCAAGGTCAGCTTCAAGGTTGCCGGCGTGTCGAAGGGCGCGCGCGAGCAGATTGAAAAGCTCGGTGGTTCGATCGAGACGACCGCACCGGTCAAGGCCGCCAAGGCCGACGCCGAATAATCAGGACAAGGTTCGGGCGAGGGTGGTTGCATCCTCGCCCGCGCCCTATATGGGCTGTTCCTGACTGGCATGCGGCCATCCGCCGCCACCCCCGCAAGGCGACAGATTCAAGAACATGGCATCACGCGCCGACAATATCGCGAGCAACATGTCCCTGGCCAATTTCGGCAAGGCGACGGAGCTCAAGCAGCGCATCTGGTTTACCCTAGGTGCGCTCATCGTTTTCCGCTTCCTGAGCTTCGTTCCGCTTCCGGGCGTGAACCCGCTGATCCTGCAGGATCTGTATGCGCAGACGCGCGGCGGTGTGCTCGACCTGTTCAACACATTTTCCGGCGGCAGCCTCGAGCGGATGAGCCTCATCGCGCTCGGCATCATGCCGTACATTACCGCCTCCATCGTCGTACAGCTTGCCGCAGCGCTTCATCCGGCAATGGCCGCGATGAAGAAGGAAGGCGAGAGTGGGCGCAAGAAGCTCAACCAGTATACCCGCTACGGGACTGTGGGCCTTACCGCGATCCAGGGTTATTTCCTTGCCGTAGGGCTGGAAACTTTTTCTGCGTCGAGCGGCCTGCATGCGGTCGTCGATCCCGGACTGATGTTCCGCATCGGTTCGGTTATCAGCCTCGTTGGCGGTACCATGTTCCTCCTGTGGCTGGGTGAACAAATCACGTCGCGCGGGATCGGCAACGGCGTTTCGCTTATCATCATGGCGGGCATCATCGCCCAGTTCCCGACGATCACTGCACAGCTATTCGAAGGCGGTCGTTCGGGTTCGATTTCGCCGTTTCTTATCGTGGCCCTGATCTTCGTGATCATTGGGCTGATCCTTTTCATCTGCTTTATGGAGCGTGCGCAGCGCCGGCTCCTGATCCAGTATCCCAAGCGTGCAAGTCAGCGCGGCATGATGCAGGCAGACCGATCGCACCTCCCGCTCAAGCTGAATACGGCCGGCGTCATTCCTCCGATCTTCGCTTCATCGTTACTGCTTCTGCCGCTTACGATCACGCAGTTCGCTCAAAACTCGATCTCCCCGGAAAGCACCATGGGCGGCGTTCTCGTAACGCTTAACCAATATCTTCAGCATGGGCAGCCGATCTATCTGACCCTTTATGCGGTCGGCATCGTGTTCTTCGCATTTTTCTACACGGCGGTCGTTTTCAACCCGGAAGAGACCGCGGACAACCTGAAGCGGAATGGCGGTTTCATTCCCGGTATTCGTCCCGGCAAGCGGACAGCAGACTATCTTGACTATGTCCTGACGCGCATCACGGTCATCGGTGCGGCTTACCTGGCGCTTGTCTGCGTGCTGCCTGAATATATCATCGGCCAGACTGGCCTGCCGTTTTTCCTTGGTGGGACGAGCCTTCTCATCGTCGTCAACGTGACGGTCGATACGATTGCCCAGATCCAGAGCCACCTGCTGGCGCACCAGTACGGCGATCTCATCAAAAAGGCTAAGTTGAAAGGTCGGCTTCGCTGATCGATAAGCCGTCCGGCAACAGGGAGAGTATTCACGTGGACATCATCCTCCTCGGACCGCCGGGTGCTGGCAAGGGGACGCAATCGCAGCGTCTGGTCGATAAGTATGGCATGCGTCAGCTATCGACCGGTGACATGCTCCGGGCCGCAGTGAAGGCTCAGACCCCTGTCGGCATTCAGGCAAAGGCCGTCATGGATGCAGGTGAGCTCGTCTCCGATGCGATCGTCTCAGCCCTGATTAGCGATGAGCTGGCGTCGATGGGGGTTGGAAGCGGCGCGATTTTCGACGGATATCCGCGCACCGCGGTTCAGGCTCGCATGCTGGATGACATCCTCCAAAAGCATGGCCGTACCCTGGCCCATGTCATCGAACTGGACGTAAACGAAGACGCACTGGTCCAACGGATTACCGGCCGTTTCACCTGCGCTTCGTGCGGCAAGGGATACCACGACGTATTCGAACGGCCAAAGCAACCGGGCGTCTGCGATCGATGCGGCGCCACGGAATTCAAGCGCCGCCCCGATGATAACGAGGCCACCGTCCGTACCCGCATGGCGGAGTACCGGGCCAAGACCGCTCCGATCCTCCCTATTTATGAAGCGCGCGGGATCGTCTCGCGAGTGGATGGCATGGCGGACATCGATGACGTGACGAGAGCGATCGGCAAGATACTCGACTGATCTGGTTTGGGGTATAGTGGGCAGGATTGTTTCTGAACCGTTGGCTGGGAACTTACGGAGACACAGCTTCTAATTGCGGCACGACGACGGCCCGTTACTTCTTGCAAAATATTGAAGGGTGTTGCTCGACAAAGCAGCCAGGCACGTTAAGGCGATTGATATGCGTGGGCTTTCAGGACGGCGTGATCTGTCAGCGAAGCTCGGCCCTCTTTGATCGCTTACGCTGTCCGGAATACACGGATCGTCAGGCACATCATTGAGAGGTTGCAACGGTTACTTGCTGCCCGTTGACTTGTAGATCGAATCACCGTAAGCGCGCCCTTCGCTCGTTATGAATCGGGTTAGTCCGGCAGGTTGGCGCTTCGTCGCCTTCCATCCGGACTTTTTGCCGTTGAAGGCTTAAGGGTCTGATTGGCATGGTCGATTTCTGACGGGCATTCGCAAGCGTTGAGATAGGGGCATGGCTAGCCGCCACCCCTGTGGAGCATGGAGAACTAAGTGGCTCGTATTGCCGGGGTAAACATCCCCACCAACAAGCGCGTTATCATCGCGCTCACCTATATCCACGGTATCGGTCCCAAGTCGGCCAAGGATATCGCCGACAAGCTGGGCATAGATCAAGCCCGCCGCGTCCAGGACCTGACGGACCAGGAAGTGCTGCAGATCCGTGAAACGATCGACAGCGACTTCATCGTCGAAGGCGATCTTCGTCGCGATACCGCGATGAACATCAAGCGTCTGATGGACCTGGCCTGCTATCGCGGCCTGCGTCACCGTAAGGGACTTCCCGTTCGCGGCCAGCGCACGCATACCAATGCGCGCACTCGCAAGGGCAAGGCCAAGCCGATCGCCGGCAAGAAGAAGTAAGGATCGCTTTCGTAGCGAACCTCTCCTTCCTTTCAGGATACAGGAACCAAGATAATGGCACGCGAACCCCAGCGCATCCGGCGCCGCGAACGCAAGAACATCTCGAGCGGCGTCGCGCATGTGAACGCCAGCTTCAACAATACCATGATCACCATCACCGACGCTCAGGGCAACGCTATCAGCTGGTCCAGCGCAGGCGCGATGGGCTTCAAGGGTAGCCGCAAGTCGACCCCTTATGCGGCGCAGGTTGCAGCGGACGATGCGGGCAAGAAGGCCGCCGAACACGGCGTCCGTACCCTCGAGGTTGAAGTCAAGGGCCCGGGTTCGGGTCGCGAAAGTGCGCTCCGCGCCCTGCAGGCGGTGGGTTTCACCATCACCTCGATCCGCGACGTTACCCCGATCCCGCACAACGGTGTGCGCCCGTCGAAGCGTCGCCGCGTCTGATCCGATAGGCGAGGGGCGGTCCGACCAGGATCCACGGTCCGCCCATTTGCACTCGCCCGCGGATCACGAAGTGGGATGGGCAGCTTCCCTCGAGCAGCCGACCCACGAAAATAGAACCGACAAACCCTAGGGGAAGTCCATGTCCGTCAATATCAAGAACTGGCAGGAACTGAAGAAGCCCAACAGTCTCGAAATCAAGCCGCAGGGCGATGCCAAGCTGCGCGCTACTTTCGTTGCTGAACCGCTCGAGCGCGGTTTCGGCCTCACGCTCGGCAACGCGCTGCGTCGCGTCCTGTTGTCGAGCCTACAGGGCGCCGCGATCACCTCGATCAAGATCGACAATGTCCTGCACGAGTTCTCGTCGCTGGCCGGCGTTCGCGAAGACATCACCGACATCGTCCTGAACATCAAGCAGGTCGCGCTTAAGATGGAAGGTGAAGGGCTGAAGCGTCTCAACCTCTCCGCGACCGGTCCTGCCGAGGTCACCGCAGGTGACATTCAGGTGTCGGGCGACATGGAGGTCATGAACAAGGACCTCGTGATCTGCCACCTCGACGAAGGTGCGACGCTCAACATGGAGCTGACCTGCGACAGCGGTAAGGGATATGTCCCAGCCGTACAGAACCGCATGGCGGATGCACCGATCGGGCTCATCCCGGTCGACTCGCTATATTCGCCGGTTCGTCAGGTTTCCTACAAGGTCGAGAATGCTCGCGTCGGTCAGGAACTCGATTACGACAAGCTTTCGCTGACTGTCGAGACTGACGGCACGATCACGCCGGAAGACGCGGTGGCGTACGCTGCTCGTATCCTGCAGGACCAGCTTGCGCTCTTCGTGCACTTTGAAGAGGGCATCCCGCAGGGCGTTCCGCAGACTGCCGGGATCGCCGTTGCACCCGAAGAAAGCGATGCCAACCAACTCAACCGTTACCTTCTCAAGAAGGTCGACGAGCTTGAACTGTCGGTTCGTTCGGCCAACTGCCTCAAGAACGACAACATCATCTATATCGGTGACCTGGTCCAGAAGACCGAGGCCGAGATGCTCCGTACGCCTAACTTCGGCCGCAAGTCGCTCAACGAGATTAAGGAAGTTCTTTCCTCGATGGGTCTGCGTCTTGGCATGGACATCCCCGGCTGGCCGCCGGAAAACATCGAAGAGATGGCCAAGAAGCTCGAGCAGGAACTGCTGGGCTGATCGAATTACCGTCCCGGCCCCGGCCGGGACGGTAATTCGGGGTTCATGGCTGACCTCAGCAAACAGCCAGGATCGGGCTACCTGACACGGGCCCCCTACGAACGCCGAGAGATCGGCAAAAAAGGAAAAGACCATGCGTCACAAAATTGCGGGGCGTAAGCTCCAGCGCAAGACCGGCCATCGCAAGATGCTGCTGCGCAACCTCGCTGCCGCTCTTATCAAGCACGAGCAGATCAAGACCACGACACCGAAGGCTCGCGAACTGCGTCCTTATGTCGAGAAACTGATTACGCTCGCCAAGCATGGCGGCCTTTCGAACCGTCGCCTCGCGCACTCGAAGCTGCTCGACGACGCTCAGCTTGCCAAGCTTTTCGACGTTCTTGCTGAACGTTACAAGGACCGTGAAGGCGGCTATACTCGCATCATCAAGGCTGGCATCCGCGCTTCGGACGCTGCCCCGGTTGCGATCATCGAATTCGTCGACCGCGACATCGATGCAAAGGGCCAGGATTCGGGTCCGGTCATGTCGGACGAGGAAGAGTACGAAGAGGCCTGAGCCCTTTCGGACTGCCCACGCGGCATCGATCACAATTTAAGGGGCGCTGGTTGTAATTGCACAACCGGCGCCCTTTCTTATATGCGCGGCTCATTCATGTAAGCTCGTCTCTTGCTGAACGAAAGCTGTCAGAAAGATTCAGGTTCGTCTCAGTATCGATTCGCTAATCCTCTGACTTGTCCGGGCTATCTCGTCCGGTCAGAGCAAAGGATCGCACCGATGAAATCTGTTTCAAAAGCCATTATCGGCTCAGCGGCGGCCGGCGCGATGGCCCTTGCCTCTGCCAGCCCCGCGTTTTCCCGTGACCGTTACGGCCATGATGGAATCGACGCTGGCGACGTGATCGCCGGGGCCCTGATTATCGGAGGCATCGCCGCTATCGCCAGCGCGGGCAGCAAGAACCGCAGTGACGGTTATTACTATGCAGGCGACGATCGAGATTATCGGGATGGGCGTTACGATCGCGACGACCGATATGATCGGTACGACCGGTCCTACAATTCGCGTGGGGGCAGCGCCCGCAGCGCGGTAGAGCAGTGCGTCAATGCAGCAGAGCGCGATGCGCGTCGCGCAGGTTTCCGTCGAGCCGACGTTACCGACATCCGCGAAGTCGATCGCCGGAATGGCGGTTACCGGATCAAGGGTCGGATCGCAGTCGACACCGGCTACAGCGGTTCACGCTATGGTCGCGGATGGGATAATGATTATCGCGGATCGCGCAACGACATGCGCAGCTGGGACAGCGGTAAGTTCACCTGCGAAGTGAGCCATGGGCGCGTCCGTGACCTCGGCTATTCGGGCATCCGCGGCCTGCGCTGATCGATGATCAGTTCGCGCACGAATGCCTTTTGGGCCCGGCGGTAACCCCTTCCCGCCGGGCCCTTTTTTGTTTGCCAGTCGGGAAAACGCGAGTCTGGTTCAGGAATGGGAAACCCTTCTGTGGGCAATCTATGGTATACTGGGTGTCTGTGTGGCGCCTATTGAGGGATCGCAACCATGACCATTCGCATTCGCAAGTCCGCCGGGGCTGTTGCCTTTCTGGCCGCCACATCGCTTGCCATTCCGACGCAGGCCGCAAGCTTGGACGTTCCGGGCAGCGGCGCTGTCGGTCATTGGAGCGCGGTTGACGACACGGCTAACGGCTGGGGCGGCGGTTGGGGTGGTTATGGCGGCCGCTGGCGTGGTCACGGCCGTGTCGACGGAGGCGACGTGCTGGCGGGGATTCTGATCTTTGGCGGTGCTATCGCGGTGGCTAGGGCGATAGAGAATTCAAACGACCGCAATTATCGCGAAAGGGACGTACGTTATCGTGACAGGGACGTACGTTATCGCGACAATCGGGAATACGATCGCGATGCGCGTTATCGGGACTATCGAAATCCGCGCGATGACGAAGCCTCGCGCCGCGGCATCGATGGTGCAATCGAAGATTGCGTCGACGAGGTCGAGCGCGATCAGCGCGTGGCGAGCGTCGATACTGCGGAACGCGATGCTGCGGGATGGCGCGTAGAGGGCGATCTGGCGCGGGGTGGGCGTTTCGCCTGTTCTTTGAGCTCTGATGGCAGGGTCCGCGACGTCGACATTGACATTGGCCGCCGATCCTCTCGTGAGGACGCCGGGTACGAGCAGGCTGCGCGTCAGCCCGATATTGAACGCACTGACGGACGAAATGACGATTACTACGCCAGCGCCCGTTCGCGGGCCGATGCGCCGTCGCCGACCCGTCAGGTCGAGGTCGAAGTTGAAAAAGAACAAGGTTCGGGTGAACGAACCTGGGAAAGAGGCCAAAGCGACGATCGCTACGAGACGGCTGGCGGCCCGGATTACGCGCTCGCGCAATAAAGGGTCAGTGCTTGTCGGTCGCGTCGAAGCGGGAATAGGCCGGCAACTCGATCTTCCACCAGATGGCCGCGCCGCGCAGGGCAAATCCTGCGATCGCGGCCATGCCCAATGCGGCGGATTGCGGCAATCCGGCGATCAGTGCACCTGCGCAAAGCGTGGCCGATAGTGCCGCTGCGGTCACATAGAGTTCGGGTCGCATCAGGATTGACGGAACGCCGGCAAGAACGTCGCGGATAATGCCGCCGACACATCCGGTGACCACGCCCAGCACAATGGCGGGCAAGGGCGCGACGCCGAGTGCCAGTGCCTTTGCAGCGCCTAATGCGGAAAATGCCGCCAACCCGGCCGCATCTGCCCATTCGAGCAGCAGCGCAGGCCAAATCCTTACGGGCATAAACCAGGCAAGCATCGCTGCGGTGAAGACGACCGGTGCGACCCATGGGGATGTGAGCCAGAAGGCCGGCACGCCGATCAGCACATCTCGGACCGATCCCCCACCCACACCGGTCACCAGCGCAAAGAACGCGACGGTCACGAAACTTTGCCGCAACCTCGCCGCAAGCAATGCGCCGGTGAGCGCGAAGACTGCCGTCCCGGCCACATCGAGCAAGGGCGGCAAGACGGGAAGGGCGGATGTCATTCGGGTGCAGATTCCGCATGTGCCGATGGTGCGGGGGCCACGGGCGCGTGCTTTCGCCTGAACAGCAGGACGGCACCCATCGCAGTCATCAGCAGGGTGAGCGCGGCAAACACCATCAGCATTAGGTTGTTTGCGCCTGCGCGTGTCTCGAAATCCATATTGTGCATCGTTCTCATCGCATCGAACATTCGCCACCAGCGGGTTCGGATAGCTTCGATCTCGCCGCTATCCCTGCCAACGTAGACATGGGTTCCATCGGTCAATACGACTTGCCAGACAGGGATGGGTCGGCGCAGATCGGACGGCGGATTGTCTTCCTCGAAGAAGCGGACGGAATCGATCCGGTCGCCACCTTCAATCTCCATAGCAACGATTGTGCGCGCAGCAGCCACGTCGATCTGCGGAACGGCCTGGCCCGAACGAGCAAAGTATCGCTCGACTTTTCCATCGGCATATATCGCGCTGGTGACCGCTGAGTTGCCTTGAATTCGGGTGCGAAGTTCGACCGGGCGGTCCTCGCCCTCGATCAGCTGGGGGGCTAACCAGCCCGCCGGAATAGGGCGGACCTCGGCGTTTTTGCGCAAGGTGTCCCCACGGACTTCCGCCATCGGTTTGGCTACCATGACGATGCCGCTCACCGTCCACAGCAGTAGCGGTATGGCCACGATCCAACCAAGCCAGATGTGAAGTTTTGCAAGGATGCGCATAAAAGATAACCCTCCGCCGCGCATCTCGCGCAGGCGAAGGGTTATCTGTCAATTCGGGTAACCGTGATGCCAACCGCGTTCAGGCGGCAATCGGGCCTTAGATGTGGATCGGCAGACCCCGGACGGCCATCGCGGCTTCCTTGATGGCCTCCGAATGGGTCGGGTGCGCATGGCAGGTGTAGGCGATGTCCTCTGACGTAGCGCCGAATTCCATGGCCTGAGCAACCTGCGCGATCATCGTGCCCGCCAAGGACGCAATGCACCACGCACCAAGGACGCGGTCGGTTTCCGCATCGGCGATGATCTTGACGAATCCATCTGGCTCGCGATTGGTCTTGGCACGGCTGTTGGCCATCATCGGGAAATTGCCGACCTTGATGTCGTGGCCGGCTTCCCTGGCTGCTTCTTCGGTAAGCCCCACGCCTGCCATTTCAGGCATGGTGTAAACGACGCTGGGGATGACGGCATGGTTCACGATGCCGGTTTCACCCGCGATGTTTTCAGCGACCGCGATGCCTTCGTCCTCTGCCTTGTGGGCTAGCATCGGGCCCGGGATCACATCGCCGACGGCCCAGACGCTGTCGACTTTCGTGCGGAACTCGTGATCGGGGACGATCTGGCCACGCTGGTTGGTTTCAAGACCGATGGCGGCGAGGTTCAGGCCGTCTGTGTTCGGCCTGCGACCAATGGCGACAAGGACGCAATCGGCTTCGATCGTTTCGGCATCGCCACCGGCCGAAGGTTCGAGCGTGAGCGTGGCCTTGCCGCCTTCGACGGTGGCGCCGGTGACCTTGGTCGAAAGCTTGAGCTCCATGCCCTGTTTCTTGAAGATCTTGGCCGCTTCCTTGCGCACGGCGCCGTCCATGCCGGGCAGCAGCTGGTCGAGAAATTCCACAATCGTGACTTGCGCGCCAAGCCGGCGCCAGACCGAGCCCAGCTCCAACCCGATCACGCCGCCACCAATCACGACCATCTTGTTGGGGACGCGATCCAGTGCCAGACCGCCAGTGCTGTCGACGATCACGCCACCTTCGTTATCTACCGTCACGCCCGGAAGGGGGGTAACCGACGAGCCAGTCGCGATGACGATGTTCTTCGCCGAATGCTGCGCGTCACCGACTTGCACGGTGTGCTTGTCGACGAACGAGCCGCTGCCTTTCAACCACGTAACCTTGTTCTTCTTGAACAGGAACGCGATGCCGCCGGTCAGCTCCTTGACCGCTGTCGCCTTTTCGCCCTGCATGGTGGGAAGGTCGAGTTCGGGCGCGGGGATCTTGACGCCGAATTTTGCGAGCGTGCCGTTATTTGCTTCCTCGAACAGTTCGGATCCATGCAACAATGCCTTTGACGGGATGCACCCGACATTCAGACACGTTCCGCCCAGCGTTTCGCGGCTTTCCACGCAGGCGGTTTTCAGGCCCAGCTGCGCCGCGCGGATAGCGGCAACATAGCCGCCCGGTCCGGAACCGATGACGATAACGTCGAAGTCGAATTCAGCCATAGTCTTGCCTCTCGTTCGCTGTCGCTGGGGCTCAGAGGTCGATCAGGAGGCGCGTCGGATCTTCGATCGCCTCCTTGATGATCTTCAATGCGGTCACCGCCTCGCGGCCGTCGATAATGCGATGATCGTAGGACAGCGCAAGGTACATCATCGGTCGGATCACGATCTCACCGTCGACTACTACGGCGCGATCTTCGATCCGGTGGAGGCCGAGCACGGCGCTTTGCGGTGGGTTGATGATCGGCGTCGACATCAGCGATCCGAATACGCCGCCGTTGGAAATCGTGAAGGTGCCGCCCTTCATGTCATCCATCGTCAGCGTACCGTCCTTGGCCCGGTTTCCGAAATCGGCGATGTCTTTTTCTATCTGGGCAAAGCTCTTCTTGTCGGCATCGCGCAGCACCGGAACGACAAGTCCGTTGGGCGCGGACACCGCGACCGATACGTCGACATAGTCGTGATAGAGGATCTCGTCACCTTCAAGCTGAGCATTGACGCTGGGCACGTCCTTCAGCGCAAGACACGCGGCCTTTGTAAAAAAGCCCATGAAACCAAGCCGCACGTCGTGCTTCTTGGCGAACAGGTCCTTGTATTTGGCGCGTGCATCCATGACTGCGGTCATGTCCACATCGTTGAACGTCGTGAGCAGCGCCGCAGTTTCCTGCGCGCTTTTCAACCGCTTGGCGATAGTCTGGCGCAGACGCGTCATCTTTACCCGCTCGACATTGCGGCCCGCTGCTGACGGAGCGGCAGTCGGGGTTGGAGCGGGAGCAGGCGTCGGGGCCGGCGTGCCGGTCTTTTTCGCCTCTGCGGCGGCAAGCACGTCCTCCTTGGTCAGGCGGCCATCCTTGCCGGTGCCCTTGACCGTAGTCGGGTCGATGCCATGTTCGAGCACCGCGCGGCGCACGGCGGGCGAAAGGACCACGGCATCATCACTTTCGGAAGGTTCCGGTGTGGCCTGCGAGGGAACGGACGCAGTCTCGTCCTTGCGCTCGGACACGGTCGTGTCGCCAGCGCCCGCACCGTCAATGATCGTCGCGATCACCGCGCCGACAGTGACGGTGTCGCCTTCACCGACCAGCGCTTCACCCATCACGCCCGATGTCGGCGCATTGACGTCGATGGCGACCTTGTCGGTTTCCAGACTGCAGATCGGTTCGTCCTGCGCGACGGCTTCACCCGGCTTCTTCAGCCATTGGCCAACTGTGGCCTCGGTGATCGATTCGCCCAGAACGGGGACCTTTACTTCGATGCTCATCGGTTCGTGTCCTTAACGATTTTCTTGGGCCCGAATTATTTCTGGCGCGCGGCGATGACGTCTTCAACCGAAAGACCAAGGGCGTCGGCGACGAGCGCATTCTGCTGTTCGATATGGCGTTTGGCCAGCCCGGTCGCCGGCGATGCGGACGGTGCGCGACCGGCATAGCGAGCGCGGCTGACGGGCGAACCCGCTTCTGATAATGCCTGTTCGATCTGGCTTTCGACGAAGAACCACGAACCGTTGTTCTTCGGTTCTTCCTGACACCAGATCACCTTTTCGAGGTTTTTCATCCGCGACAGGCGGAGCGCCAGTGGTTCGCCAGGAAACGGGTAGAGTTGTTCGACCCGGACAATGGACGTGTCGTCCAGTCCTGCTGCGTCGCGCGCTTCGATCAGGTCGTAGGCGACTTTGCCCGAACACAATACGAGCCGCTTCACGCTTTCGTCCGCAATGTCCTTGGTGTCGGACACGAGGCGGCGGAAGTGGCTTTCGCCGAGAAATTCCTCACGCACCGATTTCGCCATCGGGTGACGCAGCAACGATTTGGGCGTCATGATGATGAGCGGCTTGCGGAAGGGACGCAGCATCTGGCGGCGCAATACGTGGAAGTAGTTCGCCGGACTGGTGATGTTGCAGACCTGGATATTGTCGCCCGCGCACAGTTGCAGGAAACGTTCAAGGCGAGCCGAAGAGTGCTCCGGCCCCTGTCCCTCGTAACCGTGCGGCAACAGCATCACGAGACCGTTGGCGCGAAGCCACTTTGCCTCTCCCGACGCGATGAACTGGTCGATCATGATCTGCGCGCCGTTGGCGAAGTCGCCGAACTGCGCTTCCCACAGGACCAGAGATTTGGGGTCGGCCAGCGCATAACCGTATTCGAAACCGAGCACACCGTATTCGGACAGCGGGCTGTCATAGACCTCGAAATGCCCGTACGGCACCTGGCACAGCGGAATGTACTTGGCCTCGGTTTCCTGGTCGACCCAGACAGCGTGACGTTGCGAGAACGTACCGCGCCCCGAATCCTGGCCAGACAGGCGAATCGCAAACCCTTCGGCCAGCAACGAACCGAAGGCCAGCGCTTCGGCCGTCGACCAGTCGAAGCCCGCGCCACTGGCGAACATATCGCGCTTGGCATCAAGCACGCGGTTTAAGGTCTTGTGAATGTTGACCTTATCGGGAACCGTCGTGAGCGTCCGGCCAAGGCTGTCGAAGAGCTTGCCCTCAATCCCGCTGGAAATGTTGCGCCGCGCGGTTTCGGGGTCAGCCGGCTTGTTCAGGCCGGCCCAGCGTCCGCCGAACCAGTCGGCCTCGTTCGCCTTATAAGTCTTGCCCGCCTCGAATTCTTCTTCGAGCAGATCGCTGAAGCTTTTGACGGCCGAATCTTCAAAACTCTTGTCGATCACGCCTTCGTCGATCAGTCGCTTGGCATAGAGCGAGGCAACGCCGGGGTGGCTGCGGATCTGCTTGTACATGAGCGGCTGGGTAAAGCTGGGCTCGTCGCCCTCGTTATGGCCGAACCGGCGATAGCACCACATGTCGATGACGATGTCGCGGCCGAACCGCTGGCGATATTCGATGGCCAGTTTGCAGCAGAACGTCACGGCTTCGGGATCGTCGCCGTTGACGTGCAGGATCGGCGCCATGACGCCCTTCGCGACGTCGGAAGGATATGGGCTTGACCGTGCGAACTGAGGGCTGGTGGTAAAGCCGATCTGGTTGTTGATGACAAAATGGATGCAGCCGCCGGTATTGTACCCGCGGATGCCCGAAAAGCCGAGGCATTCCCAGACGATGCCCTGTCCCGCAAACGCCGCGTCGCCGTGGATAAGCACGGGCAACACGGTCTGGTGCTTGCCCTTGCCGATATCGTCGCGGAATTGCTGCTGGGCGCGTACTTTGCCGAGCACGACCGGATCCACTGCTTCGAGGTGCGAGGGGTTGGGCACAAGGCTCATGTGCACTTTCACGCCATCGAATTCGCGGTCGGTGCTGGTGCCCAGATGGTACTTTACGTCGCCCGAACCGCCGACGTCGTCGGGGTTGGCGCTACCGCCCGAAAATTCGTGGAAGATGACCTTGTATGGCTTGCCCATCACGTTCGCCAGGATGTTGAGCCGGCCGCGGTGGGCCATGCCGAACACGATTTCCTTAACGCCCGACATACCGCCGTACTTGATGGCCGATTCCAGCGCCGGAATCATGGATTCGCCGCCATCGAGGCCGAAACGCTTGGTGCCGACGTACTTCTTGCCGAGAAACTTCTCGTACTGCTCACCGCGGATCACGGCCTGCAGGATCGCCTTCTTGCCCATGACAGTGAAGTCGATCGAGGCGTCCTTGCCCTCCATCCGTTCCTGCAGGAAGCGGCGCTCTTCGATGTCGGCGATGTGCATGTATTCAAGGCCGACCTTGCCGCAATAATTCGCGCGCAGGATCGCCACGATCTCGTTTATGGTCGCCCATCCGAGACCGAGATTGCCGCCGATGTAGACCGGACGATCGAGATCGGCGGGGCCGAAACCGTGATATTCGGGAGTAAGATCCGCCGGAAGCTCGAGCTGTGAGAGGCCCAGTGGATCGAGATCGGCGGCCATGTGTCCGCGTACGCGATAGGTGCGGATCAGCAGCATCGCGCGAACCGAATCGTCGCACGCCGCCTCGATCGCCTTTTCGTCGAGCTTTGCGCCCTTCTTTTCGGCGGCGGCCTTGATTTCGGCCTTCATCTGGGTGGGGTCCATCGACGACGTCAGGTCGTCGGTCCCGCCCATGTCGAGCGGCCAGCCCTTGCGAGCCCAGGACGGTCCGGGTTGGGGGCCGTCCGGCTCAAGCTCGGGAAGGAAGGGCTGGTTCTCTTTACCCATTTTCATTCACCCGCATTTGGCCGGCATGTCCGGCGCACGTGTGTGTTGCGGCGTTCGGGGCGGCCCTCCCTCCAAGCCGCCCTTGTGCCGCGAAGCTCAGGCGATTTCCTTGAGCAATTCATCGAGCGTTTCGCCAAGCAGCGACGGCGAGGGGGAGACGCGGATGCCCGCTTCTTCCATGGCCGCGATCTTGTCGTCCGCGCCGCCCTGTCCGCCCGAAACGATGGCGCCGGCATGACCCATGCGACGACCCGGAGGCGCCGTACGGCCCGCAATGAAGCCGACCATCGGCTTTTTGCGCCCGCGCTTGGCTTCGTCCTTGAGGAATTGGGCCGCTTCTTCTTCGGCCGAACCGCCGATTTCACCGATCATGATGATCGACTTGGTCTCGTCGTCGGCAAGGAACAGTTCCAGCACGTCGATGAAGTTGGTGCCGTTTACCGGGTCGCCGCCGATGCCGACAGCGGTGGTCTGGCCAAGGCCGGTGTTGGTGGTCTGGAACACCGCTTCGTAGGTGAGCGTGCCCGAACGCGAGACGACGCCGACCGAGCCCTTTTTGAAGATGGAGCCGGGCATGATGCCGATCTTGCATTCGCCGGGGGTCAGGACGCCGGGGCAGTTCGGGCCGATCAGGCGCGACTTCGAACCCTGCAGGGCGCGCTTCACCTTTACCATGTCGAGCACCGGGATGCCTTCGGTGATGGCGACAATCAGTTCCATTTCGGCGTCGATCGCTTCGAGGATCGAGTCAGCGGCGAACGGCGGCGGGACATAGATGCACGATGCGGTGGCGCCGGTAACCGCCTTGGCCTCGGCCACGGTGTTGAAGTTGGGCAGGCCGATATGCGTCGTGCCGCCCTTGCCGGGGGTGACGCCGCCGACCATCTGCGTGCCGTAGTCCAGCGCCTGCTGGGTGTGGAACGTGCCGGTCGCACCGGTCATGCCCTGGGTGATGACCTTGGTATTCTTGTCTACGAGGATGGACATTCGCTTTTCCCCTCAGCTGATCAGGCGTTGCCGGCCGGACCGGCAAAACCGGTCGTCATGGCAAGCCTAACGGAATGGACATGGATATCCGGCGAATCATCCGCCGGGATGTAATCTTGATCGGACCCGTCGCGAGCGATGGCCGCCACTCCTTGCCCACGCATCGCAATGCTGCCCTGCGCCGTTACCGTCGCAGCGGCGACAATCACGGTCACTGGCGCAATCGCAAGCGCGAAATAGGAAGAGGCGGTCATCGGTTTTGGATCAGGCGAGGCTGGAATCGATGGCCTTGCAGGCTTCGAGCAGTTCCTTGACCGCGTCGACGGACACCTTGAGGTTGCCCTTTTCTTCGTCGTTCAGCGCGATTTCGATGACTTCCTCGATGCCGTCGGCACCGATCATCGCCGGAACGCCTACGTAAAGGCCGTCGACGCCGTACTGGCCGCTAAGATGCGCGGCGCACGGGAGGATGCGCTTCTGGTCGCCAAGGTAGGCTTCGGCCATCGCGATCGCCGAAGTGGCGGGAGCGTAATAGGCCGATCCGGTCTTGAGCAGGCCGACGATCTCGCCTCCGCCAGAACGGGTGCGCTGGACGATGGCGTCCATGGCTTCCTTGCTCGACTTGCCCATCTTGATGAGATCGTCGACCGGGATGCCCGAAATCGTGGTGTAGCTGGTGACGGGGACCATCGTGTCGCCGTGGCCGCCAAGCACGAACGCGTTCACGTCCTTTACCGAAACGCCAAATTCCCACGCGAGGAAGGTGGCAAAGCGCGCCGAGTCCAGCACGCCGGCCATGCCGACGACCTTGTTGTGGGGCAGGCCCGAAAATTCGCGCAGCGCCCAGACCATCGCATCGAGCGGGTTGGTGATGCAGATCACGAATGCGTCGGGCGCATGGTTCTTGATGCCTTCGCCGACCGACTTCATCACCTTGAGATTGATGCCAAGAAGATCGTCGCGGCTCATGCCCGGCTTGCGCGGGACACCGGCGGTGACGATCACGACGTCAGCGCCGGCAATGTCGGCGTAATCGTTGGTGCCGCTGATCTTGGCGTCGAAACCCTCGATCGGACCGCACTGCGCAAGGTCGAGCGCCTTGCCCTGCGGCATGCCTTCGGCGATGTCGAACAGGACGATGTCGCCCATTTCCTTCTTGGCGGCGAGATGGGCGAGCGTGCCGCCGATCATGCCGGAACCGATCAGGGCGATCTTCTTGCGTGCCATATACTGGAGCTCCCTTCGTGTCGCATACGTGTCGCGGCGCGGGCTATTCGCGAAAAACCAGTATTCAGCACGCGGCGACGGCCCGCAATTTTCGTGCGCCACGGCGGGTTCGCGGACGGCCCTAAGCCTGACTTGGGTCGATTGCAACCGTCAAAAGGACAGGTGCCAAAACTATCTTTGCAATCAGTTCGCAATAGCAAAAGAGGGAAATTCTGCTGCTCTATTGCCAGCGTGCTGCGATGCACCTAAGGGCGGCGCGACGTTACGGGTCGCTAACCGCGCAAGTGGTTGGCGCTAAGAGGGAAGGCCGGTGCGAACCATTTGGTTCCATGCCGACGCTGCCCCCGCAACTGTAACCGGATAGTGTGTTCTTCACATGCCACTGGGCGAAAGTTCGGGAAGGCAAGAACGTGCGATGACCCGGGAGCCAGGAGACCTGCCCATAACGGTCGTTCTTGTCGTCGGGCGGGGTGTACCGAAGGCAGCGAGTGAAGCGCATCCCGTGCTTCTCCCGCCGTGAGCGACGTTTCGTTCATGATGGGAGCTTTTATGCGCAAATACCTGTTTCTTTTGACCACTGCCTTTCTCGTTCAGCCTGCGCTGGCCCAGGATGCGTCGAGCAACGACGCCGTCGAATATGCCACGGCCGCGCCGCCGCCGATGGGCGAAGTCGAGGGCGAGACGATCACCGTCGTCGCCACCGGCATGCCGATTTCCACGGCGGAGACTGGGCAGCCCGTTACTATTATCGGTCTGGATGAGATCGAGGCCGTTCAAGGTCCCGATCTGACCCGCGTGCTCCAACGCCTTCCGGGTACGACTGTCACGCGCAACGGCGGCGTCGGCGGATTCACCGGCGTTCGCGTTCGCGGCGCTCCGTCCGAACATCTGCTGGTGCTCATTGATGGCGTGAAGGTCAACGATGCCGGCGCGCCCGGCGGCGGGTTCGACTTCGGCAATTTGCTGGCAGGGAATATCCAGCAGATCGAGCTGCTGCGCGGTCCCAACTCGGTCGTCTGGGGATCGGATGCGATGGGCGGGGTGATGAACCTGACCACGCTCGCGCCTGATGGGATCGTGGCCAGCGGAGAATATGGCAGCGACGAAACGATTTATGCCACGCTGGGCGGCGGGATGCGCACGGGCGCGCTGGAGGCTGGCGTTACGGGCAGCTACATGACGTCTGACGGGTACAGCACGGCTGCTGGCGGAACGGAAGCTGACGGATTTCGCCAGTGGCAGGTGACGGGTCGCGCTCGTTACGAGCTGGCTTACGGTCTGGCGGTGGTCGCGAATGCGCGCCATGCGGATGGTAAGCTCGACCAGGACAGCTTTGCGTGGACGCCGCCTTATGCCCCTGTCGACAGCGCCGATTTTCAGGATACGAAAGAAACTTCGGGCCGCCTCGGTTTCGACTATGCGGGTAAAGCGCTGTCGCTGCGCGGCGGATATTCGCTGGCGAAGACAGCGCGGGTCTATACCGGCGAAAGCTATGGCGACTATCCCTATGCCACCGATGCGCGGAACGACCGAGCCGAACTGTTCGGTCAGTACCGCGTCGCGGGGCCGTTCCGGCTTGATTTCGGGGCGGATCGGGAATGGAGCCGGTTCGCCGATAGCGGCACTACAAAGAAGGTGAACACGAACAGCGGTCATGCGTTGCTCGGTTTCTACACTCCCTTCGCAACCTTGGCGGCTGGCGCCCGGTATGACGACAATTCGCGGTTTGGCGATGCCTGGACATTTGGCGGGAACGCGTCGGTGCGACTTGCCTATGATTTGCGTCTGCGCGCCAGTTACGGCGAGGGTTTCAAGGCACCCACGTTGTATCAGCTTTACGGCTATTACGGCGCACTCGATCTCAAGCCTGAGACAAGCACGGGCTACGATTTCGGCATCGAGAAGGGCACACGCGACGGCTCGTTTTTCGCAGGGGTGTCGTTGTTCCGCCGCAACAGCACAAACCTGATCGATTTCGACCTTTTCAATTCGGTCTACTACAACATCGGGAAGTCGCGGGCCGAAGGCTTCGAGGTCGAGCTTGCCGCGCGGCCATCGGATGAGCTGCGCGCCGGCGTCGTTTATTCCTATGTCGAATCGAAGGATCGCACCGTGGGCGGGTTCTACGAAGGCAACGACCTGAACCGACGCCCACGCCATGCGGTGACGGCCAGCTTCGACTGGACCTCTCCGTTTGGAGTCGCGCTGGGCGCGGATGCGCGGCTGGTCGGCGACAGCTTCGACGATCGCGGGGAATATGTGCCGCTCGACGGGTACGAAACCGTCGATTTGCGGGCTTCGGTTCCGCTCGGCCCCGTCCAAATCTACGGTCGGGTAGAGAACCTGTTCGACGCAGGATATCAGACCGTAGCGGGCTACAACACCGCCGGGCGCAGCGCGCACATTGGCGCGCGGCTGAAGATCTGACGATGCGCGCGCGGTCGTTCATGGCGGGGGCGGCAGCAATGCTCGTTTCCGCCTGCGCGCCCGCGCCCGCAAAACAGCAAAGCGATGGTTTTGCGGACGAGGTGAAGGCCCCGCTCATCGTCTCGCTAAACCCCTGTGCCGATGCGATCCTTGCCGGGATCTCACCGAGCCACCTGATTGCCGTGTCGCATTACAGCCATGACCCTAGATCAAGTTCGATGGATGTCGCGACGGCCCGCCTTTTCCCCGCCATATCGGACAGTGCCGAGGAGATCGCGGCATTTGCGCCCGACGTGGTGGTGGCAGGAACGTTCCTGCCGCCCGCAACGGAACAGGCGCTGGCGCGCATGGGATTTCGCGTGGTGAAGACAGGCTCTATCGCTTCGGTGGACGATGCCCGCGCGCAGGTCCGCGCACTCGCCGCCCTTACCCGGCAAGAGGCCGCGGGCGAGGCGATGATCGCGCGGATGGACCGGGCGTTGGCAACTGCCGCTCCACTTCCGGGTGATACCGTTGTTCCGGCGATGATCTGGCAGGGCGGCGGCATCGTTCCGGGCGAGGAAACGCTGATTTCCGATCTTTTGGTCCGCACCGGCTTCCGGAATTTCAGCGCCGGACGAGGGCTTGGCCAAGGGGCCATTGTTCCCTTGGAAGACGTGCTTGCCGATCCGCCCCGCGTGTTGATGGTGGCGGGCGATGGCCGGATGATGGAGCATCCGTCTTTGGCCGCGCTTGCGTCTGGCACGCGTCGCGTGGCCTTCGATCCTCGGCTCACGTTCTGTGGCGGGCCGACGATAGAAAAAGCCGCGTTGCGTCTCGCCGCGATCCGTCGCGATCTGCCGCGATGAGCCGACTTAACCTTACACTCGCATTGGCGATTGCGGTCGTGTTACCGATTTCGCTTTTGTCGGGGCGGGTTTGGATCTCGCCGCTGGACAGCACGGTGCCCCATGCGGCAACAATTCTTGCCGAACTGCGCCTGCCGCGTGGGTTGCTTGCGGTGATCGTGGGGGCAGGTTTGGGCGGCGCGGGTGCCGCGATGCAGGGCTATCTGCGCAACCCGCTCGCCGATCCGGGCCTATTCGGTATCGCGCCTGCCGCTGCGTTCGGCGCGGTCCTGACGCTGTTTCTCGGTCTTGCTGCCGTGCCGTTCGCGTTGCCCTTTGCCGCATTAATCGGTGCGGGCGGGGCGATGGCGTTGCTGGCGCTCATCGCCGGGCGCACCGGCGGCATTGCGCTCTTTACGCTGGCGGGCCTGATGATCGCCAGCCTTGCGGGCACGTTGACCAGCCTTGCCATCTCGATGTCTCCCAATCCCTTTGCCACTAGCGAGATCGTGACCTGGCTGATGGGCGCGCTGACCGATCGCAGCTGGGGCGACATCTGGATCGCCGCGCCACTGACATTTGCCGGGTTGGCGGTGCTGTGGCGCACCGGTCCGCTGCTCGATGCGCTTACTTTGGGCGAACAGGCCGCGCTTTCGCTAGGTGTGGATGCACGGAGGCTGCAATGGTGGATCGTGATCGGCATCGGCCTGGTTGTCGGGGCAGGGGTCGCGGTGGCCGGTATCGTCGGCTTCGTCGGCCTGATGGTGCCGCACCTCGTTCGCCCGTTCACCGACCGTCGCCCATCGACGCTTATAGTGCCGAGCGTTCTGGCAGGAGCGCTGCTGGTGCTGGTCGCCGACACCGTTTGTCGTCTCCTTCCGCTGGCGAGCGAGCTTCGGCTCGGCATCGCCTTGTCGCTGCTGGGCGCGCCGTTCTTTCTTGCGCTGTTGTTGCGGCTTCGGCGGGATCTGGCCTGATGATTACGGCCACCAACCTTACCGTTAGGCGCGGAGGGCGCGACGTCGTTCGCGACGCCACGCTCTCGCTGGAACCCGGTCGTCTGACGGCGATCTGCGGCCCCAACGGTGCGGGCAAGTCCAGCCTTCTCGCCGCGCTGGCCGCGCTGTTACCGGCAACCGGCGACCTGACACTCGATGGCCGGTCAATTGCATCGCTTTCCCTGCGAGAAAGGGCGCGAGCGATCGGATTCCTGCCCCAGCGGGCAGAGGTCGCATGGGACGTTTCTGTAAGGACGCTCGTCGCGCTGGGCCGGTTGCCATGGTGCGCCGTGCCGGGTCGCCCGGCGCGCGCCAGCCTTTCTGCGGACCGTGCCGCGATCGATGCCGCGCTGGCGGCAATGGAACTGTGCGATCTTGCGGATCGGCCCGTTTCCAATCTGTCCGGCGGCGAAAGGGCAAGGGCGTTCATGGCGCGTGTGCTGGCGGGAGAGCCCGACTGGATACTTGCCGACGAACCTTTGGCCAGCCTCGACCTTGCTCATCAGCAACGGCTGGCCGCATGCCTCGCGCGTGAGGCGGCGGGCGGTCGGGGGGTCGTTGTCGTCATGCATGACCTCGCCACCGCGATGAACCACGCCGACCGGGTGATCGTGCTCGATCAGGGCCGCATCGTTGCCGACGGTCGGCCGCAAGATGCCTTGTGCGAAGCGATTATCCGGCAGGTCTGGCAGGTCGATGCGCGGTGGTTGGGCGATCCCGGATCGAAAGCGCTGGCGACCTGATTGACCGGATAATTGACGGCGGATACGCCCGCGCAAAACGTCGGAATCAACCCTGGGCGCGGTCGAGAGGGTATCGCACCACCGGTTCGTAGAACGGGCCGGATGCGGTGAGCGTGCTTTCATATAGCGTAAAGCTATCGACCATCATCGGCCCAGCCGCAAAATCGCCGTGCCGTGCCATCCAGTCGCCCACCGGCCCGCACGAATGGTTGAGCCGCGCCAGCGTGACATGTGGCACAAAGCGCCTCGTTTCCGGCTCCAATCCCGCCGCGACGACCCCACGTTCGATCTTCTTGCGCAGTATATCCAGCGTTTCCGACGGCTCCACCCCGGCCCAGACTGCGTTGGGCCAGTGGCGACGTTCGAAATGGCCGACGCCTCGAAAGGCGATCTCGAACGGTGCAAGACATATCGACCGCAGCGCGTCGGCAACGTCGTTGGCGCGCGGCGTGTCGACTTCTCCGACGAAACGGAGAGTGAGGTGGAGTTGCGTTTCGTCTTGCCAGCGCGCGTTCTCGATGCCGTCCATCGTGTCGATCATGGCATCGATCACGGCTTCGGGCGGGCAGATTGCAACGAAAAGGCGATGCGACATGGATGAAGCCTTCGTTCGTAGCGGACTGGCGCCATCGGGCTCCACCGGGTTGCCCGGTGATGATATGCTCTTGCCGTTACGTTCGCCATCGTCATGCAATGCATGGAGCTCGCATCCGTCCTGGCCAAGAAGCATCTCGCCGGAAGTTCGCTCGAATCCAGGAGGCAGCGGTTGGATTCGCCGATGCCGACCCCACATGTTCGCCGACGACACGGCGTGGGACCGACGCCCCTTTACATGACAGAACAAAAATGGAACACGGTACTTCATGGCACTGACCACGATCTCCGTCCGCGGCGCGCGCGAACATAACCTCAAAGGTATCAACATCGATCTGCCGCGTGACGCGCTGATCGTGATTACCGGGCTGTCCGGTTCGGGCAAGTCAAGCCTGGCGTTCGATACCATCTATGCAGAAGGGCAGCGCCGCTACGTCGAATCGCTCAGCGCCTATGCGCGGCAGTTCCTAGAAATGATGCAGAAGCCCGATGTCGAACACATCGATGGCCTCTCGCCCGCGATTTCGATCGAGCAGAAGACGACGAGCCGCAACCCGCGCTCCACCGTCGCGACCGTGACCGAGATTTACGACTACATGCGCCTGTTGTGGGCGCGGGTCGGCGTGCCCTACAGCCCGGCGACCGGGCTTCCGATCGAGGCGCAGACCGTGTCGAATATGGTCGACCGCGTAATGGCGCTGCCCGAAGGGACGCGACTGTACCTGCTCGCTCCCGTCGTGCGTGGTCGCAAGGGCGAATATCGCAAGGAACTGGCCGAATGGCAGCGCGCCGGTTTCCAGCGCGTTCGGATCGACGGGGAGATGTACCTCATTGAAGAAGCCCCCGCGCTCGACAAGAAGTACAAGCACGACATCGAAGTCGTGGTCGACCGCATCGCCGTCCGCGCAAGCAAGGATGGCGAGGGCGGGATCGAGACACGCCTGGCGGATTCGTTCGAAACCGCGCTCAAGCTGGCCGAGGGGCTAGCCTATGTGGATTTGGCAGAGGGCGTCGTTCCGGGGCGGGAGGACGAGGACAAGGGGGTGAACGTCACGGGCGGGCAGATGAAGGGGGCCGGGATTCCGGCCAATCGCATCGTTTTTTCCGAAAAGTTCGCATGCCCTGTTTCCGGCTTCACGATTGAGGAAGTCGAACCGCGCCTGTTTTCGTTCAACGCGCCGCAGGGCGCCTGCGCTGCCTGTGACGGGTTGGGCGAAAAGCTCCTGTTCGATCCGCAGATGGTGGTTCCGAATGAAGCGCTGAGCCTGAAAAAGGGCGCCATCGTCCCATGGGCAAAATCTAATCCGCCATCGCCCTATTACATGCAGGTTCTTGCAAGCCTTGGCCGGGAATACGAATTCGAACTGACCACGCCGTGGCAGGATTTCGACAAGGAAATCCGCGATATCATCCTGTATGGCACGAAAGGCCGCGCCATCCCGCTGACGTTCAAGGACGGGCGCAAGGAATATACGGTCAAGAAGGCGTTCGAGGGCGTGATCGGCAATCTCAATCGCCGCTTGCTTCAGACCGAAAGCGCGTGGATGCGCGAGGAATTAGGCAAGTACCAGACGGCGCAGCCGTGTGAGGTTTGCGGAGGCAAGCGGCTCAACGAAAAGGCGCTGGCGGTGAAGATCGCGGGCACCGATATCGCTGAACCTACGAAGATGAGCGTTTCCGACGCGAAGCACTGGTTTCTCGATCTGCCCGAACGGCTGAACGGCACGCAGAACCAGATCGCAAAAGCCATCCTCAAGGAAATCAACGAGCGACTGGGGTTCCTCGACAACGTCGGGCTCGACTACCTCAATCTCGACCGCACGAGCGGCACGCTTTCGGGCGGCGAGAGCCAGCGGATCAGGCTGGCAAGCCAGATCGGGTCGGGCCTGTCGGGCGTGCTTTACGTGCTCGACGAACCGTCGATCGGCTTGCACCAGCGGGACAACGACCTGCTGCTCGAAACTCTGAAGCGGCTGCGCGACCTGGGCAATACGGTCATCGTAGTCGAACATGACGAGGATGCGATCCGCGCGGCCGACTACGTGGTCGACCTTGGTCCCGGTGCCGGCGTCCATGGCGGCGAGATCGTGGCCGAAGGTACGCTGGAGCAGGTGCTGAAGTCCACGAACTCGCTGACCGCCGCCTATCTCAACGGTACGCGTGAAATCGCGGTGCCGGCCAAGCGCCGCAAGGGCAACGGCAAGCAGATCACCGTCCATGGCGCGACCGCCAACAATCTGAAAAACGTGACCGCCAGCATTCCGCTGGCGACGTTCACCTGCATCACCGGCGTTTCGGGTTCGGGCAAGTCGAGTTTCACTATCGACACGCTGCATGCCGGCGCGGCGCGGGCGCTGAACGGCGCGCGCGTCGTTGCTGGCGCGCACGACAAAATTACGGGCCTCGAACACTGTGACAAGGTGATCGAGATCGACCAGTCGCCCATCGGGCGCACCCCGCGGTCGAATCCGGCGACTTACACCGGCGCCTTCACCAATATCCGCGACTGGTTTGCCGGACTGCCTGAATCGCAAGCGCGCGGTTACAAGCCGGGCCGCTTCAGCTTCAACGTGAAGGGCGGGCGGTGCGAGGCCTGCCAAGGCGATGGTCTGATCAAGATCGAGATGCACTTCCTGCCCGACGTCTACGTCACTTGCGAACAGTGTCATGGTAAGCGCTACAACCGCGAAACATTGGAAGTAAAGTTCAAGGGCCTGTCGATCGCTGACGTGCTCGACATGACGATCGAGGATGCGGAAGGATTCTTCAAGGCGGTCCCGCCGATCCGCGACAAGATGCACATGTTGAACGAGGTCGGATTAGGCTACGTCAAGGTCGGTCAACAAGCGACCACGCTTTCCGGTGGCGAAGCGCAACGCGTCAAGCTAGCCAAGGAACTGGCGCGGCGTTCGACCGGACAGACACTCTATATCCTCGATGAGCCTACGACGGGCCTCCATTTCGAGGATGTGCGAAAGCTGCTCGAAGTGCTGCACCGACTAGTCGAGCAGGGTAATTCAGTCGTCGTGATCGAACACAATCTCGATGTCATCAAAACCGCGGACTGGATCGTGGATCTTGGGCCCGAAGGCGGTGTTCGCGGGGGCGAGATCGTGGCCGAAGGCACGCCGGAGAAAGTCGCGCAAAATCCGCGTAGTTTCACCGGCCAGTATCTTGCGCCGATGTTGGGCAAGGTCGTTACGGAAGCTGCCGAATAAGGGCGAGGCACCAAAGCGTGGCCGTCGGACAGATGCATCGTAAGGCGGTGTTTACCATCGTCCGCTAGTAACCTCGGGCGGTTTCGACAATCTGGAGATGGACATGACACGCATGACTTTGGCAGGTGCGATGTTGGTGGGGGCATTGGCGCTGACAGGTTGCGACGATGCGCAACCTGGGCTGGAGGACGAGGTCCGGGCCGAGAAAGTCGTTAGTTGCAAGGATGCTATCGGTCGTTTTGCACCTACCGACCGGAAAAAGGACCAGCTCTGCGAATGTACGACGGCAAAGCTTGCTGCTGAAGAACTGACGGTGGCCGACTTGTCTGGCGCGAAGCGGGACAGGGCCATGGAGCAGCTAAGGTGGTGCCTGCAGCAGGTAGGGCTGATGGCTCCCGCAAAACGTGCCGCACCGGAACTGCCGGCTGATGAAAGCGAGCCCGAGGCTGATCTGGATGCAGTTCCGAAAGCAGTTCAGACCGACACAGAAGCGGAAGTGGTCGCCGAATAGACGGTTAGCTCAACTCTGAAGAAGAGCGAGCTCCACGCGATCCTGTCCGCGTGCCTTGAGCCCGATTGCCTCGGCAGCAGCTTCGGACAGGTCGATAACGCGATTGCCATGGAACGGGCCACGATCGTTGACGCGCACGACAATTGTCTTGCCAGTCCGCGGCGACGTGACGCGAACCTTGCTGCCAAAGGGCAGGGTGCGATGCGCAGCCGTATATTCGGTGGGATTGAAGCGTTCGCCGCTCGCCGTAGGACGACCGGCAAAGCGTGCGCCATACCAGCTGGCATTTCCGATGCCGAGATCCGTCCCAGCGATGGAAGCTTCGTCGGCGATTACGTCCGACTCAAGGAAAGTCCCGTCGATGCGCCCGGTAACGGATAGTTTCGGGGAAATATCGTCGACCGCCAATATAGTGGTTTCGAAACCCGGAGATGCGACCTGCACATCCTCGGAAACTGCCCATGCTGCCGTGCCGGGAACGAGGCTTGCCAAGGCGAAGCCGATCGCGATCCGCGAGATACGGCGGCGCAAATCAGTGGCGCTCATGCCGCGTGCGGAGCTTGGTATCTTGGTCCCGTCCATGCGACAGTTATAACACGGAAAAGTTGGCCATTGCGCTCGGCCCGTCTCAGTTTCGCCACATTCGACCCTGGTTATTTCCAATCATCGGGAACCAACGCCTGCGGGCGAATCGGATAAAAGTTCGATGATGCAGTGATCCCGAACGCAAATGGGGCCGGCATCGCTGCCGGCCCCACTCTCACCGACGCGTGGTCCCGAAGGGAACTTGGCGCCCGGCGTTTCGGCAATCCGATCTCTCGATCGGTGGCCTATGTCGCCCGGCGCTCGCGCCGGCATCCGAATCTATCCGGGGGGTCGGTTCGGCGCAGAAGGGCGTTCCCTTCTCCCGTTCCGTTTCTCGGTCAGATCCGAAGCCGTCTTTCCATGATGGCTCTATCGCTTTTTCCCGATCCAGCATTTCCCAAGAGGGGTTTGCCATCTCGTCCACGAGAGAGCCGGAAATCCGGCCATGCCGTGCCGCCCATCGCGTATCCGTCCGGTCCTCATCCACGATCCACGAGGGATCGATGCGACGCTGGGCCTTTCATTTCGCGCGGCTTGCGCCGGCATATCAATTGGTTCTTAAATTCTCTTTCTTTTCAAGCCTTTCGGCCCGATCTGAAGAGGATTTCGTCCCCGTTCGACAACCTGAAGGTGACTCTCTCGGGCGAGTCGTTCAAGCGCGCAACGGCCGACTTATCCACAAATCGCGTTTTTCGCGGTGGACAAGAGTGGACAACATTTCTGCGGGTGGCGGCGCATCGCTGAAAGCACGGCAGATCCGGGCCAGTTCGCTACCGGCCCGGATCAATTAGCCGTCAGCGGCCTTGTTTGGCCAGAAGCTTGAGGCGCAGGGCGTTCAGCTTTATGAAGCCTTCCGCATCCTTCTGGTCGTAGGCGCCGGCGTCATCTTCGAACGTGACATGGCGTTCGGAATAAAGTGAGTTCGGCGACTTGCGGCCGACCACGCTGGCCATGCCCTTGTACAGTTTGAGTCGGACGGTGCCGCCTACCGAGCCTTGCGAATGGTCGATCGCCGCCTGCAGCATCTCTCGTTCCGGGGAGAACCAGAATCCGTTGTAGATGAGCTCTGCGTATTTCGGCATCAGCTCGTCCTTGAGATGCGCCGCGCCGCGATCCAGGGTGATCTGCTCGATCCCGCGATGGGCGCGGGCATAGATCTCGCCACCGGGTGTTTCGTACATGCCGCGCGACTTCATGCCGACGAAGCGGTTTTCGACAAGGTCGAGCCGCCCGATGCCGTGTTTGCGGCCAAGCTCGTTCAGCGCGGTCAACAAAGTGGCGGGCGACATGGCCGCGCCGTTCAGCGAAACGCCGTCGCCCTTTTCGAAACCGATCTCGATATATTCGGGCGTGTCGGGCGCATCCTCGGGGTTCACCGTGCGCGAATAGACGTAATCGGGCGTCTCTTCCCACGGATCTTCGAGCACCTTGCCCTCTGACGAAGTGTGCAGCAGGTTCGCGTCGGTCGAGAACGGGCTTTCGCCGCGCTTGTCCTTGGGCACCGGAATCTGGTGCTTTTCGGCCCATTCGATCAGCGCAGTGCGCGATCCCAAGTCCCATTCGCGCCACGGTGCGATGATCTTGATTTCGGGATCGAGCGCATAGGCCGACAGTTCGAAGCGAACCTGATCGTTGCCCTTGCCGGTCGCTCCGTGGGCGATGGCGTCGGCGCCGGTTTCGTGCGCGATCTCGATCAGGCGCTTGGAAATCAGCGGCCGGGCAATCGACGTGCCGAGCAGGTAGTCCCCTTCGTACCGCGCATTGGCGCGCATCATCGGGAATACGAAGTCGCGGACGAATTCCTCACGCAGGTCGTCAATGTAGATGTGCTCTTCGGGCACGCCCATCATCTGCGCCTTCTTGCGCGCAGGTTCCAGTTCCTCGCCCTGGCCAAGGTCCGCGGTGAAGGTCACGACCTCGCAGTTGTAGCTGACCTGCAGCCACTTGAGGATGACGCTGGTGTCGAGGCCGCCCGAATATGCAAGGACGACGCGTTTAATGGAATCGCTCATGCGCGCCGGTTAGGCGGGCGTCGCGCGCTTCGCAAGCGTCTCATTGCCGGTAATGTCGCGCAACAGTGCGGGAAGGTACGGCCCAAGCGTCGCCGCGCGCAGCAGGTAGCTGGCAAGAAAGGCAATCCACAACCCGGTATTGCCCATCGGCCGCAGCAGGAGATCGAGCGCGATGTAGAGCACAGTCGTGACGACGGCGGCATTGCGCAAGGCCTTCCCCTGCGTCGCGCCGATAAACACGCCGTCCAGCATCCAGCTTGGCGCGCCCAACAGCGGGACGACGGCGGCATAGGGAAGGAATTGTCGCGCGGTTGCCGCTGTCGCAATGTCGGTCACCATAAAAGCGATCACCGCCGTACCACCCAGCCAGAACGTCAAGGCAAGCATCGCGCCGCCCAGCAGGGCGAATTCGCCCGTCAGCCGCACGGCGCGCACGAACCGGGCCCGCGATCGCGAACCGATGGCTTGGCCGATGCGCGCTTCCGCAGTGAAGGCAAAAGCATCGAGCACGAAGGCGGCAACCGAGATGAATTGCAGCAGGACATGGTTCGCGGCCAGTGTCGTTGCGCCAAGCCGCGCGCCGGCATTCACGAGCCACGTAAAGGTCAGCAACAGCGCGATGGTCCGGATCATCAGGTCGCGATTGACCGCGAACATGCGGGAAAGCGCCGAACGGGCGAAGAGCGCCGCACGCTCGCTTCGCCGCAACAGCGCGACCGGGCCGCCGCCTGCGACACGGGTGCAGATCGCGATGCCGGTGAACACGGCGATCCATTCCGCCCCGGCCGTACCCGCGCCGACCCCGCCCGCGCCCATGCCAAGGCCCCAGACGAATACGATGTCGAGCACGGCATTGGCTCCGTTCATCACGACCTGAAGCGCAAGCGCGGCGCGCGTCCGGCCAAGGCCGAGCAGCCAGCCGGTAATCGCAAAGACGGCAAGGGCGGCAGGCGCGCCGAAGAACCGGGCCGTGACGTAGGCATCGGCCTGCGCATCGACCTGCGCGCCGCCAGACATGACCGCCAGCGCCATCGTCGTCAGCGGTCCCTGCAACAGCAGGAGAGCAAGCCCCAGCGCGCCACCGATGGCCAGCCCGCGCAACAGCATCGCCTCGACCTCCGGTGAGTCGTTGGCGCCATGCGCCTGCGCGGTAAGGCCAGTCAGCCCCATGCGCAGGAAGCCGAATGTCCAGAATACTAGGTTGATGATCATCGCGCCCAGCGCCACTCCGCCCAGGGCGGCGATGTCGCCGGTGCGTCCGATGACGACGGTATCGACGATGCCGACCAGCGGCACCGAAGCCTGACCCAGCATGATCGGCCACGCCTGCGCGAACACGGCGCGACGGGTTAGGGGTGGGGGAGGCGCGATCGTCACCGGTGGGCCATGCCCCGGCGCGCAGTCGGCATCAAGCCGATCCGGTCAGCCGCGCCCCATCAGTTCGGTTTCCGCCGCCTGCATGTAATCGCGCGACAGGGGCAGGGCGCGGCGGTCGCGGACATACTGGATCTGGAAATTGCACATGCCCCCGCTTTCGAACGCGGCGGTCGCACCGGCAAGATAGAAAGTCCACATCCTGAAGAAACGCGGATCGTACATCGCTTCGATCTCGGCCTGATGTTCGATGCAACGATCGTACCAGCAGCGCAGCGTCTTGGCATAATGGATGCGCAGCGTTTCAACGTCGCTGGCGATCAGGCGCACCTTTTCGCTCGCCGCAATGGTTTCGGACAGGGCTGGGATGTAGCCGCCAGGAAAAATGTACTTGCGGGTAAAAGCGTCGGTCATACCCGGCGGACCCATGCGGCCGATGGTGTGGACCAGCGCCACGCCGTCCTGCTCCAACAGGTTGCCGATGCCGCGGAAATAGGTTTCGAATTGCGGCTGGCCGACATGTTCGAACATGCCGACCGAAACGATGCGGTCAAACCGGCGTCCCGATTTCGCCAGATCGCGGTAATCGACAAGCTCGAAACTGGTGCTGTCCGCCACGCCGGCTGCCGCGGCGCGTTCGCGGGCGAGGGCGAGCTGTTCCTCGCTCAGCGTGATGCCGGTTACATGCACCCCGGCCTTGCGCGCGAGATAGATCGCCATCCCACCCCAGCCGCACCCGATGTCGAGCACGGTCTGCCCCGGCTTTAGCGCCAATTTCGCTGCGATATGCGCCAGCTTCGCATCCTGCGCATCTTCCAGCGTCATGCCTTCGTCCGGCCAATAGGCGCACGAATACTGCATGTGCGGCTCATCCAGCATCAGGCGGTAGAGGTCGTTACCGATGTCGTAGTGGTGCGAGACATTTGATTTGGAACTCGCCGCCCGGTTCGTGGCGGTGCGGCGAAAGGCGAGCCGGTCCCTCAGCCGCCGCATCACCGTTGGAGGGCGCAGGCGCTGGCCCCGGTCCCACGGCTGGTTGGCGCGCAGCATGTGGATCAGTCCCATGATCCCGCCGCGCTCTATCGTCAGCTTGCCGTCCATGAATGCTTCGGCCGCGCCAAGCCGGGGGTCGGTCAGGATCTGGCGCGCCGCGCCGGCGTCCAGTCGGATGGTAACATCCTCGAAACCCCGCGCAGGCGTGCCGAACCGTTCGCTCCGGCCGCTGGCATGATGGACTTCCAACGTGCCATGTTTGACGATGCTGGAAAAAAAGCGAGAAAGAATACGTTCGGTTGCGCTCATACGATCTGATGTAAACGCCGATTTCACGATTAAGGCAATATGGGGATCACGTGTTCTCCCGCGCCAGGAACAGTACGTCACGATACTGTTCCAACAAATGCTGACCCGAATCGACGTGGACGACTTGCCCGCTGGCCAATGTTCCGCCGGCAAGGAAAACCGCCGCGTCCGCCAGTTCGGTCGGGTCGGTCAATCGCTGCAACAGGTTCATGCGCCCGCTGTCTTGATGCTCGCCCGGTTCTTGATCGAAACTGGGCAGCATGGCGCCGGGCGACAGGCCGTATATGCGATCGTCGCTGTCCCGATGCGCGATGGCCAGCATCTGCGTCGCGGCGCCAAGCGCGGCCTTGGCCATGGTATAACTGAAGAAATCGGGGTTAATGTTCGCAAGTTTTTGATCCAGCACGTTGATCACGCAGCGGCCCGCCGATGCCTTTGCCGTGGCCAGAAAACGCTGCGCCAGCACGACGGGCGCTTCGGCGTTCACCTGCATGGCGCGATCGAATGTTCGTGCATCGATCGCGGTGGCGCTGTCGAATTCGAACAGTGAAGCGCAATTGACCACTGTGCGCCATTCGCGGAGCCGTGCGGCGAGATCAGCGACGCCCGCAGCGACCGCTCCGGTGTTGGCAAGGTCAAAGCCTATCGTCTCGGCGCAGGGCAACTGTGCGGCGAGGTGCTCTGCCTCTTGCGCGGAGCGACGGTAGTGGATGACGACGTGCCAGCCATCGTCCGCAAAGCGGCGCGCGATTGCCGCGCCAAGGCGTCTTGCCGCCCCGGTAACGAGCACAGCGGGGCGGGTCACATGGGCGTCTTCGGGCATGACGATGCTTGGAACATAAATCGCGCTGTCAGGCAAACGGCCATGCTGAATGCACACGGCCAAGCAAAAGGGCCGGCTGCGATCTGCAACCGGCCCTTTCAGCTAGTATATCAAATGAAGCGATCAACGGCAGCGGGCATCGCCGCGGTCAATCGAACGACCGATGATGGCCCCTGCCGCGGCACCCAGAATGGTTCCGGTAGTACGATCACGCCCACCGTCAAGTTCGCGTCCGAGCAGCGCACCGCCGGCAGCCCCGATGATAAGCCCGGTCGTGCCGTCGTCGCGTTTGCAATAATAGCGCCCGTCGTCACCACGCCAGTACCGATCGCCGCGACGCATAGCACGCGGGGCATAATAGCGATCGCCACCGCCATGTTTGGCGCGCGCACCGTGTGCAGGCGCCCATGGCGGCGGATCCGCCATTGCGGGCGCCGCGGGGATCGCGACGGCTGCTGCCAGCACGGCTCCGATCAAACCCTTCTTCATTCGTCGATCCTTTCTGTCGTTCGCCTGCCCTTGGCCAATCGGCCCCTGACAGTGCTTGACGCAGTAATTGCATCCTTGAACCGGAACGGGCGATGAACCGCTCCTTCAGAAAAAGTCTAATGGCCGAAGCGTTTCGGAGTTCCGATGAAATGCGCTTAACCCGCTTTTCACCACGTTGTTCGGCTCAAAGCGCCGCGATCTGATCTTCCGCATCCGCAAGCGCCTGTTCCGGCCCGACCGCGCCGACGCCATGGCCGCGCACGAAGGTCACGTCGGTCACGCCAATGAAGTTCAGGAATGCTTCGAGCAGGCCTTCGTGGAAGGTCAGCGGCGCATTGCCCGGCTGATAGGCGCCACCGGCCGCAGACGCGACGATTACGCGGCGTCCTCCGGCCAGCCCTTCGGGCCCGTTTTCGGAATAGCGAAAGGTTACGCGCGGAACGCCAAGCCGGTCGATCCACGATTTGAGGTTGGAGGGAATCGTGAAATTGTACATCGGCGCGCCGATTACCACGACGTCGGCGGCAAGAAATTCGTCCAGCACTTTCCGCTCGGTCGCGGCGGCCGCCTTCATGTCGTCGGTCATGTCCTCTTCGGGAAAGCGGATCGCGCCGGTGATGACGGGGTTGAGATGGGCCAGCGGTTCGGTGCCCAGATCGCGATAGACGACGATGGCGTCGGGATTATCGGTCGTGAGCTTGTCGACGATTTTCGCGGTCAGCGCGCGGGTGACCGATGCGGCGCCGGTCGTGGCGCTGTCGATGTGCAGGATATTCACTTTGCATTTCTCCGGTATCAAATGATAACCGGGTCGATATGGATATGACCCCCGCAATCGCGCAAGAAGGCACAGGAACGTCCGGTGGGAACATGGATGTTACCACGCAGATCGAATCGTTCGGCGCATGTCAGGCGGTAACCGACATGCTTTCGCGCGTCGGCGACAAATGGTCGATGCAGGTCGTCATGAAACTGGGCGAGGAGCCGCGCCGCTTCAACGAGCTGCGTCGCGCCGTTGACGGCATTTCCCAAAGGATGTTGACCCGCACCCTGCGCAACCTTGAGCGCGATGGGCTGGTCAGCCGCACCGTGACGCCCACGGTGCCGCCGCGGGTCGATTATGCGCTGACCGATCTTGGCCGTTCGCTGTGGATGCCCGTTGCGGAACTGAGCCGGTGGGTGCTGGAAAACCGCGTCGTCATCGAAGCCGCGCGCGCGCAATACGACCTGACGATCGAGTAGGGCGCTACTCCTCCAGCGCCGCTTCCTTTTCGGCGGCGATCCGGTCCAGCTCGGCCCGGCTCTTCTTTTCCGCGGAGGTCTTCAACTGTCCGCAAGCGGCGTCGATGTCGCGCCCACGCGGGGTGCGCACAGGGGCGCTGATGCCTGCTTCGAAGACGATGTTCGAAAAGGAACGGATGCGTTCGGGCGTCGAACATTCGTAGGTCGCGCCGGGCCACGGGTTGAACGGGATCAGGTTGACCTTGGCCGGAAGGTCGTACTTGCGGATCAGGCGAACCAATTCGCGCGCATCGTCGTCGCTGTCGTTCTTGTCCCGCAACATCACGTATTCGAACGTGATGCGCCGCGCATTCGATGCGCCGGGGTAATCGGCGCAAGCCTGCAGCAGCTGCTCAATCCCGTACTTCTTGTTGATCGGCACGATCTCGTCGCGCACGTCCTTGCTCACCGCGTGGAGCGATACGGCAAGGTTCACGCCGATTTCGTCGCCGCAACGCGCCATCATCGGCACGACGCCGCTGGTGGAAAGCGTTATGCGCCGTTTAGACAGGGCCAGCCCGTCGCCATCCATGACGATTTTCAGCGCGTCGCGGACATTGTCGAAATTGTACAGCGGTTCGCCCATGCCCATCATCACGATGTTCGTCAGCAGGCGTCCGTCGGAGCTGTAGTTGCCCTCGTCCTCCGCATCGTCGAGGCCGTCCATCCGGCCCTTGGGCCATTCGCCCAGCGCGTCGCGGGCCAACATGACCTGTCCCACGATTTCACCGGGGGTCAGGTTACGGACAAGGCGCATGGTGCCGGTGTGGCAGAACCGGCAGTTGAGCGTGCATCCGACCTGGCTCGATACACACAGCGTTCCCCGGTCCGCGTCCGGGATGAACACCATTTCGTAATCGTGGCTGTCGGCCGTGCGCAAAAGCCATTTACGCGTGCCGTCGGTCGAATGCTGCGCTTCCACCACTTCGGGGCGGGCGATGACGAACCGTTCGGTCAGCCACGGACGCATGGTCTTGGCGATGTCGGTCATCGCCTCGAATTCCGAAACACCGCGATGGTAGATCCAGTGAAAAACCTGCTTGCTGCGCAGTTTTGCCGCCTTGGCATCGAGGCCTGCCTGTTCGAACAGGGCGGCGATCTGCTTCTTCGGCAAGCCGAGCAGGTCAATCAGACCGTCTGCACGCGGGGTCACCTCTCGCGGGACGGGGACGGGATCAATGTGGCCCGGGACGGACATGTTCATCTGCATGGCGCGGCATATAGGCACGAACGGCTGTCTGGCAAAGGGCGTATGGAGGCGCGTTTCAAGTCCCGTTTCAGGAAATTGTGCAATGCAGCGTAACTCATCGCAATTGCAGCACGCTTCAACGACAAAACGAGCCTTTTTTACGATGAAGCGAAACGTTGTCTCATGTTCATGAAACAAGTCAGCTCATTCAATCATTTCCGTGGTCCAGCCTCCCAAAAGGGGCATGAGGGAAATAATTGGAGTTGTTATGAAAAAGATTGTTGCACTGCTCGTCGCCGGTACCGCTTTCGGTGCCATTGCCATGCCTGCCGCTGCTCAGAACATGCAGGGCGGAAACTTTTCTGGTCCGCGCGTTGAAGCCATCATCGGCTATGACGCGTCGCAGGCTGGTTCCACTTCGGATAACGAACTCAACGATCAGGACGATCAGGACATCGACGGCCTGCTTTATGGCGTTGGCATCGGTTACGACATGGATATGGGCGGCCTGGTCCTTGGTATCGAAGGTGAGTACACCGATTCGACCGCCAAGACCGAATTCAGCGATGGCGGCGATTACGAAGGTTTCGGCCTTGGTCGCGTCGACACGGGTCGTGACCTCTATGTCGGTGCCCGTCTTGGCGCCAAGGTCGCTCCCGACCTCCTTGCATACGTGAAGGGTGGCTACACCAACACGAAGTTCAACGTCCTTGCGACCGACGGCGAAACTGAGCTGGAGCAGGACATCAACACCGACGGCTGGCGCGCAGGCGCAGGCCTTGAGTATGCGATGAGCGACAACATGTTCACCAAGATCGAGTATCGCTACTCGACCTACAAAGAAGGTGAATTCGAAAACGGCGAAATGACCGACAGCGAGCGGTTCGATATCGACACCGATCGTCATCAGGTCGTGGCTTCGATCGGCATGCGCTTCTAATCTGAAACGCAGTCCCATTGCGAAAAAGCGCGGGTCGGGTAACCGGCCCGCGTTTTCGTATGCGTTGCCGGTTCGAACGATCGGCTAGCGACTACATGCGATGATTGCGGCATCGATTGCCGTTGGCGCGCCTTTTAGTCGGTAGGCATCGCGAAACAGGCGCCCTTGCGTATCGCGGGCACCGACGGTCATCGTGTCGCGGCTGCGCATTGCGGCGACAATCGCCTCGTTCCCGCCACCGACATCCGCAGCACTATCCTTTCCCCACGCGCTGTCGCCGCCGCCGTTCAGGCGAAAGCGGCGGTTCCCGACATCCAGCGTGACGATCGCATCTCGTGCGATGGTGCGCGACAGGCGCATGGTGAACCGTTCCGCGCCGGGCGCGACGCTGACGCTGGCAAAAGGCTGGCGTTCGCGGGCATATGGGGTGGGTTCGGCCAAGGCGATGGCATAGCACCTCTCACCATCGCGAAACGCGCCCCAGCCCGAATGAACCGACACGGCCTTTGGCGCCGATTGGGCCTGAGCCGCCAGTCCGGGCACTGCGACAAGCGTCGCCAAGGCTATCATCCATTTAGCCATAAGCGATGGACATGACCTCCCACTCTTTGTCGCCCGCAGGCAGGTGCACGGAGCGCAAGTCGCCTACGCTGGACCCGCGCAAGGCGCGGGCGAGGGGGGAGCCCCAGCCGATCAGGCTCTTTCCCGCATCCGCTTCGTCATCGCCAACGATGGTGACGGTGCGATGCACATTGTCCTCGTCCGCGATGGTGACGGTGGCGCCGAAAAACACGCGGGTCGTGTCGGGTTGATCCGCGGGATTGACGACGCGGGCCGCTTTCATCCGGCGGGAAAGGTGTGACAATTCGCGATCGATCTCGCGCAATCGCTTGCGCCCGTAAATGTAATCGCCGTTTTCGCTACGGTCGCCGTTCCCTGCGGCCCAGCTGACGATGTCGACGACTTTCGGGCGTTCGGTGCCCAGCAATACGTCGTAACGTGCCCGCAGGGTGGCGTACCCCGCGGGCGTTATCGGATTGCCCTTGACCTTGATCGGTTCGCTCATCGCGCCATCCCTAGCGCGGGGTGAGCGCCGGGGCCATTACTGACCCGGGCGTTTCCCAAGGTAATAACTCAGCGGATACGGGCCGCTTCGGTTGCCGGATTCGGGGTAGAGCGCATCGTAATAGGCCGCGTTCTCAAGCACCCGCGCGACATAGCGGCGCGTTTCGGTGAACGGGATCGCCTCGATCCATTCGACCCAGCCAATCTCGCCCTTGCGCGGATCGCCGTTGGTGCGCAGCCATTTGCCGACATTTCCCGGCCCGGCATTATAAGCCGCGACGGCAAGCGGATAGGACCCGCCAAACGTGTTCATCATTCGGGAAAAGTACCCGGCACCAAGCTTCACGTTATACTGAGGATCGGCGATCAGCGCCTCTCGGTTGTAACTGAGGTACATTTTGCCCGCCTGTTCCTGCGCAGTGCCGGGCATAAGCTGCATCAATCCGCGGGCGCCAGCGTGGCTCATCGCATCGGTGGCGAACTGGCTTTCCTGGCGACTGATCGCGTGGATCATCGACCAGTTGCTCGTCCCCATCGGCACATCGATGCGCGGGAAGGCGTATTTGGAAAAGGCGTAGACCTGCGCGGTCGAAGCTTCGCGCCCGGCGATGACGCCAAGATCCCGGCGTCCCATATCACGCGCCAATTCGGCGATGAGCGAGAAATCCTCGGTCGTCTGCGCCTGCTGGCCCAGTTCGCGGAAGAAATACACCGCCGTGCGCCAATCGCCGATCCGCCCGACTTCGCGCGCGGCCTGAACCAGCGGGCGAGCATTGAATTCAGCGCGCTTGGCCATCGAGGGCATCGGCAGGGTGCCGACCGGAACTTCGAGCTTGCGACCCAGTTTCTCCAGCGCGAGCTGGCCATAAAACTGATCCGGGAATGCGGCCGCGGCTTCGTAATTGCGCCGCGCGACATCCTGCGCCCCCGACTTGTCACCGGCCAGGCCCGCGAAATAGAAACCTTTTGTGCGGGCGGGTGCTGTGCGCTGGCTCCTCGCATAAGTTTCGAACATGTCCGCAGCGCTGCGCGCATCGCCACGGGCGAGCGCGGCTTCGCCAAGCGGGTAGAACAGCTTTTCGTATTCGTCGCGGATGCCGCTCGACATTTTCGACACGTCGGCATCGGGCGCAAAGGCTTGGGCGGCGCGCCGGGCGATGCGAACCGCCGTTGCCGTGTCGCCCATAGCCAGGGCGTCGCCCGCCTGAAGCCGCAGTTCGGTGACGAACGCTTGCGGATCGATAGGCGTGTGCGAAAGCACCGGAGCATTCGCCAAGAGATTGCGCGCAGCCGAACCCTGTCCGGTGGTGCGCAATTGCCGTGCCCGGTTGTAAAGCCAACCCGGATCGCCGCTCGCGTCTTGCGGAACGGTCAGCCCTACGGCCAGCGGGTCCTGCCCCTGCAAGGTCGCAAGCCGCGCCATCAGCAAGCCGCGCGATGCGCCGCTGACGCGCATGATCTGGCGCTGAGCAGCTTCCCTATCGGCTTGCCACAGCAACTCGTTCATCCGCGCGACCTGATCGTTCTCGCTGAAATTATTGCCGAACATCGCAGCGACCGTCGCTTCGGCTGTGGGCGACATCTTGCCACCCCGCCATGCCTCGGTCGCAACGGCCGTCGCTTCCGACCTTCCCAGCGAGCGCAAGGCGAGCGCATATTGGGCGCGGGCAACGTTGGTGAGCGGGGGATTGCGATCGAAAAAGGCAACAAGACGGCCCGGTTCGACATATTTGTCGACCAATGCGGCCTCTGCCTTGCCCTGTAACAGATCCTGTCGCGGAAAACCGGGATATTGACTGATGAATCCGGCATATTCCTCGAACGAACCGCCGTTCTGCGCCACAAGCTGGTTCCACCGGCTGATCGCATAAGTCATCGGTCCGGTCCGGGCGGCCATGCTGCGCATCCGTGCCTTGTCCCAGTCGGACGGGCTCCACTTGATATCACCGAAAACCTGCGTCTGGCCCGGCGCATCCTGAGCGAACGCAGGTGACGCGGATAGCCCGCCAAGCACGATGCCAAGGACACCGGCGCGAGCGAATGAAGAATATCGATTTTTTCCCATACTGGACATTATAGGGAAACCCTCCTTATCAGCCCCTGAACGGGTAACCCTGAACGATTAACTCAAGCGCATCGTTCCGTGTTAACCAATCAAGACTTACGAACAACAATAGCACTTTTTGCGGAGCCTTTCTCGATGTTTTCAGGGTCCATTCCCGCTCTCGTGACGCCTTTTCGTGACGGTTCGGTCGACGAATCCGCCTTTCGGCAGCTGATCGACTGGCAGATCGAGAACGGCTCGAACGGATTGGTGCCGTGCGGCACGACAGGGGAAGCTTCGACGCTTACGAATGCCGAACACCATCGCGTCATCGAAATCTGCGTCGAACATACGGCGGGGCGGGTTCCGGTCATCGCCGGATGCGGTTCCAACGATACTGCCAATGCGCTGATGCACATGATCTTTTCGAAACGTTACGGCGCCACCGCGGCACTCGTTGTAGCGCCATATTACAACCGGCCCAGCCAAGCCGGGCTGATCGCCCATTTTTCGCATCTGGCCGAAAACTGCGATCTGCCGATCGTGCTTTACAACGTGCCGGGCCGCACGGTGACGGATATAGAGCCCGAGACGGTATGCGAACTGGCGAAGCGGTTTCCCGACGGGATCGTCGGCATCAAGGACGCGAGCGGCGATCTGTCGCGGGTGGTCGATCATCGCATGGGCATCGGTCCGGATTTCTGCCAGCTTTCGGGTGATGACGAACTGTCGCTGCCAGCGAACGCGGCGGGTGCCTCGGGCTGCATTTCGGTGACCGCCAATGTCGCGCCAAAGCTGTGCGCCGAATTCCAGCAGGCCTGCGTCGAAAACGATTTCACCCGCGCGCGTGAAATCAACGATCTGCTTTACCCGCTCCATTACGCGATGTTCGAGGATGCGAGCCCCGCGCCGTGCAAATACGCCCTTTCGCGCGTGCACGCCTGGATGACCGATGACTTGCGCCTGCCGCTGGTCAAGTGTTCGGAAAAAGCCAAGGCCGCAGTGGACGCAGCTTTGGTGCACGCGGGACTGATCTGATCCCGATAACGTGAGGCCACACGTAGCGATCGGCACGCACTCTCGTCGCCCATCGCTACATTTCCATGGTGAGCCATGGCCAGCGCCTCGTTTACGCTACCTCCCAAGCCGCGAAACGCATATCGGTGCGGCAATGCGGTGAAACCCTTCCGTTTTTGCCGTCATGCTCCTACATGCGCGTCATGGCCCGCCCCAAACCCATCGCGTTCGAAAAAACCAAGGTCGTCGCCGAAAATCGGCGCGCGCGGTTCGACTATTTCATCGAAGACAAGTTCGAGGCCGGCATTGCGCTGACCGGGACCGAGGTAAAGGCGCTGCGTTCGGGCGAGGGGTCGATCGCTGAATCATATGCTGAAATTCGCGACGGGCAGGTATGGCTCGTCAACGCCAATGTGCCGGAATTCAGCCACGGTAACCGCTTCAACCACGTGCCGAAGCGCCCGCGCAAGCTGCTGCTCCATGCCCGCGAGATCGAGAAGCTGTTCGGTTCGGTGGAGCGCAAGGGCATGACGCTCGTGCCGCTGTCGGTCTATTTCAATTCCAAGGGCCGGGCAAAAGTCGAACTGGCGCTGGCCAAAGGCAAGCAGGCGCACGACAAGCGGGCTACGGTGAAGGACCGCGACTGGAAACGGGACAAGGCGCGGGTCATGCGCGAACACGGATGACCGAAGTTTCGCCGGCGTGACCGCGCTGGCTTTGGGGCTGAGGAAAGCGCCCTGTTGATGACAAGTCACGTTGGGCCGGGCATGATATTTGCGTAGGCGTTCACCAGCCGTGTATCTGTTGTTCGCTATTGGGGGGTAGTGACCGGGTTGATTGTCCGGTCGTGACGGCAAGAAAGAGGTTCATGACCAAGGGCTTTGCCAGCCGCTTTGCGGGTTGGGCGCGGTCGAAGATGCCGACTCGCGAACAGATGGAGCGCAACCGCTTCATCCGTCCTTATGCGCATCGCGTGCTGCGTTCCGAACTCTGGCGCTTCACCCGGCGGTCGGTGCCGCGTGGCGTGGCGCTGGGCATTGCTGCGGGTATCATCATTCCGTTGGGGCAGATTTTCGTTGCGGCCATGCTCGCTTTGCCGTTTCGCGCCAACGTTCCGGTGGCCGCCGCGCTGACGTTCATCACCAATCCCATAACGACGCCGTTCGTCTGGTGGTTTGCCAACTGGCTCGGCACCGTCCTGCTTCGCATGGATGAAGTCACGCAGGTTGCGCCGTTCAGCGCGGCCATGCAGCAGACCGAATTCGACAAGTTTCTCGAATGGCTGACCGGAGAGACGCTGGTCACCGCGTTTGGGCTCGTCGCTTTGGCATCGGTTTGCAGCGCGGTCAGCTATCTGGTTTCTGCCTGGGCATGGCGCTGGTGGATTGGACGTAAGCGGTTGCGCGCCATGCGGTTGCGCCGCGAAAGGCTCGAGCGCGCGCGCCATGCCCATGCCCATGTTCACGCCGAAGCCGAAGCGGAGCTCTGATGTTCGGACCGCTCCGGGAACCGCCGCGGCGCAGTGTGCCGGATTGGGTCCTGATCGGCACCGCCGTGCTCGCCAGCGCGGTGGCGGTCCAGTTGATGACGGACTTGTGGCAACTAACCGTCGCCTATGCCGGAGCGCTGGTCGCATTTGTCGCGGTGATGCGCGCGGCGGTCAGGCGCGTGCCGGTGGATGCCGAAGAAAAGCTCGCACCTCCCGACTGGTCGGTGACCGTCGCCGCGATCGAGCGTCCCGATGTGGCAACTGTAATCACCGAACGCAGCGGCAAGGTCGTGTGCGCCAACACGCGTTATGGCGAATGGTTCGGGTTCTATAACGCTCCGCCGCAATTGGCGCTGGACGAGGAATCGCAGACTCGGCTCGTCGAAGCTGCGCGAGAGGCGTGGCGCGCGGGCGAAGCGAGCGTATCGCTGCTCGTCGGCACGAGCGGGCGCTGGCATGCGGACTTGCGCCGCGCGGGACGGGGCCAGAACCACCTCGTCTGGGAATTCGCTCCTGTCGAAATGGTGGATCTTGGCGCGCGGCTTGTGCGACAGCTTGACGACAAGCTTGGCCGGGCACTGGGCGCGGCCGGCATCCAGGCGGTCGCCGTCAGCGCGGAGGGTGAAATCCTTGGCGCCAATGCCGATTTCGCCCGCCGCGCCGCTGCCGACCGCCCCGAAAACCTCGTCGGCCGGGAATTCGTCGAGTATCTGACGGCGGACGATTACGACCGCATTTACTATGCGCGCGAAGGTACCAGCGGCGAAGACTTACGTCTGATCCATTTGCCTGTTGTCGATCCCGACCTTTCGATGGCGAACGGGCGTGACGCGCCGGTTCTGTTTTTGATCATCGAAGGCGGCCTGCACGCGGGAAATTCGGCGGCGTTGCCTGAAATCGAAAGCTTGTTGGCTTTGCTTCCCCTTGGTCTGGCGATGACCGATCGTGACGGGCGGTTCCTTTTTGCGAACAAGGCCTTCCGCCGCGCCGCAGGGCTCGAAACGGTTGGCGAAATCCCGCCGTTTCCGTCCGATCTCGTGGTGCGCGAGGATAAAGGCGCGCTCGCCGATTCGATCCGGCGCCATGCAGCTGGCACGCCGAGTTCGGGGGCATTGCCGGTCCGGCTCCACGCCAGCGCAGAAGAACCCGTAACGCTCAGCCTTGCAGGCGTGCGCGGGCTTGGCGAAGCGGCGGTCCTGCTCAGCCTGAAGGACACGACCGAAGAAACGCGGCTCAAGCGGCAGGTGGCGCAAGCGACCAAGATGCAGGCTGTCGGGCAGCTTGCCGGCGGTGTCGCGCATGACTTCAACAACGTGCTTACCGCGATCATCGGCTATTGCGATCTCATGCTGCTGCGCCATGCGCCGGGTGACAGCGATTACGACGACATCCAGCAGATCAAGGCCAATTCCAACCGCGCGGCATCGTTGACGCGGCAATTGCTCGCATTTTCGCGGCAACAAACCCTGCGGCCCCAAGTGTTGCAATTGCCCGATGTCGTGTCCGAAGTTTCTGCCCTGCTGAAGCGGCTGATAGGCGAAAAGATCCGATTGGAGGTCAAGCACGACCGCGCGCTGGGCGCGGTGCGGGCCGATCCGCAGCAGCTCGAACAAGTCATCGTGAACCTTGCCGTCAATGCGCGCGACGCGATGCTGGCCAAGGGCGAAGTTGGAACGCTCACGATTTCTACCCGCAAGGTCACGCCACGCGATGTTCGCGCGCTGAAGAACGAGATTCTTCCGCTGGGCAACTATACCGCGCTGGTTGTCGAAGACACCGGTGAGGGCATTCCGGCGGACATGCTCGGAAAGATTTTCGAGCCGTTCTTCACGACAAAGGAAACCGGCAAGGGCACCGGCCTCGGCCTATCGACCGTCTACGGCATCGTGAAGCAGTCCGACGGGTTCATCTTCGCCGACAGCGAGCCGGGTGAGGGCGCCCGTTTCTGCGTCTATCTGCCGGTCGATGCCACCTTGGCCGGCGAAGCACCGCCCGAACCGAAGCGCGAGGCCGAACCGCGCGCGGCCTTTGGCGGGACCGGCAAGATCCTGTTGGTGGAGGACGAAGACACGGTGCGCGCCGTCGCAGAACGTGCGCTGGTGCGCCAAGGATACACCGTGACCACCGCGGCCGACGGTGAGGAGGGGCTTGAACACGTGCGTGGTGGCGCCGAATTCGACCTCGTTCTGTCAGATGTTGTGATGCCGACAATGGACGGGCCGGCCATGGCGCGAGAGATTCGCAAGTTACGGCCCGACATGCCCGTTCTGTTCATGTCCGGCTATGCCGAGGAACAATTGCGGCGCGAGATCGACATTGCGTCCATGTATTTCCTACCAAAGCCTTTTTCGGTCGCACAGATCGGGGAAAAGGTCGCATCGGTACTGGGCGCAACGCGTCAACCGACCTAACATGTTAAATGGCACCGCGGAACCGTCGCGGTAATTTTCGTTCTCCCCTTGTTCCACTAGAACAAATGGGATACATCGTTCTCAGCCGGTCATCTGATCGGGGGCGTAAACGATGCGGAGTTCGAGAAGATGGCTGCGAATCTCAAGTTGGTGGACAAGGAAAGCAACGTGGACCGGCAAAAAGCGCTAGACGCTGCTCTCGCTCAAATCGACCGTGCCTTTGGCAAGGGATCGGCGATGAAACTCGGCTCGAAAGAGACGATGAACATCGAGACGATTTCTACCGGATCGTTGGGGCTCGATATAGCATTGGGCGTCGGTGGCCTGCCTAAGGGGCGCGTTATCGAGATTTACGGGCCCGAAAGCTCGGGTAAGACGACCCTGGCCCTGCACGTGATCGCAGAAGCGCAGAAGAACGGTGGTACGGCCGCTTTCATCGACGCCGAACATGCGCTGGATCCGGTTTATGCCAAGAAGCTGGGCGTCAACATCGACGAACTGATCGTCTCTCAGCCCGACACCGGTGAGCAGGCGTTGGAAATCACCGACACTCTGGTTCGATCCAATGCCATCGACGTGCTGGTGGTCGATTCGGTCGCCGCACTCGTGCCGCGGGCAGAGATCGAAGGCGAGATGGGCGACAGCCACGTCGGGCTTCAGGCCCGCCTGATGAGCCAGTCGTTGCGCAAGCTGACCGGTTCGATCAACCGTTCGAAGTGCATGGTGATCTTCATCAACCAGCTGCGCATGAAAATCGGCGTGATGTACGGCAACCCTGAGACGACGACGGGCGGCAACGCACTCAAGTTTTATGCTTCTGTCCGGCTCGATATCCGCCGCACCGGCCAGATCAAGGATCGCGACGAAATCGTCGGCAATGCGACGCGGGTCAAGGTCGTGAAGAACAAGGTCGCGCCGCCGTTCAAGCAGGTCGAATTCGACATCATGTACGGCGAGGGCATTTCAAAGATCGGTGAGATCCTCGATCTCGGCGTGAAAGCGGGCATCGTCGAAAAGTCGGGTGCCTGGTTCAGCTATGATTCGATTCGCATCGGGCAGGGACGCGAAAACTCGAAAACTTTCCTCAAGGAAAATCCCGAGCTTTGCGCAAAGCTCGAAGAGGCAATCCGCGGCAAGACCGAGGTGGTTGCCGAAAAGATGATGACCGGCCCCGACGAAGAGGAATGATAGTTCCTTAGTTCAAGGTCTTGATAGGTCCTGGTGGGGCGGGTCCGGCATATCGCCGGGGCCGCCCTTTCATTTTTCGGCTTATAGATATGTTTCGATCGATCCGATCGGTTTTGGCGATACTCATGACCGGGAATAGTCGACATGTTCGATCTTGTCGCAAAAGCGCGGGTCGCCTAACTGCCTTGGCATGACATCGACCAACGACATCCGCACGTCCTTCCTCGACTATTTTAGCAAGGCCGGGCACGAGAAAGTCCATTCGGCGCCACTGGTGCCGTATAACGATCCGACGCTGATGTTCGTCAACGCGGGCATGGTGCCGTTCAAGAACGTTTTTACGGGACTTGAAACACGCGATCCACCGCGCGCAACTTCGTCGCAAAAGTGCGTACGCGCGGGCGGGAAGCACAACGATCTCGACAATGTCGGCTATACGGCCCGACATCACACTTTCTTCGAAATGCTCGGCAATTTTTCGTTCGGAGACTATTTTAAGGAGCAGGCGATCGTCCATGCGTGGACATTGCTGACCAAGGAATGGGGCATCCCGGCAGACAAGCTGACGACGACGGTCTATCACACCGATGACGAGGCGTTCGCGCTATGGAAGAAGATCGCCGGGCTTCCTGACGAAAGGATCATTCGAATCCCGACGTCGGACAACTTCTGGTCGATGGGCGATACCGGGCCGTGCGGTCCGTGCAGCGAAATTTTCTACGATCATGGCGCGCATATTGCCGGTGGCCCGCCGGGTTCGCCCGATGAAGACGGTGACCGTTTCATCGAGATCTGGAACCTCGTCTTCATGCAGTTCGAGCAAAAGGCCGACGGCAACCGAGAGGCTTTGCCCAAGCCTTCGATCGACACTGGCATGGGGTTGGAACGTATTTCCGCCGTGATGCAGGGCGTACACGACAACTACGACATCGACGTGTTCAAAGCGCTGATCTCGGCGTCCGAAAGCATGACCGGAGTCAGGGCCGAAGGCCCGCAACGCGCCAGCCACCGGGTGATCGCCGATCACCTGCGCTCGACCAGCTTCCTGCTTGCCGATGGCGTCCTGCCGTCGAATGAAGGGCGCGGCTATGTCCTGCGCCGCATCATGCGCCGCGCTATGCGCCACGCGCATATCCTTGGTGCAAGCGAGCCCTTGATGCACCGCCTGGTCCCTTCGCTCGTGGCGGAAATGGGTCAGGCTTATCCCGAACTTTCACGCGCGCAGGCACTGATCAGCGAAGTGTTGGAGCGTGAGGAAACGCGTTTCCGCCAGACGCTCGACAAGGGGCTCAGGTTGCTTGACGAAGCGACGATCGACATGGCCGAAGGTGCTGAATTGCCCGGCGAAACCGCGTTCCGGCTCTACGACACGTTCGGCTTTCCCTACGACCTGACCGAAGATGCCCTGCGTTCTCGGGGAATTGGCGTCGATCGCGACGGGTTCGATGCGGCGATGGCCCAACAGAAGGCCGCCGCACGTGCCGCGTGGAAGGGCAGTGGCGATGCGGCATCTGGCGAAGTGTGGTTCGATATCGCCGAGCGCGAAGGCGCCACCGAATTCACCGGATACACTGCCACCGATGGCGAAGGGCAGGTTGTCGCATTGTTGATCGACGGCGCCGAAGTGCAAACGGCGCAGGCCGGACAGGATGTCGTCGTCCTCACCAACCAGACCCCATTTTATGGCGAAAGCGGCGGGCAGTCGGGTGACGCGGGCATAATCACCGGCAAGGAAGGGCTGTCAGTTAAGGTCGGCGACACCTCCAAGCCGCTCGGCAGGCTGAACGCCCATCACGGCACGATCGAAAGCGGCACGATCGCGGTTGGCGACACGGTCCACATGTCGGTCGATGTCGTTCGGCGAGATGCCATTCGTGCCAACCATTCGGCGACGCACCTCTTGCATGCGGCACTGCGCCACCGGCTTGGCGAGCATGTCACGCAAAAGGGTTCGTTGGTCGCTGCCGATCGCCTGCGGTTCGATTATTCGCATCCCAAGGCTCTGACCGATGCCGACATTCGCGCTATCGAGTCGGAAGTAAACGCCCAGATCCGCAGCAACGAACCCGTCACGACGCGGCTGATGAGCCCCGATGACGCCATCGAGGCTGGCGCGATGGCGCTGTTCGGCGAAAAGTATGGCGATGAAGTACGCGTGCTGACGATGGGCAAAAATCCGGACACAAAAGCATATTCGGTCGAACTGTGTGGCGGCACCCATGTCAACGCGCTGGGCGACATTGCTGTGTTCCGCATCATTTCGGAAAGCGCGGTTTCATCGGGCGTGCGTCGCATCGAGGCGCTGACCGGCGAAGCGGCTCGCGATTGGCTCGTCGGGCGTGAAGATGCATTGAAGGCGATAGCGTCGGCAATGAAGGCGGCACCGGACGAAGTGACCGGACGCGTGCTGGCCCTGATCGATGATCGTAAACGGCTTGAGCGTGAACTGGCAGAGGCGAAGAAGGCGCTGGCTCTGGCCGGGACCGGTGGCGCCGGGGCCGCTGCTCCGGCGGACGAAGATGTCGGCGGCATCGCATTTTCCGGACAAGTTCTGCAGGGCATGGATCCCAAGGAATTGCGCGGGCTTTTGGATGAGGCGAAGAAGCGCATTGGTTCGGGTGTGGCGGCGATTGCAGCGGTAAATGAGGGTCGGGCGGCGTTCGCGGTTGCAGTTACGGACGACCTGACCGATCGCTTCAGCGCGGTCGAGCTGGTTCGCAAGGGAGTCGAGGCGTTGGGCGGGAAGGGTGGCGGTGGCCGTGCCGACATGGCCCAAGGTGGCGGGCCCGATGCCGACAAGGCAGATGCGGCGATCGCGGCGGTTAGGGAATCGCTCGCCGGTTAATCGCCAGCCGCGTCGGTAAGGTCAGGCGCTTTCGGTTTCGACCTTGGTGGCCACGCGGTCGGCGAGGCTGGTCTTCAGCTTTGGTTTGCGGGTGAGCTGACCCTCGCGCATCAGCTGTTCGCGAAATTCGTCCCGCTTTTCGTGGATCGACGCGATAACGTGCCCCATCGGCACGCCGATATTGACCAGAACCGCTTCCGACAGTTGCAACGAGCTTTCGAGCGTTTCGGGAACGGCTTCGGTCGCCCCGGCACGATAAAGCTCCGCTGCATGGGTAGTGTCGCGGGCCCGGGCGATGATCGGGATGTCGGGATAGTGACTGCGTAACCTGCGCAGGAGCCGTGCGGCCAGCACTGGTTCGTCCATCGTCAGGATAATGGCCGATGCGTTCGACAGGTCGATCCGGTCGAGCGCGGGCCCACTCGCATCAGCGTAAAGCAGCGGGTGCTTACGACGCCGTGCCAGATGGGCCAGTTCGGGGTCGGAATCGATTGCCAGGAAACGCTGATCGTGGCGCTTCATCATGTCGGCAATCAATTGCCCGACGCGGCCATAGCCCAGGATGATCGCACGTCCCGATGTCGGATCGTCGTCCTCCTCCGCCTCCGTCGGGGCGGGGGCGGCATCGACGTGGCGCGCAACTTTGCGGCCGAGGAGCGCGAGAATTGGCGTGATCGTCAGCCCGATGGCAGTGACGATTTGCCAGAATTGCGCGGTCTGCGGCTGTATCAATTGTGCCGTCGCGGCTGCCGACAATACGATGAGCGTCGTCTCCGAAGGACTGGACATCATGATGCCCGTTTCGACCGCCGTGCCGCGCCGCGCGCCCATCATCCGCAGCACTGCGCCGGTGACCAGTGCCTTGACCAACAGCACGCCCGACACGGCCATCGCAATTGACCATGCATTCGCGGCGATGACGCCAAGATCGACGCCCATGCCAACTGTGATGAGGAAAATGCCGAGCGCGAGCCCCTTGAACGGGGCCGTGATGCCCTCGACCTCGGTATGATACTCCGTCTCCGCGATCAGTAGGCCAGCCAGCAGCGCGCCAACGATGGGCGAAAGCCCAACAGCCGCTGTGGCAAGCGAAGCGACGATGACGACAAGCAGGCTGGCGGCGAGAAACAGTTCCGGGCTCTTGGTCCGGGCGGCTTGCGCGAACAGGCGGGGGAGCAGGAAGCGGCCCGCGACCATCAACACGATTACGGTCAGCGCGCCGGTCCAAATCGTGTACCAGAGCCCCTCCATCCCATCTGAAGCCGCATAAGGCGCCATCGCGCCGAGCAGGAAGATGATCGGCACGATGGCGATATCTTCGAACAGCAGCATCGACAGCGCAGCCTTGCCGACCGGGCTTTTCGTGCCTGAAATAGGAAGGACGAGTGCAGTCGACGAGAGCGCGAGCGCAAGGCCAAGCCCCATGGCCCCGGTCCAGTATTGGCCCATCGCCATCAGCACGAAAGCGATCAGCGCGGCGGAGATCGAAAGTTCCAGCGCGCCGAGGCCAAATACCATGCGCCGCAATTGCCACAATCGGTTGAACGACAGTTCCAGACCGATGGTGAAAAGCAGCAGGATGATGCCGAATTCGGCAAAAGGCTCCAACCCCTGAGGGTCGGTAATCGTGATATACTGCAACCACGGATAGTCGAATACGAGCCGCCCGAGCCCGAACGGGCCGACCAGCATGCCGACAAGAATGAACCCGATGATGGGCGTGATGCGGAACCGTGCAAAGACCGGGATCACGATGCCCGCGGCGCCAAGAATGACCAGCGCATCGGAAAGTACGGGTGATAAATGCAGTTCGCTCGCCATCTATGGGCTACCTACGTTGCATTGCGGCAATTGGCCAGTGCGGCAAGCCGATGATTTTCTACTTCGGATTGAGGGGCGACTTCTAGCTCCCGAAAATCTTACCCGCGGCCGGCACCGTATGTATTCGGCCGGCCGAGATTGCTCCCGACCGGCCGAATGTATCCCATTATCCGCCCGCGATCAGAGCAGCTTTTCGATCTCGTCCATCGTCTCGCTGAACTTGGCGACGAAGGCCCGATAGACGTCTGGCTTGGTCATATCGAGCCCGGCCTTCTTTTTCAGAATGTCGATCGGATAGTCCGAACCGCCAGCCTTCAACACGTCGATCATTGCCTTCTGCTCCTTTTTGCCGCCGTTCATGATTTGGTCGGCGAACCAGGTGCCGGCGGAGATCGAGGTGGCGTATTGGAAGACGTAGAAGCTGTCAGAACGGAAGAAGTGGCTGACAAACGACCATTCGTGCGCAACGTTTTCGGGCAAGATCATGTTCGGCCCGTGATAGCGACGCAGGATATCGTAATAGATTTCGGCGTATTTTTCACCCGACAGACCTTCGCCCGCTTCGGCCAGTTCGTGCGCCTTCAGCTCGAATTCGGCGAACTGGGTCTGGCGGAAGAAAGATCCGCGCGCGGCCTCTAGCTGGGAACCCAGATAGAACAGCTTTTCCTGCTTCGTCTTTGCCCGGTCCAGCATGTAGCGGCTGAGGAAAACCTCGTTCGCCGTCGACGCGATCTCCGCAATGAAGGTCGCGTAGTCATAGGTTTCCCAAGGGTTGTTATCCTTCGACAACAGCGTGTGGATCGCGTGACCCCATTCATGGGCGTACGTAGACATGGAATCGAAATCTTCGCCGAGGTTCAGCAGCAGGTACGGGTGCACATCATATGCTCCGCCCTGCATATATGCGCCCGATTTCTTGCCGGTCCGGGGATTGGGGTCCATCCACTTTTTCGTCGTCGCGTCGGTCAGCAGCTTGCCGTATTCCGGGCCGAACGGCTTCAACGCCTCGATCGTGATGGCGCGCATCTGGGGCAGCGTGAACTTGCGGTCCAGCGTTACCAGCGGCGGATAGATGTCATAATAACCGATGTCCGGCAGGCCAAGGATGCGGCGACGCAAATCAAAATAGCGGTGAAGCTGCGGCAGGCCGCGGTTCACTTCCTCGACCAGCGTGCGATAGACGCCTTCGGGAATGTTGGGACCATCCAGCGCCCAGGACAGCGTGTTCGGATAATTGCGCGACTTGGCGCGGAACACGTCGCCCTTCAGCTTCGACGTATAGGCAGCGCCCAGCGTATTGCTGAAAGCGGCATAGGAATCCCAGAACTCGGAGAAGATCAGCTTGCGATCCTCGCGATTCGGCGCGTCGCGATTGAGCGAATAACCTTGGTCGTCCAACCGCACTTCTGTTCCGTCGGAAAGCTTGACGGTCGGGCGGGGCATGTCTGACGCAGTCAATTGCGAGCGCACGTCATCCGGACCGGTGAGCGGCGCGCTCGACGAAGCCAGAATGCTTTCGCCCTTGGCGTCAAGCACGTGATCGGCCCCGCGCAGCGTCTGGCTCAAGCTGAAGGCAAAGCGGTCTTGCAGGGTCTTGTTCGCAGCGATGTAAGCGTTGACCTTCTCCGCGCCCAGCGCGAGGACCTCGGGCGAAACCCACGAAGTCGCTTCACTCAAGGCCGTGAACATGTCGCTCGCCTGACCCTCACGTTCCTGGTTTTTTGAAACGCGCACGTCGGCATCGGCGCTGAGGTGGGCATAGATGTAAACGCGAACGGCGTCTTTCGACACGTCGGAAATGTCGGCCATCGCCTTGGCCATGGCATCCGGGCCGTGGCCAAAGTGGCCCTTGTAGGCGGCAAGGCGGGGAAGGGTGGCGAGTACGGCCTGACGCGCGGTTTCCCATGCGGTCCAGTCGGGGAACAGTTCGGACAAGTCCCAGTCGCCGCCGGTCACCCCGTCCGCCATCGCCTGAGCGAAAGCAGGAGTGGCGCTGGCGAACGGCAGGATTGCGCCAAAAGCGAGCAAGCGGCGGCGGTCGGTGTTCAGCATGGTCAGATTCAGTCCCTAAGACATGCGGCGGCACGCCTTCATAACGTAGTTGCTAGCGTAACTACTGTGGATGACAAGAGCCTGAACCGGGTTCGGTCGGGAGCTATCGGTCGTTCGTCGATCGGCGGCGCATGTTTTCAGCCGCCGCCAAGGGCCTTCGACCCCAGCGGCTTTCCGCCCGCGGCGTCGTCGATCTTGGTCGCGGCGGTCGGGTCCTTGCCCACCTGATCGTCCCACTCAATCCGGTACAGATCGAACCGCCGGTCGGCGAGATTGCGCACCGTGCCCTCTGCCCGTGCCCACGACAGGTCGGCCAGATTGACATCGCTGATGGTCAGCGTTTCGACGTTCTCGCTTGCTTCTGCCGCGATGCCGTCACGCGCAAAGGGGAAATCGCATGGCGTGAGGATGCAGGACTGGGCGTACTGAATGTCCATATTGCCGACATTGGGCAGGTTGCCGACATTCCCGCTCATCACCACGAAGCACTGGTTTTCGATGGCGCGGGCTTGGGCGCAGTAACGCACGCGCATGTAGCCTTGCCGGCTGTCGGTGCAAAACGGGACGAAGATGATCCGCGCGCCTTCGTCGACCAGTCGGCGGGCGAGTTCGGGAAATTCACTGTCGTAACAGATCAAAACGCCGATCGGGCCGCAGTCGGTCTGGATCGCGTCGATCGAATCGCCGCCCTTGATGTTCCACCAGTAATCCTCGTTCGGGGTCGGGTGGATCTTTTCCTGTTCGTGGATCGACCCGTCGCGCAGGCAGACATAGGCGACGTTGTGGATGTCGCCGTCTTCCATCCGCGTCGGGTGCGATCCGCCGATGATGTTGATATTGAATTCCAGCGCCATCTTCGACAGCGCCTTCTTGATCCTGGGCGTATAGGCCGAAAGCGCCTCGATCGATTCCTGGCTGCTCAATTCCTGGTCAGCGATGGACAGCAGGGGCAGCGTGAAAAGTTCGGGGAAGAGGATGAAATCGGCCTCGTAATCCGCGGCCACGTCGACGAAATATTCGATGCCGCGCATGAATTCGTCATAGTCCTTCACTGCGCGCGCCTGAAGCTGGCACGTCGCGATACGGACCTGTTCCACGTCACGGGGCACGCGGAACTTCTTTGGCTTGTCGGTGTCGATGTAAGGATTGCGCCATACAAGATGCGCGGCGAACGCCTTCGACTTGGTATCCTCGGGCAAATAGCCCTTCAGCACGCCGATTGGTTCGAAGCCGTTGGCGAGCTGGAAGCGAAGAACCGGGTCGTGCAGCTTCCCTTCCTGTACTTTCGCTATGTAATCCTGCGGACCGTCGACCTTGCGCCAATGGCGCGACAGGTTGGGCATCCGGCCGCCAAAGGCGATGCCGGTCAGTTCCAACCGTTCGGCCAGCGCACGACGTTCTTCGTACAGTCGCCGGCCGATGCGCGTACCGCGAACCTTGGGGTCCACGCACATTTCATAACCGTACAACCATTCGCCGTTGGGCTTGTGGCGGCTGCCGAAACCGTTGCCGGTGATTTCGTCCCAGGTATGCTGTTTCAGGGCAAGGTTGGCCGGCACGCGCATCGACGCGCAGTACCCGACGAGCTTGCCGTCGAGTTTCGCGACGAAGCATCCCTCGGGATAGTTGTTCAGCTGGCCGCGGATCTCGCCGAACGTATAGGGCGGCAAATCGACATAGACTCGCCGGATCAGGGCGGCGATTGCGGAAACGTCCTTGGGAACTGCCTGGCGGACTTCGAGGCGGGCTTTGCTGCTGGTTTCGGTCATTGCCGCCACATCTAGCGATGGATCTCACAAAGAAAAGCCCTCCACCCGCGAAACGGGGGAGGGCCATTCAAATCATTCATGCCGGAACCGGCGTCGGGTCAGGCCCAGTTGGCCATTTCCTTTTCGAGACCTTGAACGATGGCTTCGAAGAATTGCTCGGTCGTCATCCAGTCCTGCGAAGGGCCGATGAGCAGCGCGAGGTCTTTGGTCATCTTGCCTTGTTCAACGGCCTGAATGCAGACGCGTTCGATCGTTTCGGCGAACTTCACGACATCGGGCGTGTTGTCGAATTTGCCGCGATACATCAGGCCGCGGGTCCACGCGAAGATCGATGCGATCGGATTCGTGCTGGTCGCCTTACCCTGCTGGTGCTGACGATAATGGCGGGTGACGGTGCCGTGGGCGGCTTCGGCTTCGACCGTCTTGCCGTCGGGCGCCATCAGGACCGAAGTCATCAGGCCGAGCGAGCCGTAGCCTTGTGCCACGGTGTCGGACTGCACGTCGCCATCGTAGTTCTTGCAGGCCCAGACGAACTTGCCGCTCCACTTCAGGGCCGATGCGACCATGTCGTCGATCAGGCGGTGTTCGTAATGAATGCCCGCTTCCTTGAACTTTTCTTGGAAGCCTTCGGTCTCGAACACTTCCTGGAACAGGTCCTTGAAGCGGCCGTCGTAGGCTTTGAGAATGGTGTTCTTGGTCGACAGGTAGACCGGCCACTTCAGGCCGAGGCCATAGTTGAAGCTGGCGCGCGCGAAGTCGCGGATCGAATCGTCGAGGTTGTACATCGCCATCGCGACGCCCGGGCTGGGAAAGTCAAAGACCTCGAGGTCCATGTCGTTCTGGCCGTCTTCGGAATCGAAAACGAGGCGCAGTTTGCCCTTGCCGGGGATCAGCGTGTCGGTGGCGCGATACTGATCACCGAACGCATGACGACCGACGACGATCGGGTCGGTCCAGCCGGGCACGAGCCGGGGCACGTTGTCGATCACGATCGGTTCGCGAAACACCACGCCGCCAAGGATGTTGCGGATAGTGCCGTTGGGCGAACGCCACATCTTCTTGAGATTGAATTCCTTGACGCGTTCTTCGTCAGGGGTGATCGTCGCGCACTTAACGCCGACGCCGAATTCCTTGATGGCGTTGGCGGCGTCGACGGTGATCTGGTCTTCGGTCTCGTCGCGCTTTTCGACGGACAGGTCATAGTATTTCAGATCGATGTCGAGATAAGGCAGGATCAAGCGCTCGCGAATCCACTGCCAGATGATCCGAGTCATCTCGTCGCCGTCGATTTCAACGACCGGGTTCGCTACCTTGATCTTCTGCATGAGGCTTGTCTCTCGATTGGTCTGAATGGGAGAGCGCACCGGACGGCACGCGATACGTTGCGCGCGCCTCTTAGCAAAGCGGGGTGTGAGTGCAAGGCACGACGGCGCGACCGTTACGGAAAGTCGAGGCTGCTGGCCGGTCGATCAACCGGTGCGACGGGCCGCGATGGTGGGCGTAGGAAGGATTGAACTTCCGACCCCTGCGATGTCAACACAGTGCTCTACCACTGAGCTATACGCCCACGCTATCGGGTCCGCGATGGCCGGGGCAACGTTGCCGCCGGCTGTGCAGGCGCTGCCCAATAGCGACAGGCGCGGGACTGGGCAAGCCCGTTCGCACGGCTTTTAAAAAAAGTCAGGGATCAAAGGTTCGCGTTCGCCATGTTGCCGTCGAACAGCCGCTCGACCTCCAGCACGAGATCGCGCAGGTGGAATGGCTTGGACAGTACTTTGGCTTGTGGCGCTTCGCGGCTGGCCTTCATCGTCACGGCGGCGAAACCGGTGATGAACATGACCTTCGTCGTCGGAGAGACCTGCGCGCAACGTTGCGCCAGTTCGATGCCGTCCATTTCCGGCATGACGATATCGGATAGCAGCAAATCGAAATGCTCTTCGGTCAAAAGCGGCAGGGCATGGGTGCCGCGATCGACCGCCGTCACCTCGTACCCGGCGTTTTCAAGCGCGCGGGCGAGGTAAGTGCGCATCGAATCTTCGTCTTCGGCCAGCAGGATGCGAATCATGTCGTCCTCAATAATCGGCGCAGTGCCATGGCGTGAAGCCGTCGGAAGCGGCCTGTGGGTATGTTGTGCCAGCGACCGACGCGTTGCCCGTTAGACTGATCCCCTATGTGACTATAACATTTTTATTAAATTTCCCGATCCTTTCCGCAGATGTGCACCTTTGGAACAGGAAAGCACGGTTTCGGGCCATTGACGCACGGATGCGCGCGGTTCAGCGTGCAACGCGATGAACCCCGAACGCCCCCGGCCCGACCGCACTCCGACCGCAGGCGCAGCCAATGGCGGTTTTGTGGTAGAAGCTGGCGGCTCGGTTCCCGGATTGGCGCGCCCGGCATTTACATTGCACCAGCCGGCAGCTGCGCGTGTTCCGGTGATCATCGCGGTGCCCCATGCGGGACGCGCCTATTCGCCAGACCTGATGGGATGTATGCGCCATCCAGCCGAAACGCCGCTGCGGCTGGAGGATCGGTTTGTCGATGCCGTCGCGCGCGAAGTTGCGTCGAGTTGCGGCGCGCAGATGCTAGTCGCCCACGCCCCGCGCGCGATGATCGACCTGAATCGCGATCCGCGCGATTTCGACCTCGCGATGTTTTCCGGTTCGGAAGCAGAGAAGGCCGCCATGCGCCGGGATATGCCACGTGGCGGAGCACAAAGCGCGCGATCGCTGCGCGGATTGGGCCTCTTTCCCCGCAGGCTTGCCGGTATCGGTGAACTGTGGCGCGCGCCAATGCGGCCGGTGGACGCCCAGCATCGGATCGCCGCGATCCATGCGCCCTATCATGATACGCTGGCGCGGGTTCTGGCCGAAATCCGCGAGATATGGGGCGCGGCGCTGTTGGTTGACATGCATTCAATGCCGGACCTGCCCCATGGCGCGGCGGGGATCACGCCGGCAACCCATGTCATCGGCGACCGATTCGGCGCCAGTTGCGGGCGTGATGTGGTCGCGGCTGCAATGGGCGCATTGGACCGGGCCGGAGCCGCCTGCGCCTATAACCGGCCTTATGCTGGCGGCTACGTACTCGATCGCCACGGCAAGCCGAGGTCGGGCATCCATGCCGTACAGGTCGAGATTGCGCGCAGCCTCTACCTCGACGAAGCGCTGGAGCAGCCCGGAAACGGTGTGGAGCGACAGGCCAAGATCGTGGCGGAGATGGTGAAGGCCATGGCGGCAATGATCGACACGTCGGGCGATGCCTTGTCGCAAGCGGCCGAATAACAGGCCGTTTACAAACCAGTCGCAACATAGGGCTTGAAGGCGCGGGCGCGTCGTCGCCACACGCGGATCGCACATAAAAAACCACCCCGTGCGAACACGGGGTGGTCAAGGTTCAGGGAGGTTGACGCACGCTAATGCGTCGGTCCGGTGGAGCCATGAGGGAAGCCGCCGCCGGACACCTCAACAAATAGGGCAAGTTATCGGCTGTTGCAAGAGTGCATCACGCAAGATTTTTTTTATTTTGCCCTTGCGCAGGTTTCAGCGTCGAAAAATTGCCCGAAAATCAAGCCTGCTGCACTTGCGGCTTCGGTGCCTTGCCCATCGCTGCCTGCTTCGAAAAGATATCGCGCATCAGGTTGAGCGAGAACAGGTGCGCGAAGACCAGCGGCAAAAGCCCGCTCTGATTCCAGCTGCGAAGCTGGTCGCCGCGGACTTCCTTGAGCTTTTCCTGGTTCACCATCTGGAAGCCGCGATAGATGAATGGCGCTTCGCCATCCCGTCCGATCGATACTTCGCCGTCCATAAGCAAGCCGGCCTTGGCCAGTTCATCCATGAACGCCTTGGTTCGCTGACCGGCCTGTTCGAAGTTCTCGTTGAACTTGAGGATGTTCTGCGTCGCCTCGCTCGGCTGGCCATCGGTGAACAGCGCCTCGCCATCTTCGAATTCGCCGACCAGGCCGCTCGAATTGTCGAAGCACAGCGAAAGCTGGTCGGCATCGGGCTGCAGCTTGGCCAGCAGGAAGGGATAACGCCGGGCATAGGCGGGGACGTAGCAATCCGACGTCATGTTGCCTTCTTCATCGAAGAAGGTGTTCACGCCTTCGTTCAGCCCCATCAGAGCGAGCGGAACGGGGTTCTCGCCCGAGGAAAAAACGATCGGGAAATCGCGCTGCGCCAGCGGGAATTCCTCGACCGTGATCGGAACGGCATGTTCCTTGGCGAGCCAGGCGGCCTTGTCAGTCGACTTTGCGCGCCAGGTGCCGTGCTGATTGCTGTTCAGCGGAACGAGCGACTTGTAGAAAAGCGGAAGATTGGCGTTCGGCGCACTGGCCATTGGGCTCTCTCCGGAAGGAAGATGGTTGGAAGGACAGGTCGCTTGTCGCGACAATTGGCGCGCGGTTTAAGGGCTTCGTTCTACGGGCGCAAGCCGCGAACCGGGCGATTTCGCCCGATTGTCAGCGATTATCAGACCAGCTTGCCGGGGTTCAGCAATCCTGCCGGGTCCAACGCGCGCTTTATGGCCCGCATCACCGACAATGCCGCCGGATCGTGCGTGTCGCGCAGCGTTTGCAGCTTGTCCTGCCCGATGCCGTGTTCGGCGGAAATTGATCCGCCCCATGCGGTGACGAGTTCGTAGACGAAGCGGCTGATGGACTTCCCGGTCTCGCGCTCCCATTGCTCGCGCTCGCTACCCGATGGCGCGATGACGTGCAGGTGGACGTTACCGTCGCCAAGATGCCCGAACGAGATGACCTCATGCCCTGGCCAGCGTTTGAGGATGGCCTTTTCCACCGCGATGATGAAATCGGGCATGCGTTCGACCGGGACGGATATGTCATGCTGCATCGCCGGACCGCGTGCTCGTTCGGCAGGCGCGATGGATTCGCGCAATTGCCAGAATGATTCGGCCTGCGTTTCGTTCGCGGCGATCGCGGCGTCGGCGCACAGTTCTTTCTCAAGGGCGTCCATCAACAGCGCCTCGACCTCATCGCCCAGCGTGGCGGCGGCATGTTTGTCGGCCACGAATTCGAGCAGGGCGTACCAATTATGCCCTTCTCCCAGAGGATCGCGCGCGTCGGGAAGATATTCGACCACCGCGTCTAAGCATTGACGCGGCATGATCTCGAACCCTTCGAGAGCGGCGGGCATCGCCTTCTGGCAGTGCACCAGCAGTTCGCGCGCGCGGTGCGCGGATTCAAGCCCGACAAAAACGACCCGCCGCTCTGCCACCGCGGGCGAAAGCTTCAACACCGCGCGGGTCACGATGCCGAGCGTACCTTCCGACCCGATGAACATCTGCTTGAGGTCGAAGCCGCGATTGTCCTTCTTCAAATTGGACGTGAGATTGAGCACCTGCCCATCCGCCAGCACGACCTCCAACCCCTGAACCAGCGCACGCATCACGCCATGACGCAGGACCTGCGTTCCGCCTGCGTTGGTCGAAACCAGGCCGCCGACGGTGGCCGAACCCTTTCCGCCCAGCGATAGCGGGAAGCGCAAGCCATGGGCTTCGGCAGCTTCATGCAGCACTTGCAGGATCGCGCCTGCGCCGCAGGTCGCGGTCATGGTGTCCGCATCGATTGCGATATCGTTCATCCGCCGCGTCGAAAGCAGGATCGCGGTGCCGCTGTCGTCGGGCACTGCGCCGCCAACCATGCCGCTGTTCCCGCCTTGCGCCACGATCGGTACGCCCTGTTTCGCGCAAAGCCTGACCATCGCGGCCAATTCATGAGCATCCGCGGGCTGCGCCAGCACGCGCGCCTTGCCGTGATAGCGACCGCGCCAGTCGCTGAGCCATGGGGCCATGTCGTCGGTGTCGATGACAGTACCCTTGTCGCCAAGGATGGAGCGCACTGACGCAAGGAAAGCGTCGCCATGCAGGTCTGCGTCGATGAGTGGGTTGTCGGTCATAAATGATCTTCTTGCACGATAGTCGGCATTTGTCTTGATGCCGGGCGTACATCGTATCGGTTAAGCGCGCATTCAATCCACACCGTGCATGAGTAGAAGCAGGGCAGCAGGGGCTTGCGAAATATGGCCCTGTTACCGTAGTCGCCTGTTGCCGAAGTCAAAAGTCCATTCAGGGTTGGAGCAGTCATTTGGGGATGGGCATAGGTGCGATGTGGCTGCTGCCGCTTGCCCTTACCGGGGCCAGCGCCGACATTCCCGTAGAAGGTGCACGGGCGCCAGTGCCTGACCTGATCGAGGTTTCGTTTTCCGAAGTCCAGTTTCAGGTCCAGACGCGCCAACGCGTGATGATCCGCATCACACCATTAAGCCGTGTCGCCCCGCCGCCGCCGGTCACCCTGCCAAAAGTCGAACCGAAACGCCCCACTGCCGCACCCGATGCCGTGCAGCAGTGCATCGCGTTGGCCGATGTGACGGGCTTGCGGCTGGGAAGCGGGCGCAACCTGCTGCTTTATATGCGTGATCGGCGGATCATCAGCACTTTGCTCGATCGTTCATGTCAGGTGAGCAGTTTCTATTCCGGGTTTTATGTCGAACGTCCGGCCGACGGCATGCTGTGCGCCGGAAGGGAAGCGTTGCACGCGCGGTCGGGCGCGGACTGCCAGCTCAGTGCCTTTCGGGACATTACTCCCGCAAAGGAGTGATGTATCGGTCGGGGTTACCGTCCGGGCTGCGGTTCCGGCAGGGGGAGCGCGGCTGAACCGGCCGCTGTCAAGCGGTTCTCCTTGACTTTTCGCAGGTCTTGCGCATAGCGGCGGATGAGTTGTGCCCTGCTTGGGCATGCTTCCCGGTCCGAACAGACCCGGTATCGTCAGCGCCGAAACGCGCCGGCACCAACCGGGCCCCGGCCCGCCGTCGATTTTTTCCGAATCGTAACTTAACATTGTCCGGTTTTTGCGGCCGGAACTGCCCATACGGGATGATTGCATGAATTTCGCCGATCTCGGCCTGTCTGATGAATTGCTGAAGTCGGTCGAAGCGGCCGGCTATACCGTGCCCACGCCGATCCAGGCGCAAGCGATCCCGAGCGTGCTGATGATGCGCGACATTATCGGCATCGCCCAGACCGGTACCGGCAAGACGGCGGGCTTCGTGCTGCCGATGATAGACATCCTTGCCCATGGCCGTCGCCGTGCGCGGATGCCGCGTTCGCTGATTCTCGAACCGACGCGCGAATTGGCAGCGCAGGTGGCCGAGAACTTCGAAAAGTACGGCACCAACCACGACCTGAAAATGGCTCTGCTGATCGGTGGCGTGCAGATGGGCGATCAGATCAAGGCACTCGACGAAGGCGTCGACGTGCTGATCGCGACTCCGGGCCGGCTGATGGATCTGTTCGAGCGCGGCAAGATATTGCTGACCGGTTGCGACCTTCTGGTCATCGACGAAGCGGATCGTATGCTCGACATGGGCTTCATCCCCGACATCGAGACGATCTGCACCAAGCTTCCCGCGCAGCGCCAGACGCTTTTGTTCAGCGCGACGATGCCGCCGCCGATCAAGAAGCTGGCGGACAAGTTCCTGTCCAATCCGAAGAGCATCGAGGTGTCTCGGGCCGCTTCGACCAACGCGGACATCGTTCAGTTCAAGATCGATGTCCCCGCCCGCAAGAAGCGTGAGGCACTGCGTTACATCCTGCAGAATGACAATGTGTCGACCGCGATCGTCTTTGCCAATCGCAAGACGACGGTGCGTGAACTGGCCAAGAGCCTGAAGAGCTACGGCTTTTCGGCCGGCGAAATTCATGGCGACATGGAACAACCGGCGCGGCTGGCCGAACTCGCCTTGTTCAAGGAAGGCAAGATCAACATCCTGTGCGCCAGCGACGTTGCCGCGCGTGGGCTGGACGTTAAGGGCGTCAGCCACGTCATCAATTTCGACTGCCCATGGCACCCGGACGATTACGTCCACCGCGTTGGCCGCACCGGTCGCGCCGGAGCCAAGGGTCGCGCCTTCACCCTGATCGCGCCCGAAGATGCCGAGGCGCTCGATAATGTCGAGAAGCTGACCGGGGCAAAGCTGCCCGCGTTCGATTTCGGCACTGTGAAACCTGTCGAAACCGAACCTGCCGTCGAAAGTGCCGAGACCGAAAAGCCTGCCCGCAAGTCGCGCGCGCGGAGTGAAAACACGGCCGATGCCAAGCCGGAGCGTAAGCCCAGAGGCGGGCGCCAGGCGAAACCGAAGGTCGAGCCCGAAATCGAGCTCGAGCCCGTCGTCGAACCTTTGCTCGAAGCTGAAGTCGTGGCGCGGGAGACAGTAAAGCCTTCTGAGGATAGCAGGCCCCGTCGTGACCGTGCTCCCCACAAGGCGCCCGATCGCCAATCGCGCCCGCCACGGAACGATTACGAAGAGCCGACGGAGCCGGGCGTGTGGAACGGTCCGGTGCCTGAATTCCTGGGCGTTTCGGCGCTCTGATCGAGGCCGTTACCGTCGACTGACAGCTGCGTGGCGAATTGACGTGATTGCCCGATCCTTGCTCGGGTAACCACCAGACAAATTCCCAGAATAAAAGGTCCGGCGCGGAGTATCTCCGAGCCGGACCTTTTCGTTTACGCGTTAGGCGATCAGACCACGCCTGGGATCAATTTGTAGCGTACCTTTTCCGCGTATTGGCGGTAGCTTTCGTCCTGTCGCAAGAACTTCTCTTCCTCGATCGTGCGGAAGTAGAGCGCAGTCCATACGATTGCGTAAATCGCGACGTTCCATGCCGAAAGGTACATCAACACGTAGCCGATATGGCTGATCATGTAGCCTAGGTACATCGGGTGGCGGACAAGCCTGTAGACACCGATTGATTTCACCCCGCGGTTCGCCGGAATGACGCCAAAGCTGCGGCCAAGGAAAACCTTGGCGGACAAGGTGATGATCGCGCCGGTTGCGATAATCGCGAATGAGACGAGGTTGGAAATATAGGCGGTGCCCTCCGGGATGACGCAGAGCGCCAACCCGGTTCCGACAACGGCGATGAAGATCGGCCATGGTTTCACCGTCCATGCCCCGCGCCGCTGGATCAGCAGCATGAACACGCCGACAAGCTCGCCCAAGAGAAACAGGACAAGCTGCGGATGTTCCGCGATATGCGGCGCCAGGCGAACGATCACGCCCGTCGACAGAACGACAAGGAACGCACGTTCGGCGAACCGGATGGCTTCCGCCTTCCAGTCGAACTTCGCTGGTGAAGCGGCGGTTTCAGGAAGGGATGCCATAGTTCGGATACTCGCGCTTTCTGGGTTTGACTTCAGATCGTGGCGGCGCGGGCGAACGCGGCGTCGACAAGCACGGGGCCGGACATGCCGACGCCACAAATAGTTACTTGCTGAACCGACATTGCCATGTGCCCCCGCAGTGCAGGCGAGATGGTTATCGCGCCTTGCTCATATCGGGAGGTAAGCAAACAGGGTTTATTATCGGTTAATGCCGCAATCGCGATCTTTGTGGCTAGGCCGGCCTTATGAAACTGTCGATAACCCGCTTCGAAGAACCGCTCTCAAAGGCGATTTCCAGCTTGTTACCTTCCTGCGCCAAGACTTCGCCATAGCCGAACTTTTCGTGGAAGACGCGGTCACCGATCGCGATATCGGTTCGCGGCTTGGCGGCAAAGCTTGCGGCGCTGCGGCGCGCTTCGGGAATGTGCTTTGGCGTGGGATCGTATTCGCCTGCGGCTGCGCGTTTCCAGCCGGGTCCGCGGGTCATCGTGCGAGCCGGCTGCGCATTGGCGACGTGGGCAAACGGGTCCGCATGTTCGCTCCACTGCGCGCGCCAAAGCGATGCGCCGCCCGTCATCGTCGCTTCGACGCTAGTCATCGCTTCGGGCAATTCGTTGACGAAACGCGATGGAATGGCGCTGGACCATTGGCCGTAGATGCGGCGGTTCGCGGCATGGAGGATGGTGCATTCCTTGCGCGCCCGCGTGATCGCGACATAGGCGAGGCGGCGCTCTTCCTCCAGGCTGCGCAAGCCCCCTTCGTCGATCGCGCGCTGTGACGGGAATACGCCTTCTTCCCAGCCGGGTAGGAAGACGTGGTCGAATTCCAGCCCTTTTGCCGCGTGCATCGTCATGATCGTAATCGTGTCCTGTGCGTCGGCCGTCTCGTTTTCCATGACGAGGCTGACATGTTCGAGGAACGCGCCCAGCGTCTCGTATTCTTCCATCGCGCGGGCGAGTTCCGACAGGTTCTCCAGCCGCCCGGCCGCCTCTGCCGTTTTTTCCGCCTGTAGCATTGCGCTATATCCGCTTTCGTCCAGCACGGTGCGCACGAGTTCGGCGGGGCTGAGCGTCTGTGCCGCCTCGCGCCAGCGGGCGAAGTCTCGCATCAGCGCGAGCAGCGTGTTGCGAGCCCGGGCAGGCAGTTCGTCGGTATCGCAGATGTCGAGCGCGGCCATCGCCAGCGGAATCTGTTGGCTACGCGCATAGACGTGCAGTTTTTCGAGCGCTTTCTGGCCAAGCCCGCGCTTGGGCGTGTTGTAGATCCGCTCGAACGCGAGATCGTCAGCGGGCTGGGCGATCACGCGAAGATAGGCGAGGGCGTCGCGGCTTTCCGCCCGTTCGTAAAAGCGAAATCCGCCGATGATCTTGTACGGCAGCCCGATCTGGATGAAGCGGTCTTCGAATTCGCGCGTCTGGAACTGCGCCCGGACCAGGATTGCGGCGCGCGACAACCTTATACCGCGGCGCATCAGGCTTTCGGCCTCCTCGCCCACGCGGCGCGCTTCTTCGGGACCGTCCCATACTCCGATGACGCGAACCTTTTCGCCCGATCCGGCTTCAGTCCAAAGCGTCTTGCCCAGCCGTTCGCTATTGGCATCGATAAGGCCGGATGCCGCGCCCAGAATTTCCGGCGTGGAACGATAATTCTGTTCCAGCCGAATCACCTTCGCTCCGGGAAAATCCTTTTCAAACCGTAAGATATTGGCGACTTCTGCGCCTCGCCATGAATAGATCGATTGGTCGTCGTCACCCACGACACAGATGTTGTGACGCGGTTGCGCAAGCAGGCGCAGCCACAGGTACTGAACCGAATTCGTATCCTGATATTCGTCGACCATGATGTATTTGAACCGCTGGCGATAGCTTTCCAGAACATCCTTTTCGCGCCGGAAAATGTTCAGCATGTGAAGCAGCAGGTCGCCGAAATCGCATGCGTTCAGCGTCTTGAGCCGATTCTGATACAGCGAATAGAAATGCGCGCCCTTGCCATTGGCATAGGCTTCGTTTTCGACAGCATCGAGATCGGCGGGGTTCAGTCCCCGGTTCTTCCATCTGTCGATCAGCCCGGCCAGCTGCCGCGCAGGCCAGCGTTTCTCATCGAGATTTTCGGCCTGGATAAGCTGTTTCAACAGGCGCAACTGGTCGTCGGTGTCGACGATTGTGTAGTTCGACTGAAGCCCGACGAGTTCGGCATGACGGCGCAGCATCTTTGCCGCGACGGCGTGGAACGTGCCAAGCCACGGCATTCCTTCGACCGCCGGTCCAATCATCCGGCCCACCCGTTCGCGCATTTCGCGTGCGGCGCGATTGGTGAATGTGACGCAAAGAATTTCGCTGGGCCAGGCGCGACGCGTTGCGACGAGGTGTGCCAAACGTGCGGTGAGTGCCGCCGTCTTGCCCGTTCCGGCCCCCGCCAGCATCAGAACTGGTCCCTCGGTCGTTTCGACCGCTTCGCGTTGCGGCGGATTGAGCCCGGAAACCCACGGTTCCTGAGGGTTCACGCCGGTATCTGCAATGTTTGCGGGAAGGGGGGATTCGCTGTGGCTCACTGGTGAACAGGTAGAGAACGCCGAACCAAGGCGCAAGGGCGGGGTCCGGAACGAAACAGCACTGGCAAGCGTAGGATCAGGCAAATGCAAATCAGAATTCAGGAGTTCCCGATGAAAACGCTTCTCAAGGCCGGTGCCGCTCTCATGCTTGGCGCCGCTACTATTGCAGCACCGTCGTTTGCGCTTGCGCAGGACAACGTCGGCAGTGTCAATTCCGTTCAGGACAAGCGTGGCTACGATGCGCTCGATGCGGCTCAAAAATCCGAATACGACGCATGGCCTGCCGAAAACCAGACCTTCTACACTGGCTGGCCGAGCGACTATCAGAGCGAATTCTGGACTTATCCGGCCGATTACCGGACTAGCTATTGGGGCTGGCCGGCCGATTATCGCACCGCATATTGGGCATGGCCCAGCGATTCGCGCACCAGCTATTGGACCTGGCCTAGCGATTATCAGTCCTACTATTGGGCTCTGACGCCGGAACAGCAGAGTGCATGGTGGGCGCTTAGCCCTGAACAGCGGGGCCAGATCACCGCTATGACACCTGAGCAGCAGCTTGCGGCATGGGATAGCATCAACGCCCAGATTACTGCCACCCAGGCAGCGGAAACCAAGACGATCATGGCGTCGAGCACTACTGTCGAGGCAACGCCTGCAGCGCGCACCGGTGAATATCCGATCTGCGGCGGTGCAATCCAAGACAGCTGCATCCAGCCGCGCGAAGCTGGCAAGAATTATGGCAACGTTCCGCTCGATTACTGGCCGGGCAAGCCCGCCAGCTCGATGTAAGACGTATCATACCACCGCCGCGGTTTTGCGATCTCCGCGGTTCGGGAATGGGGCGGTATGTGCAATAGCACTGCCGCCCCGTTTACGTTCGAGACGGTAAAGCGCGCCAATCCATGGCTTCGGGCAATGCGGTTGCGCCCTGCCATTTTATCAGGCCTAATCCCCCCGTCATTGGGAACAAGGGGAGATTGTCCATGATCCGTCTATTCGCACCCATGCTGGCAGCAGGACTGGCGCTCGGCATTGCAGCGCCTGCACTTGCCGAACATCACGAAGAAATGAAAGCCGAAGTCGTCGAGCGCGATGCCAAAGGCGTGGCGACAAAGGTCAAGATCGGTGAGACAGTATACGATGTCTGCACGCCCGAAGCGCAGGACGGCTGCATCAACCCGCGCGAAGCCGGGCTGAACTTCGGACATGTTCCGCTAGACCATTGGCCCGGCGCCCCGGCGAGCGGACTTACCGCTGCGGAAAAGATGAAGAAGCCCGCTCCCGCTCCTGCGCCGACACCGGCAGCGCAGCTTGACGAGGAAGCAGCTACTTCCGAATGATCGCTCAGTCGGCGGCAGGGCGCAGCAAGTGTATGCGCGCCTTGCCGCTGTCGCGCACGGTTTCGACGTTGAAACCGCTTACCGCTATGTCCTCGCTGCGGTCGGTTTCGATGCTGATCCATGCGCCCGGCGCAATCCAGCCAAGCCGGTTCAACTTGTCCAGCGCCACCGATCCGGCGCCGGAACCATAGGGCGGGTCCATGAACATCACGTCGGGCTGCGCCTTTGCCTGACCAAGCCCCATGACCGAAGCAGCGCGCACATCCGAACGCGACTGTGCGCCGAATTCTGCAATGTTGGTCCGCAAGGCGCGCACCGCCGCCGCATCTTGTTCCACGAACAAGGCTTGCGCCGCGCCGCGCGACAGGGCTTCGAGCCCCATTGCGCCGGACCCTGCGAACAAGTCGGCGACGAACAGTCCTTCGAACGTCCCGATCCGGCTGACCAGCATGGAAAACAGTGTTTCGCGGGTTCGGTCGGCCGTCGGTCGTGTCGTTTCGCCAGCTGGCGCGACCAACCTGCGCGCGCGCCATTCGCCCGCGATGATGCGCATACCCGGCGGTTTGCTTCCCGGTTTCGGACTTTTCACTTCGCAGCCTCTCGCGCTAGCGTCTTGCGAAAGCGTTCGACTTCGGCCTGTGGAATTTCCAGAACCGATCCGCGCGGCATGTCGCCCAGCATGAACGGGCCATAGGCGATGCGTAGCAGGCGCGAAACCTGAAGGCCCAAGTGTTCAAGGACGTTGCGCACTTCGCGGTTCTTCCCTTCGGCCAGAGTCATCTCGATCCAGTTCTGCCGTCCGCTGCGCCGTTCGAGGTTGGCCTCGATCTGGCCGTAATGAACGCCATCGACGGTGATGCCCTCGAACAATGCTTCAAGATCGTTCTGGCCGATTTCGCCCATCGCCTTGGCGCGATAGGTGCGCGGCACCCCCGATGACGGCAGCTCAAGCGCGCGCTTGAGCTCGCCATCGTTGGTCAGCAGCAGCAGACCTTCGGTGTTGAAGTCCAGCCTGCCGACCGGCATCACGCGGGGCGTATCTTTGGGCAGAGCGTTGCGCAGCGCGGTGTAGATCGTCGGCCGCCCCATCGGATCGCGTTCCGCCGTCAACAGGCCCGATGGCTTGTGAAAAAGGAACAGGCGCGCGCGTTCGGGCGCAGCGACGGACTTGCCGTCGACGGTCACGCCCCGCAGCGAAGTCAGCACCGTGGCGGGCGTATCGAGCACCACGCCGTCGATGGAAACGCGGCCATCTTCGATCATGCGTTCCACCTCCCGGCGGCTGGCGATGCCGGCGCGGGCGAGCAACTTGGCGATGCGGTCGCCGTCGCGTTTGGGCATGTCGGGCGCGGGTTTGGACGACGCAGGATCGGACCTGCGCCGGAACGGGGGGCGCTTGCCGGCGCGGCGGTCGGCGGGGGCGGGCGGCTTTCTGGGTGGTTTGTTCACATGTGCGCCATGCGACATTGGCATCGTTCGCACAAGCCGGGGATAGGCCGCGCATGTGATTGCAGTTGCGCGGTTAACCCCTAAAGTTCACGCATGACCATCCGGGAGCGCCCATGACGAGCACCATCAACGAAGTCGAAAGCAACCCGGACGAAACCGAACCGTTGCCCGCGAAAAAGCCCGGCTGGCGCAAGCTGATGGCCTCGCTCGGCAATCGCAAGACCGCGTACATGCTGCTGTTCGGCTTTGCCTCGGGGCTGCCGTACACGCTGCTGTTGTCGACGCTTTACGCGTGGATGAGCGATGCGAAGGTCGATCTCGAAACCATGGGCGTCTTTTCGCTGATCGGGCTGGCGTTCGCGTTCAAGTTCCTGTGGTCGCCCTTGCTCGACCGGATCGATCTGCCGGGAATCAAGCGACTCGGCCATCGCAAGCAATGGATCGTGACGGCGCAGATGCTGTTGGCGGTCGTGCTGATATTCGTGTCGCGGCTCGATCCGGCTGGCGCGATCGGCGTGCTGTCGCTGCTTGCCGGGCTGGGCGCCTTTGCCAGCGCGACGCAGGACGTGGTGATGGACGCATGGCGTGTCGACGTTGCCGATGAAGTGGCGACGATCGACATCCTTTCCACCGTCTATCAGCTCGGCTGGCGATCGGCAGTGCTGGTGGGCGGTGCGCTGGCGCTGTTCATGGCGGAACGGACGGGCTGGCCCACGGTCTATGCGATCATGGGCGGGATCATGTTGGTGATCGCCATCGCCGCGATATTCGCGCCCGAACCTGAACAAACGACGGCGTCGCTGACCGCTGATGACGACGCGCTGCGCGGGCTTCGCGAGGCGGGCCAATTGTCGCCGCGCATTCGCGGATGGGCGCTGACCATTGTGGGCGTGTTGTGGGCATGGGCGCTGATTACCGTCGGCAATTTTATGTATCGGTCCTTGTCCAGCGCGCCGGGTGCGCGACCCGATTCGGTTGAATTCATTCAGAACATGGGTCCGGTGATCGTCGTTGCGACCGTGGTAGTGCCCGTCATCGTTGCCGCGATCCTGGAAAACTGGCGGCGCAAGGGGCGCCACGTCCTGAATGGCACGGTGACCAAGCACGGGGCGATCGACAGCTTCGTCGATCAGGGATACCGCGCGCTGATCCTACCGCTGACGGAATTCGTCGGGCGGCTTGGCTGGGCCGTGGTCATCGTCCTGACGCTGGTGCTGACTTATCGCTTTACCGATACCGTGTGGGGCAGTTTCGCCTATCCGTTCTACTTGGGCGAGCTCGAATATTCTAAGGACGAGGTGGCGATTGCCTCCAAGTTCTTTGGCGTGGGCGCGCTGATGTTGGGCATCGCGCTGGGCGGGGCGTTGTTCAGCTTTATCGGGCGGATGCCGGTGATGTTCATCGGCGCGCTGACGGCGGCGCTGTCGAACCTGCTATACGCCGATCTCGCGCTGGGCGGCCATACGATGGCGGCGGTGGCGAACTTTACCGGGTTTGCCTCGCTTGTCGAATGGTTCGGCGGCGACTTGCGTCTGGCCAAGCTGATGGTGGCCATCGCGGGCGAAAATCTTGCAGGCGGGCTCGCCGGGGCGGCGTTGGTGGCATACCTGTCGTCGATCACAGCAAAGGGCTATTCCGCTGTGCAATACGCGCTGCTGTCTTCGCTGACCTTCCTTGTCGGCACGCTGGGTCGCGGAGCGCTGGGCCAGATGATCGACGAGCAGGGCTATTACCCGGTCTTCATCCTGACCACCCTGCTCGGCTTTATCGCGGTGGTTTTCTGCGTGATCGAATGGGTCAGGCAGGCGCGGCTGGGCCAGCGCGCGGGCGTCGTCGCGCCGGGTTAAGCCGGCAGAGGCCCGTTTTCGCGCAGCACTTCGCCCGCAAGATACAGCGAGCCGCAGATGAGCACCGTGCCCCGCCGGTTCAGCGCCGCCAGCGCTTCCTGAACCGAATCGGCGGTGCCGGTCTGCCGTACTCCTGCCTCACGCGCGATTTGGGCGAGAGTGGAGGGCGCAAAGGCATCGTGGGAGGGGAGAGGCACGGCGGTGAAACTGGCGATCCGTTCGGCAAAGGACGACAGGAAACCGCGCGCATCTTTGGCGGCCAGCATGGCGCCGATCGCGTGGATCGGCCCGTCAATCGTGGCAAGGTAATCGGCCAGAACCCGCCCGGCATCGGGGTTGTGCCCCCCGTCGAGCAGAACGCTCGCATTGGGCACGAGATCGGTCAGCGGACCATTGGGCAGCCATTGCAGCCGCGCGGGCCAGCGGGCGGCAGCGATGCCGTCGGCAAATGCGCTTGCCGGCACCTGCACGCGATCTTGATGTCGCAGCATCGCCACGGCCAGTGCCGCGTTGTCCGTCTGAAACGCGCCGGGGAGCGCGGGCAGCGGCAGGGTCAGTTCGCCGTGGCGGTCGCTGTATTCGATGGTCGCGCCCATGCTGGCGGTCCAGTCCGAAGCGCGCATGTGCAGCGGCGATCCGGCGATCCGCGCGGCACGTTCGATCTGGTCCTGAGCCTCGGCCTCGTAGGCTTGCGTTATCAAGGGCACGCCCGGTTTCACGATCCCCGCCTTTTCGAACGCGATGCGCGCCATCGGATGGGCTGGCGCGCCCTCTTCTTCCACCAGCAGGAAACGTTCGTGGTCGATGCCCAGCGCTGCGATGCCGCATGCGGCAGGGTGTTCGATGACATTGGTCGCATCGAAACGCCCGCCAAGCCCGACTTCTATCACGCAGGCATCGGCGGGCACGCGCGCAAAGCCGAGGAATGCGGCGACCGTCGTGATCTCGAAGAAGCTCGCGCCGATATCCTCGCCTGCGTCGAGCACTTCGCGAAGCAGATCGGCCAGCATCGCATCGTCGATCAATTCGCCCGCCAACCGGATGCGTTCGTTGTAACGCACGAGATGAGGGCTGGTGAACTGATGGACGCGGTGGCCGCCCGCCTCCAGCATCGCGCGCAGGAAGGCGCTGGTCGAACCTTTGCCGTTGGTTCCGGCGATGTGGAAGACGGGTGGCAGCGCCCTGTGCGGATCGCCGACCCGGGTCAGCAATTCTCGCACCGGGTCCAAGCCCAGCCGTCCCTGAGGCAGGGTCAACGCGGCAAGCCGGTCGAGCTGTTCCTGCACCGCCGGACTGTCCGAAACCGCGAAATCGCGCATTGCTGCCGGCCTGTCAGGCGGCCTGTCTGGCCGCCATCAGGTAGTCGATGACATCGACCAGCGTTTCGCGCAGATACTTGCGATGCGTGACCATGTCGATCATGCCGTGGGCCAGCAGATATTCGGCGCGCTGGAACCCTTCGGGCAGTTTTTCGCGGATCGTGTCCTGAATCACGCGCTGTCCGGCAAAACCGATGAGCGCGTTGGGTTCGGCGATCTGGATGTCGCCCAGCATGGCATAGCTTGCCGTGACGCCTCCGGTGGTCGGATCGGTCAGCACGACGATATAGGGAAGCCCTGCGCGTTTGAGCCGCTGGATCGCAACGGTCGTGCGCGGCATCTGCATCAGCGACAGGATGCCTTCCTGCATTCGCGCGCCGCCCGCCGCGGTGAATATGACATAGGGGCAACCGTCCGCCACGGCGCGGTCCACGCCGGACAGGAACGCGTCGCCCACAGCCATGCCCATCGATCCGCCCATGAAGCCGAAATCCTGCACGCCGACGACTGCTTTGCGCCCGTCGATGGTGCCGGACGCATTGGTCAGCGCATCGGGATGCGGCGCTGCGGCGCGCGCCGCTTTCAGCCGGTCTGAATAACGCTTGGAATCCTTGAACTTGAGCGGATCTTCCTTGACGCTGGGCGCACTCAGAACCGTGAATCCCGCGTCCATCACCTGAGACAGGCGGCAGTCCGCACCAATGCGACCGTGATTGTCACAGCGCGGGCAGACCCACAGGTTCTCTTCGTATTCCTTGGTGAACAGCATCTCCTGACAGTTCTTGCACTTCTGCCAGAGATTGTCGGGCGTATCGCGCTTGGCACCGAACGGAAGCTTGTCGCGGACGCGGGTGAGCCAGCTCATCAGGCGTTCTCCCTTGCGGTGTGGACGGCTTGGGCCAGTGCCGCCGTCAATTCGCGCACCTTTGCCGGGGCATTGTCGCCGTATTTGCCCACCAGTTCAACCAGCGCAGAACCGACGACGACCCCATCGGCCACGCGGGCGATGGCCCCGGCCTGTTCGGGGGTGCGTACGCCAAAGCCTACGGCCACGGGCAGATCGGTCGCGGACTTGAGCTGGGCGACAGCCTGGTCGATCGTGTCGGTCGAGGCCTGTTGCAGTCCGGTGATCCCGGCGACCGAAACGTAATAAAGGAACCCTGTCGCCGTTTCGAGAACGGTCGGCAGGCGTGCGGCATCCGTGGTCGGCGTGGCAAGGCGGATCGTGGCGACGCCCGCGCCCCGCAATGCGGGGCCTAGCTCGGCATCTTCCTCTGGCGGGGTGTCGACGCAGATTACGCCATCGACGCCAGCGGCTTTGCACTGGTCCGCGAACCAGTCGGCACCGCGCCGGATCATCGGGTTGGCATAGCCCATCAGCACCAACGGCACTTGCGGGTGGCGCGCGCGAAACGCGGTCGCGATGGCGAAAATATCGGCGGTCGTCGTGCCCTTGCCGAGCGCACGCAGGTTCGCGAGCTGAATCGCAGGACCGTCGGCCATCGGATCGGTGAAGGGCATGCCCAGCTCGATCACGTCCGCCCCGCCTTCGACCAGCGCTTCGAGCACGGCAGCGGTGTCGCCGTCACCGGCGGTGACGAAGCAGACGAGAGCGGCGCGGCCCTTGCCGAAAGCCTTGTCGAAGCGGCTCAAAGTTCCACTCCCAACGCAGCGGCGACGGTGAAGATGTCCTTGTCCCCACGCCCGCACATGTTGGCGCAGATGATCGCGTCACGCGGCATCTCGCGGGCGACCTTTACCACCGCCGCGACGGCGTGGCTGGGTTCCAGTGCGGGGATAATGCCCTCCGTCCGGCACAGCAGCTGGAAAGCATCGAGCGCTTCCTTGTCGGTCGCATAAGTGTAATCGACGCGTCCCGATTCCTTCAGCCACGAATGTTCGGGGCCGATGCCGGGGTAATCGAGCCCTGCACTGATCGAATGGCCTTCGAGGATCTGGCCGTCATCGTCCTGCAACAGGTAGGTCTTGTTGCCGTGCAGGATGCCGGGCGATCCGCCCGCAAGGCTTGCTGCGTGTTCCTTGTCCAGCCCGTGGCCCGCCGCTTCAACGCCGAGCATCTTTACGCTCGGGTCATCGAGGAACGGGTGGAACAGGCCAATCGCGTTCGATCCGCCGCCTATGGCCGCGACCAGCAGGTCGGGCAAGCGGCCAGTGCGCGCCAGCATCTGTTCGCGCGCCTCTCGTCCGATCACGGATTGGAAATCGCGGACCAGTTCGGGATAGGGGTGCGGGCCAGCCGCGGTGCCGATGATGTAAAAGGTGTCGTGGACATTGGCGACCCAGTCGCGCAGCGCCTCGTTCATCGCGTCCTTGAGCGTGGCGGCGCCGGCCTTGACCGGAATGACCTCTGCGCCAAGCAGCTTCATGCGGAAAACGTTGGGCTGCTGCCGCTCCACGTCCTTGGCGCCCATGTACACGACGCAAGGCAAGCCGAAGCGCGCCGCCACCGTCGCCGTCGCGACGCCGTGCTGGCCCGCGCCGGTTTCCGCGATGATCCGCGTCTTTCCCATCCGCATGGCGAGCAGGATCTGCCCGACGCAATTGTTGATCTTGTGCGCGCCGGTGTGGTTAAGCTCGTCGCGCTTGAACCAGACTTGCGCGCCCATGCCCTCTGGCGCGTCCTTGCGCAGTTCTTCGGTCAGGCGTTCCGCGTAATACAGCGGGCTGGGGCGACCGACATAGTGTTCAAGCAAGTCCTCGAACTGTTCGGCGAAGGCCGGGTCCGATTTTGCCGCCGTATATTCTTTTTCGAGGGCAAGGATCAGCGGCATCAGCGTTTCCGAAACGTAGCGACCGCCGAACTGGCCGAAGTGGCCACGTTCGTCGGGCTGGTTGCGGAAGCTGTTGGGGGCAGGTGCGTCGTTCATGGTTCGCGCTTGGCAGAAGGGCTGATCCCTGTCCAGATCGTGCGAGCGGTTTAGGGCGCGCGAACCGCACGGCAGAATGCGGCGATCAGGGTCGGATCTTTGATGCCGGGCGCACTTTCCACGCCCGAAGAAACGTCAACCAGCGGCGCGCCGGTCATAGCCAGCGCCTCGGCCACGTTGTCACGGCCAATGCCGCCGGCAAGGCCCCATGCCAGCGGGCTGACGTAACCGCTGAGCAGGGACCAGTCGAAACGCAGGCCCATGCCGCCCGGAAGCGCGCCCTTTGGGGTCTTGGCATCGAACAGGATCAGGTCGGCAGCGTCGCGATAGGCAGCGGCAAGCTGAATGTCAGAGAGCCCGGCGACAGGCAGTGCTTTCCACACCGGCAGGCCGAACCGCGCGCCAAGGGCCGCCGCGCGGGCGGGGGTTTCCTGTCCGTGAAGTTGCAGCACGTCGAGCCTTGCCGCTTCGACCGCTTCGCCGATATCTTCGTCCCGTGCATCGACGAACAGGCCGACGCGCTGAATCCGGCCCAATGCGCGTTCGCCGAGCACCGCGGCTTCGCGTGGGTTCACTGCGCGGGGGGAGGGCGGATAGAACACGAACCCGGCATAGTCGGCGTGGGCCGCGATGGCAGCTTCCAAGGCATCGCCTTCGCGAATGCCGCAAATCTTGATGCGAGTCGTCATGGCCCGGGGCCTAGGCTTTGCCGAGCGGCTTTTCCAGCACCGTGAAAAACAGCGGCTCGGGTTGCGGCACGGGGAACGGCTCCCGCTCTCCCGTCGGCGCGTAGCCCTGTCGCAGGTACCATTCGACCAGGCTGTCGCGGCTTTCAATCACGGTCATGCGCGCGCGCGCCACACCAAGGTTACGGCACAGCATTTCCGCCGTGGCCAGCAGCCGGTTGCCAAGACCGGCCGACTGGAATGGCGGGTCGACGCAGAGCAATCCGATATAGGCGGTGTCTGGCGGACGGTCGGTCACGGTGACGCACCCGACGATATCTTCGCCCTGCCGCGCCACGAAGATCACGGTATCGGGGCTTGCGAATAGGGTAAGAAGCTCGCCATCTGCCAGCCGCTTGCCGCCAACCAGATCGGCCTCGTTCGTCCAGCCCATCCGCGCATGATCGCCGCGATAGCAATTTTCGATCATGTCATCGAGAGTGGGAAGATCGGTGACGCGAGCCGGCTCGATCAGGATCGCACTCTTCATGGTGCGTAAGTCGGCCAGAACGGTCCGCCAAGCCCACCGTTGAACGAAAGGTGCGTGATCGTGCCGGTGGCAAGATCGTATTCCACGCCGAAAAAGATCGGGCCACCGTCGCAAATATCACTCGGCAAACGCGCTGAATTCACATCGATGTCCGCGGGCAAATAGTTGCCATAAACGACTGGCCGGCCGGCCCGGATTATCCCGATGATCTCGCGCTGCCAACGCGGATCGTTTGCGACGTAAGTCAACGGGTCGGGGCTTTCGGTGCCATGAGAATAGACTGGAAGGTTGCCAAGCGAGCCCAGCGTGGAAGCCAACGCCACTTCCATGTCGGCGATGTCCGCGTCAGAAGGGTCCCAGCCGCCGTCGACCGGTCCGGCGGTGACCCGCGAACAGCCCGGAAGCACGTATCCTGCGCGCGGCGCGGCAAGCACGGTCGTTTCGGGCGGCAGCGATGGCGCAGCAAACACGTTCGCCGCAACCGCCAGTGCGGTCAGCCCAGCCAGCATGATCAGATCGTGGCTTCGATCGCGCGCGCGGCAGCGAGCGGGTCATCGGCGCGGGCTATCGGCCGCCCGATCACCAGCACGCTTGCGCCATCGTCGCGGGCTTGACGCGGGGTCACGACGCGTTTCTGGTCGCCTGCCGATCCGTCGGCAAGCCGCAGGCCGGGGACAATGAAGAAACCGTTCTTCCATTGTTTGTGCACCGCGCGAACTTCGTGCCCCGAACAGACGATGCCGTCGAGCCCCGCTGCATGCGCAAGATCGGCGAGGCGCATCACCTGATCGTGCGCAGACCCGGCGACGCCGATCCTGCCAAGGTCGTTGTCATCCAAGCTGGTGAGCATAGTGACGGCCACGACCTTCGTGTTTTCGCCGGCGGCCGCCTTGGCGTCTTCCATCATCGCGCGCCCGCCGCTGGCGTGCACGGTCACGATGGCGGGTTCGAGCACGTGTATCGACTGCATCGCACCCGCTACGGTATTCGGGATGTCGTGAAGCTTGAGGTCGAGGAAGATGGGCAGGCCGACATGGGCCATTTCCATCACGCCGTGGTGGCCGTGCGCGTAAAAGAATTCCATCCCCAACTTGATCCCGCCGACGTGGCCCTTGACCTTTTCGGCCAGCGCCTTTGCCGCGTCGAGGCGCGGCATGTCGATCGCAACGAAGACGGGATTGCTCATGGCAGGGTTGGCTTTTCGCTTTCGGGAATGACGATGGTCGCTTCTTCGCGCTCCTGCTGCGTGGCGATCAGCGAACGCTGCGCCGCCTCCAGCGCAGCTATCCGCCGCTTCAGTCGCCAGCAGCCCGCGCGATGGAATAGCCACATCGGCAGGAACCCGGCCAGAAACGAGGTCAGGATGATCATCGGCAACGGTGTGTTCAGCACCACGCTGCTCCAGATCGTCACGTCGATGCGGAACCAGTTAGCATATGCGAAGACCGCGAGCGCGGCCACGATCAATGCCCACACGATGGTCCTGATTACCTGCAAACCGCTTTCTCCCGTTGTCATGCGACCCGAACTCTCTGGGTGGCAAACCTAGGCGGGTTCGCGGCGCTTGACCAGTGGGGCGCAAGCACGCCCTGTTCCACCACGCCTTACCCGAACACGCGGGCGAAAATCGTGTCGACGTGCTTGAAGTGATAGTCGAGGTCGAACTTTTCCTCGATCTGCTGTTCGGTCAGCGCCGCGGTCACTTCGGCATCGGCTTGCAGCAGTTCGAGCAGCGAAAGCTGGCCGTCCGAATCCCACACCTTCATCGCGTTGCGCTGCACGAGGCGATAGGCATCTTCGCGGCTGACTCCGGCTTGCGTGAGCGCCAGAAGCACGCGCTGCGAGTGAACCAGACCACCCATGCGGTCGAGGTTCTTCTGCATGCGCTCGGGATAAACGAGCAGCTTTTCGACTACGCCAGTCAGGCGGGCCAGTGCGAAGTCCAGCGTGATCGTCGCGTCGGGGCCGATGAACCGTTCGACCGAAGAGTGCGAGATGTCGCGTTCGTGCCAGAGCGCCACGTTCTCCATCGCCGGAACCACCGCACCGCGCACAACGCGGGCAAGGCCGGTGAGGTTTTCGGTCAGGATCGGGTTGCGCTTGTGCGGCATGGCCGACGAACCCTTCTGCCCGGGCGAAAAGTATTCCTCCGCCTCCAACACTTCGGTGCGCTGAAGGTGGCGCACTTCGACCGACAGGCGTTCGATGCTGCTGGCGATGACGCCCAGCACGGCAAAGAACATGGCGTGACGGTCGCGGGGGATGACCTGCGTCGACACAGGCTCGATGGCGAGGCCCATCTTGTCGGCGACATAGGCTTCGACGCTGGGATCGATATTGGCGAACGTGCCGACCGCGCCCGAAATCGCGCAAGTGGCGATTTCGCGGCGGGCGAATTCCAGCCGGTCCTTGCAACGCGCGAATTCGGCGTAGGCTTCGGCCAGCTTGAGGCCGAAGGTCACAGGTTCGGCGTGGATGCCGTGGCTGCGGCCGATTGTCGGAGTATACTTGTGCTCTTCGGCCCGCGTGCGGATCGCGGCGAGCAACTTGTCGAGATCGTCGAGGAGGATCACGGCGGCGCGGTCCATCTGGACGGCGAGCGTCGTGTCCAGCACGTCGGAACTGGTCATGCCCTGATGCATGAAGCGTGCCTGATCGCCCACGTTTTCGGCAACCCACGTCAGGAACGCGATGACGTCGTGCTTGGTCACCGCTTCGATTGCGTCGATGGCCTCGACGTCGATCTTGGGGTTCGTCGCCCACCAGTCCCACAGCGCCTTGCTCGCGCTTTCGGGAACGACACCCAGTTCGCCCAGCTTGTCGGTCGCGTGCGCTTCGATCTCGAACCAGATCCGATACTTCATTTCCGGTTCCCAGATCGCGGTCATCGCGGGGCGGGCATAACGTGGGACCATTTTCGACTCCGGCTCAGGCTTGGCTTTGCGTGCGACGCGGCGGCTAGGGGGAGGGGGCCGAAATGGCAAGGGGGTTGGGGGATTCGAAGGTTCGGGGATTTGGGGCCGAGTGCATATTTGGCTTGGTAGAGACAGGCCCGCCCGGCATTGCTAAAGGCCCGTGCCATGACGCGCGGGGCAATCATGGCGAAGCGAAAGATCGACTGGCTGACTTACGCGATGCTCGGCGCCACGATCGCTTTCTGGGCGGGCAATGCCATTGTCGGGCGTATGGTGCGCGGTGACATCGACCCTGTTTCGCTGGCCCTGCTGCGCTGGATCGGTGCGGCGCTGGTGGTGGCCCCGATCGCGTGGCGCGGGCTACGCGCCGACCTGCCTGCGATTCGCGCCGCCTGGAAACCGGTGCTGGCGCTGTGCGTGACCGGCATCGTGGGCTTCAACACCCTGCTTTACGAAGGGCTGTTGTACACGACCGCCAGCAATGCACTTTTGATGCAGGCGACGATCCCGGCACTCGTGCTGGTCATCGCCGCGCTCGTTTTCAAGCAGCGGGAGGCGACGTGGAAAGTGGTCGGCATCGCGCTTTCCGTGTGCGGCGCGGCCTTCACGATCTTTCGCGGCAACCTGCAGGCGGCAATCGAAATGCAACTGGGCAAGGGCGACCTGCTCGTCTTCGGTGCGTGCGTCACATGGGCCATCTACACGGTACTCCTGCGCCTCGCCCCCAAAGTGCGCCCTGCGAGCCTTTTGTTCGTGATGTTCGCAGGCGGCGCGCTAATCCTGCTGCCGGTGGCGCTGATGATGCCGGGTCGCCAAATTGCGTGGAACGCGCAAACGGTGGGCGCGGTTGCCTATATTGCGGTCCTGCCTTCTGTGGTCGCCTATTTCCTGTTCAACGCCGCCGTCGCGCGGGCCGGGGCGGCTATTGCGGGTCAGGCTATCGCGTTGATGCCGGTGGCAGGCGCATTGCTCGCGGCATTGCTGTTGGGTGAAAAGCTGCATTGGTACCACGCCGTGGGCATGGTGATCATTGTGGCGGGTATCGCGATAGCTGCGGTCCAGAAGGAACCTCAGGCCCAATAGGAACAGGCCCGAAAGGAAAGCTCGATCCGCGTGGTTCCCGTGACCTTGCCCAAGGAGTCGAACCGCCGTTCCGCGATTGCGCCACGCCCGTTTGCGCCGATCGTGATGACCGTGCTGCAGCGCGTGCCATAGGCCGGGTTCTCGATGAAGATCGGCGCCGTTTCGGCGTCGGCCTCCTCTGCTGGCCCGCCCTTCGCCAACATGGCAAAGAAGGCGTCTTCGTCGGGCGGCCCGATGTCCATGATGCCGCGCATGTCTCCGATCAGTCGGTCGACCTTGGGCCAAGGTGCGGCAAACGGGCTATTGGACAGGCCGTAAAAACCGCCCGTCGGCATGCCAAAAGGTGCGGCCAATGACCGGTTATCGACGACCCAGCCTTTCTGCCGGTCGATCAGGATCAGGCTGAACCCGTTGAAACGATCCAGTTGGTCCAGCCGATCCTCCACCCGGCGCCATTCGCCGGTCAGCCAGTCGCTCACCAGGGCTCCGCGCGAGGGGGCGACGGGGTCGTGATTGCCGGGTTCGCGGAAATTGGTGATGAGCGCCAGTCGCCCGGCGTCTTCCGACACGCCCAGCCACGTTCCGCCCGATCGCATGTCGCGCCCCGCCACGATTCCGCTCCCGTCGCTCCAGCGTGACAACGGCGCGGTGGGGCGTTCGTGGAATTCGTCGCGATTGGCGATGACGACCAGCGGGAAGTCGGGGGCGGAGCGCCAGCCGCAGACCGCGATGCACATCAGATCAGGCCTTTAGATCGCAGCGAAACATGGCCCGAACGTCCGATAATGATGTGATCGTGAACAGTAATATTCAGCAATCCCCCGGCTTCGGCGATGCGGTTGGTGATCTGGATGTCGGCGCGGCTGGGTTCGGGATTTCCGCTGGGGTGATTGTGGACAAGGATCATCGCCGCTGCGCCCAGTTCCATTGCCCGGCGGATAACCTCACGCGGGTGAATCGCGGCTTCGTCCAGCGACCCGTCGCCAAGATGCTCGTCGCGAATCAGTCGGTTCTGCGCATTGAGGTAAAGCACGCGCACGCGTTCGACCGTCAGGTGCGCCATGTCGATGGTCAGGTAATCGATCAGCGCCTGCCACGATCCCAGGACCGGTTGGTCCTGCACCCGCGCGCGGGCAAGGCGGCGAGTGGCGAGCGCCACGATCTTCAGGGCCGCCGCGCTGGTTTCACCCATGCCGGGATGGGTGGCCAGCGACTTGTGATCGGCATTGAATACGCCCGCAAGGCCTCCGAACCGGTTGAGCAGCGTGCGCGCCAGCGGCTTTACGTCGCGGCGCGGGATCGCGGTCATCAACAGGTATTCGACAACTTCGTGATCGGCCAGCGCATCTTCGCCCCCATCCAGCATCCGCGTGCGCAGCCGGGCGCGGTGTCCTTTGGGATCGAGGCCGTCCGGCTGTTTGGCTGCACGCTCGTCGCCAGTTCCGGCTTCGGCCCCCGGCACCGATCCCATCGGCAGTTCCTTTTGGCCGTCCTGCAAGCGAATAACTCCCTGCCGGGAAACACCCGGCGCTGATAAGCGTTTAGAAGCATTGCCTTTGGCGCGAGCCCCGCGCAAGTTCCACCGAGCCGTGGGCGGTGGAAGGAACCGCCGGCGGCTGACACAGGACCAGATGGAAAGCACTTCCCACATCGCAGAACGACAGCGCTTGCCTTCCCGGCGCAGGCGTTATCTCGTGCGCACCGCTATCGGCGGGGCGGCGTTGATTGCGGTTGCTTTCGGCGCGGCGTGGTTCAGCCGGGTCGACATTGCCGACCGCCTTATCCGCGATGCGCTGGAACAGTACGATCTGCCCGTGCAGTACGAAATCACTGGCATCGGCGCACAACGGCAGGTGATCGAAAATGTCGTGATCGGCGATCCCGCCAGGCCCGACATGACCGCCGAACGGGCGGAAGTCTCGATCCGCTATCACTTCGGAATGCCGACCATCGGTTCGGTCCGTCTGGTAAAGCCACGCCTTTACGGGCGGCTGGTCGACGGGCGGGTCAGTTTCGGGACGCTCGACAGGGTGCTGTACGCCGGTCCATCAGAAGAACCGTTCAAGCTTCCCGACCTGCGCGTCGCCATTGATGATGGGCGAGCGTTGGTGCGCAGCGATTACGGCAATGTCGGTATCAAGCTGACCGGCGATGGCAAATTGAGCGACGGGTTTTCTGGCGTCATGGGCGCCATCGCGCCGCGGCTGTCGGACGGCGACTGCGTCGCGCGCGACACCAGCATCTTTGGCGCGATCGCCATCGCCAAGGGGCGGCCGAGCTTTTCAGGGCCGTTGCGGCTGGGGGGCGTCGCTTGCGAAGGCAAGGACTTCGCTTTGGGCAAGTCCGTGCTGTCGCTCAACGTGACCGGCAGCGACCAGTTCGATGCCGTGCGCGGCAAGGCGAAATTTGCGGGCGGAAAGCTTTCCGTGGCCGGGCAATCCCTGGGCAGCGTGGCTGGCGATATCGCGCTTTCCTATGGCCCCAGCGGTTTCGTCAGCGATCTTGATCTTACTGGAACCGATGCAAGGCTGGCGGGGGCGTCGCTGTCACGGCTGGGTCTGGATGGCGCGGTTCGCGCCCGCGACGGGTTCGCCAATATCTCGTTCGACGGTGGCTTCAAAGGGGTCGGGCTGCGTCCCGGACCGGGCCTTGACGGGCAACTGGCCGGATACGAAGCGACCGCCGGGGGAACCCTGTTCGCGCCGCTGATCGCCAAGTTGCGCCGCGCGCTGGCGGACGAAGGCAGCCGCAGCAAGTTGGACGGCGAGGTAAAGGCGCGATTCGGGCCGGACCGCACGACCCTGACCATTCCGCGCGCGCAATGGCAGGGCAGCAGCGGGGCGGCGTTGCTGTCGCTGTCGCGCGCCCAGTTCACGCTGAGCGGGCGCGGAGCGCCGCGATTCGCTGGGCATTTCCAGACCGGCGGACGGTACATGCCGCGCGTCTCCGGTCGGATGGAACAGACCGCCGGCGGGCAGGGCACGATGCAACTGGCGCTTGCCGAATATGCGGCGGGTGATGCCCGGCTGGCGATTCCGACGATGACCGTGCGGCAGGATGAATCCGGCTTCGTGAGCGTCGATGGCACGATACAAGCGAGCGGCGCGATTCCCGGCGGACGGGTTACAGGATTGCGCCTGCCGATCACGGGCGGCTGGCGCCCGCGTCAGGGTCTGGCGCTGTGGCCCGAATGCGTGACGCCCACGTTTGAGCGGCTCGAACTGGCCAGCCTTACCTTGCAGAACCAATCGCTGTTGGTCTGTCCGCCAAAAAACAGCGCGATCCTGCGCAGCGACGGTGCGGGCACGCGCTTTGCCGCGGGCGTCCCAACGGTCAACCTTTCGGGCATGCTGGGTCAGACGCCTGCGACAATTCGCGGCGGGCCGATCGGGCTGGGCATTCCCGGAACGCTCGTCGCGCGAGATCTTGATATCGCGCTGGGTCCTCAGGCGACCGCGACGCGCTTTCATCTCAGCGAGCTTACGGCGAATATCGGCGATGACGTTTCAGGCCGATTCGCCAACGCCGAAATCCGCCTTGCGGCAGTGCCGTTGGACATGACGCAGGCGTCGGGCGACTGGGCGTGGCGTAAGGATGGCCTGATCGTCACCAATGCCGACCTGCGCGTGACCGACCGGCAATCCGACGCGCGCTTTCAGCCAATGGTCGCCCGCGATGCGACGCTGCGCTTTGCGAACGACACGATCACAGCAAAAGCCATGCTGCACGAAGCGACGACCGATCGCACGATCGTCGAAACGGATATCGTCCACCACTTGTCCAGCGGGACGGGCCACGCCGATCTCGACATTCCCGGCATCACGTTCGACCGGACATTACAGCCCGACACGGTAACTCGTCTCGCATTGGGCACCATCGCTAATGCCGAAGGAACGGTCACCGGAACGGGGCGAATCGATTGGAACGCGGCGGGCGTGACATCGATCGGCGCTTTCAGCTCCGATTCGCTGGACTTCGCTGCCGCCTTCGGGCCGGTGCGCGGTTTGTCCGGGACGGTTGAATTCAGCGACCTTCTGGGCCTTGTCACCAAACCGAACCAGCGGCTTGCGATCCGCGAGATCAATCCCGGCATCGTCGTCACTGACGGCTACGTCGATTTCCAGATCGAGCGCGATCTCGCTTTACAATTGAACGCGACGAGCTTCCCGTTCCTTGGCGGCACCCTGACTATGCGGACGACGCGCATGAATCTCGGCCAGACCGAGGTGCGCAATTATGTGTTCGACATCGTCGGCCTCGATGCCGCGCGTTTCCTCGAACGGATGGAGCTTGCCAACCTTCAGGCGACCGGCACTTTCGATGGGACCATTCCTCTGATCTTCGACGAAAACGGCGGGCGAATCGAAGGCGGCGTGTTGAATTCGCGTCGTCCCGGCGGCAACGTTTCCTATATCGGAGCGCTGACATACGAAAACCTGCACCCCATCGCCAATTACGCCTTCGACGCGCTCAAATCGCTTGATTACACCGCGATGCGCATCGGCCTCGACGGCAGGCTCGAGGGCGAGATCGTCACACGGGTCAAAATAGACGGCGTTACGCAGGGCGAAGGGGCGAAAAAGAACATCATCACCCGCCGCCTCGCCAAATTGCCAATCCGGTTCGACGTCAACGTGCGCGCACCGTTCATGCAACTGCTGTCGAGCTTCAAGTCGCTATACGACCCGGCCTCTGTCCGCGATCCGCGAGAGCTGGGCCTGATCGACGTGGAGGGCAACAAACTGGTCCCCTCTGGCGAGGCAGTACGGGGTGAGGACATCCTGCCGGTGGAAAATCCGACGACGCAAAACGACATTCAGCCTTCGGAAAGCGAGAAGATGCCATGAGAAACGAGCAATGGAAGGCTCGATTGACGCCGGCTGCCGCCGGTGCGAACAGTTTCCCGATGAGGAATTGGGAAATGGGGGCATCGGAACGGCAAAGCCATTTCGCTCGCGGGCTGATAATCGCGGGCGCGTTGGCATGTTCGGTGACGCTGAGCGCATGCGTGAACGTGAACGCGCCGTCGGAGCCGATCGTGATCGAGCTAAACGTGAACATAAAACAGGAAGTTCTCTACCGCCTTGTGGATTCGGCGGAAGAGAACATCGCGGAAAATCCGGAGATCTTCTGATGACCAGCAACCGCCATTTCGCACGCAAGGCCGCCGTCGCGCTGCTCGCCGCCCCGCTGCTTGCGGTCGGGGCGCTGGCCTTCATAGTCGCCCCAGCCGCTGCTGCCGAAGGTCGCGATCCGGCTTATGCCGCCGCGCGTGCCAATGGCACGATCGGAGAAAAGATGGACGGCTATCTCGGCATCGTCGGCAGTCCGTCGACGGAGATCAAGAAGCTGGTCGACGATCTCAATATCCGGCGCAAGGCCAGCTATGCCGACCGTGCCCGTTCGCAGGGTGTCACGATCGAGGAATTTGCCTTTACCCAAGGCTGCCTGCTGATCGCTCGAACCGTACCCGGTGAAAAATACCAAGCTCCCGACGGCAGTTGGCAAACGCGCGGTTCCGGCCCGGCAAGGGTCGATCCACGCTGCCCTTCGGCGGGCTGAATCCTGCCGGTCTTCGCCTGACAGCCGATTGGCGTGCAGGCTTGGCATTGTGCGTTGCCGCATAAATCGCGCTATTCGACCATTGGGCCATGTTGACTTGGGCAAACCCCTTTCCTAAAGGGGCCGCGCCCTCGACGGGCAGCTCGTTGCGCTTGCAGGGGCCTTTCATTGGGAGGAACCTGCATGAGTGAAGAGCAGTCCGGACAGGAACCAATCGGCGAAGATGCGCGCATCGATTCGCTCGACGCCCGGCTTAAGGCCGCGCGAGAGCGGGAAGACGAACGCAACCGTCCGCAAGTCCAGGGGACCGACGCGAATTACCGCCTCGGTTCCAGGGTGCTGGCGGAATTGCTGGGCGGTCTTGTTGGTGGCGGCCTGATCGGTTGGGTTATCGACCGGTTTGCAGGTACGTCGCCCTGGGGCCTGTTGGTGATGTTGTTCCTTGGGATCATCGTCGCCTTCAGAAACATCATACGGATTTCGAACCAGCGTCCCGACTGATCCCGATGAGGGGAGTGGAGGGGGCGCTGTCGTTCATAAGGCGACAGGGAAACACGCGTGGCAACCGAAGCCAAAGTCGACCCGATGCACCAGTTCACGATCGAGCCGTTGTTCGGCACCGATCACATGGAGCTGTTCGGCTATAACATCGCCTTCACGAACTCGGCGTTGTGGATGGCGCTCGCGGCCGTCGGGCTCTGGATTTTCGTGGCAGGTGGCATGAAGCGTCAGCTCGTGCCCGGTCGCTGGCAGATGGCGGTGGAAAGCTTCACCGGCTTTGTCGATGACATGCTCGAAGCGAACGTCGGCAAGCAAGGGCGCAAGTACGTGCCCTATATCTTCTCGCTGTTCATGTTCATCCTGTTTGCGAACATCCTCGGGCTCATGCCCTTGGGCGTCGTGGGTGTGCACCCATTCACTTTTACCAGTCACTTCACGATCACCGGTATCCTGGCGATCATGTCCTTCGCGATCGTGCTGATCGTGGGCTTTGCCAAGCACAAGCTGCACTTCTTCAGCCTGTTCGTGCCGCACGGCACCCCGCTGGTGATGATCCCGCTGATCTTCTGCATCGAGCTGGTTTCGTTTCTGGTTCGCCCGTTCAGCCTCGGCCTCCGACTGTTCGTCGCGATGATGGCCGGCCACGTTTTGCTCGAAGTGCTTTCCAGCTTCGTAATCGACGGCTTCAACGCGATGGCGTCGGGCATCGGTCCTGTGGTCGCCGTGCTCAGCTTTATCCTGATGGTCGCTATTTGCGCGCTGGAGATACTGGTCGCAGGCATTCAGGCATACGTCTTCGCGCTGTTGAGTTCGCTGTACATCAACGACGCCGAGAATCTTCACTAAGTTTTCGTCTCAAGTCATTAGAATTCAAGAAAAAGGGAATTTATCATGGAAGCAGAAAGCGCAAAGCTCATCGGTGCGGGCCTCGCTGCGATCGGTGCCGGCATGGCCGCCATCGGTGTGGGTAACGTCTTCGGTTCGTTCCTCGAAGGTGCGCTACGCAATCCAGGTGCTGCCGACGGCCAGCAGGGTCGCCTGTTCATCGGCTTCGCCGCCGCCGAACTTCTCGGCCTGCTCTCGTTCGTCGTCGCGATGATCCTGATCTTCGTCGCCTGATCGAACGTATCTCGGCCTTTCCGGTCCGCCCGTCGTGGCGGGCCGGCAGGCCGTGTGTTTTTTACTGCTTGATCCCGTAACAGGACGCCTTCCGCGATGCCCCAGATAGAACAGTTGGCCGCGACCTACTCCAGTCAGATCTTCTGGCTGTTGCTGATCTTCGGCCTGGTTTTCTTCGTTGTCGGCAAGGGGATGGTTCCCAAGGTCATGGACACCGTGGCCGTGCGCGACAGGCAGATCAGCGACGATCTCGCCGCGGCTCAGTCTGCTCGTATGCAGGCTGATTCCGAGGAAGAGGCCTGGCGTATGCGTGAAAACGCCAACCGAGCCGAGGCACAGGCGCTTGTCGCTAAGGCCAAGGGCGAGGCTGCGATCAGTCGGGACAAGACACTGGCTGCCGCCCAGGCACAGTTGGACGACAAGATGGCCAAGGCCGAAGCACGGATCGCCGAAGCGCAGAAGGCTGCGGCGGCCGAGATCGAGGATGTCGCCAGCGAGGCGGCTGCCAGCATCGTCCAGCGCATTGCCGGTATTGACGTCACACTCGACACGGCCCGCATGGCCGTCAAGGAGGCCATGTGATGACCGCTTTCCTGACCGTCCTCACCGCTGCCGACGGCACGATGAGCGTCGAAGAGCATCTCGCCGATGCGGATAAGCTCGAAGGGCTTGAAGCAGAGCATCAGGGCGAGCACGTCGAGCCGGTTGCCTTCGGTTTCGTAGGACCGGGTGCCTGGGTCAGCCTGGCCATGCTGGTCTTCATCGGCGTGCTGATCTGGAAGGGCGTGCCCAAGGTAATCACCGGCGGGCTCGACAGAAAGATCGCAGAGATCAAGTCGCAGCTTGACGAAGCCAAGAAGCTTCGCGCCGAGGCAGAGGCGCTCCGCAAGGAATATGCCGACAAGATCGCCAATGCCGAAAAAGATGCGGCGGCCATGCTCGACCATGCGAGGACCGAGGCGGATATTATCGTCGCCAAAGCGCAAGTTGACAGTGTCACGATGGTGGAGCGTCGCACCAAGATGGCCGAAGACAAGATCGCGGCCGCGGAACGTGCCGCCATCGACGAATTGCGCAACAATGCCGCACGAGCATCGACAGCCGCGGCTGCGTCGATCATCGCGCAGAAGCATAACGCCGACGCGGACCGTTCGCTGGTGGATCAGACGATTTCCGCGCTCTGATCCAGCTTATCGGCGTTCGCGCCGATTACACATCTTTGCGTTTGAACGACCGGCCATCGCGCCGGTCGTTTGCGTTGCGGGTAGAGCTTGGTTGCGACCTTAGCCGGGTTTCGTTCTAAGGCTAGCGATGGGTTGGTTTCACGGGACCGTTTCATGCGCCGTGTCGATCGATTCGCGATCATGGCCGAACTGGCTGCGCGGATCTGGACCCGACAAAGTCTTGCACGTGACTTTTTCCGCAGCTCAGGGCTGATCGCGGCTAGAAGACGTCCTTTGCACAGCGCAGGGCGGCAAAGGTTTCGCTCGCGCTATTACCGCCCCACCGGGTCTTAATGTCGGCTTTGTCGGCTCGCAGGAACGGATTGGTCGCGCATTCTCGGCTGAGCCTGGTGGGGACCGTCGGCTTTCCACGCTCGCGTCGCTGGCGAATTTCTTCGGCGTAGGCCTGAAGGTCGCTATTTTCTGGATCGGCGTGGAGAGCGAACAGCGCGTTCGCCGCGGTGTATTCGTGCGCGCAATAAAGTAGCGTTTCGCCGGGCAGGTCGCGGATGCGCGACAGGCTCTCCCAGAACTGCTGCGGATTTCCTTCGAACATCCTGCCGCAACCAAGTGCGAAAACCGAATCGCCAACAAACGCGATCCCTGCATCGGGCAGGTAGTACGCGATGTGGCCGTTGGTATGGCCGCCGACGTCGATGACTATCGCTTCATGCGCGCCGATCATGACCCGATCGCCGCCATCGACCGTGTGGTCCACTGCCGCGATCTTGGCCGCCTCGCCCTTGGGCGCGGTGACCTTGCAGCCAGTTGCCCCCTTGATTGCCTCGTTCCCGCCCGCATGGTCGGCGTGCCAGTGCGTGTTCCAGATCTGCGTGATCTGCCACCCTTTGGCAGCGGCTTCACGCATGTAGGTGTCGGCATCGGGCGTGTCGATGCAGACCGTTTCCTCGCTTTCGGAATCGTGCAGCAGGAAGCCGTAATTGTCGGAGAGGCACGGGAATTGATGAACTTCGATCATGGCGATGCTCTTTCGGCGGGCGAACTGGGCCTTCAGTCATTCCAGATAGGGATGCACACGCCGGAAAGCAAAAGACCCGCCGGCAAATCTGCGCGGCGGGTCTTTCGTTTTTTCAGGACCATCGATTAATCCCACGGGGCGAACCCGCTGACGTCACCACGGTCCCTGTTGCAAGCGGGCGGCACCAGCTCGCGCTGGCGCCGCCGCAGTTACGGGATCAGCTCTGCTTCTTGAGAGCTTCGCCAAGGATGTCGCCCAGCGAGGCACCCGAATCGCTCGAACCGTACTGCTCGACGGCCTGCTTCTCTTCCGAGATCTGGCGAGCCTTGATCGAGAAGTTCGGCTTCTTGGTGCGGTCGAAACCGGTGACCATCGCGTCGATCTTCTGGCCGGTCTGGAACCGGTCGGGACGCTGTTCGTCACGATCGCGGCCAAGGTCCGAACGCTTGATGAAGCCGGTCGCGCCATCTTCGCCAACCTGCACTTCGAGGCCGCCATCGCGAACTTCGAGCACAGTGACGGTGACGACGTCGCCACGCTTGAGGCCGGTCGTCGAAGGCGTGCCGCCGACTGCCGGTGCACCCTTTTCGAGCTGCTTCATGCCAAGGCTGATGCGCTCCTTCTCGACGTCGACGTCAAGCACGACGGCTTCGACTTCTTCACCCTTGCGGTGAAGCGCCAGCGCGTCTTCGCCCGAAATGCCCCATGCGATATCCGACATGTGGACCATGCCGTCGACATCGCCCGGAAGGCCGATGAACAGGCCGAACTCGGTCGCGTTCTTGACTTCGCCGGTGACGGTCGAGCCAACGGGGTGCTTCTCTGCGAAATCGTCCCACGGGTTCGACTGGGCCTGCTTGAGACCGAGAGAGATGCGGCGCTTGTCGGCGTCGACTTCGAGCACGATGACTTCGACTTCCTGCGAAGTCGAAACTATCTTGCCGGGGTGGACGTTCTTCTTGGTCCAGCTCATTTCCGAAACGTGGACCAGGCCTTCGATACCGGCTTCCAGCTCCACGAAGGCGCCGTATTCGGTGATGTTGGTCACGACGCCCGAGAGCTTCGCACCGACCGGGTACTTTGCGCCGACGCCATCCCAGGGATCGCTTTCCAGCTGCTTCATGCCGAGGCTGATGCGCTGCGTGTCCTGGTTGATGCGGACGATCTGCACGGTGACGGTGTCGCCGATGTTCACGACTTCGTTCGGGTGGTTGACGCGCTTGTAGCTCATGTCGGTGACATGAAGCAGGCCGTCGATGCCGCCGAGGTCGACGAACGCACCGTAATCGGTGATGTTCTTGACGACGCCTTCGATGACCTGGCCTTCTTCGAGGTTGCCGATAAGCTCGTTGCGCTGTTCGGCGCGAGTCTCTTCAAGCACGGCGCGACGCGACACCACGATGTTGCCACGGCGTCGATCCATCTTCAGCACCTGGAAGGGCTGCGGAATGCCCATCAGCGGGGCGATGTCGCGGACGGGGCGAATGTCGACCTGCGAACCGGGCAGGAAGGCCACGGCGCCGTCGAGGTCGACGGTGAAGCCACCCTTGACGCGGCCGAAGATCTGGCCCTCGACGCGCTTGCCTTCTCCGAATTCGCTTTCGAGGCGATCCCAGGCTGCTTCGCGGCGGGCGCGGTCACGGCTGAGCATCGCTTCGCCGTCGGCGTTTTCAACGCGGTCGACGAAAACTTCGACTTCGTCGCCAACGCTCAGTTCGCCTTCTTCGCCGTTACGGCCGAATTCGGAAAGGCGCACGCGGCCTTCGCTCTTCAGGCCTACGTCGATGACGGCCATGCCGTTTTCAATTGCGGTGACGGTGCCCTTGACGACGCGGCCTTCGAAACCACCGTCGGCTTCACTGCCGAGGGTTTCGTCAAGCATTTTCGCGAAATCGTCGCGGGTGGGGTTTGCCGTAGTGGCCATGTGTATCTAATTCCCGTTCAATCGATTTTTCCGGCCAAGCGGTTGTATCCGCTGGTCTTTGTGGCCGAACTGCTCACAAGGCCGAATGCCTGCGCGAGCGTCCTTCGAACCTCACGCGGACGATGGCATTACAATAGCGGCAGGGCAGCGCGGATGACGCGCCGGCGGAACCGGTATTGTGCGGGAGGGGGCGGCAGGTGCCGCCGAACCCTTCGAGCCATCGCCCAGGCAAAGCCTGTCGAACGGGCGCGCGCATATGCCTATTTCGGGGCGAAGGCAAGCAAAACCGGGAAATGCGCGACAGGGCTGCGCGCGATTATCGAGCCTTTTGCGCCATTGTTGCGTCGACCAGACGGATGGCCTCGGCCAGCGATTGCGCGGCGTCCATGTCCGAATTGTCGAGCAGGATCGCGTCGGCTGCTTCGATCAGCGGAGCCTCGGCCCGGTTGCGGTCGCGGGCATCGCGGGAAATCAGGTCGGTTCGTATTGCGTCGTACGATACGTCCTCGCCGCGCGAAAGCATTTCGGCGTGACGGCGGCGGGCGCGGGCTTCGACGCTAGCGGTGACGAAGAGTTTGACGTCGGCATGGGGCGCGACGACAGTGCCTATATCGCGTCCGTCCAGCACGGCACCGCCGGGCTGTGCCGCAAAGGCGCGCTGGCGATCGAGCAAGGCCGCCCGTACGTCCTTGTGTACCGAGACTCTGCTGGCAAGCGCTCCAACCGCTTCTTGCCGAAGCGTGGGATCTGTCAGCAGCCGGTCGGGAAAATCGGTGGCGCGGCGGGCATCGAGCGGATCGTCCGGGTTACCTCCCAGGTTCCTTACATGCAGGCCCACGGCGCGATACAGCAATCCGGTATCGAGATGCGGAAGGCCATAATGGCGAGCAAGTCCGCGTGCGATCGTACCCTTGCCCGACGCGGTCGGCCCGTCGACAGCGATGATCATGCCGAATTTTGCCGGCGCGCGGCACTCTTCGTTCGTGCGGTTTTGATCAGGCCCCAGATGGCAATGGCGGCCCAAAACCCTTCAAGCACCAAAGACGGCAGGTTGGGGTGATAATAGAGCGAAACCGTCAGCAGCGCCGCGCCGGCGAGGTTCACGCCATGCTGGATATAGGGATCGGGATCTTTGCGCGCGGTCATATAGGCATAGGCAAAGATGATGCAGGCCATGCCGAGAAACCCGATCAAGTTCGGCCAGTCGACGGTGACGATCATGTCGGTTTTCACGCGCGAGCCTGCGCCAACAGGGTTTCGAACATCGGGAAGCTGGTGGCGATTGGTGCGGTATCGTCGACATCCACCCCGTCGCGGCTGACAAGTCCCGCCACGGCCATGGCCATCGCGATGCGGTGATCGAGGTGGGTCGTTATCGCATCGGCGGTCCCGCGGAGCGGCTCCCCGCCACTGCCGTCGATAATCAGCCCGTCCTCGCGTTCTTCGACCCGCGCACCGGCGGCGGTCAACGCCGCGGCCATGGCGGAAAGCCGATCCGATTCCTTGACGCGCAATTCGTCGAGACCGGTCGTGACGGTACGGCCATTCGCCACCGAAGCGGCAACGAAAAGCACCGGGAATTCATCGATCATGGCCGGTGCCACGGCAGGATCGACATCGATTCCCGTCAGACCGGAGTGCCGGACGCGCAAATCGGCGACCGGTTCGCCGCCGACTTCGCGCCGATCCAGTTCGTCGATACTGCCGCCCATGGCGCGCAGCACGTCGAACAGCGCGGCGCGAGTGGGGTTGAGGCCGACGTTGGCAACGACAAGGTCCGATCCCGGCACCAGCAGCGCGGCCACGACGAAGAAGGCGGCAGACGACGGATCGCCAGGAACTACGATGTCCTGCGGCTTAAGGTCGACTCCGCCACGAATGCGGATAACGCGGTCGCCAGCGACTTCTTCGACCGTCAGGTCCGCGCCAAAGCCGGTCAGCATGCGTTCGGTATGGTCGCGCGTGGCGACAGGCTCGATCACCGTGGTTACACCCGGCGTGTTCAGCCCGGCGAGCAGGACCGCGCTCTTCACCTGCGCGCTCGCGACGGGAAGGCGGTATTCGATGGGCACGGCAGGATGCGCGCCGCGCATCGTGAGCGGCAATGTCTGGCTGTCGTTGGCGCCCGGCGATGCGGTGAAGGCGGCGCCCATGCGCGACAAAGGTTCGATCACCCGGCCCATCGGCCGTTTCGACAGGCTGGCGTCGCCGATAAAAGTTGCGGTAATGCCATTGCTGGCGACAAGGCCCATCAGCAATCGGGTCGAAGTGCCCGAATTGCCCATGTCCAGCGCGGTTTCCGGTTGCAACAGCCCGCCGACACCGACGCCGTCGATGACCCATGTGCCATCGTCCCGCCGCTCGATCCCCGCGCCCATTGCGCGCAAGGCGGCGGCGGTGGCCATTACGTCTTCGCCTTCGAGCAGGCCTGTCGCCGTCGTCCGCCCGACCGCGAGCGCGCCGAACATCAACGATCGATGGCTGATCGATTTGTCGCCCGGCACGGCGATGCGGCCCGTAAGCGGTGCGCCGGGCAAAAACCGGCGAGGAGAAGGCGAATTGGCGTTCATGAAAGCGTGGGCCCGTGATGCTGGGGCGATCCCCATTCGGCGGCGGCTTTTGACAGGGGCGTGCCGCTATGGCAAGGCGCGCGCTCTTCGCGCCGGGCGGCTGCTTGCAGAACCGCTTTCGCGAAACCAGATTAAGCATGCAATCATGCCCCGTCATGAACCGGGGCGGCTTTCGAACGAGGAACTTCATGGTCAAGCCTGAATGGGGTGCCAAGCACACCTGCCCGAAGTGCAGCACCCGCTTCTACGATCTCGGCAAGGACGATCCGGTCACCTGCATCGAGTGCGGTAACGAATGGACGCCCGAACCGGTGCTGAAATCGAAGCAGCCGATTCCTTATGAACAGCAAAAGGAAGAGGTGAAGGAAGACGACAGCGATCTGGCCGACGACGATCTGGACATCGACGACGACGAAGATTCGCCCGACAACGATGTCGATCTCGGCGGCGACGACGATCTTGGCGTTGCCAAGGCGAAGGACGACGACGAGGAAGATACCTGATTTTCAATGCGAGGGGCGGGGCCGCGAGTCGGTCCTGCCTTTCGGATCCGCCTGTCCGACCTTCGCGTCGCGGCAGGTTTTTCGATCCGGTTGACGGAAGACGAATTTCCCCCTTGCCAGCGCAAGGGCGTCTCCCTAAAGAGCCGGCTCCCGACGCGGTGACGACATCGTTTCGGGCCGGAATGCCTACCAGGGGCATTCTCCATGTCGATGGAAAAACGGGGCCGTAGCTCAGCTGGGAGAGCGCTACAATGGCATTGTAGAGGTCAGGGGTTCGATCCCCCTCGGCTCCACCATCGTCTATCTAACCTCCAGATATTCCTTAAAACCTAAGGATTACGGCGGTTTCCTTTTCCTCCTGCTACACAAAACTGCTACAGTGCAGGAGTGGAACAGGTGGCAAAACCCAGAGGCCTGCAACTGCGAGGCCGGACCTACTATTCGCGCATTGTCGTGCCCACGGCACTGATCCCGAAGTTCGGGCGACGCGAAATCCTGAAGAGCCTGAAAACGAAAGATCGCCGGGAAGCCGAGGCGCTTCACTTCAATGAGGCAGCGCACTGGGCAGCGGCCTTCGTAGAGGCCGAACGCGAACTGCAACCGGACGATACCGCGCAGCCGTCGAAGAACCACCTGAGCGAGGCGGAAGTCGCTGCACTGGCCCGTAAGTTCTTTCAGCGTCGCAAGGCGGCACTGGACTTTCGGCAGCGGAGTTCGGCTGATCCAGACGACGAACGCGAGGCAGCTACCGAAGATTTGCAGTGGGAAATTTCCGCGCTGCAATCGTGGAACGAACCCGATGCCCACCGTCTGGTAGGCGAAGCAGAAGCTGAGGTACTACAGCAAGCCGGGGATGATGCCCTTCTTGAAGGCAAGGCGGCTATGCTGTTGGCCGAACTCATTCGCCGCGCACTCGTGCAACTGGGTTCACTGGAACTGGCCCGGATGCAGGGCGACTACCGCGACAGGATTGAGGATAGCTTCTTCCGCAACGCCGGAGCCTCGAACGTGGGCACGGCATCACAGGTGGATGCTGGCCCCACCTTGGGCGAATGCATCGACCGCTATCAGACCGAGGTTCTCGAGCTCCGTCCGGTGTCCGAGAAGACCCGTATCAAGCAGAAAGCCTTCCTCAAGCAGGTCGGGGCCCACTTCGGGCGGAAAACGCTCCTAGGGGCCATTACACGGGCCGACTGCAATGCCTTTCGAGACATTCTCGCCAAGCTCCCGCCCAATTTCAACAAGAAGAGCGGGGAGCGATCCCTTGCCAAAATCGCGGAGGCCAACCGAACTGGTCAGTACCTCGCATGGGAGACGCAGAACAATTATCTCAAACCGCTCTCCGACCTGTTCGACTGGGCGCGGCGGGAACGGCTCATAACGGACAATGTTGCGGAGAAAATTTCTCCGTTGGCCACTCGCAAACCAGCGGACGAGCAGCGAGACCCGTTCAATGCAGAGGAATTGCAACGAATATTCGATATCCCCATGTTCACCGGCAGCGTCGATGACGAGCGCCGTTTCAACAAGCGCGGTTCCAACCTGACCCGCCGCAGTCGTTATTGGGCACCCTTGCTCGCCCTTTTCACCGGCATGCGGATGGGGGAAATTCTCCAGCTTAACCCGGACCATATATGCACGACGGCTAAGGGTACGCACTTCATCGTTCTGACCCGCGACATGAAGCTTAAGACTGGCAGTGCCAGCCGCGAGGTGCCCATACACCCGCAGTTGATCGATCTTGGCTTTCTGGAGTGGGTGGAAAGCCGCCGAAAGGCGGGGGTAGACCTACTCTTCGACGATGTGCCAGCCGGACCGGATGGCTATCGCACGAGCACTTTTTCAAAACGCTTCGCTACGGTGCTCGGTTCGGCATCGCTACCAGCTAATCGCAGGGCCATGCTGTGCTTCCATTCTTTCCGGCACACCTTCAAGGATGCCCTGAACGAGACTGGGGCCAGCGAAGAGCAGAAGGATGAAATTTGCGGATGGGCGCGGAGCAGTAAGACAGGCCGACGTTATGGTTCCGGGCTGAGTGCGGACCAGCTTAAGCCGTTTGTTGATGCGGTGACGTTTGACGTCGACTTTTCGCGTCTCGAAGACGCATACAACGGCGCCATTGCCGACAGCAAAAACCCCGAAAAAATCCAATGATTTCTCGCGCGCGCGCGTGACAAACTAAGGAGTATCCCAGCCCATCTTTTCCGGGGGGCTATCACAGCAACCCACCGACGAAATTTTGAAACCCGTTGCACGGATCGGAGGGTGATTTTTCGCGCCCGCAACAATCGTTGTTGATCGCCGCGCCCCATCATCTAATCTGGTCCTGCTCCCGGCACTGTGTCGGGAGTGGGGCGTGGAAACCCCTCTGAGACACCTCGGTCACCGATTTCGGAGGCCGGGTGGCATGCGCGCATGTCCAAGGCCTCGGCCCAAAGGCGCATGCGCTCGTTGTCTCAGCGGGTTTCCAACATCCGGCTTTGGCCGTCGCCCCATGGACGAATTCGGGGCGACGGATGCGAATGTCCCCGAGCAAATGGGGGCAACATGCAGAGCGCGGCACGCGAGAAACTTCCTCAGCGCAAGGTCAACAGCCTACTGGTGATAGGCATCCTGTTTGCGCCGGGTATCTTCGTCTGGTTCCTGCTGCGGCAAGGCCATAGCACGCTTGCAAGGGTGATCGGCTTTTCGTGGGCGGGCTTCATGCTCCTCGTGTGGGTCGCGGTCGTCAGTGCCGGTCCTCCAGACAGAGGAGCCGATGCAGAACGATTGGCAGAACCTATCGGTCAGGGTGAGTTCGCGAATGTCGAGGATGAAAAACAAGCCGTCACTGCCAACAGAACAGTCGAGGGGGAAGCACTACAAGATGCTTACGATGCTCCAGCTTTTGGTAAACTCAAGAATGCGCAAAAAGATGAGAGGGTAGGGCGACTGAGGGAGGGAGCGGCTCGTGCCGCGAACAATCGAACTTTGAAGCAGCCTACTGGATCGAGGTCGGTGCGGTGGATTACCAATACTTACTTGGCCGGTTGTCCTGTGGCATCGGATTGGTTCGAAATGCAGGAAGCGGTCGAGCGGGGCAACATGTCAATTGACCACCCCGATCGCTGCATCGTTATGCAGCCCGGCACGGTCATCATTGCCCCGCCTGAGGGTAAGCGAGAGACCATCACGCACAAGGGTCACGAGTATGAGAAAGCGTCGCTACAGGATGGCCGCGTGTTTTGGACTGATGAGATGGACGATGTAAGCCTGACCCGCTTTGAGGCTGTTGGCCAGCGAGAGATTGCTTTTGTCTCTGCGATGACGGATTTCGTAATTGTGTGTGCGAAAGCTGTCGATCGGCAAACGACGACGTTTCAGACATGGGCGGCTTGAAAATTCAACTCATTCAGCCGTAGGATTTTTTCGCGACATCTCTACACTTCGCGGATGCAGCTACCCTTCCCGCCCGAACACCCGGCCACCATCGCCAAGACTCAAGTTGCACTACCTAGCGGTTCTTTCATCAGAGCGCTGCCGTTCACGGTGGAGGAGACACAGCGGTTCCGTGTGGACGCGATGGTGTTGTGCGCGGAGATTATGGCTTCGGCCTATATCCAGATGATCGAACTGGCGCTCAGATCGAAATGGGAGCAGGCACTAAGCGAGACGACGCGATCGGGCCATCTCGACATCGGCATGTTCCAGCACGCATGGTCAATGGTCGATCAAATCTACAGCTTGCGACTGCTTCTCCGCAGCCTCGCTTTCACCGGCGATGATGTGGCCGCCTTCATGGTGGCGACTGAGCCAGCCTACGTTCTTCGCAACCGGATGGACCATTTGGACGCCCGCATCCCCAACATCGTCGCGTCCAGGGACAACTCGCGCAGCTTGTTCGGTAGCTTGTCCTACTTCGTAATTGGGGCTGTGGTAGGCGAGCCGAACGTGGATGTTTTCGCCGTGACGCAGCATGCGGAGCCCATCCGGCCAAGCGAGAGCATCGCCGCGTTTCGAATTCCCGCCGAGATACGGGGGCCAATCGGAAACTTCGTTCTGAACGCGGCTGGTCAGGAATTAGACCTCGACCGAGCGGTGCTAACGCTCGGGCCAGTGATGGTCCGAACCAACGAGGGCTTCGAGAAGAGCATCCGCGTTCAATCCGCTGAGAAGGCTGCGGAACACGGCGTCGCGGAGAGTGATTTGTTGGCACATCACGGCGCTGGGCTGAAATTAATGATTGCGCTTAATGCGCGCGAACCGGACGCAAGCTGAACACTTGGCGTAGCGAAGCGTCTCGTTGTCCGCTTCCCACAACATTCAGGACATTTAGCCTGCGCGCATTGTTGCCTAAAAGCCGACAAAAATATCTCGCGGATTGGCGAACTAATTGTGACATAGGATACTGAATTTGCTAATATATTTCCAGAACATAGGGCTGGAAATATGATCGATAATCGTAAGCGTGTCAGGCAGTTGGAAGAGATAGGCCGCATTCGGTTGTCGGAAAACTTCTTCCTGCGGGACTTTCTGCATAGTGAGATCGCTGCGGTGTTTGGTATCGGCAACGAGCCGGATGATGTCGATCTTGCCGTCGCGGCAGGGCGAAGGTTGTGCAACGAACTATTGGAGCCGCTGCATTGCACGTTCGGCAAGGTCTGCATCCGATCCGGCTATCGATCACGACAACTGAATGCGCTGGGCCATCGGCTGCGGCTCGGATGCGCCAGCAATGAACGCAATCGCGCTTCTCATATTTGGGACGCTAGGGACGCTCAGGGCCGCATGGGGGCCACGGCGACTATCGTCATACCTTGGTTCGTAGATCGTCTCCAGGAGGGCCTAGATTGGCGTGCAATGGCATGGTGGGTACACGACCACCTTCCATACTCTTATATGTGCTTCTACCCCCGTCTGGGTGCCTTTAATTTGCAGTCTCGAGAGGAGCCGGAGAGGCGGGTTTTAAGCTGGAGGGAGCCGAAAGGGGTAGTTGATCTTGACGATATGGTGGCCGCCGAGCGGTTCAGAGAGAGTTATCAAATATTTCCAGATTTTCGACATGCGGATGTTTGAGGCCGGTGCCTATTTCAATTCACTGCTGCGGCAAGCGAACCTTTCGCCAGCCCATTCAGGAACTACCCAAAAGGACCTGTCGCTTCCGAGTTGAACCCGGTTCAGTGGGATTTAGTAGGCGGAATGGCGGCGTCTACGATCTTGGCGGTTCCTACCTCAAAGATCGATGCTCGCCTAACCACTATGTCCTCCTTGAGACGCTTCGGGATGCTCAACGTCACGCGGGCAGCCCTATCTTTCGCATGAAATCGAAATTGATGAAGCGATCGTAATAGGCGTCCTCGATCTCGTGCGCGGCCTCACTGACCCGCACTTCCATTTCGAAACACCAGTTGTCGATTTCTCTGAAGCCGGAGAAGTGGTCGCGAATGACCTGTTCGGAACTGCGAGGGTTTCCATCACCTCTTGCAATGTCTTCTTGCACAGCAATGTCGATCGCATCTTCCATATCTGACCAAGCCCGATGGCTCATATGGATCGTGATGCGCGATCCGCGCGCAGCGACGAAGTAGGAGAGGAAATTGAAGCCGTCTTCAGGTTCTACGCATCCGGGATGGTTGCGCAGATCGAATGGACCGGCAGGGTGTTCCTCGAAATATTCTCGGCACAAGGCGATAATTGCCGAGAGCGTCTGACCATCCTGCGCCGCCAGAAACAGGTTATCCCCGTAAAGGACGGCGTGGCAATCGTGGGGGGCGATTTGCGCGGCCAAGCTGTTAAACAGCGTGGCCAGAATGATGCTGGACGAGGGCAAACCTTGCAACAATCCCTGGGGTCCATTCCACCTGCGACCAACCGATCCATGAGAGTATACACACGAATGGCGCACTCCCTTTTCACGGAAGGTGAGATTGCGATAATCGAGACAATGCCCAATCACCAATCTCGGCAAGGGAAGCAGATTATATAGGTTGTCCATCCGTACGGACTGATAGCAGTCACGCACATCCCCAATGAAACAGTGGCTATAACCTGCTTCCAGTGCTTCTTTGACGGCGCCGATCGCAGCATCGCGACCACGCCCCTTAATGTCGTAAATGTGCCGCTCCGGCTGGAACCGAGCCTCCAGAACGTCCTTGATCAAATACGAACATGCGGCGAGAGCGGGAGGCGGTGAGCATATCGGTCGAAAACCCCGACCCGAGTTTTTCGCCTGCCATTCGAACGGAACGATACCGTTCTTGGCCGTGAAAGGATCGGCCTGCGCCGAGAGACGGTTTACCGCGCTATCACCGGCTTCATCCGAAAGAGTGCGGATTGCCGCCCAATCGCGCATGTCGGTCCGGTTGAGATAGGCAAGGCCTTCGCGGTACAATCGGCCATGACGGCCAGCCGCGGCAAGGCTCTCAAGCTCATCCTGCAACGATTTCGCTTCGCGCGAGAGGCGGCTGATTTCGCGGCGGCGCGCAAGACTGCGAGAGGAGGGAGGAAGTACCATGCCACCAAGATTGAGAGAGGCCAATGATTCGTCAAGACCGAAATTTTGCAACTGGTGCAACAGAATGAAATATAGAGAAAGATTTTTACTTGACGAAGGATTTGATTTATAAGGTGATAATACTAAAATCGTTCATCAAGAGTTATTACAGGCAGTATTTTGCAACGCGTTTCACCAATTACGGACAGTATCGGGTATCTGCGGGTGTCCACTGCGCAGCAAGGCAGGTCTGGTCTCGGCCTTGATGCCCAGCGTGAAACCATCGCAAGATTTGCGGAACGGGAGAGCTTTCCGGTTACCGAATGGTTCACCGACGTCGAAACCGGCAAGGGGAGTGATGCCCTCGACCGTCGCCCCCAGCTTGCGGCAGCCCTGAATGTTGCGCAGCGCCTCAAATGCCCGATCGTCGTTGCGAAACTCGACCGGCTGTCCCGCGATGTCCACTTCATCTCGGGCCTGATGGCGCAGCGCGTGGCGTTCGTAGTGGCCGAACTGGGATTAGATACGGACCCGTTCCTTCTGCACCTCTATGCGGCATTGGCCGAAAAGGAGCGGGCGCTTATTTCCGAACGCACCAGAGCCGCGCTTGCCAGAAAACGGGCGGCAGGAGCTATCCTCGGCAATCGAACGAACCTTCGTGAAGCTCAGATTGCAGGAGCCGCCGCCAACAGGGCAGGGGCGGACCGCTTTGCCGCGAACGTTCTCCCAATCATTCGGGAAATCCAAAGTCTTGGTACTCACAGTCACCGGGCCATCGCGTCGGCACTCACCGCCAGAGGCGTTCGGACTGCGCGGGGTGGAAAATGGACTGGTGTGCAGGTTGGGCAACTGCTTCAGCGTGGCCGCCAACTCAATGTTTCAACGGGGCGGAGGCATGATCCGGCGAGCGCGCAGTCGACTGCGGAATCGCCTTGCCGCTCTTGCTAGTCATTCGCCCCCGAACACTTTCGATAGCGTGGTTGCAGTGTGCCTCCAGCCGAGTAAACGATGGGTAATTATTCTCGGGGGATCAATGGCAAAGCTGACGCAATCCGAACTTGAACGGCACCTGTGGGGCGCGGCGGACATCCTGCGCGGCACCGTAGATGCCGGGGACTACAAGCAATATATCTTCGGCCTGCTGTTCTATAAGCGCCTGTGCGACGTGTGGCAGGAGGATTTCGAGGTCCCCCCTCCGCTCGGTAGGAGGCAATCACTCGGTTGATGTTGCTCCGAGATTTGAGGGGTGGAGTGGCCTAGCCGAGTAAGTCGATGAGGCTGCTACAAACGGCGCACTCAAATGTCGTGCAACGCGTTGCACCAATGTGCCTGCTTATGAAGATGCGCATCAACGGAAGTCCAGATGAGCTTTCTAAAAGCGAAACGTCACACCCGCCCGGCCCATCAGATAATCGTAATTTGGTCCTGCAGAGATACTGTCATTGGAATAGGCGATTTCCGAAAACACATCCAGCTTTTGCGAGGATTGAGGGCTTTCCAGACGTAGCTGAACATAGCGGGCAGATTGCCAGTTGCCGCCGGTGGAATGCTGCGCACCAACTCCTCCGGCAGCGAGATACATCCAGCCTGCGTTATCGAACCGGCGAACCTGAACCAGTGGCAATAGCCGGATGAAGTCCCTTGGCGAGAAATAGTCGAATTCGCCGGGCTCGGTCGAATGGTAATATCTCACGTCGAGCCGAGTGCTGATGCCAGCTTCTGCCTTTATGACGTGCGAAAAGTGCCCTCGCAGGTGTAGCCGTTCATTTTTTCCGGAAAATGCCTGAACACCTGCGGTCACTGCCAAAGTATTTGCCGGGTCGATGGGGATGTCCATGCTGGCACCCGCAAAAGTGTAGTAGATTTTCTGTGTCAAACCTTGATTTGTCTCGACGATGTCACGTTCGAGGAAGAATGTGCGCGACCAATCGGCCCGTCGCAATTCGGCGTTGCCAAGCAAGGTATCACCGTTGGTGCCGAGCCGCGCTTCCCAGCGCCAGTCCGTACCGAGCCGATCAGCAACGTCGAGATAGACCCGATCTTCCTCTCTGTTGTCCCCATTCGATGGGCTGAACCACGCGTGCTCTATGGCAAGACCAGCGTACTTCTCTTTTCCCTCGAAGTTCCAGAGCGCTCGACCGAGCACCTTCAGAACGTCGTTGCCTTCCGTGTCAGTGCTAGCCCAGACCTCAACTCCGGCAGCGGGCCGCAAGTTCATTGTCGCAGGTCCCTCTGCATCCTCGGCATGAGCGGTCTGATTGCCACCCAAAAGGGACACTCCAGCCGCAGCGATAACCTGACCGAATAGGCGAGAGCGCATCATTTCGTGCCCCAATGCTTGCGCTGGCGTGTGAGTTCGCAAATGTATCCCCAGACGCAGATGGGTTGCATCACGAGCGCATAAACGAGGACGTAGAAAAGAAGGCCTCTGCGGTTCCGCCTGACTTTGAGACCTTCATCCTTGAACATCCTGTTCTGAATTCGAAAAATGACAATGTTCCAGAGGCCTGCCAGCGGCAGAATGGCGAGCGTCATCGGGCCAGCGATCCAGTAATGTCCGAATGCAGCCAAAATCAGCCCCGGCGTGAAAACAAGACTGAAGGTCAGATCGAGGGGGAGAAACAACATGTTCCACCAGACAAAGAGCGTCGTGAGCCGGGGTTTGAACAGCAGGCCTTGATGACGCTCTAGAGCCTCCACCAAGCCGCGTGACCAGCGCTGTCGTTGCCGAGCAAACTGTTTGAATGTTGGAGGTGCATCGGTCCAAAGAATAGCATCTTCGGCATAGCCGATGCGGTATCCCTTCTTGAGCATCGCCCAAGTGAGAACAATGTCCTCACCAACGGTTTCGGGCCAGCCACCCACCGCGTTCAATGCATCCCGACGATAGAGGGAAAACGCACCCTGAGCGACCAGCGTTCCATCGTACATGCTCTGCATGCGTTTGACGGCCGCGATCCCATGGAAATAGTCCCATTCCTGAGCGCCTGCCATCAAGGTTTCGCGGCTGTTGCGCACGAGAACGGCACCAGCCACGGCCATGGTGCCGGGAGGGTCGGACAAGAACCGTTCGACAATCTGTCTGATGCTGTCGCGACGAAGTCGACTGTCTCCGTCAATTGTGCAGATCAGATCGTGCTTTGCTTCGGCAAGGCCAGAGTTGAGCGCAGCCGCTTTGCCCCGGTTTTCTGCGAAATCAAGCAGACGAATGGAGATGTTCGGCGGTAGACCGTTTTCGAGGATGCCAATCCTTACACGTTCGGCGGTAGCATCTGTCGAGCCATCGTTGACGACCAGCGCCTCGATTGCTCCGGAATAGTTTTGCTTGACGATACTGTCCAAGGTCGCCCGGATTGCGTTCTCTTCGTTGTACGCTGCAACGATGAGTGTAACGCCGGGATAGTGCGGAAACGCCATACGTGCAGGGCGACGATCCATCAGCAAGGAAGCTACAAGAAACGCGTTCATGAAGCCGGGTACGAATGCGATGAAAGAGATTGCCCAGAATGCGAATAACGGATGCGTGATTGCGCCCAGATCTTTCATCCAAGGTTGGGCGAGTTGAATACTGAGTGTCGTCCACGCGATCGCAATCAGCAAGGAAATGACATATTTGAAACGGGTTGACCGATTGCTGCGATGCGCGACCGGGAAACTCAGATCATAAGTGCCGATTGGATCGAGCATGGCCGATGAAGGGGTGGCTGAAGAGCAGTGTCTCTGCTTGCGCAGAGACACTAGCAGCCCTTCTTGCCGTTTCCTTTTGCACAACCGGGATTGGTGGGCTGGCCCGATACGGGTGTGGTCGTTCCGCTGGACGTTCCCGTCCCAGTACTCGCGTTCGCATTCGAAGCGGTCTGTGCTGTAGTGCCTGTACCCGCACTGTAGCCATTCGCATCGCCCTGTGCAGGCGCATTCGCTCCAACGTAAACATCGGTCGCCGCAGAATTGATTGAGGCGCGGATGTTCGCACCAAGAGACAAGGTTGCGGCACCCAGACCAACTCCGACAACGGCAAGGATTAGCGCGTATTCAGCCGATGAGGCCGCCCTACCTTCGCTCCAGAACTGTTTGTTCATATCGGCCTCCGTTGCCGGGTGTGCATGCCATTAACGTTCAGTCGATCGTGATGGTGACGGCCCGGCGATTGCGTTCCCATGAAGCTTCATCCGAGCCGAGCGCGACCGGGCGTTCTTTGCCGTAGCTGACGATTGACAAGCGTCCTGCATCGAGGCCGAGCGAAACGAGGTAGTTCTTGGCTGCGTTGGCACGCTTTTCGCCAAGCGCGAGGTTGTATTCCCGGGTTCCGCGTTCGTCGCAGTGGCCTTCGATCCGCGCCGTCTTGTACGGATAGCGTCTGAGCCAAGCGGCCTGCTGCTGAAGCGCTGTCATGTCGATGCTATCGATGTTGTACCTGTCCGTTTCGAAAAAGATGGTGTCGCGACCCTGCATCTGGGCGAGGAAGTCGGCCTGCGAACCGGGTGCCGGGCCAGTGTCAGCCGACGCTTCGTATGGCGTCGCATCCGGGCTGGGCGGCAGTGCTTCCGGTGGCTTCTTCGAACAGCCGACCAACGCGACCCCAAGGACCGAAACCACAGCGAACTTGAAAATCGGTCTCAACACAACCTCCTGCTTCACGGCAGTCAGCGAGCTTGCGACTGGACGTGTCGTCATTTTTACGAGGTCTGGGATGACAGCGTTACCATGCGTTTTTTACACGCCAAAAGGATGTAAAAATCCCGTAGAAACACGATCGCTTTCGATCGAGTACAATTGTGGTGGGCCTACGTAAGAAGCCCGTCACTTTAGCGGAGGCCGCCACTGCCTGGGTCGACGGAACGTGTCCCCCGACAACGTTCTGTCGACCTTTTTCTAGCTGGCGTAACTACCGAGCAGGATTGTGCTATACTGAAAGCCGGTATCCCACACCCGGCTCCGTCAGTATCAACTCAGGTTCGGACGGATCATATTCGAGCTTCTGACGGAGCAGGGCGATATAGCTCCTGAGATACTGGCCATCTGCATGGGGATCGTTCCAGCCTGCAATCAGAAGCTTGCGCTGGGTCGCAACCTGACCGGCGTTTCGGCAAAGCACTTCAAGCAATGCGAACTCTTTAGGGGAAAGCTTCACCTCATCGCCCAGCAGCCTGACCTCGTGCCGCCTGAAATGCACGTAAAGCTGGTCAGAAACGAACTCGTCATTGAGACTGCCATCGGCAACTTCTCGCCTGCGCTGGGCAACCCGCAACCGGGCGAGGAGTTCGCCTATTCCGAATGGTTTATTGACGTAATCATCGGCGCCTTCATCGAGAGCCCTGATCTTGTCCTGCTCAAGATGGCGTGCTGACAGCACGATAATGTTGGCGCCGGTCAATTCCCGCAGTTTTGCGATGATCTCTATCCCGTCACCATCGGGCAGGCCAAGATCGAGCAGCACGAGGTCGAACTCGGAATTTTTTGCAGCAGCGAGGGCTTGATGCAGAGTTTCTACCGGCGAAACGTCGTGTCCTTGCGCTGACAGGACCGGTGTCAGCGCTCCTATGATTGCTGGTTCATCATCGACAATCAAAATTTTCATGGTGTGTCCTGCTCGGGTTCAGCAGCACTAGCAACGAGCGGGAGCGCGATCGTGATCCGGGTGCCACTCCCAGTTTCGGTTAAACTGCGCGCCGAGATCGAGCCGCCGAAAGCATCGACGAAGCCCTTGGCGATATAGAGACCTAGGCCACTTCCGTGCCGATGAAATCTGTCCCCGGCTCGGTAAAAGCGCTCAAAGATGTGCGCCATGTCGGCTGGCGGGATGCCGGGACCGCTATCCGTGATTTCAAGAACGGCAGCTTCGGCATTCTCACTGATCCGCACAAGGACCGGTTCATCGCTTGCTCCATGCAGAAGCGCGTTTTCGAGCACGTTGAAGATGACCTGTTCGAGCATGGCCGGGTTCGCCCTGACGATAGTAGACGGGGTCATCAGATCCTTTGTGATGGCACTATCTGGGAAGAGTTGTCGGGCCGAACTCAGGACGACCCCAAGGATTTCAACAACGTCAACTTCGCGAAGGAGCGTTTCAGATATTCCCGACTGAATGCGGCCCATGTCGAGCAGGTTCGCAGTATATCTGTTCAACCGGCTACACTGTTCGCTGATTGTGTCGAGCATCGTGTCCTTTTGTGCGTCTGAGAGCGTACTTCGGAACAAGCGCAAGCTGGTGGCAGCCGCCTCTATGGCAGTCAGGGGCGTACGCAAGTCGTGCGAAACCGACGACAGGATGGCCGTCTTCAATTCTTCGGAACGCTGCATAGCTGCGGCTTCCGCAGCTTTTTCCAGCAGCAGGCAGCGATCAACCGCCAAGGCGAGGAGATTGGCTAGAGCCTGAAGGTCAGGCAAGTCGCTGTCGCCTCGTTGCTTGGGCGCCACGAAGAATTTGACGATCCCATGCTCGCCGTTGGAAGCGTTCAGAACATGGGCCTGAAACGGCGATGTGGTTTCCCCGGAGGTATCATCAGCCAATAGGGCGGTTAGGGTATCGGGCAGATGACCTTCCTTGCCCGATCTCAGTAACGAGCCATCACGGTGGATATAGATTTCTAGGTCCACAAGTCTTTCCAGCGGAAGCAATCGCCGCGTGATCTCCGCTACATCGCTGGCGCTGATGGCCTGTTGCAACTCGCCACTGACTTGAAGCAGAAAACGGCTTCGTCTTTCCGCTGCTCGCGCCGCCTTGGCACTATCTGCCAGCCGTCCGGCCAAGGCACCCGCTGCGATCGCGCTCACGTTGAATGCAATCAATGGGACGATCTCGTCCGCCGTCGAGACGCCGAACATGAAGACGGGTTCGCTCAAAAAGAAATTGTAGACGAATGAGGCGGTCAAAGCGGCGACAACGCCGGAATAGACGCCAGACCGTGCGCCAATGGCGATCACACCCATGAGAAAGATCAGGACCGCTGTGATCGGGCGATCTAGGCTCTGCGCGAGATAGGTCCCGGCTGCGGCCAGAACGAAAATCAAGATGTTTATCGCGACGCTTGCGAGCATGTTAGGCGCGATGGAGCGCTCGTGCTTGGTGAAAGTTTCAAACATGCTGCCCCCTTAGCAGAGGACGGGAAGGAGTAAGCATACGGCATTTTTACGCCGTTGTGGAAGAGAGAGCCCGTTGAGGTCAATTTCACGTCAAGGAACATTCTCAGGAGCAACCAACCAACACAGCGGAGTGCTTCACTTGTCGCATGGAATTGGCGCCGCTGCGTTAGCTTTCATTGCGAGAAATTGACCGCGAAAATTCTGTAGCAACTTGCTCAATGCTACAGAATGTGGCTACAAAGAGCGCTGTAGAAGTCGGAAATTTGCATTTGAATTAGATGGTTATGGGCAATTTCGAGGCTCCCCCTCCGCCACCTGGAGGCGTCCATCCGGTTGATATTCATCCCAGATTTGAACAGTGGAGTTGATTTGTAGAGCAGATCGGCGATGCTCCTACAAATTGCCCAGCTAGTTTTTGAAATGCGTTGTAATGCTTGATTGGAGTGACTGGGTTTTGGGTATCTGCGCTCTTCAGTTGCGAAGTTCATCCAACTCGTTGCGTAGGTTTACAAGATGCTCAGATGGTCGGTCAGGCTTTGCACCCTCTGCCCGGTGCCTAGCAACGATGTGCTCGAATACTGCCTGATGGATAGGGCTATAGAATTCGATCCCTGCCCGTTGGCCGAGGTGCAACCATTTTACGTTACCCTCAATCGGGCCAAAGCCCGCAATTCGCAGGGAGACGTATCCGCCTCGTCTTAGGTCTCTGGGTATTGTGTTAAGACAGCAGCCTTGGGGTGTGAGGTCCGTAATATCGATTGGCAACGCAATGCCTACGCCGCGTCGGAAATTCCCTTTGACTTTGATAGCCTCCCGAGAATGCCGTCTGATTTCTAATGATGGCATTCGCTTTCCCCAACTGCTGCATAAGACGGGCCACCATCAAAGGTTCAAGCCCGGTAACCGTTTGCCGAGCATGATGGCGAAAGGGCACTATCATCCAGCATGCTCGGCAAAAGGACCAGAAGCCCATTGCGTAAAAACCAAAGCAGGGCCTTTGGTTACAAATAAGCGTAAGCGAAAACGGTTAACAAATCTTTCAGGCCGTGGGCTGCCGATCACGCGGTTGAATTCCGTTTCAGCACACAAATGAGGCGGGTCGATAGCTTTGGCGCAGACGCGGAAGAGGCCTGCCAAATCGATCCAGTGGGCCGCCTCGTTCGGGCAGCAGGTTCTTGGTACTGTAGCCAAGGAAATTGACGACGGCCTCATGCAGAAAATCGTCAAACCGGATGCCAGCGTACCTTCCGTCATGCCAGACAACAATCCCGGACATGCGGATGCCGTTATCCACTTTGAGGCAGATGCGATCGGTCATCGATAGCCTTTGTGACGGCATTTCGATCATGCATCCACCTATCGAAACGTCGGAGAGCACTGCTTTGAAGGTTCTTCCCGCACTACGACAATCTACGCCATAATCAGAGGAGATGCGTTCGTGCTTGCGTTCTTTCAATCGACGACTTGTGAGCATGGCACATCCAGACAGAAATGAAATTGATATGAATATTATGACTGGCTCAGGCCGGTGCGATGGTGCGCCGACCTCTGCCGGCGCCCGCATGGCGTTCATGTTTCTCATGTTCCAGAGATTGAGGATGCCCGCCTTTTTGGTCATTCTGAACGCGGATCGCCCATTCGGCCAGTTCGCTATATTTCATGGGGGCGACGAAGTTCAGGCCTGCCGTGCCATCCTGTGTCCAACGCACTATAGCCTTCTTCACCGAATGATGGGGCAGACGAATGGTCAGTTCATCGCCGCCGCGCACGCCAGAAACGGTCAGCTTCAAACCGCGTTGCGAAACGTCACTGACCTGTGTCGAGAATTCGCCCTGTGCTGTAACAATGCTTGCAGCGCAATTGATGCTCAGTCGTGGCGGGCGGCCACGAGCGGTGTTGCCCGGGATGCCTTCGCTACCAGTCAGGGCAGCCACGACATCAACCTCATTATCAAACCTGACACCGACATCTGAGCCATCCGACCAGATGATTTCTCCGTCGACACGCGTGACTTGAGAGAGTTCGACTACGACGCGCTGTCCAATGGCGAATTCGGCATACGCGTCGGCCTTCATCCCTTGTTTCGAGAGGTTTCTGACCATGCAAAAGCCAGCGAACCCCTCTGTCTCGATCAGAGCTGGCCGATAGACCGTTCGCTGACGCTCATCATTACGCAGTTCGGTTAAACGTTCAGGATCTTCGCCTGCAAATTGCATCTGCCATTCCTCGCATTTTCGAAACTGCCGATTGCGAGCTTTAGCCTACACATCACTACGCGGAGTTAGCAGCGAGGGTTAATGCGATCGAAACCATTTCAGGGCGTGCCACTTAGCAGTTGGTTAACCCATTAAGCATATTCCGAGACGATCAACTGACGGAATTATCTATGTCAAAGCGTGAGCGCATAAGGGTTCCGATCAGGCTCTCGGCCTCGTGCAAATTCGGCAATGGTTTGTCACCCGAAGTTGTGATTGTCGATTTGAGTGAAACCGGATGTCGCATCGAGAATGCACCGACAGCGCTCCTGCGAGGAGAGCAAATCACCCTCTCATTCGAGGAATTCGAGTTTATCGAAGGCAGGGTGCGGTGGCTGACAAAAGGCGGCGCAGCGGGAATTCAGTTTTCTACGCCAATCTATCGAACAGATTATCACGCCTTACAACGAGTAAGCGAAATGGTTTCGCTTAGCCAGATACCAAGACACAAGGAGTTGAAAATGTCGGATGGATCACCCTTTTCATCAGGTCGTCAGGACACGTGGCGACACCAAGAAACCAACACTGCTCAGGCCGCCGAGAACAGTAGCAGTTCAGCGCCCCTTGATCTTTCGCTTCCCTCCGGGATCGACGACTGCACAAAACTACCAGTTGAAGACCTGACACGGTTTGTGATGCTGGTTGAAGCGGCCAAATCGTGCGGCTTCAATGCGCTGGATGTCGATCTTACCAACAACGGCCTCAGCGTAAAGTTGACCAGCTAAAAGGGGTGTTCGGCAGTCAGCTCTGAATGTTGGGATAGCAATGTTGCCTACACTTTGTAACATTCAGCAAGAGTTCGGAAACAGAAAGGTTGCGGATATTGATCTGCTCCTTAAGTCTAACGTCCACTAAATTGGCGAACGCACACTTGAGCGTATGATAGCTTCGTGGTTTTGTCCGTAGCCAGACGCGGGCATAGTAATTTGCCCATCGTAAACGTTATAGATGCCTTTAGCCAATCCAGCCTGTGACTTCTTTGCCCGGTACATGAGGGCATCAGCTGCTTTCAATTCTAGGTCGATCCGCCGTGGACCGGGCGGAAGCAACAGAACACCCCAACTGCAGGGAAGAGCGCCTCTGCCCAAGGGGTTCCCAGCATTCGTCTCTTCATTGAGCCTGTCGGCAATCATTTGACCGTTTTCCGGACCGTCGACCTTCATAAAGACAACAAACTCGTCTCCGCCAAGTCGGGCGAAGATATCACCTTTGCGAATTGCCTTGCCAACAGTTTCGGCAAAGGCCTTGATGCCATTGTCACCTGCCTCATGCCCCTGCTCATCATTGACGCGTTTCAACCCATCGAGATCGGCATAGGCCAAGGCGCACCAGTCGTGTTCATAATTGGAGGCTTCAATCGTTTCGAAGAAGGCTGGCCGGTTAAGCCCGCCCGTCAATAGATCGAGCCTCGCCAGCTTCCACTCTCGCTCACTTGAGCGGCGTGCGATCACAAGAAACGCAATTATCATGAGAACGCAAAGGAAGCGAATGGCTACGTTGGCAAATGCGAACTCGGGTCCGTAAGGGTATAAGCTCATTCCACTCGTTGCCCAAGTGAATGCAATCGCGAGTGTGCCGAGCCCAACGGCAAGCAAGCCGCTGATAGTCCAAGCTGCAAAAGCCACCAAAAAGAGGTAGAGCGGTCCCATCCAGACGCTCGAAGGGGCCCAAATGTCGGTCAGAACCGCGAGTGCAAATCCTATTGTGATAAAGCCATAGGCTGTCTTCTTGGGCACATAGAAGAGGAATGACCGCCTGAGCGTTAGGTCGTGCTTCCGTCCTGTACGCCTTTCAACCCATTTTGATTTCGCCATGGTCCCCACCGAAAATGACCGTCAACACTGCGTCTGATCTCGCAGGCTTCCTCCAGAACAGCAAGATGATGTCAGGACTATTCAGACCTCTTTCACTCAATTCCGATGCCGCACCGCTCCCGCTTTGGCATACTGATAAGCGAGCGACATTCTGTAGCAATTTGCATTTTGCTACAGAATATGGCTACTAGTGGTGCTGTAGCAGTCGGAAATTAGCATTTTAATAGAGATGGTTATGGGCATATTCGAGGTTCCCCCTCGGCTCCACCATCGTCCGATTTTAGACATCGTCGGCATCCTGCATTGCGCTACTGTGCGATGCGCGGAACTATGCGCGCGCCTGTCGATAGTTCGCCAGCATTTCGGCCGATCGCCTTGCCCTTCTGTCTTGTCCGTCTAGAACGCGGCGATCCGGCAGCGGTGCAGCAAGGGAAGATCGACGCGATGGCCAAACGGTACTGGCTGATGAAATCCGAACCCGACGTCTATTCTTGGGACGACCTGGTTAAGCAGGGCGAGGGGACGTGGGATGGGGTTCGCAATCACCGGGCGAAAAATAACCTCGCCTCCATGAAGAAGGGCGACCGCGCGTTCTTCTATCATTCGAATATCGGGCTGGAGATTGTTGGCATCGTCGAGATCAGCGTTGCCGGCATTACCGATCCGACCGATGAAACCGGAAAATGGGCTGCGGTAAAGGTGAAGCCGGTCAGGAAGCTGGACCGTCCAGTCACGCTGAAGCAGATCAAGGCGACGCCCGAACTGGCCGAGATGGAGATCATCAAACAGTCTCGGCTGTCGGTGGCCGAAGTCTTTCCCGAAGAATGGAAGCTGATTCTCGCGATGGCGAAAAAGAGCTGACGCGAAAATTCGTCAATCCGGCTGAAAGCAGAAAAATTTTTGTCGAGCGTTTGGAAATGGTCGACACGCAAAGCCGCTGCAGCTTGCATGCGGGAGACGATGGTTAACCCGGCTGTCCCGATACGGGGCGATTGGCGCAGGGGGCCTTGGATGCCGTGACGAAGGCCTATAGTTAAGGAACGGTTACCGGCGAGACGGCGTTATGTTCGTGAAGCCCGAAAGGACCCGTGAACCAGCGATAGAGGCCTTATGCAGAACGCCGCTACCCTTACACTCTCCAGATTTTCTGAAGCCGGTCGGACCAAGTCTGCGCGTTTTCGCGCGGCGACGCTACGCCGCCCCACTTTCGGACGCCGCGATCGCCCGACTTCACCTGCTTCCATTGAGACGGCCGACGATCAAGGCGGCTGGACGCTGACGCACCGCGACGTGCGCCATTTCCTGATGTCGTATATCGCGTGCTTTGTCGTCGTAATGGGCATGATCGCCTGAACGACGCCGGCTCTGAACCAACCTATTCGGCAGGAACCAGGTCAAGCTCTGCACGATAAAGTATCCAGCCCAGCCAAGCGGATACGATACACATAGCGGCTGCGAGTAGCAGTTGGTCGACGATCGAGATACCGAAATGCGTCAGCCCCATCGCGACCAGCGCGCCGCCCGCCATCGCCGCTGAATTGACAATATTGTTGGCCGCAACTGTCCGTGCCGTCTGGGATTTGTCGACGACCGTAGTCAGGAACGCATAGAGCGGCACGACGAACATGCCGCCGGCAATCGCAATGCCCAACAAGCAAAGCAGCAATGGGATCGCCAGGCGCAGCTGGATGAACTCGGTCACCGAATAGAGCCCGTCATGCGGGACCCATGCCTTGCACACCAGGTGGAACGCCACGACGAAAAGGCCCATCACCACGACCGAAATGGGTGCGTGGCGGGCCGACACCTGATTTTTGAGCAAGGCGTTGATCGACATCGAACCGATCGCAACGCCAATTGAAAACACGACGAGGAACAGACTGGCCACTGCCTTGTCCGCGGTCAGCACGTTCTTTGCCAGCGGCGGGAATTCGATGAACAGGATTGCGCCGATCGTCCAGAAGAAGCTGATGGCAAGAATCGCATAAAACACGCGCTTGTCGTGCATCGTTGCGCGAACGACCGTGATCGAAGACCTCAGGATATTGAAGTCGATCTTTTCCCCGACCGCTTGCGCAGGTGCCGCGGGAACCTGCCTACCTGCGAAATAGCCGACGACCGCCGTCACCATGACGATTACGGCGGTAACCTCTACCGAAATGAACCCGGCGAGTATGGTCCCGGCCAGAATGGCGATGTACGTGCCGGCTTCGACAAGTCCCGTTGCCGCCAATACCTCGTCTCGTTTCAAGTGTTGGGGCAGGATCGCGTATTTAATGGGTCCGAAGAACGTCGAATGCGCACCCAAACCCGTCAGCGCCAGCAGCATCAGCGGGATCGCCAGCGTGGTCACCAACGTGTTTTGCCATGCGAGCAGCAATCCGACAGCGCCGATGGCCATTATCCCGATTTCCGCCGTTTTGACCCAGCGGACGATTGCCGCCTTGTCGCGCATGTCGGCAAGCTGACCCGATAGCGCGGACAGAAGCACATAGGGGATCGTGAACAATCCCGAGGCTATGGCGGAGAATTTCGCCTCTTCGGCGGTGGAGGAATAAACTTGGTACACCACGAACAGCACCATGGCGTTTTTGTACAGGTTGTCGTTGAATGCCCCCAGCATCTGCGTCGCGAAAATCGGCAGGAAGCGCCTGCGCGCGAGGAGGTGTGTGGATAAAGTCATGCTGTACGGTGAGACATGTCATTAAAGCGAACAGCTTTTCGCACAACCCCTAGACCAGCTTTTGCGCGTGACAGTTTCCCGCTATGCGCAATCGGAACAAAAAGCTCGAGATAATGCTGACCCTTCCGAATCTCCTCACCCTTTCGCGGATCTTCGCCGTGCCCCTGCTCGTTTTGCTGCTGTGGTGGCCGGAGTGGCGTTTGGGTCATGGTGTCGCATTCGCGCTTTATTGTGTCGCGGGTGTTACCGACTATTTCGACGGCATGCTCGCGCGGTCGAGCGGGCGGGTCAGCCGGTTGGGGATATTCCTCGACCCAATCGCCGACAAGATCATGGTCGCGGCGGTTATCCTTGTCCTCGTCCATACCGGTATCATCACCTCCGTCCACGTGCTTGCGGCGCTAGTCATCCTCTTGCGAGAGATAATGGTTTCGGGGCTGAGAGAGTTCCTCGCCGGGGTGCAAGTATCTGTTCCGGTGTCGAAACTGGCGAAATGGAAAACGACGTTCCAGATGATGTCGCTGGGCGCGCTGGTCTTGTCGGGAGCGCTGCCGCATCTCGACTTCGTGTACTGGACCGGGATCGTCGCGCTTTGGGCGGCGGCGGTGCTGACGGCGCTTACGGGATGGGATTATCTGCGCATCGGCCTGCGCCACATGGATTGACGCAGTGACTCGTGGGGGGTGGCGACTGGCGATTACAGGTCTGTTTGCACCGCTGCTTGTTGCCGGATGCTCCGATCCACCGCGCGATGCGCAAGTCTCCGCGCCGCGACAGTATATCCTCAACGAAGTGACTACCGATTGGCGCGGCATCCGCAAAGTCGCGACTTTCGACGCGGAAGTGCTGGTACTTGCGCGCAAATCTTATGGCGGGCCCTTTGCCGATGCCTTCGCCGACTACGCCCCGGTCGACATTGCGGTTGCGTGGGGCGAAGGCGCGCGGGCCGACGTGCATTCGCGCATCGACATCAACCAGTCGGGCCGGTTCTATTATTGGCGGGCTGGGCCAGACGCGTGGCAGGACCCGCGGGTGCGAAGGTTCGGGAAAAGTTCGGCCAACTGGCACCTGATCCCGGCGAACGACGACATCGCCGACCAGATCGGGGCGATCCGATCGAACGGGGTCGTTGCAATCCGGGGTCATCTCGTCGACATTTACGCCCCCGATGGCGGGCGGTGGAAGACATCGCGCACCCGCAACGATAAGGGCGCCGGCGCGTGCGAGATTATCCTCGTGTCGGAGGTAAGGGCGTTGCCCTGAAAACCCAATGCTCTCGATGCCGATGACCGATGGGTCGCGTGATGAAAAAAGGGGCGCCCGAAAGCGCCCCTTGGAAATATCGCGATGTCGATCGGATCAGATCTGATTGAGCATGTTTTCCGCGCTCGACACTTCGAAGCTGCCGCCTTCTTCGACGTTCAGTTGCACGACCGTGCCGTCATCGACCACTGCCGACCAGCGCGAGCCGCGCTGACCAAGACCGAAGCCAGAGCCGTCCATGGTCAGGCCCAGCGCCTTGGCCATGTCGCCATTGCCGTCGGCCAGCATAGTGACGGCCGTCGAACCGTCGCGCTCGTTCCATGCCTGCAGGACGAAGGGATCGTTGACCGCGGTGCAGGCGATCTCGTCAATGCCCTTGGCCTTCAACTCGTCGGCCTTCGCGACGAAACCGGGGAGATGCTTGGCCGAACAGGTCGGTGTGAATGCGCCGGGCACGGAAAACAGCGCTACTTTCTTGCCCGAGAAATATTCGCTCGACTGGACCTTTTCCGGCCCTTCGCTCGTCGCCTTGACCAGAGTCACGTCAGGAATCTTGTCGCCTACCTTGATCGTCATATCGATGCCCTTTCAACTGCATTTGGAAATTGTGCGCAGGACATAGGACGCCCGCGAAATGCTGCAAGGTGGGGTGAGCCGAGGCGTGGTTAATTTCCCTTTACTTCCAAGGTTTAAGTTTCAGTAAAGAAATAAGCGGATGCTCCGAAGCCATCGAGGACACACCCATCGCGCAAGACCAGCCGCGAGGGGCAAGCGGGAGCATCGAGATGGGGAAATTCGGGACATTCATCGCAGGCGCCGTGTCGGTGGCCATGCTTGTCGGAGCGGCCGTTCCTGTACATGCAGCCAGCGATTATTCCAGCGCCGAAAAACTGCGCAAGCTGGACATCATGCTGATGGTGACCGCTCTGCGCTGTCGTCACGGCTCCCAGAATTTCCAGCGCGATTACGAAAAGTTTTCCGCCGCCCACAACGTCACGATGCAAGGTGCGGCAAAGACGCTGCAGGCGTCGTACGCCACCAAGGCCGGGGCAAAGGGCGCGCGGCGCCAGCTCGACACGATCAGCGTCGGCATGGCCAACCGCTATGGGCAAGGGCACCCATGGCTGGAGTGCGCGGAACTCAAGCAAGTGACACAGAATCTTGCGGCAGATCGCGACAGCAGCCGGCTCCTGGCGGCGGCTGACGAGTTGCTTGCCAATAGTCGGCCCGCAAAGTTCGCCATGAAGCGTTAAGCTGAACGACGGATCTGACGGGCCAGTTCGTATGTCCACGCTCGCAAGTGCGGACGAACGGGGGGCCGCCCGGAGTTGAGCCGGGCGTTCCGGGTGTCGCGAGAGGGATATAAAGATTTCTTTATATTTGCTCTCGGGACGGAGAGCGGGTAGAGGAACGGCCAAGCCGGGCTTCTGCCCGCTTTTCGCGTTTTACCGGGCAGAAACGCCCGGAACGGACTTTTTTCAGGAGCTGCCCCGTGGCCACTGCCGCAATCGAACACGACTACGTCATCGCCGACATCGCCCTCGCCCAATATGGCCGGGCCGAGATCGCCATTGCCGAAACCGAGATGCCGGGCCTGATGGCCCTGCGCGAGGAATTCGGCGAATCGCAGCCACTGAAGGGCGCGCGGATCACCGGATCGCTGCACATGACGATCCAGACCGCGGTCCTGATCGAAACGCTGATCGCGTTGGGCGCCGAAGTTCGCTGGGCGACCTGCAACATCTATTCGACGCAAGACCACGCCGCCGCCGCGATCGCCGCACAGGGCATTCCGGTTTTCGCCATCAAGGGCGAGAGCCTTGCCGATTACTGGGATTACGTCGGTCGCATCTTCGATTGGGACATCGACGGTTCGGGCAACACCGCCAACATCATCCTCGACGACGGTGGCGATGCGACGATGTTCGCACTTTGGGGTGCGCGGCTTGAAGCGGGCGACGAACTGCCCGAACCCGGCAATGCCGAGGAAATCGAATTCCAGCGCGCTCTCAAGGCTTTCGTCAAGGCGAAGCCGGGCTACCTGATGAAATCGGTCGCCAACATCCGCGGCGTTTCGGAAGAAACGACGACCGGTGTCCATCGGCTTTATCACATCGCCAAGAACGGCAAGCTGCCGTTCCCCGCCATCAACGTGAACGATTCGGTCACCAAGTCGAAGTTCGACAATCTCTACGGCTGCAAGGAATCGCTTGTCGATGCGATCCGTCGCGCCACCGACGTGATGCTGGCCGGGAAGGTCGCCTGCGTCGCGGGCTTCGGCGATGTCGGCAAGGGCAGCGCCGATTCGCTGCGCAATGGCGGCGCGCGCGTCATGGTTACCGAAATCGACCCGATCTGCGCATTGCAGGCGGCGATGGAAGGTTATGAAGTCGTGACGATGGAAGAGGCGACGAAGCGCGCCGACATCTTCGTGACGACCACCGGCAACGAAGACGTCATCACCGCCGAGCATATGAAGGCGATGAAACCGATGAGCATCGTGTGCAACATCGGTCACTTCGATTCCGAGATCCAGATTGGCGCGCTGTCCAATTATGAATGGACCGAGATCAAGCCGGGCACCGACATCGTAAAATTCCCCGACGGCAAGCAGATCATCGTGTTGGCCAAGGGGCGGCTCGTGAACCTGGGCTGCGCCACCGGCCACCCCAGCTTCGTCATGAGCTGTTCGTTCACCAATCAGGTGCTCGCCCAGATCGAGCTGTTCACTAAGGGTGGCCAGTACGCGAACGAAGTCTACGTCCTGCCCAAGCATCTCGACGAAAAGGTCGCTGCGCTGCATCTGGACAAACTGGGTGTGAAACTCACCAAGCTGAGCGAGAGACAGGCGGAATATATCGGCGTGCCGATCGAAGGGCCGTACAAGCCCGAACACTACCGCTACTGACAATGATGCAAGTCCCCCGTGCCGACAGGTTTTTTTGCTCCTGTCGGCGCGGCGGGGTTGTCGTCCTGCTCCCCATCGCTGCATAGCCTTTGGCCATGGGACAATGGTGGGGCGAAGAGTCGATAACGATCGGCATTCCGGCGCTGGTGCTGCTGGGCCTGATCATGGCCTGCTGGACCGCGGCTGCGGCATGGACCTTGTTCACGGTCCGCCGTCGCAGCCTTACGTCGCGCAAGGATCGCCTGCGGCTGTTGCGCATGGTCCGCATGATGGACGAAGCGCCGGGCCTGCCGATGATAATCAGGGCGGACGGGCGGATCGAGGCTTCGGACCGGATCGCCGACTGGTTCGGGTTGGAAACGCTGCCCCGGACCATTCACGATCTTGCTGGGTCCGATGCCCGTGGCGTTTCTGTCGCAGAGATCGATGATCTTTGGCAACATTGCAGGCGCACTTTGAGTTCTGCCGCGCCGTTCCGGCTCATGCTCCATCCCCATGCCAAGGGCCATGCCCTGTCAGTGACAGGTCATCTCGCCGATCCACAGATTTCGCGTGGTGGCGCGGTGTTAGTATGGATCATCGATGCCAGCGATAGCGCGAACGAGATCGCGCGGCTGACCGATGACGCGGCAAAGGCCCACGCCGATTTCGCCGCATTGGTGGGCCTGATCGAAGCCGCGCCGATCCCGATGTGGTTCCGCGGGCTCGACGGTCGCATCCGGCTGGTGAACAGCGCCTATGTCGCAGCCGTGGGCGCCGAAAACGCCGAAGAAGTCGTGTCGGGCAATGTCGAACTCATCGAAACCACCGACGGCGTGTCTCCATCCGAAGTGGCGCATCAGGCGCGCGACAGCGGACATCCGATCGAACGCAACGTCATGGTCACGATCGACGGGGAACGCCGCGCTTTCAGCGTCAGCGATTTGCCGGTCGGATCCGAAGGGGTCGCGGGATATGCCATCGACGTCGAAAACCTCGAACAGCTCAGCCGCGAATACCGCGCATTTCGCGGTGCCCAGCGCGCCTTGCTCGATCAGCTTTCGTCCGGCGTCGCGCAATTCGATTCGCTGCGCAATCTCAACTTCGTGAACTTGCCGATGCAGCGGCTGTTCCGCCTGCCGTCCAATATCGGGCAGGAAGGCGTGCCCGTCGGCGAACTCCTGAATATCATGCGCGATGCCGGCCGCGTGCCCGAAGCGCGCGATTTCCCGGCTTGGCGGCGTGAGAAAGAGGCGTGGTTTACCGCATCGGACGCGACGGATGAGGAATGGGTTCTGCCCGATGGCACGCATTTGCGCATCGTTGCGCAGCCGATGCCCGACGGCGGGTTGATGATGATCGTCGAGGATCGGACCGAACAGCTGCAACTCGCCAGCGCGCGCGACACCTTGCTCCGGGTTCGTACGGCCACACTCGATTCGCTGTTCGAAGGGCTGGTCGTGCTCGCGCCAGACGGGCGGCTACAGCTGTGGAACCGGCGGTTCGCGGCCGAATGGTCGCTGTCCGAAGAATTTCTCGGCAGCCATCCGCATATCGAAACCTTGCTGGAGGCATTGCGCCCGCAATTGGCAAGCCCCGGCGATGCGCAGCGGATCGGCATGGTGATCGAGGCGGCGACCCTGCGCCGCGAACAGACGGGCGGGCGGGTCGCACTTGCCGATGGGCGCACGCTCGCTTTGATGGGCATGCCGCTGCCCGATGGCAACGGCATGCTGACCAGCCTCGACATCACCGACAGTCAGAAGGCAGAGGCTGCGCTCCTCGAACGCAATCAGGCGCTGATCGAGGCGGATGCGGTCAAGACGCGCTTCCTTGCCAACATGAGCTACGAATTCCGCACGCCGCTGACGTCGATCACCGGCTTTGCCGAGATGTTGCGCGACGGTGTGGCGGGTGAGCTTTCGGATACTGCCAAGGAGTACATGGGCGCGATCCTCGAATCGACCGCGCGGCTGTCCGACCAGATCGAATCGGTGCTCGATCTGACGCAAAGCGAGGCCGGGCTTCTGCCGTTGGCGCAAGAAGTCATCGAACTGATGCCGCTGGTCACCCGGCTCGTCCACGACCGCGCGTCGCAAATCGAAGACGCGCGCCTGACGCTCAACTTGCGCGGGGACAGGAGCGCCGGGACGGTCCGTGGCGATCCGCGCCGGCTGGCTCGGGCGCTTGGCAACGTGCTCGACAATGCGGTGGCCAGCAGCCCGCACGGATCGCGCGTCAATGTCGACCTGCGTCGTCGTCGCGATGGGGCGCACATCATCATTCATTACCAGCTGGGCGCCGAAGGGGCGGAGGCTGAACTGGCGCGCCAGAACGCGGGGCTCGGCCTGCCGCTCGCGCGCGAACTGATCGAAGCGCATGACGGCAAGCTGGAATTCATGCAGCACGCAAATCAGGGCGTGACCGCGACGATCAAGCTGCCATGACTGCACCCTTGCGCGTCGCCCTGCCGGACGAAAAGGCGACAGCGGCGCTGGGCGAACGAATCGCGGAGGTATTGCGCGCAGGCGATGTCGTTGCACTGTCGGGCGGGCTGGGCGCAGGGAAGACGACGCTGGCCCGCGCGATCATCGCCGCGCTTGGGCATGCAGGAGAAGTGCCTTCGCCCACGTTCGCGATCATCCAGACTTACGATCCGCCCGGGGTGGCGCTGCCGCTGGTCCATGCCGATTTCTACCGACTGGAGGATGTGGGCGAGGTCGAGGAACTGGGACTGGACGATTACCGCGACGGCGCGGCGCTGATCGCGGAATGGCCCGAACAGGCCGGCGGTTTCGCGCATGAGGCGAATTGCCTCTCGATCCGGTTGGAAACGGCGGATGACGGGCGCTTGGCGATTGTGGAGCCGGGGGAAGGTTGGCTAAACCGACTGCCATGACCCAGACAACGCCCTCTGACATCGCGATCGCACCCCCACATGCTCAGGCGTTTCTAGACGCTGCCGGTTGGGGCGATGCCGCGATCGAACCGCTGGCGGGCGATGCCTCGTTCCGCCGTTATTTCCGCGTGCGGCGGGCCGACGGGGCGTGCGCGATGCTGATGGATGCGCCGCCGCCTAACGAAGATCCCAAACCCTTCCTCGATGCCGCCCACTATCTGCTAGATCACGGGTTTCGCGCGCCGAAGGTATTGGCAGAGGACGCAGCGCAAGGGCTCGTCCTGCTCGAAGATTTCGGCCATCGCCGGATGCGCGACCATCTCGACGATGCACCGGACGAGGAAACGCCCGTCTATCGCGATGCCGTTTCGGTGCTTGCTCGCTTGCACCGCGCGCCGGCGGGTCCGTTTCGGGCCTACGACCTCAACGAATACCTACGAGAAGCCAAACTATTCACCGAATGGTTCTGCGTCGCCCACGGCCTGTCAGTGGACGACGCCGGATACGAAGCAGCATGGCGAGAAGTGATGTTGCCGGTGCTTGAACGGCAGGGCGCATGGGAAGGCGGCGGCGTCACGGTCTTGCGCGACTATCACGCCGAAAACATCATGCTGCTGGATGGTCAAGAGGGGTTCGAGGCTTACGGGCAGGGTCTGCTCGATTTTCAGGATGCGCTGGTCGGGCACCCGGCCTACGATCTCGTATCCCTGTTGCAGGACGCGCGCCGTGACGTTGCTGCCGCGCTTGAGGCGGATATGCTTCAGCATTACCTCCAACACGTCGGCGATGCGGATGCGTTTCTGGCCGATTATGCCCGACTGGGCGCGCAGCGTAATGCGAAGATCGTGGGAATTTTCGTGCGGCTTTCGCGGCGTGACGGCAAGGACCGCTACCTCGACCTGATTCCGCGGGTTTGGGAATTGATGGAACGCGATTTGGCACATCCCGCGCTCGCGCCCGTGGCACGGTGGATGGAGGCTAACATCCCGGGCGATCTTCGGATCAGGCGCGGGGCGACCCCGGCGTGAGAGAAATCGAAACGTGCGGGCGCCCCAAACTGGGTGCCGAACCTCTGGCCAGTGACGTGGCGATGGTTATGGCCGCCGGGCTTGGCAAGCGGATGCGGCCACTGACCGTCAGTCGGCCCAAGCCGATGGTGAAAGTCGCCGGCAAGCCGTTGATCGACCATGCGCTCGACCGGCTGGCATCAGCGGGCGTGTCGCGCGCGGTGGTCAATGTCCATTACCTCGCCGACGCGATTGAGGCGCACATGAAGCTGCGCACCGAACCTGCGATCACGATTTCGGACGAGCGTGACCAACTGCTGGAAACCGGCGGTGGCCTGGTAAAGGCGAGCGAGCTTTTGGGCGATACGTTCTTCTGTCTCAATTCCGATGCCATGTGGCTGGATGGTCCGCGCGACGTGTTTCGCCAGCTTTCAACGGCGTGGGACCCTGTCAAGATGGATGCCTTGCTCCTGCTGGTCCCGCATCCGCATGCGCATAATTATCGCGGCAAGGGCGACTTTCATCTCGACGCAATGGGGCGTGTCAGCCGCCGCAGGTCCGGCCGAATCGCGCCATTCGTGTTCAGCGGTATACAGCTGTGTTCGTCCCGGCTGCTGCGCGATCCCCCGGAAGAGGCGAAGTTCAGCACCAACGTATTCTGGTCCCGCGCGATAGAAGAGGGGCGGCTTTACGGCACGATCCACGCAGGCGAGTGGATCGAAATCGGCCAGCCCGAACATATCGCGCCTGCCGAGGAACTGTTCGCGCGTGTCTGAGGGCACGCGGCTTTCCCTTTATTCGATCGCTGCCCACCGCGGGTTCGCCGACGCCCTCGTCGCCGGTTTAATCCCACGTTATGCCGAGGACCGGTTCGGCCTTGCGCGCCTGACGCTGTTGTTGCCCAGCCACCGCGCCATCCGCACGGTGACAGAGGCGTTCGTCCGCCTTTCGGGCGGCGATGATGGCACGGGCGGCCTGTTGCTGCCGCGCATGGCGGTGATCGCGGACATCGATCTCGATGAAACGCTGGGGCCGCTGCTCGACCCGATCGGGGAGGGCGCGGATGTTCCGCCCGCTGCCGATCAGACGCGTCGCTGGTTGACGCTTGCGTCCATGCTGCGCCAAGCGATGGCGGCAGAAGGGCTGACTGCGCCATCGGCTGCGGCGCTATTGCGCCAATCGCGGGAAATCGCACGAACGATGGATCGTCTTCTGGTCGAAGGAATTGATCCCGACGACCTGATGCGCGAACGGGTGATCGGCATCGTCGGCGATCAGTCGGCGCACTGGGAAAAGAACCTTCGCCTGTTCATGCTGGTGCAGCGGATGTGGCTGGCCGAACTGAGCTCGCGCGGCGAGGTCGATGCACCTGCGCGCCGCAATGCGCTGTTCGACCATGCCGCCCGGCGCTGGCGCGAAAACCCGCCGCCGCATCCCGTCGTCGCGGCGGGCGTTACCAGCGCCAGCCCGGCCATCGCGCGACTGTTGCGCGTTATTGCGGGTTTACCCCAAGGTGCGGTGATCCTGCCCGATCTCGATCTGGCGCTTGATGACGACGTCTGGGCCGCGCTCGGCAATGCCGGGCATGGCGAGAACCCGGACGATCCGCCGCTTGGCCCCCATGACGCCGTGACCCATCCGCAATATCACCTGAAGCTCCTGCTCAACCGGATGGGCGTCAACCGCGACGAAGTGCGCCCATGGCACCGCCGCGGCCTTGGCGCGGCTCCGCCCGAACGCAGCAAGGCGATATCGAACCTGTTTCTGCCGCCGGAACAGAGCGCAAGTTGGGTCGACCTGCCGCCACAACGCCGCCGCTTGTCGGGCGTCCGGGTCATGGAAACCGCGCATCCTGAGGAAGAGGCCCAGGCCATCGCCGTCCTGATCCGCGAGGCGCTGGAAGTGCCCGCGCGGCGTGTCTCGTTCATCACGCCGGATCGCGGGCTTGCGGGCCGCGTCATCGCGCACTTGCGCGCATGGAATGTCGTGGCCGACGATTCAGCAGGCATGCCCTTGCCGCAAACGGTGGCGGGGCGCATGTTCCTGTTGCTGGCCGAAGTGCTGGGCACCCGTGCCGCGCCGATCCCGTTTCTCGCCGCCATTGCGCATCCGCTTGCGGGCGTTGGCCAAGACAAGGGCGAACGGAGAACCAGGTGGCTGGACAATGTTCGCAAGCTCGATCTCGCGCTGCGCGGGCCAAGGCTGGACGCGGGCATCGAACCGCTGGGCAAAGTCGCGATGGAGCGGGCGCGCAAGCGTGACGACAGCGCGATGGCGCATTGGTGGCAGGAGGTCGAGGCAGCGCTTTCGCCGCTGGCCGCCATGGGCGAGGCGGACGCGCTGGACCTTGCCGCAGTGCTCGACGCGCTGGTCACGGCAGGAGAGGCGCTGTGCGGACCTGAGCTGTGGGCAGAGGCCGACGGGCGCATGCTGGCAAGCTTTGTCGAAGGCCTGCGCGAAGCGGCGCTAGGAGAGCCGACGTCGCTCGAGCCTGCCGAAATCCCCGCCATGCTGCGCGATGCGATGGACCAGCAATCGGTGCGCCCGCCATGGGGCGGCCACCCGCGCGTTGCCATCTACGGCTTGATCGAGGCGCGGATGAGCCGCGCCGATCTCGTCATCTGCGGCGGACTGACCGAAGGATCGTGGCCCGCACCTTCGGCTACCGATCCGCTGGTCGCGCCCGCCGTGCTGCGCGCGCTGGGCGTTCCCGGCGGCGATTTCCGCATCGGGCTTGCCGCGCACGATTTGGCCGGCGCACTGGGCGCGCCCGAAGTCGTCCTGAGCCATGCTCGGCGCGACGCATCCGGTCCGGTGATCGCGAGCCGTTTCCTGCTGCGGGTAAAGGCGATGCTGGGCGACCAGTTCGACAAGCACCGCGAGGTCGAAGCGCCCAAGCTGGCCGCCGCGATGAACGATGCCGCGCCCGCGCCACCCTATCCGCAGCCAAAGCCGCTGCCGAATGCCGAACAGCGCAAGGTCGATATCAGCGCCACCGCACTCGACCGGCTGCGATCGGACCCGTACCAGTTCTATGCCAGCCACATCCTGCGCCTGCGCCGGCTTGACGCCATCGACGAAGAGCCGACCCCTGCGTGGAAGGGCACGACAGTTCATGCCATCCTTCAGGAATGGAATGAGAAGTACGACTGCGCGCCCGGCACCCTGTTGCCGCTGGCCGCGGGGATGCTGTCCGATCTTTCGGGCCATCCGTTCATGCGCGGGCTGTGGCAGCCGCGGCTGATGGCTGGCCTGAAATGGGTGGAGGATGAGCAGGCCGCGCTCGTTGCCGAAGGGCGCGAAGTGTTGCTGGTCGAAAAATCGGGCGGGATGGTGTTCGATGGGGTGAAGATCACCGCGAAGGCCGACCGCATCGACCGACTTCCCGATGGGACGCTGGCCATCGTGGATTACAAGACCGGCACGCCGCCCAGCGCCAAGATGGTCGAAGAAGGTTTCACCCTGCAACTCGGCACCACCGGGATCATCGCGGAATCCGGCGGGTTCGAAGGGGTGTCGGGCACTCCTACGCGTTTCGAATACTGGTCGCTGGCCCGCAATGCCAAGGGCGGCGACTACGCGTTCGGCTATCGCACCGAGCCCATCCTCGAACCGCCCAAGCGCAGCGGCATCCCGCGCGAGGATTTTCTGCCCGACAGCGCGCGTTTCCTGTCCGATGCCATCGACCGCTGGATCGTCGGTAACGAGCCTTTCACCGCGAGGCTCAATCCCGATCTGGGCGGATATAACGACTACGACCAGCTCATGCGGCTGGACGAATGGCAAGGACGCACCGAGGGATCGGGCGCATGAACGCGAAAGTCTATCCGCTGAAGGACCGGCAGGCCGACGCCGTCGATCCGCGCGATACCGTCTGGCTTTCGGCCAGTGCCGGCACGGGTAAGACGCAGGTGCTTTCGGCGCGAGTACTGCGCCTGTTGCTGCAATCCGATATCGAACCGTCGCAGATCCTGTGCCTGACCTTTACCAAGGCCGGTGCGGCGGAGATGGCGACCCGCGTCAACGATGTGCTGGCAAGCTGGGTGCGGGCGGACGACGTGACGCTTGCGGCGGACCTGCTGGCGATCGGCGGCGCCGTCGATCCCGACACCGTGGCGCGGGCGCGGACGCGTTTTGCCGCCGTGTTGGACTGTCCGGGCGGGGGCCTGAGGATCGAGACGATCCATGCTTTTTCGCAATGGCTGCTTTCCGCATTCCCGCTTGAGGCCGGGCTGGTCCCCGGCACACGACCGATGGAGGATCGCGACCGGGAAATCCTGCTGCGCGAAACGCTGTCGGCGATGCTGCTCGATGCCGAAAGGTCCGGCGATACCGCGCTGACCGACGCGCTCGCCATGCTGTCGCTGCGCACCGACCAGTCCGGGGTGGAACGCTTCCTGATGGCCTGCGCCGACGCGCGCGGCGCATGGGAAGGGCCGGGCGCGTGGCAACCGCCGCTGCTGCCGCGCGTCCACCGGCTGCTGGGGCTGGCGCCCGATCATTCGCCCGATCATGTCGCGATGCTTTGCGGCGACGATGCGTTCGATGCGGCATCCCTGCGCCGTTGCCTCGATGCGCAAAGGGCATGGGGCACCGCCACCGCGCGCAAGTTCGAAGATGTCGTTGCGCCATGGCTGGCGGGCGATGCGGACGCGAGACTGGCGGCGATCGACGATTTGCGCGCCGTCGTCTTTACGCAAAAGGGCGAGGTCAAATCGCTCATTAGCGTGGCGAAGCACTTGCCCGATTATGCCGATTATGCGGCGCGGGTCGGTGCCAGCCTCGACGAGGTGGAGGTCGCCCGCAACCTTGGCGCATTGGCGCAGTGGCTGGCCCCCGCGCTGACGTTGGGCCGCGCTTTCGCCCTGCGCTGGGCAGAGGCAAAATCGCGCGAGGGGCTGGTTGATTTCGACGATCAGATATTCCAGGCAGCCCGCCTGCTGAAACGATCAGACATGGCGGACTGGATCCGGTACAAGCTCGACCGCCGGTTCGACCACATCCTGATTGACGAAGCGCAAGACACAAACGCCGCGCAATGGGACGTCATCGACGCGCTGACCGAAGAGTTCTTTGCCGGGCAGGGCGCGCGCGGCGACCGTTTGCGCACGCTGTTCGTCGTGGGCGACTACAAGCAGGCGATCTTCCGGTTTCAGGGGACCAGCCCCGAAAATTTCGAAGCCGCCAAGCAGCGGGTCAAGGCGCGGATCAGCGAAACGCTGAGCAACCTGGAAGCCCAGCGCGGCGACGATGAAATCCGGCCCCTGCAGGAATATGGACTGGGGCGCAGTTACCGCACCGGGCAGCCGGTGCTGGACTTCGTTGACGAGGCCATCGCGCACATCGCGCCCGAAAACTTCGGATTGAAAGACCCGCCAGAGCCGCACATTGGCGAACAGCGTCCGGGGCAGGTCGTATTGTGGCGTGCGGTAGGTTCGATGCCGGGCGACGACGAAGAACCAGACGACGAAAAATCGTGGCTCTCCCGCCCTGACAGGCGCGTTGCCGACAACATTGCCGAACAGGTGCGACGCTGGATCGCGGGCGGCTATCCGCTGGCCAAGGGCGGGGCGCGCAATGCGCAGGCGGGCGACATCATGGTGCTGGTCCGCAAGCGCAAGGAACTGGCCGGGCTGATCGTCGCGCGGCTTCATGCCAAGGGCGTGCCCGTCGCGGGCGTCGACCGGTTGCGATTGGGCGCGCCGCTGGCGGTGCGCGACCTGATGGCCGGCCTGCGTTTCGCCGCGCAGCCCTATGACGATCTCGCGCTTGCCAGTTTGCTGACGTCGCCGCTGCTGGGCTGGTCGCAGGAAGACCTGCTGGAACACGGTTATCGCCATCCGAAGACGGAGCGGTACCGGACGCTGTGGGACCACTTGCGCGCCGCCACTGCCGACAAACCGCGTGAGACGGTGGCGAAGCTGCTCGATCTGTTGGGCCGCGCCGATTTCACGCCACCTCAGGCGCTGCTCCACTGGATGCTGGTAGGACCGTGGCAGGGGCGCACGAAACTGGTCGCGCGACTGGGGCGAGAAGCCAACGATCCCATTGATGAACTGCTGAATGCCGCGCTGGCGTTTTCGGCGACGAACGTGCCCAGTCTTGCCGGGTTCATCCGCTGGTTCGACGTGGGCGACGGTGAATTGAAGCGAGAGGCGGATCAGCAGGGCGGGCTGGTCAGGGTTATGACGGTGCATGGGTCAAAGGGTCTGCAGGCGCCCATCGTGATCCTTGCCGATGCCGCCGACGATCCGGACAAGTCGCCACCGCGCACGCTGGAATTGGAGGAGCCGGGCGATGCGGCGCTGGGCTTTGCGACGCGCAGCTTGCCGATGCCGGGCCTGCGCAAGGGCGAGGTGATGGGTCGGCTCGCGCAGGCTCGCGACGCGGCGAAACAGGCCGAGGACGAGGAACACTGGCGGCTGCTGTATGTCGCCATGACCCGGTCGGAGGAAGCGCTGTTTGTCGCGGGCGCGTTGCCGGCGAAGAAGACCGAGGCCCCGCGGAAAAGCTGGTATGCCGCGCTCGAGCCGCTGTTCGGCGATGACTGGCTCGAAGATCCGGTCTGGGGCGCGGTTAAGGTGCGCGGCATCGCGGCGGAGGCGCAGCCGGGCATGCCCGGTGGCGCGGCGCAATCGATGCTGCCTCTGGTTCCAACATGGCTCACCCACCCTGTGGGAGAGGAACCGCGACCGCCCCGTCCGCTCGCTCCTTCCGCGCTGGGCGATCACGAAGCGCCCGACCCGCCGCTGCCGCCCGGAACCGGGCTGGATGCCGCGCGGCGCGGGGTTCTGATCCACCGATTGCTCGAACGCTTACCGGAACTGGCGCCGGACAGGCGCGCCGCGGCTGCGGCGAAGTGGTTGGCAAGGCAGGCGGCGGACCTTGATCCTGCGATCCGCGACGAAATGGCGGTTGCTGCGATCGCCACGCTGGCCGACCCACGATTCGCCGACGGGTTCGGCCCCGATGCGCTGGCCGAAGTGCCGATTGCCGCGATCGTCGGCGGGCAGGTCGTGGCGGGCACCATCGACCGGTTGTGCCTGCCCGAAAATCCCGACGAGCCGATCCGCATCGTGGATTTCAAGACCGCTCGTCGCCCGCCCGAAACGTTCAACGCCGTGCCTGTCGCCTATATCCGGCAGATGGCGGCCTATGCCTGCGCGCTGGAGGCGGTGCATCCGGGCCGGGTGGTGGAATGCGCGTTGCTCTATACCCATGCCCCGCGGCTTTTCGTCGTGCCCGAAGCTTTACTGGCGGCGGAGAAGGCACGGTTACGGGGTGGCTAGAATTGCTTGGGGCATGCGCGGATTGCCAAAGCGCTTCGCGCGCCTATCTTGGGTTACGAAAGATTTTCAGGAGAACGTTCGATGCCGACCAAAGCCGTAACCGATGCCAGTTTCCAGAGCGACGTTATCGAATCCGACAAGCCGGTGCTGGTCGATTTCTGGGCGGACTGGTGCGGCCCGTGCAAGATGATCGGCCCCGCGCTCGAAGAAATCAGCGACGAACTGGGTGACAAGGTCACGATCGCCAAGGTCGACATCATGGAAAACACCGAGATCGCAGCGCAGATGGGGGTTCAGTCGATCCCGCTGATGATCCTGTTCAAGAACGGTAAGCCCGCCGCGCAGAAGCTGGGCGCTGCACCCAAGGGCGCGCTAAAGGCCTGGCTCGAATCCGAGCTTTGAACTGACATCATCCGGCTCGGCACAAGTCGGGCCGGATCAGATACGCCGCGGCCAGTTCGTCCCATAGGGCCGGACTGGCCGCGGCGATCATTCCCTTGCGATCCCATTCGTCGACGCGATACGGTGAACCATCGGGTCTGGCGCACTTGCCGCCCGCCTCGTTCAACCAAAGCGCGCCCGCCGCGTGATCCCACGCCAGCGTGCGTTCAAACACCGACACATCGTTGATGCCTAGTGCGAGGCGGGGATACTGTTCCGCCGCGCAATAAGGGATGTCGGCCAGACGGTAGTGCGGGGCAAGGTTCGTCTTCACGTTTTCGCGCTGCGCATCGTCCATGAAGATCAGCGAGATCGCGGCGATCGGCGGCGTTTCGCCCGTGGCCCGCGCGGCGATGCGCTGCCCGTCCACGAACGCGCCCGTACCCAGCGCCGCATGGCACAGCCGTTGCTGCAGCGGGTCGTAAATCCAGCCCGCTTTGGTCTCGCCCTTTTCTGCCAGAGCGATCATCAGTCCGAACGGTGGACGCCCGTTGGCGAAATTGCGCGTGCCGTCGATCGGGTCGACGATCCAGCACAGCGCATCGCCCAGCCGCTCGGTCAGGAACGGATCGGCATGAACCGCTTCCTCGCCAACGATGGCCGCTTCGGGCAGGATTTTCGCGAGCCCCTCGGCCAGCATCGCCTCACTTTCGCGGTCGGCTATGGTGACAAGATCGCCGGGCTTTTTCTCGATGATCTCGTGCGCGGCCAACGTCTGGTATCGCGGCAGGACCACATCGTGCGCGACGCGTTCCATCAACGCATGAACCTGCCGGGTCAGCGCGTCGGTCATGTGAGCGGGATCGCGACGAAATCGCGGTAGGGCGGACGCGCCAGCAAGCGTTCGTACCAGCGGCGAATGGCGGGGAAGGGCGGCCGTTCGATGGGTAGCGCGAACCATGTGTGGATATAGCAACCCATCGGAATGTCGCCGATCCCGAAATCGTCGCCCGACAGCCAATCATGGCCGGAAAGATGTTCTTCAAGCACCGCAAGCAAGGCCGCGCAGCCACCCACTGCTTGTTCGATCACGATAGCGTCGCGTTCGGGTTCGGGCTTGCGAACAAGGCTGACGAAAGCCGGGCGCTGGTTGTCGGCATAGGTGAAGTGCCAGTCCATCCATCGATCGCCCAGCGCGCGTGTCGCAGGATCGGAGTTCCACCAACGTTCGCCGCCGTATTGCGCGGCAAGATAGCGCAGGATCGCATTCGATTCCCACAATGTCAGGTCACCGTCGTCGATTGTGGGGATCAGGGCATTTGGATTTTTCGCAAGATAGGCCGTGTCCATGCCGAACGGCCCGCCGACGTCGCGCCGGATATATGGCAAAGCCATTTCCTCGGCCAGCCAGACGACCTTCTTCACGTTGTGCGAATTGAGCCGGCCCCAGATAACGATTTCGCCCATGCATCGCTCCACCAATATGTTCGAGATCAGGTTCGATAATCCGCGTTGATCACGATGTAGCCGTGGGTCAGGTCGCAGGTCCACACCGTCGCGCTGCCTTCGGCCAAGCCGAGATCGACGTCGATGCGGATGTCCTGCCCTTTGAGGTGTTCGGCGACCGGGGCTTCGTCATAATCGGCCAGCGGCAGGCCGTTTTTCGCAGCCCACGTCCCACCGAACCCGATGGACAGCTTGTCGCGATCCGCCGGTTCGCCCGCCTTGCCCACGGCCATGACGACGCGGCCCCAGTTCGCGTCCTCTCCCGCGACGGCGGTTTTCACCAATGGCGAATTGGCGATGGACAGCCCGACGCTACGGGCGCTTTCGTCCGAAACAGCGCCTGTTACCGCGATCTCGATGAATTTCTGCGCGCCTTCGCCGTCACGCACGACGAGATGCGCAAGCTGGCGGCACACGTCGTGAATGGCCGCGGCAAAGGCGTCGGCGCCGGGACTGTCCGCATCGACCAGTTCTTCGTTGCCCGCATGCCCGGTTGCAAAGGCAAGGACCGTGTCGCTCGTCGAAGTGTCGCTATCGACGGTGATGCATGCAAACGTCGCCTCGTTCGCGGCGGACAGGCACAGTTGCAGGAAGTGGGGCGACACTTTCGCGTCCGTGAAAATGTAGCCGAGCATCGTCGCCATATCGGGCGCGATCATGCCGCTTCCCTTGACGATGGCGCTGATTTCGATCCGAGTGTCGCCCAACATAGCGCTGGCGGTCGCGCCCTTGGCGAAGGTGTCGGTCGTGCCGATGGTCTGCGCGGCCATTTCCCAGTCGCAGGGCTGCGCGGCCAGCGCGTTCATGACGCCTACCTCGGCCTTGTCCTTGGGCAGGGGCACGCCGATGACGCCGGTGGACGACACGAAGACATCGCTCGGCGCGCAATCCAGGTGCGCGGCAACCTGCGCCATGATCTGTTCCACCGCCTCTCTGCCGCGATATCCGGTAAAGGCGTTGGAATTGCCCGCGTTCACGACCAACGCGCGGGCACGGCCCAGCCGCACCTGCTCGCGGCCCATTTCTACCTCGGACGAACAGCAGACGTTTTTGGTGAAAACGCCCGCGACGCTCGTCCCTTCGTCCAGTTCGACATATGTCAGGTCACATCGATCCCATGTCTTGTAATGCGCCCGCGCCACGCGCGGAACGGCGCCCGCAATGGAAGGAGCGGCGGGAAAAGGGCGAGCGAGCGGGGATCTTTCCATGGTCCGTGCGGTTACCGTGACCATGCAGCAGCGGCAAGCAGGTTGGGAAAGGCTATTGCGCAAATTTGAGGATTTCTCCTCCACCTGCTGGATTTTGCCGTGGCAAATGCGTATCTTGGGCAAAGCATGAAACGGCTCCTTGCCTTTGCCGCCCTTTTGCTGGGCCTTTCCGCGCTTCTCGCGCCGGCGCACGCGCGCATTCATTACGCGCCGCACAATGCGGAAATTTCGCGAGTCGACAAGGTCCCCTCAGGTGTCGAGGCAATCCGACTGGAGGCTGAGGCTTCGCAACCGCGCGTAAGCCGGGCAAAGCGCAACCGGGAGCTTGGCGCGCCTGCCACGCGGTCCCCGCGCACCGTCCTGCTTCCCGTGATCATGCTGGCTGACCGCCCGCTAGAATAGCTTTTGGCGGCGGCCGTGTGGCCGCCGACCCCACGGCACCCTTTCCGGCGCGCGCTATAGTGTGCCGTTCCCCGACATATCAGGCCCATGCATGGGCCCATCAAGGAAACACCCGACCCATGTTCGGATCCATTGCCAAGTCCATGTTCGGTTCTTCGAACGAACGCTACGTCAAATCGATGGGCAAGATCGTCGCCCGCATCAACAGCCTCGAAGAACATTTCGAGGCGATGGATGATGCCGAATTGCAAAATCAGACCGTCCTGTTTCGCGAGCGCATCGAAGCGGGCGAAAGCCTTGACGACTTGCTGCCCGAAGCATTCGCCGTGGTCCGCGAAGCGTCGAAGCGCGTCTTCGGCATGCGCCACTTCGACGTTCAGATGATCGGCGGCATCGCGCTGCACCGTGGCGAAATCGCCGAAATGCGCACGGGCGAGGGCAAGACGCTGGTCGCCACGCTTGCGACTTATCTCAATGCGCTGCCGGGCCTTGGCGTCCACGTCGTCACCGTCAACGACTACCTCGCCCGCCGCGACGCGGATTGGATGGGTCAACTTTACCGCTGGCTCGGCCTGACCGTCGGGGTCATCGTGCCGAACATGCACGAGTACGACCGCCGGGCGAGTTACGCTTGCGACATCACTTATTCGACCAACAACGAACTCGGTTTCGATTACTTGCGCGACAACATGAAGCAGTCGCGTGAACAGCAGGTCCACCGTCCGTTCAATTACGCGATCGTCGATGAAGTCGATTCGATCCTGATCGACGAAGCGCGCACCCCGCTGATCATCTCCGGACCGACCGAGGACAAGTCCGACCTCTACGTCACACTGGATGGCGTGGTGAAACGACTGAACGAAGAGGATTTCGACAAGGACGAGAAGACCAAGTCGATCACCCTGACTGAAGACGGCACCGAAAAAGTCGAACAGATCCTCATCGCGGACGGATTGCTCGAAACCGATAACCTCTACGATTACGAAAACACGCAGGTCGTTCATCACCTCGATCAGGCGCTGAAGGCCGTCCACATGTTCAAATTGGACACGGACTACATCGTCAAGGACGACAAGGTCGTCATCATCGACGAATTCACCGGCCGCATGATGGACGGTCGCCGCTGGTCCAACGGCTTGCATCAGGCGGTCGAAGCTAAAGAGGGCGTGAAGATCGAGCCCGAGAACCAGACGATGGCCTCGATCACGTTCCAGAACTATTTTCGGATGTATCCCAAGCTTTCGGGCATGACCGGTACCGCTGCGACCGAAGCTTCGGAATTCTTCGACATCTACAAGCTCAACGTCGTCGAAATCCCGACCAACTTGCCGGTGAAGCGCGTCGACGAGGAAGACCAGTTCTTCAAGAACACGCACGACAAGTTCCGCGCGATCGCCAGATCGATCCGCGAACAGAACGAAACCGGCCAGCCGGTGCTAGTCGGCACGGTTTCGATCGAAAAGTCCGAACTGCTCAGCCGCTTCCTTGAGGAAGAGGGCGTCAAGCATGCCGTCCTGAATGCCCGCATGCACGAGATGGAAGCCCATATCGTGGCGCAGGCGGGGCGTATGGGCGCCGTCACCATCGCCACCAACATGGCGGGGCGCGGCACCGACATCCAGTTGGGAGGCAACGTCGAATTCCGCATCGGCGACGAACTGGCCGATCTGCCCGACGGTCCCGAGCGCGACGCCGCGATGGCTCGAATCAAGGCCGAAGTCGCGGCTGAACGCGAACAGGTGCTGGCAGCGGGCGGGCTGTTCGTGCTGGGCACCGAACGCCACGAATCGCGGCGCATCGACAACCAGTTGCGCGGCCGTTCGGGCCGTCAGGGCGACCCCGGACTGTCGCGATTCTATCTCTGCCTCGAAGATGACCTGCTGCGCATATTCGGGCCGGACACGCTCTTTTCCAAGATGATGAATTCGAACCTCGAGGACGGGGAAGCGATCGGTTCGAAGTGGCTGTCTAAGGCGATCGAGACCGCGCAGAAAAAGGTCGAGGCGCGCAACTACGACATCCGCAAGCAGGTCGTCGAATACGACAACGTGATGAACGACCAGCGCAAGGTGATCTACGAGCAGCGCGGCGACATCATGGATTCCGACACCGTCGACGATGTCGTCGTCGACATGCGCAACGACACCGTGAACTCGCTGGTCGGCATAGCTTGCCCACCGGGCTCCTATCCTGAACAGTGGGATGTCGAAGGGTTGAAGGAAAAGATCGAGGAAATCCTTGGTGAACCTGCGCCCATCGACGAATGGATGCAGGAAGACGGGATCGAGCCCGAAGATCTCGAACAGCGGCTGGCCGCGATGGCTGACGCCAAGATGGACGCCAAGTTTGGCGAAACCGATCCGTCGATCTGGCGGCAGGTCGAAAAGTCGGTGCTGCTCGACCGGCTCGACTATCACTGGAAAGAACACCTCGCGACGCTCGATGCACTGCGCCAAGTCGTGTTCCTGCGCGCCTATGCGCAAAAGACGCCGATCAACGAGTACAAGCAGGAGGCCTTTGGCCTGTTCGAACGCATGCTCGAACAGATCCGCGAAGACGTAACCCGCATCCTGATGACCAGTCAGTTGCGCATGCAGCAGCCAGAGCCCGCTGCCTTGCCCGAACTGCCCGACTTCCTGACCAACCCCAACCTGATGACGGGCCATATCGATCCGTTTACCGGCGAAGACAATTCGAACGACGGCGACGGTTCGGCGCTGCGTCCGGCGCTATTCGGTGCGCTTGCCGGATCGACTTTCGCGCAGGCCGGGCCGGGCGGTGCGGAAAGCGAGAATCCGTGGAAAGACATGGACATCAGCCGCAACGCGACTTGCCCTTGCGGCAGCGGCAACAAGTACAAGCATTGCCATGGCGCGGCCGCCTGATGTCGGCGTGACAATCGGTTGGATGTCTGCAGGGGGCGGAATATTGCCGGTGACCGCACCTTCCGCCCCTTTTTAAGAGCTTTTGATCTTGCGTGCCCGATAGTCACTAACGTGTCATGAGTGCCGGGCATGTCCCTTTGGAACGCAAGGTTTCCGGGGGCATGAGTGAGCGTCGTCAATATTTTCCTCAGCGATCCGCTTGGCGATACGCTCGAAGGTTTCGAGCATGACGGCGTGCGCTTCACGTTCGACAGGCTCGACTGCAATGGCCCGCGCAGGCTTGTCGACGGACAGATGTGGGCTTTTGTCGACTGGGTGCTCGACGAATGTTCGGGGCTCGAGCTTTGCCGCCGCCTCAGGGCCGATTCGCGCACGGCAGAAGCACACGTCACGATGGTGCTCGAAGCAGACGATCCCGAAGACCGGCGCCGCGCATTACGGGCAGGCGCCGACGATTACATGGTCGGTCCCCTCAATCGCACGGCGGTGCTCGACCGGGTCTTTGCCTTGCAGGACCGGCGCGGACTTCGCCAGACTATGCAGGCCGTCCGGCTGGGCGATCTGACCGTCGATCTCCTCGCGCTTCAAGCGCGTTGGCAGGACAGGCCGGTTCATCTTCGGCCCAACGAGTTCCGGCTCTTGCGATTTTTGGCCGAAAACCCGGATCGTGTGCTGTCGCGGCTGGATTTGATCGAGGGGCTGGGCAAGCTGGACCCGCCGATCGACGAACGCACCGTCGATGTGTGGATAGGCCGGCTGCGCCGCGCGCTCAAGAACGTTGGCGCAGGCGAACTGCTGCGCACGGTTCGCGCGATGGGCTACGTGCTCGATAGCCCGCCGGGCTGATCCGGCTCGGCCCGATCAGATCGGCGGCGGGCCAAACGTTCCGTAATATTCAAAGATATCGCGGTGCTTTCTGGCGTGTTGCTCTCCGCCGAAACCTTCCAGTTCGTCGGCGTCGTAATGCGGCGCACTGGCAAGGTCCGCCTTGCCTAGACCCACGACATATCCGTGCTGTTTCTCGTTATAGCTGAGGATGTCCCAGGGCAGGGGATGAAGCCGTTTGCCGATGCCGAGGAATCCTCCGAACGACAGGATCGCATAGACCACCTGGCCGCTGGTCCGGTCGATGGACAGGTCGCGAACATGCCCGATCAAAGAGCCTTCCTCGTCGAAGACAGGGGTGTGCTCCACCCTGCTGGCCAGGATCAGTTTGTGATCGTCTGCCATTTGCGTGTCTCCTCTTTCCAGAGGTGGCAACCATACGCCTTTTGTCTCTCGACCGAAAGGTCGCCGCAACAATGCCCGAAGCGCATGCAAAAACGGGGTCCCTAGCTGCCGAAGGACCCCGTTCTGCGGGAATGCGCTCTGGGACAGCGCGGGAAGTTCAGAATTCCACCGAAATGCCGAGCGAATAGCTCTGGCCGACGGCGTAAGTGTTGTTTTCGATCCGATTGGCGCCGGTGGTCTGATATTCGAAGTTGTCGCGACCGAAGATGTTGCGCGCCTCGAACTCCAACTCGACCGGCAAGCCCATGAAATCGGCGCCTTCGCGTGCGACGAAGTCGACGGTGAGGCCGGGGTTTTCGATGATCTCGGGCCGCTGGAAATCGCGACGGGTCACGCGTTTCGACGCGTAGTTGATCAGGAACGTGTACTGGCCCAACACTTCGCTGTCTTCCAGCCCGAACTGGATGTTGGCGATATGGTCGGACTGGCCGGTCATCGGATCGCCCTTGTCGAAGAAGTTCGACACCTGCGTCGTGCCGCCTGGGATCGCCGTGATATCGTCCGGACCGAACTTTATCTCGGATTTCGAGTAGGTGTAGTTGGCGATCAGGACGAAGTCCTTGGTTTCGAACCAGCCGCCCATGTCGTCGAGCGGAATGCTGTACTCCGCTTCGAATTCGGCGCCGTAGAGCTGCGCCTGCGGCACATTGGCGAACGTGGTGTAGCGCCCGCCGCCCGGAAGCGAGAGCACGATGGCCTCGATCGGATTGTCGATCTTCTTGTAGAACCCCGCAAGGCTGACATGGTCACGCCCCGAGAAATAGTATTCGGCCCGAGCCTCGAGATTCAGCAGCTTGCTGTCGACCAGGAACGGGTTGCCGCGATACTGACGGTTGTTGTCCGGATCGAAATAGGTCTGTTCCACGAGCTCGCGAAATTGCGGGCGGGCGATGGTCTTCGATCCGGAAACGCGGAATTGCAGCGCGTCCGTCGCTTCCCAGGTGACCGTGGCGCTGGGCAGGAAATAATCGTTCGCGTTGTAGGTTTCGGTCGCGCCGGCAACCGGGGTGTTGAAGATCGTCTGGTCAAGCGAGACGGTCTGCGTCGCGTCTTCGTATCGCACGCCGACATCCATCGTCACCGTGTCGAGCGGTGCGTAACTGAGCTTGCCGTAACCGGCATGGATCGTAAGGCCCGCATCGAACGCCGGGAAGGAGGTTGTTTCCGACAGTCCGATGTTGAACCCCGCCAGCGCAGCCCCGTTGATCAGGTCCCCCGGTCGGCGCAGCGCGATGGCATTCAGAACATCCTGCGTCAGGCCTAGCGAGACGAGCATGGGATCGACCGAAGCCTGCATCCGGAATTCGCGCCGCGAAGAATAGCGGCTAGTATCGGAATAAGCGTAACCGACTGTGCTCGTCAGGTTGTCGAGGATATCGTAGCTGGCGTCGATGCCGCCGAACCACAGTTCTTCCTGAAGATCGTCGAACGCCGCCGAGACGGGCTCCACGTTGTTGATCTGATTGGTGATGTTCGCGACGTAATATTCGCCGGTCGGGCTGTTCGGATTGTTGGTCCGGACATAGTTGAAGGTCAGGTTGAACGGCGCTTCGCGATCGGTGCGGGCATATCCACCGCGTACGTCGATCGAAAGCGGGCCGAATTCGAATTCGCCGACGATCTGGGTGTCGACCAACTGGCGCTCGTACCAGCCGGTGTTCTGTTCGACGAGATCGTAGTTGTCCTCGAACGAAAATCCGGTGCCGAGCCGCGCCTGTTTCAACGTGTCGCGGATATAGAGGTTGGTCCAGCGGATCGTATGATCGCCGATGTCGAGCCCGATGCCCAGCATGCCGTTCACCAGCATCCGGTTATCGGTGATGAACGTCGTCCAGTCGTCGGTCAGTTCCGACAGGTCGGAGTTGGCACTCTGCGAACGGACCGAACGGTTGCGCCAGCTGTTCTTGAGCCCTGCCGTCGCGACAAGACCGAGCACAGCATCGTCGCCCACGTCGAAGGAGGTGCCGGCCGTGATCGAGCCGGAGAAGTTCGGCGGCAGGTTGCCGTCCTTCGTCACGGTCGCCATGTTCAGCGGCCACAACTGCGCCGCGATACCTTCCTGCGTTGCGATCGGCACCGACTGGATGCGCTCGCCGCTGTTCAGGAACGCCTGCAAATTCGACGGAATGTCGCGGTTGCCGTTGTCGAATCCCATCCAGTCGAGGTCGGACCCGTAATAGGTCAGCCCGTCGCGACCCAATGTGCGGGTATCGCCGCCGGCAGATGCGCTGATCTTTACGAAGCTTTCGTCCGGGATCGCACGGGTAGTCAGGTTGATGACGCCGCCGCCGAATTCGCCGGGGAAGTTCGCGGAATAGGTTTTCTGGACCATCGACGATGCGATGACGTTGGTCGGAAAGATGTCGAGCGGGACGACCCGGCTTAACGGTTCGGGGCTGGGCAAGGGCAGGCCGTTCAGCATGGCGAGCGAATAGCGATCGCCCAGGCCGCGAACATAGACGCGGCCCGATCCGACGATGGAAAGGCCGGTCACACGGCTCAACGCGCCTGCGATGTCGCCTTCGCCGGTACGGGCAATATCTTCGGCCGAAAGGACCGAAACCACTTGGGTCGAAGCGCGAACCGGATCGCGGTTGCGGCGCCCAGTCACGAGGATCGCGCCGCCGGGGATCGAGACGTCGGTTTCGGAATAGCTTTCACCGGCGGCGGGTTCGGTCTGACCGCTGGCGACCTGATCCGTCAGTTCCGCTTCGGCTGCCTCGGTGCTCGGGTCTTCGCCGGGCGGGACGCCGATGGCTTGCGCGAACCCGCAGGCGGGAAAGGTAAGCGCGCTGGATAGCAGGAGCAGCCCCGCAAGGCGCTGGCCGGTGGACATGGTGTGGAACCCCCTCAATGGTCCGTAAATCGTACCGGCCGTCGCGGGCCGGGTAATGCGAGGAGGGGGAGGGGCAGGCCTGCACGATGCAGACCGACCGCCTCCCCCACCTGGGCCGAGATCAGTAAACCGGCAGCCTCGTGCACGAACCCGTGCCGTCGCCGAACGTCAGCGTGGCCGAATCGCAGGTCCAGCCTGCCCACCAGTCATCCGCCGCATCCTTGACCGCGCCGATATGGTCGACGACGTCGAAGAAGGACGAGAGGTTGGTGTTGGCGTTGTAGACCGCATAACCGTTGATCGCGTCGGAGTTGATGAACCCGCTCGTCAGCGCGACGGTGAAGGTGCTGTCGGTATTGGTGCTGTTGTTGAACAGGTCGGCAACCTGCTGCGCGGTGACGCCCGAACCACCTTCGAACGGGGTCGCGCCGCATTTCATGACCACGGACGAGAACTTGGGAGGGCCATCGCCCGTGCCGTCGATGGTCGGCACTTCGTCGATGCGCAGGCATCCGGCGGCACCGGCATCCACGACTGAATTGACCAGCGAGAAATCTGCCGCGCCGCGAAGGCGCATCGTGCGGGTCGAAACAGTGCTTCCGCCAAGGAGCGTCGCGTTGGCGATGCGCAGGTTGGTGCGTGGCAGGGCGCTCAACACATAGTCGCCATCGGGCGAATCGAGCTCGATGAGATGGTCGCCACCCGTCGCGCGCTGCTTGGTGATGACGTATTGAAGGTCGGCCTTCGCTCCGGTGTCGACGTCGATCGCATCGTCGTCGGCGCCCACGGCGATCACGTGCTTCATCTTCACGGTGCCGCCAAAGAATTCCATGCCGTCGTCAGAGCTGTTGAAGCTCATGAAGTGGTTGATCGACGTGCCCGAACCGATGCCGCCGGTGGTCAGCGACTGAAGCTCGCTGCCGCCCGTAAGCGTGAAGCCCGAGTAACGGATCTGGAAATAATCCATCGTGCCCGAGCTGTCGGCTGCCGTGTTACCGCCGAACAGGGTCGTGACGGCTGCGCCTTCAAGCTCCTGTTCGCACTGTGCCTGGTCGGCCTTGTTCGGAACTTCGTCGCGGCAGTCGGAAACCGGCGCGCGGCCCAACAGCACGACGCCGCCCCACTGACCGATCGAAGCGTCGGTGGCGAGACCCAGCACGTTGTCGCGGCTGGTAAAGACGATCGGCATGTCGGCGGTGCCAACGGCGTTGATCTTGTTGCCGCGATTGACGACGAGATACGATTCGCCATTCGGATTGGTCGCGTCGCCGGCAAACAGGATGACGCCCGGTTCGACCGTCAGCGTGACGTTGGTGTCAGCCGACGATGCGACTGCGCCGCCATCGGTGCCAACATCGACACGACCATCCATCGCATAAAGCACACCCGCGATATATTGCAGGCGGGTGCTGGCATCGATTTTGGCGGGCAGCACGCAGACGCGATAGGTGCCGGTCGGGCCAGTGATCGTGCCGTCGTCGCGAAGACCGCCGGTGGCTGCAATTGTCGGGCAGCCTCCCGCAGGGGTCACGGTGCCGGTTGTCGGCGTGGGCGTCGGGGTCCCGGTCGGCGTGGGCGTCGGGTTGTTGACGATGATGTCGCCGCCCGTGCCGGGCGATACGATCTTGTCGCCGCCGCAGCCGGCAAGTGCCAGCACGGAGCAACCGATGACGAACGATTGTTGGATTTTTTTCACGGCGAGCGGTCCCCTCAAGTACCGAAGAATCGAATGGATCTGTGCGAAATTCGGTTCGCGAGGGTTCAGCTAGGCTTTGGACATGACAGTTTGTTTGCCGTCGCATGACAGTTCGATGGCACGAACGATCTTTTTCGCAAGTGCCGCATGGCGTGATCGCGCCTGACATCGAATGTTACAGTTCGATGACATTGTTTCATTTTCATTGCAGTTCGCCGGAACTGGCAGCATCCTTGGTCCAAGAAATCGAATTGGGAGATTCAAGATGTCTGCATTTCTCGCTCTTGCGTTTGCGCTGGCCGCAGGGTCCTCGGGTACCGTCGACACTGTCGATGTCGCGTACGACGCATTGACACAGGGCAGGACCGAGGCAGCGATCGCCAAGCTTGAAACTCGCGGCAATTCCGACGATCCGGCCCGCCTGATCAATCTTGCGGCTGCCTATACCGCGCAAGGTCGCTTTGCAGAGGCGCGCGCCACTTATGAACAGGCGGCATTTGCCGAACGCTACGAACTCGAAACCGCCGACGGCAAATGGCAGGATTCGCGCGTCCTTGCTCGGCAGGCTATGGCCGGGCTCGATCGGATGAGCGTCGACACGCGAATGGCCCGAAACGGGCAATAATCGCCTTAGATAGGGAAAAGAGCACCAAGGCGATCCGGGGTCGGAAGAGTTCCTCCAATCCTACGACCAAGTTGATTGCTGCAAGGCTCACAAGGGGGGCGGACTGACGGGATCAGTCCGCCCCCCCTTCGCATCTGCGTCATGAACAGGTACAGTGGCGACGGCGGGCTCGTGGGCCGCAGGCGTCAGTACGGCAAAATCATCGTCGCGTTGCGATCTTGATGCTGTAACGCCTGTGTCACACGGGCAGGCCATGCAGCCGCGACTTCCGTCAGGCAGGGCCATGAACGAGCAGACATCGCAAGATATGCAACCTGTCGCCATCACTTCGACCATGGCAGCGGACACGCTTTACACCAATCGCGAACTAAGCTGGCTGGCCTTCAACCGTCGCGTGTTGGCCGAAGCGAGCCGCGCGAACTACCCTTTGCTCGAACGGCTGAGGTTCCTGTCGATTTCCGGTAGCAATCTCGACGAATTCGTGATGATCCGCGTGGCGGGCCTTGCCGGGCAATTGCAGCGCGGGATTACAAAGACCAGCATCGACGGGCGTACGCCATCGCAACAGCTTTCGGCGATCCGCAAGGCGATCCGCGAACTGGAATTTCGCCAGCAATCCGTATGGCGAGAATTGCGTGGGCTGTTGTCGGAAACCGGTATTCACGTCTGTGACGAGCATCGGCTCGATGCCCCCGCGCGCGTCTGGCTGAAGGAATACTTCGAAAGCCACATCCTGCCTGTCCTGACCCCGCAGGCGATCGACCCGGCGCATCCGTTTCCCTTCGTCGCGAACAAGGGGATGGGCCTGTTGTTCAACCTGACCCGCTTGATCGATGGGCAGGGCGTGGTCGAGATGATCCTGATTCCATCTGCCGTCCCGCGCTTTGTCCGCGTGCCGGGGGAAGAGGCGACGTGGATGCCGGTGGAGCGGCTGATCGGGCGCTATGCCAACCTCATCTTCCCCGGCTTTCGCATCGAAGGCGACGGCGTCTTCCGCGTCATCCGCGATTCCGATATCGAGGTGGAAGAAGAGGCCGAGGATCTTGTCCGCTATTTCCGCAGCGCAATCCAGCGGCGCCGGCGCGGGCAGGTGATCATGCTCGAACTCGACGCCGAATTCGATCCGGAGGCTGAGAAGCTGCTGCGCGAACAGCTCGGGCTCGACAATGCGATGGTCGTCAAGACCGATGGCATCATCGGGATCGAAGGGCTGGCCAGCATCGTCGATGAAGACCGGCCGGACCTGAAGTTCGAACCATACACCCCGCGCTATCCCGAACGGATCATGGAGCACGACGGCGACTGCTTCGCTGCCATCGGGGAAAAGGACATCGTGATCCACCATCCCTACGAAAGTTTCGAGGTGGTGGTCGATTTCGTACGACAGGCAGCCGCAGACCCCGACGTCGTCGCGATCAAGCAAACCCTGTACCGCGCCGGGAAACAGTCCGCGATCATCAACGCGCTGATCGCGGCGGCAGAAGCGGGCAAATCCGTGACCGCCGTCGTCGAATTGAAGGCGCGTTTCGACGAGGAACAGAACATCCTTTGGGCCAACAAGCTCGAACGCGCCGGCGTGCAGGTGATCTATGGCTTCGTCGATTGGAAAACCCATGCCAAGGTTTCGATGGTCGTGCGCCGCGAAGGCGACGGTTATCGGACGTACTGCCACTTTGGCACCGGCAACTATCACCCGGTGACGGCGCGGATCTATACCGACCTGTCGTACTTCACCGCTGACCCGCGCCTGACCCGCGATGCTGCGCGCCTGTTCAATTTCGTCACCGGATACGTCGAACCGCGGCGGACCGAAGGGTTGGTCATAAGCCCTATCGCGATGCGAGAGACGATCTACGCCAATATCGACCGCGAGATTGCGAATCACGTCGCTGGCCGTCCGGCGGCGATCTGGGCCAAGCTCAATTCGCTGACCGACAAAGGCGTGATCGACAAGTTGTACGAGGCAGGATCCGCTGGCGTGCCGATCCGGCTCGTCATACGTGGTATTTGTTGCCTCAAACCGGGCATTCCGGGCGTTTCGGAAACGATCGAGGTGAAATCGATTATCGGTCGCTTTCTGGAACATAGCCGCATCTGGGCCTTCTCCAACGGGTTCCGCATGCCAAGCCCGCGCGCGCGCGTATTCATCAGTTCTGCCGATGCGATGAGCCGGAATCTCGACCGGCGAGTCGAATTGATGGTGCCGATCAGGAACAGAACCGTACACGATCAGGTTTTGGGACAAGTGCTGGTGGCCAATCTCCTCGACAGCGAACAAAGCTGGCGTCTGAAGGCAGATGGCGCCTACGAGCGTGTCGTGCCTGGCGAAAAGCCCTTCAACCTGCATCGGTATTTCATGACCAATCCATCATTGTCCGGACGCGGACAGGCCCTTGCCGAAGACCAGATTCCGCGGCTCGCGCTGCGCCGTGGCGCTCGCAAGGCTTCGGATTCGTGAGCCGCAACGGCTCGTCCTACCGGCGCCGGGTCGAAGGATCGTGGACATCGGAAGGCGACAAGCGGGCCATCATCGACATCGGATCGAACACGGTTCGGATGGTCATTTACGGCGGTTCTACCCGCGCGCCGCAAGTGCTCGCGAATGAAAAGGTCACAGCCCGGCTGGGGCGCGACCTTTCGCAGACGGGAAGCATGGCGGACGACGCTGTCGCTCTGGCCCTGGCCGGACTTGCACGCTTTGCCCTGATCCTGCGCGATCTTGAGATAACGGACGTGGAAACGGTTGCGACCGCTGCTGTGCGCGACGCGGTAAACGGTTCAGAATTCCTGACATCGGTACGTGCTCTCGGCCTTAACGTTCGGCTTCTTTCCGGTGAAGAGGAAGCCCGCGCCAGTGCGCTTGGCGTGATCGGGGCTTTTCCCGACGCCGACGGTGTGGTTGCGGATCTTGGCGGTGGCAGCCTCGAACTGATCAGCGTCGGCAATAATGTCCCGGGGGAGGGGACCACCCTGCCGCTGGGATCGTTAAGGCTGGCCGCGCTTCGTAGTGAAGGTGACGAAAAATTCCAGAGCCGCGTCAGGGAGATCATTCGCGGCGCAGGGTGGGATCAGGGTGGCGGGACGCTCTACCTTGTCGGCGGCACATGGCGGACGATGGCGATTCTGGCCATGCGGCAGCAGGGGCATCCGCTGTCCGATCCGCATGGGTTGTGCATTGATGGCGCGACCGCGCTGAAACTCGCGCGGCGGACTGCCAAGACGTCGAGCGAGGCGTTGCGCGCCATCCCTCGCGTTTCAACGATGCGCTCTCAAATCCTCCCCGATGCGGCAGCGCTGTTGGTCGGGTTGCTGGAAATTCTCGAACCGGAGAGGCTCGTGTTTTCAGCATGGGGCCTGCGCGAAGGCTTGTTGTACGACCGGCTCGAACCGGCCGAGCGGGCGCAGAACCCGCTGCTGGCGGGGGTTTCGTTGTTTGCCGGGCAACATGGCGCGCCCCCCACGCTGGCTACGCGCGTTGCGGCTTGGACCGTAGGGGCGACGCCAAAGGATGGGGAGGGTAGCGAACGCCTGCGCCTTGCTGCGACGATGCTCGCGCTTGCCTCGCTTCAGATCGAACCGAACCTTCGCATGCAGCATTCGGTCGACTGGGCATTGTACAAACGGTGGTTGGGCATTGACGATGTCGGCCGTGCGATGATGGCGGCGACCGCGCTGGGCAATGGCGGCGAGACAGATCTGCCGAAATTGCTGACCGAACTCGCACCGGTCGAAAGACTGGACGAAGCGCTGACGTGGGGGCTGGCCATCCGTCTGTGCCGGCGTCTGGGGCTGCAATCGCGCCAGTCGCTACAAATGACCAAGCTTGTGGTCGAAGACGATACGCTACGGCTCGTGTTCAACGAAAGCCATGCAGCTTTGGCTATCGCGCCTGCTCCCAAAGACCTCAAGAACCTGGCCGAACGGCTTGGCTTGAAGCCAAGCATAGAGGTTGTCAGTGAGACGGTTTTCGCGGCGCTGAAAAATGACGCAGCCTATGGGGCAGAAGCCTCAACGGTTTGATACCGGATTGGAGAGCGTGACGAAAAAGGGCCCCGGAAAAGAATTCCGGAGCCCCGTTTTTCTGTAAGCTGGCCTACGATCAGATGTCGTTGCCAAGCTTGCCTTCGACTTCGCCCTTAAGCTGCTGGGCTTCGCCCTTGGCTTCCTGCTTGCGGCCTTCGTGGCGGGTCGCGGGATTGCCGCTCTCCTGCTTCACGTTGCCGATAGCTTCGTTGACGTTGCCCTTAACCTTTTCGGTAAATTCGCCCATGATGGTTTCTCCAATTCGCTGATAACAAACGAGGTTCGCTTGCCTTTGCCTTATCAACGCACGGAGCGGGCCCATGTATCCGGGTGAGTTGCGCAGCCTGGCTGTCGCACGGTGCGACTGGCCGCAGCATTGCGGCGAAACGATGGCGGCGTGCCATTTGGCACACCCTCGTCATCGCGAATTGTTGAAAATGGCTCCCCGAGTTGGATTCGAACCAACGACCAAGTGATTAACAGTCACCTACTCTACCGCTGAGCTATCGGGGAGCGGCCCGATGGGCAGGGGTGCGCCTATATTGGGGCTCCGGGACTTTGGCAACCCCGTACCGGCGCGAATTTCAAAGAACCTCAATCAGTATGCGAACTGTTCGCCCACGATGCGTTCGTCGAGGCTGTGGCCCCGGTCGAAAAGCAGGGTAAGATCACGTTCGTGCGCCACCGCAACGCGCAGCCAGGCGACATCGCGAATCTCTCGTTGGTCGGCGACAGCGGAGACGGGCCGCTTTTCCCATTCGAGAATCGTGATCTCGATCGGCAGGTGATCGGGCAGGATGGCGCCGCGCCAGCGACGGGGACGGAATGCCGAAATGGGCGTCAGCGCCAGCAACCCGCAGCCCAGCGGCAGGATCGGGCCATTGGCGCTGAAATTATAGGCGGTGGACCCGGCAGGGGTCGCCACCAGTGCGCCGTCGCACATCAGTTCGGGGATACGAATCTTGTCGCCCACCTTGATCTGGAGCTTTGCGGTCTGGCGCGTTTCCCTGAGCAGCGAAACCTCGTTGATGGCGCAGGCCGTGATCTGTTCGCCGCTGCGGGTTTCCACCGTCATGGCCAGCGGCGATACCTCGAACGAGCGGGCACGGTTCACGCGATCGAGAATGGCCGATCGGCTCGCCTCACGCTTGTTCATCAGGAAGCCGACCGTGCCGAGGTTCATGCCATAGGCGGGCAGGATCCGACCGTCGTCGATCATCTGGTGAAGCGTTTGCAGCATGTAGCCGTCGCCGCCGACGACGACGATGGCGTCGGCCTCGTCAATCGGGACGAAGTCGTGCGTGTTCCGCATCTTTTCGCCAGCCGCCTGCGCCTTTTCGGTCGGCGAGACGCTGAGCGCCAGTTTTTCGTATTTCGCCAAGGACCTGCCTTTATCCCTATTCGCACCGGACCCTATGACCGGGCCGGTGGGTTGGCAACGGAACAATGCGTCAAGCCGGTTCTGAAACCTTGCTCGCCTTGCGCGCAATGGCCGCGAGGCCCTTGGTCAGTTGGAAAAGCCCGTTGAGGCGCGACTTGGGATCGCCCCAGGCGCGTTCGATGACAAGCTTCATGTCAGGCCGCAGTCGCGCGGTTCCCTTGAGCCTGTCGACATAGGCCAGCAATCCGACCGGATCCGAAAACTCATCCTTGAAAAACGCGACGAGCGCACCGCGCGGGCCAAGATCGATCTTGGCGATATTCGCCTCACATGCCTGCTGCTTGATTTCGATGAGCTTGACGAGGTTCTCGGTCGCTTCGGGAAGCGGGCCGAACCGGTCGATCATCTCGGCGGCAAGCCCCTCGATCTCTTCCTTGTCGGTCACTTCGTTAAGGCGGCGATAAAGCGCCATGCGCACGGCGAGGTCGGGGACATAATCTTCGGGTATCATGATCGGCGCATCGACCGTGATCTGCGGGGAAAGACCGCTACGGTCTTCGACTACGCCCAGTTCGCCCGCTTTGGCCGCGAGGATCGCGTCCTCCAGCATGGACTGGTATAGTTCGAACCCGACTTCGCGAATGTGGCCCGACTGTTCGTCGCCCAAAAGATTGCCCGCGCCGCGAATATCTAGATCGTGGCTGGCCAGTTGGAATCCCGCGCCCAGAGTGTCGAGATCTCCCAGCACTTTCAGGCGCTTTTCCGCGATTTCGGACATCTGGCTATCTCGCGCCGTCGTGAGATAGGCGTAGGCGCGCGATTTCGACCGGCCCACACGACCGCGCAACTGATAGAGCTGTGCCAGGCCGAAACGGTCGGCGCGGTGAATTACGATCGTGTTGGCGCTGGGGATGTCGAGGCCGGATTCGACGATCGTGGTGGACAGCAGCACGTCGTACTTCTTTTCGTAGAACGCGCTCATACGTTCTTCGACATCGCCTGCGCCCATCTGGCCATGCGCGGCTACGTAAGTCACCTCGGGCACCGTCTCGCGCAGCCAGTCCTCGATCTGCGGCATGTCGGCGATGCGGGGCACGACGATGAAGCTCTGCCCGCCGCGATGATGTTCGCGCAGCAATGCTTCGCGCACCACCATGTCGTCCCATTCCATGATGTACGTCCGCACGGCAAGGCGGTCGACGGGCGGGGTCTGGATCACCGAAAGTTCGCGCAGACCCGACATCGCCATCTGCAGTGTGCGAGGGATCGGCGTGGCGGTCAGCGTCAGGACATGCACATTGGCGCGAAGCGACTTCAGCTTTTCCTTGTGCGTGACGCCAAAGCGCTGCTCTTCGTCCACGATGACGAGGCCGAGCCGTTTAAAATGCACCGATTTGGACAGGATCGCGTGGGTGCCGACGACGATGTCGATCGTGCCTTTCTCCAACCCCTCGCGCGTTTCGGTCGCTTCCCTGGCGGGCACGAGCCGCGACAAGCGGCCGACGTTGAGCGGAAAGCCCGAAAATCGCTCGACGAAATTGGCGTAATGCTGGCGCGCGAGCAGCGTCGTCGGTGCGATCATAACGACTTGCCTGCCGCTCATCGCCGCAACGAATGCGGCGCGTAGCGCGACCTCGGTCTTGCCGAAGCCGACATCGCCGCAGACCAGACGGTCCATTGCACGGCCTTCGCCAAGGTCGGTCAGCACATCGCCAATCGCGCGTTCCTGATCGTCGGTTTCGGTCCACGGGAAACGATCGACGAATGGATCGTAGCTTTGCGGATCGGGTTCGATGATCGGCGCTGTCTGCAACGCGCGCTTGGCCGCTGTCGCCAGCAGTTCGTGAGCAATGGCGCGGATGCGCTCCTTCAGCCGCGCCTTGCGCTTCTGCCACGCTTCGCCGCCCAGCCGGTCAAGGGGCACGCTTTCCTCGCCACTGCCATAGCGCGACAGGACGTCGAGGTTTTCGACCGGCACGTAAAGCTTGTCGCCGCCGTGATATTCCAGCGCGACGCAGTCGTGGGGGCTTTTCCCGACCGGAATCGATTCCAGCCCGATATAGCGCCCGACGCCGTGGTCGATGTGCACGATGTGATCGCCCGGCTGCAGCGCCTGCAGCTCCGCCATGAAAGCGTCGGCGTCTTTCTTGCGCTTCTTGCGCCGGACCAGCCGGTCACCCAGCAGGTCACGTTCGGTGATGATCTCCAGATCGTCAGTCGCAAATCCGGATTCGAGCGGCAGGACGACCGCGACGGGTCGCTTTTTCGCCGCGATCCCCAGCGCTTCCTGCCACGTGTCGGCGATGGCCGGTTCACGGCCCTTGGCGGCGCCTTGACCCGCTTCGCCAAGCTGGCTGACGATACGCTTGCGCGCGCCTTCGGAGTAACAGGCGAGGATCGCGCGCTTGCCGGCGTCCGCCTGCTTGGTCAGGTGCTTGGCTGTGATTTCATAGACGTTTTCGCCCCCGGTGCGTTCGGGCGTGAAATCGCGCGACGAGGTAAAGCCGAAGTCGATGGTGGCGCGCGCTTCCGGCTCGGCAAAGATGGACGTGCGGTGGACCGGCCACTGCGCCAGTTTCGCCTCGAACTCCTCACGCGAAAGATAGAGCAGTTCGGTAGCCAGCGGGCGATAGGCGCCGGGGCTGGTCCGCGCGCTCTCGGTGCGGGCCTTGTGATAGTCGACGATCTCGTCCAGCCGTTCGTCGGCCGCGCGCAGCGCCCCGCCGTCGATGATCGTGACGTCGTTTTCACCAAGATGGTCGAACAGGGTCGCCAGCTTGTCCTCGAACAGGGGGAGCCAATGCTCCATTCCCGCCAGCCTGCGCCCGTCGCTTACCGCCTGATACAGCGGATCGCCGGTCGCCGTCGCGCCCCAGCGTTCGCGATAGCGGCTGCGGAACCGCTTGATCGTATCCTCGTCCAGCAACGCCTCGCTTGCCGGAAGGAGCAGATGGCTGTCGACCGTGCCCGTCGTGCGCTGGGTGTTGGGATCGTACAGGCGCAGCGATTCGAGGTCGTCGCCGAAAAAGTCGAGCCTGAGCCCCGCCTGCTCCCATTCGCCTTTCTCGTTCTTCGCCTTCAATCCAGAAGGCACGATGTCGAAGATCGACCCTCGCACCGCGAATTCGCCTGCGTCGATGGCGGTGTCGCTGCGGGCGTAACCCTGCCGCTGGAGCAGTTGGGTCAGGCTCTGATGCCCGATCACGCTGCCGATTTCGAGCAGGCGCGTCGCTTCGCGAATACGGAACGGGGTCAGCACGCGTTGCAGCAGCGCGTTGACCGTGGTGACCAACAGTTGAGGCGGGCTTTTATCCGTCCGCCGGCGTTGCAAAGCCTGCAACGCGGCAAGCCTGCGGGCGCTGACCGACAGCGCGGGGCTGGACCTGTCATAGGGCAGGCAGTCCCACGCCGGGAATTCGATCACGTCGAGTTCGGGCGCGAAGAACGGCGCCGCATCGACGATTGCGGCCATCGCCTGTTCGTCGGGTGCGATGAAGACCGCGCGGGCAGGAGCCTTGCCATGTGCGGCGGCGCGCGAAAGGTCGGCGAGCACGAGCGGCAAAGCGCCACGGGCAAGCGAAGTCAGCACCAGCGGATTGTCCGCGGCGATTATGCGGGGAAGATCAGTCATGTCTAAGGGGGACTATCTGGCTATACCCCGGTTCCCGCGCAACCCGCAAGCTGGCGAGATTCGGCGATTGAGGAGGCGACGATTCCGGGTTCAACGATGGATGTGGATGTAATCGAGCTTGCGCATCGCATCCATCAACGGTCCTTCGTAGCGATCTGGGGCCGTTTCGGTGCCGATCGCCCATGCCATGATGTGAACATCGTCCTCTTCGACAAGGGCTTCGAACCAGTCGCATTCGGCCACCCCCCATGCGGCGTGGTTCCGGTCAAAGAAACCGCCGATCATGAAGTCGGCTTCGCGGGTCCCGCGATGCCATGCACGGAATTTGAGCCTGCCGAGACGTGCGCTGTCCACCATGCGGGCCGCCTAGACCCGTGGACCGGCGGGCGCAAGGCGCTATAGCGGCAGGCGATGCGTCCCGAAATTCTCAATCCGTTGTTCGCCGGCTCCGACACGCTGAAAGGTGTCGGGCCGAAGCTTGAAAAGCCGCTCGACCGGTTGGGACTGACGCGCGTGCGCGATTTCGTGTTCCATTTGCCCGAACGGTTCATCGACCGGCGCGTGATTGCCAATCTCGATGAAGCTACGGTGGGCGAAAACGTCGTCGTCGAACTGACCCCGACGCAATATCGCGCCAGCCGGTCTGGGCGCGGGCCGTTCAATGTGATGGCCACCGACGCAATTGGCAATGTCGTGTCGCTGACCTACTTCGGTCGCGCGTCGTTTTCAGCGAAGAAGTCGCTGCCGCTCAATGAAAAGCGATGGGTGGCGGGCCGGATCGACCAGTACGGCGACATGCTTCAGATCGTTCATCCCGATCACGTGGAGGAGGCGGGAAGCGCGGCGCTGGCGACGACTTGCGAGCCAGTCTATGCACTGAGCGAGGGACTGACGCAGAACCGGTTGATCGCGATGATCGAACAGGCGCTGGGCGAAGTGCCGGATCTGCCCGAATGGATTGAGCCGAGCCAGCTTGAAAAACGGCAATGGCCGGCATGGCGCGACGCCCTGATCCTGGCGCATCGCGGTCCGCACAAGGCCGCGCGCGATCGCCTAGCCTATGACGAACTCTTCGCATCTGCCCTCGCGCTGATGCTGGTGAAGGCGGACAACCGCCGGCGCAAGGGCGTGCCGCTGCGCAGCGACGGGCGCCTGCGCGACAGGCTGAAGCTGCCGTTCGAACTGACCGGTGCGCAAAAACGATCGGTCAGTGAGATCGAAGGCGATCTGGCGCAAAACCACCCGATGTTGCGATTGTTGCAAGGCGACGTCGGGAGCGGCAAGACGGCGGTCGCGCTTCATGCCATGCTGATCGCGGTCGAAAGCGGGGCGCAGGCCGCGATGCTGGCACCGACCGAAATCCTTGCGCGGCAGCATTACGAAACGCTGGTCGAAATGGCGCGCGGCACCGGGATCGAGATCGCGGTGCTGACCGGACGCGACAAAGGAAAGGCGCGCGAATCTATCCTGATGGGATTGCTGGATGGCAGCATCGACGTGATCGTCGGCACCCACGCGATCTTTCAGGACAGCGTCGCTTATCGCAATCTCGCTTTGGTGGTGATCGACGAGCAGCATCGCTTTGGCGTCAATCAGCGGCTCTTATTGCAACAAAAAGCGCGCGGCACCGCCCATTGCCTCGCCATGACGGCAACGCCGATCCCGCGCACCCTTACGCTGGCGCAATATGGCGAGATGGAGGTGTCGAAGCTCGACGAACTGCCGCCGGGTCGGCAGCCCATCGACACCCGCGTCGTGCCCACCGAACGCATGGGCGACGTCGTCGGCGCGCTGCGGCGGCACGTTGGCGAGGAGAAGCAGGCCTACTGGGTTTGCCCCATGGTGCGAGAGCACGAAACGGAAGACATCGCCGCCGCCGAGGAACGGTTCGAAACGCTGCGCGCCGCTCTTGGCGAACAGGCGGTGACGATGGTCCACGGCCAGCTTCCCGCTGATGTGAAGGACGCGAACATGGCCCGCTTTGCCAGCGGCGAAGTCGCGGTGCTGGTGGCGACGACCGTGATCGAGGTTGGGGTGAACGTGCCCAACGCCTCGCTCATGGTGATCGAACAGGCCGAACGATTCGGCCTTGCCCAATTGCACCAGTTACGGGGGCGCGTCGGGCGTGGGGCGGAAAAATCCGTGTGCCTGTTGCTGCGGGGCGATGCATTGAGCGAGACGGGTCGCGAGCGGTTGGCCCTGATGCGTGAAACGCAGGACGGGTTCCGATTGGCCGAGGAAGACCTGCGGCTGCGCGGCGGTGGCGAAATCCTGGGCACGCGGCAGTCGGGAGAACAGGCGTTCGAACTGGCCACGCCGGAACAGATCACCGAATTGCTGGAAGTCGCGCACGACGATGCCCGGCTGCTGATGGAACGCGACGGCGGCCTGACGGCTTCGCGCGGAGAAGCGGCGCGGATTGCGCTATATTTGTTCGAACGCGATTACGGGGTTCAGTTACTGCGCGGCGGCTAACGTCGGAGGTCGTCAGACCGCAGTGGTGGAGCTTCGGGGAACGGTCGTTTCCGGTTCTGCGACAAGCGCCATGAAATCGGTCAGTTCCAGCACCGACTGCGAATCCTTCGCGACGTCTTCGCTGCATTGGACGAGTTCCAGCGCCGGGTAGTTCGCCGTTCCCGCCGCAGATTTCGTCGCCTGTACCGGCGCCAAGCTTTGCGAACTGGATGCCTCGCGCGTTAGCGGACCGGGCCGTATCTGCGGCAGCGGGCGGGTTTCCATTCGGTGGCGGATCGCATCGGAAGTCATCGGCTCGCTCGGCATCGCCGAAAGCGTCATTTCCAAGGCGATCTCGCGGCGGCGAAGCGCGTCGGACCGATAGAGCGAGAAAATCAGGACAAGCCCGATCGTGGCGGCGATCACCGTGCCCGACAGCGGCAACGAGGGCATCACCGTCTTCATCGCCATGATCGAACTTGCCACCAGCGCGGTGGCAAGGATTACCCGGGTGGCACCAGCATGCTTCATCGCCAATCCTCCGCACGCCGGAAATGGCGCTACAAGGGAAGATCAGCCTAGGCTCAAAAAGTTTACGAAACGCTTTAGGGAAAAGCTTGCGGCAAGGTTACGCGTTGGTACGTGGGCGATCGGGCGCGCAGAAAGGCCGTGCCTCAGCCGCGATCGGCTTCCTCGATCATCGTAACGAAACGTTCGCGCCACCAGTGCACGTCTTCTCTCTCCACTCCTTCGAGCAAGGCACGGTGGCGTTGCTTCCGTTCTCCCAGCGGCATGGTCAGCGCCCGGTGCAGTGCATCGGCGACTTCTTCGGGCGCATAGGGATTAACCAGCAGCGCATCCTGCATCTGAGCCGCGGCCCCGGCAAAGCGGGACAAGACGAGGACGCCGGGATCGTCGGGATCTTGCGCCGCAATATATTCCTTTGCGACAAGGTTCATCCCATCGCGCAGCGGTGTGACCAGCCCGACCCGCGCAGCGCGATAGAGCGCAGTCAGTTCGTCGCGCGAATAGCCCCGATTGACGTATCGGATCGGGGTCCAGTCCACTTCGGCAAACGCGCCGTTGATGCGGCCGGCCATCTCGTTCAGCTTGTCGCGAACGTTGCGGTATTGCTCCACCTGTCCACGCGACTGCGGCGCCACCTGGATCAGCACGACCGCGCGATGCGCTTCTTCATGCCGTTTCAGATAAGTTTCGAAACTGTTGAGCCGCTCTTCCAGCCCCTTTGAATAGTCGAGCCGGTCGACTCCGACGATCATGCTGAGCTGACGCAGCGAAATGCGCATGCGTTCGGCGAGGTCGACGGACGCCTTGGTATTGCTGGCTGCGAGGAAATTCTTGAAGTCGATGCCGATCGGGCAGACGACGGCGCGGAGCCTCTTGCCGTCGACGGTGACATATTCGCCGTCGACGGTCCCGCCCAACTCGTTCTGGCAATAGTGCAGGAAGCTTTCCAGCCATTCCCCGGTCTGAAAGCCAAGCACGTCGTAAGCGAACATCGTGCGGACCAGCCGCTCGTGATAGGGCAGCGAAACCAGCAGGCGCGTCGGCGGCCACGGGGTGTGGAGGAAAAAGCCGATGCGGTTCTTCACCCCGTGTTCGCGCAGTTGCGACGCGATGGGGATCAGGTGGTAATCGTTGATCCAGACCGTATCGTCAGGTTCGATCATCACGTGAAGCGGTTCGGCAAAGCGTTTGTTCACACGCTCGTATCCGCTGCCGAAGCTGCGATTATATTGGGCAAGGTCGATGCGATAATGAAACAGCGGCCAAAGCGTGCGGTTGGCGAAGCCGTTGTAGTATTCTTCCACGTCCTGCGGTTCGAGATCGACTACCGCGGAACGTACGCCGTCAATTTCCTCGAACCTGACCGATCCGGTGAATGTGTCTATCTCCCGCCCCGACCAGCCGAACCACAGTCCTCCCGCTTCGCGCAGGGCAGCCTGCAGCGCGACCGCAAGCCCGCCCTGCGCGCCGTCAGGGCTGGGCAGGGAAACGCGGTTGGATACGACGATAAGGCGGCTCATGAGCACAATTCCCTGTTGCTTTTCCTGTCGGCGACGAAAGCGGCGGTCAACGTGCCGGTTCCAGCAATTCCGCTAGCCATGCGTTTACCGCGACCGGATCGGACAGCGCGAATGTCGCGTTGCTTTGCCGCGAAGGTCCGACCAGAACGCCGTGCCCGCCCAATCGGGCGGCGGCGGCAAAGCCGTCTTCGTCAGTGACGTCGTCGCCAAGGAACAAGGGGTTGTACCCTGCAAACGGTGTGCGCGCCATCATGGCGGCAATGGCGGTGCCCTTGTGTACGCCGGGCACCCTGACTTCTATCATGGCATGGCCATGCTGAAGGTGCAGACCGCCTGCATGCGACGTCGCCAGTGCAATCGCGTCATCCGCAGCACCGGGCGCGAGCCTGAAGTGCAGCGCGGCCCCAAGTGGCTTATCTTCGAACAAGACGCCTTCGCGTGCATCGGCAAAGGCGACGAACGCCGTTTTTGCGTCATCGAGCGCGGCCGGGCGGGGCAGGGCATCGTGCTGCCCATCGGCGAGCCGCCATTCAGCGCCGTGACTGCCCGCCATCGGCAGACCTGAAAGCCCGAATTCGTCCAGGACCGCGATGGCCCGGCCACTGACGAGCGCGAGCCGCCCATCGAACAGGTCGGTCAGCCGGTGCAGCCGGTCGATAAGCGCGCTTGTCACGACCACGCCCTCGGGACGTTCGGCCAGCGGCACGAGGGTGCCGTCGAAATCGAGAAAGAGCGCGTCGCGCAAAGGATCGGGGGCGGGCGGTCTGGGAAGCGTGAAAGTCACACAAGGTCTATGTCCCCCCGGCCATGGTGGGGTCAACCCTCCCTTCGCAATCGCAACAATCGCGGGGACTGTGCATGGACCGGTTTTCGGCGATTGCCGAGCCTGCGACGATATGCGAATCAGGTGGCACGAAAGGCCCCCGTCGCTACTATCGCGGGGCATCCATTAAACAGGACCGACAGCGCTCCGCACCCCACCGAACCGAGAAGGCATCTTGTGCTGAAATCCCGAGACGAACGGGATCGAAGGCGGTTGCGAGGCATTAGGGTGGGGCGGCCGCACGGCAGTGGGAGTGGTGGCTGTTTACGCCCGAGAACAAATTGATGGCGAGAGAAATTGACCAAAACGAAAACCGGTCCGCGCACGGGCAAGCCCGCGTTGGCGAATGAACTGATCAAGCACATCGTCGATTCCGAATTGCCGGGCGACGAACCGCTGGCAAAGGAACTGCGCGCCGAAATCGCCGATTTCCTGCTCGAAGCTGCCCAGCAGCGCGATGCCGAAGAAGTGGTCATCACCATTGCATCGGCACCCGAAGGGCGTCGAGGCACGCGCATCGCGATCATCAACCGCGACATGCCGTTTCTTGTCGATTCGATCGCGTCGACGCTGGCCGAATTCGGTCTGGTCGCCGACACGCTGATCCACCCCGTGGTTCCGGTCGAACGCGATCCGTATGGCAAGCTGGTCGCGATAATGACCGAGGCAGAATCTGAAGTCGACGGTGCGACATGTGCCGAAGAGTCCTTCATTTTTGTCGAGGCACCGCGAGTCGATGCCGCTCATCGCCGGCAGATCGAAGCGGCATTGCGCACCACGCTGGCCGACGTTCGTTCCGCGGTTGAAGATTGGCCCAAATTGATCGGCGCGATGGAACGCGATGCGCTTTGCGTCACCGATCCCGAAGGTCGGGCGCTGCTCGAATGGTTTGCCGGCGGAATGCTGACCTTGCTGGGTCACGTCACCCGCGATCGCGCCGGGGCGCAGACGCAGCATCTGGGCATCTGTCGCAAAAGCGCGCGCGAACTTCTGGCCGATGCATCGTGGGACCGCGCTTTTGCGTGGTTCGATGCAAAGGGCGATCAGGCGCTGCAATCCGCGCCGCTGGCGGTCAAGGCCAACCACATCTCGCGCGTGCATCGGCCGGTACCGATCGACCTGTTCATCGTGCCGGTGATTGACGGCGGCAAGGTCGTCGCGCTTTCGGCACATGCCGGGGTCTGGACCAGCGCCGCGCTGAATACGCCGCCCGACGAAGTACCCCGCATGCGACGAGAATTCGGCGAACTGACCGACCGGCTGGGCTTTGACCCACGCGGCCATACCGGCAAGGCGGTGCTCCATGCGCTTACCGTCCTTCCGCATGACTTGTTGATCGGGCTGCCCGAACATGCCGTGGCACGGCTGGCGACCATGATGTCGGGACTGGTCGATCGCCCGCGCCCGCGCCTCGCCCTGATCGAAGCGCCGCTGGCACGGCACATGTTCGCATTCGTGTGGCTGCCGCGCGACTTGATGAGCACGCAAACCCGCCTGCGCATCATGGACCTGCTTGAAAGCGATTCCGGGGCCGAAACGCTGGACTGGGCGCTGCAGATCGAAGGCGGCAATCTCGCATTGCTGCGTTTCGTGCTCGACATTCGCGGCGGTCATGTGGTGCCCGACGAAAGCGTGCTGGACGCACGGTTGCAAACGATGCTGCGCGGCTGGGAAGAAGCGGTCGAGCACGCGCTCGCCGAAACGGAAGAAGCGGGCCGCGCCGCGACGCTGGCAATGCGTTTCGCAGCCGCGTTCCCGGTGTCCTATCGCGCCGATTACGGCCCGGCCGAGGCAGCGCGCGATATCCTGCGCATCAAGTCGCTGGCCAGCATTCCCGACGACGATCCGTCGTTGCGCCGCGATGCCCGGCTTTACCGGCTAGACAGCGATCCCGCCGAACAACTTCGGCTGAAGGTCTATCAGCATGGCGGCGTCCTGCCGCTATCCGACGCGGTCCCGGCGCTCGAAAACTTCGGGTTCCATGTTCTGTCCGAAGTGCCGACTCCGCTCGACGGTCGGCGGATCGGGACCATTCACGATTTCGTCGTCAGCATGAGCGAGGGCGAGCCCGTTCTCGATATGCTCGACCGCGCCGATGCCATCGGTGAAGCGATCACCGCTGTATTGAACAATCGGGCGGAAGACGACGCGTTCAACCGGCTTGTCGTGGCGGTCGGGCTGGAGCGTGACGAAACCGAATGGCTTCGCGCGATCTATCGCTATTTGCGGCAGGTCGGATTGAGCTTTACCATCGGCACTGTCGTGTCCGCCTTTGCCGGCGCACCAGATGTAACGCGGGGACTCATCGAACTATTCCGCGCGAACCACGATCCGGCCATGAAGAAGTCCGATGCCGCGACCGAAAAGGCGCGCAAGATGGTCCGCGACGGATTGGTCAAGGTGAACGCGATCAACGACGATCGACTGCTGCGCCAATACAATGCGACGATCGAAGCCATCCTGCGCACCAACGCCTTTGCCCCCGCATCACGCGAGGCGCTGGCGATGAAGATCGACAGCGCGGGCGTGCCGGGCCTGCCAAAGCCGCTGCCGTGGCGCGAAATCTATGTTTATTCGCGACGCGTCGAAGGCATCCACTTGCGCGCCGGACCCATTGCGCGTGGCGGCCTTCGCTGGTCCGACCGGCGCGACGATTACCGCACCGAAGTGCTGGGTCTGATGAAGGCGCAGCGCGTCAAGAACGCGGTCATCGTGCCAACCGGCGCGAAGGGCGGATTCTATCCAAAACAGCTCCCCGATCCGGCAAAGGACCGCGATTCATGGGCTGCCGAAGGTCGCGCAAGCTACGAAGTGTTTATCCGCGCGCTATTGTCGGTGACCGACAACATCGTTGACGGCAAGGTCGTGCATCCCAACGGCGTCCGGGTCCGAGATGGCGACGATCCTTATTTCGTCGTCGCGGCGGACAAGGGCACGGCGACATTTTCCGATATCGCGAATGCCATCGCTCAATCCGAGGGGTTCTGGCTGGGCGATGCCTTTGCCAGTGGCGGGTCCAATGGGTACGATCACAAGGCGATGGGGATTACCGCGCGCGGCGCGTGGATCAGCGTGCAACGTCACTTCCTTGAAATGGGCACTGACGTGCAGAACGATCCGGTCAGCGTCGTCGGCTGCGGCGACATGTCGGGCGACGTGTTCGGAAACGGCATGCTTTTGTCCAAATCACTTCGCCTGATTGCGGCTTACGATCATCGGCACATCTTCATCGATCCCGATCCCGATCCGGCAAAAAGCTGGAAGGAGCGCGCGCGCCTGTTCGAGCTGCCCCGGTCCAGTTGGGCGGATTACGACGAAAAGCTCATCAGCAAGGGCGGCGGCGTTTTCCCGCGCACGATGAAACGCATTCCCCTGTCGAAACAGGCGCGCGAGGCATTGGGCATCGAGGGCAAGGATATCGAACCCGACAAGCTGATCGCCGCCGTGCTCAGGGCGCCTGCCGACCTGTTGTGGTTCGGGGGCATCGGCACTTACGTCAAATCCAGCGCTCAGAACCATATTGAGGTTGGCGATCCTTCGAACGATCTGATCCGCGTCGACGCTGCGGACTTGCGGGTGAAGGTCATCGGCGAAGGCGCGAACCTTGGCATAACGCAGGCCGGACGCATCGAATTCGCGTTGGATGGTGGACGCATAAACACCGACTTCATCGACAATTCGGCGGGTGTCGATTGTTCGGATAACGAGGTGAACATCAAGATCGCGCTCGAAGCCGCGCGCAAGGCAGGGCGCCTTTCGGAAGAGCGCCGCAATGCGATCCTGGCCGAAATGACCGAGGAAGTCGGCAACATCGTGCTCGAGGATAACCGGCTCCAGACACTGGCCCTGTCAGTAGCCGAACGCGGTGGCGCGACAGCCACGGCATCGCAGATCCGGCTGATCGAACAACTTGAGGAAGGTGGCGATCTCGACCGCAAGACCGAAGGTCTGGCGACAAGCGACGTGTTCACCCGCCGCGCCGTCGATGGGCACGGTTTTACCAGACCCGAACTGGCGGTGCTGCTGTCGAGTTCGAAGCTGGTCCTGCAACGCGCGATCGAGGATTCGACCCTGCCCGACGATCCGGCGATGGTATCGACGCTGGTCGGTTCCTTCCCGCATCTGATGCAGGACAAGTTCCGCAAGTACATCGAAGGGCACCGCCTGCGCCGAGAAATCATCGCGACAGAACTGGCCAACCGCATCGTCAACCGGCTGGGCATGGTCCTGCCGTTCGAACTGGCTGAAGAAGAAGGCGCGTTGCTGAGCGATGTTGCCGCAGCCTTCATCGCGGTCAACGCGCTGTTCGACCTGCGATCGCTGTGGCAGCGGATCGAGACCGCGAAGATGAGCGAAGATGCGCGTCTGTTTCTGCTGAACCGCACGGCAGGGGCAGTACGGGGGCACATAGCCGATGTGCTGCGCATGGGGGCGGGGCCGGTTTCGCCCGACGCGGTGTGCACCGAGATCAAGCCATTCATCGATGCCCTTGGCACGGATACGCGCAAGTTGCTCGAAGCCGCCGCCAAGGCCCATGGCGTTCGTATGCAGGACGAACTGACTGCCAGCGGCGCTCCTCGGTCGGAGGCCGAGCCGGTGGTGCAGCTTTATGCGCTCGACGGTGCGGTGGGGCTCGCCCATCTAGCCGCGACGAGCGAAATCGACGTTCGCGAAATTGCGTCGACCTTTACCAGTCTTGGCGCGCGCCTTGGCATTGATTGGGCGCAGCAGACCGCCACGGTCATGACCCCGTCGGACCCGTGGGAGCGGTTGCTGGTTGCAGGGCTCGCCCGTGACCTGCAACAGATGCGTTTCGAATTCCTGCGCCGGTTGCTGCGCAGCGACAAGGCCAAGGCCGACCCGCATGCCGCGGTCGAGGCATGGGCCAAGGCACGCGCACCTGCGATCCGGCAATTCCGGGCGATGGTGGCAAGGGCCGAACGTTCGGTGCCGGTAACGCCTGCCATGCTCGCGCATATTGCAGGGCAGGGAAGGACGCTTTTCGGCGGGTGATTGCCCCTGCGGACCCGGAGGGCAACTACCCCGCCAAAATGCGAGGTTCGCACAGCGTTCGGGTCCGTCACTCTGCCATAATGGCAAGCGACACGGCATGGCGACCGTGGGAGAGGACGAGATGACGTCGGGTATCGGGTTCAAGGTCGATCCGTCGTGGTACTGGTCCAAGACCCGCGCCGAACTGGAATGGGACCACGTATGGACCCGGATGTGGCATATGGGTCCACGCGAAGAGGAATTGCCCGAACAGGGCGACGTCTTCGTCCATTCATTGGGTCATGAAAGCCTGTTGTTCGTGCGCACAGCCGACGGAGCCGTTCGCGGCTATTTCAATGTGTGCCGCCATCGCGGCAATCGGTTGCTGCTGGGCGATGACGGCCCGGCCTATGCCGCCCAGTTCACATGCGCGTTTCACGGCTGGACCTTCGGCCTCGACGGGACGCTGGGACACGTGCCTTACCGGGAACGTTTCGATCCTGCGGTAATCGACGATCCGGCCTGCACTTCGCTAAAATCGTTTCGCGTCGAAAGCTTTGCCGGGTGGCTGTGGTTCACCCTTGACGACGATGCCCCCGATTTGCGCGAATTCCTTGGCCCCATGGCGGAAAAGCTCGAAAGCTACCGGATGGAGCGAGCGACGATCGTCGATTACAAGACGTTCGAATTTGCCTGCAACTGGAAGACCACCTTCGACGCCTTCAACGAAAGCTACCATTTTCAGACATTGCATCCCGAAATCCTCGCCTGGGGGAACGAGGATGCGCCGATCACATTGCTCGGCATCCACAGCTACATGGTCAACGAATATGGCCGGCCAAGCCCGCTTTATCCCGAACAGGATGCGCTGAACCCGGCGCTGGAAATGTTGCTGACCGTGAACGGCATCGATCCCGCGACCTTTACCGGCAAGGCGACCGACGTCCGGCGTGCGGTGCAGCAAGCCAAGCGGGCGAAACAGGGCGCTTGCGTCTATCCCTATGACACGCTGTCCGACAGCCAGTTGAGCGATGCCTGGCACTACATGCTTTTCCCGAGCGTGCACCTGAACCTTTTTCCCGAATTCTACGTCGCCATGCGCTATCGCCCGCATCCCGATGGCGACCCGGAAAAGATGTATTTCGATTTCATCATGTGCGCCCCGATGGAAGAGGGCGAGACTGTTCAGCCATACGAACATCGCGTCGTGCGCGGCGGCGAAGAGGCGGTGGGCGATGTCCTGAAATGGGGCGCACGCCAGCATCCGGTGGTGAACGAAGTGCTAGGTCAGGACGTCGATCTCGTCGAACATGTCCAGCGTGGGCAGCGGTCGCAAAGCTTCACCGATCCGATCCTGAGTTCGGACGAGCGCCGAATCGCACATTTCCACCATACCATCGACCAACTGATCCGGGGGCGATCGATCCGCGACATCATGGCGACGAGCCCGATCGAGCCGGATTGCCACCCGGATGCCTGACCAAAACCCGAAAGGATGCAAGACGTGAACCGCCAGGAAAACATCGATCTGCTGAACCGATACTTCACGTTCATGCAGCAGGGTGAGTGGCAAGCGGCGGAAGACATGTATCACGATGACATCGTGATCCACATGCTCGGCACCACGCCCGCTTCGGGCAAGCTTTCGGGCAAGGCCGCGGTCACCGACGACCTGATCGCCGAACAGGTCCACGCCGCGCTGGTGCCGGAAAAGATCGCTTTTGCGCGCAAGTGGAAGATCATGTGCGCTGACGACGATCGGGTCGTCGCCATCATGGAAGGGGGTGGACCAACCAAGGCAGGCGATCTTTACGATCAGACATATTGCGAGATTTTCCGGTTCGAAGACAGCAAGATCATCGAAATGCACGCGTTTTTCGACACCGCGCTGGCGGAACGGGCGCTGTTCGAAAACCCACTGTCTCGCCCGCGCGAGGCTGGTTCGGCGCGCATGGAATATTGAATCGGTCTGCGTTAGACTGTGCCGATCCTCGTTTGGCTGCCGCTTGTCGCTTCAGAAGCGAGAAACCTCGGCACAAGACTGCCATCGACGCGTTCGGTAGGCGACAGGAGCGGGGGACCAGTCCATGTCCACTCGATCAGAGGGACTGATAAATGACGCTCGCTTACATCAACCGGATCGGAACGGCCCTGCCGCCGCACGAAGCGCACGGCACTTTCCTCGAATGGGCGGAAAGCCGGATCCGCGACAAACGCCGTGTCGCCCTGTTCCGCCGCATGGCTTCGCGATCCGGGATCGCCCTGCGATGGACGGTGCTCACCCCGCCGCCCGGGGGCACGCAAACCGGAACTGGCGGGTTTTATGGCGATGGCGGCATGCCGCCCACGTCGGCGCGAATGGCGATCTATGCCGATGCCGCGCCCGATCTGTCCATCGCGGCCACCAAATCGCTGGGCAGGTTGGACGATGTCACCCACGTCGTGCTGGCCAGTTGCACCGGGTTCGTCGCCCCCGGCATCGATCAAATCGTCGCGCGCAGGCTGGGTCTCTCCGACACGGTCGAACGCACGCTCATCGGGTTCATGGGATGCTATGCCGCGGTCGCTGCCCTGCGTACCGCACGCCACATCGTGCGATCCGAACCTGCCGCCAAAGTGCTGGTCATCACGGTGGAGCTGTGTTCGCTCCACCTGCAGAACGAAAACGATGTCGACCAGATCCTGACCATGCTGCTGTTCGGCGACGGCGCGGCGGCGGCGCTTGTTTCGGCCGAACCAGTCGGTATTCAGATGGACAGCGTGTTTTCTTCGACGCTGGAGGATAGCGCAGAGCTGATCGGATGGACCATCGGCGACACCGGGTTTGATATGACGTTATCAGGCGCGGTACCGGCGCGGATTGCGGAAGCTATCGGCGACGGCAAGATGGAATCGCAATTCGGCGCGGCCGATGCGGTCGACAGCTGGGCGGTTCATGCCGGCGGTCGCACCGTGCTCGACGCGGTGGAGCGGGGGTTCGGCCTTGACCCTGCGATGCTGGAGCATTCGCGCGCGGTCCTTCGCGATTGCGGGAACATGAGTTCGGCGACCTTGATGTTCGTCCTGCGACGCATTCTTGATTCGGGGGAGCAAGTCGGGAACGGCGTCGCGCTCGCGTTCGGTCCGGGCCTTGCCGTCGAAGGCTTCCGCTATCGCATGGCGGCATGACGGTGTTGGGACGCCGTGTTATCGCCGAAGAGCAGATGGACAGCGCCGACCTGCCGTTAGACGATTACGCAGCGCTGCTCGCCGATCTATCGCGCGTAAACGCTTGGACGATGGCTGCGCGCCCGACGCTGAATTTCCTGGACCGCGTGGTGCCAAGGGGTGGACGCATCCGGGTGCTGGATGTCGGGTTTGGCCATGGCGACCTGCTGCGCCGCATCGCCGGTTGGGCGCGAGCTTGCGATGTCACCGCCGATCTCGTCGGCATCGACCTCAATCCACGTTCGGCCCCGATCGCTCGCGACAGCACGCCGGCGGAATTTGGCATCACGTACCGCACCGGCGATTATCGCTCGCTTGGCGGACAGGGCTGGGACGTGATCGTCTCCAGCCTCGTCGCCCATCACATGAGCGATGACCAGTTGGTCGAATTCCTGCGCTTTATGGAGGCAGAGGCGGCGCTCGGCTGGCACGTCAACGATCTCCATCGGCACGGCTTTGCCTATTTCGGATATCCTCTGCTGGCGCGTGTGATGCGCTGGCACCGGATCGTGCGAGAGGATGGCAGGCTGTCCATCGCGCGCTCGTATCGCCCTGATGAATGGCCCCCGATCCTTGCGCGGGCCGGCGTAGAGGGCGCGCAAGTGTCGCGCCAGTTTCCGTTTCGCCTGTGCGTCGCCAAGACACGCTGATCGTCGGCGGCGGCCCCGCGGGGACGGCAACCGCCATCGGGCTGGCCCTTGGCGGAAAGACCGCGCTGTTGGTCGAACGCGAGAGGCATTCCGCCGACCCGCTTTGCGGCGGTTTTCTGAGCTGGACCGCGTTGCGCCGGCTCGAACGATTGGGGTTGGATGTCGCTGCGTTGGGTGCTCGGCGGATCACCCGGCTTTCGCTGATCGCGGGGACGCGCGTCGTGACGACCGATTTGCCTGCGCCGGCTGCCTCGCTTTCACGCGCTACTCTCGATGCGGCGCTGCAATCGCGGGCGCAATCGCTCGGCGTGGAGATTGAGCGGGGCGTGCACGTCCGCGACATCGATGGCGATGGTGCGCGCTGTGCAGACGGACGATTGATCGAAGCCGACCGGATCGTGCTGGCCACCGGCAAGCACGAACTTCGCGGCTATCCGCGCGAAACCCGCAGCGTCGATCCGATCATCGGCTTGCGGTGGCGACTGACGCTTTCGCCGCAAATGATGGCCCGTATCGACGGGGTGATCGAACTCCATTGCTTTCGCGGCGGCTATGCCGGTCTGGCGCTTCAGGAAGATGGCCGCGCCAACTTGTGCCTCGCTATTCGGCAAAGCCGCTTCGACGAATGCGGCAAGAAGCCATCGGGCGTAGTTCGAGCGCTGGGCGAAGAACTCCCCGTACTGGCCGAACGCCTGCATCATTCGACCAGGATCGAGGACAGCGCGGCGATCGCGAATGTTCCGTATGGCTGGCGGTATGACCCGGCGGCGCAGTCAACCTTCTATCGTGTCGGAGATCAGGCTGGGGTAATAGCTTCGCTTTCGGGAGAAGGCATATCGCTGGCGCTGGCAAGCGGGTTGGCGGCCGCGCGTTCGTTGCTGACGGGTGAAACGCCCGATCGGTTTCACGCCACGTTCCTGCCCGTGCTGCGCAAGCCGGTGACCGTGGCGCAAACCGGCATGCAATTGGTTGAACGACCGGTCGGCGCCTGGCTGACCGCCAATGTTGCAGCCATGTTTCCGGGTCTTGCGCGGGTTTCCGCCAAGGCGATGCGCATAACACGCTGATCACGCGGAAAATTGGTCGGGGAGAGAGGATTCGAACCTCCGGCCCCTGCCTCCCGAAGACAGTGCTCTACCAGGCTGAGCTACTCCCCGACCGATGGTCTGCTGCCGGGTGAAACACCGTGGCAGCGAGGCAGGAGCGCGCCTATAAGCGGGTGTGCCATTACTGGCAAGCGGACAATCTCGGTTTATTGCCGATTGTTGCGGCAGCTGCCGCTTTTGCGAGCCCTGCCATTTTTGCGAGCCCGGCCGAATGCCGCGGCCGTGCTGCTTTTTCCCCGGTCAGCAATTTTTCCCGCGCTTTTATGCATGGGCCGTTTGGATCGTGGGCAAGTCCGGTTTAGGTTGGGCCCCATGGCCAGCCAGCTTGCAGATCGCGCGCCCGCCCGAACGGGAACGGCGCATTACGAGGATCAGTACCTCTCTCTCATGCGCCGCATATGGGAGGGTGGATCGGAACGTCGTGACCGCACCGGAGTGGGGACGCGTTCATTGTTCGGCGAAGCGATGCGGTTCGATTTGTCCGATGGCCAGATGCCGCTCATCACCACCAAGCGCGTTTACTGGAAGACCGCCACGCGTGAATTGTTGTGGTTCCTGACCGGGGAGACGAACATTCGCCCGTTGGTGCAGCAGCGCGTCGGCATCTGGACGGATTGGCCGCTGGCCAAATATCGTCAGGCTACGGGCGAGGATATTTCGGCAGAGGACTTTTCGCAACGCATCGCCGAAGACGCCGATTTTGCGGCGTGGTGGGGCGACCTTGGCCCCGTCTATGGCAAGCAGTGGGTCGACTGGCCCACTTACGTCCCGGCAGGCGACGGCCTGTGGCGCAAGGGGGGCGGGATCAACCAGGTCGCAGGGTTGGTCGACAGCATCCGCAGCAATCCCGGCAGCCGGCGTCATATCCTCGAGGGATGGAACGTCGCCGAACTCGACACGATGGCGCTGCCGCCATGTCACAAGACGTATCAGTTCCACGTTGCCGACGGGAAACTGAACGGGCTGATGTTCCAGCGCAGCTGCGACGTTGCGCTGGGCCTTCCGTTCAATCTGTGGTCCGCCGCGCTGTTGCAAGTCATGCTGGCACAACAGACGGGGCTGGAGCCGGGGGAATTCGTGTGGATGGGCGGCGACGTCCATCTTTACCTCAATCACGATGCGCTGGTCACCGAACAGCTTTCGCGCACGCCGTCCGGTTCGCCGCGGGTGGAGCTTCTGCGCCGTCCCGATTCGATCTTCGATTACGCGATCGAAGACTTCGCAGTGCACGATTATGCTCCGCAGGCGCATATTTCGGCACCGGTCGCGGTCTGAATTGGGCACTTTCGCAAAAGTTTCAAAAAAGGGTTCGGATCGGCGTTGACAGGTCGGATTCGCTGCCCTAACTGCGCGGCTCCCCAAGGGGCAAGCGGGTGTAGCTCAGTTGGTTAGAGCGCCGGCCTGTCACGCCGGAGGTCGCGGGTTCAAGTCCCGTCACTCGCGCCACTTGGAGAACGCAGAAAGGCCCGCGAAAGCGGGCCTTTTTCGTATGTTACGGTAAATTGCGCTGCATTTCTCAAGCGGCCCTGCGGACCTTATTCGGGCGGAGAAAATCGGCCCGTTTCCATCCAGATTAGGAACCGTTTCAACGGCAGCAGCCACACGATGCCGAGCACCAGATAGACCGGCACCTGCAACAGCACATGCCACCGCGAAATCGGGTCGATCAGCGTAACGACGAGCATGATGTAAAGCCCGATCGCGATCATCAGGGCGATGACGCCCACGGGCTTGCGCCATGTCGGTTGCCAATCGGGATGGTTCACGCATCGTCCCTTTCGAATGGCCCATAAAGCCGGGTGGGGGTGACCACAGAGGCCAGAAGCCGATCATGCGGTTCCAGCGGCAGCATGTCGACCTTCTGCACGTCCCAGGCAAGTCCGATAGGCATCGCGGCCGGGTTTTCGGCCAGCCAGCGATCGTAATGGCCGCCACCTTGTCCCAGTCGCGCACCGCTTTCGGTAAAACCTATCACCGGGACAAACAGCACGTCGGGCACCAGCGTTTCCGCGTCGGCGTCGGGCTGCAACGAACCATAGGGTGCGACGACAAGGTCGCTTTCTTCGTAAGGGTCGCGCCATGCCGCGAATGTCATGGCGGCATCGCGCCCGTCGAAACGGGGGAGGGCGATGCGATGGCCGGCTTCCAGAAAGAAGCGGGCATAGTCGCCTGTCGGAGCTTCTGTTGGCACCGGATGATAAAACGCGACCACCGCGTCCGCCGGGATCTGGTCGATAACGGGCCGGGGCGGCCTGCGAAACAGCAAGGCGCGCGTGCTTTCATCGAGCGCTGCGACATGTTCACGCCGCACTTTGCGCAATCGTTCGCGCAACGCTTTCTTGCTGTCCAACCTGCGCTCCAGTTCTGCGGTATGGCGGAGCACCAACCGCGTCCGGACCAGACCTGGCATGATGACGGCCGCACGACGGAAAACGGCGACGCCATTGGTCGCAGGCACCCGAAACACAGGGAGTCGCCATTTTCAGGCCGGTCCGGGCGTATCAGGTGCCCAAACCAAAGGGTGACGGGCCCACCATGGGTCGTTGCCGTATGAAATCCTCTGACGCCTCAAGCATCAGGTGGGAGCCGTTTCAACCGGCCCACGAGCCGGTCAAGGGATAGCTCCCTAGGATCAATTATCGCCTCAGGGATGTTCTGTCGGCTCGTGCCGGGCAGAACCCGTCCCCTCCCATCTAGGCGTGGTGATCGCCACCCTCAAGGTGCCGGACGATATTTTCAATGCGCGAGGTGATCGCATCGATGCGGCGCGCGATGGCTTTGTCCTGATCGCGGTTGATGGCGGGGCTTGCTTCACCGTCACGCATGGCGTGAAGTTCGTCCGCCAACATGAGCGCGCCGAACAGCAACATGCGCGGTTCGCTCTGCCCCACTGCGCCTGCGTCGCGCACCCGCGTGTCGATCATGCGGCCAAGCTGGCCGATATGGGTTTCCTCGCCCGGCTCGCAGGATATGGCAAAGCGCCTTCCGCCGATTTCAATATCCATGTTGGCCATCAGCCGTGTTCCCCGAATTCTTCCAGCAATCCATCGAGATCGGCGAGCGCGTGGCTAACCTTTTCGCGCATCGCTTCGTGTGCGACCCGCAACGAGCGCAGTTCGTTCTCTGCCGGATTGGGATGAATCACGGCCTTTTCCAGCCGCGCCAGCATCGCATCCAGACGCTCCAGCGCGCCGTCCAATTCAAGCTTTTCCGAACCTGCCATGACTTTAGCCGTAGTCTCCATTGATATGCGGTTGCTTAGCGTTAGCGCCCGATGACGCGGCTTGGCGCAATGCGCAAATACGCGATGCACACAAAAGCGCCATGCGGACGCTATCGTGCGACAACCGGCGCAAGATCGGGGCATGAAGCATCATCTTGCCGGTGCCTAACTTGACGCAGCGGCAGCATCACCGCAATGCGTCGCCGCAAACGAATCACCTGCACCCGCGCGCTCAACGGGAAAACGCCTGATCATGACGACCGAAAATAAGATCCTCACCGGGATGGCCAACGCCATTCGTGCGCTTTCCATGGATGCTGTCCAGGCCGCGAATTCGGGACATCCCGGCATGCCGATGGGCATGGCCGACGTCGCGACCGTCCTGTTCAGCGAATATGTGAAGTTCGATCCCTCCGCGCCCAAGTGGGACGACCGCGACCGTTTCGTGCTGTCGGCCGGCCACGGTTCGATGCTGATCTACTCGCTTCTCAACCTGACGGGTTATGCCCATCCGACGATGGACGAGATCCGCAACTTCCGCCAGTTGGGCAGCCCTTGTGCGGGGCATCCTGAAAACTTCTTGCTCGACGGCATCGAATGCACCACCGGCCCGCTGGGCCAGGGACTTGCGATGGCTGTCGGCATGGCAATTGCAGAGCGTCACCTGAACGCCAAGCACGGCGACGATCTCGTCGATCACCGCACCTGGGTGGTCGCGGGCGACGGTTGCCTGATGGAAGGCGTGAACCACGAGGCGATCGGACTTGCCGGGAACCTGCAGCTTGGTCGCATGATCGTGCTGTGGGACGACAACGACATTACCATCGACGGTTCGGTGGAACTGTCTTCGAACGAAGATATCGAGGCGCGCTATGCTGCGGCAAAATGGCACACGGTGCGTTGCGACGGGCATGACCCGGCCGACATCCGCCGCGCCATCGATGAGGCGCTTGCCGATCCGCGCCCTTCGCTGATCGCGTGCAAGACGATCATCGGCAAGGGCGCCCCCAACAAGCAGGGTACCAGCGCTACGCACGGTTCGCCGCTGGGCGACGCCGAAATCGCCGCCGCGCGCGAAGTTCTGGGCTGGACCGAAGAACCGTTTGTCATCCCCGACGACATCGCCGCCGCATGGAAGGCGACCGGCGAACGCGGCAAGCAGGCCCATGCCGACTGGCAGGCCCGTCTGGACAGCGACGCCGACCGTCGCGCCAGTTACCAGGCAGCGTCGATGAAGGGCGATTCCGCCGCGAGCGCCGCGCTCGAAGGGTATATTGCCGATCTCGCCGCCAACCCCAAGACCGTCGCCACCCGCAAGGCCAGCGAAATGGCGCTTGAGGTGCTGACCGCCGCGATCCCCACGATGATCGGCGGTTCCGCTGACCTGACGGGTTCGAACAACACCAAGACGAAGTCAACCGGGCCGCTGACGGCTGCCGACTATTCGGGGCGCTACCTCTATTACGGCATCCGCGAATTCGGCATGTCCGCCGCGATGAACGGCATGGCGCTGCACGGGGGCGTGATCCCTTACGGCGGCACGTTCCTGATCTTCTCCGACTATGCCCGCAACGCTATCCGCATGTCCGCGCTGCAAGAGGCCGAAGTCGTCTATGTCCTGACCCACGATTCGATCGGTCTGGGCGAAGACGGACCGACGCACCAGCCGGTGGAACAGGTGATGAGCCTGCGCCTGATCCCCAATCTCAACGTCTATCGCCCTGCCGACGTCATCGAGACGGCGGAGTGCTGGGCGCTGGCCCTGTCGACGCCGGGCACGCCTTCGGTGCTGGCGCTCACCCGTCAGAACCTGCCGCAGCTTCGCGGGGAAGGCGATGCGGATTGGAGCGAGAGCAACAACCGTTCGGCCAAGGGCGCCTATCGCCTCAAGTCGGCGGACGCTGCGCGCAAGGTCATCCTGATCGCCACGGGCTCCGAAGTCGAACTGGCGGTCAACGTCGCCAAGGCGCTTGAGGCGGACGGCATCGGCGCGGACGTGATTTCCATGCCCTGCGCTGAACTGTTCGACGCGCAGGACGCGGCGTATCGCAACGACATACTTCCCGAAGCCGATGCGGCCGGGACGCTGCGCGTCTCTATCGAGGCGGGTGTGACATTCGGCTGGCAGAAATATACCCACGGCGGCGGCTCCGCCGGCCTTAACATCGGCCTCGACCGCTTTGGCGCGTCGGCCCCGGCCGAAAAGCTGTTCGAACGTTTCGGCTTCACCGTCGATGCGATCGTCCCGCAAATCATGACCAAACTGAACGGATAAGCAGGAGTTAAAGCCATGGCGACCAAGGTTGCGATCAACGGTTTCGGACGTATCGGGCGGCTTGTTGCCCGCGCCATCCTCGAACGTGACGACCACGATCTCGAACTCGTGGCCATCAACGACCTCGCCAGCGTGAAGGCCAATGCCTTGCTGTTCCAGTACGATTCGACCCATGGCCGCTTTCCCGGCACGGTCGAGGCGGGCGAAGATTCCATCACCGTGAACGGCAAGAAGATCGCCGTCACGTCGGAACGCGAACCCGGCAAGCTGCCGCATGCCGCGATGGGCATCGACCTCGTGCTCGAATGCACCGGCTTTTTCCAGTCCGACGAGGGCGCGCGCCCGCACATCACCGCTGGCGCCAAGAAAGTACTGATTTCGGCGCCTGCAACCGGCGTGTCCAAGACGATCGTATTCGGCGTGAATCAGGACACCCTGACCGCAGAAGACGATGTTGTTTCGAACGCGTCGTGCACCACCAACTGCCTTGCCCCGGTGGCGAAGGTGCTGAACGACACCGTCGGCATCGAACGTGGCTTCATGACCACGATCCATTCGTACACCAACGACCAGCGCATGCTGGACCAGATGCATTCTGACATGCGCCGTGCGCGCGGCGGGGCGCAGAACATGATCCCGACCACCACGGGCGCCGCCCGCGCGGTCGGCCTTGTGCTGCCGGAACTGAAGGGCAAGCTCGACGGGTCGAGCGTTCGCGTGCCGACGCCCAACGTCAGCCTGATCGACCTGACCTTCGTGCCCAAAAAGGACACGACGGCAGAAGAAATCAACGCTGCGCTCAAGGCCGCGTCGCAAGGCGCGATGAAGGGCGTTCTCGACTATACCGACGAGCCGCTGGTTTCGTCGGACTTCAACCACTACCCCGCCAGTTCGACTGTCGACAGTCTCGAAACCGCGGTGCTCGAAGGCAAGCTCGCCCGCGTCGTGTCGTGGTACGATAACGAGTGGGGCTTTTCGAACCGCATGATCGACACCGCAGGCAAGATGGCGAGCTTCCTTTAAGGGACGATTGCACGATGGGCATCACGGGACGATTGGGCGGCATCGCGCGGCACGATCGTCCGCGTGGGCCCATCGAATTGATCGACGAGGTCGCGGTGACGATCCGCGATGGGATCGCGGGGGACTTTCGCGGCGCGATGAAGCCTGATGGCCCGCGCAAGCGTCAGGTCTCGCTGATCAACGCCGAAGACTGGGCCGCCGCGATGTCCGATCTGGGGCTCGAGCCTGGGGCAATTCCCTGGCAGGAGCGCCGCGCCAACCTGCTGGTGCAGGGTATCCAGATTCCCCGCGAAAACGGCGCGCGCATCCGCATCGGCAACGATGTCGTGATCGAGATCGTGCAGGAATGCGACCCGTGCAGCCGCATGGAAGCACTTCACACCGGGCTCAAGGCCGCGCTGACGCCTGAATGGCGGGGCGGCGTGCTGGGCCGCGTATATGCCGAGGGTACGATACGCACCGGCGACACCATAAGGATCGAAGAATGAGCGATTTTCGCACGCTGGACGATATCGGCGACGATTTTGGGGATTTGCGCGGCAAGGTCGCGCTGGTCCGTATCGACCTGAACCTGCCTATGAACGGCGGACAGGTGACGGACAAGACCCGCATCGTGGCATCCGCGCCGACGATCCTAGAATTGGCTGACGCAGGCGCGAAAGTGCTTTTGTTGGCGCATTTCGGGCGGCCTAAGGGCGCCCGCAATTCGATGATGAGCCTTTCGATGGTCGTCGACGCCGTGCAGGACGTGCTGGGCCGCGAGATCATGTTCGTGCCCGAAGTGGCCGGCGATATCGTCGCCCAGTCGCTTGGCATCATGCGTCCGGGCGATGTGTCGATCCTTGAAAACACGCGGTTCTGGCCGGGCGAGGAAGCGAACGATCCCGCATTCGCCAAGGCCATGGCCGCCAACGGCGACCTTTACGTCAACGACGCCTTTTCCGCCGCGCACCGCGCCCATGCGTCGACAGAGGGGCTGGCAAGGCTGCTCCCATCCTATGCGGGTCGTTCGATGCAGAAGGAACTGGACGCGCTGGACAAGGCGCTGGGCAATCCGGAAAAGCCGGTTGCCGCGGTTGTCGGCGGCGCGAAAGTGTCTTCGAAGCTCGACGTGCTCAAACATCTCGTGACCAAGGTCGATCACCTGATCATCGGCGGCGGCATGGCCAACACGTTTCTTGCGGCGCGCGGCGTCGATGTCGGCAAATCGCTTTGCGAGCACGACCTGACCAGCACCGCCGAGGAAATCATGGAGGCCGCGGACAAGTCTGGCTGCACCGTGCACTTGCCCTATGACGTCGTGGTGTCGAAGGAATTTGCCGCCAATCCCGCATCTTTGCGCACATGCAACGTGCACGAAGTCGCTGCGGACGAAATGATCCTCGACGTCGGGCCGCAAGCGGTTGAAGCTCTTGGGGACGTGCTCAAAACTTGTCGCACACTGGTCTGGAACGGCCCGATGGGCGCGTTTGAAACCGAACCGTTCGATGCCGCCACGGTAGCATTGGCAAGGACCGCCGCCGCGCTTTCCAAGGAAGGCTCGCTGGTATCGGTAGCGGGCGGCGGCGATACCGTCGCGGCGCTGAACCACGCTGGCGTTGCGCAGGATTTCACTTATATTTCAACCGCTGGCGGTGCCTTCCTCGAATGGATGGAAGGTAAGGAACTGCCCGGTGTGGCCGCCCTGTCGCAATAAGGCAGCCCACCGAACCACACTCTGCAGGGAGCAGAATTGAAAATGGATATGAAGAAGCAGATCGCGGGCCGGCAGGGATTTATTGCCGCGCTCGACCAGTCGGGCGGTTCCACGCCCAAGGCTTTGCGCGGATACGGCGTGGCCGACAGCGAATGGTCGGGCGATGACGAAATGTACGCCAAGATCCACGAAATGCGCAGCCGCATCATCACCAGTCCTTCGTTTTCGAACGGCAAAGTGATCGGAGCGATCCTGTTCGAAAAGACCATGGACAGCTTGGTCGAGGGCCAGCCGACCCCCCAGGCGTTGATCGACCGCGGCATTGTGCCGTTCATCAAGATCGACAAAGGGCTGGAAGACGAAAAGGACGGCGTCCAGCTAATGAAGCCGATGCCAGACCTCGACACCCTTCTCGCCCGCGCCAAGGGCCTTGGCGTCTTCGGCACCAAGGAACGCTCGGTCATCAACGAGGCGAACCCCGCCGGCATCGCAGCGATCGTCGCGCAACAGTTCGAAGTCGGTCGGCAGGTGCTGGCTGCGGGGCTGGTCCCGATGCTGGAGCCCGAATATTCGATCAACGCCGAAGGCCGCGCCGAAGGTGAGAAGATCCTGAAGGCGGAGATCCTCAAGAACCTAGAGACCCTGCCAGAGGGTGAGCAGGTCATGCTCAAGCTGTCGATCCCGGTCGAACCGAACCTTTACGCCGACCTGATCGCCCACCCCAAGGTGCTGGCTGTCGTGGCGCTGTCGGGCGGATATTCGACCGACGAAGCCTGCGAAAAGCTTGCGCAGAACCATGGCATGATCGCCAGCTTCAGCCGCGGCCTGCTTCAGGACCTGCGCGCCGGGCAGACCGATGCCGAATTCGACAAGACGCTGGGCGATGCGATCGACCAGATCTACGCCGCCAGCGTGGCCTGATCCGTAAGCTTCCGAATTAACGAAAAAGGGCCGCTCCTTGCACGGAGCGGCCCTTTTTCGTTAGGCTGCGATATCGATCATGTAACGAAAGCGATAGGCCCCTGCGGACACGGGAACGTCCTTGAACGGCGCCGGCGTGACTTCGTGCAACATGATCTCGGCGCCACGCACGTTCTGGCTTTCCCCGGCAACCATGTTCACCGTTTCGCGCCATCCCGGACCGTCAATGCGGGTGGTCACGACTACGCGCCCCGCCCATATGCACTGCACGCCGACCGGGCAGCGGCTGTCTTCGTAGATGGCCTTTGCCGTCGCCACTAGGTCGTTTCCGAGAAGAACCGGCTGATCGAGGCTGACCGCGGTGCCGATGGCGGCGGCGGGGCCGTTGTCAACGATGGGAGCATCGCCGGGATAAGTCGCGCAGGCGCCTAACGGGACGATGGCTAACAGGGCGGCGTAAGTAAGCGTGCGCATGGCGATCTCCTTATGCGTTACGCAACGTTCGGCAATGGCAAAGGTATCCGGCATGCAGCATCGCGGTGGGCAATGCGCGTTCGGCTTGCGCGATGACGCGGCAGGGCATAGGGCCAGCGCCATGTCCAAGAACGCCCCCAATTCCGACCCCGTTTGCCAGCTCTACCTGATCTCCCCGCTGGATGTGTCGGGGGATTTTCCCGACCGTCTCGCCCGCGCGCTCGACGCCGGGAAGGGTATGGTCACGGCGTTCCAGTTCCGCGTGAAGGATGCCGACCAGCACGAGGCCGCGCGCCTTGCCGAACCGTTGCAGGCGATCTGTGCCGAGCGGGACGTGGCATTCATTGTCAACGATTCCGTCGCGCTGGCCAAGCGGCTTGATGCCGACGGCGTGCATTTGGGCCAGACGGACGGCGCGGTAAAGGAGGCTCGCGAAGAGCTTGGGCCGGATGCCCAGATCGGCGTCACCTGTCACGCCAGCCGCGACCTTGCCATGGAAGCGGGCGAGCAAGGTGCCGACTATATTGCGTTCGGCGCTTTCTTTCCCAGCACGACCAAGGAAACGGAACACCGGGCCGAGCTATCCCTGCTGGAATGGTGGGATCACGTCTTCGAACTGCCCAGCGTGGCGATCGGCGGCATAACGCCTGAAAACTGCGCGCCGCTGGTAACCGCAGGCGCCGACTTCCTCGCCGTGTCGGGTGCGGTCTGGAACGGTGACGAGGTTGCCGCAGTCAGCGCCTTTGCCAAGGCCATCGCCGAAGCACCGCCGCCAGACTTCGAAGACTGAGGTCGGACCCAAGCGGCATTTCGCGCGTTGCACCCGAGACAAGTCCATAAAAGTCTTCGGGAAACCTCAATGATCCGCAAATCCGCTATTCTGCTCGGCCTTCCCGTGATGCTGGCCCTGACCGCTTGCTCCGACAAGGCACCTGACGCGCCCGTACCCGAGGCTGCGGTGACCAAGCAGGCGGACAGCAATTTTGCCGACACGATGCGCAGTAACGATCGCGGCGACGCGGGCGATGCTCAGCAGATCCCCGACAGCGAAGAGCGGCCCGTCATGCAGGTGCAGGTCGTGCTTGACCGCCTTGGCTTTTCGCCAGGCGTGATCGACGGCAAGGAAGGGATGTCGACGACCAACGCGTTGAAGGCTTTCCAGACCGCCAACGATATCGATGAGACCGGCAAGCTCGACGACGCGACGAAACAGGCGCTGGTACGCTGGCAGGACATTTCCGCCACCCGCGTCGTAACGATCCCCGAAGATTTCGCGGTTGGCCGGTTCGAAAAGATACCAGAGGGCGCCGAGGAACAGGCGAAGATGACGCGGCTCGATTACGAATCGCTGGACGAAAAACTGGCCGAACGTTTTCATACGACTGTCGAAACGCTGAAGATGCTGAACCCCGACGGCAGACCCGCAACGACAGCCTTGGCGACGACGGATGGAGCGGTTTTGCCTGCTGCCAAGACGACAGCGACGCCCAAGCCCATTGCGACACCCAATCAGACACCATCTGCTAGCGGTTCGGCCAAGGCTGACGCGACACCGGGACCGGTAAGCATGTTTGCAGCTGGCCAGCAGATTCGCGTGCCTAACATCGGCGGCGATTTCATCGACGCAAACACCGACCTCGACGTTTCATGGCGCGATACGCTTCGCATGCTGGGTGTCGGCACCGATCAGCCCAAGGCGGCGCGCATCGTCGCCGACAAGTCCGACAGCACGCTGAAAGCCTACGACGCCCAGGACAAGCTGATCGCCGCTTTCACGATCACGAGCGGTTCGAGCCATGACCCGCTGCCATTGGGTGACTGGAAGATCACCGGCGTCGCGCACAATCCTCCGTTCGCCTATGATCCGACCCTGTTCTGGGACGTTTCTGACAGCGAAGAGAAACAGCAATTGCCGCCGGGCCCGAATGGTCCCGTTGGCGTGGTGTGGATTGATCTGTCGAAGGAGCATTACGGCATCCACGGCACCCCGGCACCCGAAACGATCGGCCGCGCAGAAAGCCATGGTTGCGTGCGTCTGACCAATTGGGATGCGGCGCGATTGGCTGAAATGGTATCCACCAAGACGAAGGTTCATTTCCAGCAATGAGCACAACCGAGCCCGTCGCCCCGCCAACCGTTGTGCGGCACCGCCGCAGCTTCGGCCGTGATTTTCGGCTAGTGCTGGCCACGGCAGGGTTTACGTCGCTTTTCTGGATCGTTCTGTTGGCGTTTACGGGATCGGACTTGTTCACGATAACGAAGGTGCGGTCCGAAGGCTCGCAGCCTGTCGCATCGAAAAGTGTACCCGAAGCGAGCGGGCTTGAGACCCAATTCGTCCAACGGGCCGCGTCGAGCGGTGGGGTACGACCTACTTTGGTCGATTTGCCGACAGGCGCGTTGCTTATCCCTGTCGATGGTGTGGCGATTGACGCTCTGATCGACACTTTCGATCAGCCGCGAGGCGAACGACGCCATGAAGCTCTCGACATCGTCGCCCCAATGGGCACTCCGGTCGTATCGGCATCCAATGGGATGGTTGAAAGGCTGTTTCTGTCCGATGAAGGGGGTAAAACGATTTATGTGCGCAGCAATGATGGCGGGCGCATGTTCTATTATGCTCATCTCGATGCCTATGCGCCCGGTCTGACCGAAGGAGACATCGTCAAGCCGGGGCAAAAGATCGGCACCGTCGGCATCAGCGGCAATGCCGATCCGGCGACGCCGCATCTTCATTTTTCCATCCTGCGCATGGCGCCAGACGATCCTTGGTGGAAGGGCACACCGGAGAATCCCTATGATCTGCTCACTGCGGCGCGCGCCAACTGATATGCTGCCATAGCCGCACCATCGGCTTGATTGCCGCACTGCATTACCCCAATCTTCGACGCCAATCGGGCTGAAATCGCTCAATGTCGGCGGCGACGGGCAAGAACGTTGCATTTGTGGCCCATGTCCTTATCTGCGATGCCGATAACGCTCGGGGAAACGACATATGACCACGCATAACACCCGCATGCTCATCATCGGCTCCGGCCCCGCCGGGCTGTCCGCCGCCATCTATGGCGCGCGTGCCGGGATGGAGCCCATCGTTGTTCAGGGCCTGCAGCCGGGCGGGCAGTTGACGATCACCACCGATGTCGAAAATTACCCAGGATTTCGCGACGTGATCCAAGGTCCCTGGCTGATGCAGGAAATGCAGGCGCAGGCCGAACATGTCGGCACGCGGATGATGTGGGACACGATTGTCGACATCGATCTCGCGGGCGGATCGTCCTTCGTCGCGCGGGGCGACAGCGGCGACGAATATATCGGCGAAGTGCTAGTCATCGCCACCGGGGCACAGGCGAAGTGGCTGGGTGTCGAAGGCGAACAGGCATGGTCGGGCAAGGGTGTATCCGCCTGCGCAACTTGCGACGGGTTCTTCTATCGCGGCAAGAAGGTCGTGGTCATCGGCGGCGGCAATACCGCGGTCGAAGAAGCGCTATACCTCACCAACCATTCCGATGACGTAACCCTGATCCACCGGCGCGACGAACTGCGCGCGGAAAAAATCCTGCAGGAAAGATTGTTCAACAGCGACAAGATCTCGACCTTGTGGAACAAGTCGGTCGAACGTTTCGAAGGAGAGGATGGCAAGGGTCTCACTCACCTCATCCTCAAAGATACGGTGACGGGCGAAGAAAGCCGTTTCGACACCGAAGGCGCCTTTGTCGCCATTGGTCATTCGCCGGCGACGGAACTGTTCAAGGGCAAGTTGGACATGGACGACAATGGTTACCTGATCGTCGAACCGGGCACGCCGAAAACCGCGTTGCCCGGCGTGTTTGCTTGCGGTGACGTGATGGATCACATCTATCGTCAGGCCGTTACAGCTGCGGGCACCGGATGCATGGCCGCGCTCGACGCCGAACGCTTCCTCGCCACTCTCGAATTTACCAAAGAAAAAGCCGAAGCGGCGGAATAAGGCCTAAGCGGCGCGCTTCGTCTCGACGTAGTTGAGCAGCGCGCCGTAGGTTTCCAGCATTTCGCCGTCGACATCTTCGTCGTCGATGATGATGTCGCAGCGGTCCTCGATCTCGGTCAAAAGACCGGCGACAGCCTGCGAATCAAGTTCAGGCAGCGCCCCGAACAATTCGGTATCGACATCGAACGAAGCGACGCGATCTGGCGAAAGCGCCAGAACGTCGCTCAGGATCTCGCGTAAGAGGCGATCGGCGGAACGCGCCTCGGAATGGGAAACCTCGCACATGTTCGCGCCATTAGCTTTACTGCGGGTGCGAAGCAAGCATGGCGCGCAACGATGCCCATGCTATGCGCTTGGCGATGACCAATCCGATTCCGCCCGCGAACCTGCAACCTGTCGATCGGCTGACCCTTCGTGGTGAGCCGGACGCACCGGCGCTGGTGTTGAAAAATCGGACGCTGGATTACGCAGGTCTCGAGGCGGATGTGGCCCGGCTTGCGGGTTGGCTGGCGGGATTGAACATCGAGCCGGGCGCGCGCGCGGCGACATGGGCGGGGAAGGGCTGGCTGACCTGCCTGATGCCGCTGGCCGCCCCACGCGCGGGGCTGATCCATGTGCCGATCAACCCGCTGCTGAAGCGCGCTCAAGTCGCGCACATCCTTTACGACAGCGGCGCGGCGCTGCTTGTCGCCAACAGGGGCCGACTGGCGGGGCTTGAGACGGGCGACTTGCCCGACGACTGCTTGGAGGTCGAAGAAGGCGACGCCGAACTGGCTGCGGCGGGGGCGACACCCATGGCCCCAAGCAACGGCAGCCCCGACGATCTTGCCGCGATACTGTACACCAGCGGTTCGACTGGCCGGCCGAAGGGCGTGATGTTGAGCCATGCCAACCTGTGGCTGGGCGCAGAGGCGGTGGCGGATTACCTTGCGCTTGAACCTGACGACAGGACGCTTGCGGTCCTGCCGCTGGCTTTCGATTACGGGCAAAACCAATTGCTTTCGACGTGGTTTGCAGGAGCGTGCGCCGTCCCGATCGATTACCTGTTGGCGCGCGACGTCGTGCGCGCGGTGGCAAAACATGCGATCACGACGCTTGCCGCTGTCCCGCCGCTATGGACTCAGCTGCTTGAACAGGAATGGCCCCCCGAATCGGTCGAGCCATTGCGGCGCCTGACCAACAGCGGCGGCGCACTGGCCGAGCCGCTCGTCCGCAGGCTGCGCGAACGGTTTCCCGAAGCGAGGCTGTTTGCGATGTACGGACTGACCGAAGCGTTCCGCTCGACGTTCCTCCCGCCGGAAATGATCGACGTGTATCCGACCTCGATCGGCGGATCCATCCCCCATGCCGAGGTGTTGGTGGTCAAGGATGACGGTACGCTTGCGGGACCGGGGGAAGAGGGCGAACTGGTCCACGCAGGGCCGCTCGTCGCCGGGGGATATTGGCGAGACGCCGAACGCAGTGCCGAACGATTCCGCCTGGCACCGCCGGGATCGCGTTATGGCGGAATGGCGGTCTGGTCGGGCGATAGAGTGCGTTACGATTCTAAAGGACTGCTCCATTTCGTCGGCAGGCGTGACGCTATGATCAAGTCGCTTGGCCAGCGGATCAGCCCGCAAGAAATCGAGGAAGCCGCGCTGGCGACCGGGTTGGTCGCCGAATGCGTCGCGATTGGGGTGCCGGACGAAAACCTGGGTCAGGCGGTGCACCTCGTCGCTCGCGCTTCGCCCGATACCGACCCGGGGCAGGCGGCGGCCGAACTGGTGCAGGCGCTGCGCCGTGAATTACCAAGCTACATGCAACCACAAGTGGTTCACTGGCGCGATGCCCTGCCCAAGGGGGCGACAGGAAAGCTCGACCGGGCCAGTCTGATGCACGAACTGCTGGGGGTCACGAATTGAAGGTCATTCGCCGATGAAGCCGACCGGACCTATTCCCGCAGGATATGCGGCCGAGGGCGGCGAATTGATCGTCGCCGGGCGGCCCGTTTCGCACTGGATCGCAGAAGCGGGTACGACGCCGCTGTTCGTCTATGACGGCAGCATGATCGATGCGCGCGTCGAAGGGCTGCGACGGGCCATGCCCGACCGGGTGTCGATCCATTATGCGATCAAGGCCAATCCCTTCGCGCCCCTGCTGCAACGGATGGCAAGGCTGGTCGACGGGTTCGACATCGCTTCGGGCGGGGAGCTGGCGATGGCGATGGCGGCGGGCATGGAGCCGGCCCGCATCAGCTTTGCCGGGCCGGGCAAGGACGATGCCGAGATCGAGGCGGCACTCGCCAGCGGCGCTACCCTGAACCTCGAATCGGCGCGCGAACTGGACCGGGCGCTGGCCATTGCCGAACGATGCGGCGTAACGCCCCGGCTCGCGTTGCGGGTCAACCCGGACTTCGACCTCAAAGGCTCTGGCATGAAGATGGGCGGCGGGGCCAAGCCGTTCGGCATCGACGCCGCGGCTGTGCCGCCACTGGTGCGCCGGATCGTCGCCAGCGGGGGCGAATGGCGTGGTTTCCACATCTTTGCCGGCAGCCAGGCGCTGTCATCGGACGCGGTCATCGAAACGCAGGGTCAGACCGTGGCGCTGGCAGTTCGGCTGGCCGAGGATGCAGGGGCGGCGCTGCCCCACTGCAATCTGGGCGGAGGGTTCGGCATTCCCTATTTTCCGGGCGACGAACCGCTCGACATCGTCGCGGTCGGCGCGGCGCTGGGCGAAACGTTGGACCGGCTTCCGCCAGCATATGCCGACACGCGGTTCGCCATCGAACTGGGCCGCTGGCTGGTGGGAGAGGCGGGCGTGTATCTAACCCGCGTGCTGGATGTTAAGGAAAGCCACGGCGAGGTCTTCGTTGTCGTCGATGGCGGTTTGCATCACCAGCTTGCCGCGTCGGGCAATTTCGGGACGGTGGTGAAGCGCAATTATCCGGTCGCGGTGGCCAACCGTTTCGACGAAGCCGCCTGGGATCAACCGCAGACGATCGTCGGACGGCTGTGCACTCCGATCGACCGTTTGTCGGACAAGGTCGCCCTTCCACCATTGGCAGAGGGCGACGTGGTCGCGATCTTCTGCGCCGGGGCCTATGGCGCGACCGCGAGTCCCGCAATGTTCCTTGGCCACGGACCCGCTCGCGAAATCTTGGGCTGAGGGATAATTGCTCCGAACCGGAGGTAACTTGACCCGGTGATCCGTGGACCGCGCGACGGTTAACAAGTCATTAGATCAAACCGGAGGAAGTTACTCTTCCCTACAACCAATTGTTTGAGCATGTTTTTCCCATCGTAAGTTGGGAGCATGAAGCGATGTTGGAGCAGTTCGGATCGGCTGAACGTAACCGGTTCAGCACTTTGCAGGCGGGGCCTTCGCGCACGCTGCATCACAGCCTTCAAGCGGTGCGGCGGGGCGATTCTGCGATCGTGCTGACCGCACGCCGTAAAAGCGAACGGGTCGCCATCCTGACCGAAATCGTTCGGCTCGCCGGACCCGAATTGCGCCGAATGATAAGAGTGACTGGCGCGGAATTGGCGGGTGCATCATCAGCCCGCCTTGAATCAATGGCACTGACGCAACGGTCGCGAACAAATTGGCAGGCAGCATTGCATTCGGGCGGAACTGCGCGGAGTTTATTGATCGTCGACGAAGCGGAGATGCTCGGCCCCGCCGAAATCGAAGTTCTGACCGATCTGCGCGATTCCCTGTCGGGTGGTGCGGTTCAAGTGCTGCTGGCGGGTTCGAGCCACTTGCTTGCCAACCTTGTGTCGACCGCGATGCGACAGGTTCTGGCGACAGGTCAGGCTGGCGCTGACGATGGGCGAGACCGCCGCGTCAAGCGCGCTCGCCGACCTTTCCCAACTGGAGATTGAGATCGCGCGAACGCCAGCGCGGCTTGAGGCGCAGCAGCGGATCCTGTCGATTTTCGCCGATCAGTCCACCACTGCGCCCCGATTGCACTGATAATTAGCGCGTTTCGACGAGAACCAGTTCCACGTCGTCGCTGGCCGTGAGGTCAAGCGCAGTTTCGCCGGTAATCGCGACCCCGTCGCGCGCTCCGGCCGACTTCCCGTTAACGACGATGCCGCCATTGACCGGCACGAGATAGTAGTGCCGCCCGGCTTCGAGATCGAGATGCAGCGCATCCCCTGGCTTGAGAGTCGCGGCCAGCAGACGCGCATCGGCATTGAGCGTCAGCACCTCGTCGGTTCCGCCTTTTTCGTCCCGCCCAGCACCGGTTCGGCCATCGGCCAGCGTGACCCAACGCCCGGCACGATCGCCGGTGGGAAACGCGCGCTGACCCCAGCGTGGTTCGTCGCCCTGACGGTCGGGCAGGATCCAGATCTGGAACAGCTCGGTCGCTTCGTCCTCGTTGTTATATTCGGCATGGGTGATGCCGGTTCCCGCGCTCATCACCTGTACGTCGCCCGCAGCGGTTCGCCCCTCGTTGCCGAGGCTGTCGCGGTGACTGATCGCGCCTTTACGGACGTAAGTGACGATTTCCATGTCGCGATGCGGGTGGGGCGGAAAGCCCGAGCGCGCGTCGATCCAGTCGTCGTTCCACACACGCAACGCGCCCCAGCCCATGCGGGCCGGATCGTGATAGCCGGAAAAACTGAAATGATAGCTGGTGTCGAGCCAGCCGTGGTTTGCCTTGCCCAAACGGTCGAAGGGTCTGATTTCGATCATCATATTGTCCACTTCGGCGGGGTTGTCCCGGATGTTGCGGGCCGCCGGAATGGTGTCGATGTGGCAAGTGCGCTTGTCGCTTCAAGAAGGCACACGGATGTACCCGTTATCGCTCGCCGTGCCCGCGCGCGAGATAGTCGGCCGATTGCATTTCCATCAGGCGGCTGACGGTCCGTTCGAATTCGAACCGCCCATCGCCCGCCTCGTAAAGGTCGGCCGGTTCCGCATCGGCCGTGGCGATGAGCTTCACGCCCTGTTCGTAGAGCGCGTCGATAAGGGTGACGAAGCGCGCGGCTTCGTTGCGCATGTCCTTGCCCATTTTCGGGATGCCGACGACGATCACCGAATGATAATTGCGCGCGATCGCGAGATAGTCGGATGCGCCCCTGGGCTCGACGCAAAGCCTTTTGAAGGAGAAGACTGCTACCCCCTTCAGGCTTTTGGGAACCCAGATCGTGCGGGCCTGCCCAACCTGAAGGTCCGTGCCTGTGACATGCTCGGCATCTTCGGGCGGATAGTCGGTAAGGCGATAGAACAGTTCCCGCACCTTGGCCGTCGCGGCAGGTCCGGTTGGAGTGTACCACACGGCCATGCCACCGATGCGTTCCAGCCGGTAATCGGTTGGGCCGTTCAACGTGATGACGTCCAGCCGCTGTCGGATCAACGCGATGAACGGCAGAAAGTGTTCGCGGTTAAGGCCGTCCTTGTAAAGGTCGCCGGGTTCGCGGTTCGAAGTCGTGACGATCGTTACGCCGCTTTCGATCAGGCGCGTGAACAGGCGGCTCATGATCATCGCGTCGGCGGAATTGTTGACGACCATTTCGTCAAAGGCGAGCACGCGCGATTCGGCTGCGATCCGGTTGGCGACGACGACGACGGGATCCTCGCTCTGCCGCTTCCGCTCTTCATGCAGGCGCGCATGAACGTCGATCATGAATTCGTGGAAGTGCGTCCTGCGTTTGGAGCCTATGTCCAGCGTTTCGTGGAACAGGTCCATCAGCATCGATTTGCCGCGCCCGACGCCGCCCCACATGTACACACCGCGCGGCGTCTCGGGCTCGGCCCCGCCGAAAAGGCGCTTCAGAATGCCGCCATGTTTCGGTGCGGCTTCCAGTTCCCGCTGCAACCTGTCCAGCCGTTCGGCGGCAGCACGTTGTTCGGGATCGGCGCGCAATTCGCCCGCAGCGACGAGCGCTTCGTACTTGTCGATCATGCCTGCCATGCGATCAGCCGATCTTGCGCAGCAGACCGGTGAAGGATGCCACGCGATCCTCGCCCTGAACCAGCATCCCGCGAATGAACAGCAGCCGCCCGGTTTCGTGCGTGCGTTCGACCAGCGCATCGAGCGGCCGGTCGAGCTTGCCGGGAGCGAGGAATTGGATCTGGGCATCGACGGTCACGCCGTTCTGATGCGCGCGCCCGGTCAAAAGCGTGGCACCTGCGAACATCGCCGTGTCGATGAATGCCATCAGCGCCCCGCCATGGATCAGGCCGTTCAGATTGGCGTGATGCGGCGCCGGTGTCAGCCGGACGCGGGCGGTGACATCGTCATCCAGCCGCGCAAGCATTTCGCCCAAAACCGCCTGATTGAAGCCGCCGGGATCGCCCACGCACCATCGGTGCCAGCCGGGGAACTCCGGCGATGGGATAAGGGCACCTGGCATGGCGGCGGAATGCCTGAGATCAGACCAGTCGCTCGGCTTCCATCTTCTTGATCTCGGCAATCGCCTTGGCGGGCGAAAGGCCCTTGGGGCACACGTTCGCGCAATTCATGATCGTGTGGCAGCGATAGAGGCGGAAAGGATCTTCCAGCTCGTCGAGCCGCTCGCCGGTCATTTCATCGCGGCTATCGGCCAGCCAGCGATAAGCCTGAAGCAGGATGGCGGGACCGAGGAACTTGTCGGAATTCCACCAGTAGCTTGGGCACGAAGTCGAGCAGCATGCGCACAGGATGCATTCGTACAAGCCGTCGAGCTTACCGCGTTCTTCGGGCGATTGCAGGCGTTCCTTGCCCGACGGGGTCGGCGTCACGGTCTGGAGCCATGGCCGAATCGACGCGTATTGGGCGTAGAAGTGCGTGAAATCGGGGACGAGATCCTTGATTACTTCCATATGCGGCAGCGGCGTGATGCGGATTTCGCCCTTGCCGCAATCCTCGATCGCGGTGGTGCAGGCAAGCCCGTTGCGGCCGTTGATGTTCATCGAACACGAACCGCAGATACCTTCGCGGCAGGAACGGCGGAACGTCAGCGACGGGTCCATCTCGTTCTTCATCTTGATCAGCGCGTCGAGCACCATCGGGCCGCAAGCGTCGAGATCGATTTCGAAAATGTCGTAGCGCGGGTTCTCGCCGCTATCGGGGTCGTAGCGATAGACCTTGAAATTTTTCTTCGTGCCGGCCGTTTCCGCCTTGTGCGTGCGGGTCTTGCCGGTGAGCCGGCTGTTCTTCGGCAGTGCGAACTGGGCCATGAGACTTTAACTACCCCGATTGAAAAGCTGGAGATGCGTCAACATGACCGCGCGCGCCAAGTCAAGGGCGCTGCGATGCAACACGACCATTTGTTTAGGTAAGGCAGCCCCGTTGCGCCGCGCTGCGTCCCGGTATAGGCGCACGGCAAGGCGGCTTTGGTGCTGAGCGCGGGACGCGGGAGCTTGAGTTGAAACGGCTGATTGCGATCTACGACCTCGATGGAACGCTGCTGAAGCATGCGACCTTCACGCCGTTCCTGTTGTTTGCGGCCCGGCGGCATGCGCCATGGAAACTGGCGCTTGTGCCCATCTGGATCGGCGCGATGATCGCTTACAAGGCGGGACTGTTTTCGCGAGAGGCGCTGAAAAGTTTCGGCCTCAAACTTCTGGTCGGGCGCATCGACCAGCCCGGCCTCGACGAGCTTGCTGTCGCCTTTGCCGATAAGATCCTGCCCGGCTGGATCGGCAATGGTGCGCAAATCGCTCTCAGTCGCGACAGGGGGGAAGGGCGCCTGCTGATCCTCGCCACGGCGGCGATGGAATTCTATGCTGGCGAGATCGCACGACGGATCGGTTTCGACCATGTTATCGCCACCCGCCATGCCGATCCGCGGGGAGCGTTCTGCCAGATCGAGGGCGGCAATTGCTATGGCGACGCCAAGGTGCCCCGCGTCGAAGCGCTGCTGGCTTCGATCGGCCTTTCGCGCAGCGATTGCGACGTCCGATTCTATACTGACAGCACTAGCGATGCGCCGCTGCTCGATTGGTCGGATGAACCGGTTCTGGTCGATGCCGGGGCCAGAGGGCGTGGCATGGCAAAGGCACGGGGCTGGGCCCTGACCCGATTCGCCTGATCGCGCCCTATCTGTCGGGAAGCTGCACTTCGACCTCGTTCCGGTCGATCATGCGCAGGGTGATGACCGCCATCAGACCCATAACGATGTAGCCAACCGCTCCGCCGAGCGCCACACCCCAGGCCGCGCCTTCGCCCTGATAGGGGCCGACGAAGAGCAGCAAGCCCGTCATCGCCGCTACGACGGCGCACAAATGTGCAAACAGCGACAGTCGCGCCCGTCCGGTCGAATGGAGCACGGGTTCGAACGCGACGCCGGCCAGTTCGAAACAGGCCGCGACGGTGAGAGGTATGAGGACGTGATAGCCGCTGCGGAATTCCTCTCCGCCTAACAAGGCAAGCAAGTGCCCGCCGACCGCGACAACCATGACCACGACGACCGCACCGGCCCCGGCGGCCATGCGGCTCGTTTGTGCCACCAGGCGGCGGAATTCGCGAGCGGCGGCCGTCACCCGTGCGCGCGCGATTTCGGCATAGGCGGCGCGGCTCAGCAACGTCGACAGCTTGGCCAGCCCCTGCGCAAGCTGATGCGCGAGGCGATAGACACCCGCCGCGCTGGTGCCGACGAAATAGCCCACCGCCAACAACGGACCGTGGCGAAACACCGCTTCGAGCGACGCACTGGCGTAAGTGACCATGAAAAAACGGATCAGGCCGGGATTTTCGGCCCGGGCCGCAAGGCCGCCGCGCAAATTGGAAAAACGGATCGCCTGCGGACACAGCCAGCGCGCTGCCAGCCAGTACAGGATCGCCTCCATTATATCGATCACGGCCCAGGCGATAAGGAAGCGGATGAGGCTCGGCCCGGTCATCCAGATCGCAATGGCGGCAATCAGGCGTCCCAGCGGTACGATCGCTTCGATGTAGACGGCAAGGTCGAAGCGATCGAGCGCGCGAACGATCCCGGTTGGCGCGGACACCAGCGCCCAAAGCGCAGCGACGTTGAACCAGAACGCAGTATCGACCAGCGCCGGGTTGATCTGCAATGCATCCGCGAACTGATAGAACACCAGCCAGGCAAGGCCGCATCCGACTACCGCGCCGATGACGTCGAGCAGGCCGGCCATCAGGCTGAGCCGACCGAAGGCCGCCCAGTTCCCGTCATGCACGTGCTGGACCCCGAACCGCACGACGACTTGCCAGGTCTGGAAACCGGCGATGGCGATGAGCGCCTGCGACGTGCCGAAAATCAGAGAGAAGTGACCGAAGTCCTTCAACCCCAGCGAACGCGTCAGGATCGCAAGGTAGACGAGCGAGCAAACCGCTCCGAAGCCCTTGCCGCCCAGAAGCCAGGCGACATTGGTCAGCATGCTGGAAAGCAGCGATCGGGACGCCGGGATATCTGGACCCTGAGCAGGCATTGCCCGTGGCATTTGGACGAGCCGTTTCGAAGTGGCAAGTCGCACGGCAAATCTTTGCGACGACAAGCAGGCGTTGCTACGCGCCTTTGCTGCCCTTAAAGGTCGCAACCATGATCGAACATGCCATCCTGTTGAGCGCCGGGCAGGGCTCGCGCCTGCTGCCGCTGACCGCCGAACGCCCGAAATGCCTGATCGACTTTTCCGGTCGTTCGCTGATCGCCTGGCAGATCGAAATGTTGGCCCGTGGCGGGGTAAAACGGATCGATGTCGTCACCGGGTTCATGACCGACATGGTAGAAGAACACCTATCCGCGATCCACGATCCACGCGTTGAGGTGCGCTGCCACTTCAACCCGTTCTTCAAGGTCGCCGACAACCTGGGATCATGCTGGATCGTGCGCGAAGAAATGCGCGGCGATTTCCTCATCCTCAACGGCGACACGCTGATATCCGAAGACATCGTGAATCGGGTTCAGGCGGGTTCAGACTGGCCGATTGCGGTGACGGTGGACGTAAAAGCCGCCTATGACAGCGACGACATGAAGGTGTCGCGTGAGGGAGACGGGCGGCTGGTGCGCATCGGCAAGACCCTGACCGCCGATGTCAGCAACGCCGAATCGATTGGCTTTCTCGCCTTTCGCGGAGAGGGCGTCGACTTGTTCCGCGAAGCCGTGCGCCAGACGATGCGGACGCCCGACGGCGTGAACCACTGGTATCTGAAGGTGATCGACATGATCGCCGACACGGGGAAAGTCGGCACCGTATTCATCGAAGGGATGGACTGGGCCGAAGTCGACTTCCTCAACGATATCGAGATCGCAACGGAACTTACCGACCGCTGGGTTGGGTGACGTTCGCCAAGATGCTTTCGACCGCGATCGCGATTTTGTCGAGTTGGTCCGGCGCCAGCCGATCGCCGGCAAACGCATGGGCTGACCCCGTTTCCTGCTCTGCGCGATAGGCAGGAAAAGTCCGGATCGCATCGTCGATGGCGGGGATCAGCGGCGCATCAAGCCCGATGACCGGTCCGAATTTCCACATCGCGTAGTCGGGATTCCCGAGCCAGTCGGTATCCCCCTGTCGCAAGAACAGGCACGGTCTTGGCCGCATGATGAATTCGTAGACCTGGCTGCTGACGTCGCCGATATAAAGATCGCTTGTCCGCGCGTAGGTCATGTCGCAGGATAAATCCGAACCGAAGTCCACGATGACCCGCTCACACGAACGGCTTTCCATGCGCTTGCGCACGGCGGCGTCCAGCTTTTCCGCCAAACGGATGTGGGGAGCAAGCACCAGATTGTACCGGGGATCACGCTCGATCTCGTCGATCAGCCGGTCAGCGACCTGATGAAACGTGCCGAGCCGCTCGGAAAAATGCGGGTTGTAGAAAACCGTCGGCAAGCTGTTCGAAAACCTTCTTTCCGGCTCGACTGTCGAAGTCAGTGTCGCGACCTTGACCCCGCCGACCGCGTGGACCCGCGTATCGGGGCAAAGGCCCATCATGACGACCCGCTGGCGATCCTTTTCGCCCGCCGTCAGGATCTCATCGAACCGTTTCAGCCGGGGTTCAAAGCCTTTCGCCCCATCTCCCGCACCATGCGGGATGTGCAGGAAACGCGGGCACTTTCCAGGCAGGCGGGTGAGAATGGTGCTGGTTCGTTCGGCTGAAAGCAGCGCATCAGCATCCCGCAACTTTCGCGCCCACCAGAGCAGGCGGAAGCGTTTTCCCCGGACCCATCGTTCGATGGCATAGGGCAGCTTCATGATCACGATGGGCGGGACGGGCAACTTCAGCCTAGTCGCGAGCATTTCGATGAATTCGCGATGTTCGCGGTCCGGCACGAATATCTTCGGCTTCACCAATCCCCGTTCGTGCAACTTCATCACCAATGGAATGAAGTGTGGAAGCTGGTGCTTGCCCCCGATCGCAACGACATTCAGGCGCATGGTCAGGCAAGTTTTTCCGACATGGCCGACACCAGCGCGTGGAGTGTGGATGGTTCGGGCACGACGGAGGTGCCGAGCGCGGGTATGCCCGGCCACCCGGCATCTTCGAATTCCACACCGTCGAAAGTGCGGCTGCCTTCGTACCGGGGGATGACGTGATAATGGACATGCGGATCGACCATCATCAGCATGAGGTAGTTGATCTTCGCATAGCCGACAAAGCTCGTCATAGCCGTTTCGATGGCGGTCACGACCTGCTTGAGTTCGGCAAAGGCGGCGTCGGGCAGGGCATGAAATTCGGTAGCATCCGATTTTGCCGCCAAAACCATGCTGCCAAGCGTGGGTTGTGCGGGGCGAAGCAGGATGACCCAGTGCTCGTATTCGCGCAACAGTGTCGCGGGATAGCCGAATTTCCGGATCGTTTCGTTCAAGCGCCTTCTCCTGCCAGCCAACTGGTCAGGTGGCCGCCCCCCCGCTTGCGGGCGGTCTCCGCCTGCACCAGTTGCACCATGTGCACGATCAGGGAAATTACAGTCCACCATGCCACCGCGATGATCCCGATATCGGGCCGCGCGAAAAGCATCGAGACGAACAGGATCACCATGTTCGGATTGCGCCTTGCGGTGATCAGCCGGAACCAGCTGTCGAACGGCCGCCAGACATGAATGTGCATCTGGTCGTTACGAGCCATGAAAGCGCCCTCGATCAATCGCTGCACGACATAGCCGCCCTGAATCGCAAGTTGCACCAGCCAGAATGTCTGGCCGGACAGACCAAGTCCCCAGTATGTCAGCCCTATCGCCCAGAACCACCACCAGAACGGCGGATGCACAAGGTCCATACCGTGGTCGAGCACATTGCCAAGCTTGCTGGATGTGATGGTGCAGCGGGCCAGCTTTCCGTCCACGGTATCGAACACCATGAACACGAGCCCCATCGCCATGCCCAACCAATAATGGCCATAGGCAAAAGCGAAAGTGGCCGCCACGCACATGATCGCGCCAACGACGGTGATCATGTTCGGCGTGATCCGCAGTTTCGCCGCGATGCGGGTCAGAACGAACGCCCATTCCGGCCAAAGGTATTTTGTCAGCAGGTCGGTGACGCCCTTGTAGGCGCCCGAATAGCTGTCCCGTTCGATCTGCCGCACAGTGTCAGGGGTCAAGGCCATGAGGAAGGGCGTGTTCCGCTTGCGCAGCTGCTTGTCCTCGATCATCGGGCCATCTTCGAAACGCACCACCGTGAAGGCGGCGCCATCGGACGGGGCGCGGCGCGTTTCCATTGCGTGGCGCACATCCTGCGCGCTGGCCGCATCGACCGCGTGAGCGAGTGCGGGGACACCGCCCACGGTCACCATAAGGCGCGGGTTCGCGACGATATGGCGGAACCATAGCGGATCGAAGGCGAAATCCGCATTGGCGAGGATGACGGGGCCAACGCTTTCTGTCGGCAGGCCTTGGGCCTTGGCAAGCCGTCCCGTGCGCTCCGCCATGGTCAGCCCCCACAGCTTCGTCGGGTTATCGCCGACAGAAACCACGGCAGGGATGTTGTGTTCATTTTCCATTGGCTCGCGCTTAGGCACCCGCATGGCGACTCGCAACTTTGAAAGGTGGTCGAGACCCGGGAAAAAGGCGCAAGCGATGCTGGGCCGAACCGGCTGAGGCCGCTAGGATGGCGGTTATGGAACAAACAGACTTGTCCGCGATGACCGCACTCGTGCTCGCCGGGGTCCGCCCGAGTGGCGATCCCTTTGCCGAACGTCAGGGGGTCATCCACAAGGGGCTGATCGTGGTCGCGGGCAAACCGATCCTAACGCGAGTCTGCGATGCGTTGCACGATGCGGGCGTGGGGCGGGTCGTGGTGGCGACAAATTGCGACGATGTCGCCGCGCTCGCCCGTGCCAACGGGGCGGACGTCACGCCCGCGCAAAGCGGCCCCAGCGCGACCGTCGGTGCGGCGCTTGTTGCCTTCGGTGCGCCGCTGTTGGTGACGACCGCCGATCACGCCCTGTTGCAAGGGGCATGGGTCCGCGATTTCGTGGCAGACGCCGCGGGGGAAGGGGATGTTTCGATCCTGCTGGCCAGTCGTGACGTAGTCGAAAGGGATGTGCCCGGCACGCAGCGGACGTGGATGCGGTTGGCCGATGGACACTGGACGGGCTGCAACTTGTTCCTGTTGCGGACCGAGGCTGCGGGACGGGGGATCGCGATGTGGAGCGAGGTCGAAGCGAACCGCAAGCGCCCGTTCCGCATGGCATCCCGCCTCGGCTGGGGGACGTTGGTCCGCTTCGTGCTCGGCAGGTTGTCGATCAAGGCGATGGTCGCGCGCATCGGGCGACAGGCCGGGATCGATGCACGCATCGTCGCCGCGCGCGATGGAAGGGTGGCGGTCGATGTCGACAAGGAAGCCGACCTGGACCTGGTGCGTCGCCTGATGCAGTCCGAAGGGCGTGCGTAGATGCGCTGCGCGGTTTTCGGGGCCGGTGGCGGGATCGGCGCGGCGCTGGTCGCAAGGCTTGAGGCGAGGGATGATGTGTCGGTCGTCTATTCCGGCTCTCGTTCACAGGCGGTGCCGGACAGCGGCAAGCGCCGTTCGTTTCGCTTTGACCTGACCAATGAAGCCTCGATCGCCGATGCGGCGGAAACGATGGTCCGGAATGGTCCGCTCGATCTGGTGATCGTGGCGACGGGGATACTTCAGGACGAACCTGCGATCAGGCCGGAACGGACGTGGAGCGCGATCGATCCCGATGCCATGGCGCGGGTCTTTGCGATCAATGCGACCGGCCCCGCTGTCGTTGCCAAGCACATGCTGCCGCGACTGTCGCGCGAAGGGGCGGCGAAATTCGCGGTGCTTTCGGCGCGGGTCGGGTCGATCGGCGATAACCGCCTTGGCGGCTGGCACGCCTATCGCGCGTCAAAGGCAGCGCTCAATATGCTGGTCCGGAACTTCGCGATTGAACTGGGCCGTCGCAATCCCGGCGCGTTGGCCGTGGTTCTGCACCCCGGAACGGTCGACACTTCGCTGTCGGCGCCGTTCCAAGCCAATGTCGGACCCGAAAAACTGTTCGATGCCGATCGGGCGGCGATGCAATTGCTGAACGTTCTGGAAAGCCTGAGCCCCGCGCAGAGCGGTAGCTTCTTTGCCTGGGACGGCAGTCCGATCCCCTGGTGACCGATGCGGGACCCGCGCATATGGCGCAGGTCCCGCAGTCGATCTCATTTCACCGTCGTGGGATCAGGCGCCGAACGTACGCTGCCACCAGCCGCGGCGCGGTTCGCCGGTGCCGTCTTCGCTTTCGGCTTCCGATGCCTTGGCGGCTTCCGATGCCTTAGCGGCAACCGGTGCTTTGTCCGCTTTTGGCGCGACTTCGGCTACAGGAGCCTTGACGACGATATCGTCAGTCGTGGCGACAGGTTCGCCGGCTGCGGGCGTCTCAGTGACCACAGGTGCTTCATCGGCAACCGCGTCGGCTTTCGGCTCTGCCTTCTTGCGCGTGCGGCGCTTCTTCGGCTTGGGCTCGCCATCCTCTGCCGCTGCCGGTTCGGCAGTCGCTTCTTCTGCGTGCGCGGGTTCGGGAGGCGCCGCATCTAACGGCGCCGCATCCTCGGACGTCGCGCCGGTGGCTTCTGCGTCGACCTTCTTGCGGCGCGTGCGACGCTTCTTGGGCTTTTCCTCACCTTCCGGAGCAGCCTCGTCCGAGGCAGCTTCCACTGCCGGGGCTTCGTTCGCCACGGCCGTTTCTGCGACCGAAGTCCCAGAACTCTTGGCCACAGGCGCCACTGCCGCTTCTTCGGCCTGCTCGCTTTCGCCTTCGCCGTCAGCGCCGCTTTCGGCAGCGTTGTCATCGGGCTTGCGACGACGGCGGCGACGGCGCTTCTTGGGCGCGCCTTCATCCGCTTCGTCGGTTACGCTCTCGGCCAGCACAGGCTCGGCAGGCTCGTTCGCAGCGCTGTCATCGTCAGTCCGGTCTTCGGTCCGATCGTCGCCATCGTAGCCATCGTCGTCATCAGACTCGGTGCCATTTTCGTCCGACCCGCCGTTTTCAGAACCGTCTTCCTGATCGCGCGTGCGGTTGCGGCGACCGCCCCGACGGCGACGGCGACGTTTGCGGCGCGGCTGACCGTCCTCGTCCAGATCCGAACCAGCTCCCGGTCCCGCATCGGCGCCTGCTGCAGCACCTTGGCGAGCACCTTGTGCAGGGCTGCGCGTTTCTTCCTGCTCTTCCTCTTCTTCGAAGTCCTCGTCTTCTTCTTCGTCCATGGACGTGTCGTCGTTGTCGTAGTCGTGGACGAGTTCGAACTTCGGCGCATTCGTGGGCTTGGGACCTGACGAACCGACGCGCATTTTCGCGCCTTCGTTTTCACCTTCGGGGACCACTTCGACGATGACGCCGTAACGGTGTTCGATTTCGGCAAGGTCAGCGCGCTTCGAATTCAGCAAGTAGATCGCCGCTTCGGTGCTGGCGAACAGCGAGATGACCGTGCCCTTGCCCTTGGCCGCTTCGTCTTCGATCAGGCGCAGCGCCGACAGGCCGGCGCTGGATGCCGTGCGGACAAGCCCCGTGCCGTCGCAGTGCGGACATTCGCGGGTGGTCGCTTCCAGCACGCCGGTGCGCAGGCGCTGACGGCTCATTTCCATGAGGCCAAAGCCAGAAATGCGACCGACCTGAATGCGGGCGCGATCGTTCTTCAGCGCGTCCTTCATGCACTTCTCGACCTTACGGATCGAGGAGTTGTTCTCCATGTCGATGAAGTCGATGACGACAAGCCCGGCCATGTCGCGAAGGCGCAGCTGGCGGGCGATTTCCTTAGCCGCTTCGAGGTTGGTCGACAGCGCCGTCGCCTCGATGCCGTGTTCCTTGGTCGAACGGCCCGAGTTGATGTCGATGGAAACGAGCGCTTCGGTCGGGTTGATGACGAGATAGCCGCCCGACTTCAACTGCACGACGGGGTCGTACATCGCCGAAAGCTGGTCTTCGGCGCCGTAACGCTGGAACAGCGGCACGGGGTCGGCATACTGCTTCACGCGCCGCGCGTGGCTTGGCATCAGCAGTTTCATGAATTCCTTGGCCGAGCGATAACCCTGCTCGCCCTCGACGATTACTTCTTCGATCTCGCGGTTGTAGATGTCGCGGATTGCCCGCTTGATCAGGTCGCTGTCCGAATGGATCAGGTTGGGCGCGCTGGATTTCAGCGTCCGTTCGCGAATCTCGTCCCACAGGCGGGCGAGATAATCGAAATCGCGCTTGATCTCGGGCTTGGTGCGCGAAAGTCCGGCAGTGCGGACGATACAGCCCATCGAACGCGGCAGCGACATTTCGGACACGATCTGCTTCAGGCGCTTGCGGTCGCTGGCGCTCGATATCTTGCGGCTGATGCCGCCGCCGTGGCTCGAATTCGGCATCAGCACGCAGTAACGGCCCGCGAGGCTGAGATACGTGGTGAGGGCAGCGCCCTTGTTGCCGCGCTCTTCCTTCACGACCTGCACCAGCAGGACCTGCCGGCGCTGGATCACGTCCTGGATCTTGTAGCGACGACGCAGGGCAAGCCGCTTGGCGCGTGCCTCGTCGGCGGCGCGACCGCGATTGCCACCCTGGCGGCGGCCCTTGTTGTGGTTGCGGCGGCGGGGGCGGTTATCGTCCGCATCGTCGTCGTCGGAGCCCGAAACGTTGCCGTCCTCGATCGTCGCGACGTCGTCCTTTTCGGAGCCGTCCATTTCCTCGACGCCGTCATCGCCGTCGGCCAGTTCCTCGGCCAGCGAATCGGCTTCGTCGTGACGGTCGTCTTCGTCGATGTCGTGGTCGTCGTTGTTATCGCCCGACATTTCGTCGGCGTCGTCCTCGGCGCGAAGGCGTGCTTCTTCTTCGGCATGCTCAGCCTCTTCGGCGAGCAGCGCGTCGCGATCCTGTTTGGGGATCTGGTAATAGTCGGGATGGATCTCGTTAAAGGCGAGGAAACCGTGGCGATTGCCGCCGAAATCCACAAACGCGGCCTGCAGTGAGGGTTCGACCCTCGTTACCTTGGCCAGGTATATGTTGCCCTTGATCTGCTTGTGTTCGGCCGACTCGAAGTCGAACTCTTCAATCCTGTTGCCCTTGAGGACGGCCACCCGGGTTTCTTCCTGGTGGCGCGCGTCGATCAGCATGCGCGTTGACATCGATTATTCTCCATGCGCGCGAAAGCCCGGGCGGAGCGGCATGCCGCTGTCCCGGGGTCGCGCGTCTATTTGCAAAAGCGCGCCGCTGCGGTCGGGCATCAGGCCCGCCTTCCGGCGCGAAAGGGTCGAAAATGAAGGCAAGCTGCCGATTGCGCGCCTGCCAGTTAGAATATGGCCGGTTGGAAACGGCCGTTTCGATCTGACCGAAAAAACGCGTCGCAACGCGCACGGCATCGACAGCGACCGGCCCGGTGGGCAAGCGATCCGCTGCATTCGATGCTGTTTCGGCCATAAAGTACTTCTTACCCACTTGCGCCAGTAGTGCTTCGCGCGGCACGCCAAACAGAAATGTCGGCGATACCGGACAGCGAAACTGCACCTGGCGTACCGGGCTGATACCAATCGCGGGTCCGACGCGGTTTCCTGCCCCCTCTCGAGGGCGCCGCTTCCGCTCCGTCGCGCAAGAGGCGCGATGCTGGGGAAGGGCTTGAAAACCATGCAGGCCTGATTGCCCCGGTTGCCGGCAGTGCTAACACCGCCGCTGCGATCCGGCAACAAAAAGCAGCGGTCGCGCAACAATCTGAGCATGTTCGGGCCCCATGCGCTTGCTTGCGCGCCGTGCGAGGGCGATAGGCAAGGCATGGAGAGCGACGGCGTCGATATCGGGCTCGCGGCTGGCAAGGCGGCAGGGAAAGCCGATTTGCGCACGTTGCCGCGCAACCGCATAATGTTGGCGGGCGCAATTGTTGGCGGGCTGGTCGTCGGCATCGCATCCGGCCTCGCTTTTCCCGGCGGCGGAGAGGCGGTGGTGCGGCGCGCCCTGCCATCACCGCAGGACGAGGGCCTGCCGCGCATCGTGACATCGGGCGGAACAGGCGATGCGGCCCCGCTCGTGGTGTTAGATCCGGGTCACGGCGGTTTCGATCCAGGTGCCAGTGGAGAGAACGGAGAACGAGAAAAGGACGTAGTCCTCGCCCTTGCGGTCGACGTACGGGCCCGATTGCTGGCGTTCGGCGGCGTGCGGGTGGCGATGACGCGGGAGGGGGACAGGTTCCTGCCGCTGGAACAACGCCCGGCCTTGGGCGAAGCGCTCGGCGCCGACATATTCGTTTCGATCCACGCCGACAGCGCGCCCACTGCCGATGCGATGGGGGCAAATGCCTATGTCCTTTCCGCACGGGCATCGGACCGCGAAGCGCAGGCGCTCGCCCGGATCGAGAACGAGAGCGCGAGCGGCATCGACCTCGGCAACGGCGCTGACGATGTTGCCATGATCCTGGCGGACCTGATGCGGCGCGAGACTGCGCTTGGGTCGGCGCGACTGTCACGGGCGGTGGAGCGCGAATCGGTTGGCCGCATGCCGGTGCACCAACCGTTCCGCCGCTCTGCCAATTTCGTCGTGCTGCGTTCGCCCGAAATGGCTTCGATCCTGTTCGAGGCGGGCTATCTCACCAATGCCGCCGATGCCGCAAGGCTGCAAGACGATGCACGGCGCGCAGAGGTCGCCGAGGCGTTGGCCAAGGCGATCCTGACCCACTTGCTTGCGCCAAAGAGACCATGACGATTAGCGTTCCGATGCACGATCTGTCGCGAAGCGGCTTTCCTCATCCAAAATCTCCGTGCTAGAGCCGACCCGATGACCGTCGGATCGCAACTCAACACGTACCTCGACCGCGCCAAGGGCGATTTCGCCGTATTGCGCACCCATGTGGCCACGCGCTGGCGTGAAAGCCGCCTGTTCCGCTGGGTGTCCGGACTTTCGATTGCCGGGCTGGTGCTGGCAATCGCCGCCTATTTTGCAATTGGTGCGGGCCTGCCTTCGGCTGACCGCTTGCTGACTTATCAGCCGCCCCTGCCGACGATGGTGCGGGGTATCGATGGCGAAATCGTCAACAGCTATGCTCGCGAACGCCGTGTGCAGCTGCGCTTCGTCGATTTTCCCGAACAGATGCAGAATGCGTTTCTTGCGGCTGAGGACAAGACGTTCTGGACCCATGGCGGTGTCGATTTCGGCGGCCTGATCGGTGCAGTCGTCGACTATGCATCGAAGATCGGGAGCGGCCAGCGCGCCAAGGGTGGATCGACCATCACCCAGCAGGTGGCGAAGAACATCCTTGTCGGCGACGAGTATTCGGTCACCCGCAAGCTCAAGGAAATGATCCTGGCCCGCCGCATCGAAGGGGTGTTGAGCAAGGAACAGATCCTCGAACTTTACCTCAATGAAATCCCGCTCGGCCGCCAGAGCTTTGGCGTGCAGGCCGCGGCCCGCGCCTATTTCGACAAGGACGTAAAGGATCTTGCGCTGCACGAAGCCGCTTTCCTTGCGATCCTGCCCAAGGCGCCCGAACGCTATGGCCGAGCCAAGTTCAAGGACATGGCGATAGCGCGCCGCAACTATGTGCTCGACCAGATGGTGAAAAACCGTTGGGCGACCCGCGCCGAAGCGGATGCGGCCAAGCGTCAGCCGCTCGGCCTCGTGCCGCGTCGTTCTGCGTTCTATGATCCCGCAGGCGGATATTTCGTCGAAGAGGTGCGTCGCCGGTTGATCGACCAATTCGGCGAGAATGCCGACGACGGCCCCAATTCGGTCTATTCCGGCGGGTTGTGGGTGCGCACGTCGATGGACATGGAGATGCAAAAGGCCGGGCGCGACGCACTGCGCGCCGGACTGCTGCGCTATCATGCGGGCAAGGGCTGGACCGGCCCGATCGCACGGGTGAACATGGACGACAACTGGCAGACCCAGCTCATCGTCTCCAACCTCGCGCTCGATTATCAGGATTGGAAGGTCGGCGTCGTCACATCGCGCAGCGGCGAGCGCGCCAGGATCGGCTTTACCGATGGCGAGGAATATCCGCTATCGGGGCTTCCCGATAACCTGAAGGCTGGCGATGTCATCGTCGCTGCGCCCAAGAACAAGTCGGAGTGGGTCGTGCGCACGGTCCCCGAGGTTTCGGGCGGGCTGGTTGTCGAAGACCCGCACAACGGCCGTGTGCTGGCAATGCAGGGCGGCTTCGATGCTCGGCTCGGCTCGTTCAATCGCGCAACGCAGGCAGAGCGTCAGCCCGGCTCCACGATCAAGCCTTTTGTGTATGCCACCGGGCTGGATCAGGGCATGACCCCCGCCACGATGGTCGAAGACGGGCCGTTCTGCGTCTGGCAGGGTGCGGGTCTTGGCGAAAAGTGCTTCCGTAACTTCGGCAATGAACGCGGGGCGGGGCAACAGACGATGCGCTGGGGCCTTGAACAGTCGCGCAACCTGATGACGATCCACATCGCCAACGATGCCGGCATGGAAAACGTGACCAACACGTTCCGCCGGGTCGGGATCGGCGAATACGATAACTACCTGTCGTTCGCGCTTGGCGCCGGAGACACGACGGTCGCCAAGATGGTAAACGCCTATTCCGCGCTCGCCAATCTCGGCAAGCAGTACGAACAGACCGTCATCGACTATGTTCAGGACCGCAACGGCAAGGTTATCTGGAAAGCCGACAAGCGCCGGTGCGAGACGTGCAACGCGCCTAAATGGGACGGCAAGGCGATGCCTCGGCTGACCGATGCCGGCAAGCAGGTGATGGACGCTGGCACGGCCTATCAGGTCGTCCACATGCTCGAAGGTGTCGTCACGCGCGGCACAGCGGTCCGGCTGCGCAGCCTTGACCTGCCGATCTTTGGCAAGACCGGGACGACATCGGGCCCGACCAACGCATGGTTCGTCGGCGGGTCGTCGGATATCGTCGCCGGCGTTTATGTCGGGTTCGACCAGCCCCGCAATCTGGGCGGATGGGTGCAGGGCGGCAATACTGCGGGCCCGATCATCAAGCAATTGATCGAGGAAACGAAGCCGCGCTGGCCGACCCAGCCCATCAAGGCGCCGGCAGGTATTCGCATGGTTCGCGTCGACCGCCGCAGCGGCAAGCGCGTATTCGACGGCTGGCCGACGCAGGAAGACAAGCCCGCGACCATCTGGGAAGCCTTCAAGCCGGACACTGAGCCCCGCCGTTCGCTCGATCGCCAGACGCTCGAAGAAAAACGCAGCGCCGCCATCGCCGCGCTGAAGGCCGCGATGGAGGAGCGCAAGGCGACAACCGCAAATCCACGCCGCGTCGACGAAACCTTCCTTGAGCAGCAGGGCGGCATTTACTGATCGCAAATCCGTGGACTTTCGAGGTGCCAGGGCCCATCTAACGCCCATGAAGAAACTCGCTTTATCCGTTGCGGCTGCCATCGGCGCGCTTGCTCTCCTTGGCGTGGCTCAGCCTGCGGCAGCCGCGCTGAAAAAGGGTGCAGCCGCACCCATGTTCGACACGACCGGCGCGCTAGCCGGCAAAGCGTTCCGCTTTGACTTGCACGAGGCCTTGAAGAAGGGTCCGGTCGTACTTTATTTTTACCCGAAGGCGTTCACGCAGGGCTGCACGCTCGAAGCGAATGCATTTGCCGAAGCGATGGACGATTTTCGCGCGGCCGGAGCCAGCGTCGTCGGCATGTCGAACGACGACATCGAAACGCTCAAGCGGTTTTCGACCGAAGCCTGCCGCGACGAATTCGCCGTCGCCCGCGCAACGCCCGGCCTGATCCGCGCCTATGACGTCGCGCTCAATCGTCCCGGCATGGGGAGCGAAATGACCAATCGCACGTCCTATGTGATCGCTCCCAATGGCCGAGTGGTCATGGTCCATTCGGATCTTGACTGGCGGGAGCATGTCGCTCGTACGCTTGCAGCCGTCAGGGCACTGAAGAAATAGCGAGAGAGCGCCGAACCAGGACGTCGCCATCGCAAAAACCGTAGCGCCCGTAGCGATTATGCCGCCCCAGCCACTTTCCCTAGTAGCAAGGCTGGGCTAAGCGGGCCGCCGATTTACGGAGAATGACCATGCGTGCCGAAGGGCAGGCTTATATTGACCGCATCGAAGCGGCACTTGCACTCATCCGCCGTTCGCTGGATTGGGACGCCGCGCTGCGCCGTCTCGACGAGCTTAACGCACGGGTCGAGGACCCGACGTTGTGGGACAATCCCAAGGCGGCCGAGGAAGTCATGCGCGAGCGTGGCCGTCTTGAAAGCTCGATCGGCGCGGTCAGGACGATTGGCGCCGAAATGGCCGACGCGATCGAATTCGTCGAAATGGGTGAGGCCGAGGGCGACGACGCCACCGTGCAGGACGGGATCGACACGCTGGCCGCCTTGGCCGGGCGGGCCGACGCGGACAAGGTGGGCGCATTGCTTTCGGGCGAAGCCGATAGTGCGGATACCTACATCGAAGTTCACGCCGGTGCCGGCGGCACGGAAAGCCAGGATTGGGCCGAAATGCTGCAGCGCATGTACGCGCGCTGGGCCGAACGGCGCGGTTACAAGGTCGAACTGGTCGACTATCACGCTGGTGAACAGGCCGGGATCAAGAGCGCGACGCTGCTGATCAAGGGCGAGAACGCCTATGGCTATGCCAAGACCGAAAGCGGCGTGCACCGTCTGGTCCGGATCAGCCCATACGATTCGAGCGCGCGGCGGCACACGTCGTTCAGTTCGGTGTGGGTCTATCCGGTTATCGACGACGATATCGACATCGACATCAATCCGTCGGACCTCAAGATCGACACATATCGCGCGTCGGGTGCGGGCGGGCAGCACGTCAACACCACCGATTCGGCGGTGCGCATCACTCACATGCCGTCAGGGATCGTCGTCGCCAGCCAGAACGACCGTTCGCAGCACAAGAACCGCGCGACCGCGATGAACATGTTGAAAGCGCGGTTGTACGAAAAGGAACTGGCCGAGCGCGAAGCAGTCACCGCCGGTGAATACGCTGCCAAAACCGAGATCGGTTGGGGCCACCAGATCCGGTCCTATGTTCTGCAACCATATCAGCAGGTAAAAGACCTTCGCACCGGTCACGTGTCTACCAATCCGACGGACGTTCTGGATGGCGGGCTCGATCAGTTCATCTCCGCTGCTCTGGCGCAACGGGTGACGGGCGAGGCGGTCGAAGTGGAGGACGTCGATTGACGCCTGCGCGCGTCCTTGTCGCGGCCGCTGCCATAGCGGTCATGGTTTCGGGATTGTCGGCTTGCGACATCACCGACACCAGCGCTGATGGTCGGCCCGAAAGCGCGCGCATCTTCCCAAAAGCGGACCGTCCGGTTTCGCAGACGACCAGCAATCAATTTTCCAACGAACGCGCCCGTGACGACAGGAACGAGGCGACGATGGTCATGGACCTCGCCAACATCAGCGAAGGGATGACGGTCGCCGACATCGGCGCGGGCGAAGGGTATTATACCACGCGCCTGGCCGAACGCGTCGGCAAGCGGGGCCGTGTTCTTGCGCAGGATATCGATCCGGGTGCTCTCGAACGGCTGGCCGTGCGTGTCCAGCGTGAACGGCTCGATAACGTCTCGATCCAGCGCGGGGCGGTCGATGATCCCCACTTGCCTGAAAAGAGCTTCGATCGCGTTTTCCTGGTGCACATGTACCACGAAGTATCCGAACCTTATGCCTTTCTGTGGCGGCTGCGGCCAGCGTTGAAGGATGACGGTCAGGTCGTTGTCGTCGATGTAGATCGGCCGACAGGCGAACATGGCATTCCGCCCGCGCTGCTATTCTGCGAATTCGAGGCGGTGGGCTTCCGGCTTGCCACATTCATCCGCCGGCCCGAATTGGCCGGTTATTACGCCCGCTTCGAACCGGAGGGTCCGCGACCGGACCCTGCCGACATCGAGACCTGCCGCCAGGAAGTCGCGACGGGCGCGCGCGATCCTTCTTCGAAAAGCGGGCAAGACCCGCAGAAAACCGGGACTTACAGGACATGAGCTTCAAGGGACTGCAGCCCATCAATTACGGCGGCCGCGAAGTCTGGCCGCTTATCGAGGGTGGGAAGGGCGTTTCGGCATCCAATCATGCCAGTTCCGGCGCATGGGCCGCAGCGGGCGGGATCGGCACGGTCAGCGCCGTCAACGCCGACAGCTATGACGCCGAGGGCAAGATCGTGCCGCAGGTCTACGAACAGCTGACCCGCCGCGAACGCCACGAACAGCTGATCCGCTATGCCATCGACGGCGGCGCGGAACAGGTGAAACGCGCGCACGAGATTTCGGGCGGCAACGGCGCGATCAACATCAACGTGCTGTGGGAAATGGGCGGCGCGCAGGCGGTGCTAGAAGGCATTCTGGATCAGACCAAGGGTCTCGTCACCGGCGTGACCTGCGGCGCGGGCATGCCCTACAAGCTGGCCGAAATAGCCCAGCACTACAACGTCCACTACCTGCCGATCATTTCTTCGGCCCGCGCGTTCCGCGCCTTGTGGAAGCGGTCCTATTCCAAGGTGCCGGAACTGATGGCCGCGGTCGTCTACGAAGATCCGTGGCTGGCGGGCGGGCACAACGGCTTGTCGAACGCCGAAGATCCGCGTGTGCCGCAGGCACCCTATCCCCGCGTCGCCGAATTGCGGGCAACGATGCGCAAGGAAGGCGTGAGCGAGGAAACCGCCATCGTCATGGCAGGCGGCGTCTGGTGCCTTCGCGAATGGGATGACTGGATCGACAATCCGGAAATCGGCAAGATCGCGTTCCAGTTCGGCACACGACCCTTGCTGACGCAGGAAAGCCCGATTCCGCAAGGGTGGAAGGACATGCTCCGCACGTTGGAGCCCGGCGACATCCTGTTGCACAAGTTTTCGCCGACGGGCTTTTATTCGTCCGCGGTCCGCAACCCGTTCCTGCGCAATCTCGAAGCGCGTTCGGAACGTCAGATCCCTTATTCGCGGGTCGAAGCGGGCGACCATACGGCCCAGCTCGATGTTGGAGTGAAGGGCAAGAATTTCTGGGTCACGCCGCACGATCGCGACCGCGCGCGTGGCTTTGCCGCCGAAGGGTTCGACACTGCGCTCAAGACGCCCGACGACACGGTGGTGTTCGTGACGGCGCAGGAACGCGAAACGATCCGCAAGGATCAGGCCGACTGCATGGGCTGCCTGTCGCACTGCGGGTTTTCGTCGTGGAAGGACCATGACGATTATACGACCGGCCGGCTCGCCGATCCGCGCAGCTTCTGCATTCAGAAGACCCTGCAGGATATTGCCCATGGCGGTCCGCTCGACGAAAATCTCGCCTTTGCCGGGCACGCAGCCTATCGGTTCAAGCAGGACCCGCTTTATTCCAACGGCTATACGCCAACGGTCAAGGAACTGGTCGAGCGCATCCTGATGGGCGACTGATGACGGGAACCGACATTCGTGACGTATCCGGCGCCTGCCATTGCGGTGGGGTCGGGTTCGTCGCGAAAGTCGATCTTGGCAGCGCGCGGCGCTGCAACTGTTCGATTTGCCGGATGCGTGGCGCAGTTGCAGTCGGCGCAAAGCTGGCCGATTTCGAACTGACTCGCGGTGAAGATCTGCTGACGCTTTACACTTTTAACACGGGTGAGGCGAAGCACTACTTCTGCAGGCGGTGCGGCATCTATACGCACCATCAGCGTCGCTCGGACCCGACGCAATACGGCATCAACGTCGCGTGCATCGACGGGGTCAGCCCGTTCGATTTTACCGAGGTGATCGTCAATGAGGGGGTCCGGCATCCCAACGATGGCGGTGGCGGTGTCGCAGGTATCCTGCGTTACGAACCCACCGAGTCCTGATCGCCTAGATCAGGCCCAGCCTTCGAGCACCTGATCCAACGGACGGTGACCGTCGGCCCAAGTCCGGATATTGGCGATGACCCGTTCGCCAGCCTGTTCGCGGCCTTCTTCGGTCGCGCTGCCAAGGTGGGGTTGAGTCATGACGTTGCGGTGGTCGATCAGGCGGCGATCGACTTTTGGCTCTTCGGGAAATACGTCGAGCCCCGCGCCCCACAAACGCCCCGTGTCGAGAGCATCCATCAACGCGTCGTAATCGACGAGATCGCCGCGCGCGGTGTTCACCAGCACGGCAGATTCCTGCATCAGCGCGATGCGGCGCGCGTCGATCAGGCGCTGCGTACCCGATGTCGCCGGGCAGTGCAGCGTGATGATGTCGGCGGTAGCCATCAATTCGTCGAGCGTTTCGACAAAGCGCGCACCCAGCATCCGTTCGACCGCTTCGGGCAGGCGGCGACGGTTGTGATAGGCGACTTCGAGGCCGAAGGCGCGGGCGCGGTGGGCTACGGCCTGACCGATGCGGCCCATGCCTACGATGCCCAGCACCTTGCCGCCCAGCTTGCGGCCCAGCATCGTCGATGGTGCCCAACCCGACCATTCGCCGCGCCGGATCATGCGCGTGCCTTCGCGCATCCGCCGCATCACGCCGATGATCAGCGCCATCGTCATGTCGGCGGTGTCTTCGGTAAATACGCCTGGCGTGTTGGTGACCATAATGCCCTTGGCCCGCGCGGCCTTAAGGTCGATGTGATCGGTGCCCGCGCCGAAATTGGCAATCAGCTTCAGCGACGGGCCCGCGGCTTCGATCAGCGCAGCGTCGATATGATCGGTTACCGTGGGAACCAGCACGTCGTTGCCCTGCATCAGCGCGACCATTTCTTCGCGCGTCAGCGGCCGATCCTCGCAGTTGAGGGTGACATCGAACAGTTCCGCCATGCGATGTTCCACTGACGGCAACAGGTGCCGCGTCACGCCCACGCGGGCGGTTCCTGCAACTCGGCGGGTTTCGATGCTGGACGGGGTGGTTTCGCTGCGGTTCGGCATGACAATTGCGCTACGTCCACAGCGGGGGGATGGTCAAGCGTCGAAGCTTGCGGGGGAGGGGTCCGCACCGCTATGCGACGCACAGCAAATTCCATCGCGCCCCCATTTCTTTGCCGGAGATTCCATGTCGCGCGCCAGCCGTTCTGCCCCGATAAGTTGCCTGCTCCTCGCCGCGCTCGCGCTGTTCGCCGTGCCAGCTCATGCAGAGGAGGATGTGCCCTATTGGGTGTCCTTGCGCGCGGATGAGGCGAACATGCGCGTTGGGCCCAGCGAATCCTATCCGATCGAATGGGTCTATCAGCGGGTCGGCTTGCCGATGAAAGTCGTGCGCAAGTTGAGCGGTTGGCGACTGGTCGAGGATCCGGACGGCACGCGCGGCTGGATCGTGTCGCGGTTCCTCACGCTGGAACGGAGCGCCATCGTGCTGGGCGACGAGCCCGTCGCGATTCGGGCCGAGCCGGGCGCAGGGGCAAAGCTGCTGTGGCGGGCCGAACCGGGCGTGACCGGCAGCCTTGGCGACTGCAAGGCGGGTTTCTGCCGATTTTCGGTCGAGGACAAGTCGGGCTGGGTAGCTGAAAAAGCGCTCTGGGGCACGGGCGAGCCCTGACCGGTCGTGGGCTGGCTGATCCTGCTGGCCGGCGGGGGCGTCGGGCTATTGATTGGCAGCTTCATCGGTGCTGCTGCCCTGCGCCTCCCTCGCGACGAGGGCATCGTGTTCGGTCGCTCCCATTGCGACTCGTGCGGGCGCACGCTTCGCGCGCGTGACATGGTGCCGGTGCTGTCGTGTTTGGCGAGCGGCGGGAAATGCCGAACGTGCAAGGCGCCGATCGATCACCAGCATGTCCTTGCCGAACTGGGCGGCGCGTTTGTCGGGGTGACGGCGGTTTGGGCAGGGGGCGCGACGCCCGAAGGTTTCGCGATCGCACTGTTCGGGTGGCAGGCGCTTTTGCTCGCGCTGCTCGATGCGCGCCATTACTGGTTGCCTTATCCGCTTGTCGCATCGCTCGGCCTCTCGGCGCTAATTTTGCCGGTTCTTGCATTTCTGGACGGCAGCGATCTGTCGCACACCGCACTGGTGCAGGTTTCGGGAGGAGCGCTGGGTTTCGCACTGCTTGCAGCGCCGGCGCTGTTCTATCGCGCGGTGCTGAACCGCGAAGGGATGGGCGCCGCCGATCCGTGGCTGCTCGGCGCCATCGGCTTGTGGGTCGGCACGATGGGCGTGGTCATGACGCTGCTGCTCGCCGCCGCGGCGGGACTTGCCGTTGCCGGCACCTTGCGCCTTTCGGGACGGGCTATCGACGGGCAGAGCGCGCTGCCGCTGGGCACTTTGATGACACTTTCGGCCTATGTGCTGATGGTCGTAGGGCGGGTTCTCTAGGGGAGTTCTTCGAAAGCCCCTCTTGCGCCTTTGGCGACAGATGCCTAGGGCGCATTTCGCAACCGCAACGTGCGTCAAGCAAAGCGAGTCTGTCTTGGTCGACCTTTCGGAATATCTCCCGATCCTGATTTTCCTCGGGATCGCGCTCGGGCTTTCGGCCCTTTTCGTCTTTTTGCCCATGGGGGTCGCGCGTCTGACGGGCACGCATAACCCTGATGCGGAAAAGAACTCGGAATACGAATGCGGCTTTCCCGCGTTCGAGGATCCGCGCAGTCAGTTCGACGTGCGGTTCTATCTGGTGGCAATCCTGTTCATCATCTTCGATCTCGAAGCCGCGTTCCTGTTTCCATGGGCCGTCAGCCTCGACGTCACCGGATGGCCGGGCTGGATTACGATGATGGTGTTCCTGGCCGAACTGGTCATCGGCTTTGCCTATGCGTGGAAGAAGGGAGCCCTGGAATGGGAGTGAACGAGACTCTTCCGCTGACCGGGATGACCACCGCGCCCAATATGCCGACGGCACAGGGCGGCGAGGTCCGGATGCCGGACCATGACTATTTTCAGGCTGTCCAGACCGAAGTGAACGACAAGGGCTTCCTCGTCACCAGCACAGAGGATCTGTTCCAGTGGGCGCGCACCGGCTCGCTGTGGTGGATGACGTTCGGCCTTGCGTGCTGCGCTGTCGAGATGATCCACGTGAACATGCCGCGTTACGACATGGAACGTTTCGGCGCCGCACCGCGCGCATCGCCGCGCCAGTCAGATGTGATGATCGTCGCGGGCACGCTGTGCAACAAGATGGCACCGGCGCTGCGCAAGGTTTACGACCAGATGTCGGATCCGAAATACGTGATCTCGATGGGTTCGTGCGCCAATGGCGGCGGTTATTATCACTATTCCTATTCGGTCGTGCGCGGCTGCGATCGCATCGTGCCGGTCGACATCTACGTGCCGGGCTGTCCCCCGACCGCCGAAGCGCTGCTTTACGGCGTGATGCAGTTGCAGCGTAAGATCCGCCGCGTCGGCACGGTCGCACGGTAAGGGCAGGGACGATGGCAGTCATTCATTCCGCTCCGAAGTGCGCTTCGAACGAGGGTGTCGCCGACGCGCTGAAAGGCGCGCTGGGCGATGCGGTCACCGGCGTGCACGAAGAACATGGCGAGATCCTGATTTCGATCTCGCGAGAAAAGCTGGCCGACGTGATGCGCAGCCTGCGTGACGACCACGCCTATCAGCAGTTGATGGAAATCGCGGGCGTCGATTATCCCAGTCGGGCCGAACGGTTCGAGGTTTGCTACTGCCTGCTTTCGGTCACGAAGAACCATCGCGTCATCGTGAAGGTCTGCACCGACGAGGCGAAGCCAGTTCCCAGTATCACTGGCATCTGGCCGAACGCGGGCTGGCTGGAACGGGAAGTGTTCGACATGTACGGCGTGTTGTTCGCGGGTAACGAAGACTTGCGCCGCATCCTGACGGATTACGGCTTCGAAGGGCATCCCTTCCGCAAGGATTTCCCGCTGAGCGGTTATGTCGAACTGCGCTACTCCGAAGAGGACAAGCGCGTCGTCTATCAGCCGGTCACGCTGGCGCAGGATTTCCGCAGCTTCGACTTCATGAGCCCGTGGGAGGGTGCGGACTACGTGCTGCCCGGTGACGAAAAGGCGGCTGAAAGCCCCGCGCCGCCGACGGTCGATATCCCCAAGACGACCGAAAAGCCGTCCGATACGGGCGCCGGGGCGAAGACCGATGCCAAGGCTGACGACAAAGTCGCGGCGGCGCCTGCTCAAACCGATGGCGGCAAGGCTGCCGACGCGCCCACGCCGACCGAGGATCGCCCCGCGCGCAAGTCGCGCAAGGGCAAGACCAAGGACACCGCGCAGGCGACCGAGCCGAAGAAGGACAACGGGATATGAAACTGCGTATCGCACTTCTCGCCTCGTTGGCGCTGGCCGGTTGCGACAAGCCCGACGAAGCCCCCGTCGCCGCCGAAACGACGGAAGCAGAGAACGTCATCGTCGCGCCGACCGAGGCGAAGCTGGACACAACGCTGCCCGGTGCCGATGGCGAACAAGCTTATGCCGAATTGCTTGCATTGGAAGCGAACGACGGCACGATCATCGCCGACAGCACGAAGGGTGCAGGCCTGTGCTTCTTTACTGACGAAGGCGGGCGCGCTCTGCTGACGGTCGGTGCGCCGAAGATCGAAGACAAGCCCGGCGCCGGCGTCGTACGGCCCAACGGTCAGCCCGCAACCGCGCTTTTTGCGCAGAGCGCCGGGACCGATTACCTCGTCAATGGCCCGACGCTTGAGCGCAAGCCCGTCGACGGTGCGATTGCGATGTCGGTCGCGATCGTGCTGGCCGACGACAAGTCGAGCGCGACACTGACGCTGAAAACGCCAGGTAGCGAGCGCGATTCCTATCAGGGAACGTGGAGCTGTCCGGCATGACGATGCAGCTTGAACAGTCGCCGACGACCGGCGATGAGGTCATCACCAACTACACGATCAACTTCGGCCCGCAGCACCCGGCGGCCCACGGCGTGTTGCGCATGGTCATGGAGCTTGACGGCGAGATCATCGAACGCGTCGATCCGCACGTCGGCTTGCTTCACCGGGGCACCGAAAAGCTGATCGAGTACAAGACATATCTGCAGGCGCTGCCATATTTCGACCGGCTCGATTACTGCTCGCCGCTGGCGCAGGAATACAGCTACATCCTCGCGATCGAAAAGCTGCTGAATGTCGAAGTGCCGATCCGCGCGCAATATCTGCGCGTGCTGTTCGCGGAACTGACGCGCATCTGCAATCACATGCTCAATCTCGGCAGCCACGTGATGGATGTCGGCGCGATGACGCCGAACTTGTGGATGTTCGAAATCCGTGAGGATTGCCTGAACTTCTTCGAGCGCGCGTCGGGCGCACGCATGCACAGCGCATGGTTCCGCCCCGGCGGCGTCCATCAAGACGTTCCGCTCAAGCTGTTGACCGATATCGGCGACTGGCTCGACACGCGGCTGCCCGAACTGTTCGAAGACGCGATGAGCCTTGTCGTGGACAACCGCATCTTCAAGCAGCGCAACGTCGACATCGCGCTGGTGAGCAAGGAAGACGCGCTGGCATGGGGCTTTTCCGGACCGATGATCCGCGCTGCGGGCATTGCGTGGGATCTGCGCAAGAGCCAGCCCTACGACGTTTACGACCGCATGGATTTCGAAATCCCGGTCGGCACAAATTCGGACTGCTATGACCGTTTCATGGTCCGCGTCGAAGAAGTGCGCCAGTCGGCCAAGATCATGAAGCAGTGCCTCGCCGAAATGCCCGAGGGTCCGATCGCAAGTTCGGATCGCAAGGTCGTACCGCCCAAGCGCGGCGAGATGAAAAGCTCGATGGAAGCGCTGATCCATCACTTCAAGCTTTATACCGAGGGCTTTCACGTGCCCGCCGGCGAAGTCTATGTCGCGACCGAAAGCCCCAAGGGGGAATTCGGCGTCTATCTCGTGTCTGACGGGTCGAACAAGCCGTACCGATGCAAGATAAGGCCGACGGCGTTCAGCCACCTTCAGGCGATGGACATGATGTGCAAGGGCCACATGCTGCCTGACGCGACCGCCATCCTCGGCGCGATCGACGTTGTTTTCGGGGAGTGCGACCGGTGAGTGCGACGACCGACCGCACCGCCATCGCGCAGGCCATGATCGCGCACTACAACGCGCAGGACGCCGACGCCTATGTCGCGCTGATGACCGAGAATGCGTGCGAGGCGGCCTATCGCGGCGACGTCGTTCGCGAAGGACGCGAAGGTACGCGTGAGGGACTGAAGGCGATGTTCGCGCAGTTTCCCGAAAATCGCGCCGAAGTGCTCGATGCCAAGGCGCTGGGCGATTACGTCATGTTCCACGAGCGCGTCTGGCGCTCTGCCGATGCCGATCCGTTCGACGTGATCGCGATCTACACTTTCGATGGCGACAAGTGCGCCCGCGTGGAGTTCGTCCGCTAATGGCCGACCGCTATATCGAACCCGAAACCCCGGAACTGCGCGCGCGGTGGGGTGGATTTGCCTTTACGCCCGCATCGGACGCGAAGGCGAGAGACGCCATCTCGCACTATCCCGAGGGTCGCCAGAAATCCGCCGTAATGGCGCTGCTCGACATCGCGCAGCGGCAGGTGGGTGAGGAAACGGCCACGCAGGGCTGGCTGCCGATACCGGTGATGGAATATGTCGCGAGCTATCTCGACATGCCGATCATCCGTGTGGTCGAGGTCGCGACGTTCTACACGATGTACAATCTCGTGCCCGTCGGCAAATTCCACGTCCAGGTCTGTGGCACCACGCCGTGCATGCTGCGCGGGTCCGACGACATCATGGAAACGTGCAAGAAGCGCGGCATGGCCAAGGGCCACACCACTGCCGACGGCATGTGGACGCTGACCGAGGTCGAATGCATGGGCAACTGCTCGTCGGCCCCGATGGTTCAGATCAACGACGACAATTTCGAAGACCTGACGAGCGAACGGCTCGATGCCGTGCTCGACTCGCTGGCCGCCGGCGGTTCGCCCAAGGCGGGGACGCAGGAACCGGGCCGTCACACGGTTGAGCCGTCGGGCGGGCCGACATCGTTGAAGCAGATGGTCGATGCCAACCACGATTATCGGGACGAGTGGTAAGATGGACAATATCGTCGTCGTCATCCTCGCGCTCGTCGCGGTCTTCGTCGCCTGGAAAGTGCTGAAAGGCATCGTCAAGACAATCGTGCTGGTCGGCATACTCATCGCCGCCGCCGTTTTCGTGTTCGGAGTTCTGTGATGCTCGCCGATCCAACTTGTGGAGCGCTCGCAAATGCTCGCTGACAAGGACCGCATCTTCACCAATCTCTATGGCTATCAGGACTGGGGCCTGAAAGCGGCGCAGGCGCGCGGAGACTGGGACAATACCAAGGACATTCTGGCCCGTGGGCAGGATGCCATCATCGACGAGATCAAGGCATCGGGCCTGCGCGGTCGCGGTGGCGCTGGTTTTCCGACCGGCATGAAGTGGTCCTTCATGCCCAAGGAATCGAAGGACGGTCGTCCCAGCTTCCTCGTCATCAACGCCGACGAATCCGAACCGGGTTCGTGCAAGGACCGCGAGATCATCCGCCACGATCCGCACAAGCTGATCGAAGGCGCGCTGGTTGCCGGATATGCGATGCGCGCGCGGGCGGCCTACATCTACATCCGCGGGGAATACATACGCGAGGCATGGCGCCTCGAAGACGCAGTGAAGCAGGCTTATGACGCCGGCCTCATCGGCAAGAACGCCTGTGGTTCGGGGTATGACTTCGACGTCTTCGTCCATCGCGGCGCGGGCGCATACATCTGCGGCGAAGAGACGGCGATGATCGAAAGCCTTGAAGGCAAGAAGGGCCAGCCCCGCCTGAAGCCTCCGTTCCCGGCGGGTGCGGGCCTTTATGGCTGCCCGACGACGGTGAACAACGTGGAATCCATCGCGGTTGCCCCCACAATCATCCGGCGCGGCGCGACGTGGTTCTCCTCCTTCGGGCGGGAGAACAACAAGGGCACCAAGCTGTTTCAGATCAGCGGGCACGTCGATAAGCCCTGCGTGGTCGAGGAAGCGATGAGCATTCCGTTCAGCGAGCTGATCGAAAAGCATTGCGGCGGAATTCGCGGCGGCAAGGACAACCTGCTGGCGGTCATCCCCGGCGGTTCATCAGTGCCGCTCGTCCCGGCGGAACAGATTTGGGACGCGCCGATGGACTTCGACGGGTTGAAGGAAGTTGGATCGGGTCTTGGCACCGCGGCGGTCATCATCATGGACAAGTCGACCGACATCGTTCGCGCGATTTCGCGGCTTTCGTATTTCTATAAGCACGAATCGTGCGGTCAGTGCACGCCCTGCCGCGAAGGCACCGGCTGGATGTGGCGCATGATGGAACGCCTGCGCACCGGTGACGCCGCGGTCGACGAGATCGACATGCTGCAACAAGTGACCAAGCAGGTCGAAGGCCACACGATCTGCGCGCTGGGCGACGCGGCGGCTTGGCCGATCCAGGGCCTGATCAAGCACTTCCGCCCCGAACTTGAGCGCCGCATCGCAGAAGCAGGCAATATGGCAGAGGCAGCTGAGTAATGCCCACAGTCAAGGTAGACGGACAGGAAATCGAAGTCCCCGCAGGCGCCACCGTTCTGCAGGCCTGCGAACTTGCGGGTAAGGAAATCCCGCGTTTCTGTTATCACGAGCGGCTGTCGATCGCCGGCAACTGCCGCATGTGCCTGGTCGAGGTAAAGCCCGGACCGCCCAAGCCGCAAGCATCGTGCGCGCTGCCCGCGACCGACGGTCAGGAAATCCGCACCGATAGCGAGATGGTGAAGAAGGCCCGCGAGGGCGTGATGGAATTCCTCCTCATCAACCATCCGCTCGACTGCCCGATCTGCGATCAGGGCGGCGAATGCGACCTGCAGGACCAGTCGGTCGCCTACGGCCGTGGCGGCTCGCGTTATGACGAGAACAAGCGCGCGGTTACCGAAAAATACATGGGTCCGCTCATCAAGACGACGATGACGCGCTGCATCCACTGCACCCGCTGCGTGCGATTCTCCGAAGAGATCGCTGGCGTGGACGAGATCGGCGCGCTTTATCGCGGCGAGAACATGCAGATCACGACTTATCTCGAGCATGCGGTTAAGCACGAGCTTTCGGCCAACGTGATCGATCTGTGCCCGGTCGGCGCGCTGACCTCGCGCCCCTATGCTTTCGAGGCGCGGCCGTGGGAGCTGAAAAAGACGCTCGGCATCGACGTCATGGACGCGCTGGGCGCGAACATCCGCATCGACAGCCGCGGTCGCGAAGTGATGCGCGCGCTGCCGCGTCTGAACGACGACGTTAACGAGGAGTGGCTGGCCGACAAGTCGCGCTATGCCGTCGACGGGCTGACCCGCCGCCGTCTCGACAAGGTGTGGATCCGCCAAACGTCCGGCGAAAACCGCGGCAAGCTCGAAGCGGCCACGTGGGACGATGCGTTCAAGAAGATCAAGGCGGCGAAACCGGGCAAGGATATCGCCGCGGTCTATGGCGACCTGCTCGACTGCGAAACGATGTTCGCGGCGAAGGCGCTGCTCGGCGCGATGGGCTCGACCCTGATCGAAGGCCGCCAGTCGGGCATGACCTACGACACGTCGAACCTTGCTGCGGTTAACTTCAACACCACTCTGGCCGGGATCGAGAACGCCGACGCGGTGCTGATCGTTGGCAGCCAGATCCGGCATGAAGCGCCGCTCCTCAATGTTCGCCTGCGCAAGGCGGTGAAGCGCGGGGCGAAGGTCTTCGTGGTCGGTCCCGAATGGGAGACGACATATCCCGCGACGTTCCTCGGCAACGACCTTGGCGTATTGAATTCGCTTTCGTCCGATGTGACCGACGCGATGAGCAAAGCCGAGCGGCCGGCGATCATCCTTGGCGGAGCGGCACTTGGTCGCGGCGCGCTGGGCAAGGCGCTGGCGCTGGCGGGCGAATGGAATGTCGTGCGTGAAGGGTGGAACGGGTTCAACTCGCTCCACTTCTCGGCCTCTCGCATGGGCGGGTTGATGCTCGGTCTTGCGCAGGCCGGTGGCATGGCGGACCTGATTGCGGCCAAGCCCAAGGTGCTGCTGGCGCTGGGCTCGGACGAGGTCGACTTCACCAAGTTCCCAGACACGCTCAAGGTCTTCATCGGCCACCACGGCGACAAGGGCGCGCATGCGGCGGACGTGATCCTGCCCGCCGCCGCCTATACCGAAAAGTCCGGCACATACGTCAATATCGAAGGGCGCGTGCAGCGGTCCGAAAAGGCCGTGTTCGCGCCGGGCGATGCGCGTGAGGATTGGACGATCCTGCGCGCACTGGCCGATGCGTTGGGCGTGACGGTCGGTTTCGACACGTTCGAACAGCTTCGCGCCGCCATGTTCGCCGATACCCCGGCTTTGGCCAACGAAGGTCTTGCCGATTTCGGCATGGCGCTTCCCGCAGGCGGCGGTGACGCATCGGGTGAAATCGCAGCCTATCCGGTTGCCGATTACTACCTGACCAACGCCATCTGCCGGGCCAGCCCGACGATGCAGCGTTGTTCGGCAGAACTGCTCCACGGGCAGGACTTCGCGGAGGCCGCGGAATGACCGAGACTTTCATCAACTGGGGCATGACCGCGGACTGGGCCTGGTTTGTCGCCACCATCTGCGGAATTCTGCTGATCGCGCTGCCGCTGATGCTCGGCGTGGCGATGATCATCTATGCCGATCGCAAGATCTGGGCGGCGATGGCGCTGCGCCGTGGTCCCAACGTAGTCGGGCCGTTCGGCCTGCTTCAATCCTTTGCTGACGGGCTCAAGGTATTCCTGCAGGAAACGATCATTCCGTCGGCGGCGAACAAGGGCCTGTTCCTGATCGCGCCGATCATCACCTTTACCGTCGCGCTGATGGCCTGGGCGGTGATCCCGTTCAATTCGGGCGCGGTTTTGGCCGACATTAACGTCGGGCTGCTCTACATTCTCGCGATCAGTTCGCTGGGCGTCTATGGCGTTGTCATCGCGGGGTGGGCGTCGAACTCGAAATATCCTTTCTTTTCAGCCATGCGCGCCGCCGCGCAGATGATCTCCTACGAAGTCTCCATCGGCTTCATCATCATCTGCGTCGTGCTTTGGGCGGGCACGTTCAACATGAACGGCATCGTGATTGCGCAGAAGGGCCACGTGTTCGGCTTCCTGAATGGCTTCGGCTTCAATCCGCTGCTGTTCCCGATGTGGGTGCTGTTCCTGATTTCGGGCATGGCCGAAACCGCGCGTGCGCCGTTCGACCTTACCGAGGCGGAAAGCGAGCTCGTCGCCGGATACCAGACCGAATATTCTTCCATGAGCTTCGCGCTCTACTGGCTCGGCGAATATGCCAACGTGCTGCTGATGTGCACGCTCAACGCGGTGCTTTTCTTTGGCGGATGGCTACCGCCGGTCGATTGGGCACCGCTCTATTGGGTGAACGGTTTCGTGTGGCTGTTGCTCAAGATCCTGTTTTTCTTTTTTATCTTCAGCTGGGTAAAGGCCACCGTGCCGCGCTATCGCTATGATCAGCTGATGCGCCTTGGCTGGAAGGTCTTCCTGCCGTTCTCGCTGCTCTGGGTATTCCTTGTCAGCGGCTACCTCATGGCCACCGGACATTTCGCATGACCGTCGCACAGTTCATAAAAGCGTTCACCCTCTGGGAATTCCTGAAGGCGCACGCCCTCACGCTGAAGTATTTCTTCAAGCCCAAGGCGACGATCAACTATCCGTACGAAAAGAACCCCCTGAGCCCGCGTTTCCGCGGGGAACACGCGCTGCGTCGCTATCCCAATGGCGAAGAACGCTGCATCGCGTGCAAGCTGTGCGAAGCGGTGTGCCCGGCCCAGGCCATCACGATCGAGGCCGAACCGCGCGACGATGGCAGCCGCCGCACGACGCGCTACGACATCGATATGACCAAGTGCATCTTCTGCGGCTTCTGTCAGGAAGCGTGCCCGGTCGACGCCATCGTCGAGGGCCCGAATTTCGAATACGCGACCGAAACGCGCGAAGAACTGCTTTACGACAAGGCGAAACTGCTGGCGAACGGGGACAAGTGGGAGCGGGCGATTGCCGCAAACCTTGAAGCCGATGCGCCCTATCGCTAGGGGCCGCGCGGGAACAATCACATGATCCACACGATAGCCTTTTACCTTTTCGCGGCCATCCTGATCGCCAGCGCCGTGCTGGTCATCATGAGCCGCAACCCGGTCCACTCGGTTTTGTGGCTGATTCTCGCGTTTTTCAACGCCGCGGGGCTAATGGTGCTCGTCGGTGCGGAATTCATCGCGATGCTGCTGGTCATCGTCTATGTCGGCGCGGTCGCGGTTCTGTTCCTGTTCGTTGTCATGATGCTCGACATCGATTTTGCCGAATTGCGCGGCGGGTTCATGAAGAACTTCCCGCTTGGCATCGCGCTTGCCGTCGCATTGCTGGCCGAACTGGTCCTCGGTCTTGGCGCATATCGCGCAGGGAAGTTGGAACTGGGTCAGGCTGACGGCACGGCCGCAACACTGGCCGGCCGGTCCAACATCGAAAGCATCGGCGGGCTGCTTTACGGCGAATACCTGTTCCTGTTCGAAGCGGCGGGACTCGTCCTGCTGGTCGCGATGATCGGCGCCATCGTGCTGACTCACCGTCAGCGTACCGACACGCGCGGACAGAACATTTCGAAGCAGATCGCGCGTCGTCCCGAAGAGGCGACGATCAACGTGAAGCCTGAAATCGGGAAGGGGGTTCAGCTGTGATCGGGATCGAACACTACGTCGTCGTCAGCTCGATCCTGTTCGTGCTCGGCGTGCTCGGCATATTCCTCAATCGCAAGAACGTCATCGTGATCCTGATGGCGATCGAACTCATTCTGCTGGCGGTGAATATCAATTTCGTCGCGTTCAGCTCGTTCCTCGGTGACCTGACGGGCCAGATCTTCGCGATGTTCGTGTTGACCGTTGCGGCGGGCGAAGCGGCGATCGGACTTGCTATCCTCGTCATTTACTTCCGTGGCCGCGGCACCATCGCGGTCGACGACATCCATCGGATGCGGGGATAATCGCGTGATCCAGCTTATCGTCTTTGGTCCGCTGCTGGCGGCCATCCTCGCAGGGTTCGCGAACAAGAGCTTCGGCGCCGTCTTTCCCAAGGCGGTGACGACGGGCGCGCTGTTCCTGTCGTGCGCCCTGTCGTGGCCGATCTTCCTCAGCTTCATGACGGGCAATGCCGAAGCGGGCGTGACCCCGGTGCTGCAATGGGTGCAGTCGGGTGACATGACCTTCGACTGGGCCCTGCGGGTCGACACGCTGACGGCGGTCATGCTGGTCGTGATCACCAGTGTGTCCGCGCTCGTCCACCTCTATTCATGGGGCTACATGGACGAAGATCCGGATCAGCCGCGCTTCTTCGCCTATCTGTCCCTGTTTACGTTCGCCATGCTGATGCTGGTGACGGCCGACAACCTCGTGCAGATGTTCTTCGGTTGGGAAGGGGTTGGCCTTGCGTCGTATCTCCTGATCGGGTTCTGGTTCCGCAAACCCAGCGCCAATGCCGCTGCGATCAAAGCGTTCGTCGTCAATCGCGTCGGCGATCTTGGCTTCATGATGGGCATCTTTGGCGTGTTCCTCGTGTTTGGCACGACATCGATCCCCGAAATCCTAGACCGCGCCCCGGACATGGCGGGATCGAGCATCGGCTTCCTGGGCATGCGTCTCGACACGATGACGGTGCTTTGCATTCTCTTGTTCATCGGCGCGATGGGCAAGTCCGCGCAGCTTGGTTTGCACACTTGGCTCCCCGACGCGATGGAAGGCCCGACGCCGGTGTCGGCGCTGATCCATGCCGCGACGATGGTGACCGCGGGCGTGTTCATGGTTTGTCGCCTGTCGCCGCTGTTCGAAACCAGCCAGATGGCGTTGACATTCGTGACCTTCATCGGTGCCGCGACCTGTTTCTTCGCCGCCACGATCGGCACGACGCAGACCGACATCAAGCGCGTGATCGCCTATTCGACCTGTTCGCAGCTGGGCTACATGTTCTTTGCCGCGGGCGTCGGCGCCTATGGCGCGGCGATGTTCCACTTGTTCACCCACGCATTTTTCAAGGCGCTGCTGTTCCTTGGCGCAGGCTCGGTCATCCATGCGATGCACCACGAACAGGACATGCGTTATTACGGCGGCCTACGTAAGCATATCCCGATCACGTTCTGGGCGATGCTGGCGGGTACGCTGGCAATAACCGGCGTCGGGATCTGGTTCCTGCACATCGGGTTCGCCGGCTTCTATTCGAAGGACGCCATTCTGGAGAGCGCTTTCGCCAGCGGGACCGAGATGGGGCAGTTCGCCTTCCTCATGGGCATCGTCGCGGCGCTGCTGACCAGCTTCTATTCGTGGCGCCTGATGTTCCTGACCTTCTGGGGCAAGCCGCGCTGGGAACAGTCGGAGCATATCCAGCACGCAGTCCATGACGCGCACGGCCATCACGACCTTCCGAGCGAGGAAGACGCGGGCCACGATCCTCACGCGCCGGTGCACACCGCGCATGGCGATGGGCATTCCGATGGAACCGCGGGCTATCATCCGCACGAAAGCCCGTGGGCCATGCTGATCCCGCTGGTCGTGCTTTCGGCGGGCGCGATCCTTGCGGGCGCGATCTGGAGCCACTCGTTCCTCGAAAGTGCTGGTTTCTGGAACGGTTCGATCTTCTACAACGAGGACCTGATGCACGCGATGCATGCCGTGCCGACATGGGTGAAGATTGCGCCGGGTGCGGTCATGCTGATCGGGCTGCTCATCGCGTGGAACAACTACATCCGCGATCCGGGCGCGCCTGCGCGTTTCGTGGGCATGTTCGGCGGGGTCTACACGTTCCTCAAGAACAAGTGGTACTTCGACGAGCTCTACGACGTGATCTTCGTGAAGCCGGCTTTCTGGCTGGGCCGCAAGTTCTGGAAGTGGGGCGACGAAGGAACAATCGACCGGTTCGGTCCGGACGGTGCCGCTTGGGTCGTGGCGCAAGGTTCGCGTTATGCTCAGAAAGTGCAGACCGGATACCTCTACAGCTATGCGCTGGTCATGCTGCTCGGGCTGGTCGCCGCGATCAGCTGGGTCTTGGTACGATAAGGGACGGGGCAGGATTTAGATAATGGACGGCTTTCCGATCCTTTCACTGATGCTGCTGGTGCCGTTGATCGGCGCCGCCATCTGCATGTTCGTGCCGGCGAAGACCGCTTGCATGGTCGCGCTTGTCGCCACGTTGATCGATTTCGCACTGGGCGTCGTACTTTGGGCGAGCTTCGATATCGGCGGCGCGCAATGGCAATTCGTCGAAAAGGCGGAGCTGTTCGCGGGCTTTTCCTATGCGCTGGGCATCGACGGCATCGCGCTGATGCTGATTATGCTTTCGGTGTTCCTGATGCCGATTTGCATCGGGGCCAGCTGGCTTTCGGTGACGAAGCGTGTCGGCGAATACATGGCCGCTTTCCTGATGATGGAAACGCTGATGATCGGCGTTTTCGCGGCGCAGGACCTGTTCCTGTTCTATATTTTCTTCGAAGCAGGCCTTATACCGATGTATCTTATCATCGGCATCTGGGGCGGCGACAACCGCATCTACGCTTCGTACAAGTTCTTCCTCTACACGCTCATCGGCTCGGTGCTGATGCTGATCGCGATGTTCTGGATGGTGCGCGAAGCTGGCACGACCGACATTCCGACTCTGATGGCGACCGACTTCCCGGCGGGGGCACAGAACTGGCTGTGGCTGGCCTTTTTCGCCAGCTTTGCGGTAAAGATGCCAATGTGGCCGGTTCATACCTGGCTTCCCGATGCGCACGTTCAGGCGCCGACGGCCGGTTCGGTCATCCTGGCAGGCGTGCTGCTGAAGATGGGCGGCTACGGCTTTATCCGGTTCTCGTTGCCGATGTTCCCCGATGCGTCAGCGTATTTTGCCTGGCTGATCTTCGGCCTGTCGATGATCGCGGTCGTGTACACGTCGCTTGTCGCGCTGGTTCAACACGACATGAAGAAGCTGATCGCCTATTCCTCGGTCGCGCACATGGCGATCGTGTGCATCGCGCTCTTCAGCTTCAACGTGCAGGGTCTCGAAGGCTCGATGATTGTGATGCTCAGCCACGGGCTCGTGTCGGGTGCGCTGTTCCTTGCCGTCGGCGTGATCTATGATCGGCTGCACACGCGAGAGATCAGCCGTTACGGCGGGCTTGCGATCAACATGCCGAAGTACGCGCTGTTCTTACTGCTGTTCACAATGGCCTCGATAGGCCTCCCGGGCACCAGCGGTTTCGTCGGCGAATTCCTGGCGCTTGCGGGCGTTTACCAGATTTCCAGCTGGGTCGCGTTGATCTGCACGACCGGCATCATCCTTGGCGCTGCCTACATGCTTTACCTCTACCGCCGCGTCGCTTTCGGCGACCAGACCAACGCCGATGCCGCCGCCATGCCCGACATCGACAAACGGGAATGGGCAATGATGCTCCCGCTCGCCGCCGCAGTGCTGTGGATGGGCGTTTATCCCGAAAGCTTCCTGGCGCCGATGCGCAGCGACATCGAGTGGCTGGACCAGCGGCTCGCTTCCGCCGCACCTGCCGGGGATGCGCGCCTCAGCGAACCGAAGCCGGAGGCAGCGAGCGCTGAACACGGCGCGGCCGCGGCAAAAGAAGGGGGGACGCACTGATGAACGACTTCTCCCAATCGCTGCAGCTCATCGCTGCCGAGGAATTGCTGACCGTTGTGGGCCTGATCTTGTTGCTCGCCGCCGCATGGATGGGCGACAAGGGTTCGCGCGTCATCTCGATCGTCGCCGTGGCGGCGTTGACGGCCTGTGCTTTCATCGCCGCGCCCACGCTTTGTCAGGGCGCGATGGGGCCTGATCGCGTTGCGTTTTCGGGACAGTACACCGCCGATGCGTTTTCCGCCTTTGCCAAGATCTTGATCTATGCCGCCGGTGGCGCTGCGTTGATCGTGGCTCCCGCGTTCTTCGGGCGGGCCGGTTCGAACGGTCAGTCCGCGATGCGCGCGGAGTACCCGGTTCTGGTCCTGTTCGCCGTGCTCGGGATGAACATGATGGTTTCGGCCACCGACTTCCTGACGCTGTATATTGGTCTCGAGCTGAACAGCCTTGCAGCATACGTCCTTGCCGCTTTTTTGCGTAGCGATGAGCGTTCGGCCGAGGCGGGCCTGAAATACTTCGTGCTGGGCGCGCTGGCGTCGGGCATCATCCTGTTCGGGATGAGCCTGACTTATGGCTTTACCGGTTCGACGAATTTCACGGCCGTCGCGCTCGCACTCGATGGCGCGATGTCGACTGGCGCGCTGTTCGGGTTGATCTTCGTGCTTGCGGGCCTGGCCTTCAAGATCAGCGCGGTGCCGTTTCACATGTGGACGCCCGACGTATACGAAGGCGCGCCGACACCGGTTACGATGTTCTTTGCCACCGCGCCAAAGGTTGCGGCGCTGGCGCTGACGATGAGGGTGGCGCTCGACGCTTACGGATCGCAGGCAGCGGCATGGCAGCAGATCGTGATCTTCGTCTCGCTCGCTTCGATTATCGTCGGCGCATTGGGAGCCATCGGGCAATCCAATATCAAGCGTCTTCTTGCCTATTCGTCGATCAACAATGTCGGCTTTCTGCTGATCGGTCTTGCCGCCGTAACGCAGGAAGGCGCGTCGGCCATGCTCGTTTATCTGGCGATCTATGTTGCGATGAGCGTCGCCGGCTTCGTCGTTGTACTGATGCTGCGGGACGCGGATGATAACCCGGTGGAGGCGATCGCCGACATCGCGGGCCTGTCACGCACGCGTCCGGCGTTGGCATGGGCGCTGGCGGCGGTCATGTTCAGCCTTGCTGGCATCCCGCCGCTGTTCGGCTTCTGGGGCAAGTTCGTGGTGTTTCAGGCGGCGGTGAACGCCGATCTGCTCGCGCTTGCGGCGATCGGCATTGCGGCCAGTGTGATCGGTGCGTTCTACTACCTGAAGGTCGTGAAGATCGCGTTTTTCGATGAGCCTGCCAACGTGGTGAGTGCGAACGGCGAAACGGGCGCCGACGCGATCGGGCACAAAGTGCTGCTGTTGCTGTCGTGCATTTTCATCTCGCCGCTTGGCTACCTGCTGACCCCGTGGCTTGGCGATCTGGCGGACAAGGCGGCGGCAGCGCTGTTCTTCGCAGGTTGATCGGCACCGCCGCATGACCGGCGAAACTTCCATCGAATATGTCGATTCCGTGGGTTCCACGAACGCGGAACTGTCGGCTCGGCTCCGCTCCGCCCGCCCTCCGCACGAGCGTGCCTGGCTTGTCGCCAATCGCCAGGACGCGGGTCGAGGCAGGCTTGGCCGCGAATGGCACGATGGTGCGGGAAACTTCATGGGATCCACCGTCGTCGTGATCCGTCCCGACGATCCGATGCCCCAGACTCTGGCGCTGGTTGCGGGCATTGCCGTGCATGAAGCGGTTTCTGCATCGCTGGCCGGATCGGAAGGGCACGATCGCCTTGGCCTTTTTCTCAAATGGCCGAACGATGTCTTGCTCGGCGGGGCAAAGCTGGCGGGCATCCTGCTCGAAAAATTCGACGACACGGTAATCGTCGGCATTGGCGTCAATCTTGCGCAGGCTCCCGACCTTCCTGATCGAGCGACAGTGGCGCTGGCAGATCACGGCGTGACAGTTTTGCGTGACAGGTTCGCCGAAAACCTTGCCGCGACTTTTGCGAAAAATCTTGCCGCATGGCGCAACCTTGGTCTCAACCACATCATCGCGGCATGGACTGCACGGGGACCCGCGATCGGCATCCCCGTACGCGTTGCGCTTTCCGATGCCGAAACTCTGCATGGCTACCATGCCGGGCTTAATCCCGATGGCGCCTTGCGGATCCGCTTGGAAGACGGAACGGTGCGTGCCATCTACGCTGGCGAGGTCGCTCTTCTTGGCGGCGAACTGGGAGACTGATCGCATGTTGCTGGTTTGCGACGTCGGCAATACGAACATCGTCTTCGCCCTGATGGAGGGGCGCAGCGTCCGCACGCGCTGGCGCATTGCCACCGATCCGCGCCGAACCGCGGACGAATATGCGGTCTGGTTGCTGCAGTTGTTCGCGCTTCAGGGCTATTCGCTCGACGTGGTAGAATCGACGATCGTGTCGAGCGTCGTGCCGCGCGCACGGCACAACCTGCAGGTGCTCGGCGAGAAGTATTTCGGCAAGGCGCCCCTGTTCGCGGGCGAGGGTGACGCGGCGTGGGGCATGTCGATCGATGTCGACGATCCCGCGAGCCTGGGCGCCGACCGGGCGGTCAACGCTATCGCAGCCCATGACGAACACGATGGCGACTTGATCGTTATCGACTTCGGCACCGCTACCACGTTCGACGTCGTGGATTTCAACGGAGCCTACAAAGGTGGGATCATCGCGCCGGGCATCAACCTTTCGCTGGATGCGCTGGTCAGCGCAGCTGCCAAACTGCCGCGCATCGCGATCGAAGCGCCGACCGGCTCGCAAAGCGTGATCGGCCGGAATACCGAGGCACAGATGCATATCGGCGTCTATTGGGGCTACGTCGCGATGATCGAAGGGTTGGTCGCGCGGCTGAAGGCCGAGATCGGCCGTCCCGCCAAAGTCCTTGCAACCGGCGGGCTTGCGCTACTGTTCGACGAACAGACCGAAATATTTGACGAAGTTGATGTCGATCTGACGCTCAAGGGGCTGGCTATTCTCGCGGAAAGGGCGTCTAAGCCGGCGCGATGACTCCCGCAAAAGAACTGATTTTCCTCGCGCTCGGCGGTTCGGGCGAGATTGGCATGAACGTCAATCTCTACGGCTGCGACGGCAAATGGCTGATGGTCGACCTTGGCATGACCTTCGCCGATCCCGGGTACCCCGGCGTCGACCTGGTTTTTGCCGACCTCGATTTCATCGAGGAACGGTCTGAGGACCTTGTCGGCATCGTGCTCACCCACGCGCACGAAGACCATATCGGCGCAGTGCCCTATTTTGCCGCGGATCTGGGCGTGCCTCTCTATGCCACGCCGTTCACCGCCGACCTCGTCTTGCGCAAGCTCGACGAAGCGGGGCTTAGGGGGGAGGTCGAACTGCACGTCATCGATCATCTCGATGAATTCACGCCGGGTGAGGGGGCTTCGCCTTTCACGGTCCGCTACCTGCCTCTCGCGCACTCTATCGCAGAGGGTAACGCCGTCCTGATCGACACGCCCTATGGCCGCGTGTTCCACACCGGCGACTGGAAGCTCGACGACGAGCCGCAGATCGGTGAGCCGACGTCACCTGCCGAACTTACCGAAGTGGGCGATGAAGGCGTGCTCGCGCTGGTTTGCGATTCGACCAATGTGTTCAACCCCGAAGCTTCGGGGTCCGAAGGCGCGGTCCGCCGTGCGCTTGTCGACGAAATCGCCAAGCATGACGGCAAACGGATCGTCGTTACGACGTTCGCGTCCAACGTTGCCAGGGTTCAGACGCTGGCGCAGGTGGCGCAAGAGGCTGGGCGACGGGTTTGCGTCGCGGGGCGTTCGCTCGATCGCATCATTGATGCGGCGCAGGCCAGCGGTTACCTTCAGGATTTCCCCGACATGGTGGATTTCGACACAGCGATGTCGTTACCCCGCGGTGAAGTGCTGATCATCGCCACTGGCGGGCAGGGTGAGCCACGCGCCGCGCTGGCCCGCATGGCGTCCGAAAGCCATCCTATCGAACTGACCAAGGGCGACGTCGTCCTGTTTTCCAGCCGCCAAATTCCCGGCAATGAACTGGCCATCGGCAGGATCATGAATCAGCTCGCCATGCGCGAGATCACGATGGTGACCGATCGCCAGGAACTGATTCACGTTTCGGGCCACCCCGGTCGCCCGGAACTGGAGGCGCTGTATTCGTGGCTTCGGCCCGAAATCCTCGTCCCTGTCCACGGCGAAGTGCGCCACATGCGAGAGCAGGTACGCGTCGGTGCCGCGGCGGGCGTTCCCAAGCAGGTTTTTCAGGTCAACGGCGACATCGTACGCCTCGCCCCGGGCAAGCCGGGCAAGATCGGCGAGACGAGGACCGGACGGCTCGTTCTTGACGGCGACATCATCGTGCCCGCCGATGGCGAGGCCATTGCCTCACGGCGACGGCTGGCGCTCAACGGTCACGTGAATGTCGTGCTGCCGCCCAAGGGTTCGAAGGCCGCGCCGCTGATCAATTGCATAGGTCTCCCGCTTGACGAGGATGAGGCCGAATTCCTTGTCGAGGCGCGCGACGATATTCTCTCCGCGATCGGTAAGCTGAAGGGCGGCAAAGCCAAGGACCGCGACACGGTTCGCGAAACCGTGCGACTGGCCGCGAGGCGCGCAGCGCGGCGTTGGTCGGGCAAAAACCCGCAAGTCACGGTCATGGACTTCGAGGACCAGTAAGGAATTTTGCGATGCAGTTGACGTCGATCCTTGCGATCTACTCCCTCTTCTGGGTCATGTCGGCTTTTCTCGTAATGCCTTTTGGCATCCGCACTCATCGTGAAGCGGGTGAGGCACTAGTCCCCGGACAAGCCGACAGTGCCCCCAGCAACTTCCGACCGGGACGGATAGCTTTGCGCGCCACAGTGCTGGCCGCGCTTCTGTTCGGGGCGTTTTACGCAAATTATGTCAACGGCTGGATCGAGACGGGGGACATCAATTATGCCCAACCGCCTCAGGAAATCCTCGACGAACATGCGCGTATGCTGGCCGGCGTAAAGCCCGACGCCGCCGCCGACTGATCGAAAGCGCCGCTTAGCGACGCAGCCGTTCGATCGCCTGCGCCAACGCAACGTAAAGCTTGCCCATGTCCGACGACAGCATCGTTACTGCCAGCGAGTTGCCTTCGCGCGTGGCAAGCAGGTTGCGAAGGATAGCCTCGAAGTCGTGGATGTAGCGGTTGACGTGTTCACGGAACTCGCTCTCGCTTTCGTAATGGTCGACGATGTGGCGCGCCTCGCCTGAATCGAGCAGGCGGACCGCACGTCGGGTAAATATCCCGCGCTCACCTTTGAGATAGGCCTGCCACGCGCTTTCGCTGACTTCGGCGGACAGCACCTTGTCGATGTCGATCGACGTTGAATGCAGCGATTCGGTAATCTGCGACACACGCCTGGCGAAGTGGTCGTCGATGTCTTCTTCGGCCCGCTGTCGTGCGGCGTGGATGCGCGACTCGAGATGGCCGGTGATTTCGTCGACCCGGCCCAGCTGTTCGCGCAATTCGGCCGCGGCGTCGCGGGCGGCTTCGGTCGCCTTGCTGACCGCGCTGTCCAACCCTTCGAGCGCGTCGTGCGTGCTTTCGCGCAAGGCTTCGGTCACGACGATGCCGCTTTCCTTGGCCAGCTTTTCAGCGATCGCGCGGACCGCTTCGGACGATGTGCCCTCGATATTGGCCACCGCCTCGCGGCTCGCATCGGCCAGGCGGGCAATCGCGCCGTTTAGCGTCGCTTCGGCGGCCGTCGCCATCGCTTCGCTGTCGGTACGCGCCTGCGACAGAGTGTTGCGCAAGTCCGAAAGCTGATCGGCGTGTGCCGAACCGCGTTCCTGCAAGGTGTCGTGCAATGCTTCCAGCTCGACCAGCGCCGCCTTTGTCGTTTCGCGCGTGGCATCCATCGCCAGACCTAGCTTATCGCCGCGCTCACCCGCCTGTCCCAGCAGGCTGCGCATCGCTTCGATCCGGTCGGTAACACCGTCAAGCCGTCCTTCCGCTTCGGCCAGGGCGCCGGGAAGTGCTTCGCGCGTGTGACGCGAGCTGGCTTCGATCAATTCGAGCAGGCGCACCGAACTGTCGGTGAGCGAGATGATCGCGCTGTCGGTACCGGCCAGCGCCGAGCGGCTTGCTTCCAGCTTGGCCGAGAGATTGCCGAGGCCGCTGACAATGGAATCTTCGGCAGCGCGTCCCTGTTGCGAGACCGCTTCCATCCGCTCGCCATATTCGCCCAGACGAAGAGCGATTGCCTCGGCATGTCGGCCCAACGAAGCGCTGGCCTCCAGATGCCGACGGCGGCGTTCGTCGAAATTCTCGTCGAAATCGGTAAGCAGCGCGTGGAGCCTCTCGGTGACTTCCCGTCCGGCCTGTTCGTGGCGTTCGCGCCGTTCTTCCAACTGACGATCGAGTCCGGCCAGTTCGTCGGCATACCCTTGGGCCAGTTCGCGTGCGGCTTGCCGCCCGTGGTTGCGCCGGCGTTCGATCTCGCTGTCTAGCGCCTCCAGCGCAGTGCGCAGGTTTTCGGACATGATCGATGCAGCTTGCTGGCCACGTTCGGTGCGGGTGTCGATCTCGCCATCCAGCGAACGGAGAGCCTCGGCGACGCCGTCGGTCATGGCGCGTCCCGCCTCCTCGCCCCGGTGGGCTCGTGCCTCAAGCTCGATGTCGAGCGTGGCGAGCGCTGCCGAAATCCGTGCGGCGAGTGCGCTGCTGCGCTGTTCCGCAAGCTGCGTGCGTGCGGCGACATCCTCGTCGAGACTGGCAAAGCTGGTGGCGAGCTCTTCGACCAATGCGCGACTGGCCTGTGCGCCACGGACGCGGCGGGCCTCGATCTCGCTGTCGAGCCCGGCGATAAGGGCGCCGAGCCGTTCGGTCAGGCCGCGGCTTGCATCCTCGCTCTTGGCGACCCGTTGCTCGATCTCCGTATCCAGCGTCTCGCTCTGGCGGCGCAAGTCGCCGTGCAGGCGGCTGATCTCGCCCGAAAGCGCGGCAATCCGCGCGCCGGCGGCGTCCAGTGTTTCGGTAGACCCGATCTCGATATTGTCGAACAGGGCCTGTGCATCGTTGCGGAGCCCCGCGATCCGTTCGCGCCAACCGTTCAGTGCGGCGGTTTCGTTGTCGCGCATTCGGGCGGTCAGATCGCCTGCACCGGTTTCCAATGCCGCAAGCTGCTGGCGCAGGGAATTGAGGCCGAAAGTTTCTGTATCCGACAGCCGTGCGCGTGTCGTTTCCAGCAATCCTTCCAGCTCGTCAGCACGTCCACGCACCGAAGCTAGCGCGGCTATTTCCTGTTCGTCCATCCGTTCGCGCAACGATGCGCTTTCGGCATCGAGCGCGGCGAACCGGTCTTGGGCGATCTGACCGAGCCGATCGGCGGCGCGGGTGAATTCGTTGAGCACATCGTTGACCCGCTCGCGCATGGCGTCGACCTTGATCGTGCTGGCTTCGCCTGCCTGTCCGATCCGCAAGAATCCTTCGGAGAGGCGTTCGAGCTGCGAACTCGCGCCTTGTCCCGCCTGACCGATGTTGTTGGTCAGGTCGCGTGTGGCATTGGTCACCACGGGAAGCTGGCTGCGCAGCTTTTCCATGTTGTCGAGCGCGGCGGTGCTGACGGACTGGAGCCGTTCGACTCGGTCGGAATTGTCGGCGATCAGTGCTTCGAGCTTGCGCGCGCTGTCGCCGATGCGATCGCTGGCGATGCGGCCCAGCGCTTCGAGATCGCGACCCTGCGCAATGATGAATTCGCGCGCGATACTCAGTTCGGAGTTTACATGGCCAAGCCGGTCTTCAAGCGCGCGCGATTCGGTGCGCAGGCTGGTGGCGACATCGGCAAACCGGCCCGCTTCGACCCGGCTGTGCCGCATCGCCAGCATCCACAGCGCGACGACGAGAACGGCAGGCATCGACCATTGCGCCAACAGCTCGGTCCATTGGCCCGGAGTCGGCCGGCCCAGCAGTTCGCCCTGCCTCGCCCATGCAAAAAACCCGGTCCACGCCAACAGCGCGATAATTCCCATGGCAGGCGTGACCCAGGCGAGATTGCGCCGACTGACAGGCTCCGTCTCGTACCACTCGTCGGTTTGATCGAACGCTTCGTTCGAAGCTTCTGCGTAAGTCGTGTCGACTTGTGAGATATCGTCCGATTCCTGCCCACCGAAGGGCACGATGTTCCGCCGTTTTGTCATAGCGTCATGACTAACACCGAATGAACGGGGGCGCACCTTCGAATCGTGCCGTTTTCCCCCGGCTCAGGCCTTAAATTCCTAGGGTTTTGCCCAATGGCCCACTGCCACCTTGCGCTTGTTATCGCCGCGATCCATGAACCGGCGTTGGACGAGCAGTGATCCGCCCCGGCTCAGTGGGGCGCACTTGGGGCAAAACGAAACTTGCGCATAGCCATTCTGTCGATGTTGGAGCCGCTGGCCGTGGATGGGCTGCTGACGCGTGCGGGGCTGCGCGTGAACGGCGAACCGGTTGTCGAGCAACAGCTCGAACTGGCCATCGCCGCCGGGGCGCAACGATTGCTCGTGCTGGCGGACCGCAGGGCAGTGGGACTTGACGACTTGGTCGCCGTGGCGGGGGATGGCGGACTGGACGTGCGGATCGTTGCCGATGCGCCGGGTCTGTGTTCCGAAGTGACGGCGGCGGACGAACTGCTAGTCTTTGGCGATGCGCTGGTCGCCGATCCGGTGCTTGCCCTACCGTTGCTGACGGTGAGCGGGATCGTGACCGTCCCCATCGAAGAAGGATTAGCCGCCGGCTTCGAGCGAATCGACGCGGAATCGGCATGGGGCGGCATCCTTGTCATACCGGGCGCACTTGCCGAACGACTCCGCCAATTGCCGCGCGACTGCGACGTGGCGTCGTCGCTTCTGCGCATCGCCTTGATGGCGGGCGTCACGCCGCGCGGAGTCGAACCGCGCGCCATCGGCGACAAGCGCTGGACGATTGTCCGCAATGAAACCGAGGCACAGGCAATCGAAGCGCAACGATTGCGGCGCAGCCTTGCCGAAGCACGAGGACGCACCCCGGGTAGAGCGCTCGCCGGGTTCGTCGTGGGCCGTTTCGGCAACCGCCTGTTCGAAGCCGATCGTTCGCCCGCACTGGTATGGTGGGCGGCGCTGGCGCCCGCCGCCGCAGCGATTGCGCTGGCGGCATTCGCCATGTTCAGCGCGGCATTTTTCGCCATTGCGCTGGCCTGGCTGACCGTCCGGGGCGCAATGATCCTGGATGCGGCGGACAGGCAGGGTCGGATTGCGTCGGCATTACCGGACCGCAAACCGCTATTCGCGTTGCTGGCGGTCGACGTCCTGCTGCTTGTCGTGCTTGCCATGGCGCTGGGAGGGACGGTTGGCGCGGAAACGCTGGCCATGCTGGGTGCATGGTGCGTTTCGACGGTGTTTGTCTGCGTGGCCCGCATCGGCGCGGTCACGTTCCCGTTCATGCGCGCAAGACCATTTTTCGAAGACCGGTTCTCGCAAGCCATCGTGCTTCAACTTGCCCTATTCGGGGACGGTCTAGGCCTTATCGCCATGTCGGTCGTGATCTGTGTCATGATCATCTGGACGGGGCTGTTGACATTCGGCACGGTCCGCAGCGGAAAATAACGCGCCCTTAACCATGGGGTGCTAGGTCGATGGACATGGGCGAAGTCGAAAAGGCCACGGGCCTACAGTCTGTGATGCGCGTCGAGCTGAAGCGCGGCGACCGTGTACTAAGTGCACGGGGCGTCGTATTGCGCCAGCTTATCGCGACCGAGGATCGCTCGATGTTTTCCGACGCCATCGTCGCGAGAGTGCGCGCGATGGCCGAAGACATGGCCCGGCAAGTCGGATTTTTCCTCGCTCAGGCGGCTGGCGAAACAGATCCGCGGGCTTGGGCCAATTCGATAACCGAGCCGCTTTCGGGCGCCTTGATCGACGAACCCGTCATCGTCGATCACCTGCACTCGGTCGCCCTGGAATGGCAGTTGACCGAATCGATGCAGCGCCGCGCGGGGGTCGATCCTTCACTTTCGCCATTGTTGCAGGCGCTGATCGGTGCAGACGATCCCACGAGCTCTGCGCTTGCGATGGATTTGCTCACGTCTCAGGCCGCATTCGCACGGCATCAGCAACGGATGAGCCTGCCGATCAACGAACTGCCGGCCGAAGTCCTGTTCTCCCTTCTCGAAACGCTTCGCCACGCCGTTGCGGGCGATCCTGCGTTCGAAGCGCACGCCCGCACAGCCGAACACACGATCCGGCAGGGCTACGACGAATCGCAGTGCCGGATTTCGCTTGCCAACCGGCTGGTCGCGGCGCTGGGGGCGGGGGCCTTTGCCGCGCTTTCGATCACTCATGCCGGCGTGCCCGTATTTCTTTCCGCGCTTGCTGCGGCAACCGGCGATCCACGCGACACCGTCGCGGTTTCCACCAGCGAGAGCCAACTTGCCCGTCTTGCCCTGTCGTTGCGGGCAGCGGGTCTTTCGAACAACGAGATCGAGCGCGAGTTCTACGCGATCCATCCCGACATCACGCTTCCCGACGGGTTCGGGCGCATGCAGGGTAACGATGCCCGCGCACTGCTGACCGGTCAGGTTTCTGGCGACGATGGCCGGGGCTGAAACCCTGAACGATACGGCGACCGAACCGCTGGTCGCACGCAGCGATGCGGCCGACCGGCTGATCGCCGCCGACGGGCCGATCGCAGAATTGCAGACGGCCTGCGGGGGCGAGATCCCGGGATTGATCGCTGCGCCCGATCTTTTGGAACTGGTGCGCAAGGCGCGCAGCTTCGGTATGCGTCTTGGCCGTCCGCTGGCCATGCGCCATGCCACGGGCAAGCTTGAAGGCTGGGCCGAAGTCGAACCCGATGGCAACGGTTGCACGGTCCGGCTTTCGGATTGGCGCCGGACGCAAACCCCGATCACTGTCCCCAGCGGAGACGAAACCCGCTTTGCCATCGAGAGCCTGCTTGCCGAAGGTGTCGTCTGGCTGGACGAGGGGCAAAGCGTGCTGGCGCTCGAAAGCCAGGCGGCGGATCTTGAAACGCTGGTCGGCAGGGCGCGGGCAATGCGGGGCGAGCATTGGACGCGACTTTTCGATTTTTCGGACGGCGACGACACGCCGGCGATCTGGCGAGCACGCAGCGGCATGCTTGTCGGTGTCGCCGGGTCGCCGCGTCAATGGCAATTGCTGTTGATTCCGGCCAGCGTCGGGTTCCGGCTGCTGTTGCGCCCGATTGGCGATATCGAGCACGACGGTGCCGATGCCGATCTTTTGCCGCGCAACCTGTTGCGTGACGAACTGGGCCCGGCGCTCCACGATCCGGTGCGGCGCATAATTCGCCAGGCGGAAGCGATACGCGACAGACTGGCTGGGCCGTTGCCAAGCGAATATCGCGAATATGCGGTCGATATCGTGCGGGCGGGCAAGCACTTGCGCGAGCTGGCCGATGAACTCGGCGATGCCGAGGCGATCGAACACGGTACGATGGAGATCGCGACCGAGCCGGTGGGCTTGGCGGATACGATCGAAGCGGCTTGCCGGCTTCTGCAGGTGCAGGCCGAGGCTCGCAAAGTGACCTTGGCACCGGCGCAGACCGACTTGATTGCGTTGGTCGATCGCCGCCGCGTGCTGCAGATCCTGCTCAACATAATCGGCAACGCGATCGATTATGGGCCGGGAAATGCCACAGTCCGGATCGACGCCGAAAAATTGGGCGACTTTGCCGAAATCCGCATCGACGACGAAGGCGAGGGCCTGTCGGACGAGGATCGCCTGCGCATGTTCGACAAATTCGAACGACTTGGTCGCAGCGGGGACTCCGGTTCCGGCTTGGGGCTTTATATCGCCTTGATGCTGAGCCGCGCAATGGGCGGCTCGGTCGAAGCGCAGGAACGCCCCGGAGGCGGCAACAGCTTTGTCATCAGGCTGCCGTTAGCCTGAATTCTCAGGGCTCGCGCTTGCGCGCCCGTGACAGCCAGATCAACACAGCACCGACGGCGGCCGTGAGAAGGCCGTACGTCGTCCATTCGCGCCGATCCAGCATGAAGCTTTCAGGCGGCCACATGATGATGCCGAGGCCCTGAAGCGCCCAGAACAAGCCGGATAGAAAAAGGGCGACGCCCAGAACCCTGATGAGGATTTTCATCCTGATGAGGAATTTCGGCATCGCCCCGTCTTTTCCTGTCTAACCGATCAACGCTGGCTGAGCGGAACGTAGTCGCGCTGCGCCGGGCCGGTGTAAAGCTGACGCGGGCGACCGATACGCTGGCCGGGATCGGAAATCATTTCATTCCACTGTGCGACCCAGCCGACGGTGCGTGCCAGCGCAAAGAGCGCGGTGAACATCGTGGTCGGGAAGCCGATCGCGGAAAGGATGACGCCTGAGTAGAAGTCGACGTTGGGGAACAGCTTTTTTTCGACGAAATAATCGTCGTTGAGCGCCATTTCCTCAAGCCGCAGGGCCACTTCGAAAACGGGGTCCTTGACCTTGAGCGCGTCGAAAACCTCGCGCACGGTTTTCTGCATCACGGTCGCGCGCGGATCGTAGTTCTTGTAGACGCGGTGACCAAAGCCCATCAGACGGAACGGATCGTCCTTGTTCTTCGCCCGTTCGATGTAATGCGGGATCCGGTCTGGCGTGCCGATTTCCTGAAGCATGTTGAGCGCCGCTTCGTTTGCGCCGCCATGTGCCGGGCCCCACAAGCAAGCGATACCGGCCGCGATGCAAGCAAACGGATTCGCGCCCGACGACCCGGCAAGACGCACGGTCGAGGTCGAGGCGTTCTGTTCGTGGTCGGCGTGGAGGATGAAAATCCGGTCCATCGCCTTTTCGACCGCCGGGATCACCTCGTATTCTTCGGCAGGAACGCCAAAGGTCATGCGCAGGAAGTTGCCGGTATAGCTCAGCGAGTTGTCCGGATAGAGGAAGGGCTGGCCGATCGAATACTTGTAAGCCATCGCCGCGATAGTCGGCATCTTGGCGATCAGGCGGTGCGAACTGATCGTGCGGTGCGCGGGATCGGCAATGTCGGTGCTGTCGTGATAGAACGCGGAGAGCGCTCCCACGACGCCGCACATGATCGCCATCGGGTGCGCATCGCGCCGGAAACCCTGGTAAAAACCACGAAGCTGGTCATGCAGCATCGTATGGCGGCTGATCGTGTAGTTGAACTTTTCGTATTCCTCAGGGCTCGGCAATTCGCCGTTCAGCAAGAGATACGAAACTTCCATGAAGCTCGACTGCTCGGCCAGTTGGCCGATGGGATAACCGCGGTGAAGCAGGATGCCTTCTTCGCCGTCGATATAGGTCAGACCTGAATCGCAACTGGCCGTCGATGTGAATCCGGGGTCATAGGTGAACATCCCGGTTTTGCCGTACATCTTGCCGATGTCGATCACGTCGGGACCGATTGTCCCGCTTTTCATAGGGAAATCGAATTCGCCGCCTCCGGCTGTCAGATGGGCCGTCTTATCCGCCACTTTTGGTTCCCTCCATTCATGGTTTGGCAGGAGTGCCGCCTTCGGCTGCCGCGGCTTCGGCCTGCGCAGCGATGCGCGCAAGGCTTTCGTCGCGGCCCAGAAGGACCAGCACGTCGAAAATTCCGGGTGATGTCGCCTGCCCGGTAAGAGCGGCGCGCAAGGGTTGTGCAAGTTTGCCGAGGCCCAGGCCGCGTGCCTCTGCCATCGTCTTCAAGTGCTCCTCGAGGCTCCCGCTCGACCAGTCGTCGTACGCATCCAATTCGCGCAGGATATCGGCAAGCAAGCTGCGAGCGCCCTCATCCAGCAGGCTCATCGCCTTTTCGTCCATCGGCAGGGGCCGATTGCGGAACAGGAACAGTGCGCCCGCGGCGAGTTCGTCGAGGTTTTTGGCTCGCGCCTTCAACGACGGCATCGCGTCGGTAAGCAGCGCGATGTCGCGCGTTGCATCGAAACCGGGTTCCAACGCCGCGATGCGCGGAGCCGCCAATCCGGCGAGGCGGGCATCGTCGGCCTCCCGCATGTAAAGGCCGTTCATGTTGGCCAGTTTTTTGAAATCGAACCGCGAAGGACTTTTGCCGACGGCCGAAAGGTCGAACAAGGCGATGGCTTCTTCGCGCGTGAAGATTTCCTGGTCGCCATGGCCCCAGCCAAGTCGAAGCAGGTAATTGTTCACCGCTTCCGGCAACAGCCCCAGTTCGTCGCGATAGGCATCGACACCCATCGCTCCGTGGCGCTTCGACAGCTTTGCCCCGTCGGCTCCGTGGATCAGCGGGATGTGGGCATAGACCGGCTGTTCCCAGCCGCCCTCGATCGCTTCCATCGCGCGATAGATCGGCAATTGGCGAAAGGCATTGTTGAGATGATCGTCGCCGCGAATGACGTGCGTGACGCCCATGTCATGATCGTCGACCACGACCGCGAGCATATATGTGGGCGTACCGTCCGAGCGGAGCAGGATGTAATCGTCGATTTCGACGTTCTTGACCCTGACCGTACCTTGCACGGCATCGTCGATAACCGTTTCTCCCTCGACCGGGGTCTTCAGGCGGATCACATAGGGCGCGCCTTCGGGTGCTTCGGCAGGGTCACGGTCTCGCCAGCGCCCGTCGTAACGCATGGGTTGCTTCTTTTCGCGCTGTTCGGCGCGCATCGCATCAAGCTCGTCAGACGTGGCAAAGCATTTGTAGGCATGGCCCGCGCTCAGCAATTCGTACGCGACCGCGGCATGACGTTCGGCCCGCTGGGACTGGAACACCGGCGGCTCGTCGTAATCGAGACCGAGCCAGTTCAGCCCGTCGAGGATTGCGTCGATCGCAGCCTCTGTCGAACGGGCACGGTCGGTATCTTCGATCCGCAGCAGCGCCTTGCCGCCATGATGGCGGGCGAAGAGCCAGTTGAACAGCGCCGTGCGGGCGCCGCCGATGTGCAGGAACCCGGTGGGAGAGGGCGCGAAACGCGTAACAACCAGCCGACCGGCGCCATTCGCGCCGTTGCCAACTGTCGCCGAACCGCTTGCCATCTCGCAATCTTTCCTTTCATTAACAGTCTGGAAGACCGCAAACGGGGGAACGGCGAGACATGACTGAAAGTGTCGCCATAACGTCCACGGTAACGGAGCGGGCTCCGCTATCTTCGCAGGTGCGGCAATGGGGAAGCTTGCGCGATTTGTCCAGCCCGACTTGCTGGGAGAATGCGCTCGCTGCCCGCCCGTTCGAACGCATGTCATGGCTCGCGGTCGCGATGTTGGGCGGCATATATGCGTGGTTCGCGCTTCCCGGGCCCGGAGAATGGATTTTATTCATAGGGTTATCCGGCATAGTTGCAGGCGGTTCGATGATCCTGTTCGATCCCGGACGCTTCGCGTTGGTCCGCAATGCGATCATGGCGATGGCGCTCGCCGCCGCCGCCGGTCTCGTCCTCGTCTGGGTGCGGTCGGAGCTGGTCGGAACGCCTGGAATAGGACGACCAATGGCCGGATCGTTCGCATTCCGGATCGTCGAACGACAGGACGCGGTAGGCAATGAGGAGAAGACCCGCCTTACGGTCGTAGTCAGCGGCGCGATGCAATCGCCGATGGTGGCGCGGATCAATTTGCCGGAGCGATTCGACGACCAAGCGCTTGTGCCCGGAACGATCGCGAGCGCTCGTCTGCGGTTGATTCCCCCTGCGCGTGCCGTCGCTCCCGGAGCCTATGACCCTGCTCGCGTCGCATGGTTCGAAGGGATTGCGGCAACTGGTTCTGTCTTGTCGCGGCCAGCTATCGCCGCAGGATCGTCCATTGCTGAAAAGAAGGGCATGCGCGAGCGCCTTGCCGAACAGGTCCGCACGCGCATGGCAGAGGCGGGCAGCGAACCGTCGGTGGCGGCCATGGCGGGCACGCTGATCACAGGCAACAGGGCTGGTATCGCGAAATCCGATGCGCAGGCCATGCGCGATGCTGGACTTGCGCACCTCCTTTCGATCAGCGGCCTGCATGTCGCGGCGGTTATCTCCATAACCTGGTTGATCGCCATGCGGTCGCTGGCGCTGATTCCATGGGTCGCGTTGCGGGTACCGTTGCCGCTGATGGCTTCGCTGCTCGCTGCGCTTTCGGGGTTAGGCTACACTTTGCTGACTGGCGCTGCCCTGCCAACGATCCGGTCGTGCATCGCCGCAATGCTCGTCCTCACCGCCCTGGCGCTGGGGCGGCAGGCGCTTTCGATGCGCTTAATCGCGGTGGCAGCTATCGCCGTGCTGCTGTTCTGGCCCGAAGCGGCCATCTCGCCCAGCTTTCAGCTCAGTTTTGCTGCGGTCATGGCCATTGTGGCAGTGCAAAATGCACCGCCAGTTACTCGTTTTCGGGAACGCTTGCGCGGATCGGGGCTTGTCGGCCGTGCAGCCGGGTGGCTGGCTTTGTTATTTATTACCGGTGTTGTTATCGAGCTTTCGCTATTGCCGCTGGTCCTGTTTCATTTCCATCGGTCTGGAATATATGGGGCGTTCGTCAATCTCGTCGCCATCCCGTTGACGACTATCGCGATCATGCCGCTGCTCGCACTGGCGCTGGTTACCGATCTTATCGGACTTGGCTCCCCCGCGTGGTGGTTGGCGACGCAATCGATCAGCGGTGTGCTCGAACTGGCTCGTTTTGCTGCCGCCGCTCCCGGTTCCGCGCGTTTTTCGCCGGTCGTTCCGGTCTCGACTGTTGGATTAATCGCCATGGGTGCGTTCTGGATCGCACTATGGTCGGGAAGGGGCAGGATGCTGGGCGCATTTCCCGTGGTCCTCGGCGGCGTGATGCTTGCCACGAATTCAGCGCCCGACCTGATGGTATCGGGCGATGGACGGCACCTAGCGCTCAGTGGTCCGAATGGTCTGACCTTCATGCTTCGGGGCGGCGACAGCTTTAGCGGCAGGGCCCTCGCGGAGCTTTCCGGGATCGCGCCAGAGAGGGTGAATTCGGAAACACGAAGTCTGCAGGATTGGCCGGGTGCCCGCTGTAACGAGGATTTTTGCGCCCTGACCGCCGGAAGACCGGATCGGCCGGTAAACTTGCTCGTCGCGCTAGGTCCTGGCCGAACTTATGCGGACAGCTTGAAAAACGCATGCGAACAAAGCGACGTTGTCGTGGCGGAAAGCCCACTTTCGCGTTCATGCCAGCCGCGCTGGCTTAAACTGGACGGACGCGAACTTTCCCGCAGGGGAGGTGCAACCATCGATTTTTCAACGCGAGCTGTCCGCCATGTCCGGCCCGGCGGCGACCGTCATGGCTGGTAAACCGTTGGGGTGTCGGCATGCCGCAAATCTGGCTTGGTTCAGCGGCCGGCGACTACCACCAGCCTAACAACACCAAAGTTCCCGGCCCCTTAGTGATAGCGCCTAAGCAAGCCGGCAAGCCTGCCCTGCACCTGTACCTCGTCCGCGCTGTAAATCTGCGGCTCGTAGGCAGCGTTGGCGGGGTCGAGACGGATCATGCCATTTTCGCGACGGAGATACTTCAGCGTAGCTTCCTCACCCCGGACGAGTGCGACGATGATCTCGCCATCGCGGGCAGTGTCGGTTTTGCGCACCAAGGCGAAATCGCCATCGAAAATCCCGGCCTCGATCATCGAATCGCCCGACACCTCAAGCGCGTAATGCTCGCCAGTCCCCAAGAGTGCGGCGGGCACGGGCAGCATCTGCGAGCTTTCCATCGCCTCGATCGGAACGCCGGCCGCGATCCGGCCATGGAGGGGTATCTCGATCACGTCGTTGGCCACAAATGGTCGTGGCTGGGTCTTTGCCCGTGGCAATTCCACGATGTTTGAAGCGGAGGGGCGTGTCGTGCCGGTCACATCATCGGGCTGGCGCAAAATCTCGAGCGCGCGGGCCCGGTTCGGAAGGCGGCGGATAAAGCCCCGCTCTTCCAACGCGGAAATAAGCCGGTGCACGCCCGACTTCGATTTCAGGTCGAGCGCTTTCTTCATTTCTTCGAACGACGGCGAAATGCCCGATTCTTCGAGCCGCCGCTGGATGAATTGCAGCAGCTCGTGCTGCTTGCGCGTGAGCATGACTTTTGTCCTTATTCGCCGTTCCGATGCGAACGAATAAGGAACAATTAAGAAACAAAATCGGTCTCGTCAAGCCGGGTCAGTCACGAATGCGGATGATTTCCACTGTCTGCCCGGGCGATACGGGTTCGGCATGTGCCTCGCGGCAGATCAATGCCTGCGCCGATGCAAGTGGAGCAAGCGCGCCGCTATCTTGGGTCTTCAGTATTTCGACGCGCCCGTAGGACAGCGTTGCCCGCAGGAATTCTGCGCGCTTCCCTGTTGCCGGCAATGCGGAAACGCTGATGGCCGGTTCGCGCGGAGGAAACGGGTCGCGCGCGCCCAACATGGCTTTCACGAAGGGAAGGGCGAACATCGTGGCCGTCACGAAAGCGGAAACAGGGTTGCCGGGCAGGCCCAACAGGATCTGTTCGCCGCGGCGGGCTACCATGATCGGCTTGCCGGGCTTTATCGCGACCCGCCAGAAATGCAGTGTCGCGCCGATCGCTTCCATCGCGGGCATGACAAGGTCGTGGTCGCCAACCGAAGCACCGCCGGTGGTGATCACCAGGTCGGCATCGCTGGCATCGCTCAATGCCGCCATGATGGCGTCGATCCGATCGGGGACCGGTCCCGATTGAGAGATTTCGCAAGGGTAGGCCGCAAGCATGGCGGCAAGCATCATGCCGTTGCTGGCCGGGATCTGGCCGGGTCCGAGCGGGATGCCCGGCGGCACGAGTTCGTCACCGCTGTCGATGATCGCGATGCGGGGGCGATTATGCACGGGCAGAACCGCATGTCCCGCGCTGATCGCAAGCGCCAAGGTGGCAGGACCAAGCCGTTCCCCGGCTTGGAGGACCACATCGCCTGCCGAAAAATCGAGCCCTCGTCTGCGAATGTGGCGCTTGGGCGGGGTTGGAGGGTCGCCGGCAAAATTCAGGACCCCGCCTTGCGCTGTGCACTGTTCCTGCACCAGCACCATGTCGCTGCCATCGGGCAAGACTGCACCGGTGGAAATTCGCACGGCTTGCCCAGCCGCTACGGCAGTTTCACAGGGATGGCCCGCAGCGCTTTCGCCAACTATCCTCCACGGCCCTGGCATGTCCGCCTGCCGCACGGCCCACCCGTCCATGGCAGAAAGCGGGCGTTCGGGTTGCGTTCGTCGCGCATCAATATTGTTGGCGAGAAAATGCCCGAGCGCAGCGCTGGCGGGTAATTCGATGATCGGCCCGGGCCGCGCCATGGCGAGAAGCCGACGCTGCGCGTCGGCCAAGTCGAGCAGTCCACTCAAATCTCGCGATCCTCTTGTCCCGCCGCGCGCCAGCGGCCCGCCTTGCCGCCATCTTTGGCCAGTAGGCGAACCTGTTCGATGACCATGCCCTTGTCGATGGCTTTCGCCATGTCGTAGATTGTGAGGAGTGCGACAGAAGTCGCTGTTATCGCTTCCATCTCTACGCCAGTTTTGGCCGAGGTGGTGGCCATCGCCTCGACTCGGATCGCATCGTCCTCAAACATGAAATCGACCGTCACGCCATCGATGGGGAGCGGGTGGCATAACGGGATCAGATCGCCCGTTCGTTTCGCCGCCATGATGCCCGCGATGCGCGCGGTGGCAAGAACGTCGCCCTTTTTCACGAGCCCTCCGAGGATCGCCTCTATCGCCTGTACCGACATGACGATGCGCCCCGTGGCAAGCGCCTTGCGCCGCGTTACCGCTTTGGCGCCGACATCGACCATGCGGGCCGCGCCTGCTTTGTCGAGATGGGTGAGGCCGCTCATGGGCCGTTCAACAATTGGCGGGTTGCCGCTTCGACATCGGTCTGGCGCATCAGGCTTTCCCCGACAAGGAACGTGCGTACGCCGCACTGGGAGAGGCGTACCAGGTCGTCGTGGCTGTTGATCCCGCTTTCGCCCACAAGCAGCGATCCTGCGGGGGCAAGGGGGGCTAGTCGTTCGGTATTGCCCAAATCGGTGACGAAGGTCCGCAAATCGCGGTTGTTCACGCCGATAAGCCGTGACCGCAGCATTGCCGCGCGGGCCATTTCCGCTTCGTCATGCACTTCGACCAGAACATCCATACCGCGTTCCATCGCCGCTGCTTCGATCTCTGCCATCTGGGCATCGGAAAGGGCGGCGACGATGATGAGGATCGCATCGGCCCCGATCGCGCGTGCTTCGGCGACTTGCCACGGATCGACCATGAAGTCCTTGCGCAGCACCGGCAGGGTGCAAGCCCGACGAGCCGAGATCAGGTATTCGTCGCGTCCCTGAAAGTAGGGGGCGTCGGTCAATACGGAAAGGCAGGTCGCGCCACCGGCGGCATAATCGCGCGCGTGGACTTCCGGATCAAAATCCTTACGGATCAGTCCTTTGGATGGAGAAGCTTTCTTGATTTCTGCGATCAGGCCATAACCGTAAAGCGCCGCGTCGCGTAAGCGCGCCTCGAAACCGCGCGGCGGTTCGAGCGCTTTGGCGGCATCGTCCAGTTCCGCGATCGTTCGCTGCGCCATGCGTTCGGCCACTTCGCCACGCTTGGTATCGCAGATCTCGATCAGCTTGTTGGGCTGTTCCATCGTCATGCCTTGCCTTTTACGGTCGAGATCCAGCAATCGAGCAACGCCTTAGCCAGCCCCTTGTCCAGCACTTCTGCTGCTTCCTCTGCGCCGCTGCGAAGATCTGTAGCCTCCTGCGCGATCCACAGCGCGGCGGCGGCGTTGAGCAGCACCGCATCGCGATAAGCCCCGGTTTCGCCCATCAGGAGATTGCGCAGCGCTTCAGCATTATATTTCGGGTCGCCACCACGGATCGCGTCGAGCGGATGGCGCGGCAGGCCGGCATCTTCGGGCACGATCTGTTCGGGTGCATCGAAACCGATACCGACGACCCGGCTCGGCCCCGCGATAGACAGTTCGTCCAGACCTTCCAGGCCCGACACGACCAGCGCGCGTTCGGCACCCAGCAACCGCATCGCATCGGCGTAGACCAACACCAGTTCGGGGCTGGCGACGCCGACCAGCTGGCGTTCGACGTTCGCCGGATTGGCGAGCGGGCCAGTGAGGTTGAAAATAGTGCGTCTTCCCAGCGCCTTGCGGATCGGTGCGATCCTGGCGAGCGCGGGATGATGGCGCTGCGCAAACAGGAATGCGATGCCAAGATCGGGCAGTGTGCGCTCAGCCTCTATCCCCGCGCGGGCGAGGTCGAGGCCCAGCGTTTCCAACGTATCCGCGCCGCCCGCCATGCTCGACGCGGCGCGGTTCCCGTGTTTGGCAACCGGCACCCCGCAGGCCGCGACGACAAGCGCCACGGCGGTCGAGACATTCAGGCTATGCTGTCCGTCGCCGCCGGTGCCGCACACGTCGATGGCGTTGGCGGGCGCATCAATGGCGAGCATGCGCGCCCGCATCGCGCGCACGGCGCCGGCGATCTCTTCAGCCGTTTCGCCCCTGTCCGCGATTTCGATCAGAAGATCGGCGATGTCATCGTCAGGCATTAACCCGTCGAGCATCCGCCCGAACAGCGCCTCTGTCTCGGCCAGAGTATAGCTCATGCCGGAACCTTGGCTTCGATACCGCAAATGGCGAGGAAGTTGGCGAGCAGGGCATGGCCATGCTGCGTGGCGATGCTTTCAGGATGGAACTGCACGCCGTGGATCGGCAGGTCGACATGGCGGAAGCCCATCGCATGGGTGCCATCGTCGTCGGGGCGCGGGGTGGTGGCGTTGACGACCAGCGTGTCGGGCACATCCTGCACCACCAGCGAATGGTATCGCGTCGCAAGAAAGGGCGCGGGCAGACCGGCAAATACGCCGCTGCCGTCATGGTCGACCGGGCTGGTCTTGCCATGCATCAGCCCGCCGCGAACCACCTTGCCGCCAAAATGCTGACCGATTGACTGGTGGCCAAGACACACGCCCAGCAACGGTTTGCCCGCATCTGCGCAAGCCGCGACGAGTTCCAGGCTGATCCCGGCTTCGTTTGGAGTGCAGGGTCCGGGAGAAATCAGGAACCCAGCCGCGCCGCTGCGCACGGCGGCGTTGGCCGAAATGGCGTCGTTGCGCACGACTTCGACCTTGGCGCCCATCTCCATCAGATAGTGGACGAGGTTCCAGGTGAAGCTGTCGTAATTGTCGATGACGAGAATGGTGCCCATCATCCTGCCTTTGCTTGTTTGGTGACGACGATCAAGGGGCCAAGCGGGGGGCCGCCATCCTTACGGCCACCAGCCGGGTCCCATAACGCCGAAACCGCGCCGTCCAGATAGAGCGCGTCGGGGGTTTTCGCCTCGTCCCGGAAAAACCGGGCAAAACGGCCGAAACTGACGAGATCGTCGCTGATCACGAAATGGACCTTGCCCGCCTTGTCGACACCGACGCCGTTGCGGAAATGCTTCGACTCGCCGTCTGCGGCGAAGTGGGGGTGCAGTTTGCCGTCGACCAGCAGCATGGGGCCCGACTGGGTCGCGAAAGGCGGAGGATTTGCTGGTTCGAGCGTGGCGAAATGCTCGGTCGTATCGACATGGGCGACGCCGTTGCCGCCCCAGAACACGCCATTGGGCATCAGGTGAAAGTTGCCCGGCCCTTCGTTGGTATTGAGCGCGACACGTTGCTCGCCCGATTCAACGTAAAGCCCGATTGGATTGCCTGATTCGTTAAACATCCCGCCGTTCATCGCCATCAGGATCGATTCACTGGGCGTTTGCTCGGTAAGCCTATCGAACGAGCGCATCGGTATGCCGTCTGCGCCATCGAGCCGCAGCGCGATCTCCGCCTTTGCCGGATCGACGATGCAATGGGTGAAGCGACTGCCTTCGAATACGGCGTTCACGCATGGCCCGGCAGCCAGCGACTTGGCATCGTCACCTGATCTGTCACCGATTTCGGCGCCGGACGATCCGCAAGCAGCCAGCGCCAGCAGCGCCGCGACCGCGAACGGCTTCACTGGCCGTAACCCGGCTCGCGCGCGATGCGCAGGGCTTCGCGCGCAGCGGCGACCAGCGCGCCGGCCTTGGCCTCACACTCTCGCTGTTCGTATTCGGGATTGCTGTCGGCGACGATGCCGGCCCCGGCCTGAATGTGCATGACGCCATCCTTCACCAACGCGGTGCGCAGTACGATACAGCTGTCGACCGACCCATCGGGCGAGAAATAACCGACGCCGCCGGCATAGGCCCCGCGCGTTTCGGGTTCGAGTTCGGCGATGACCTGACAGGCCCGCACCTTGGGCGCGCCGCTGACGGTGCCAGCCGGAAACCCGGCGAGGAGAGCATCGACCGCATCGCACGCGGGATCGAGCTGTCCCACGACGTTCGACACGATGTGCATGACGTGGCTGTAGTTTTCGACCGTGTAGCTATCGGTGACGCGAACCGATCCTGCCGTCGCCACCCGTCCCACATCGTTGCGGCCAAGGTCGAGCAGCATGAGATGCTCGGCCAGCTCCTTGGGATCGGCGAGCAGGCTTTCGCGGTTGGCGCGATCTTCTTCGGCATCCTTGCCGCGGGGCCGGGTCCCCGCAATCGGGCGGATCGTGACTTCGTTGTGGCCTTCAGAATTCGGGCGCACGCGGACGAGGATTTCGGGGCTGGACCCGATCAGCGCGAAGCCCGGCAGGTCGAGGAAGTACAGGAACGGCGAGGGGTTTACTCGCCGCAACGCGCGATAAAGCGAGAGCGGCGGCAGCGGAAACGGGGTCGAGAAACGTTGCGCCAGCACGACCTGAAAGATGTCGCCCGCGGTTATGTATTCCTTCGCCGCCAGCACCATTTCGTCGTACTTGCCGGGCGCAAGATTAGGGCGCAGCGCAGGTTCGGGCACGTCGTCGCGCAGGGTTTGTGGCGGGACCCGCGCCGCGGCGAGGCGGGCGAGGCAATCCTCGACCCGGTCGCGTGCGCGGTCAACCGCCTGTTCAGGCGCGAGCGATCCGGGCCAGATCGGTGCGATACAATACAGCGCATCTTTCAGACGGTCGAACACGAGCACGAGCGCGGGACGCACGAACAGCATGTCAGGCACATCGAGCGGATTGGCCGGTGGGCGGCCGATGCTGGGTTCAACCAACGCGATGGTCTCGTAACCGAAATAGCCTACAAGGCAGGACAGCGCCGCAGGCAGCGGTTCGGGCACGTCGAAACGGCATTCTTCCACCAGCGAGCGGAGCGCCGTCAGCGGATCGGCGTCGAGCGTTATAAAATCGCTCCGGTCGTCGCGCCATGTGCGGTTTATTTCGGCCGTCGTCCCCTGCGCCCGGAACACGAGATCGGGGTCCAGCCCCAACAGGCTGTAACGCCCGCGCGTTTCGCCGCCTTCGACCGATTCGAGCAGGAAATCGCCGCGCTCCCCCTCGATCAGCTTGACCGCGGCCGCGACGGGCGTGTCGCAATCGGCCACGACCTGGCGCCATACGACACCGGGTCGCCCTGCGGTCAGTTCGGCCAGTGCGTGTTCGTCCCAGCGAGTGTCGTGCGCGGTTGGGCTCGTAACGGTCATGGTTTGCTACGCCGTCAGCGATTGCCGGTCAGCTGGTCGACCACGGCCTTGATCGCCGTATCGTTCCGCTTCACGCCCACATCGGCGATGATGGCCTGCGTGAGCTGTTCGCCCAATTCGCCACCGATCTGCGGTCCAAGCTGGCGACGCGTGGCCATGACCATCGGATCGTTGGCGGGGATGGCCTTCGTCTCGATATCGTCGAGATCGACGATCAGCCAGCCCAGGTTGCTCGGCGCTTCCAGCTTCTTCGTCGAACCCTTGGCCATCGTGAACATGAGCGCAAGCGCGGGAGGCACGGGCCTGCCGCTGCCCATCAGCGCCTGCCGGCTGGTGTTTACCTCGTCGACGGGCGGAACGGCATTGGCGATGAGCTTCATCGCTTCTGCCGGAGACTTGCCCTTGAGGATCGCGGCCAGCACCTTGTCGGCAGCGACTTCGGCCTGCTTCGATCCTTCCTGCAAGCGATAGTCACGCTCGAGATAGGGCTTGATCTGGGCCAGTGGCGGCGGGGCGGCGGGCGTGATCTTGCCCGGAGCGAAGAGGATATAGGCTTTGCCGTCGGCGGACGCCGCGATTTGCGCATCGCCGCCTTCCTCCATCGCAAACGCGGCTGAAAGCACCCGCAGCACCGCGGCATCCGGCGCAGCGCCGTTGCCGAACGGAGCGCCGTTCGCCAGCAGCGGCGAAGTGGTCTTTACCTCGGCGCCAAAAGCCTTGGCGACTTCTGCCAACGTGGCTCCGCCATTCAGGTCCTCTTCCGCCTTGGCTGCCCTGTCGGACAAAGCTTGCGTGCGTTTTTCCGCCGTTACCGCTGCTGCGATCTGGTCGCGAACAGCGGACAGCGGGCGATCGTTAGTGCGGGTGATGGCATCGACCCGCAGCAGGTACCAGCCGAGCGGGCCACGGACCGGTCCGGCGATCCTGCCTTGCGCCGTCGCATAGACAGCCTGCGTCACGGCAGGCGAAGTCTTTGCGGCCAGGTCGCCGCGGTCGTCGCCCGTGACCTGCGTCGTTGCGAGCCCCTTCGAACTGGCGACCGCCGCCATGCGGGAAGGGTCTGCCATTTCGGCAAGAACGGCCTTTGCCGCAGCTTCGGTCGGAAGGACGAGCTGCGTGACCCGGCGCGCTTCCTTCCCGATGTAAAGAGCCCGGTCCGCCGCATAGCGCGCGGCGATCTCTGCGTCGGTGGCCTGAACGTCGCCGATGCCGGTGCTGTCGATGATTGCGTAGCGCACGGTCCGCCGCTCGGGCAACAGATAGCGCGCGCGATTATCAGCGAGATATTTCTGTAGGATCGCGTCGGTGACTTTCACGTCCTTGGCAAACACCGCAGAGGGGATCAGCGCAACCGAACCGTGCCGCGTTTCGTTCAACAGTCGGGCATACTGCTGCGCGATCTTTTCCGGCATGGCGGTGCCGATCTGCGCCGGGATCAACGTCATACGTGCGGCAAGGCCCTGCTCAAGATCTTCGCGAAGCAGTTTTTCGCTGATGCCGCGCTGTTGCAGCGCCGCCTTGTACATTTCCTGGCTGAACTTGCCGTCAGGGCCCTGAAAGGCCGGGATGTCCTTGAGCTCGCTGCCGATCAGCGAATCGCCGATGCGCAAGTCGTTATCCAGTGCGAACGCATATACCGCCATCCGCTCGACCATATTGTCGAGCACGCCATCGCGCGCGCCGCTGTCGAGGAATTCCTGCATCGTGAGCTGGGGGTTGTCCTGCCGCGCGCGTTCGAAGGCGCCGTTCAGCGTTTCGCGGTAAGTACTTGTGGATATACGCTGATCGCCCACGGTCGCGACCCGTTCACCGCCGCCGATGCCCCCGAAACTGCCGCCGGTGATATCCGCGCTGGCAAACGCCAACGCGATCAGCGCGACAAAGCCAAGTGTCAGCACGACGCCGATACGTGACTGGAAAAGCTTGCGAAAACCCTGAATCATGTCGTTGATGCCTGTCCGAAATCAGCAAGGGCGCCATTCGATCGTTGCCCGTTTGCGCAGCGCTCTAAACCGCTAGGGCCGCGGCTGCAACCAATCGCCCTATCGCGCTTTGACAGTCAGGTCCGCATGGGGTAGCCGCCGCCCCGCTTGGGTGACAGGATCGCACCCGGGGCGTCGCAGGAAGAACAGAGGGGCTCATGAGCCAGCGTTACTACATCGTCGGCAACTGGAAAATGAATGGCATGCGTGCCGCATTGTCCGAAGCAAGAGCGATCGACAGGGCTGCCCAGCGCTTGCCCAAGGTCGAAGTGGCGCTTGCCCCGCCCGCCACGCTGATCGCCGCGATGCGCGAAGCCATGACGAACATCGGCGTCGGCGCGCAGAATTGCCATGCCGACGACAAGGGTGCTCATACCGGCGATCTGTCGGCATCGATGCTGCGCGAAGCCGGTGCGGATTTCGTCATCGTCGGACATTCCGAGCGCCGCGCCGACCATCATGAAACGAATGGCGACGTAAAGGCCAAGGCCGAAGCGGCGCAGGCCATCGAAATGGGCGTGATCCTTTGCGTCGGCGAGACCGAGGATCAGCGCGATTCGGGCGAGGCCGAGGAAATCGTTGCCCGCCAGCTTGCATCCTCGCTGCCCAACGGGTGCCAGCGGCTTTCGGTGGCTTACGAGCCGATCTGGGCGATCGGTACGGGCCGCGTGCCGCAAGTCGCCGACGTTGCCGCCATGCATAAACGCCTGCGCGGTGTTCTGGTCGACAAGTATGGCGAGGCAGAGGGCGGGGCGGTCCGCATCCTCTACGGCGGTTCCGTGAACGGCGACAATGCGGCCGAATTGCTGGCCGTACCCGAAGTGGGCGGCGCGCTGGTCGGTGGCGCAAGCCTGACAGCGGATGGCTTTGTCCCCATCATCGTCGCGGCGGCGGAACAGGACTGAACGGGTCTCGTGCCGAACCGCGCCTTGCACCCCTGCGCTACAGGGCGTAAGGGCGGCGGCAATCGAATAATTCTGACGGAAGAATAGCTGGTCATGTCGTTATTTCTGTTCCTGACGGTGGTTCAGGCGCTGGTTGGTGCCTGCCTCGTCGGTGTCGTGCTGATGCAGCGATCCGAAGGCGGCGGCCTCGGCGTGGGCGGCAGCCCGTCCGGCCTGATGTCGGCACGCGGCGCGGCGGACTTCCTGACTCGTGCCACCACGATCCTGGCGACCGTGTTCGTAATCCTCTCGATCGCGTTGGCGGCCGTTTCGGTCAGCACCACTTCGGGTGTCGAGGTCGACACGTCGCTCGATCGCAGCCTGCCCGGGGCAGCCGGTCCCGATCCGCTGTCCGGCGTTCAGGCAGAGCCTGCACCGGGCGCACCGCCGGTTGCCACACCCGTCAGCGACGACCCGCTGGCCGGAGCGGCCGGGGAATAAGGCTTGAGCCGGGTGCGCCCTTTTTAGCCGGGCGCGCCACTCGACTTTTCAGATTGTTGTGAAAACAGGTGCCCGCATCGCTTGCGGCAATGCACCTTTATTGATTAAGGCCCGACTCCCATGGCGCGGTACATATTTATCACCGGCGGCGTGGTCTCCTCGCTCGGCAAAGGTCTCATGGCGGCAAGCCTCGCGGCATTGTTGCAGGCGCGCGGCTTCAAGGTCCGGATTCGCAAGTTCGACCCCTATCTGAATGTCGATCCGGGCACGATGAGCCCCTATCAGCACGGCGAGGTCTATGTGACCGACGACGGGGCTGAAACGGATCTCGATCTGGGCCACTATGAACGCTTTACCGGCGTGTCGGCGCATCAGGGCGACAACATCACCTCGGGCCGGATCTATCAGCAGATTATCGCCAAGGAGCGGCGCGGCGATTATCTGGGCGCGACGGTGCAGGTCATTCCGCACGTCACCGACGCGATCAAGGAATTCGCGCTGGCCGATACCGACGGGCTCGATTTTGTCCTTTGCGAATTCGGCGGCACGGTCGGCGATATTGAGGGACTGCCCTTTATCGAGGCGATCCGCCAACTGCGCAACGAACTGCCGCGCGAGGATACCTGTGCGATCCACGTGACGCTGGTCCCTTATATCAAGGCGGCGGGCGAGCTAAAGACAAAGCCGACGCAGCATTCGGTGCGCGAACTCACCAGCCTTGGCGTTCAGCCGGATGTCCTGCTGTGCCGCTGCGAACAGCCGCTGCCAGATGGCGAACGACGCAAGATCGCGCAGTTCTGCAACGTCAGGCCCGAAGCGGTGATCCCGGCGCTGGATGCCAGCAGCATCTATGCGGTGCCCCTGCAGTATCATACCGAAGGCCTCGACGACGAAGTGTTGCGCCACTTCAACCTGCAGGCGCCGACGCCCGATCTTTCGACCTGGGTCGATATCGTCGATCGGTACGAGCATCCCGAAAGCGAAGTGACCATCGCGGTCGTCGGCAAGTATGTCGGCCTGCCCGACGCTTACAAGTCGCTGAACGAAGCGCTCGTCCATGGCGGCATGGCAAACCGGGTGAGGGTCAACATCAATTGGATCGATGCCGAACTGTTCGAACAGGACGACAGCGACATCCTTGCGCAGCTCGAACCGATGCACGGCATCCTCGTCCCCGGCGGCTTCGGCACGCGGGGCAGCGAGGGCAAGATCGACAGCGTCCGGTTCGCCCGCGAACGTAACGTACCCTTCCTTGGCATATGTCTCGGCATGCAGATGGCCTGCATTGAAGGCGCCCGCAACACGGCCGGCATCGCCAAGGCGTCGTCGACCGAATTCGGCGATACGGACGAACCCGTGGTCGGCATCATCACCGAATGGATGACGGCAGAAGGTCTCGAAAAGCGGGCAGCGGGTGGCGATCTTGGCGGCACGATGCGGCTTGGTGCGTACAAGGCGGCGCTATCGGGCAACAGCCGTGCGGCGGCGCTATATGGCTCGACCGAGATATCGGAACGCCATCGCCACCGTTACGAGGTGAACGCCGCGTACAAGGACCGGTTGGAACAGGGTGGCTTGATTTTTTCAGGCATGTCGCCAGACGGCTTGCTGCCTGAAATCGTCGAACGTCCTGATCATCCATGGTTTATCGGCGTACAATTCCATCCCGAACTGAAAAGCCGGCCGTTCGATCCGCATCCGCTGTTCGCCGGTTTCATCGGTGCGGCGCTCGAACAGTCGCGTCTCGTCTGATACGATAGTACAGAATTCTGCGATCTTTCGCGAAAACCCTTGCCTCCTGGCATCCCTATCCGATAGCGACGCCACTATAATAAATGTTAAGCCGATCGGGCTAACCCTTGCGTCGCAGTATGGACGGGTGCCGATTGAAACGGCATGTTGGGTAATGGTTTTGTCAAAGGCGCAGTTGAATTGAAATTCGATCGTTAGCACCGCGCTAAGTGTCGAATTGCCATTTCTGGACACAAATAATTAAACTGTCGCCGACGAATGTAAGAAATGTTATTAAGGCTTGCTTCCCGGGGGTGACTATCTTTCTGCGACCCGGATGGTCATCCCAGGGGGCATAACGGCGGCAACGTCGTGGGGGCGGACGAAAGTTCGCCCCCAAATTATTCAGACAGGCTGAAATACACAAAAGGCGCGCCCGGATTGACCGAGCGCGCCTGTTTTTATGTATTATTCCAAGAGATCAGGCGGCTTTTTCCGCGCCGTCCTTGCTGTCGGGCTCATCGCTCGCTTCGACCACACTCAACGATTTGGCACCGTTGACCGCGATCTTCTTCGGCTTCATCGCTTCGGGCACTTCGCGTTCAAGATCGATGACAAGCAGGCCGTCGGCGAGCCGGGCATCTTTCACCAGCACGAAATCCGCCAGTTCGAAGCGGCGTTCGAACCCGCGCTGCGCAATGCCGACATGCAGGAACTCGCCCTTTTGCGTATCTTCGGCTTTCCGGCCGATGACAATGAGCAGGTTCTGCTGGGCGGTGATCTCGATATCCTCTGGCTTGAAACCGGCGAGGGCGAGAGTGATGCGATAGGTATCGTCGCTGCGACGTTCGATGTTGAAGGGCGGGTAATTGTCGCCCTGGTTCGCGCGCGCATTGTTCTCCAGAAGGTCGAACAGGCGGTCGAATCCGACAGTCGTGCGGCGGTAGGGGGTAAAATCGAGACGGTTCATCTGGCAAATCCTCCATAAGAAGCAATTCACGGCAGTCTTGCGACCCGGCCCTTGCGGCACCCGGCCATCCTGCCAACGATATCGGTCCTGCACCCTTGCGGCATGCCCGACCGCACCTCATCTGGGATGGCGAACGGGCGGGTTCAAGTGGGCGCGACGATGTCGTGACGCAACAACCCCGAAGCAATTGATGGAGCAACCGAGTGTCCGAAGCAAACAGCGCGCCCAAGGTGGAAATCTACACGCAGTTTGGTTGCTCATATTGCCATCGGGCAATTGCGCTTCTTCAGTCCAAGGGCGTCGAGTTCGTCGAATACGATACCACGATGGATCGTGCCAAGCGGGCCGAGATGGTTGAACGCAAGCCGGGTGCGCGCACCGTGCCGCAGATATTCATCGACGATGTCGCGATCGGCGGCAGCGACGAGATCTCGGCGCTCGACAGGGCGGGGAAGCTCGATCCCATGCTTCGCCTGTGACGTCATCGGTCCGCATCGCGCTTCACCAGGCGTCGACCGGCATCGATCCCGTGGCCAACGCCGCGTCGCTGGTCGATGCGGTGCAAAAGGCAGCGCTGGGCGGGGCGAAGATGCTGTTCACGCCGGAAATGTCGGGACTGCTGGACCGGCAGCGACCGCGCGCCGCCGGACACATCGTGGCAGAGGAGCACGATCCCGTGCTTTCCGCAGTGCGCGACGCAGCGGCGGAAGCGGGTATCTGGGTGGCCGTAGGCTCGCTGGCCGTTGCAAGGCCGGACGAGCGTTGGGCCAACCGTTCCATTCTGGTCGATCCAGCCGGCGGCATCGCGGCGCGCTACGACAAGATCCATATGTTTGATGTCGATCTGGATTCGGGCGAAAGCTGGCGGGAATCGAACGCCTATGCCGCAGGCGGCAAAATCGTCACCGCGCAGACGCCTATCGGACTTCTCGGTCTTGCGGTGTGTTACGACTTGCGGTTCCCCGCGCTGTTTGGCGAATTGGGCGACCGGGGCTGCGATGCCATTGCCTTGCCGGCGGCGTTTACCGTGCCGACCGGGGCGGCCCACTGGGAAATCATGCTGCGCGCCCGCGCCATCGAAGCCAGCGCGTTCGTCATCGCCGCCGCACAAGTCGGCGAACACGAAGACGGGCGCCGCACTTACGGTCATTCGATGGTGGTCGATCCGTGGGGCGAAATCCTGTTGGATATTGGCGGTGAGGGACCCGGACTTGGTTTTGCCGAAATAGACCTCGCCCGCATCGCTGAAGTGCGCCGCCAATTACCCAGCCTTGCCAATCGGCGGAAAATCCCTAACTCGGCCACGGAATGATCGTTTTCGACTTATCTTGCCGCAATAACGGCCACCGTTTCGAAGGCTGGTTCAGGTCATCCTCGGACTTTGAGCGTCAGCAGGACAATGGTCTGTTGCTTTGCCCCGAATGCGGTTCGGCGAATATCGAAAAGGCGGTGATGGCACCGGCCGTTGGGCGCAAGGGCAATCAGGTGCCGGACATGCGCGTCGAAACCGCCGAAAAGTCGCAAGCGGACGCCCCTGTGCCAGTCGCCCAAGTCGCCACGGTAACGCCGGAAATGCGGATGGCGGTCGAGACGCTTGTGCGGATGCAGAAGGCGGCGCTGGAAAAGTCACGATGGGTCGGCGGCGGCTTTGCAGACGAGGCGCGGGCCATGCATTACGGCGAACGCGAAGCAGAGGCGATCCACGGTCAGGCCACGACCGACGAGATCGAGGATCTGATCGACGAAGGGGTGGATATCACGCCCCTGCCTTTCCCGGTCGCCCCACCCGATATCGTGAACTGAACGCGCAGAGCGCTCCCGCGCGGGGCGCATCGCTCGAGTATTTTTGCGACGACGACCGAACTTTGCGCTCACGCTATTCGAGTGCCTGGAAAAATCACAGATTGCCGAGGCGGCGTTTCTCTGTGACTATTCGCACAATTCGAACGGCGCTTGTTCGCGCATGCCGGCAATGTTTCAGCTTCGGCACGAGATCGATCGCCCTATGGGGGCAAGTGCGATCTGTTTTTCGGCAACAGCCAGTTTCACCGCAGGCGCAGCGCTTCTCGCCATCGGGGCGGTGACGGTTCGCCGGGCCGCAACCAGTACCGAACTGCCCTTTGCGTTGATCCCCGTGATCTTCGGTGTGCAGCAGTTGGTGGAAGGTGGCCTGTGGCTCGGTCTTTTGGCTGGGGGAGCAACCACGCATGGCTTGACCGTGGCTTATCTGCTCATTGCCAATGTCATCTGGCCAATTTTTGTGCCGATCGCGGTCGCATTGATCGAGCCTTTCGGTTCGCCACGCTGGAAAATCTTGCTTCCTGTCATCGCCGGTGTTGCGACCGGCCTGTTCTATTTGATCGCGCTTGTGTCGCATCCGGTCTGGGCCGAAATCATGGGGGCGCACGTTAAATACCATTTCCCGCATGGCTACAGGACCTTGGCCTTTGCCGGATATTTCATCGCAACTTGCCTTGCCCCGCTGATGAGCAGCCATCGCATGGTTCGGATATTCGGGGCCGTGCTGATCGGGTCTTCGATCGTCGCGCGCCTGATTTACGAAACATGGTTCGCGTCTGTCTGGTGTTACTTTGCCGCTTTGGCGAGTTGCATCGTCTACCTGCAATTCGCGACCCGCCGCCAAGTCGCGACGCATTAGCGACAATTGGAAAGGGAAGGTTGGTGCGCCCGACAGGATTCGAACCTGTGGCCCCCAGATTAGGAATCTGATGCTCTATCCTGCTGAGCTACGGGCGCACTCGGCGCTCGTTTAGGATGTGGGACCGCGAATGACAATCCTGTCGCGGGACCTGTTTGAGTTTGGCCCCGAAGCCCTGAACGGCTGTAGCCGCTGCGAGACGGCGGCTGTCCTTAGGTTCTGGATGACCAGAGGGTCGCCCCTAAGTTGCCTTGCCCATAACCATTCGTGGAAATTCGAGCCGTTTTTCCACCAATTCGTCCGAATACTTGTCCACCACAGCAAAACAGGTGCGTTCGCGTCTTGTGTGGCGCGCGGTTTTGTGATTCTGGTTAACATATGTCGGGAAACAACCTCATGCAGCTGGGTAGGCGTCGCAAGGTCGCGGCGCGTCCGCACTTGCCGAAGCGCCGGCTCGGCCGTGTTGTCGCGGTCGGCGCTATGATCGTGCTGGGCGCTCTGGCGCTTGTCGGCCCGACAGGGGTTAGGGCGTGGAGCGAATCTGCCCGTGTGCTCAAGCAGCGGGAAGCGCAATTGCTGGAGTTGCAGGAAAAGCGGGCTCACATCGCCAACCGCGTTGAACTGCTCGACCCGGGCAACGCCGATCCCGATCTCGTCGGTGAATTGTTGCGCAGCAATCTCAACGTTGCGCACCCGGACGAGGTTGTCGTTACCCGCGAAGATTGAGTGTTTGCCGGGTTTGTACGCTGCCCGGGCGTATGCGCCAACGGGTGACCATTCTCATGAACGAGTTTACCGCGCGTCCAATGCGTGGGCAAATCGACACAGGCGGAAATAAACCTCGGTCGATGTCGGGTGCGGCGATTTCTGTTCTTGTCTGTCGGGCCCGACCACCCTTATACGAAAGGTCGAACGCGCGCACCTTCTCCCTCCCTCGCGCGCGGGACCAGACACACGAGGTGTATCGATTGGCTACCTTGAAATCGAAGGGTGACGCGTCGGCTGTTGCCGTGACGGCCCCGACAGAGGATCCCGATTTCGCGCTGCGTTCGTTGCAGGATAAATTCGAAAAGCAAGGCTCGTACAAGGCCAGCGACGACGAGCTGCTGACGTTCTACGAACAGATGCTGTTGATCCGCAGGTTCGAGGAACGGGCAGGCCAGTTGTACGGCCTCGGCCTCATCGGCGGGTTCTGCCACCTCTATATCGGACAGGAAGCGGTCGCCGTGGGCCTGCAATCCGCACTGGCAGAGGGCAAGGACAGCGTCATCACCGGCTATCGCGATCATGGGCACATGCTCGCCTATGGCATCGATCCCAAGGTTATCATGGCCGAACTGACCGGGCGTCAGGCGGGCATCTCCAAGGGCAAGGGCGGTTCGATGCACATGTTCAGCACCGAACACGCGTTCTACGGCGGCCACGGTATTGTCGGCGCGCAGGTGCCATTGGGCGCGGGGCTGGCCTTTGCGCACAAGTACCGCGAAGATGGCGGTGTTTGCCTTGCCTATTTCGGCGATGGCGCAGCCAACCAGGGGCAGGTTTACGAAACGTTCAACATGGCCGCGTTGTGGCAGTTGCCGATCGTGTTCGTGATTGAAAACAACCAGTACGCGATGGGCACCAGCACCGCACGGTCGAGCGCGGAGACGCATTTCCACCGTCGTGGCGCAGCTTTCCGCATTCCGGGAATGCATGTCGACGGCATGGACGTGTTGGCCGTGCGCGGCGCAGCCGAAGTCGCGCTGGAGCATGTGCGTTCGGGCGGCGGACCGGTGCTCATGGAAATGAACACTTATCGTTATCGCGGGCATTCGATGTCCGATCCGGCCAAGTACCGGACCCGCGACGAGGTCAACGAAATGCGCGATAAGCATGATCCGATCGAAGCCGCGAAGGCCGAACTGCTCAATCGCGGCAAGGATGAAGCGAAGCTCAAGGAGATCGAGAAATCGATCCGTGCGCAAGTGGGCGAAGCTGCCGATTTTGCTGAAAGCTCGCCCGAACCCGAGATGAGCGAACTGTACACCGACGTTTTGGTGGAAACTTACTGATGTCGATCGAACTGAAGATGCCCGCGCTCTCTCCCACCATGGAGGAGGGTACCCTTGCCAAGTGGCTGGTGAAGGAAGGCGACGAAGTGTCGCCGGGAGATATCATCGCCGAAATCGAAACCGACAAGGCAACGATGGAGTTCGAATCCATCGACGAAGGAACGGTCGGCAAAATCATGGTCGAGGCCGGGACCGAGAACGTGAAGGTCGGCACCGTCATCGCCGTGCTGAACGGTGACGGTTCCGACGTGTCTGCCCCTGAAGCTCCAAAGGCAGTGGCAGAACCAGCGCCACCGGCAGCTGCCGCGCCCGCGCCGGCCAAGTCCGCCGCTCCGGTCGCAATCGAACCCGAAATGCCCGAAGGCACGACCATGGTGTCGAACACGGTGCGCGAAGCATTGCGCGACGCAATGGCCGAAGAAATGCGCGCCGACGAACGCGTCTTCGTCATGGGCGAAGAGGTTGCCGAGTATCAGGGCGCCTACAAGGTCACGCAAGGGTTGCTCGATGAATTCGGGCCCAAGCGCGTGATCGACACGCCGATCACCGAATACGGTTTTGCCGGTATCGGCACCGGCGCGGCGATGGGCGGCCTGCGTCCGATTGTCGAATTCATGACCTTCAACTTTGCGATGCAGGCGATCGACCACATCATCAACTCGGCGGCCAAGACCAACTACATGTCGGGTGGCCAGATGCGCTGCCCGATCGTGTTTCGCGGCCCCAACGGCGCGGCCAGCCGGGTCGGCGCGCAGCATTCGCAGAACTATGCGCCATGGTACGCCAGCGTGCCCGGCCTGGTCGTTATCGCGCCTTATGATGCAGCAGATGCCAAAGGCCTGCTGAAAGCCGCGATCCGCAGCAATGACCCGGTTGTCTTCCTCGAAAACGAGCTGTTGTACGGCAAGAGCTTCGATGTGCCCGAAATGGACGATTGGGTTCTGCCCATCGGCAAGGCTCGCATCATGCGCGAAGGCAACGACGTCACCATCGTTTCGTACTCGATTGGCGTCGGGCTTGCGTTGGAAGCGGCCGAAACGCTGGCGGGTGAGGGGATCGATGCCGAGGTCATCGACTTGCGTACGATCCGTCCGCTCGACACCGCGACAGTTTTGGCGAGCCTCAAGAAGACCAATCGCCTTATCGTAGCCGAAGAAGGCTGGCCGACGTGTTCGATCGCAAGCGAGATCGCAGCCGTCTGCATGGAGCAGGGCTTCGACGATCTGGATGCACCGGTGCTGCGCGTAACCGATGTGGACGTGCCGTTGCCCTATGCCGCGAACCTTGAAAAGGCGGCATTGATCAATGCATCGCGCATCGTCGAATGCGCGAAAAAGGTCTGCTACCGGAACTGATCTTCGGCCACTGATGCCTCACGACAAAAGGCCCGCTTCCGGCATGATGCTGGTGGCGGGCCTTTTGCGTGCTTTACGCGATCGGGTTTCAGGCGATCGGGTTTCCACAAATTCGGCTGAACTTGCTCAACTTGCCGGTGGTTCGAGCGGAATGAAAGCCTTGCGGGTATAATCGATGGTCATCACGTCCCAATCGGCAAAGCCAAGGATGTTGGGAACGGTATAGCTCATCTTGACGTCGACCTGACGGACCCGGTCGATATTCTGGACCGTGCTGTCTGCGACCTCGATGTCGAGTTGCGAGCTTTTCAGGATGTAGGGCGCTGACACGGCGATGCCCAGCGCTGTGTCTTCGATCTGCTGATTTGTCACCTGATTATGCTTTTGCGATTCGACCGTCATGAACCTGCTCATCTCGCCGCCCACGCTACGCACCGCGTTTTGTGCCTGAAGATAAAGCCCGATTTGCAGCACCCCGATCAGCATCGTCACCAATACAGGCAATAGAATGGCCGTCTCGATCGCCGAGACGCCGCGATCATCCTTTTGGAGGCGGGTGAGAAAAAGTTGCATGAGACTATCCGATCTGGACGGTGCGCTTGACGTTGAATTCCAGGTCCTCACCGATGCCGAAATTGCGCCATACCGGTGAGTAATTTTCGCGCATGAAAACCACGACAAACGTGCTGATCGACTGGGAGGTGTTGGAGCAGCCGTATTCCGCCTGACGCTGGCTGTTGTTGCCACAGCGATAGCGTTTGTAGACTGCAATTTGACCGACCGCGGGGGTGCTGCCGGACACGACCTGCAAGCCGCTCGTTGCGGCGGCATACTGCTTTACCTGCGCAATCGTTGCGGCACCTTCCTGTTCGGTCTTGGGCGCGGACGTCAGGATGATCTCCATCGCATTGGACGCCACTTGCTGCAGTTCCGTCTGGCGCGCGTACATCGCCCCGGCTTCCACGCCACCCAGGGTGATGGCGATCAAAACAGGTGCGACGAACGCAGTCTCGATCAGGGTCGAGGCGCCATCGTCACGCAGGAATGTGTCGGCCAACCGCGCAATCGGTCTGACGATGGTTCTCATGGCGGATTTCATGGCGGACCTCATGCGACAAGCCGGACGGTGCCGAGGAACACGACTTCTTCGTGCGCATACCCATCGGGGCAGAAGTCGGTCATGTTCACCGTGCCGTTCATGTTGATCTTGTTGGCGATGATCGTCAGGCACATATTGGCCACATTGGCCGTACCCGCCAGGCTCAGCGTGCTTTTCGGCAGATAGATCGTGCCGCTGATCCATGTGTTCGAGGTGCCAGCGAATTTGTTGCCAAGACCTTCGCCCACGGGGTTGAAGCCCGGCGATTCCGGATCTTCGTACATCAGCATTCCGGTGATGGCTTCGGCCGTTTCGGCATCGACCCCATATCCGATCAGCGTGTCATAAGTGATGCCCTGCAGGTTCACCTGATTTGACGCGCCGTTCTGTGACGTCCCGACGATCTTTACCCCTGCGCCGTCGGTGAGGATGAACAGGATGTCCGTGCCGATGGTGTTGTAATTGCCGCCGATGTCCAGCACGCCACCCTTGATGACGTAAATGCCAGACTGGAAAGTCGTGTCGCATCTGACCTGCAATCCACCGGCGAAGATGCCGGGTGTGGCGACACCGATAGTCTTGCCGGGGGTCGAGGTGTTTCCCTTGCCGTTGCCGACGGACTTGCAGGCATATGTTCCGGCATTCGTAACTTTGTCGATCGGCGGAACGATATCGGCAAACTGGTCGTACAACTGGCCGAAATTTTCGATGATGATATCGTCGGTCAGCTCTTCGATTTCGTCATCGACGGTGCCCGCGGTAACAATCGTGCCGGCTTCGATTATCGGAGTTCCGTTGGCGATGATCGCGTCCTCGCCTTCCCACTGGGTGATGCAGGTGCCTGACGAGTCAAACCCCGAAGAACCGTCATCCTGATCGACGCAGATGCGTTTGGAATCCGACAGTGCGGCAATGCCGCAGCCCGCGGTAAAGACCGGGTTGCCATTAAACGTGATGGTGCCGCCATCGTGCGGATCGACCGCCTTGAGGCATTCGGTAGTGACGAGCCCCCCGGTGAATGCCGCCTGTGCATAGACAGAAACCGTCGTCGCCCCACCGGTGAAATAGCTGGTGAAGGGCAGCATCCGCGTCGCGTCGACCCGCACCGAAACGGCGTTGCCGATTTCGCCTGCGTAATTTGAACGGACGATTGATGGCGTGGTGTTGATATCCTTCGTCACCGCCTCGTTCGCAGCAAATTCGGTAAGGCCGCGTGCGACGAAGGTCGTGCTGAGCGGTTCATTGGCGAGTTCCCATGCCGCCGCGATCGCCGCTTGGTCGGCTGCGAACTGCAGCTCGCGCTTCCACAAGTAGAACTGCGCGAAATCGACCGCGAAGCCGCCCCCGCCCACGATCATTGGCGCACCAAAGGCGGCAAGGATCAGGGCATTGGCACTCGTATCCTTCCGGAACGATCTGAAGAACCGGCGAACCCGGTCTGTCGCATTGTGAAGGATCATCGGTTGCTCCCTTGCAATCGGACGTCCATGCACGCCCGGATTGGCGTGGCGGACAGGGGGACACGCGAAGAGGTTAGGCGTTTTCTGGTAATCAGGGCTTGAAGGAACAAGGTTAACAAGGTGTTAGGGACACATCAGCCTGAGTTGCGGGCCATTTATGACGATCTGAACCAGTCTCTGCCGCCGCCGGTGCGCATGGCGATCAGCCACGCGCCGTTGCGGGCGAGGGAGCTTTGGACCGGGTTCTTCGCGCTGGATCGGCGATTCGCCAATATCCTCGCCACGGGAGCCGAGCCGATGCTGGCGCAGATGCGGCTTGCCTGGTGGCGAGAGACGCTGGCGCAGCCTGCCGCCAGTCGACCGGCGGGAGAGCCGCTGCTCGCCGCCCTGACCGCATGGGACAGCGAGCGCTTGGCGCTTGCCGGTCTTGCCGACGGTTGGGAAGCGCTGATCGGCGACGCGCCGCTGGATGCCGCGGCGTTTGCGGCGCTGGCCGGGGCGAGGGCGGAGGCGATCGCGGCGCTGGTCCGCATTTGCGATGCGGCGGAGCTTGAGATTGAGGCGAGCGGACGCGGATACGTCTGGGCGCTGCACGATATCGCTGCGCATTTGTCAGACCGCACCGAAAACGACCGCGTCGTGGCGCTCGTCAGATCCGCACCGGCCACGGACGGCACGGCGGCACGGCTCTTGCGACCCGTCGCGATTCTCGACGCGCTCGCTCGTCGCCGTGGCGGCGGGTTGGGCAATTTCGCATTGGCCCTGCGCATCGGCCTATTCGGTCGTTGATGAAAAGGCAGAGTGGCTTTCGCCGCCGCCGCAATGGGTTACCCTGCGATTGACAGGAGATAAGCGATGAACCGTTTGCTGGTGGGGGCCTTTGGCGCGCTGATGCTGGTGGCGATGGGGCTGTTCTGGTGGCAGGGGCGCGCGATTGAGGCTGAGGGGCTGGCGCCCCCCGTGGCCCCACAGGCATCGACATCGCCACAGCCGCAAGCACTGCCCAGCGCTGATGTCGCCGATATGCGGGGACCGGCCTTGCCGACGGCGGTCAAGCCCAGCGACGAACAGCGGCGCTTTGCCCGTTACGACATCAATCGCGATCTCATCGTCACCCGCAACGAAATGCTCTCGACCCGCGTCGGCACGTTTCGCAAGCTGGACAAGGACAGCAACAACCTGCTGACGTTCGAGGAATGGGCCTTTGCGACGGCCGACAAGTTCGAGGGGGCCGACGCCAATGGCGACGACCGGTTGACGCCTGCAGAGTTCGCCACGACGCGACCGGCGAAAAAGCCCAAGCCGCGCTGCGCCTGCTAGGCAGGTTCCGAAACCTGCATATTCCCCAGCCATGCTGACAGGTCGCGTTTTGCCCTGTCGGTATAGGCGCGCTTGCGATCCTTTTTGCGAACTTTGTCGTCGGGCATGGGGAACAAGCCGAAATTGACGTTCATCGGCTGATAACTCGAAGCTTCGGCATCGCCCGTGATGTGCGACAGCAAAGCGCCCATCGCGGTGGTGCGCGGCGGGCTTTCCCAATGTTCGCCTGCCAGTTCGGCGGCGGTCATCATGCCGGCCAACATGCCCACGGCGGAACTTTCGACATAACCTTCGCATCCCGTGATCTGTCCGGCAAAGCGGACGTGCGGCGCCGTCTTCAGCCTCAACTGGCGATCGAGCAGAATGGGGGAATTGAGGAAAGTGTTGCGGTGCAATCCGCCCAGTCGAGCGAATTCGGCATTCGCAAGACCCGGAATGGTGCGGAACAGCGCAACTTGTGCCGCATGCTTCAACTTCGTCTGGAACCCGACCATGTTCCACAGCGTGCCCAGCTTGTTGTCCTGACGCAGCTGCACCACGGCATAGGGCCAGCGCCCTTGCGGGAATTCCGGTGTGGCGTCGCGCGGGTTGTCGAGCCCGACCGGCTTCATCGGACCGAAGCGCAGCGTATCCTCACCCCGCGCGGCCATGACCTCGACCGGCATGCAGCCTTCGAAATAGGGCGTGTCAGCTTCCCACTGCTTGAATTCGGTCTTTTCGCCATCGAGCAGGCCCTCCCGGAATGCGAGGTACTGATCGCGGGTCATCGGACAGTTGATGTAATCGCCGTCCTCGTTCGACGCTTCGGTCTTCTTGTCCCAGCGCGACTGGATCCAGCAGATGTCCATGTCGATGGAATCGCGATAGACGATGGGCGCGATGGCGTCGAAAAACGCGAGACTGTCGGCACCTGTCGCAGCCCCTATGCTCGCGGCCAGACCGGCGGCGGTCAGTGGGCCGGTGGCGACGATGGTCAGTCCCAGAGCCGGGAGCGTGTCGATCCGTTCGCGCACGACTTCGACATTGGGATGTTCGGACAGCGCGCGTTCGACGTGCGCGGAAAATACGTCGCGGTCCACCGCCAGCGCCGATCCCGCCGGCACTTGCGCTTCGTGGGCGGCGCGCATCATTAGCGAATTGCAGGCGCGCATTTCGTAGTGCAGCAGTCCGACCGCGTTGGCGGTGTCATCGTCGGAACGGAACGAATTGGAACACACAAGCTCCGCCAGCCCGTCGCCCTGATGCGCGGGCGAACGGCCGCCTCCGTCCGGAAGGCCGGCCCCGCGCATTTCGGAGAGGCGGACGCGCACGCCCCTGTTAGCGAGTTGCCATGCCGCTTCGCTACCTGCGAGGCCGCCGCCGATGATGTGGACGGTGTGTGTCATACGAGCCGGTTAGCGATTGCCTATCCCACTATGCAAATGCAAAGAGACGGCCAAGTCGCAGAAAAAGGGGCAGGCGCATGGATTCGGCACAATGGTAAGGCGTGCCCTGATTGAACGCCGACCGTGGCTGTTCGCCAGCTTGTTGGTCGCCCTGGCCTGGTGGGCATTTTCCGATAGTGACATGGTCCCTGGGCTTTACAAGATGGTGTGGAAGGCAGTGCCCCTCGCTCTGCTGGCGATCTATGCGTTTCAACGCCACCTTGGGACCGACGGAACGATCCTTTCGGGAATAATGGCCACGGCTGCCATGGCCGATGCGATGAGCGAGCTGCATTACCTTGCGGCAGGCACGATCATGGCCCTCTCGTTGTTTCTTGCGGTCTGGCTTTATGCCCGTAATCGTCGCGCGATGTTGGCCACTTCGCAGAAACTGCTGGCGATCCTTTTGGTCATCACGGTACCGATCATCGCGTGGTACCTGCTTCCCGGCGTGGATGGCCGCCAACTCGTGACCGGATATGGGCTGCTGATCGGCATCATGGCCGCGATGGCATGGACGAGCCGTTTCTCGCGATATCGGGTGGGCGCGGGCGCAATGCTGTTCGTGGTGTCCGAACTTGTGCTTTTTTCCATCAGCGGGCCGTTGATGCGCGATAGCTCGCTAGATTCCACAGTCGTCTGGCCGCTCTATTATGCAGGCCAGCTGCTGATCGCGACCGGGGTGGTGAGCGGCCTGCGACGCGCCGCCGACGCCTGAGCGTCAGCGGCGATCGGCATCAGTCGTCCGAGGGCGGCGGGTCGTCGCGGTCCATTGTGGTTTCGGGAGTGGTGTCGTCCGCGTGACGGCCGATCATCTCCTCGACGATAGCTTCTTCGGCTTCGTTCTCGGGCGATTCTTCTTCGTCGATCCGGGCAGCACCCACGACATGCTCGCCCTTGGCCACGTCGAACAGACGGACACCGGCGGAACCACGCCCGATGACCCTTAGCGAAGTCAGCGGCATGCGGATGAGCTTCGCCTGATCGGTGACGAGGATCAACTGCTCGCCCTTGTGCGCTGGGAAGCTGGCGACGACCGGACCGTTGCGTTCGATATTGTCGATGTTGGTGATGCCCTGCCCACCGCGCCCCGTGCGGCGATATTCGTATGCAGAGCTGATCTTGCCATAGCCGTTGGCGCAAATGGTGAGGATGAACTCTTCGTTCTCCTCCATCCGCGCCATGGTTTCGGCATCGAGCGTCGGCTCGTTCTCGTTGTCCTTCCACGGCGCAGACCGCAGATATTCATCACGTTCCTTGAGCTCTGCACCGTTGAGCACGGAAATCGAAATAACCTTGTCCTCGCCCTTCAGCGTCATGCCGCGCACGCCGGTAGAGGTGCGGGACTGGAATTCGCGCACGTCTTCTCCTGCAAAGCGGATTGCCTTGCCTTCGCGGCTGGCGAGCAGAACATCGTCCTGCGGCGAAAGCAGGCGGACGCCGACGAGATAATCGTCGCTGTCGTCATCGAACCGCATCGCGATCTTGCCGTTCGAGGGGATGTTGGTGAACGACCCCATCGAATTTCGGCGAACCGTGCCGTTGCCGGTTGCGAACATGACGTGCAGGTTGCCCCATTCCTCTTCGTTTTCGGGAAGGGGAAGCACGGTCTGGATCGTCTCGTCCTTGTCCAGCGGCAGCAGGTTGACCATCGGTCGCCCGCGCGTTGCCGGTCCGCCCTCGGGCAGTTTCCAGACCTTCATCCGGTAAACCTTGCCTGCGGTGGAGAAGAACAGGACGGGGTTGTGGGTGCTGGTAACGAATAGGTTGGTGACCGCGTCCTCTTCCTTCGTCGCCATACCGGCGCGGCCCTTGCCGCCGCGAGCCTGAGCGCGGAAAGTAGAAAGCGGGGTGCGCTTGATATAACCGTCGAGCGTGACCGTCACGACCATGTCGTCGCGTTCGATCAGGTCCTCGTCCTCGATCCCGTCCCACGCAGGCGCGATTTCGGAAACGCGCGGCGTGGCATAGGCATCGCGGACTTCGCGAAGTTCGTCGGTGATCACCTGGTACAGCTTCACCCGATCGCCAAGGATCGCGAGATAGCCGGTAATGTCGATGGAAAGCTTCTCCAGCTCCTCGCCAATTTCCTCGCGCCCCATGGCGGTCAGGCGATGGAGCCTCAGGTCGAGAATGGCGCGGACCTGCGTTTCCGAAAGAGTATAGGTCGGCGCCTCGTCAAGCTTGTCGTCATCCTCGATCGCTTCGACCAGCCGGATGTAAGGCGCGATATCGCCCATCGGCCATTCGCGCTTAAGCAGCGATTCGCGGGCGATGACGGGGCTGGCCGAACCGCGGATGATGCGAACGACTTCGTCGAGGTTCGACACGGCGATGACGAGGCCGAGCAAAATGTGCGCCCGTTCGCGCGCCTTGTTCAGTTCGAACTTGGTGCGACGGGTGATAACCGTTTCGCGGAAATGGATGAAGCTTTGGAGGATGTCGCGAAGGTTCAGCACTTCGGGACGACCGCCCCGGATCGCCAGCATGTTGGCCGGGAAGCTCGACTGCGCGGGCGTGTAGCGCCAGATCTGGTTGAGAACGACCTCGGGCGAAGCATCGCGCTTCAGGTCGATCACGACTCGCATACCTTCGCGGTTGGATTCGTCGCGGATGTCGGACACGCCTTCGATCCGCTTTTCCTTAGCGGCCTCGGCGATCTTTTCGACAAGGTTCGACTTGCCGACCTGGAAGGGGATCGAGGTAAGCACGATCGAACGGCGGTCGCCGCGCTTTTCCTCGATCTCGTGGCGGCATCGCTGCAGGATCGAACCGCGACCTTCACGATAGGCGTTGCGTGCGCCCGTCTGGCCAAGAATCAGCGGCGCCGTCGGGAAATCCGGGCCGGGAATGATTTCGAACAGTTCGTCGACGGTAATCGCCGGGTTTTCGATCATGGCCAGGCAGCCATCGATCACTTCGCCCAAGTTGTGCGGCGGGATATTGGTCGCCATGCCGACCGCGATGCCGCCCGCGCCATTGACCAGCAGGTTCGGGAAACGCGCCGGAAGCACGGTGGGCTCGCGACGCGATCCATCGTAGTTGTCGGCAAAATCGACAGTATCCTTGTCGAGATCGTCGAGCAGCGAATTGGCGACCTTGGCCAGACGCGCTTCGGTGTAACGCATCGAGGCCGGCGGATCGGGGTCCATCGATCCGAAGTTGCCCTGACCGTCGATGAGCGGAAGGCGCATCGACCAGTCCTGCGTCATCCGCGCCAGCGCATCGTAGATCGAGCTGTCGCCGTGCGGATGGTAGTTGCCCATCGTATCGCCGACGATCTTCGCGCTCTTGCGATAAGGGCGCCCGGCGACGAAGCCGCCTTCCTGGCTGGCATAGAGAATGCGGCGATGAACAGGCTTCAAGCCATCGCGCACGTCGGGCAGCGCGCGGCTTACGATGACGCTCATCGCATAGTCGAGATAGCTAGACTTCATCTCGTCGACGATGTCGATCGGCTGAATGTCGGAGCCACCGGGAAGGGGGGCGGTGTCGGTCATGTCGTTCACGTGATGGCGGCTCTTGCTGCTCGGTCTATTGATTGTCGAAAACCACTAGGGGAGGGGGGGTGAAATAGCCAGCGGACCCGCCTGCGAGCGCCCGAAAATCCGCGCTTTTTCCACAATTGGCGGGTTGGTCGCGGCCCGACGCGGATGTGGGGCGCATTGTCGCCTTATTCAATGCGCATTCACTTGTGGCCCACTATTCAGGATGCAAGAGCCGCGTGCCTGCTGTCGGTTGCCTTGATTGGCAAATATCGGCATGTGCGTTTGCGGAATTGGGATTTTTGGCGAGGGAGCATTCCGGGATGGGTGCCTTTCGCCAGGATGGCTTTGAGGAGTTGATATGAAGCGTTCGTTTTCGCGTGCCGCCATGGTTGTGGCGCTTTCGCTCGGTTCGGTCGGCATGGTCGGTCTTGCCGCCACGCCTGCGCTTGCCGCCAAGAAGAAGAGCGGCGGGGGTGAATATTCCGCCGAATTCATCAAGGTTTATCAGCCGCTTTCCGAAAAGGCTGCCGCTGATCCGGCTTCTGCAAAGGCGGAAGTTCCGGCGCTTGCCGCCTTGCTTTCGTCGGCCGACGAAAAGCTCGCTGGCGGTCAGGTGATCTACAACATCGGAACCAAGACCACCGACGCCGCGATGCAGTATCAGGGCATCAAACTGATGATCGACAGCGCCAAGGTGCCTGCCGAGCAGCAGGGCAACGTTTATCTCGCCGCGGGCCAGCTTGCCTATAACCTCAAGGATTATCCGGGCGCGCGCGGCTATCTTCAACAGGCCGCAACGCTGTTGCCGAACGACCCCCAGATTCCGGTGGTTCTCACCGAAACCTACGTTCAGGAAAAGAATTTCGCACAGGCACTGTCGATGCTGGAGCAAGGCATCAAGGTTCGCGCCGCCGCCGGTCAGCCGGCCAGCGATGCCGACGCTTTCCGCGGTCTCGCTATCGCGGCCAACAATGGTCTGAACGATCAGGCGGCGCTGTGGGCGGTTCGCGTACTGGAAAGCAAGCCGCGCGCGGAATACCGGACCGAGGCGTTCAAGGTTCTGTCTGCCCTGTCGCGTTTCGGCAAGGAAGAGGAACTCGATCTTCTGCGCCTGATGTATCGCGCCGATGCGCTCAGCATGCCGCAGCAGTATTCGGCCTATCTCCAGGCAGCCGACGCCCGTCGCCGCCCGGCAGAGGTCAAGGCGCTGGTTGAAAAGGGCATCGCTGCCGGCGTGCTCAAGTCCAGTAACAGCCTTGCTTCGGACGAACTGACCTTGGCCAAATCGCGTTACGACACTGTGCTCAAGGAACTGACTGCCGACTCCAAAGCTTCGCTTGACGCTTCTGCGGCGATGGCGGTTGGCGACACGTTCCTCGGTTACGGCAAGGGCGCCGATGCCGAAGCGATGTATCGCAAGGCACTGGCAGGCAATGTCGCCGACAAGGATCGCGCGCTGACGGGGCTTGGCATCGCGCTTGCCGATCAGGGCAAGTTCGACGAAGCCAAGGCAACGTTCTCGCAGGTTTCGGGTCCGACCCGCTCGCAACTGGCGCGCCTGTGGATCGCTTATGTTAATGACAAGGTCGGCTGACCCTGACGCTAAACCGACGATAAGTTGGTGACGATGAATTTGGGCGGCTCCTGACGGGGCCGCCCTTTTTCGTGTCAGCGCAGGCGGCGCACGAAAGGCTGGTCGTTGCGCATCACGACCTCGAACTGGGTCAATTCGCGGAACAGTTCGATCAGCCGCTCGAAGCCGTAGTTTCGCACGTCGAAGCTCGACCTGTTACCCGCAATTTGCCCGATCTCGTTGAGGGGGGCAAAGCCATCCTCGTCGCGGCGCGCAGCTTTCCACGCCTTGCCCAGCAGTTCGATCAGGTCTGCGTCGATCTGGGCCGGGGCGCTGGACGCCTTTTCGGCGGGCGTTGCATCGGGCGCGTCGGCCTTGCTCTGCTTGATCAGGGCATCGATATCGATGAAACGGGTGCAAGCGGCCTTGAACGCGTCGGGCGTCTTGGCGCTGCCGAAGCCATAGACGGTAAGTCCGTCCTGACGCAGGCGCGTGACCAGCGGCGTAAAATCGCTGTCGCTGCTCATGATGCCGAAGCCGTCGACCTTGCCTTGGTAAAGCAGGTCGATCGCGTCGATCGTCATCGCCATGTCAGTGGCGTTCTTGCCCTTGGTTAGGTCGAATTGTTGTTGGGGCCGGATGCCATACCGGTTTGAGATAGTGCTCCAGTTCGCAAGGTTGCGCTTGGCCCAGTTGCCATAGGCTCGGCGGATATTCACCTGCCCCAATTCGGCTAGCACGGTGAGCACTGGATCGATCCCCGTGGGGGTAGTGTTATCCGCGTCGATCAACAGCGCGATGTTTTTCAAAAGTAAATCAGACATGGCCGATGATGTGCGGTGTGCGCCCGTGGATTACAAGGCAGTGCACGCCCGGTTACCTGCGCAGGCGGGGCCTGGGCTTGGCGCGGGGTTGCATGTGGTTGACCATCGCGACGAATGCGTCTGGGCGTAAGATGCGTTCGAACTGGAATCCGGCGCGGTCGTCGGCGACCCAGATCACGTGCGCTTCGATGCGGCCGATATCAGGCAGGCGGATGATGACGCGTTCACCACGGCCCACGACCACTTCACCGTCGACCATAAACCCGTTGGCCGAAATGTTCGTGATTCGAAGATGGATGTCGCCCAACCGCCGATGTTCGGCAAGGACGGGAAAATCGACCGGATGACGAGCGGCCTGGCGGAGGTCCGTCACCGAAAGTTGCGCACCGCCCATCACTATCTCGTTTCCTCCTGACCGATAGGCAGAAGGTAACCGCCAATGGCGAATAAATAGTAAATGCAGATGCCGGGATCATTTGAAAATCCGACATTTACCCATTCGCTAGCCGCGCAGGATGGCGTGCTTTTTCTTGCCGAGGCTGAGCCGCGCGTTCGAACCCGGAGCTAGCGAGATCACCTGCGCTGCGTCGCCGATCGGCGCATCGTCCAGCTTGACCGCGCCCTCTGCGATCTTGCGCTTGGCCTCTCCGTTCGAACTTGTGAAGCCCAGTGCGGTGAGGGCGGCGCCGACCGCCATCCCATCGGACGGAAGGTCGAGCGTCGGAAGGTCTGCGCCAAGCCCGCTGCCCGCGAACGTCTCGCGCGCGGTAGCCTCTGCCGCCGCCGCCGCATCCGCGCCGCGCACCAGCGCCGTCACTTCGTTGGCGAGCCGCACCTTGGCATCGTTGATAGCCGCGCCTTCAAGCGATTCGAGGCTGACGATTTCTTCGAGAGGCACATCGGTGAAAAGGCGTAGGAAGCGGCCTACGTCGGCATCGTCGCAATTGCGCCAGTATTGCCAGAAATCGTAATGCGGCAGCAGGTCTTCGTTCAGCCAGACGGCCCCAGCGGCGGTCTTGCCCATTTTCGCGCCGCTTGCCGTGGTCAGCAACGGTGTGGTCACGCCGAACAGTTCGGTCCCGTCCATGCGGCGGCCAAGCTCGATCCCGTTAACAATATTGCCCCACTGATCCGATCCGCCCATCTGCAGGCGACAGCCGTAATTCAGCGCCAGGGTGCGGAAATCATAGGCCTGAAGGATCATGTAGTTGAACTCGAGGAAGGTCAGCGGCTGTTCTCGATCAAGCCGCAGCTTTACGGAATCGAAGGTCAGCATCCGGTTGATCGTGAAGTGTGGGCCGACATCGCGCAGCAAGTCGATGTACGAAAGCTGCGACAGCCAATCGTCGTTGTTGATCATAACTGCGTCGGTCGGGCCGTCGCCGAATGTCAGCATCCGTTCGAAGACCGTGCGAATCGAAGCGATGTTGTCGTCGATCGCCTCGGACGTAAGCATCCGACGGCTTTCGTCCTTGCCCGAAGGATCGCCGACTTTCGTCGTGCCGCCGCCCATCACCACGATCGGTTTGTGCCCAGCCTGCTGCAATCGGCGCAGGAGCATGATCTGCACAAGGCCCCCGACATGGAGCGACGGCGCGGTAGCGTCGAAACCGATATAGCCCGGCACGACTTGCTGACCGGCGAGCTTGTCGAGTCCGGCGGCATCGGTCAGCTGGTGAATGTAGCCGCGTTCGTCGAAAAGGCGGAGCAGGGCAGATGTGTATTTGGTCATGGCGCGGCGCGCGTAGCACGGGCACGGCTCGAGGCAAAGGCTCTGCACAAGTTGCGGGCGATAGCCGATTGCGCGACGCAGAGCAGGGACGCTAGATACCCGACATGGTTCCACTGATCCCCCATCCGTCGCACCCGCCGCTGGCGGTTCGTGCGGTCGAAGCCGAAGTCATTTTCCCCAAGCCCGGTTTGGCGATGGCCCGTTATCGGATCGACGGGATCGCCGAGCTTGTCGTGCCGGAATTTTCCGGACGGGGCCGACAGGACGAATTGTGGCAGACGACCTGCTTCGAACTGTTCGCGAAAAACGATGACGGCACCTATCGCGAGTTTAATTTCGCAACCTCTGGCCGTTGGGCGATCTACGACTTCGACGGCTATCGCGCCGGGATGCGGGACTTCGATCCGACGGCAATACCCGAAATCGTGGCGCAGTCTGGCGATCGCTTGCTGACGGTGAACGTGACCCTGAGCGCGCAGGACCTGGCGGGCTTTACCATGGCCGGTTTCAGTGTCGTGCTCGAAGAACAGGGCGGGCAAAAGTCGTTCTGGGCGCTCGCCCACACAGGCGAAAAACCCGATTTCCACAATGCCGCTTGCTTCACGGCGCGGCTTGAAGCACCAGCGCCGCCATGAAATTCGGTATCGATCGCCTCCTTGACGACGCAACCCTGCGCGCGCGCCTTGATGGCCGCCGCGTCGCGCTGGTCGCCCATCCCGCTTCAGTCACCCGGGACCTGACCCACTCGCTCGACGCATTGATCGCGGCAGGGGTCAACGTTACGTCCGCCTTTGGCCCGCAGCACGGGTTGAAAGGCGACAAGCAGGACAACATGGTCGAGACGGCGGATGAAACCGATCCCGTCTTCGGCATCCCCGTATTCAGCCTTTATGGGCAGGTGCGCCGGCCAACGGCAGCGATGATGGACACCGCGGACGTGTTCCTGTTCGACCTGCAGGATCTCGGCTGCCGCATCTACACCTTCGTCACCACGCTGCTTTACCTGTTGGAAGAAGCGGCGAAGAGCGGCAAGGAAGTGTGGGTGCTCGATCGCCCGAACCCCGCCGGGCGCCCGGTCGAAGGTACGCTGTTGCTGCCGGGGCAGGAAAGCTTTGTCGGGGCGGGGCCGATGGTCATGCGCCACGGGCTGACGCTGGGGGAAATGGGACAATGGTTCGTGCGCCGCTTCAATCTCGACGTCGCATACCGGGTGGTCGAGATGGAGGGCTGGCAGCCTGAGGGACCGGGATTTGGCTGGCCCGAAAGCCGGATCTGGATCAATCCCAGTCCCAATGCGGCAAACGTCAACATGGCGCGCGCCTATGCGGGCACCGTAATGATCGAAGGCGCAACCTTGAGCGAGGGCCGCGGCACGACCCGACCGTTGGAAGTCCTGTTCGGAGCGCCCGACATCGACGCAAAGGCTGTGCTGGCCGAAATGCAGGCGTTCGCCCCCGATTGGCTTGCCGGCTGCGCCATACGCGAATGCTGGTTCGAACCGACGTTCCACAAACATGCTGGCAAGTTGTGCAATGGGCTGATGGTCCATGCCGAAAGCGGGTTCTACGACCACCATGCGTTCCGCCCGTGGCGTCTTCAGGCGCTGGCGTTCAAGGCGATCCGCAGGCTCTACCCTGAATACCCGATCTGGCGGGACTTCCCCTACGAATACGAATTCGACCGTCTTGCCATCGACGTCATCAACGGCGGCCCTGCCTTGCGCGAATGGGTTGACGATGCGGCCAGCACGGCTGCCGATCTCGAAACGATCGCATCGGCGGACGAGGCGAAGTGGCGAAACGAAATCGCCCCGCTGCTGCTTTACTGAAGCCCCGCGACCATTGAGGCATCGCCCCACAGGACCGATGTCATCGTCAGCGCGCCGTCCATAGTGTCGTTAAACAGGGCGACCTCGTCATCCTGATGGCGCGTGCCCAGCGGATAAAGCAGCGGCACATAATGCTCCCCGCTGTTGACGGCGGCCTGGGCCGCGTGGTCTTCTGGGGTAAATGCGGTAAGGTCAGCGTCCCGACGGTTCAGCAGGGCGTTATTTGTGCGGGCGCGGAAATCCTCGGCCCAATCGGGCCGTGTTCCGGCAGTTGCGCGCCATAGCGCAAGGTTGTGGACCACGTTTCCGCTGCCCACGATCAACACGTTTTCGTCGCGCAACGGCGCAAGGCGTTCTCCGATCTGCCGGTGCCCTTCGCCATCCAGCGTCATGTCCACGCTCATCGCGACGACCGGGATGTCGGCGTCGGGAAACATCGGAAGCAGTGTTCCCCATACTCCGTGGTCGAAGCCATGATCGAGATCCGGCACCGCCGTCGCGCCGATCAGGGCGGCTACCCGTTCAGCCAGTTCGGGCGCACCCGGCGCGGGATAGCGCATGTCGAACAGCGCCTGCGGAAATCCGCGGAAATCATGAATGATCGGCGGAGCCGTACCCGATGTCAGCCTTGTCTCGCCGCGAGTTTCCCAATGCGCGGTCACGACGAGGATCGCGTCGGGGCGTGTCAGTCGATGGCCCAATTCCTCCATCGCGCGGCGTTCGGGGTTTTCGGTGATCATCGTCATCGGCGATCCATGTCCGATGAACAGGGCAGGTTGTCTGGTCATGATCAAAAGATAGGCGAAAACATGCCGCCGCCAAGAAGGTACAACGGTGTGCCCGTCAGCCGTGTTTACGGCTCAATTCACGCATAGCGTCGTCCAGCCCGTCGAGCGTCAGCGGATACATCCTGTCGTTCATCAACTGTCGGACCATCTTGCTCGATTGAGTATAATCCCAGATCCGCTGTGGTTCGGGATTGAGCCAGACGCAGGCGGGATAGGTGTGCGTCACGCGTTCGAGCCAGACGTGGCCGGCTTCTTCGTTCATATGTTCGACGCTGCCGCCGGGGTGGCTGATTTCATAGGGGCTCATCGCCGCATCGCCGACGAAAACGATCTTGTAATCGTGCCCGTATTTATGGAGCACGTCCCATGTGTTCGTCCGCTCTGCCCAACGGCGGCGGTTATCCTTCCACACGCCTTCGTAAAGGCAATTGTGGAAATAGAAGAACTCCAGGTTCTTGAACTCGGAATGCGCGGCGCTGAACAGTTCTTCGCAAAGCTTGATGTGCGGATCCATCGATCCGCCGACGTCGAGAAACAGCAGCAGCTTCACCGCATTGCGCTTTTCGGCGCGCATATGAATGTCCAGAAAGCCCTGCCGCGCGGTGCCGCTGATCGTGGCATCTAGATCGAGCTCGTCAGCCGCCCCCTCTCGCGCAAACCGGCGCAGGCGACGCAGCGCCATCTTGATGTTGCGGGTGCCCAGTTCCTTGGTGTTGTCGAGGTTGGCGAACTCGCGCTTTTCCCAGACCTTGATGGCGCGCTTGTGCCGGCTTTCTCCGCCGATCCGCACACCTTCGGGATTGTAGCCGCCGTTGCCGAACGGGCTGGTGCCACCCGAGCCGATCCACTTGCTGCCGCCCTGATGCCGCCCCTGCTGTTCGTCGAGCCGCTCCTTCAGCGTCTTCATGATCTCGTCCCAGTCGCCCAGCGACTTGATCTTTTCCATCTCCTCGGGGCTGAGAAACTTCTCGGCCACCGCCTTCAGCCAGTCTTCGGGAATGTCGACCGCGTCCTGGCCATAGTCGGTCAGAACGCCCTTGAAGACTTTGTGGAACACCTGGTCGAAACGGTCGAGCAAACCCTCGTCTTTCACAAAGGTCGCGCGCGAAAGGTAATAGAACGCTTCGGGCGTCTGCTCGATAACCTCGCGCTCGAGCGCCTCGAGCAGCACGAGATGCTCTTTCAGGCTGGCGGGGATTCCCGCCGCGCGCAATTCGTCGAGGAAGTTGAGGAGCATGACGTCAGGCTGTCGGCGGGGCGTTAGGCGCGGGAGGCTGGCCCGGCCAGCTTTCCAACGCAGGATCGATCACTGCCCAATCGGGCGCCTCATCGGTCCAGATCGCCATTTGCGGACGCAGGCCGTGCGGCTGATCCAGCATGCCGAACCGCATGGTCAAAAGGTGGGGGCGGGCCGAGCTCTGGCCATAGACTTGCGTCCCGCAAGCGGGGCAGAAATGAAACGAAAGCGTATTTCCGCTTGCCGCAGTCCAAGTAGAATGGGCGAGGGCACCCCCGACCGTCACGGCGGCGACATTGAAAATGGCATTGTTGGTCGGCCCGCCGGCGGCCAGCGACTGGCACTGGCGGCACCAGCATTGCCGCGTGGCGATCGGCTCCGCATCGGCGCGGACTTGCACCGCGCCGCACGCGCATCGACCAAGATAGGGCGCGCTCACCGCCCCTGCCTTCGCGCCATGAATGCGAGCCGTTCGAACATCATCACGTCCTGCTCGTTCTTGAGCAGGGCACCATGCAAAGGCGGGATCGCCTTCGTCGGATCGCGGTCCTGCAACACCTCCAGCGGCATGTCCTCGACCAGCAGCAGCTTCAGCCAGTCGAGCAATTCGCTCGTGCTCGGCTTCTTCTTCAGCCCCGGCACGTCGCGCAGTTCGTAAAACATCTCCATCGCCTTCGACACCAGCGCCTTCTGGATGCCGGGAAAGTGGACTTCGATGATCGCGCGCATCGTGTCGGCGTCGGGGAACTTGATGTAGTGAAAGAAACAGCGGCGCAGGAATGCGTCCGGCAATTCCTTTTCGTTGTTTGAGGTGATGACGACGATCGGTCTTTCCTTGGCGATGATCCGCTCGCCGGTTTCGTAAACGTCGAAACTCATGCGATCGAGTTCCTGCAGCAAGTCGTTCGGAAACTCGATGTCGGCCTTGTCGATCTCGTCGATTAACAGCACGGGCAGTTCGGGCGCGGTGAACGCCTCCCACAACTTGCCCTTGCGGATATAGTTGGAAATGTCGTGCACGCGCGCGTCGCCAAGCTGCCCGTCGCGAAGGCGGGCGACCGCGTCGTATTCGTAAAGACCCTGCTGCGCCTTGGTCGTCGATTTGACGTTCCATTCGATCAGCGGTGCGCCGACAGCGCTTGCGATTTCGTGCGCAAGGACCGTCTTACCGGTCCCGGGTTCACCCTTGACCAGAAGTGGGCGGCGCAGGGTCACGGCGGCATTGACCGCGACCTTCAGGTCATCGGTGGCGACATAGTTGCTGGTACCTTCGAAACGTGTCGTCATGATCGTGCGGGTTTCCCGTTTGGCAATGGCGGCGACGCTATATTGTGCGCCGCAGCAGGGCAAGGCGGTTACGGACCTGAATGATTGGCATCGCGAGCCGCAGAGTCATCTGCTCGCGACGATCGCGGATCGGCATCACGCAGTCGGGGGAGGAACGTCCAACGCAAGGCGGCTACCGATGTCGCATGGACTTTGCACAAGCTCGGTACTGAGACCGGCGGCCATCGCCTTCACGATCCGCATGCCAAGACCGCTACCGGTGGCCGCCTGATCCAACGTGAAGCCCTGACCGTTGTCGGTCACCTGCAGATTGAAGCCGCCGTTGCCGGTATCGCGGAGTGTTACGTTGATCTCTCCCGACGCGCCCGCGACAAAGGCGTACTTCATTGCGTTACTGACCAGTTCGGCGACGATGACGCCAATCGAAACCGCATGATCGGGCTTGATCTCGACCGGATCGGCGTCAAGCCGCAAGACGACGTTCTGCCTGTCGGTCGTCACGCTCGACCTGAGCTCATCGATCAGGCTGGCGAGATAATCGTCGAGTTCCACGACGTTGGTGCTGGGCGATGTGTACAGACGCCGATGGACTTGCGCGACCGCCTGAATGCGGAAATTCGTTTCCGCCAGCGCAGCGGAAGTGGCGGGATCGTCCGATGCGCGTGCCTGCATCGACACGAACGTGGACACGATCGCGAGGCTGTTGGCGATCCGGTGGTGGATTTCACCAAGAATGAGTTCGAGCCGTTCGTTCGCCGCGCGCAATTCAAGCTCGGCCAATGCCTTGGCTCGGGTCAGGGCGACTTTTTCCAACGCCTGCGTGAAGCTGCCGGCGAGCAGGTCGAAAAAGTCGTTGCCTATCGTCTTGACCACAAAGTCCGATGCACCGGATTTCAAGGCGGCGACGGCGATGCGGGTTTCATCGGTTCCCGTGACGAACACGGCAGGCGGCGCATTGTCCATCGCGACGATGTCGGCCAGCAGTGACAGCCCATCGCGTCCGGGCATTTCGTGATCGATGGCGACCAGCGCGATCTCTTCGTTATTCAGGATTTCGAGCGCGGCATCGGCGCTTTCGGCGGGCACGACATCGAAGCCGCGCCGTTCGAGGGCGCGTTGAACCAGACGCCGCAATGCGGCATCGTCGTCGACATAAAGGATGCGGCTGTTACCCGGCAACCCGCGAACCCCTCTGCCGCCTCAGACGCCGGCGTGCGGGATCTGGATGACCGACAGGAACAGGCCCAGTTGTCGGATCGCGTCGGCGAAGCTTTCATAATTCACCGGCTTGGTCACATAGACGTTGCAGCCCAGGTCGTAGCAGCGCTGGATTTCCACCTTGTCGTCGGTGGTGGTCAGTACGACAACCGGCGTGCTGCGCAGGCGATCGTCGCTTTTGACCTTTTCGAGGATCGAAGTGCCGCTCATGTCGGGAAGATTCAAATCGAGCAGGATCAGCGCCGGACCGTTGTGCGCAGGGCCGGCTGGATCGTTGAACAGATAATCCAGCGCCGTCGTTCCATCCAGGAAGTGACGGATATCGTTGGATATACTGGCGCGGCGAATGTTCTTCTCGATCAGTCGGGCATGACCTTCGTCATCCTCGATCATCACGATGTTCACGTGGTTCTGTGCGTTCATGCTTGATCATCCACCGGGCGAAATCTGGTCGGGAGTGAAAGTCGGAAAGTTGCGCCCCGGTCAAGTTCGGATTCGACCGTGACATTTCCGCCTAGACGATGAGCAAGGGCGCGGACATTTGCCAGCCCGATGCCTTCGCCCGGCTTATCCTGTTTGCCTGAACGGCGGAACAGGTCGAAGACGCGTTCGTGATCGTTCGGCGCGATGCCGCGACCGTTGTCGATCACGTCAAAATGAACTTGCCCGAACGAGCGGCCTCCCTCGATGCGGATTTCGCCCTTGCGGTCCGGGCTGAGGTATTTGATCGCGTTTTCCAAAAGGTTGGACATGATCTGTTCGACCGCCATGCGATCACTTTCTACCTCCGGCAATTCGCCGATTAGGATTGTTGCATCTTCTTCCTGCGCACGCTGGTAAAGCGTATCGGCGACATTGCCGGTAAGCTGTCGCATATCCAGGTTTTCCGGCGTCAGGACGCGGCGTCCCTGGCGTGACAGGTCAAGGATCGAATTGATCAACCGGTCCATCTTTTCGGTCGAAGTGCGGATGAAGCCGAGCGCTTCGGGCAGATCCTCCTCCACCGCATAGGCAAGATCCTTGGTCGCAAGTTCGGGGTGGCTCTCGCGAAGATTGTCGAGATGCTTCTGGATGACGGCGCGAGCCGCATCCATTTCCGATGTGAAGCCGAGTACGTTGACGAGCGGTGAACGCAGATCGTGGCTGACGATATAGGCGAAGCGCTGGATTTCGGCATTGGCGCGGCGCAAGTCCGTGGTGCGTTCGGCCACCGCACCCTCCAGCCCCTCGTTCGCGACGCGAAGTTCCGCTTCGGCATCTGCGATTGCGCGGTTGTGACGCACCATGACCACGACGACAGTAGCCATCACCGCAACCAACAGCAGCAGCGCGATCCCGCCCACGGCGTAGAATCGCTTGAGCGAGTCGAGCTGACTTCGGTTGCGCAGGGACAGGCGGTCTTTTTCCACATTCAGCATTTCAAGTGCCAAAGTGCGGATCTTGCGGGTCAGCTGCACGCCGGGATCGAGATCGAAATTCTCGGCAGCGGCGTCCGAAAGGCGTTCCGGGGGCAATGCCAACAATCGATCGACGATCGCCTGGCGTTCATCGACCATCTGACTAAGCCGTGCGAAGCGTTCCTGCTGATCTGGAAAACCCTGAACCATCGGTGCGGCACGATCAACTTCGATCTGCAAGGCGTCGGTAGCGATGCGGGTAATAGCACCGAACGACCGGTCGCCATTGATAAGATATCCGCGACGTCCCGTTTCGGTCTGTTCGTTCAGCGTGGAAATGCGGCTGATCGTGGCCTGCGTCTGCAATGTCGCCTCGACCGCGTCGGTGTCCTCGGTAATCGACCCCAGCGTAACCGCAGCCGCTACGATCGCGACGATGAGCAGGATAATGCCCGTGGCCAGCAAAGCCACAACCATGCGGTCACCCCGGCCACGAACCGTATCCTTGAGCAGCGTCACTGGCATGGTTCAGGCGTCGATCAGTCCGCGATCCAGTTCGCCCGCGCGGTTCTGGATAAAGTTGAAACGGTGCTCGGGGTTGCGACCCATGAGCTCATCGACCAGCCGGCCGACACTGGCGCGCTGTTCGAATTCGGTCGGCAGGGTAATGCGGATCAGGCTTCGGCTGATCGGGCTCATCGTCGTTTCGCGGAGCTGTTGCGGGTTCATCTCGCCAAGACCCTTGAAGCGGGACACCTCGACCTTCTTGCCCTTGAAGACCGTTGCCTCAAGCTCGGTGCGGTGCACGTCGTCGCGGGCGTAGCGGCTCTCTTTCCCGGCGGTCAGGCGATAGAGCGGGGGCTGGGCGAGGAACAAGTGCCCGCGACGGACGATTTCGGGCATTTCGCGAAAGAAGAACGTCATCAGCAAGGTCGCGATATGCGCGCCATCGACATCGGCGTCGGTCATGATGATGACGCGGTCGTAACGCAGGTTTTCCGGGTCGCAATCCTTGCGCATCCCGCATCCCAGCGCGAGCGCAAGGTCCGCGATTTCAAGATTGGCGCGGATCTTGTCGTTGCTGGCGCTGGCGACGTTCAGGATCTTGCCGCGGATCGGAAGGATCGCCTGCGTCTTGCGGTCGCGCGCCTGCTTGGCGCTGCCGCCGGCGCTGTCGCCTTCGACGATGAACAGTTCGGTCTCGCCGCTGCCTTCGCCCGAACAGTCGGTCAACTTGCCTGGCAGGCGCAGCTTCTTCGCGTTTGTCGCGGTCTTGCGCTTGACCTCGCGCTCCTGCTTGCGGCGCAGGCGATCATCCATCCGTTCCATCACCGCGCCCAGCAACGCCTTGCCGCGTTCCATATTGTCGGTGAGAAAGTGGTCGAAGTGATCGCGCACCGCGTTTTCGACCAGCCTTGCAGCCTCGGGACTGGTTAGTCGGTCTTTCGTCTGGCTCTGGAACTGGGGGTCGCGGATGAAGAGCGAGAGCATGACCTCGCTGCCGGTTACCACGTCGTCTGGCGTGATGTCCTTGGCCTTCTTCTGGTTCATCAGTTCGGCAAATGAGCGCAACCCCTTGGTCAGCGCGGCGCGCAAACCCTGTTCGTGGGCGCCGCCATCAGGTGTCGGGATCGTATTGCAATACCACGAATAGGCACCGTCCGACCACAATGGCCAGGCGATCGCCCATTCGACTCGGCCCATTTGTTCACCCTGTTCGTTGGCCGCGAAATCCTGCGAGCCTGAAAAGAATTCGGTCGTCACGCATTCGCGGTCGCCGATCTGTTCGCGCAAGTGGTCGGCAAGGCCGCCGGGAAACTGGAACACGGCCTCTGTCGGCACGTCGTCGCTGGTCAGAGCGGCGGCGCATTTCCAGCGGATTTCGACTCCCGCGAACAAGTATGCCTTCGATCGGGCGAGCCGGAACAGGCGGGCGGGCTTGAATTTCTGGGCACCAAAGATTTCAGGATCGGGCGTGAACGTGACGGTCGTGCCGCGCCGGTTGGGGGCCGCGCCCACCCGTTCGAGCGGCGTGACCGGGAGGCCGCGCGAAAACGTCTGCGCGTAAAGCTCCTTGTTGCGGGCAACCTCGATCCGCGTTTCGATCGACAAGGCATTGACCACCGACACGCCGACACCGTGAAGGCCTCCGCTGGTGGCATAAGCCTTGCCCGAAAACTTGCCGCCGGAATGCAGCGTGGTCAGGATCACCTCGAGCGCAGACTTGCCAGGATATTTGGGATGTTCGTCGACCGGAATGCCGCGACCGTTGTCGCTGACCGTGATCGTGCCCGCCGTGCCGTCCGGACCGACGTCGACCGTTACCTCGATCCGGTTGGCATGCCCTGCCACCGCTTCGTCCATCGCGTTGTCGATGACTTCGGCGGCAAGGTGGTGCAGCGCCCGTTCGTCGGTGCCGCCGATATACATGCCGGGGCGACGGCGAACGGGTTCGAGCCCCTCCAGCACTTCGATGGCGGAGCCGTCGTAAGCCTCACCAGAGGTGGCGGGCGCATTCTCGAACAGGTCATCAGACATAATGAGAACACTTGGTCCCGGCGCGGCCTTTGGGCAAGCGCGCCGGGGGAGTTATCGCCAGTGCCGTCCAGCAAGGACGATGCAGTGAACCGCAGCCGATCAGAACTTGGCCGGCGCAGGAGCGAGGACCTTCACCCCAGTCGAAGTGACTTCGCGCACTTCGAAAGCACGCTCCACCACGCCTTTGTCGAATCGGAACGCCCCATCGAGGCCGATGAAACCGCCGGCATCGGCCAGCGGCGTAGTCGGAAAGCGATCGCCCACGCGCCAGTCGCGCGCGATCTTGATGGTCAGCAGGACCGCATCGTAGCCCAGCGTCGAGATGCGATAGGGTGAAGCGCCGAACCGGGTCTTGTAACTATCCGAATAACGTTTGAACCGACCGTCGCTCAGGGCAGAAAACCATGCCCCGCGCAGCGATGCGGACTGCGCGATCTGTTCGTCGCCGCTCCACAATTCGGTGCCGATGATCTTCGCCGCCTTTTCGGCATCGCGGATCAGCGGGCCGGCGCGAACGGCCATGCGCGAACCGTCGGCAATCACGATGGCCTGATAGTCGCCCTTGGCCGCCAGCCGCTTGATCGCGTTAGCCAGCGAAGTCGCATCGCGATCGTAACTTTCGATCGCCATGACCCGGATGCCGGTTTCGCGCGCGGTGTCCATGATAGCTTCGGATGCGCTGCGCCCGTATTCGCCACTGGGCACCAATGCGCCGAACGTCTTCAGGCCTTGCGACGACGCATAGCGCAGCGACCGTTCGAGCGACTGAGCCGGAACCTGTCCCATGACATAGACGCCGTCGCCAGCGACCGTCGCGTCGTTTGAGAAACTGATCATCGGGACACGTGCAGGACCCGCTACAGCCTTCACCGCCGCGACGTCGTCTGACAGCAACGGCCCCAGGATCAGTCGGTTGCCGTCGGCAATCGCCCGCTGAGCGGCGCTTTTGGCATTGGTGGCGCTGTCATATGTCGTGATGCGGATGTTCGCGGTGTTGGTATCGAGCAGCGCCATTGTCGTGGCGTTGGCAAGGCTTTGCCCCACGCCAGCATTCGCGCCCGACAGCGGAACGAGCAGGGCGATGCGATGACGCGATTCGTCCTGATCGGGCAACTGGCCCGCTCTGGGCTGTTCCGGCGGTGGCGGCGGAGCCTCGCTTTTCGGTACCACTCCGGCGCAACCTGCCAGCAAAAGTGCCAGAAGGCCGACGGTGCCGGCGCGCATCGTGCCCCTTCGCGTGAAGGACCCGTGCGTGTTCATGCTTGCTTCTCCCTGAAATTCCCGTGCATTGGCATCGAATATGTCCGCTGCAAAAGAAAACTCGGTGACTGAATCCAGCCTGTACCCGGGCCTGTATATTGTCGCTACACCAATTGGCAATCTCGGGGATTTGAGCGCGCGCGCGCTGGCGGTGCTCAAAGCGTGCGTCGCGGTGGCTTGCGAAGACACGCGTGTAACCGGCAAACTGCTGCATCACGCCGGTATCAAGCAGCGCCTGATCCGATACGATGACCATGCCGACGGGTCCGTCCGCGAACGCTTGCTGGCGATGGCAACGCAAGAAGCGGTGGCGCTGGTGTCCGACGCCGGCACGCCACTGATATCCGATCCCGGATACAAGCTGGTTCGAGAAGCGCGCGAACGCGGCATCGCCGTGGTCAGCGTGCCGGGGCCAAGCGCGCTGATCGTCGCGCTGACGCTGTCGGGATTGCCCACTGACCGTTTCCTGTTTGGCGGATTTTTGCCGGTAAAGGACAAGGCGCGCCGTGACGTGCTGGGCGAACTGGGTGCAGTTCGTGCGACGTTGGTCTTTTATGAAACTTCGCCGCGTCTACTCGACGCGCTGGCGGCGATAGAGGCGGTTCTGCCGGGGCGCGAAGTGGCCGTGGCGCGTGAATTGACCAAGAAATTCGAGGAGTGCCGGTCCGGTTCGGTCGCGGAACTGACGGACCATTATACATCGCACCCGCCCAAGGGAGAGATCGTGCTGATTATCGCCCCCCCCGGAGAGGCGAGCACCGACGATCTCGATATCGACGCGCTGTTGCAGGCCGAACTGGCCGATCACAAGCCGTCGCAGGCGGCGGCTCGTCTGGCCAGGGAATACGGGCTGGATCGCAAGGTGCTCTATGCCCGCGCGCTGGAACTCAAATGACCGAACCGGCGCCAAGCCGCGTTCGCGCCGAACGGCAGGGTCGCAAGGGCGAGGCCGCGGCCGCGATGTACCTTCGCGCCAAAGGCTGGCGCGTCCTTGCCGAACGGGTCCGCAATCCTGCGGGAGAGATCGACCTGATCGCCCGGCGCGGAACGATGGTCATCTTCGTCGAGGTCAAATGGCGCGCTAGGGCGCAGGAACTGGATCTTGCCATCGACGCGCGCCGGCTCGCGCGGGTCTGCGCCGCGGCAGAAGCGGAGGCGCACAAGTACCTTCGCGACGGTGACGACATGCGGATCGACGTGCTGCTCCTTGCGCCGGGGCGGCTGCCGCGCCATCTGGCCAATGCCGGCCAATTCTAGGCCGACCGAATCTGCAGAATCGAGGATATGTCCGTGACCACTCCCTTGCGCGTCGCCATCCAGATGGACCCGATGGAATCGATCAAGATCGCCGGGGACTCCAGTTTCGCGCTGATGATATCGGCGCAGGGCAGGGGGCATGCGCTGTTCCACTACGACGTGCGCACGCTGGCATGGAAATCGGACGGCAAGGGCGGGGGCCGCGTCACCGCATGGGCCGCGCCGGTAACCGTCCGCGCGATCGAAGGCGATCATTTCGAACTCGGCGAACATCGCACCATCGACCTTGGCAGCGATGTAGATGTCGTCCTGATGCGACAGGACCCTCCCTTCGACCTCGGCTATCTGACGGGCACTTGGCTGCTTGAACGCATCCGGGGCGAAACTCTGGTGGTGAATGACCCTGTTGCCGTCCGCAATGCGCCTGAAAAGGTCTATGTCCTCGATTTCGCGCGTTTCATGCCTCCGACGCTGATCACCCGGCGGATCGAGGATGTGCGCGAATTCATGGCCGAACATGCCGCCGATCACCCCGGCGGCGTGGTGATAAAGCCGCTGCACGGCAATGCCGGCAAGGCGGTGTTCCACATCGGCCCCGATGGCGCGAATTTGTCTGCGCTGGTCGAAATGTTCCTGCAAACTTGGCCCGAACCCTTCATGGTCCAGCCATTCCTTCCCGAAGTGGCGCTGGGCGACAAGCGCATCGTGCTGGTCGACGGCGTCGTTGCTGGCGCGATCAACCGCAAACCGGGAGAGGGCGAATTTCGGTCGAACTTGGCGCAAGGCGGCTTTGCCGAAGCGAGTCAGCTGACTGAGGCTGAGGAGGAAATCTGCGCCGCGATGGGTCCGCAGCTCAAGGAACTGGGCCTCGTATTCGTCGGCATCGACGTGATCGGCGGCAAGTGGCTCACCGAAATCAACGTGACCAGCCCGACCGGTATCGTGTCGATCGACCGGTTTAACGGCACCGATACGTCCGCCATGATCTGGGAGGCGATCGAAACGCGCATCGCGGCGGGACGGTCCGAATAACGAACAAGCTGGGCTGACGGACCTTTCTGGCGGTCCGTCCGTTCCCAACCCCATGCAAGATTTCATCATCCAGCTGATCGAGGGCGGCGGCTACATCGGCATCGCCTTGCTGATGGCGCTGGAAAATATTTTCCCGCCCATCCCCAGCGAAGTCATCATGGGTGTTGCCGGCGTGGCCGTTCACGCCGGTCGCATGGCATTCTGGCCAGTGTTGTTCTGGGGCACCCTCGGCTCCACCGTCGGCAACTACTTATGGTTTCTGGCCGGCAAGAAGATGGGTTACGAACGCTTGCGTCCCTTTGTCGATCGCCATGGCCGATGGCTGACGCTTGACTGGTGCGATATCGAACGCAGCTCGCGGTTTTTTCGCAAGCATGGGCAATGGGTCGTGTTTTTCCTGCGCTTTTCGCCACTGATGCGAACTATCATATCCTTGCCAGCAGGCCTTGCCCGCATGGGAACATCGCGGTTCCTGATCTTCACGTTCATGGGTTCGTCGCTTTGGAACGCGGCTCTTATCGGCAGCGCTTCGCTTTTGGCTAACTGGTTCGGCAATTTCGAACAGGTGTTGAGCTATATCGTGCTGGGCATGATTCTGGTTGGCGCCGCATGGTATGCCTACCGTGTGATCACGTGGACCCCGCGCCAGGTGCAATCGGTCGAAGAACCCGCTGAATAGTCAGTCGGTTTCGCGCGGGTGGGCATTTCGATAGACGTCCAGCAGCGTTGCGGCGTCTACTTTCGTATAAATCTGCGTCGAGCCGAGACTGGCGTGGCCCAGCAACTCCTGCAAACTGCGCAAATCCGCTCCTGCCGCCAGCAAATGCGTCGCGAACGAATGGCGCAAGGCGTGCGGCGTTGCGGTTGGCGGAAGGCCGAGCGATTGTCGCGCGCGCGCCACGGCTCTTTGCACGATGCCCTGCGCCAATCTACCTCCGCGCGCGCCGCGAAACAGCGGCTGGTTGGGGTCGAGCGTGAAGGGCGTTGCGGCGACGTAGGCATCGACGGCCGCGCTGACGATGGGCAGGACCGGCACGGCGCGCTGCTTGCCGCCCTTGCCGGTCACGGTGATCGTCTCGCCCAGCGGTGCCGCGTCGCCATTCAACGACAGCGCCTCGGCAATTCGCAGGCCGGATCCATAGAGCAGAAGGAGCACCGCGCGATCGCGTGCGCCAATCCAAGGCTGACTGGCTTCGTCGTCCACCATCCCGGTCAGGTTAACGACCTCGTCCGGCGTGACGGCTCTGGGTATGCCTTTCTTGACTCTGGGTCCGCGCATGCGTGGTGCCGATTGTCCTGACTTTCCAGACTTCTCACGACTGTACTTCAGGAACGACTTGATGGCGGAAAGCTCTCGTGCAGCCGAATTGTTCGTTAGTCCGTCAGCTCGCCGCGACGCGAGATAGCGCCGCAAGACCTGCTGCTCAGCCTCGGCCAGCGCATTCCACGTCGGTTCCATGCCGTCGAAACGCAACAACCTTTCCGCCGTTGCGACATAGGCTCGAACGGTATGCGGCGAACGACGCAAATTATGGGTGAGATGCCCGTGCCAGTCGGACAGGATCGCTTCTGCGCGAAAATCCATGTCGACGGACGATACGGTACTCACGGCGCGTCCATCAGGTCCGGACCGACGATTTCCGCAATCAGGCTGTCGAGCACGACCATCCCCCTGCCGGTGACACGCAACCGCCCATTTTCGCGTGTGACGAAGCCCAGTTGTTCGACCAGTTTTGTCCGTTCGGCGTCGAGCAAGCAGTTTTCCGTTATGCCGAAACGAGCGGCGAGGGCGGAGGGATCGACGCCTTCGCCCAGGCGCAGGCCCATCATCATGGCTTCTGCCGCCTGTTCGCCAGACGGAAGGACGCGTTGCTCCACCAGTCCGTGCCCCGCCTCCGCCACTGCCGACAGGTAATTTTCCGGCTTGCGATGCCGCTGCGTCGCGATTCCCCCGCGGCGTCCATGCGCGCCGGGGCCGATGCCGACATAGTCGCCATATCGCCAATAAGTGAGGTTGTGGCGGCTCTCCTCTCCGGGCCGAGCGTGGTTGCTCGTCTCGTATGCCGGCAAGCCTGCGGTCTTGGTCCGGAACCGGGTGAATTCGAAAAGTTCGCTGGCGATTTCCTCGTCCGGCATCTCGAACGCGCCTTTTCGAAAATCAGTGGCAAAGCGCGTGCCAGGTTCGATCGTCAGCTGATACAGCGACAGATGTCCAGTTCCGAAGGCGAGCGCGGCGCCAAGCTCCGATTGCCATTGCGCCCGTGTCTGGCCGGGGCGCGCATAGATAAGGTCGAAACTGACGCGGTCGAAATGCTTTTGCGCGATGCCAATCGCTTCAACCGCTTCGCCAGCGTCGTGCAATCTACCCAAAAATTTCAATGTTTTATCATCGAAACTTTGCACGCCCAGCGAGGAGCGATTGACGCCTGCGCGGGCGAGATCGGCAAACTTGGCCGACTCAACGCTCGACGGATTGGCCTCCAGCGTGATCTCGATATCGGCGGCAAAGGTCCAGTGCTCGGCAGCCTGTGCGATCAGCCGTTCTACTAGCGTCGGCGGCATTAGCGAAGGAGTGCCGCCGCCAAAAAAGATCGAGCCCAATTCGCGCTTGCCGGTGATCCGGGCTTCGTAAGCCATGTCGGACAGCAGCGCGCGTTCCCACTCGCCGATGTCCACTCCGCTGCGCACATGACTGTTGAAGTCGCAGTAGGGGCATTTCTTCAGACAGAAGGGCCAGTGGATATAAAGCGCGAGGGCCATGCCGGTATTTCAGCGCCTGTTAACCCGGCAAAGTCAAGATGGCGGCCATGGGACGGGTCAGATTCTGGGCGTTGGGCATGGCCGGCGCATTCGCAGCAGTGGTAGCGATTGGCGCATCCGGCGTCGCTTCTTCGAAGGAGCGCGGCTGGGTCGAGCGCGTGGGCGGTGGCAGCTTTGCCGAACGCCTGCTTGGTGCGCACAACGATGAACGACGAAAGATGGGCGTGCCCGACTTGCGGTGGAGCCCGAAACTGGCTGCGCAGGCGCAGGCCTATGCGCAAAAACTCGCCCGGCAACAGGCGATGGTTCATGCCAGCAATGCCGAGCGCGGCGGAGCGGGCGAAAACCTCTGGGCCGGTCGCGCCGGTTTCTATTCGGCCGAGGAAATGGTCGAAGGGATGGTCGCGGAAAAGCGCCATTTCAAAAGCGGCAATTTCCCACAAGTCAGCCGCACCGGCCAGTGGCGCGACGTCGGCCATTATACCCAGCTGATCTGGCGCGAAACGACCGACATCGGTTGTGCAGTGGCGCCGGGTGGCACCAACGATTGGCTGGTGTGCCGTTACTGGCCCGCAGGCAACATTTATGGAAAGCCGGTGCTCTAGGCGCCGAACTGTTCGGCAACCAGCTTGCGAAAGGCGTCGGCGCGGTGGCTCATCGCGTGCTTTTCCTCAGGTGCAAGCTCGGCAAAGGTGACGTCGCGCCCCTTTGGCACGAAGACCGGATCGTACCCGAAGCCCATCGTGCCGCGTGGCGGCCAAGTCAGCGATCCGTCGACACGGCCTTCGTAAACGGCCTCGCGCCCGTCGGGCCATGCAATGGCGAGGACACAGGAGAACCACGCGTCGCGCGGCGTGTCCGGACCCTTTTCGGCGAGCATTCCCTCGACCTTGCCCATCGCCATGTACCAGTCGCGCCCGGCAGGGCCTTCGAACCACTGCCGTTCGGCCCAATCGGCGGTATAGACGCCGGGCCGGCCATCCAGCGCGGCGACCGATAGGCCCGAATCGTCTGCAAGGCTGACGATCTGCGAAGCCTGTGTCGCCGCGCGCGCCTTGATCAGCGCGTTTTCCACGAATGTCGTGCCCGTCTCCGCCGGTTCTGGCAGGCCGAGTGAACCTGCGCTGATGCAATCCACGCCATAGGGCGCGAGCAGGGCCGAAATTTCCTTCAGCTTGCCCGCATTGTGCGTGGCGATGACCAGCCGCCCGGAATTGAGATGGGGCCTATCGCTCATTTTACGGCGATATCCTGCGCTCGGTAAATCGAATCGCAGCCGGTGCGGGCAAGGCGAAGGAGACGAAGGAGGCCTTCTTCGTCATATGTCGCGCCTTCTGCCGTGGCCTGCACCTCTGCGATCTGGCCCCCTTCGATCAGGACGAAGTTGGCGTCCGCATCGGCGTTCGAATCCTCGTCGTAATCAAGATCGAGCACCGGCGTGCCCTTAAAGATGCCGCACGACACTGCGGCGATCTTGGACGTCAGCGGATCGGCCTTGATCTCGCCCTTGTCCATCAGGCCCTGAACGGCGAGCCGCAGCGCGACCCATGCGCCGGAAATCGCCGCGGTGCGCGTGCCGCCGTCGGCCTGAAGCACGTCGCAGTCGAGCGTGATCTGGCGTTCGCCAAGCTTCTTCAGGTCGGTCACGGCCCGCAACGAACGCCCGATCAGGCGCTGGATTTCCTGGGTTCGGCCAGTCTGCTTGCCCTTTGCCGCTTCGCGTCCGCCACGGGTGTGCGTGGCGCGCGGCAGCATCGAATATTCCGCCGTGACCCAGCCTTCGCCTTTGCCACGCAACCATGGCGGCAGGCGTTCTTCAACGCTGGCGGTGCACAGCACGCGGGTTTCGCCAAAGCTGATAAGGCAAGACCCCTCGGCGTGCTTGGTAAAGCCGGTCTCAATGGTAATCGCCCGCATCTCGTCTGCGGCGCGGCCGGATGGGCGCATTTGTGGTGATTCCTTCTGCGATAACGTGTTTCGGCGCTGGCGTTAGTCGCATCGGGCTTGAGGCCGCAAGGGGATGCCCTAAATAAGGGGCATGCAAGGACCGCCCCTCATTGAAATGACCGATCGCGCCCGCGACATCTTTCGGCTGGTGGTCGAGGGGTTCATCGATTCGGGCCAACCCGTCGGATCGAAAGTGCTGGCCAACGCCGAGGGGATCAATCTTTCTCCCGCATCGATCCGGTCGGTGCTCGCCGATCTCGAACGCTTGGGCCTTTTGGCTGCACCGCATACCAGCGCTGGGCGGATGCCGACCGAATCCGGTCTGCGCCTGTTCGTCGACGGAATGATGCAAGTGGCTGAACCCAGCCAGGCCGAACGCCTTGCCATTGAGCGCGAGCTCGCGCGGCCCGGCCCGGTGGAAGACGCGCTGGCCAAGACATCGGCGATGCTGTCCAGCCTTTCCGCCTGTGCCGGCGTTGTCATGGTGCCGGCGCACGAACCGCGCTTGTTGCAGATGACCATCGTGCCGCTGGGCAACGGTCGGGCTCTGGCCGTGTTGGTTGGAGAGGACGGCGCGATTGAAAATCGCGTGCTCGACCTGCCGGCAGGCACGGACGCCAGTACGCTGGAACAGGCGGCCAACTACATTTCAGCGCAACTTGCCGGGCGAACGCTGGCCGAAGCCGCAGCGGCGGTGAAGCGCGAGCTGGCAGGCGAACGGGCTTCGCTCGATTCGGCGGCGCGCGATCTTGTCGAACGCGGGCTGGCGATCTGGAGCGAGGATGCTGCGCGCCGCCCTGTTCTGATCGTGAGGGGACAGGCGAACCTGCTGGACGAAGCGGCGGTGGAGGATCTGGAACGCGTCCGGTCGCTGATCGACGATATCGAACGATCCGAACAGGTTGCGGCGGTTCTCGCCTCCGCCCGCGATGCGAAAAGCGCGCGGATATTCATCGGATCGGAAAACAAGCTCTTCTCGCTCTCCGGCTCCTCGGTCATTGCATCCCCCTATCGCGATCGCGAAGGCAGGGTCATCGGAGTCGTGGGCGTGATCGGGCCGACGCGGTTGAATTACGGCCGGCTCGTCCCCATGGTGGATTTCACCGCACGGAGCCTGGGGCTGAGCCTCGGGCGGATCACCGGTCAAGGCTGACCGGTAACAGACAGGAATTTATAGCGCGATGAGCGACAAACGGACCCGCGACGAAGCGGTCGAGAACGAATTGAATGGCGTGCCCGAGGACATGCTCGAGGGCGGCGAAGACGCTGAGGTCGAAAGCACCGACGAGCGCCTTGCCGCGCTTGAGGAAGAATTGGCCGAAGCCAAGCAGCAGGTACTCTACGCCCGTGCCGAGACGCAGAACGTGCGTCGCCGGATGGAAAAGGACATTGCGGACGCGCGTACATATGCCGCCACCGGTTTTGCGCGCGACGTGCTTTCGGTGTCCGACAACCTGACCCGCGCGCTGGAGGCTATCCCCGAAGAATTGCGCGAAGACGACAAGATGAAGGGCCTCGTTGCCGGCATCGAAGCGACATCGCGCGAACTCGACAATGTCTTCGGCCAGCACGGCATCAGCCGCATCGCCGCCCGCGGCATGCCGCTTGATCCCAACCAGCATCAGGCGGTAGTCGAAATCCCGAGCACCGATGCTGAACCGGGCACGGTGGTGCAGGAAATGCAGGCCGGTTACATGATCAAGGGTCGCCTGTTGCGCCCCGCCATGGTCGGAGTGGCGAAAAAGCCGGACTGATACAAACAACTCGTGTTACTTCAGGAACTTCCTTCGCGCTTTCACGTAAGTCCAGTGCAACGGGGCGAAACGGAGATGATGCGATGAACTACAAGAAACTGACCATTCCCGCGATTGCCGCCGCCGCGCTGGCAACCGCGGGCTGTGCCGAGAACTATGCCGTCGAAGGAGCCGCGGTTGGCGCGGCCGCCGGGGCCGCTGTCGGGGCCGTGACCGGCGCCGACATTGGCACCGCCGCCGCCGTTGGCGCCGCAGCCGGTGCGGTCGGTGGCTATTTCATGGACAAGGACAAGGACTGCAGCGGTTATGACCGCGACGGCAGGCTGGACGACGATTGCTACGGTACGTCGGGCTATCCGGTCGATCCCCGATATTGAGCGATAGCTTCCTTGATCTGGAAATGACGATAGTGGGCGCGGCAACTTCGGTTTCCGCGCCCTTTTTTTACGCGTGTGCGAATGGCAAGATCGTCTGCAATTGCGCCAGTGCGGGCGCCCCGCGAAGGTTGTAGCCGCGTTCAAGCAGGAAGGCATGCCGCACGATTTCCGCCTGCTGTTCAATGCCGTACGATCGCAGCGGCTGGCCCGGCCTTATCGCGTAATCGTACCGGCAGAACGGATGGCGCATCAGCACGAGCCAGAAACGGCCACGCTCTTGCGCTTGCCAGACGTGGGTCATTTCATGAATGAACAAACCTTGCGCTGACAGCGGCGCGGCCGCGAAGTCTTCGTGATAATCCACATGCTCGGCCGGGAAATGAATGTGGCCCATAGGGGCCATCGCCGTGTTCGCAGGCTGAAACGGAAACCACCGTTTGCGCCGGATCGTCACCGGAGCAAGGTCTATGGCGGCACCGAAAACGGACCTGACCAGCGACTTTTCGCCGTCGGTCAGGCCCCTTGTTCCACCGGCGGGGCAGGCGGGTTGGGCGGTGCTCAGTGTTCCATTCCCGCCATATCGTGATCGCCCATATCCATGCCGCCCGCGCCCACGACCTTTGCCGCGATCGACGCCTTGTCGCCGTTGTCGAACGTAATCGTCAGGTCGGTCGTTCCGCCCGGCGCGATTGTCGCATCCATGTCAAACAGCATGACATGATGCCCACCGGTCTTGAACGCATGAGGTTCGCCCGGTTCGAGGGCGACCGTTTCGACCTTTTTCATCGACATGACGCCATCGACCATCGCGCTTTCGTGCATTTCGGTTCGCCCGGCGCCCATGACCGCGACTCCGGTAATCGTGCGCGGCTCATCCGAAGAAATCATGAAATATGCCGACCCCGGCCTGCCGCCGACTGCCGGCATCCGCACTTGCGCATCGGTGAGCGACACGCCCTTTGGCCCGTCGGCGGCAACAGGTACATCGACGGTTTCGGCAGGGACCGGATCGGGCGCTTCCGATCCACAGGCGGACAGCGCCAGCGAAAGTGCAAGGGACATGAAAACTGGAGTGATGCGCATGTGAGATGGCTCCGCAGCCGATTGTGGACGGCCTTCCAAATAGGGAACCTACGACCCTTGTTCCACTCAAATCCGCCCCTATATCGCCGTTGCAGTCAAGAGCCGCGCGGCGGGCCTGCCCGCCAATGGGGGGCCCAAATGACGCGGTGTCAAAAACAAAGGATGGAAAGAATAAGATGGCCAAAGTTATCGGCATTGACCTCGGCACGACCAACAGCTGCGTCGCGGTGATGGACGGCGACAAGCCCAAGGTTATCGAGAATTCGGAAGGCGCGCGTACCACGCCCTCGATCGTCGCCTTTACCAAAGATGGCGAGCGTCTGATCGGACAGCCGGCCAAGCGCCAGGCCGTCACGAACCCGGACAACACCCTTTTTGCGATCAAGCGCTTGATCGGCCGCCGCTTCGACGACCCCATGACCAAGAAGGACATGGAACTGGTCCCCTATGACATCGTCAAGGGCAAGAACGGCGATGCATGGGTCAAGGCAGGCGGAGAGGATTATTCCCCTTCGCAGGTCAGCGCATTCATTCTTCAGAAGATGAAGGAAACCGCCGAGAGCTATCTTGGCGAAACCGTGACGCAAGCGGTCATCACCGTTCCGGCATACTTCAACGATGCGCAGCGTCAGGCGACCAAGGACGCCGGTCAGATCGCCGGTCTCGAAGTTCTGCGCATCATCAACGAGCCCACTGCGGCGGCGCTGGCCTATGGTCTCGACAAGGCGGACGGCAAAACGATCGCGGTCTATGACCTTGGCGGCGGCACATTCGACGTTTCGATCCTCGAGATCGGCGACGGCGTGTTCGAAGTGAAGTCGACCAACGGCGACACGTTCCTCGGCGGTGAGGATTTCGACATCGCGGTCGTGGAATATCTCGCCGAGGCGTTCAAGAAGGACGAGGGCATCGATCTGCGCGGCGACAAGCTTGCGCTGCAGCGCCTCAAGGAATCGGCTGAAAAGGCCAAGATCGAACTGTCGAGCGCGCAGTCAACCGAAGTGAACCTGCCGTTCATCACGGCGGATCAGAACGGTCCCAAGCACCTCGTCAAGACGATCACTCGCACCGATCTGGAAAAGATGGTCGAAGGACTGATCGCCCGTACGAAGGAGCCGATGAAGAAGGCGCTCGCCGATGCCGGCGTGTCGGCCAAGGACATCGACGAAGTCGTGCTGGTCGGCGGCATGACCCGCATGCCCAAGGTGCGCGAAGCCGTGAAGGAGTTCTTCGGCAAGGAACCGCACACCGGCGTGAACCCTGACGAAGTCGTCGCCATGGGCGCGGCGATCCAAGCAGGCGTGCTTCAGGGCGACGTCAAAGACGTGCTGCTGCTCGACGTGACCCCGCTGTCGCTGGGAATCGAAACGCTGGGCGGCATCATGACCAAGATGATCGACCGCAACACCACGATCCCGACCAAGAAGAGCCAGGTCTATTCGACTGCCGACGACAATCAGCAGGCGGTGACGATCCGGGTCTTCCAGGGCGAGCGCGAAATGGCGCAGGACAACAAGATCCTGGGCCAGTTCGACCTCGTCGGGATTCCGCCCGCACCGCGCGGCGTGCCGCAAATCGAAGTGACGTTCGACATCGACGCCAACGGCATCGTCAACGTGTCGGCCAAGGACAAGGGCACCGGCAAGGAGCAGCAGATCCGCATTCAGGCTTCGGGCGGTCTGTCCGACGCCGACATCGACCAGATGGTGCAGGACGCGGAGAAGTTCGCCGACGAGGACAAGAAGCGCAAGGAGCGTGCCGAGGCGCGCAATCAGGCCGACAGCCTCGTCCATTCGACCGAGCAGCAGCTCAAGGAACACGGCGACGCCATCGGCGCCGACCTGAAGTCCGAGATCGAGGCGGCTGTCGCGGCGGCAAAGACTGCGCTCGAAGGCGATGACGTCGACGCGATCAATGCCAAGTCCCAGGCGCTGGCCGAAACGGCCATGAAGATGGGTCAGGCGATCTACGAAAAGCAGCAGTCCGAGGCTGGTGCTGCCGGTGCGGCGACGGGCAGCGAGGCCGGAGCCGACGAAGAAGTCGTCGACGCCGAATTTTCGGAAGTCGACGAAGGCGAAAGCAAAAACTGAGCCTATATGGCGGTAATCGCATGATTTTCCCGGCTCACTTCTTCCAATGTTGGCGCAATGGCGTTAACGAGAGGGAGAGTGGGCCGGGATTATTCTGCGCACCGCTAGGTTGAGGGGCGACGCCATAACGGCGGTTCGCCCCGTCGATTTGTGCCCTCCAGCAGTTTGGACGCTGTGCGTGGTACATGACCGCAACGCGAGCAGAGTGGGGATCGAGTGTCAGTGGAAACCGAGATCGACTTTTACGAGCTTCTCGAAGTCGAACGCACCGCGGACGACAAGGCGATCAAGGCCGCCTATCGCCGGCTCGCCATGCGGCACCACCCTGACAAGAATCCCGGTTGCGGCGACAGCGAGGCGAAGTTCAAGGCGATCAGCGTTGCCTATGATTGCCTGAAAGACCCGCAAAAGCGGGCCACGTACGATCGTTACGGTCATGCCGCCTATGCTCAGGCGCAGCAGGGCGGCGGCGGAGGCGGCGCGGGCTTTTCCGATATCGGCGACATCTTCGAAACGATCTTCGGCAGCGCGTTCGGCGGCGGCAATGGCGGCGGCAGGGCCCGTCGCGGCGCAGACTTGCGTTACGACATGGAAATCTCTCTCGAAGAAGCGTTCCACGGCAAGCAGACCGAGATCGAGATCGAAGTTTCGCAGACATGCGAACCATGCTCCGGCTCGGGCGCCGAACCGGGTACCGATCGCACGCGCTGCCCCATCTGCGGTGGTCACGGCAAAGTCCGGGCACAACAGGGGTTCTTCATGGTCGAACGGCCATGCCCATCGTGCCACGGTCGCGGCGAAGTCATCGAGAAGCCGTGTCGCGCATGTCGCGGCGAGGGCCGGGTCGATCAGGCTCAGAAGCTTGAGGTCAATGTTCCGCCGGGCGTCGAAACCGGCACCCGCATCCGATTGACGGGCAAGGGCGAAGCGGGCCCGGTGGGCGCGGCTCCGGGCGATCTTTATATATTCATCCACGTGCGTCGCCATTCGGTTTACGAGCGTGACGGAACCACGCTGGTTACTCGCGTGCCCATCACCTTTACGAAGGCGGCGCTGGGCGGAACGGTGGGGTTGCCGGGGCTTGACGACGAATGGATCACGGTCAACATCCCGGCGGGCATCCAGTCCGGTGAACAGCTTCGCAAGCGTGGCGACGGCATGCCGGTACTTCAGGGTCGGGGTCGCGGCGATCTGGTGATCGAGGTCAAGGTCGAGACTCCGCGCAAACTGTCGACGAAGCAGAAGGAACTGCTCCGCGAATTCCAGCAGAGCGAAACCGACGCGCAATGCCCGGAATCGCAAGGCTTTTTCGAACGGATCAAAGCCGGGTTCACCGGGAAGCGTTAGGCTTCAGCCCAGCTTGTCGGCCACTTCGCGTTCCAGCCGTTCGATGACCGTGCGACTGCACAGGCCTGCCTCGCGCTCCTCGTTCAGTACGGCGAGAAAAGCGTCGCGCTTGATCGCCGCAAGGACGTCGGGTGGAACCGCGGCTTCGGTGCCCAATGTCGATGCCGTGATGTCGATCAGCCTTTCGGCACCGTGCAGGCGACCCCACAGATAATCGTTCTCGCGATAAGCCCGGCTGAAAAAAGCTCCGAAATTATAGAATTCGATTCCCCGCAAGGTCGATGCCGCACTGCCACCGCGGATCGAGCCTGCATCTTCGGGCGAAATCCGGTCCACCTTGACCGGATCGAATTCGTCCAGCCCCCATGCACCCAGAAGGGTCAGGGTGGCGATGTCGTAGAACGGGTAGCCAAGATAAGTGAGCAGCAGCTTGCGCCGCTGTTCACGGGGCAGGGAGCCAAGCCCTTCGGCGAGCAGGGCATCGACTTGCGGGTCGGTGCTTTTCAGATCGCGCCTCTCGGCAATCGCGACCAATACAGCTTCGGGATCTTCCAATACCCGGTTGGCGGCCTCACCGAATTCCGGGCCCATCGTCTCTGCAAGGTCAAGCTTGGTATAGAGCGCCAGCGCCCGATAGATCGCATCGCGCGCCGTCTCTCGCAAGTCGGCGTCCAGTTCGCCGCCGACATCGCCGGGTGCCAGCCTTCGTGCGAGCAAACGCAGTCGCCGCGTGCGAAATCCGATGTCATGTGTGCGAAAGAACGTGATCGCCGCATCGCTCGCGCCGCCCCCCGGCGCGGCCAGGGTGGCGAGGCCCTGCGCATCGAGAAAACGCGACAGCGCCGCTACGATTTCATCATGAGCGGGCGGATCGACATCGATGGCGCGACGGATAAGATTGGCCAGCCCGTCGACGATCCCTGCGAATTTCGCCTGCGCATAGGAATGAAAGGCAAAGCCTGCGCGTTCGGCAGCTGCCTGTTGGGCGCGGCGCCGCCATTTCGTCAGCCGCTCGGCATTCGGACGGTCCAGGAACAGCGTATGTCCCAGCAGCTTGTCGACCGTCGTTTCCACTTCCGGCCGCAGTGCATCGACAATCCCGCGAATGCGCATCGCATCGGCCGAATGGTGCGCAATGCGTTCGAGATCATCGCGTATCGGCTGTTCACGCGGGATCGCGGACATTGCGCCGAATATCGCGGTGAAAAACCCTATCGGGCGGCTGTCCGCTCGCGCATTGCCGATGCGGAATTCCGGATTCGGGTCAATATAAACGAAACGGCGATCGACCTCCCGCGTGGAAGGTCGGTTCTGCAAAGCCTGAATCGCTTCGGCAAACGGCGCGCCGACAAGGACGGCCCCGTCGATAAGTGCGACGCTGTCGAGATCTTCGGCATGGACGTGGTGCGGCATGATCCGGCGCAGGAAATGGTCGCGATTGGGCCATTCGAACCAGCGTTCCTCGACCAGCGCATCGATCTCGGCAATTTGTAGGGGCGGAAAGGCGCCCGGAAAACTCGCCGTAGCGCGTGCAGCAAAAACGAGCTCGGCCCGCGCCGCCAGTTCAGCGTCGCCACCATACGCGCGGAACGATATCGGCAGGCGATGCTCTGCCTCGACCGCACCGACAGGGCTGTTGACGTGAAGTGGCGCACGATAGCCGCGAAAGTCGGTCGTCGTGACGAGAAGGTCAAGCGGATGCCGGTTCGGCATCAACGGCGGGCCGGGCGGCTGCTCGCGCATGGCCAGCAAAGCATCGTCGATCAATCGCGAAAAGCCCGAGCCTGAAAACGGCGGCGCGAACCAACGGCTGCGCATCAGTCGGGAAAGCTTTCCTCGCACTTCCTCCCGCGTTTCCGGAGCGACTGTGCGCGACACCGCGTTACCTGGCCGGCGCAGCGTCCATTCGACCAGCGGCTGAGCCCATATTTTCGAAAAGCGGTGCCCCGGCCGGGCCTCTGGCGCTATCAGCACGTCGCTGTCCGCGCATTCAAGCCATAGCCGGGTCAGCGGGTCGAGCGAGCGACCGGTCAACAGCGCTTGTGCCAGGAAGATCGCGTTCATGCCCCCGGCGCTGGTTCCCGAAAGGATGTCGGGAATGACCCGCAATCGGGTCGCGCCATGATCCGATATCGCCTGCAGCAGGGCGTGATAGGCACCCGGCGATCCGGCAGGTTGCGGCAGTCCGTCGCGAAAGGCGCGGCTCGCTTCGGCGAGCTTCAGGACCTCCTTGGTGACCCCGTGCATGTAAACCGCAAGGCTGACCCCACCGTAACAGACGAGCGCGATGCGCAGTTCCTTCTCCCGCATTGGGTAACGATGACAGGCATGACGGTGGATTCAAAGCAAAAGTTCTCCACTTGCGTTCCAGTTATGTTCTGTTTAGGCGATACGCATGGCGAAACCCAAACGTCGATATGTCTGCCAGGCTTGCGGCAGCGTCAGCAACCGTTGGCAGGGGCAATGCCCTGACTGCGCCGAATGGAACACCATGGCGGAAGAGGCGGCGGAAACCGTATTTTCGGCCAAGCACGACTTGTCTGGCGGTGGGCGCAGGATCGATTTCGTCGCGCTCGATTCACCCGTTCCCTTGCCTGTGCGCCGCAAGACCGGGCTGGCCGAATTCGACCGCGCGCTGGGTGGTGGACTGGTACCCGGCAGCGCGGTGCTCATGGGCGGCGATCCCGGGATCGGTAAGTCGACGCTTCTGCTGCAAACGGCGGCCAGCATCGCTCGCGCTGGCGGCAACGTCGTTTATATCAGCGGCGAAGAAGCGGCGGGGCAAGTGCGCTTGCGGGCCGAACGATTGGGCATGTCGGACGCTTCGATCAAGTTGGCGTCGGCAACATCGGTGCGCGATATCCTGACCACATTGGGCGCGATGGATGCAGCCGATCTGCTGGTCATCGATTCCATCCAGACGATGCATTCCGACCAGATCGAAGGCGCGCCCGGCACGGTCAGCCAGGTGCGCGGCTGTGCGCTTGAACTCATCCGTTTTGCCAAGGCGAGCGGGACTGCGCTGGTGCTGGTCGGTCACGTGACCAAGGATGGCAATATTGCCGGGCCGCGCGTGCTTGAACACATGGTCGATGTCGTGATGAGCTTCGAGGGGGAGCGATCGCACCAGTATCGCGTGCTGCGCGCGCTGAAGAACCGGTTCGGCGCGGTCGACGAAATCGGTGTCTTCGCGATGGAGGGGCATGGCCTTGCGGAAGTGTCGAACCCTTCGAGCCTGTTCCTGTCGGGCCGCGACGAACCGTTGGCGGGCAGCGCGGTTTTTCCAGCGCTCGAAGGCACCCGCCCGGTGCTGGTCGAGATTCAGGCGCTCATCGTAAGGCTTCAATCGGGCGCGACGCCGCGCCGGGCTGTAGTGGGGTGGGACAGCGGGCGATTGGCCATGCTGCTTGCGGTGCTCGAAGCTCGATGCGGGCTCAGTTTTTCGACGGCCGAAGTCTACCTCAATGTCGCTGGCGGTTACCGGCTGACGGATCCTGCCGCCGATCTCGCCGTGGCCGCCGCGCTGGTGTCCGCGCTGTCGGACAGGGCCTTGCCAGCTCGTTCGGTCTGGTTCGGGGAAGTGTCCTTGGCCGGGCAGATTCGCCCCGTCGCACATGCCGGAATCCGGCTGAAGGAGGCGGCCAAACTCGGTTTTGAAAAAGCGAGCGGCCCGCCGGAAGGTAGCGACAAGGTGGGTAGCGGGAAGGCGGGGAGCGGGAAGGGCATGGACTATCGCGAGATGTCGGGTTTGCTTAATCTCGTTGACCGTATCGTGGGTAGCCAATAGCTGTTTCGGCCATGACCTTGTTCGACATTGCAGTGCTGGTAATCGTCGCGCTCAGCGGCCTTGGCGGTTTGTCGCGCGGCTTCGTGCACGAAGTGCTCTCGGTCGCGGCATGGCTCGCCGCGATTGTGGCGATTTATCTGTTCCACGCGCCGCTGACCGACCTGATAATCGTGTTCTTTGAGGATAACGACATCAATGCGTCGTTGCTGTCCTTTGTCGCACTGCTGCTGGTTCCGCTCGTCGTCATGCGCTTCATCGCACGATGGGCTGGCACCAAGATGCGCAATTCCGCGCTTGGCTTCATCGACCGCGTGCTTGGGCTAGGCTTTGGCCTGCTGAAGGGGCTGCTGTTGGTCGTCTTGACTTTCGCCATCATCACGCTCGGTTACGACCGGGTGTGGAGCGCCAAGGGGCGGCCCGATTGGGCCAAGGATGCGCGTTCCTATCCCTTCATCAATGCGGCGAGCGGCGCATTGGTCGAAACAATGTCGGAGCGGCGCGAAGAATTGATGGACAGGATGACCAAGGACGAGAGCGAGCCTGCGTGAGCGGCCATCGGCTCTATACGCCTGAAGTGCTGGCGGCGGCTGTTTCGCTGGCCGAATATCCCCTCGCTCCCGACCTTGTTTTGCGTGGCGAAGCGCGTTCGGCAAGCTGCGGCAGCCGCATTGAGCTCGGTCTGGAGCTGGACGACGCGGGACGCATTGCCCGGATTGGCGTTGCATCGCGAGCCTGCGCCATCGGACAAGCTAGCGCAGCCATTTTCGCAAAGGGAGCGTCCGGGCTAACCGGCACAGACCTCGTCGCGGCGCGCGAGACGATGGCAGCGTGGCTGGGCGGGTCGGCGGACATGCCGGACTGGCCGGGCCTCGATCTCGTTGCCTCTGCACGAGACTATCCCGCGCGGCATGGCGCGATGATGCTGGCCTGGAATGCTGCGTGCGACGCCTTGCGCAAGCCGAGCGCCCTGTCCACCGCGGAGCATGGTTCCTGAAGATGTCGTACCGACCCCGCTTGGCAATCGGGTTGCAAACGTTCAAAGGCATTTCTTTCAAGAGATGGCGGGAGTGAGCGGCGATGGCAGAGATCGCGACCGGCGCGGGTGAAGAGCGCGAGATGACGGCTGCCGAGATTCGGCTTGTCGTCGGTGCATCGTCGGTCGGCACCATTTTCGAATGGTACGATTTTTTCATCTACGGCACGCTGTCTGCGCTTATCGGCGCGGCCTTCTTTCCCGGCGAAAACGCGATCCTGCAAACCTTGCTGGTATGGGCCGGGTTCGCGATCGGTTTCGGTTTCCGGCCGCTTGGCGCGATCCTGTTCGGATATCTTGGCGACAAGCTGGGGCGCAAGTACACGTTTCTCGTCACCGTGACATTGATGGGGGTCGCCACGGCAGGGGTCGGGCTGGTGCCATCGGCGGAAAACATCGGACTTGTCGCGCCGCTGATCGTGATCGTCTTGCGCATCCTCCAAGGCCTTGCGTTGGGCGGGGAATATGGCGGCGCGGCAATCTATGTCGCCGAACATGCGCCGGCAGAAAGGCGCGGATTTTTCACTTCGTTCATCCAGGCGAGCGTCGTCGGCGGCTTCGTGCTGTCGATAGTCGTCGTCCTGGTTTGCCGCTGGCTGATCCCCGCCGACGACTTTGCCGCATGGGGCTGGCGCGTTCCGTTTCTTTTGTCCCTGCTGCTGCTCGCGGGATCATTGTGGATGCGGTTGAAGCTGTCGGAAAGTCCGGTTTTCAAAGCCATGAAGGAAGCTGGCGAGACTTCGGGCAATCCCTTTGTCGAAAGCTTTACCTATCCCGGCAACCTGAAGCGCATTTTCGTCGCACTCGGCGTGGCGGCGGGGTTGACGACGATCTGGTATACCGCGTTCTTCTCGACCCTATCGTTCCTGAAGGGGCCGATGCGTGTCGACGATTTCACGGTCGAAATGATGCTACTGATCGCGGCATTGCTCAGCATGGGGTTCTATATCTACATCGGACGACTGTCTGACCGGGTGGGACGGAAGAAGCCGATCGTCTGGGGCAACATCGCCATCCTCGTCCTGCTGTTTCCGGTCATGTGGGGGATCGGCGCGCTCGCCAATCCGCAATTGGTGGCATCATCGCGCCATGCGCCGGTTACAGTCGCGGGGCCGAATTGCACCTACAATCCGTTTGGCGACTTGCTGGGACAGGAACAAACGCAATGTGGCAAGTTGCTGGAAACTTTGATCGGCGCGGGCGTGCCCTATGACGTCACAGCGGCGGATGCCCTGTCGATGGACATCGGCGGGCGCACGATCGATTATGCCGCGACCGACTTTGGCGACGGCGCGGCCCGCAAGGCGCTGATCGAGGGAGAGCTTGCGCGCGACGGCTATACCTTTGCCAAACAGACGCCGCCGTTCATCAACGTGATCGGCATCATTGGCTTGCTGCTGGTCCTCGGCTTCCTGTCGGCTGCGAATTACGGACCCGTTGCGGCGCTGTTGACCGAGATGTTTCCGACCCGCATTCGCTACAGCTCGATGTCGATCCCCTATCACTTTGGGGCTGGCTATTTCGGCGGCTTCCTGCCGCTTATCGCCAGTTATATCGTCGCGCGAACAGGCAATGCCTATGCCGGTTTGTGGTACACTTGGATATTTGTCGCATTCGGTCTGGTCGTCACCGCATGGGGTCTGAAACCCGGGCCACCGCGCGATTTCGAGGACGACATTTCGAACGCCTGATGACCGATACATGCAAATTCGGCGAACAAGCGGTTCCACCTCCGCCGTCCTTGCGGCTGCGCGTCGAAGGCGACGCGATCGCTGACAACTGGCGCGCGCTCGATGCGATGAGTGGGCCTGCAAAGACTGCCGCGGCGGTGAAGGCGGATGCCTATGGCGTCGGGATAGAACGCGCGATGCCCGCCTTGCTGCAGGCTGGGTGCCGGGATTTTTACGTCGCGCATTGGGCTGAGGTGGCGGGCGCTGCTGCTTTTGTCGATCCGTCGGGCATCGGTGTCCTGCACGGCCCGTCGAGCGTCGAAGATTGCGCTTACGCCCGCGCCATCGGCGTTCGTCCGGTGCTGAACAGCATGCGGCAGGCTGGTCTGTGGCAGGAAACCGGTGGTGGCCGGTGCGATCTGATGGTCGATACCGGGATGAACCGGCTCGGCCTGCGCCCCGAACAGCTTGGCGATCCGATGGTGCAGGGGCTCGATGTCGACGTGTTGATGTCGCATCTGGCTTGTGCGGATGAGGATAGCGCGATGAACGAGCGGCAGCGGGCGTCGTTTGCGGCCGTGATCGCGCAAGTCCCGCACCGCCGGACCAGCCTTGCCAACAGCGCAGGAATTGCGTTGGGCGCTGCATTCGCCTTTGACATGACCCGCCCCGGCATCGCGCTTTATGGCGGAGTACCCCGCCCAGAAATGGCCAGTGCGATCCGGCAGGTCGCTTTCCCGGAAGCGGCCATCATTCAGGTGCGCGATGTGCCGGCGGGAGAAACGGTCGGCTACGGCGCGACCTATCGCGCAACACGCGACTTGCGGATTGGCATCGTCGCGCTTGGCTATGCCGACGGATACCTTCGGTGCTGGAGCGATGTCGGCGTTTTCAGGGATGGCGAAGCGGAACTGCCGGTATTGGGTCTAGTGTCGATGGACATGACTGTAATCGACCTTTCTGCTGCGCCGCACCTTGGCGAAGGTGACTGGATCGGGGCCGATTACGACTTGCCGGTGGCCGCAAAACGGACCGGTCTAACCCAATATGAATTATTGACGTCGATAGGTCCTAGATTGCGCCGGTAATCGCTTGGCCGTGCGATTGTGCATGTGCTAATAGCGGTTGCAGCAAACATGCAGCACTAAAGCTGCGGTAAGAGGAGGCGCGGGTTTCTGTGGCTGATTCCGAAAAATCCGATGATTTGATCATCATCAAGAAATACGCGAACCGGCGTCTCTACAACACCGATTCCTCCAGCTATATTACGCTGGATCATCTTGCCGGAATGACGCGCAATGGCGTCGATTTTCAGGTCATCGACGCCAAGAGCGGCGCCGATATCACGCATCAGATTCTTACACAGATTATCATGGACGAAGAAGCGGCGGGCGGCTCGCACATGCTGCCGGTCAGTTTCCTGCGCGATCTCATCGGCATGTACGGCAATTCGATGCAGTCGATGATCCCGCACTATCTCGAAATGTCGATGCAGCATTTCCGCGAAAACCAGCTGAAGATGCGCAAGGCGCTCGAGGACAGCATAGGCACCAATCCGCTCGCCAAGCTGGCGCAGCAGAATATGGCGATGTTCCAAGCCGCGACCGAAGCTTTCATGGCGGGCAGCCCCGGCGCGACGGGATCTTCGACAGGCGGATCGTCGACAGGCGGATCGTCGGGAGTGTCGGCCGACGCTTCGACGGAGCTGGAAAAGAAGGACGGCGATATCGACGCGCTGCGCAAGCAGATGGCGGAAATGAAGCAACAGCTGGACAAGCTCGCCAAATAGCATCGCGCTTGGCAAGTGGGCCCACCCCGCATAGGGGCCGGGCGTCCGGTGAACGGGGCGGCCAGTGGCTGCCCCGATTGCGTTAGGGCCACGGCAAGCACTATCCACCCAACCCCAATCTTTTTTCAAGGCAGAGCAACCTTGTCGAACTCCAATATCCGCCACGCACTCGATGTCACCCGTGAAGCCGACTTTGCCGCATGGTACCAGGCCGTGATCGCCCAGGCGGACATGGCCGAAGAATCGGGGGTCCGCGGTTGCATGGTGATCAAGCCGTGGGGCTACGGCATCTGGGAACGCATCCAGCGCGTACTGGACGACGCGATCAAGGCGACCGGACACGAAAATTGCTATTTTCCGCTGTTCATCCCGCTGTCGTTCTTTGCCAAGGAGGCGGAGCACGTTGAAGGCTTCGCCAAGGAAATGGCGGTCGTCACCCATCATCGTCTGAAGTCGGAAAACGGCACGCTTGTCGTCGATCCCGAAGCCAAGCTGGAAGAACCGCTGGTCGTGCGGCCCACGTCGGAAACCGTGATCGGTCAGGCCATGAGCCGCTGGGTGCAGTCGTGGCGCGACCTGCCCCTTTTGATCAACCAGTGGGCCAACGTCGTGCGCTGGGAAATGCGCACCCGGATGTTTCTGCGCACGAGCGAATTCCTGTGGCAGGAAGGGCATACAGCCCACGCCGACAGGGACGATGCGATGGTCGAGACGCTGAAGATGCTCGAGGTTTACCGCAGCTTTGCCGAAGACGTGCTCGCGATGCCGGTTATCGCGGGTGAAAAGCCGGAGAACGAGCGTTTCCCCGGCGCCGTCGCGACATATTCGATCGAGGCGATGATGCAGGACGGCAAGGCGCTGCAGGCAGGTACGTCGCACTATCTCGGCACCGGTTTCGCAGAGGCGGCGGACATTCGTTACCAGGATCAGAACGGCCAGCAGGCGCTCTGCCATACGACCAGCTGGGGCGTGTCGACCCGTATGATCGGCGGGGTCATCATGGTCCATGGCGACGATGACGGGCTGCGCGTGCCGCCGCGGATCGCGCCGCATCAGATCGTGATCCTGCCGATGCTGCGCGACAAGGACGGCGATGCCGAGATCCTCGATTACTGCGAAAAGATACGCATGACGTTGACCGATCACGATGCTTTTCGCGAGCCTGTTCGCGTGCTGCTCGACAGCAAACCGGGCAAGGTTGCGCAAAAACGATGGGACTGGGTGCGCAAGGGCGCGCCGATCATCGTCGAGGTCGGCCCCCGCGACATGGAAAACGGAAAGGTCGCAGTGCTGCGCCGCGACCGCATGTGGCGCGAAGACGGCAAGCCCGACTTCGAATTTCAGGAGCGGGACGATTTCCTGTTCTGCGCCGCGGGTATGCTGGAAGATATCCAGACCACCCTGTTCGAACAGGCGAAGCAGCGCCGCGATGAGAACATCCGCGCCGACATCGTGGATTTCGACGGGCTCACTGCTTATTTCGACGGATCGGACAAGCCGGGCTGGGTAAAGATTGCATGGTCGCGCCCGACCGGCGCCGCACTTGATGCTGTGGTCGAAAAGCTCAAAGCGCTGAAGCTGACGATCCGCAACACGCCCATAGGCGAAGACAGACCCGAGGCGGCCTGCTTCTTCACTGGCGAGGATTCGGTCGAGACGATCTACGTAGGCAGATCGTATTAAGGATCGATCGCGCTAAACCTCGCGATTCAGGTGGCGGAGGGTTCGTCCGTCTGAGCCGCGTAAAGCGCAAACATGTCGGCCACCGGTATGCCAAGCGCAGTTTCGAATTGCGCCTGGCTGCCGCTGGTCACGACTTCGTCGCGTGCTCCGTCGCCAAGATTCGATCGGAAGATGCCGGCCGCGCTGACCGGTAGAAAATCTTCCCACACCAGCGGTTCTGGACCCGTATCGCTATCGCGGAAATAGGCAAGAGCTTCGGATCGCAACGTGTTCCAGTCGTCAGGGAAGGGTGCGAAAGCCGCCGCAAGGTTGGCATCGTAATCGTCCGCCACATCCGATACATCGGCAAGGCAGCGATCGTAGAGCGCGCGACCCTTTGGCGTCAGTGCCGCGCCGCGCTGTTCGATTTCCCCGAAACGGGCAGTATGCGAACCGCCTTCGCCGCCGGCGAAGCGGATGGGTTCAGACAGAGCCTTGAAGCTCGTCTGGCGCAGCAGGATCGGGCATTGACGGCGCGGCGGCCCTTCGATCCTGTCTTTCGCGTCGATCCCGCGCGCGCGCATTTCTGCCTGCGTCGCATCGATGTCGAGCGTACGCGGGGTCAGGTGATTGATGTGCGGCCCCTTGAAACAGACGATGTCCGCGATCAGCGGATGCTGCGCCCGCAGTCGCAGATATTCCGCTTCCTTCACCCTAGATTCCGCGTGCCAGCGAAACACATCCAGCCCTTCGGCAAGAAAGACCGAGGCGTCGCCCTCATCCAACCCGCCGTCCGCCTCTGCCTTGGCGACGAGATCGAGCAGGCGTTCGGAACAGATTCGGCGCGAGGCCAGCGCCTGCGCCGCGCTGTCGCGCAAGTCCGCGTCGGCGATCAGGTCCAGCCTCAACAGCGAGCAGAACATGCGAAACGGATTGGCCGAAAGCGCCGCCTGCGTAACCGGACGGAAGGCGGTTGAATGGACCGGCAGTCCCGCCTGGGCCAGGTCGTAATAGCCGACCGGCACCATCCCTAGCACCGCGAAGAACCGCCGCATCTGCGCCAGTTCCTCACCCGTGCCGACCCGGATCGCACCGTGCCGTTCTTCCGAAATGCGGGCATTGTCCCGGCTGGCCAGATCGGGTGCGGTGCGGGCGTTCACATCTGCGACAATGGCAAGCAGGTCCGCATATAGCGGCACCTCCGTGCGGTACATCGCCGACATCGCGGCGCTGAAACGGGCGCGCAACGTGTCGCTCGATACGAAGTCGGCCATTTCCGTTCTCACTTCGCTTCGGCGGCTTCGGCCATCTTGGCGCGGTAGGCGTCCAGCGTGACCGGGCGACCGAGGAAATCGTTCACCAGGTCGGCAGCAGGCTTCGACCCCCCGGGCGCGAGGACGAGTTCGCGATAGGCGCGCGCCGTGGCTACATCGCCAAGCCCGGCCGCCTTGAACCGTGTGAACAGGTCGAGTGCAACGGCATTCGACCACATGTATGTGTAATAGCCTGCCGCATAGCCGTTCAGATGACCCCATGCAGCCGGTGCGTGGACGTTGTCGGGCACGCCGTTGAGGTCGTATTCCTCCATCTTTTCACGATAGGTCGCGTCGATATCGTCGCTCAATGGTGCTCGGTGATAGGCGAGCGAGGCGTTCGACAGTGCAAGTTGACGGTCGAACCATGCGCCTTGGTCGAAATTGCGCGCCTTGTTCATTTTGGCGACCAGTTCGCGCGGGATGACTTCGCCCTTTTCGTTCTTCGCAAAGGTGGCGAGCGTATCGTAGTCGAACATCCATTCCTCGAGCATCTGGGACGGCGCTTCGACGAAGTCCCACTCCACGCTCATCATGTTGGTCCCGGCATAGTTCGTCTTGCCGAACAGCATGTGCAGCAGGTGGCCGAATTCGTGGAAGAATGTCTTTACCGAATCGTGCGTCATCAGCCCCGTGTCGTATCCGCCCTGGGGCAGGTTCATGACCAGCGCGGCCATCGGGATCGATTCGCCGACAATGGCCGCACGCAGCGGGATGGCATTGCCGTGCTTGTACTTGCCCTCACGCGGGTGACTGTCGAGGAAGAACCGGCCGATGACCTTGCCGTTTTCCGAAATCTCGTAAGCTTCTGCGTCTTCGTGCCAAAGCGGGGTGTCCCACGGCGTGACCTGCACCCCGAACAGGCGCTCCGTCAAGTCGAATACGCCCTGCCGGGTGTTGTCATAAGTCAGATAGCTGCGCAGTTCCTGCGGATCGAGGTCGTAGTCGCGCTCCTTTACCTTCTCGCCAAGCCAGACATTGTCGAAGCTGCGGAACAGCTGTTTTCCGGGGCGCAATTCGTCAAGCAAGGCCTGCTTGCGCGCATAGTCGGCCTTGGCGGCGGGAAGTGCGGCTTCGACCATCCCGTCGAGCAGGGCCTTCACCTTTTCCGGAGTATCGACCATTCGGTCCTGCAGCATCTTGCTGGCGAAATCGGGATAGCCCATCACTTCAGCCAGCTCCTGCCGCTTGGCGAACAGCTGCTTCAGGACTTCGTTGTTTTGGGGATAGGCGCGAGAATTGTACACGCGCGAAAGCCGTTCGCGCAGCGCGTCGTTGTCGGCATAGGATCGCACCGGGACATAGTCTGGGTAATCCGTGGTCAGCGTGATCAGCCCATCGGGACCCGGCGGGTGGGCGGCAATAAAGTCGGCGGGCAGGCCGTTCAGTTCGGACGGCAACGCCTTGATCGAACCCGTGCTTTCCGCGATGTTGCGATCGAATTCGGCGCCCAGCTTCGAAATTTCGTCGTTGAGCGCTTTGACCTTCGCGCGCTTGTCCGCGTCGAGCGCCACGCCGCCCAGCTTGTAATCGCGCAAGGTCTTGGCGAGGTAGTTCCGCGTTTCGGTGTCGGCACCGCTGGCGTCGATTGCGCTCAACCGATCAAAGACGGGGCGCGAAAGGCTCAGCCGGCTGTCCGCCTCTTCGATCCGCACTTCGCAGGTCGATGCAGCGGCGCGTTCCTCGGCCGTGTTCATGACTTCACGATAAAGCGCGAATTCGCCCGATCCGGACTGCAACAGGTCGACGATCGCATCGTAGCTCGCCAAAGTCGAACCAACGGTCGCCGGGCCGGTTTTCTTGGCCAATGCAGTGAACTGCTTTTCAAATCCGGCGATATAATCGTCACAACGCTTCGCGATCGGTCCGGGGCCGCCGGGCTGCGCCAGCAAATCTGCGGCGATAGGCGAAGCCTTGCCCTCTGCGGCAGCGGCGGGGGCGGCCAGCATCGTGGCAGCCAGCAAAGATGCGGCGAGATACTTCATCGACATCGCGGATGGAATCCTCTGTTTGGTAATTTATGAAACGATCTAGCGGCGTGATACGCGTGGGGCAATCCAATCGTCTGGATTAGTTCGGGCACGGTTATTCGGTAACGAACGCGGCAAACGCCGTTGCACCTTGCGCAAGCGCGCCCGCGCGCTCACATGACTGACATGCCCAAACCGACGAAGCGTCCACACGGCCTGCCCAACAAAGAGCAGGTGATGGAATTCATCCGCAATTCCGAAACCCCCGCTGGCAAGCGCGAGATTTCGCGTGCGTTCGGCCTGTCCGGTCAGGAAAAGATCGCGCTGAAAGCGCTGTTGCGCGACATGGCCGACGAAGGCTTGATCGATGGTGACCGGCGTGCTTTCCACCGCATGGGCGGGGTGCCGAAGGTAACCGTGCTGCGTGTTGTCGACATCGACGAGGGCGAGGCCATCGGCATTCCCGACAGCTGGCAACCCGATGACGCAATCCCCCCGCCGCGCATCCGCCTGATCGAGGGCAAGGGGCGCGCCAAGGGACAGGGCAAGGGCCGGGCAACGCATGGTGCGATGCCTGCCCTTCGTCGCGGCGATCGCGTGCTTGCTCGCACCGAAGAGACCGGCACGGGCTGGATCGGTCACCCGATGAAAAAGCTGCCGCAGGCGCACGAATCGCTGATGGGCATCGTCGAGATCGACGGCACCGGAAAAGGCTGGCTTGCCCCCATCGACAAATCGATCCGTTCGTCGATGCCCATCGCCGATCTTGGCGGCGCGGTGAAGGGCCAGCTGGTCCTTTCCGAGCCTGCCAGCAAATCGCCGCGCGCAGGGGTGAAGGTCGTTCAGGTGCTGGGCGATCCGTTGGCGCCGCGGTCTTATTCGCTGATCGCGATCCACAAATATGGCATCCCGCACGAATTCCTGCCCGAAGCGCTGGACGAAGCCGATGCCGCGGCCAAGCTTCCGTTGAGCGAGGACCGGCGCGAAGACCTTCGCGCATTGCCGATCGTTGCCATTGATCCCGCCGACGCGCGCGATCACGATGACGCGATCTGGGCCGCGCCCGACGACGATCGGGCGAACAAGGGCGGCTGGAAGGCGCTGGTCGCCATTGCCGACGTGTCGTTCTACGTCCGTCCCGGTTCCGCCGTCGACCGAGAGGCGAGGAAGCGCGGCAACTCCGTCTATTTCCCCGACCGCGTCGTGCCGATGTTGCCCGAGGTGCTTTCCGCCGACGTCTGTTCGCTGGGCGAGGGCGAGGCGAGGGCGGCAATGGCGTGCCACATGACCATCGATGCAGAAGGCCGGGTGAAGGACTGGCGCTTTACCCGCGCCATCGTCCAGATCGCCGAGGTGCTGGCTTACGAAGACGCGCAGGCCCGCATCGACGACGACAGTGCCGCCGAACATCTGAAGCATCTGTGGGCTTGCTGGAAAACACTTCACGCCGCGCGGATCGCGCGCGATCCACTGGAGCTGGACCTGCCGGAACGGCGCGTGATGTTGGACGAAAAGGGCCGCATCACCGAAGTCGCCGTGCGCGAACGGCTGGACGCGCATCGGGTGGTCGAAGAATACATGATCGCCGCCAATGTTGCTGCGGCCAAGGCGCTGGAAGCCAAGGCCGCGCCCGTCGTCTATCGCGTCCACGAGCCGCCGAGCCGCGAAAAGCTGATGGCGCTCAAGGACTATCTTGCGACGATGGATCGCAAGTTGGCGCTGGGTCAGGTCATCACCCCGGGGCTGTTCAACCGCCTGATCAAGGATGTCGCCGACGAGGCCGAAAAGGCCCTGATCATGGAGCAGGTTCTGCGCAGCCAGACGCAGGCCTATTACGGTCCGCGCAACGCGGGGCACTTCGGCCTTGCGCTGGGTTCTTACGCTCACTTCACCTCGCCGATCCGGCGCTATTCCGACCTTCTGGTCCACCGCGCGCTGGTCGATGCCTATGGCCTCGAACAACCGCGTCCAGCCGATCACGTCATCCCCGCCACATCCGGCCTGTCGGATCGCGACCGCGGTTCGCTTGACCGCGTTACCGAAGCGATCAGCCAGACCGAACGTCGTGCCATGTCAGCGGAACGCGACACCATCGACCGCTATGTCGCCGCATGGTTGTCGGGGAAAGTCGGCGAAACATTCGACACGCGCGTCACCGGCGTTCAGAAATTCGGCCTGTTTGCGACCATCCTCGGCTTTGGCGGCGACGGGCTGGTTCCGGTTTCGATCCTGGGCGACGAACGCTTCAACTATGACGAACGCGCGCAAGTCCTGCGCGGAGAGCGTAGCGGGACCGAATATCGTTCGGGCGACCGGCTAAAGCTGCGATTGGCCGAGGCTAATCCGCTGACCGGCGCGCTGAAATTCGAACCGCCAGAGTACGAAGGTCGCATCGAACCGCGCGGCGGCAGGCCCCATGTGAAGCCAAAGCCCAACCGTCAGGACAAGACCGGTTTCATTCAGGGCAAGCGGGGCAGGCCGGGCAATATCCGGCACAAGGGCAGCAAACGCTGACGCGTCAGCTGAGCGCGTCGATCTGTTCGTCGCTCAGCCCACCGGGGATGATCATCAGCGGACAGGGCAACTGTCCCGCACGCTGGCCCGCAAAATGCGCCACCAGTGGCCCCGGTGCGCCTTCGGCAGCCGCACCCAGCACCAGCGCCGCCACTTCGCCATGTTCGACGAGGTAATCGGCTACGACCTTGGCCCCGTCGCCAACCTTCACCGAGATCGCAGGCATCCGGCCGCTTTCGTTGAGGAGGTTGCCGGCGGCCGCCATCACCAGCACTTCGGCACGACTTTTTGCCTCGGCCTCGATCGTAGCCTGAACGCCGCCGAACGCCACGAACTGCTGCTTGGGGACGAGAGCGATGATGTGCACGGCACCGTTGGTTTTCGCCGCGCGGCGCGATGCAAAACGCAAGGCAACGCGAGCTTCCGGCGTCTCATCCATGATGACCAGATAGACGCGCATCGTCATGGCTTGTGTTCTTGCAGTGTCGTCACCGTCCGATCGTTGCGCGATGGTTCATCATTTAGCAAGAAAAAGCAGGCTCACCCGACTTGACCCGCCCGCCCTTGCTGCGCAAAACCGCCACGTACTAAAAGCTTCCTCGCGACACCTAAGGATATCGATGGCGATCCAACTCAAGATGCCCGCTCTCTCTCCAACCATGGAGGAGGGCACGCTGGCCAAATGGCTGGTCAAGAAAGGCGACAAGATCGAACCGGGCGATATCATCGCCGAGATCGAGACGGACAAGGCGACGATGGAATTCGAAGCCATCGACGAAGGCATCGTGGCCGACATCGCCGTCGATGCAGGTACGGAAAACGTGAAGGTCGGCACGATCATCGCAACTCTGGCCGAAGAGGGTGAAGACCCTTCGCAAGTGTCTTCCGCGCCGACCCCTGTAGTTGAAAAGGCGCCTGTTGCTGAGAATGCACCTGTCGCTGAGCAAAAGACCGAAGCCACAGCCGAAGCTGCCCCGGTGAAGAGCGAGCCTGCGACATCAGTTGCAGCGAGCACGCCTGCAGCCGGTGGCGAGCGCGTGATCGCATCCCCGCTCGCTCGCCGTATCGCAACGTCGCGCAACATCGACCTGACTGCGATCAAGGGTAGCGGCCCGCACGGCAGGATCGTCAAGGCTGACATCGACGGTGCAAAGGCATCCGCCGCCGCGAAACCCGCCGCGGCGGCTACTCCCGCAACGCCGGCCGCCGCGCAGGATTTCGGCATTCCGCACACGGCGGAAAAACTGTCGAGCATGCGCAAGACCATTGCGCGCCGCCTGACGGAATCGAAACAACAGGTTCCGCACATCTACCTGACCGTCGATATCCGGCTGGATGCGTTGCTCAAACTTCGCGCCGAACTGAACGATAGCCTTGCCAGCAGCGGCGTGAAGCTGTCGGTCAACGACCTGCTGATCAAGGCTCTGGCCAAGTCGTTGGTCGCGGTGCCCAGCTGCAACGTGCAGTTTGCGGGCGACCAGTTGCTCAGCTTCAGCCGCGCCGACATTTCGGTCGCCGTGTCGATTCCGGCGGGCCTTATCACGCCAATTATTGTCGATGCGGGCGACAAGACGGTGTCGAAGATCGCGACCGAGATGAAGGATCTTGCCGGACGCGCGCGCGAAGGCAAATTGCAGCCGCACGAATTCATGGGCGGCACGGCCAGCCTGTCGAACATGGGCATGTACGGGATCAAGCAGTTCGAAGCGGTCATCAACCCGCCCCAAGGCATGATCATGGCCATCGGCGCGGGCGAAAAGCGGCCCTATGTCATCGAAGACACGCTTCAGATCGCCAGCGTGATGTCGGCCACGGGCAGCTTCGACCACCGCGCCATCGACGGTGCGGACGGCGCACAACTGATGAAGGTGTTCAAGGACCTGATCGAAAAGCCGATGGGGCTGCTCGCCTGATGTCGATGGCGACGGTCGATCCCGTCATCCGGGTCACCGCCATGCCGGCCGACACCAACCCTTATGGCGGCGTGTTCGGCGGCTGGTTGATGAGCCAGATGGCGTTGGGGGCAGGATCGATTGCCTCACGTCATGGGCACGGCACGGCTGTCGTTATCGGCGCCACGGACTTCCGGTTTCCGGGTAAGATGGATGTGGGCGACGAATTGTCGATCTACGCCGAGATCGTCCGGGAGGGTAATACCTCTCTGAATATCGAGGTGCGCGGCATTTCGCGCGAACGTAACGGTGAGGCGACGAAAGAAGTGTGCGCAGGCATCTTCACTTTCGTGGTCATTGATGAAACAGGGCGCCCGCGCGCGGTGAGAAACCGCCCGGCGCTGAATACTGGGCAGGAGCTTTAAGATGTCGGCAAGCTATGACGTGATCGTGCTGGGTTCGGGACCCGGCGGCTATGTCGCGGCGATCCGCGCGGCACAGTTGGGGCTCAAGACCGCGATCGTCGAACGCGAGCTGCTCGGCGGGATTTGCCTCAACTGGGGCTGCATCCCGACCAAGGCGCTGTTGCGTTCGGCCGAAGTGTACCACTTCATGCAGCACGCGAGCGATTATGGCCTCGCCGCCAAGGAGATCAGCGCGGACCTTGAGGCGGTGGTCAAGCGCAGCCGCGGCGTCGCTTCGCAGCTGAACAAAGGTGTTACGCACCTGATGAAGAAGAACAAGATCACGGTGCACATGGGAGAGGGGACGCTGAAGTCCGCGACCAGCATCGAGGTCAAGGGCAAGGACGGCGCCGAGACGATCAGCGCCAAGCATGTCATCGTCGCCACCGGCGCGCGTGCCCGCGAGCTTCCGTTCGCCAAAGCCGACGGCGACAAGGTGTGGACTTATCGCCATGCCATGACGCCCAAGGAAATGCCGACCAAGCTGTTGGTCATGGGATCGGGCGCCATCGGCATCGAATTCGCCAGTTTCTACAACGATCTTGGCGCGGACGTGACCGTGGTCGAAATGCTGGATCGGATCGTTCCGGTCGAGGACAAGGACGTCTCCGCCTTCCTTGAAAAGGCGCTGACGAAGCAAGGCATGACAATCATGACGGGCGCGGGCGTCGAGGCGATCGATGCATCGGGCAAGGGCGTGAAAGCCAAGATCAAGGGTAAGGACGGCAAGGTCGCCGAGCATGAATTCAGCCACGTCATCTCTGCCGTCGGCATCGTGCCTAATACCGAGAATATCGGGCTGGAGGCGGTCGGCGCAAAGCTGGATCGTGGATTTATTCAGATCGACGATCTGGGGCGCACCGGGGTCAAGGGCCTGTGGGCCATCGGCGATTGCACGCCCGGCCCGTGGCTGGCGCACAAGGCGAGCCACGAAGGCGTGTCCGCTGCCGAAGCGATCGCGCAGGAGCTTGGCAACAAGGAGGTTCACCCGCACGGGCTGGATCGCAACAACATTCCAGGCTGCACATATTGCCATCCGCAGATCGCCAGCGTCGGCATGACCGAGGAAAAGGCGAAGGAGGCCGGTTACGAGGTGAAGGCCGGCACGTTCCCCTTCATCGGGAACGGCAAGGCCATCGCGCTGGGCGAGCCCGAAGGGTTCGTGAAGACGGTGTTCGACGCCAAGACCGGCGAACTGCTGGGCGCGCATATGATTGGCGCAGAAGTCACCGAAATGATCCAGGGCTTCGTCGTGGGCAAGACGCTGGAGACTACCGAAGCTGAATTGATGCAGACCGTGTTCCCGCATCCCACGATCAGCGAATCCATGCATGAAAGCGTGCTCGCCGCCTATGGCCGGGCGGTTCATATCTAATCGCTTTCCCTCGTCCCGGCGCGGCGCGATTTCGCTTTGCCGCCGTGCCGGGAACCGAAGCTATCGTCCTGTATTTCCAAGTCATAACCGACTTGGGAGCAGGCAGATGGAATTCGAGATTTGCGATCACGATACGTTGCCTTGGCGGGACGAGCACGCGCCCGCCGTTCGCCAGCTTGAGCGGAAGATCGCCGCAAGACAGCAAGCGGACGAGGTTTATGCAGATCCCTATGAAGGACTGCGCGAACCGATCGTCCAGCTCACCCAATAGGAAGGTTGACGCGCTTGTAAGCTTCCCCTTGCTGAGCTAGCGGCGCGGGATGGAAGACGAGAAGATCGACAGGGTGGTCGAAGAGGCTACGTTTCCGCAACCGCGCCCGCACAGTCTTGCCGAAGACATCTACGGTCTGGCCACAGGTTCGGTCCTCATGGCGATCGGACTTACCCTGATGAAGGCGAGCGGAATCGTCACGGCCGGCATGGGCGGCGTTGCGCTCCTTGTTTCCTATCTCTTTCCTATCACCGTCGATGCCGCATTCTGGCTGCTCAACATGCCGTTCTTCATCCTGGCATGGAGCGCGCTTGGCCGGGATTTCTTCGTGAAATCGGTGGCCGCGGTGACCTTGGTGTCCATCTCCGTCGCGATCACTCGGCTGTCGGTAGAGATCGATAGCGTCCATCCCGCCTTTGCCGCCCTTGCCGGCGGCACCGCATCGGGCGCAGGAATCCTCGCGATGTTGCGGCACAAGGCGGGCGTCGGCGGCGTTACTATCCTGTCGATCTGGCTGCAAAAGAAAATGGGCTGGAGCGTCGGCTGGATGAGCTTCGTGCTGGATGCCGCTATCATCATCGTAGCAATCGTGGCGATCCCGTCGGAGCTTGCGATCTATTCCGTTTTGAGCGTGGCGGCGGTCAGCGGCATCCTTATCGCCTATCACAAGCCGGGACGTTACACCGGCTACTGACCGCCGTGATTTTTACCCGCGGTCGAGGTGTTCGACCCGCGAAATGGGTTTTGGCTGCGCGATATCGTGATCCGAAGGGATCGGGCGCGATATCACCGGATCGGCGTGGACAACCTGATCCTCGGGCTGTGCAACGTCGGAAACGAGTTCGTCGAAAAGCGCTTCGTAATGGATCATGGCTTGACGCAGGTCTTCGGTGGATGCCTGTCCGTGCGACTGACGATCTGCGATTTCGTGTCCGGCCATATAATGGCGCGCAACCTCAGCGTGGCCGACCGTCAGGTCTTCGTGGCGGCGGTCGAAATCAGCCATGGGATAGCCCTTGGTCTTCATGACCTTGGCCAGCAGCCGATCGGCGTGCAGCACTGCTTCTGCCGGACTTTCAACGAAAACCGCCTTCACATCATGCCATTCGCTTGAATATTCATCGCGTTGAGTGGCGGAAAGCGGGCGAATGTCGAGACTGGCGACGCGGCGTTCGCGTTCTTCGAGTGCGGCTTCCGCCTTGCCAGCATGTCCGACGGTTTCAACCGTCCGGTCATATTCGTCGCCAAACTTGTCGCGAAGATTTGCGGTGCGGCGGCGCGCAGCGAGATACCAGACCAGGACGGCTGCAATCACGAAGACCGCGATTAGGACCCAGATCAGTGGATTGACACCATTCACGGCTCTTCTCCTTTGTTTTTCAGCTCTTCCGTCGTCCTTCCAACTGACCGCCTGCTCGCCTGTTCCCGGTAGGTGTCCGATGCCGGGACAGGGGCGCGCGGACATGGTTACCAAAATTGTAACCGTTGACCCGATCCGTGATGGTGTGCCCGCTGAAAACGTTGGAAGGAATTACGGCATGCAGTGCCGCCAGGAAGAACGCCTTGCGCTTTACGCGCCGTGTCAGGTCAGATCGGGTCCCGGTCTTTCCCAACGCGCGACCGTCTCCGATATTTCGGCAGAGGGATGCGCGCTAAGATCGCCGCGCCTCCGCTTTCGCCGCACCGAGGAGGTTGAGGTGACCTTTGGCAAAACCCGAACCCTGATTGCGGAAGTGCGCTGGAGCCGGTTGGGCGAAGCCGTGGGATTGCGCTTCAAGCGACCACTGAATCGCGGCGATGTGCATCAGATCGCAAAGGAAGTGAGGCGCGCATCTATCAACTGTGTCGTCCCGCGCGCCGAAGTCGTCATCGACAAACCCGCCTTTCGACCGGTTTGCTGAATCAGGAATTGGGTTAGCTGATTGCGCGTCGAATCCGACGTGTCATTCTTGGTTTTCAGCTGCGCAATTGGCGACGCACGCCGTGCCGACGCCAGAGTTGATCCGCCCCGTCGTTCGGATTGATGAACCATTACCAAGTTTGTAGGTCGCCGCGTCCGTTCCTTCGAGTACGTCGACATCGGCCGGCAAGGTCCCTCCGAAACTAACCGAGCCGCCTTGTGCCCGCCTTGCATTCTGGCGCGGTGCGGGCCGTGTCGCGGCAATCGCATTGCTGGCGCGATTGACGCTGCGCACGATGGAATTGCCAAGCGATCGTTGCGCCCCGCCGGTCTGGCTGGAGCCCGACAGGATTGCCGCCGTCTCCGCAGCGTCCTGCGCCAGCGCCGGAGCGGGTAGGGATATGGCGAGAAGCCCGCTGCCAATCATGAAAAAGGCCCTGCCAGACATTGCTCGTTCTCCATCGACCATCGCGGAGAATGCCTTGTTTGCGTGTCGGGGACAAGGCGAGAGGCCAAACAAGGGTTGCCCGGATCCATTTCGTAGCCCCGTCAAGCAGAATGCACCGCTCGCATCGGATTAGCCGGTCATCAGGGAAGCAATCATCAATTCGATCGAAGTGCTTCCCGCGGGCAGGATCTCCGGCCGATCGATCTATTTTCATGTATGCCCGGCCAAATTCGCCATGGCCGGGCACAGGAAAGATTAGAACGTCTCGGCTATTGTTGCGGAAGCTGTCCGGTGTGATCGAGCCTTGTCCACACTTCGTCCATCGGTTCGATCACGGTGATGCTGCGGTTTTCGCCGAAGCGGATGCGCGTGCCTTCCTCGACCGGCGTAATAAACGTCACCGACGCGGCATTCACGATGGCGGGCACCCGGTCGGTGGCGGTGAATTTCACGAACATTCTCGGCTCTCCCAGTTGTTTGGGACGAGGCTAGCGGTTTGCTTGAAAGTTCATAGCCGAATTTTTGGCATGCGCATCGATTTCGCGCTGGACAAAAGTGAAGTTGAGATGGGCAAGGAACGCGTTAGAGTCCGGCCGGATCGCGCAGGCCCAGTGCCGCGACCAAGCCGAAGATGGCAATGGCGCTTCCGGTTTCCAGAATTAGCGATGTCCGAAGCCTGCCTTCCGCTCCTGGCAATTGCGCTGCGAGTTCCGGAGTCAGTTTCCAGCGGTTGAGGCCGGCAAATCCAAGCATTGCTGCAAAAAGAGCGATTTTTGCGGCCAGCATCAACGACCAGCCGCTCATAGGTTCCCAGCCAGAACGCGCAATCAGGATCGCGTTGGCCGTTCCCGTGACGACAAGGACAAGCACGATAATCGTGCCGGTTCGCGCAAATCGTTCGAGGCGATGGATTATCGGTCGCGTGTCGATCCGCCCACCCAGAGATGCCAGGAATACGATCAAGGCACCAAACCAGATCGCCGCAGCCAGCAAATGCAAACCGTCCGACAGGCGCTGAAACGTGCCGAGATCACCTTCCGCTGCACCGGCGTGGCCGGTCCAGGCGCCGGAGATCAGCACCAGCGCAGCGATGCCGGCAAGGAGGTCGGTACGAGGAGCAACGATGAGGGCGACGACAAAGGCTGCCAATCCGGCCAGCCTGACGGCAAGGACCGAGCCGAGCGGCGTGGCCGCCAGAACCGCCTGCAACGTGGGCCAATCCAGATCGGCGATCGGCATTGCGGCCATCCCGGCAACCGTTGCCGCAGCCCACCATACGCTGGCCAGCGCCGCCAGCACGGAGCCTATGCCCAAGGCCAGGCCCAGCCCGCGAGAAATCGATCGCTGACCGGCAAGGCGCAAGTAGAGGGGAAGGCCCGCAAGCCCAAGTGACAGGAGCAGGAGCGCAAATCGCGCAACGATTGCTGCTGTATCGGTCATGCGGGCCTGATCCGGATGCGCTTAGCGGACGGTGAAGCTGTGTCCGCCTTCGATGCGGTGCTGGTCCGCTGCGACGACGTGCCACTTAAGGCTGTAGCTTCCGGCAGGGAGCGCACGGGGCAGCATGATGGTCATCGTCTTGCCGACGACCTTCGTCTGGAAACCCTTCACCGGCATCGGCTTGTGATTGGCCATGCCGGGCATGCCGGTCATAGTCAGGTCGATGCCGGATAGCGGCGCTACGAGCTCTTCTGAAAACGTCAGGGTAAGCTTGGTCGGCTTGCTAACGGTCGCTTCCTTGGCGGGCGTGGCGGCAACCAGCTTGGGGTGCGCCATCGCCGAAGCGGGGAGGGCAAGCGCGGCAAGAATGGCGAGAGGGGCGAAAAGGGCTTTCATCTGGATTCCTTTTTGAACATCGTCGAGCCACTGGTCGGGGCAGGCAGCTACATCGAATACGCATGTGAGCAAGGCATCCCTCGCCTAAAAACCGCTTCGCCGAATAAATTCGGTTGCGGCTTTGCGCGGTTTTTTGAAATTGAGGGATTTCGCCAACCCTTGCGTATAAGACGGAGTATCCGGCTGTGTTCGGCAGCGAAAGGGATTTGGATCCATGCACGACATCGACACCATGCTTGCGGCCCTGAATGACGAAGGCCTGCCGGCGCAGCTCGCCACAATCGACGGCCCGGTCATGAAAGGGCTAGGCGCATATGGCGAGCGCCAATTTTCCCGTCGCGGGATGGTGTTGGCAATCGGGATTGCGGGCTTCCTTGGTCTTTCGCTCGGCATTGATGGCGGCGCGCCGGCCGCGGCCGAACCGCTTCTGGCCATGCCAGCTTCGGCCCCCTCGCACCTTCTCAACGATTGATGCGCAACCTGTCGCGTTACCTGCTGATCGCGGTCGTTGCCGTGCTGGCGGCGCTCGCCGCACTATGGATCGGGCGCAGCCTGCCGGTCGGCACGACCGATGGCGGCGGGCGGCTTCACGCCATCATGCACGAGGAAGTTGATCTCGACCCGGCGCAGGAAAAACAGATCCACGTGTTGGAAACGAACTTTGCCCAACGGCGAGAGGCGCTTGACGCCGAACTGGCCAACGCCAACCGCGATCTTGCCGAAGCGGTTGCCAACGAACACGAATATGGCCCCGCCGTCGAACGCGCGGTCGATCGTTCGCACATGGCCATGGGCGAACTTCAAAAGGCCACGTTGAGCCACGTTTTCGCCATGCGAGCAGTTCTGCGTCCCGATCAGGCGGAGGTTTTCGACAGGGCCGTGGCCGAAGCACTTACCGAACCCCGGCAAGATTAGGCGCGCAGTGGCCGCGCCACCGGATTTCGCCGATGATGCCGCAGCTGTCGCCGCCGCCCTTCAAGGTCGGCAGGCGGGCTTCACATGGCTGATGGATCGGCACCGGGCATCGGTCTTTCGTTATGCGCGCGGGCAAGTGCGCGATGATGACGAGGCGCTGGACGTCACGCAGGAATGTTTCGTTTCAGCTTTTGCAGCGCTGCGGCGATACGATCCGGCGCGGCCGTTCCGAACCTGGCTGTTGGCGATCACGGTCAACAAATGCCGAGATTGGGCAAGGCGTCGCGCGGTGCGGCGCTTTTTCGCATTCGCGGTGCCGCTTGACGATGCGCTGTCGGTTGCCGACGGCGCGCCCGATCCTGAAGGGGCGCTGAGCTCTGTTCAAGAGGTTGCCCGCATCCGCCGCGCGCTGGCTGCCCTGCCGGCGAACCTGCGCGAGCCGCTGGTGTTGTGCACGCTGGACGGGTTGGATCAGACGGAGGCGGGCGATGTGCTCGGTATCAGCCGCAAGGCGGTAGAAACGCGCATTTATCGGGCGAGGCAAAGGCTGGCGGAGATTATGGAAGAAAATTCGCCAAAAACTGCGGGATGATGAGGGATGGCCCGTTCACCGCCGTATAGTCGGGCATGACCCGCCACCAATCGTTAGATCGCCGCCGTTTCATCACGACTTCGGGAGCTGTCGCCGCTGCACTTGGTAGCAGCGCGTTCTTCCCCGCCTGGGCCCGTAACGGCACGGCGGGTTCGACCGCATCGGCACTCGCTGCACCCGGAACGCTTACCGGAAACGACATCGCACTCACCATCGGCGACAGCCACTTCGCCACCGGTGGTCGTGCGGGTCATGCCGTCACTGTAAACGGTACGCTTCCCGCCCCGTTGATCCGGCTGCGCGAAGGGCAGTCGGTACGGCTGTCGGTCAAGAACACCCTTGCGGAACAATCGTCGATCCACTGGCACGGGCTGTTGCTGCCGTTCGACATGGATGGCGTTCCCGGCGTCAGCTTTCCGGGCATCGATCCGGGTCAGACCTTCGTTTACGATTTCCCGCTGATCCAGTCGGGCACTTATTGGTATCACAGCCATTCCGGGATGCAGGAAGCGATGGGGCTTTACGGCCCTATCGTCGTCGATCCGGCGGGCGGGGACGATAGTTACGATCGCGAACATGTGCTGGTTCTGTCGGATTTCAGCACGATGCATCCCCATGAACAGCTGCGTCGGCTGAAGCGGATGGGCGGCTATTTCAACGAACAGCGCCAGACTATCGCGGGACTGCTGGCTGGCGAGGGGCAGAGCCTTTCCGAGCGGCTGGAATGGGCCGCGATGCGGATGGACCCGACCGACATTTCCGACGTTACGGGCGCGACATATTCCTTTCTCATCAATGGACACGGCAATGCCGAAAACTGGACCGGCATGTTCGCGCCGGGCGAGCGGGTGAAGCTGCGGGTCATCAATGCTTCGTCGATGACCAATTTCAACTTCCGCATTCCGGGGCTGTCGCTGACCGTCGTGGCGGCGGACGGACTGGCGGTACAGCCGGTGGAAACCGACGAGGTCCAGATCGCAATCGCGGAAACCTACGACTTCATCGTCACCCCGGTCGAACAGCCGGCATACGGCATCATCGCTGAAGCCATAGATCGCAGCGGTCAGGTTCGCGCAACGCTTGCCACCCGGATGGGCGTGGCCGCACCAATCCCCACCATTCGCAAACGCCCCTTGCTCGGCATGCGCGACATGGGAATGGACATGTCAGGAATGGACATGGGCGACACGCTCGACCTGAGCCAGCCGGACGCAGGATCGATGGATCATTCGATGTCGATGCGCGATCCATCGGTCGCGCCGGGCGTGAAGATGGGGCCGGGCGTCGCCACGCTTTCGCCGATGCCAGCCGATCGCTTGGGCGACGTGCCGACGGGGCTGGAGGATGCGGGTCACCGGGTCCTGACTTACGCCCAGTTGCGCTCTGCAACCCCGAACCCCGACGCCCGCTTGCCAAGCCGGCAGATCGATGTGCATCTTACCGCCAACATGGAACGCTACATGTGGTCCATCGACGGTGAAGACTTCGCCAGCGGCCCCGATCCGATCCCCTTTCGCCTGAACGAAAGGGTGCGTGTAAACCTCATCAACGATACGATGATGCCGCACCCGATCCACCTTCACGGCCACTTCTTCGAGCTCGTTACGGGCGAGCCCGGGCATCGCCCGCGCAAGCATACCGTCAACGTCCTGCCGGGCGGTAAGGCTTCGTTCGACCTGACTGCCGATGCGGTCGGCGATTGGGCATTCCACTGCCACATGCTTCTGCACATGCATTCGGGGATGATGCGCGTCGTCACGGTTCGCGATACCAATCACCAGGATGCAGGTCAGCACAAGCCGGGAAAGCACGACATGAACGGCCATGACATGGGCGGAGAAGGTTGATGCGCCGCTCACTTCTTCTGATCGCCGCCGCAGTCGCGACGCCTGCCGCCGCTCAGGATCATTCTGCGACGGACCATTCTCAAATGGATCATTCGCAGATGGACCATTCCGTGATGGGCGACCCCGCGCCCGAGCCGGAAATGGATCATTCGACGATGGACCATTCCATGATGGGCCATTCGACGATGGAGATGGACCCCAAGCCGGAGCCGAAAGCTGCGGAAACCGTTGACGAAAAAATGGAGGGCATGGACCATTCCATGCACCACGGGCACGCGATGGGCACCTCGACTCAAGCCGAAGATCAGCCGGGCAACACACCGGCGCCGGCGGTTCCGAGCGTTCATGCCGCCGACGCCATATTCGGTCCGGATGTCATGCAACGATCGCGCGCCCATTTGTTGGCCGACATGCGCTTCACCGGATATTCGGTCGGTCTCGACATGCTGGAATATCGCATGGGCGACGGACCCGACGGTTATGCATTCGAAGGGGCAGCGTGGTATGGCGGCGATATCGACCGCGCCGTCGTGGCCTATCAGGGCGAAGGCACCTTTGGCGAAAGTCCCGAGGCGGTCGAACTGGATGCCTATTGGCGCCACGCGATCAATCCGTGGTTCAACCTCCAACTGGGGGCAAGGCACGACTTTCGGCCCGATCCAGACCGGACATATGCCCTGATCGGCATCGACGGACTCGCACCATACTGGATAGAGGTCGAGGCGCAGGCTTTCGTTTCCGAGAAGGGCGACATCCACGTGCGCGGAAGTGCATCACACGACATGCGCATCACCCAGAAACTGGTGTTCGAGCCTGAGGCGGAGATCGACGTCGCCCTTCAGGACGTGCCCGAGCTCGGCATTGGCAGCGGCATCGAAAAGTTCGAACTGTCCGGCCGCTTGCGGTACGAGATCGAGCGCAATTTCGCCCCCTATGTCGGATTTGCGTGGGAGCGCAAGCTGGGCCGATCCGCCGATTTCGCGCGGACCGAAGGTGAGGATCCGTCGCGCTTTACTTGGCTGGCGGGCTTGCGTTTCTGGTTTTGATCGAAAGTGCCGTGCCGCCTGGTGCGGGCGGCACGAATTGCCGATGCCGCCTAGCGCAAACGTGACATCTTCGTTTCAGGACAGGGCATTCAGGTCGGCATGAAAAAACTCGTCATCGCAACCGCTTGTGCTCTCCCGTTTGCCTCCCTGCCGCTCTGTGCCGGACAGGCCAACGCCCAGACCGTTTCGGTCGAAGTCGACACTTTCGAGCTTCAGGCGGGGCAGGGCAACGATGCCCTCGTCTTCGACAGCGCACTTTCGGTCGGCGGCGAACGCCATGCCATCGTGTTGAAGGCAGAAGGCGAGAACGAGAAGGTCCACCTCAACGTCGAAGAGGTCGAGGGCCAGGTTCTCTATGCCTTTACGCCCGCGGACGGAACGACCCTGATGGCCGGTGTCCGCCACGATTTCCGGCCGGGCAAGGACCTGACTTACGCCACTCTGGCGGTCGAACAGGGACTGGGTTCGCTGATCGAGGGAGAGCATTTCCTGTTCGTGTCGCAAGATGGCGATGTGACCGGTTCGGGGCAGGTCATCGTGGCGCTGCCGGTGGGACTTGCCACAACGTTGGAACCGCGCGCCTCGGTCGGCTGGTCGGCACAGCGCATCGTGCAAGAAGATATCGGCAGCGGCATCACCGATGTCGAGCTTTCGGCTCGGTTACGTCAGGCGATCGGACCTGTATTCGACATCTATGTCGGCGCTGTCCACGAACGGTTGGTCGGCAACACACGCGACATCGCCCGCGAAAATGGCGATGCGGTGCGTCTCACGCGTGCGGTAATCGGGGCCGGCTTTTCGTTCTGACCAGCGGCCGGGGCCGATTCAGCCCTATGCGCCCAACCAGTGGTGGGCCAGCGCGACATGCAGCCGGATGCCGGTGGCCATCACGTCGTCGTTGAAATCGTAATGCGGATTGTGCAACGGCGGCGAGCCGTCGCCGCGCCCCTGACCCAGCCAGATATAGGCGCCGGGCCGGGCCTGTAGCATGTACGAGAAATCTTCCGACGTCGGCGCAGGTTCCGGAGCGAGTTTGGCCTTAGCCACTTGGGCCGCGACAGACAGTGCATCCATCGCGGCATCGGCATCGTTGATCGTCGCGGGATAATAGCGATCGTAATCGAGCGCGCATTCAACCTCGAAAGATGTAGAGATGCCTTTGATAACTTGCTCGATTCGCTCTTCAATTCGATCTTGAACTGCGGGATCGAAGGTACGCACCGTGCCGCCGACGGTGACTTCTGCCGGGATTACGTTGTGGGCGTGGCCGCCATGAATTTCGGTCACCGAAAGGACGGCGGCGGCGCTGGCCGGTATGTTTCGCGCGATGATCGTATTGAGCTGCTGGACCAGCGATGCAGCAGCAAGCACCGCATCCGGCGTGTCCTGCGGGATGGCGGCATGCCCGCCCTTGCCCATGATGCGGATCGCGAACTTGTCGGCCGCGCCCATGATCGCGCCTGGCCGCGTGGCGATGGTTCCGGCGGGGATGCCCGGCCAGTTATGAAGCGCATAGACCCGGTCGCACGGAAAGCGTTCGAAAAGCCCGTCCGCTATCATGTGCCGCGCCCCGCCAAGCCCTTCTTCGGCAGGCTGGAAAATGAAGTTCACCGTGCCGGTAAAGTCGGGATCGGCGGCAAGGTGTTGCGCTGCGCCCAGCAGCATGGCGACGTGCCCGTCGTGTCCGCAACCGTGAAAGCATCCCGGTTTTGTGCTGGTCCACGGAAGGTTGGTGCGTTCTTCTATCGGCAACGCATCCATGTCGGCGCGTAGGCCCACGGTGCGCGGATTGTCGCCCCGGCGAAGGACGCCGACAAGACCGGTGCCGCCAATGCCTTCAGTCACTTCGATCCCGGCTTCACGGAGTGCTTCGGCAATCCGGCCAGCCGTTCGGTGTTCCTTGAAACCCAGTTCGGGATGAGCGTGGATATCGCGGCGAAACGTGACGAGCGGTGCGATCAGGTCTTCGATATCGGTCATGGGTTCTTTCGCGCCCTCATTCGCCGAACAAGTTCTGGATCGGGAAATGGTGTTTGATAAAGGGGCTTTTTATGACGACGTAGCTGAAATATTTCTCGATCCCGTAATCGCTTTCCAGCATGTCTTCGATAATGGCCTGGTAATGCGAAACGCCGCGCGCCACGAATTTCAACAGATAGTCATATCCGCCCGAGACCAGATGGCATTCGACGATCTCGTCCAGCTTTGCGATCCGGGTTTCGAACCTACTGAAGTCGCCGCGGCGATGTTCGCTCAGCGTCACTTCGGTAAAGACGGTCAGGAATTCGCCCAGCTTGTTCAAATTGACGTGCGCGCCGTAGCCGGTGATGTAACCCGCCTTTTCCAGCCGTTTGACGCGGGTGAGGCACGGGCTCGGCGAAAGGCCGATCGCGTCGGACAGTTCGACGTTGGTAATCCGGCCCGATTCCTGCAACTTTGCGAGGATCTTCAGGTCGATCCGGTCGAGTTTGGGGCCGAATGACATCAGTCGTCTCCTTAGCCCAACGCCCGGCGGATGTCGGGCATTTCCAGCAATTGGTCGAGCGATCGTTCCACCCGGTCGAAGATAACGTCCATCTCGTCAGTTGAACAGCACAAGGCCGGAGCAAATCCGATCACCCCTTGCGGGAAGCAGCGGACGACGACCCCATTGTCCCAAGTCAGCCGCGAAAGTCGTCCGCCAAGGTCAAGCGACGGATTGAGCGGCGCTTTCGTATCCTTGTTCGCGACCAGCTCGATCGCGCCCAACATGCCGCGCCCGCGGGTATCGCCCACCAGCGGGTGGCTTGCGATGCGGGCCAAATGTTCGGCAAGACGCTCGCCCGTCTTGGCGCCGTTCGCCAACAGGCCGTCTTCGTAAAGACGGATGACTTCAAGCCCGACGGCGGCGCTGACCGGATGGCCGGAATACGTAAAGCCGTGGCCGACCGGCACGTTGGGGGCGGTGCTGTCGGCGATGGCCTGATAGACATGATCGGCCATCAGCATCGCCCCCATCGGCACGTAGCCCGAAGTCAGCCCTTTCGCGAGCGTCATGAAATCGGGTGAAACCCCTTCGGCGTCGCAAGCGAACATCGGGCCGGTGCGGCCAAAGCCGGTGATGACTTCATCCACCAGCATCAGGATGCCGAGGCGAGTGCACGCTTCTCTGATCGCTTTCAGCCAGCCGACCGGCGGCACGATGACGCCGCCCGAACCCTGGATCGGTTCGCAGAAGAACGCGGCGACGTTGTCCGCGCCCAGTTCCAAAACCTTGTCCTCAAGCGCTTTTACGGTGGAGGCGATTACCGCCGCATCGTCATGCCCCGCCGGGTGGCGATAGGGATAGGGCGAGGCGATGTGATGCTGCCACGGGCGCGGCAGGTCGAAGCCGCGATGAAAGACGGGAAGGGCGGTCAGCCCGGCACCAGTCGAGCTTGAGCCGTGATAGCCCCATTCCAGCGCGATGAACTGCTTCTTCTCGGGCTTGCCAATCGCGTTGAAATAATGGGTTATGTAGCGGATCGCGCTGTCCACCGCATCCGAACCGCCCAAGGTGAAATAGACGTGGTCGAGATCCTGTGGCGCAAGTTCGGCAAGCTTTCCGGCCAGCCGGATGGGAGCTTCTGCCCCGAAATGGAAGTAGCCGGTGGCATAAGGCAGCTCGCGCATTTGCTTCGTCGCGGCTTCGACGATGCTTTCCTGACCATAGCCGGCGTTTACACACCAAAGCCCGGCAAAGGCATCGATCACTTCGCGTCCGTTGGCATCGGTCAGCCACATGCCCTTGCCGCTCGCCAACACGTTCACGCCGTGCTGTTCGTGCCCGCGAAACGGCGCGACCGGATGGATCAGGTGTTCGCGGTCAATTTCGACCAGCGATCGATTGGTAAGGGGTGCGTGGCTTGGCGAAGATGCTTTTTCCATGTCCCGATATTAGCCACGGGTTTACGGCCAATTGCACCGAAATTCGTGGAAAACGCACAGGGTGCCCGATTAACGGGAAGGAGGCGGCGGCATATTATGCCGCCTGCACGCCTAACTTCTTTCCCTCACGCCCCGGCGATTGCTTCGGAAATCGCCTTTCCACAGGTAACGGTATCGGCCGACCCCTTGAGGTCGGGAGTGCGACCTTCAGGCGTGGCCAGCACGGCTTCGATCGCGGCCATGATCCCCGCTGCCGCCGCGTCCTCGCCGAAATGTTCGAGCATCATGGCGGCAGACCAGATCTGACCGACGGGATTGGCAATGCCTTTGCCCGCGATATCCGGGGCAGACCCGTGGACCGGTTCGAACAGCGAGGGCGAAGTGCCGTCGGGGTTGATGTTGGCCGAAGGTGCGACGCCAATGGTCCCTGCACATGCGGGGCCAAGGTCGGACAGGATATCGCCGAAAAGATTGGAAGCAACGACGACGTCGAACCGCTGCGGGTTCAGCACGAACTGCGCAGTCAGGATGTCGATATGATACTTGTCGTGCGTGACATCGGGATATTCCGTGCCGATCGCTTCGACCCGGCCGTCCCAGAACGGCATGGTAATGGCGATGCCGTTCGACTTGGTCGCGCTGGTGACGTGACGGCGGTCTCGCGTTCGGGCAAGGTCAAATGCAAAGCGCAGCACACGGTCGACGCCGTGGCGCGTCATAACTGTTTCCTGGATCACGATCTCGCGTTCAGTGCCGGGGAACATGTGTCCGCCGATCGAACTGTATTCGCCCTCGGTATTTTCCCGAACCACCCAGAAATCGATATCGCCGGGGCCACGTCCCGCAAGCGGGCAGGGGACGCCCGGCATCAGGCGAACCGGGCGCAGGTTGACGTACTGGTCATATTCGCGACGGAACTGGAGAATCGACTGCCACAGCGAGATGTGATCGGGGACCGTGTCGGGCCAGCCGACAGCACCGAAGAAGATCGCATCGACATCGCCGATCCGCGCCTTCCAATCGTCGGGCATCATCTGGCCGTGCTTTGCGTAATAATCGCAGTTGGCGAAATCGTGCCATTGCAAATCGAGCGAAAAACCGAACCTGGACGCCGCTGCTTCAAGCGCGCGAACGCCCTCTGGCATGACTTCCTTGCCGATGCCGTCCCCTGGAATGACGGCGATTTTGTAGCTGCGGTCCTTGGACATGGTCGCTTCCGATTTTCACGTAAAGGTTGGGAGGGTCAGGTGCCCAGGCCGCCGATGTGGAATGCCTTGGTCTCGAGATATTCCTCGATCCCCTGGCTTCCCCCTTCGCGGCCCAGACCGGATTGTTTCATGCCGCCGAACGGAGCCATTTCCATCGCGATGGACCCGGTGTTGAGTGCGACCATGCCGCTCTCCAACCCCTCTGCCACGCGGAATGCGCGGGCGATGTCGCGGGTATAGAAATAGCTGGCGAGGCCGTAGGGCGTGTCGTTCGCCAGCTTGAGCCCTTCCTCCTCGCTGTCGAAGCGGAAGACTGGGGCCAGGGGGCCGAAAGTCTCTTCTGACGCAAGCCGCATGTCGGACGTAGCGCCCGTCAACAGGACAGGGCGCACGAAATGCCCGTCCTCACGCCCGGTACCGGTGGCGACGATGCGCCCGCCACGATCAAGCGCGTCGGCGATATGGGCCGACACTTTATCGACCGCGGCCTTGTTGATGAGCGGACCGATGGTGGACCCGTCTTCTGTGCCGGGTGCGGCATGTAGCTTGGCTACTGCCGCGCCGAGCGCCTCGACGAACGTATCGTGGATGCCCGACTGCACCAGGATGCGATTCGCGCAGACGCAGGTCTGGCCCGCGTTGCGGAACTTGCTGGCCATTGCGGCCTTTACCGCCAATTCGACATCGGCATCGTCGAACACCAGCAGCGGCGCATTTCCGCCCAGCTCGAGGCTGAGCCGTTTGATGGTGTCCGCGCATTGCCGCATCAGCAGCGCGCCGACGCGCGTAGACCCGGTGAAAGACAGCTTGCGAACGTCAGGGCTGCTGGTGATGGCCGCGCCGATGTCGTTCGGATGACCGGTGAGCACATGGAACACGCCTGCCGGTATGCCGGCGCGCAGGGCCAGTTCGGCCAGTGCCAGAGCTGAGAATGGAGTCAGTTCGGAAGGCTTCACGATCACCGGGCACCCTGCGGCAAGCGCGGGGGCACATTTGCGGGTGATCATCGCGGCAGGGAAATTCCACGGCGTTATCGCGGCGGAAACGCCCACCGGTTCGACCATGACGATGATGCGCCTGTCGCGTTCGGGCGAGGCGACGTTGCGGGCACCGACGCGGCGGCCTTCCTCTGCAAACCACTTGATGAAACTGGCGGCATAACGCATCTCGCCCGCCGCTTCGGCCAACGGCTTGCCCTGTTCGGCGGTCATGATCCGGGCAAGATCGTCAATGTTTGCAAGCACCAGCGCGTGCCAGCGTTCGAGCAGCGTGCAACGTTCGCCCGCAGTCATCGCGCGCCATGCCGGCCACGCTGCTTTCGCGGCGGCTATGGCGGTTTCGGTTTCGCCCGTCCCGCACGACGGTACCCGACCTATCGCGGTCCCGGTTGCCGGATCGATGACGGCGATCGCTTCGGGGCCGGGGCCGACCCATTCGCCATCGACCAGGGCGGCTTCGCGCAGCAGCGAGTTGTCCTTGAGATCGAGCATCAGCCGAACGCCTGCGCGGACAGCCCGAACACACGCGGCCCTTCGGCAACGGCCGGCGCCCTGCCACGCACCATCATCGTGACGGTGCCAACCTTGGGCAGGCCCATCGCTTCGAGCCAGCGCGAAATGCCGAGCCCTTCGAGCACATCGATGCGGCAAAACCGACCGACGCGCGCGCCCAACCAATGAGTCACCAGAACTTTCGCTCCTTGCAGATCGGGCGCAACGAGTGGGGCGATAACCCGGCCACGACCGAAACGGCGCAGCAAGGCGAAACCAACAGGCTCGTGATTGCGGGATAGCACAACGCCGCTGCTGTCGCGCGCAAGTGCATTGAACAGCGTGGAACGATCCATCCCGCTGGCCCGGCTATAAAGTTCTCCCAAGCCGTTATCCGCTTGACCGAAGGGCCGGACGCGTTCGCCTTCGCCCAGTTCGGCGAGCGGCATGGCAGGCGCAGGGCCCTGATGCTGGTGAACGATGCCGCAGGGCACGAAACCGAGCGATGAATAGAGCGGCATGCCCTCTTGCGTTGCGTTGAGCAGAACATTGTATCCTTCCAACCGTTCGAGCATGGCTTCCATCAGTTTGCGCCCGATGCCGCGCTTCTGGATTTCGTTGGTCACGATGACCATGCCAATAGTGGCGTAGTCCGGACCATAACGCCAAGACATGATCGTACCCACTACGCGGTCATCGACAGTCGCGACGATCCCTTCGCCCAGTTTGAAGAACAGGCGCCAGTCTTCGCTGCGATGCGGCCATGACTGTTCGTGGGACAGCTCGATCGCTGCGTCGAGGTCCGTGGCCTCCATGTCCCGAAGAACGATCTGGGTCTCAACCATACTAGCCAAGACGGCAACTCCTTGCGTGTGGGCGCGGCGTTTGCGCCGCGCGGAAATGTGTTTTCGATGGTTCGCTTTTAAACGGCGAAGTCTGGCAGGAGCTGCCGGTTTCACCTTCGTTTCGAAACATTATCGCGTCGTCCCGGCGCATTGCGGCAATTCGCACGACATCACGACGAAAATAAAATAAAAATTTCGAGGTGGAATTAAAGACATGGCCGACTTGATCCGGACGCTGATCGAAGCCTCAATATCCTCGTGCGCGATCGATTTCCCCTACAAGCGACGTGCCTTCTGCTTCACGCTGCAGGTTCGCGATCAGGGAGAATACGGCGGTTTCCTTGCGTGTGACGCCGGCAACGTGGGGGGTGAGGAAAATGCCCGGATGATCGTAGAACGCGTGGCCGGCCGGGAGCGGCTCCGGGATGGCGACATCGAGCATGGCATATCGCAACTGCCCTGAATCAAGCGCTTCGATAAGGTCTTCTTGCACGAGGTGGCCACCGCGCGCGACGTTGATGAGCGATGAGCCACGCGGCATCCGTTCAAAGAAATCACGGCACAGGATGCCGCGTGTATCGTCGGTCAAGGGCAGGAGGCACACCAGAATATCGCATTGCGCAAGAAAAGCATCGAATTCGTAAGGCCCTGCGAAACAGGCGGCGCCCGAAATATCGGTTCGGCTGCGGCTCCATCCCAAGAGCCGGAAGCCGAGCGGCGCAAGCTTGGCTATGGACGCGCGGCCCAGTTCGCCAAGTCCCATCACGCCCACCGTGCGTTCCGAGCAGAGCAGCACGTCCTCCGGCTCCCACACTCCCTGGCGCTGGCGCGCGATATAAGTCGGGAGATCGCGGTGCAGTGTAAGCGCGGCCATGGCGACGTATTCGGCCATCGTGTTGGTGATCCCGCTTTCGATCATGCGGACCACCCGCACGTGCGGCGGCAGGATCGACAGGTCGAGCTGATCCACGCCCGCGCCGATGCTGAACAGGATTTCGAGATTTGGGAGTTTTTCGACAAGGTCCCGGTCCAGCGTCCATGCGATCAGGTAGCGGATGTCTTCCGGATCGCCGACGTCAGGCCAGCAGCGGAAATCGATGTCGGGCAATTCGCGGGCGACAATGGCCTGCCAAAGCGTCCCGCGTTCCGCATCGCCTGTGTGAAGAATCGCGGTCATTGGGCAGTCTTTCCTTTCTTGCGCGCGCGCCACCATGCCAGTGGGCCACTGATCGTGAGGAACAGCAATCCCGCGGCCGCCGCCAGCATCAGCCAGCGACCCGCCACGCCCGCGATCGAACCGGTGTGGATTGGGAGGGTGTAGGTCCAAAGCGCGTTATTGGCTTCGTATGGGGTGACCGACACGATGGCCTGATCGACGTTCGAAACGATGACCGTGTCGACCGCCCACGCCCCGCCGCGTGGCGCGAAAAAGTTGATGGCTAAGGTGCCGTCTTGCCGGAATCGGACGTCGCGCGGACGCGATGCCGGAAATTCGGCCTTGGCCAAGGCATAGGCGGCATCGATGTCAGCCGGGATCATGGGAATTGGCGTGGCAGAGGCGGGGGAAGGGCCGAAGACGAGGCTGGGGTAGCCCGTCAGAATGCCGGTCAATGCCGTCACCAACAGTACACCCGATAGCAAGGCCCCGCTCGACCGGTGCCACGCGCGCAGCTTGAGCCGTTGTGGCATGCGGGCCGGTATTTTCAGCGCCTGCAGCATGCGCTTTCGCCCCGGCCACCAGTGCCATAGGCCGGTTGCGGCGATGAGCATGAGCGCGAAACCATAGAGGCAGACAAGCAGAAGCCCGAAATTCCCGCCGTTCAAACGGAAATGCAACTGAAGGGCGGTTTCCAGCGGAAAGTGCCAAATAGATCCGGTCGCGAGCAGTTTTCCATTGCCCGGATCGAGCAGGGCATGGCCAACAGCGCCGTCATATCCATCGAGTTGGGCAAAAGCTGTGCCGTCGTCATGCTGCGGCAGGAAAATCCGTACAATCCGCCTCTTGGGCTGAGCGTTTTCCGCCGAAGCGGCGAGAACCGACAGCGGCACGATCTGGCCGGGAGCGCTGATCCGCGCCGGCTCCATCACGGCGGAAAGGTCGTCGCGAAACAGCAGGGCGCCGCCCGTCACTGCCTGCATGGCGAGCAGCGGCGCAAAAACCAACGCGATCCAGCGGTGAATGGAGAGAAGGGTGCGCGGTTTCATCGATTGCGCGACCATATACCGTAAACTGCCAAATCGCCGACCCGGTTCAGTGACCGGATCGGCGATTTGCGGGGGATGGATCAGAAGAAGAAATCTACCCGACCGGTAATAGCGCGCGGCGCACCGGGCATCACCCACCAGCGGTGGTACGAGGCCGGGTAATAAGTTTCGTCAAGGACGTTGGTGACGTTGACGCTGAGGCGAACCGACTCGTCAGGCTCGTACGAAGCCATGGCGCGGACCAGAGTGTAACCGGGCAGGTAGAAATCGGTGCCCGTTTCGCCGAGCCGCTTGCTGACGTAGTTCACGCCGCCGCCGATCGTCGCCCTGCCTGCGGTGCCGAGATCGAAACCCTTGGTCAGCAGCAGGTTGGCCTGATGCTTGGGGATGTTGATCAGCGGATCGCCCGGGTTGATCGCAAGGCCAAAGTCCTTGTCGCCACCCGTCGTCGACCACTCCGCGTCAGTATACGCATAGTTCGCGATGAGCGACAAATCGCCCGGCAGATTGGCGGTGACGTCCGCCTCTAGGCCTTTGCTCTTCGCAGCGCCGGCGGCGACCGACTGGCCGGAACCGGCTGGATCCGATGTTAGGATGTTGTCCTTCTTCATTGAGTAGACCGCGAGCGTCGCGTTGATCGCATCATCATTCGACGTGAAGCGCAGGCCCGCCTCATAGGACGTGCTGGTTTCAGGCACGAACGTGTCGCCGTCTGGATCGACGCCGCTATTCGGACGGAAGCCCTCGCCATATGCGGCGTAGACGCCCAGCGTATCGGTCAGTTCGTAGAGTACGCCGACAGTCGGGCTGAACCGCTCGCGCACGTTCACCGTCGTGACGGGGACGGCGAGAGTGGGGCGGTGATCGACAAATCGCTGGTTGAAGTGATCGAAGCGGCCTCCGAGGCGCAGCTTGAGGCGTTCGGTAATGTCGATCTGGTCCTGGAAATAGATGCCCCACGCCTTCTGCGTCTCGTCCGAATCCGTGACGTAGGTCGCGCCGGGGGCCGGCGGGATCGGGTTGGGCAGCTGGCCATAGACCGGGTCGTAGATGTTGATCGCGTTGCTGGCGGCCGTGATCGGCGTTCCGGCGACATAATTTCCCGGACGAATGCGCGTCTGGAACAGGTCGAGCTTGAACACGTCGTAGTCTGCGCCGACGAGGACGTGATGCGTCAGCGGGCCGGTATAGAGCTTGCCCGAGAGTTCGCCGCGGATCGTCTTGTTGATCGCGCCATAGTCGCGGAAGCGACGCTGGCGAGCCAGGTTTTCGCCATCGTTGTCGATCGTCTGGCGACCGGCCGCGAGTTCGGCGTCGGACGAGAAGCCCACGAAGCTGGTGTCGCGGTAGCCCGCGCCAACCAGCAGGAACCAGTTGCGCGAGAACTGCTGCTGGAACTGGAGCTGGTGGCCAAGCACGTCGACCTCGGTCGGTCCGTCGCCGGGTTCGCCGAGGAAGCGTGAATTGGGGATGAGGCCGAGCTTGCCGTCGACTGCGACGACGCCGCGTTCGAACGGCACGTTGTTATCGACGTACTCCATCTCGTAGCTGATCTTGGTGGTGTTGGTCGGCGCCCACAGGATCGAGGGCGACGCGACCACCTTGTTCGATTCGACGGTGTCGCGGAACGATCCGGCATCCTGCGCCGCGCCGTTGACGCGAACGGCTAACGTGTCGCTGAGCGCGAGGTTGTAATCGGCCTCGACCCGATAGGTTTCGAAGCTGCCCGCCGACACGGCGAAGCTGCCGAAGGTATCCGCGAGGTCGGCCTTCTTGGTGGTGATGTTGATCGTGCCGCCCGGCTCGCCGCGCCCGAAGACCGCTCCGTTAGGGCCTTTCAGGATCTCAATCCGCTCGATGTTCGAAGCATCGCGAGTGCCGCCGTATCCGCGGCCACCGTTGAAGCCGTTGACAAGGAAGCCCGAGGGAAAGTTCTCGTCACCCGCGAAGCCGCGGATCGCGAACGAGTCCCAAAGACCGCCGAAGCTGTTCTGGCGCGAAATGCCGCTGGCCAGGTCGAGGCCGTCGGCCAGACCGGTGATGTTAAGCTCCTTCAGCACCGCGCCGTCGAGCGTCTGCACCGTCTGCGGGATCTCGGTCAGCGGGACGTCGCCACGATATTGCTGACGAAGGCCTGTTACGACGATCGCGCCATCATCCGCGGTCTCACCAGCGCCAGTCCCGTCGGCATCCTGTGCCAGCGCGGCGCCTGGAATGGCGAACATCGCGGTACTGGCGATGAGCGAAGAAAAAATGGCAGACTTCCAATTTGTCATGATCTGACCCCTCAAAAAGAAAAAAGCTAGGTCCTGCGATTTTTTCGGGATGTCTGGAAGATCGGTCGGAAACCCCTCGTTTCCCTGCCGACCCTGACCAGCAACCTCTCTATTTCCACAATGCAATCTTATGCGCCGCAATCGGCAATATTTAGTCGAAACCCATCCTTCGCGCGGTTGAATATGACGAAATGGAGACGTTCACCGCGCAATATGCTGTCATGCAAAAACGTGGCTCTCAGGATTAAAAAGGCCGGGCTGCGAGGCCCGGCCGGTGGAATTTTGCGGTTGGCATGAAAAGCCCCGGAGCAATCCCGGTCAGAGATATTTGAGCCACCAGATATCACGGCGACGCTGTTTCAGTCCTGCAAACCAGCGGGTCGGGAAATAAAGGGCCGGCATCAGGATAAGCACCCAGAGCCATACGGTCGAAAGATTGTCGACGCCGAACACGGTGCCCTTCACCGGACCGTAGATTGCAAGCGCAACGTTATAGATCAGCTTCAGCGCATAGAGATGCAGGATGTAAAAGAACATCGGCGCGCCGCCGAAATAGGCGAGGTGCGGGAGGATCGCGTGGTCCTGATATTTCTCAAACAGCGCCAGAAGCAGGCAACCGACACCTACCGTCGGCATCAAGAAGAGGAGCGAGGGCGGATACTTGGTCATCGCAAGGAAGCTCATCACAGTGCGCAATGGGTTCTCGCCGACGAACCACGGCTTGTCGCCATAGATGTTGACGTAGCGCAGGACGACGAACCCGATGATCAGGCCGAGCCCAAGCTGGACAAGACGTCGGATACGACTGGACGGTTCCACACCACGCCCGAACCATGAACCGGATGCATAACCGAGCAGGATCAGCCCGATCCACGGCAGAACCGGATATGTCGTCTTGGCCATCAGCCCGCCGCCGATTTCGAACATCTCGCGCTGATGCAACAGCGCCCATGGAATGAACATTGGCGACCCCGGTGCGAACGTAATTGGGTCCAGCAAGTTGTGCAGGCAGACGATGGCAAGGCCGAGCGAGACTTGTGCGACGCGCGGAAGATGGATGAGTGCGGCCAGCGCGATCATGCTGACGCCAATGGCCCAAATGACTTGAAGCCAGAAATTGGGCGGCGGGAAAACCAGCGGTTGTGTCGGCCATGCAAATCCAACGACTGTCACTTCGAGGAACAGCAGAAACAGGCCGCGGGTGAAAAGGAACTTCGAAAGCTCGGCCTTCGTGTGCGATTGCCCATAGAGATAGGCTGACAGGCCGGTCAGTGCGACGAAAGTCGGCGCACAGAAAGTCGACAGAAGCCGCGTGAAGAACAGACCCGGATCGGTCGTGGTCGCATCGACCGGATCGGTCACTTGCATATACAGGAAAAACGTTTCGCGGACGTGATCCACCAACATGAATAGCATCACCAGCCCGCGCAGGGCGTCGATGGCGATGAGCCGGGTGCGTGCCTTTGCCGCGGCCAATGTAGCCGGGGGTGGTGGCAGCGTGTCGCGTGCCAACGGCTGGGCAATCGTCGTCATAACAGACTCTCCCGTCATTGCGTCCCGGTCAAGGGCGGTAGATATCCTTGTAAAATCCGGAAACTTTCATCTTCACGGTGATCGGCGTCTCGCCCTTGTTGCGCCAGTACCAGCCGTGGCTGCCATCAAACGGCGCTGTAAACGTGCCGGACTGGGCGGTGGTTGCCTTGTCGATCCAGTAACTGGTGAATTCATCATCGGCGGCGTTGGGCGGCTCGCCGTGCATGTCCACCTTCACCGGTCCGCCGGTTGTCTCCCAACTAAACACGAAGCTATCGCCCTTGGCCATGTGCGCCTTGAGCTCGATGCCGCTGTGCGGGGCCAGTTCGATCGTCTCGGCATCTTCGCGCCACGGGGTGGCGGCTTCGATAGAAGCTTGGGTGGGTACCGGAATACCGAGAGATACTGCCGCGGCCGGAACGTTCTCTACTTCTGCATCCTGGACGCCCATGCCGGCGATGCCGATTGCACTACCGACCCCGGTCGGATCCACGCCCGCCTCTGCCGGCAGGACGAAAAGAACGATAACCGCCCCGGCAACCGCGAGCGCGGCAAGCGACGCCTTGGCCAGCGCAGCGGGAGATGCCTGCGCCGTGGGCGGGACGGTGGCTGTGGATGCGTTCATGTCATGCCCCTTGCGTAAAATAGCCTGTGAGCTGGTAGCCGACCAGGATGAAGCCCGCGCTCATCAGCGCGGCATTGGCGGTCAGTGCCGTGCGCTGGAAACTTGGCGACAGCCGCCAGAAGTTCATCGCGATCAGGATGACGGCCAGCGCCATGAACTGGCCAAGTTCGACCCCGACGTTGAAGGCGAGGAGGTTCGGAACCAGCCCCTCTTGCGACAGGGTCAGGTCCTGCAACTTGGTGGCAAGGCCAAAACCGTGGAACAGGCCGAAAACCAGCACTGCCTTTTTCGGATCGGGACGCCAACCGAACACGGTAGTGAACCCGTCAAGGTTGTCGAAAGCCTTGTACGCGACCGATAATCCGATGATTGCATCGACGATATATGCATTGGCGCGGATGTCGAAGATGGTGCCGACCAGCAGTGTCGTGCTGTGGCCGATGGCAAACAGCGTCACATAGATGCCGACGTCCTTCATCCGGTAGAGGAAGAATACGACGCCTGCCAGAAACAGCAGGTGATCGTACCCCGTCACCATGTGCTTGGCGCCAAGGTACATGTACGGGATTAGATTGATCCCGCTCGTCCCTTCAATAAATTCCTGGTCGCTTTCCGCGACGCCATGCGCCTGTGCCACGCCGCTGATCGCGAGAAAGGCCAGGCTGACGGCGATGGCACCCACGGCCCGGGCCGCGCCAGTGGCGCGACCCGTCGAAGAGACGAAGGAACTGATCATCGCGCGATCACTTCATCTGAAAGGTGGCGAAAGTCTTGGCTGCCGGGCCCTTGCCGACCAGCGCGACGACGACTTTCGAACCTGCGCCCAACTTCAGGCCCGCGGCGGTAAAGCGATTGCCGGTAACAGGCTTTAGCGCCGTCGTGGTCTTCTGCCCCGCGGCCGAAGTCACGATCAACTTCGCATCGAAACCACTTGCGGCCAGCGGTTCGTCTTCTTCGGTGAGGTAAATGTCCACGCCCTTGGCGGTCTTCACCAGTTCGAACATGATCTCGCCGGTCATCTGGACGACGCCGCCGTGCGACGGCTTCATGCTGCCATGGGCAAGGGCGGGTGCGCTCATGCCGACCACAAGCGTTGCGGCAAGGGCGGCGGTTAGGAAACGGTTCTTCATGCTATTATCCTTCTGCGATAGGATCATTCGGGAAGATGCGGCAGGACGAAGGACAATGTCGCCCGTTCTTCCATCCGGTCGTACTTTGCGGGCTTGTCGCTACCCGTGATCAGGATGCCGACCACCACGTTCAGCCCTTGGTTGCGTAGGCGTATAGTGGTTGTGCCGTCACTGGCGGTCAATGCGGGCGTTTCATCTGGATCTGTCACATATTCGGTCAGGATCTGTACGCCCGGAACCGGCTTGCCCTTGTAGAGCGCCTTCACCATGAGCGGAGCGCCCTTGCTTTCGGGGATCGCGCCAACCGGAACGATCTGCAATGTCTGGCTGGCGATGACCGGGACCTTGGCGTCGAGCGCATTGAGGTGGACGGCATATTTGAAGTTGTGTTCGGAAACCTCAATCGCGCCTTCAACCTCGTCCTTTCCCTTATTGTGCCAGCGACCCGCTGCGTCCTTGGTCCACATGCCATAGTCCATGGCCGCGGCGATAACCGAGACGGGTTCATCACTGTCGACGACCGGGATCGCGCCAGCGGCCCGCAAGCTTGTCGCGACGGCCTGGCCTTCGGCATCGAACCCTTCGATCGAGGTGATCTTGTCCAACCGTGAAACGGCGTCGAGATCGTCTGCTCCAACGCCGTAGATCAGGGCAATCTGCTTGGCGCGTTGCGCAAACCATATGCCGTGCGCGTTGGCGGGGATGCTGGTTGCAGCACCGGCCACTGCGGCCAGGCAGCAAATGGCGGCGGAAATGTACTTGGATGGGCGCTTCATGGACTCACTCCGTTTTGCGTCTGTCGCAGCTTAGGACTTTGGGCCATCCGGTCGAACAATTTTGCCGTATCGCAGTGTTCTGCATCTTTTTCATGCGGTTTGACGGCCATCCTCGAAACATTCGGTCGCCAGGCTATGCGGTTTTTTCGGCACATCGCTCTGCGTCGGCGCGCCATAACCCAAGAAGCATGCTTCACTCTCGATAATCCAGTCGACACATGCTATCCGGCGCCGATCGGCCAACGTTTGGGTCGATGTGGCGCTTTCGACCGAGCCCACGCAACACAAGATTAGCGCGAGATTCGATGGCGACGCTATCGGCCCGTCTCCGCCTCATGAAAGATTAGAAAAAGCATCAATATGGCAGGTTATAAAGAGCCCACTTTCCAGGATCGAGTGTCCGTTGCGCAAAAGGCCAAGGCAGCGGCGCTTGCCAAGCTGAAGGCGAAGCCGCCGGTCGACCCGGAAGTCGTGGCGAAGAGGATTGCAGACGCAAAGGAACGCGAAGAGAAGCAGCAGGCCAAGCGTGCCGAACGCGCCGCCGCCAAGCTGGCCAAAGAGCAAGAGGCCGAGGCCGCGGCCAAGGCGATCATAGAAAAGGTCGAACTGACCGAGGCGCAGCGCAAGGAAGCACGCGACGCTCGCTATGCTGCGCGCAAGGCCAAGAAAAAGCGCTGATCTGCCGCACCTGAATTCATGACACCCTGCTGACCCCATGGCGCCGCGCACGACCGGGCCTTGGGGGCAAGGGGGCATGGCGCCAATCGGGAATTGCGGTCCTTTGTGGCGCAAACGTGACGCGTGATCTGCCTAAGCAAAGTGGCAGCGAGTGTCGCTTCGCTTTCATGCGGGATTCGTGGCCGGCGGCGATCGATTGCGCCAATTGGCGGACAGGGTGGGATTCGAACCCACGGTACGGTTGCCCGCACGGCGGTTTTCAAGACCGCTGCATTCGACCACTCTGCCACCTGTCCGTTGGGAGCCGCCGTTAGCGGCTTCCACTCGCCCTGTCATCCCCTCAACCTGTCACGTTGCCACCCAAATGTGCTGGAAGGCGGGATACACAAGGAGCGGCGCATGTGTCATGCTTGCACACATGATCTCTTTCAACCGATTCACATCGCTCATTCAGTCACTTGCACTTTCCATTGCCGTAGTCGCGTGGACATCGCCAGCCAGCGCGCAAGTATATTCGCAGGCAGGCTTCGAGGCTTACCTGAAGCAGGTGAGTTCCCGCGCCCGGGCCGAGGGGGTTTCGGAACGCGCCATCGTATCTGGCCTTTCCGGCCTTACGATCAACCAGCGGGTGGTCGAACTTGATCGGCCTCAGGCATTCGATCCTAATTCGATTTCACCTCCGTTCGAACCCTATCGAATTCAGCATGTCGATGACGCCCGGATAAACGGCGGCAAGCGCGCCTATGCCGGGAGCGCATCGCTGATCCCGGCGGTGGAGGCGAAGTATGGCGTGCCGGGTGAAATTCTTGTCGCAATCTGGGGCCATGAAACGAATTACGGCACGTTCATGGGCGGGTTCGACACGATAAGGTCGCTCGCCACCTTAGCTTACGAAGGCCGCCGCCGCGAATTGTTCGAGGACGAGCTGGTCGCATCACTCAAGATGATCGACCGTGGCGTGAACCGATCGCAGCTGGTCGGCAGCTGGGCCGGGGCCATCGGCAATCCGCAATTCCTACCTTCGGTCTGGTTGCGCGTCGCTCAGGACGGCGACGGTAACGGCACTCGCGACATCTGGAACAGCAGGGCAGATACGCTCCATTCGATCGCGGCGTACTTCAAATCCGCGGGCTGGCGTGCGGGAGAGCCTTGGGGTGCGCCCGCATATGTGCCTTCCGGATTCAATCGGGACACGGTGAAAACGCAGCTCATATCCCCGCGCTGCCCCCGCGTTTTCGCCCGACACAGCCAGTGGCGCACGATCGCGGAGTGGAAGGCGCTGGGCGTAAGGCCGCAAAGGTCGGTGGCCGACGATACGCAGGCGATCCTTCTCGAACCCGACGGCCCGGGTAAGACCGCTTATCTGCTGACCGGCAATTACCGGGTGATACTGGATTACAACTGTTCCAACTATTACGCGCTTTCGGTAGGGCTGTTAGCAGACGAGATCCGGCGTTGATCGACCTTTCGACGCCATAACAGGACAGTGCCCCGCCAGATGATTTCCGGATTCCCGACCGTCTTCCGCCCGGTCATGCTTGCAGCCGGACTTTACGCTGCGATCGCGCCTGTGGCCACCGGTGCGCAGGGGGCGGCCGTGGCTGCGCAGGATGCCGGCCCCGTTCCGCCGGTGTCGCTGGACGGTGCGCCGATCGCTTTGATGATCGACCTGGGATCGGGAAGGGTGCTTTTCAGCCGCGAGGCGGACCGCCGCTTCATGCCAGCGTCGCTCACCAAGCTGATGACGGCCTACACAGTGTTCGAGATGCTGGACGAAGGCACCTTGCAGCCGGAACAACGCATGCCCGTGCGGGACGAGACGTTCCATGAGTGGAGCGGCAAGGGATCGTCCATGTTCGTCGCCAAAGGCAGCTCCATCGGTGTGGACGCGTTGCTCAGAGGCATCCTGACCGTATCGGCCAATGATGGTTGCGTGGTGATGGCTCAGGGCGCGGCGGGAAGCGTCCCGGCCTTTACCGACCTCATGAACGCCAAGGCACGCGAACTGGGCATGAACGACAGCCATTTCGGCACGCCGAACGGTTGGCCGGATGAGGGCAGGACTTATACCAGCGCCCGCGACCTGGCGACTTTGGCCACAGCGATCATCACAAAGCATCCGGCAAAGTATCGCCGTTATTTCAGCGCACCGAGCTTCACCTGGAACGAGATTACCCAGAACAATCGCAATCCGATCATGGGTGTGGTCGAAGGTGCTGACGGCCTGAAAACAGGCTTTACCAACGAGGCCGGGTTCGGCTTCGTCGGTTCGGCCGAACGCAACGGTCGCCGAATTGTCATGGTAATAGGCGGCACCGAAAGCGGCAGCGCGCGCAAAGCCATCGCGCGGGATTTCATCGGCTGGGGCTTCGACGAATGGCATGCCAAACGGCTTTACGGTGCGCGTGAGCCGGTGGCCGAAGTCGCTTTGCAGGGCGGTGCGCAGCGGACGGTGGAACTGTCGTCCGTCCGGCCGATCTTCGTGACTGCGCCTGACGGTGATCCGGCCGCCACCAAGATTGCGGTGCGCTACCTCGGCCCGGCAAAGGCGCCGATCCGCAAGGGCGAGGAGATCGCAACCCTGCTGATCGAAACCAGTGACGGGGTCAAAAGCTCGGTGCCACTGGTAGCGGTGAAGGACGTCGCTGCCGCGAATTGGTGGCAAAGGTGGCGCAACGGCTTGCTTTCGCTCGTTTCATGACCACCGGCCGCTTCATCACGTTCGAGGGCGGGGAAGGGGCAGGCAAGTCGACCCAGATTGCGATGCTGGCCGACGCCCTTTCCTTGCGCGGTGTCCCGCACGTCGTGACGCGTGAACCCGGTGGCACCCCCGGGGCGGAGGCGTTGCGCAACTTGCTGCTTAACGACGCCTTCGATTGGAGTGCGCGAACCGAAGCGCTGCTGTTCGCCGCTGCGCGAGCGGACCACGTCGCCAATCTGATCCGACCGGCGCTAGCGGACGGGCAGTGGGTGCTGTGCGACCGCTTTGTCGATTCGAGCCGGGCTTATCAGGGCGGGGCGGGGGCGCTTGGTGACGAACAGGTCATGACATTGCATCGGATCGGAAGCGAAGGGCTTTTGCCCGATCGCACCCTGCTGCTCGAACTAGACGCCGATGAGGCCGCCCGACGCGCGATCGTGCGCGATGGCGGCGGTGGTGACCGCATTGGTGCCCGCGATGCCGCGTACCACGCCCGCGTCGGCCAGCGTTTTCGCCAGATGGCCGATGCGGAACCCGATCGGTTCGTCAGCGTCGATGCGGGCGGAAGCGCGGATGAAGTGCACGCTCGCATCATTGCGGCGCTCGAGCCTGTTTTGCCGTGAGCGCGCTTACGGGCCATGATGAAGCGTGGCATGAATGGCGTGCCGCGATCTCTGGCGGACGGATGCATCATGGTTGGCTGCTCACCGGCGCAGCGGGCATGGGAAAGGCGGCTTTTGCACTTTCCGCCGCGGCGGAACTGGTCCGCGAAACCGGCGTGCCGCAGCCGCCGGTGGAACACCATCCCGATATCCTGCTCCTAACGCGGCTGCCCGCAACGTCCGATGACGAAAAAAAGCGCGAGGACGGCAAACCGTTTGCCACCAAGCGCAGCATTACGGTCGATCAGGTTCGCGGGATGCAGCGGCGTTTGACGACAAGGCCAACGCTGGGATCGCGTCGGGCGATCATATTCGACAGCGCCGACGATCTGGAAAAATCGGCCGTCAATGCGCTGCTGAAAAGCCTGGAGGAGCCGCCGGAAGGCACGATATTCCTGCTCGTGTCACATCGGCCCGGCGGCTTGCTGCCGACAGTTCGGTCCCGCTGTCGCATGTTGCGATTCCAGCCGCTGGCGACCGCAGACGTTGAACGCATCGCTGCCCGCGAACGTCCCGAAGCATCATCGGAAGTGCGCGCGTCTGCCATAGCGGCCGCGCATGGTTCGCCCGGGGCAGCATTGCGGTTCATCGACAACGATCTTGCCGCAATCCGCCGCGAGCTTCTTGGCATTATCGAGCAGGGCGATCCCGACTTTGCCCGGCGCGGGGCGCTGGCCTCTGCGATCGGCGCGCGCCCGGACCGCGAACGCTTGTTGGCCAGCGTGGAACTAGCCCGCGCCATCTGTTCCGAACGCGTCGCTCTGGCATCGCGACCGGTCCAGGTCCGACTGGTCGAGGCTCATGCAAAGCTGACCCGCATTGGCGCGGAAATCCCCTATGCCAACTTCGACGCGGGGCTCGCCGTGGTCGAAATTGGCGGGTTGCTGGCTGCGGCTGCCGCTTCTAAGGATGGCACGTAAGCGGCATATGCCCTTGCAACCTCCCGCATTCTGAAGAAAGCAGGGCCTTATGGCCGAACCCTATTACATCACGACCGCAATCCATTATCCTAATGGCAAGCCGCATATCGGCCATGCCTATGAAACCATCGCGGCTGACGTCATGGCCCGGTTTCAACGCGCGAGGGGACGCAACGTGCGGTTCCAGACCGGCACGGACGAACATGGCCTGAAAATGGCGCAAAAGGCACGCGATCTGGGCATTACCCCGCGCCAGCTTTGCGACGAAATGTCAGGACATTTTCGTAACTTGTTCGATCTTCTTGATATTAGTTACGACAATTTCATCCGCACCACGGAAGACAGCCACCACGCCGCAAGCCAAGCGATATGGCGGGCGATGGAAGCGAACGACGACCTCTATCTCGACCGGTACGAGGGATGGTATTCAATCCGCGACGAAGCCTATTACGATGAAAGCGAATTGACCGACGGGGAAGAGGGCGTGAAGCTTTCGCCCCAAGGCACTCCCGTTGAATGGACGGTCGAGGAAAGTTGGTTCTTCCGCCTTTCCAAATATCAGGAACCCTTGTTGGCGCTGTACCGCGACAACCCTGAATTTGTCCGTCCCGCATCCCGGCTTAACGAAGTGGTCCGCTTTGTCGAAGGAGGGCTGCGCGACTTGTCGGTTTCGCGGACGAGCTTCGATTGGGGCGTGAAAGTGCCGGGTGCGGACGATCACGTAATGTACGTCTGGGTCGATGCGCTGACCAATTACCTCACGGGTCTTGGCTATCCGGAAAAGACCACGGATTTCGAAACCTTCTGGCCCGCCGACCTGCACCTAATCGGTAAGGATATCGTGCGATTCCACGCGGTATATTGGCCTGCGTTCCTGATGAGCGCGAATTTGCCGCTTCCGAAGCAGGTGTTCGGGCACGGCTTCCTGCTCAATCGGGGACAGAAGGAATCGAAGTCGCTCGGCAATGTCACCGATCCGGTCGAACTCGCTGAAAAGTTCGGGGTCGATCCGTTGCGCTACTTCCTGCTGCGCGAAATCGCTTTCGGACAGGACGGCTCTTATTCCCCTGAGGCTATCGTGACGCGCACGAATGCCGAGCTTGCCAATAGCTTCGGCAACCTCGCTCAGCGCAGTTTATCGATGATATTCAAAAATTTGGATGGAATAGTTTCCGTTCCTTCTGAAGTCGCAGGCGAGGACGTGGAACTCCTCTCCGCAGTCGATGCCGGTATTTCCGGTCTGACCGAAAAATTCGAGCAGCTTGCTTTCAGCGACGGACTGGACGCCTGGATGAAGGCGGTTTTTGCCTGCAATCAGTATGTCGACGAAATGGCGCCGTGGGCGCTGCGCAAGACCGATCCGGATCGCATGGCTGCAGTTTTGATGACCTTGTTCCGCTGCGTCCGCAATCTCGCCATCGCGGTTCGCCCGGTCGTGCCTGGGTCCATCGATCGGCTGCTCGACCAGATGGGCGTGGCGGCCGACCAGCGCGATTTTACCCTGCTGGAAGATATAAGCTGGCTCGAACGGCTCGTTTCTTCAGGTTTTCGCGTCGAAAAGCCGACCGGCGTTTTCCCGAGGCTGGAAATGCCAGAGGAAGCGGCGGCCTGATGCTGATCGATTCCCACTGCCACCTCAATTACGCCGGCTTGATCGAGCATCAGGCTGATGTGTTGGTCCGCGCGCGCGAAGCCGGGGTAAAGGGCTTCCTCAACATCTCGACCCGGCGTTCCGAATGGGAAGACGTGGTCGCGACGGCAGAGCGTGAGCCCGATGTCTGGGCCAGTATCGGCATTCACCCGCATGAAGCGGACAGCCATGCAGACCTTGGAAGGGAAGCGCTGCTCCAGGCTTCGGCGCATCCCCGAGTCATCGGTATAGGTGAAACCGGCCTCGATTATTATTACGAGCATTCGGACCGCATCGTGCAGCAAGCACTGTTCCGTGTGCACATCGGTGTTGCGCGAGAAACCGGCCTGCCGCTGATCATTCATAGCCGTGATGCAGAGGAGGACACCCTTTCGATCCTGCGTGAAGAGATGGAGGAGGGGGCCTTTCCGGCCTTGATCCACTGTTTCACGGCATCGCGGGCGTTTGGCGAAGCTGTGCTCGACCTTGGCCTCACGATTTCATTATCCGGCATCGTGACCTTCAAGAACGCCACCGAAGTTCAGGAAACGGCCAAAATCGTCCCCGACGATCGGCTGTTGGTCGAAACCGATGCGCCATTCCTGGCACCGGTTCCGCACCGCGGGAAAACCTGCGAGCCCGCGTTCGTGGCCAATACTTTGGATTTTGTGGCCAAGTTGCGCGGGACTACGGCCGAAGACCTGGCCGAAATAACCGGGCGGAATTTCTACGCATTGTTCTCCAAGGCGGCATCGTGAAGCTGATCGTTCTGGGTTCGGGAACATCGACCGGCGTCCCCCGCATCGGGAACGATTGGGGGGCCTGCGATCCCGACAATCCGAAAAATCGGCGTACCCGCGTTTCGATCATCGTCGAATCCGATCAAGGTCAACGTGTCCTGATCGATACTTCGACCGATCTGCGCCAACAGCTTCTGGCCAATGACATCGGATCTGTCGACGCGGTATTCTGGACCCATGACCATGCCGATCATTGCCACGGTATCGACGATCTGCGCGTCATGCGGTATGGCCGTGACGGGCCGATGCCGGGTTATGCCGCCGACGAAACGGTACGCCGGTTGCGGCAAAGGTTCGGCTATGTTTTTGCAGGGCAATTCGGCTATCCGACGATCGTGACGCTCGATACTCTGGAACGGCTTCGGCTTGTTGCCGGCATGTCGGTAAAATGGTGCCAGGTTCCGCATGGTCCCGCGCAATCGACCGCATTTCGCTTTGACGGAGGAACGCATTCAGTCGGATATGCGACGGATATCAGCGAGATAACCCGCGAATTGGTCGATACGATGTACGGCGTCGAACTTCTTGTCGTCGATTGTTTGCGCCGCGATCCGCATCCGACGCATGCTCATCTGGCCATGTCGCTGGAGCTCGCGGACCGATGCGGCGCAACGCGCGTCGTGCTTACACATCTGGACAAGAGCATGGATTATGACGCCGTTAATGCCGAAACGCCGGATAATGTCGAACCGGCTTTCGATGGCATGGTGATAGACCTTTGACGACGCTCGGCCTGGTGTCGTTGGTCAGCATGCTAGGTTGGCTAGCCTTGATGGTTGCCAGTTATCGATCTTACGATGTGCCACACGCAAAAACTTTGCGGATGATCGCTATTTGGGTTGGGCTTTTTGCGTTGATAGCAATTGGTTTCAAGGCACTGGGCGTCGGATAATCGAACGTCACACACACAGTTCAATTTAACATAATATATATTATCATCTTTAAACTCGTCAGTTTTAGGCTGTATGGGCGAGCCCCCTCTCGCAGCAAAGCTGTCAGAAAAAACGTCTCCGCTCTTTAAGGATGACATGAGCGCAGTTGTAGCCAGGCGCGCCGGTGACGCCGCCGCCGGGATGCGTTCCCGCTCCGCACATGTAGAGCCCATCGACTGGCCCTCGATAACGCCCATGGCCGAGCACAGGACGCGCCGACCATAGTTGGTCGATCGTCAGGTTGCCGTGCATGATGTCACCACCGATCAGGCCGAATTTTCGTTCAAGACCCTTGGGACTGAGAACCTGTCGCCCGATGATGGATGCACGAAAACCAGGCGCATGGCGTTCGACCGTGTCGATGATCGTATCCGCCGCTGCATCCTCGCAATCGTCCCAATCGCGTCCGTCGGGTAATTCAGGGGCGAATTGCTGGCAGAACAGGCTGGCCACATGCTGGCCCTCGGGTGCCAGAGTGCTATCGATGGTCGATGGGATCAGCATCTCCACAATCGGGTCACGCGACCAGCCATCGCGCCTGGCGTCGAGAAACGCGCGGTCCATGTAGTCCAGAGATGGTGCAATGACGATGCCGGCTCGGTGGTGTTCTCCCGGTTCCAGCAAACAGCTGAACCGGGGCAATTCGTTTAGCGCCACATTCATACGGAAAGTTCCGCTGCCAACACGAAAGCCTTTCATCCGGCGACGAAAATCTTCGGGCAGATCGGCCTGGTCCATCATGCGTTCGTAAAGCAGTTTCGGGCCTACATTGGCGATGACGCGATTGGCGATGATTTCCTCGCCGTCTTCGAGCGATACGCCTGTCGCCCGGTCGTTTTCGACGAGCACCTTCCGAACAGCGTTTTCCAGTGAGATCTCGACGCCGGCGTCTTTGCATGCCGCCGCCATGGCTTGAGTGATTGCGCCCATGCCACCGATCACATGGCCCCAAGCGCCCTTCTTGCCATTCACCTCTCCGAAAACGTGATGCAGAAGGACATAGGCGCTGCCCGGCGTGTCAGGACTCGCATAGTTCCCGACGACCGCGTCGAAACCAAACGCCGCTTTGACCGGTTCGCTCTCGAACCAGCCATCGAGGAACGACCGGGCAGATTTGACAAACAGGTCGAGCAGATCGCGCTTTCGTTCCATCGACAACCCAACGATGCCCCTACCCTGCATCACCGCGTCGATAACCGCGCGCCACCCATCGCCGATGTTGGGCGGCGGCTTGAGCGCAAGCGACCGCAGAACGTCGGCAACGCATTCGAGAGCGTCGTAGTATCGCGGCAGAATGTCGGCATCACGCTGAGAATACCTTGCGAATTCCGCCTGCGTCCGTGCCAATCCGCCGCCAAGCTTCAGGTAACCATTGTCCAGCGGCAGGAAATTCGAAATCGGCCGTTCGATGACCCGATAGCCGCGGGAAACCAAACCCATGTCGTGTATGACGCGCGGTTGCAGAAGGCTGACCGTATAACTGGCGACAGAATTTCGGAAGCCAGGGTGAAATTCCTCTGTCACCGCGGCACCGCCGACGATCTCCCGGCGCTCAACGATCCGGACTTTCAGCCCTGCTCGCGCCAGATAAAATGCGCAGACAAGCCCGTTATGCCCTGCCCCGATGATGATCGCGTCGTATCGTGCCATTTGTCTTGGCTCGATAGCACGCCCTACGGCCACCGGTAAGCGCATCTCGCCATTGCGGCAGATGCGGGGACGCTTTAGCCGGGATGCATGACCGAATCCCCTCTCCGTCCAATTGACCGTCTGCTTGCCATCATGGCCCGACTACGAGACCGAGAAGATGGATGCGAATGGGATCTCGCGCAGGATTTTCGGTCGATCGCTCCCTATACCATTGAAGAAGCGTACGAAGTCGCCGATGCGATTGCACGCCACGACATGACGGATCTTCGTGACGAACTTGGCGACTTGCTGCTGCAGGTCGTTTTCCATTCGCGCATGGCCGAAGAAGCAGGACATTTCGATTTCCAGACCGTCGCCACGGGCATTTCCGAAAAGATGGAGCGCCGCCACCCGCACATTTTTGGCGAGGTTGCGCCGAAGGATGTCACGGCCGTTCGCGCCAACTGGGAAGCGATCAAAGCTGCCGAACGTCAGGGAAAGGCCCAAGTCGGTGCCCTTGATGGTGTCGCGATGGGGCTGCCGGCCCTGCTCCGCGCCGAAAAGCTTCAGAAGCGCGCGGCACGAGTGGGTTTCGACTGGCCGGACGCTGTCGGCGCAGGGGACAAGCTGCGCGAGGAGATCGGCGAATTCGAGGATGCGGAGGACGCGGCGCATCGCTTGGAAGAAGCCGGCGACATGTTGTTCGCCATGGTAAACTGGCTGCGCAAACATGATATCACCGCAGAAGACGCCCTGTTAGCCGCCAACAGGAAATTCGAAAGGCGTTTCCGGGGCATGGAAGTCATGGCCATTGCCGCAGGCGAGGATTTCGCCAGCCTCGATCTCAGTGCACAGGACGGTCTGTGGAATCGTGTAAAATCTGAAGAATGACCGTCAAGTCTCTGTGAGACTGAGATACTTTCCAAATTCTCGGGGATCGAGCCGCACATCCATTTCCAGCTGAGGCGCTCCCTCGGCATCTTCGGTCGACTGCTCGCGCAAGACTTCGCCATGAGCATGAAGCCACGCAATGCGCTGCCCGTCCGTTGCCGACAAGCGGAAGCTGTGGACCCGAGCCGACGCGGTAAGGATTTCGGAAAGCTGTCGTTCCAGCGCTTCGACACCGAAGCCCGTCAGCGCGGAGATTGGCACGATGGGCAATCCGTCGACTTCGCTTTTTTCCAGCAATTCCGCCTGACGCTCGGTATCGACGAGATCCCATTTATTCCACGCTTCGACTACCGGAATCGTCAGTGCGCCTTCTTCACCCGTATTAATGTCGAGATCGGCGAGAACCTGCTCGACCTCGCTTTTTTGCATTTCAGTCATAGGACTCGAAATGTCTCGGACATGGACGATGACATCGGCGCCGGTGACTTCTTCCAACGTAGCGCGAAATGCGGCGACTAGCTGTGTCGGCAAGTCGGAAATGAACCCAACCGTATCCGACAGGATCGCCTTTTCAACGCCCGGCAACGAAATGCCGCGCATCGTCGGGTCTAGCGTCGCAAACAAAAGGTCTTCGGCCATCACGTCCGCACCGGTCATCCGGTTGAAAAGCGTCGATTTTCCCGCGTTGGTATAGCCGACGAGCGCCACGACAGGCCAAGGTGCCCTGCCCCGCCGCGCCCTGTGCAGAGCGCGCGTGCGGCGGACCTGCTCCAGTTCACGGCGCAAGCGCGCCATCCGGTCGCGGATCAGCCGCCTGTCAGCTTCGATCTGCGTTTCGCCCGGACCGCCCAAGAAGCCGTAACCCCCGCGCTGACGTTCAAGGTGGGTCCAACTACGGACAAGACGGCCTGCCTGGTAATCGAGATGCGCGAGTTCGACCTGCAATCGTCCTTCGGCCGTGGCCGCGCGTTCGCCGAATATTTCGAGGATCAGGCCGGTCCGGTCGATGACCTTGCGCTCGATCTTCTCTTCCAGATTGCGCTGCTGAATGGCCGACAGAGCGCCATCGATGATGACAAGCTCGGCGTCTTCCATGTCGCATGCAGCTTTGATCCGGTCGATTTGCCCCGACCCGAACAGCGTTGCCGCCTTTACCGATCGGATCGGGATGATGAAGCTGTCCACCACCACGATGCCGATCGCCAGAGCAAGGCCGCAGCCTTCTTCAAGCCGGGCCTCCGGCTCTGCCACATGGGCAGAGCGGATATCCGGCATGACGACCACGGCGCGCGCGCCGCGGGCTACTTCTCCTGCAACTTCGTCGTTCAGAATATTTTCCAGTTCAGTCTTCGTCGTCCCAGTCGCCCGAAAGGTCGACGTGGGTAACCGGCTGCACGGTCGAAACCGCGTGCTTGTAGGCGAGTTGCACGTAACCTTCGCGTTCCAGCAACATGCAGAACAGGTCATAGGCCGCAATACGGCCCTGCAGCATGACGCCGTTGATCAGGAACATCGTCACCTGAACGCCTGCGTCCCGGACTGACGTCAGGAACACGTCCTGCAACTGGCGCTTGCCCTTTGCGTCTTCGGCAATCTGGAACAAGTCGACGTCGACAGGTTGCGTCGGCATGATTGTGCTGATCGCGTGCTTGTAAACGAGCTGCGACTGACCGTCGCGGCGCAACAGGATCGAAAAATTGTCGAACCACGTCACGATGCCTTGAAGCTTTACGCCCTTGACGAGAAACATCGTCACAGGGGTCTTGTGACGGCGAACGTGATTAAGAAATAGATCCTGCAGGTTCTTGCCCTTCGATGCGGAGGCGGTACTTGCCGCGGTCTTTGCCTCGGTTTTTTTGGAATTCTTTGCCACAGCTTTTGCCTTTGGCTTGGCCGCCGGCCTAGCCGTTGGCGTTGCCACAGGCGATTCGGGTTCAAGTTCCGTCTGGGGTGCGGCGTCCGGCTCATCGGACGAAGAGGAAGTGCGGATTGAGAGAGTCTTGCCAGCCAATTTTTGGCCTCCTTTTTGTTGGCGGCGGAATATTTTCCCGTCCGCGATCTGGCCGGTGACGCAACGGACACCGACCGAAAACCAGATTTAGTTTAGCACCCTACCGGATGCTTTGCAGCTAATTATTCAGGAAGCGGGAGGGTTCAATCCTCGTCCTCACGCCGGTCAGAGATACCAAGTGTTTTTAATTTCCGATGCAGCGCAGAGCGCTCCATCCCGATAAACGTCGCGGTGCGAGAGATGTTTCCCGAAAATCTTCGGATCTGGATGCGCAAGTACTCCCGCTCGAACTGTTCGCGCGCCTCGCGCAGCGGGATTCCCATCATTGCCGCTATGCCCGCGCCCTCGCCATTTTCCTCCTGGGTGATCTCGCCAGGAAGCATGTCCGCCTCGATCAGGCTTAGCCTGTCGCGCGGGGCAAGGATCATCGTCCGTTCGATCACGTTGCGCAGCTGGCGCACGTTTCCGGGCCATTCGTAGCTTTGCAGAACCGCCATGGCATCGTCGCTGACCGCCGGTGGCGGGATGCCCTGCGCCGCGGCAAGGCGCGCGAAGAAGTGGTTGACCAGCATCGGAATATCGCCCCTTCGTTCGGCCAGCGAAGGGATCGCCACCGGCACCACGTTAAGCCGATAATACAGGTCCTCGCGAAACCGGCGTTCAGCGATCTCCTCTTCAAGATCACGGGAAGTCGCCGATGCCACGCGAACATCGACACGCAACTGGCGGTTGCCACCGACTCGGACGAAGGCCTGGTCGGTCAGGACGCGCAAGATGCGGGCCTGCGTCGACTCGGGCATGTCCGCGACTTCGTCGAAAAACAGCGTGCCGCCGTCCGCCATCTCGAGAAGCCCGGCTCGGACCAACTTGCCGTCCTGTTCCTCTCCGAACAGTTCCTGCTCGAACCGTTCGGGTGTGATCCGGGCGGAATTGATCGTGACAAACGGCTTGTCGGCGCGCGTGCTCCAATTATGCAGCAGCCGAGCAGCGACTTCCTTGCCCGAGCCGGCAGGTCCGGTGATGAGCACCCGGCTTCCCGTCCCGGCCACCCGCTTCAGTGTCGCGCGGACTGAATTGATGGCGCTGGACGATCCGTTGAATTCATCGAACGCCCCGTCTCCGCCCTGCCGCAGCTGCGCGTTTTCGCGGCGGAGGCGTTCAGTTTCGGTCGCGCGTTCAACCATATGGATCAACCGTTCAGATTCGAACGGCTTTTCGATGAAGTCCACAGCCCCGCGACTGACGGCAGAGACAGCGGTATCGATGTTGCCATGGCCTGAAAAGATAATCACCGGCAGGTCCGGTTCGCGCTGCTTGATCGCGTCGAGAACTTCCAGCCCGTCCATGGGCGATCCGTGGAGCCACACGTCGAGCAGGACCAGACTGGGCCGCCGTTCGTCGATCGCGCCCAGCGCGGAGATGCTGTCCCCTGCGGTGCGGCAGTCATAACCTTCATCGGATAGTACGCCTGCAACAAGTTCGCGAATGTCGCGTTCATCGTCGACGATCAGGATATCGAGTGCCATCAGGTCCGTTCCGGTCGTTGTGTCATTCGGCCGCTTCCTTGCCGTCATCCGGCGCTAGGTCGGCCAGGGGATTGCGCGAGAAGCGAAGCCGCACGCGCGTGCCGCCGTCTTCCGCCGTTTCGAATGCGATATTACCCCCGTGCTCGCCCAGGATCTTCTGCACGATGGCTAGGCCGAGGCCCGTGCCCTTTTCGCGCGTCGTCATGTAGGGTTCGACGATGTTTCTGCCTTCGCGCGGCAAACCTATGCCGTTGTCGGTGACGGTAACGGTCAGTCCTTCGCGGTCCGGTTTGAGGTGAACGACGATGCGTCCCTTATAGTCTTCGTCGACGTTTGCGGCGCTGGCGCGGGTCTCGATCGCCTCGGCTGCGTTTTTGAGGACGTTCGTCATCGCCTGACCGACCTGATGTCTGTCGCAAGCAATGGTCGTGTCGCCTTCTTCGCCTTCAAACCGGTAGGAAATATGCGAGTTACCGACTTCCTGCAGGAACATGGCCTGCCGAACGAGATCGGTCATGTCCTCGTCTCGGAAACTGGGCTTGGGCATTCGCGCAAAGCTTGAGAACTCGTCGACCATTTTACGCAGGTCGCCCACTTGACGAATGATTGTCTGTGTCAGTTCGTCGAACAGTTCGATGTCGGTGCTGATCTGGCGGCGATAACGACGGTTCAGCCGCTCCGTCGCCAACTGGATCGGGGTTAGCGGGTTCTTGATTTCATGAGCGATGCGGCGCGCGACGTCCGACCATGCGGCGCGGCGCTGATCGAGAAGCTGGCGAGTAATGTCTTCAAACGTCAGAACGCTGCCGTGGCGGGTGCGGGCGATCTTGACGGCAAGCGTGCGGGTGTCGGTGCCGCGCGACTGCTGCACGATGCCGCTGTTCCGCCCGGCGACAAGCTGATCCCGCAGCGCGGGCGCGATTTCTGCCAGCGGACGACCGATAGCCTTGCCCTCGCCACCGTCGAATAGCATCGCCATGGCCGAACCATTGATGAGCAGGATGTTCCCGTCGTCGTCGACCGACACGATGCCGGCAGTAGCCGAATCGAGCACCGCTTCGGTAAAGGCGCGGCGTTCGACCAGCAATTCGTTCGCCTCGATCAGAGCTTGCGTCTGTCCGGCAATCTGTTCGGTCATGCGATTAAAGGCGCGGTTGAGCAGGCCGATCTCGTCGTTGCCGGTGCGACCCGCTACGCGTTTCGAGAAATCGCCAGACCCCACGTCACGCGCGGCGGCGAGCAATTCCGCCAGCGGCTCAACCTGCCGGTCGGCAAAGCGCAGGGCGAACCAGACCGCAAGCGCGACCAGCGCCAGCGACACGCCCAAAAGGGCGATGTTGAATTGCAGTTGCAGTTTGCGGGCGTTGCCGATCAGGCTGTCGTAATTGGCCAGCACACTTTGCGCGCGCTGCCACTGGCTCTGCGCCTGTTCATCAGATTTCCGAGCGGTATATAGGAAAATTCCGCGCGTGGTGTCGAGCGGGGTCACCGCCTCGATCCGTTTCGCAGTTGCCGACACGACCACCGTTTCACCCTTGGCCAGGCGATCGAATACCGACGGTTCGATCCGGTGCGGCCCCGCTTCTTCGTCGGGATCGACGATGGCGGCGGTGCGGACCATGCCGTCCTTGCCCCGTTCGATGATGGCGGATTCGTTCAATTCGCGGATGATGACTTGTCGGGTATAGGCCTCTGCGAATTCGGGAGAGGCGATGTTCGCCTGGCTCAGATAGAACCGCACGTCGCCTGCCATCGCGACGGTCTCGTCACCGATGTCACGCAAGTTCTGTTCGTAATATCCGCGCGCGAGCTGGTTTGCGTCTTCGAGCAATCCGCGCGAACGTTCGGAAAACCAGAACTCGACGCCCGACTGGAAAAGATATGACGCGAATGCCACGACCAGCAGCGTCGGCACCGCTGCGATCAGCGAGAAGAAGAATACCAACCTGACGTGCAATCGTCCGGTGCTTCCGGTCAGCCTGCGCGCACGGCGTAGTGCGAGCCGCCGCCCCAGCAGCATCAAGAGACCCATCGCCGGTATCAGCGTAGCGACGAGCAGCGACGTCGTCGTCGTGAGCGGGAGCAACTGCCCCTTGCTCTCGTCAGCGCCGAGCGTGAGCCAGCCGCCGAATAGCACGAGCAGGAGCACTGCCAGCAACAGAAGTTCGAGCAGCACGAACCCGTTGGCACGATACCAGAAAACACCGAATCTGCGGCTGAAACGCGACCAGTCGAGACCCTCCGGCCCCGGCAAGGGGCGGCGATCCACCGCAAGCGATGCATTTTCGCTGGTTTCGATAGTCATCGTTGCGAACTTACAACAGTGATGTTGCCCGATTGCAAGCCCTGACAGCGATCAAATCAACCGATCAACGCTAATTTGCTGCCGAATGGCCTTTTGCGGCGAAACCGTCAGGGTCGATTTCAAGCTCCACAAGCCTTTTGCGCAGGGTATTACGATTGATCCCAAGCATCTGGGCTGCCCTCAGCTGGTTACCTCCCGTCGTGTCCAGCATGTGGGCGAACAGGGGCTTTTCGAACGCGGCGATGGCCTTGGCGTAGATTTCGCCCGAGGCGGGGGAATTGGCGGTGAGCCAACGACCCAAGGCGCCCGCGAGGTCGTCGCCGCGATCCGCCATCGCGACTCCGGAAGCGACGGCCGCGCGCTCGTGCCGTAGCGGGCCGCCGTCTTCGACAAGTGCGCTGCGGATCGTCTGTTCGTCGATCACGTCATCCCGGGCCATCAGGGCGACGCGATAGATGAAATTCTTTAGCTCACGCACGTTGCCGCGCCATTGCTGAAGGCACAAAAGGTCGGCAGCCCCGTCGCTCAACATGTGAACGGGCAGTCCGTCGCGCGCGGCCTGATTCAGAAAATGACGGCTGAGGGCGGCAATATCCTCACCCCTTTCGCGCAACGGAGGAAGCTGTATCGGCACGACGTTGAGCCGGTAATAGAGATCCTCGCGGAAGGTCCCTTCGGCGATCATCGGAGCGAGGTCCTTGTTCGTCGCGGCGATGATGCGCGCGTCGAACGGCACTTCCTCACGCCCGCCGACACGCAGGATCATGCCCGATTGCAGCGCGCGCAGAAGCCGCGTTTGCGCTTGCATCGGCATGTCGCCGATCTCGTCAAGGAACAACGTGCCGCCCTGCGCCTGTTCGAATTTGCCGATGTGGCGGTTAACCGCGCCAGTGAACGCGCCCTTTTCGTGGCCGAACAGTTCGGATTCGATCAATTCGGCAGGGATCGCGGCGGTATTGATCGCGACGAACGGGCCTCGACCACGCCCGCCAAGCTGATGGATCGCTTCGGCCACCAGTTCCTTGCCAGTTCCGGATTCGCCAAGGATGAGGACGGTGAGATCGTTGCGAAGGACCCGCGTGATCATGCGATATACGGCCTGCATCGCGGGTGAGCGACCGACCAGTGGCAGGGCCATACCCTCGTCCTGAGTGGGCATGACTGGGGCTGCCGAACTGCCGATCCCCTGCTTTACCGCATGGATCAGTTCGTCGAGGTCGAATGGCTTTGGAAAATACTCGAATGCGCCACTGTCTGTCGCCCGAACGGCCGTATCAAGCGTGTTCTGGGCCGACAGAATGATGATCGGCATGTCGGGATGCTGGTTGCGGGCGACATCGATCGTCTCGATCCCGTCACCATCCTTCAGCACCACATCGGTTAACATGAGCGAGAAGGTCCGCGCGCCCAAGAGCCTGTCCCGCTCCGCGATCGTGTCGCAGCGAACGACCTTGAGACCTTCGTCTTCCAGCGCGGTGGTGATGACGATGGCGATCGAGATATCGTCCTCGACCAGCAGGACGGGATCGCTCACGAAATCACTCCTCGATCGTCCGTGCCGACATCTGGCAAGGTCCGTGCACCGGTGTCGGCGACGGGCAGGTGGATGCGGAAATTGGTTTGGCCTGCGAACTTGTCGCGGTCGTGGCTGATGCGACCGTCCATATCGCGCAACAATTTGCGCACCAGCGCGAGGCCAAGGCCCTGCCCGCTTTTCTTCGACGTCACGAACGGCTCGTAAAGATGGTCGCGAACGAGCGGGTCGATGCCGGGGCCGTTGTCGGACACCATGATCTCTATCGGCAGCCTGAGCGGCGATTGCCGGCCGTGGCCGTGCAGCGCGATGCCGCTGGCAAACCTGGTTCGCAGCCGCACCGTTGGTCTGTCTGCGTTGCGGCAAGCTTCGACCGCATTGGTCATCAGGTTGATGAGCACCTGCATCAGCGCATCGCTGTTTGCCATTACTTCGGGCAGCGAAGGATCGAATTCCTCCACTAGCACCACGCCCTCTATTCCGCTCGCTTCGATGACCGCACGGGCACGGCGGACGGCGACATGCAGGTTGACCGGAACCGCAGGTTCGCGCGTCCGGCTCGACAGCGATTGCATCTGGTCGATCAGGTGCGCGATCCGGTCCACCTCCTCGGCGATCAAGATGGCGAGCGGGCGGTCCTTGGCGCGAAGCTTGCGGGCGATGAGCTGCGCTGCGCCCCGGATGCCGGCCAGGGGATTCTTGATTTCGTGCGCGAGAATTTCGGGCGCGCGCAGAACTGAATTCTCGCGCTCCGCATCAGACACGCCGTCAAGGGCTTCCAGCTCGGTCGGTGCGTTCAGGGTCAGCACCTGCCAGCCGGGGTAACCCGCCACCGGGGCGATCGCGAGGTTGAGGCGGGCGGCGTCCGTTTTCCCGATTTTTGCGGCGATGTCGCGCGCGCTGATCTGGACCTCGCTATCGGCCATCATGTCGATGATGCGCGTTTCGGCAAATTCGATCACGGCTGACAGCGCCTTGCCGGTCAGGCGGCGGGCACCCTGCCCCAACAATTGTTCGGCCGCCGCGTTGACAGAGGCAATCTTGAGGCCGGGGCGAAGAAGGACGACCGCTTGCGGCAGGCTCGCGATCAGGCGATCGGAATCGGGTAGATCGACAGCCTGCCGCAGAAAGCTCACGCAGCCCTCCGGCAAGGCTCGGCATCGAGCAGGGGGACGTAAAAGTCGCGGATCATCGCCAACGAGGCATCGGCTTCGTCGACAAAGTTCACCTTGTTGCGAAATTCGGCCGAGCCGGTCAGGCCCTTAGTGTACCAGCCCAGGTGCTTTCGCGCCATGCGCACCCCGGTGTGAGTGCCATAGTGTTCGAGCATCGCGTGGTAGTGTTCGACGATGAGCGCGTATTGTTCGGCAAGCGTCGGATCGGGGCGAACCTCACGTCCGTCCAGCCAATCCATCACCTGTCCCAGAAGCCACGGTTTGCCATAAGCGCCGCGCCCGATCATCACGCCATCGGCACCGCTTTGCGCAAGCGCGGTGGCCGCGTCGTCGATGCCGCAGATATCGCCGTTGACGATGACCGGCAGCGAGACCGCATCCTTGACGTTGCGGACAAAGGCCCAGTCGGCCGAACCCTTGTACATCTGATTGCGGGTGCGGCCGTGGACGGTAATCAGCTTTGCGCCGAGATCTTCAGCGATATGTGCGAGTTCGGGGGCGTTCAGGCTGACATGGTCCCAGCCCATCCGCATCTTTACTGTGACGGGCACGTCGACCGCCTTTACCGTCGCCTCGATCAGGCTGGCGGCCAGCGGAAGGTCGCGCATCAGCGCGCTGCCAGCGTCGCCGCTGACGACCTTTTTAACCGGGCAGCCCATGTTGATGTCGATGATGGCCGCGCCGCGGTCGGCGTTGAGCTTGGCCGCTTCGGCCATTTCGGCAGGGCTGCACCCGGCAAGCTGCAGCGATACCGGTTCTTCGCAAGGATCCCAGTCCGCCTTTTGCAGCGACTGCCGCGTTTCGCGGATCATGGCGGGGCTGGCGATCATCTCGGTGACGTTGAGACCCGAACCGAACCGACGCACGAGCGTGCGGAACGGGCGGTCGGTCACGCCGGTCATGGGCGCAAGGATGACGGGGCTTGCAACCGAGACGGGGCCGATCTGGACCGGGGCCAGCTTAGGGGGAACAGGATGCTGCATATGCGAATGTGCCTAAAATTTAGGCAGCCGTTTAATCGAAAGCGTGCCGGGCGGCAAGGGCCGCATGCAACGTCGTTTGCGGCGGGGCTGGCATGGTTCGACGGCAAGGTCTATGCGCCGGCGCCATGATTGCGAATGAAGATCCTTCGGCGCAGACTGTCGCCATCGTCGTCGCCGCCGGACGTGGCGAGCGGGCAGGTTCGGGTCTTCCCAAACAATATCGCGCGGTCGCCGGCCGCAGCCTGGTCGCGCATTGCCTGTCGGCATTTACGGGGCATCCTGCAATCGATCGCGTGATCTGCGTGATCGGCGAAGGGCAAGAGGCCATGTTCGCGCAGGCCATTTCCCCGTTGCCCATCCCGCAGTTTGAAATCGGCGGGGCGGAGCGGCGCGATTCGGTGGCTAATGCTCTTGCCGCGATCGTGCGGGACGGTGGGGCAAATAACGTGCTCGTCCACGATGCTGCGCGGCCCTTCTGTCCCGCGTCGGTGATCGATGCGCTCATCGCCGCTCTTGCCGATCATGATGGCGCGGTGCCCGCCCTGCCCGTGGTCGACACGCTTGCACGCGGCGCGGATGATCTGGGCGATACGGTGCCGCGAGATGGGCTGTGGCGTATCCAGACGCCGCAGGCCTTTCGGTTTGAAACCTTGCTCCACGCCCACCGCAAATGGCCGTCCGACCGCGAGGCGACGGACGATGCTCAGATGGTGCGCGCCATCGGCGGCAAGGTCGCCATCGTCGAAGGACACGCCATGCTCGAGAAACTGACCCACCCGGCCGATTTCGCGCGGGCCGATGCCGCGCGCGGCCCTACGCCGTTACGCATCGGCAGCGGATACGATGTCCACCGGCTCGTCCCGGGCGAAGGACTGTGGCTGTGCGGCGTGCACATTGCGCACGATCGCACGCTTTCGGGGCACAGCGATGCGGACGTCGCGCTCCACGCGCTAACTGACGCGATTTTGGGCGCGGCGGCATTGGGCGATATCGGTCAACATTTTCCGCCGAGCGATTCACGCTGGAAAGGCGCTGCCTCGCACATATTCCTGTCACATGCCGCATCGCTCGCCCGCGATGCCGGTTATGCCATCGCCAATGCCGACATCACCATCATCTGCGAAGCGCCCAAGGTCGGCCCCCATCGCGACGTCATGCGCGCGCGGATCGCCGAACTGTTGAACGTTGACATCGGATCGATATCGGTGAAGGCGACGACCACCGAAAGGCTGGGGTTTACCGGCCGAGGCGAAGGCATCGCGGCGCAAGCACAGGTTTTGTTATGCACGAAATGACCATCCCATCGCAATTCTGCCGGATTTAGCAGACAGACGGACCCCATGGACTCACTTCTCCCCCCCGACCTCGTCGCCTTGGCACAACAAGTCATCGACGCCCATCGCGAGCGTGGCACGACGATTGCGCTCGCCGAAAGCTGCACTGGCGGCCTCGTTTCCGCTGCACTGACCGAGATCCCCGGATCGTCGGCCGTGCTCGACCGTGCTTTCATATCCTATTCCAACGACGCGAAGATGGAGATGCTTTCGGTCCCGTCCGATCTGATCGAGACGTTCGGCGCGGTTTCCATCGCGGTCGCATGGTCGATGGCGCAAGGCGCGCTGGAACATTCGAGCGCCGATCTGGCTGTAGCAATCACCGGCATCGCCGGACCCGAAGGCGGCAGCGAGAAAAAGCCTGTCGGCACAGTCATATTTGCCCGCGCGCGCCGCAAGGACCCGGACGACAAGGAACCGGCAGCCGAGCTGATGAAGTTCGCTTGCACCACTCGGGCCGAAGTGCGCCACAAGGCGGCGATCTGTGCGCTGGAACTGCTGCTTCCCAAAGTCACTCCGCCCGTCGAGCCGACGGAACAGCCTTAAGCGTCAGACCGCGGGTTCGCCGTAAAGTTCATGTGCGCGTTTTTCGAACGCGCCGACCATCTTGCGGAACGCCCGGTCGAGATACTGTCCGGCCAGCGCCTCGAACACCGCGTTGCGGAACGTGAAATCGACGCTGAAGTCGATCCGACACGAATGGGCGGTCAGCGGTTCGAAATGCCAGATGTTCTCAAGATGGCTGAGCGGACCGTCGACATATTCGACAAGGATGCGCGTTGGGCGATCCTTGGTGACTTTCGACGTGAACTTCTCGCGCAGCGCCTTGAACCCGACCATCATGTCGGCGACCATTTCGTGATCGTTGTCAGACCGCACGCGGGTGGCGACGACCCACGGCAGGAACTGCGGATACTTGCCAACGTCCGCGACCAGATCGAACATCTGCGCCGCGCTGTAGGGAAGTTCGCGGAACTCGCGAATATTCGGCATCAGTCGATAAGGCTCACTTCGTCGCGGCAGCCTTGGCGAGCTTCGCCTCGCGCGCCGCGCGCATTTCGGCGAAGTCTTCGCCCGCGTGATAGCTCGACCGGGTCAATGGGCTGGACGCGACCTGAAGGAAGCCTTTGGCCCGGGCGATCGAACCCAGCGCATCGAACTGCTGAGGGGTTACGAAATCAATGACCTTGTGATGCTTGGGTGTTGGTTGCAGGTATTGGCCCATCGTCAGGAAATCGATGTCGGCAGTTCGCATGTCGTCCATCACCTGATGGATTTCCAGACGCTGTTCGCCCAGCCCCAGCATAATCCCACTTTTGGTAAAGATCGAAGGGTCGAGGTTCTTCACTTCCTCAAGCAACCGCAAAGACGCGTAGTAACGCGCACCAGGGCGAACCGTGGGGTAAAGCCTCGGCACGGTTTCGAGGTTGTGGTTATAGACGTCGGGCCGCGCTTCGACGATGGCGGCTACCGCGCGCTTCATCTTGCCCCGAAAGTCGGGTGTCAGGATCTCGATCGTGGTGTTTGGCGTGCGCTTGCGTAGTTCTTCGATCACCTTGACGAAATGGCCCGCGCCCCCGTCGGGCAGATCATCGCGATCGACCGACGTGATGACGATATGTTCAAGCCCCATTTCGGCAGCCGCGGTTGCGACGTTCACCGGCTCCATCGGGTCCAGCACGCGCGGCATCCCGGTCTTCACGTTGCAGAAACGGCAAGCTCGTGTGCAGACGTCGCCCAAAATCATCACCGTCGCGTGCTTTTTCGTCCAGCATTCGCCGATGTTCGGGCAGGCCGCTTCTTCGCAGACCGTATTGAGTTTCAGCTCGCGCATCAGCCGACGCGTTTCGGCATATCCCTTGCTAGTCGGCGCTTTCACCCGAATCCAGTCGGGCTTGCGGCGGCGTTCGGCCTGCTGTTCGGTCATCAAGTCGGATGCTGCGGGTATCTCGTTCATGCGCCTCACATAGGCTGCTCGCTTGCCAGTCGCAATGCTTGGCGGCAAAGGGTTTGGCATGACTGATTCTCCGCAAGCTTTCGACGCCCTCAATGCCGGCTACCGGCGCTTTCGCGACAAGATGTGGCATCCCCAACGGGAACGCTGGATGCGGCTGCGCGAAGGGCAGGAGCCGAAGGTAATGGTGATCGCCTGTTCGGACAGCCGGGTCGACCCGGCGCAAGTGTTCGATGTCGATCCCGGAGAGATCTTCGTCGTGCGCAACGTGGCTGCGATGGTCCCACCGTTCGAAACGACACCCGGCCATCACGGCGTTTCGGCTGCGCTTGAATTCGCGGTGCAGGTGCTCAAAGTCGAGGAGATCCTCGTTTTGGGTCACGGCATGTGCGGCGGTTGCAAAGCGGCGCTCGATCAATCGATGCAGGGCGCTGTTCCCGGCGAAGGCGGGTTCATCGCCGACTGGATCGAACTGCTCGACGACGCGCGTGACCAGGTTGCGGCCGACTATGGGACCGAAGGCCGCGGCGCCGAACGCGCGATGGAGCAGGCGGCGGTGAAGGTATCGATCGCCAATCTGCGCACTTTCCCGTGCATCCAGCACAAGGAAAAATCCGGCCAATTGCGGTTGCGTGGCGGGTTTTTTGCGATATCGGACGGGCTCCTGCACTGGTTGGACGAGTCGACAGGCAAGTTTACGCCAGCCGCCTGAGAGACTTCGTTACAAATGGAAGAATCGCTCGAAGCGTCTGGTGCCATTCCCGACACGCGCCACCCGCTCGCCTATCGCGATTACCGACTGTTCTGGGTCGCTCGTTTCTGCGGTGTGATTGCCACGATGTCACTGGTCGTCGTGCTGGGCTGGCAGGTCTACGACGTTGCGCGGTCCGATTATGGGATGAGCCCCAGCACTGCCGCGTTCCAGCTCGGCATCCTGGGGTTTGTGCAGTTCGTCCCCCTATTTCTGCTGACGCCGGTTTCGGGCGTCGTTGCCGACAGGTACGATCGCCGGCTCGTTGCGGTCATCTCGGTCCTTACCGACATCCTGGTGGCGACCGGCCTTGGACTTGCGACCTACCTTGAAATCTTGACCCTGCCATTGCTGTTCGCGCTGGCGGCCTTGCATGGGGTGGCGCGGATTTTCTTCGGTCCTGCGATGAACTCGCTTGCGCCGAACCTCGTCCCGGCAAAAGTCATCCCGCGCGCCATCGCGACGAACGCCATCGCGTGGCAGTTTGCCGCCGTTCTCGGCCCGGCGGTGGGCGGCATGGCATTCGCGGTTTTCCCTGCCCTGCCCTATATCCTTGCGGTCGTGCTGCTGGCATTATCGGCGGGGCTTATTGCGGCGATCAAGCCGATACGCCGCCCCGATATCGACCTCACCGTACATCCGCTGCGGCAGATCAGGGACGGACTGCGCTTCGTGTGGCACGATCGCTTTCTGCTGGGCGCCATATCGCTCGACCTGTTCGCTGTCCTGCTGGGCGGGGTTACGGCGCTGCTGCCCGTCTTTGCCCGCGACATCCTTCAGGTCGGCCCAGTGGGTCTGGGCTGGATGCGCGCTGCCCCGGCGGTCGGCGCGGGACTGGTGGCGTTATGGTTTGCGTTCAAGCCGATGGAACGCAACGTCGGCGTCAAGATGCTCTGGTCCGTGGCGATCTACGGTTTGGCGACCGCGATTTTCGGGTTCAGCAGCTATCTCCTGTTGAGCCTCGCGGTGCTTGTCGTGCTGGGCGCGGCGGACATGGTTTCGGTATTTGTCCGCAACTCGCTGGTTCAGCTCAACACGCCGGATTCCATGCGTGGGCGGGTATCGTCGCTTTCGGGACTAGCCATTTCGGCATCGAACGAGCTGGGTGAGTTGCAGTCTGGCATTGCCGCCGCTCTGATCGGCGCGACGGGAGCGGTTGTTTTCGGCGGCGCAGGCGCTGTAATGGTGACGTTGATCTGGGCATTCGCATTTCCCGAACTGAAAAATGCCCGCACATTCGCTCCCGCCTACCGGGAGTAAACCTAAGGAGCCGCGACAATGAAGGCTGACAACGTACTCGCTACGATCGGCAACACCCCGCACATACGCCTGTCGCGGCTGTTTCCCGATCATGAAGTGTGGGTGAAGTCGGAACGGTCGAACCCCGGCGGATCGATCAAGGATCGCATCGCTCTGGCGATGGTGGAACAGGCCGAATCGGACGGGCACCTGTCGCCCGGCGGCACGATCATCGAGCCTACGTCGGGCAACACCGGTATCGGGCTGGCGATGGTCGCGGCGGTAAAGGGCTACAAGCTGGTCCTCGTCATGCCTGAATCGATGTCGCTGGAACGCCGCCGGCTGATGCTGGCCTATGGCGCGAGCTTCGATCTTACGCCGCGCGAACTGGGCATGAAGGGCGCACTGGCCCGGGCGCAGGAACTGGTGTCGCAGACGCCCGGAAGCTGGATGCCGCAACAGTTCGAGAACCCGGCCAACATCGCCATCCATGTCCGCACCACGGCGCAGGAAATCCTTGCCGATTTCGCAGACACACCGATCGACGTGATGATCACCGGCGTCGGCACGGGCGGACATCTCACTGGTTGTGCCGAAGCGCTGAAAGCAAAATGGAGCGCGATGAAGGCTTATGCCGTCGAGCCAGAGCTTTCCCCGGTCATTTCCGGCGGTCAGCCCGGCCCGCACCCGATCCAGGGCATTGGCGCGGGCTTCATTCCCGGCAACCTGCACACGCGTGCCATAGACGGCGCCATTCAGGTCGGTGCCGATGCGGCGAAGGATATGGCCCGCAAGTGCGCGACGATCGAAGGCCTGCTGGTCGGGATCAGTTCGGGTGCGACGCTGGCCGCCATTGCGAAAAAGCTGCCCGAACTTCCCGCAGGGTCACGCGTGCTGGGCTTCAATTACGACACCGGCGAGCGTTATCTCTCCGTGCCGGACTTCCTTCCCGAATGATGGGCGTCGAACCGGTCGCGTTCGACCATGATGGCATCGCCTATGGAGCGGCCCTCGTCCGCCCGGTCGGAACCCCGCGCGGCGCGGTGCTGATCCTGCCGACCATCGCGAACCGAAACGAGGCGATGGACCGCCGGGCGCGAATGCTGGCGGATGCCGGTTTCGTTGCCGTGATCGGTGATTTCTATGGTGCGCGCGCTCCCGCCGATTTCGATGCCGTTATGCAGGCAGGGCGCGCGATGATGGCGGACACTCCACGCTTCCGCGAGGTTTTGAACGCGAACCTCATGGCCGCGCGGCAAACGGTACCCGACATGCCCTTCGCCACGATCGGATTCTGCATGGGCGGGAAGGCCGTGCTCGAACTAGCGCGGGGCGGAGCGGACATGCGGGCCGCGATCAGCTTTCACGGATTGCTGGCAACGGACTGCCCGGCGTCGGGCGCAATCGATCCGGTGATCCTCGTCTGCCACGGCGATGCCGATCCCATGGTCCCGCGCAGCGATGTCGCGGCGTTCGAAGCCGAAATGGATGCCGCCGATGCCGCATGGCAACTGATGGTCTTCGGAGGAGCGAAGCACGGATTTACAGACCCCGCTTCGGACTTGCGCGACAATCCCGCCGTTGCCTATGACGCACGGGCCGACCGGCAAAGCTGGTCGGCCGCGATGCTTCTGCTGGACGAAATATTCCCCCGCTAAGCGGTCAGCCGTTACGAGCGAACGCTTCTGCCGGCATCTCCATGACGGTTGCCGCGCCTGCCTCCAGCTTGCGACGCAGTGCGCCTGCTTCGGGCAAATGGCTTTCGGCAAAGTGCCGCGCGGTGATCAACTTGGCTTCCATGAAGCCCGCGTCATCGGCCCCATCGGCAAGCGCGGACGCAGCCGATTTGGCCGAGCGCAGCCACATCCAACCCATCGACACGAGGCCCAGAATCTCCATGTAATGATACGCTGCCGAACCGATGTTGTTCGGATTGGCAGGGCCGTTCTGCATCAGCCACATCGACGCGGCTTTCAATTCACCGTTCGCCTTGGCAAGCGCGCCCTTCAACGTCGCGAAACGTTCGTCCTCGCCCGCTGCCGCGATTTCCTTGTCGACCATGCCGAAGAAAGTCTGGATCGCGCGACCGCCATGCATCGCAAGCTTGCGCCCGACGAGATCCATGGCCTGCACTCCGTTTGCGCCTTCGTAGATCTGCGTGATGCGGGCATCGCGAACGAACTGCTCCATGCCGTTTTCGGCGATATAGCCGTGGCCACCCCACACCTGCTGCATGTCGCACGCGACACGCATGCCGATGTCGGTGCCGATGGCCTTCACGATCGGGGTCAGCAACTGAACCATATCGTCAGCCTTGGCACGATCTTCTTCGCTACCGTGGCGTGACAGGTCAGCCTGCAACGCGACCCACAGGCCCAGCGCGCGCATCCCTTCGACGCGGGCGCGTGAATCGAGCAGCAGACGGCGCACATCGGGGTGCACGATCAACTGGTCGGCAATCTCGCCCGGCTCCGTCGGTCCGGTCAGCGCTCGGCCCTGACGCCGATCAAGCGCATAAGCAGCACCGTTCTGATAGGCGTTCTCGGCCTGCGAATAACCCTGAAGGCCGACCCAGAGCCGCGCCGCGTTCATCATGATGAACATAGCGGCAAGGCCCTTGTTCTCGTCACCGACAAGCCAACCGGTCGCCCCGTCGTAGTTCATCACGCATGTTGCATTGGCGTGGATGCCCATCTTCTCTTCGATGGAACCGCAGGACAAGCTGTTGCGCTGGCCCGGATTGCCATCCGCGTCGGGGATGAACTTGGGCACGATGAACATCGAAATGCCCTTAACCCCCTTGGGCGCATCAGGCGTACGGGCAAGAACGAGGTGGATGATGTTCTCCGTCAGGTCGTGTTCGCCCGAAGAGATGAAGATTTTGGTTCCGGTAACTGCGAAGCTGCCGTCGCCATTCGGCTCGGCGCGGGTGCGCAGCAGGCCAAGATCAGTGCCTGCGTGCGGTTCGGTCAGGTTCATCGTGCCGGTCCATTGACCGCTCGCCATCTTGGGCACGTAAAGTGCGCGCAGCTCGTCGGACGCGCGCGCCTCGATGGCCTCGATTGCGCCGGATGTCAGGCCGAAATACATGCCGAACGCCATGTTAGCCGAGGTCATGAATTCCTCGACCGCAAAGCTCAACACGCCGGGCAGGCCCTGCCCGCCCCGCTCGACCGGCATGGCCAACGTGGTCCAGCCCGCATCGCGAACCTGTTCGTACATGGCTTTGAAGCCCGCCGGGGTCGTCACCGTGCCGTCTTCGTGGCGGGTGCAGCCTTCCTTGTCGGCCGGCAGATTGGTCGGTGCGACCACTTCGGCAAAGAAACGTCCGGCTTCTTCGAGGATCGGCTCGATCATGTCGGCTTCCAAGGCTTCGAAACCCGGTTTCCCGGCCAATTCGGGCAAGCCGATGACCTGTTCGAGAACGAAGCGCGTGTCGCGCACGGGGGCAGTGTAAGTGGGCATGTCAGTCCTCTCCGACTTTCGGGCTCAAACCGGCCTCGACTTCAGGGATGAAGTCCTTGAGGACGCCTATGGCCCAAACGATGTCTTTCTGTTGCCGTTCCAGCTTGGCCAGCTGTTCGCGGCAACGTTCGATGGTGACGCGGCGCTGCATGTGGCGACCGTCGTCGAGATCATAGAGATCGAGCATCTCGCCCACTTCGGTGAGCGAAAAGCCAACGCTCTTGGCGCGTTCAATCCAGTGGAGGCGCGCGCGATCCCGCTCTGTATAGACGCGTTGGGTGCCGACCCGCCGTGGCGAGATCAACCCTCGCTCCTCGTAAAAACGAAGCGCGCGAGGTGTGACGCCAAACTCCGCCGACAGTTCGGCGATGGTCCAATCGTCTCTCGCATTTGCAGTTGCTTCGGTCACCTTCGTCATGCCGCCGCTGTAATTGACGTTGACGTTAACGTCAACCTCTTTGCAAAAGACCGTCAGGCGTTACCTTCCGGTAGAAGCAGGTGCGTGCATTGGTGTGACAAGCGGGTCCGTTGGCCTCCACCCGCAGGACAAGGCAGTCCTGATCGCAGTCGACGAGCATTTCGACCAGGCGCAGGACATGACCAGACGATTCGCCCTTTTTCCAGAGCATCTGACGCGACCGTGACCAGAAATGGGCGAAGCCCGTCTCACGCGTCATGGCGAGCGATTCGGCGTTCATGTGCGCGACCATTAACACCTCGCCGCCCGCCGCATCGACGCAGACTGCGGTTATCAGTCCGCTTACGTCGAAACGAGGTTCGAACCTGTTGGTGGTCTCGATGTCAGATTCGGTCATCTCGGGGCCTTTTGATACTAATAATGCCCCCCGAAGCGTCTCGGCAGGCCTGATGTTGCACGATAGGCACACCGTTGCACAATTTCCATGCCCAAGGTGCATACGCCCTTCTCAGCATAGGATTTGATGGGCAGAAGGCACCCACGGCTTGAGGGAGCCGGACGCCTGCAGGGGCAAACGTTATCGCAGACGTCCTCGGATGCGGTCTACGTTCAGGGAAATCGGTGGTGCCGGGGGGCGCCGCCAAACATTGAGGGGATCGGGCGGCAGCACGGGATCGACGGGGTCCCTGATGCGCCAGATGCTCGATTAGTCACGCGGGACGCCCGGGGTCATTCGCCCCGGGCGCTTCCGTTTGCGCCACACCATTTTGCCCGGCATTCAGCGCAACGACCGCATCACCGTCAATGACGCGCGCATAACAGGCAAAGAGTACCTTGCCCGCGCCGGCCGCTTTCAACGCCCGCACACAGGCATCGCTTGTCGCCCCGCTGGTCAGCACGTCGTCCACCAACAGGACGCTGCGCCCACGGATCCTGTCGCGCCACCGCGGAGCGATTGCGATCGCCCCCATTAGCGCCCGCGTCCGTTCGGCAGGATTGAGACCGCCCAGGCTAGGTGTCGCCCTGACGCGTCGCAGCACATCGGGGCCGTGGGCCCAACCACGCGCTTTCGCGATGGCCTTCGCCATCAGGGCAGATTGATTATATCCGCGCTTCCACAGCCGCCAGCGATGGAGCGGCACGGGCACGACGATCGTGTCCGGGCCAGTGCGATCCCCGATGCGGGCGGCCAACGTGCGGCCCATCGGTCCAGCAAGCGCGATGCGCCCGGCATGCTTGAGGTCGAGCACCATCTGGCGCGAAATGTCCCCATAGATCGTGGCGGCAACGATCCCATCATGGCACGGCAATTGCGTAAGACAGCGACCGCATAGGGCATCGACACCCAGATGATCGGCACCGAAGGGGCGCTGGCAAGCGGCGCACGATGGTTCGCCCGGAAGCTTCAGCTTTGTCCAGCAATCGGCGCAGAGGGCATCGTCGCCAGCGGGTGCACCGCCCGCAATCGCATCGCCGCACGCGGGACAGCGCGGCGGGAACACGAAATCGACAATCGGGGCAAGGATCAGGCGAAGCGACACGGCGATGCTGTGCCCCGCCCTTCCGATCGAAGCAAGCTTGCACCGGGCGATGTTCCCCGGCAGACGGCCCAAATGAATGCCCCTTCCCCCCCACGCATTTTCTCCTCCCGTCGCAGGTTGAACGCGCGTCGCCGCATGGCAAAGATGCGTTCATCCGGTACGGCCGTGTCGACGCTGGCGCGAGAAATAGCAGGGGACGCTCTCGACCGGCTCGGGTTCCTCAACCGCAATTTCGCCAAGGTGCTCGTCATCGGAGACACGACCGGAGCATTCGCGGACGGTCTGGACGCATCGGCAGTGGTCACGCGCGCCGATCCCAGCGACTTGTTCGGCCTCGCCATCGACGAAGAATGCCCACTTCCGGGGGGACCATACGATTTGATCGCGTCGCTGGGCCTGCTGGACAGCGTGAACGACTTGCCCGGCGCACTGATGCTGATGCGACGCGCCCTTGCACCCGATGGCTTGATGATCGCCAGTTTCTCAGGCGCAGGCAGCCTTCCCGTCCTTCGCGCCGCGATGCTGGCGGCTGATGGTGAACGCCCCGCCCCGCGAATTCACCCGCAAGTCGACGTTCGGGCCGCAGGACAGTTGATGACGCGCATCGGGTTCGCCAGCCCGGTCGTCGATGGCTGGGGATTCGACGTCGGTTTTGAAAACCTCGACCAGCTGGTCGGGGATCTGCGCGCGCAAGCGATCGGAAACGTACTCGCCGATCCCGGCCCACCGTTGGGGAAGGCAGCCCTGATGCGCGCCCGCAAGACATTCGCGGACGAGGCCGGATCCGACGGCCTTGTCCGCGAAAGATTCGAAGTGCTTACGCTCAGCGGGTGGAGCCCCGCGCTACGGACCTGAGCCGCGCGAATTAGCGGTTCAGCGCCGCCTGTGCAGCGGCCAATCGCGCGATCGGCACGCGATAAGGTGAAGCTGATACGTAATCGAGACCCACCTTTTCGCAGAACGCAATAGATGCGGGGTCGCCGCCATGTTCGCCGCAGATGCCGAGCTTGATGTCGGGACGTGTCGCTCGGCCCCGGTCGGCACCCAGTTCGACCAGCTGCCCCACGCCTTCGATGTCGAGGCTGACGAATGGATCGCGCGGATAAATGCCCTTTTCGACATATGGATTGAGGAAGCGGGCCGCATCGTCGCGCGACACGCCCAACGTCGTCTGGGTCAAATCGTTGGTGCCGAATGAGAAAAACGCGGCTTCCTCCGCGATCTCCCCCGCCATCAAGGCGGCCCGCGGCAATTCGATCATCGTCCCGACCAGATATTCGATCGTGCTGCCTTTGGCGGCAAAGACTTCGCCGGCGATCTTGTCGACCAGCGCCTTCAGAATTTCCAGCTCGCGCTTGGTGGCGACGAGCGGGATCATGATTTCCGGCACCGGGGCGTCGCCGCTTTCAACCGCAACTTCGATGGCCGCTTCGAAAATGGCCTGCGCCTGCATTTCGTAGATTTCGGGGAACGTGATGCCCAGGCGGCAGCCGCGATGGCCCAGCATCGGGTTGAATTCGTGCAGTTCGTCGGCCCGGCGCTTCAGGTGATCGACGCCATACCCGGTGATTTCGGCCAGTTCCTCGAACTCGGTATCGCCGTGCGGCAGGAATTCGTGCAGCGGGGGATCGAGCAGCCGGATTGTGACCGGCAGGCCCGCCATCTCGGTAAAGATCGCCTTGAAATCGCTGCGCTGTTCCGGGAGCAACTTGGCCAGCGCCATCTCGCGGCCCTGCTTGTCCTCTGCCAAGATCATCTGGCGCACGCTCGAAATTCGGCTTGCATCGAAGAACATGTGTTCAGTGCGGCAAAGGCCAATGCCTTCGGCGCCGAACTGGCGCGCTATCTTGCAATCGGCAGGTGTTTCAGCGTTCGTGCGCACCTTCATGCGCCGCTGGCCATCGGCCCAGACCATCAAGGTTGCGAAATCGCCAACAAGTTCCGGCTCAATCGTGGGCACCGAACCCAGCATGACCTCGCCCGTCGATCCATCGAGGGTCAAGACATCGCCCTCGCGGATTTCAGTCGATCCGATCCGCGCGATTTTTGCCTTGCGATCGATCGAGAGCGCCGACGCACCCGAAACGCAGGGGCGGCCCATGCCACGGGCGACAACCGCCGCGTGACTGGTCATTCCGCCACGCGCGGTCAGAATGCCCTTTGCGGCATGCATGCCGTGAATATCTTCGGGACTGGTTTCGACGCGGACGAGGATCACGTCTTCGCCACGTTCCACCCAAACTTCGGCTGTATCGGCATCGAACACCGCCTTGCCCGAAGCCGCACCCGGAGATGCGGGCAGACCGACGGTCAGCACGTGACGTTCCGCCGTGGGGTCGAGCGTCGGATGTAGTAGCTGGTCGAGCGCCATCGGATCGATGCGCCGGATCGCGGTCGCTTCGTCGATCAGACCTTCCGCGACCATTTCGACCGCCATCTTCAACGCGGCCTTGGCGGTGCGCTTGCCGCTCCGGGTCTGCAACATCCACAACGTGCCCTGCTGCACGGTGAACTCGATGTCCTGCATGTCGCGATAGTGCTTTTCGAGCAGGTCGAAGACCTTCGCGAGCTGCCCGTATGCGTCCGGCATCGCCTCTTCCATCGAAGGCGCGGTGGCCCCTGCAACTTCGCGCGCAGCCTTTGTCAGGTATTGCGGAGTTCGGATGCCGGCAACAACGTCTTCGCCCTGCGCGTTGATCAGGTATTCGCCGTAATAGACGCGCTCGCCAGTCGCAGGATCGCGCGTGAACGCAACGCCGGTGGCCGAGGTATCGCCCATGTTGCCGAATACCATCGCCTGCACGTTGACGGCCGTGCCCCAGCTGCCGGGAATGTCGTTCAGCCGACGATAGACTTTCGCACGTTCCGAATCCCAGCTTCCGAAAACGGCCGCGATCGCGCCCCACAGCTGTTCGGCCGGATCCTGCGGGAACGGGCGGCCAAGCTCGCGCTCCGCGACTTCCTTGAACTCGGCGACAAGCGCCTTCCAGTCGTCGGCGGTCAGCTCGATATCGTTATAGTAGCCCTTGTCTTCCTTGGCGATTTCGAGCGCTTCCTCGAACAACCCGTGATCGAGGCCGAGCACGACGTCGGAATACATCTGGACGAACCGGCGGTAGGAATCCCACGCGAACCTTTCGTCGCCCGAAACTGCGGCAAGGCCCACCACTGTATCGTCGTTGAGGCCGAGGTTGAGCACGGTATCCATCATGCCGGGCATCGAAACGCGCGCGCCCGAACGGACAGAAACGAGCAACGGATCGGCCGGATCGCCGAATTTCTTGCCAACGGTCCGTTCGATATCGTTCAGCGCAGTGGCGACCTCGGCGCGCAGACTGTCGTCGAAATTCGCCCCTTCGGCCAAATATTTGACGCACATTTCAGTCGTGATCGTGAAGCCCGGAGGCACCGGCAGGCCGATAGATGCCATTTCGGCAAGGTTCGCACCCTTCCCGCCGGTGATCGTCTTGTCCTTCGCGCGCGGATCGTCCGAAACCGCGGTCCCTCCGAAGGTGTAGACATATTGCGTCATGATACCTTTGACCTCTCGTTGCGATACCTTGCAGTGCAGCAAAAGCGACAATTCAAGGTGTCAGCCTCCCTCGATGGCGTCCCTTTAGAGTCTAGACGGCGCTGAGTCAGCCCTCGATCCGCGAAAAGTCTGCAACTTTGTGCACCGCAGCAACAAAGCGCGACAGCAAGGCCAGCCTGGCCGCGCGTTTCGCAGCGTCAGGGTCGTTGACAGTGACATCGTCGAAGAACGCGTCGATCGGCGCGCGGAGGCTGGCGAGCGCGGTCATCGCGGCGGCAAAGTCTTCGCCTTCGATGGCAGCCAGCGCCGCAGGCTCCGCGCGGTCGAGTGCGTCGACCAGCGCCTGCTCGGCAGGTTCGCGATCGTAGTGCGCCGCCCTGCCGCGTTCGGCCACGATGAACCCGACATCGGGATCGTCGACCAGCGATAGCGGGTCTTCCTCTCCCGTCTGCGCGATCCGGTCGTTTGGCGCTTCGTATCCTTCCTTCTTCAGGATATTGCCTGCACGCTTGTACCCGGCCAGCAAGTTTGCGCCATCTTCGGTCGCCATGAAAGACTGAAGTGCATGGACGCGAGCAAGCAGGCGGACGAGATCGTCTTCGCCGCCGAGAGCGAAAATCGCGTCGATCAGGTCATGGCGAACACCCGCTTCCTTCTGCTGGACCTTGAGCCGGTCGGCGAAGAACTCAAGCAGATCGCCGTCGGCCACCGCCATGCGCAAGCCATTCGCGGTGACGAGCCGGATGACGGCCAGCGCAGCACGCCGCAGTGCAAAGGGATCCTTCGATCCGGTCGGCTTTTCTTCGATCGCAAAGAAGCTGCGCAACGTATCGAGCTTGTCGGCAAGGCTGACCGCTACAGACACTGGCGCGGTCGGCACGTCGTCGCCCTGCCCAACCGGCTTGTAATGATCGCGGATCGCGTCGGCTACTGCGTCGGGCAAGCCTTCGGCGCGGGCGTAATAACCGCCCATGAGTCCCTGAAGTTCGGGGAACTCTCCGACCATTTCGGTCACGAGATCGGCCTTGCACAGCAGCGCGGCCATCTCGGTGATGTCGGGGTCCGCGCCGGGCACGATGCCCTGTTCCGCCAGCCAGCGGGCCAGTTTCGCCACGCGCTGGACCTTGTCCGCCACGGTGCCCAGCTTTTCGTGGAAGGTGATGCGTTCCAGCTTGCGTGCATGGTCGGCCAGCGTCGTCTTCTGGTCGAGCTCCCAAAAAAAGCGCGCATCGGACAGCCGGGCGGCCAAGACCTTGCGGTTGCCGTCGACGATGATTTCAGGATCAACTGCGCGGATATTGGCAGTGCACACGAACGCGTTGGCGAGCTTTCCGCCCGCATCCTGACACACGAAATACTTCTGGTTCGTCCGCGCGGTCAGCTGGATCACTTCGGGCGGGACATCGAGGTATCCCTCATCGAAACGGCCTAGCAAGGGTTCGGGCCATTCGGTCAGTCCGGCGTTTTCGATCACCAGTCCTTCGTCGTCCATCAAACGCAGCCCGGCAACTTCGGCAGCTTCGCGTGCCTTCGCACGGACAAGGTCCTGACGCTCTTCGTGGTCGACGATGACGTGGCAGCAGCGCAGCTTTTCGGCATAATCGTGCGCGCCGCCGATGGTCACTTCACCCGAATGGTGGAAGCGATGGCCAAGCGTGGCATAACCGGATGCTACGCCACCGACTTCGCACGCGACAAGGTCTTCGCCAAGGATTGCGACGATGCCAGAAAGCGGGCGAACCCAGCGCAAGCTATCGGTCCCCAACGACGCTTTGCCCCAGCGCATCGACTTGGGCCACGGAAAGGCGCGGACGATGGCGGGAATTGCCTCTGCCAGAACGTTGCTGACGGCCCGACCGGGAATGTCCTTCACCGCGAACCAGGTCATGCGGCCTTTGACGTCGCGCAGTTCAAGCTGAGCGCGCGTTACGCCATTCTTCTTGCAGAAGCCGTCAACGGCCTGATCGGGCGAACCTTCGGGTGGTCCCTTGGCCTCTTCGCTCACCGCTTCCGTGCGCGCGGGCATGTCCCGTGCGATCAGGGCAAGGCGGCGCGGGCCGGAAAAGACTTCGATTGAGCCATGCGTGACCCCGGCATCCGCCATCTGCTGACGGAACAGGCGCTCGAGATCGGCGCGGGCACCGGCCTGCATCCGGGCCGGAATTTCCTCGGACTGGAGTTCGAGCAGAAAGTCGTTCATGCCGCCCACTCCGGATATGCCGCGGCCCATTGGTCGGAATATTTAGCCATGTAGGCTTCACACGAACCGCGGGCCAGATCGCGGACCTGACCCATGTAGCTGGCGCGTTCCTGCACCGAAATCACGCCGCGCGCCTGCAACAGGTTGAACACGTGGCTCGCCTCGATCGCCTGTTCGTACGCAGGGATCGGCAGGCCGTTTTCGAGGCAAAGCCTGCATTCCGCCGCTGCCTTGCGGAACAGGTCGAACAGCGCCTCGGTATCGGCGACCTCGAAGTTCCACTTTGACATTTGTCGCTCATTTTCAAGGAATACGGCGCCATAGCTCACGCCATTTGTATTGAAAGCGAGGTCATAGACGTTGTCGACGCCCTGAATGTACATCGCCAGCCGTTCGAGGCCGTAGGTCAATTCGCCCGCCACCGGCTTGCAGTCGTAGCCGCCCATCTGCTGGAAATAGGTGAACTGGGTGACTTCCATCCCGTCGCACCACACTTCCCAGCCAAGGCCCCATGCGCCCAGCGTCGGGCTTTCCCAGTCGTCCTCGACAAAACGGATGTCGTGTTTCAGCGGATCGATGCCGATGGTGCGCAGCGATTCCAGGTACCAGTCCTGAATGTCGGGCGGCGAAGGCTTCAGGATCACCTGATACTGGTAGTAATGCTGCAGCCGGTTCGGGTTTTCGCCATAGCGACCGTCGGTCGGGCGACGGCAGGGCTGAACGAATGCCGCGTTCCACGGTTCCGGGCCCAGTGCGCGCAGCGTGGTCGCCGGGTGAAACGTGCCCGCGCCCATACGCATGTCATAGGGTTGCAGGATAAGGCAGCCTTTCGCGCTCCAGAAATCGTGGAGGGCGAGGATCATGTCCTGAAAGGATCGGGTGGGGTCGCGTGTCATGGCCGCGCCATGGCGCATTGGCGGGCGGCGCGTCAATGGGACGCTGGCCGAGGCCGAGCAAGACCGAGCACCCTGTCAGGTCTTTGTGTCACTATGTCAGGTTGTCTTGACTATGTAACCGAATCGCGACATTATGTCAGGATTACCTGACAAGAGAGTTCACATGATGATCAAGATTTCGCAGGATCGCCGCGCTACTTCGTTCATGGCCTCCGCCCATTTCGGCGGTCTCGCCATTTTCGCTTACCTGGCAGGGCGCATGGCCAACTGGCCGGATTTCGCGATCGGCATGACGATCGGAATAACGCTGGCCAGCCTTCTCGCCCTCATCCTCTTCAGCCGGACGGATGAATACCTGCTCAGCCTCTGGCACGCCGGCGTCAGCGCCGGTTTCATCGTCGTCGCACTGGCCTTCGTCTATGCGCCGGTTTTCGCAGGATGGTCTGACACCTTCCTGGGCACGGCGAACCCGACCCAAGCCGCCGCAGCGCAGTTTGCAGGCATGCTTGCGATCCTTGCCTTCTATGTCGGGCTCCACGTCCGATGGCTGCGGAGCCGGGCATGAACAACCGGCTTCGTGTCCTGCGCGCCGAGCGGCAGTGGAGCCAAGCTGACCTTGCCGCGCGGCTCGATGTGTCACGGCAGGCGGTAAACGCGATCGAGACGGGCAAACACGACCCCTCGCTCCCCCTTGCCTTTCGCATTGCGCGGCTGTTTGCAATGCCGATTGAGGCGATCTTTGACGACGGCATTTCCTGACGTCCGGCATAAAGCAGGTCCGATCACTTCACGTTCACCAATCCGCTTCATATATTGCCGCTTCCGGGCCTGATGGCTCGACAGCAAAGGGTTGCCATGAAGTTCAAATCGATCGTCCGCCGCCTCGCCCTGTTGGCGGCGATGTTGGGCTTCGGCTCTCCGGCAATGGCGCAGGAAGTTGCGTTCGACCGGGCCGGCGCGGATCCGGCGCTGTGGGTGGTGTCCGACAACGATACCAAGATCTACCTGTTCGGGACGATGCACGCGCTGAAGCCCGACGTGGTCTGGTTCGACGATGCGGTCGCAACCGCCTTTGCGGAATCCGACGAACTCGTGCTCGAAATGCTGAACCCCGAAGATGCCGAAATCGCACCGGTGCTGCAAAAGGAAGCGACGTATGGTCCCGGCCAAGGGCTGTCGAAAACGCTGACTCCGGACCAGTACGGCCGGTTTGCCAAGGTTTCGACCGAACTTGGCATCCCTCCCCAAGCGCTTGAACAGATGAAGCCCTGGTTTGCCGGGATCACCCTGGCGACCGCACCTCTGACGAAGTTGGGATACCTCCCCGACAGCGGCGCCGAGCAAGTGCTTCAGGCGGCGGCGAGCGAACGCGGCATCCGGCAGGTCGGGCTTGAAACCTTTGCCCAGCAGATGGGCTTCTTTTCCAATTTGACTGAGGCCGAACAGGTCGCGTTTCTGATGTCCGGCGTCGATGACATGGCCGAGATGGAGCAGACGTTTGCGGACATGGAGCGGGCTTGGGCGACGGGCGACACCGACGCCGCGGCAAAGCTGCTGAACGATGGGATGGACGAAACACCCGTCGTCTATGATGTCCTTCTGGCCAAGCGTAATGCCACTTGGGCCGAATGGATCGATGCGAGGCTGAAACAGCCGGGCACGATATTCCTCGCCGTAGGGGCCGGGCACCTTTCGGGTGAAGACAGTGTGCAAGTCCGGCTCGCCGAAAGAGGTTTCAAGGCGACGCGCGTCGAGTACTGATCGCGCGTCATGTCTAATCACCTACTCAACCTGTGCCTTGCCCCGCTTTTCCTGATTGTGGCCGGGTGCGGCAGCAGCGCGGAACCTGCTCTGTGGCGGGTCGACCGTGCCGATGCGGCAAGCGGCGCCGAACCGGCGGGATGGTTGTTCGGGACGATCCACGCCTTGCCTGCCGGTACCGACTGGCACGGTGACACTCTCGATATGGCGCTGGCCGATGCGGATGTCCTGATGGTGGAAATCAGCGACCTTGATCGGGCAGAGGGTGAGCGGATCTTAACGAAGCTGGCGATCGACCCATCGTTGCCTCCGATCCGGGACAGGGTGTCGCCACTCTATCGGGACGAACTGGAGGACGTGATGGACGAGGCCGGCGCCGATCCTGCGAATTTCAATTACGTCGAAACGTGGGCGGCGGCATTGACGTTGGCTTCGATGTTGCAGCAACGCTCTCGCCTCGACCCTGATCATGGCGTCGACCAGTCGCTGATCGCCGATTGGCAGGGGCGCCCCGTAATCGGCCTGGAAACGACCGAGGAACAGTTTCGCATCTTTGACCAGTTGAGCGGCGACGAGCAGCAGGCCTTGCTGGAATCGCTCGTGGCCCAGGCCGAGGAAATGGCGCCCGAAGCGCTGTCGGACGCCTGGATCGCAGGGGACACTGACAAACTGGCGGGACTGATGGACATGGGGTTCGAAGCCAACTCGGATCTTCGCGCCGCCTTGCTGGGTCGGCGCAACCGGCGCTGGGTCGGGCCGATCGTGGGCCAGTTGCAGGACGGGAAGCAGCCGTTCGTCGCGGTCGGGGCCGGACACATGGGCGGCAATGACGGCCTGATCGCTCTGCTCGAAGCGCGTGGCTGGAAGGTCACCCGCGTCCAGTAATCGACGCAGCGCTTGCAATTCTGCGCGTTTGCGTCTAGCCGCCCGCCTTCGCTGCCCTGTCGGTCATCCCTGGAGGCGCTGGGCTGCGTAACTTGTATCAACTCAGTTTCGAAGGTCAGAACCATGAGCGATCAGCTTACCCTGACGGCCGAGGCGCGCGAGCGGGCAGGCAAGGGAGCCTCCCGTGCACTGCGTCGCGAAGGTCGTGTCCCCGCAGTCATCTACGGCGGCAAGGAAGAACCGCAGCCGATCCACGTCGCAGAACGTGCTCTCGTCAAGCTGCTGAACACCGGTCACTTCTCCAACTCGATCGTCATGATCGAAATGGGTGGCAAGCCGGTTCGCACCCTGCCGAAGGACGTTGCGTTCAATCCGGTTTCGGACCGCCCGCTGCACGTCGACTTCCTGCGCCTGTCGAAGGATTCCAAGGTCGAAGTTTCGGTCCCCGTCGTATTCGTGAACGAAGAAGACGCTCCCGGCCTCAAGCGGGGTGGCGTGCTCAACGTCGTCCGTCACGAGCTCGAGCTGATCTGCGATGCGGATTCGATCCCGAGCGAGATCGAGATCGACGTCACCGGCAAGGACATCGGCGATTCGATCCACATCAGCGAAGTGAACCTGCCCAAGGGCAGCGAAAGCGCGATCACCGATCGTGATTTCACCATCGCGACGCTGGTCGCTCCGTCCGCTCTGAAGAGGGCAGAAGGCGCTGCAGCTTCCGAAGAGGCAGAAGGTGAGGCCGAGTCCGAATAAGGACGCGCCTGACGCATCAATCGACACGCGGCTTTTGCCGCGACGAACAGAAACGCCGGTCCTTTGCAGGGCCGGCGTTTTCTTTTGCCACGACCCGCGCTAGGGGGCGGCCATGCAGCTTTGGGTAGGTCTTGGAAATCCCGGCGCGAAATATGCGCTCAACCGTCATAACGTCGGTTTCATGGCGGTGGACACCATTGCCGAAGTCCACGATTTCGGCCCGGTCCAAAAGAAATTCTCCGGCTGGCTGCAGGAAGGCCGCATCGGCGGCGAGCGTATCCTGCTGCTGAAGCCCGGCACATTCATGAACGAAAGTGGGGTCAGCGTCGCGGCGGCTCTCCGCTTCTACAAGCTCGAAATGGCGGACCTCACCGTATTTCACGACGAACTCGACCTTGCGCCTTTCAAGGTGAAGGTAAAACAGGGCGGCGGCACGGCGGGCCACAACGGGCTGCGCTCGATTGACAAGCATCTCGGCGCCGAATTTCGCCGCGTGCGCATCGGTATCGGCCATCCCGGTCACAAGGAACGCGTCACCGGCCATGTCTTGGGCAATTATGCCAAGGCCGAGATGGACGATCTGATTGCCATGCTGGGTGCGATGGCGGCCGAAGCGGGCTGGTTGGCCAAGGGCGACGACGTTCGCTTCATGAACGATGTGGCGCTGCGACTGGCCGCCTGATCGCTTTTCTGGCGCTGTGATCAAACAAGAAGAAACAACGCCACGACGGCTGCCATCACGGCTGTGGATGCCCAGCCGATAAGTTTCAGCCGTCGCGAAATCGTAAGCTCGCCCATGACACGCGGATTGGTTGCCATCAGCATAAGGACCGCCATCAAGGGCGGTGCCAGCATCCCGTTCACGACGGCGGCCCAATAAAGCGCGCGCATCGGATCGATGTCGACGAAATTGATCGCCGTCCCGCCCAGCGTGGCGATTGCGATGACCGAATAGAATGCCCTAGCCTCACCGGGCTTGCGATTGAGGCCCTCGACCCAACCGAACGTTTCGCTGACGGCATAAGCGCCCGAACCGGCGAGGATCGGCACCGCCAGAAGTCCCGTTCCGATCACTCCCATCGCGAACAGGGCGAAGGCTGCATCGCCTGCGATGGGGCGCAGCGCTTCCGCCGCTTGCGCCGCCGAACCGACCTCGGTCTGGCCCGATTGGTGCAGTGTCGCGGCCGTCGCGATGATGATGGCGAGCGCGACAAGGTGCGAAAATCCCATGCCGATCAGCGTGTCGGCGCGGATGCGACGCAGTTCCGGCCCGGCCTTGCGGGGGGAAACGTGCAGCGGCTTTACGTGACGGCGGTGCTGTTCCTCGATTTCCTGCCCCGCCTGCCAAAAGAAGAGATAAGGGCTGATCGTGGTGCCGAATACGGCAACCAAGGCCATGGACTGGTCGTGGTTGAACGTGAAGCTTGGCAAAAACGTGCCCTTGATGGCCAGCGACCAATCCACTTTCGCCACAAGCAGCACACCGACGTAGGCGAATAGCGACAGCGTCGCCCACTTCAATATGCCGGCATAACGATTGTAGCTGACCATCACCTCCAGCGCGATGCTGACTAGCGCAAAGCCGACGGTGTAGAATAGGACCGGTCCCGGCAACACCAACGCCATGACCGCCCCCATCGCCCCGAGATCGGCGCCAAGATTGATCATGTTGGCCGTCAGCAACAGCACCACCACCGTCCGCAACAACCAGCGCGGATAGTGATGGCGCAGATTTTGCGCCACGCCCCGCCCCGTCACGGCCCCGACCATCGCGCAGATCTGTTGAATTGCCGCCAGCAATGGAAACGCGAACGGCATGGTCCATGCCATCTGATAGCCAAATTGCGCGCCGACCTGGCTGTATGTGCCGATGCCGCTGGGATCGTCGTCGGCAGCGCCGGTGACGAGGCCCGGGCCAAGCACCGAAAGCCATGAACGCCCCTTGCCCCGCCGCTTGGATCCCATGTCGCCTCATCGTGCTCGCAATGCGCGCCACTGGCCACTAACGGCACGGGTTTTGCAGATCGCTTGTTCGGCATGAATAGCAAGCTTCGCCGCGTTCCCCAACTGACGGCTGGCTTTTCCCGGCCCGCCGATCTATCGGGCGGCCACACGTGCAAGTTCGGAGCATTCCATGGGTTTTCGTTGCGGTATTGTCGGCCTTCCCAATGTCGGCAAATCGACTCTGTTCAATGCGCTGACCGAGACGCAGGCGGCGCAGGCGGCGAACTATCCGTTTTGCACGATCGAGCCCAACGTCGGGCAGGTCGGCGTGCCCGATGCGCGTCTGGACACGATCGCCAGGATCGGCGGATCGGCCAAGATCGTTCCAACGCAATTGGCCTTCGTCGACATAGCGGGACTGGTAAAGGGCGCGTCCAAGGGCGAAGGCCTGGGCAACCAGTTCCTCGGCAACATCCGCGAAGTGGACGCGATCGTCCACGTCCTGCGCTGTTTCGAAGATGACGACATCCAGCATGTGGCGAACAAGGTCGACCCGCTGGCCGATGCGGAGGTCGTGGAAACCGAACTGTTGCTGTCCGACCTGGAAAGCCTGGAAAAGCGCGTTCCCGCCGCCGAAAAGCGCGCGAAGACGGGCGACAAGGAATCGAAGATCATCGCATCAGTGCTGGGCCAGTCGCTGCAATTGCTGCGCGACGGCAAGCCCGCGCGCCTGACCCAGCCGGCCGACGAAGAAGAAGCCCGGGTCTTTGCGCAAGCGCAGCTGCTGACAGCCAAGCCCGTGCTTTATGTCTGCAACGTCGCCGAAGAAGACGCCGCGACCGGCAATGACCTGACCGCTAGGGTTTTCGACAAGGCCAAGGCCGAAGGGGCGCAGGCCGTCGTCGTGTCGGCTGCCATCGAAAGCGAAATTGTCGCCATGGCCCCCGAAGATCGCGCCGAGTTCCTTGCCGAATTGGGGCTTGCGGAATCTGGCCTCGCCCGTGTCATCCGCGCTGGGTATGAGCTGCTGGGGCTCAAGACGTTCTTCACCGTCGGGCCCAAGGAAGCGCGCGCCTGGACTTTCCCCGCCGGGGCCAAGGCACCGCAGGCAGCAGGCGAAATCCATACCGATTTCGAACGCGGCTTCATCCGCGCCGAAACGATCGCCTATGACGATTACGTCACGCTGGGCGGCGAAAGCGCCGCGCGCGAAGCGGGCAAGCTGCGTCAGGAAGGCAAGGAATACCTGGTGCAGGACGGCGATATCATGATGTTCAAGTTCAACGTCTGAGCTTGTCGGCGCGATACCAAACTCGGGCCGCACCCGGTCGGGCACTTTTCGGCGTTCCGTCCGTTCCCTGACCAACACAAGGGGATATGCGGCACATGGTCGACAAGTCGGAAAAGTTCAATTGGGCGGTGCGCGTCGGTTACCTGTCACGCGCCATACTTTATTCGATGCTGGGTTTTATCGCGCTGACCAGCGCGAGCAAGATCGCCGAAGGCACTGACGGGATTTTCAAGGCGATTGAGGATTTCCCGGCGGGTAAGGTGATCCTTTGGATCATGGTCGTGGGTCTGCTGGCCTATGCATTGTTCCGCTTTGCCTCGACGTTCTTCGATATCGAAAACAATGGCTCGGATTCCAAAGGCATTGCCAAGCGCCTTGGCCACGGAGGCAGCGCCATCGGCCACGTCGCGATGGCTTGGTCTGCATTTCAGTTCGCCACCTTCGAAGCCGATCCGGAAAGCGGCGGAGCGCAGGATGCAGCGGCCGGCGTGCTGTCGATGTCGTTGGGCGGCGTAGTGCTAGGCCTGTTCGGCGTCATCTTTTTCGTCGCAGCGGTGTTTCAGGCGAAAAAGGGGATCTCCGGCGATTTCATGCATCGCATCAGCGGTCAGGCGCCCGATTTCACCCGTTGGCTGGGCGGCGCGGGATACGTCGCTAGAGCGATCGTTTTCGCCATCATCGGCTGGTCACTGTTCAAGGCAGGTTTCATGTCGGGTGGGTCGGAGCAGATCAAGACGCTTGGCGACGCGGTTGCTTCGCTGAGCGGCGAAGGCATTTGGTTTACCCTGCTCGCCATCGGTCTTCTGATGTTCGGCCTGTTCAGCCTGATCCTCGCGCAATACCGGATCATCCCCGACATGGACGCCGGCAAGCTGAAGCCCGCATTTCGAAGCTAAAGCTTCACAGGCTAAAGCTTGGACTCGGAATAGACATCAATGTTGCACTCACCCGCCTGTGTGAATAGGCGGGTGGAATGCCATATTTCGAAGAAATCGAACTCGGCGCATCCGAACCGTTTGGCCATTATGTGGTCACGCGCGACGAAGTGATCGAATTCGCCCGTCGCTACGATCCGCAGTTGTTCCACCTTGAGGACGAAGCCGCTGCGGCGGGTCCGTTCGGGAAACTGGCGGCCAGCGGCTGGATGACGGCGGCGCTTACCATGAAGATGCTGGTCGACCATCGCATCGGCAACGACGGCACCAGCCTTGGCGGCGCGGGGCTCAAGGATCTGAAATGGCACCGGCCGGTCTATCCGGGGGATGTGCTGAGCGTGCGTCAGACGATAGTCGACAAGCGGCGCAGCAAGTCGCGGCCCGAATTGGGGCTGATCACGCAATTCGTCGAAACGCTGGACGCCGATGGCTCGGTCGTGATGTCGATGACGACTACCGGGCTCTTTGCCGTCCGCGATCAGGCGGTAACCGACTGAGCGGCTCTAACTGCCGCAGCCGAGCGTCCCGGTTTTTTCATAGACGACGCGGTCCTTGCTATCGCGCACTGTCATGCTGCCGGGAAACTTGGTGGATTCGATGCCTTCCTGTTCGCCGCCCGTCTGATCGACCGACAGCGCGACCGTAAATTCCCCGCCGCCGTACTTTTCGTAACCCGGCATCGGCAATTTGGCGCTGCCCTTGTCGGGCGAAATATCCAGAATCTTGTCGTCCAGCTTTAAAAATCCGTGATCCTCCTGTGCGAGGAACACGATGGCCAGACCGCCATCGGGCGCAAAACCACAGCCGGCGCCGAACAGGTTATTCTTTTCGATATCGGTATAGCTGATCCGTTCGGGTGTCACCGCTTGCACCGCCGGCATGTCGTGCATCGCTTCGATCTCGGCCACATCGGCTGCGACTTTCGCGGGATCCGGCGCTTCCTCGCATCCGGCCAGCAGCGCCAGTGCGCCCAATCCCAGCAGTACCTTGTTCATGTGCGCGATCCTTTTACTTCCGTCCGAACAGTTTTTCGACGTCGCCCATCGACAGCTTCACCCATGTCGGACGACCATGATTGCATTGCCCCGAACGCGGCGTGCGCTCCATCTCGCGTAGCAGGGCGTTCATTTCGGCCACGCTCAGCCGCCGCCCTGCCCGCACCGAACCGTGACAGGCCATCGTCGCCAGCACTAGGTCGAGCCGTTCGCCCAGCAACAGCGCGTCGCCGTTCTGCGCGATATCGTCGGCGATGTCGCGCAACAGGCTGTGCGGATCGCCACCCTTCAGCGCGGCGGGCATCGCGCGCACGAGCATGGCGTCGGGACCGAAACGTTCGACCGCAAGACCGAATGTCGCCAGCTTGTCCGCCGCATCCTCGATCCGGTCGCAGTCCGCCTCGTCAAGTTCGACCACTTCGGGCAAAAGCAGCGGTTGGCTGCGCGTAATCCCCTCTTCCGCGCCCGCCGCCTTCAGACGTTCCAGCGTTAGGCGTTCGTGCGCCGCATGTTGGTCGACGATGACCAGTCCGTCTGCGGCTTCTGCCACGATGTAGGTTTCGGCGATCTGGCCCCGCGCCGCGCCCATTGGATAAGTCGCCGCATCGCCGGGCGCGTCGCCTGTTTCCTCGGCGCGGGCGTGAGGTTCGAAACCGGTGTCGGCCAGGATCGCGCGTTCAGTCTCGCGCCAGATCGGCGGGTTGGTAGGCTGGTGCGCCGGATGCCACGGCTGTCCCCCGAATGCTTGTGCCGCGAAGTCGTGCCGGTTGTCGCGCGCCAAGGCGGTTGCGAATGTCGGCTGGGCGCCTTCGCGCTGCCAAGCCCCCATCGCGGCCGGGTCGGGTGACTGCGCACTGCGGCGGTCGCCGCTGGACAGTGCCTCTCGCAGGCCGGAAACGATGATCCCGCGCACCAGGGCGGGATCGCGGAACCGAACCTCGGTCTTGGCGGGATGGACGTTCACGTCGACTTCGGATGGCGGCACATCGAGAAACAGCGCCAGCACCGCATGGCGATCCCGCGCCAGCATGTCCGAATAGGCCCCGCGCACCGCACCGATGAGCAGACGATCTTTCACCGGACGCCCGTTCACGAACAGGTATTGGTGATCGGCAACCCCGCGGTTGTAGGTGGGCAGGCCCGCAATGCCGGTCATCCGTACCGGCGCATCGGAAGGACCGCGCATGACGTCGACTGCCACGGAATTGCCGGCCAGTTCGCGCGCGATCAGCCGGCTGACCCGCGTTGCCAGATCTTCGCCCGGCTGAACCTGAAATATGCGGCGGCCGTCATTTGTCAGCGAAAATCCGACATCGGGCCGCGCCATGGCCAGACGACGGACGATATCGTGGCAGGCAGTGGATTCGCTGCGTGGCGATCGCAGGAACTTGCGTCGGGCCGGCACGTTCGCAAAAACATGTTCGACCCTGATACGCGTTCCGGGCGGCAATGCGGCCGGCCCCTCCTCGACAAGTCGGCCGTGATCGACGACGCGACGCCACCCTTCGTCCCGATCCCGTGGGCGGCTTTCGATCGTGAGCCGCGCGACGCTGGCGATGGAGGGCAAGGCCTCTCCCCTGAAGCCGAGCGTCGTGACTTGCTCTATCGCCTCGTCGGGGAGCTTCGACGTCGCATGACGCTCCAGCGCCAGGGCAATCTCGTCCGCCGTCATTCCGCAACCGTCGTCGGTAACTTCGATCCCGTCGAGCCCACCGAGCCGGAGCGCGACGTCGATGCGGGAAGCGCCTGCGTCGATCGCGTTTTCGACCAGCTCCTTCAACGCCGCGGCCGGACGTTCCACGACTTCACCGGCAGCGATGCGGTTGACGAGATTGTCGGGAAGTCGGCGAATTTGGGGCATTAACCCTGCTCTAGCGACGAACCCCGGTTTTTTCGAGGCAGACGGTGTGGAAAAGGCTGCGGTTCCACACGAAAAATTTTCCAACCGTCTACTCTTTTGCGCTAGTCAGGCCGCAACCAACTCTCCAAGTGCGCGCCAAGCGCCAATTCCAGGGATCGTCTCACCCCATGTCCTCCTTCTTTTCCCGCCTTTTCCAGTTCGGCTCGCAGAACATGGCCATCGATCTCGGTACCGCGAACACGCTCGTCTATGTCGAAGGGCGCGGCATCGTGCTGAATGAACCTTCGGTGGTCGCGATCGAAACCTTGAACGGCATCAAGAAGGTAAAGGCCGTCGGCGACGACGCCAAGATGATGATGGGCAAAACGCCCGACAGCATCGAGGCGATCCGCCCGCTTCGCGACGGCGTCATCGCCGACATCGAAGTGGCCGAAGAAATGATCAAATATTTCATCAAGAAAGTGCACGGCAAGAAAAGCCTGCTGCGCTACCCCGAAATCGTGATCTGTGTACCGTCGGGCTCGACCTCGGTCGAACGCCGCGCGATCCGTGATGCGGCCAGCAATGCGGGCGCAAGCCAGGTCTACCTGATTCTCGAACCCATGGCCGCCGCCATCGGTGCCGGCATGCCGGTGACCGAGCCGGTCGGTTCGATGGTCGTCGACATCGGCGGCGGCACGACCGAAGTGGCGGTACTGTCCCTTCGCGGCCTTGCCTATACCACCAGCGTGCGCGTCGGCGGCGACAAGATGGACGAGGCGATCGTTTCGTATGTCCGTCGCCACCACAACCTGCTGATCGGCGAAGCGACGGCCGAACGGATCAAGAAGAACTACGCCGTCGCCACCGTCCCCGAAGACGGCGAAGGCGAAACAATCCACATCCGCGGTCGTGACCTCGTCAACGGCGTGCCCAAGGAAATCACCATCACCCAGGCGAACATCGCCGAGGCGCTGGCCGAACCCATCGGCGCGATTGTCGAAGCGGTCCGCATCGCACTTGAAAACACTGCGCCCGAACTGGCCGCCGACATTGTCGACCAGGGCATTGTCCTTACCGGCGGCGGCGCGCTGATAAAGGGGTTGGACGAGTACTTGCGCGAGGAAACCGGCCTGCCCGTCACCGTGGCGGAAGACCCGCTTTCCTGCGTCGCGCTGGGCACTGGCCGCGCCTTGGAAGAACCCGTCTATCGCGGCGTGCTGATGACCGCATAAGGCGTTCGAACTGATCTGAAAGGGGGCTAGGCGATGGCGCCGCCGCAAGACCGGCCGGGGCTTTCACGGACGGGTTTCTCGAAAAAGGCGCAGTTCGGGCTGTTCACGAGCTATGTCACCGCCATTGCCGGTGCGGCGATCGGTCTGGTCCTGCTCATCGTGTCGCTGATCCACCCGGCCAGCTTCGCTTTTGCCCGCAGCGCGGCGGCCGATGTGGCGGCGCCCGCGGGGCACGTTTCCGCAACCTCGCGTTCCGCCGGGAAATCGGTCATCGATGTGGTGGCAGGCTACATCGCTGCCGGCAGCAAGAACGCGCGGCTGCGCGAGGAACTGGCCGTCGCCCGCTCCAAGCTTGCCGAGGCGGAAGCTATCAAGTCCGAAAACCGGCGGCTGAAGGCATTGCTGGGCGTACGCGAAACCGACGGCATGCCGGTCACCGCCGCGCGGCTGATCGGATCGTCGTCGAGCAGCACGCGCCGCTTCGCGCTTCTTGGCGCAGGTGCAACCGACGGAGTGCGTGTCGGCCAACCGATACGGTCGGCCACGGGGCTGGTCGGTCGCGTGCTCGAAGTCGGCAACCGCACGGCGCGAGTCCTGCTCATCACCGATGGCGAAAGCGTCGTGCCGGTGCGCCGGGTCAAGGGCGACATAGCCGGCTTCGCGCAAGGACAGGCTGACGGGACGCTCATCATCCGGCTGATTGATCTTGGCATCAATCCGCTGCGCAAGGGTGACGTTCTGGTAACCTCGGGATCGGGCGGGCTCTATCGCCCCAACGTGCCGGTCGCCATAGTGGCAAACATCACCCGCGACGGTGCGGTGGCACGGATCGTGTCCGATCCGGCAGCCAGCGAATTCGTCGTCGTCGAACCGATCTGGCAACCGATCACCGAACTACGATCGGGCGAACAGCCGGCTCCGGAATGATGATCGAGCGTGTCGCCCACTTTCAAATGCCCTCCAGTGAAGACCACGCGATGAAAGTTGCCCCATGGCGTTGAGCGGCGACCGCCTCCCCGGCTCCGACCTGTTTACGCGGCGGATCAATCGCGCGCCGTCCACGGTGTTGGCGACTATCGTGCCGTGGATCACGATCGTGCTGGCATCGTTGATGCCGCTGTCGCCGGTAATTGCCTCGGCGCCGGTGATGCCGCCGTTGTCGTTCATGTTGCTCGTCGGATGGCGGCTGTTGCGTCCGGGGCTGCTGCCGCTTTGGGCGGGCGCGCCCTTGGGGCTGATCGACGACCTCTATTCGGGGCAGCCTTTTGGCAGCGCGGTGTTTCTGTGGTCGCTGGCGATGATCGGTCTCGAACAGATCGACGGCTGGTTGCGCTGGCGCGGGTTCTGGCAGGACTGGCTGGTCGCCAGCGTGGTGATCGCCGTTTATCTGTTCCTTGCCCACGTCTTCGCCTCGTTCGCCGGCGGCGTGTTCGATCCGCTGGTGCTAGTGCCGCAATTGTTGCTGGCGTTCATCGCCTTTCCGCTACTGACCCGCGTGATCGCCATTCTCGATCTGCTGCGGCTCGCGCGGGTCCGGAAGCTGGACTGATGCTGTTCAAGCGAAACTCCAAGGGCGCGCGTTTCGAGCAGCGCGTCAGCAGTGGCGAGCTGCGTAATCGGTTCGACCGGCGCAGTTTCGTGCTGGGCAGTATTCAGGGCGGCGTCGGCGTGTTGCTGGCGGTGCGGTTGGCCTATCTCGCAGTGGCGGAGAACGAGAAGTACAATCTCGCATCCGAATCCAATCGCGTCGACTTGACGCTTATCCCGCCGCGCCGGGGCTGGATACTCGATCGCAACAATATCCCGATGGCGTCGAACCGCGCCGATTTCCGCGTCGATCTCGTGCCCGAACGGGTGATCGACAAAGAGCGGACGCTGGCGACATTGGGAGAGATACTGCAGTTGACGCCCGCCGCCGTCACCGACCTTCGCGACAAGCTTGAAGGGACGCGCGGTTTCCGGCCGGTAGAGGTGGCCACAGGGGTTAACTGGGAGCAGTTCGCGGCGCTGTCGGTGCGTCTCCCTGATCTGCCAGGCGTCGTGCCGCAACGCGGTTTTACCCGCTATTACCCCACTGGCCCGTCGGTCGGTCACTTGCTGGGCTATGTTGGCGCAGTCTCTGCCGAAGAATACGAGATCGAGAAGAACCCCCTGCTCATCACGCCGGGCTTCAAGATCGGCAAAGACGGGGTCGAAAAATACTTCGAACAGACGTTACGGGGCCAACCGGGCGCGCGCCGGGCCGAAGTCACCGCGAGCGGCAAGATCGTACGCGACCTTGAAATGCGCGAAGACGTGCAGGGCGATCCGGTCAAGCTGACGATCAACGCCAAACTGCAGGATTACGCCGCCCGCCGGATTGGCCTTGAGTCCGGATCAGTCGTGGTGATGGATCTCGAAAGCGGCGACCTCTTGGCCATGGCGTCGATGCCCAGTTTCGATCCCAACAGCTTTTCAGACGGCATCGGTCGCGTCGAATGGAAGATGCTGTCCGAAGACGACCACGTCCCCTTGCGCAACAAGGTGCTGTCGGGGCTCTATCCGCCCGGTTCGACGGTAAAGCCGTTCGTGTCGCTCGCCTTGCTGAAGGCCGGGATCGATCCCGAGGAATCGGTTTTTTGCGGCGGCGGACTGCGCGTCGGCAATCGCGTCTTCGGTTGCTGGAACCGGCGCGGGCACGGCACCGTCAACATGGCGAAGGGCATTTATCAGTCCTGCGACGTCTATTTCTATGCGATGGCGCAGCGCGTCGGCATGCAGCCCATCGCCGACATGGCCCGGCATCTGGGCCTCGGTTTCAAATACCCCCTGCCCGTCGCCAGCCAGTCGTACGGCACCGTGCCCGATCCCGCATGGAAGCTGAAGAAATACGACAGCGAGTGGCAGACTTACGACACCGTCAACGCTACGATCGGCCAGGGTTATTTTCTCGTCAATCCCTTGCAACAGGCGGTCATGGCCTCGCGCATCGCCAGCGGGCGGCGGCTTCAGCCGCGCCTTTTGATGACGGCAAAACCTCGCCCCGCTCCGCATCTCGATCTTCCCGAAGAGCATCTCCAGATCGTTCGTCACGCCATGTGGGAAGTGGTAAACGGCGCGGGCACCGCGGGCCGTGCGAAACTGCCGTTGGATGGCATCGAACTGTCGGGCAAGACCGGGACAGCACAGGTCGTCAGTCTCGCTTATGGCAAGGGCGGCAAGGGCGTTCCTTGGAAATACCGCGACCACGGCCACTTCATCTGCTTTGCCCCCTATGACAAGCCGAAGTACGCCTGTGCCGTCGCGATCGAGCACGGGGCCGGTTCGTCGTCGGCCTATCCAGTGGCGCGCGACGTCATGACGTATCTGTTCGACCCGCAAAAGGCGATGGAAGTGCTGCACACTTACGAAACCGAATGGGGCGGCACGGCACAGGAACGGCTGGCGCGCAAATACCAGTCCTACGAAAACGTCTATGGGGGCGGTGCGCCCAAACCCGACAGCGGCGCGATCGAAGAAGCGGTGAGCCAATCCGGCATCGCGACCGCGCCGCGCCCGGTCAACGTGGCCGACGCGCCTCGCCCGGCCGAAGGCGATGCGGCCGCCGCGGCACCTCCGCCCGCGCCTCAGGCTTCGGCCAGTCCGGCAACGTCACCTGCGGTCACGCCTTCACCCGTCGCTTCGCCCAACCCCGGCGTTAATCGAGCGGGGCCGCGCCGATGATCGCGATGAACGCCCTCCCCTCCGCGCTCGGCCGTCAGCCGTGGGGCATTATCGTGCCGCTGACAGCTTTGGTGTGCTTTGGGTCAGCCGTGCTCTATTCGGCTGCGGGCGGGCACTGGATGCCGTGGTCGGCGATGCACCTCGTGCGCTTTGTGGTGTTCCTGATCATGGCGATGGTGATCGCGCGGTTCAGCCGCGACTTCATCCGCATGATGGCCTTGCCGATATATGTCGTCCTGCTCCTGCTGCTGATGGCGGTGGAAGCGTTGGGTTTTGTCGGCGGGGGCAGCCAGCGGTGGCTGAACCTGGGTTTCATCATGCTTCAACCATCGGAATTGATGAAACCGGGCATCGTCATCATTCTTGCCCGATTTTACGATATGTTGCCGCCCGGCGCGACCCGTGAAGTCCGCTCCCTGATGGTCCCTGCCGTCGTGATCGGGCTGCCTGCCGGATTGGTGATGTTGCAGCCGGATCTCGGCACCAGCCTCGCCATCATGTTCGGTGCCGTAGTGGTCATGTTCCTTGCAGGACTTCCGATGAGATGGTTCATCGGCGCGGGCATCGCCGCTGCCATCGCGATACCAATCCTGTTTTTCGTGGCGCTCCATGATTATCAACGACAGCGCGTCTTCACGTTCCTCGATCCGGAAAGCGACCCGCTCGGCACCGGCTATCACATCACCCAGTCCAAGATCGCAATCGGATCAGGCGGCATTTTCGGCAAGGGGTTCGGCAACGGCTCGCAAAGCCACCTCAACTATTTGCCCGAACCGCATACGGATTTCGTCTTTGCCACGATGGCCGAAGAATGGGGCATGCTGGGCGGGCTGTTCGTGCTGTTCGTGTTTGGTCTGCTGCTGCGCTATGGCCTGCGCGTCGCCCGCGATGCGCCGGGGCGGTTTTCACGGCTGCTGGCGGCGGGGCTGACGGCAACGATCTTCTTCTACGCCGCGGTGAACCTTATGATGGTCATGGGCCTCGCGCCGGTCGTCGGCATCCCCCTTCCTTTCATGAGCCACGGCGGCTCTTCGATGATGACGATCATGATCTGCGTCGGGCTGATCATGGCGGTGGACCGTTGGGGCAAGCGCGATATGCGCGGGGGTTTCGAAGATAGCTGAAAAACCTGCTTGCATCATGCGCCGCAGTCTCTATCTGGGGCGCTCCACGGCGAATCAACCCCTCGGGGCCCCGCCGTATCGCGGCCTGAAAGCGGCGAAGTGGACGCATAGCTCAGTTGGTAGAGCAGCTGACTCTTAATCAGCGGGTCCTTGGTTCGAGCCCAAGTGCGTCCACCATTTTTTCCAAGGTTTACAATTCAGACCGATGATGGCGTTGCGTGGTGACGTGCCCCGGCCATAGCCGGCGCAGTTTGCCGTTGACGAGTTCCAAGCCCGCATGCCCCAAGATATTGAACCTCCGCACGCTGTCGGGATCGACTTCGGCACGACCAATTCGGTCATCGCCTGCATGACCGGCGATGGCGAGGCGCAGCTTGTCAACTTTGCAGCGCCCGACGGTACCGGTTCGGTTTTCCGTTCTGCGCTTTGTTTTTGGCAGGACGATGCCTTGCGTGGCGGCTTGGGGCACGAGGCGGGGCCGTGGGCCATTTCGGAATTCCTCGATTTCCCCGAAGGCAGCCGGTTCCTCCAATCGTTCAAATCGCTGGCAGGCAGCAGCCTGTTCGATCAGGCGAACCTGTTCGGCAAAAAACTGAAATTCGAAGATCTCGGGCAGGTCTTCCTGCGCCACCTGCTGACACATGGCGGGGATGCCCTTCGCGAATTGCCCGACCGCATCCTGGTCGGCCGACCCGTGCGCTATGTCGGGGCAAGACCTGACCCGGCCCTCGCCCGGGTTCGCTACGATGCGATGTTCGCGCTGCTCGGCCGACCGGTGAAATATGTCCACGAACCATTGGGCGCGGCCTACAGCTTCGCTTCGCGCCTGACCGATCCCGCCACCGTGCTCGTTGCCGACTTCGGTGGCGGGACAAGCGATTTTTCGGTTGTTCGGCTTGAAGCGTGGGGATCGCAAAGGCGTGGCGTTCCGCTGGGATCGGCAGGCATCGGCATTGCCGGCGACAGGTTCGATTACCGGATTATGGATCGGCTCGTCCTGCCGCTTTTGGGCAAGGGCGGTACTTACCGTTCGTTCGGCAAGCTGGTGGACATTCCCGCCGGTCACTTCACCGATTTCAGCGACTGGTCGCGCCTGTCGCTGATGCGCAACCGGCGTACGCTCGACGAACTGGCGAAGCTTGAACGCAATGCCACCGACGCCGCCGCCATCCAGCGGCTGATTGCGGTGGTGGACAATGAATTGGGCTATTCGCTTTACGAAACGGTGGGGCAGTTGAAGCGGACGCTTTCGACCCAGACCCATGCACCGTTCCGGTTCGAAGGTCCCGGTATGGTGATCGAGGCAGAAGTTGCCCGCAGCGATTTCGAAAGCTGGATTGCGCCCGACATGGCGCGGATTGCGGACACGGTGGACGAAGCACTGGGCAGTGCCGGGCTCGGCCCCGAGCGGATAGACCATGTGTTCCTGACCGGCGGATCGTCGCAGATCCCTATGGTGCGCGCGATGTTCGAACGGCGGTTCGGCGACAGCCGGATCGCAAGTGGCAACGAACTGACCTCCATCGCCCACGGCCTTGCGCTGATGGCACAGGATCCCGATCTGGACCAATGGATCATCCATGAAGAGGAACCGGCATGAGCGTCGCATTCCGCCGCGAAAGCGACGAGGAACATCTCGAGCCCAAATTTGCCCGGCCCATCCCGCCCGGCCCCAACCTGGTGACCGCACGCGGCCTCGCGTTGATTGAGAGCAAGGTCGTCGAATTCGAACTCCTGTTGCCCAACCTGTCGGACGAGGGCGAGCTCACCGCGGCCAAGCGCGACCTCAAATATTGGCGAACGCGGCACGCGACCGCCCAAATCGTCGAGCCGGGAGATGGCACGAGCGTCGCGTTCGGCTCCACCGTCGGGTTCAGGATGAACGGACAGGACCGTTCCATCACGATCGTCGGAGATGATGAGGCGGAGCCTGCTGCGGGGCTGCTGTCTTTTTCGGCACCGCTGAGCCGCGCGATGATTGATGCCGAAGTCGGTGACATGATCGATTTTGCGAACAAGGCCGAGGCCATCGAGATCCTGTCTATCCGGTGACTACGCTGGCCATGCGGGGTACGCGCTTGCCCTTCCGGCGGCTGGTCAGGTGGAACTGGAGGCACCTGTCGCAGCGATAGGGCCGCAGCGGCAGACCCGATGCGAAGACGATCGCCAAGGCGTCCGCTTCTGTCCGGTACGATACCTTTTTCCGACAGATGCTCAGCCTCGTGCGCAAGATTTCCGTCCTCTAATAATTTATTTCCGACCTTTCCCCTGCCCCGCCGGTCGCATTTGCCGGGTCGGCAGCGACATCCCCCGTCGCCCGCAATTCCGGCGTTTCCTGCAACATGGCGATGTCGGCAAAACGACGAACAACGCACTGTCCTCAAACCCTTTGTCAGGGTCAAGAGCCATCCCGTCGCGTTGCCCCACAGGGCATAACGTGGCAGCAAAGCGGTAATGGAAGAACAGGCAATCGTAATCGCGCTGGTCGGCGTACTGGGTATTGGCGCGCAATGGGTCGCTTGGCGGACGGGCTGGCCGGCAATCGTATTGATGCTGAGCGCCGGTTTCATCGCCGGGCCACTGCTCGGCCTTCTCGATCCGCATCACGCTTTTGGCGACCTTTTGGAGCCGGCGATTTCGATCGGCGTTGCAATCATCCTGTTCGAAGGCGGGCTCAGCCTCGATTTCCGGGAATTGCGCAAGACCGGCAGCGCGGTCTGGCGGCTCGTCGTGTTCGGTGTGCCGATCGCTTGGCTGCTGGGCTCGCTCGCGTGTTATTACGTCGCCGGGCTGGTCTGGCCGGTCGCCATCCTGTTCGCGGGCATATTGGTCGTGACCGGCCCGACCGTTGTTCTGCCCATGCTCCGCCAATCCAGCGTCGCCCAGCGGCCGTCGGCGATCCTGAAATGGGAAGCGATCGTCAATGACCCGTTCGGAGCCATGTGCGCCGTGCTCGCCTACGAATACTTTCGCGCGTCGGCCAGCGGCGCGACCTTGCTCGACGTCGTTCCGATGCTGGTTTTCGCGACTGCCGCCGCCGCTGCGTTGGGCTATGCCGCGGCATGGCTGATCGCGTGGTCATTTCCGCGCGGGTTGGTCCCCGAATTCCTCAAAGCGCCGGTTCTGTTGGTTGTGGTAATCTCGCTGTTTGTCGGCACCAATTTTATCCAACAGGAAACCGGCCTCGTTGCGGTGACAATGATGGGCATCGCCCTTGCCAACATGAAGGTAGATTCGCTGCGGGATATCCATCCATTCAAGCAGAACATCGCGGTCATCCTCGTGTCCGGCATTTTCATCCTGCTGGCAGCATCGCTCGATTTCGACACGCTGCGCGAGCTTGAATGGCAGTTCGCGCTGTTCCTGCTGGCAATCCTGTTCCTTGTTCGCCCAGCGACGGTCCTGCTCAGCCTCGCGTTTAGCTCCATCCCCTGGAACGAGCGGATTTTCCTGGCCTGGATCGCGCCGCGCGGCATTGTCGCGGTGGCAATATCGGGTCTCTTTGCGCTGCGCCTGTCGGATCTGGGATATGGCGACGGCACGATCCTGATCAGCCTTTCGTTCGCAGTATGCGTCACCACGATCGTCGCCCATGGATTTACCGTCCTTCCTGTCGCCCGCTGGCTGAACGTGACGGGTTCGACGACGCCTGGCATCTTGCTTGTCGGAGCGACGCCGTGGTCGATTTCCCTTGCCCGCGAACTGACGCAGATGGATGTTCCGGTGACGATCGCCGATACCAGCTGGTGGCGCCTGTCGCGTGCGCGGCAGCAGGGGCTGGCCACCTATCACGGCGAAATCCTGGCAGAAGCGACCGAACACTCGCTCGATCTCTCGCAATTTCAGGTGCTTGTCGCCGCGACCGAGAACGAGGCCTATAATGCGCTCGTCTGTAACGAGTTCGCTCCTGAAATCGGGCGGGATTCGGTTTACCAGCTTGGCGAGGCGGGTAATCCTGACGATCCGCGTTCGCTCCCCCCATCGATCCGCGGCCGCGCCCTTTTCCAGTCGGGAGTCGACATGAATGAGATGCATCGCCGACAGGTCGCCGGGTGGGAATTTCGCAAGACGCGGCTATCCGATCAGTTCGACTTCGATGCTGCCCGCGCCGCGTTGCCAACCGAAGCGGACTTCCTTCTGCTAATCCGCAAGGATGGGAAGCTGCGCTTTTTCACGCACGCATCGCGCCCATCTCCGTCGGCCGGCGATACGGTCATTTCGTATTCGCCGCCAGAAAAGCCGGATCTCGAACGAGTTCAGGCCCGACGCGAGAAAAAGTCGCGCGGCCAATCCAAGGTGGAGGCGAAACCGGCATGAGCGAAGTCTCGCACAAGAGGGAAGTACCGTTGCGTATCATCGCCCTTATTTCCGTTGCGGCCATAACTTTGGCGGCCTGCGACCGAACAGCTGACCCTGACGACGCGCCGGCCTCGACTGCCATATCGCACACAGGTCCGACCGCCACGCCCATCTCAATCCTGCGCGAAAACGCCGAACCCGTCGTCGATGACGGCATCCCAACCGAGCCTCTGGAGATAAGCGTGCCCTTCGCTCAAGGCGGCACCAGCTTGTCAGCTGGGGCGGAAAAAGCGATTGCCGAAATCGTCGCATCCAGCCAATTCAAGCTGGGCGGCGACATCTTGCTTCGGGGCCATACCGATGCCGTGGGCGACGACCAGGCCAATCTTCGCGTTTCCCGCAGCAGGGCTGAGGCTGTTGCCAAGGCACTGGAAGAGGCTGGCGCAACCGCTGATAATATAACGATTATCCCGATTGGAGAGATGCGCCCTGTCGCACCCAACGCCAAGCTCGACGGGACTCCGGACGAAGAAGGGCGCGCTAGGAACCGGAGGGTTGAGGTAACGGTCATGCCTCCGACCAGTGGAGAGGATGACACAGCCCAGGCTGGCGACGACCGAGCGAAACAGGGCAACGGCAACGTTGGCCTCGACGCAACGAAGGCTGGCGCAACAAAAGCTGGCACGACGAAGCCGGACTGAGTGTCGAATTCTCACCGTCCCGTTAACCACCGTTATGGTCTTTGGGTGCAGAGAAAAATCGTGGATTTGTCAGCGAAAAGTTAACCAACGTCGGATAGGCTATCCCGCGTGACATCTCCGTGGTCCTTCTCGGCACGCCGCGCCTCCTCGCAAGAGATGACCCGGCTTTACCAGTTGGCGGCAAGCGCGCTTGCCGCCTGGATCCTGTACGTCGTCTATATCCCCCTCTTTATCGACCATCTCCCGCGCTGGGTCGGCTCTGCTATCGCGCATGAACAGACTTCGGGCGAAATCGTTCTGGTCGATATCGCCAACGACCGCAGCTTTTCGGCCGTTTCGATCGCCGAACGGCAGGCACAGGCCGTGACCATCGCATCCCGCGCAGGGGCACAAGCCGTGTTTATCGAAGGCCGGTTCGTCCAGTCCGATGCCGGCATCAAGGCATTGCGCGATGCCACCGCCGCCAGCACTGCCCCCGTAACCATCGGCTGGCCGATAACGTACGCAGCAGAAGCCAACTCCGATGGCATCCGGGTCGATCGACGGGCGTCCTTTCCGCGTGTGACCGAAGCGATCCAGTCCGATCGCGTGTTGCCTACCAAGTTCAGGCCCTACGTCGAAACGTACATGACCGTGGCAGACCGCCGGTACCGGACGTTTGCGGCCGCCATATCGGGCGTCGAAAATATCGAAGGCCCGGTCCTGATCGACTATCGCTACGATATCGACGACATTCGCGTCTATCCGCTGGACGATCTCGATGCGAACGCCGAAATGCGCGAGGCGCTGGCCGGCAAGCGCGTTGTGATCGGCGCTTCCACCGGGTCGCTCGACAAGACCTCGCTCGTACCGAACAAATGGGTCTGGGTTCCATCGATCCTGGTCGATATCGTCGCGGCAGAGACATTGCGCGCGGGACCTCCGCTCGAGGTATCGAACCTTCTCACTTTTTCGATAGCCTTGTTGTTGTTATATACCGCGACACTGCTTCCTCGCCGCCCCCGACGCCGAATGTACGCAATCGTTTCGGTACTGGTAGTGGCGCTGCCCATGCTCATCGCTCCATTCGGACCTGTCGTCGCGCTTGGAAGCGCGGTTTGCATGATGATGATCTTTTTCATAATGCGTCTTCGCACTCACCAGCGCGAAGTGGCCGCAGGGACAGAACGTATTTCCGGTTTGCCTAATTTCCATGCGCTGGAAGATGATTACGCTTCGGCACGAGGACGGCTAGTAATCGCCAAGGTGGCCAAATTCGAAGAGATACTCGCCAGTCTGGAACCGGCACGCCACTCCGAATTCATGCACCAGATCGCCAAGCGGCTTTCGGTCGGATCAAGCCAGCGGGTCTATACCGACACCTCGGGGCACTTCGCCTGGTTCGAGGAGCTGGAAACGGCCAAGAGCCACGTCGCAGGATTGCTTGCGCTGACAAGCGCACCGATCATGGTTGGCGATCGTACATTGGACTTCAGCTGTTCGTTCGGCCTCCTCGATTGCTCGATCGAAAAGCCTCGCCAAGCCATTAGCGCAACTGTCGTCGCCTCGGACAAAGCATCGGAACGCCCAACCCATATCGCCTATGTCAGCGAGCAGGACGGCTTCGACGCAAATTGGCAGCTGTCGTTGCTTGCATCTCTCGATCAGGCCATCGCCAAGGAACAGATATATCTCGCCTTCCAACCTCAGACGAGGCTTGATGACGGAGCGATCGTCGGAGTCGAGGCGCTCGTGCGCTGGCGCCACCCCGAACGTGGAGTGATCAGCCCGTCGCAATTCATCCCGCAGATCGAACGGGCCGGCAGGCTCAAGCCGCTGACAGCCCATACGCTTCGCCTGGGGGCACGCGCCGCGCAGAAGACCGGGCCGCACGACATCCGCGTGAGCGTCAACGTATCGGCCACAATCATTTCGGACGACGATTTCGTCGCCTTCGTCCAAGAAAACATCAAGGCTGGCGGCGGGCATCCCGGATGGATCACGATTGAAATTACCGAAACCGCGCGCATTCCGAGCATCGAGCGAGCGTCACGCAACCTGTTGGCCTTGCAACGACTTGGCTATCACGTCGCGCTCGACGACTTCGGCACTGGCGAAGCCAACTTGTCACTCCTCGTGTCGCTCCCCTGCGATGAATTGAAGATCGATCGCAGCTTTGTCGTGCTGGCACAGCATAGCGAACGGGCCAGGATGGTAATAAGCGGCCTGTCGCGAACCACACATCTGGCCGGCATGCGCTTGATCGCCGAAGGTATCGAAACCGACGAAGATCGCGAAATGCTGCTTAACCTTGGTTGCGAGATGGGTCAGGGGTACCTGTTGGGGAAACCCCAGTTCCTTCCACAGTTCCTTCAGTTACTTACAGCTGTCGTCGACACACCCGACAGAAAATTAAGCCTTTATTAACCTTAAAATCTGTGGTTAACGTGGAGGTCTCAAGAACGGAGGCCTCTTATGCTCGACCTTATTGTTGGATTCTGGTGGGAACCGCTGAAGAACCTGCTTTTCCCCTACGTTTGATTGCGATCAGACCGAATTCGGAAGCCCCGCCTCGATGGCGGGGCTTTTTGATTCAGGCATATGCCGTCATGGTTTCAAGAACTTAGATGCCAAATGTTCGTTCAACGCGATGCGCTAATCACATTTTATCGTGATGGCTGTTGAATATCACATTGCAATGTGCAATCTGGGCCTCATGACACTAACGATGAACCGCTCGACCCAGGACCGAATCAGGGATCTCATTAGCGAAGGCGTGATGACCCGCACCGCGATCGCGCGTGCCGCCGGTCTCCATGCCAACAGTTTACGGGATTGCATGTCGGGGCAATGGAACCCCACCGCCGATACGCTAGCCAAGCTCGATGCGTTCCTTCTTTCGAACGATGACAGGCCCGTTCTGGCTACCCCCGAAGAGATCATCGACGAAGCCCGCAACGGTCGCATGTTCATTCTTGTCGATGACGAGGACCGGGAAAACGAGGGCGATCTGGTCATCCCCGCGCAGATGGCGACGCCGTCGGCGATCAATTTCATGGCTACATACGGTCGCGGCCTGATCTGTTTGGCAATGACGCGCGGGCGGGTCGACGAACTCGGCCTCGAACTGATGAGCCGCAACAATCGCACGCGGCATGAAACTGCCTTCACCACTTCCATCGAAGCGCGCGAAGGCGTGACCACTGGCATCAGCGCCGGTGACCGGGCCCGCACGATCAGCGTGGCGATCGATTCCAGCAAGTCTCGCGACGACATCGTCACGCCGGGCCATGTATTCCCGCTGGTCGCGCGTGAAGGCGGCGTGCTGATCCGTGCCGGCCATACCGAAGCCGCGGTCGATATTTCGCGCCTCGCCGGCCTCAATCCCTCCGGCGTGATCTGCGAGATCATGAACGACGACGGCACGATGGCGCGAATGGATGATTTGACCGAGTTTGCGCAAAGACACGGTTTGAAGATCGGCACGATCCGCGACCTGATCGCTTATCGCCGCAAGCACGATCATATCGTCGAAAAGCGTGCGGAAACCCGCTTCGTGAGCCGGTTCGGGGGCAAGTGGACCGCCAATGCCTTTTACAACAAGGCAACCGGCGAAGAGACGCTGGCACTTTCGCTTGGCCATATCGATGCAGGCAAGCCTACACTTGTGCGCATGCATGCTATCAACACCTTCAGCGACTTGCTGGGTGAGGATGGCCCGCGGACCGGCGAACTGGCCCGCTCGATGCAGATCATTGCGGAAGAAGGCGCAGGCGTGGTGGTCGCGATCAACCGGCGCGGCTCAAATTTCCTCTCGCGGATGATCGACATGCATTCGGGCACACGCCCGGCCCCCGAAATGGACGAATTGCGCGACTACGGCGTCGGCGCGCAGATCCTGACCGAACTGGGCGTGCAACAGATGATCCTGCTCACCAACTCGCACCATTCGCTCGTCGCGTTGGAAGGCTATGGCCTCACCATCGTTGGCGAACGCCCGATCGACGTCTGAATAACGCCTTTTTCGCGGAGAATTCCATGGCTCGCTTCCTCATCGTAGAGGCTCGCTTCTACGACCACCTGAACGATATGCTGGTCGCCGGCGCGAAGACTGCGCTGGAAACGGCGGGACATGATGTCGAAGTGTTGACCGTTCCGGGCGCGCTGGAACTGCCCGGCGCGATCGCGATGGCAGCCGAATGCGGCCGTTACGCAGGCTTCGTCGCGATCGGCGTCGTCATTCGCGGGGAAACCTATCATTTCGAAATCGTGGCGGGCGAAAGTGCGCGCGGCATCATGGCTCTGACGATGGATGGCATCGCGATCGGCAACGGTATCCTGACGGTCGAAAACGAACAGCAGGCCTTGGTCCGTGCCGATCCCGCGCAAAAGGACAAGGGCGGCGAAGCGGCAAAGGCGGCGCTCGTGCTGCTCGACCTTCAAGCCAGGTTCGCGAACTAAGCCGGCGCCCAACGGCGTCGGTAACGGTGATTACCAGATACTGACGCGCTCTTCGGGCGGAAGATAAAGCCGCGCCTTGGGCTGGATATCGAACGCGCGATACCATGCGTCGATATTGCGCACGGTCAGCGCGCGATAGCGGCCGGGTGAATAGGCCAGTGTTCGCAGGCCATTGCGTTCGACTTCGGGCCGGTCCTTGGCGCGATTGCTCTGCGCATAGGCGATGAAGAAGCGCTGTTCGCCGGTCAGCCCCTCGATCACAGGCGGCTCTCGCCCGTCAAGCGATCCCTTGTAAGCATCGTAGGCCACGGCGAGCCCGGCAAGATCGGCCATGTTTTCCGAAAGAGTGCGATCACCATCGATGACGACGCCGGGATAAGGGTGATAGGCGGAGTACTGTTTTGCCAACGCCGCGCCGCGCCGGGAAAATTCGGCCATTTCCTCGCGACTCCACCAATTGCTCAGAATGCCGTCCCGGTCGAACGATGCGCCCAATGCATCGAAGCCGTGGCTCATTTCGTGGCCGATCACCGCACCAATGGCGCCATAATTTGCCGCCGCGTCGGCAGTGGGATTGTACATCGGGGGTTGCAGCAAACCTGCTGGAAGGTTGATCGCGTTCTGAAGCGGCAGGTTGAGTGCATTGGCCATGTTGGCCCTGATCCACCATTCGTCTCGATCTTGCGGCTTGCCCAGCTTGGCGACCTGCTGGCGGTATGCCCTGCCTTCCAACGCGACGGTTAGTGCGTAGGCACCCTTCCCTTTCGGATCGAAGTCGGAATAGTCTTCGCCCACGCCAGGCTGTCCGATGCCGACCCGCATGGAATCGAGCTTTGCCAATGCCTCATCCCGACTTTCGGGCGAGAGCCAGTCAGCGGCATCGATGCGCGCTGCGAAGGCCTTCCTTATGGTCTGGACCATGCCCTTGATCGCGCGGCGATGCTCGACGGGCAAAAAGCGCACAGCGTAGAGCTGACCCATTGCTGGCCCCAGATGTTCGTCGAGGGCGGCAAAAACCCGTTTGTCGCGCGAGGCTCGGGTTTTGACCCCTGTCGTTGCCGCGTCGAGTTCGAGAGCCGCACGGTCGAATTCGGCAGGCAAGACTTCGGCATGGTCGGCCAGATGACGATATGTCAGCCAGTCGCGCCATGTCTCGACCGGCTCGGAGCCGACGAGCGCGGCAAGCCTGCCAATATTTTCGCCGCGATAGGCGATGACGGTGTCCGCGTCGGCAAGTTCGGCAGCTTCAAAAAATGCCGGCCAGTCGAGACCCGGAGCCTTGCGCCCAAACTGGTCCTGCTGCCACGAAGACGGCGCGCTGATGAAATCGTAAAGCTCTGCTTCGGTCGGACTGGCCGCCGCGATCTTCGTTTCCAGCGCCAGCACCGCCGAGGCCCGCTGCGCCGCGCGATCCCTACCGGCGAGCGAAAGCGTGCGGGCGATATTCCGGCGCAGCGCTTCCTTCGCCTGCCGCATCGCGCCACCGGAGCCGGTGTAATATTCGCGCGATGGGAGCGAAAGTCCGCCGGGCAGGAGATAGGGCTGATTCAGGCCGCCGCTCAACGGTGCGCTGACAAACAGGCCGAAAAGGTTCGATGTCCGGATATCGGCCCAGTTGAAAGGATCGACATCGGCGCGCAATTGCTTGCCAAGCGCGCGGGAAAGATCCTCGTTCGTTTCGATCGCATCGAAGGCGCGAAGTTGCGACCGCACCGGCCCCAGCCCCGATTTCTCTATGGCTGCGGCATCGACAAAAACGTCATGGTACGTTTTGACGAGGTATTCGGGGGTGCCCGCTTCGGGCTTGCTTGCGGGAAGTCCGGCCACGATTTCCTGCATCCGCTGTTCGATACTCGCGGCAAGATCGGGAAACACACCCACGGAATTGCGATCGGCCGGGATTTCTGTGGTCTGGTACCAATTGCCGTTGGCATAGAGGAAAAAGTCGTCGCCGGGCGCAACTGCCTTATCCATAGCGTCCAGATCGACACCGACGCCTGTCCCCTGCACCGTTGCGGCACGCTCGTCATTGCCCGAAGAGCAGCCCGCCGCCAGCCCGATCGAGGCGAGCAGCAGAAGCGAGGCAGACAGTAAAGTCGGACGCAAGAGCGGACCCCGGTGGCATTGTGGCAGAAACGTGGCGAAGTGCGCCTTCTAGGGCGCTTTTACCAAGACCGCAATTGCCTCCCGGGGCGCTTTCTCGTTGCCGATCAGGCGAGGCGTCCGAAGCAACCGGAACCGGCGTAGAACGACGATCCGCCAAGTTCTTCTTCGATGCGGATCAACTGGTTGTACTTGGCCAGCCGGTCCGAACGGGCGAGCGACCCGGTCTTGATCTGACCGCAGTTGGTCGCAACAGCCAGGTCTGCGATCGTCGCGTCCTCGGTCTCGCCCGAACGGTGCGACATAACTGCAGTGTAACCGGCGCGCTGCGCGATCGCAACCGCCTCCAGCGTTTCGGTAAGCGTGCCAATTTGGTTGACCTTGACCAGCAGCGAATTGGCAAGGCCCTCGCCGATGCCCATCGTCAGGCGTTTGGGATTGGTTACGAACAGATCGTCGCCAACCAGCTGGACCTTGTGCCCGATCTTGTCGGTCAGCGCCTTCCAGCCTTCGAAGTCGTCCTCTGCCATGCCATCCTCGATCGAGCGGATCGGGTATGCGTTGCACAAGTCGGCAAGGTAATCGGCCATTTCGAAACCGTTCAGCGAAAGCCCTTCGCCCGCGATGTCGTAACGACCGTCAGCGAAGAATTCGGTGCTGGCGCAATCGAGGGCGATGGCGATTTCCGCGCCCGGCTTGAAGCCTGTCTTTTCGATCGACTGCATGATGAAGTCGAGCGCATCACGGGTGCTGGCAAGGTTGGGGGCAAAGCCGCCTTCGTCTCCGACAGAGGTCGAGAGGCCCTTTTGCGCAAGGCCGCTTTTCAACGTGTGAAAGATTTCCGCGCCCCAACGCACAGCCTCGGCCAGCGATTCAGCGCCGATCGGCATGACCATGAATTCCTGAAAGTCGATCGGGTTGTCGGCATGTTCGCCGCCGTTGATGATGTTCATCATCGGCACCGGCAGGACATGGGCCGAAACCCCGCCGATATAGCTGTAGAGCGGCAGACCCCGCGCATCGGCCGCAGCCTTGGCCACCGCCAGCGACGTGCCGAGTATCGCGTTGGCGCCAAGCCGCGCCTTGTTCTCGGTCCCGTCGAGAGCGATCATCGTCAGGTCGATGTCGCGCTGATCTTCGGCATCGAGGCCGAGCAGGGCGTCGGCGATCTCGTCGTTCACGGCGTCGACCGCCTTTTGTACGCCCTTCCCCATGTAGCGGGTCTTGTCGCCGTCACGCAGTTCGACCGCTTCGTGCGCGCCGGTCGACGCGCCCGAAGGCACCGCCGCGCGTCCCATCGAACCGTCGTCGAGCAGCACATCGACTTCCACCGTTGGATTACCGCGGCTGTCGAGAATTTCACGCCCATGGATATCGATGATGACTGTCATGCTGCATGCCTTCCTGTAATTTCACGGATCGGCACGCATCGCGCCCGCCGATATGCTATGGTTGGTGCCGATAGATGGCGGAACAATCGCTGGCAACAGCCGTTGGTCAGGCAAAATGGGAACGGCATGTTGCTGTTCGCCGGAAATCATGAAGGGTCCGCTCGATCCGCGGGCGGAGAACAGGAAGAAAGATGGAAAAGATGGCCGAACCGATCGAACCGACCACGCCGGATGCGACGAGCAATCCCCACCGCGCCGAAGCCAAGAGCCGCTTTTCGGCCGCTTTGGACGAAGCCAAGGCAGGCGCCGCCGCGTTGAAGGCCGAAGCCCTTGAAAAAGCGGACGCCTTGAAGGCCGACGCCAAGACCAAGGCAACCACCTACAAGAGCCGCGCCGGTGAAAAGAGCGAGCAGCTCAAGGGCGACGCCGCCGCTTATGGCGAGACGGCCAAGGCCAAGGCCACCGAAATCGCGATCGAGACGAAGGCAAAGACTAGCGAAGCCCTCGTCTCGTTGAGCCGGCTTGCAACCGACAATGCGGCGACGCTCGATGAGAAGCTTGGCGTGAAGTATGGCGACTACGCCCGCTCGGCAGCACGTAGCCTCGAATCGGGAGCCACGAAGCTCGATACAAAGAGCATAGAGGAACTTGGCGCTGACGCGCGTGACATGGTTCGCAAGAGCCCTGGCACGGCCATCGCGGTTGCCGTCGGGGCGGGCTACTTGCTCGCACGGTTGTTCCGTTCGAAATAAGTTGGTCCCCCGCCCAACTCGCTCAACGCAGTCTTTGCCACGTCAGTCATCAAAGGAATCGGGAGCCATGCTGGATAGCACCCGCTATCAAGCGGAAACTTCGCAAGTGTCCGACCCGGCGATCGAAAGATCGTTGACCGAGGATATCAAGGCGCTCGTCTCTGACGGGCGACTGCTTGCCGAGGCCGAATTCGACTTCCACAAGAAGCGTGTGCTCTACGGAGCTGCCGAAGGGCAACGGATCGCGATCAATTTTGCGATTGCCGGCGTAGTTGCATTTTTCGCAGCCATGGCACTTGTCGTGGGTCTCGTTCTCGCACTTGGCCAAGTCATTACCTATTGGGGTTCGACTGCGGTTGTGACCGTAAGCTTGTTGGTCGTGGCCTGGATTTTCGCTTCAAAGGGAAAGTCCCGCCTTGCTAGATTGAAGGCTGTGCTTACCGACGAAAAGGACCCGGCATGACCGAATCCGATGTGATCGAAGCCAAGCGCCTTCGCCGCGCCGCGCGCACGGTGTTCGACACGCAGCGCAATATGGTCAAAGCCGATCTTGGTGCGGCATCCGTGGGCAAGCGCGTCGTCAATCGAATTGCCGAAGACGGACGAATGCTTGCCGACGAAGCAGTGGACACTGCCGGTCGGCACAAGACTGTCCTAACGGCAGGCGCTCTGGTGCTAACCGGTTGGTTTTTGCGCAAGCCCATCATCGCATTGGTTACCTCCATAATAGGCATGGGCGACAACCCCGATGGAGAAGCTCGCCCGGACGACGAACGTAACGAAATAGAAGTAGACGCCGAAACTGCCTGACGACCGCTGACTTATGCGGAACCCAATTTGGTCGCTTGCATTGATTCGGCAGTAACGAACCTAAACGAACGAACCCAAAGGATTTTCGCCATGACTGAAGCCAATCCCATGTCGGACAATCCCATGTCCACCAGCAATTCGCCTGCCATCCCGCTCAATCTGACGACCCAGCCTGAGCTCGAGGCGCAGACGCTCGGCGATCGCATCAAGGCCGCGCAATCGCGCATTGCCGAGCAAACCGGGCCCACCCTCGCCAAGGCAGAGGAGCAGGCCCGTGCGGCCGCCGGCACTGCCAAACAATTCGTGAAGGACCATCCCGCGCTGGCGATAACCGGCGCAATCGTCGCTGGCGCCGCGATCGCCTTTGCTTTGCCCGGCAAGCCCGGTCGCAAGCTGCGCGGCAGCACCATGGCGCTTGGCGGCTTGGTCGCCGAACTGGCCGCGACTTACGGCAGCCGCATGCTGTCGATGGCCGAAGAGGCCGCCCATACGAGCCAGGAGAAACTTGGCGAGATCGGCGAAAGCTTCGCCGCTGCCGGCGGCAACATAGCCGATAGTGCGACCGGCACTGGCGCGTCGATCCTTAAGAGCGTGAAGCGTGCCGGTGAAGCGACTGCATCTAAGGCGCAGACCTTGGCGAGCAAGATCAAGCGCTGACAGCGTTGCGGTCGTCGATCCCAATAGGAAGCTAGGAAATTCGGCCCGGCGCATCCCTTGCGCCGGGCCGAATAATGTTTAGAGGGTCGGGCACGGATCGACCTCAACGATGGGGCGGTCATCTCCCTTAACTGAAATGGACCCCTTCTCATGACGCAGAAGTTGCATCTTGTGATGGGTGGCCGGGTCAAGGATCCGCGCACGCTCGAATTTGCCGATTTGCCGTCAGTTCACCTCGTCGGGGTGTTCCCCGATTTCGCCAGCGCCGAAGCCGCATGGCGCGCCAACGCGCAGCGCACAGTTGACGATGCGGAGATGAAATACGTTATCGTCCACCTGCATAAGCTTTTGCAGCCCGATCTGCCGGTCGACTGATCTCACGACAACCGCCTGCCCAGTTTTATGACGCGGCGGTCGGTGGCTGAAAATGAGGGCGCTGGCAGGTTGAACCCTTGCCAGCGCCCATATTCTTATCAGATGAATTCGATCTTCTTGACGTGATAGAACCGGTCGCCAGAAGGCACGGTCACTTCGATATCGTCACCGACCCGCTTCCCGATCAAGGCGCGGGCCAGCGGGCTGGAATAGCTGATCCGGCCCTTCTTGGCGTCAGCCTCGGTCTGTCCCACGATCTGGTAGGTCACCGGCTTGTCATCGTCGTCAAGCATGGTGATTGTCGCGCCGAACACGATGCGGTCGCCCGATAGCGTGGTGGGATCGATGATCTGCGCGCGGCTGATCTTGTCCTCAAGATCCGCGATCGAAGCTTCGATCTGGCCCTGACGCTCCTTCGCGGCGTGATATTCGGCGTTTTCCGAAAGGTCGCCGTGCGCACGCGCCTCTTCGATCGCGTCAACGACACGGGGACGCTCTTCGCGCAGTACCTTGAGGTTGGCCGTGAGCTGTTCGTAGCCTTCCGCCAGCATCGGGACTTTTTCGATACTCGCCATGCAATTCCCTGTTCTTTTACGGTTCCACGTCTTTCCCGGGACAAAAAAGCCGGTCGCTCACTCCTTAAGGAAACGAGCGATCGACAATCCTGTTCTTGGGGGAAGACCGATCAATCAGCCATAATAGGACTGAAGCGACCGTACTTCAAGCGTGCCGCCGCGTTGGGCCGCAATCGCGTCAGCCGCAACCACGGCAGCCGCCGCCGTCGTGTAGATCGCAACCTTGCTCTCAAGCGCCGCCAAGCGGATCGATGCCGAATCCTTCAGGCTCTGCCACCCTTCGGTCGTGTTGAAGATCAGCGCCACATCGCCGTCGATGATCCGGTCCACGATATGGGGGCGCCCTTCGGCCACCTTGTTGACGCGTTCGACCGCCACACCATGATCGGTCAGGAACTTCTGCGTTCCGCCGGTGGCGATGATCGAAAAGCCGATTTCAGCCAGCTTTTTCACCGCGGGAAGGACGAAATCCTTGTCGCTGTCCTTGACGGACACGAACAGCACGCCGCCTTCGGGAAGGGTCACGCCCGCGCCGATCTGGCTCTTGATGAATGCCGCGGTAAAGTCGCTGTCGATGCCCATTACTTCACCGGTGGACTTCATCTCGGGCGAGAGGACCGGGTCGGTGCCGGGAAAGCGGCTGAACGGGAAGACGGCTTCCTTGACCGCAAAATGGGCGATCTTGCGCTTGATGGGCGGAAGGTCGACCAGCTTTTCGCCCGCCATGACACGCGCCGCGATCTTCGCGATCGGATCGCCGATGGCCTTGGCGACGAACGGCACGGTGCGGGATGCCCGCGGGTTCACTTCGATGAGATAGACTTCGCCGTCCTTCACCGCGAACTGGATGTTCATCAGGCCCACGACCTTCAACGCATGGGCCAGCGCCTCTGCCTGACGTTCCATTTCGGCGATGATGTCGTCTGACAGGCTGTAGGGCGGCAGGGTGCACGCAGAATCGCCCGAATGGACGCCCGCTTCCTCGATATGCTGCATCACGCCGGCGACCACCACGTCGGTGCCGTCGCACAGGGCATCGACGTCGCATTCGATGGCATCGCGAAGGTACTGGTCGATCAGCACCGGCGAATCGCCCGATACGCGCACGGCGGTCTGCATGTATTCGTCGAGCTGGCCTTCGCCGTCGACGATTTCCATCGCGCGTCCACCAAGGACATAGGACGGACGGATCAGCACCGGATAACCGATCTGCGCCGCGATGCCCCGCGCCTCTTCCTGACTGCGAGCGATGCCGTTCGACGGTTGCTTCAAGCCCAGCTTGTTGACCAGCTTGGCGAAGCGTTCGCGGTCTTCGGCAAGGTCGATGGCATCGGGCGACGTGCCTAGGATCGGGATGCCCGCCTTTTCCAGATCGGCCGCCAGCTTCAACGGGGTCTGCCCGCCGAACTGTACGATGACACCCAGCAATTCGCCGTTCGACATTTCGACCGACAGGATTTCGAGCACATCTTCTGCCGTCAGCGGCTCGAAATAGAGCCGGTCGGACGTGTCATAGTCGGTCGACACCGTTTCCGGGTTGCAGTTGATCATGATCGTTTCATAACCCGCCTCTTCCAACGCGAAGCAGGCGTGGCAGCAGCAGTAATCGAACTCGATCCCCTGCCCGATCCGGTTCGGACCACCGCCAAGGATGACGACCTTCTTGCGCGACGTGGGGTTGGATTCGCATTCCGGCTCGCCGAATAGCGGACCTTCGTAAGTCGAATACATGTAGGGCGTGATCGCCTCGAACTCGGCGGCGCAGCTGTCGATGCGCTTGAACACCGGGCGCACGCCGAGCTTGTGGCGCAGCTTGCGGATTTCATCCTCGCTGGTGCCGCCGGCCATGGCGCGCAGGGTGTCGTGCAGAAGGCCCGAACGCTTCGCCTGCGTTTCGCCCATGCCGCCCGCCACGCCGATCGAACGCACGGCCAGCGTCGCCAGCCGCTTGTCCGAAAAGCCCATCGCCTTGAGCCGGCGCAGACCTTCGGCATCGCCGGGCACGCCGTTCTTCACGACGCGGGCTTCTTCTTCGATGATCTGTTCGATGTGGCGCAGGAACCACTTGTCGTATTTCGTGACGGCGTGGATTTCTTCGAGCGTCAGCCCTTCGCGGAATGCTTGCGCCACGATCAGCAGGCGTTCGGGGGTCTGTTGCGACAGGCGGCCGGTGATGACGTCCTTCGACGCGCCCTCAAGCTCTTCCACCCGGTTGAAGCCGTCCAGCCCGGTCTCCAGCCCGCGCAGCGCCTTTTGCAGCGATTCCTTCATGTTCCGGCCGATGGCCATCACTTCGCCGACCGACTTCATCGCGGTCGACAGCTTGTTTTCGGCGCCCTTGAACTTTTCGAAGGCAAACCGGGGTATCTTGGTGACGATGTAATCGATCGTCGGTTCGAAACTGGCGGGCGTCGCGCCCGTGATCTCGTTGGTGATTTCGTCCAGCGTGTAGCCCACGGCCAGCTTCGCCGCGACGCGAGCGATGGGAAAGCCGGTGGCCTTCGACGCCAGTGCCGACGAACGCGACACGCGCGGGTTCATTTCGATCACGATCAGGCGGCCATCGTCGGGGTTCACCGCGAACTGCACGTTCGAACCGCCAGTTTCGACGCCGATCTCGCGCAGCACATCGATGCTGGCGGTGCGCATGATCTGGTATTCCTTGTCGGTCAGCGTCAGCGCCGGTGCGACAGTGATGGAATCTCCGGTGTGCACGCCCATCGGATCGATATTCTCGATCGAACAGATGATGATGCAGTTGTCCTTGCGGTCGCGCACGACCTCCATCTCGTATTCTTTCCAGCCGAGCAGCGATTCCTCGATCAGCACTTCGGTCGTCGGCGAGGCGGCAAGCCCTTCGCGCACGATCTTCTCGAACTCCGCCTTGTTGTAGGCGATGCCGCCGCCGGTTCCGCCCAGCGTGAACGACGGGCGGATGATCGAAGGCAGGTTGGTGTACTCAAGGACGGCATATGCCTGCTCCAGCGTCGTTGCGACGCCCGAACGCGCGGATTCGAGCCCGATCTTGTCCATCGCCTCGCGGAAACGCTGGCGGTTTTCGGCCTTGTCGATGGCATCGGCATCGGCGCCGATCATCGTCACGCCGTATTTCTCCAGCACGCCGCTTTCGAACAGCCGCAGCGCGGTGTTGAGCGCGGTCTGCCCGCCCATAGTGGGCAGCAGTGCATCGGGCCGTTCCTTGGCGATGACACGCTCGACGAATTCCGGCGTGATCGGCTCGACATAAGTCGCGTCGGCCATTTCCGGATCGGTCATGATCGTGGCGGGGTTGGAGTTCACCAGGATGACCCGGTAGCCCTCTTCCTTCAGCGCCTTGACCGCCTGCGTGCCCGAATAGTCGAACTCGCAAGCCTGCCCGATGATGATCGGACCTGCGCCAATGATGAGGATGGAGGAGATGTCAGTGCGTTTGGGCATTATGGTTTAACCGCCGCTATTAATGCTGCAAGAAAAGTTCCGACTTGTACGACATTTGCGAATGCCGGATCTCGGACAAGCGAGACGACGCCCTGACGGGGCGGGTCTGGTAAATTTACAAGAGCTTCCAACGCTCGGATGAGACCAAATATCTGCGCTCGATCATGGTTATTGCTGATGCGCTCACATACGTCTTCCATGTCCGACAAAATCACCATCACCTGATGTACTTGAATTGGCTGGATGATACCTGTCCAACTCGAGCTCATGGATGCAAATTCTTGGCTTTCATCAGGTGGCGCGAGATTGACCCGATCACGACCTTTTCTTGCGATCCTAAAAATGTGGACAGACTGATGAGATCGTCGATTTAAAAATCCATCGCTTGTTAAATTTTGCAAAGGAACTCGGATGTTAGGACCCTCATAACCGCTTAATTCCGCAATCTGAGTTGCGGACAGCCAGCCCTTTTCGACGTCAAAAGACGTCGAATTTTTTGCTTCGTAGCAGTCAGTCGCTTTGAGAACTGCAGAAAGCACGTCAAATTCAAGGCGATTTAAGTCGTTCAAGTAAGCTCACCCACGAACTTCTCGAACAGGTAAAAACTGTCCTGCGGCCCCGGGCTGGCCTCCGGGTGGTACTGCACCCCGAATGCCTTCTTACCGGTGATCGCGATGCCGCAGTTGGTGCCGTCGAACAGCGACTTGTGCGTTTCGATCACTCCTGCGGGCAGCGTGTCGCCGTCCACCGCGAAGCCGTGGTTCATCGAGGTGATCTCGACCAGTCCCTCGGTCTCGCCCCATTGGCTGCCGACGCGTTGCACCGGGTGGTTCGCGCCGCGGTGGCCCTGAAACATCTTGGCGGTCTTGGCGCCTGCGGCCAGCGCCAGCATCTGGTGGCCAAGGCAGATGCCGAAGATCGGCATGTCGATATCGAGCAATCGCTTGATCACCGGCACCGCATAGACGCCCGTCGCCGCTGGATCGCCCGGACCGTTCGACAGGAACACGCCATCGGGCTTCAGCGCCATAATGTCGTCAAAGGTGGCTTCGGCCGGGACGACGCTGACTTTCGCGCCCGCTTTCACGAGACTGCGGAAGATGTTGTCCTTTGCGCCGAAGTCCATCGCCACGACATGCGGGCGACCTTCTGCGCCGGGCGTGTCGTAGCCCTGCCCCAGCGTCCAGTGCCCGCCGGTCCAGTCTTCGTGGCACGACCGCGCGACCGATTTGGCAAGATCCATCCCTTCGAGCCCCGGCCACCCCTGCGCCTTGGCATGCAAAGCCGCGAGGTCGAAATTGCCGTCGGGATCGTGCGCGATCACCACGTTGGGCGCGCCCTGTATCCGGATGCGGCGGGTCAGCGCGCGGGTGTCGAGCCCGGCGATCCCGATCTTGCCATTGGCCGCCATCCATTCGGGAAAATCTCCCATCGCGCGAAAGTTCGACGGGTCGGTCACATCTTCGCGCACAACGCAGCCCAGCGCCGCATCGCATGCCCCTTCGACGTCATCGGCGTTGGTGCCGACATTGCCGATGTGGGGAAAGGTAAAGCAGACGAACTGGCTGGCGTAGGACGGATCGGTCATCACTTCCTGATAACCGGTCATCGCGGTGTTGAAGCACAATTCGCCCACCGCGTCGCCCACTGCCCCAAAGCCACGGCCCCATGCGACATGCCCGTCGGCAAAGACGATGACGGCAGTGGCTCCCTTGGGTTTGGGCGCGTGCGAAAGTGCGGCGTCGGCCATAAAAGTGGCGCTCCGTTATCTCGAGATTCCAGCGATGCTTGCTAAGGCTCGGTCGCTAGAGACGCGCAACTGTACCGTCAAGGTGGCCGGAACGGTTTCTTTTCGCTAATGGCGGCCAATCCCCGGGCAATCCACGGGCAACCGTCCGCACCGATCCCACCGCATTTCGACAGAAAGACCACACCCATGCTTCGCGACGACCTCAAGGCCGCACAGATCAGCGCCATGAAGGCAAAGGATAAAGACCGGCTCGCCGCCGTGCGTCTCATCCTTGCCAAGGTAAAGGATCGCGACATCGAACTGCGCACCGCAAGCCAGCTGCCGGACGACGACACTATGATCGTCGAAGTCCTGCAAAAGATGGGCAAGCAGCGCCGCGAATCGATTCAGATGTTCCGCGACGGCGGGCGCGAGGAACTAGCCGCCGCCGAAGAAGGCGAACTGGCCGTGATCGAAGAATTCCTCCCAGCCCAGATGAGCGAAGCGGAAACCACCGCCGCGATCGAAGCGATCAAGGCCGAAGTCGGCGCGACCGGCGTAAAGGACATGGGCAAGGTCATGGCCGAACTGAAGGCGCGCCACGGCAGCCAGCTCGACATGAGCAAGGCGAGCGGGCTGGTAAAAGCGTCGCTGTCCTGAAGGCGTCGCATTCGTAACACGCGTCGCTTTCGTAAAAGCCGCGTTCAGGTTACGGGTAGGCGATGGCGCTTTCCCCCCAATGGTTGGATGAACTGCGAAGCCGCATCACGCTTTCGGGCGTGATCGGCCGCACTACGCGCCTGACCAAGGCCGGGCGAGAGTGGAAGGCGTGCTGCCCGTTCCACAACGAAAAATCGCCCAGCTTTACGGTCAACGACGAAAAAGGGTTCTACCACTGCTTTGGCTGCGGTGCGCACGGCGATGCGATTCGCTGGCTGACCGATCAGCGCGGCATGCCGTTCATGGACGCGGTAAAGGAACTGGCAAGCGAAGCGGGCATGGAAGTCCCCGCCCCCGACCCGCGTTCGGCCATGGCGGCGGAACAACGCGCGACGCTGCACGACGTCATGGCATCGGCGCAGGCATGGTTCGTGGACATGCTCGCCTCTCCCGCCGGGGCGGAGGCGCGGGCCTATCTTGAACGGCGCGGCATATCCAATACGGCGATTTGCGAATTCGGTTTCGGCTATGCGCCCGACGATCGCGGGGCCATTGCCAATGCGCTGTCGGGATATCCCAAGGCGATGCTGATCGAAGCGGGTCTGCTGATCGATGTCGAAGGGAAGGAACCCTACGACCGGTTCCGCGGCCGGCTGATGCTTCCGATCCAGGATCGTCGTGGGCGCGCCATTGCGTTCGGCGGTCGCATACTTGCAGACGCTCCCAATGCGCCGAAATACCTCAACAGCCCCGACACACCGGTTTTCGACAAGGGGCGCACGCTTTACAACCTGCACCGTGCCGCCGCCGCATCGCGCCAAACCGAACGCATCATCGTGGTCGAAGGCTATATGGACGTGATCGCGCTGGCCGCCGCCGGCATGGGCGAAGCGGTCGCGCCGATGGGCACGGCGCTGACCGAACAGCAGCTTGAACTGATCTGGCGACTGGTGCCCGTCCCGGTGCTGTGTTTCGATGGCGACAGCGCGGGCCAGCGGGCGGCCCTGCGCGCCATAACTCGTGCTTTACCCATGCTGCGGCCCGGTCATTCGTTGCAGATTGTCACCCTGCCGCAGGGGATGGACCCCGACGACCTGATCCGTCGCGACGGCGCGGCCGCGATGGTGAACCTTTTGGCCAAGGGCGAAAGCCTCGTCAATGCGATCTGGCGATTCGAACGCGACGCCCAGCCCCTGCGCACGCCGGAGGACAAGGCGGGACTGAAGGCGCGGCTGATCGAACATACCGAAACGATCCAGCAGCCCGACATCCGTTCGCTTTACCGTCGCGAACTCCTTGAGCATTATGGCGCTTTCGCCTTTCCCCCCCGCGCCCCCCGCGAAAGCCCGGTCTTCCAGAAAGGCCACAGGGGTTTCAACGCGCGCCCTGTGATAACCGCCCCGTCGGACAGGTTGAAACGGCTGACTCCTGCCGCTGCGCGCAATCGACTGATCGATGCGCTGCTGGTCGGGCTGGCGCGCCATCCGGCGGTGCTGGGCGATGCGGGCGAACGGCTTGCGGGCCTGCATCCCGACGATCGCGAACAGGCCCGGGTTCTCGACGCGATGCTCGAACTGGCCGAGACGCGCAAATTCGCTGCGGAAATCGATTCGGCGCCGCTTGAATCGTCCGACATCGCGGCCATATTGCAGGGACGTGGACTGGCGCTACCCGACAGGGAAACGATCGGCGGCATGAAATTTGCCTTTTTGTCCGATCGAAACAGCGAGCCTGAGGCCACGCGAGAACTGGTACAGGCGATCGAATTGCTGGTGGAAAAGCCCGCAATAGAGACCGCTCTGGCAGAGGCGACGGCGCGGTTTGCGGAAGATCCCGAGGGAGCTTACGCCGAGCAGCAGCGTTTGCTGAAGAGAAAGCTGGAATTCGAACGCCGCCTCATGCAAATGGCGGCAACGCGTGCGAACGCGTCGGCCTGATTTCGGGTCGACGATGATTTACGGGAAACCAGAACGGCATATGGCGACGACGAGCGAAAAGAACGAAAGCGGCGATGCCCCGCTGATCGATCTCAACGAAGCCTCGATCAAGAAACTCATCGCGCGCGCGAAAAAGCGCGGGGTGATTACTTATGACGAGTTGAACGAGGCACTGCCGCAGGATCAGATGAACTCCGAGCAGATCGAGGACATCATGGCCGCGATCAGCGAGATGGGCGTCAACATCGTCGAGAACGATGACGATTCGGACAACGACGGCGAAAGCGACGGCGACAACGAAGACGGCGGGCCCGAAGAGCTGGGCAACGACGACGACGATGACAGCGACGACGATGCCGCCGCAGCGACCGAGCACAAGGCCCCGGTAAAGAAGAAGGAAACCATCGAGCGCACGGACGATCCCGTCCGCATGTACTTGCGCGAGATGGGCGCCGTCGAACTGCTGAGCCGCGAGGGCGAAATCGCCATCGCCAAGCGGATCGAGGCCGGGCGCGACATGATGATCATCGGCCTTTGCGAAAGCCCGATCACGTTCCACGCCATCATCCAATGGTCCGAAGCGCTCAACAACGAAGAAATGCAGCTTCGCGAGATCCTCGATCTCGACGCCATGCTGTCCAAGGAACCCGCCCCCGAAAGTCTGAACGACGAAGACGAAGGCGATGGCGAGATTTCCGAAGCGACGGCTGGCCCCTCCTACAAGGAGGATGACGACGACGATGAAGACGAGAGCGAATCCGCAGATGGCGAAGAGGGCGAGGAAGGCTCCAGCCGCCGGAAGGAAGAGGACGACGAGGAGGACAACACCCTCTCGCTCGCCCAGATGGAAGCGGCACTCAAGCCCGACGCGCTCGAACGCTTTGCGCGCATCACCAAGCTGTTCTTGTCCTTCGACAAGTTGCAGGAAGAGCGGGTCGAGGCGATGGGCCGGGGCGAATCGTTCCCGCCCGCCAAGGAAGACAAGTACGAGAAACTTCGCGAGGAACTGACCGCCGAAGTCGAATCGGTGCAGTTCCATGCGACGAAGATCGAGTTCCTCGTCGACAATCTTTATGCCTTCAATCGTCGCCTGACCGCTCTGGGCGGCCAGATGCTGCGCCTTGCCGAACGGCACAAGGTCAAGCGCGGCGACTTCCTTGACAGCTACGTCGGGCGTGAGCTTGACGACAGCTGGCTTGGTGAAATGGCCAAGAAGGACAAGAAGTGGGCCGCTTTCGCCGATAAGGAAGCCGACGCGGTCGAGCGTATTCGCGCCGAAATCGCCGACATCGCTTCTCAGACCGGCATGGCCCTGCCCGAATTCCGCCGCATTGTGAACATGGTGCAGAAGGGCGAGCGCGAGGCGCGTATCGCCAAGAAGGAAATGGTCGAGGCTAACCTGCGGCTCGTGATTTCCATCGCGAAGAAGTACACCAACCGCGGCCTGCAGTTCCTTGATCTTATTCAGGAAGGCAACATCGGCCTGATGAAGGCGGTCGACAAGTTCGAGTATCGCCGCGGCTACAAGTTCAGCACTTATGCGACCTGGTGGATCAGACAGGCGATCACGCGTTCGATCGCCGATCAGGCCCGCACGATCCGCATCCCCGTCCACATGATCGAAACGATCAACAAGCTGGTCCGCACGAGCCGCCAGTTCCTGCACGAGCAAGGGCGCGAGCCTACGCCCGAAGAAATGGCAGAGCGTCTTTCGATGCCGCTCGAAAAGGTTCGCAAGGTGATGAAGATCGCCAAGGAGCCGATCAGCCTCGAAACGCCGATCGGCGACGAGGAAGATTCGCATCTCGGCGATTTCATCGAGGACAAGAACGCGATCATCCCTGTCGATGCCGCGATTCAGGCGAACCTGAAGGAAACGGTCACTCGCGTACTGGCGTCGCTCACCCCGCGTGAAGAACGCGTGCTGCGCATGCGTTTCGGCATCGGCATGAACACCGATCACACGCTTGAGGAAGTGGGTCAGCAGTTCAGCGTGACCCGCGAACGCATCCGGCAGATTGAGGCAAAGGCGCTGCGCAAGCTCAAGCACCCGAGCCGCAGCCGCAAGATGCGCTCCTTCCTCGACCAATAAGTGATCTGGGAAACCCAGGCCCCGGCGCGATTGGACAAATCGGCCGCCGGGGCCTAGGGCAGGCCATCACCGGCCTGAACAACGTAGGCTGTCGGTGACTGAGAGACCGACGGGCTCCCGCTTACAGCAGGAGCACCCCCATGTCCGCCAACCAGTTCCATTCGATCTCCAGCCCCAAGTCGCATGCCTTGGCGGAGAATCGCGCATGAGCCGCGCCATGTTCATCCAGAAGGATACCGACACCGTCGAGACGATGTGCGCCAAGGCGAAGATCGCGATCAGCACGATCGAAATCCTGCCCAAGGGCGGCACACGGTTGGTCTGCCTGACCAGCGAAGATGCCGATCAGGCCCGCGTGACGTTCCGCAAGTCGATCCTCGATGGCGCCCAACCGCGCAGCCCGATGTCGGTCAGCCCCAGCCGCTGGTGAGTGCGCATTGTGGGTGATAGCCTGCAAGATTGCCGCTGACGGTCACGAAACCCCGCGCTTTCGCGGGGTTTCTCTTACGCGGCGCCGTTGATCGACCGCGCGACCTAACCCGGCACTCCGTGCAATTCGTGGCTGACGCAGGCAACATGCCGGTGATCGGTCCCGCAACACCCCCCCACCACGCGCAAGTTGGGCAATGTTGCGGCAAGTGCGCGATGAAGCTCACCGAACTCGACGGGGTCGCCGTCGTCCAGGTCCTTTGCATTGTCGAGTTCGGCGTGGCTCATTCGCGATGCGTTCGCGCGCAGGCCGCCGAGCCGCACTATCCATGCAGCACCGGTGGCGATTACCGCGCGGAAGTGATCGGGATGCGCGCAATTGACCATGTAATAGGCAGGGCAATACGCCGAAGCTCCCTGCATCGCGGCGCCAGTGGCCGCATCTGTTGCGGCGATCGCGTCGGCCAGCGTGTCGCCCGTCGGCAAACTTCCGTCCGTTTCGACGGTGAAGGATATTGCGACCGGCAATCCGACCTCCTGCGCCGCACGAGCGATGCCGATCGCTTCGGCGACGTTCGTCATCGTGATGGCCGATATCATGTCGACACCGGCCCTCGCCAACTCGCTTACCTGCGCACGATGGAGCGCCAGCGCCTCGTCGGCCGTGGGCACCCTGCCCGGTGCATAGCCATCGCCCGCAGGACCGATTACGCCGTTTATCACGACGTCCGGCACCCGGTCGCGCCATTCATCACGGATCGCACCGGTAAAAGCGGCGGCCTCGCGATTTAGCGCCAGCGCCCCTTCCTCCGTTTGCCCGATGGCTTCGGCCCAGACCGGCGATCCGCGCCATGTCACGGTGTCGAGCACGAAGCCCGTTCCAGCCGTTTGCGCCAGTTCGAGAAAACCGTCGAAATAACGACGCAGCGCCGCGCGGGCCGCCTCATCCTCGATCAAGGCGATGGCGGCAAATTCGGGCGCCGTGAACCCTTGCTGGAAAAACAGCCATGTCTCCAACCCGCCATCGGTCAAATAGGGGCGCTTGGCTTCCATCAAGCGATCGAACTGCGACATCGGACTGTTCCCCGCATTTATCAGACCTGCCCCGGGTGGCGGAAAGCCCTCGTGGCATGTTCGCGCGACCGCTGGGGTATAGCACGACTTGCCCCTGCCCACGGCATTTTTGCGGGCGCGAACATCTCTATCCCCTGCGATGCCGCAATTGCGGTGGCCTTTCGCGGCACATGGCACTATGCGCAGGCGCGAGCCGAATCCCCAATCGCGACACGGGACTGACATGCGCATCGCCATCGCTTCCGACCATGCCGCCGTCGACCTCAAGGCCGACTTGCGCGAATACCTGATCGAACTGGGGCACGAGGTCGCCGACCTTGGCCCGGAAACGGACGAACGGGTCGACTATCCCGATTACGGTTACAAGCTGGCTTCGGTCATTTCCGACGGAACCGCCGATTTCGGCGTGGCGCTGTGCGGGTCGGGCATCGGCATTTCCATCGCCGTGAACCGCGCGCCCGACTGCCGCTGCGCGCTGGTATCCGAACCACTGTCTGCCGCCCTTGCCCGCGAACACAACGATGCGAACGTCATAGCCATGGGTGCGCGCCTGACCGGCCCAGACATGGCCAAGGCTTGCCTCGACGCTTTCCTGACCACCGAATTCGGCGGAGGCCGCCATGCCGGCCGCGTCGAAAAGCTTTCCAACTCCTCCCACTGACCGGAGACCGCCCATGACCACCGAAACCATGATCCGCGCCCCCGGCTTCTTCACCGACGATCTCGCCGCTGTCGATCCCGCCATCGCCAAGGCGATCGACGCCGAAATGGCGCGGGAGCGGAAACAGATCGAACTGATCGCGTCGGAAAACATCGTGTCGAAGGCCGTGCTCGAAGCACAGGGGTCAGTCCTGACCAACAAGTATGCCGAAGGTTACCCGGGCAAGCGTTATTACCAAGGTTGCGCCCCGTCGGATGAGGTCGAGACGCTGGCAATCGAACGCGCCAAGCAGTTGTTCGACTGCGGCTTTGCCAACGTTCAGCCGCATTCCGGCGCTCAGGCAAATGGCGCGGTCCTGCTCGCGACGGTAAAGCCGGGCGACACGATCATGGGCATGAGCCTCGATGCCGGCGGCCACCTGACGCACGGTGCGCGCCCATCGCTTTCGGGCAAGTGGTTCAACGCGGTGCAGTATGGCGTGACGCCCGACACGCACCTGATCGATTACGACGCGGTCGAGGCACTGGCGGTCGAGCATAATCCCAAGCTGATCATTGCGGGCGGCAGCGCATATCCGCGGATCATCGATTTTGCCCGGATGCGCGCCATCGCGGACAAGGTCGGCGCGCTGCTCCATGTCGATATGGCCCACTTTGCCGGGCTGGTCGCGGCGGGCGTTCACCCCTCGCCGTTCCCCCATGCGCACATCGCGACGACGACCACGCACAAGACGCTGCGCGGTCCCCGCGCCGGCATGATCCTGACCAATGACGAGGCGCTGGCCAAGAAGATCAATTCAGCCGTGTTCCCGGGACTTCAGGGCGGCCCGCTGATGCACGTCATCGCCGCCAAGGCCGTGGCGTTCGGCGAAGCCTTGCGCCCCGAATTCAAGGATTATGCCAAGAAAGTCATCGAAAACGCCCAGATCCTCGCCGCAACGCTGAAGGAGCGTGGGGCAGAGGTCGTTTCGGGCGGCACGGACACGCATCTTGCGCTGATCGACCTCACCCCGCTGGGCGTCACCGGCAAGGACGCGGACGAGGCGCTGGAACGTGCGGGCATCACCTGCAACAAGAACGGCATCCCCAACGATCCGCTGCCGCCTACCAAGACGAGCGGCATCCGCGTCGGCAGCCCGGCGGGCACCACCCGCGGTTTCGGCGCCGATGAATTCCGCGAAATCGGCCACATGGTCGCCGATGTGCTCGATGGTTTGCGCCGCTGTGGCGAAGAAGGCGACGCGCAAGTGGAACAGAATGTCCGTGAACGCGTCGAAGCGCTGTGCGATCGATTCCCGATCTACAGCTAAGGAGCATTTCCCATGGCCGATAACGGCATGTCGCCCGAAACCAAGAAAGTCCTGAAGTGGGGCGCCATTGGCGCGCTCATCGCGATTCCCGTCCCCTTCGTTGGCCCGCTGATCGGCGCGGCCATCGGTGGCGGCCTCGGTTATGCGAAGGCCAAGGGCAAGATCTGAAAGTCCCGATTTGCGCTGCCCGTTTTGTGCCCATGAATCGAGTCAGGTAAAGGACTCGCGCCCGGCTGAGGATGCCTCTGCCATCCGCAGGCGTCGCCAGTGCGAAGGCTGCGGGGCGCGATTCACCACGTTCGAACGCATCCACCTGCGCGAAATCTTGGTGCTCAAAAGCGGCGTTGAGGGCCAGGCCGAGCGGCGCGAGCCTTTCGACCGGACCAAGTTGGAACATGCGGTGACGCTAGCCTGTCGCAAACGCGCCATCGATCAGGAACGCATCGACCGGCTGGTGTCGGGCGTCCAGCGCCAGATCGAAACGCGCGGCGAAAGCGAGATACCTTCGGCCGAAATCGGCGAAATGGTGATGGAGGGGCTGCGCCAGCTCGACCCCGTCGCCTATATCCGCTTCGCCAGCGTCTATCGCGAGTTTTCCGAAGCGCGCGACTTCGCGCAGTTCGCGAGCACTGTGCGCGACGCCGCGCCCGAATGAAGCCGGTCGTCGTACTCGTACGCCCGCAACTGGGCGAAAACATCGGCAAGGCCGCGCGCGCCATGCTGAACTTCGGATTGACCGAAATGCGGCTGGTCACACCGCGCGACGGTTGGCCCAATCCCAGCGCCGGCCCCGCCGCCAGCGGAGCGGACATCGTGCTGGAACAGGCGAAAGTCTATGCCAGCGTTGCCGATGCCGTCGCCGATTGCGTGCATGTGCACGCAACCACCGTGCGCAAGCGCGGCGTGAGCAAGCCGGTGCTGACGCCCGAAGAGGCCGCGCGCGATATCGCCACGATGCCGGGGCGTCACGCGATCCTGTTCGGGCCGGAACGGTCGGGGCTCGAAACCGATGACGTCACTCTTGCCCGCACGATCGTGACGGTGCCGATCAACCCCGAATTCGGATCGCTGAACCTGGCGCAGGCGGTGATCCTGATGGCTTACGAATGGTCGAAGACCGCGCATGCCACGCTCCGCCAACCGACGCAGGAAGACCACCTGCCTCCCGCTCCTCAGGCCGATCTCGATGGCATGATCGACCAGATCGAAGCGATGCTGGAGCCCAAGGGCTATTACACACCGCACTCTCGCGCCGTGATGACGCGCCGCAACTTACGCAATATGCTGACCAAGCCGGGCTGGAACCACCTTGAGGTGCGCACTTTTCGGGGCGTGCTGTCGACGTTGGCCAGAACAGAGCGCGATTCGGATAGCGGTCCTGACCGCGATTAGGCGGTCATGTCGCCCGACGCTTAACCGCGCAAGCGCTCCCACTCGTCCATTTCATAGGCGATGGATGCTTCGACCAGGACTTCCCACATCTCCGCCACAACGGCTGTCGGAACGCCGATGGCGCTGGCATGGGCGGTCGCAGCTTCAATCACCGCGCGCTTGCGTTCTTCGTCGCGCACGGCATCGCGGGTCGGCTTGATCCGGGCGGCAGCGCGCATGTAGCAAAATCGCGTGGCGAAAAGTTCGATCAGCGCCCGGTCCGTGGCATCGACCCCGGCGCGCACTTCGATCATCGTTTCACAGTCGTCCGGAGACTTAGGCAAATCGTTCATGGGGCGTGGCTTTGCCCTTCCCGTCCGCAGTTGTCGAGTGTTCGCCATGCTTCGTCCCAATCGGCGCTCCGACACGGGTCGAGCCGTGTGCTTGACTTCGCGGCGCTATGCGTTAATGGGCGCGCATCCACGTCGGACCGGCCCCTTGGGGCTGGATCTCGATAGGCCTCGCATCCCGGTGAAGCGATGGCCGCGGCTGGCAACAGGCCAGTCGGTGCGATGCCGGGTTTCGGCCCTTCGCCATGGTGGCGTCGGGACAGCATATTGGAGAAGACCATGACGAAGCGCACCCGCGCCAAGCATAAACTCGACCGTCGCATGGGCGAGAACATCTGGGGCCGTCCCAACAGCCCCGTGAACAAGCGTTCGTATGGCCCCGGTCAGCACGGCCAGCGCCGCAAGAGCAAGGTCAGCGACTTCGGCCTGCAGCTGCGCGCGAAGCAGAAGCTCAAGGGCTATTACGGCGACGTCACCGAAAAGCAGTTCAAGCGGACCTACATGGAAGCCGCCAGCATGAAGGGCGACACCAGCCAGAACCTGATCGGCCTGCTTGAACAGCGTCTGGACATGGTCGTCTATCGCGCCAAGTTCGCACCGACCGTGTTTTCCGCGCGTCAGATCGTGAACCACGGTCACATCCGCGTGAATGGCGTGAAGTGCAACATCCCTTCGCGCCGCATCCGCGTTGGCGACATCATCAGCCTCGGCGACAAGGCCAAGGAAATGGCGCTTGTCATCGAAGCGCAGAGCCTGCCCGAGCGTGAGATTCCCGACTACGTCGCGACCGACGGCAACGAAAAGGTGACTTTCACCCGCGTGCCGACGCTCGATGAAGTACCCTATCCGGTACGCATGGAACCGAACCTGGTCGTCGAGTTCTACTCGCGCTGATCCATCGGTTCACCGATACGAATTACGGAAAAGGGCGGGATTTCCCGCCCTTTTTCATGTGCGCTGCGAAGGCGGAAGATTATCGTTGGTGATCAGATGGTTGGTCGGGAACACATGGCGCCCATCGTGCATTATCCGGACACTATGCAATATCGTTTTGTCACACCCCACCGCATCGGCAAATGGTACCCGGAGCTCAAGCTCGCGATGAGCCAGGCGTACAAGATAGGTGCCGGCTTCTACGATAAGGCGACGGGCCAGTTCTTCAGGTATCGCGAAACGGAACTCGAAACGCGCGAAACGGTCGACCACGACGATCTGCTGGCCGCCTGAAACCTATTTGCTAAGATAATCGCGCCTGAAATCGGTGGCAAACGACGCAAAGCGACCAGCGCCGATCGCATCGCGCATCCCCTGCATCAGTTGCTGATAGAACGACAGATTGTGTTCGGTCATCAGCATCGCGCCCAGGATCTCGCCGGCGCGAACAAGGTGATGGAGATAGGCACGCGAATATTTGCCGCAGGTCGAGCACGAGCATCGATCGTCGAGGGGATCGGTATCTTCGGCGAACTTGGCGTTGCGAATGTTCAGCGGGCCATTCCACGTAAACGCCTGCCCGTTGCGGCCTGATCGCGACGGCAGCACGCAATCGAACATGTCGACCCCGCGTTCCACCGCGCCGACCAGATCGTCGGGTTTGCCCACGCCCATCAGGTAGCGCGGGCGATCGTCGGGCAGTTGGTCCGGCGCGAAGTCGAGCGTAGCGAACATCGCCTCCTGCCCTTCTCCCACCGCGAGCCCGCCGATGGCGTATCCGTCGAAGCCGATCTCGGCCAGCTTCTGAGCAGAAATCCCGCGAAGATCTTCGTCGAGCGCGCCTTGCTGGATGCCGAACAGCGCGGCGCGGGAAGCATGGTCTTCGCCGCTGTCGAACCCTTCGCGGCTGCGCTGTGCCCAACGCATCGACATTTCCATGCTTTGTGCGATGATATCGCGGGGCTGGTCAGCACGGGGACATTCGTCGAATGCCATGACGATATCGCTGCCAAGCAGACGCTGAATTTCCATTGACCGTTCGGGCGTCAGCATATGCTTCGACCCGTCGAGATGGCTGCGAAAACTCACGCCCTCCTCAGTGATCTTGCGCAAATCGGACAGGCTCATCACCTGATAGCCGCCGCTGTCGGTAAGGATCGGGCGGTCCCAGCCCATGAACTTGTGCAAGCCGCCCAACCGCGCGACCCGTTCCGCGCCGGGGCGCAGCATCAGGTGATAGGTATTGCCAAGGATGATGTCGGCGCCGGTCGCGCGGACGTCCTCGACCTTCATCGCCTTGACCGTGGCGGCGGTGCCGACGGGCATGAAGGCGGGCGTGCGAATATCCCCGCGCAACATGGCGATCTTGCCGGTGCGGGCCTTGCCGTCGCGGGCGTGGATGGAAAATGCAAAACGGGTCATGGCAGCCGCGCCCTAGCGGCTTGGATCGCCCTGCGCCAGTGGCAGAGCCACCGCCTTCGTCTCCAGTGTGCGAAAGGTGATCGACCAGCGCGTGAGCTCCATCGGCACGATCGAATGTTCCCACTCCCGTCGGGCCACCCCGTCGAGGCGATAGGCAGCCCCGGGGTCGAGCGCGAAAGAGGCTCGGTCAAAACCCTGTACGTTGCGGCGGCGAAGGCGCATGGTGGCCGGCGCACCGAGCGATACGCCGACGATACGCCCGAATTGCGGCCGATCGCGATGCCATCCGATCCCGGCACCGGGGTCGTAACGGATCAACATGCCCTGCTCGTAATCGCCCGGATCATCTCCGAATGCGTCGATCGCCCGGTCTCGAATTTCAAGCAGCCATGCAGGCATAGGTTCGGCACGCACGATACAGCCGCCCGCGAAGTCGTAATGCCATCCAAACGAACACGTCATGCGCTTTCCCGTCCATTGCTGAAACCGGAACGGCGAAAGGTCGCTACCGTCGATTGCCTCGCACAATTGCCGCGTCTCGCTGGTCGCAAACAGCGGTTCCGACACCGCCAGCCCAGCCACGGACAGGTCATCGTGGTCGGGCGCGAACAGGTCGAATTGCATCACCATCGCGCGAATATGGGGCGAGCCATGCAAAAGACCACCTTTCGCCTCGGTCTCAAACCTCTATGACCGCCCGATGGAAATTGAACTCTGGCTGATCGTCGTGCTGACCTGCGTCGCCGTATTCACCGGCTTTCTCGACGCCGTGGCGGGTGGTGGGGGGCTCGTCATGATGCCGGCCCTGCTGTTTGCGGGACTGCCGCCATCGCTGGCATTGGGGACAAACAAGATCCAGTCTTTGGCGGGCACGACGATGGCGCTGCGCAATTTTGCCCGTGCAGGCCTTGTCGATTGGCGCAAGGAAAAGTGGCTGGTGCTGATCGTCTTCGTCGGGGCCGGCGTCGGTTCGCTGATGATTCAGCTGATTTCGGCGCGGATACTCGAACTCATGGTCCCGCTCCTCCTCACCGGCGTTGCGCTCTACGTGATTTTTTCGCCCCGCATGGACGATACGAAACGACACGAGCTGTTGTCGCGCAAGGGCTATGCTCCGGTCGCCACGGCCATCGGGTTCTACGACGGGTTTTTCGGCCCCGGTACGGGCAGCTTTTTTGCCGCAACCTTCGTCGGCTTGCGTGGCGAAGGACTAACCCGTGCGACCGGCCATGCAAAACTGCTCAACGTGGCGACCAACGTTGCCAGCGTGCTGATATTCGCGCTGGGCGGAAAGATCGTCTGGCTGCTCGGCCTTGCCATGGCCGTCGGGTCGATGACCGGCTCATGGATCGGATCGCGCTTTGCGGTACGGCATGGGGCGAAGCTGATCAGGCCGCTGTTGGTCACGATCAGCCTGCTGCTGACGGCCAAGCTGCTTTACAACTGGTTTGTCCCGTCCTGATCGCGCTGACCCAACGGGCCCCGTTTCAAAAATCGTAGATCAGGGTAACCCGCGAAAGCGTGTCGGTCTTGGCCGCATCGTCGGGCGGGCTGGTGTCGTGCTCGACCCGGTACGACAGTCGCGCCGACAAACCGCCGCCAATGCCCGCCTCCACCCCGGTTAGGCTGGTTAACGTGCTGTTCTGATGCTGGACATAGGCGGATGCGGCCTGCGTCAGGCTAAGCTTGTCAGTGAAGCGCCAATCCAGATCGAGCACGCCGAGCCCCGCGATGAAACGTTCGTCGGGCTCTCCGATCAGGGACGACCGGCGATAGGCCGGGCCACCCTTAAATTCCAGCTTCAGCTGCTTGCGATCGAAAATGCGATAGCCGACGCCGCCCGATAACGAATAGCGCGCAGCGATGCCCTGCACCCGGTCCCGCTCCACCTGCGCAAGGCCATAGACGAAAGCGCGGTCGGCGATGTCGATGCTGGGTTCATAGGCGGCGAGGAATCGTTCGCGAGTGGTTTCGCCATCGGAGCGCTGATAATCGGCCTGCGCGCGCAATTTGTGGCGCCAGTCGATTCCGATCCGCGCCAGCGCAAGCGAGGCGGTGCCGCCGATGTCGTTGCTGTTGCCGGTGGTGCGCAGAGCGCCAAGCTCGCCCTTCCCTTCCCAGCGATCGAACATGCTTGCGATGCGGAGCGCCTCAAGCTTGCGCAACTCCTCATCTTCCCGCCGTTTGGCGATCAGTCCGTCGAACAGTGCCTTGCGCTGATCGAGCTCGCCATCCGCTTCGGGATAGGCCGCGCGCGCGGCGGCAAGGACGGCCGCGACCTGATCGGGATTGCCTGTTGCCTCTGCCGCCGAAATCATCTTCAGTACTGGTTCGGGCAGTTCGGCGTGGGCCGTCGCGGGTGCGACAAGGAAAATTGCGGCAAAAATCAGTGTGACGGCCCTGTTCATGGCCCCGCCCGCTATCAGATCAGTCGCGCAAGCGCCAACCCGTCTTGAATATCCACCAGATCGCGGTCACGCATCCGGCAAGAAACACCAAAGTCAGCCCAAGGGCGACGCCGATTGAGATGTCGGCCTGACCAAAAAACGTCCAGCGCAAGCCGTTTACGAGATAAACGATGGGATTGAAGAGCGCGACCGTCCGCCACGGTTCAGCCAGCATGTCGATAGAATAGAACGTGCCGCCAAGGAAAGTCAGCGGGGTCAGAATCAACAGCGGCACCATCTGCAATTTCTCGAAACCGTCGGCCCAAAGGCCAAGGATGAAGCCGAACAGTGAGAATGCCGACGCAACGAGCACGATGTAGAAGAACGCGAAGAACGGGTGGACGATGTGATAATCCACAAACAGGTTTGCCGTCAGCAAGATGATCCCGGCGATGATCAGCGATTTGGTCACCGCCGCGCCGACGAAGCCGACCAGCGTTTCCGCCACGCTGACCGGCGCGGACAGCAATTCGTAGATCGCGCCGGTAAAGCGCGGCATATAGATGCCGAAGCTGCCGTTCGACGTGCTTTCGGACAGCAGCGTGAGCAGCAGCAGGCCGGGCACGATGAATGCGCCGTAACCGATGCCGCCGACTTCCTGCATCCGCCCGCCGATCGCCGCGCCAAACACGATGAAATAAAGGCAGGTGGTCAGCACCGGCGAAATGATCGTGCCGAACACGGTGCGCCATGCGCGCGCGACCTCACGCTTGTAGATCGCAAGCGCGCTGCGGTGGTTGAAGCCGAGGATCATGCCGCGATCTCCGGCCGTTCGTTGACCAGGTTCACGAAAATATCCTCAAGGCTCGATTCCCTGATGTCGATGGCGGAATAACGAATGCCCAACCGGGCGAGCGTCTGGGCGATATCGGCCACCGACTCCCTGCCCCCGCCAGCACCGTCGCCACCACGGAAACACAGGGTCATGCCATTATCGGCCAGATGCAGCCCGTCGCGGGCGATATCGGCGGGGATCGAATGCAGCGGCACATCGAGCGCGAATTGCGCTTCGGTCCGGCCAAGGCTTTTCATCATCGCGTCCTTGTCGTCGACCAAGAGGATGCGCCCCTTGTCGATCACGCCGACGCGGTCGGCCATTTCCTCGGCCTCTTCGATGTAATGGGTCGTCAGGATGATCGTGACGCCTTGGTCGCGCAGCAAGTCGATCTGTTTCCACATATCGCGGCGTAATTCCACGTCGACACCCGCGGTCGGTTCGTCGAGGAACAGGAGATCGGGATCGTGCGCCAGCGCCTTGGCGATCAGCACGCGCCGCTTCATGCCGCCCGACAGCATGCGCAATTCCGCATCGCGCTTGTCCCACAAGCTGAGCGATCGCAGGATCTGTTCGACCCGCGCCGGATCGGCAGGCCTTCCGAATAGCCCGCGCGAATAGTTTATCGAACGTTCGACGGTATCGAAAATGTCGACCGCCATTTCCTGCGGCACCAAGCCGATCCGCGAACGGACCTTGCGCCAATCCTTGGCAAGATCGAGCCCGAAGGCGCGAATCGTACCGCCGGTGGGCCGCACCAGTCCGCAAACAGCGCCGATCAGTGTCGTCTTGCCCGCGCCATTGGGCCCCAGCAGCGCAAAGATCTCGCCCTTGCGGATATCGAGATCGACGTTTTCCAACGCACGCGTCGGCGGTGCAGCGCCCCGTCCCGGATAGGTTTTTTCAAGTCCGGTTATCTGCAGGATCGGTTCAGCCATCGCGGCAATGTGATGCGCCCCCTGCCGATTGCAAGAGTAGTGTCCGACGTGCCGGTCCGATCATTTCGCGGGTGCAACGCCGAATTGACGCAAGTCAATGAAGCTCGCCACCTGATCGCGCATTAGTATCCATGCATGGGCCGATCTCGGTTCGTGTCTTCTCCCACTCAAAGGGCCCGCGTCGACAAGATGCGGGCCTCCTTTTTATTTCAAGGGAGCAGCAGCGATCCGTCGCCATAGCTGTAGAAGCGATAGCCCTGTTCTATCGCATGGGCATAAGTGGCCTGCATCCTGTCCAGACCCATCAGCGCGCTGACCAGCATGAACAGCGTCGATTTGGGCAAGTGGAAGTTCGTCATCAGCCCGTCGATCGCGCGAAAGCGATAGCCCGGCGTGATGAAGATCGCGGTGTCGCCTTCGAATGGCTGGATCGTGCCGTACTCGTCCGCCGCGCTTTCCAGCACGCGCAGCGATGTCGTGCCGACCGCGATTACGCGATTGCCCCGCGCCCGCGCGGCGTTCAGCCGGGCGGCGGTGGCGGCATCCATGCGGCCCCATTCGCTGTGCATGGCGTGGTCTGCGGTATCCTCTGCCTTTACCGGTAGGAACGTGCCCGCCCCGACATGCAGGGTAAGCGTTTCGCGCATCACCCCTGCTGCGTCGAGCGCGGCGATCAGGTCGGGCGTGAAATGCAGCGCGGCCGTCGGCGCAGCAACAGCACCGTCATGCTGCGCGAACATCGTTTGGTAATCTTCGCGGTCCGCAGCGTCCGTTTCGCGTTTTCCCGCGATATAGGGCGGTAGCGGCATCCGGCCTGCACGCTCGAGCAGGACTTCGACCGGCTCGTCACCTTCGAAAGCCAGCGTGAAACTGCCGTCAGCGTGGCGCATCTCCGCAATTGCGGTGACTTGCGCCGGGAAATCGATGCGGTCGCCTTCGCGCAAACGCTTGGCATTGCGGATGAACGCCTGCCAGCGGCGTAGGTCGATCCGTTTGTGCAAGGTCGCGCCGATCCGTGCGCCCTGCCCGTCATGACCGCCGCGCGTTCCTTCGAGCTGCGCCGGGATAACGCGGGTATCGTTGAAAACCAGCACGTCCCCTGCCCGCAGCACCTGAGGCAATTCGCGCATGACGCGATCGTTGAACGGCGCGTCGCCGTCGACCACCAGCAGGCGCGCGGCATCGCGCGGGCGCGCGGGGCGCAACGCTATGCGTTCGGGGGGGAGTTCGAAATCGAAAAGGTCAACGCGCATCGGACCTGCCGCCTAGCGGGCCGGATGCGCGTTGGAAAGTGTCTTGGGGGCAAACCGCCGCGTACGTCGCGTTCAGTCGGCCACTTCGTCCCCAGCAGGAGACGTCGTGATGTCACCCCCCGCCGGCAGCGGAGCGGACAGCATGTCAGACGTGATCTTGCCAGTCATCGGAGTCGTCACCGGCGGCGCCTTGTGGTCGCTTGCGAGCGATGCCTGAAGGATCTTCGTCGGGTTCGCAGGCGGCTGGCCGCGCTGAACCTGGTCGACGAACTGCATCCCCGCGATCACGCGGCCGAAGTTCGTATATTTCCGGTCGAGCTGCATCGTGGGATAAAACACGATGAAGAACTGGCTATTGGCCGAATCGTCGTTGCTGCCTTCGCGGGCCGCGGCGACCGATCCGCGCAAGTGCGGCACGCGATTGAATTCGGCGGTAAGGTCGGGAAGTTCGGACCCGCCCATGCCGGTGCCGGTCGGATCACCGGTCTGAGCCATGAACCCTTCGATCACGCGGTGAAAGATGACGCCGTCATAGAAACCCTGACGGGTCAGCGTCTTGATTCGATCGACATGGGTGGGCGCCCACTGCGGCTTCAATCGGATAGCGACGCGCCCGCCGTTCGACAGGTCGAGCAGCAGGATGTTTTCCTGATCAATTTCGAGCGACGGCTCGACCGTCCAGAAATCCCTGAACTGCGCAGCCGCATCTTCCCCCGTCTTTACGCCGGCCTGATCCTGCGCAAAGGCGGGCGTTACGGAAAGAGTGGCAAGACCGAACGCGGCGCTGGCAAGAGCGGCGCGGGCACTGAGGCGGAAGTTCATCTGGCGAAAGCATCCCGTGAGTTATCTTGCTGCGGCAATTAGCCGTAACAATGTGACGTGGCAATGAATGAGGGGGCCAATGAGGACGCTCATGAAGCATAGGGACGAAGGTGCTGTCCCCGCTCAATAATCGCCCTTGCGTCCTTGCCTGTCGACCCGAGCGATTACGTCAGGGCAGACCGCTGCGCTGACGAAGCGGCTGATGTCGCCCCCGAACTGCGCGATTTCCTTGACCAGTTTCGATGCGATCGGCTGCAACGACACGTCTGCCATCAGGAACACCGTTTCTATACCAGGATCGAGCTGCTGGTTCATGCCCGCCATCTGGTATTCGTATTCGAAATCGGCCACCGCCCGCAGCCCGCGGATGATGACGGTCGCGCCCACTTTCTGGGCGAACTTGATGAGCAGCGCGTTGAAACCGACGACCCGCACGTTTTCGATGCCCAGCGCCTCAACCTCGCGAACCACCATCTGCATCCGTTCTTCGGGCGTGAACATCGGGTCCTTCGAAGGATTGGTAGTCACGCCGATAATCAGTTCGTCGACCAACTTCGATCCACGCCGGATGATATCCTGATGACCCAGCGTTATGGGATCGAACGTCCCCGGATAGATTCCGATGCGCTTTTCCCCGATAAGCTTTTCCAAGCTCTGCTCCCCTTGTCTGCAGTCTTAAACTCGCGGATGCGCCGATATCAGCGATCACGCTCCACGATATAGCGGGCGATGGCGCGCAGTACGTCTGCCTCTTCGCCATGCGAGGCGAGATGCCCGATCGCCTGCTCTACCAGCATGTGCGCCTGTTCGCGCGCTCGCTCGGCGCCCAAAAGCGACACGAACGTCGCCTTTCCGGCCACCGCGTCCTTGCGCAGCGCCTTGCCCGCCAGTTCCGCATCGCCTTCGTGGTCCAGCAGATCGTCCGCAATCTGGAACGCGAGGCCGATGTCGCGGGCGTAACTTTTCAGGTGCGCCCGCCCCTCTGGTGGCACGCGGCCCATGATCGCGCCCATTTCGACAGACGCGCCAAGCAGCGCGCCGGTCTTCAACTGCTGCAGTCGGGTGACGGTATGTAGATCGAAGCCGCCTTCGTTTTCGCCAGCCTGTTCGGCCATCATGTCCATCATCTGGCCGCCTGCCATGCCGTCCATGCCGCTGGCGCGCGCAAGCGTGGCGACGAGTTCGGAACGGATGAAGGGATCGGACGTCACTTGCGGGCTGACGAGAATGTCGAATGCCAGCGCATGCAACGCATCCCCGGCCAGCACTGCCGTAGCCTCGTCGAATTCGAGATGGACCGTCGGCCTGCCGTGGCGAAGGTCATCGTCGTCCATGCATGGCAGATCGTCATGGATCAACGAATAGGCGTGGATCGCCTCGACCGCGCAACCTGCGCGGACCGCCGCATCGCGATCGACGCCGAACATTCCGGCGGTCGCCGTCACCAGCAAGGGGCGCAACCGCTTGCCGCCACCGATGGCGGCATGGCGCATCGCGGCAAACAGGCGAGCGCGGGCATCGTCGGGAACCGGGAGCAACAGATCGAAGTGATGATCCACATCCTCTCGGATAGAGGCCAGCGCGCTGCCCAACAGGTCGGAAACCGCCACGTCTTCGCTTGCCATGTGATCAGGCCTCTTCATCGAACGGGCGTGTGCCGACCGGCGCGCCATCCGGCCCAGCAACGATCTTTTCGATCCGGGCCTGAGCCGCGTCGAGCCGCGCCTGGCAATGCGCCCGCAGTTTTTCGCCGCGTTCGTAAAGCGAAATCGATTCGTCGAGCGCAACCTCCCCGCTTTCGAGCCTGCGCACCACGTCCTCCAACGCTTTGAGCGCCTGTTCGTAGGTCATGTTTGCGATGTCATCATGGGGATCGTCCATGGCGCATAGCAATGGCGAGACGGTCGCATGTGGTCAAGCTTCGCAAAAACCGGCACCCGAAATGGCTCGCAAGGAAATGGCTGGCACACTGGCGCAACGGTGGTTAAGGGCGCGAAGCATGAGCGAGATCACTCCTGACGTCGTCGAGGCGCACGGCCTCTCCCCCGAAGAATACGAGCGCGTCCTGCGCGCGCTGGGCCGCGAGCCCAATCTCGTGGAGCTTGGCATCTTTTCGGTGATGTGGTCCGAGCATTGCTCGTACAAGTCTTCGCGCTTCCACCTGAAGAAACTGCCGACCGAGGCACCGTGGGTCATCTGCGGTCCGGGCGAGAACGCTGGCGTCATCGACATCGGCGAAGGCCCGGACGGGACAAAGCTGGCCGCGATCTTCAAGATGGAGAGCCACAACCACCCGTCCTACATCGAACCCTATCAGGGCGCGGCGACGGGCGTTGGCGGTATCTTGCGCGACGTGTTCACGATGGGCGCGCGGCCGGTGGCCAACATGAATGCACTGCGTTTCGGGCGGCCCGACCATCCGAAGATGAAGCACCTGGTCAAGGGCGTGGTCGAAGGCATCGGCGGGTACGGCAACTGCGTCGGCGTGCCGACCGTGGGCGGCGAAACGAACTTTCACAAGGCGTACGACGGCAACATACTCGTCAACGCGATGACCGTCGGCGTCGCCGATGCGGACAAGATTTTCTATTCCGCAGCGACGGGCGTGGGTAATCCCATTGTCTATGTCGGATCCAAGACCGGCCGCGACGGCATCCACGGCGCCACGATGGCCAGCGCCGATTTTGGCGACGATATCGAGGAAAAGCGCCCGACGGTGCAGGTCGGCGATCCCTTCGTCGAAAAACTGCTGATCGAAGCCTGCCTCGAACTGATGGCCACCGACGCTATCGTCGCGATCCAGGACATGGGCGCGGCGGGTCTGACATCATCGTCGGTTGAAATGGCCACCAACGGCAAGGCGGGCATCCGGCTCGACATGGACATGGTCCCATGCCGCGAAGAGGGCATGACCCCTTACGAGATGATGCTGTCCGAATCGCAGGAACGCATGTTGATGGTGCTGAAGCCGGGCAAGGAAGCCATGGCGCAGGAAATCTTCACCAAGTGGGAGCTGGATTTCGCGGTCATCGGCGAAGTCACCGATACTCGCCACATGGTGCTGACGTTCGGCGGCGAAGTCGTTTGCGACATACCGCTCGGCCCGCTGGCGGCTGACGCGCCGGAATACGAACGACCCTATATCGGGCGTGAAGAATACGCCGAATGGGCAGGCACCACCCCGCTGGGTGATGTGCCCGAAAGCACCGATGTCGCAGGCGATCTGCGCAAGTTGCTGGCGACGCCAGACCTCGCATCGCGCAAGTGGATCTGGGAACAGTACGATTCGCAGGTGGGTGCGAACACGTTGCAGAAATCGGGCGGCGACGCGGCGGTCGTGCGCATTCACGGCACCAAAAAGGCGTTGGCGATCACCACCGACTGCACCCCGCGCTATTGCTATGCCGACCCTTACGAAGGGGGAAAGCAGGCCATCGCAGAGGCCTATCGCAACATTTCCGCTGTCGGCGCGACGCCGCTGGCGGTGACCAACTGCCTCAATTTCGGCAACCCGCAGCGGCCTGAGATCATGGCCCAATTCGTCGGCTGTCTTCAGGGTATGGGCGATGCCTGCCGCGCGCTGGATTTCCCCATCGTGTCGGGCAACGTCAGCCTTTATAACGAAAGCAAGGCGACCGGCGGCGGTTCGGCCATCCTGCCCACGCCCGCAATCGGCGGCGTCGGACTGATGGAAGATCACGAAATCATGGCCACCATCGCGTTCAAGGCGCCAGGCCACCAGATCGTCGTCATCGGCGGCGAAAGCGGCCATCTTGGCCAGTCGCTGTACCTGCGCGAACTGCACGGCCGCGAAGAAGGCCCGCCCCCGCCTGTCGGGCTAGACCTTGCGAAACGCGCGGGCGAAACTGTGCGCCAGTTGATCGCCGACGGCATGGTCACAGCCGTACACGATTGTTCCGACGGGGGACTTGCCGTGGCACTGGCCGAAATGGCGCTGGCCGGCAACATCGGCTGCGCCGTCGCCATGCCCGCCGATCGCACCAGCCCTGCCGCGTTCTGGTTCGGAGAGGACCAGTCGCGCTATGTCGTCACGGCGGCAGAGGCCGAACCGATCCTCGAGGCCGCGGAAAAGGCCGGACTTGCCGCCATTGCATTGGGCGAAACCGGCAGCGAAACGGTCACGTTCCGCAGCCTTGCGGGCGAAAGCAATGTCGACATCGCGGACCTGCGGGAGGCGAGCGACAGCTTCTTCCGCGACTGGATGGAAGCGTAGCGGGTCTGAGTGTCTGCCATGGGTGACAAAGGCGACGCCGTGTCACCTTGCCGACATAGCCTCTGAGGCGCGGAAATGCTGGGCTTGCGCCTGACCCATGACAGGTGACAGGTCGTGGGCGGTTTCTACGATGGTAAAGAGCGGCGCATATTGTGACGCTCCGCTGCCGTGTAGGACAGCGAAATTTTGGCCGATCGTATGGCTGGTTTGGGGTGGAAAGCTGCCATCTGTAGGGTATGTTTCGCGGGTGACACAAACCAATCTGTCCAGAAAACTTGACGAGTTTCTCGAACCGCATGGTTTTGAACGCCATGGCAGGACGTGGGTAAGGTCACGCCCTCTGTTCTCTGACGTTATCGACGTCCAACGAGGCGCGTCAATCGGCGGCGTGACGATAAATATCGCCCTGATGCACACGCCGACATACGAACTTGTTTGGGGGAAGTCACCGACCCAGCCATTTTCTGAACCTGACTGCATAGTTCGCACTCGGCTTGGATTTCTGGTGAACGGACGAGACCACTGGTGGAAATCAATTATCCAATCTGATGTTGCCAATATGATGGAGGCACTAAGTTCCGCGGCCATCCCATTTTTTCAGAGTTTAAGAGCCTAGTGGACGTCGAGCGATGGCTGGCTGCATCACAAAATCATTATCCTCCGGAAGTGCTCTATCTTGTCGCCGTCAAGCATCAGTGCGGGGAGGACAAACAAGCTGCGGAGCTTGCCGACCAAGTCCTTTCGCGCACGATGAGTGAGGCGTGGAGGGAGCGCATCAGCCAAATGAGTGCGTTACTCAGCTAACATCCGCAACGAGGTCGTTAGCCGAAATCCGTCTTCACGCCCTCTAATCCACCCACTCACCTTGCGGGACGCCCAGCAGTTTGAGCACGTTCGTCAAGTCGCCGCGGTCGATCCAGCCGTTGGCCGCCGCCTTGGCCTTGGGCTTGGCGTGATAGGCGACGCCGTAATCGGCGGCCTCGATCATCGGGATGTCGTTCGCGCCGTCTCCGGTCGCAAGGCTGACCGCACCGTCGCCAAGCACGGCCATTTCTTCGTCCAGCGTCGCCTTCTTGGTCGCGGAATCCACGATTTCGGTCGCAAGCGTCCCGGTCAGTTGCCCGTTGGCGACGCCAAGAACGTTACCCACCACGCGTTCGAAGCCCAGCATTTCGGCAACCGGATCGGCAAACGAATGGAACCCGCCGGTCACCAGCACGGTTCGACACCCCCGCGACTTCAAAGTCGCGACCAACGTACGGGCGCCGTTCATCGGCGTGATTCTCTCGGTCAGACAGCGGGTTATCGCACTTTCCTCTAGGCCCTTGAGAAGTCCGACCCGTTCGTTAAGAGCGCTGACGAAGTCGAGTTCGCCCTGCATCGCGCGTTCGGTTATGGCGGCGATCTGCGGTTTGATCCCGGCGAAATCGGCCAGCTCGTCGATGCATTCCTGCCCGATCATGGTCGAATCCATGTCCGATACGAAAAGCTGCGGAACCACGATTTCGGCTTCGCTCATCAACAGGTCGCACGGGCCGAACGCGGTATCCAGAATCGCGCGGACGCCTGCCGGGTCGCCGCCGGTTATGTCGATTTCCAGCACGTCGCCGCAGAAATCGAGCATTTGCGCCCCTGCCATCGCCCAGCCTTGTGCCGCCAGTGCGCTTCCCGCGTTGTCGAGCGCGGTTTCCAACGTCGCGGGGTCTGCTATCAGCCGGGCAATGAGCACCGAAGTATTCTCCACAGGTAAGCCAAGGGTCGCGCTCATCGCAGGGCCGACCGCCAGCGGCAAGAGCGATCTCGCCGTCATGCTCGCGCTGGCGTCGGAAAAGGCCGGATTGCCCGGTACGGTCATCAACGCCGACAGTGCGCAGGTCTATGCCGATCTCGCCGTCGTATCGGCGCGCCCGACGACAGAGGAGATGCGCGGCGTTCCCCACGTCCTGTTCGGAGCATGGGACGGGGCGCATGCCTGCTCAGCCGCCGATTGGGCCGCACGGGCAAAAGCGGAGATTGCGCTGGCACATAACTCCGGGCGCCTGCCGATCCTGGTCGGCGGAACCGGTCTTTACCTGCGCACGCTGATCGACGGCATCGCCCCCATCCCGCCCATCGACCCCGCGATCCGCGTCGCCGTGCGGGCCATGCCGGTGGCCGAGGCGCACGCCGCGCTGGTCAGCGAAGACCCTGCCTCTGCCCAGCGACTGAATGCTTCGGACAGCACCCGCGTTGCCCGCGCGCTGGAGGTGGTGCGCAGCACCGGCCAGCCACTCGACCATTGGCACGCAAGGATGGAAGGCGGGATCGGCGCCCAGATCGACCTGACCGCAGCGATCCTGATCCCGGATCGCGAAACACTGTTTGCGAAATGCGACCAGCGGTTTGGCCAGATGCTCGAACGCGGCGCGATAGAAGAGGTCCGCGCGCTGCTTTCCCGCAAGCTGGATCCGGCACTGCCTGTCATGCGCGCCATCGGCGTTCCGGAAATCGCCGGGCTGCTGGCCGACGAATATGACCGGACAGAGGCCGAGGCGCGCGGCGCACAGGCGACTCGACGCTACGCCAAGCGGCAATATACCTGGTTTCGCCACCAACCCCCAACGACTTGGACCCGCTATGATACCGAAAATGTCGAAAATGGCGATTTAATTGAAACTTTATTACGACATTTGCGGTTGACATGATATTCTATGTCGCCTAGTCCGCTCGCGAATTTGAGTTGGGAGAGAGAGGCCCGGGTGCACGACACTCGGGCCCATTTTCTTGCCCCCGTCCCCGCCAACAAACGGAGAATAGCAGTGACCGAGCGCAGCGGCGCCGACATCTTGATGGATTGCCTTGTCGAACAGGGTGTCGAAGTGATCTTCGGCTATCCCGGTGGCGCGGTATTGCCCATCTACGATGCGCTGTTTTCCGACAACCGGATCCGCCACATCCTCGTCCGGCACGAAGCAGGGGCGGCCCACGCCGCCGAAGGTTACGCCCGTTCGACGGGGAAGCCCGGCGTCGTGCTCGTCACGTCCGGCCCCGGCGCGACCAACGCAGTGACCGGCATTGCCGATGCCTTCATGGATTCGATCCCGATGGTCGTCCTGACCGGACAGGTCGCCACCGCGATGATCGGCACCGACGCTTTCCAGGAAGCCGATACCGTCGGCATCACGCGCCACTGCACGAAGCACAACTATCTCGTGAAGGATCCGGCAGACCTTGCCGCGACGATAAACGAGGCGTTCCAGATCGCGACCACCGGCCGCCCCGGCCCTGTCGTCATCGACATTCCCAAGGACGTTCAGGTCGCCAGCGCCCCCGTTTCGCAAGTCGCGAAATCGACGCGCTATTCGCCGCATACTATCGGTGCCGATGCGGCCATCGCCGAAGCGGTGGCCATGATCGCGGCGGCAAAAGAGCCGGTTCTGTACACCGGTGGCGGCGTCATCAATTCGGGGCCCGAAGCGTCCGCCTTGCTGCGCGAATTGCAGGAACTGACCGGCGCGCCCGTCACCAGCACGCTGATGGGCCTTGGCGCGTTTCCCGCGTTGAACAAGGCATGGCTCGGCATGTTAGGCATGCACGGCACCTATGAAGCCAACATGGCAATGAATCGCGCTGATCTCGTCGTCGCGATCGGTTCGCGGTTCGACGACCGCGTCACGGGGCGGATCGAGGATTTCGCACCCAATGCGAAGAAGATCCACATCGACATCGACCGGTCTTCGATCAACAAGACGGTTCAGGTCGACCTGCCGATCCTGGGCGATTGCGCGATGGTCCTGCGGCAGATGATCGACTTATGGAAGGCATCTGGGGCAAAGCCGCAGAACCTTGGCGAATGGTACGCCCGGATCGACGGCTGGCGCGCGCGCAACTCGCTCGCCTATCCGCCTTCCGCGGAAGAGATCATGCCCCAGCTTGCAGTCGAACGGTTGTTCGAGCTGACCAAGCACCACGATCCGATCATCACCACCGAAGTCGGTCAGCACCAGATGTGGGCGGCCCAGCACTTCCACTTCTTCAGCCCGAACAAGTGGCTGACCAGTGGTGGGCTTGGCACCATGGGTTACGGCCTGCCCGCCGCGATCGGTGCGCAGTTGGGCAATCCGGACGCATTGGTCATCGACATCGCTGGCGAAGCGTCGATCCAGATGAACATCCAGGAGCTCGGCACCGCGAGCCAGTATCGCCTGCCGGTCAAGGTCTTCATCCTCAACAACGAATATATGGGCATGGTCCGCCAGTGGCAGGAACTGACCTATGAATCGCGCTATTCGAATTCCTATTCGGACTCGCTGCCCGATTTCGTGAAGCTGGCCGAAGCCTATGGCTGGAAGGGTATCAGGATCGAGGACCTGGACGATCTGGACGCAGGCATTCAGGCGATGATCGATTATGACGGGCCGGTGATCGTCGATTGCCGCGTCGCCAAGTTGGCGAACTGCCTGCCGATGTTCCGGTCGGGCGCGGCCCACACCGAAATGATGCTGTACGGTGACGAGGCCCCAGAAGCCCGGACCGTTTCGGTCGAACAGAAGGCGTCGGTCTGATGCATATCGAACATCGGGCGCAGGAACGCCACGTTCTGGCCATCACGGTCGACAACGAAAGCGGCATCCTGGCCAAGATCGCAGGATTGTTCACCGCGCGCGGCTACAACATCGATTCGCTCACCGTCGCCGACATCAGCGAAAACCACACGGTCAGCCGGATCACCATCGTGACCCACGGCCCGCCGGCGGTAATCGACCAGATCCATGCCCAGCTCGAACGGCTGGTCCCGGTTCACAAGGTTTCCGACCTCACCGAACTTGGCCCCCACGTCGAACGCGAACTGGCGTTGGTAAAGGTGGCGGGGCGCGGCGACATGCGGGTCGAAGCGCTACGGCTTGCCGACGTCTACCGCGCCAAGGTGGTGGATTCGACGACCGAAAGCTTCATCTTCGAAATCACCGGAGCGCCCGAAAAAATCGATGCCTTCGTCGCCCTGATGCGCGAACTCGGCCTTGTCGAAGTCGGTCGCACCGGCATCGTGGGGATGATGCGCGGAGCGAACGGAGCCTGAACGCCTTTCCAACGACCAAGTCCTTTCAAACGATACATTTGATGCAACCGACCACAACAGCTATGCGCCGCCATCGAAATCCGGCGGGCAGCCAAGGGGAATTAACGTGAAAGTCTATTACGACGCCGATTGCGACCTGAACCTCGTCAAGGAAAAGAAGGTCGCCATCATCGGCTATGGCAGCCAGGGCCATGCACACGCCCAAAACCTGCGCGATTCCGGCGTCGCCGAAGTCGCCATCGCCCTGCGCGAAGGTTCGGCCACGGCCAAGAAGGCGCAAGCCGCCGGCTTCAAGGTGATGACCAATTCCGAAGCGGCCGAATGGGCCGACATCGTCATGATCCTCGCGCCCGACGAACATCAGGCCGCGATCTACAACGACGATATCGCAGGTCGCATGAAGCCGGGTTCGGCGCTGGCCTTCGCCCATGGCCTCAACGTCCACTTCGGCCTGATCGAGCCGCCTGCGGACATCGACGTGATCATGATCGCGCCCAAGGGCCCCGGCCACACGGTGCGCAGCGAATACCAGCGTGGCGGTGGCGTGCCCTGCCTGATCGCGATCCACCAGGATGCGACCGGCAACGCGCATGACGTGTCGCTCGCTTATGCCAGCGCCGTCGGCGGCGGCCGTTCGGGCATCATCGAAACCAACTTCCGCGAAGAATGCGAAACCGATCTGTTCGGCGAACAGGCCGTGCTTTGCGGCGGCGTCACCCACCTGATCCAGGCCGGCTTCGAAACGCTGGTCGAAGCAGGCTACGCCCCGGAAATGGCCTATTTCGAATGTCTCCACGAAACCAAGCTGATCGTCGACCTGCTGTATGAAGGCGGCATCGCCAACATGCGCTATTCGATCTCGAACACGGCGGAATACGGCGACATCACCACCGGTCCGCGCATCATTACCGCCGAGACGAAGGCAGAGATGAAGCGTGTTCTGGCCGACATCCAGTCGGGCCGTTTCGTGAAGAACTTCGTGCTCGACAACCGCGCCGGACAGCCCGAGCTGAAGGCCGCCCGCAAGGCTGCCGCCGCGCACCCGATCGAAAAGACGGGCGCACAACTTCGCGCGATGATGCCGTGGATTAAGGCTAACGCGCTGGTCGACAAGGACAAGAACTGATTTATTCAACGCCCTGGCGTTGATCGAAAAATCGAAGCCCGCCGGATCGTTACGCACGATCCGACGGGCTTTTTCGTGCCATTGCGCGCTGCTTTATCCGCATGGTTACAACGCTGTGCCTCGTTGAAAGGGCAACATTTCCCGTCCACATTATCGCCACTGGTCGCAACCGATCTACGATTTGAAGGGGAATATGATGAAATCTCGCACCTTGGCCCTCGCACTCGCCACCGTGACGCTGGCCGCCATGCCGGTCCTGGCCCAGACAGCGGCACCGCAGCTTCCCGGCATTGCCGATCCATCGCGCGTCTCGGCTGGCACTTATGCCGCCGATCCCAATCACACGCTGGTCGGATGGCGCGTCGACCATTTCGGTTTCAGCGACTACTTCGGACTTTTCGGCGATGTGTCCGGCACTCTGGAATTCGATCCTGCCACGCCGTCGACGGCAAAGCTGGACGTTACGATCCCCATCGCATCGGTCACTGTCGCATCGTCCGGGCTCAAGGATCACCTGCTGCGCGCTGGCACCGATGGCGCCAAGCCCGATTTCTTCGGCCCCGAACCCGCGCCCGCGCATTTCGTGTCGACAATGGTCACCCCGACCGGTCCGACCACGGCGCAGATCGTTGGCAACCTCACGCTTAACGGCGTTACCGCGCCGGTCATGATCGCCGCCCGGTTCACTGGCGCAGGGGCCAATCCGATGAGCAAGGCCGAAACGGTCGGATTCGAAGGGCGCGCGATGTTGAAGCGCAGCACTTTCGGCGTATCCGCATTCGTGCCATTCGTGTCTGACGAGGTCGAACTCGACATCACCGCCGCATTCGAGAAGAAATAATGATCCGTCCCGGCCTGCTCCTTGCCCTTCCCCTGCTTGCCGCCTGTTCGGCGGTCGAGGAACCGGGCGATGCGCCGGCCGGGACGCCTTCGCCATCGGGAACGCCGGTGGCGGCCGCGACATGGACACCGCCCGAACAATGCCCTGACGCGTCCGCCACAGACCGCCCAAGTGGTTCCAACTGCTTCGGCCTCATGCCCCAGGGCTGTGGCGCGAACCGCGCCGTCGCCTATGTCGGCCAGCCGATGACCGCGCGGATTGCAGCTGTGCTCAAAGGGTTTGCCGCACAGGGCGTTCGCGTAATCGGACCAGACGAAGCCGTCGATGCCGACGTCGTCGCCGGGCGTCTGAACGTCATGACCGATCCGGACGGCACCATCACCAGTGTCGACTGTTTCTGAATTCCACACCCGCCATCGGCCCACACTCGCCATCGACAGGTACCGCATTGCCATCGTGATTGACCCCACATTCGGGTCTGGACTTTCGGGAACCTGTGCATCATAGCGATAGGCGAAATGACGATTATGCGCTTCTTTCCGGCCCCTATCGAACTTCGGGCCCTGCTGCTTCGACTTACACGCCCCCGGGCGTGACGTTTGCGCTGTCTGCGGACGGCGCTCCGGCCCCCGGGGGATGAGTTAGCCGCATAACCTGATCCAGCAGACAAGAAGTACCAGTCATGGCATCCCATACCACCACCATGTTGCACGACCCCTCGGTCAAGTACCGACCGTTTCCGGCCATCGACCTGCCCGACCGGCAGTGGCCTTCGCGTACCATCACGAAGCCGCCCCGCTGGCTGTCCACCGACATGCGGGACGGCAACCAGTCGCTGATCGACCCGATGGACAGCGTGAAGAAGAACCGCTTCTTCGACCAGCTGGTCAAGGTTGGGCTGAAAGAGATCGAAGTCGGCTTCCCCGCCGCCGGCGCGACCGAATTCGATTTCATCCAGAGCCTCGTTCAGTCGGGCCGCATTCCCGACGACGTGCTGGTCCAGGTGCTGACGCAAAGCCGCGAAGACCTGATCAGGCGCAGCTTCGAAAGCCTGATTGGCGCGAAGCAGGCCATCGTTCATGTTTACAATGCGGTCAGCCCGGCGTGGCGCGACATCGTGTTCAAGATGTCGAGGCAGGAAGTGCGCGGCATCGCCGAAGCGGGCGCAAAGGTCATTCGCGACGAAGCGGCAAAGTATCCCGACACCGATTGGCACTTCGAATATTCACCAGAAACCTTCAGCACGGCCGAACTCGATTTCAGCCTCGAATGCTGCGAGGCGGTGATGGACATCCTGCAGCCGACGCCCGAGCGGCCGATCATCCTGAACCTGCCTGCCACGGTTGAGTGCGCGACGCCCAACATCTACGCCGACCAGATCGAATATTTCTGCCGCAACCTGCCCAACCGCGAAAGCGCGGTCATCAGCCTGCACACCCATAACGATCGCGGCACCGGCGTGGCGGCCGCCGAGCTGGGCGTAATGGCGGGTGCGGACCGGGTCGAAGGATGCCTGTTCGGCAACGGCGAGCGGACGGGCAACTGCTGTCTCGTGACCGTCGCGCTGAACATGTACACCCAAGGGATCAATCCCGGCCTCGACTTTTCGAATATCGACGAGGTGATCGAAACGGTCGAATACTGTAATCAGATCCCCGTGCATCAGCGTCACCCTTATGGCGGCGAACTGGTGTTCACCGCGTTTTCGGGCAGCCATCAGGACGCGATCAAGAAGGGGTTCGAGGCGCACGACCAGCAGAACGACCAATACTGGCGGGTTCCCTACTTGCCGATCGATCCCGCCGACCTGGGCCGTAACTACGAGGCGGTGATCCGCGTGAACTCCCAATCGGGCAAGGGCGGGTTTGCCTGGGTGCTAGAGCAGGACAAGGGCCTGAAACTGCCCAAACGGATGCAGGCGCATTTTTCGAAAGCGGTGCAGCGCATGGCCGACGAGACCGGGCGGGAATTGAACGCCGCCGACATCTGGGAAGCGTTCCGGCACGAATATCATGTGTCGCGCCCGCAGCATTTCCAGCTTGTCGATTACGAGGAACACCGCGCCAAGAACGGAACACGCGTCTTTACCGGAACGGTCACCGAAGGCGGCACGGAACGCACCGTTTCAGGTCGTGGCAACGGCTTGATCTCGTCTGTCGTGGCGACCTTGGGCGAGGCATTCGGCATGAACCTCGAAGTGCTCGATTATAGCGAACACGCGCTGTCAAAGGGATCCGACGCCAAGGCTGCGGCTTATGTCGAATGCATGACCGAAAGCGGCCACATCGTCTGGGGCGTCGGCATCAGCGCTGACGTCGCAACCGCGAGTGTGCGCGCTATCCTCAGCGCGGCGAACGCGGCTCGTCCGGCAAATTAAGCAAGACAGGACGGCGCGTGATCGCACGCGCCGTCCTTGAGCTTTCCTGATGTTCCGATCAGGGTCTCATCGGGTTGCGCCCCACAGCATGTCGGCCATGGCGTCGAGATTGCTGTAGTCCACGCCGTGCCCGATCGGGTCGCGTCGGTTAAGGACGATAGGTGCCGCCCCTTCGCCGTCGAGGCGGCGGGCTAACCCACGTTGCACCAACCGGATGCGCCCGATGGCGGCATCCTTTGCCTGCAGCTCGTTCCGGCTGCGGATTCGCGACCACTCCATTTCGACTGCGCCGACCCTTTCGAACACCAGTTCGTTGCAGATTCTGTGCGGCCCGCGATGCAGGGGCAGACGTTCTTCGAACGCCACAGCCTCGTTTCCTGGAAGCAGAACGCCGTTCCCGTCGAAGTCGTCCAGCCAGACGCCCGCGGAGCCGATCGAAGTTAGCATTGAGTCAAGACAGCGGCGGGAAAACAACTGACGCGGCAGGAGATGGTGCTTTTGCCATCCCTCCTTGAAATCAGGAGATCCCCGTTTGTTTGCCATCGAAAAGCGGCGAAAACCGCAAATGTTCGCCGCCCGTTGCATGCCCTCCTCCTGAACGGATTCATCGGGGACAACGCTTAAGGAATTGGTGACTTTTTAAGGTAAATTTTCTTACCTGTCGCGTCGGGCGCCATGATAAGTTCCGAAAATCCTTCGACTTTGATGGTCTCGACCTGATCTACCGGGCCGTGACCGACAAGATAATCGATCATGCGGATCGCGATCCGTGCGCGGTCGGCGACAACCATGCCGGGCATCGCCGCGATAACCAATTCCTGTCCGGTCACGACCGCAAGCCCCTTGCTGACAAGGCCATCGTCGGCGTCGCTTTCCAGCGCCACGAGACCCAATGCAGGAAATGGTCCGCCCCCTAACCAATCGGCGGCGACCTTGCGGAAATAGGCGGCACTCATCGCGCTGTCGGCAGCGGCCCAACCGACAGCCAGACAGCGGTCGGCGCCGGAAAGGGCAAGCGCTAGGCGCACGGCGTCGCGAATGACGGCGATCACTGAAATGTCATTGACGAAGAGCGACTGGGGGGCAAGGCGGATTGACTGCGCCTGCGCCAATGCGCCGACGTCCAAGCCGAACCGGTTGGACGGATCAAGTGTTTGCGCCGGTACACCCGGCGTCAATCCTTCGATAGTAAATCGACACTCGCCGATCAGAACAGTCGCCCCGGCGCTGCCATTGTCGCCAGCGCCTTCCCTGGCGGAATCTGTCAGCACTTCGATCTGAGTGTCGGAATTCACAAGCGTGCGGGCGAACAGGGAGCGCACCGAGTCGGCATCCGGGCGTGCGCCTTCAAACCAGAGGGTGAACACTAGATCATCGGCCAAGCTGCCATCGGCTCCATTAGTTACGGCATCGGACATGGCACCGTGCTCCTGCCCCATGATGGCGGATCCCCGAAATCTCCCTAGCATTTCATCGGCCCTTCAGAGACTAACTATATCCATTTCCGAGAAGAAAGTCGCCTTTAAGATAGGCTGATCTTCGAGCCAGGCGCTGCGCAACGTGTCGGCAGTTACATATCAGAACACGCCCATTGCCAAGCCTTGCGCCATGGCCTGCCCCAGATCGAAGCATTCCTGACGCGTGGTGGCGCTCAGCGATTTTGGACTCAGAATCGCCTCGGGCGTCTGGGCGTCGAAATTCACGATCAGCGGTTCGGCCACCCGGCGCAGGCGCCAGCCCGCGGCGATGCGGTCGATCTGCCGCGTGGCGCCGTGACCGTCCGATCCCGCTGCGATCGCGGTGGCATAGGCGCGCCCTTCGATTCTACCGAGCACCGGGTAATAGGACCGATCGAAAAATTCCTTCATCGCCCCGGTCATGGTCGCGAGATTTTCCGGGCAGACAAACAAAAACCCGCTCGCCGCAAGGACGTCTTCGGCGGTGGCATCGTTGCAATAAAGCAGTCGCGCCTGCTCGCCCGCGCCCTCGCTGGCGGCGGCCGCCATGGCCTTTGCTCCGCCGGTGCGCGAATGCCAGACGATCAGCAGGGAAGCATCGCTCACCATGTCGCACTTGTGTAAGCGCACCGACATCGGGGGAAAAGCGCACACCCAAAACGATGCCCGGGTTTTACCCCGCCTCCCTCACCTGTAGGCTGTCGCCATGGTCTCTTCCTCTCAACACAACGAACTCGAAGGACTTGCTTGCGGCGTTGAGGCGTCGCTGTCGGGTAAGGCATGGCGTTGGCGCGGCGGGAACATGGCGCTGGGTTCGGGCGGCATGGCGGGCGGCGATCTCGTCACGCAATTGCTTACCGCGCGCGGGGTCGCGCCCGACGACATCGAACGTCATCGCAACCCGACCTTGCGCGGATTTCTGCCCGATCCGTCGATCTTTCATGACATGGACGTCGCGGCGGAACGGCTGGCGCAGGCCGTGCTGACCGGCGAATCGGTCACGATCTACGGTGATTACGACGTCGATGGCGCGACCAGCAGCGCCTTGCTCATCCGCCTGATGCGCGAGCTTGGCGCCAATCCGGCGCATTATATTCCTGATCGCCTGCTCGAAGGGTACGGCCCGTCTGGCGAAGCGCTGGTCAGGCTGGGCCAGGCAGGTAGCAGTCTTGTCGTCACCGTCGATTGCGGCGCGATGGCGCACGAAGCGCTGGAGATGGCGCACGATGCCGGCATCGACGTTATCGTGGTCGATCACCACAAGTGCGCGGCGGAAAATCCCCGGACGGTTGCGCTGGTCAATCCCAACCGCCTCGATTCCACCGACGAGGCGGCGTCCTATGGTCACCTCGCCGCCGTCGGCGTCGCCTTTCTGCTGGGCATTGCTTTGGTCCGCACCTTGCGCCAGCGCGGCTTTTTCGATGCGCGCGCCGAACCCGATCTGATGGGCCTGCTCGATCTCGTCGCTCTGGGCACCGTGGCCGATGTTGCCGCGCTGCACGGGCTGAACCGGGCTTTCGTGGCGCAGGGTCTGAAAGTGATGGCTCATCGCCGCAATGCCGGTTTGAACGCGCTGATCGATGCGAGCCGGCTGAAACGCGCGCCCCAATGCAGCGACCTCGGCTTTGCACTGGGCCCGCGCATCAATGCAGGCGGCCGCGTGGGCGAATCAACCCTGGGCGTGCGCCTGCTGACCGGGGAAGCCGGCGACGAAGTGCACGACATCGCAGCCCGGCTCGACGTGCTGAACGAAGAACGCCGGGCCATCGAAGCCGAAGTGCAGGCGGCCGCAGAGGAACACGTCGCGGGCCAGCACAACCGGTCGGTGCTCGTCCTGTCCGGACATGGCTGGCATCCCGGCGTGATCGGCATCGTGGCCGGACGCATCAAGGAAAAGAGCGGCAAGCCCGTCATCGTCGTCGCCATCGACGATCAGGGCGAAGGCAAGGGATCGGGCCGGTCCATATCGGGTGTCGACCTTGGCGCAGCGATCATCGCCGCGAGCGCGCAAGGCCTGTTGGTAAAGGGCGGCGGGCACGCGATGGCGGCGGGCCTGACGATAGAGGCGGGAAAAATCGACGCCTTTGCCGATTGGGTCGACGGGCTGCTTGCCCGCGATGTCGAACGCGCCCGCGCGGGACAGGCGACGATCATCGACCTTTCCGTCGCGCCGCGCGGGTTGCAACCCGAACTGGTCAACCAATTGGAGATCGCCGGCCCATATGGCGTCGGTTGGCCCGCGCCGCGCGTCGCGGTCGGACCGGTGAAACTGGTGAAGGTCGACATCGTGGGAAACGGTCATGTCCGCGTCATCGCCAGCGGCAACGACGGCGCCCGGTTCAAGGGCATCGCCTTTCGCGCGGCCGAATCCGATCTTGGCCAAGTGCTGCTGCACGGATCGCACGGACGCAAGTTCTGGTTGGCGGGGCGGGTGAAGATCGACGACTGGGGGCCGGTCGCTGCGGCCGAATTGCATATCGAAGATGCCGCATTCGCCGACTGAATCAGGATAACCTTCACGGGTTTCGCACAAATACGCAAATCGTCCCTTGACCGCCCGCGAAGTGCCCCCTAATTGCGCGGCCTGCACCGACGTGGCCCCTTCGTCTAGCGGTTAGGACGCGGCCCTTTCACGGCTGAAACACGGGTTCGATTCCCGTAGGGGTCACCACGGTGCAGCATTCGTCACGACAGGTGGCGCACGGCCCCTTCGTCTAGCGGTTAGGACGCGGCCCTCTCACGGCTGAAACACGGGTTCGATTCCCGTAGGGGTCACCAAGTCCCCACACACCAAACAGAAATATGACGCTCATATGACTCTGGCGCGCGGCATCGCGCGCGCCTATGGGCTTTCGTCGTGGAGTGCCGGTCGTGATCCCCCTTGCCATGCCAAGCCCGCTACGCCCGGAATGCGGGTGATGCGCACTACGCCGCCATGGGCCGGGCTTGCGCTCGCCATTGCCGGGTCGACCACGTTGTTGGTGGTCACGATGGATTTCTGGCTCGCGCTGGGCGTGCTGGTCATCTGGTGCGGATCGCTGTTCCTATCCCGCCCTGCCCCCGATATGGGCCGGCCGCGCGATGACGGGATGACGATCACGCAGGACCGTATCCGCGAACTGATCGAACCGCTCAGCCTGCCGTTCCTGGTGATGGAAAATCGTCGCATCACCGTGGCGAATCGCGCGGCGCGCGACGTGCTGGGCAATCACGTCATTGGACAGGACGCCCGCGTCGCGCTGCGCCATCCCGAAGCCGTGCGCCTGCTTGACCGGAACGAAGGCGGTCAGGCGATCGTGCGTGGTCTGACCGGTCCGCGCAGCGTGTGGGAAATCGCGCTGCGCCCGGTCGATACGTCGAAAACCATGATCGAACTGGTGAACCGCACGGCAGAGGCGGACATCAGCCGCGCGCATACCGATTTCGTCGCCAATGCCAGCCACGAACTACGCACGCCGCTGGCGTCGATCATCGGTTACGTCGAAACGCTGATCGACGCCGATCGCGAAGAGGGCGCGCGACCGATGAAGTCGGAAACGCGGCTGCGGTTCCTCGAAACGATCGCACGCGAAAGCAAGCGGTTGCAGGCGCTGGTCGAAGACTTGATGAGCCTGTCGCGGATCGAGGCGGAAAAGCACGATCTACCCACGCTGATTCTCGATTTCGGCACCTGCATCGATACCGTTGTTTCGGGCATGCAGTCGCTGCATGGGCAGGATCGCATCGTGATTGAACGCGCACAAGTACCCATGCCGATTCGCGGCGATGAACAACAGGTGCATCAACTCGCCCGCAATCTGATCGAGAACGCCTTGAAATACGGCGCGGCCGACGAACCGGTGCGGGTGTCATTGCAACGCACGAACGGGTTGTTCGAATTCCGCGTGTCGGACAGCGGCGAAGGCATCGCACCTGAACACCTGCCACACCTGACTCGTCGGTTCTATCGCACCGATCCCGGTCGCAGCAGGGCAGTGGGTGGAACCGGGCTTGGCCTCGCCATCGTCAAGCATATCGTCGAACGCCATCGCGGCCGGCTGGAAATAGACAGCAAGCTTGGCAATGGGACGACCGTAATTGTGCGGCTGCCGCGCCATTCCGACAAAATCGCGGCGATCTGATCGGCCAAATCTGCTAAAATCGGGGTCGTATAACCGCAATCCACAGGCTTTCGGCAGGTTCCGGCATGGCTGTAATGAAACAGTCACATGGTGGTCATACTGGCGTCGTCGTTCGGACAGCGAACTGTAACATGAGGCTTTGTCCAGTCATGAGGATTTCCCAGGTTTCGGCCATCGCGATGATCGCGGCAGCCGGTCTTGCCACCCCTGCCCACGCTCAGAATGCAGATTCGGCCGCGATGCAGGCCGAATTGCAGGCCATGCGCGCGCAGATGCAGGCGATGGCCGCACGCATCGATTCGCTCGAAGGTCAGCTCGTCACCGCGCAGGCGAAGGCCGATGCTGCAACCGCGACATCGACCACTGCGCTCGCCACGGCAGAAGCGGCAAAAAGCGACACGACCATCAAGTGGAAGGGCGCGCCGCTGATCGAAAGCAAGTCCGGTTGGTCGTTCAAACCGCGCGGCCGGATGCAGTATGATGCGGGCGTGATCTCGGCGCCTTCTTCCACCGGCGTCGAAGATGGCTTCGGCGAAGAAGCCCGCCGCATCCGACTGGGCGTCGAAGGCGATATTCCCGGCGGCTTCGGCTACAAGTTCGAGGTAGATTTCGCAGGCAACGAAGTCGAGGTTTCCGACGCCATGTTGACGTACAAGGACGGCGGTTTGACCGTCGCCTTCGGTCAGCAGAACAACTTCCAGTCGATGGAAGAACTGACCAGCAGCCGTTTCACCTCGTTCATGGAACGCGCGGCATTTACTGACGCATTCGGGTTCGAACGGCGCGTCGGCGCGTCGGCCTCGTTCCATTCGGGAGATATGCTCGCACAAGGCGGCGTCTTTACCGACAACATGAGCGACACGTCGAACGACCAGTGGGGCGCCGATGGCCGCATCGTCTTCATGCCGAAGATGGGCGAAACGCAGCTCCACCTCGGGGGATCGGTGCACTATACCGACCTCGACGGCGATCTCGCGAATGTTCGTTATCGGCAGCGGCCATTCGTGCACTTCACCGGCACGCGGTTCATCGACACCCGCTCGTTCGGGGCGGCAAAGGAAACTGGTTACGGACTTGAAGCGGCAGCGATTCGCGGGCCTTTCCATGTCGCTGGCGAAACCTTCTGGCAGTCGGTATCGCGCCCCGGCCTTGCCGATCCGACGTTCTTCGGCGCCTATGCCGAAGTGGGCATGTTCCTGACCAAGGGCGACACCCGCGGTTACAAGGGCGGTATTTTCGACCGCGTGAAGCCGGCGAACCCGGTGGACAAGGGCGGCATGGGCGCGATCCAGGTGAACCTGCGTTACGACCGGCTTGACCTGACAGATGCTGGCATCGTCGGTGGCAAGCAGGACGGTTACGCCATGTCGGTCATCTGGACACCCACTGACTATACCCGTTTCATGCTCAATTACGGGCGGATGGATTACACCGACGCGGCGATTGCCGCAGCGAACGGCGACAAATCATACGCCGTCGATGCGTTTGGCGCACGGGCGCAGATCGACTTCTGATCCCCGGACTTTTGCACAAGAAACAGATTTTCGCGGAATAATCGCGTTATTTCAACGATTAATCGAACTTTGACCGGGCGCTCCGGGAATGTCATATGCTTGTCACGACAAGCTTCTAGAGCGCCCGGCAGCATCACCAGAAAGGGTAATCCCATGCGCTTCACCAAGACGATCGTCCTAGCCGCGCTGACCAGCGCCGCTCTTGCCGGATGCGGCGGGCAGCAATCCACTTCGCGCGATCAGATCAAGGCGGTCGGTTCCTCGACCGTATATCCGTTCGCCAAGGCCGCGGCCGAGGAATTTTCGCGCGCCTTTGCCAATCAGTACAAGTCGCCGATCGTCGAATCGACCGGCACCGGCGGCGGCATGAAGCTGTTCTGCGCGGGCGTCGGCACCCAGCACCCCGACATCGCCAATGCCTCGCGCCGGATGAAAGCCAGCGAGTTCGAGACGTGCCAGCAGAACGGCGTGACCGAAATCGTCGAGATCGAAGTCGGCAAGGACGGCATCGCCATCGCCGAATCAAAGGAAGGCCCGACGTTCGGCCTCACCGTGAAGCAGGTCTACGAGGCGCTCGCCAAAGAACCTTACGGCAAACCGAACACCGCGAAGAACTGGTCGGACATCGATCCTTCTCTGCCCAATGAACCGATCCTCGTATACGGTCCGCCGTCGACTTCGGGCACGCGCGACGCGCTGGCCGAACTGATCCTCACCGAAGGCTGCAAGACCGACGCTGCGACCAAGGCACTCAAGGAAACCGACGAAGATCGCTACGAGCAGATCTGCACCGAAGTCCGCACCGACGGCGCTTATGTCGAGCAGGGCGAAAACGACAACCTGATCGTCCAGAAGCTGGCATCGAACCCCGCGGCCATCGGCGTATTCGGCTATTCCTTCCTCGAGGAAAACGCCGACAAGTTGCGCGGCCTCGCCGTCAACGGCGTCGAGCCGACTTATGACAACATCACCAGCAACGCCTATCCGGGCGCTCGCTCGCTTTACATCTATGTAAAGAAGCAGCACCTCGATGCGATACCGGGCCTGCGGGAGTACATCTCGACTTGGGTCGAAAACTGGGGCAAGGGCGGCCTGTTCGCGAGCAAGGGCATGATCACGTCAACCGACGCGGTTCAGGCGGCCAACTCCGCTGCGGTCAAAAACATGACCGTGCTCGATGCCTCGGTTCTGAAATAGTCCGGGACTAAACGACAGGGAATATGTCGCCAGCCATCTTCGTTCTTCTAGCCATCGGCCTCGGTTTGGTCGGATGGCTGGCCGCCCGCTCCCGCGCATGGGCCTTCGCCAGTTCTGGCGAAGGCCGCACGCGTCTGCATTCCCTGCCTTCGTACCATGGCTGGTACGTGGCACTGTGGGCCTTCGTTCCGGCGATCGTCTTCGTGGCGATCTGGAACGTAGTCAGCCCACAACTTGTCATGCAATCGCTGCTCGCCGATCCGGCGGCGGCGCAACTGCCCGACTTCGGCATCAATCGAGACACGGTCCTCTCCGAAGCGCTGGCCGTCGCCCGCGGTAGCGCGCAAGCGGTGTTCAACCCGCTTGCAGCGCCATTGGTCGAACCGGCGGCCGCGGCGATGCATCGTTACGGTATCATCGGCATCGTCGTCACCCTGCTGATCGGCTTTACCGGCGGTGTGCTCGCGTTCCTGCGGCTCAAACCCGATTTTACCGCGCGGACGCGGGTGGAACGGGCGGTGATGCTGATCCTGCTGCTCGCCTCGCTCGTCGCGATCCTGACCACGTTCGGCATCGTGGCTTCGCTGCTGTTCGAAACCATCCGCTTTTTCGGCATGGTGAACCCGATAGACTTCCTGTTCGGCACCCACTGGTCGCCCGATCCGATGCGAGATCCCGCCTATGCCAATGGTGCAGACTATGGCGCATTGCCGCTGTTCTGGGGCACGATTTACATCGGCGCGATCATCGCGATGATCGTGGCAATCCCGCTGGGATTGATGAGCGCGATTTTCCTCACCCAGTATGCGAACCCGACTTTCCGCAAATGGATGAAGCCGATCCTCGAGATTCTCGCCGGCGTCCCAACCGTGGTTTACGGCTATTTCGCCGCACTGACCGTGGCGCCCTTTATCCGTGACGTCGCCAAATCGCTCGGTATCGCCAGCGCCAGCAGCGAAAGCGCGATTGCCGCCGGGCTCGTTATGGGCGTCATGATTATTCCGTTCGTGTCGTCGATGGCAGATGATTCCATTGCCGCGGTCCCTTCCGCGATGCGTGATGGCAGCCTGGCAATGGGCGCAACCAAGTCCGAAACCATCCGCAAGGTGCTGGTCCCCGCCGCCCTGCCCGGCATCGTGGCGGGCGTCATGTTGGCCGTCAGCCGCGCTATCGGCGAAACCATGATTGTCGTCATGGCGGCTGGCGCGGCGGCGAACCTGACCGCCAACCCCTTTGCGTCGATGACCACCGTCACCTACCAGATCGTTGCAATGCTTACCGGCGAAGGCAGCTTCGACCATCCGGCGACCCTGTCGGCATTTGCGCTGGGCATGGTGTTGTTCGTCGTAACGCTTGGGTTGAACTTCATCGCCCTGCGCGTCGTAAAGCGTTACCGAGAGGCTTACGAGTAAGCTGTCATGAACACCTCGATCCCCTCAGACGCCGACATCAGTCGCAAGGCGCGCGATATCCGCCTCGCCGCACGGCTCGAACAGCGTTACGCGGCCGAACGGCGCTTCAAGTACCTTGCCATGGGCTCGGTCATATTCTCCGCGCTCGTGCTCGCGTTCCTGCTGGTGACGATGACCGCAAACGGGCTGGCCGGATTCACCCGCGCCGAACTGAAGGTACCTGTCGATTTCGCGGGTGCGGGCCTTACAGTCACCGCCGATCGCCTGGCCCAGCCCGGCGCGGAAAACGCGCTGGCCGCAGCGGGCCTTCCCGACGTACTGCAATTCGCCGCGGCCGAAGCCTATGGCCCCGATGTAGCGGCACAGCTTGGTTCTGGGGCGTGGCGCGATCTTGCACGCCAGTTGGTCGCCGATCCCTCATTGCTTTCGCGCGAAGCGACCGTTTCTGTCCCGGTGAGCGAGGATCTCGCCTCCGCATTCCGTGGCGACGGAGATCGCGCGCTGCAGGCGACCGCACGGAGGTTACAGGAACAGGGAGTGTTCGGTCGCGCGTTCGACTGGGGCTTCATGGAGCGTGCCGACGCAACGGACCCACAGGAGGCCGGCATCTGGGGCGCGCTCAAGGGATCGTTGCTGACCATGCTCGTCACGCTGCTCCTCGCGTTTCCGATCGGGGTGCTGTCGGCGGTCTATCTCGAAGAATATGCGCCCAAGAACAAATGGACCGACATCATCGAGGTTTCGATCAACAACCTTGCGGCGGTGCCATCGATCATTTTCGGCCTTCTCGGCCTCGCAGTGTTTCTCGCGATCTTCCCGAACCTGCGTTCCGCGCCGCTGATCGGCGGCATGACACTGGCGCTGATGACGATGCCGGTTATCGTCATTTCCGGGCGCAACGCGATCAAGTCGGTTCCGCCCTCCATTCGCGACGGCGCGCTGGCTATCGGTGCTTCGCCGGTGCAGGTCGTGTTCCACCATGTCCTGCCGCTTGCCCTGCCCGGCATCTTGACCGGCACGATCATCGGCATGGCCCGCGCATTGGGTGAAACCGCGCCGCTGTTGATGATCGGCATGCGCGCGTTCGTTGCGTCTCCGCCAGATGGATTTACCTCTCCATCCAGCGTATTGCCGGTGCAGATATTCCTGTGGTCGGATGAAATCGATCGCGGTTTCGTGGAACGCACCAGCGCGGCAATCATCGTGCTTCTGCTCTTCCTGCTGGTCATGAACGGCGTCGCCATCTATCTGCGCAATCGCTTCGAAAGGCGCTGGTGAAGGATGAAAATGAATAACCCCGATCTCGAAAGCTCCGTCGCGGCGGGATTTACCGACGCCGGACCTGCGAAGATCAGCGCCAACAAGGTGTCGGTCTACTACGGTGAAAAGAAGGCGATCGACGAAGTGTCGATCGACATCCACACCCGTTACGTGACGGCCTTCATCGGCCCGTCGGGCTGCGGGAAATCGACGTTTCTGCGTACGCTGAACCGCATGAACGACACGATTCCGTCGGCCCGTGTCGATGGCGAAATCCTGTTGGACGGACAGGACATCTACCGTTCGAAGATGGACGTCGTGCAACTGCGCGCGCGCGTGGGAATGGTGTTCCAGAAACCCAATCCCTTCCCCAAATCGATCTATGACAACATCGCCTATGGCCCCAAGATCCACGGCATCGCCCAGTCGAAGAGCGAGCTTGATGAAATCGTCGAGCAGTCGCTGCGCCGCGCTGGCCTATGGGAAGAGGTAAAGGATCGCCTTACGGATTCGGGCACCGCGCTTTCCGGCGGCCAGCAGCAACGGCTGTGCATCGCGCGCGCCATCGCGGTCGACCCCGAAGTTATCCTGATGGACGAACCGTGTTCGGCGCTCGATCCTATCGCCACAGCGCGAATCGAGGAGCTCATCGACGAATTGCGCGGCCGCTATGCCATCGTCATCGTCACCCATTCGATGCAGCAGGCGGCCCGCGTGTCGCAACGGACGGCGTTTTTCCACTTGGGAAATCTCGTGGAATACGGTCGTACCAGTGACATATTCACCAATCCGCGCAAAGAACGGACGAAGGACTATATTACTGGCCGGTACGGCTAAGGAAGGCGCCACAACGCACATGGAACATACCGTCAAGGCCTTCGAAGAGGACATCACCCGTCTGCGCGGCCTGATCGCGGAAATGGGCGGCCTGGCCGAACTTTCGGTTCAGGAGGCGCTCGACGCTCTCGTCAACGGCGACGAGGATCTCGCCCAGAAGGTTATCGTTCGCGACAAGGAAATCGACGCGTTGGAAATGGAGGTGGACCGGCTCGCCGTCCGCATCATCGCCCTTCGCGCGCCGATGGCGGACGACTTGCGCGAAGTGATCGCCGCGCTGAAAATCGCCGGCGTCGTCGAACGCATCGGCGACTATGCCAAGAACATCGCCAAGCGCACCGGCAAGATCGAAGGCCGCCGCAAATTCGAGCCGCTGGCCCTCATCCCCGCCATGGGCGAGGTTGCGGCCGAAATGGTTCACGACGTGCTGACCGCCTATGCCGCGCGCGATCCGCAGCTTGCACGCGAAGTCATCGCCCGCGACGCGACGGTCGATGCGTTCTACGACAGCATATTCCGCAATCTCGTTACCCACATGGTCGAGAATCCGGCCACGATCGGATCGGCGGCGCAACTGCTGTTCGTCGCCCGTAATGTCGAACGCGTTGGCGACCATGCGACCAACGTTGCCGAAATGGTTCATTTTGCCGCGACCGGCACTTATCCGCCGGACCGTGAAGAGCAAAACCCGTAACAGCCCGCCCTGGCCATCCCAGACAGGTCGCGGACTTGTCATAGGGCGGTAACAATTAGGGTGTGAAGGCAGGCGTAAGGTCGTCAACGTTTCGAAAGGCCAGCCTTTGCCAGCTCCCCGTCTGCTCCTCGTCGAAGATGACACATCTCTGGCCGAACTGCTCCAGTATCGGTTCGAGGCTGAAGGATACGACGTCGTGGCAACGCCCGATGGCGATGAGGCGCTGTTGCTGGCAACCGAACAGGCGCCTGACCTCGTGATCCTCGACTGGATGGTCGAAGGGACCAGCGGCATAGAAATCTGCCGCCGCCTGCGCCGTGACAAGGAGACGGCCCACGTCCCCATCGTCATGCTGACCGCGCGCGGGAACGAGGATGACCGTATCCGCGGGCTCGAGACCGGCGCCGACGATTACGTGACCAAGCCGTTCTCTCCGCGCGAACTGATCGCCCGTGTGGGCGCGGTCCTGCGCCGTGTTCGCCCTGCGCTGGCAGGGGAAATGCTGGAAGTGGGCGACATCAAGCTCGACGCCACCAGCCACCGCGTCACCCGCAGGGGCCAATCGCTACAGCTTGGCCCGACCGAATTCCGCCTGCTCAAATTCTTTATGGAACATCCGGGCCGTGTCTTCAGCCGCGGTCAGTTGCTCGATGCTGTATGGGGCAATGGCAGCGACATCGAACTGCGCACCGTCGACGTGCATATCCGTCGCTTACGCAAGGCTTTGACGGTCGAGAGCAACAAGGACCCGGTGCGCACAGTCCGTTCTGCCGGCTATGCGTTCGAAGCGGTCTGAATTTCCGGATTTCGACCGGCTCAGTTCTCCACGGGCGCGGCGCCTGCACCATACGCCACCTCGTGTTCGACCGCTTCTTCGTCTGCCTTCGACAGTTCAGGCAGCCTGACGAACCAGATCGCCGCCGCGCCCAATGCGAACAGCGCGGCGATCACGAAGAACATGTTTTCGGGCGTATCCCCCCCGGTCGTCTTAGCCGCTATCCACGCGCCGATCGGGCGGCCGAAATTGGCCAGCGCCATGTAGATTGTGAACTGCGTCGCCGCCACGGCGGGTGAGCACAGCTGCATCGCGATCGGGATCAGCGCAATCGCGAGCAGGATGCCGAGGAAATCGTTGATCCAGATGACGGTCGTCATGAACGAAGAACGCGCCCATTCTTCCGAAGAAACGCCGATCACGACCATCAACAGGGCGAACAGCGGTAACAAGAAGCCGACCGACCGTTTCGTTCCGATCTTGCCGATGATCCAACCGCCCAGCGCCAGACCGAAGATCGCCGAAGCCAGCTGTGACGCGGAATTGACGTTGGTATAATCTGAAGTCGACCAGCCAGTGATCGTCGTCGTCATGATCGGATAATACACCTCGTTCGCGCCACCCGGCATCGCGCGGATGAGGAAGAAGGGGATCATCATCAGGCTGGAAAGCCCGAGGATCGCCTTGAAGCTGTGCTTGAGCAATGGCCACCATGCCTCGACCTGAATATCGAGGTTCCGCGGCGATGATTGACCCACGTTCCACGGCAGTCGCTTCTCCCCCGGTCGTTCGCGGACGACCACGACATAGGCAATGACGATGCCCAGTACGATCGCGCTGACGAGATAGGCCGAGCTGACCCCATAGACCTGAATCAACCAGCCGTTCGCCGCGGTGGAACCGGCCATGCCTAACGCCTGCGCGCCGAACATGATGCCGCCCGCCCGCGCCTGCTCTTCGTCTGTCATGATATCGACGACCAGCCCGTCGATAGCGACGTCCTGAAACGTCGTCGCAGCGGAAATCACGAAGGCCAGCGTGGAAAGCAGGAGCACGTCCCGGCCTTCGGGCGCTAGCAGTGCGCCGGTCAGCATCCCGACTATCATGATCGACTGCGCCCCGATGATCCATATCCGGCGGCGGCCCATGGGAAGGTAGGTATATCGGTCCATGATGAAGCCGTTGATCAGCTTCAGCGTCCACGGCAGCGATGTCATGCCGACCACGGTCGCGATTTCGCCGGGCGTCGCACCCGATCCCGCCATATAGGCCGGTATGGCAAGGTAGAAGAGACCTAGCGGAATGCCCTGGCAGAAATAGAACAGGAATACGGTCAATTGCCGCAGGATGGTGCTTTCGACGAGAATAGCCCTGTGCGTTCCTGCGGTGGTTGCCATATGCCGATGGTCCTTATTGTCCCGTAAGCCGGCGGTGGTACGACAAGGCGCATGGGGTGCCAAGCGGCTTGTCGCTCAGCGGCAGTATCCTCCCAGCCCGCGCGCAGCCTGGTCGAGATGCAGGTGATCGGCGTGAAGCGCGTTGTAATCAGGCGACAGCGTCGTGCCGAATACGTCGCAGGCCCCATCGCGCACTTCGCGCAGAAACGCGGCTCGGTCATCGTCATCCGTTCCTGCGCCGCGCCCATCGTTTTCGCTTCGCCAGTCGGACAGGACGCGAACGCGCCGCCCGTCCGCCAGCACGAAGCCCGCGATGTCGATGGCGTTGCCGGTGGCATGTTCGCTCCACCGCCCGGTCGCCGCGCCGTTTACCCGGCGACAGTTGGCCGTGCCCAACTGTTCGATCCGCACGACGCGGCTGCTCAAGTGCCGCTCTGCCGCAGGCTGGACACTGTTATGGAGCCAGCGAGCAAGCCCTGCGTGCACTGCGCAGGTCGCATCGGCGCGGGCCGGGGCAAAGGTCAGTCCCGCCGCATCGTCGCGCAGGGGCAGGATGCGATCGGCCCTCAGGCACGCGCCCTCGCCCGCAGGATCGAGTGTTTCGAACCCGATACCCGACCGGTCGAGCACCGTGCGGCAATCGGGGCCGCCGGTGCGCAGATGCGCCAGCTTGGTCGCCGTGGCCCACCCTGCGGGTTGTTCGATGGTCAGCGGCGCGCGTGGATCGTGTTCGGGATGGCGGGCCAGCCAGTCGAGCCCGTAAAGCACGACTCCGCCAATGACGAAGAGCGCGACGATCAGAATGTCGGCGCGAAAAGGGCGGGTCGGCAGTCGGGCGAAACGGGGCATCGTCAATGAAAGTCGCGAGACTTCGGAAGTATCCGGCGCGTCTGTTTGGGAATGACCCGCACGTCGCGCGGATGCTTACCCTGAAAGCCGCATTCGCGATTGCCGGCGGGCGGCGGTTCCCACGGATCGATCGGGCCTAATGCGGCGGCAGGATCGGGTGTGCCGGGATCTGCGACAGCCCCGTCCGGCGCGGTGACGTACGGATCGTCCGCCCCTTCGCGCAAATCTTCACACAAATCGTTTCTGGGATTGAATTTATGCGGCAGCGGGCTGGCGACATGATCGGCGCGGGCCAGCGTCATCGGCAGCATGTCATCGGACAGCATGTCTAGCCGGTGGGTCGCATCCTCCATGTGCGCGACGATGACGTGGATGACCTCGTCGTCGTATTCCACCCGGCCGCGCACTTCCATCAACCGCGCGCCCATGACGACCTTGCGGTACTTCTCCTTCAGGTTCGGCCAGACGACGAGATTGATGACCCCCGTCTCGTCCTCCAGAGTGATGAAGCACACGCCCTTGGCGCTGCCCGGTCGCTGACGTATCAGCACCACGCCCGATACGTGGACCATCGACCGGAACTTGCGCCCGCGCAGGTCCGCCGCCTTTACGAAGCCACGCTCGGCCAGATGCGGGCGCAGGAAGGCCATCGGATGCGCCTTTAGCGAAAGTCGCGTCGTCTGGTAATCGGCGACGACTTCTTCGGACATCGGCATCACCGGTAGCCGCGCCTCGCGCCGTTCGGCCCCCTCATCTCTTGCCTTGGCATGGTCGAACAGCGGCAGCGACGGCGCGGCGACAAGGCTGCGCGCATCCCACAGCGCCTGCCGCCGCGACAGGCGCAGAGAGCCGAACGCATCGGCGCTGGCAAGCCGTTCGACATGCGCGGCGGGAATGCGGCTGCGTTCGCGCACCTGCGTCACATCAGCAAAGGTCCCGCTCTCATCGCGCGCGTCTATCAGCATGGCGGCGACGTGTTCGGGCAACCCGTCGATCATGCGCAGGCCAAGCCGCAGCGCCACGCGATCGCCCGCAATCGGTTCGAGCGTACAGTCCCACTGCGAATGGTTCACGTCGGCGGCGCGCACTTCGACGCCGTGTTCCACAGCGTCGCGCACGATCTGCGCCGGGGCATAGAACCCCATCGGCTGCGAATTGAGCAGCGCACAGGCAAAAGCTGCGGGGTAATGGCATTTCAGCCAGCTCGACACATAGACGAGATGCGCAAAACTGGCCGCGTGGCTTTCGGGAAAGCCGTATTCGCCGAAACCGCGAATCTGGTTGAAACACCGCTGCGCAAAGTCGCGGTCGTAACCGCGGTTGACCATGCGTTCGACCATCATGTCCTGCAATTCGTCGACCATGCCGCGCGAACGGAACGTCGCCATCGCCTTGCGCAGCCGGTTCGCCTCCAACGAAGAGAATTTTGCCGCATCGAGCGCGATCTTCATCGCCTGCTCCTGAAAGATCGGCACGCCCAGCGTCCGGCCAAGGATGCTGGACAACTCGTCCGGCGGGCCATGATCGGGGCCGGGGGCAGGAATCTGGACTCGCTCCTCGCCGCGCCTGCGTTTCAGGTAGGGGTGCACCATGTCGCCCTGAATCGGACCGGGCCGCACGATGGCGACCTGAATGACGAGATCGTAGAATTCGCGCGGGCGAAGGCGGGGCAGCATGTTCATCTGCGCTCGGCTTTCGACCTGAAATACGCCCAGCGAGTCCCCGCGACGAAGCATGGCGTAAGTCTCCGGGTCCTCGCGCGGGACGGTGGCCAGCGTCATTCGGTTGGCATGGTGATCGGCGACCAAGTCAAGGCATTTGCGAATGCAGGTCAGCATGCCCAATGCCAGCACATCGACCTTCAGGATGCCCAGCGCCTCGATATCGTCCTTGTCCCATTCGATGAAACTGCGTTCGGGCATGGCGCCGTTGCCGATCGGCACGGTTTCGGTCAACGCGCTTTCGGTAAGGATGAAACCGCCTACGTGTTGTGACAGATGTCTTGGTATTCCAATCATTTGCTGAGTGATGGCAAGAACGCGTCTTAGATGCGGATCGGTCACGTCCATGCCCGTCTCGGCCGCGTGCCTCTCTCCTATCTCGCGCCCCCACCCGCCCCACACGGTGCCCGCCAGCGCGGCGGTCGCATCTTCGGATAGGCCCATCGCCTTGCCCACTTCGCGGATCGCCATGCGCGGGCGATAATGGATGACCGTGGCGCACAGCCCCGCGCGGTGGCGACCGTATTTCTCGTAGATGTGCTGGATCACCTCCTCGCGCCGCTCATGCTCGAAATCGACGTCGATGTCGGGAGGCTCCTTGCGTTCTTCCGATATGAAGCGGTCGAACAGCAAGGCGTGGTTGGCCGGATCGACAGCCGTAATCTCGAGGCAATAACAGACTGCCGAATTGGCAGCGCTACCCCGCCCCTGACACAGGATCGGCGGGTCCACCCCGCGCGCGAAATCGACGATCTCCTTGATGGTGAGGAAATAGCGGGCCAGGTCCAGCTTTGCGATCAGCGCCAGTTCGCGCTCAAGCGTTGTGCGAACGGAGTCCGGCAACCCATTGGGATAACGCACTTTCGCACCCTCCCACGTCAGTGCTATCAGCTGCTGCTGCGGGGTTCGGCCTTCGGGATATATCTCTTCTGGATATTCGTAGCGCAATTCCTCCAGATTGAAGCGGCTGGCATCGGCCACCTCTCGCGCTGCGCGGATCGCATGGGGCCAACGCGCGAAAAGGCGGAGCATTTCCGCCGGCGGCTTCAGGTGGCGCTCGGCATTGGCGTGAAGCAGATGCCCGGCCTTTGCCACCGTGGTCTTGTGGCGGATCGCGGTCATCACATCCTGAAGCGGGCGGCGATCGGGCGCATGGTAATGCACGTCGTTCGTCGCCATCAGCGCCAGCCCATGCGTGCGGGCCAGCGCATCGAGCCGGTCGATCCGCGCCACGTCGTCGCCGGTATAAAGATAGCTCGCCGCAAGATGCCGCATCGTCGGGAGATCGCGCGCCAGATGAGGCAGCAGGTCGGGGAACGACAGGCGCGCCATCATCCGCTCCGCCTCGCCACCGTCCAGCGGAATGACGTTGCCGGGAACGGATATCTTGAACCGAGCCGCCAGATCGCGCGGCGGGATCAGGATCAGGTGCACGCCTTGCGCATGCGCGGCCAGCATGGCGAGGTCGATGTCGCACACACCCTTGTCCTGCCATCCGCCATCCAGCGTCTGCATCCGCCCTTGCGAAATCAGGCGGCACAGGCGGCCATAGGCGCCGCGGTCGGTGGGATAGGCAAGGAAGCTCAGCCCCTCCACCGTTTCGATCCGCGTGCCGATAACCGGGCGCAGCTTCAGCGTCTGAGCCTCGGTATGCATGCGCACCACGCCTGCAAAGCTGTTCGCGTCGGCAATCCCGATGGCATCATAGCCCAGCGCGCGGGCGGTCATCACGAGATCCACCGCGTCCGACGCACCGCGCAGGAACGAAAAGCACGACACGAGGCCAAGCTCTACGAAAGGCGCCCGCGTCGGGGCGTCGATCAGGTCCGGATCAAGCTCGATCCGGCGCTTTTCAGGCGTGAGCGGTCCTTCTGGCACACATCACCGTTCGGGCCGCATCACGCCAGTTCCGCAAGCCGCGCGGCCACGGCAGCAAGGTCGATACGGAACAGGCGCTCCTGCTCCTCTCGCCCGGCGCCGTCCAATCGCAACAGGTATGACGGGTGCGCCGTGACCCACAGCTCGCTGCCCCCCACCCCGTCGATGCCATCCAAAGGAATCGGGCTCCCTCGCGCCTTGGTGATCGACACCGTCTTGCCCAGCATGCCGCGCGCCGCGCTGGCGCCCATGGCCAGCACCAGCCTTGGCTGCACGATCATCCGTTCGCTTTCCACCCACCAGCGGCAGACGTCGATCTCCTTGGCACTAGGGTTCTGGTGCAGCCGGCGCTTGCTGCCCCGAACGACCTTGGGCACGTATTTGAAATGCTTCACCGCATTGGTGACATAGGCGGCGCTGCGGTCGATCCCCGCCTCTGCCAAATGCACGTCCAGCAATTGCCCCGCCGGGCCGACGAAGGGGCGGCCCTGCTGATCCTCGTGATCGCCGGGCTGTTCGCCCACGATCATCAGGCCGGAAAAACCCTCGGCAACACTCTGCGGCCCCTCGCCCATGACGGCGGTATTGTGCAATTCCCCGATCGGGCAACGTGCGCAGGCGTGGATCGCCCGTTCGATCGCGCCCAGCGTGGCGGGCCGTTCGCCCATGTCGAGCGCGCCCTTTTCCACCATCGCCGCTTCTCGCGCCTGCGCCCCGGCGATGAGCTCAGGGATGAGCTGCGCCTCGGGCATATTCTTCCAGTACTTGCGCGGCATTTCCTTGAGCATCGCGCCGATCTTCAGGCGGGCGGGATTGAAGATGGAGGCGTAGTAGCTGCGCCACAGGTCCTCTGCCGGATCGCCACCGGGGGCGTCGGCGCGGGTCGCGGGCGGCCCTTCGTGCAGGGTTTTGCCATCCCAGTGCAGGCTGCCGCGCGGCGTCAGGATCGACCAGCGCATGTTGGCGAACCGCCGCGTGAAAAATCCGGCGTTATGGCGCAGGATGTGATGGAACGGTTCGAACCACGCGACGTAGTGCTCGCTCCTATCCTCGCCCGGCCGGCCCTCTTCCTCGACCACGCGGAACCGGACAAAGGCGCGCATCTTGTGAATATCGCGCCGCACTTCGCGCGCCATGTCGGCCATCGCGCGGACATCGGGATCGGCCATGTCCTCGATCAGCTTCGGCTTTGCCTGCAACCGCCAGAGCACCCGGTAAAGCAGGGAAAACCTTTTATAATCAGAATTCAACAGGGCGGTTCTGGCAATCTCTATGAAGCGGCGCGACACACGCGGCGGCGCGGCGTCGCGGTCGGGCGCCGGCAGGCGACGATCGCCGTGAGAAAACAGGTCACCCGCGCTGCCGCCCGGTTCGGTCCATGCCACGCGGTCGGGCGGGACATCCGCCATCAACAGGCGGCGGGCATGGTCGCGCCACTCCTCGAAATCGTCGGAGGTCGCCATCGGCACGACGTAATACGTGCCGAGCCGAACATGCTGGAGCTCAAGTTCTTTGTGGCCGGTCATGCCACGAACAGCTCCAGCTGCTCCGCCTTGGGCGCGAGCAGTGCCTTCAGGTCTGCGCGGTCGGTCAACAGAACGGGCCGCCAGTCGATCGTGACGATGAACGGTTGCACCTTCTTTACCGACACGGTCATCTTCGCCACGTCCTCCAGCCTCAACCGCCGGTGCCGCCGCGCCATCAGGATCTGGCCCACCGCCCGCGTGCCCAGCCCCGGCACGCGCAACAGCGCCTCTTTCGGTGCGCGGTTCACATCGACCGGAAAACTTTCGCGAAACTTCAGCGCCCAGGCCAGCTTGGGATCGATATCCAGCGGCAGCATCCCGTCCGCACCCGCCGCCGCCGCCACTTCGTGCGGGGCGTAGCCGTAGAACCGCATCAGCCAGTCCGACTGATATAGCCGGTGTTCGCGGATCAGCGGCGGACGTTTCAGCGGCAGGACCGCGCTGGCATCGGGGATCGGGCTGAACGCGCTGTAATAGACGCGCCGCAACCGGTGCCGGGTATAAAGCGAGCTGGCGCGCGTCACGATATCGGTATCGCTGGCGGCATCCGCGCCGATGATCATCTGCGTCGATTGACCGGCCGGCGCGAACCGTGGCGCATGACGGAACCGCTTTTTCGCGTCCTTCGCCTCTACGATGGCGGAGTTCATTCCCGCCATCGCCCCGTCGATTTGGCCCGCGTTCTTGTCGGGGGCGAGCCGGGTCAGCCCCGCGTCGGTCGGCAGTTCGACATTGATCGAGACGCGATCGGCATAAAGCCCCGCGCGCTGGACGATTTCGGGGTCCGCCTCAGGAATGGTCTTAAGATGGATGTAACCACGAAAATCTTGCTCTTCCCGCAGGATACGAGCGGTTTCTACCAGCATTTCCATCGTATGATTGGAATTGCGGATAATGCCCGAAGACAGGAACAGCCCCTCGATATAATTGCGCTTGTAAAAAGAGAGCGTCAGGTCCGCGACTTCCTGCGGCGTGAACCTCGCCCGTTCGACATTCGAACTTTTGCGGTTCACGCAGTAGTGACAATCGAACACGCAATGGTTGGTGAGCAACAGCTTTAGCAGCGATATGCAGCGCCCGTCAGGAGCATAGGCGTGGCAGATGCCCATCCCCTCCGTCGATCCGATGCCCTTGCCGCTGCGGCTGTCGCGTTTGGTCGTGCCCGACGATGCGCACGATGCATCGTACTTGGCCGCGTCGGCAAGAGTCTTCAGTCGCTCAAGGATCGGTTTCTCTGCCATATGTTCCTTTTATGTTCTTTGTGATGTCGTGCCAATATCCTTTGTGAATCAGCTCGTCCGAAACTGCGCGCTATCTGGCGAAATGACGGAAACCCAATCGTTTGGCTGCGTTGTCCCGCCATGCAGTGCGGACATTCCGCGCAACCAAAGAGCAGGGGCCAAATCCCCGAAAAGGACATTCATGAGCACGATACAAACCCGCGACGGCACCAACATCTATGTCAAGGAATGGGGCGAAGGCCGCCCCGTCGTCCTCATCCACGGCTGGCCACTTTCGGCAGACAGCTGGGATCCGCAGATGAACGTGCTGGCCGACAACGGCTTCCGCGTGGTCGCTTATGACCGCCGCGGTTTCGGGCGCAGCGACCAGCCCGGCACCGGCAACGAATACGACACCTATGCCGACGATCTTGCTGATGTACTGGCGGCCAAGGGGCTGACCGACGATGTCGCGCTGGTTGGCTTTTCGATGGGTGGCGGCGAAATCGCGCGATACATGTCGCGCCATGGCGGCAAGGGCATCAGCCGCGCCGTCTTCATCAGCTCGGTCGCGGGCTACATGCTAAAGGGGCCCGACAATCCCAACGGCGTGCCGCAGGAAACCTTCGACGAGATGACGAAGGCGATGAAGGAGGACTTCCGCAAGTTCTTCACCGGCTTCTTTCAGGATTTCTATGGTCGCACGGTCGACAGCGCTTCGCCCGTCAGCGACGAACAGCTGCACTGGGCCTGGCAGACGACGATGCACGCGGGCCTGCGCAACATCCTGCAGGCGGCCAACGCCTTCGCCACCACCGATTTCCGCCCCGATCTCGACCGTGTGAAGGTGCCTTCGCTGGTCATTCACGGCACCGCCGACAAAACCGTTCCGATCGAGGCGACGGGCCATGTCGTGGCGCAAAAGGTGCCCGGCGCAAAGCTGATCGAGTACGAAGGCGAGCCACATGCGGTCTTTGCCACGCAGCAGGATCGGTTGACGCAGGACCTGCTCGATTTCCTCTGTTCCGACAGGGTGGCCCCTGATGCCGGTGTGGAAACGCTTGAAGCTGCGCGGTAATGTGAGGTAGGCATTTAAACCGAGCTGCTTTTTTCAATAGGAACGGCAGAGTTCCGCGGTTTTCGCTTGGCTGTTAACCTTATTGACACTATGGTCGTGTTAACCCCGGCGATGAGTTGAAATCGCGCCCGCCAGTTCGCAGTCCCTGATGAATTTGGGTCGAGTTGAATAGCGATAGAAGACAGAGATACCGATACACGGACGGCCTCCGTGTGGGGGCGGCGAAGTTCATCTTCGTCGCCCCTTTTCGTCTCAGGCGAACAGGCCGTGGAGGAACCATTGCGGCAATCCGCCGCGCCCATCGCCCGCCAGCCCCGCGCGATAGAGCCAGTATCGCCGCCCTTCGCCATCCTCGATCCGGTAATAGTCGCGCAGCCGCGTGGAACCGCGTTCGCGCCACCATTCGGGCGCGATTCGTTCCGGCCCCTCTGCCCGCAGGACTTGGTGCAATGATCCGCGCCAGCGGAACCGGCGGGGCAGGCCGTCGGGCGTGGCATAAAGCACCTCGATCGTCTCTGCCCGGTCGAGCAGTTTGAGCGGGCGGTGGTGAAACGCCATTTCCTCCTGCGCGGCGGGCATCGGGTCGAGCGGGGCCTGCCAGCGTTGCGCGCGTTCGGGCAAGTGGCTGGCATGGGGCACCGCGCGGCGCACCGCATCGGGGCCAAGCCGGGTGGCAAGCCGGTCGATGCAGGCGGCAAGGCTGGTGCCATGCTCGCCCTCCGTCTCGCCTAAACGCACTTGCGCAAGGTCCAGCGGCTCGGCCCAGCTGGCGGTCAGGCGCATCATCTCGAACCCGAAACCGGCTTCGAGGTTTTGCAGCTTTTCAGTGAACAATCGGCAGATATGCGCCGGATCGCGGCTGGCGGCGGCAAGTTCGAGGCGGCGCGTCACCACTTCCCCATCGACGCGCCAGCAAGTGAAATCGATCCGCCGGGCGCCCTCTCCGCGCCCCTCCAGCTCTCGCACCAGCGCGGCGGCAAGATCGCCCAGCACGACTTCGAGCAGGGTCAGGTGGCGGATCGGCTCCATCAACCGGTGCTGCACCATCGCGGGCGGGCGGGCGGTCACCGGCAGCAATGGTTCGGGCACGCGCCCGGTCAGTTGATCGTGGCGCAGCAGCGGGTTTGCCGCAGGCGTTCGGCGATTGCGGAACCGGCGAACCAGCGCGTCGCGGCCGATGCCCGACAAATCGCCCAGCCGTTTCAGCCCCAGCCTGCGCATGACGAGCAGCACGTCGTCGTCCAGCCGCAGCGCCGCCATCGGCAGGGGGGAAAGCCGTTGTGCGATCTCCTCCTGCGGATCGTTGGCCGCGGTATCCAGAATCGCGCGCGACGGCCCGTGATGCGCCAGCGCCCATGCCGCCCCCGCCGTCGGCGCGATAGCCAACCGGGCGGTCAGCCCCCGCCTCGCCAGCATGGCCTGAGCATCGACCAACAGGCGCTGTTCCCCGCCGAACAGGTGCGCCGCGCCGGTCACGTCGACCAGCAGGCCGTCGGGCATATCCATCGCGCTCCACGGTCCCCACCGCTGCGCCCAGACCGCCATCTTTTCCAGGAACGCGAGATCGCCTGCCGCATCGGCAGGGTGAGTCGCGATCTGCGGACAGAGGGCGCGGGCATCGGCCAGCATCATGTCCGTCCGCACGCCCGCCTGTGTCGCGGCGCGGTTGACGGCATCGATGCGCGGGCCGTGCGCGGTTTCGCGGATCAGCGCGACGGGGGCGGCGTCCTCGCCCTCCCCCTCTGCCAAGCGGCCGCCACGGTATGATGGGGTATCGGGATGGGTGGTATCGTCAGCGGTCGGGCGCAGCAGCCGCCAGCGATCGATCGCCAGCCTCGCCAGCCAGATCGCCATCACGCGGCGCGGCGGCGCCGGTAATGCGGCCTGTGCCATCGGCGCTCTCCTCCCTGCTGATCCACCATGTTCCGGGGCGCGTTCCCCGCGCGCGGAACAGTTCCGCCTGCCAGCGCGGCGCGCCGGGTGCTTGCGCGTTCCATTGCGACGGGGCGGACGGGGCCGAAACCGCATCCCACCGCATCCGCGACGCGCCAAGATCGCGTCGCGCATCCAGCCGCACCAGCCACAGCGGCACCCCGTGCCGTTCCGCCGCCAGCACCAGCCTGCGCGACGCGGTGAAATCCATTTCGCGCGGGTTGCCCGCGATCTCTCCGATCACGAAGGCGAGATCGCGACAACGGATGCCTTCTTCCAACGCGAACAGCGCGTCGGCCGCGTCCTTTGTGCGGACATGGACGCAACGATGCCGCAGATCGCGCGGCAGGCCGGGCAGATAGGGCCTTCCGCCCAGCTTTGCCGCGCGATTGTCCTGAACCCACAGGAACGGACGTTCGTCGCTGCTGGCCGGTGGCACGTCCTTGCCCGGCCCGACGCGCGGGCACCCTTCGGCCAGCGCGATGGCCAGCGCCGCGCCCGTCGCCTCCTGCCCCGGTGCAAAAATGTCGCCCGCGCCGCGAAAGGCGGAACCGGGGCGCCATTCGTCATGCGGCAAAAGCACTGCTGCGCCGGCACTCACCTCTGCCCGCGATGCCCCACCCGCTGATGCCAAGCCCGCAGACACGCCGCCCCCTTCCCCCAGCCATCGGGCGGGAGAGAGCGGGCAGCCGGAAACAGGCCCGCCGGCAGGCCCGAAGGCACGGCGGAAGGCTCGTTTCCACCGCGGCAGGAGGCGGTCGAATCGGTCATGCGAATCCCAGTCGGAACGATTATTGTTCTTATTATGTTCCAACCTGCCCGTCCATCCTCACGCATCATCGCATGGTGGACAGCCGTCGCGGCATCGTTCGGAACCAGCGCGTTCCGGGCCCGTTAGGATGGTAAATGAAAGGAATTCTTACATGGACTATGACAAACACCCCGAACCGGAAAAGATGAAGCACGAGTTCTGGGAGGAGATGAACAAATCTCCGTTCCTCATGCTCCAGCTCGATGCCGATCCCGACAGCTCCGCGCCGATGACCGCGCAGCTGGACAAGGATGCGGACAGCGCGATCTGGTTTTTCACCTATCGCGACAGCCGCTTTGGCAAAATGGGGCCGGCGACCGCGACTTTCGCGTCGAAGGGCCACGAAGTCTTCGCCCGCTTCAGCGGTGTACTCACCGAAGAAACCAGCCGTGAACGCCTTGAAAAGCAGTGGGACAATACTGTCCAGGCGTGGTTCCCCGAAGGCAAGGACAGCCCCAAGGTGCTGTTGATGCGCATGGATCTGGGCGATGCCTCGATCTGGTGCGGCAAGATGGGTCTGCTGTCGGTCGGCAAGATGCTGCTGGGCATGGACGTCACCGACGATGTCGCGGGCGGTCAGGTCGAAACGACGCTCTGACACCCCAAACCTGAATCATCGAACCAAAAAAAGGGCCGCTTTCATATCCGAAAGCGGCCCTTCTTCTATTCTGCGCAGCGCCGATCAGTTGTGCGGGGGGTGGATCGGAATTTGCGTATGTTCGCCAGCCACGTCATCGACCACTTCGACGATGCCGCGGCCAAGGTGGCTCGCACCCCGGCTATAGGCGTAATAGATCACGAGGCCGATCGCACCCCAAATGGGCAGGAACAGCATCGCACCGATCGGCAGATTAAAGAACAGGAACAGGCAGCCGAAGATCGTCAGCGGAGCGACGATCCACACCGCCGGAACCCGGAAGGCACGCTGACGCGACGGATCGCGACGACGCAGGACCATGACAGCAATAGCCACCATCATGAACGCATAGAGCGTTCCGGCGTTCGAAATGTCGGCGAGCTGGCCCACCGGAAAGAACGCCGCGCCGATTGCAACGACCACGCCGGTAATGGCGGTCACGATGTGCGGAGTCTTGAACCTGGGATGCACGGTGCTGAGCTTTTCGGGAAGCAGGCCGTCACGCGCCATCACGAAGAAGATGCGCGTTTGCCCGAAGATCAGCACGAGAATGACTGACGGCAACGCAAGGAAAGCGGCAAGGCCAAGCATATTGCCGACGCCCGAAAAACCGATGACTCGCAGCACGTGGGCCAGCGCCTCGTTCGAACAGACCAGCGCATCGACGTGTTGCGGCATGACGCACTGGCGCGCGAGTTCTTCCGAACCGGCCGGGAAGGGAACGCCGTCCGGTCCCATGATCGGCTGGCCACCGATGGTGCCGATCGCGCCCGCCGCGACGAGAATATAGAACACCGTGCAGAACAGCAGCGAACCGACAAGGCCGATAGGCACGTTGCGCTGCGGGTCCTTGGTCTCTTCGGCCGCTGTCGAAACCGCGTCGAAGCCGACATAGGCGAAAAAGATCGTCGCCGCCGCGCCGACCGCACCGACGCCAGTGCCGAAGCCACCGAAAATGCCCGCGGGCAGGAACGGATTGAACCGCGCCGGATCGAATTCCGCGCTACCCAGCGTCAGCACCACGAAAGCGGTAAGCGCGGTGACCTTCACCAGGACGAGGACCGCGTTGAACTTGGCGCTTTCGCTTGTGCCCACGATCAGCAGCCCGGTGACGAGCAGCGCAATGACGAGCGCAGGCAGATTGATGAACCCGCCCGGCGCGCCGCCCAGTGCCAGCGGACCGGAAGCGAGCCATAACGGAAGCTGCACTCCCATCAGTTCATTGAGGAACGTGCCCGAGAAATAGCCCGACCAGCCCACCGAAACCGCAGCGGCGGCAATTGCATATTCCATGATCAGGGCCCAACCGACGGTCCAGGCAAGCAGCTCGCCCATTGTCGCGTAGCTGTAGGTATAAGCAGAACCCGCAACCGGGATCATCGAGGCGATTTCGGCATAGCAGAGCGCGGCGACGATGCAGACCGCGCCGGCGATGGCAAAGGCGAGCATCAGACCCGGCCCCGCCTTTTGCGCGCCGGCAGACGTCAGCACGAAGATGCCGGTGCCGATGACGCAGCCGATGCCGAACAACGTCAGTTGGAACCAGCCAAGCGATCGGTGCAGCGATTTCTTTTGTGCTGTCGCCAAAATGGCGTCGAGCGGTTTTACACGACCAAACATTGGTCCTCCCTGAAATGTTTATGTCCGGTGGGCGGAACTGGTCGCTGGCCGGAATGCTGGGCGCGAAGCTAGCTTCAATTGTAACTAGTGCAAGTCCAATTGCAGGGCGGCTTGCCCCTTGTGCACGGGAAACCTACAAGCGCGCCATGTCCACGACTTTCCAGCTCGATACCGCGACCAGCCGCGCCAATCCCACCCCCGCGCCGATGAAGCGGCTGACTGTGCCGAAAATCATGCAGCGCAAGGTGGACGGCGTAACGGCAGAGCCACTGGTCATGCTCACCGCCTATACCGCGCGGCAGGCGCAATTGCTCGACCCGCATTGCGACATGCTGCTGGTGGGCGATTCGCTGGGACAGGTAATTTATGGCCTTCCGTCCACTCTGGCGGTCACGCTCGACATGATGATCGCCCACGGTGCCGCCGTGGTGCGCGGGTCATACCATTCTGTCGTGGTCGTCGACATGCCGTTCGGATCATACGAGGGATCGCCGCAGCAGGCCTTTGCCAGCGCGAGCCGCATTCTCGCCGAAACCGGCGCTGCGGCGGTGAAGCTCGAAGGCGGGGAGGCGATGGCCGAAACGATCGCGTTTCTTGCCGCGCGGGGCATTCCGGTCATGGCCCACATCGGCCTGACTCCGCAGGCGGTCAACGCGCTGGGCGGTTACATGGCCCGCGGTCGCAGCGACGCCGAAGAAGCCAAGATCATCGCCGACGGCAAGGCCGTGGCCGATGCCGGCGCATTTGCCGTGGTGATCGAAGGGGTGGTCGAAGACATCGCCATCGCCGTCACCAACGCCATCGCAATTCCCACCGTCGGCATCGGCGCATCGGCGCAATGCGATGGACAGGTGCTGGTGACCGAAGACATGCTCGGCATGTTCGAACGGGTGCCGCGCTTCGTAAAGAAGTACAACGATATCGCGGCGGTCATTTCGGCGACAGCGGAAACTTATGCCGCCGAAGTGCGTTCGCGTTCTTTCCCTTCCGCCGACCACACGTATCAGCCCAAATAGCCGGCCAACTTGCATAACCGGGCATCCTAAGCAACGGGCGGCCCACCAAGACGACGCCACACCGGCTCCACTCGCAAATTCGGATCATTCATGGACACGCTCAAGCGCTTCTACGGCTTTTCGCTCATCTTCACGCTGATCTGCCTTGGCCTTGGCGCTTGGTACGGTCTGGCCAGCACCGGGACTGTTTCCGGCACCGCGCAGATCCTTTGGATCATCGTGGTGCTGTCGGTGCTCGAAATATCGCTGAGCTTCGACAACGCGGTAGTGAATGCCTCGGTTTTGAAGGACATGGACCATGTCTGGCAAAAGCGGTTCCTGACCTGGGGCATTCTGTTCGCAGTGTTCGGCATGCGGATTGTGTTCCCGCTCGCGATCGTGGCCATCGCCGCAGGGCTTGGCCCGGTAGAGGCAATGAACTTGTCGCTCAACGACCCGCTCGAATACGAACGGATCGTCTCCAGCGCCCATGTCGGCATCGCCGGTTTCGGCGGTGCATTCCTTGCCATGGTCGGCCTCAAGTTCTTTTTCGACGGCGAAAAAGACATTCACTGGATCGGATCGGTCGAACGGTTCCTTGGTCGTTTCTCGGCCCTTCCCGCAGCCGAGATCGCGCTATTGCTATTAAGCCTTTGGGGCATCTCGTTGCTGCTGTCTGACGCAGACGCGCTGACCTTCCTGATCGCGGGCATTCTCGGCCTCGTCACCTTCATCGCGGTCGAAGGCGTCAGCACGCTGCTGGAATTGCACGAGGAAAAACAGCGTCTTGCCGGGGCGGCCGTTCGCAGCGGGCTTGGCGGATTTCTCTATCTCAACATCCTCGACGCCAGTTTCAGCTTCGACGGGGTGATCGGGGCCTTTGCGCTCTCGAACAACATGATCGTCATCGCGCTCGGCCTTTCGATCGGCGCTCTGTTCGTGCGGTCCATGACCATTCATCTTGTCGAAAAGGGCACGCTGGCCGAATACCGGTACCTTGAACATGGCGCGTTCTGGGCGATCATCGTGCTGGGCGCGATCATGCTGCTATCGGCGAAGTTCCACATTCCCGAAACGATCACCGGGCTGATCGGCGCCATTCTCATCGGCCTTTCGCTGTGGTGGTCGATGCGTTTCAAGAAACGCCACCCCGACCACGACGCGCATATCGCAGGCCCGGCCGCCGATTGATCAGCCGGACAAGTCGTACTGCTTCATCAGGTCGTACAGCGTCGGGCGGCTGATCCCCAGCATCCGCGCGGTCGAACTGATGTTGCCCTCGCTACGCGACAGTGCATGGCGGATGACACGGCGGTCGGCCTGTTCACGCGCGGCCTTCAGGTTCAGCGCGCTGACGATTTCGTCGTCGGGGTCGGCAAGGTCGAGATCTTCCGCACTGACGACCTTGCCGTCGGACATTATGACCGCGCGCTTCACCCTGTTTTCCAGTTCACGCACGTTGCCCGGCCATGGCCACGCGTCGATGGCGGCGAGCGCATCCGATGAAAAGCCGGTGACTTTCGGGTTCATCTCGCCGGCGAATTTGTGCAAGAAATGCCGGGCCAGCAAGGGCGCATCGCCCGGCCTGTCTGCCAGTGACGGGATGGTCACGACGATTTCGGCCAGCCGGTAATAGAGGTCCTCGCGGAACGTCCCTTCGGCGATCATCGCCTGAAGGTCGCGGTGCGTGGCGCACACGATGCGGGTGTCGATCGCGATGGACTTGCGCCCGCCGATCCGTTCCAGCGTGCGTTCCTGCAAAAACCGCAGCAGCTTGGCCTGCAACGCCAGCGGAATGTCGCCCAGTTCGTCGAGGAACAGGGTTCCGCCTTCGGCCATTTCGATCTTGCCTTCGCGAGTGCTCGTCGCCCCGGTGAAGCTGCCCTTTTCGTGGCCGAACAGTTCGGATTCCAGCAAGTGTTCGGGGATCGCGGCGCAGTTGATCGCGACAAAGGCACCGCCGCGACGCGGGCTGGCATCGTGCAAACCGCGGGCCAGAAGCTCCTTGCCCGTCCCGCTTGCCCCCAGCAACAAGACCGAGACATCGGCGGGCGCCACGCGTTCAATGGTGCGCGCAACCCGAACCATCTCAGGCGCGGAGGTGATGAGCGTGCCGAGTACGCGGCTTTCCTCGCCCGTCCTGGCCGATAAGGTCCTGTTCTCGCGCTCTATCTCGCACAAGTTCAGCGCGCGCCGGACGATCAGCGACAGTTCCTCGATCTTCACCGGCTTGGCATAGAAATCGTATGCCCCGCGCTCGATCGCCTGCAACGCGCTTTCGTGCGCGCCGTGGCCGCTGGCGATGATGACCTTGGTGTCGGGCTTCAATTCCATGATCGCGTCGAGAATGGCAAACCCCTCGCTCGTCCCGTCAGGATCGGGCGGCAAGCCAAGGTCAAGCGTCACGACATCGGGCGCCTCGGACCGCAACGCAGTGATCGCCGCGTCGCGGTCACCGACACAGGTTACGTCGAAATCGTCCCAGGCCCATTTTAGCTGGGTCTGCAGCCCGGGATCATCCTCGATTACCAGAAGCTTGGGGAGCCCGCCTCCCTTCTTGCCAGCCATTACGCCACATTCCTTTCAGGCAATGCTGGGAGAGCGGTCGCCAATGGTTCGGCCGCCTTTGCCGATGCCTCTGCCCGGTCGAGCCAGATGATGAAACGCGATCCGATACCGAGCCGCGATTCGACTTCGAGCCGTCCGCCCATCGCCCGGACCAGTTCGCGCGCTTCGAAGGCGCCTATGCCAAAGCCATCGGCCTTGGTCGACACGAACGGCTTGAACAATGTCGTTTGCACGAATTCCGGCGACATGCCGCAGCCCTTGTCGGCGATCTCGATCCCCGCCAGCCGGTCGGTGCCAGGAAAGCTGACATCGATGCCGCGTCCCGGTCCGCTAGCCTCCAGTGCGTTGCGCGCGATGTGGCGCAGCACCTGGTCCAGCGCCTCTCGGTCGCCTCGCAACGCTCCGCCGCCGCCCGGTCCGACATGGACCAACCCCGATGCGATCTCGACCGCCAGCGCGCTGCGAACGACCTCTGCCGGGCAAAGCGGTTGCAGCGCGCCGACCCCGTGACCGCCATAGTTGGACAACCGGCCCAGCAATGTTTCCAGCCGCCCCGTCGCACTGCGCAGCGTGACCAGCATGTCGGCGCGAAAGGCCGGCTTTTCGATGTGACGTTCGGCATTCGATACGACCAGACCCAACTGGCTGGCGAGGTTTTTGATATCATGCATGACAAAGGCCATGCGACGGTTGAATTCGTCGAACCGCGCCGCCTCCAGCAAAGCGCGTTGCGCATGGTTTTCCGATAAGTGCGCGGCCAGTTGCTGGCCAACGATCCGCATCAGGTCGAAATCCTCCCAGTCCAGCGTGCGGGCATAGACCGGGCGGGCCAGCACCACGATCCCGGCAAGCCTTCCGTCGACCTGCAACGGAACGAGCGCCCATGCGCTGGGATTGGAAAGCAGCCATGGCGGCACGAGATGCCGCTCGGCACGATTGCCGTCGAGCGCTCGCACCGCGTCTAGCGCGATGGCCGTGTTCGTTCGTTCGAACGTGGCCAGAGTTGTCGCCGAGATTGCCTGCGCCGGCACCTCGATCGACCAGTTCCACCTCGCGGCAAGAGCCATCTGCCCATCGTCAGTCGGGGACAGAAGCAGGCCTGCCGGACTGTCGACGATATCGGCCAGCGACTGCACCGCGCGCTGTTCCAGGGGAGCGGCCGCCTCCAGCGGCCCGGCGATGGTGCGCGACAGGCGCAGCCATTCGTCGCGATAATCGTAGCGGTGGCGGAAAAAGTTGCGGACGACCGCTTCGCGCAACCAGCCGCGAAACCCTCTCGACGCCACAAGCGCGCCGACGAACACGGCCAGCATAACGGAGCCGAACCGGCTCAGCGTGCCAAAGCCAAGGTCGCTGCGCGCCATGGCGCCGTCGATGCTGAACAGTGCGAACAGGTATAACGAAATGACCAGCAGCGAGAGGCTTTGGAACGTGACGCTGCGCGAAGGAGAAAACCGGCGGATTGCGGTTTGACGCCCATCCAGCCAGACCATCGTCGCAACAGCGGTCCATACGAATGAACGGGCAAACAGGACGGCGACCGGCAAGTCTCCGGCAAGGTAAGCCAGCGCGTAGACATTGAGTTCGAAGCCCCAGGCCATGACCAAGGCGCCCGACATCCACCTAATGCGCGCACGCTGCTGCGCCCCTGCACCGACATAAAGGTTATGGATCAGAACCAGCATGCCGATCACGAAAAGCATGTGGAATATGTTCGACACCCGCGCGACCCGTTCGAATGCCACCGGCAGCGTGAAGACGTCCGACAATGCGACGAGAGGCACCTGCAACAGTTCGGTCAGCGCCAATGCCGCAATCATGGGGCCGACAGGGCGAAGGCTGGCATGGCGACCGTCGGCGGCGAACATGGCGCGCAACACGGCAAGCCACATCAGGTTGCGCAGCCCGGCCACTAGCCATAACGCACGCGGATCGATGACGCCGGGGCTGCTGGCCAGCAGGTGCACCGCACTAGCGCCCAGCGCCGCGATGACCAGCGCACGGCTCTGATCAGGCCGCTCGCGCCGCCAGAGGGCGAATGCCACGAACAGGCACGCCAGCGCACTGGCCGCGAGCGCCGCGGTCGACAGGATTGCCCAGATGGGATCGGCGGACGTCAGCACGGCTTACGCTGCGGCCCGAACGAACGATATCGAAGGTAGCGGACGGAAAGTTGAGCCATGCGCCCAGCCTACCGCCTGCATGGTAAATGCAGCGTAAAGAAAACCCCCCGGAAACCGTGCTGGGCTTCCGGGGGAAATTTATCCGGTCGCCGCGCAATGGCGGCGAGAAACTCGGTTATTCGGCAATCTTGTCCGCAGCGGCATCGGCAGCTTCGCCGACATTCTGTGCCGCTTCGCCAACGCTGCTGGCGGCATCGGCAATGGCGTTGTCCTTTGCCACTTCGGACGAACTGTCCCGCATCAACAAAAATGCGCCAACGACGAGCGCAAGGGCAAGAATAACGAATATCGCCCAGCCGGCACCACCACGCGACCGTTCGGGACGATCATGAATGATTTCCGTATGCGTATGCGTGTCGCCAGTTGGCGTGCGCGTCTCGATAATTCTTTCTTCAACCATCGTACCGTCTCCTCTGATCCGTTTGCGCTACAAACGTATGTTGCCGCAATGCGGTTCCGGAAGCGGATTGCCGTGTCCGAATTTCTAATCGGAAACGACCGAGGTTACCCTTCGAGAAGATTGTCGAGCGTCTTTTGAAATGCACCTGTGCTGATGGCTTCTCGCCTTGTCACAGATTCGAACCAGGCGGCGATTTCACCCATGGGCGCATCGTTGTCAGAGCGGGCGTCGATCGAAGATTTTACGTTGTTCATGAGAGCTAATCCTCAGAGTTCCGCCACATAAACACACGCACCTGACATTAGTGTCAATAGTTCCGATGGACAAAAATCCCGCGCACATGTGTTTTGTTGCAAACCCGCAACAAGCAGTTTGTTCCCGCATTGCAAATCGTGCCCGTTTGAACGACGGTGCGTAAGATGATTGCGCACCCCACGTTTGATGTCGGATGGCTGGATGACTGTTCCAGCGATGATCGCGCCGCCATTCTCGAAGCCGGGCGTTTCGTGGACCGGCGATTCGCGGCATCGGGCATTGCTTGCGTAAGTCTGGGAATGCCCGATTTCCGTTTGCGTATTTCCGCACGATTGAGCCACGGATGCAGGGTTCTTGCGCTCGGGACCATTGCGAACAAGGCTCAGCGCATCGCGGCTTTGGCTGCCGGGGCACATGAATTTCTGACGACCGGCCCCATCGACCCCATTCAAATGGGCGCGCGATTGCAGTTTATGGTCACGGGCACCTCTATTCCCTTGGATCTCAAGATCGAACCGGCCGAACGAACACTTGTCGTCGGCGGCGTGAGCCACGCCCTGTCCGAACGAGAGCTTGTGCTGTGCGCCGCACTGGTCGCGGCGCAAGGTGGTTTTGTAACGCATGAACGGCTGCTGGAACTGGTTTGGGACAACCGCTACACTGATCGGCAGCACCTACGTGTCGCTATTGCGCGGTTGCGTCGCAGGATCGAACCCGAACCCGACCTGCCCCGCTATCTGCTCGTTGAACCTGCGATCGGATACCGGATCGGCAGCGGTCTCCCGGCCCGGCCGGCACCGTAGAGCAGGCCCGTAGCCGACAGGTTTGCTACATGTAGAAAAAGACGAGCATCAACGACAACGTCGTCGCCATCAGCGCAACCAGCGGAACGCCGGTACGCATGTAATCGCTGAAATTGTAACGCCCTTCGTCCATGATCAGCATGTTCGTCTGATAGGCGATGGGCGTTGCGTAACACAGGTTGCAACCGAACAGCACGGCCAGCACCAGCGGCTCCGGCGGCAAGCCCAGGGTCTGCGCGATGTTGAAGGCAATCGGAGTTCCCACCGTCGCCGCTGCCGCGTTCGATGCAAAGTTGGTCAAAAGCGTCACGAACAGCATGACGCAGGCGAGGATCATGGCCGGGGGCAAATGTTGCAGTCCGGCCGACATCACGCCGCCCAACCACGCCGCCGCCCCGCTTTCCAGGATAACTCGACCGATGGCGATGCTGGCTGCGACCAATACGATCACGTTGGCCGAAAGCGCCCGGCCCACGCGGTTGAACTTTACGCAACCGGTGACGAACATCAGGATCGCACCCGCCAACGCGGATACGGCAATGGGCCACAATCCCATGCTGGCCGTGGCCACCGAACCGAACATGATCACGGCCGCCAACAGCGCCTTCGACCTGCGCGGCACTTCCGTCACACCCTCCAGCAGCAGCAGCCGGTCGCTCTCGGCGAACTCCTCGATCTCTGCCAGCGGCCCCATGACCAGCAGCACGTCGCCGGGGCGAAGCTGAAGCTCAGAATATTCGTGGCGCCCTTGATCGGGTCCGCGCTGTTGCTGGTGGATGCCGAGCACGGCAACCCCGAACTGCCCGGCCACGCCTGATGACGGGATGGTCAGGCCGACAAGACGCGATTCGGCCGTAAGCGCCATTTCCACCACAACGACGTCGCTGCCCTTGCTTTTGGCAGCGGCGCCGATGCGTTCGATGACCCACGCCGGGGCCACCCTCGCCTTCAACGTGCGCAAGGCATCTTCGAGCGCCGTATGCGTACCACTGACCGGCAGGCGTGAATTTGCCGTGATCTGGCGGTCCAGCGAACCTTCAAAGGCAAAACCGTCAGGCAGACGAGTCTGCAGGTCGCGCGGCGTCTGCCCGACAAGATCGCTGTCGTCGTCGACCCGCAGGGTCGCGGCGAATGTCCGGCGATTGCGGGTAAAGTTCGTGCCATTGTCAGGCAACAGTCGCGGCATCACGAGCCAAAGGTAGGGCAAGGCCACCAGCGCCGCGACCGCGACGATTGGCGTAAAATCGAACACGCGCATCGGCGCCATGCCAAGATCGGCCGCGATCGAAACTACCAGCAAGTTGGTGGACGTGCCGATCGTCGTCGCCATGCCGCCAATCAGCACGGCGGCGTTGAGCGGGATCAGCGTCTTGGACGCCGCCATCGCGCCTTTTTCCGCCAGACCGACGAAAACCGGAAGCAGCAGAACCAGAACGGGCGTGTCATTGACCATCGTCGACAGGACCATCGCCAGCAACAAGGACACCAACATGCCAAGCTGGGTGTTGATCTTCCACACGCTGGCCAGAAGGCGCGTTACAGGTTCCAGCGCGCCGGTCACGACCAGCCCGCGGCCCATCACCATCAGCGCACATATCGTGATCAGCGCCGGATGGCCAAAACCTGAAAAGGCAAGAGCAAGCCCGTCGGTCTGGTGCTGGCCGTCGAGAGGAAAGAAATAGAGCCCCAGCGCGATCAACGCGATCGTGACCAGGCTGACGATTTCCGTCGCGACACGCCCCCGGGCGAAAGCGACGAACATCGATATCGTCAGGATCATCGCGGCCAACGCGTGAAGGGAAGGCATGCCCGGCATCAGCATTCAGGCTACCAGCCGAACCGTCGCCGCGCCACCGACCCCGTCGCCATGCGACAAGATCGATCGAGCGAGATTGCGAAAATGGTGCCCCTGGCCCGACTCGAACGGGCACGTCTTGCGACAAACGATTTTGAGTCGTTCGCGTCTACCATTCCGCCACAGGGGCACTGACCCGGCATGTGCGGGAAGCCGCTCTTAGCCGGGCCTTTTAACTCCTTCAAGCCGGCTTCAGCGAAGATGCAAGAAGCTTGTGGAGGCGCGAATGGAGGACATCGTTGCCGGCAAGGATGGTCTGGTCGCAAATTTCCAGCGAACGCCCACGCCAGTCGGACACGAAACCGCCGGCTTCGCGCACCAGAAGGCATCCCGCCGCGGTATCCCACGGCTTCAGGCCCGCTTCCCAGAAACCCTCGTAACGTCCTGCGGCAAGCCATGCCAGATCGAGCGACGCGGCACCGAACCGGCGAAGACCGGCGACGCGCGGTGCGATTTCGCCCGCGATCTGAGCCCATTGCGGGAAACTGCCCTGCCCGTTGAACGGAATGCCCGTCGCGACGATCGATTCGGAGAGCTCGCGCCGTGCCGAAACGCGCAGGCGCGCATCGTGCAGCCATGCCCCGCGGCCCTTTTCGGCCCAGTAGCTTTCGTCCGTCATGGGCTGGTAAACCAGCGCATGGGTGACTTCGCCCCAGCCCGAACCGTCCAGTTTGGGTTCCTGTACCGCGATCGAAATCGCAAAGTGCGGAATACCGTGAAGGAAGTTCGTCGTGCCGTCGAGCGGATCGATAATGAAACGCGGCTTGCCCTCTTCACCGTCGATCTGGCCCGATTCTTCCAGCAGGAAGTTCCAGCCAGGTCGCGCGACCTTAAGCTCGTCCCACAATGCGCGTTCGGCTGCGCGGTCAGCCTTGGACACGAAGTCGGCGGGACCCTTGTGGCTGACCTGAAGATGGGCGACTTCGCCAAAATCGCGGCGCAGACGGTTGCCCGCCTTGCGCGCGGCGCGCTCCATGACGCGAATAAGACCAGTAATTGCCATGATGATCGCCCTTACGTGGCCTTTCCGACGTAGGTGCGTTCGTAAACGTCCACCACGATCCGCGTGCCGCTTTCGATGTGCGGCGGAACCATGACTCGCACGCCGTTTTCCAGAATCGCGGGCTTGAAGCTGGACGAAGCGGTCTGCCCCTTCACCACGGCATCAGCCTCGACGATGGTCGCTTCGATCTGCTCCGGCAACTGCACCGAAATCGGCTTTTCGTCCCACAGCTCGAGCGTTACTTCCATGCCGTCTTCAAGGAAAGCGGCCGCGTCGCCAAGCAGGTCGGCGGGCAGGGAAATCTGTTCGTAAGTGTCCTTGTCCATGAACACCAGCATGTCGCCTTCGGCGTACAGGTACTGGAAGTCCTTGGTATCGAGGCGGACGCGTTCGATCGTGTCGGCGCTGCGGAAGCGCACGTTGGTCTTGCGGCCATCCTGCAGGTTCTTCATCTCGACCTGCATATAGGCGCCGCCCTTGCCGGGTTGCGTATGCTGGATCTTGGCAACTTTCCAGATGCCGCCTTCGTATTCGAGAATGTTGCCGGGGCGAATGTCGACGCCGCTGATCTTCATGATGCTTCAGCCTGTGAAAGAGCGTGAGAATTTGGAAAGCGCCGCCCTTAGCCGCTGGCGCGCGGCTCGGCAAGCGAGCGGTTGCCGCTCGTTTCGGTGCGACACTTGCTGGCCCGATGTCCCGGCCCTAGTGTCATCGCCTATTCCAACGATATGACGGAACGATGGCGACATGGACGACAACGATGATCTGAAGGACCTCATTCGCACGATCCCCGATCATCCCAAGCCCGGCATCTTGTTCCGGGATATCTCGACCCTGATGCTCGAAGGCGATGCGTTCGCGTCGACTATCGACCGGCTGGCCGACCTGCTCGACAACGGCAAGCCCGACCTGATCGCCGGGATCGAGGCGCGCGGCTTCGTGTTCGCCTCCGCCCTCGCCTACAAACTGGGTTGCGGTGTGCTGATGCTGCGCAAGAGCGGGAAGCTGCCGGGGACCATCGTTTCGATCGAATATGCGCTCGAATACGGGACCGACATGCTGGAAATGCACGACGATGCCTGCGGACCGGGGGCAAAGGTGGTGCTGGTCGACGACCTTATCGCCACCGGGGGCACGGCGCTGGCGGCGGTGGAGTTATTGCGCGGACGCGGCGCCCTGATCGATCAGGCGCTTTTCGTCATCGACCTGCCCGAACTTGGCGGCGCGGATCGTTTGCGCGACTTGGACGTTACATCCCATGCATTGCTGTCGTTCGCGGGCGAATAAACCCATCCTGCGGATTGGCGCGTTGGCTATGTACGTAAGCGGGTCCTTTACCCGAGTGAATCGAATTAAATCAGGCCTTCACAGCAGCGTCGGGACAAGCTTCGCTTGCGATGCGGTTGAAAATTTCATACCGCAGAAAGATGCAAATGAAACTAGTTCGACACGCTGTGCTGATAATGTTGCTTGGCCTGGGTCTCGCCTCGTGCGGCAGCAGGGAACCTGCGACCGACATTGCGGCACGCGAAGGCATCCTGTTGTGGGGCAACGGAACCGAGCCCAAGGGTCTCGATCCCCATCTCGTGACCGGAGTTCCGGAGAACCACATCATCTCCTCGATCATCGAGGGGTTGATCGCCTATCACCCGGACAACGACATGATCCCTGCACCGGGCATGGCCGAACGTTGGGAGCATGATCCCGCTTTTACCGTCTGGACCTTTCACCTGCGCGACGCGAAGTGGACCAACGGGGACCCGGTGCTGGCCAGCGATTTCGTCTATAGCTGGCAGCGCGCGCTGACGCCGGAACTGGGCAACCAGTATGCTGAGATCTTCTACATCATGAAGGGCGCCGAAGCGTTCAACAAAGTTGAGACGAAGGATTTCCGCACCGTCGGCGTAAAGGCGCTGGACAGCAAGACGCTGCAGGTCACGCTTAATGGCCCAGCCCCCTATTTCCCGAACATGTTGAAGCACTATTCCTGGTTCCCGGTGAATCCGCGCGCAGTTGAAGCATATGGCAGCATCGGCGATCGCCAGAATTCATGGTCGAAGCTGGAAAACTTTGTCGGCAATGGTCCGTTCAAGCTCAAGAAATGGGCAACAAACCAGGAAATCGAAGTCGTCCGCAACCCCACCTACTGGGATGCGAAGACCGTAAAGCTCAACGGCATCCGCTTTTTCCCGATCGAAAATGCAGGAACCGAAGAAGTGATGTTCCGCGGCGGACGCCTGCACCTGACCAACACCGTGCTCAACGAAAAAGTCCCGATCTTCAAGAAGAAGATGCCGGACCAGATGATGATCGAACCGTATCTCGGCAACTACTATTACAAGATCAACACGGAGCGTAAGCCGTTCGACGATCCCCGTGTGCGCAAAGCTCTGACGCTTGCGATCGACCGGCAGTTGCTTGTCGATAAGGTGACCAAGGGCGGACAGCTGCCCGCAACCGGCTTCGTACCAGCCGGAGTTCCGGGCTACCCGCCGTCCGACCGCGCGGCATTTCATCCCGACGAAGCCCGCAAGTTGCTGGCCGAAGCCGGCTATCCCAACGGCAAGGGATTTCCCAAGACCGAGATCCTGGTCAACACCCTGGAAACGCACCGTCAAATCGCAGAGGCGTTGCAGGCCATGTGGAAGAAGAACCTCAACATCCACATCGGCATCTACAACCAGGAGTGGAAGGTCTATCTCGATAACATGAAGGGCGGGAATTATGACATGGCCCGCGCCGGCTGGATCGGCGATTACGTCGACCCGTCGTCATTCCTCAACATTATGACCACCGGAAACGGCAACAATGACACCAACTGGGGCGATCCGCGTTACGACGCGTTGATCGACGACGCTCAGCGCGCGCCGGACGAAAAGACGCGCTTTGCCATGCTGCGCGAGGCGGAACAGATCATGATGGACGCGATGCCGATCATCCCGATCTATTTCTATACCCGCGTTTACCTCAAGGACCCGCGGTTGAAGGGTTGGCACCCCAAGCTGCTCGACAACCACCCCGTCAAATACCTCTATTTCGACGGACAACGCGTGACGGCGCCGAAAACGGCCGGTTCTGCGCCAAAGCCGGTTTCCACCGCTTCTGCCACCGCCCCCGCGCAATGATCGGCGCAGGCCCAATTTCCGTTAACTGGACGAAGGCGATCCCATGCTGAAATTCATCGGCAAACGGTTCTTGCAGGGCATTCTGGTCCTGATCGGAATCTATGCCCTCACCTTCTTCCTCGTCGCCTCGACGCCGGGCAGCCCGTTCAGTTCGGAACGGGCGATGCAGCCGGAAATCCTCGCCCAGATCGAAGCTTTCTACGGCTACGACAAACCGGTCGGCGAACGCTTTCTGACTTCTGTCGGCAATATCTTGCACGGCGATTTCGGGCCCAGTGCGGTTTACGCCAACCGCACAGTGACCGAGATCATCGCCGAAAGCTTTCCGGTATCGCTGAAGCTGGGTTCGATTTCGCTGCTCGTCGCACTTTTACTAGGCATTCCGGCCGGCATTCTGGCGGCAGTGAAAAAGAATACATGGTTGGACTACGTGCCGATGTCGACCGCAATGGCGGGCATCTGCCTTCCCACGTTCGTGATGGGGCCGCTTCTGGCGTTGGTGTTCGGCCTGATCTTCGCGGTTCTTCCGGTCGCCGGCTGGTTCGGGCCCGAATTCGTCGTGCTTCCCGCAGCGACGCTGGGGCTTTATTACGCCGCCTATTTTGCCCGGCTGACCCGTGGCGGGATGCTTGAAATGCTCAATCAGGATTTCGTGCGAACCGCGCGAGCAAAGGGCGTTCCCGAACACATGATCGTATGGAAGCATTGCCTCAAGGGCGGATTGATCCCGGCGATCACGTTCCTCGGCCCTGCGCTGGCAGGCATCATTTCCGGCTCGTTCGTCGTCGAAACGATCTTTCAGGTCCCGGGTCTTGGCCAATGGTTCGTGAAGGGCGCGCTGAACCGCGACGACTTCCTGATCCTTGGCCTCACGGTCCTGTTCGCTTCGCTGATCGTGCTGATGAACCTCCTCGTCGACATCGCGCAGGTCGCGCTCAACCCACGGCTGAAATATGACTGATCATTCCGAAACCGCCGTCCTCGGCAACGAAGCGGCCCCCGTGCCGCGTCACAGCGCATCGGAAATCGCCGAGCATGAACTGATACAGGGCTCGTCCCTGTGGAAGGACGCGTGGTCCCGGCTGCGGAAAAATCGGCTGGCGGTCGCCAGTCTCGTGATCTTCCTGCTGATCGTGGTCGCCTCCATCGTCGGCCCATGGCTTGTCCCCTATAACAGCCAGGAACAGGATCTCTTCCTGGGCGCGACAGCGCCATCGGCGGCGCACTGGTTCGGCACCGACACGCTGGGCCGAGACCTGCTGGTCCGCACTTTGGAAGGCGGGCGCATATCGCTGATGGTCGGCCTTATCGCGACGGTCGTCTCGCTTGCCATCGGCGTCATCTATGGCGCGACGGCCGGCTACATGGGCGGCAAGGTCGATGCCACGATGATGCGTTTCGTCGACCTGCTTTACGCCCTTCCCTTCACGATTTTCGTCATCCTGTTGATGGTGGCATTCGGCCGATCCATGTGGCTGATGTTCGTCGCCATCGGTGCGGTCGAGTGGCTGTCGATGGCGCGAATCGTGCGCGCCGGTGTCATGGGGCTCAAGAAGCAGGAATTCGTCGAGGCTGCCGTTTCGCTCGGTTACAGCCACAAGCGGATCATCCTGCGCCACCTCATCCCCAACGTGCTCGGCCCCGTCATCGTCATCGCGACACTGACCGTTCCGGCCGTCATGCTGCTCGAAGCGTTCCTGTCGTTTCTCGGCCTTGGCGTTCAGCCGCCCAATGCTTCGTGGGGCGTGCTCATCAACGAAGGGCAGCAGAACATGGAAATCTTCCCGTGGCTGCTCATATTCCCGGCCTTCCTGTTTGCCCTCACCCTGTTCTGCCTGAACTTCCTCGGCGACGGCCTGCGCGACGCGCTCGACCCCAAGAGCGCGAAGGACTGATCGATCATGCCGTTACTCGAAGTCAAAGATCTCAAGACCTCGTTCTATACCCGCGACGGCGTCGTGCGCGCGGTCGATGGCGTGTCGTTCTCGCTAGAAAAGGGCGAAACGCTGGGCATCGTCGGTGAGTCCGGTTCGGGCAAGTCGGTTACCTGCTATTCGCTGATGCGCCTGATCCCTGAACCTCCGGGCCGGATTGACGGGGGCACGGCCATGTTCGACGGCCAAGACCTGTTGCAGATGAACGAGGCGGAGCTGCGCAAGATACGCGGCCGCCGGGTCAGCATGATCTTTCAGGATCCGATGACCTCGCTCAATCCCTATCTGCGCATTTCGACGCAACTGATCGAACCGTTGCGTCTGCACTTCGACGTCGACAAGAAGGCTGCACTGAACAAGGCCATTGCCGCGCTTGAAGAAGTCGGCATTCCCGAAGCGTCGAGCCGGATCCATTCCTATCCGCATGAATTTTCGGGCGGCATGCGTCAGCGCGTGATGATTGCCATGGCGCTCATTACGGAGCCTGACCTGCTGATCGCGGACGAACCGACCACCGCACTCGACGTCACGGTTCAGGCGCAGATTCTGGACATCATCAAGAAGCGGCAGGAAGTTCTCGGCACCGCGGTCATCCTTGTCACTCACGATCTTGGTGTCGTTGCGGGCAACTGCGACAAGGTCAACGTCATGTACGGCGGCCGGATGATGGAGAGCGGGACGGCCGAGCAGGTCTTTTACAACGCGCAACATCCCTATACCCGGTCCCTGCAGAAAACGATCCCGTCGCTGCAGACCAAGGGCGCCGAACTTTATACCATCCCCGGACTTCCACCAGACGTGTCGAAGCCGATCCACGGCTGCGCATTCTATCCCCGCTGTCCCTATCCCAAGACCGGCGCTGCCGAGGGCGACCGGCCCAAGCTGGTGGACCTTGGCGACGGGCATTGCTTTGCCGATTGCCATTTCTGCGATTCGTCTGCGCCCATCGAAAGCGTGCTGACGACGGACGTGCCCGTGGAAGACATCACGCCAGCGGGGGCCGCCGAATGAGCGAACATCACGAACCCGGCGTGCGCATCGACCCGCGCGAGGATTTTCTCGTGCTCGACGATGTGCATACGTATTTCGATCTCGGCACGACGCTGTTCACCCGCGAGAGCAAGGGCGTGGTCAAGGCTGTCGACGGCGTGACGCTGACGGTGAAGGCGGGCGAGATTCTCGGCCTCGTCGGCGAATCGGGCTGCGGCAAATCCACCCTGTCGCGCACAATCATGCAGCTGATCCGTCCGACGTCGGGCCGCATTTTCCTTGAGGGCAAGGAACTGTCTGCACTGTCTGACAAGGATATCCGGCACGAGCGGATCAATTTCCAGATGATCTTCCAAGACCCTTATGCGTCGCTCAACCCGCGCATGACGGTGCTGGACACGCTTGCCGAAGCGATCCGCACGCGGCACCCGACGGCAAAGGGCAACGCCCTGCGCGGCAGGGTTGCCGAACTGCTTCGCACCGTGGGCATGAATCCGGCTCAGATGAAACGCTATCCGCACGAATTTTCGGGCGGCCAGCGGCAGCGCGTCGCCATTGCCCGTGCGCTGGCGACCGAGCCCAAGCTGATCATCGCGGATGAGCCGGTATCGGCGCTGGACGTGTCGATTCAGTCGCAGATTCTCAACTTGCTCAAGCGGCTGACGCGAGAGATGGGGCTGACGATGATCTTCATCAGCCACGATCTTTCGGTCGTGCGCTACATCGCGGACCGGATTGCGGTGATGTACCTTGGCCGCATTCTCGAACTGGGCGAAGCGTCGCAGATCGTCGATCATCCGCTCCACATCTATACCCGCGCTTTGATGAGCGCGATCCCGCAGCCCGACCCGATCGTCGAACGCACGCGCCACCGCATCGTGCTGCAGGGCGATCCGCCCTCGCCGCTCAATCCGCCTGAAGGCTGCAACTTCTGGCCCCGCAGCCCGGTCGAACATGACGAACGCATGAAGCACGAGGAGCCGGTTCTGACCGAGATCGAACCTGGCCATTACGCGGCCAACTGTCCATTCTGCCTTCAGGAGGCCTGAGACACACCTGTTCCGCTGCGGAATTGCCATTTCGGCTCCGAGCGGGCATCTCTGCGCGCGAATCCCGCCATGCGCGGGCCGATAAAGATCATGGAAGGAACCGCCTGGATGTCCGAAGCGCTGTCCGATACTGTAACCCTGTCGATCGAAAACGGCGTTGCCGTCGTCCTGATCGACAATCCGCCCGTCAATGCCCTGGGCCTTTCGGTCCGACAGGGGCTTAGCGCCGCAGCGGACCGGATTGCAGGCGATGACGCGATCAAGGCGGCTGTGATTTCGGCCAAGGGTCGCACGTTCCCCGCCGGCGCCGACATCGCGGAATTTGCCATCGGCATGCGCGAACCGTGGCTTCCGGGCGTGATCCAGAAGATCGAATCGCTGGAAAAGCCGGTCGTTGCCGCGATTTTCGGAACGGCGCTGGGCGGCGGATTGGAACTCGCGCTTGGCTGCCATTATCGTGTTGCCGCGATGTCGGCGAAAATGGGTCTGCCCGAAGTACAGCTGGGCCTGTTGCCCGGTGCCGGCGGCACGCAGCGCCTCCCGCGCCTGATCGGTGCCGAACGTGCATTGCAAATGATGGCCACGGGCAAACCGGTTAAGGCGCCGGTTGCAAAGCAGATGGGTCTTGTCGACAAGGTCGTTGCAGATGACACGCTGATGGCCGAAGCAGCCGCAATGGCGACCGCAGCGATTGCCCACGAAGGCCCGCTGCCACGGGTTTCCGAAAAGGACGACGTCATTGCCAAGGACAAGGCGGACGCCGGCTTGTTCGACCGCTTCGTCGCCGAAAACGGACGCCTGTTCCGCGGCGTTATCGCGCCCGAACAGATCCTCCACTCGGTAAAGGCCGCCGTAAGCCTGCCGTTTGCCGAAGGCATGAAGGCAGAGGCCGAGAATTTCGGCAAACTGTTCACCTCCGACCAATCGCGCGCGCTGCGCCACGTTTTCTTCGCCATGCGCGAAACGACCAAGGTGCCCGACATTGCCAAGGATACGCCGCTGATCGACGTCAAGAGCGTTGGCGTCATCGGCGCGGGCACGATGGGTGGCGGCATTGCGATGTGCTTTGCCAACATCGGCATCCCCGTAAAGATCGTGGAGGTTAAGGCCGAAGCGCTAGAGCGCGGGCTTGGCGTCATTCGCAAGAATTACGAGGGCACGGCAAAGAAGGGCCGCCTGACCGCAGAGGATGTCGAAACCCGCATGGGCCTTTTGACCGGCACGCTCGACATGGAAGACCTTTCCGACGTCGACCTTGTGATCGAAGCCGTGTTCGAAAGCATGGAGATCAAGGAAAAGGTCTTCAGCCGTCTCGACAAGATCTGCAAGCCGGGCGCGATCATGGCGTCGAACACCAGCTTCCTCGACATCGACCACATCGCGACATTCACCTCGCGCCCCGAAATGGTCTTGGGCCTCCACTACTTCAGCCCCGCCAACGTCATGCCCCTGCTCGAAGTCGTGCGCGGCGCGAAGAGCAGCGACAGCGTTGTCGCCACCGGCATGAAGCTGGCCACGAAGATCGGCAAGACGCCGGTTCTGGCGCGCGTGTGCGACGGGTTTATCGCCAACCGCCTGATGTATCCTTACATGGTATCGAGCCAGGAAATGCTGCTGGCCGGCACACCGATGCAGGTGATCGACGCAGCGATGCGCGACTACGGTTTCGCGATGGGGCCGATCGCGCTGCTCGATCTCATCGGGCTCGACGTCATCACTTTCCCCGGCGAAATGACGATGACCGGTGAACTGGTCGCGCAGGAACGTCGCGGGCAGAAGCTCAACGGCGGATTTTACGACTACGACGAAAAGCGCAAGGGCACCCCTTCGCCCGCCGCGCTCGACATCGTGGACAAGGTTCGCAAGCATCGCGGCATCGCGGGCGACCATGAACTGTCGCCCGAACAGGTCGTGGCCGGTCTGCTTTATCCGGTCGTCCATGAAGGTGCGAAGATCCTCGAAGAAGGCATCGCTCTTCGCGCAGGCGACATCGATGTCGCCGCGATCCTCGGCTACAACTGGCCCGCCTATCAGGGTGGCCCGATGTGCTGGGCCGACATTCACGGCCTGTCGAAAATCGTCGCCGGACTTGAAGCGATGGGCCTGAAGCCAGCCGAATTGTTGAAGAATCTTGCCGCAGAAGGCGGTTCTTTTACCTGATCCGAACGGCGCGGAAGGCGGCCTGAACCGGTCGCCATCCGCCGCCTGTTACGTGAACCTTTGCGCGAAGGCCGCCGCCGCGCCGAACAGGCCGGGCTGCGGATGGGTGATGAGCCGGACGGGGATGGTTTCCATCCAAGCCTTGAACCGCCCCTTGTAGACAAACCGGTCGGAAAAGCCCGAAGCGACGATCTGGTCCTTGATCCGCAGGCCCAACCCGCCTGCGATGACGACGGAATTCGACCCGTGCGCCAGCGCCAGATCGCCCGCCGCTGCGCCCAGTATCATGCAAAACCGCTCCATCGCCTTGACAGCTATGGGATCGCTGCCGGTAATTGCCGATAGCCAAAGTTCGCGGTCGTCACCCGAAGGCATGGGTACCCCCTCGATCCGGGCGATAGCTTCGGCGAGATAGACGATGGCCGGGCCCGAACACATCCGTTCTACCGAAACGCGTGGCAGCGATTCGCGCACGATGGCGAGGATCTGTTCTTCCACCCTGTCTTCGGGCGCGAAACCGATGTGCCCGCCTTCGGTCGGTTGCACGCGATAGGAACCATCTTCGCGCCGAACCAGCGCCGCGACGCCCAGCCCGGTGCCGGGGCCAGTAATCGTCGTGGTCCCGAATTCAGGGATCGCCTCCGGGCCCGCAAGATGGAGAAAATGCTCGTCGCCTGCCGCCGCAACGGCATGGCCGACCGCGGCGAAATCGTTGATCAGGACATGTTCGTCGACGCCCAGCTCCGCCGCGATCTGCGCCGGGCGGATCACCCAGTGCGAATTGGTGAAGCGTATCTCGGTCGCGGTTACCGGCCCAGCGACGGCAATTGCGGCCGCACGCGGCAGACTGCCGCTCTGCGCATCCTCGAACCGCTGCCACGCTGCGGCAAGACCGTCGACGCTGCCGGTGGCGAATGTCGTGGGATCGCCCACCGTCACCACTTTGCCCCCGGCTACTTCGGCAAGGGCGAATCGAGCGTTGGTCCCTCCCACGTCGATGCTGACGAGGCTTTTTGTCGTTTTTGTTGTCATGAATTGCAGGGCTAACTGCTGGCCCAACGATTAACAAGCGGTTGCGCGAAATCCTGCCATGCGGCACCTGAGGCTGCATGAAAATCGATCTTTCCGGCCACAGGGCCATCGTCACCGGGGCATCCAGCGGGCTTGGCGCACATTTTGCGCATGTCCTTGCCGATCACGGCGCCGACGTCGCGCTCGCTGCGCGGCGGGTCGACCGGCTGGAAACCCTGCGTGACGCATTGCGGGCCAAGGGCGTGAAGGCGGAAGCGATAGCGCTCGACGTCGCCGATACCGACGCGTGCAGGGCCGCCGTCAACGCGGCAAGCCATGCGATCGGAACACCGACGATCCTGCTGAACAATGCCGGAATCGATGGTGCGGGCTTGGCCATAAAGCAGGACATCGCCGAATTCCAAAAGGTCGTGGCGATCAACCTGACAGGTGTTTTCGCCATGGCCCAGGCGGCCGCGCTGGCGATGAGGGATGCCGGGACAGGCGGTTCGATTGTGAACACCGCCTCGATCCTCGGCCTGCGCCAGGGCAATGCGCTAACCGCCTATGCCGCCAGCAAGGCGGGCGTCGTCCAATTGACGAAGCAGCTCGCGCTTGAATGGGCGCGTTTCGGCATTCGCGTGAACGCACTGGCGCCGGGCTATTTCCCGACGGAGATCAATGCGGGCCATTTCGAGACGCCGCAGGGTCAAGCGATGGTGGAACGCATCCCCATGCGCCGACTGGGCAATCTGCCAGATCTGGACGGTCCGATGTTGCTGCTGGCGTCCGACGCCGGGGCCTACATGACCGGCGCCGTGATTCCGGTCGACGGTGGGCATCTCGTCTCGACGTTATAGAGGCTGACGTCTCTCAGCGTGGCAGCAGGTAGGCGCCCTGCGGCACGGGATCGTCGAAGCGTTTTACGCTGTCGCGAAGTGCTTCGGACACGAGATGGTCGATCAGTTCGGGGAACAGCAGGGGCTGCTCAGCCGCTTCCCACAGGAAGAATCCGTAGGAACCCGGGATCGCGTTGATCTCGTTGAACCAGATTTCGCCGGTTGCGCTGTTCGACATGAAATCGATGCGCGGCGCGCCGCGATGCCCCAGCGTCATGAACGCGCGGCGGGCATAGTCGTGGATCGTCGCCTTGAACGCGGGCGAGAGATCGGGGTTTATGTCGCGGGTCAATGACAGCATCCCTTCGCTCGGCAGGAAAGCGCCCTTCGTGCCGCCGCCCGACGACAGGTACTTTTCTTTGAAATCAAGCAGTTCGGCGCCGGACTTAGGACGTTCTATGGCCGAGAACTTGACCTCTTGGCGCTCTTCGTCCCACCGCATGGCAATATTGTATTCGACAAGGTTCTGCACCTGCGGCTCGATGATCGCGAGGTTGTCCTGCGCCAGGACATAGGCGACGAGCGCGGGCAGGTCCGCCGCCGTTTTCGCCAGCCCGACACCGATGGACGAGCCGAGGTTGGCAGGCTTAACGATGGTAGGAAAGCCGAACTTCGCCTCGACCTCCGCAATCAGTGCGGCGGTATCGGCCAGCCGCGCGCGGTTGGCGGTCACGTGGTCTAGCACGTTGACACCCGCCAGCCGGACCAGAGCCTTTGTCGCGTCCTTGCGCATCGCCATCGCGCTGGACCCGGCTGAAAATCCGGTGACCGGGATGCCGAGCAGTTCGAAATGTCCTTGAAGCCGGCCGTCCTCTCCGAATGGTCCGTGGAATACCGGCAGCACACAGTCGATCGGCGTTTCGTTCAATGAAGCCCGTTCGCGCATGACCGGCCCGCGTTCGGACCAGCTGAAGATCACCTCGGGCGCGCCGGACGGCTTGGGCTTGAAACGGCGAATATCGCGCAGGGTCTGGGCCGAGAAAAACCGGTTCTCGAAATCGGTATATACCGGGATCACTTCGATGCCGCGCACGTCGGCCGCGTCCATCAACTGGTGCGCCGACACGACCGAAACGTCATGTTCCTGGCTCGCCCCGCCAAACAGCACCGCAACCCGTTTCTTCACCGCCATGATCGGCTCTCTATCCCCAGCTTGCTCGTCGCACCCTGTGTGCGACTCGCAGGTGTCAACTTGTGCGCCATCGCCGGCCCTGTAAGAAGGGGGCCATGCAGCCTCCCCACTACATCCGGATCGGCACGCCGGACGCACCCAAAGTGGTCTTTGCCCACGGATGGGGCCGGACACACCGCGATTTCATTCCGGTCGCAGAGGCTTTGGCCCCGACGATCGATGCCTACCTGTTCGATCTTCCCGGCCACGGCAAGTCGGAACGGCCGGATGCGGCATGGGGAACGGTGGAATACGCCGAATACATGGCGCGCTACGTCACGATGGACCTTGGCATCGACCAGTGCGTCTGGGTCGGGCACAGTTTCGGCGGGCGCATGGGCCTGCGCCTTGGCGTGCAGTCGCCGGGCATGATGCGCCACATGGTGATCGTCGCCGGCGCTGGCGTGCCGCGCGACATTTCCACGGCCGAACGGTGGAAGCGCAAGTGGAAGGGCCGCAAGTTCCAGAAGCTGAAGGCCGCCGCCACGACCGAGGATGAACTGATCGAGCTGGAAAAGCGTTTCGGCAGCCCCGACTACGTGATGAGCCGAGAAACGGGAATGCGCGACATCTTTGTGAAGACGATCGCAGAGGATCAAAGCGCGGACCTACCCCGCATCCCTACCGAAACGACGCTGATCTATGGCAGCGCGGACACCGAAACCCCGCCGGAAATCGGGCGCAAGATCGCAGCGCTCGTTCCGAACAGCACATATATCGAGTGCCCGCATTACGATCACATCTCGATCCTCGATCGCGGGCGGCACCAGATCGCCCTGGCGATCAAGGAGGCGGTAGCGGCATGATCCATCTTGGCCCACTGCAGATCGCGATCCTTTTTGCTTCTTTGATGCTGACCGCGGCCGTGGCGCGGCTGGCATGGGTGCGGCTCAACACGTTGCTCTCTTATTTCCAGCAGGAGGAATACGACGGCGGGCGCTTTCTTGGCGCGGTACGGCGCGTCCGGCTTTACGATGTTAAGGCCAGCCTCGTCCTCTTGGCGCTGATGATCGCTACTGCGGTCAGTGTGCTTGCCGGCATGACCCTCTGGTGGATCGCCACCGGCATGGTGCTGGCTGCAGCGGTCATTGTCTGGCTTGCCCAGCGCGAAGCGAGCTATCGATACAAAAAGCCGCTGGTTCTGACCGAACGGGCGCGTCGCATCCGCAAGATTGCGGCATTGATCGCGGCTTTCCCGATCCTTTGCACCATCGTCGGCTCGCTGCCGGCGCTGATCGCCATTCAGATCCTGCCGCTTACGCTCGTGATCGCCAACGCGCTGCTCAAGCCCGGTCAGGAAAGGATCAATCGGGACTATATCGAAGAAGCGGGGGCCAAGCTGGAGCGGATGAATCCGGTTCGCATCGGCATTACCGGCAGTTTCGGGAAGACCACGACGAAGCACATCTTCGCCGAAGTGCTCGCCGTTTCAGGGCCGGTTTTTTATTCGCGCGGATCGATCAACACCGTGCTTGGCCTCACCCGCCACATCCGTGAACGGTTGCAGTGGAGCCACCGCTATTTCATCGCCGAAATGGGCGCGTACGGCATCGGGTCGGTTCGTCGCCTGTGCGATTTCGTACATCCCGATTACGGCATCGTCACCGCCATCGGCGAAGCGCATACCGAACGGTTCGGATCGGTCGACAACATCGCGAAGGCGAAATCCGAACTGGTCGAGGATGTCTGCGAAAATGGCGGCACCGCGATCGTTTCGACGCAAGTGCTCGACTATGCCCCGTTCCGCGATCTGCGCGCGCGTTACGATGGTCAGGTCGTCAGCGTCGGCCCTGAAGAAGACGCCGACATCCGCATCGTGTCCGCCGCCCTGGATCAGGCCGACTGGAAGATCGTGCTGATCGACCGCCGCGATGGCGCGGGCGGCGCGACTCTTGAATACGAACTGCCGCTCCTGGGCGAACACAACGTCACGAATTCCGCCTTGGCCGTGGCTGCGGCGTGGATCATCGACCCCAGCATCGCCAACCGCATTCCACTGGTCACTCCCGATGTCGAACAAGTGCCGCACAGGCTGCAAAAGCGCGAAAGTCCAGGCGAAGCGCTGGTGCTGGACGATGCTTACAACGCGAACGAGGCAGGCTTTCGCAACGCCGTTGCCGTCGCTGCGGACCTTGCGCGGCAACGCGGCGGGCGGGCCATCGTGGTCACGCCGGGCATCGCCGAACTTGGCCTCGAACATGACCGGGTACACGCAGCGCTTGGCGAATATACCGCCGGGCTCGCCGATATGGTCTACGCGGTGAATCCCTCCCGGATCGGCAGCTTCACCAAGGCGCTCGTCACCAATGGCAAGCCCCCGATCGAAGTCGCCAGCTTTGCCGATGCACGCGATGCGCTGCGCGCAGAGGCACGGCCCGAGGATGTGATCCTGTACGAAAACGATCTTCCCGACTTGCTTGAGGAACGACGCCTGCTCTGATCCTGCTGTTTCATATCCGCGCCAGCACCGCCGACATTGCAAGTCATTCGTTGCGGGCCCATCGTGGCATCAGGCTGTCGAGTCTCCCAGGGTTGACGGAGTAGCGGCCTAGGGGCGCGCATTTGGGCAAAAAGCCCGATGCAAGGGGACAGAGGACATGATTTCCAAGACTGTACGGGCGACCTCTATGGCCGCCGCGATTGCCATTGCCTTCGCCATGGGACAACCCGCCATTGCGCAGGATTCGCTGGACGACCTGCCCGTGTTGACCGAATACCATTTCGCGCCGGGGAAATACGCCGCAGCCATGGCCATGATGGCCGATGGCGACCGCATCCGGGCAGAAGCGGGGCTGGAGCCGATCACCTATTATTGGCACGTGCAAGGCGATTCCTGGCAAGTCATAACCGTCAGCCCACCAACGGTCGAAAACGAAGGTGCGCGTTACAAAGCTGCACGTGAAAAGCTGAAGATTGCGCGTCCCGACCCCGGCGCGGGCATGACTTTGATGACAAGCCACATCGACACGTTGGTCAGGAAAAAATCGGCCGCTGAAATGCAGGTCGAGATGCAGGCTGCCGCTTCGGATTGATCGAACGATGCAACCGGCGGGCAGCCCCAGGGGTTGCCGGCCGGTTGTCTAGATTCCGGCCCACCACTGATAGCCGGCGCGATCTTCCCAGAAACCGCCTTTCCCGCCGCCAAACCGCGCCAGGTCGTCCGTCAGGACGATCCCCTTCACGTATTTCGCATGCTTGTAGCCAAGCTGGCGCTCGACCCTCAGCCGCAATGGCGCGCCGTGCCGTTCGGGCAGCGCCGCGCCGTTCATCCGCCACGCCATGATGGTTTGCGGGTGATACGCCTCGATCAGGTCGATGCTTTCGTAATAGGGCGTCTCGCCAAAGTTGTCGGCGCATTCGAACAGGACATACCGCGCCTGTGGCAGAACACCCGCCCGATCCAGAATCAGCTTTAGCGGCGTACCCGTCCATTCGCCAATCGCGCTCCACCCTTCGACGCAATCGTGGCGGGTGATCTGCGTGTGCGCGGGCATCTGGCGCAGGGCTTCGAGCGGCAGGCTCTGCCCCTGCCGGACCAGCCCCGTCACGGTCAGCCGCCAGGTGGCGAACCCTTCGGCAAGGTGCTGGCGATATTCCGCCGTGTCGGCCGTGCGCGATCCGTTGGCGCGAAAATCCGGGCTGCGTTCGGCGCGGGTATATTCCCGCGCCAGTGCGGTGCGCGGGGTCACCAACCGCTGTGCCCCCATCGTGAACCTGTCGAGCGAGGTCGCCAGCAGATCGGCCGGGCCCGTTTCCAGTATCTTTTGGCAGCCGCCCAGCGTCAGGCCCGCACCCAATCCGGTGATCAACCCGCGGCGTGAAATCGTCATGACGCTTTCTCCGGCGGAATGCGGAAACGCCCGGTGATCATCGACCGTATCTCGTTCACCGGTCCTGCCAGTACCACCATCGCGAGATGGACGAGGATGAACAGCACGATGAGCATCGCGGCGATGAAATGCACGGAGCGCGCTGATTGCCGCCCGCCGAAGAGGTCGAGTATCCATCCCCAACTGGCGTTCATCGTTGGGCTCATCCCCAGTCCCGACAGCACCATTGCAGGCAGAAGAACGAACAGCACGGCCAGATAAGCCAGCTTCTGCAATATATTGTAGCGCACAGCCGCCTCACCGCGCGGGAAACGCAGGCGGGCATGGTTCTTTACGTCCTGCCACAAATGCCGAGGCGCAAGTTCCCCGCGCTCTGGCAGGAGATCGCGTCCGACGTGACGGTTCACCAGCGACCAAAGCAGATAAAGCACACCGCAGATTGCCAGCAGCCACGCTCCCAGAAAATGGTACTTGCGCCCTTCGGCAAGATTGTAGTGCGCCGGAAGAGTCATCCAGTGCGGAAACGCGCGCACGACCTGCCGCCCATCCTTTTGCCACGAACCGAGAACGCCGGTCGTGTCGATCCTGATGGTCCCGATGCGCAGATATCCGTCGCCCGACTGAGTGGCACCGATCCGCAGCCACGGATCGTCGGGGTTGGCCCCGTATTGCCCCCAATATAACCTGGGATGCGCGTTGAAGATGGTCAGCCCGCTCATCAACAGGGTGAAAACCGCAACAACATTGAGCCAATGCCAGGCGCGTGTGGACAGGCGATGCCTGCGCACTACTTTCGCATCGGTGACGGTATCACCCGGCAATGATTTCAAGCTTGTAATCCGCCTTCTCCCCGCGCCGCGCGGCGCTGCGCATCATGTAGACGCGAATGCGATAATCGCCCGCCGACGTAGTTAGGCCTTTATACTGGTTGCCCGCAACAGATCCGACGTGGAAGGCGACTTCGTCTTCCCCTGGCGCGAGAATGTTGAAGTACGCCGCTGTGTTTTGCGTGGCCATCGAAACGTTCAACGGCTGGCCTGCCGCGAATTTGGCGACGTAATCGATCATCTCGTATCCCGTGATCGAATCCTCAATAGTGATGGCATTTTCGCCAGCGGCAAATTCTACCCGTTCGATCGGAATGTCGTCGACCTGCGCCGCCGGCACGTACGCTTCGGCAGGCTCGGCAGCAGGCGCCGCGAGGTCAGGTTCGGCGGCGGTCGCCGCAGCCTCCGCAGTCAGCATCGGCTCGTCCGTGCTATCGGGCGAGCAGGCACCAGCCGCCAGCAGCACGGAACACGACAGTAATCTGAAAATTCGCATGACAGACCCCCTTCCATCATGGCCGCTCGGGCAATGTGCCTTTTTCGGCAAGAAATGCAGGATGCCTCAGCAGTCAGCATTCGGCAAGGGAGAAGGTCTTGCAGGAATTTGCGCAACGAATTTGAAAATATCTAGTCTTCACAAGGCCATCACGTGCACAAATCATTAATTTCAGCCATGATATCTGGCGTGGATGGCTCATAGATACCAACATCGTTCCCGGGTCAGGATTCCGGCAGGCTATCGCACCGACAAAGGTGACGAGATTGCAACGTCGGTCATCGACATTTCCGAACGGGGCTGCCGGCTTCGCAGCGGCGTCGATCTTCTGAAGCCGGGAGAGGGTCTGTCCATCGCGATCGGCAACCTGGCCCCAGTTTCGGCGCAGGTGCAATGGCAGTACGGTTCGTTCTGCGGGCTTTCCTTTGTCCGACCGCTCGACACGGCCCTGCTCGATCATCTCAGGCACGCTTACGTACGCGGCGCTCTTCCTTTAGAATCGCTGCCGCGACCCTGACGCTAACCCGCGTCAGAACCTCCACCTTCATCTACGTCATTGAACACCGTCGCACGCGTCTGCGGCGCGGGATCGCCCGGTTGGCGTAGGATTGCGAACGCTTTGGCCGCAATCGGGGAAAGCTCCGCCTCGTCGCCGCTGACTGCCGCCTTCATCCGCGGATCCCAGAACTGCACGATGTGATCGGCGGTCGCGGCGGCGGCGGCATCATGGTCGAGCGCGCAAAAATTCCGCGCGATCTGGTTCGCCATGTAGATCAGGCGGGAGTGGGTATCGCTCATTCCGCAGGCTCGTGATTGATGCGGCGCGATCGCTCGGTAAGGTCTGCGTAATCCTCCTGCCAGTCGGTCGGGCCGTTGGATGGCATGACCTGCACCGCCGTCACCTTGTATTCCGGGCAATTGGTAGCCCAGTCGGAATAGTCGGTGGTGACGACGTTCGCCTGCGTTTCGGGGTGGTGGAACGTGGTGTAGACAACGCCCGGCGCGACCCTGTCGGTGACTTTCACCCGCAGCGTCGTTTCGCCCTTGCGGCTCGACAGCTTGGCCCAGCCACCGTCGGCAAGTCCGCGGTTTTCCGCATCGGTCGGATGCATTTCCAGCAGATCTTCGGGATGCCACGTGGAGTTTTCGGTCCGCCTCGTCTGCGCCCCGACGTTGTAATGCGTAAGAATGCGCCCGGTGGTGAGCAGCAGCGGAAACCGGGGGCCGGTCTTTTCATCGGTTGGCACATATTCGGTGACGACGAAGTGCCCCTTCCCTCTGACGAATCCGTCAACATGCATGACCGGGGCGCCATCCGGAAACTGATCGTTGACCGGCCATTGCAATGACCCTGCGTCGCACAAGCGCTGCCAAGTAACGCCCGCAAACGTCGGCGTAAGGCGCGCGATTTCGGCCAGGATTTCGCTGGCATGGCCATAGTTCCAGTCTAGTCCCATCGCATTGGCCAGAAGCTGGGTCACTTCCCAGTCCTCATACCCGTTGGCCGGGTCCATCACGCGGCGAACGGGTTGGATGCGACGTTCGGCATTCGTAAAAGTGCCGTCCTTTTCCAGAAAAGTGCTGCCCGGCAGGAAGACGTGCGCATAGTTCGCGGTTTCGTTGAGGAACAGGTCGTGGACTATGACGCAGTCCATCGCCGCCAACCCTTCGGCGACGTGTTTCGTATCGGGGTCGGATTGCAGGATATCCTCCCCCTGAATGTATATGGCGCGGAATGTCCCGTCGACCGCAGCGTCGAGCATGTTGTTGATGCGCAGGCCCGGTTCGGCATCCAGCGTCACGCCCCAGTCCGTCTCGAACAGGTTGCGCGTTTCGGTGTCCGAGACATGGCGATAGCCGGAAAATTCGTGCGGGAAACTGCCCATGTCGCAGGCACCCTGCACGTTGTTCTGGCCGCGCAGTGGGTTCACGCCGACGCCGGGGCGACCGATGTTGCCGGTTGCCATGGCGAGATTGGCAATGGCCATGACAGTACTGGAACCTTGGCTGTGTTCGGTAACGCCAAGGCCGTAATAGATTGCGCCGTTACCGCCGGTGGCGAACAGGCGGGCCGCAGCGCGCAGTTCGGTTGCGGGCACGCGGGTGACGGCCTCCAGCACTTCGGGCGAATGTTTCTCGTCCGAAACGAAGCGAGCCCAATCCTCGTACGCGTCGATTTCGCAGCGTTCGTGGATGAAGGCTTCGTCGGTCAGCCCTTCCGTCACGATGACATGCGCCATCGCGGTCAGCACCGCGACGTTGGTGCCGGGTTGCAGCGGCAGGTGGTGTGCCGCCTCGATATGGGGCGAGCGGACGAGATCGATGCGGCGCGGGTCAATTACGATGAGCTTTGCGCCCGGTCGACCGTCCTGTCCACGTAGGCGGCGTTTCATCCGGCTGGCAAAGACGGGGTGCGCGTCCGTCGGGTTCGCCCCGATGACGAGGATGACGTCGCTATGTTCGACGCTGTCGAAATCCTGCGTCCCCGCGCTTGTGCCGAATGTCGTTTTCAGCCCGTAACCGGTCGGCGAATGGCAGACTCGGGCGCAGGTATCGACGTTGTTCGACCCGAACCCGCCACGCACCAGTTTCTGGACGAGGAACGTTTCCTCATTGGTGCAGCGGCTCGACGTGATACCGCCCAGCGCGCGCGAGCCATACTGGTCGCGGATATTCTTCAGCCGGTCTGCGGCATGGGCGATAGCTTCGGCCCAGCCGACTTCGCGCCAAGGCTGGTCGATCGAATTGCGGATCATCGGCGACGTGATCCGGTCCTTGTGATTGGCATAGCCCCACGCAAACCGGCCCTTGACGCAGCTATGTCCCCGGTTCGCCTTGCCATCCTTCCACGGCACCATGCGGACCAGCTGTTCGCCCCGCATTTCGGCGCGGAACGTGCAGCCGACGCCGCAATAGGCGCAGGTGGTGACGACCGAACGTTCGGGCTTGCCGTGCTCCTTCACGCTTTTTTCCATCAGCGCCGATGTCGGGCATGCCTGCACGCAGGCGCCGCACGACACGCATTCGCTCGACAGGAAATCGTCGGCCGTCGTGCCCGCGCTGATCTTGCTGGAGAAACCGCGCCCGTCGACCGTCAGCGCCAGCGTGCCCTGCACTTCGTCGCAGGCGCGAACGCAGCGCGAACAGACGATGCACTTGTCCGGCTCGAACGCGAAATAGGGGTTCGACAGGTCCGGCTTCTGGCCCAGATGGTGGGCCCCGTCGTAACCGTAGCGAACGTCGCGCAGACCCACGTCGGCCGCTGCGTCCTGCAATTCGCAATCGTTGTTCGCGCTGCAGGTCAGGCAGTCGAGCGGGTGGTGGGAGATGTAGAGCTCCATCACCCCGCGCCGCAGCTTTTCCAGCCGGGGCGTCTGGGTCCGCACCACCATGCCGTCGGTCACCGGGGTCGTGCACGATGCGGGCGTGCCGCGCATTCCGTCCACTTCGACAAGGCAAAGGCGGCATGAACCGAAGCTTTTGATCATGTCGGTCGCGCACAATTTCGGGATATCGCCACCGATCGTGGCTGCCGCGCGCATGACGCTCGTGCCTTCGGGGACGGAAAGCTCGCGCCCGTCAATGGTCAGCGTGACACTGACGGTCGCGCCGCTGGCGGGCGTGCCGAAATCAGGCTGCTTTTCATAGCCCATCAAGCTTCTTCCTCGATTTGCAGGATACCATGCGGATCGCCAAAGATCAGCGCGCAATCGTCACGGGCCAGCGCCACCAGCGCAAGCCCGGCCGCCTGCGCGCGTTCGACGGCAAGGCTGGTCGGCGCGGAAATGGTGACGAGCAGCGGGCACCCGGCGCGCACGGTCTTTTCGACCAGTTCAAAACTGCATCGCGCTGAAAGGAGGATGAAGCCGGTGCCCGCGTCCAGCCCCGCGCGCGCCATCGCGCCGATCAGCTTGTCGAGTGCGTTGTGCCGCCCGACATCCTCTGCCGCGCAAAGGATCGCGCCGTCGGGGGCGCAAAACGCGGCGGCATGCATCGCGCCGGTTTCGCGGCCCAGCGGTTGATGCGCGGAAAGGCTGGCCAGTGCGCGGGCGATGCCATCGCGCGTCACGGCGATCCGGGCATTGACCGGCGGCATCGGACGCAGCACTTCGGCGATGTTGTCCATGCCGCACAGGCCGCAGCTCGATTCCGAAACGCGGGTTCGCGCGCGGGCGATCACCCGCTCCATCGCCTCGGGCGGCAGCGCGATGCGCACGATCCACCCGCCAGAAGCATCGTCGCCCGCTTCGTGGACGTCGATCCCCTCGATAATATCGGCGCCCGCGACCAGCCCTTCGGAGAGGGTGAAGCCGCGCGCGAAATCTTCGAGATGTTCGGGCGTCGCCATCATCACGGCGTAGCCCAGCCCGTTGTATTCGATGGCGACAGGAGCCTCCACCGGAACGCAGCGGTCGATCGCATCGTCCCCCGCCACCGAAAGGCCAAGGCGGCGGGCGCGGGCAACGATCGTGCCGGTCATGCCGGCACCGGCATCTTTGCGGGAAGCCCAAAATCCTCGGGCCAGTGGCGCAACGCGGACAGGACTGGATATGGCGTGAACCCGCCCAGCGCGCAAAGCGATCCGAACTTCATGGTCTCGCACAGATCCTCCAGCAGCGCGACCTGTTCGGAAAGGCTGCGATCGGGCGCGCGGACATTGTGCATCTGGGGCAGGACCTCAACTGCGTCGGCCTTGCGCCCGCCCGCAAGAATCCGCTCGATGATTTCCATCCCGCGAACCGATCCGATCCGGCACGGCGTGCATTTACCGCAGCTTTCCGCCGCGCAGAACTTCATCGCGAACCGGGCAAGCGCGGCCATGTCGGCGCTGTCGTCGAACACCACGATGCCACCATGCCCGATCAGCGCATCGGCGGCGGCATATGTCTCGTAATCGAAGGCGATGTCGAACTGATCCGGATGGATATAGGCGCCCAGCGGACCGCCCACCTGCACCGCCTTGACCGGTCGGCCCGATGCAGTGCCGCCGCCGATGTCGTAAACCAGTTCACGCAAGGTGACGCCGAACGCCGTTTCGTAAAGCCCGCCATGCTTGACGTTGCCCGCGATCTGGATCGGCATCGTACCCTTCGACCGTCCCATGCCCAAGGTTTCGTAGGCGACGGCACCGCCTTCGGTCATAATATGCGGCACGGCGGCCAGCGTCAGGACATTGTTGACCACCGTCGGGCATCCGAACAGGCCGGACAACGCGGGCAGCGGCGGTTTCGCGCGCACTTCGCCCCGCTTGCCTTCAAGGCTGTTGAGCAGCGAGGTTTCCTCGCCACAGACATAGGCCCCGGCGCCGACGCGCACTTCGATGCGGAACGGTGCGATACGGTCCGCGGCAAGCGCAATGGCAGCGTTGATCTTGGCGATGGCGTCGGGATATTCGCTGCGCAGATAGACATAGCCCTGTCCTGCACCAACCGCATGTCCGGCAATCGCCATACCTTCGATCAACGCGAAGGGATCGCCTTCCATAACCATGCGGTCGGCAAACGTGCCGCTGTCGCCTTCGTCCGCATTGCAAACGATATATTTACGCGGCTCTTCCGCCTTGGCGACGGTCTGCCACTTGATCCCTGCCGGAAATCCCGCGCCGCCGCGCCCGCGAAGGCCCGATTGAACGACTTCGGCCAGGACCTGTTCCGCGCCGATCTCTCGTGCGCGGTTCAGCCCCTGCCAGCCGCCGGTCTCGGCATAATCATCGAGGCTGAGCGGCCGCGTGCGCCCGGCCCGCGCGAAAGTCATCCTTTGCTGACCGGCGATGAAGGGATGCGCCGCGATGGGCCCGATACACAGATCGTCCGCCCCGCCATCAACGATTTCAGCGACGCGATCCGTCGTGACCGGTCCCCATCCGACGCCGTTTACCTCAACCAGCGGTTCGAGCCAGTGCATGCCCCAACTCGACACGCGCTCCACCGTCCAGCCCGCAAGCGCAAAGGCGTTGGCCACCGCGTCCGCCCCGCAGGCGCGGGCGACGGCATCGTCGGAAATGCGAACGGTTTGGGTCATGCTCGCTCCACCAATGCGGTCAGCGCCGCTTCGTCCAGCCGCGCGTGGAGGTCGTCGCCAATCCGCGCATTGGGCCCGACGCTACACAGGCCAAGGCAATAGACGGTATCGATCCGCACGCGGCCGCCAGCCGCCGCCTCCGCCGCGGGAATCAGTGCTTCGACCCCTCGCGCCTGGCATGCCTCTGCCCGGCAGACCTGCACCACGGGGCGCGGATCGCGTTCGGGCCGGAAATCGTGGTAGAAGCTGACGACACCGTGGACTTCGGCCCGGGTGAGGTTCAGCAGGTGCGCGATGCGCGTCTCTGCAGCCGTGTCGACCGCGCCCAGTTCCGCTTGCACGTCGTGCAGGATCGGCAGCAGCGGCCCTTCGCGTCCGGCATGGCGTGCAACGATGTCGTCGATGGTTTTCATGCTGCGCTCTCTCCCGCCCTCACGCTACACCGCTTTGGCCCATTCCGCCCGGTCTAAGCCTTCAGCCGTTGTGCGTGCCAGCCGACATGCTCTACCAGAAAGGTCGAGATGAAGTAGTACGAGTGGTCGTACCCGTCCTGCATCCGGATGGTTGCGGATATCCCGGCATCGGCGACCGCCTGTTCCAGAAGATGCGTTTTCAACTGTTCGCCAAGGAAATTGTCCGCCGTCCCTTGATCGACCAACAAATCGGGCAAGCGTGCACCATCCGCGATCAGGGCGCAGGCATCGTATTGGCGCCAATCGTCCCGGTCCGTCCCGATGTAACCGCCAAGTGCCTTTTCACCCCAGGAGCAGTTCAGCGGGCTGACGATAGGCGAAAACGCGCTGGTCGAACGGAACCGGCCCGGATTGCGCAGTGAAATCGTCAGTGCGCCGTGGCCGCCCATGGAATGGCCGGTGATGCCCTGCCGTGCCATGTCGACAGGAAAGCTAGCCGCAACCAATTCGGGCAGTTCGCTTTCCAGATAAGACCGCATCCGAAAGTTTTTCGCCCACGGCTCCTTCGTCGCATCGACGTAAAAGCCTGCGCCCTTGCCAAAATCATAGCCATCGTCATCGGGTACATCGTCACCGCGCGGGCTGGTGTCCGGCGCGACGAAGATTATGCCATGTTCGGCGCAGGCGGCGCGATATTCGCCCTTTTCAGTGACATTCGCATGGGTGCAGGTCAGCCCCGAAAGATACCACAGCACCGGCAGCTTCGCGCCCGGCGCGTGATCGGGGACGAAGACCGAAAACGCCATTTCTGTCCCCGTTTCGGCGGAGGCATGGGAATAGACCCCCTGCACCCCGCCGTGGGACTTGTTCGTCGACAGCGTTTGCAATTTCATCAGCCCAGTCGATGCAGTGCGCAAAGCTTGTTGCCCGAAGGATCACGCAGGTAGGCGAGATACATTCCCGATCCGGCGCGTTCGCCCGGTGCATCCTCGATGCTGGTGCCCCCTGCAGCGACACCGGCATCGTGCCATGCATTGGCCTGTTCCGGATTGCTCATAGCGATACCGATCGTGCAGCCGTTACCGACCGTGGCCGGTTCGCCGTCGATCGGCTTGGTGACCACGAACACGGAGCCATCATGCTGATAGATGACCCGCCCCTTGGGATCGATAAAGCCTTCCTCGCCCCCGATCGCCTTGAACGTGGCGTCATAGAACTTCTTCGACGCGTCGATGTCGTTGGCCCCGACAGTCATATGGCTGAACATCAATATCTCTCCCGATTGTCGTCAGAATACGACGACCGAACGAATGCTCTCGCCCGAATGCATGAGGTCGAAGCCCTTGTTGATTTCGTCAAGCGAAAGCACGTGGGTTATCATCGGATCGATCTCGATCTTGCCGTTCATGTACCAGTCGACGATCTTAGGCACGTCGGTCCGCCCCTTGGCCCCGCCGAATGCAGTGCCGCGCCAATTACGGCCCGTAACGAGCTGGAACGGACGCGTGCTGATTTCCTTGCCCGCTTCTGCCACGCCGATGATGATGCTCGTGCCCCAACCGCGATGGCACGCCTCCAGCGCGGTGCGCATGACTTCGGTGTTGCCGGTCGCATCAAACGTATAGTCCGCCCCGCCGTCGGTCATTGCGACGACCTTCTGGACGACTTCGTCCCTGCTCATGCCCTTTGAATTGAGGAATTCGGTCATGCCGAACCTGCGCCCCCATTCTTCACGATCGGGGTTGATGTCGACGCCGATGATCTTGCCAGCGCCAGCTAGCCGCGCGCCCTGGATCACGTTGAGGCCGATGCCGCCAAGGCCGAATACCACGACGTTTTCGCCGACCTGCACCTTGGCCGTATTTGTGACCGCGCCCACGCCGGTGGTCACGCCACAGCCGATATAGCAGCTGGTCTTGAACGGTGCGTCGGTGCGGATTTTGGCGACGGCGATTTCGGGCAGGACGGTGAAGTTCGAGAACGTCGAACAGCCCATATAATGAAAGATCGTCTCGCCCTTGTAGCTGAAGCGGCTGGTGCCGTCGGGCATCAGGCCCTGCCCCTGCGTCGCGCGGATCGCCGTGCACAGGTTGGTCTTGCCCGACAGGCACGATTTACACTGGCGGCATTCGGGGGTGTAGAGCGGGATGACATGATCGTCGGGCTTCACGCTGGTGACGCCGGGGCCGACTTCGCGCACGATCCCTGCGCCTTCGTGGCCGAGGATCGAGGGGAAGATGCCCTCTGAATCGAAACCGTCGAGGGTATAGGCGTCGGTATGGCAGATGCCGGTCGCCATGATTTCGACGAGCACTTCGCCTTCTTTCGGCCCGTCCAGGTCGACTTCGATGATTTCGAGGGGCTTTTTCGCTTCGAAGGCGACGGCAGCGCGGGTTTTCATGGGATCGGCTCCATTGAGGAAGGTTTTATCCCGCGCATCCTAGCCATCGCACCATCCGGTGATAAAGAGCGATTTGAGCAAAGCATTATCACCATAGGGTTATAATCGATGGACAGTTCGGAATGATCGGCGGATGGGACGGGATCGAGGAGTTCGTCGCCGTGGCCCGCGCAGGCAGCTTTACCGCCGGGGCCAGCGCGTTCGGCGCGTCGGTCACGCACATGAGCCGAGCGGTTGCCCGACTTGAAGCGCGGCTCGAAACCCAATTGTTCAACCGCACGACTCGTTCGCTCCACTTGACCGACACGGGGCGGATATTCCTCGAACAGTGCCAGCGCCTTGTCGACGAACGGGAAGACGCGTTTGCGGGGATCGCAGCGCAAGGGCAACCGCGCGGCGCCTTGCGGCTCACCTGTTCCTATGCGCTGGGCGAACGGTTCGTCGCGCCGCTGGTGCGGGAATTCGCGCAGGACCATCCCGCGATTTCGGTCACGATCGACCTCGACAACGATGTCGTCGACATCGTGGGCCGGGGATACGACCTTGCCGTCAGGACCGGGCATCTTGAAGATTCGCGCCTCATCGCGACCCGCGTGGCGCAGCGCGAAATGGTTACGGTTGCGTCGCGCCATTATCTGTCGTCCCATGGCGAGCCGCGGGAAATAGCGGATCTGGCTTCACACTCCTGCCTTGTCGGATCGGCGCAGCAATGGCATTTCCGACGGGGACACTCGTTCCGCCCGCGCGGTCGCTGGCAATGCAACAGCGGGACAACCGTCGTCGAGGCGTGCCTTGCCGGGATGGGCGTGTGCCAGTTGCCCGCATTCTACGTGCGCGAACACATCGCCGCGGGACGGTTGCAACAAGTGCTGGAGCATGTGCGACCGGAGGACGAGCCGATCTGGGCGGTCTATCCCACGCGGCGCCACCTGTCGCCCAAGGTCAGCGGACTGGTGGCGCTGTTGCGCGCAAAATTGCAGGCGCGGTTCGATGCGGCGAAGGGGCAATACGCGTAGGGTTATTACCACTCAATCCGCGTCAGGCTGCCTGTCGGGGTGCGCGGCGGCCACGGCGGGGTGACGGATCGCGGCGGTGTAGGCTTTCATTAGTTTGTCATAAGCCGACAGGTCAGCGCCGAACCGCTCCGCCGAATAGACTTGAGGCACGAGGTAACAATCAACCAGCGTCGGCGTGGTGCCAAAGGCGTAAGTCAATCCGTGATCGCCGATCATCCGGTTCAGCGCGCCGAACCCTTCGGCGATCCAGTGCCGCGCCCAATCGTCGATCGCTTCCTGACCGTGACCCATACTCTTAAGACGCTTCACCACGCGAAGGTTGTTCAGCGGATGCACGTCGCTCCCGATGACCGCGCACATCGCCCGAACGAGCGCCCGTTCGTCGACATCCTTCGGCAGCAGCGCCGGATCGGGATAAGTTTCCTCCAACCATTCGAGGATCGCCACGCTTTGCGGAAGGACGAAACCCTCGCGCACTTCCAGCGCCGGGACCAGTCCCTGCGGCTGCAGCGCGGTATAGGCCGGGTCCTTCTGATCGCCTTTGCGCAAATCGTGCGTGACCTGCCCGTAATCCAGCCCTTTCAGGTTCAGCGCGATGCGGGTGCGATAGCTGGTGCCAGACCGCCAATATCCATGGAGCGTCAGCGTCATCGACTGGCGATCCGTCCCCGGCATTCGCCAAACCCGATCGTGCGCGCGCCAGGCGCTTCGGCATGGGCGCGCATGACGATTTCGTCGCCGTCTTCAAGGAACGTGCGGGTCTCGCCCGATGGCAGGGTGAGCGGGCTCTTGCCCCCATTCGACAGTTCGAGCAGCGACCCGAAGCTCGATGCGTCCGGCCCGGACAAGGTGCCTGTACCCAACAGATCGCCCGGACGCAGGTTGCAACCGTTGACCGTATGGTGCGCGATCAGCTGCGCCGCGGTCCAGTACATCGCGGTCATCGGCCCTTTGCTGAGCCGGTGGGGTGCCATGCCTTTGTCGCGCATCTTCGCGGTCTGAAGCAGCACTTCCATCGAAACGCTGTACGCGCCGTGCTGCTGATCGGCATCGTCCCAAAGGTAGTCGAGCGGCTTGGGATCGCCTTCGGGTCGCACCGGTTGCGCTGTGCGGAACGGGTCGAGTGCGGCGCTCGTCACCAGCCATGGCGATACGGTGGACAGGAAATTCTTGGCCAGAAAAGGACCGAGCGGCTGATATTCCCATGCCTGCAAATCGCGCGCGGACCAATCGTTCAGGATAGAGAGGCCGGCGATATGACCGGTCGCCTCGCCGATCGGGATCGGCCGGCCCAGCTGGTTCGCCCCGCTGGTCCAGATCGCCATCTCCATCTCGTAATCCAGCCGCTCGCTCGGCTTGAAATGCGGTGGGCTACCCTCTGACGAACGGGTCTGGCCGGTCGGCCGGATCACCTCAGCCCCGCTGGCACGGATCGACGACGCGCGGCCGTGGTAACCGATGGGCACATACTTGTAATTGGGCAAAAGCGGATTGTCGGGCCGAAACAGCGCGCCGACATTCTTTGCGTGTTCGATGCCGGTATAGAAATCGGTGTAGTCACCCACGACGAAGGGGACCGAAAGGTCGCATTCGGTCGCATCGAACAGCACTTTTTCCGCGTCTGACGCGCGTTTTTCGTCGGTCAGCAACGCGAACAGACCCTGCCGCAGCGCATCTGCCGCCGCGTTGCCGTCAGCGAACAGGGCGTTGAGCGATGCCGCGTCGGCCAGCCGGGCCGCGTCCGCCGCCGCGCCATGCAGAAACGCCGCCGCGCCGCGAAGGCACAGCACCCGATCGCCGATGGCGACGCCGCCTCGCCGATCCTCGCTGCCCGATGGCGCGAAAATGCCCAAAGGCAGGTTCTGCACCGGGAATTCGGCGTGATCGTTGGCGTCGTTCACCCAGCTCTTGGCGTCGGGATCGTGGGTCTGGTTCAGCATTTCGGTCCTGTTCAATCCTGTCATTCGGGCAACCGGGCCTTGGGAAACCCGGACCAGCAATCGTCATAGTCGTCCTGCCGCGCAGCCGTGGTCATGGCAAAGGACGTGGGCCGAATGACCCAGCGGCTCTCGAACATGAAGGCAAGCGTGTCGGTGATCTTCATCGGCGCAAGATCGGCCTCCATTGCGCGACGCGTCGTTTCGGCGTCGGGTCCGTGGCCGTTCATCTGGTTGTGCAGGCTCGCGCCGCCGGGAACGAACCCGCCGCCTTCCTGCTTGGCCTTGGCATCGTATTCGCCATGCACCAGCCCCATGAATTCGCTCATCACATTGCGATGAAACCACGGGGGGCGGAATGTATCCTCGGCCACCATCCAGCGCGGCGGGAAGATCACGAAATCGCAATTCGCGGTCCCGGGAATTTCGCTTGGCGATGTCAGCACCGTAAAAATGGATGGATCGGGATGGTCAAAGCTTATCGATCCAATGGTGTTGAACCGCGCAAGGTCATAACGGCAAGGCGCGACGTTGCCGTGCCAGGCCACGACGTCGAAGGGAGAGTGATCCAACGTGGTGGACCACAAACGCCCCTGGAATTTCTGCACCCATTCGTAAGGCTCGTCCACATCCTCGAACCATGCCACCGGCGCTTCGAAATCGCGCGGATTGGCCAGCCCATTGGCACCGATCGGGCCGAGGTCGGGAAGCCGAAAAGGCGTGCCGTAATTTTCGCAGACATAGCCGCGCGCCGGACCGCCGATCCTTACGGCAAAGCGCATGCCACGCGGGATGAGCGCGATGTATCCGGGCGGAACCTCCATACGCCCCATCTCGGTATCCAGGTGCAGCGTGCCTTCCTGCGGCACGATCAGCAGTTCGCCGTCACTCGACTGAAAAACGCGGCGATCCATCGACGTGTTCGCCGCGTAAAGGTGTATCGCGATCCCCGCCCCCGTGCCGACATCGCCGTTGCCGCCAAAGGTGACCATGCCATCGACGAAATCGGTCGGCTCTTCCGGCACGGCAAGCGGGTTCCAGCGCAGGCGGTTCGGGGTCACCGGCTCGTGCGTGATCGGCGCGCTTTCAAAGCGGGAGAGAGCGGTGAACAATTCGAACGCCCGGTGCGATGTCGTCGGCCGCATGCGATAAAGCCAACTGCGCATGTTTTCCGCGCGCGGCATCGTAAACGCGCTGATCGAAAACTGCTCGGCATAAAGGCCGAAAGCGGGTCGTTGCGGGCTGTTGCGGCCAACAGGCAGAGCGCCTTCTACCGCTTCGCTTTGGAAATGGTTGCCGAACCCCGTCTGATATCTGTGCATTCCGTCGCCCCTGTTCCGATGCATGAGGGCGCCGGAATCTTCGCGTGACACTCTAGCAAGTTCGGTAAAAAGATTTTCACCTCAAATTGGCTATGCCATGGCGAATAGACCCAATTTTATGATTCTTGTTAGTGAACTTCACCACAATCTCGGATTTCCGCGCGTCAGAACCGTCGCGACCAATATTGCATCGGCTTTTGGGTTTCGCCATCGTCCCCGTGGTCCTTCCAGCTGAGGTGGGTGACAAGGCCTGAAATCGGCAAGTACCCACGCTTTCGCCAGAATGCATCCAATGGGCGATAATCGTCCGGCCTGTCGACGTGATCCGGCGGCCTAATCACTGCTGCGAAACAGGTATGGCTCGCGCCGCACCGCACCGCCTGTTCTTCGCGGTAATCGAAAAACGCATTGCCGATGCCTTGCCCTCTATATTCGGGCAGCAGGACGCTCTCGCCGAAATAGAACAGCTTCGCCGTGTCGAAGCCGCACGATTCGAACGGCGCGCGCAACTCGGATTTTTGCGCCGACATCGGCGATGCGGTTGCCGCACCCACGATTCGCTCACCATCGCGCGCGGTCACCATGATGGCATCGGGCGCGGCGGCAAATTCGCGCAAGTATGCAGCTTCGTACGCCGGATCGCCGTCATAAAGGTAAGGCCACTCGGCAAAGACGGCGATGCGCAGGCGAGCAAGATCCTCGATGAGCGGGACGATCTGTTCGCCCGACGTGGCTTCGATGGTGACGCTCACGCAATAACTCCGGCTGGCTTTGGCTAATCTGGCATCGCGACACCGGCCAAGCCAATATTTTATTTTCCTACAATAGCGTCCGACTGCTCGATGCAAGGCCCCTGCCCAATGGAGAGCCGCATGCCCTTGCTCGATTCGCTCATCGTTCCGATTTCCCGCATCATCGACCGCGTCATCCCCGATCGCGATGCGCGCGAAAAAGCCAAGCTCGAACTGCTGAAACTCGAAGGCACGCAAGAGATGCAGCTTGTCGAAGCGCGCCTTTCAGCCATCGTCGCCGAGGCGAACTCCGCCGATCCGTGGACCAGCCGTGCCCGTCCGGGATTTCTTTACGTCATGTATGTCATCATTCTTTTCGCGATTCCGATGGGGCTGGTAGCCGCTTTCGATCCACCAGCCTCGCTGGCTATCGCGGATGGGATGACCCGCTATCTCAATGGTTTGCCGGAACCGCTCTACGCGCTCTTCGGTACCGGCTATCTTGGTTATACGGTGGCGCGCCAGTGGGGCAAGTCGCGGGGGATCGACCGCTAGCCCGTGGGGGAAGAATGGTCTCGCCCCTTGCCCTCCGTGCTGTCTCGGCGTAGCGCGCTACGCCAACAGACAACCTCCGAAAGAGGAATTGATGGGCGAAGCCAAGACCCCCACCAGCCGTCCCGCGGCCGGTATGAACGTTGACAGCGCACTTGTGCGCGAACTGGCCGAAATGCTGGCCGAAACCGGCCTGACCGAAATCGAGGTCGAGGACGGCGATCGCAAGATCAGGGTGTCGCGCGCCGTCACGGCGGCCGCGGCAACCGTCGCCGCCGTCGCTGCGCCGGCTCCGGCAGCAGATCCTGCCCCAGCCATTGGTGCAGTTGGCGTCGATGCCGGCAAAACGGCATTGGCGAACGCGGTAAAGTCGCCGATGGTCGGCACCGCATATCTTTCGGCGGAACCGGGCGCGGCCAATTTCGTCGAAGTGGGTCAGGCGGTAAAGGCCGGGGACACCTTGCTCATCGTCGAGGCGATGAAGGTCATGAACGCCATTCCCGCCACCCGCGCCGGCACCGTGTCGAAGATCCTCGTCGGCAATGCCGAACCGGTGGAATTCGACCAGCCGCTCGTCGTCATCGACTGAGCGGAGCCCTGTCATGACGATTTCGCGCATTCTGATCGCCAATCGCGGCGAAATCGCGCTGCGCGTGCATCGCGCCGCGCATGAAATGGGCATCGAAACGGTCGCGGTACATTCAACCGCCGATTCCGACGCGATGCACGTTCGTCTTGCCGATCAGGCCGTTTGCATCGGGCCGCCTGCGGCTGCGGACAGCTATCTCAACATGGCGGCGATTATTTCGGCGGCCGAAATCACCAATGCCGACGCAATCCATCCCGGCTATGGCTTCCTGTCTGAAAACGCCAAGTTCGCCGAGATCGTCGAAGCGCACGGGCTAAAATGGATCGGCCCCAAGCCGGAACACATCAGAACGATGGGCGACAAGGTCGCGGCCAAGCAGACGGCAGGGGCATTGGGCCTGCCGCTGGTTCCGGGATCGGACGGCGCGGTTTCGGATTTTGACGAAGCCCGGCAAATCGCGGCCGAAATCGGCTATCCCGTCATCATCAAGGCAGCGTCAGGCGGCGGCGGTCGCGGGATGAAGGTCTGCGAAGCCGAAGATCAGCTCGAAACCCTGATGAAGCAGGCGGGTAACGAAGCGAAGTCCGCATTTGGCGACGCCACCGTCTATATCGAAAAGTATCTCGGCAATCCGCGCCACATCGAATTCCAGGTGTTCGGCGACGGCGAAGGCACGGCCATCCATCTCGGCGAACGAGACTGCTCGCTACAACGGCGTCATCAGAAAGTGCTCGAAGAAGCGCCGTCGCCGGTCATCAGCGCCGAAGACCGCAAACGGATGGGCGAAACCTGTGCCAAGGCGATGGCCGACATGGGCTATCGCGGTGCGGGCACGATCGAATTCCTTTGGGAAAACGGCGAATTCTACTTCATCGAGATGAACACCCGGCTTCAGGTCGAGCATCCCGTGACCGAAGCGATCACCGGCGTCGACCTAGTCCGCGAACAGATTCGCATCGCCGACGGCAAGCCGCTTTCGGTGACGCAGGACGATTTGCATTTCGCCGGCCATGCGATCGAATGCCGCATCAATGCGGAACATCCGTTCAACTTCACCCCCTCGCCCGGATTGGTAACCAGCTATCACGCGGCAGGCGGCATGCACGTGCGTGTCGATTCGGGCCTTTACGCTGGATACCGCATCCCGCCTTATTACGATTCAATGATCGCCAAGCTGATCGTTTATGGCCGCACACGCGAAGGCTGCATCATGCGGCTGAAACGTGCTTTGGAAGAAATGGTCGTCGGGGGCGTACAGACGTCGATCCCGTTGCATCAGGAACTGATCCGGCAAGACGATTTCATCAACGGCGACTATACCATCAAGTGGCTGGAGGAATGGCTGGCCGAGCGCGAAATCTGAGCGCAGGCCGAGGCAAGCTCGGCTTGGCGCTTAACTGGGCAAACTTCGCCCGACTCAAAGCTCCAGCGGGACGCCTGGCTCGTTCTTCGACGTTCGAATGACGAGGGATGTCTTTACGCTCGCCACATTGGGCGCGGGCGTCAGATGGCTGGTCAGGAATTCCTGAAAGCTTTGCAGGTCCTTGCTGACGATTTTCAGGACGAAGTCGATTTCGCCATTAAGCATGTGGCACTCGCGAACCGCAGGCAACGTGGCGACATGGTCCTCGAACGCGCGCAAGGCGTCCTCTGCCTGGCTTTTTAGGCTGACCATCGCATAGACGGTTATCGTGAAGCCAAGCGCCGCAGGATCGAGCTCTGCATGATATCCGCGAATTGCGCCGCTTTCTTCTAGCGAGCGGACCCGCCGCAGGCACGGCGGAGCGGTAAGACCGACACGGCTGGCCAATTCGACATTCGTGATGCGCCCTTCAGCTTGCAGCTCGGCCAAGAGGCGCTGATCGATCTCGTCAAAATTCGTCATCGAAAACCCGTCGTTTCATCATTCATGCGGTGCCCTCCGGCTTGTGCAACAATTCCCCACGGGCGCGCAAGTTCCGAATACTATTGGCTGTGGCGTAAGCAATTATCGTGCGAGATTATTGACTGTGCCACTTTGCAACGCAGCGATCGGCCCCCTTCCCCCGTCTTAACCTGACGTTTACCTCGATGACTGGGGCGGAATCATGGATCGGTCGAGATTTTCGAAGCCGGTCTCTGCCTCATACAGGGGAAGAAATGACACTGGACGATCGCTTGCGCACCGTGCTCGACGTCGCTGCCGACAGCGACGATGCAGCGCGTGCACAGTATCGTCAACTCGTCGACCTGTTGGGAAGCGGCAAGGCCGCCGCCGATGGATCGCTCGTCGCCGCGGCTTTTCTCCGGTTGGCCTCCCTTGCCCGGCGTATCCCAGCGCGCGAACGTGCAGCGATCATATCCGACCCCGCCCTGCGATTGCGGTCGCCGCCGCTGGTTGCTCAATTGTGCGAAGGCGAGGCTGAAGTGGCCAACGCGGCGATCGATTCCGCCGAACTCGACGAAGAGGGCTGGACGGTCCTGATCGGCGTGCTCGACGAAGAACAGCAGGGACGGATTCGCAGCGCCCGCATGGCAGGGCGCGCCCGCAGATCGGAAGACTTGCCCGAACTTTTGCTCGAACATACCGTCAGGCGCGGATCGCCTGTCGACGAGCTAACGCCAAGCATCGCCATTCCCGAACGCACGCCAGCGCCATTGGCGGGCGAAGGCGCCGTTCGCAATCGTGCATCCGACGTAGCGGAAATAGTCGCGCGGATCGAACGGTTCCGCCTCCAAAGGCGGGAAGATGCGACGCGTGCGGTGACTGGCGGCGCACCGCGCCAGTCGGCCGATGCCGAAGCGGCACAGCCCGAACCTGCACCTCTCCCCATCGCCGCCGCAAGCGAAGTGGACTGTCTCATTTCGCCCGAAGGCAGGATCGGCTCGACCAGCCAGCTTGGCCCCATGCTCTGCGGCCTCATCCTGTCCGCCAATGCCGATGCCACCGCACGTCTTGACGAAGCAACGGCGACCGCATTGCGACGGCAGCAATCCGTGCGCGGGGGCAAGGTTACGATAGCCGCGTCACCCATCATCACCGGCGAATGGCGTCTGGACGCTGCGCCTAACTTCGATCCGGTGGGCAGGTTTTTGGGCCATCATGCCCGGCTCACCCGGCAGATTGGCAAACGCACCGACCAACGAGGCGATCTCGTCCGGCAGGCGCTGCATGAATTGCGGACGCCTATCAACGCGCTGCAGGGCTTTTCCGAAATTATCCAGCAACAGCTTTTCGGCCCCGTCCCGCACCAGTACCGCGCGCTGGCGGCGAACATCGCGGGCGAAACCGCAGCGCTGCTAGCGGGGCTGGAGGAGGTTGACCGCCTGATCCGCCTCCGGCTGGGCACGCGGAGGCTTTCCGACGGGCAGACCGCCATCGGTCCGCTGCTGTCCTCGGTCGTCGAACAAGTCATGCCGATCGTATCTGCACGTGGAGCCACCCTTCACGCCGATCTTGCCGATCCGATGGTGACCGTCCCGGTTGCAGAGGGGGACGTCGAACGGATCGTGTGGCGTTTGCTGGGGGTTGTCGCCGTCTCTGCGGGGGTCAACGATCGCATCGTCCTGTCGAAACACGTCGAAGCCGATCGCATCGTCATTTCCATTGATTTGCCGCGCAGTCTTTCGACGCTTGACGACGAAGCTCTTTACGGAGCTGCGGCGAATGACGACGCGACCGAGGAACTGGCCGTCGGGCTGCTTGGGCGCGGCTTTGCCCTCCGCTTGTTGAAGGCCGAGGCCCGCGCCGCAGGGGGCGGATTGACGCGTGACGACGGCAGGCTCGTCCTGTCGCTCCCTTGCGAGCATTGCGACGCAATCGGCGAAAGCGAAGCTGTCGCTTGAACTGCCGGCATCACCACGCTTGCCAAGCGCCCCTGCCCCCGCTAGTCGCGCAGCCCAAGGGCCTGTAGCTCAGCGGTTAGAGCTGGCCGCTCATAACGGCTAGGTCGCGGGTTCGAATCCTGCCGGGCCCACCGTTCTTCCTGCCCCCCTACCGGGAGGGGCTGGACGCCAAGGGTCGGGGAGTAGCGCAGCCCGGTAGCGCGCCTGCTTTGGGAGCAGGATGTCGCAGGTTCGAATCCTGTCTCCCCGACCACTTTGGAAAAACAACTCAAAATCAGATACTTACCATCCAAACCACTCCTCCTGTTGGGCAGGTTTGTGGGGCAGCCGTCGAATGCTCGTAGGCGGCTGGGTGCCAGACAGGCGCACATGCCATTCCGCCTTGAGCAGGACTTCCCACGCATCAGCCTCGATCTGGGCAGTGCGCTTGTCGGTGGCCTCCATCGTCTTGTGGAGAATCTCCCGGCCCTCATAAGCTTCCCGCAAGGTCTTCGGGATCCTCACGCGAGCCTCGAACTTGTTAAATCGTGCGCGTATCGACGCCATCATTCACCCCATTACCGCCCCGTGTTGGGCAGGTTTGTGGGGCAGGTCTGTAGGGCGCAAGCCTATGTAATGCAAGGTTTCCTAGGAGTTTTGCGGGGTTAAGGCACCCTCGTCTCCGTCTCCTGTCTCCCCGACCAACTTGGCCTCTTTCGCACGCTTCGCTCTCACGCCTGCCACGACACCGCTTCAGGCGATCGCGGGCAGGCGATCGAGGTATTTGTCCAGGGTCAGCGGGTAATCCCGCACGCGGATGCCGGTGGCGTTATAGATCGCGTTGGCAATGGCCGCACCGGGTCCGCAGATGCCAAGCTCGCCCACGCCCTTGGCCTTCATCGGCGAAACTATTTCATCCAACGTATCGAGAAAGATGACCTCCTGATGCGGGATGTCGGCATGAACCGGGACTTCATAACCGGCAAGGTCGTGATTGACGAAGCAGCCGAAGCGAGTGTCGACCGTCAGTTCTTCGGTCAAGGCGGCTCCGGCTGCCATCACCATGGCGCCGATCACCTGACTGCGGGCCGAAAGCGGGTTCAGGATGCGTCCTGCGTCGCATACGGCTAACATCCGACGGATGTGGGTTTCGCCGGTATATGCATCGACTGCGACTTCGCAGAAATGACCGGCATACGTGGCGACATCGTAGTCCTTCTTGAACTTGCCAAACCGTATCGTATCCTCTGCGCTGAGCGTGCCGGCGTCGGCCAGGCGGAAGGCCTTGTTGGCGGCCACGATCGATCCGTCTTCGAACCGGGCATCGTCCGCATCGAAGCCCAACACTTCGCCAATTTGCCTGCGGAGTGCGACGCACGCGGCATAGACGCCCGCAGTGGAACTGGTCGCCCCCCACTGCCCGCCCGAACCCGCAGAGGCGGGGAAACTGGAATCGCCCAGCGTTACGGTGACATGGTCAAGCGGGACGCCCATCATTTCCGCCGCCGTTTGCGCGATGATCGTGTAAGTGCCGGTGCCGATGTCGGTCATGTCGGTTTCGACCACGATGCGACCGTCGGCCAAATGCACCCGTGCGCCCGATTTGCAGGTCGGCGCGCCGCGATAGCCAGCCGCCACGCCCACGCCGAAAAGCCAGCGCCCTTCGCGCCGCGCGGCAGGCGTCGCACTGCGTTCCGACCACCCGAACCGGTCAGCCCCTTCGCGCAGACAGCGCACAAGGTTGCGGTCGGAAAACCTCTTGCCCGGATTGCCCGGCACCGCATCGGGCTCATTGACGACGCGAAGCTCGATCGGGTCCATTCCCAAAGCTTCGGCCAGTTCGTCCATCGCGACTTCCAGCGCCAGGTGTCCGACCGCCTCACCCGGGGCGCGCATGGCGTTGCCTTCGGGCAGGTCGAGCGTGGCACAATATTCCGCCGTCAGTCGATTGGCGCCGGCATAGACCTTTGCGGTCTGCGCAGTCGCGGTTTCCCCGCTGGCTCCTTCGACGTTGTAAGACCAGTTCTGATGCGAAAGCGCGGTGATGTGACCATCCATCCGCGCACCCAGCCGGATACGTTGGTGCGTGGCCTGACGGTGGGTGGCATTGTTGGCCACCAGCGGGCGCTGCATCATGATCTTTACCGGGCGCTTCGCCGCTTTGGAGGCCAGCGCGGCAAGCACCGCATCGGCGCGAATGAACAGCTTCCCGCCAAAACCGCCCCCGACATACGGGGAATCGACCCGGACATTCGCGCTATCGATGCCCAGAATGTCGCCAAGGCTTTCCTTTGCCCACGTGATCATCTGGTTAGAAGTCCACAACGTCAGCTTGTCACCATCCCACGCCGCGATCGTTGCGAGCGGCTCCATCATCGCGTGGGTCTGGCCGGGCGTAGTGTAGGTCTCGTCGATCTGCACCGCAGCTTCGGCAAATGCTGTCTCAAAGTCGCCAAGCGTCTCGGCCTCGCCGCTGCGTGGTGCGCTGGCCCGGACCGCGTCGAAGTCGAAGGATCCGGTCGACCGGTCATAGTTCGTATCGATCAATGCCGCCGCCGCGCGGGCCTGTTCGAAGGTTTCCGCCACGACGCAGGCAATCGCCTGATGGTAGTGAGTGATCTCGCTGCCGCCGAACAGCGGTGCATGGTTGTCCATGCCCTTGCCGACCGGTTGCGTGTCGGGCGCGGTGACGATCGCGATGACGCCGGGCGCAGCTTTTGCCGCCGTCAGTTCCATCGACGTGATTCGTCCCTTGGCGATGCCGGCCCCCACAATCCAGCCATAGGCCTGATCCGCGACGACATCGTGCCGTTCGTAGGCATAGGGCGCGGTGCCCGTCACCTTGTTGGGACCGTCGATACGCGGAGTGGATTTGCCAACTATCCGGGCGTCGTCGAAAATATTGCTGCCTGCCGGTGCGTCGAATTGCATGGCCTTAGCTCCTCGCTTCGGCGATCACGCTGGCGAGCGTCCGGTCAGCCAGGGTGATCTTGAACTTGTTGTCATCGGTCGGCGCTGCTCCTGCGAACGCCCTCTCGACGACTGCGCCCGCGCCTTGGGGCAACAGCGCCTCGGCCTCTTCGCTCCGCCACGGTTTGTGGGCGACCCCGCCAAAAGCGACCCGCCCGGTGCCATCGTCGTGCAACACCGCCGCCACGGACACGAGCGCGAAGGCATAGGACCGGCGATCCCGCACCTTCCGATAGATATGACGACCGCCAATCGGCTTGGGCAGGGTTACGGAGATTATCAGCTCGCCCTCGGCCAATGTGTTGTCTAACCACGGCTGGTCGCCGGGCAGCCGGTGGAAATCGGCCAGGGCAATGGACCGGCCGGTCCCGTCGGGCATGACAGTTTCGACCGTCGCATCGAGCAGTCGCAGCGCAATCGCCATGTCGCCGGGATAAGTCGCTATGCATTGATCCGACGTGCCGATCACCGCAAGCTGACGCGAAAAACCTTCTGCCGCGGCGCACCCCGAACCCGGCGCACGTTTGTTGCATGGCAGGTTGGTGTCATAGAAATACGGGCACCGCGTCCGTTGCAAAAGGTTGCCCGCCGTCGTCGCCTTATTGCGCAACTGACCCGAAGCACCGGCCACGATCGCCCGCGTCAGCACGCCATATTGGGCCCGCACCCGATCGTCCGATGCCAGCGCTGTATTCGTAACCAGCGCACCGATGCGCAGGCCACCGTCGCGTGTTGCGTCGATCTTATCGAGCCCAAGATCTTGGAGGTCGACGAGGTGCGTCGGCGCCTCGATCTGCAACTTCATGAGATCGAGCAGGTTCGTGCCGCCGGCTATGAATTTTGCGCCATCGCGCCCCGCGACCGCGGCGGCCGCCTGTTCGGGCGAAGTCGCTCGCTCGTAGGTAAAAGCCTTCATGCCTCGGCTCCCGCGACTTCGACCATTGCCTCGGCAATGTTGGAATAGGCTCCGCAACGGCAGAGGTTGCCGCTCATCCGCTCGGATATTTCATCGCGCGTCACGGTTGGGGTCGCAGTAAGATCGGCGGTCGCATGGCTCGGCACGCCGGCCGCGATTTCCTTCAAAACCGAAACGGCGGAACAGATCTGGCCCGGCGTGCAATAACCGCATTGATAGCCGTCGTGCTTCACGAAGGCGGCTTGCATGGGGTGGAGGTCGTCCACGGTGCCCAATCCTTCGATCGTGGTAACCGCGTCGCCGTCATGCATCACGGCAAGCGTAAGACAGGAATTGATGCGCTGCCCATTCACGATGACGGTGCAAGCACCGCACTGACCGTGATCGCAGCCTTTTTTCGTGCCGTTGAGCCTGAGATGCTCGCGCATCGCGTCGAGCAAGGTGGTGCGCGGATCGAGCGAAAGCGCGACTGTCATGCCATTCACTTCCATGCCAACGGGCATAAGCGTCGCCGCCAGCCCTGCCGCGGATGAGCCGGAACCCGTAACGTTGTCGGCCGTGGCGTTGTCGTTGCCCGTTGGTGTCATGTCTTGCTGCATCCTTTCGGGAGCCCGCATGGTGATGTGATTTGACGAATACCCGCATCCGATGGACGTTTGGGCGGTGTCAATCAGGCTAACGCGCCTGCACCGCTATCGTTGCATGGTAGTTGCGGCTTTTCATGCCGTCGACCCGGTTGAATCGACATGAGCAGCCGCATCTCGCCGCCACTTGGCAATACGACGAGACATGCAAGACATTGGGGGCGCAAACAAGTCTTGCCAGCGGACCACATAATCTGAACGATTGCGGCTGTCGTCCACCGGGTCGCAACGGGCCGGGCGTTTATAATTCCGGCGTTCAAAGCATTGAAGGAACCCATTCGTGAAACTCATTTCCGCCAAAGCATCGGTCTTCGCCATGATGGCCCCTTTCGCGCTGAGCGCCTGCGGCGAAGTCGCAGATCATGCTGTCGAAGCCACACCCGCGCCGGAAATGTTCGAAAACCCGGCCGCCCAAAGCGCCATTGCAGAGCTGAAGGATGTTGCCGGAAATGTCGTGGGCATGGTGACTGTGACCGGTAATGATGGCGCGCTTGCGGTCAAGGTCATCGCCAACAACCTGCCCAAAGGTCTGCACGGGGCGCATATTCACGCCACTGGCGATTGTTCTGCTGCCGACTTTACCAGCGCCGGTGGACACTGGAACCCCAACGCCACGAACCACGGGTTGGACAGCGCGCCGCCGCACCCGCATGCGGGCGATACCGGCAATATCGAAATTGGCGAGGACGGCACCGGAACGCTGACCGGTACGTCTGACGGAACCTGGGCGGCCCTGTTCGACGCCGACGGTTCGGCTTTCGTCGTCCATGCCGCCCCTGACGACATGAAGAGCCAGCCTGCGGGCAACGCCGGCGCCCGGATCGCATGCGGTGTATTTGTCGCGGGCTGAGCGCTGAGGGGATCGAAATCAAAGGGGCCCGATATTGCGGCTATCGCGCCCCTCTTCACGCCCCATTTTCATGGTCGTCGACCGATTGGGGCAGTGTCCCGCGACCAAATGGAAACGCGCCGGTTCCCCTTGCTGAAAGCGTGCATAATCCCTATCTGCGCGGCAAATCCTGAAACTCTAGAATACACCCAGAGGACGACGCATGGCCGCCCAATACGCATATGTCATGAAGAACATGACGAAGACTTTCCCCGGCGCCCCCAAGCCGGTGCTGAAAGACATCAACCTGCAGTTCTATCAGGGTTCGAAGATCGGTATCGTCGGCCCCAACGGCGCGGGCAAGTCCACGCTCATCAAGATCATGGGCGGCATCGACACTGATTTTACCGGCGAAGCGTGGCCGGGCGAAAACATCACGGTCGGCTACCTGCCGCAGGAGCCCGAGCTCGACCCCACCAAGTCGGTGCTGGAAAACGTCAAGGACGGCGCCCGCGAAACTGCGGATCTCGTAGATCGCTTCAATGAAGTGTCCGCTCTGATGGCCGAACCCGACGCCGATTTCGATGCGCTGGGCACCGAGATGGCCGAACTCCAGGAAAAGATCGACGCGGTGGACGGCTGGACGCTCGACAACCAGCTCGAAATCGCGATGGAAGCTTTGCGCTGCCCGCCGAGCGACGCCGACGTCGCGAACCTTTCGGGCGGGGAAAAGCGTCGTGTCGCGCTGACGCGTCTGCTGATCCAGAAGCCGTCGATCCTGCTGCTCGACGAACCGACCAACCACCTCGACGCCGAATCGGTGCAGTGGCTGGAAAACCATCTCAAGGAATATGCGGGTGCGGTGTTGATGATCACCCACGATCGCTACTTCCTCGATCACGTCGTGGGCTGGATCCTCGAACTCGACCGCGGCTCGTACTATCCGTACGAAGGCAACTACTCGACCTACCTCGAAAAGAAGGCCAAGCGGCTCGAGCAGGAATCGCGCGAGGAAAGCGGCCGTTCCAAGGCTCTCAAGGAAGAGCTGGAATGGATCAGGCAGACGCCTGCCGCCCGCCAGACCAAGTCGAAAGCACGTATCCGCAAGTTCGAGCAGCTGCAGGACGCGCAGAACGATCGCAAGCCCGGCAAGGCCCAGATCGTCATCCAGGTGCCCGAACGGCTTGGCGGCAAGGTGATCGAGGCGAAGAACCTAACGAAGTCGTACGGCGACAAACTGTTGTTCGAAAACCTTTCGTTCATGCTGCCCCCGGGCGGCATCGTCGGCGTGATCGGGCCGAACGGCGCGGGCAAATCGACCTTGTTCAAGCTCATCACCGGCAAGGAAACGCCCGACAGCGGTGAAATCGAGATCGGCCAAACGGTACATCTCGGCTTCGTCGACCAGAGCCGCGATCATCTCGATCCTAAGAAGAACGTGTGGGAAGAAATTTCCGACGGTCTCGATTACATGACCGTCAACAAGCATGAAACTTCGACGCGTGCCTATGTCGGTGCGTTCAACTTCAAGGGCGCCGATCAGCAGAAGAACGTCGGCAAGCTGTCCGGCGGTGAGCGCAACCGCGTCCACATGGCCAAGATGCTGAAGGAGGGTGGCAACGTCCTCCTGCTCGACGAACCGACCAACGATCTCGATGTGGAAACGCTGGGCGCGCTGGAAGAAGCAATCGAGAACTTCGCCGGTTGCGCCGTGGTCATCTCGCACGATCGCTTCTTCCTCGATCGCCTTGCTACCCACATCCTCGCTTTCGAAGGCAACAGCCACGTCGAATGGTTCGAAGGAAACTTCGAAGCTTACGAGGAAGATAAGCGCCGGCGCCTTGGCGATGCGGCTGATCGACCGACCGCCCTCGCCTACAAGAAACTCACTCGCTAAGTGGCCGTAAATCCGTTCATCTAAAAATATGTTTAGATGAACGGATGTCCACGGTCCGGTTCATGACCGCGACAGACGGATACCTGTAAATACAACTCCAGCGACCAAGTGAGCGCTAGCCAGCGTTCCCAGTTTGGAGAGTATCAATGTTCAGGGTCCAGACCTTCAAGACGGTGACAGCAGCAATCCTTGCCACCACCATGCTGGCCGGCGCACCTGTCGCGCAGGCCGTCCCGATGTCCAGTGAAACACGGATTGCAAACGCATCGGCAAACCTTGCCGGCCGTGAAGATCGCGGGGAAAACCGCGGTTCAAGGGCCGAGCGCAAGGAAAGTCGTTCAGATAGCAGCAGCCGCATTCGCCCCCAACGCGAGGCGCGTAGCGAACCGCGCGAGCAACCGCAGTCGCGTTCCGCAGAGCGTTCCGGCCGCGACTGGAATCAGTCCAGCCGCCGCAGCGAGACGGCCCAAGCGAGATCGGGTCGCGATTGGAACCAGTCCGATCGTCGCAGCGAAACTGCGCAAACGCGTTCGGGTCGCGATTGGAATCGTTCCGATCGTTCGGACGGCAATTCGCGCACGGTCATCACGCCACAGTCAGATCGCAGCACCCGTCAAGCGACGTCCACGCGCACCGATGACAGCCGTATCCGTAACCGGTCGGATACGCGGTACAATACCGGGACGCGATCTGATGGCGACCGTTCCTACAGCGACCGGGATCGCAACCGCACCTATACCGACCGCAACCATAGCGATGGCACGCGTGACAACTGGCGTGACCGCGACGGCAGCCGCACGGCGCACTATCGCGACAACAATTACCGTGACGGCGATCGCCGCAGCCATAATCATAGATGGGACCATAGCTGGCGCGACAATAGCCGCTACGATTGGCACCGTTATCGCAATGCGCACCGGAACCATTATCGCATCGGCGCTTATTACTCGCCCTATCGCGACTACAGCTACCGTCGACTGAGCATCGGCTTCACGTTGGGTTCGATGTTCTACAGCTCACGTTATTGGATCAACGATCCGTGGCAATACCGCCTGCCCGAAGTCTACGGCCCCTATCGCTGGGTCCGTTACTACGACGACGTGATGCTGGTCGACATGTACTCTGGCGAAGTTGTCGACGTGATCCACGACTTCTTCTGGTAAGGTCAGGGTCGCAGACTTAACCGGAAGAGACGGCCCCTCGCCCACACGGCGAGGGGCCGTTTTCCGTTCAGCGGCGACCCAGTCCAGGGATCATCCGTCCCAGCTCGCCATTCTTGTCGAAGAACTGGTGCTTCAACGCGCCCAGTATGTGCAGACCGATCAGGATCATCATGGGCGTCCACAACGTCTTGTGAAGGCCGATCACCCACTTACCGGCATCAGGATCGTTGGCAACGGGCAACGCCGGAACCTGAAACAGGCCGAAGAAATCGACGCCGAATCCATAGGACGAAGTGGCGAGCCAACCAAGCACCGGTATTGCAATCATCAAGATGTAGAATACGGCGTGGACAAACTTGGCCAGCATGCGCTCCCACGTCGCGTAATTCGGGTCCATCGGCGGCGGCGGGTTGACCAGTCGCCAGACGATGCGCAGGACCGTGAGCACCAACACTGTGATGCCCAGTGCCTTGTGCGGATTCATGTAAACGGCAGCCGCAGGTCCCTCGAGATGTTCCGCAGCTTCGGCCAGTCGCCAGTTTACGATGAGAGCGATCGCGATCAGCCAGTGCAGCACTATGGCGACCGCCGAATAGCGGTCACGATGGGTGTTGATTGTTTCCATATTGATGTGCTTACCCTTGAACTAAGTTACGACCACCAATCCTAACCGGGTTGACCGGTTCCTCAACCTTAACTTTTGATAGTCACGCAACCGATACGAACGATGGCCAAAACCGGACGCACAGACGAAACCAACCGCAAGGAAATCGCGACGATGAACGCGGCCGTTCTTGAACGGCTGCGCGGGGACGACGATGTGCAGGTGCTCAGCGACGATAAGCTGAAGCTGTTCGGGGTCGCGGAATTCTTCTCGGTCGAAGAGTGCGAGCGGCTGATGGCGATGATCGACAGGAGCGCCCGTCCCTCGCCCGTATTCGATGTCGATTACGGGAAAAGCGCGCGAACCAGTTATTCAGGCGATCTCGATGCGGCCGATCCCTTCGTCAGGATGCTGCATCGGCGGATGGACGACCTGATCGGGGTAGAGGAAAACTGGGGCGAGACCATGCAGGGCCAGCGCTATTCCGTAGGACAGGAATTCAAGGCCCATCATGACTGGTTCGACACCACGCAGCCTTATTGGAAAGGCGACGTCGCCTTGGGCGGACAGCGCGCATGGACGTTGATGGTCTATCTAAACGACGTGGATGCCGGTGGCGCAACTGAATTTCCCAAGGCCCATGTCGCCGTCCCTCCGCAACAGGGCACGCTCATCGCATGGAGCAATGCCGATGACGACGGTAAGGTGAACATGGACACGCTCCACGCCGGAACGCCCGTCGTGGAAGGACTGAAGTACATTGTGACGCGTTGGTATCGCGCCCGGCCCTGGTTCAAGCACGAGGCCTGATCGCGGACGGGTCAACCGGCTTGGCTATCCTCTCGCCCGCGAGATGACCTGATCGGCCTGCGACATGCCATTGCTGACCGCGATCCGCATGCAGCTATCGTCCGTTACAAGCGGATAGTCCTTGGAAATCTGGTCGCATCCGCTTTTCGCGGCGTCGCGGATGCGGTCCTTCAAGGTCTGTACACCGCTATCCGACCGTAGGTCGAGATCGGCGAAGCTCACCGTGCGCTGGACGGAATAGACCAGGACCTTGCCCATCATGGCACCACGCGCCCGCTCTTTCTCGACGGTAACCTGCGGTGCGATCACCATGATTTCCTGCGTGTCGGCGGGTTGGGCAAACGCGCTTGGGGAACACAGCAATGGGAACGCCGCAACAATGACAACTCCATATTTGAAGAATTTCGCCATTTCCTGATCCTTCCGCAAAAGCGAGGCGGAAATAGCAAGCGCCTCGATGCCAAGGCCTTGCCGCTCGCATGGCCATCATCGGTCGGGATCGGCGGCGTGATAATCGGGAATACTACTGAGCGACGTTGGCCGGCAGTAAATGTCCGCCTGAACGCGGCAATCGGTTACCGGGCCTGATCTTCCAGCGCGTGCATGTCGTCGTCGCTCAAGCCGAAATGATGTCCGATTTCGTGCACGACTACATGGGTGATGAGCGCCTCTAGCGTCACATCGCTTTCGCACCATTCGGCAAGCAGCGGCTGGCGGTACAACGTCACCTGAGGTGGCATGTCGCCCGAGTTCCAGACCGATTGTTCGGTCAGCGGATAGCCGTGGTATAGCCCGGTCAGATCCCACTCGCTCTCGATGCCCATAGCGGCCAACGTTTCGGCGTCGGCGAATTCTTCGACCCGAATGACGATATCACCAAGATGCGCTGCAAATGGTTGAGGCAGCCGCTCCAACGCAGCGGCTGCCATTGTTTCGAACGCGGCGGCATCGGGCGCGCGTCCGGCCATGGTCAGGCCTGCTCCACGCCGCTTTGCATCAGGGCATCAGCGATGAGACGGCGGCTGTTCGCGACCCCGTAAAGCGCGATGAAGCTGCCCATGCGTGGCCCCTGCGACGATCCCAGCAGCGTTTCGTACAACGCCTTGAACCAGTCGCGCAGGTTCTCGAACCCGAATTCTTCACGCTTGCCAATCTCGTAGACCGCCGTCTGCAAATCTTCAGCCGAAGTATCTTCCGAGAACCCGGCAAGCGCATGGTCGAGTGCTTCCAACGCCTTCGCCTCATTCGCTTCGGGTGGGCGCCTCACCAAGGTCGGCGCGACGAAATCGCAGTTGTAGGCCAGCGCGCGATCGACCAGCACGTCGAGTGCCGGATGTGCTGCAGGGTCGGCATCGTGGATGTAATTGCCAAGATAAGACCAGACCTGCGCCCGGTCTGCCCCTGCACCCAGCACGGCGACAAGGTTCAGCAACAAGCCGAACGTTACCGGCAAACTGTCCCCTGCGCCTGCCACGTGGCCAAGATCGTGCCCGCCGTTTGCGCCCAGTAAGTGCCAGACGGCATTGCCAAGTTGTTGTTCGAGCGGCTGGCTGGGCAGCTTTTCACGGAACTGCCAGTATTCGTCGACAGCCTTGGGGATGATCCCGACGTGTAGCTGCTTCGCGCTCTTCGGCTCGCGGAAGAGATAGAAACCGAGCGATTCCTCGCTACCATAAGTCAGCCATTCCTCGATCGTCAGGCCGTTGCCCTTCGACTTCGAAATCTTTTCGCCGTTCGCATCCAGGAACAGCTCGTAGATCATGCCCTCGGGCTTTCGCCCGCCGAGTATCCTGGCAATCTTGCCCGATTGGGTGACGCTGTCAGTCAGGTCCTTGCCGCACATTTCGTAATCGACACCCAGCGCGACCCAGCGCATCGCCCAGTCGACCTTCCATTGCAGCTTGGCATGTCCGCCAAAGATCGTCTGTTCGACCGTTGTGCCATCCTCGTCGGCAAACCGGATCATGCCGGTATCCGCGTCGATCACCTCGATGGGCACCTGCAACACGGTGCCAGTGGTCGGGCTGACGGGCAGGACGGGGGAATACGTCGCCTGCCGCTCGGCCCGCAGGGTCGGAAGCATGACTTCCATTATCGCACCATAGTTGCGCAGCACGCCGCGCAGCGCATCGTCGAATTCGCCCAAATTATAACGGTCGCTCGCCGACACGAATTCGTAGTCGAAACCGAACTGATCGAGGAAATCGCGCAGCCGGGCATTGTTGTGCGCGGCAAAGCTTTCGTGAGTGCCGAAAGGATCGGGAATACGGCTCAACGGCTTACCAAGATTGGCGGTCAGCAATTCAGCGTTCGGCACGTTGTCGGGCACTTTACGCAAGCCGTCCATGTCGTCGCTGAACGCGATCAGCCGTGTCGGATGCCCGCCGGTCAGCACTTCGTATGCACGGCGGACCAGCGTGGTGCGCAGCACTTCCTGAAACGTGCCGATGTGCGGCAGGCCCGACGGGCCGTAGCCGGTTTCGAACACCACCGGCACCAGATTGCCGTCGTCATCGCGCTTGCCGCCTGGAAAGCGTTTGGCGAGCCGCTGGGCTTCCTGAAACGGCCATGCCTTTGACGATGCGGCGGCGGCCTGCAGCTGTTCTTGCGTGATGGTGTCCATAGCTGCGGGCTTTGGCCTTCGCGGGCGCAATATTCAAGTGGATTGGCAGCCGGGATCGTCGCACTTGTCCGGTTTTGCGCGGACATGATCCCGATTGCGGCTTGGATAACTCGACGATGTTGTTGGTTTTCACCCGGTTCGCTGTATCCTCTTGGGCGAAGATGACTTCATGGCGGGAGCAGCAGGTTATGCGTAGGGGTTGGAGGGCAGTGTTGGCTTCGGGACTGGGATCGCTGATCGTATCGGGATGCGTTACCGCACCGGACGCAGAAGCGGTGGCGATGCCGGTTTGCCCCATCGAAACGCGCAGCTGGCAGGCTTGGATCAACGCCATGCCCGGCCCCGACATGCGGCCGACGCTGATCGTGAAGGGCGAAGCGTTGCTGCCCGAAAAGGCTTCGGCCACGCTTACCGCGGGGCCGACGGACCGGATGATGCCGCCTGGTCAGCGCGTGACGCTTTCGGTGGAACCATCGGACCGCGCTGCCGGGTGGCAGGAAATACGGCTGGATATCGCCCCCGCCCTGCCCGATTATGCCAGCGTCATCGTCGGCTGCGGCGGGAACGAGATCGTGCGCATCACGCCCATCGAAGCCATCCAGTAGGCTGCGGCGGTGAAGAACGGCGATTACAACGATGCGCTGGAGCATATCGCCCACGAACTGGTCGGCATGGCGCGCTGGGCCCGGGCCAAGGGGGAGCGCATCGTCGTCGTGTTCGAAGGGCGCGACACCGCCGGCAAGGGCGGCGCGATCAAGGCGATCCACGGCCACCTCGATCCGCGCCAGTGCCGCATCGCCGCGCTGCCAAAACCCAGCGAGGACCAGCGCACGCAATGGTATTTTCAGCGCTATGTCGCCCATCTGCCAAGCGCCGGGGAAATCGTGCTGTTCGACCGCAGCTGGTACAACCGCGCCGGGGTAGAAAGGGTGATGGGCTGGGCGAACGAAGATCAGGTCGCCGATTTTCTGCAGGCCGCGCCGATCTTCGAAAAGATGCTGGCCGACGACGGCATCCGCCTGTTCAAATATTGGCTATCCTGCGATCAGGAACATCAGGAAGAACGCTTTCGCGAGCGGCTGGACGATCCGTTGAAACGCTGGAAACTGTCGCCGACCGATGTCGCGGCGCGGGCGAAATACGCGGACTATACCGCGGCGAGAGAGGCGATCTTTGCCGCGACGCACAGCGCCTGGGCGCCGTGGACGCTCGTCGATTTCAACGACCAGAAACTGGGGCGGCTAACGCTGATCCGCCACTTGCTGGACCGCCTGCCCGACACGAACGTCCCGCCCGAAACGATCGACTGGCCGGAATTGGGCCACGAACCGCTGACCGAGGAATTCGGCGTGCTGCACCCGATCGCGGACTTTTCGGGCAAGGATTGACCGACCCCCGAACGCCAGGCGGGTGACAAAGGCGACACCGTGTCACCCTGTCCAGTCTCGCGCTGACCCGGACAAATCCGCGCTTTTTGCCGCGCGGCGACAGGGTGACACCTGTGCCGCGCTTCGCAACTATGATCCACGATTACGAAAGAGCCGCGCGGATCTTTGCGGGTTTTGTGGGTGTAGGAAAATAACTGCGGCTGTCGCGCCCGAACTCTTGAGACGGGATGAAGCGATCACGACCGAACGGGGCGCAATCCCCGGCCGGTCGCGGATCGTCAGCTAGTCGACGTCAGTCGAAAATCTCTTCCAGCCAGCTCTTGCGCTTCTTGTAGCCCTTTTGGCCGTAATGGGGCTGGCCATAACCCTTGCCGTGGCCTTGGCCATACCCGGCGCCTTGATCGTAACCGGGATTGCCCCACGGACCGGGCTGAGCGGGCGAATATGCCGGCGCGGAGGGGGCGGGCGGCGGGGATGGTGGCGTTGGCGGAGTTGGCGCTGCCGACTGAGGCGCGCTGCGTTCAATGATCTTGTCCAGTTCCCCGCGATCGAGCCAGACGCCGCGACATTGCGGGCAATAGTCGATCTCGATGCCTTGCCGGTCGCTCATCGCCAAGGGCACGCGGCAGACGGGGCAGGACATGGCGGCGACTTGATCTTCGGTGCGCATCGTCGGCTGAACTCCTTGGGTTTTTTCCAGAGTCAGAGATGGGTGCGCCGCTGACGCGATCAAGCATGTCGGCCGGGAAATGACGAACAGGGAGGGCGCTGGTAGCCCCACCCGCTTGCGGGAGGGGGGCGAGCAAGGTGGGAGGCCGAATGGTCAATGCGAGCCATTGAGAAAATCATCTATTTCTATTGCCCAAAAAGCCTCGGCGTTTTGGACGATACCATCGGCCTCAATTAACAAACGAGACGTTCGCTGGAATATTTTCGCCAATATCGGATCGCTTTTGAATTTATGCATGGCGAGCCAAAATACCTCGCCATCCGGAGACAGCCGGTCCGCGTAACTTAGAATATCTTCCATGTCGCAATCACACAAAAGCTCGAACTCTAGCCAAAACTTCGTGATTGCTTGCTCTATGCAGAGCCGTTCGAAAGGATGATAATTTTTATCACACCTTGCCAGAAAGACGAGAGCATTCAGCAAAGCTATGAGGCTTGCGCGCCTATTGATTGAAAGGCCCCAAGATAGCCCGGATGTTGGGACAACGTCGGCTGCAAATTGCGCAAAATACGCATCAACTGGATTAAGGGATTCGCCAGTTATCGGATCAAATATCTCAATGACCCGGTCTTTACGGAAACTCCTGATCGATCTGCGATGGTGGCAATATGCTTTGATATAATGCTTGTCTGCGCGAACTTGCAGGTGCTTGCAGGTTATGATGCGCTGCGACAGTTCGCCTTTTGCATTTTGATATTCGATTACAAGGTTCAGGCCTGCAATCTGCTCCGCTTCCTCTGGAGATAAATCTTCGTCTACTGCGAGATCGTCATGATCATCTTCAACCGAAAGATCAGAATCTAAAAGGTGTTCAAATTTTCCATGCAGCCGAGGTTTTACGATAGTTGCGATCAGATCTCGTAAAGCCATAGCTTCGCCCCCAGTAAAATAGCCGTCAGTCTTAGGACTAACGGCTACCCTATTGCAAAATATTGCGGATACTAATCTTTAATTGGCAGCTTGTTACTCCGCTGCCTGAGTATCCCCAAACAGCCCCGGACCGTCATCCTCGGCATCGTTGGCTTGCACGACCTTGCTCGCCTGGCGGCGGTTGTCGAAGTTGGACCACACGGTGTTCCAGTCGCCCGTCGTCGCGCCCTTTGAATATTCGGTCGCGCGGGTTTCGAAGAAGTTGGCGTGTTCCACCCCGTTCAACAGCGGGGTCAGCCACGGCAGCGGGTGTTCCTCGATCATGTAGACCGCCGGAAGGCCCAGTTGCGACAGGCGCCAGTCGGCGATGTAGCGGATGTAGCGCTTGATCTCGTTCGCGCTCATCCCCGGAACCGGGCCCTGTTCGAACGCGAGGTCGATGAACGCGTCCTCAAGCCGCACGGTTTTCTGGCACGTGTCGATGATGTCTTCCTTCACCGCCTTCGTCAGGCAGCCGCGTTCGGCGCAGAACGCGTGGAACAGGCGCGTGATCCCTTCGCAATGCAGCGATTCGTCGCGGACCGACCACGACACGATCTGGCCCATGCCCTTCATCTTGTTGAAGCGCGGGAAGTTCATCAGCATGGCAAAGCTGGCGAACAGCTGCAGCCCTTCGGTAAAGCCGCCGAACATCGCCAGCGTGCGGGCGATATCTTCGTCATTGTCGACGCCGAACTGCTGAAGGTAGTCGTGCTTGTCCTTCATTTCCGAATATTCGAGGAACATGCCGTATTCACTTTCGGGCATGCCGATCGTGTCGAGCAGGTGCGAATAGGCGGCGATGTGGATCGTTTCCATGTTGGAAAACGCGGCCAGCATCATCTTCACCTCGGTCGGCTTAAACACCCGGCCGTACTTTTCGTGGTAGCAATCCTGCACCTCCACGTCCGCTTGCGTGAAAAAGCGGAAGATTTGCGTCAGCAGGTTGCGTTCGTGGTCCGAAAGCTTCTGCGCCCAATCGCGGCAATCTTCGCCCAGCGGCACTTCTTCGGGCATCCAGTGCACCTGCTGCTGCCGCTTCCAGAACTCGTAAGCCCAGGGGTATTCGAAGGGCTTGTAGGTCTTGCGGGCTTCGAGAAGCGACATGGGCGAGAATCTCCGGATCTTGTACGAGCCACAACATATAGCATGGCGAACGCGCCTGATGGGGTAGGACTTGCGTCTTTTCCCCAGCGCGCATTGCGTTATCCCCCGCGGCACGCATTTGTGCGGGATACGAAGGCAGGGCGTGTGGACAATATGGTGATGGTGGCGGGCCGGTGCCAGACCGGCCATCGGCGTGCGTTGGCGGCGGCGGAAAAAGCACGGCGCGAAAGGCCTTTTTTCAACGCCCTGCCGCATGCGCCCTGCGGATCGTCGCGGCAAAGGCGGATTAAGGCCGAATGCGGCTGAAATCGGGCGTTTTGGACGGAACGACTGGGCAAATCAGACCGTTTACCATACAAGCCGTCCGGGGCTGTTCTTCCCCTTCACCCCCGGACGGTCACCCAATCGAAGGAACCTCGAAATGAGCAGTGACATCAGGAACGACATCCGCGAGCACATGGAAGTCATCGGCGCCGATGGCGTGCATGTCGGCACCGTCGACGCGGTCGATGGCGACCGGATCAAGCTGACCAAGAAGGACAGCAGTGCAGGATACGATCAGGAAACCCACGCCGGGCACCACCACTACCTTTCGGTCGGCCTCGTCGCCGACATCGAAGGCGATCAGGTGCGCCTCTCCGCCAACGGCGCGAACGCGGCGGAGCTTTTCATCGAAGAAGAATGATCTGCGTCCAATCCAGAGCATAACGGCACGACCCCTGCCCCGCAAATCCGCGCGGCAGGGGTTTTGTTTTATTGCCAGAACCAACGCGGGGCTAGCTTTCGGGATTTGCGGTTGTTCCACATCCGGACGTAGAGCCATACGCCCGAAAAGCTGAAGAAGATCATCGCCAGCCCCGAAAGGACCGAGATGGCGGTGCCGATGGGTCCGAAGGTCTCGCCTGAATGGAGGTGATGGAACAAGCCGACCATTGAACGGATGCCGGTGGCGTCCTCGGGTGGCGGCTTGCAGCGCCATCCTTCGGGACAAACGAACCCGGCCGGTGCCTGCGCGACCGGCGGAGCGCTGGCGCTGGGCGGCCAGAGCACGGCTAGCTGGCTCAACACGCCGGTCGTCGCGATCCATAGCAGGAATACCCCGAACACGACCGAGAGCCAGCGATGCCATTTGCGCATTTTGTATTGCCTTTTGCGAAGATATTGAGAACGTCTCGCAACTAGCGCTCGTTGTGCGACGCAACAACCCGTCCAATTGTCGCCGATTGTAACGCCTTGCGTGGTTAACCGACGGGCAGGCATAATTGGCGGGAAAGACGTGAACCACGCCTGTTTCCCGATCGTTTGCATTTCGGCTGGCATCTCCACCTGGCGCGACAACAATCGCGAGACCAAAGGAGTTGAGCTATGCTTGAAGAACTCGGAGTGAAAAGCGGCATGGCCGTCTATGACGTTGCCGGGCAGTCGGTCGGTACCGTCGAGAGCGTATCGGGGAACGATTTCACCGCGGGCGGCCGGGGTTTTACCGTCGCCGATATCAGCATGGTCGAACCGAGCGGCGTTTACCTTTCCACATCCTGATGGCTTGGCGCAGACTCGACCAAGACAAGCTTCAAGATTCGCCGACCTTCGCGGTGTCTAACCCGCGCAGGACGAGGCTGCGGCGAAATTCAGTCGGGCTTTCGCTGCCGTCCAATTCCGCGTCGAGTTGGCGTACGGATGCCTCTACCAGACGCGTGCCAAAGCCCTTGCCGGGCACCACTTCGTGCTTTTCACCCGTGGTTTCGTGCCAGTCGATAATCGCCGCGTCGTCTTCGACCGCGACCTTGATCGACAATTCGCCCGCATCATCGGCCAGCGCGCCGTACTTCGTAGCGTTGGTTGCCCACTCGTGGAAAATGAGCGCCAGAGGGGTCAATTTACTGACCGGGACGAGCAGGTCGCCGCCTTCGATCGTAATTGATTGCGAGCCGTGCGTAGGTTCCAGTACGACGTCGAGCAATTCTCCAATCATCACCGGTTCGTCGACCTTGCGCCTTTGGGTCAGCGCATGGGCGCGGCCCATCGCCGCGATCCGGCGTTTCAGTTCAGTAGCGAATTCAGCCACGCCGTTGGCGTCACGCTCGCAGATGCCGACCATCGCCCCGATCACCGCGAACAAGTTCTTGATGCGGTGGTTCATTTCGCGCAGCAGAAGGTCGCGCTCAGCCAGCGCCTCGCGCTCGCTGGAAATGTCGTAGGTAACGCCGATGAAGCGGTAATGGTCGCCTACAGGCACCCGGCGGGCAAGTCCGTGAAGCCAGCGATCGCGGCCGTCCTTAGTCACGACGCGGAAGGTCTGGTCGTAATCGTGCGTGCCGTCCATCGCCCGGCGCAGGGATCCATTGACCGCGGCGCGGTCTTCGGGATGCACGTGCAGCAGGACCGCTTCCATGTCGTGCGCTTCGTCGTCGTCGATTTCCAGCAAGCGCCGTTCGACTTCGTCGAGTTCGGTGTTGCCCGTTGCCGGATCGTATTCCCAAACGCCGATCCGCGCGACGCGGATGGCGAGTTCCAATCGCTCACGCTGTTCAGCCAGTTCGTGCTGCAGGGCCAGCGATCCCGTGATGTCCGTGAACACCAGCGTCGCGCCGTCCACGCCCCCGTCCGGTTTGCGATAGGGCAGTACGCGCAGGGCGTAGTCGCGCTGTGTCGATGCCACTTTGGCCCGGCTTTCCGCGCCCTCTCCGTTGCGTGCGACGGAAGCTGCCAGATCGAGATATTCGTTGCTGTCGAGCAGCGTGGCGACATCTGCCAGACGCCGCCCGCAGTCGGTCGACTGGAACGGGAATAGCTTGCACGCCGCATCGGTATAGCTTCGGATCTTGAGATCCGCATCGACGACAACGACAGCCAGCTGGGTCGAATCGAAAAAGTTTTCGAGGTCGGACTTGGCGACCAGCACCTGATCGATCTTGCTTTTCAATTCGTCGTTGACCGTGGTCAGCTCTTCGTTCGTGGACTGGAGCTCCTCGTTCATCGACATCATTTCTTCGTTCGAACTTTTCAGCTCCTCGTTCGCCGTCTCCAGCTCCTCCACCGTCGACCGCAGACGGTGGCGCGTCAGGCGCAGTTCGTCTTCGAGCAGGTGAACCTGGTCATCGACCTCGCCAAGCTCGATCATTTCGTCACCGTCGCGCGGTACGAACGGGCCGGTTTCGCGGATAACGAGCAGGAAGGTGCCGTCGCGCACCGGGTCGCAGACGACCTGCACCGGTTGATCGCCGAAATCGGTCTGCACGGTGACGTTGCGCGCGACATGGCGCTGGTTGCCTTCTGCCGCCTGACGCACCAGCACGCCAATGATTTCGCGCAAGCCTCCCTTCGCAAGCGAGGTCGCGTGAATGCGACGCTCACGCTCTGCCGAAAAATCGAAGTAACGGCCGACCGAACCCCAGGTATTCAGGATCATCGCCTCGCGGTCGACCAACAGGCTCGGCGGGGAATACGTGCTGGTCAGCTTGCGCAGAGCCTCGCTTTCGGTCCAGCTCGGTTCGCGGGGCGGCCGGATCGGCGGCGTTCCGATCTGCGAACGCCGGGTGCTCGCCCCCGGAAGTTCCAGCGGATAACTCGTAAAGCTGGAATCGCGACGGAAAATGCGGCTCTTGGCGTCGATCGGATCGAACAGGTTGCCGTGCTTGCCGATGGTTTCCGACGGACCGAGGAGCAGCCAAGCCTCTGGCTTCAGCGAATAGTGGAACAGCGGCAGGACCGCCTGTTGCAGCCGGTCGTCGAAATAGATCAGCAGGTTGCGGCATGAAATCAGATCGACCCGCGAAAACGGCGGATCCTTGACCACGCTGTGCAGGGTGAACCGCACCATTTCGCGAATATAGGCTGCGATGGCAAAGGTTTCGCCATGACCAACCGTATAACGGCCGCGCATCGGTTCGGGAATGTCGGCAAGGCTGGCAATGGGATAATTGCCTTCGCGCGCAATGCGCAGCATCTGTTCGTCGATGTCGCTGGCGATGATCTGGATCGGCAGCATGCGGCCTTGTTCGCGCATTTCGTCGGCAAGGATGATGGCGATGGTATAAGCCTCTTCCCCGCTCGAACATCCGGGTATCCATACCCGCAGTCCGGTCTGATCGTCGGCGGCGCGCACCATCGGCACGATGACCTTTTCCCGCAGCGCGTCGAACGCTTCGATATCGCGGAAAAAGCGCGTCACGTTGATCAACAGGTCGCGGAACAGCGCCTGGCTTTCGACAGCATCGTTGCGAACGCGCGACAGGTAGACGTTGAGGTCTTCCATGCCGAGCACCTGCATCCGCCGTTCGATCCGGCGACCCAGCGTGTTGCGCTTGTAGCCCGAAAAATCGTGGCCGACCTGATCGCGCAATGCGATGCACAGATCATCGATGCTGTCGGCGACGCGCGAAGCGGCGGCGTTTTCGACGACGGAATCGTAACCGCGATCGAAATATTCGCGCAGGCACAGGATGATGCTGCCGGCACCGCGCACGAAATCGACCAATCCCGTGCCCACTGCCGACAGCGGCATGCCGTCGTAACGTGCGCCCTGCGGTTCCTGAGCGACGGTGATGCCACCACTTTCCTTAACAGCCCGCAGACCCCTGCTGCCGTCGGCGCCCGTTCCCGACAGGATGACGCATCCCGCACGGGCGCCAAGATCGTCGGCCAGTGCTTCGAAGAAGTCGTCGATGGGCCTGCGCATGCCACGCGGATCGGTGAATTCGGTCAGGCGCAGCACCCCGTCTTCAACCGTCAGGCCGTGGCCCGGCGGGATGACATAGACGCTGTCGGTCTCGATCTCTTCGCCACCCGCGATCTGGCGGACGGGCATGGTGGTGTATCGTTCGATCAACTGCGCCATCAGCGATTCGTGCGTGGGATCGAGATGCTGGACGATGACGAATGCCATGCCCGGCGATCCGCGATATCCTTCGAGCATTTCGCGCAAGGCTTCGAGCCCGCCGGCCGACGCGCCGACGCCGATCACCGGAAAATTCCGGCTTACCGCCGTGGACGGTGCGGACTGTTTTCCGGTTGATGACTGCTCAAGCATGCGAGACATTGATTCCATATGAAAACCGAAGCGATTTGACCCACAACGCGGTGGTTAACGTTGCGGTTCCAAAACGGTCACATCTTGTCCAGCGCCTTGCCGATGAACAGTTCGCCGTTGCCGTAAAGATAAGAGGTGTCGAACTGGCCAAGCGCCTTGAGCTTTGCCATGTCGGGAATGGTCACCCGGCCGCGCGCGAAATCGAGCAGGCCCGCTTCGCGCATTGCGCGCACGGTGCGGTTCATGTGGATCGCGGTTGTGCCACAGGCGTCGGCAAGCTCGACCTGGGTCAGCGGCATTGCGCAACTTTGCGGTTCGGCCAGCCCCACGAAGTCGAGCCTGTGCCACAATTCGGCGACCAGATGCGCAAGCCGGCCATCGGCGTGGAGCATTTCCAGTTTCAGGATCCATTCGCGATGGTTTGCGGCATCGAGCAACGTCGCAAACCACAGCAGCCGCGCCAGATGCGGTTCGTTCTTCATCACGTCGACAAGCCGGGGATGCGGAACGTATCCCACCAACGTGTGGCCTATGGTCACGATATCATGATCGAGCTTTTTCAGTGCGAAACCGTGCAGATCGACGAAATCGCCGGGGACATGAATGCCGACGATATGCCGCTTGCCGCCGCGCATGATAATGCGCGCGATGTATCCGTCGATCAGCATCGTGCTGCGTTCGACAATTTGTCCGCGCTTGATGATGGCCTGTGACGAGGTGAAAAGCTCCACCTCTTCGACCATGTCCTCCAGCAACTGCATTTCGCGGGCCTGCATCGCATGGCGCAGGCGGCCTTGCATGAAGCGGCCCGTCCGGGGGTATTCAGCGATGCTCATCGGATGGAGCTTTTGTCAGGAACGCTCATCGTGACAGGTTTTCCGTCCTTACAGGTCATGGTTAGAGGATCAATTTTGCTTCGGCGATGATCGCCGCGCTGGTCGCCAGCGACCGATAAGTGCCCAATGTCACGATGCCCATTTCGCCGGTAAGCCGGCCAAGTTCGCGAATATCCTGTCGCAACGTTTCATCGTAACCGTCGGGACCGCGACCGTCGTGGCGGGTGAAATCGAATTGCGAGCCAACGATGTAGAGGTCAGTGCCGGCTTCACGGATCTTGGTCATATAAAGCAGGTTCAGAAACTCTGAGCCGTCCTTGCGCCGGTTGGCGATGAGGAAACGCTCCTCCCGCTGGGCGTGGTCGTGCAGGAAATCGCGAATTCTTTGCCTCACCGGGCCTCCGCCGCCATCTGGCTGAAGGAAACGGCAATTTCGCCCAATCACTTCGGCTTCGTCATATCCGGTCAATCGGCAAAACGCAGGATTGGCGGTGATCAGCGGAAAGTCTTCCGCACGCGCGTCGGCGATCGACAGTGCTACACCGCTGTTATCGAGGAAATCCTTGAAGGCTTCGAACGGCATTTGCGAGATTCCCGACCATTGCCCGATTGATGGATCTCACAGACCGCCATGAACCAGCCACGATGCGTAAACCGGCGTAGCCATCCGAATGCGTCGGCATACACATTTGTTAAACTCAGGTTCTTAAACCTTTCCCGCGTTTATGGTTCCGCAGGATGCGACGAGCCGATGCTATCGGTGCCGGATACGAAAATGCCGGGCGCGCTCAATCGCGTGCCCGGCATTTTCGAGACTAGGACGAAGTGTCGCGCTTACTGGCAGGCGAGACACTCTTCGTAATCCGTCTCGCTTCCGGCGACCAAGTTGAACTGCGCCGGATCCTTCGTGTTGTCCGCTTCGACGCCGCCGGCAAACCCTGCGCGCTGCACCGATTTCGACCGCAGGTAATAAAGCGACTTGATGCCCATTTCCCATGCGCGGAAGTGCAGCATCATCAGGTCCCACTTGTCGACGTCGGCGGGGATATAAAGATTCAGACTCTGCGCCTGATCGATGAAGGGCGTGCGATCGGCCGCGAATTCAAGCAGCCAGCGCTGATCGATTTCGAAGCTGGTCTTGTAAGTCGCCTTTTCCTCTGCCGTCAGGAAATCGAGGTGCTGGACCGAGCCGCCATGTTCAAGGATCGAATTCCAGACATTGTTGGAATCCTTGGACTTTTCGGCAAATATCTTTTGCAGGTACGGGTTCTTCACGACGAAGTTACCCGACAGCGTCTTGTGCGTGTAGATATTGGCCGGGATCGGTTCGATGCAAGCGCTGGTGCCGCCGCAGATAATGCTGATCGACGCGGTCGGCGCGATCGCCATCTTGCAGCTGAAACGCTCCATCACGCCGACATCTTCGGCATCAGGGCACGGTCCGCGTTCGTGGGCCAACATCATCGACGCTTCGTTGGCCTTGGCGTGGATGTGCTTGAACATCTGCATGTTCATTGCCTTGGCCATCGCGCTTTCGAAGGGGATGTTCTTCATCTGCAGGAACGAATGGAAGCCCATCACACCCATGCCGACCGAACGTTCGCGCGATGCGGAATACTTGGCACGCGCCATTTCGTCGGGCGCGCGGTCGATGTAATCCTGCAGCACGTTGTCGAGCATGCGCATTACGTCTTCGATGAAGACCTTGTCGCCCTTCCACTCGTCCCACGTTTCAAGATTGAGCGACGACAGGCAGCACACGGCGGTGCGATCGTTGCCGAGATGGTCGCGACCCGTGGGCAGCGTGATTTCGCTGCACAGGTTCGACGTCGAAACCTTCAGCCCCAGATCGCGGTGATGCTTGGGCATCATGCGGTTCACCGTGTCGTTGAACACGATATAGGGTTCGCCCGTGGCAAGCCGCGTTTCGACCAACTTCTGGAACAGCGCGCGCGCGTCCACGGTCTTGCGAACCGAACCGTCGCGCGGCGACAGCAGGTCGAACTCGGCCCCGTCGCGCACTGCTTCCATGAACTTGTCGGTCAGCAGCACGCCGTGGTGCAGGTTCAGCGCCTTGCGGTTGAAATCGCCGCTGGGTTTGCGGATTTCGAGGAATTCCTCGATCTCGGGGTGGGTGACGTCGATGTAGCACGCCGCCGAACCGCGCCGCAGCGAGCCTTGGGAAATTGCCAGCGTCAGCGAATCCATGACGCGCACGAACGGGATGATGCCGCTGGTCTTGCCGTTCAGTCCGACCGGCTCGCCGATGCCGCGCACCTGACCCCAGTAAGTGCCGATGCCGCCGCCGCGCGAGGCGAGCCACACGTTCTCGTTCCAGGTGTTGACGATGCCTTCAAGGCTGTCTTCGACTGAATTGAGATAGCACGAAATCGGCAAGCCGCGCCCGGTGCCGCCATTCGACAGCACAGGCGTCGCGGGCATGAACCACAGCTTCGAGATGTAATCGTACAGCCGCTGGGCATGATCCTGATCGTCGGCATAGGCGTCGGCTACGCGGGCGAACAGGTCCTGATAAGTCTCGTTCGGGAGCAGGTAGCGGTCCTGCAGCGTGTCCTTGCCGAACTCGGTCAGCTTGGCATCGCGGCTGGCATCGGTGACGATGGTGAAGCGTCGCGCCTGAATGTCCTTGGACGACATCTTGGGTGCCGCCGCGGCCTTCAGCCCTTCGCTTACGGCGCGAGTCATCGCTTCGGCGGCCATCGTTTCGGCCCCCATCGCTTCGACGACACCCTCGGTCATCGGCGCGTCGTCCGCCGCCCCGATCTTGCCGCTTGCCTTGTCCTGCACCTTCATCTTCTCCTCAACCGGCCCGTTCGATCTGGCCGGAGTACCCGTGACCGGGACGGCATTCCCGTCGGTAGCTGAAAACATGTCGACCGTCGCCCCGTCATCGCCAACATCCGTCGTCCCGATCCGACCGTCGTCCGTGTTTCTGAAATCCATCTTTCGCCCGTCCCGTATTCCGCCCGGGACCGTCTGGCCCCGAAAATTCTAATCGCCGATCGCCCCCGCCCCGGTCCTGCCGGGATCGAAATTAACCGGACCCGACGACCGGCGGTACAATGCCCGCCGATCGTCCATGGCCCTCATTACAAGGCCTTGGCCGACGCGTCCGCCCGGTAACCTCCGCTTTCGCGTCAATCGCCCCGACATCGCGCCAATCGCAAGGTCTTGCGGTTCTCCCGTCGAACCGACCGCTAGGGATTGTGCCCCAATGGGCATGCGGTGCAAGCGTAACTTATCCACCGCGACCGCGACCGTGCCATGCCGGACAGCAGCGACGCGTGGACCAAGCTTGACCCGCGCGCAGCGCAAGAGGGCAGAGGCGAGGAAAAAAACTTTTCCCCAAGTTCTTTGGCGCCCCCGAGTTTTTCGGACCCATGATCAGGCCCCTTTATCAGACCCGAGTGTTTGTGACCCGGCAAAAACGACCGAACCCGCCCTATATGGTGCGTTCAATGGGCGATGAAAGGTTGATCCCGCAACAACTTGGTCCGAAATCGGAGCGCCCGGCGCTGGCGCAAGGCGATCGCGGTGCTATGAAGCGAGACATCGTTCAGCCAGCAGGGAATCGGAAAGCAATCCATGCTCAACATTATCGGCGCCATCATCTCGGGTCTTTTCGTCGGGATCCTTGCCCGATTCTTCTATCCTGGCGACGTCGATATCGGCTTTTTCGCCACGATCGCGCTGGGCATCGGCGGATCGCTTTTCGCAGGGCTGGTGATCAGCCGCGGGCGCAGCGAATTTTCGAAGCCCGGCTGCCTTGCCTCCGTACTGGGCGGAATGGTTCTGATCCTGGCCGGAAACCTACTGCTCGGCTAAAGCTCTAATTCGCGCAAAACCACGCCACGCGAAGCGGGCGATCCGGAAATTCAGGCGGCGCGGCGGGTTTCCTTGCGCGCGTAAAGCCGTTCGTCGGCAATGGCCATCGCACTGTCGAGCGTGTCGCCGGCTTGCCGCTCAATCGCCGCAACGCCCCAGGAAAATCCCACCGGCTGTCCTCCCACGGTGGCATCGGGATAGTCGCGGACAGCTTCGTAAATGCGGCGTACGATTGCGTCGGCGGCCGCTTCACCAAGACCGGGAAAGAATATCACGAATTCGTCGCCGCCCCAGCGGCCGGCGACATCGCCGATCCGCATATTGCCGACCATGCGCTGCGCCAGACCGCACAGGACCTTGTCGCCAGTGGCATGCCCGAGTTCGTCGTTGACCTGTTTGAACCTGTCGCCATCCAAAATGGCCAGCGTTCCGCCGCCGCCACCGCGCAGCACGGCGGCAACCGTTTCCTCGAACCCCCGACGGTTGAGCAGGCCGGTCAACATGTCGGTGCCCGCTTCGGAGCGCAGTTCATCCATGCGCGACACGGTTTCGCGCGCCGCCCGGGCAACGGCCATGAGCAGTTGTCCTGCCATGTCAGGGCCACCCACCGGGACGTCGTCGACCATCTGACCGTTTTCCAGCCGCTGAAGATCGCGCGTCGCGACCCTGAGCGGCGACATCAGGCCCCAAAGCCCGAAGATGCCCACCGAGGTGCCGAGTAAGGTCGCAGCGAGCAGGGGGAAGAACATCGTCCATTCCCACTCTCCGCGCGCGGCTTCGACGAGACCGAACCCGATGATGGGGACATGCACCGAAGCGAAGCAGATGGTGAAGACCCGCAAGGCAAAGCTGTGAGGGAATATGAAACGCGTCGCCTGATAAAACCGCATGTATCTAAGACCTTGCCCCGAATGCATTGGCGTGAACTGGCATTCTAGGCAGGGTGTCTGAAGGCTTTGCCGTTACAAAACGGTAAATGCGCTCTGAAACAAGTACTATGCACCAATCCTGGCGTAAGGTGATGCAGACATCCGGCTGCGCCCCACCGCCGCGCGCGACGGTTGCTGGCACCGCCACCGGCTACACGTCAGGGCGCGAGCACGGTATCGCGGGCGACCGGATCGATTTGCGGATAGTCGGCATTGTAATGCAGACCCCGGCTTTCCTTGCGCCGCCGCGCCGACCGCACGATCAGGTCTGCGGTCTTCAAAAGATTGCGCAGTTCGATCAGGTCCTTCGTGACGCGAAAATTGCCGTAATATTCGTCCACTTCCTCAAGCAGGAGGCGGATGCGGTTGGCAGCGCGTTCCATGCGCTTATCAGTTCGTACGATGCCGACGTAATTCCACATGAACCGGCGGATTTCGGTCCAGTTCTGCTTGATGACGACTTCTTCGTCGGGCGCGGTCACGCGGCTTTCGTCCCATGGCCGGATCGGCGGCGGCGCGCGCAGGGTATCGAACCGGGTCAGAATGTCGTGGGCCGAACTGTCGCCGAACACGAAGCATTCGAGCAGCGAGTTCGACGCCAGCCGGTTCGCGCCGTGCAGCCCGCTTTCCGAACATTCGCCTATCGCATAAAGCCCCGGCAGGTCGGTCTGCCCCTTCAGGTCCACACGCACCCCGCCGCATGTATAGTGCTGCGCCGGCACGACGGGGATCGGCTCCTTCGTCATGTCGATGCCAAGGCCGAGCAGGCGTTCGTAGATCGTGGGGAAATGCTCGCGCACGAATTCGGGCGGCTTGTGACTGATATCGAGATGCACGTAATCGAGGCCGAGGCGCTTGATTTCATGGTCGATCGCGCGGGCCACGATGTCGCGCGGCGCAAGTTCCATGCGTTCGTCGAAATCGGGCATGAAGCGCTTGCCCGCTTCCGCTCCCGCATCGGGCGGCAGTTTCAGGATGCCGCCTTCGCCGCGCACGGCTTCGGTGATCAGGAAGTTCTTTACGTCGAGATTGTAGAGGCAGGTCGGGTGGAACTGCATGAATTCCATGTTCGATATGCGGCACCCCGCGCGCCACGCCATCGCAATGCCGTCGCCGGTCGCGCCGCTGGGCGCGGTGCTGAACAGGTACGTGCGGCCAGCCCCGCCGGTGGCGAGGATCGTCGCCTTGGCGGTCAGCGCCTCGACATGGCCGATCCCGGTGTCGAGCGCATATACGCCCCAGATCGACTGCCCGCCTTCGGGATCGACCGCGTTGCGATCACGGATCAGGTCGATGGCCACCATGTTCGACCGCATCGTGATGTTGGGATTATCGCCCGCCGCCTTCAGCAGCGCGGTCTGCACCGCCCAGCCGGTCGCATCGTCGACATGGACGATCCGGCGATGAGAATGCCCGCCTTCGCGCGTGAGATGCAGCGCGCCCTGTTCGGTGTTGAACGGCACGCCGAGGTCGATCAACCGCTTGATCGCGCGCGGCGCCTGTTCGATGACGAATTCGACCGTCTCGCGCCGATTCAGCCCCGCGCCGGCCACCATCGTGTCGCGGATATGATCCTCGAATGTGTCGCCTGAATCCAGCACCGCGGCGATCCCGCCCTGAGCCCACGCAGTCGACCCGGAATCGAGTTGCCCCTTCGACAACACCAGCACCTTCGCCCGTTCGGCCAGCACCAGCGCGGCCGTCAGCCCGGCCGCGCCCGAACCGATGATGATCACGTCATATTGTTGGGTATCAGGTTGTTGCAGGTCAGGCATGGGCCGCACGTATCTCCGAGACCGTTGTCATTCCGGCCGGGTACCGCCCGCCCCTCTCTATAATGCCATTGCCATCACGGCGCGCGCGCCACAAGTAGGAGTTGGCCGGTGCGCCCGACCCAAGAGCCAGCCTGACGTAGCGGAAGGGTGCATTCCATGCGCCATGCGACTTTGGCGGGGGTGGACGGACCGTGCAAAGCCGCCTATTTCGCACGCGCACCCTGGATCGGACGCATGTGCAAAACAAATGTGGCCGCTCTTAAAAGAGGACTGAAAGGACCAAGCATGAACGCAGTCTATCTCGTTTCGGCCGCACGTACCGCCATCGGCACCTTTGGCGGCGCGCTCAAGGATTACACCCCCGGCTCGCTCGGCGCGCTTGCGATCAAGGGTGCGCTTTCGCGCGGCAACGTCGATCCCGAACTGGTCCAGCACACGATCGTCGGCAACGTCGTTCCCTGCGAACCGCGCGACGCCTATGTCAGCCGCATCGCCGCGGTCGAAGCCGGCATCCCGCATGCCGCTCCCGCGCTGACCGTCAACCGCCTGTGCGGTTCGGGCATGCAGGCGATCGTGTCGGCGGCGCAGCACCTGATGCTCGGCGATCACGAAGTCGCGGTCGGTGCGGGCGCCGAGGTGATGACCCGCGCGCCCTATTTCGCGATGGGCGTGCGCTGGGGCCTGAAGATGGGCGACAGCCCGTTGATGGACGGCATGCTTGGTGCGCTGCACGATCCCTTCCACCGCTATCACATGGGCATCACCGCTGAAAACGTGGCGGAAAAGTACCAGATCACGCGCGAACAACAGGACGAATTCGCCGCCGAATCTCAGCGCCGCGCGACCGCCGCGATCCAGGCCGGCTACTTCAAGGACCAGATCGAACCGGTCGAAACGAAGGTGAAGCGCGAAATCGTGATGTTCGACACCGACGAACACGTGAAGGCCGGGACCACCGCCGAAAAGCTGTCGGGCCTGCGTCCTGCATTCAAGAAGGAAGGCGGCACGGTCACCGCCGGTAACGCTTCGGGCATCAACGACGGCGCGGGCGCCGTCATCCTCGCCACCGAAGAGGCGGTGAAGAAGAACGGATGGACCCCGATGGCCCGCCTCGTCTCGTACGGCCATGCGGGCGTCGATCCGGCCTACATGGGCATCGGCCCGGTTCCGGCCAGCGAAATCGCGATCCAGAAGTCGGGCCTGTCGAAGAACGCGCTGGACGTGATCGAATCGAACGAAGCGTTCGCCGCGCAGGCTTGCGCCGTGACGAAGCAGCTCGGTCTCGATCCGGCCAAGGTTAACCCGAACGGTTCGGGCATCTCGCTCGGCCATCCCATCGGCGGGACCGGCGCAATCCTCGTCACCAAGCTGGTTTATGAGTTGCAGCGCACGGGCGGCAAGTACGGTCTTGCCACCATGTGCATCGGCGGTGGTCAGGGCATCGCCACGGTCTGGGAAAACATCGGCTGAGCACGGTTTAAAACCTGACCTCGGACTTGCACCTAAAATAGAAAGGGCGGCCTTGCTTGGCCGCCCTTTTTCGTATGATGCTAAGGCATTGGCGTCGGGATGGTGGCATCAGGCGAAAAGATCGTGGTCCATATCCTTTTGCAGCGCATTGGGCACCGGAAGCTGGTTGTGGTCGCACTTGCGATCGATTTCGGGTTCATCCTCCACGACAGGCGAAGCAAAGCCGGTGAAACGCGCCATCATCGTAATCGGCATCATCCAGAATTCAACCAGCCCCGCCATGAGCGGTAGCGCGATGTCGGTCGGCGGCGTGGTCGCGGTATCGGTATCCTTGGGCATGCTCGGTTCTCCCCAAATACGCGTGGTCCATTTCGCTTAGCCGTTCGCCCGACCTGATCGGGGCATGGCATCGACGATCCGGCGTCATCATCCATCATTTGGACCAGGAAATCCACCTCCACCCGGCAAACCGCTATAAGCATGGAGAAACCCTGTCTGGCGACCCGTTCACGGGCCGAATCGAGGGACAGGATTCACCATATCGGTCAACTCCGCCTTTACCGTTACCGGGAAGGCGACGGCAGTGATTGGTGTCTAGTCTAAGCTGCGAACCGCAAGGCTAACCGCACTGAAAAACGCTTGGGCGCCCATCTGTCGTTGCGACAACGAACACATGCCAGCGGCGGTGCCGACATTGCGATCCCGATTTCGGGAGTGTGCGCCTGACGCGCCGGGGCCCCTGCCCCGCTGTGTCGCATGGCGCGCGCGACCGGCCGGGCGGGGCCATCTGTGCGGAGGGCCCCTCCCGGCAGCCATCTTTTGCATGGCCCCGGAATGCGGGTCCGCCCGCTGCAGGCGGCTTCTTTCAGGCTGGCTGCATGAGGCTGGCGCATGACGCGGATTCGCCGGTCGCAGCCTTGGCCTTGCCTTGCCCTGCGCAGACTTTGGCCAGTTGCGACTTGAGCTCGCCCAGCACTTCGCCGCCGTCGTTCTTGGCGCTCCATGCCATCAGCGCCTCGCTCCAGCGTTCGACCGAACGGCGCGTGCGCTGGTAATAGCTGTCGGGGCTCTTGCCGAGTTCAGCCAGCACCGCATCGGCACTGATGCGCACCGCGTCCTTGTCCGCAGGCGTCAGTTCCATCACCGTGCGCGAATAATCGGCGGCCCACTGCACGCGCGTCGCCGGGCCTTTTGCGGCTTCATAAGCCTTGCGCGCCCAATCCACGGCCGCCATCTTGTCGCCGTCCTCTTGGGCAAAACCCGACAGGACCGACATGTAGTAATAGGACGATTGCGACTTGCCGACTTCGGCCAGCAACAACTTGCGCGCCGCGTCACGGTCGCCGATTTCGTCAAGCGCGACGGCGGCATAGGATATGACCGATTTGCGGACGAGTTCGTCGCCGGCATCCTTGTCCACCTTTGCAACCCACTTTCGGACTTCGGTCTTGAGATCGTCGCCGATCCCGCCTGTCTTTTCCGCCAGCGCCACTTGCCCGCGCAATGCGGTCGTGCGGTCGAGCAGCGATTGTTTCGGATCGGCATGCATCGCCGCCAGCGTCTTGCCCAAATCGGCAACCAGCGCATCGCGGCCCGCACCTTTGGGCAGTGCTGCGACGAGATCGGACCCGATATAGGAAATCAGCGCCTGGTTCGATGCGGCCTCGGCCGGGCTTTTCAGGATAGTGGGCAGGATGTCCTGCACCGTCTTTGCCTGTCCCGCCGTCAGGGTCATGTTGCCATCGTCATCGGTCTTCGCTTCGCGCGCCACCGCCATCAGCGCGAACCGCCGCTTCATCGCCGGATCAGGCGCCGCCTCGGCCAGCTTGGCGATCAGCGCGCCTTCGTCCTTCGCTTCGGCGAAACGCTTGGGATCGTTGCCCCAGTCGAACCCGCTCAGGATCTTCCAGTCTTCGGCCGATAGCGACGAAGGATCGGCTTTGGCATCGGCCATCACAGCATTGATCGTGCGCGAACGGCCCGCGGCAAGCGTCAGCAATTCGGGCAGTTCGGACGCCATGGTTGAGCTCGACAGGCGGGTAATTTCCTCGCCATCGGGGCTGAGCGCGATGACGGTAGGATAACCGCTCGTCCCGAAATGCTCGCCCCATTTCTGCGCGCCTTCGGTATCGCCATCGAGATAGACGGTGATGAAATCCTGCGTCTTGGCGATGAAGTCCGGGTCCTTGAACAGCGTCACTTTCATCTGCGCACATGGCGGGCACCATTCCGCGCCCCAGTACAGCAGGACGGGCTTGCCGGTCTCCTTCGCTTCGGCCAGCGCGTCTTCGACGTCGCCGTGGCGCCATGCGATTTCCTGCGCTTGCGTAGCGGCCGGCGGCTCGGCGGATTGGTTGCACGATGCCGTGGCAAAGGCGATCGAGGCGGCAAGGGCAAATCCGGCAATTCTGCGCATCATGGTTTCCTCAGAAACGAACGTGCCTTGCATCCCCCAGCCGCGCGCCGCTGGCAAGAGAGAAATGTTTGAAGCGAGCACCAAGCAAAAGACCGCCGCCTTTCGGCGACGGTCTTTCGTTTGGCGGAGGGTGGGAACCACGGTTCCCGACCTCCACGTCAAAGCGTCAGGATCAATCGACCAACTGGCCGCGGATCGCGCCATTCGGGTACGCCGCGGTGTGGACGTTGACATAGAAATCCTGCGGGTTGCCCTGCAGGCGATTCTCGGTCCACTCCTTGCCGTCGCGGCAGCCCTGCCACTTGCCTTCGTTCGAAGGGGTCAGCGTCAGGACCGGCGGACCGTCCACGCCAGCCTTGCCGAAATGGATGTGTGCGGCGGTCACGGGACCGATGTTGCGCACGTCCTTGATCTCGTAGCAGACTTGGTTGAAGGCGTCGGAAATCGACACTTCCGCCATGCCGTAACCGTCGGGATCGCCGCCGCCGACTTCGGCTGCGCCGGTCAGGGTTGCGTTATAGGTGTCCGAGGTTGCGTCGATCGCTTCTTCTTCAAGCGTCGCACAAGCGCCAAGGGCCATGGTTCCGGCAACGGCCGCGATGGCCAAAAATCCGCTCTTCATCGTCAATTCTCCAGATGTCCCGCCACGAAAATTCGCGGCCAATCCAGAGCGTAACGGTTGAAACGTCAGGGTCGTTCCATGATGTATCGCGAAACAGGGCCGTTCAGCGACAATCGCAGCCCCGTTTCATTCCCATTCGATCGTGCCTGGCGGCTTCGATGTGTAGTCATAGACCACGCGGTTGATGCCCTTCACCTCGTTCACGATGCGCGTTGCGCAACTGCTGAGGAAATGACTGTCATAGGGGTAGACGTCCGCCGTCATGCCGTCGGTGCTGGTAACGGCGCGCAGGGCGCAGACGTTGTCGTAAGTACGGCTGTCGCCCATCACGCCCACGGTGCGGACCGGCAACAGGACGGCGAACGCCTGCCAGATCGCGTCATATAGCCCGGCGTTTCGGATTTCCTCGAGATAGATTGCGTCCGCCTTGCGCAGGATGTCGCAGCGTTCCTTGGTCACTTCGCCGGGAATGCGAATGGCGAGGCCCGGCCCCGGGAACGGATGGCGACCGACGAAGACATCGGGCAGACCCAGTTCGCGGCCAAGGTCGCGCACTTCGTCCTTGAACAGTTCGCGCAAGGGTTCGACCAGCTTCATGTTCATGCGTTCGGGCAGACCGCCGACGTTGTGGTGGCTCTTGATCGTGACCGAAGGCCCGCCGGTGAACGACACGCTTTCGATGACGTCGGGATAGAGCGTGCCTTGCGCGAGGAAATCGGCGCCGCCGATCTTCTTCGCCTCCGCTTCGAACAGGTCGATGAAGGCGCCACCGATGAACTTGCGCTTCTTTTCAGGGTCGGTCAGCCCGGCAAGGCCGGACAGGAACATGTCCTCTGCATCCACGTGGACGAGCGGGATGTTGTAATGATCGCGGAACAGGGTGACGACCTGCTCCGCCTCGTTCATGCGCATCAGGCCGTGGTCGACGAAGACGCAGGTGAGTTGGTCACCGATGGCTTCGTGGATCAGCACGGCGGCGACCGCGCTGTCGACCCCGCCCGATAGGCCGCAGATCACCTTGCCATCGCCCACCTGTTCGCGGATGTCCGCGATCTTGGCATCGCGGAACTGCGCCATCGTCCAATCGCCCGCGCAGCCGCACACGTGGCGCACGAAATTGGCGATCAGTTTGGCGCCATCGGGCGTGTGGACGACTTCAGGGTGGAACTGCGTGCCGTAATACTTGCGGCTTTCGTCGGCGATGACGGCAAAGGGCGCGCCGTCGCTGGTGGCGACGATTTCGAAGCCGGGGGCGAATTTCGTGACCTTGTCGCCGTGACTCATCCAGACCTGGTGGCGTTCGCCCTCGGCCCAAAGCCCGTCGAACAGGGCGCAGGATTTCGTCACGGTCAGGTACGCGCGCCCGAATTCGCCGCCTTCGCCCGTTTCGTGGCCGGGGCGAACTTCGCCGCCAAGCTGGTGCGACATGACCTGTTGGCCGTAACAGATGCCAAGTATCGGCAAGCCGCTGTCGAACAGCATTTGTGGTGCGCGCGGACTGCCGTCTTCCGGCACGCTGGCGGGCGAGCCCGACAGGATGATGCCGCGCGGGCGCAACCGTTCAAACGCTTCTTGCGCCATAGTGAACGGGGCGATCTCGGAATAGACGCCCGCTTCGCGCACGCGGCGCGCGATCAGCTGGGTCACCTGGCTGCCGAAATCGACGATGAGGATGGTGTCGCCCCTGGAATCGGAATTCAGGGCTTCGTTCTGATGCTGGGCCATGCCGGGGCGATAGAAATACCCTGCGATTCTGTCCAGCGGCGCGAACGATAGGTTCAGCCAGTCACCTCGAACGCAAAGCCAGTTGCAAAATCTGCAAGCAATAAAATTACTTTCGCAATTGCAGCATAGACCGGATCAGCCTAGCGGCGGCGATGCGATCCGGCCGGAAGAGGAGCCGTTCCGGGGCGCAGTCCGAAAAAACAAGATAACAGAGACCGGATGACCTGTTCGTGCACCCACGTAACAGGAGGAATACGATGACCAATACGCTAACCAGCCACATCATCGGCGCAGTTGTTGCGCTGACGTTCAGCGGCCTTGCCTTTACCGCGACGCTGATCGCCTGATCCCACGACCGACGATCCGTACCCGCCCCGACATGGGGCGGGACAGATCGCGCGTCGTTATCCCGTAGCGGCTGCTAACCCCCTCCGACTTCCGACAGGATCAGCGCCAGCAGAACGCCAAGCGCGGTCGCGATGCCGACGGTGTGCGCGTCTTTCTTGTAGGCTTTGGGAAACACCTCGGTGCCAAGACTGGCCACGACCGCCCCTGCCGCGACACAGCGCACGAAGCCAAGCAGGTGTTCGTTGACGTTGGCAAACAGCAAATATCCGGCCAACGCCGCCAGCGACAGGATCGCCGCCGTCGCGGTCCACAACCCGATGACTCGCACTTTCGACCAACCCTGCTCATCGCGCATGGATCGCGCGCCGCTCGCTGCCTCGGGCAGGTTGGACAGCAGGATCGAGGCGCCCAGTGCGGCGACTTCTTTCGGCCCCGCGCCGATCAGCGCGACACCCAATGCGAGGTTTTCGGGGATGCCGTCGGTAGTCACCGCTGCCAGTAGCCCCGCCCCGCCATTGCTTCCCCATTTTTCGTCGATCAGGTAATCGATCACGGTAAAGATGATCGCGCCGGTCGCCACGCCCAGCACCGTGGTCAGCATGTTGCTTTTTTCGAGCGTTGGCTCGATCAATTCGGTGACGAGGCTGAGCAGGAGCGCCCCGCCCGCCAGCGCGACGATAAACCCTTCGGTCCTTGCGCGAAGCTTGCCGTAAACGCCGATGAGCGCGCCGACGATCAGCGCGCCCGAAACGATTGCCACGACGGCGAAGGTCAAGCCCACGTGCCACGCCTCACGATATGCTCGGAGCAAGAACCGCCAGCGCCCGGCCCATGTTCCCGCGCGTCATGCGTGCGCATGATCGGCCCCATCAGTCGACATAAGCGCGGACCAGATCGTAAAGGAACGCGCGGCCGTCCATCAGCGACTTGACGCGGATGCGTTCGTCCAGCCCGTGGATGCCGTTCGGCTCTGGCCCCCACCACAGGCCCGGTGTGCCATAGGCCGGGATGCCCGCCGCCGTCAGGAATGTGCTATCGGTATACCCGTTCGACATCCGGATCCCCACCGCCGCGCCGGGATAGTGCCGCGCGACGAGGGTTTCGATCGGGGCCATGAGCGCCTTTGTAATGGGCGGAGCCTCTGGCGCGGGACGAACAGGCGGCAGGGTCGTGACGACAATGGCATCGTTACCGATCGCGCGTTCAAGCTGGCCACGGACATCCTCGATCGCATGGCCGGGAAATATGCGGCAATTGACGTTCGCCGTCGCCCGTTGCGGCAGGGCGTTGCGCGCATGGCCCGCCTCCACCATCGTCGCCACGCAAGTCGTGCGGGTATTGCCGCGAAGGTGCGGGTTGGTCGAAACGATGGCATCGGCAGTCGCGTCGGTCGGATCGGCCAGCAGCGCATCGATCGCCGCACCCATTTCGGCCCCGCCGGTTTTGGCCTCCTGCGCCAGCGACTGGCGCGTCACATCGGTCAACTCCACCGGAAAGCGCAAGGCTTCGACCGCGAGCAGCGCGCGCGACAAGTCGTAGATCGCGTTGTCAGGCCGCGGCAAGGAACTGTGACCACCGGGGTTGATCGTTTCGAGCGCGTAATTGGCAAAGGTCTTTTCGCCCACCTGCACGGTTTGCGTCAGCACCTTGCCGTCGATGTCCGCCGTGCCGCCGCCGCCTTCGTTCAGTGCGAATTCGGCGTCGATCAATTCGCGCCTGTTCGCCGCCAGCCATTCGGCCCCGTTGAACGCGCCGTTCGTCTCCTCGCCGCAGGTCAGCATGACCTTTACCGTCCGGCGCGGGCGGTGGCCGTCGCGCGCAAACCGGGCCAGCGCGTCGGTCCAGATCGCAGCCAGCGATTTCGCGTCCGATGCACCGCGCGCAAAGAACCAGCCGTCCTCTTCGATCAACTTGAACGGATCGCGCTGCCAATCCTCGCGACGGGCCTCAACCACATCGAGATGCGCCATCAGCAGGATCGCGCCCGCCTTGGGATCGGTGCCCGGATATATCGCGACAAGGCTGCCTTCTTCGGGATGGTCGGTCGCGACGATGACGTGCAAGTTTTCGCGCGCCATGCCCGCCGTCGCCAGATGGTCCGCCGCGATGCGCGCCGCCTTGGTGCAACTGCCGCCCGACAGGGTCGTGTCGGTTTCGACCAGCGCTTGATACAGCCCCTGGAATGAAGCCCAACCGGCGTCGGGGCCGTCGCCGCCCTGTGCCATCGCGGGTTGGCCGATGGCCATCGCGGCGATGCACGAAACGGCGGTTATCAGGCGGCGTGGGATCATGCTGGTCGCTCTCCTTTTGACTATTGATGTTGAAGCAGCATCAGGCTGTGGATGGAAGGGGGTGTAAAGGCTTCCGAAATGGCCCCCTCGTGCCTATATGATCGTCATGGACGAGAACACCGCAAACACCCCCAACACCAATGAGTATGACGCAGAGAGCATCAAGGTCCTGAAGGGCCTCGACGCGGTACGCAAACGGCCGGGCATGTACATCGGCGATACCGATGACGGTTCGGGCCTGCATCACATGGTGTTCGAAGTATCGGACAACGCGATCGACGAGGCGCTGGCAGGCCATTGCGACCGCGTCCTGATCGAACTGCACCCCGACAATTCGGTATCGGTCGACGATAACGGCCGCGGCATTCCCGTGGACATGCACAAGGGCGAAGGCGTTTCGGCGGCAGAGGTCATCATGACCCAGCTCCACGCCGGCGGAAAGTTCGAGAATACGAGCGAGGACAACGCCTACAAGGTGTCGGGCGGCCTGCACGGCGTCGGCGTTTCGGTCGTCAACGCGCTGTCCGAATGGCTGGAACTGACCGTCTGGCGCGACGGCAAGGAATACTGGATCAAGTTCGAGCACGGCAATGCCGTCGCTCCGCTCATCACCCGGGGCGATGCGCCGCTGAACGACGACGGCAAGCCACGCAAGGGCACGCGCGTGCGATTCCTTGCCAGCAACGACACGTTCAAGAACGTCACCGAATACGATTTCGAAAAGCTTGAGCATCGCTATCGCGAGCTCGCGTTCCTGAATTCCGGCGTGCGCATCATCCTGCGCGATCTTCGCCACGAAGAGCCAAAGGAACACGATCTCTATTACGAAGGCGGGATCGGCGCATTCGTCAAATATCTCGACCGGAACAAGGCGCCTCTGGTGCCCGAACCGGTGGCGATCAGCGCCAATCGCGACGGCATCGGCATCGAAGTCGCGCTGGAATGGAACGACAGCTACTACGAAAACGTGCTGTGCTTCACCAACAACATCCCGCAACGTGACGGCGGCACGCACCTTGCCGCGTTCCGCGCAGCTCTGACACGCACGCTCAACAACTATGCCGACCGGTCGGGCATGTTGAAGAAGGAAAAGGTCACGCTTTCGGGCGAAGACATGCGCGAAGGGCTGACCGCGATCGTTTCGGTCAAACTGCCCGATCCCAAGTTCGGATCGCAGACGAAGGACAAGCTCGTCTCGTCCGAAGTGCGCCAGCCGCTCGAAAGCCTGATGGGCGACAAGATGAGCGAATGGCTGGAGGAAAATCCCCAGAACGCCAAGCAGATCATCCACAAGATCATCGACGCCGCCGCCGCGCGCGAAGCGGCGCGCAAGGCGCGCGAACTGACCCGGCGCAAGGGCGCGATGGACATTGCCAGCTTGCCCGGCAAGCTCGCCGATTGCCAGGAACGCGATCCCGCCAAGTGCGAAATCTTCCTCGTCGAAGGTGATTCGGCCGGCGGTTCCGCCAAGCAGGGCCGCGATCGCAAAACCCAGGCGATCCTGCCGCTGAAGGGCAAGATTCTGAACGTGGAACGCGCCCGGTTCGACCGGATCATCAGTTCCAAGGAGGTCGGCACGCTGATTCAGGCGATGGGCACGGGCCTGCGCGACGAATTCAACCTCGAAAAGCTGCGCTACCACAAGATCGTCATCATGACCGACGCCGACGTCGACGGCGCACATATCCGCACTCTGCTGTTGACGTTCTTCCACCGCCAGATGCCCGACATCATCAAGGCCGGGCACCTCTATATCGCGCAACCGCCGTTGTATAAGGTCGCGAAGGGCCGGTCCGAGGTTTACCTGAAGGACAACGACGCGCTCGACCGCTACCTGATCGAAGGCGGGCTTTCGGGGAAGGTGCTGGAAACGACCGGCGGCGCGCGCAGCGGTGACGATCTGGCCGCGCTGGTCGAACAGGCACGCCGGTTCAAGAGCACGCTGGCCTTTGCGCCGGGACGCTACGATCCTTCGATCGTCGAGGCGCTGGCGCTGGCCGGAGCGCTTTCGCCCGATCTCGATGCCACGGCGCGCGACATGGCGCTGGAACGCGCTGCCGCGACGATGCAGGTCGAAGATCCCGAGGGCAAGTGGACTGCGTTTCCGACCGAAGAAGGCTATGCCATCGAACGGATCTGGCGTGGCGTGACCGACCACTTCACGATCGAGGCCAAGTTCCTCGACAGTGCCGAAGCGCGCAAGTTGCACCGCGTCGCGGCCGAACAGGCCGACGCCTATGTCGGCGGCGCGCGGCTCGTGCGCGTGACGGCGGCCGGCGATGACGGCGAAGATGTCGCCCCGGTCGGCAAGGACGGCCAGATCACGCGGCCGACGCAGTTGCTGGACAAAGTGCTGACCGCCGGGCGCAAGGGCCTGTCGATCCAGCGCTACAAGGGCTTGGGCGAGATGAACGCCGACCAGCTTTGGGAAACCACGCTCGATCCGGAAAACCGCGCGTTGCTGCAGGTCAAGGTCGAGGACGCCGACGTGACCGACGAAATCTTCACGCGCCTGATGGGTGACATCGTCGAACCGCGTCGCGAATTCATCCAGGAAAACGCGCTAAACGTCGCCAACCTCGACGTCTGAGTTCGGCGCTCCGGCCCGGCGTCGATGACGCCGGCGTTTATGGCAATGTGAAGTCTGCGCGCCACACCTGCCGCCAAAACGGCGGTCGGGGGTGTGCATCTTGTTTCGGTTCGCAACTACTTTTGCTAACGGCCACGCAGCCAGCCCGCACAGAACGGGCGGCTGACCAGAGAGGGCACCGGAGCATGAGGGAACCCGAATTGATGAAAACGTCCGCACGCCTGGCCGGTATGGCCGTATCTGTCCTCGCCATCGCCACCGCCAACCCGGTTTTCGCACAGGATGCTGGCGAACAAATCGCAAGCGCTAGCGACCTGACCGAGATTTTCGTCACTGCGTCACGCCGCGAGGAACGCGCCATCGACGTGCCCGTGGCCGTCACCGCGATTTCGGGCGAAGCGCTCGACGTCATCAATTCCAGCGGGCTCGATATCCGCTTCCTGTCCGCCCGCACGCCCAGCCTGAACGTCGAAAGCTCGTTCGGCCGCACGTTCCCGCGCTTCTATATCCGCGGTCTTGGCAACACCGACTTCGATCCCAACGCGGCGCAGCCGGTTTCGGTTGTCTATGACGATGTCGCGCTTGAAAACCCGATGCTCAAATCCTTCCCGGTCTTCGACGTCGAAAGCGTACAGGTCCTGCGCGGGCCGCAGGGCACGCTGTTCGGCCGCAACACCCCGGCGGGCGTGGTGAAGATCGATTCGGCCAAGCCAACCGACTATTTCACCGGCAAGTTCTCCGCCTCGTACGGCAATCTCGACACCATCAACCTCGAAGGCGCGATCGGCGGACCGATCACCGATGTCGTGTCGTTCCGCGTGTCGGGCCTGATGCAGCGCCGCGACGACTGGGTAAAGAACCTCAACACCACCGGCCTCGCCGAAGAGGAGTTCGAAGGGTACGAGGATATCGCCACCCGCGCGCAATTGCTTATCGAAGATGACGGCAACAGCCTGCTGCTCAATGCCCACTACCGCCATCTCGACGCTTCGCCGCGCATCTTCCGCGCCGGGGCGATCCTGCCCGGATCGAACGACGCGAACGTGGGCTTCGATCCCAAGGAAGCCAGCCTCGACGGCTATACCGGCCAGACCATGGAGCAGTGGGGCGGCAGCTTCCGCGCCTCGCTCGGCCTAGGCGGAGATAGCACGCTGTCGCTGATCGCGGGTTACGAAGAAGCGAACGTGACGTCGACCGGCGATATCGATGGCGGCGACTGCTATGCCTTCATCCCCGGCTGCAATTTCTATGACATCCACGTCGCGGCGTTCCCGGTGAACACCGGCGGCAATACCAAGCCTTCGGAAATGAGCACGGAAGTGCGTTTCGATACCGGCGATCTTGGCGGTTACCGCATGCAGGTCGGCGCGTATTACTTCGATCAGGAACTGTCCTATCGCGAATTCGCGTTCGACGGCACGACCATCGTGTCCGACGTCTATCACCGCAACGACAACCGCAACTTCGGCGTGTTTGCCGGCGGCGAAGTGTCGGCGACCGATCGCCTGACCCTGCGCGCGGGCGTGCGTTATTCGGACGACAAGAAGACCGACCGCATCACCGGCACGGCGCAGCTTCCCGCCGTCACCCTGCCCGTCACGAACACGGCAAAGGGCGACAACATTTCGTGGGACGTCAGCGCGACATATGAAGTGTCGCCCGACACCAACGTCTATGCCCGCGTGGCGACAGGTTACCAGGGCCCGGCAATTCAGGATCGCGTGAACTTCTTCTCGATCCCCAACGTCGCGAAGGAACAGACTACGATTTCAGGCGAGGCGGGCATCAAGTCGGCGCTGATGGGTCGCACGCTGCGGCTCGATCTTGCCGGTTACTGGTGGCGGACCGATGACCTGCAGCTGACGGCGGTGGGCGGCGAATTCAACAGCGCGCGGCTGATCAATGCCGATCATGCCATCGGTTACGGGCTCGAAGGCGAACTGATCGCCAAGCCGACGCCCTATCTCGACCTGACGCTGGGCGGCAGCTGGAACTTCACCGAAATCCGCGACAACGACCTGTTCATCGCGCCCTGCGGTGGTGGTTGCACCGTCATCGACCCGCTGAACGATGACGGCCTTGCCATCATCGACGGCAACGACCTGCCGCAGGCGCCGCGTTATGTCGCCAATGCCACGCTGCGTTACGGCGTGCCGGTAGGCGCGGGCGAAGTCTATTTCTTCACCGACTGGGCCTATCGTTCGGCCACCAACTTCTTCCTGTACGAAGCGGTGGAATTCCGCGGCAAGGAACTGCTCGAAGGCGGTGTCCGCGCCGGGTACGCCGCCGATGCGGGTTGGGAAGTGGCCGGGTTCGTCCGCAATGTGACGGATGAAATCGTGTTCGTTTCGGGCATCGATTTCAACAACCTTACCGGCATGATCAACGAGCCGCGCACTTACGGCGTGGAGCTTCGCTACTCGTTCTGATGAAGCAATCCCCGCGGGTCCTGTTCGTCTGCCTTGGCAATATATGCCGGTCGCCGCTTGCCGAAGCGGCGTTCCGGGCTGAGGCGGAGGCGGCAGGGCTCGCGGTTCATACCGATTCGGCGGGCACGGCAGCCTATCACGTCGGAAATCCGCCCGATCCGCGCGCCATTCGCGAAGCGGCTCGTAACGGTATCGACATCGCGCATTATCGCGGGCGGCAAGTGACGGCGCGCGACTTCCATGAATTCACGCACGTCTTTGCGCTGGATGCCGACAACCTCGCCAACCTGCGTCGCGTTCGTCCGGTGGACGGCAGCGCCGAACTGGCGCTGCTGATGGACATGGTACCCGGACGGCGGGGCGAAGCCGTGGCCGATCCCTATTACGGGGACGAGGCCGGTTTTGCCGTGACATGGGACGATGTCAGCATGGCCGCCCGCGCCATGGTGGCCAGCCTTAAAGACTGATCGCTCAGCTTTCCGCGACCCAATCCTTGCGCAGAAACTTTCCGGCCAGCCCCATTAAAAGTGCCGCAAGCCCGTAAAGCGCCAATGCGTAGAGCATCGAAAAACGCAGCGCTTCATCGCCATAGGTAGGCTTCAGCGCATCGGACAGCGCGCCCAGCGCAAAAATGCCGCCACCCAGCCCGATGAGGTTGTTGATCAGGAGGAACAGCGATGACGCCGTCGCCCGCGCGCGCGGTTCGACAAGATGCTGGATCGCCGAAAGCACCGGGCCGATCCAGATATAGGCGAACGCCTGCGGGATCAGGAACAGGACAAAGGCGACCGAGACGCTGCCCGACACGATGCCAAAGCCATAGAACGGCAGCGCCGCACAGAAAGCGATCGCCGGGAGCCACGCATACCATGCCCGGTCCCGGCCACCCAGCCGATCACCCAACCAGCCGCCCGTCAGCACGCCGACCGTACCGCCCAACAACAGGATCGCGCCATAGAACTGCGATGCCGCGACAAGGTCGAGCCCGAAACTGCGCTGCAACAGGCTGGGCAGCCAGAACGCGACGCCGTAACCCAGCATGGAACTGGACGCCGCGCCGAACGACAGCAGCCAGAACGAAGGTTTGCGCGCCAGCACGCGGGCGATATCGGCAAATCCGGGCGCTTCGTTGCCGGCCACCGGTGCGGGACGGGGCACGTCCTTCACGATCAGCTTGAACGGAATGGCGACCAGAATGCCGCAGATGCCGACAAAGAAGAACGCCGCCCGCCAATCGACCGTCGCGGCGATATAGCCGCCCGCCATGACCCCCGCCGCCGATCCCAGCGGGATGCCCAGCGAATAGATCGACAGCGCGAACGAGCGTTTGGACGAGGGGAAATAATCGCCGATGATGGCATAGGACGGCGCGACCCCGCCCGCTTCCCCCACCCCGACGCCAAGCCGGGCAAGGAAGATCGACCAGAAATTGTGCGCAAGGCCGCAAAGCGCGGTGAACCCGCTCCACGCGACAAGGCTGATGGTGATCACCCAACTGCGGCTGGTCCGGTCCGCCGTCCATGCCAGCGGAACCGCCAGCGTGGAATACAACAGCGCAAAGGCGATGCCGCCCAGCAAACCCATCTGCGTATCCGACAGGCCGAGATCGGCCTGAATCGGCGCAGCAAGGATCGACAGGATCTGCCGGTCAAGGAAATTGAAGATGTAAACGACGAGCAACATGCCCAGCACCGGTCCGGGCCGGGCGGGCAAGCTGCGCATGGGCGTTTCCGTTGCCGGATCGCTCGCGCTCATCGTGCGTGGGCGCAAAGGAAGGGCGGCAGCGCCGCGAGCACTTCGGGTTCGTCCAGCAAGGGCGCATGCCCCCGGTTCGGCACGACGACAGGCTCGAACGCGGCATCGTGGCGGCGGGCCATTTCATCCATCGTTTCCGCCGACATCAGATCGCTCAACCCGCCGCGAACGACCAAGACCGGGACCTTCGTCACCATGTCCCACACCGGCCACAAGTCAGTCGGCACGACCGCGTCTGTTTCAGGTGTCAGCCCCTTCGCGATTGCCGGATCGTAGGCGGTAACGATGCCGTCCGCGGTTTCGCGGCTGGTGCGGCGGGCAAAGGCGAGCCATTCCGCGTCGCCGAATTCGGGAAACGCTGCGCCATTGACCCGCGCGAAACGCCCCGCCATTTCGGCCCAGTCGGCCGCCGGGCTCGGCGATCCGCCGACATAGGCGCGGATTCGGTCCAGACCCGCCTCGTCGATGACCGGGCCGATGTCGTTCAGCGCCAGCGCCGCGACGCGCTGCGGCGCAATCGCCGCCATGACCATGCCGATCAGCCCGCCCATCGACGTGCCGACGATGCCGAACCGGTCGATGCCAAGGTCCGCCAAAAGGGCGAACATGTCCGCGACATAGACGTCGATGCGATAGTTGGCGGCATCGTCGTCATAGTCCGACAGACCTCGTCCTCGCTGATCGGGCACGATCAAGCGATAGTCCGCAAGATGGGGCGCCAGTGGTTCGAAGTCCGCGGCATTGCGGGTCAGCCCGTGCATCAGCAGGAGAGGGAGCCCCCCCCTCTCCTGCCGCTCGCCCGCATCACCGTCCGTCCCCCTGACGGATGGATAATCGCGAGCGAAAAGCCCAAGCCGCCCGTCTGCCGAGCGATAGCGGTGTTCTTCGTAACTTTTCATGACAGCCGTTCCTTATCAGTCCCCGCGGGGATCAGAAACGGACTTCGGCAGTCACGAACACGCGGCGCGGATCGCCATAGAAACCGGTTAGCGTACCTTCGCGGCCGAGCGTCGGCGTGAACGGAGCGCCACCGACGCCGCCCGCCACGAAGTTGTAACCCGACACGATGTACCGCTTGTTCGTCAGATTCTTGCCGTGGACGCCGATCGAGAAGCGGTCGGAATCGTCGGTGTAGACGAGGCTGGCATCGTAAAGGACATAGCCGTCCTGATCGAGGAACGGGTTGGTCACTTCGAACTGGCTGGTATCGCTGCGCAGTGATGCCGATGCGAGCAGGTCGACCATGCCACTGGCAACCGGCACGCCAAGGTCGAACCCTGCGTTGACCGTCCATTCGGGCGTGTTCTGGATCACCCGCACGTCCGACACGTCGTTCCCGCCAACGATATATTCGTTGAACTTGGCGTCGAGATAGCCAACCGCGAAGTTCGCGCTGAGTCGGCTGCCCGCGCCGGCAAAGTCCTGACCGACCAGTGCATCCGCTTCGACTTCGAAGCCGTTGAGGTCGGCGCTTGCCGCATTGGTCGTGACGCCGACGAACGTGTCGAACACTCCGTCGCCATTAGTGTCGGCACCCTGTGACCCGGGAATCTGAATGTCCTTGTAGTCACCCTTGAACGCCGCGACGCTGAGGTTGAGGCGACGGTTTAGCAGCGCAGCCTTCCATCCCAGTTCATAGCTGTTCACCGTTTCGGGGTCGAAGCTCATGAATTCGAACACTTCGTCGCTGCTGACCGAACCGTCGCCGTTGATATCGGGCGCCTGGGTGGACTGGCCGCGCGGGTCGAAGCCGCCGCCTTTAAAGCCCTTGGAATAGGAGAAGTAGATGTTGTGGTTGCTGTTGGGCTTGAAGCTGATCGACGCGCGGGGCGTGAATTCCTTGAATGTGTCCGATCCGTTGAAATTCGACGTGATTGCGGTCGCGGTCGAGCCGCTGGCGAACAGGTCGGAATAGCCGCCGACGAAGGTCGTGCGCAGGACCTTCGAAGTGCGCTTGTCGCTGGTGTAGCGGCCACCGAGCGAAAGGCTCAACTGATCGCTCAGCTCGTATGTGAAGTCACCGAAGATCGACCATGTCTTGGTGTTCACGTCGCCCAGCGTCTGGGCGGTCAGGCCGGTATAGGCAGTGGTGCCGTAGATCGCGTTCAACAGGTCGCCGGTCGTGAACAGCGCGACGTCGAAGGCGGTAAAGGCGTCCGCGTCGAGGTAATAAGCGCCCAGCACGCCCGACAGGCGGTCGCTTTCGTACAGGAATTGCAGTTCCTGACTGAACTGGTCGTTCTTGTAGATTGCCGGAACGTCGACGTCGGCGGACGGCAGGCTGTCGAAATCGATCGGGCTGGTCGACTTGTCCTTGCGATAACCGGTGATCGACTTCAGCGTCACCGTGTCCGACATTTCGAACGCGGCGGTAAGCGCGCCGCCATAGGCTTCGACTTCCTGGTCGACGACATTCAGGCCGGCAAGCGTGTCGTACACGCTGTCGAGAACCGGTGCGCCGCTGAGCAGGCCGGGGATCAAGCGGTGCCCCTGACGGGCGAAGCTGTCGTCCTTTATGTAATCGCCCGACAGGCGGATGAAGACCGGCCCGTTGTCGAATTCGACCGTGCCGCGTCCTGCCCAAACGTCCTTGTTATAGTTTTCGACGCCCTCCTGGACGAGATTGTCGCCAAATCCGCCACGGCTGAGCCGCGCGCCGCTTGCGCCGATGCGCAGGCTTTCGGTCAAGGGGGTCGAGGCAGTCACGACAACGTCGGCCTGGTCATAGGAACCGTACGTGCCGCGAATTTTTACCGACGGGTCGGCGGGAAGTCGTGCGGTGACGTACTTGATGGCACCGCCGATCGTGTTGCGTCCGTAGAGCGTCCCCTGCGGGCCGCGCAGCACTTCGATCCGCTCCACGTCATAAACGTCGAGCACGGATGCCTGCGGGCGGTTGAGGTAAACGTCATCGACGTAAAGTCCGACGCCCGCTTCGAAGCCTGCGACCGGGTCCTGTTGACCGACGCCACGGATGAAGGCCGACAGCGTCGTGTTCGTACCTCGCGACACTTCGAGCGTGAGGTTCGGGACCTGCTTGCCGATCTCCTCGATCGTCTGCGTGCCCTGCTTGGCAAGGTCTTCTGACCCGATGGCGGTGACGGAAATCGGAACGTCGATCAGGCGTTCTTCACGGCGGCGGGCGGTGACGACGATCTGGTTGCCGTCTTCGCTGGCCGAAACTTCAGTCGTGCCCTGCGCCATCGCGGGTGCGGAAATCGTAAGGGCGGCAATGGCAATCGGGCTCGCGGCGCAAGCGAAAAGCGCAAACTTCATCAGGTCATCCTCCACAGTATGGTCCCTTGGCAGGACCTCTGGAAAGCGACCTATTGAAAGTTGAACCGACTTTCAAGTTTGATTTCGTTGCCTTGCCCGCGATCCGGGTATAGCTGTGGCCTTATGGACACAATCGAGCCTGCCAGCGAAGCGAGACCGGACAAGGAGCCACGCACCGACCGCGGAAGGCGCACGCTGCGCAAGCTGCTCGACGCGGCGGCGGCGGAGTTCGGAGAAAAGGGATTTCACGAAGCTTCGATCAGCGGCATCACCCGTCGGGCTGGCACGGCGCTCGGCAGTTTTTATACCTATTTCGATTCGAAGGACGAAATCTTCCGCGCGCTGGTGTCGGACATGAGCGGCATGGTGCGGACCCATTCGGCGAGGGAAGTCCTGCCCGAGATGACCCCGATTGAAATCGAGGCGGCCGCGCTGAAGGGATTTTTGAAGTTCGCACGCGACCACAAGGAAATCTATCGCATCATCGACGAAGCTGAATTCGTCGACCCAGCCAGCTATCGCGCCCATTACGAAACGACAGCGAAGCGCATTGTCGAACGATTGGAAAAAGGGGCCGCCAGCGGCGATTTCCGCCCCGGCCTGAACGAAGCACACGCATGGGCGATCATGGGGATGAACGTTTTCCTCGGCATGCGTTATGCGATCCTGGCCGAGGACCGGGAGATCGAGGAGGTCGTGGCCGTAGCCAGCGACCTCCTGCGAAATGGTATAGCAAAGGGTGAATGATCGGGCGTTTTAGCCGGATCGAGCCGCCCCGTTCAATTCAGGCAGGACGCCGCGCGAAGACGCCGAACCCTGCGATGATCGCATAACAAACAGCCGGAAGGATCAGCGCGGTCGGCAGGCTGCCGGTTGCGTCGGCCAGCATCCCGAAAAGCACCGGCACCACCGCCCCGCCGACGATGGCGACGTTGATGATGCCCGAACCGTCGGCCGCGCTCGCGCCCAGCTTTTCGCAAGCCAGCGTAAAGATCGTCGGGAACATGATCGAATTGACGAGGCCCACTGCCAGCAGGCTGTAACCTGCGATCGGGCCGCTGCTGGTGGCCGAAAACGCGATCAGCGCAATCGCCAGTGCCGCGTTGAAGGCGAGCACCTTGCCGGGGCTGATGATCCGCAGGACCGCCGATCCGATAAACCGACCGACCATCGCGCCGCCCCAATAAAGCGTGATCATCCAGCCGATGACCGATTCAGGTTCTCCGAACACGCGCGCTTCGGCCAGATAGTTGATGAGGATCGAACCGATCGCCACTTCGGCGCCGACGTAAAGGAAGATCGCCAGCGCCCCGTAACCGAAGCGGGGCCGTTTCAGCAGCGCGAAACCGCCGAACAACGAACTGTCCTGATGCGTTTCGCCCTGCAGCTTGTTGCGGAACATCCACACCACTGCCGCCACGACGCCGATCGCGACCGCAAGACCCATGTAGGTGTTTACGATCATGTTCGATTCGGCCGTGCGATAGGCATCGAGCGCCGGGCCGGTAAGGTCGGCTGCGCTGACTTCGGCCAGTTTACCCAGGATCAACCCTGCGCCCACCGCCGGAAACACCGTGGTGCCCAGCGAATTGAACGCCTGTCCGAACGTCAGTCGGCTATGTGCCGTACGCTGCGGACCCAGCAGGCTGAGCAGCGGATTGGCGACGACCTGAACTGTCACGACCCCTGCCGCAAGGATGAACAGCGCGAACAGGAACAGGCCATAAGTGGCCGTCTGGCTCGCTGGGATGAACAGCAGGCAGCCCGCCATCATGGTGACAAGGCCCACGACCGCACCGCGCATGTAGCCGATCTTCTTCACCAGCCGCGCCGCCGGCAGCCCGACGATGAAATAGGCCGCGAAAAAGCAGAACTGCACCAGCATCGCCTGCGTGTAATTCAGCGTGAACAGTTCCTTCAGCTTCGGGATGATCACGTCGTTGAGCGAAGTGATCCCACCAAAGATGAAGAACAGCGCGAACACGAAAGGCTGAAGCCCCGGCGCGTCGATGTGGTTGCCATCGTCCGTTACCGTGGCGGGATCGGACGAACTAGCGATATCTGGGGCCAGTGCCATCAGGTGTTCTCCTCCGCGCCGGGTCGAAACGCCCGGCCATGTTTATGATTATCAGTTCGCCACGGGCGGGCAGCTACGCGTCCCGTCCATCTCACTAACCTTTGCCGACAACAACGCCAGCGCCAACTTGTCGTTTGCCGCCAGCAACATCGGCGTCGCCAGCTGCGACACGTCCGCCCCGGCATCGGCAAAGCACGACAGCGGAATCGCCAGCGTGCTGACCTCGCCCATCGGCGATGCGGCGAGCAGCGCGCTGATATCCAGTTTGCGATCGCCCAAAGCCAGCGTCACCGGACCCGTACCCGGGTTGTCGATGCGCCATTCGATGGTCAGCGCCTGATCCGCCGCCAGTTGCGCGGCAAGGTTCGCGGCCGGACCTTCGATCACGGCATGGCCTACACCGGTCCATACCAGCGCCTTGGCATCTTCCTGTGCGCGCACGTCGACCGAACGGACCGAAACCGAACCGCCCGCGCTTTGCGTCGGCGTGGAGCCGACTGTGCGTTTGCCGCCAGCATCCTCGACCGAAAGGGTCCACGGCGAAAGCGCGCGGCCCGCACCGAAGAACGTATCGACGTTCAGTGTCGCGGCGATATCCATGCCCGGATCTTCGGACAGCGTCGGCACACGGCCCGGTTTGGCATATGTCAGACCATGGCCCAGCGGGAACAGCGGGTCGGCGACCGGCGCGCGGGCATCCTTGGGCCACGGGAACGACAGCTTGCCAGTGAAATTGCGCGCCGGCTTGCCATTGGCGCGCGCGACCAGCACGTCGGCCACGCCCGCCCCCTGCGAACCTGGCAACCACGCCGCGACAAAGGCGTCGGAGGCGTTGATTTCAGGGTTGGTGAACATCGGGCGGCCCGACAGAAACACCGAAACCACCGGCACGCCGCGCGCCTTCAGAGATTTCAGCAAGGCAAGATCGGTGGCATTCGAAGGCTGATAGTCGAGCGTGGCGACATCGCCCTGATATTCGGCATAAGGCGTTTCGCCGAACACGACGATCGCGACATCGGGTCGTGCATCGAACGATCCATCGGCGGACAGCGTGGCGTTGCCGCCCGCTTCGCCAACGGCCTGAGCAATGCCGTCCCAGATGGTCTGGCCATTGGGGAAGTCGGCCTTGGTAACATCGGTCCCCTGCCAGCTGATGGTCCAGCCCCCAGACTGGATCGACATCGAATCGGCGGCCGCCCCCGCGACGAGAACTTTTGCGCCCGGCTTGATCGGCAGGACCGATCCTTCGTTCTTGAGCAGGACGAGCGATTTGGCCACCGCTTCGCGAGCGACGGCAAGGTGTTCGGGCGCACCGACGGCTGCGGCATTGCCGCGCTGCGGCGGATTTGCGTTCATCAGGCCCAGCTTGAACTTCACGCGCAGGATGCGGCGCACCGCTTCGTTGATGTTGGCCTGCGGGATCTGCCCTGCCCGCGCCTGCGCGAGCGTGGTTTCATACAGCCCCTTCCAGCTGTCGGGTGCCATGTACATGTCTAGCCCGGCCATCAACGCGGCGGGGCAATCGGTGTTGGTGCAGCCGGCGACTTGTCCTTGCGCGTTCCAGTCACCCACGGTGAAACCCTGAAAGCCCAGCGCGCCTTTCAATACGTCGGTCAAAAGCGTGGGGTTGCCGTGGTTCTTGACCCCGTTCCAGCTCGAGAAGCTGGCCATCACGGTCAGCGCCCCGGCGTTGATGGCGGTGAGGTAGCCCGCGCCGTGGATGTCGATCAGTTCGCGTTCGGAAATCCGGGCATCGCCCTGATCGTCGCCGCCGAAGGTACCGCCATCGGCGATGAAGTGCTTGGCGGTCGCGGCGACACGGTCGGCCGGGACGGTCACGCCGGACTCGAGCTTGCCCTGCAAGCCCAGCACCATCTCGCGGCCATAGCTGGCAACGAGTGCGGGATCTGACGAGTATCCCTCGTACGCGCGGCCCCAGCGGCCATCCTGCGGCACGGCAAGCGTGGGCGCGAACGTCCATTCGATGCCGCTGCCCGCGATTTCGGATGCGGTGACTTCGGCGATGCGGCGGATCAACGCGGGATCGTTAGCCGCGCCAAGGCCGACGTTGTGCGGAAATACCGTCGCGCCCGGAATGTTGTTGTGGCCGTGGACGGCATCGACGCCGAATATGATCGGGATCGCCACGCCCTTGGCGACAGGTTCGGACGACACAGCGCGATATTCGTCGACCAGACGCTTCCAGTCGCCAGCAGGCGCGCGTTCGTTGCCATAAGGACCGCTGTTGCCACCCGCCAGGATCGAACCGAGCGGATAAGTCCGCAAGTCTTCGGGCGTCATCGCGGAAATGTCGCCCTGAATAAGCTGACCGACCTTCTGTTCGATGGTCATGCGGGCGAGCAGGACCGAAATGCGGTTTTCGGTCGCGGTATCGGTGATCGCCGCCGGGCTATGCGCGGACGGCCAGTTGGCGGCATCGGCGCGCGCGGCTTCGGGCACGTCTGGCCGGGCCATCGGCTGCGCCGCCAGCGGGGCCGCAATTGCGGTCGCCAGCGCGGCCACGGCCACCGTCAACATGTGCGGAGCGAACTTCCCCCCGATCCCCATCCCATATTCCATTCTTGATTGTGAACGTTATCATTTAATGAAATACACGTTCGTCAGGGGCAGTCAACCCCGGTCCTGCGCCAGCTTCGTCGCCGGCTTCGTCGTCAGTTGCGGCGGATCAGTGCGCGGCCAGTCGATGCCAGCAATCCGCACGCGACCAGCGCCAATGCGGCCAGCAGGGCCATCAGTCCGGAATAACCGAAGACCGGCACGATCGCGATCGTCAGCCACGGCATGACCAGCGACGGGACGGTATTCGTCAGGTTGAAAAAGCCCAGATCCCTGCCCCGGTGCCGCGCGCGTGGCAGGACGCGCAGGGTCTGGCTGGAATGAAGCGACAGGAATACCGTCGCCGCCAAACCGAACACGACATATCCCGCCAGCGCCAACGCAAGCCCTGATGCCACCCCCGACGCCAGCGCCATCGCGCTCAGCCCGATCGCCGCGATGAAGGCACAAATGGCGAGCGGCAGGATGGGTCTTCCCGCTCGATCGGCCCAGCGACCCGACAGCAGCGCCAGCGGCACTGCGGCGGCCAGCACAAAGCCGAAGATGCGGGCAACTTCGGCGTCGGTCACGCCTTCGTCGATGGATCGGAACCAGTAGAGCAGATATGCGAACAGGGCCGCTTCGGCCACCTGCACCGCAAGACGGGCGGCCCACATGCGCTTCACCGGCTTGGCCGCGTCCACCGCCTCTGCCGGGCCGCCCAGATCGTCACGCAGCAATTCCGGAAACTGCGTGGGCGCGCCGAAGATCAGCACTGGCGCAACGCAGGTCAGCACGATGGCCGCGACGATCCACAATCGCTCGTCCGGCCCCGCAAGTCCCGGTATCGTGACGAACGCAGTGGTAATCGCGCCAGCCGCCGGAGCAAACGCCATCAGGCCGCCCAGCAGCCCCTTTTGCCCGTCAGGGACATAATCCCCCGCCCATGCGGCCAGCGGCGCCATCATCATGTTGAGTGCCAGTTGCCAGCCAAGGATGATGGCGAGAAGCTCGACCAGCCCCTGTGCCGCCGGCACCATCAGCAGCAACGCGACATTGCCGACCAGACCGATCGCGATCCATACGCGCCGGTGGCCGGTCCAATCGCTCAACCAACCAAAACCGATATTGGCGATACTGGCCGCTATGGCGCCGCCGAACGTGAGGAAACCGAGCATGCGGACGTCGCCGGTTCCGGCCAGTTCGGTCACGCGAACCGGCAGCAGGACTGTCAGGAACGGCACATAGGCAATCGCGCTCCCGGCCCAGGCAAGCGCATAGAGCAGCAGGAAGCGCCACGATTGCCGTGCATCCCCTTGCGCTGTCGCATCGCTCACGGCGGTGGCGCGGTCGATTCACGCTCGACCAGTCCGGCGGGGACGACCACCGGGCCATCGGGCCATTCGTTGTCGCGCTGTGCGGCGATCAGAAGTTCGACGGCCTTTGCCGTGACGTCGGCAATCGGTTGGTCCACCGCCGTCAGCTGGGGGTGGGTCAGCCGCACGATCGGCGTGTTGTCGAAGCTGATGACAGAGAGGTCGGCCGGAACGGCAAGACCCTTGTCACGCGCGATTTCAAGCGTCGCGAGCGCCATCTGGTCATTGCTGGCGATGATCGCGGTGGCGCGGGGCGTGCGCGACAGCAAGGCTTCGGCGGCGATTTTGCCCGATTCGAAGCTGAAGTCGCCCTCTTCGAACAATCCTTCGGTGGCAAGGCCATGGCGGGCCATCGCCTCGCGCCATCCTTCGGTGCGCCAGCCGCTGACCGAATATTCGTCCGGCCCCGATATGAACCCGATGCGCTTATGGCCCTTCGCCACGAGATGGTCGGTCGCCATGGCCGCCGCGCCCGCGTCGTTCATGTTGAGCGCGATGCCGTCGCCCGGAACACCAGGGCTGATCCGCGCGAACGGGATGTCCTGCCGCGCCAGATACCCGGTGATAAGCGCATTGTCGCTGTGCGGCGGGGTCAGGATAACGCCGTCGGGTTGCAAGGCAGCAACCGCAGCGGTCAGTTCGCGTTCGATATGATCCGAATGCGTGTCGACCAGTTCGAAGATCAGACGATAGCCATGCTCTGCGCATTTCAGCATTCCGCCCAGCAACATCTGGTCGACCCAGTCCGCGCCCTGACGGTTGCGCCAGTCGGATATCGTACGATCACGATCGTTGAGCGCGAGGATCAGGTACGATCGCGAACCGCTCATCCGCTGGGCGGCGATGGACGGGACATAGCCCAGCTTGTCGATCGAAGCCTGGACCTTGGCCTGCATTTCGGGCCGCACGTTCGGCTCGTTGTTTATGACGCGGCTCACCGTCTGGAGCGATACGCCCGCATCGGCTGCCACATGCTTGATCGTTACGGCCTGCCGCCGGCGTGCCATGCGCCAATACCCCCCGGTTAACGTTCGCAGGCCGCCGCGGTAGCGGGGTCGGCCTCACATTGCCAGACGCGAACCCAATCGATCCGCATCCGCTTGGGAAATTCGGTGTCGTCCACGCCGCCCGTACCGCGTCCTTCGGGAAGCCCGCCGCCGATGGCGAGGTTGAGGATCAAGTGGAACGGATGGTCGAACGGGGCGAACGGATCGTCGGGCCGTGCGCCGGTGAACCATTCGTCGGCGGTGCGGGTGGCAAAGACTTTGCCGTCGACGGTCCAGACCATACGGTCCTGCCGCCAGTCGACAGCATATGTGTGAAAGCCCGACAGGACAGGCGGATAGGGCATTTCCTCACCCTTGTGCCTGTTGTCCGGCCGGGCGTTCCCGAAATGAAGCGTGCCCAGGATCGTGCTTTCGATGCCATCGGGGCACGCCGTGCACGCAACGCCCAGATTGACCGCCTCGAGCACGTCGATTTCGCCCGAAAGCGGCCAGGCGCCATAGGTGTTGCGTTCGGGGAGCATCCAGATCGCGGGCCAGGTACCCTGCCCCTGCGGCAATTCGGCGCGCACTTCGATCCGCGCGTATTTCCACGCCGCCTTGCCCCGGCTGACCAGCCGGGCCGAAGTGAACGGCTTCGTTGCAGTGTCGCCTGCGTTGGCGGCTGTGCGCTGATCTTCGGGCAAAGCCGGACCGGTCAGCGTTTCGCGGTGCGCTTCGATGACGAGCTTGCTGTCTTCGACCCGAGCGTTCTTCTGACGGTCTGTATAGCACTGGCGTTCGTTGTTGCCGCCGCCCCAGCAGTCGACATCGAAGCCCCATTTCGCCCCATCGATCCCTTCACCGTCGAATTCGTCGGACCAGACGAGCGACCATGCTGGGTCAGGTTCGGGCACGGTGGCGCAGGCGGAGAGGGCCAGAACGAGGCCCGACAATAGAAATCGCATCAAGCCGCTTCCACCGCCTGCGCGCCGCAATAACGGGTCACGTAATCGCCATGCGATGGCAGCGTCGCCACCGTCTTGGCGATGTTGTCGCGCAACGAACGCAGCAAGTGGTCGAGTTCCGCGTCGGAAAGCTTGCCCGCAATGGGATGATGGCTTTGCGGCATGATGCCCTGACCCATCATCACCTGTATCCACGAATTTTCCGCGAACAGTTCCTCGCTGCTACGGAACACGCGCCCGGTTTCGCGGAACAGCTCGATCTTGTGATCCAGACTGTCGGGAATTTCCATCGCCGCGCAATGGCGCCAAAACGGAGAATCGCGCCGATCGGTGGCCTTGTAATGCAGGATCAGGAAGTCGCGGATCTGGTCCATGTCCAGCAACTGCTGATGGTTGAATTCGTCGACGTCGCGCTGCGACACGCGCCCTGCGGGCAACATCCGCGCAATGCGCAGCACGGCCCGCTGGATAAGATGGATCGAGGTCGATTCCAGCGGCTCCATGAACCCCGACGACAGGCCGACCGCGACGCAGTTGCGATGCCATTGCTTGCGCCGCGCGCCGGTGGTGAACCGCAGGCGGTTGGGCTTTGTCGTCGCCTCGCCCTCGATATTGCCGAGCAGGCGTTCTTCGGCCGCGTCATGATCGAGATAGCGGCTGCAATAAACGATGCCGTTGCCGACCCGGTGCTGCAGCGGAATGCGCCATTGCCAGCCTGCGTCGTGCGCCATCGCGCGGGTATAGGGCACGGGCGGGCGCACGCTGCTGGTCTGCACCGCGATGGCGCTGTCGCATGGCAGGTAATGGGTCCAGTCGTCGTACCCGATGTGCAGCGCCTGCCCCATCAACAGCGCGCGAAATCCGGTGCAATCGACGAACAGGTCCCCTTCGATCCGCGTGCCGTTTTCCAGCGTGATGGCCGCGATGTCGCCGCTTTCGCCGTCAAGGTTCACGTCCGCGATCTTCCCCTCGATCCGCGTCGTGCCTTCCCCTTCGGCAATGCCGCGAAGGAAGCGAGCGAATGCCGTCGCGTCGAGCTGGAATGCATAGTTCATGCGGTTGTCGGGCAGGTGCGCGAACTTCCCTTCGCGCGCGGCGATCAGTTCGATGCAGTAATCGTCATAGGGGGCGTCGTGGCCGCGTTCCTTCCCCTCCATCCAGAAATGCTGGAATCCCGCGGCCCAGTGATCCTGACCCGCAGCGCCGAAGGAATGGAAATAGCTTTCGCCCGGCACGCGCCAGTTGTCGAACTGGATACCCAGCTTGAACGTCGCGTGGGTGGCGCGCATGAAATCGGCCTCTGCGATTTTCAGCAGGCGCAGGTAATTCACCAGCGGCGGGATCGTGCTTTCGCCCACGCCCACGGTGCCGATCATGTCGCTTTCCACCAGCGTTACCGATGCCGTGCGGCCCAATGTGCGCGACAGGGCTGCGGCAGTCATCCATCCGGCGGTGCCGCCCCCTGCGACAACGATGCGCAGCGGCTTGGCGGGGTCGTTCTTCATCGGCTGAGGGTCCTCAACAGGAAGGCGCGCAGGCGTCCGGCGGTTTCCGCGGTCAGCGGAGCGAGCACGGAGCGGGCCTTTTCGGGGATATGGGCGGTGACGCTTTCGTCAGCGTCGAAAACGTAATGGTCGAACAGGTCGCGCCAGATCTTCCGGTCCTTTGCCGGAAGATCGCGGATCGTCATCATCGCGTGGTTCAGCGCATCCTGCGGCTGGCCAAGAAAGCGCGGCGTGTCGCGCCACCAGTAATTCACCAGAACGTTGAACGGAGCCAGCCCCTGCACATGGTGCCACCACATCGACGGGATGAACAGCGCGTCACCCGGTTCCAGTTCGGCCACTTGCGCATGGTCCATCGCGTCGCGAAAACGCGGGTGGGCGGCGAAATCCGGGTTTTCGAAATCGACCATCGAAATGGCGCGGCCCGCCGGCGTATTGTCGACCGGGCCTAAGTAGAGATTGCGAAACTGTTCCGGCGGCAACAGCGTGAACCGGCGGCGGCCCGCGGCGCAACATGCCAGGTTGTCGGGAAAATCGTTGTGCGCGGCGATCCGCGTCTTCGTGCCGATCCAGATTGAGGCGAGCGCGTCGCGGCTGCCAAGATCGATGTGGTTGGCATCGTGAAGCCCGCGAAAGTGTTCGTGCACGTCGATGGAGGCGAGGTAGATCGCCGGGCTCTGCTCCTGTCGTTCGCCTTCGTCGATCTTGGCGAAAATGGTCGGCAATGTGCCCTTCGACGTGCGGAAATTCATCTGCATCGCATCGTCATAGAACATCCGCCCTTCGGTTTCGGGCGCAGCGACGGAGACGACGAAGAGGCGTTCTACGGCATGTTGCAACAGGTACTGCCGCGCCTCTGCCGCAGAGCGCAGCCCGGCCTGCACCAGCGGCCAGTCGCGCGCCAGTCCGCGCAAGACAAAAGGCCGATCCGCCCCGCGCAGCATCGCGTCGAGCGCGGCGGCATCGGCCACCTCGCGCTCTTCGACATACGGCAGGGCGGACAGCACGTCAGCCATGGGCTTCGCGGCGGTTCTTGCGAGCCACCAATTCGGTGATGTGCGACAATGACGCGAGCGCCATGAAGATCGGCATCAGGTATCCGGCCTCGTGCAATTCGCCCAGCGTCGCCGCGTCCAGCGCGCGCAGGCGTTCTTCGTCGATGATGTGAAAGCCGACAAGGCTGCGTTTCGCGCCATCGTCCAGTTCGATCTCGAGCGTCAGCGGTTCGAGCAGCTCATGCTGGCGCAGCGCGGCAAAGAAAGCTTCGGACGCGCGATAGCCCGCATCGAGGAGGCCGAGCCTGCTGGCGATATCCTCAAGATAAGGCGTCGCCTGGCCGCCTTCGTCGAACAGGCGCACGCCGTTCGCATCGCCGGTGCGGGCGTGGTCCATGTCGATATGCACTTGCCCCGGCCCGTCGCCGTCGGCGCTGCGGCCGATCAGGAACGGTTGGATCGACAGCGCCAGCGGACGATAGAGCGCGTCCCACTTGCCGCCTTCAAGAAAAAGGTTCTCCCCATTCTCGAACCCGAACAGCGCGATCGCGTTGAATGCGCCGTTGGCCTGGTTCTTGTGGAACAGGATGGGGAAATGCGCCTGGACCTGCCGGAATTCGGCAGGCACGGTGACGCAGGACATGATCGCATCGCCCAGATCGGCATTGGGCTCGATCCGCACGCGCAGATCGCGGTGGGTGTTGTTGTCGAGAACGGCGTGCTGGCTCATGCAAGGGATCCCGTGACTTGGGCGACACGCGCGCGATCGCCGCGCAAGGTATCGAGATAGGAACGATTGGTCGGCAGCGCGGCCGCAAGCTGGCGGGCGCGGCGGTGAACGTCATCGGCGAAGTCGTTGTGGGCGGGGTCGTTGTGGGCGGGGTCGTTGTTGGCCGGACCCTGACCGGCAAAATCCGGCACCGCCTGACCCATGCCGTACAGCACGTATTGCCAACTCGCGGCGGGGAATATCTCTTCGACCATCGGAAAATCGGCGGGCCCGGGCACGTTCCGCTGCCACAACGCCAACATGTCGGCAAGGTCGGCGGGAACGCTGTCGCGGTGCGCTTGCCAATAGGCGCCGGTGCGGTCCGACAGGACGTAATGCAGCTTGAGGAATTCGACGATCCGGTCCCAGCGATACCGGAACAGGCTGTCGAAGCGGCGTGCGTGGATGGCCATTTCCGCCCGGTCGTGCGGAAACCCGTCCATCAGCGCGCGCAGCGACAATTCGATCAAGACGATGGCCGAAGCCTCCAGAGGTTCGACGAAGCCCGCAGATAAACCGATTGCGAGGCAATTGCCGACCCAGAACCGGTCGCGGTGCCCGCTTTCGAACCGCAGCAGGCGCGGTTCAGGCGGCGGCGCGCCCGGCACGGCGCGCGCGACATAATCGCACAACGTGGCGAGCGCCGCATCGTCGGTGCAAAAGCGCGAGGAATAGACGCAGCCGATTCCCCGCCGTGTCGGCAAGGCGATGTCCCAGATCCATCCCGCGTCGTGAGCGGTGCCGACAGTGACCGACGCGATGGCGCTTTCAGGTGCGGTGGCGACTTGCGATGCCAGCGCACGGTCGTTGAACAGGACATCGGACCGGTCGATCCAGCTCGCGCCCATTTCGCCGGCGATCAGCAGCCCACGCATCCCAGTGCAGTCGATGAACAGGTCGCCGGTCAACCGTTTGCCATTGTCGAGCATCAACGCCGCGATGTCGTCATTGTCCGCCCTTTCGACGCCGTCGATCCGCGCGCTCAGATGCGTGACGCCAAGCTTTCCGACCGCGTGACGGCGCAAGAGGTCGACCAGCTTTCCGGCGTCGAGGTGATAGGCATAGTTCAGCGCTCCGGCATAAGCCGGCATACCCGTTTGGCGCGGGGCGAGATCGCGGGCGCACACAGCGGTCTGAGCCGTGACCGTGTCGGCAAAGCCATGCCCGGTGTTCGCGCCCTTTGCCTGCCATGCGGCAACGGCGGCGCGATGAACGGCGCCGGCAGGGGCGGTAAAGGGGTGAAGGTAGCTGTCCCCGGCGCCGCCGTTGCGCCAGCCGTCAAAACGCGAACCCTGTTTGAAGGATGCGTCGCAAGCCAGGATGAATTCGTCTTCGGCGATGCCGATGGCCGCAAGGGTCGACCGTATTGTGGGCCACGTCCCCTCTCCCACGCCGATGGTGGGGATGTCGGGCGCTTCGACCAGCGTCACGGCGATCGGTCGGGCAACCTCCTTGGCCGAGCGTGCGGCGATCGTGCACGCGGCCAGCCATCCGGCTGTTCCTCCGCCGGCGATCACGACATGATCGACAGTGCCGCCCATTGTCCCTTGTCCCGTCCTCTACCGTTAAGCGACCCGATCATTCGCGCATCGCCCATGAATACGAAGGCCGTCTGCGCTGGAGGGAGGCTAGCGCGGACGACCTTCGTTCATTGCACGGGTCCGGATCAAGCCCGCCGCGCTAAAAAAGCGTTTTGGGCATGTCGCGGATTTTTCCCCGCGCCTCTCTGGCGTGGGCCGCCGCCGTGGGGTCGCTCTCCCGCGGTGGCGGCCTCGCCCGATCAGAAGTTCATGCGCACGCCCGCTGCGTAACGGGCATAGCCCGGTGCCGCGAAGAAGACGGTCTGATCGCTGCGCATGTGACCCTTGCGGTCGGCATTGGTGATGTTGATGCCTTCTGCAAAAAGCGTGAGCCCTTCCTTGAACTCGTAGCTCGCGCTGGCATCGAACTGGCCATAGCTTTCGACGTAGTAGGGATCCGAACCGAAGCCGGCGAGGAACCCTTCGCGCCAGTTATAGGCAACACGCGCCTGAAGCGGGCCCTTGTCGTAGAACAGCACCGCGTTCGCACTGTCGCTGACGCCGGTGATCGCAAACTGCGTTTCGGTATAGCGCAGGGTGTTATCGTACGACGTGTCGCTGTTGACGATCGTGTAGTTCAGGATCGTGCCGAAGCCGGTTTCCCAGAAGTTGTGCTGGATCGCGAATTCCCAACCGTCCAGCGTCGCCGTGCGGTCACCGTTGAAAGGCTGCGAAAGACGGAAGTTGACAGTGGGATCGCTCGCCTGACCAAGGATGCCGCCCGTTACGGGGTCGATAACCTCGGGATAGTTCGCCGTGACGTAATCGAGCTGTTCGTCGAAGGTCGAACCGGCAGGTAGTGCGGCACGAGCTTCTGCGATGAGATCCGCGCCAAGGCCTGCGCTCGGGTCGGTCAGGTTAAACTGCGAGCCTTCCGTAACGCCGGTGACGGGGAAGTTCGATACCTTCTTGCGGAAATAGCCGGCCGAAACGTAGCTGGCCGGGCCGTAGTACCATTCCGCCGACAGATCGATGTTCTTCGACTTGTACGGCAGCAAGCCGGGGTTACCCGCGGCTGCCGTGCTGCCGCCGCCGGGACGGATGGGCGATGCCAGCGTCAGGCCGCCCTGCAGCTGTGCATAGTTGGGACGCGTGATCGTGTGGCTGTACGAAGCGCGAAGCTTCACGTCCTGAACCGGCGACATGTCAAAGTCGATCGCGGGCAGCCAGTTGTCGTATTTGCCCTTGAGCGTGGTGAATTGGCTGACGCCAGCGGCATAGTTGATCGCGATTTCGTTCGCGCCGGTCCATGCCGTGCTGACCGGTGTGGGGACGAGAGCCGAAGAATTGATCTTCGTTTCTTCATACCGCACGCCAAGCCGCACATGCGCTTCGTCGGCCATCAGGTCGAACGAGTGCAGCGACTGGATATAGGGCGCAATCGTCTTTTCGCGAACGCGACGGTCGATCGTGTAATCGGCAAGACAGGTGCCTGCGCCGCCGCCGGTTCCCGAACAGATCCCCAGTTCCTGGTCGAGCAGGCTGATGAGGCCGGCGGTATCGACCTGGAAATAGTTCGGGATGATCGCCGGATCGTTCGAACCTTCCATGCCCGCAAGATGGCTGGCGAGATCCGTCTTTTCGAACAGGTCGTCGGGCGTCTGGTCCGCAGCCAGCGTGCCGCCCCAGGTGTCGTTCTGGATGAAGCCATAGGCCGAACGCACCGAGTTGTCGGTGTAGGTCACGCCGAAGTCGAGGCTTTCGATGAAGGCCGCGTCGAAATCGTAACCGCCGTGCAGCGCCAGTTCGTTGATGCGATCGCGCATATAGGCGTTGCGGAAGGCATTGCCGGCAGGGCGGATGTTGCGCGCGTCGAGTTCCGAACCCGGATACATGTCGACCGAAATGACCGGCATGTCGCTGGTGAAATCAACCGTCTGCGACTGAACGCCAAAGATGGCCGCGCCGACGGCGATATTGCTGCCGTAAGGCGAAGTCGGCTTGGACGTCGCGGTCGAGTGGTGACCGTCAAGCTCGATCCGAAGGCCGCCCGGGCCTTCCCATTCGAGGTTGCCGCCAAACGAATGGTTGATGCTGCGATTGGCCGCAACCGCGCCGGTGACGGCAAGATCCTTGCCGGGGCCAAATGCTTCCGAATAGAAGTTCGGTCCGGCCGTCGGGCCGTCGGTCCAGCTGCTGCTGGTCTGATCGTGGTTGAACCACACGCCGATGCTGTTGGTGCGCGAATCGATGGTGTTCTGCGAGAACGTGTAATCGGCCGTCGCGGTCAGGTTTTCCATCGGGCGAACCTGCAACACGGCCTGACCGTTCAGGCGCTTGCGGTCGATGTTGGTGAAGTCATAACCGGCGTTCTGCGTGACCTGATAAATGTCGGTCGGACCCGGGCGATTTTCCGTCCGGCCATAGTTGCCGCGCCAGTCGTTTTCGTCGACGGGCAGCGAACCCCAGTTGTTTTCGTTACCGACATAACCTTCGCGCCAGCCGGCATTGAACTGTGCAAGGCTCGCCTTGCGACGCTGGTACGATGCGGAAACGAGGACGCCGATCGTGTCATCGGCAAAAGTCTGGCTGACGATGCCCGACAGTTCCGGGGTAACCTTGCGGTCGCCGAAACTGTTGTCGGTCACGGCCTTGGCGGCGACGCTGCCCTGCAGGCCCGGCTTGTCCAGCGGGCGCGGGGTGCTGATGTTGATGACCGAGCCGATGCCGCCGGTGGGCAGCGAAGCGCGGCCCGACTTGTAGACCTGCACGCCCGAAATGCCTTCGGAAGCGAGGTTGGCGAAATCGAAGCTGCGCGAATTCGGCGCTTCGGTGCCGGTGCCGATACCCGATGCCGGCATCTGGCGTCCGTTCAGCAAGACAAGGTTGAATTCGGGACCGAAACCGCGAACCGTGACGGTGGAACCTTCGCCACTGCTGCGGTCGATCGACACGCCGGTGATGCGCTGCAGCGATTCAGCCAGGTTCGTGTCCGGGAACTTGCCGATATCTTCAGCGCTGATCGCGTCGACGACACCCTGCGCGTCGCGCTTGATGTCGGCCGCGGCCTGCAACGACGCACGGATGCCGGTGACGAGGATGACGTTGTCTTCTTCGCTGCCCGCGACAGGTTCGTCCTGTGCGAATGCAACGTTCGGTGCGGCGGCCATGGCCAGGGCCGATGCCCCGATCAAGTATCGTCCGAAACCGGTCTTGGTACGTGTGCGCTGACTGACTTGCGCCATCGGTCCTCTCCCCTGCAGCGGCGAATCGGTCTTGCCCGAATCCGTCCGAATTTGCGTTGTGAACGTTCATGTGAACGTTCCCAGCAAACTTGTCAACTCACCGCCGTCGTCAGATTTCTGCAAACGAATGCAACGATCCCAGCGTACTAGTAGGGAAAGAAATCGGCAAACGGGAAGACGTTGTCCGCCGACCTGCGTTTCATTCGGAAACGGGCTCGATCCGCACCAAAATCGCTTCGACTTCGACCTGACCGCCGACGACGGCGGCAAGGTCGCGGACCGTTCCGTCAAACGGCGCCAACAGGGCGTGTTCCATCTTCATGGCCTCCAGCACCATCAGCCTGTCGCCCTGCCCCACGGGTTGTCCTTCGACCACGTCGACCGCGATCACTTTGCCCGGCATCGGCGCAAGGATCGCGCCGTCACCCGCCGCTGCAATTCCGGAACCACGCGCGGCGGTGTCGAAACCATAGGCCATGCCTTCTGCGAACACGACGACCTGCCCGCCATCGGCGTATCCGGTGGCCAGCGTATCGGTGGCGGCATCGATCTCGACCTCATCGGTGTCGACAGAGATGCACTGCGCCTCCGCCTCTGCCATGTCGATCGAACGCCCTTCGCCGCGATGCGAAAGCCAGATCGAACGGCGCGCCGGGGCGTTGAGACGAAATCCCGCCAGTTCGGCTGGTCCGACATCGCCCCCGCCACCGGCCTCATCCGCCGCGATCCGCGCCGCGACATGCCAGATTGCCTCGCTCGCCACGCCAGTCGGGACCAATTCGTCCTCATGCCGGGCGATGAAGCCGGTATCGAGATGCCCCGCCCGAAAATCTTCGGCGTCGAGCGCGCGCACCAGAAAGCCCGCATTGGTCCGGACCGGCCAGACTTCGGTATCCGACAGCGCCCCCATCAGCCCGTCGATCGCCTCTTCGCGGTCGTCGGCGTGACAAACGACCTTTGCGATCATCGGGTCATAAAATGGGGAGACCTGCCCACCCTGTTCGACCCCGGTTTCGATCCGGGTCGCGTCTCCGAACGCCAGATGCTCCAGCCGCCCGGTGCTGGGCAGGAAGCCGGTCGACGGATCTTCGGCATAGAGCCGAGCCTCGATGGCATGGCCGTCAATGGCAAGCTGGTCCTGCCGCAGCGGGATCGGCTCGCCGCTGGCAACGCGAAGCTGCCATTCGACCAGATCGACGCCGGTGATCTCTTCGGTCACCGGATGTTCGACCTGAAGGCGGGTGTTCATTTCCATGAACCACGTGCGATCGGCGCGAAGGCCCTCACTCGCGTCGGCGATGAATTCGATGGTGCCCGCGCCTTCGTAATCGACCGCCTGTGCGGCCTTGACCGCGGCGGCGCAGATCGCCTCTCGCGTTGCGGCGTCCATGCCGGGGGCGGGCGCTTCCTCGATCACCTTTTGATGGCGGCGCTGCAACGAACAGTCGCGTTCGAACAAGTGGACGACATTGCCGTGGGCATCGCCGAAAACCTGCACCTCGATATGCCGGGGCGATGTAATCCACTTTTCCAGCAGTACCACGTCGTTGCCGAACGAAGCGCTCGCCTCGCGGCGGCAGGATGCCAGCGCGGCGAGAAATTCGCCCTCGACATCGACCTTGCGCATCCCCTTGCCGCCGCCGCCCGCGACCGCCTTGATCAGCACGGGATAGCCGATCTTGTCGGCTTCGGCCTTCAGCCGATCGTCCGATTGATCCTCGCCCATATAGCCCGGCGTCACCGGAACGCCCGCAGCAACCATCAGCGCCTTCGCCGCGTCCTTCAAGCCCATGGCGTTGATCGACGCCGGCTTCGGCCCGACCCAGACCAGCCCGGCATCAATCACCGCCTGCGCAAAGGCCGCATTTTCGGACAGGAAGCCGTAGCCGGGATGGATCGCTTCCGCCCCGGTCGCCTGGGCAGCGGCGATGATGCGTTCGCCGATCAGGTAGCTTTCGGCGGCGGGCGACGGGCCGATATGCACCGCCTCGTCCGCCGTCTGCACGTGCAGCGATTTCGCATCGGCGTCGGAATAGACCGCGACGGTGCGCACGCCCATGGCGCGGGCGGTGCGGATGATGCGGCAAGCGATTTCGCCGCGATTGGCGATAAGGAGGGAATTAATCATCGCCATTACATCCTGAAAACGCCGAACGGCGCGCGGTCCGGGATCGGAGCCTCCAGCGCCGCGGCAAAGGCAAGGCCGAGCACGTCGCGGGTCTGCGCCGGGTCGATCACGCCGTCATCCCACATCCGCGCGGTGGCATAATAGGGATTGCCCTCGTCCTCGTACTTCTGGCGGATCGGGGCCTTGAACGCCTCCGCCTCTTCTGCGCTCCACTCGTCGGCATCGCGGTGGACGGTGGCAAGGACGCTTGCCGCCTGTTCGCCGCCCATGACGCTGATCCGGCTGTTGGGCCATGAAAACAGGAAGCGCGGCTGATAGGCACGGCCCGACATGCCGTAATTGCCGGCGCCGAAACTGCCGCCGATCAGCACGGTGATCTTGGGCACTTGCGCGGTGGCAACCGCCGTCACGAGCTTTGCGCCATGCTTGGCTATGCCTTCCGCCTCATACTTGCCGCCGACCATGAAGCCGGAAATGTTCTGCAGGAAAAGCAACGGAATGCGCCGCTGGCACGCCAGTTCGATGAAGTGCGCGCCCTTTTGCGCACTTTCCGAAAACAGCACGCCGTTGTTGGCGAGGATCGCGACCGGCATGCCGTGGATATGCGCGAAGCCGGTGACGAGCGTGCTGCCGTAAAGCGGCTTGAACTCGTGGAACTCGCTGCCGTCGACGATGCGGGCGATCACTTCGTGCACGTCATAGGGTGCGCGGACGTCGTCGGGGACGATGGCATAGAGATCGTCGGCGTCGTATTTCGGCGCGCGCGGTTCCTGCATGTCCAGCGTCGCGCCCGCGTTGTGACCCAGATGGCTGACGATATCGCGCACGATGGTCAGCGCGTGTTCGTCATTTTCGGCCAAGTGATCGGCCACGCCCGACTTGCGGGTGTGCAGGTCGCCGCCGCCCAAATCCTCTGCGCTGATCTCCTCGCCCGTCGCGGCCTTTACCAGCGGCGGTCCGGCAAGGAAGATCGTGCCCTGTTCTCGCACGATCACGGTCTCGTCGCTCATCGCCGGGACATAGGCCCCGCCCGCGGTGCAGGAACCCATGACACAGGCGATCTGGGGAATGCCCATCCCGCTCATCCGCGCCTGGTTATAGAATATGCGGCCGAAATGGTCGCGGTCGGGGAAGACTTCGGCCTGAAACGGTAGGTTCGCGCCGCCGCTGTCGACGAGGTAGATGCACGGCAGGCGATTTTCCTCGGCGATTTCCTGCGCGCGAAGGTGCTTCTTCACCGTCATGGGAAAGTACGATCCGCCCTTCACCGTGGGGTCGTTGGCGGCGATCATCACCTGCCGCCCGGACACGCGCCCGATCCCGGCGATGATGCCCGCGCCCGACACGTCACCGCCATACATGCCGTTGGCGGCGAGCTGCCCGATCTCAAGGAACGGGGAGCAGGGATCGAGCAGGCGTTCGACGCGGTCGCGCGCCAGCAGCTTGCCGCGCGCGACATGGCGTTCGCGATGGTTGTCCGCCCCGCCCAGCGCCGCCTCGGCCACCTTGGCGCGCAGTTCGGCGGCCAGCGCTATGTTATGCGCGCGGCGCGCCTGCGCCTCTGGCGAAAACAGGTCGAGCTTCGATGTCAGGACAGGGCCGCTCATCAATTGTGTGCCTTCATCAGTTCGCGCCCGATCAGCATCCGGCGGATTTCGTTGGTCCCCGCCCCGATGTCGAGCAGCTTGGCATCGCGCAGGAACCGTTCGACCGGCCAGTCGGTGGTGTACCCCGCCCCGCCCAGCGCCTGCACCGCCTCCCCCGCCGCACGGAAGGCATTTTCGCTCGCCAGCAGGATCGCGCCCGCCGCGTCGAAGCGCGTGGTTTGCCCCGCGTCGCAAGCCTTGGCCACGGCATAGGAATAGGCCCGCGCCGATTGCAGGCCGACATACATGTCCGCGACCTTCGCTTGCATCAGCTGGAATTCGCCGATGGGCCGCCCGAACTGTTTGCGTTCGCGCAAATAGGGGATGACGACGTCGAGGCACGCCTGAATGATGCCCAATTGCACGCCCGACAGCACCACGCGTTCGTAGTCGAGGCCGCTCATCAGCACCTTCACGCCTTCGCCGACCCCGGCCATGACGTTTTCGTCCGGCACGAAACAATCGTCGAACACAAGCTCCGCCGTCGGCGATCCGCGCATGCCCATCTTTTCGATCTTCTGACCGATGGAAAAACCGTCAAAATCCTTTTCGATCAAGAAGGTCGTGATGCCTTTCGGCCCCGCATCGGTGTCGGTCTTGCCATAGACGACCAGCGTGTCGGCATAGGGCGCGTTGGTGATCCAGAACTTCGTGCCGTTCAAAACCCAGCCGCCGTCAGCCCTGTCCGCGCGCATCTTCATCGAAACGACATCGCTGCCCGCACCCGCCTCGCTCATCGCAAGGGAACCGACGTGCTCGCCGCTGACCAGCTTGGGCAGGAACTTCGCCTTTTGCGCGTCGCTCGCCCAGCGGTTGATCTGATTGACGCAAAGGTTGGAATGCGCGCCGTACGACAGGCCGAGCGAGGCGCTGGCGCGGCTCACTTCCTCCACCGCGATCAGGTGGTCTAGATAACCGAGCCCCAGCCCGCCGAATTCCTCGCTCACGGTAATGCCGTGGAGGCCAAGCTCGCCCATCTGCGTCCACAGTTCGTCGCGCGGGAACCAGTCGTCACGGTCGATCCGCGCGGCCAGCGGCATGATCTGTTCGTCGGCAAAACGAGCGACCGTGTCGCGGATCATCGTGGCGCTTTCGCCAAGGGCAAAGTCGAATTCCGGAGTGGCGCGCATCGTTTCGTTCCCAAACCCAGTTATGATTTCGGGCGGTTGTACAGAACCGGTCGATGCAGATAAAATCGGAACCGCGACGATCCTGTCATAGATATTCTCTATGCTACTTCATAATGCTCAACGGTCCGCCCAAACCAATCGTTCCGCAAGTTCAGCCGCGATCCGGGCCAAATCATCGCGACGCTCTCCCGACAACCAAGCCGGATCGGAACGCAGGCCAAGCGTGCGGGCAAAATCGTAGCCGACCACCCCGATCGGCACGATGCCGTCTCGTCGATGCGACAGCGGTGCGGTGGTGATGCCAAGTCCTGCCGCGACCATCGCCATGCAGCGTTCCTCGCTTTCGCTGCGCAGCGAAAATCGGGGCCGGACCTGGTGGCGGGTAAAGAACGCGCTGGTCCGGTCGAGTATTTCGCACGAACGGCGCGCGATCATGATTTCGGACGCCAGCCGTTCCGGTTCGACGCTTTCTTCCGCTGCCAACGAATGCGCATCGGGCACGAACATGACATAGGGTTCGGTCACCAACGCGATCGCGCCGTCGTCCTTGTCCTCTGGCCGCAATAGGCCAAGCATCATGTCGACACGCCCGCTGGCCAACGCGGCGCGCAGTTCCGAATCCGATCCTTCGACCATCTCGATCGAAAAAGCTTTACCCAGCGCGGCAACCACGGTTTCCAGTACCGGCGCGGCGACCGACCGGATCACGCCCAGTTTCAGCGCGGGCCAGTCGCTCGCCTGTTTCACGCCAAAGCCGTCGACGGCCCGAAAATTGCGATCCAGTTCGCGCGCCAGCGGCAGGAAGCGCCCGCCCGCCTCTGTCAATCGCACATGCCGCCGGTCCCGCACGAACAGCCGCGACCCGACCATGCGTTCCAGGTCGGCGATCCCGGCCGAAAGCGTCGGCTGCGTCACGCGGATCCGCCCGGCAGCCTGCGTGAAGCTGCCGGTTTCGACCACGGCGAGGAATTGGCGGATGTGCGAACGCTTGATCATAGAAAAAACCTATAGGCCGATGCCGACCGGAAATCATCCGCAATTCCGCCGCCCTTCTGTCGGCCTCCGTAGCCTGTCACAAAACCCTTTGCCGCGCGCAAGTTGGCGCAAGTCTTGTTGCATTGCAGCACGAACCGTGCGTTACTGGCCGCGATGATCCGAGCCGCCCTGCACCACGCCACGAGTTACCACTACGACCGACCGGTCCAACTGGGGGCGCAAGTCGTCCGATTGCGACCGGCGCCGCACAGTCGGACCGCGATCCCGAACTATTCGCTGAAGATCGAGCCTGCGGGCCACTTCCTGAACTGGCAACAGGACCCGCACGGAAACTGGCTGGCGCGCATCGTGTTTCCCGAACGGGTGACCCACTTCTCGATCGAAGTGGACCTGATCGCGGACATGACGGTCATCAATCCCTTCGATTTCTTTGTCGAGGAAAGCGCCGAGGCGATCCCGTTCACCTATGAACCGGACCTGCGCGAGGAATTGTCCGCCTATTTCGATGTCGAGGCGGCGGGCCCGATGTTCGACGCGCTGGTCGACCAGTTCCGCAACTGGACCGGCCGGACGATCGATTTCCTCGTCGCCGTGAACCACGCGCTCGAACAGAAGATCGGCTACGTCGTCCGCATGGAACCGGGCGTGCAACTGCCCGAAGAAACGCTGTCGCTCGGCACCGGATCGTGCCGCGACACCGGGTGGTTGCTGGTGAACCTGTTGCGCCGCCTTGGCTATGCCGCGCGGTTCGTGTCGGGCTATCTGATCCAGATGAAGGCCGACGTCGAACCGGTAACCGGGCCAAAGGGGCCGGAGGCGGACTTTACCGACCTGCATGCATGGTGCGAGGTGTTCATCCCCGGCGCGGGCTGGATCGGGCTCGACCCGACATCGGGGCTCTTCGCGGGCGAAGGGCACATACCACTTGCTGCCGCGCCGCATTACCGCTCCGCCGCGCCGATCAGCGGCGTTGCCGAACCGGCTGAGGTCGATTTCCATTTTGCCATGCGGGTCGACCGCGTGCACGAAGCGGTGCGCATCACCAAGCCGTTTACCGACACGCGCTGGGAAGCCCTGCTGGCGCTGGGTGACAAGGTAGACGAAGATCTGATCGCGCAGGATTGCCGCCTGACCATGGGCGGAGAACCGACTTTCGTCGCCGCCGACGATCCCGAAGCTGGCGAATGGAACGGCGATGCCGTCGGCCCGACCAAGGCGAAATATGCCGACAAGCTGATCCGTAAACTGCGCGAACGGTTTGCGCCGGGCGCGCTGCTGCACCACGGACAGGGCAAATGGTATCCGGGCGAAAGCCTGCCGCGCTGGGGCTATACGCTTTATTGGCGCAAGGACGGCAAGCCGCTGTGGTCCAACCCCGCCCTGATCGCCCAAGACCCCGACGAGAACGCCGAACCGACGCTTGATGCAGAAGCGGCGGGCCGGTTCCTGTACCAGGCCGCGGCGCAGCTTGGCGTGGAAAGCGAATTTGTCCAGCCGGTCTACGAAGATTCCGAACGTTGGATCGAGCGCGAAAGCGAACTGCCGATCAACGTCACCCCCGGCGATCCGAAAATCGACGATCCCGAAGAACGCGAACGCATCGTGCGCACCTTCACCCGCGGATTATCGAACCCGGTCGGCTTTGTCCTGCCGATCCAGCGTTCGGAAGTGCTGAAGGACCCATCCGCGAAAAGCCCGACCCAGAACTGGAATGCGCAGCCTGCAAAGGGCCCGCGCTGGAAATCGGAACAATGGTCGGTCCGCAAGGGCAAGCTGACCGCCGTTCCGGGCGATTCCGCGCTTGGTTATCGTTTGCCGCTGGGTTCGCTGCCCCACATTCCAAAATCCGAATACCCCTATATCCACCCCCGCGTGACCACCGATGCCGCCGCTCCGCTGGCCGATTATCGTGAACAAGCGGCGCAAGCGGCAACGTCCGATGCCGAACGCATGACGGCCGGCGGCGGCGATCAGCGGTTCGAACGGATCGAAACCGCTGGCAGCAACCAGCAGGACCGGGTGGAACAGGAGATCATCGCCGGTGCCGTGCGCACCGCGATGACGGTCGAACCGCGCGGGACATACCTGTCGATCTTCATCCCCCCGCTGGAAGAGATGGAAGACTTTCTCGAACTCGTCGCAGAGATCGAGGCGGTAGCCGAGCACCTGCAGATGCCGGTGCGGATCGAAGGTTACCCGCCCCCGCCTGACCCGCGCGTGCAGGTGTTGAAAGTCACGCCCGATCCCGGTGTGATCGAAGTGAACATCCACCCCACCGGGACATGGCGCGAACTGGTCGAACTGACCGAAGGGCTTTACGAAGACGCGCGCGAAGTCGGGCTGACCGCGGACAAGTTCATGGTCGATGGCCGTTCCGTCGGCACGGGCGGCGGCAACCATCTCGTCATGGGCGGGGCGACGTTCCCCGACAGCCCGTTCATTCGCCGCCCCGACCTGCTGAAAAGCTTCGTGTTGTACTGGCAACGCCATCCGGCGCTGTCCTACCTGTTTTCGGGCATGTTCATCGGCCCCACGAGCCAGGCGCCGCGCATCGACGAAGCGCGGCACGACAGCCTTTACGAACTCGAAGTCGCGCTGGCGCAGGTTCCGCCACCGGACCAGCCGCCCAAGTTCCCGTGGATCGTCGACCTGTTGTTCCGCAACATGCTGGTCGACGTGACGGGCAACACGCACCGCACCGAAATCTGCATCGACAAGCTCTATTCGCGTGACGGACCGACCGGACGGCTCGGCCTTGTCGAATTCCGCGCGTTCGAGATGCCGCCAGACGCGAAGATGAGCGTGGCGCAGCAGTTGCTGTTGCGTGCATTGCTCGCATGGTTCTGGCGCGAACCGCAGGATGGCAGCCTCGTTCGCTGGGGCACCTCGCTCCACGACCGGTTCCTGCTGCCGCATTTCGCGTGGACCGACTTCATGGAGGTCCTGTCCGATTTGCGCCGCGCCGGCTACGATTTCGACCCGCAATGGTTCGAAGCGCAGCGCCAGTTCCGCTTCCCGGTCCACGGATCGATCGAAGCGGGCGGCGTGGTTCTCGAAGTGAGCCACGCGCTCGAACCATGGAACGTGCTGGGCGAAACCGGCGCGATCGGCGGCACCGTGCGTTATGTCGATTCCAGCACCGAACGGTTGCAGGTTTCGGTCAGGGGCCTTGTCCCCGGACGTCACGTGATCGGTTGCAACGGCCGTCAGGTCCCGATGCATCCCACCGGACGTCCCGGCGAAGCGGTCGGCGGCGTGCGGTACAAGGCGTGGGCGCCGGTGTCGTGCCTCCACCCCTTGCTCGGCGCGAACGCTCCGCTAACGTTCGACGTGTTCGATACTTGGAACAACCGGTCGCTGGGCGGATGCGTCTATCATGTGGCGCACCCGGGCGGACGCGCGTATGACGATGTTCCGATCAACAGCTACGAGGCCGAGAGCCGCCGCAAGGCGCGCTTCGTCGACCACGGGCACACGCCGGGGCAAGTCGAAATCCCTGCGGCGGAACACGGGGGAGAATTTCCGATGACGCTCGACCTGCGCCGCCCGGCTGGATTGCACTGAAGGCACGGCGTTGGCTTCGGAATCGCAGACTTACGCTGGGCAAAGTCATTCGCAGGGCCAGTCGCAGGACTTGTTCGGCGCGGACCCTTTGCACGATCCGCTGGCCGGATATGCGCCAGCCGACCCGCGGGCAGACCTTTATACCGCGGCCCCCGATGACGTAGCGGGGGCGTGGCGCAGGATCGCGTCCGGCCTTGCACGGCTGCCGGGTGGGCTGGGACGGGCTCAGGCCTGGGTCGATCGGCAGGTCGACGATCTTGGCCTTGCCTTCCGCATGACAGGCGATGTGGAGGAACGGGCCTGGCCGCTTTCGCCGCTGCCGATCCTGTTGGGTTCAGATGAATGGACCAGGATCGAAACGGGACTGATGCAGCGCGCCACGCTGCTCGAATCGATCGTCGCCGACATCTATGGCGAACAGCGCCTGATCGCGGATGGCCACCTGCCTGCCGCCGCCGTTTCCGGCAGCCCGAACTTCGCCCGCCGCATGGTCGGCCTAACGCCTTCGGGCGGCCATTACCTCAAGATTTGCGCCTTCGACCTTGCCCGCGGCCCCAGCGGCGTGTGGCGCGTGCTGGCCGATCGGGTGCGTCTGCCGACTGGCATCGGTTACACGCTGGAAAACCGGATCGCCCTGTCGCGCGCGACCGGATCGTTGCTGGCCGACATCAACACCCGCCGGATGACGGACTTCTTCAACCAACTGCGCGCTGGAATCGCGGCCAGCTGTCATCGGGCCGATCCCCGCATCGGGTTGCTGACGCCGGGACGGTTCAACCAATCCTATCCCGAACAGGCGCACCTTGCCCGTCATCTGGGCTTTTCGCTGGTCGAGGGGCGCGATCTGGTCGAGCGCGATGGGCGCATTTTTGTCCGCACGATCGCTGGGCTGAAGCGCATCGATGCGCTGTGGCGGTGGATCAATACCCGCGACATCGACCCGCTCGCGTTTGATTCGCGTTCGCGGATCGGCGTGCCCAACCTGATGAAGGCCTGCGCCAGCGGCGACGTCGTCATGGCCAACTGGCCCGGGGCCGGGGTGGTGGAAGCGCGAGTGATGTCGGCTTTCCTGCCTGCCCTGTGCCGAAAAGAGATGGGCACGGCCTTGCTGTTGCCCAACGCGGCGACGTGGTGGTGCGGCCAGAAGTTTGAACGGGAACAGGTCTTGAAGCGGCTCGACGAACTTGTCGTCAGTTCCGCTTTCCGCTTACCGGTCGCGGGTCTGCCCGATGGCCGGTCACGTGTCGTCGCGGACATGGACGACGCCGAACGCGCGGCCTTGTTGGCCGGGATAGAACGTCGCCCGATGGATTACGTGGGGCAGGAAATCGTCAAGGTCTCGACCACCCCCGTCCTTAACGGCCAGCGCATCGAACCGCGCGGCTTTACCATGCGGGTGTTCCTTGCCCGCGACGGCGATGGGGAATGGACGCTTTTGCCCGGCGGGTTTGCCCGCGTTTCGGACGATGGATCTTTGCGCACCGCTTTGATGGGCGAAAACGACCGGTCGGCGGATGTCTGCATCATCGACCGTGTCGATACGCCGCAAACCACGACGCCGCCGTCGCTCAGCCCGCCGACAATCCGGCGGCAACAGGGCGTGTTGCCGAGCCAGGCCGCCGACAACCTGTTCTGGCTCGGTCGCTATGCCGAACGCGGCAATCAGGTGACGCGGCTGGTTCGCGTGCTGATCGACACGGGCCACGCCACCGGCAATGCGCTGCAACCGACAGGGACCACGACTTCGGCCCGCCGCATCGCGCAACTGCTGAACAGGCTGGGCGCGGTTGCGCTGCCTTCGAATGGCGTCCTGCCCCCGCCCAACCTGACCGCGATGACGGCTCTGTCCGATGCGTCGATGCCCGGATCGGTCGCATCGCAAATGGCGTCGAGCCGCCAGCTGTCGCTGCTGCTGCGCGACCGGCTGACTCACGACATCTGGCGCATCGTCAATCGCGCACTACCGGCCTGCGGTTCCGACGACGATTCGCTTGGCGCGGCGTGCGATCTTCTGGTCGAACGGTTCGCATCGCTGGCCCGAATGCTGACCGATACTATGAGCCGGGGGCCCGCATGGCATTTTCAGCAGATGGGGATGCGGCTCGAACGCGCCTCGATGATCCTGCAATCGACCCGCGCACTCGTGCCGGGAACCGCCAGCGCCGAGGATCTGGCCGCCCTGCTCGATCTCGTCGATGCGCAGGCCGCCTACCGCAGTCGCTATCTCACCATGCCCTATATCGCCCCGGTGCTCGACATGGTGCTGCTCGATCCCGCACAACCGGGCGGGCTGGCGTTTCAGGTCGACCGCCTGATCGAACATCTCGAGGCGCTGCCCGTGGTACGCGAAGACGGCTTGACCGAAGCGCCGCTGCGGCTCGCCCGCGCGCTGCGCGCATGGCTTGAGGCCGCCGATGCCGAAACGCTGGAACCAGCGACGCTTGATCACTGGAGGCGCGGGCTTGCGCATTTGTCGGACGAGATCGGCAATCGCTATTTCCTGCACGAAACGCCGCCCGACGGCGCAGACGCGCCGTTCCTCGGATAGACTGTTGATCTTTCGCATTCGACACGAAACCCGGCTTTCCTACGGCAACGGCGTTCCCGTCGCGCGGCTGAACGTGCGGCTGGTGCCGGTAATCTGGCCCGGTCAGGAACTACTCGAACACAATCTGCAGGTGACGCCCACCCCCACCGAACGACAGGACCGGTTCGGGCCCTATGTCGTGAACGTCACATCGCTCGCCTTTCGCGGCGGCGTGCAGGAGGTGACGGTCGACAATACGATGCTGATCAAAGTGACGCCGCCGGCGCTTCCCGACAATAGCCCGACCATCGATGAAACCCGAGACGCCGCGATGCTGACGCGCCAGCTGGGTCCGCAATCGCCTGCGCCCTATCTTTACGGCTCGCGCATCGCGACACTCGACGTTGAAATCGCCGATTGGGCAGCGCCGTTGCTGCACGGATCGCGCCCGGTGCTCGAAGCCGCCAGTGCGCTGTGTTCGAAAGTGCACGCGGATTTCAAGTACGACACCGATTCCACCGACAGTAAGACCCCGCCTGCCGAAGCGTTCGCCAGCAAGTCCGGAGTATGCCAGGATTTCGCCCATGTCATGATCGTCGCGCTGCGCGGACACGGCATTCCGGCATCCTACATCAGCGGATACCTGCGCACGCTTCCGCCACCGGGCATGGCGCGGCTGGTCGGGGTCGATGCGATGCATGCATGGGTCGCGGTGTGGTGCGGCCCCGAAATCGGCTGGATCGGGCTGGACCCCACCAACGACTGCCTTGCGCGGGAGAGCCACGTCGTCGTGGCAATGGGGCGCGACTATGCCGACGTATCGCCGATCGACGGGGTGTTCACCGGCTCCGCCATTCAGACGATGAACTATTCGGTCGACGTGGCCGAAGCGTCCTGATCGCTCAGGCGCGGCGCCGCACCGGGTCCTCGACCTTGATGTCGTAGGCCCGGACGTAATCGGCGAGTCGTTCCATCACCTCACCTTCTTCGATCCCGAATTCACCGAGACTGTAACGGTGCGGTTTGCGTTTCAGCGCGCTCGACCGGGATATGAAGCGTCCCATACCGGGCATCGCTGGTTCGGCGTCCATGCCCAGAAACCCATAAATCCGGCGCATGACGCCCTGCCAGTCACCGTCCATATCCTCGAAATGCACGTCGATCATGCGTGACCGGTCGATCCTTTCGCGTGCGCGGCGCATGCGGGCTATCTGCTGTTCGGTCTTGCGCAGCCATTCGCGGCCAAGTGCGTGGGCATCGGCGTGATCGGAATAGAGGATCGTCTGGTTCCAGGCGAGCGAGGCCGCACTGCCGACCACCGCCTTGGGATCGCGGTGGGTAAAGATGAACCGCGCGTCGGGAAACGTGTCCAGCACGGCATCGAGATCGAGCATGTATTGCGGCGTCTTCAAGATCCACGGCTTCAGGCTGGATTTCTGCTGCGACCAGCTGACCAGCTTCAGCAAACGTGCCAACTGGCGATAGGCGGGGCGCGCGTCGGTATTCTCGCACCAACGGCCATAGGACGGGATCGCCCACTGCACCTCGTGCTTCATGCCCCAGAAACTGTTGACCAGCAGGCCCAGCTCTTCTTCCGGCTCGCACGGGCCGGTGGGATGGATGTCGAGCGTGCGTGGGTTGGCCAGCCGCGCCATACGCTGAATCTTGCGTGCCATGGTCACGCGGTCGTCGTTCCGGTCGCCGCGCCGGAAATCCTGTGGCGGGACGGGCGAAATCGTCTCGAAACTGCGCAAGTGCTGAAACCGGTTATCGGCGGCGAGCAGCCGGTGCATCCGTGTCGTGCCCGAACGCATCGGCCCCACCACTATAACCGGGCGCGGCAGGGCGCGTTGCAGGATTTCGGGATGATCGGAAAACCAGCGCTGTGCCAGAGCGCGGTCGGTCAGAACTTTTTCAAACTGCATTTCGGCGACGAACTCGCCTGCGGGATTAAGCCGAGCTTCGGCCTTCACCGCATCGACCAGCGCGTCATAGGACCGGTGGAACCAGGGATCGCCGAAATCGGACAGTCCCGTTTTCGCGGCCACCCGGTCCATCAGCGCTTCCCGCTCCAACACGCGGGGACGCATCACGCCGAACGACTGCGCCAAGCGAAAACCGCGGTTGGCCGCACCGATGAATGGCGTGCGGCTGGGTGGGCGGACGAAGGCTTCTTCCAAGGGCGGTTCCCCGATGCGATGGCGCGCATCCCTGTGGCGGAGGCGGCGATTTAGCTTCTACCCTTGGAAAAGGTGTGGGTTCCCGGCTGCATCTTCGCTGGACAGGACGGCGGGAGAGCCGCCATAGCGCGAACCGCCATGCACGACATTCGACTGATCCGCACCGATCCCGCCGCTTTCGACGTTGCCCTTGCACGCCGCGGGGCCGATCCGGCGGCGTCCGCGATCCTCGCCATCGATGAGCATCGCCGCGCCGTGCAGACGAGAATGCAGGAAAGCCAGACCCGCCGGAACGAGGCGTCGAAGGCCATCGGCATGGCAATGGGTCAGGGCGACACCGCGACCGCCGAGGCACTGAAGGCCGAAGTCGCAACGCTGAAGGAAACACTGCCCGCGCTGGAGGCGGAGGAGAAGCGACTTTCGCAAGTGCAAGAAGATACGCTTGCCGCGCTCCCCAACCTTCCCGCCGAAGACGTGCCGATGGGCGCAGACGAAAACGACAATGTCGAGGTATCGCGCTGGGGCACGCCGCGTGAATTCGATTTCACCCCGCGCGAACACCCCGATTTCGCCCCTGCCCTCGGCCTCGATTTCGAAACGGCGGCGGCGATTTCGGGCGCGCGCTTCGTGTTCATGCGCGGACAGATGGCGCGGCTGAACCGGGCATTGGGCGCGATGATGCTCGACATGCAGACTGCCGCCGGATTCGTGGAATGCGTGCCGCCGCTGTTGGTGCGTGACGAGGCGCTTTTCGGCACCGGACAGCTGCCGAAATTCGCTGAAGACCTGTTCCGGACGACCGATGACAAGTGGCTCATCCCCACCGCCGAAGTCAGCCTGACCAACGCGGTGCGCGAAGGGATCCTTAGCCCCAATGCCCTGCCGATAAAGATGACCGCGCTCACCCCCTGCTTCCGGTCCGAAGCGGGTGCGGCGGGCAAGGATACCCGCGGGCTGATCCGCCAGCATCAATTTGACAAGGTGGAACTGGTCGCCATCACCGAGCCCGACCAGTCGGAGCAGATGCACGAAGACATGTGCACGGCGGCCGAGGCCGTGCTGCAAGCGCTCGATCTGCCCTATCGCAAGGTGCTGCTGTGCACGGGCGACATGGGCTTTTCCGCGCGCAAGACGTACGATCTCGAAGTGTGGTTGCCGGGGCAGGACACGTTTCGCGAGATCAGCTCCATCTCCAACTGCGGCGATTTCCAGGCGCGGCGCATGAATGCGCGGTTCAAGCCCGAAGGGTCGAAAAAGACCGAATTCGTGCACACTCTCAATGGCTCAGGCCTTGCGGTCGGGCGCACGCTTGTCGCAGTGCTGGAAAATGGACAGCAGGCCGACGGGTCTGTCATCCTGCCGTCCGCACTGGTACCCTACATGGGCGGGATCGACAGACTGGAGCCTGCTGCCTGATGCGTATTCTTTTGACCAACGACGACGGGATCAATGCAAGCGGGCTCAAGGTGCTGGAAGCGATTGCCCGGCAGCTGTCGGACGACATCTGGATCGTCGCCCCGTCCGAAGAACAGTCGGGCGCAGGCCATTCGCTTACGCTGACCAGCCCGGTGCGACTGCGGCGGCATGACGAACGGCGCTTTTCGGTCACCGGCACGCCCACCGATTCCGTCACCATGGCGCTGCGCAAGGTTCTGCCCGGAAAGCCCGACCTGATCCTGTCGGGCGTCAACCGCGGCGCGAACCAGGGCGATGACGTAACTTATTCGGGGACCGTATCGGCCGCGCTCGAAGGCGCGCTGGCGGGCGTACGCTCCATCGCGCTCAGCCAGATATATTCGCGCGAAGGCGCCGGCAACGACGTGTCGTTCGACGCGGCGGAAAGCTGGGGCGCCAAGGTGCTGCGCCCGCTGCTCGACATGCAGTTCGCCCCGCGCACGCTGGTGAACGTCAACTTTCCCGCCGTTGCCGCCGACGCAGTAAAGGGCATTCGCGTCGTCCGTCAGGGTTTTCACGATTACGAACGCGGGACGTTGGTCGAAGGGATGGACCCGCGTGGTTTCCCCTATTTCTGGTTCGGGCTGGAGCCGGTGCTCCAGACGCCGGGCCACGAAACCGATCTCGAGATCACGCAGGACGGCTATATCGCGGTCACCCCACTGCAGCTCGACCTGACGCATTACCCATCGCTTGAACTTCTGGCCGACCGTTACGGTCCGGACGCGGGCTGAACCCTTGGCGGACAAGCCCCGGCCCGTCCGGCTGCAACGCCATCAGCCCTTGCGGCGACGGCTCACCTTGCCGGTCTGGGCCGACGCGTTCCTGCGGCTGTCCGCCGCACTCGGCCTCGTCTTTCTGGTCGTGCTCATTCACTGGAGCGACCGTGAAGGGCTGATCGACAATCACGATGGCGTGATAAGTTTTTCCGACGTCGTCTATTTCACGATGATTTCGATCACCACGACAGGGTTTGGCGACATCGCCCCGGTGTCCGACCGCGCCCGCATGATCGAGGCGGTCATCGTCACTCCGATCCGCTTTGCCGTCATCTTCATCTTCGTGGGCACAGCCTACAATTTCATCATCAAGCGCAGCTGGGAGAAGTTCCGCATGGCCCGCATCCAGGAACGCCTTACCGATCATGTCGTCGTGCTGGGCTTCGGCGTGTCGGGGGCAGAGGCGGTGGGCGAGCTTATCGCGCGCGGCACACGTCCCGATTGCATCGTCGTCATGGACACCAACGAAGACCGGCTGACCCTTGCAGCCGACATGGGCTGCAACGTGATCAACGCGGATGCCACCCGCGACGAATCGCTGCAGGACGTCCGCATCGGAGAGGCGGCGACGGTGCTGGTATCCGCTGGCCGCGACGACACCTCCATCCTGATGGTGCTGACGGTTCGCCACCTTGCGCCCAACGTGCCGATCACCGTGGTCGTCCGCGCCCCCGATAACGAGCTGCTGGCGCGGCAAGCGGGCGCGACCAACGTGATAAACCCGGTGCGCTTTACCGGGCTGCTGCTGGCCGGAAGCGCAAGCGGCATGCACACCGCCGACTATCTCGCCGACCTGGCGTCGATTTCGGGCCGGGTGCAGCTGATCGAACGGGAAGCTCGGCCAGACGATGTCGGCCGCCCCTTGCGCGATCTGGGATCGGGCGTGCTGGGCCTGCGGCTTTATCGCGACGGCAATGCCTTTGGGTATTGGGAGCCAGAGGCCGAAAGCGTTAAGGCCGGCGACACGGTTGTCATTGTCCGTCCGACGCCCGATGTCGGGCCGGGCGTGACCTAACCCACTGACCGGGCAATCGGATCGGACAGCCGCGCGAGGTCTTCGGCGCTCAGTTCCAGCTCCGCCGCCCTGCCGAAACTCTCGACTTGCGAAACGCTGGTAGCACTCGCAATCGGCGCGGTGACTCCCGGCTGCGCGATCAGCCATGCCAGCGCGACCTCTGCCGGTTTGGCCCCGAGGTTGGCCGAAACATCGTTCAGCACCTCGATCAGCCGCGTGCCACCTTCGGTCATATAGCCGCGCAGCCACGGCGCGCGCTGGCTTTGCTCGATATCGGCCATGGTCCGGTACTTGCCACTCAGGAAGCCTGACGCGAGGCTGAAATAAGTGATCACCCCGATGCCGCGTTCGATGCACAAGTCACGCAGGGGGCCTTCGAAATCGTCACGGTCGCAAAGGTTGTAGCGGGGTTGGACGACCTGGTATTCCGGAAGACCCGTTGCGGCCGACGCGGCCAATGCCTGTTGCAGCAGATCAGCACCGAAATTCGATGCCCCGATGGCGCGGATCTTGCCGGCGGTCAGCAATTTCTCGAACGCGCCAAGCGTTTCGGCATGATCGGTATCGGGATCGGGGATGTGGGCGAAATAAAGATCGACGTAATCGGTGTTCAACCGCGTCAGCGAACGTTCGATCCCTTCTGTGATCCACCGTTCCGACAGACCTTTTTCGCCCGGCCCGCCCATGTCCAGCCCGACCTTGGTGAACAGCTTCACCTTGTCCCGCATGCCCGGCCGCGCCGCGAACCAGCGGCCAAGGATCGTTTCGGACTCGCCGCCTGCCAGTCCATCGGCAAAGCGGGAATAGACATCGGCCGTGTCGATCGCATCGAAGCCATGGTCAATGAATGCGTCGAGCACGCGAAAGCTCTGCGCCTCATCCATCGACCAGCCGAAGACATTGCCGCCGAACACGACCGGCGCGATGTTCATGCCGGTCCGACCAAGCGGCCTCGACGATTTCATGGCATATCCTTCCCGAAAGCACGGGCTAACCGTGCGTCGGGACGATCATATCGGCGAAGTGGCGGCTTTCATACAGCCCATGCATCCCAATGGACCGCCGGCGGCAACCGGACCGCGCTTAATCGGCCGGTTTGAAGGTTCCGTAGATTTTGGCGACATCTTCGCGGCTATCCCAGCTGCATCGCGCGCCCTGCTCGATGATGAAGGTGTCGCCCTTGCCAAACGTCGCGGTGCGGCCAGCTGCGTCGGTAAACGTCACTTTTCCTGCCAAAAGATGCATGAGTTCCGTGTGACGGAACAGGATCGGCACGCGGGTATAGGGTGTGGAATCCCAGATGCCGCATTTGAACTGCCCATCGTCCAATGACGCGAACTGGTTGTTCGAACGGCATGATGGCTTCTCGCTCAACAGGACTTCGTCGGCAGGCGGATTCGACGGCGCGAGCGTGGCGCCATTGTCGATGGCGACGATGCCTCCATCGCCTTGGGGTGCATCGGTGTAACGCATCCCGATCAGCGTGACCGGCGCATCGGCGCGCCACGAAAAGGCGGTGCCACGCGCGATCACGGCGCTCTGTCCTTTCGCCAATGCGATTTCGCGACCTTCGCAACCCAGCACGAGAGCGCCGTCGAGTGCGAGGATCATCGTGTCGCCGCCGATCTCCGAATAGCGACCTTCACCAGTCGCGATTGCGGTCGCGAAAATCTCGCAAGGGCCGGCACGCACCGGGAGCGACTGCGCATCGGAGCCGAACGGGTCCGATCCCGTGGCCAAGGATTGGCCAGCGGCCATGGCGGCAAGATCGATGAAGGTCGGGCAGTCGGTGATCGTATCCACGCAAAGGCTCCTGTCGCGAAAGGGCGAACGACGGCGCGATCAGATTTGAACCGCACCGGCAATGCGCGATCTTTGCCCCGATCGACCGGAACCTGATGCCGCATTGCGCCTTTTGACGGGGATTTGTCCGATCTGGCCCGCCGGATACAGCAGGGACTACCGCGTGTGGGCTGGCGATCGCTCGGCCCCACACGCGCGTCCCCCCACCACTTCGTTCAGCGGCGCAGCAGAAACACCAGTCCCATGGCAAGATATGCGATGAGCCAGAATCCTGCGTCGATGAAGGCAATTGCGCGCGGATTGCGCTGATGCAGGTAATTGGTCCACAGCGCCGGAATGACGAAGAATATCGCAACGCCCCCGCTCATCATCGGATAGAGCCACCATTTCGAGGGATCGGACAGCCGCGCATACATGTGGCCCAGCATCGCCGCGCTCACGAATACGAGCGCGAATGTGGCGATCATCGTGGTGAAAGGCCTGCGACGAACCTCGAGCCCGCCCGGCCCCGCCAATACGGCGAGCGGCCGCAAAAATATCCTGTACCACGCAGCCGCCACGACCATCGCAGCCACCGCTGCGAGGAATACGCCAATCCAGTCCACCGGACCCATCAAATTTCCCGTCTGCTCAGAATTCCGCCACCCGACGCGGAAAGGTAACCCCTGTAACGAGCTCTAGACGCTATCGAGCGACATTTTAAGCCCCCTCTCCGGCACGCGGCAGCATCGAACGGCTGGCGCGCACGGCTCGTCGCGTGTAGGGCGCAGCCACGATGTCTCAAGAAACGCAACCGGCCCAGATCGCCCCCTCTCCCAAAGTCGGCATGGTCAGCCTCGGCTGTCCCAAGGCGCTTGTCGATTCGGAACGCATCCTCACACGGCTGCGCGCCGACGGCTATTCGATGAGCCCGGATTACGCGGGGGCGGACGTCGTCCTGGTCAACACCTGTGGTTTCCTCGATTCCGCGAAGGAAGAAAGCCTGGAGGCGATCGGCGAGGCCATCGCTGAAAACGGCCGCGTGATCGTTACCGGCTGCATGGGGAACGAGGCGGAGCTGATCCGTGCGCGTTTTCCCGATGTCCTCGCCGTAACGGGCGCGCATCAGTACGAACAGGTTGTCGATGCTGTGCACGAAGCGGCGCCCGCAGCGCGCGGGCCGTTCGTCGATCTGGTGCCGCAACCCGATATCAAGCTGACGCCGCGCCATTACAGCTATCTGAAGATTTCCGAAGGCTGCAACCATTCCTGCGCGTTCTGCATCATCCCCGATTTGCGCGGCAAGCTCGCCAGCCGGCGGATCGACGCCGTGCTGCGCGAGGCGGAAAAGCTGCTGGCCGCAGGGACGAAGGAACTGCTCGTCATCAGCCAGGACACGTCGGCCTATGGCGTCGACGTGCGGCACGAAGAACGCATGTGGAAGGGCAACCCCGTCCGCACCCACATGACTGATCTTGCCCGCGAACTGGGCCATATGCGCACGCCCGGTGGCGAGCAGCCGTGGGTCCGGCTGCACTACGTCTATCCCTATCCGCATGTCGACGCCGTCATCCCCTTGATGGCCGAAGGACTGCTGACGCCCTATCTCGACATCCCGTTCCAGCATGCCAGCCCGTCGGTCCTGCGCGCGATGAAGCGCCCGGCGAACGAGGCGAAGGTTCTCGAACGGCTGAAATCGTGGCGCGAAGTGTGCCCCGACATCGCCGTTCGTTCCAGCTTCGTCGTCGGCTTTCCCGGAGAGACGGAGGACGACTTCAAATACCTGCTCGACTGGCTTGAGGAAGCACAGCTCGACCGGGTGGGGGCATTCCGCTTCGAACCCGTCGAAGGCGCACAGGCCAATGCCCTGCCCAATCCGGTGCCCGAAGCGGTCAAGGAAGAACGCTACGCCCGTCTGATGGAAGTGACCGAGCGGATCAGCGCCGCGAAATTGGCTGCCAAGGTCGGTCGCACCGTCCCCGTCATCATCGACGAAGTGGGCGAACCGGACGAGGACGGGGACATCGGCGCCACCGGCCGGTCGCAGGCCGACGCCCCGGAAATCGACGGCAGCGTGTTCCTGCGCGACGTGCCCGCAACGCTGGCGCAAGGCGACATCGTCATGGCCACCCTCGAAGAAGCCGACGCGCACGACCTGTTCGGCTTTATCGCGTGAACGGAGCGCGCTAAGGCCGATGGCAATGGACGATTCCCGCATCTGGACCGCAGCCCTTGTCGTCATCGGTGACGAGATTCTTTCGGGCCGAACGCAAGACAAGAACATCGCGCAGATCGCGAGCTGGCTGGGTGTGCAGAACATCCGCCTGCGCGAAGTGCGCGTCGTGCCCGACGTAGTGGACGCAATCGTGGAAGCGGTGAACACGCTGCGTGCGCGCAACGATTACCTGTTCACCACCGGCGGCATCGGCCCCACCCACGACGACATCACCGTCGATGCGGTTGCGGAGGCCCTTGGCGTAGACGTCGTCGTCCATCCCGAAGCGCGCGCCATTCTTGAAAACTATTACGCCGACAAGGGCGGAGTGAACGAAGGCCGGTTGCGCATGGCGCGGGTGCCCGACGGTGCGGATCTGATCCCCAATCGCTATTCCGGCGCGCCCGGCATCCGTATCGGCAACCTGCACCTGATGGCTGGCGTGCCAGACATTACCGCCGGCATGCTCGACGCGCTGACCGGTTCGCTGGAGGGCGGCGCGCCCCTTTTGTCCGATACCGTCGGCGCATGGGTGCCCGAAAGCGAGATCGCCGGGCTGCTGATGGAAGTCGAGCGCGCCCACGAAGGATCGCAGATAGGCAGCTATCCGTTCTTTCGCGAAGGCAGGGTGGGCGCGAATTTCGTCGTCCGGTCGACCAGCCCGGAAACGGTAAAAAGCTGCATCGACAGCCTGTGCGAAGGGCTGGGAGAAATGGGCTACGACTTCACGCCGGGCGGCATCTGACAACATCCAACCCGTTAGAAGCTTACCACAAACCGACACCTGTGCGGAGCGGCGTGGTTACCGCTCGTTAAGCAAGTTACTTTACGGACCGATCCTGACTTTAGAACGAGGGATCAAGGCATGGTGAATTCGCGATTGGCCGACCGCGTGCAAGTGGCGGCCAACGGCAGCTTTCGCCGGGGACCTGGCCTTGCTCAAATCGTCAACGTGGTGGACCTCACCCCGCTGGGCTGTCGTTTGCTCGACATCTCGCGCAACCTGTCGCGCGGAGAGACGATTTCAATTCGCATCGGCAATTTCGGTCCCATCGCCGCGCACGTCCGCTGGCTGAAACTGGGGCGCGAAGCAGGTCTGGAATTTGCAATACCGCTGCCCGATGCCGTCTTTGCCATTCTCGCGGGTCAGGATGCGGTCGATCCAGACCATCCCTATCGAGCCGAGATCATGGCCTTGCGCAACGATTTCGCCGACGTCGCGCCGACAGGTGACGCAAGTGTTCCGACGGACGAAGAACCGGCGCGAATCCACGTCGACTATGAACCGGAGCCCGTCGATATCCCGCAACATGCCGCGGCGGCGAACGACGATCCTGTCATCACGGATCAGCGGGCGACGACGCGCGTTGCCGCCGACGATCCGGCCATGTGCATCGACGCGACGCGCGACGCGGTCGCCGTGCGGGTGATCGATTTCTCACGCGAAGGGATGCAGCTCGGCCATACCGGGATCGACGTCGCCCCAGGTTCAAGACTTCGCTGGTGTTTCCCGACAACCAGATCGTCGACGGCGAAGTGCGGTGGAACGACGGCGAAAGCATGGGCCTGCGCGTCATCTACACGCAAGAAGAAGCGCCGATAGAACCGTCGGAACGCCCGATCGAAGTGATCGCCCCGATCATCGAGGACCATGGCGAAGCCGACATCGCGGTTGAACCGGCGAACTCTTTCCCGGAACTTCCGATCGGGCACCTGCAACGGTTCGCCCAGTTGCTCGCGGCCGCGCGCGCTTGCGACTTCGCGGTCGTGCATGTTCGGATCGATGGCGACGGCATTTCGATGGAACTTTCGGCCGGCCCGGCCAACTGATCGGCGCGGCGCTGCCACCGGCACCAAAAGCCACCATCGCGCGGTTCGTTGCAAAAATTGGCGGTTCGAAAGCGGCAAATTCCAAACGCCGTGTGTCCCACGATCGATCCGAACGAAAAAGGCCGAGGGCGTCGCCCCCGGCCTTTAAACTTCGTGTCAGTTCTTACAGCGCGTGAAAATCAGGCGCTGTAGACGTCCGACATGTCGATCTTCAGGCCCGGGCCCATCGACGACGTAATCGTGATCTTGCGCAGGTACTTGCCCTTGGCGCCAGCCGGCTTCGCCTTGACGATCGCATCGACGAAAGCGTTGTAGTTTGCCTTCAGCGCATCGTCCGAGAACGAGAGCTTGCCGATGCCGGAATGGATGATGCCCTGCTTTTCGACGCGGAATTCGACCTGGCCGCCCTTGGCGTCTTTGATCGCCTGTTCGACGTTCGGCGTAACGGTGCCCAGCTTCGGGTTCGGCATCAGGCCCTTGGGGCCCAGGATCTTACCCAGACGGCCGACGACACCCATCATGTCCGGGGTCGCGATCACGCGGTCGTAGTTCAGGTTGCCGTTCTGCATGTCTTCCATGAGATCTTCGGCACCGACCTTGTCGGCCCCTGCGGCAAGCGCCTTTTCGGCGTTGTCACCACGTGCGAACACGGCAACCTTCATGTCCTTGCCGGTGCCCGACGGCAGCGACACCATGCCGCGAACCATCTGGTCCGCATGGCGGGGATCGACGCCGAGGTTGAGAGCGACTTCGACAGTTTCGTCGAACTTCGCGCTCTTCAGGTCGCGCAGCGTCTGCAGCGCTTCGTCGATGCCGTACAGCTTTTCAGCGTCCAGCTTTTCGGTCAGCGACTTCTGCTTCTTGCTCAGCTTTACCATCGTATCAGCCCTCCACCACTTCGAGGCCCATCGAGCGCGCGGAGCCCTCGATGATCTTGGTCGCCTGTTCGATGTCGTTCGCGTTCAGGTCGGCCATCTTCTGTTCGGCAATCGCCTGAACGGCGCTGCGCTTGATGGTTCCGGCCGAAGTCTTGCCCGGCTCCTTCGAACCCGATTTCAGGTTCGCGGCCTTTTTCAGCAGGAACGAAGCCGGCGGCGTCTTGGTGATGAACGTGAAGCTGCGATCGGCAAAGACGGTGATGACCGTCGGGATCGGCATGCTCTTTTCGAGCTCCTGCGTGGCAGCGTTGAACTGCTTGCAGAATTCCATGATGTTGACACCACGCTGACCGAGCGCGGGGCCGATCGGCGGGGACGGATTTGCGGCGCCCGCGGGCACCTGGAGCTTGATGTAGCCCTCGATCTTCTTGGCCATAATGGCCTCCTTTCACACTGTCGGACCGCAGGTGCGGCCCTCATGATAAGCGGTTAGACGGCGGTCTTATGCCCACCTCCCGCACGGGGTCCCACGGATGGGAGAGCGCGCCCTTAGCAGGGTCGAGCCGAAATGCAACTTACTTGACGAGTTCGACCTGTTCGAAGTCCAGTTCGACCGGGGTCGCGCGGCCGAAGATCGAAACGCTGACCTTGACCTTGCTCTTGTCGAAATCGAGCTCTTCGACCACGCCGTTGAAGCTGGCGAACGGGCCGTCGAGCACCTTCACCGAATCGCCGATTTCGTAATCGACGGTGATTTCGCGCTTGGGCTGCGCGGCCATTTCGTCGCGCTGGCCGAAGTAACGGGCGGCCTCACGTTCGGAGATCGCCTGCGGCTTGCCGCCATTGCCAAGGAAGCCGGTGACCTTGGGCGTGTTCTTCACAAGGTGATAAATGTCGTCGTTCATCGCGAGCTTGGCGAGGACATAGCCCGGCATCGTCTTGCGTTCGGACTGGATCTTCTTGCCGCGCTTGACCTCGGTCACCGTTTCGGCCGGAACCTCGATCTGTTCGACCAGGGCTTCGAGCCCGGTGCGCTCCGCTTCGGCGAGGATGGCTTCCTTCACCTTGTTTTCAAAGCCGGAGTAGGCGTGGATGATGTACCAGCGAGCCATGTTTTTTTCCTGCGTTCCTAGTCGATCAGGCGAGCGTGAGCAGCCACTGCATGACTGCGCCGAACAGCGTGTCAATGCCGAGGAAGAAGATCGACAGGATCAACATCAAGATGCCGACGAAGATCGCCGTGCTGATCGTTTCCTGCCGGCTCGGCCAGACGACCTTCGCCCCTTCGGCTTTCACCTGCTTGATGAACTCTCCGGGAGTGGTCTTGGCCATGTGCTTCCTCTTTGCCTTTTCGAAGCGTCGAAGTGGGTTTCGGCATCGGTCCATCGCCGCTCCGAGCGAGGCTGGGAGACGGCGGTCAGATTTCCGATGTCGGAATTACGTTGTTGCCAATAGTGCGCACTTCGCTGCGGTGCAAGGGCAGATGCACCATTCTTGCCGGGCCCCACTGCAACTTCGCCGGGTATGGCGCGCATTTGGCGCTTTCCTTCAACCGGGCCGGTCGGTAGCCGTTGTAACCGTTACGACATCGGCTTCAGCAGGATGATTGCATGAGCGTAGAAGCGCAGCCCGCCCCCGCACAGATCGAACCAGGTCTTATCGATCACGTCACGAACGTTTCGGACTTCATCTGGGGCGGAACATGGAACGGCGATCCCGTACTCGCCATCGGGGGGCAGCCGCTACCGCCGATGACCATCGTCCTGCTGGGCGTCGGGCTGTATTTCATGTTCGGGCTGAGATTTTATCCGATCCGCAATCTTGGCTCCGCCTTTTCCGGCCTGTTCAAAGGTCGCAAGGGCACAGGTGCGGGCGAAATCAGCCCGTTTGCCGCGCTGTCCACCGCCCTGTCGGGACAGGTCGGCACGGGCAACCTTGCCGGTGTCGCGACGGCAATTTCGCTGGGCGGGCCGGGTGCGATATTCTGGATGTGGATCACCGCTATCATCGGCATGGCGCTGGCCTTTGCCGAAGGTTCGCTGGCCATCCGTTATCGCGAGACGACCAGCGACGGCACCTATCGCGGCGGACCGATGAGCTACATCATGATGGGCCTTGGCCCGAAATGGACCTGGTTGGCGGTAGTCTTCTGCATTGGCACGCTGTTCTCGGCGCTCGTCACCGGCAATTCGATTCAGGCCAACGCGGTCGCCGACGGCTTGAACGAACTTTTCGGGATCGAGGAATGGGTCGGCGGCCTGATCACCGCCATCGCCGTGTTCGTGGTCATCATCGGCGGCATCAAGTCGATCGGCAACGTTGCGGAAAAGGTCGTGCCGTTCATGGCCTTTGCTTACGTCTTCATGGCGATCGTCGCGATTATCCTGAACATTCAGGACATTCCCGAAACCTTCAGTCGCATCTTTGGCGGAGCCTTCAACACGCAGGCGGCAAGCGGCGGCTTCATCGGCGCGGCCATCGCGCTTGCGATCCGTGCAGGCGTCGCGCGCGGCTTGTTCTCAAACGAGGCGGGTCAGGGTTCGACCCCGATCGCCCACGCCGTCGCCCAGACCGACGATCCCGAAAAGCAGGGCCGCATGGCGATGCTGGGCACGTTCATCGACACGATCGTCATCTGCACGATGACCGCGCTGGTGATCCTTACCGTCGAGGGCCAGTTCACCGGTGCCGGCAGCGCGGTGAAGCACGCATGGCAATCGGACCTTCAAGGGTTTGCCATGACATCGGGTGCGTTCGCAGCGGCTTTCCCGATGGCGATCGGCACGATTCCCATCGGCACGCTGATCGCGTCCATCGCGCTGATCCTGTTCGTGTTCACGACCCTGCTGACGTGGAGCTATTATGGCGAGCGTGCGATCACGTTCCTTTACGACCGCGTTCCCGGATCGACCCGGGGGGGCGAAAGGATGCTCCATATCTCGTGGCGCGTGCTGTGGTGTGTGGTGATCTTTATCGGATCGTCGCAGGACCTGACGCTGGTCTGGCGGCTCGGCGACATTTCCAACGCGGCGATGGCTTTGCCCAACCTTCTGGCACTAGCCTTGCTGTCGGGCGTGGTTTTCAAGCTGGCAAAGGGACAGCGCAAGGCCGGTCGGGACCATGTACGCGCCACGCCGGAAGAGCCTGAGCAATATTGAGGAACATCGGGCAGTGACAGGACGGCGCGCGCAGCTGAAATAGGCTTCGCGCGCCATGATGTTGGCCGACAAAATGCTTGCGGCCACCGTTCCCTTTTTTCCGGGGCACATGCTCACTCCGGCGGGCTCGACAGGCAGGTTGCCGCCGTGACCGGGCTAGCTTCACGGTGGCGCGAATTGGCGCCGGCCTTGGCTTTTTCTTGCGGCTCGACCCCATTCGATGCACTCAGGAACAAGACCTGCGATTGATCGGATCGGCGCGTGCCAAGTCAAACTCTGCCTTTCGATTCCGACCTTGCGCTCAGCGTCGTGGCGGGCCTCGCGTCAGGGCTGCTGATCGGGATCGAGCGCGGCTGGCGCCAACGCGAACAGCCAAGCGGCATGCGCGTTGCGGGCATCAGGACTTTTGCGCTGATCGGCGGCATGGGTGCCTTGTCGGGCATTGTCGCCGAAGTGTTGTCGCCGATCATCGCTGCCATCCTGCTGGCGGGGTTGGTGGCCATGCTGGTGGCATCCTTCGTCAAGGAGGCCACCGGAAGCAAACGGCGTGATGCGACCACGATGGTGGCCGCGATGGTCGCGCTGTCGCTGGGTTTGCTGGCAGGGGCCGGCTATCCTGCCTTTGCCGTGGCGGGGGCTGCGGTCACGACCTTGGTGCTTGCGCTCAGGCGACAGCTGCATGGCCTGATCGACCGGCTGAGCGACGAGGAAGTACAGGCCATCGCGCGCTACGCCGTGCTGGCGCTCGCGATCCTGCCGTTCCTGCCCGATGCGCAATTCGGGCCGTACAATGCGTGGAACCCGTTCAAGCTGTGGCTCGTGGTCCTGCTCATCACCGGGTTTTCGATTGCGGGATATGTGGCAAACCGCCTTGTCGGCGAACGCAAGGGCACGATTGCGACGGCAGTGATCGGCGGGGCCTATTCGTCCACCGCCGTAACCGCCGCGCTTTCATCACGGCTGGGCAAGGACGAGGCGGGGCCGTTTTCCACCGGCATCGCGCTGGCCAGCGCGGTGATGTACTTGCGCGTGATCCTGCTGACGGTGGTGATCGCCCCGGTCGTCACCTTGCCGCTGCTCAAATTGCTGGGTCCGGCGGCAATTGCGGCCTTTGTTGCTGCCGCATTGGTGTGGCGGTCCGAAACGATCGGCAGCGCGGAGGGGCACCAACTGCAGAAAAAGCCGTTCGAACTGCTGCCCGCGCTGGGTTTCCTCGCGGCGGTGGCCGGGGCGTCGTTGCTGGTCAATTGGGCGCAAACCGAATTCGGAGAAACAGGCGGAGGGCTGTCGTTGTTCATTGCGGGCAGCTTTGATGTCGACGCGGCAATCGTCGCCTTTTCCGCCCTGCCGACGGGCGCGATCAGCCCGCGAATTGCCGCGATCGCGCTTGCCGGAACGGTCGGGGTCAACATGGCTTTCAAAACTGCCGTCGTCTTCGCCAATGCCAAATGGAAAGCGGGCCGCACCGCCGTTATCGCGCTGCTGTCCAGCCTTGCGGTATTGTTAGGCACGCTAGGCTGGGCGTTCGTCGCGACGTTCCTGACCTGACTCGGCGTCGGTAACGCGGTCAGTCGATGCGGTAGTCGATCGGCTTGAACGTCCCGCCGTTGCTGGCATAGGCGGAACAGGCAGTCAGTCCGATGACAAGGTCGACCTCGGCCCAAAACACGATGCGATCGCCCGGCTTGCCCGGCGGCGGCAACACCGCGATCGATCCGTCATTTGCCACCGGCACATTCATGAAACAGTTGAAGGCGACGGGGATATCGTCCTCCGCAATGCCCCATGGCGACAGTGCATCGGCAAGATTGCCGAAACAGCCGCGATGGACCGGCTTGTCGGGATAGAAATGGCGGAACGTGGCCTTGCTGCACGGGGTCAGCAGGAAATCGTGGCAGCCGACGGTGTCGTCTTCGATCGTCAACAGCACGCGCGAACGGTTGGACCATAGCCGATGGCCGGTGGTCAGCCGCAGGGTTTCTTCGTAATCGAAAGTCCGCCCGTTCGAAATGACCTCGCGCACATCACCGCGCGCGAATGCCAGCAGGTCGGCGACCTGGCAGCCCTCCGGGTCGATCACCGTTAGCGATTGGCCGCGTTGCAGTTCAAATCCCACGCCGCTGCGCGGGGGCACGCGCTGGTCATGCCCCACTGCCGCGTTCATGCCATGTCTCGTTTGTCGCGAAACGGACATTGCCAATCCTCACCCACATGGCGGCCTGAATATTGCTGCGCTTCGCTGCTGTCGCCGTGACGCGACAGCATCGGATTGAGCGTGCCGGCTAAAGCCTCGTCCCGCTTCAGGATGGTTTCGCGAATGGTTTCGTAAAGGTTGTCTTCGCGCAGCTGGTTGAACTGATCGTGGAGATTGAACACCAGCACCGGCCGTTCAAACCGGCGCGCCGGGCGACTGGCCGCCGGGTGCATGCCGACAACAAAGAAAGCCTCGCCGCCGAAGCTGAGCGAAAAATGCGGGTCTCCGGGATCGGCGCTGACCCTGCGATCATAAGGTTGTTCAAGCCACGCGTCCTTGTCGGCCAGCGACTGGATACGCTCCCACATCGCGGTCTCGAACCCTTTTTCGTCAAGGTCGAACGGACCCTCGAATACGAAAGCGATGGAAAGAAAGCGCGCCGTCGGGTCGTCGCGATAGGCATAGGCCCAGTCGAGCAATTCGCGATGGATGCGCACATCGTCCCACGCGCTGGTGATCGAACGGCAGGTTTCGACCTTGAGCGTCCCGCGCGACAATGCGCTTTTCGCGCCGACGCAGGGAAAAGCGCGATCGCGCACGAAATCGCGGAACGATTCCGAAATATCGCCGGAGAGAACTCCTGCGTCTGACATGATTAAATTCTCCGGGAGACAACATTCACCCCCGACGAACCGATGCCACGGCGATCCGTTCCATTTTGCACAAATGTTAACCCGGCGATTGTTTGCATGATCCCGGATCATTCGGGTGCAACCACCATCCGCGCGAAATCGACGCGGCCGACGCCAGAATGGCGCAACGCTGCAATATCACGACGATATCGGGAATTTCGGGTGAATGGCAGGAGTGCACGGACTCGAACCGTGGGCCCTCGGTTTTGGAGACCGATGCTCTACCAACTGAGCTACACTCCTGCGGGTGGAGCGCCTCTATCGCCCTTCGCGCGGGCTGACAAGGGTATCTTGGCGCGATCGCGTCAGGCAGGTGACAAATGGCCGGATCGAGCGCATCTTGCGCGCAATGTCGAAGCTCAATCCGCCCCCTGGAACGCAATCCCTCATCGATCCGGAACTGCTCCTGCTGGCCTATCGCAGCGGCATTTTCCCCATGGCGGAAACGCGCGACGATCCCGAGATCATGTGGATCGAGCCGCGCGAACGGGCCATCCTTCCGCTCGAGGGGCTGAACCTTTCGCGCTCGTTGTTGCGCACGTTGCGCCGGGACAGGTTCGAAGTCACCTGCAACCGCGCGTTCGAAGGCGTGATCGCCCGCTGCGCCGCCCCGCGCGATGGCGAAGACGACGACGTATCGGAAAGCTGGATCAGCAAGCGGATCACGGACAGTTACGTGATGCTGCACAAGCTTGGCCACGCGCATTCCATCGAATGCTGGCGCGATGGGCAACTTGTCGGTGGGCTCTATGGCGTGGCGTTCGACCGGGTGTTCTGTGGCGAATCAATGTTCAGCCTCGAATCCGACGCATCGAAAGTCGCGCTATGCTGGCTCGTCGCGGCGATGCAGGCTGCGGGGATGGAACTGCTCGACTGCCAGTTCATGACCACCCACCTCGCCTCGCTTGGTGCGGTCGCCATGCCTCAGGCGCGCTATATGGAACTGGTGGCAAAGTCGTGCAGACCTGCCGACGAAGCGCCTTACGTAGCGCTGCCCGAAGGTTTTTCGTCCTTGGCGGCGGCCTCTTCCTCTCCGGGAAAGACCATCGCGCAGTCCTTGATCCAGACATCGTAGATCGGATGCTCGACGACGTTCAGTGACGGGCTGTTGAGGAACAGCCAACCCGAAAAGACGCCCTTCCAATCGGGCCTTTCCTCATCGTCGTCGTCGGTTGTCGTATAGATCTGGACGAAAGCGCCCTCTTCCGGCTCCGGATCCCAGGGCGGGCGGCGTTCGCACGTTTCCACCCGGATCAGCACGTCCTTGACGCGCTTCTGCTCGCCGGGCTTCAACATTATGTCTTGCGTAAGGTTGTTACGCTTGTTCAACAGGCCAAGCGTGGCGACACGCTCTGCCATCGGGGTGCCTGCGGGCAAGCCGTCTTCGCCGATCACGGGTTCGGCATCAGCGGCCAATTTCTGGTTCGCAGCGGTGCTGGCGACAGGCTGTTCCTTGTCGACGCCCTTGGCGGCGTCGCCCGCCTCCGGCTTGCTGCCGCAAGCGGCCAGCAGCACCGTCGCTGCCAGCGCGAGCGGGGTGCGGCGAATCACTGGTCGGGCGACCAGGCTTCGTAATCGCCGGTGGCGCGAGCGCGGACGCCGCCCTTTTCCAGCGCGCCCGACGGGCGATAGGCGCCTTCCGTGCCGGTGGCGTTGGGGGTATAGTCCACTTCCCAGATGCGCGGCGGCGGCAGGTTCGATTCCGGCACGCCATCGAACGAACCGTGCAGCCATCCATGCCATTCGGCCGGCACGCGGCTGGCATCGTTCGCGCCTTCATAAATGACCCAGCGGCGTTCGTGGCCCAGCGAATTCGGCTTCTTCGCGCGGTAATAGGCATTGCCCTGCGCGTCGGTGCCGACCTTCTGGCCATGGCGACTGGTGTCGAGAAGTGTGCCGAATGTGGCACCGTCCCACCATGTGAAGATCTTGCCGAGGATGCTCATCGTGCCACCTTTTTCATCGTTGGCCGATTAGCGGCACGCGCGCCGATCTGCAACCCGCGCGATGGACGCCTTGCCGATTGAACCTGCAAAGCCGTTATCCGCGCGGCACGGAGAATGTGACGCGATCGCCCGGGGCAATGCCCAGTTCAGCGGCGCGACCGCCCGGGATTTCGAGCACATAACTGGCAGGCCCGACTGACGAATAGCGGGAGGTGTCATAAGGCACCGCATTGGCGGCGATGCTGTCGACGGTGCCGTCGGTGCGGATGAACACCATGTCGAGCGGGATGTACGTGTTGAGCATCCAGAAGTTACGGCGCATCGGCTGAGCTTCGGTGGTGCTGAAATCGAACAGCATGCCTTCGTCAGGGCCGAGTTCGGTGCGGAACATCAAGCCCCTGGTGCGTGCTTCGGGCACGCCCGCATATTCCGCGGTGAACCGATGCGCGCCCGCCCTGCTGGCGACAGTCACCGGGATCAGCGGCAGCCCCGACACGGGGTGCATGGCCGCCGAACCCTTGTCGGTGGCGCTGGGCGCATCGGATGCCAGCCCCTGCGACGAAGGGGCACAGGCGGCAAGCATGAACAGAGCCAGCGCGCTGCCGAACTTAGCAATCGACATCAATCGTCCTCTTCGCTGGCGGCTGCGACCCATTCGCGTGCCTCTTCGGCATTCGCCGCCTCGATCAGGCGTCGCGCAGTATCGAGCGCGTGCCCTGCGCGCAACATGGCCGCCACTTGCTTATCCCGCACTGAACGATCGGCAGGCGGTGCACCGTCGGCGCCGAACGGGCCGAACCGCCGCCTTTCGGCTAACCGCAAGGCCGCTTCGCGCAAGGCCCCCTCTCTCACCGCGACGCGATCTTCGGCATCGACGCCCGCCGCGTCCAGCGCCTGTGCCACGCGCCGGATGCCGTATCCCCGGCGCAGCAGGCTGCCGGTGCGGGTCCGGGCATATTCGCCATCGTCGACATACGCCATGCCGACGAAACGGGCCACGATCGCATCGATGTCGGGTAACGGCGCGCCGTCCTCCTGCCCTTCCCAGCCGCGTTCGCGCAGCTTTCTCTGACAATATCGCTGCAATCCCCGTGCCGTAGTCGCGAACCGGGCAACATAGGCGAGCGCCATTTCTTCGAGAGAGGCCGAATTTAACGGCTTTCTCACTCTTGCGGTTCGGGCTTTTCGTGGATATCCGCCGGTTCGTTCGGTCATCGTGCCATATTCTTGCCACACTATCGTAACATTGGAAACGGCCTTGGTATCTGACGGTCGCGTATACGAAGAATTGGCTCGAGAAGAACCCTTAACGAAAGTCCGGTTTCAGGCGGGATTAATCGGGCGGGCGACTAAAGCGGTCCACTTTTGCAAATTGACGGGATAGCAGCAGCTTCATGACGCAGATCGCCCCCACGGCTGGCGCCACGCTTGAGCCCACCCCCAATGCGGATACATTGCCGCGCCGGCTTGCCGATTTCGCGACTTTTGCAGACGCGATCGATTATGCCGCCACAGGTTCGCGCGGGCTTAATTTCCACGACCCGCGCGGCAAGCTGACGCGAGTCTATCCCTATTCGGAACTGCGCGACGATGCGCTGGCCATGGCCCGCCGACTGGTTGCGGCCGGGGTGAAGCCGGGCGACCGCATTGCGCTGGTGGCTGAAACCGGCACCGATTTTGCCGCACTGTTCTGTGGCGCGGTCTATGCCGGGGCATGGCCGGTTCCCCTGCCCTTGCCGACCAGTTTTGGCGGCAAGGAATCTTATATCGACCAGCTTGCCGTGCAGTTGCAGTCGAGCGACCCGCTTATGTTGCTTTATCCGGCCGAAATCGACGCGATGGCATCCGCCGCCGCCGAACGGCAGGGGTGTAAGGGCATCGACTGGACCACGTTTGCCGCGCAGGCAGCGCCCGATGTCGCCCTGCCCGAACTTAGCCCCGACGATATCTGCTATCTTCAGTATTCTTCCGGCTCTACCCGGTTTCCCCACGGCGTCACGGTCACCCACCGCGCGCTGATGTCGAACCTTGCCGCGCATTCGCACGGGATGCGCGTGGGCGACAACGATCGCTGCATTTCGTGGCTGCCGTGGTATCACGACATGGGCCTTGTCGGTTGCTTCCTGTCGCTGATCGCCAATCAGGTTTCGGGCGATTACCTGAAGACCGAGGATTTCGCCCGCCGCCCGCTGGCGTGGCTGGACCTGATCAGCCGGAACGAAGGGCTGTCGATTTCCTACTCGCCGACGTTCGGATACGACATCTGCGCGCGCCGCATTTCCAGCCAGTCGAACGTCGCCGAACGCTTCGACCTGTCGCGCTGGCGGCTGGCGGGCAACGGGGCCGACATGATCCGCCCCGACGTGATGCAGAATTTCGTCGACGCTTTTGCCGATGCCGGGTTCAAGGCCAATGCCTTCACGCCCAGTTACGGTCTCGCCGAAGCGACTCTGGCCGTGACCATCATGCCGCCGGGCGAAGGGATCCGTGTCGAACTGGTCGAGGAAGAGCGCCTGTCGGGCACCCCGCGCGACCTGTCCCGCCCTGCGCGTTACCGCGCCATCGTCAATTGCGGCAAGGCGGTGAAGGACATGGAAGTCGTGATCCGCGGCGAAGAAGGCCACGAACTGGCCGACCACATGATTGGCAAGGTGTGGTGCAGCGGGCCAAGCGTCATGCATTCCTATTTCCGCGACCCCGAAGCGACCGACGCCTGTATCGTCGACGGATGGCTGGATACCGGCGACATGGGTTACATGGTGAACGGCTATCTGTTCATCGTCGGCCGCGCCAAGGACATGATCATCATCAACGGCAAGAACCACTGGCCGCAGGATATCGAATGGGCGGTGGAACAGCTTCCCGGCTTCCATCAGGGCGACATCGCCGCCTTTGCGGTCCAGGCCGACAACGGCGAGGAAGTACCCGCCGTACTGGTTCACTGCCGCATTTCCGATCCGTTCGAACGGATAAAGCTGCACGACCAGATCCGCGACAAGGTGCGCTCGATCACCGGCATGAATTGCGTCGTCGAACTGGTCCCGCCGCGCACCCTGCCGCGCACGTCATCGGGCAAGCTCAGCCGGGCAAAAGCGAAGAAGCTGTACCTGTCGGGCGAGATCGAGCCCTATAGCCTGGCCGCCTGACGCGCGAATTACCGAATTGCTGAATTGTGGGGGAGATCGCGATACCGCGAACTCCCCCTTCGTTTGTGCTCGTCTGGGTCAGGCACCGGCCATCAGCAGCGGCCACAGCACAAAGCCCAGCCCGACTAGGCTGATCATGTACACGATCGTCCGCACCACCGGCACGCCAGCCCAGTACAGCGGCAAATAGACGATCCGCGAGCCCAGCCAGATCCAGCCGCCCAGCGCTGTCATGTCGCTGTTTTTGCCCGCGACGACGACGCCCAACAGGCCGATGATCGCGATCGGCAGCGTTTCGAGGTAGTTACCCCGTGCCCGGCCCAACCGCCCGGCCACGGCATTCAGCGGGGGCAAGTCTTCGTCCCGCGCGCCGACGTTCCATTGCTTGCCGTATTGCTTGGTCTTGTAGTGCCCTTCGGCGAAGATGTGGACGAGCAGCAAGATGGCGGCATAGACCAGTATGCGGATTTCGATCGGCATCGTTATTCTCCCCTTCGTTTCGGCTTACTGTCTCGGCTGGCGGTTTCGGCTCTGTCGCTGGACCTTGCTGGACCTATGGCGTCCCGCTTTCCGCCGCGATCGTGTCCGGTGTCGCCCAGCTTGCGGCAACGGTGCCGGTGTCGCGGCGTTTTTCTTCGACGATCAGCGGAACCTGCTTCGCCGCAAGTGCCTGACGAACGACGGCCACGTCCGCCGGGCCGCCCGAAATTCGGACCGGCGCCTTTATCCTTATGGCCGACCAGGCGATCAGGTCGACCGACCGCTGGCCCACAGTGGTTATGGCGCGCCCGGGCGGGCCCTCTTTGCCTTCAGGCAGATTGGCGTCGGCGACCGTGACATCGGGCAGCGGCCCGCCGGGCGGTAGCAGCGTGATCTGCCAACGCGGAACGCTGATGGCGATGCGCTTTTCAAGCGCGGCATATGTCGCAAGATCGGCACCGGGCAGCGGCTTGGCCGATACCTGCGCCCGGCGTGATTCCCGGTCGATCAGCACTTCGCTTTCCAAGACCCCGGCAATGACAGACAGTCGACCGACAAGATCGCGCACTTCGCGGTCGCTCGCTTCCTGTTCGCGCGCCCTTGCTGCGGAAAGCTGGGCCTGTTCGGCGGCGGAATCGCTGGTCCCCACTTCGAACTGATCCAGCGTCAGGGCAACCGGGGCCTGCATGATCCGCGCCAGGCTGCGCCGCGCCACATCCTCCGCACCGGCCGTGATTTCGGGGGTCAGCACGGTCGCGGCCACCGCGATGGGTTCGGCGTCGAAATCGATATCGATCTGCGAAATGCGCGCCTTGTTCGGAAAACTGTCGAGGATCGCGCTGTTGGCCAGCCGCTGCGCATTGGATTCGCGAGCAATATTGACGAGCGACAGCCCCAGCGGCACGACGAGCGCGGCAAATGCGAGACCGACGACGGTGTCCTGCAGGCGGGTCTGGTTCTCACTCAGGTTATTCCGGAAACCGTAGAGCCGCGCCATGACCATGGCGGTGATGGCAATGGTGATGAGGTTGGTGACATACAGCAGCAAAGCACCGGAAAAGACCGGCCAGTTCAGCGTCGCAAGCCCGAAACCGACAACGGCCAGCGGCGGCATCAACGCCGTGGCGATGGCGACGCCAACGACCGTGCCCTCACGCCCCCTGATCATCGCATAGGCGCCCGCCATCGCGGAAAACAGTGCGATGAACAGGTCGAACAGGTTGGGCCGGGTGCGCGCAGCGATTTCCGACGTCACCGTCTGCAGCGGCGAAATCGCGACGATCAGCGCGGTAAAGAACACCGCGAGCAAAGTTCCGACCGCAAGTGCACGCAGCGATTTGCGCAGCCATGCAAAGTCGCCCGTCGCCAGCGCGAAACCCAGTCCGATGATGGGGCCCATCAATGGCGACAAGAGCATTGCGCCAATCACGACGGCGGGGGACGACAGCAACAGTCCCAGCACCGCGATGCCCGCCGACATGGCCAGCATGAACATGTAGCGGGCTGAAATCACCGCCTCTTCACGCCGGTTTTCGATCACCGCCGCCTGATCGACCGTCTTGATGACGGAATGCCGCCACCACAGCCGGAACGACAGGAGGACGGCGGTAAAGCTGGTCCGCGCGCGGAGTACGGTATCGTTCTGATCGACCATTTCGTGTCCCTGCACGCCACAAGGGCGCAATCCCGCCCGCGGTTGTAGCGCGCAAGCCACGGCTGTCGAGCGCAACGGGTCATAGTGCAGTGCAAAAGAAATGCCGCCGCAGGGCTTCACAGCACCTGCCCACCTCCTAAGTTCACCGGCACATGAACGATCCGAATCATCGCAACGCCCCCGCCCCCGAGCCAGCCGAAGCCCCCGGCCCTGCTGCTCCGGAGGATTTGGCCAACCTCGAGCTTTGGCCGATCGGCAACTGCCAGGCTTCGGCATTGGTGGACCGGCACGGCACATTTTCGTGGGCATGCATTCCGCGGGTGGATGGCGATCCAGTCTTCTGTTCGCTGCTCGATCATGGCAAGGGCGACGACGCCCGCGGCTTCTGGTCCATTGCGATGGAGGGCGGACGGGTCGTCGAACAGTCCTATATCCGCAATACCCCGATTCTGAAGACACGCTATGCCGACGATGAAGGCAACGCGCTGGAAGTGCTCGATTTCAGCCCGCGCTATCGCGACAAGGGCCGGATCTATCGCCCAGTCGCCTTCGCCCGCGTGGTGCGCCCGATCAGCGGTTCGCCGCGTATTCGCGTGGCGCTGCGCCCGGCGGCGGATTATGGCGCGAGCGATCCTGAACGCAGTTTCGGGTCGAGCCACATCACCTATCGCATTCCGGCAATGACCATGCGGTTGACCACCGATGCGCCGATCGGGTTGATCCAGCAGGAAAGCGCCTTTCGCGTCGAACGCCAGCTGCATTTCTTTTTCGGGCCTGACGAAAGCTTTTCGACCAGCCTTGAAAGCGGGGTCGGCGACATGCTGTCGCGCACGGCGAACGAATGGCGCCACTGGGTCCGCGGTCTGGCCATCCCGTTCGAATGGCAGGACGCGGTGATCCGCGCCGCTATCGGACTGAAACTGTGTCAGCACGAAGATACCGGCGCGATCGTCGCCGCGCTCACCACCTCTATCCCCGAACACGCGGATTCCGGGCGGAACTGGGACTATCGTTACTGCTGGGTCCGCGACGCCTATTACACGGTTCAGGCGCTGAACCGCATCGGCGCGCTCGACGTGCTGGAAAGCTATCTCGGATTTTTGCGCAATATCGTCGATCAGGCCAAGGGCGGCCACATCCACCCGATGTTCGACGTGCGCGGCAATCCCGAACTGCCCGAAGGGGAGGCCGAGCATCTGGCCGGCTATCGCGGCATGGGCCCGGTCCGCATCGGCAACGCCGCGTGGTATCAAATCCAGCATGACGCCTATGGCCAGATCGTGCTGTCGAACGCGCAGGCCTTTGCCGACCGGCGGCTATTGCGCATATCGGGGGTGGAGGATTTCCAGCGGCTTGAAAAAGTCGGCGAACGCGCGCTGTCAGTCTGGGACAAGCCCGATGCCGGATTGTGGGAACTGCGCAATTCGACCCACGTCCATACTTATTCCGCCGCCATGTGCTGGGCCGCATGCGACCGGCTCGCCCACGCGGCGCAAGTTCTGGCGCTGGACGAGCGTGAGAAGTACTGGCGCGAGAACGCAGCGCGATTGCAGGCCGAAATCATGGAGCGGAGCTGGAACGAGGAAGAGGGCCTGATCTCCTCTACCTTTGGCGGCAACATGCGCGATGCCAGCATCATCCAGCTGCTCGACCTGCGCTTCATTTCCAAGGACGATCCGAAGATCCATTCCACGCTGAAAGCGGTCGAACATTCCTTGCGGCGCGGCGATCACATGCTGCGTTACGACACGGCGGACGATTTCGGCATGCCGCACACCGCGTTCAATGTCGCCACGTTCTGGCTGATCGAGGCGCTGTCGCTGACCGGTCAGAACGAAGAGGCCCGCCGCCTGTTCGAAGTCATGCTCGACCGCCGAACGGGAGCGGGCATGATGAGCGAGGATATCGACCCCAAATCGCTGGAACTTTGGGGGAATTATCCGCAGACCTATTCGCTGGTCGGCATCATCAATTGTGCGGTGATGCTGAGCAAAAGCTGGAACGAATACCGCTAACGAAAGACAGTGAAACGGCGGAGCCGGTTCAGTCCATTTTCGGAACCGGTTCAGCCGCCATCCGCCGGTCGCCGACGCGCAGGACGAACATGCCGATCGCCGCAAGCATGGCAAGCCCAGCCGCCACCCAGAGCTGCGTAACGATCGCCGCCATGCCTCCCAACCAGACGAAGATGTAAGTGCCCAGCGTCACAGGCAGGTTGCTCAACGAATTATAGATTGTGAACTGCGTAGCGGCGACGCGCTTGTCGGAAAGCTGCATGCGCAGAGGGTTGGTGCAGATGGACTGCAGGGTGCTAAGCTGCGCCTTGAGCAGCGTAAGCGCGACGAAGACGAACACGCTCGACCACAGCGATTGCGCGCCTAGAAGGAAAAAGCACAGCACGGCATGAAGCGAGGCGACGAGGACGGATGAGCGCCGAGCGCCCATCTTCGACGACAGCACCGCCCCGATGCCGATCGCGACGACCGAAGAGATGAGGCCGGTGGTGGAAACCATGCTCGAATATTCGGACGTTTCGAAGGCGAGATAGGCCACCGCAAACAGCGGCCAGATCGAACTCAACATACCTTGCACCGCGCGGATGCAACCCGACGCGAGGACTAGCACGATGCTGTCCCGTGTCATCATCGCCACCGCCGTAGTCTTGATGATCGTCCACCACCTGCGGGGGGCCAGTGCCAGCAATTCGGGCGAAGCCTCGCCTTTGGTCCATGGCAAATGCCGTTCGCCGCGGCGTTCCAGCAACAGCATCGACCAGAGCAGGATGCCGGCAACAACAGGGATGAAAAGCAGAAACGCGATCGAGACGCCCCAATATTGCAGCGCATAGCCCCCGATGGCGCCGGACACCGCGGCACCCACAGCCTGTCCGCCGAACATGAAGGAACTCGCCGTGCCCTGTTCGTCGTCGGGCAAGATGTCGACGGCCAGTCCGTCGACCGCCACATCCTGAATCGCCGCGCCGCCCATGACGGCCAGCACGACCCAGTACAACAGGCCGATGTCGGTGGGCTCGGGCGCTGCGAACGCGGCGATCAGAAAGCCGCCCATCATCAGGAATTGCGCACCGATCAACCACGCCCGCCGTCGCCCCATGGCAAGGAACGAGTAGCGATCCATCAGCGCGGCTGGAATGAACTTGAAGCTCCACGGCAGGAACGCCGCGCCGACCAGCAAGGCGACATCGGTGTCGCTGCCGCCGTTTGCGGCGACCCAGATTGGTATGGCAACGTCAGTTACGCCGACCGGGATGCCCTGTCCGAAATAGAACAGGAAGAACGCCACGAGCCGCAGCTTGCGGCTTTCAGCCAGAACCCAGAGCGAACCTGCCATCTGCCACTCCCTGTTGCCCTGAGATCTGGGCCTAGGGCTTGGGGAAGGTATTGCAGACAGTCAGCGCCGCAGCAACAGGCGGCCGTCAACGATCAGTCGATAGCTTCTTCGCCGGCACGGCCGACCGAGCCGATGTCTTCGCCAAGACCTTTGACCGTGTTGCAGGCGGCAAGCCCGGCGACCATCGCGGCAAGCGACAGGGTGACAATCGTTTTACGCAGCATATTCGTTCTCTTATTCCTTGGAACGGGATCGTTCGGTTGTTTCGATAGCGCCGCAACAGCCCGCGCAAAAGCGTCGATTTGCACTTAAGCGGCCCTGCCGTTGCTGACCCTTGCCGCTCGCGGCACGCACTTTGCATCAACGCTGGATGTTCGGACACAGTTTGCATGGCGTACCCTTTGCTGCATGATTGCGCGATGAACCGCAAGGATGCCCTGCAGCGCACAAGCCCCAATCGCACGAGCCTGGCAATCGCATCAACAGGATGAGGCAAGCACGCAGAGCGTCTTGAAAGACGTGTCTTACATCGCTAATACAGTCGAAAGACGATATTTGGAAACGTGAGGGCAAATAGTCCTTATTTCGAACGGGATGACCATGGCCGAACAGCCGACTGCGACCGCAACCGCCCAGGAACTTACACTCGAAGCGCCGAGCCCCGTGCCCGAGGTAAAGCCGGAAAAAGCGTCCGGACTGGTGCCGGTAGACGATGACACGAAGTCGAAGCTGGCCGCCAAGGTCGACCTGTTCGTGTCCGACCTGATCGCGCAAGACACCAATTCGCCGGAATTCGGCAAAAAGGTCGACCAGCTGACCAACATGGGCCGCAAGGAAATCGCCGCTGCGTCGGGAATGTCGAACCGCTTTCTCGACCGGCCCGTGCGCGCGATGGATGTCGACACCGGCATCGGCGCGGACCTGACCGATCTTCGCCGCACGGTCGAAGAACTGGATCCCGGCCGCAAGGGCAAGATGACCGGGCGCAAGCTGTTCGGCATCATCCCGTTCGGCAACAAACTGAAGAATTACTTCGACAGCTACACCAGCGCGCAAGGGCACATCCAGTCGATCCTCGCCCGGCTTGCCAGCGGCAAGGACGAATTGCTGATGGACAATGCGGCGATCGACGTTGAGCGGCAGAAGCTGTGGGACGCGATGGGCAAGCTGGAACAGATGATCCACATTTCCCGCACGCTGGACGAAAAGCTGGAGGATGCGGCCAACGATCTGGACGCGACCGAACCGGCCAAGGCCAAGGCGCTGCGCGAAACCGCGCTGTTCTATACCCGCCAGCGGACGCAGGACCTGCTCACGCAAATGGCGGTCAGCGTTCAGGGCTATCTCGCGCTCGATCTGGTGAAGAAGAACAATGTCGAACTGGTCAAAGGCGTCGACCGCGCCAGTACGACAACCGTGTCGGCGCTTCGCACCGCCGTCACCGTGGCGCAGGCAATGACCAATCAGCGGCTGGTGCTGGGGCAGATCACCGCTCTCAACACCACAACTGCCGGGATTATCGACAGCACGAGCACGCTGCTGCGCGACCAGACGGGCAAAATCCACGAACAGGCGGCATCGAGCACGATCCCGCTCGAAACCCTGCAACGCGCGTTCCAGAATATCTATGACACGATGGATACGATCGACACGTTCAAGCTGAAGGCGCTCGATTCCATGAAACAGACGGTCGACACCCTGTCGAACGAAGTCGAACGGTCGCGCGGGTACATCGCGCGGGCCGAAGGCGCGAACAAGGCGCAGATCGAAACGACGAACAATCCGCTGCTGAGCATCGAGGGCTGAACCGGGCGGGATGGCCGACATGACCCACGAAGCGGATCGCATCATGGCGGCGGCGCGCGACAGCCTCGCGGTCAATCGCGCCGGTGGCTATCACCGCGGCTCGATCGGCGCGGGATCGGCGCGGCTGAAGCGCGAGCATTCGGTGTCGAAACTGAAACGCATCATGGTCGCGGTCGCCGCGATCGTGGTCGCGGCGATGGGCTTTGGCCTGTTCGTAGGCGCGCTGGGGTTCGAAGGGTTGTTCGTGACCGTGCTCCTGATGGCCATCACCATCGGCGTGCTCGCCAAGTTTCCGCGCATCAAGGTGCCGACCCGCGCCAATCTTGCCACCGGATCGCTACAGCAGAACGTCGCCCGGACAGAACTATGGCTGGAAAGCCAGCGTCCCGCCCTGCCAGCGCCCGCCGTGACGCTGGTCGATCAGATCGGCGTCCAGCTCGACGGGCTGGGCGTGCAATTGCGCGGGTTGGACGAAAATACGCCCGCCGCCGTCAGCGTGCGTAACCTCGTGACACGCGACCTGCCCGAAATCGTATCCAGCTATACCCAGATCCCGAAGCACCTCCGCGCGCAGGACAGCGCTGGCTCGACGCCCGACGGGCAATTGGCCGAAAGCCTGAAGAGCATCAGCCGCGAAATCGACACCGTAACCCGGCAACTGGCCGAAGGGGCGCTTGACGAACTGGCCGTGCGGACGCGATATCTCGATTACAAATACGGCGGCGCGATGGATGAAACCGCCGCACTGCCTCCGCCCAGCGCGCCCGATCCGGCGCTTCCACCCGTTAGCCCCACGCCACTCGCCCCTCCGCCCGCCGAACCGAGCGGGCCGCTGGGTGCGATTGAAACACCGACCAAGGAACTCTGACATGCGCGTAGCCGTGCCGCACACTCTCCCCAAGGCGGAGGTGCGCCGTCGCCTCGACGAAAAACAGGGCGATATCGCAGGGTTCGTTCCCGGCGGGATGGCCGATGTCGAAACCAGCTGGGCCAGCGAAGACCGGATGACCATGACCATTCGCGCAATGGGTCAGGAACTGACCGGCAACGTCGACATCGAGGACGATGCGGTCGTCTTCAACATCGCGCTGCCGCTTGCGCTATCGTTCGTCGAACCGATGATTTCGGGCGCAATCGAGGAAAAGGGGCGCAAGCTGCTGACTTAGCGGCCCCACTTCAAAGATCGCGGTCAAGCTCCAGATAGCTGAGCGGCACTCGCAATTGCGCCGACGCCACCCGCGTTTCCATGAGAAACAGCACGAGCCCCGCCAGCAACAGCACGATGGCCATGGCAAAGGTCAGCGCGACGAACGGTTCGGTCGACGCGTGGATGAACTGGCTGGAGAAAATCAGCACGACAGTGAAGCCGATGGTAATCGCGCTTAACACCATCATCAGTTGCGCCCGCCCGATCAGCGTGGTGCGACGCGCCAGCATCCGCAGTTCCCGGACGCTGGCGTCGTGTTCCTCGCCTTGGGTACGCTGAAACGCGACCTGCATTTCGCGCGTGCGATCGACGACACGTGACAGCCGCGACGCCATCATATTGAGGATGTTGCCGATGGCCACGAGCACGAAGACCGGAGCAAGCGCGAGCTGAATGGATTGAACGATCATGTGATCTGTTTAATCCGCGAAAGTCCTTGCGCAAAGCGGCATTGGCGCAAATGCGTCAGGAAAGATCGCTCAACAAGGCCGGGTCAGCAGGCACGTCGCGCCATCCGCGATGGCAAGTCGCCCGATCGCTTCGACCAGCGCGCATTCCCCCACCGCAACGGGGCTGCCGTCAATGAAAACGCCGTCGGAGCGCGGGATCGCCAGTAAGTTTGCGTCATATTGTCTGGCCATATCCAGCGACACCGGCCCCTGCACGCGGTCGAGCACGAAGAACGGGCCGGAAACGAGCCGCATGGTACCGTCGGCCGGAACGTGGCTGGTCTGCGCCATGTCATATGGTTCGCCCCGTGCCACCGCGAGCCCGGCGTCGAGGTGAAGTTCACGCGGTCTGCCATAGTCATAGAGGCGATAGGTGATGTCGCTGTTCTGTTGTACCTCGATCAGGCTGACGCCCGCGCCGATGGCGTGCACCGTGTTGGCCGGAATATAGAAGAAATCGCCCGCCCTCACTTCATGCCAGACCAGCATGTCTTCGATCGACCCATCGAGCGCGGCGGCGCGCAGGGTTTGCACGTCGGTTGCTTCGGCGAACCCCACGCCTAGTGTAGCGCCAGGATCGGCGTCGATCACGTACCAGCATTCGGACTTGCCCTGACGGCCCAAACCCGCCGCTTCCGATTGGTCATCGTCGGGATGGACCTGAATCGACAGCTTTTCGCTGGTAAAGATATATTTGACGAGCAACTGATCCAGCTGCGCCGGAGGCTCGAACCAGATTTCGCCGATCCGCTGGCCGTCGGCGACCACGAACGGCGCCGGAAGCCTGTCCTTGCCCCACGGTTTTTCCACGCTGATCGTGGGCAGGATCGCGCTCATTGGTTCGACGCGCCGAAAAGCTTGCCGACTTTCTGCGCACCCTCTCTCGTCGTGACGAGCACTTCGTCGCCGTCGACGATGACGACAACACCCTCCAGCCCGATGACCGATACGCGCGGCCCGTCGGTATCGACCATCACATCGCGGCAATCGACAAGTTCGGCTCGCCCGCGAACGGTGTTGCCATCGTCATCGGACGGCACTGTCGCATGGAGAGCGTGCCAATTGCCGATGTCGGACCAGCCCATGGCCACTGGCACCATCGCCGCCCGTCGCGTGTTTTCCATCACCGCATAATCGACGCTCTCGCTTTCGATCGCCGCAAAGGCGGCTGCGTCGGGAAAGAACCTGCGGCCTTCCTCATGCCCTGCAGCCACGGCTTCGCGCGCGGATTTCGCAATGGCGGGCCGGTGGGCCTCCAATTCGTCCATGAAGGTCCCGGCGCGGAACGCAAAAAGCCCGCCGTTCCAGCTATAGCCGCCCTCGGACAGGAACTGTTCGGCAAGGGCGCGGTCGGGCTTTTCCACGAAGCGTTCGATGCGCCAAGCGCCTTCCCCGATCTCGTCACCCTGTTTCAGGTAACCGAACCCGGTTTCGGGCGCGTCGGGCGTGATGCCGAATGCGACTAACCAACCTTCGCGCGCAAGTTCCCCTGCACGGGCGGCCGCGACGTTGAAGGCTTCGCAATCGGCGATGTGATGGTCGCTCGGGCACACCAGCATGACGTCGTCGGCAGACAATCGGCAAGCGGCGAGCGCAATGGCGGCGGCGGTGTTGCGGGCCATCGGCTCGACGATGACCTCACCGTTCGCATCATCCATCTGTTCTTCGACATGACCCAAGTGCGCTGCGCCGGTAACGACGATGGGACTGCCGAACAGATCGCGATCACCGCAGCGATTGAGGGTCGCGATGAACAGCGGTTCTTCGCCGACAAGAGGGATGAACGGTTTGGGTCGCGTCGCGCGCGATTTGGGCCAAAGGCGCGTCCCGTTGCCGCCACACAACACGACCGGAACGATTTGCGCCATTATAATTCCTATTCCATGATCCGAAGCAGTTCGTCGACGGTGGTCGTGGCAAAGCCGACTGCACTATCTGATATGCCGTAAGGGATGAGAAGTTCCTCACCCACGATCATTGCACCGCAAGTATAGACCACATTGGGCACATAACCCGATCGGTCGTTGTCCACGGCGGTCAGAACAGGCGTTTTCGCTCGGGCAAGAACCTTGGACGGATCGTCCTTGTCCAGCAGCGCGCAGCCCAGCGAATACTTGCGCATCGCGCCGACGCCATGGGTAAACAGCAGCCATCCATGTTCTGTCAGCAACGGGCTTCCGCAATTTCCGATCTGGATGAATTCCCAAGGGTACTTGGGCGTCATCAGTAATGCGCCTTCGTCGTCCCAACATTCGAGATCGTCCGATTTCAGCAGGAACAGGTTCTTGCCGTCCTGCCGCCCGACCATGGCATATCGCCCGTCGATCTTTTGCGGAAACAGCGCCATGCCCTTGTTCCGCCCTGCCTCCCCGCGGATCGGCTGCATCACGAAGCTTTTGAAATCCCGCGTGCGCATCAGTTCGGACCGGATCGAACGACCGCTGTAGGCGGTGTAGGTGCCGATCCATTCGTAATCGCCATCGCCGTGTTCGAAGCGTACGAGGCGCAGGTCTTCCAATCCGCCGGCCTGTTGTTCGGTGACCGGAAAGATCACCGTGTTCGACAGGCTGGAATCGGAATGGCGGTAGACGGTGACCGCCTCGTCGCCCGCAACTTCGGCAATCGCGCTGTCGGCCGCGGTCGCAAAACTGGACTGCGGCCACAGGCTGAAATCGCCGCCACGTTCAAAAATGCCTTCGCGAAAGGCGATCGAGCTGATGTGCCCTTCCCCGACCGCGCGCAGCGACATGACAAACCGACACGCGCCGCCTGCCATGCCGGACTGGTCGGGATGCGGGACGACAGACGGGTTCATCAGCGCCGCTGCCGCATAAGTGTATTCGTGGCAGAAATAGCTGCCGATCAGCTTGCGCCGCGTTTCCGAATACTGCGCACCGTCGAGGCCGAGGACTTCCTCCACCTCCGCATAGCGTTCAAGGAACATGCGTTCGGTCTGCCAGTGCCGTTCAGCAAAATCGGACTGCACGCGCCGATATTCCACCGCCGCCTGATCTTCGGACAGCGAATTGATATCCTGCACCAGCTTGAAGGCGCGATTGCCGTCCGCTGTCCGGGCCTGCCATCCCAGGTGGAACGGCCTGAGCACTACGCGGGAGGGATCTGCCTTTAACCGCTCATCGGATATATGCAGCGGGCTCTCGGGATATTCGCTCGTTCTCAAAGAAATCTCCGCCCGAATCGGCACGTTTGGGATTGGCCAGCGCTATCATGCCATGATGGGCCAATTGAAACGCCAAAATCGATTCTGCCCCGCAATTGCGGTTAGCACCGCGTGCGGTGATGCCATCGCGGCAACGCCCGGTCGCGATATCGGCCAGCGCCGCACCGCGATCGTTGTCGCCAAGAAACCAGCGATAGGCGGCATGAGCGTGGCGATACCATTCATCGTCGGGCTGCGCCGCATGCGCGCTTGCCGCCGCTTCGATAGCGGCCTGAGCCTCCAACGGTTGTTGATCGAACGGCATGACCTCGTTGGGTTGGCCGAAGCTGTCCGAACCGACCGGCCGGAAGTGGCCTGCCGCCGAAGTCTGCTGCTGGTTAATCCAGCGCAGGCTCGACAAACCGGCCTCAAGCCAATCTTGACGGCCCAGAATGCGCCCAGCCTCGATCAATGCTTGTGACAGGCGCGGATTGTCATAACCAAGCACGCATTCGAACCATGCCCAGTCGGGCCGTCGCACGTCGTCCAGCAGGTTATGCAGCAACTCTCCGCCCCGTCGCAGCAAGGCTATGGCGGAACCATGGTCGGGTTCGCCCTGCAGTCGCCCCGCCGCGCCAAGCATGGCAAATGCCACTGCGCGCGGCGAATCGACCGTTCCGAAACCCGCAAGGGCGGCATCGAACAACCCGCGCGCCCACCAGCGCAAATCTTCGGTCCGCCCGTTGATCGCCGTATCGCCCAATGCCCAGATCGCCCGGCCGTTGGAATCTTCCGATCCCGCATCTTCGCACCAGACGCGATCATATCCCATGAAATTACGGAAGCATTTGCGGTCCGGGTTCCATGCGTACTGAATGAATGCCGCGAAAGTGTCCGACAGCCGCTCCACCTCACTACGATCCTGGCTCTCGGTGCGATTGATCAGCATGAGCGCGCGGGCATTGTCATCCACACAGTAGCCGTGGCTACGATCGGGAATGGTGCCGATGGCATGCTGCATCATGCCGACCGCATCGCACATCGCCGTAAAGCCGGTCAGCCCGGGCGTCGCAAACAATCGGGCCGCGTTGATGACGGGGTGGGCAACTGCCTTCTCCACCAACCCGGCGGCGGCATCGGCAAAGCGGGGCCAGATCGTTTCGCGACCCTTGGCATATGCCTTGCGCTGCATCGCGTCGAGCTTGGCCGGATGGTCAAGCAGGTCGATGACCGCCGCGGCGATGGCGTCTTCGGAACCAGGTTCGATGAGCGCGCCGACGCCGTCCGAAAGCAATTCGCTGGCGTGGAGGTAGGGGGTCGAAACGACCGCCTTGCCAAGCGCGACCGCATAGCTGAGCGTGCCGGAGGTCGACTGTTGCAAACCCGGATAGGGTGTCAGGTAAATGTCGCAGGCTTCAAGCTGGTCAAGCAAGTCGGGCGTGTCGACAAAGCGGTTCACCCAATCGATCTGCGCCGCAACACCAAGCTTTTCGGCGAGCGTCTGAAGGCTTTCGCGATAAGCCTCGCCGTCGCGGGCCACGAGATCTGGATGCGTGGCGCCGACGATGCGATAGATGACATCCGGATGCCGCGCTGCGATCGCCGGCAAAGCCTTGATCACAGTTTCGATCCCCTTGCCGGGGCCAAGCAGACCGAAGGTCATCATGACCGGGCGTTCGCCCATGCCGAGCGCCTGCTTGAACTGGTGCTGACGACCAAAAGGCCGGTCGGGAGCGCCATGGGCGATGACGGTCAACCTTTCACGACCCACGCCGTACATGGCGGCCAGCAGATCGGCGGCATGCTGGGACATCACCATAACTTGCGAAGCGCGGCCAAGCAGGCGGTTCAGGATTTCGCGCTGCTTCGCGCTAGGATCGGCAAGCACCGTGTGGAGCGTCACCACCAACGGCGCGGCAAGACGATCGACGAATTCGCACACCAATTCTCCACATTCGCCGCCGAAAATGCCGTATTCGTGTTGAAGCCAGACGGCATCCGCCCCGCTCTCGTTGATCGTGCGCGCGGCCCGGCGATAAGCGTCGACATCCTGCTGCTCGATCCGGCCCGCGATACCTTCGTACGAGACGTCGGATGTTGGATCGACGAGCGCGTGAACATCGATCGCGATTTCGGGATGATACTTGCGAAGCTGTTCGACCAGATCGCCGGTGAAGGTCGCGATGCCGCATTTGCGGGGGATGTAAGTGCCGACAACCGCAAGCTTGTGGCGGGCTTGGGCTAACCTTTCAGCGGGAAAGAGCGTGACGACGCCGGCATGGCCGATGGTATTCGCGTCGCTGCTGACTTCCGCCATGAGGATCACCTTTTACGAATTGGGAAACTGACCATTTTCAAATCCCCAAAGGCGTCGTCGGTTCCTTCGCAAGTGCAAGAAATCCGAGTCGCAACGGGCTGCCTGTCGCGAAACTAACACGGTACGGCTTTATAACATAAATGTTTATCGCAATTGCGAGATGGGCTCGCAAAAGCCGCAATGTTCGGCGTCGATGGGAATCAGGTTACTGCCACCACCACTGCTTCCAACCGACTTTTTCCGAAGTCGGATTGCCGTCGCCATCGATGGCCGGGCGATAGCGAAAGCGTTCGACCGCCAGCTTGCAAGTGATCCTGTCGACCTCGGGGTTACCGCTCGACCGCGCGACCCGGCAGTCCGTGGCGCGCCCCTCGGGCGTGACCGTGAAATGCACGATCACGTAAGCGCCGTTGCGATCCTGCGCACTGGTGCGCGGATAATCTTTCGCCCGGATTTCGCCGGAAACCTTTTCCGCATGGCGAGCAAAGGGGACACCGCCGCTACCGGTCCCCGATCCGCCGCTGCCGGTGCCGATCCCCGGTCCGCCACCCCCGGTGCCTGCGCCGTTTTCAGCGGCACCCGAACGGGTTTCGTCGCCCGTCGATGAAACAGGCGGAACAGGCGGCGATTCTTTTTTCGGAATGCGTGCCGGCGGCGCGGTGATTTCCTTGGGCTTGGCTTTTGCCGCCTCCTCGCCCGACGCTCCTTCAGGCTCGACTTCCTCGACTTTCTTCGGCGGAGGCTCTGGCTGGACGTCAAGCGGAACTGAAAATGTAGTGATCGAACGCACGACACTGGGCACCACGTCGATATCGAACGCGCGCAGCAGGCCGAAGATCGCACCGATATGGATCAGCGCCACAACGACGATAGTCGCCAGCTTGCGACCGGACATGCGCTGCCTCGCCTTGGTGACGATCCGTTTGCTGCGGGAATGTTCCACGATCGGTGCTTGCTCCATTCACGGACAATGATTGCCCCCGCTTGCGCGTTCCCTAACTGTTTTCCCGCGCGTTACCTAAGGGCCTGATTGCGACCGATCGGCCGCTTCCGGGTTCGCTATCCTATAAGGCGAAAAGCTTGCGGAGGATCTGATGGCCTATATTCTCGTCGCTGACGATGACGATGTTCTTGCCGAAATCGTGCGGCAGAGACTGACGGCCGTCGGTCACGAAGTGACTGCGGTAGAAGATGGCGAGCAGTTGCTCGAACAAGTGCGTTATCGCATGCCCGACGCGATCCTGCTGGATGCCATGATGCCGGTGAGATCTGGCATCGAGACTCTGATCGCGTTGAAGTCGGATCCGGTGCACAGCGAAATTCCCATTATCATGATGACCGCCCGCCGGAATCAGGCCGACGTCCTCGCCGCCTTGAAAGCCGGAGCTTCGGATTATGTCACCAAGCCGTTCTCGCCCGAAGATCTCGCCCTCCGGATCGAAGGATTACTGGCGCGGCGGCATTATGCGGCCGAAGGATGCGGAATGGGCAAGGTGTTCCACTGACGTGCGGAGTACGGCACGTTTCAACCATGCCGGCCGGTTGGCGGTACGAATTCACAACCTCAATAGGGAAGCAGGCCGAGTACCGGGTTCGAAAGCTGCATCAGGATGCCGCCTACCGCGATGGCGACGCCATAGGGCATGACCTTGTCGCCGCGCTTCACCTTTTGGCCCGACAGCTTGTAGATCAGCAGCCAGACGAGCGCCACGATCAGACCCGCCATCGCAATGCTGACGAAGAGGCCCAGCGCCTCGGCAATGGGGAACCACGCCGCGCTGGCGGCATAGAACTTGGCATCGCCGCCACCCCATAACTTCAGCGCAAAGATCAACATGGCCGCGACCAGCGCGCCGGCAAAATGACCAAGTCCCGACAATCCCGCCTCCCAACCGTTCAGCGCCGTAACCATGACCAGGCCGGTGACGAGGAACGCGGCATTGAGCCAGTTGGGAATGCGACGGGTGCGAATGTCATAAATCGCGCCGGTGAGCGCAAACAGAACGAAAACCGCGGCAAGCGCGAATGCGGGGGTTATCACGCTATATCAGTCCTTGGATTGTAACGAGTCAGGGACGCGCCGACGCCTTGTCGGAGCGCAGGACGAACCGGATCGGATAACCCTTACGCGCTTGTGCACTGCGCCGGACGCGCTCTGCCACGCGCTGCGACGTCTGGCGGCTCGCGACGGTAATATGCGCCGCCGCATTGCCGCGATCTGCCAGATGAACCGCGCCGGTCGGCGCCGCGCCGACGGCGACCTGTCCTTGCGACACGCGGGCGACTTGCACCGGGGCTGCACGGTCCAGCTTGACTGCTCCGCTCAATTCGCGAGGGCGCGGCTGTATCGTCACGGCGCCGCGTACGTCGGGAAGCTGAATTTCGGCTACAGCCAATTCGACCGGTGCCGCATCCGGCAAGGTCGGCATCGCCATCACGGCATACTCCTCGAACCGCGCGAGGTTGCGGGCAAATCGTTCGTCGCGCGGGTCAGCTTCGACTGCCTTGGCGAAATAGCGCGCGGCAAGATCGGGCCGACCGATCCGGTCGTAGGCGATCGCCATGCCGTTGAAAGCCTCGGCCGCGTACTTGGGATCGTAAGAACCTTGCCTGAACGCGGTAATCGCCCGGGTCGGGCGATTGGCGTTGAGGTGCAGGCGCCCTTCGAGCAGGCGCTGTTCGAAATAGGAGGACATGTCGACGTCGTTCAGATCGGCGCTGGCCGTGTTCGATCCGAACAGCGACTGACAGCCCCCCAGCGAAGTGGCAGCGAGAACGAGCCCGGCGATCGTTGCTATCTTGCGCATTGAATTCCCCCCTGTTGACCCGATTACCTGTTCATCAGCGGGAAGATATCCCGGACGACACGGATACTGGCGGGCAACATCAGCACGCCGATCATGGTCGGCAACATGCATACCACAAGCGGTATGGATATGAGAACCGGCAAGCGGTGTGCCTTTTCCTCGGCCCGCATCCGCCGCTTTTCCCGCATTTCGTCGGCATAGACGCGCAAGGTCGATGACATGCTCGTCCCCAACTTGTCCGACTGGATCAGCAGGGTCGTGAACGAACGGATCTCATCGACGCGCGCCATGTCGGCCAGTCTGCGAAACGCTTCCTCGCGGCTTGCCCCCGCGCGCAGGCGAAGCACTGCGATCGACAGCAATTGGGCGACCAACGGGTGCGATTTCACCATTTCGCGGCCCACGCGGTCCATGGCCGCTTCGATCCCAAGACCAGCTTCGACACAGACGAGCAGCAGGTCGAGGCAGTCCGGAAAGCCGTTGACGATCTCTTCCTTGCGGCGGTCGGCCTTTGCTTGAACGAACAGGTTCGGGAGATAGAGCCCCAGCACGCCCATCAGCGAACAACCGGCATAAAGCGTCAGAAAGCCCGGCGGTTCTTCGGAATAGCCGTAGGAAAACAGCACGAACCCGATTGGCAGAATCGCCATGATCGCGATGCGCGCCATCGTGTAGATGCGCGGCGCGGCCGGATGGGTGTAACCGGCGGAAATCAGCTTGTCCCGTAGCCGCTCGTTCTTGGTATCGGTAAGATCGAGGCCGGTCCGCTCGATCATGTCGGCAAGCTTTGCCCAGGCATTCTGCAGTTCGCGATGACGCAAGCTGGCCGCGGTTTGCTGATCGTCGTTCTGCCGCCCGCTGGTCGCAATCTGCTGCAGCCCCGCACGGATCTGCGATCGGCGATTGGCGATGTTGATGGCAATGAGCGCGATGCCGACGACGACAATGAAAATGCCGAACAGTGTCGCAAGTCGCGCCGCCTGGTTGGTGAGGATCAGATCAAGCATCGTCAGACCTTCAGGTTGACCAGCTTCCGGATCCAGAAGAACCCGATAGCGTAAAGACCCAGCAGACAGATGAAGCCGACGATGAACATCGTTTCCTGCGCGACGCTGAGATAGAATTCGGGATTGACCGTGAACAGGCCAAGGAACGCCACGATCGGCAAGATCGTCAGCATCCAGCCCGTCATGCGCCCTTCGGAACTGAGCGCACGGACTTTCATGAACAGGCTTGCGCGAGCACGGATGACTTCGGACAGGTTCTGAAGGATTTCGGCCAGGTTGCCGCCCGTTTCATTCTGCACGGCCAGCGAAACGACGAACATGCGAATGTCTTCAAGATCCCAGCGTTCGGCCATCGCACCAAGCGCATCGGTAAGTTCCGCGCCATAAGCGACCTCGTCGGCGACGATGCCGAATTCGCTGCCGATCGGGTCTTCCATCTCCGTCGTCAGCAATTCGATGGCCGACGCGATCGGATGGCCGGCACGCAACGCCCGTACGAATACGTCGAGCGCAACGGGGAACTGTTCCTCCACCCGCTTGCGGCGGCGTTGCGCAATCGAACTGATGACCATCAACGGCAGCAGGACTGCGCCGCAAAGTGCGATCACCGCCGACAGGACAAAAGTGCCTGCCGAAAAGGCAATCCCGGCCCCGCCAATGCCCAGCAGAAGCAGCGCCATGATCATGACGAAGGCGCCTATCATAACGAACAGCATCTGGCTTGCCGTGACCGGCAATGCCGCGCCCATGATCGTCTTTTCGAGCCGGAGCATCGGGCCGACCATGAACTTCGGCAGGTTCGCAATCTGCTTCGGCACCGATTTGCGCAGGCGCGAAAGGATCTCTTCGCGGCTGCTGCCTTCGCGGATCATTTTCAGCCGCTTGTTGATCGCACGAGTGTGCGCCGTCTTGGTGAACGAATAGTCCAGCACGACCTGCGAAATCAGGAACACGGTGCCGAATACGGCAACGAGCGTGACGATCTTGAGGAGGAAATCGATCATGTCAGTTCATGTCAAAGTCGGGACGGAACAGTTCCGCCGGAAGTTCGATGCCCGCCGAAACGGCGTCACCGTGAAATTTCGGCCTGATGCCGGTCGCTTCGAATCGGCCCATGACGTTGTTGCGGTCATCGCGACCTGAAACCCTGAACCGGTAGATTTCCTGCATCGTGATCGTGTCGCCCTCCATCCCGGTCAATTCCGACAGGCTGAGCACACGGCGGCGACCATCGGCAAGTCGCCCTACCTGGATTACGACGTTGACTGCTGACGCGATCTGCGCGCGCGCCGACCGTGCGCCGATCTCGATCCCGCTCATCCCGATCATCTGTTCAATACGCGACAGCGCGTCGCGCGGGGTATTGGCGTGGACGGTCGTCATCGACCCGTCGTGGCCGGTGTTCATCGCCTGCAACATGTCGAAGGCCTCGCCCGAACGGACTTCGCCCACAATGATGCGATCGGGCCGCATGCGCAGCGCGTTCTTGACGAGGTCGCGCTGCGTAACTTCGCCCTTGCCTTCGATGTTCGGGGGCCGCGTTTCGAGCCGCGCGACGTGTTCCTGCTGCAGCTGTAGTTCGGCGCTGTCCTCGATCGTGACGATACGTTCACGCTCGTCGATATACGACGACATGGCATTCAGCAGCGTCGTCTTGCCCGAACCCGTACCGCCGGAAATCAGCACATTGCGACGCGAGGCAACGACGGCCCGCATGACATGGGCCATCGGTTCCGGAACGGAGCCTAGGTCGATCAGGCGATCCATACCGATCCGCTTCTTGGCGAATTTACGGATGGAGAGCAGCGAACCGTCAACCGCCAGCGGGTGGACAATGGCGTTCACGCGCGAACCGTCGGCAAGTCGTGCGTCAACGAAAGGCGAGGATTCGTCGATACGGCGGCCCACCGCGCTGACGATCTTCTGGATGATGCGCATCAGGTGGCGATCGTCCTGAAATTCGGTGCGGACGCGTTCGAGCAGACCGTTCCGCTCAACGAACACGACCTTGGGTCCGTTGACGAGAATATCGGTGATCGAATCGTCCTGTAGCAACGGTTCGAGCGGGCCGAGGCCGAGCAATTCATCGAGCACGTCATCGACGAGCGCGGTCCGCTCCGTCCGGTTGAGCGCTTCGTGCCGCTGAACGAGGATTTCGGAGATAATTTCCGACAGTTCGGCGCGGATCTGCTCGCGTGGCATTTTTTCGAGGGCCGACAGGTTGATCCGGTCGAGCAGGGCCCGGTGGATCGAAACCTTCAGGTCCAGGCCGTGGCGCTTCGCCTCGTCCTGTTCGCCGTCAAGCGTTTGCAACGGGGTCGGAATTTCCGCCTCCGGTGCTTCTTTCTTGTCTTCAGTCCGCTTGACCGACCACTTCATTCTCAGTTCCCCACGACCCGGTCGCATATCTGGTCCGCCAGGCGATCGATGTCTTTCACGAAAGACGCCTTGCGGTTGGTATCCGAAAGGAGAACGCCACGATCCTGCGCAATCTGCAGGTCGCCCTTGTCACGGGCAATAGTGGCGGAAACCTCACGGCTCAGCGTGTCTGCGACCTCGTTCACGCCGATTGTCTGGAAAAGCTTTTTCTCGACCCGGTTCACCACGACCCTCACGTTTTCGCGCGAGACATTCATCATGTCGAACAGTTCTATTACCCGCTTTGTCTGGCGCAGGCCGGTGATCGACTGATCGGTGACCACCAGGATCTCGTTGCAGGCAAGCGCCGCCGAAAGTGTCCAGTTGGTCCAGTTCGATGGCAGGTCGACCAGGACGAAATCGAACGATTGGCGTGCGATTTTCAACAGGTTGAGCAGACGGTCGACGTCCACTTCCTCCAACGGAGCGATGACCGTTGGCGCAGCGATGACCGATATGCCTTGCGGCGTTGCCATCGCGGCATCGCGCACCATGTCGGGGTCCAGTCGCTCCGAAGCCTCGAGCAGGTCGAGCACGGTCCTTGCCGGATGGATACCCAGGTAGTTGGCGACTTGTCCGAACTGAAGATCGAGATCGATGACGCACACGTCCTGCGACCGCCCATGGCAATCGGCTAATGCTTCGGCGAGATGCGTGATGATCGTCGTGGCCCCAACGCCGCCCGCGGCGCGCACAAGCGAAACCATCGGCGCCAGCGCGAGGTCGTTGGCCGGCGCATGCTTGGCCGAGATTTCAAGCAGTTGCCCGACGAGCTCAGTCATGTCGAAAGGCAGGGTCGCGACATCGCTGATGCCCTGGCGGATAAGAGTGCGCGTAATGCTCAGGCTTGCGGCTTCGAGCGCGACAATCACCGGCATCGACGGCCGCGCCGCCCGGATTTGGGACACGCGCGCAAGCGATGCCGCCTGCGCGGGATCAACCTCCAACACGAGGACCGAAGCCTTGCGGATCACCTCGAAAGGTATCTCATCCCCGGGCGCGGCTTCAATCAACACCACGGCATCGCCCAGCGCCGCACGCAGGGCTGCGGCATGCTGCGGTTGGACGACGAAGTAGATGCCCGACGGCAGATTTCGGTTCATCCGGCTTCCAGTTTCCAAATCTTTTTCGTAAGTGCCCATCATACTCAGCTCGCAACAGCCCCGTCTCCGTCTTCCATGGTCAGGGAATAGGAGAAACGCGGGTATGGAACATCAACGCCCAACAAGCTGAGCGTTATGGGTTGATAGCGCATATTGGTTAATCTGACGGAAACGATGGGCGCGGCATCGGGCAACTGGCAAGGAGCGGTACTATCGCCCGGGCTACAACTGCTCTTTATGGCGGGGTCGCCGTAGTAACCGAGTCCGCTGCCGGCGTAGGTGATTTCCACGTCGCCCGGCCCTATCCGCTTGGAAGCGACCCGCATTCGGCTGACGATCCGGTTGAAAGCCGCCGAGTTGAATGTCGCACCCGCAGCCGCGCCACATTGACCCGGCTCGCTGGTATTCGGGCACGTGCACGCCGTACTGTTGCAAACGACCGTTTTCATCGCCTCCGCGCAAATGGGGTCGCCATATTGCAAGGCGCCCATGCTGCCGGGGCAGACGATAGACGAAAAATCCATCGTATTGATAGGCGAGGCCACAATTTCGGATGCCACGGCATAACGCACGCCCAGTTGCACGGCCTTTTCGTATTGGTTGAGCTGCCAGGCATAGCGACCCACATCGATCACGCCGAAAAGTATCAGCAAGGCTGCCGGAAGGATGAGCGCGAATTCGGCAGCGCTTGCCGCGGCAGTGTTGCGAAACAGCCGCTTCATATGCCGATCACCGCAGCGTTTTCCTTGGCGGCGAGCGAATATGTGTCGTTGATGAAGCCGAGGCCACCCAAGATGGACCTGTACGGCATGCCGACGGCCGATACCGTAACGATCGCCCCCTTGCTCCCAAGACCGCCATAGATGCCGGTATCGACGAAGCTGTCGCAATTCGGTGTGATAACGACTTTCGTCTCGTCCCAGATCGGCAGCCGGATCGTGCCGTTGCCCGAAGGGTTGCCGGTACGGACCACGTTGCGAACCTTGGTATCGTCGAACGACGGGCCACAGATCGTGCCGTAATCGATCCGCGAAGCATAACGCGCCCCGTCTCGTACGGCCTGAATGAGCTTTTGCTCGTTCCAGAAATAATTGCCGGCTTCCATCGCGCCAAAGATCAGGATCAGCATGATCGGCAAGGCCAGCACGAACTCGGACGCCGCAGCCGCCTTGTCGCATTTGATAGGGGCGACCCATCCCGTCATCGGATAAGAACCGCCTTGCGCTTAGTATAGAACTGGAAATTGTTGGCGCCTGCGCCGACGCCAACCTCTTCGCCAATGACCTCGGCATAGAATTCCTTGTTCCCGCCTTGTGCCGACGGCTTGACGAGAAACATGTCGATGTAACGAATAATGTCGGCGGTATCCCTGCCGTTAAGTCCGGTGCAGTCGACTGCCGCCACCGACAGAACCCGCCGGTCTTTCAGCGTCTGTGGCGGTGCGATACCCGTGCCGGAGACCGGTCGGGGATAGGCGCAATAGTACTTCGCGGTAAATCGGCCGTTATTTGCCGTCTGAATTGTGTAGCCAGCCTTCACCGGGCTGGAAACATTGTCGGGCACTCCATCAGCGTTTCCGTCGACACTTTCCCAGTTGTATACCTCATGGCGAGTGGAGTTGGCGCTAAGGCCCGCTGGATAGGTGATCGCGCCTCCTGCGCCCACCACGGACGGATGTGTTGTCCGCAAATAGGCCGCGATGTCCCACACCCCGTCGCCAAATGTCTGAGTCGAGCAGCTGCCCCCGATATGGCAGGTATCACGCGGGTAGCCGGGGTTGGAAAGCGCCGACACGTCGAGATTCGGATTCGTTCTGCTGATACTGTCGTATTCGACCCAGCTCGGATTGTTCCCCGCAGCGCCACACGTCGCGGCGGCGGCCGCAGAAACCGCTGCAGCTTTGGTTAGGAAATTGCCGGGGATGCTATTCTCGATGAACACGTCTTTTGTGACGTTCTTCGAAGGACAGAAATTGCCAGTCGTGGAGTTGCACGCGGGCGCGCTCGCACGGTAGAGATCGAAACGAGTGTTCAGCGCCTCCCCCTCAGTATCGCGCGCGCCGGGCTCCGTCTCCACGCTTTCGCCAGTGCAGCCGGGATTTGTGACGTTCCAGCCCAGCGTCGTGTTCGGGTTGCCACTCGGTCCGGGATAGGGAAAGTCCAGGAACCCGAACACGCCGGGAGATAGCGGGTCGGTGCTTCCCGCCGACGGCAAGAGATGCAGTCGCACTCCTTCGCCCTTGTTCGAAACCGTGCCGGTCGCGGGATCGTAGGCACCAAAACCGCTGTTCGGCACACACACCATCATCGGGGGCACCTTGCAATAGGCCGAATCCACCGTAGCCATCGCGGTCGCTCCGGCCCGTCCGACGATGGCCCCCACGATCGGGGTCAACGCATAGCTTAGAGCACGCTGCTCGATCGTCACCTGCACAACTTCGGCTTTCGAAGAGTCCGTGACATCGAGCGCTACCGGCTTGTCGGGGGCGTCATTCGCATAATCTTCCCAGAATGCGAACTGGATTTGCGCGATTGGCCGCGAATTGCCGTCGGCATCGTCGTCGATGTTCGAAAGCCGGGTTTCGTTGACGTAGGCACCGTCCGACTTGGCTAGGAAATTGCGAACCGCGCCTTGCGCGCGGGTGATCGAATCCGTGCCGCCGTCCAACTGGCTTGCCGCCGCCAGTGCCGCCTGATCGGCCGCGTTCTGAAGTTCCGTATCGAGCGCCATGACACGGGCATAGTCGAAGCCTACGCCCGCCATGCCGATCAGGCCAAACAGTGCGAGCGCGTAAAGCGGCGCGATCGCGCCACCTTCATCTCCGCAGAATTCAAGCGCTTTTCGAACGGACATAGATCTTCGGGCGCTCCGCACCCCTCCTCTACTGCGTTTGGGTCGACTTGACCTGCTCGGGCTCTTCGACGCTTCCTTCGCGATAGGCTTCGATGGCATCGGCTGCATGCTCGGCGCTGCCTTCCATCGGTTCAGCATACTCCGGATCGGGATCGACTACCATCGCCGCATAAGTCATGCGGTTGGCTTCGCCGAAATCCTCTGGGTCGAATTGGCCCTGAGGCCCACCGTAAGTCGCACAACCCGCAAGGCAGGCAACCAATGCTATCGGCGCGAGACGCTTAGTATTCATAGCCCGGATCCTCCTGGCTCTGGTTCGGGGCGAGATCGACGGGCTGGTAATCGTCACCGGCAAGCAGCGTGTCGAGTACATCTTGGTCTTTCACGCGGTCGGTCGGCAAACGGACCTGATCGGGCCTGATGGGCTTTACCAGACGCGGCGTGACGACGATCAACAGTTCGGTCTCACCCTTCTGGAAGCTGGTCGAACGGAACAGCGACCCGATGATCGGCAGTGAGCCCAGCAATGGCAGCTGACGGACCGAAGTCTGCGTGTCCTGACGCAAAAGGCCAGCGATCGCAAAGCTTTGCCCGTCGCGCAGTTCCAGCGTCGTGCTCGCCCGCCGGGTTTGCAGCCCGGGCACCGAAATGCCGCCGACAGTGACCGAGGCGGACGGATCGATCGAGCTCACTTCGGGTTCGACGATCAGGTTGATCACGCCGCCGGACAGCACGGTTGGCGTGAAGCCAAGACCGACGCCGAACGATTTGAATTCGACCGTGATGGCGTCGCCGTTGCCCTGCGACACAGGGATCGGGAATTCGCCGCCGGCAAGGAACGAGGCCGATTCGCCCGAAAGAGCGATCAGCGTCGGTTCGGCAAGGGTTTTCGACAGGCCCTTGCGCTCCAGCGTATCGAGATAAGCGTCGATGTTGAGATCGCCGAGCGAAAACAGCGTGTGCAGGATGCCATAGGCGCTGCTGATGCCATCGACAGCAAGCCCGCCGACACCGCCGGTATCCGAGCCGGCAGAAGCGCCGTCGCCGACCGCAAATTCGATGTCGTTGCCGACACCGAAACCGCGTACGCCAAGCTGTTCGCCGATGTTGCGGCTCACTTCAGCAAAGCGGACTTCCAGCATGACCTGCTGGCTGCCGCGCACGGTCATCAGGTTGACCACTTCCTTGTCGGCAAAAATTTCAGCAATCTGCGCGGCGCGGCCAGCAGCTCCGGCGTCCGAAACGCTGCCGGACAGGATGATCTTGCCACCGGAAATACGCGCGTCGACGTTTTCGTTCGGCATAAGCGAAAGCAGTTCCCGACGTACGCCTTCGACATCGGGGCCGACGCTGACGTCCATCACCGCGATGACGCGATTGGCGCGATCGTAAAGCGTCAGGCTGGTCGTGCCGGTCGATTTGCCGAGGACATAGATCGAACGGTCCGAAATCGGCAGGACGTCCGCGATTGCGGGATTGCCGACCATGGCCTGGCCGATTGCCCGGTCGGCGGTCACGACCTCGCTCTTGTTCAAGGGAACCTCCAGCGAACCGGCGTGAAGTCCGGATTCCTGAGCATAGGCGGGTTGCGTCATCACGGTCGTCGCCGCGAGGGCGAGTGCGATCATCGATCGTTTCAGCATTTGCTCAATTCCCCCCAAGGCGACCGACCGGATAGTCGGTCGAAGCAGTCCCGCGAACGACGGTCATGCTTGGACCGCGCGGGCGTACCGGAGCCGACTGGCCAGACGGCGCAGACGGAGCCGGCGGCGCGGAAACCATGACAGGTGCCGATTCCGCGACTGCGACGCGGTTACCACCACCGCCGCCACCATAATTTCCCCTGATCGGGCTGACATCGCGGGTCATCACGGCGACGCCGGTGCCCGCTTCTTCGCTTTCACCTTCGACGTTGCGCAGGACAAGGCTCATCTGGCCCATCTTCTGGGCAAGCGTCAGTTTCTGCGCGCCATAAAGATCGACGAGCATCGTTGCCGTTCCGGCAAGACCGGGCTCAGTCGCATTTTCGCTTTGCACCGTGCCGATGGCGAGAACCTGGACCGCTTCCATGATGACTTCGGTCACCTTTTCGCCTTCGAGATCGCGGGTCAGCAAGATATCGACGATGTCAGCCGGCCTGATGAAGCCCGACACCGCGTTGGTCGCGTTGATCGGGATCGACATGGCGCGCATGCCTTCGGGCAGCTTGGCCGACAGCACCGCGCGACCGCTCAACTTGTCGGCAAGGATCGGTTCACCCGGAACGATCGGGCGCAGCGCGACGTGGCCTCCTTGCAGCAGTTCTTCCAACGAGAAGAACGCGCCGACGGGCACCGCATTGGCGGGAAAGTTCTGCAGCCGCATGTTTTCGGTTGTCAGCGCGCTGCCGAAATCGAGCGGCTGCGTCGCAACGACGATGCGCGCCAGTTCCTGTTGCTGCGCCGCCCGTTCCTGCTTTTCCTCCATCCCGGAAAAATAGGAATTGGCCAATACGACCGCGACGAGACCCAACCCGATGGCAATCAGGATGTAGACCAGGTTACGACTACCCATGCTTCAGCCCCCCCTATGGCCACAGGAACCTAACAGGAACCTGCCCCTTGGCCAAGATGTCCGACTGTAACGATTTTCAACACGACCGCAATCGGGACAGTCGGGTTATTAACCTAAGATGCAAATCCAACCGGTTGGCAAAAAAGAAAAAGGCCCCGCCGACTAGCGACGAGGCCCTTTCTCAGCTTGCGAAACTTAATCGCAATTTGCGCCGCCAGCAGGCTGGCCACCGGGTTGAAGGTCAGCAGGATCAACTACGCTATTATTGCAATCGTAAACATCGGCCGAAGCGCCATCGATTGCGTTCTTGACGTTCGCGCCCAGAACCAGCGCAGCAGCGCCGATGCCGACGCCGACGACGGCGATGATCAGAGCATATTCGGCAGCCGAGGCGCCAGCTTCGTCAGCGACGAAATTCTTAAGGAAAGTGTTCATCTTTAGTACCCCCGATACGCATGAGGCAGCCATGCGTGTCCAATGAATAACGGTCCCGGCTTCTATTTCCGGTTCACTTTATTACGACCGAAGCTTCGATCCGAAATCGGTCCATCAAACGACCGTGTTTCCGATGCTGCTCGGCACCCATGGAATCTGCGTAAATGGGGCGCAAAGGTCAAACGATTACCATTCGGTTAAAAAATCTTAATTTCGCCAATAGCTTAACGTAATTCAATTCTAACGACCGCAGTTAAGTTCTCCGTTCCGGATCGAATCAAGTCGTGCGTCCCGCAATATTTCCTAATAGATCAGGCACTTCGGTCCGTAAGACCAATAAAAGACGGACGATTGCGTTTCGCTTTGGAACAGTCCCGCCCGGATTAACCATCCGGTGCGTCCCGATAAGCCGCCATGAAGGACGATTGCCGGATGGCTACCTCACTGATAGGACCCAATAGATGGACTCCTGCCAGACCTGCGTTATTCGAAACCGTGCAATCTGCTCCGAACTCGAATTCTCCGAGCTCGAGGTGCTGAACGCCATCGGACACCGCCGCCAGCTTGTCGCGGGCGAGCAGCTGATCTGGGAAGGCGAAGACGCGGTGCTGGTCGCCAATGTCATCGAAGGCGTGCTGAAACTGTCGAACAGCATGGAAGACGGGCGCGAACAGATCGTCGGCCTCGTCTATCCTACAGACTTCATCGGCCGACCGTTCGGCGCGACAACACCCTATGGCGTGGAAGCGCTCACCGATGCGCGCGTCTGCGTCTTTGCGCGGCGCGATTTCGACAGCTTTGCTCGGCAACATCCCCGGCTTGAGCACAAATTGCTGGAACGCACGCTGGCCGAACTGGACCGGACCCGTGCGTGGATGCTGCTGCTGGGTCGCAAATCGGCCGAAGAGCGGCTGGCAACCTTCCTGCTCGAAGTGTCGCAACGGCTTGAGCCGGAAACCTGTTCGGCGCCCGATAACGCGCGACAGGCCGCGTTCGAACTGCCTTTCTCGCGCCAGCAAGTGGGCGACGTGCTTGGTCTGACCATCGAAACGGTGAGCCGCCAGTTCACCAAGCTGAAGCGCGACGGGGTCATCGACCTGCCGTCGCGCCGTTCGGTCGAGATCGTCGACCGCCGCGAACTGGAGGCCAGGGCAGGCTGACCCCGCCCCGGCCTCGCGTTCATCACATGCGATAGGAAAGTCCGACGCTGACCACCCACGGGTCGAGCTTGTGCTCGGTCGTCAGCACTTCGGCGCCGTCGGCATCGAAATAATGCGCGGTGGCGTCGATGAAGTACTTCTTGCCATCGACGCTGAGACCAAGGCCATTGTCGCTCAGCGCAAAATCAATGCCTGCCTGCAGGACGAAGCCGAGTTCGTCGTCGATATCGATGTCCGTCACGCCCAGCGCCTGAGACGTCGATCCGGCCTTGTCCTTGAGATACAGGAAATAGGCTGGGCCGGCCCCGACGTAAGGCTTGAACGGACCGCCCTCGTTGAAGTGGTATTTCGCCGTGATCGTGGCAGGGACGAGATAGATGTCGTCGACCAGTTCGGCCCCAGCGAGGCCTTCGGTTCCGGTCACGTTATGCTTGGTGACGCAGCAATAGGTTTCCACGCTGATGTTGGGTGTCGCGAAGTATTCGATCGAGATCGTCGGCACGACGTTGTTGTCGGCCTTTGTATTGGCATCGGCAGGCAGTGCCGCGGCGATGGCGGGGCTGGCAAAGGGCACGTCGGTCAGTTCGCCGTCAGGCAACACGGCGGTGCCATGCAACTTGACAAGGAACTTGCCATCCGGACTACAGGCATGTGCGGCATTTGAAATCAAGGCCATCACCATGGCGGCGCCGGCAGTAGTAGCGAACTTCTTCATCACGTAGTTACTCCCTGTGGCAGGTTTTGCCTGCCCTGACGATTTACATCAGGGAATTGCACCGACCGCTTTCCAACGACGGTTAACCCCAGTTACCCGGCAAACAATTGTCCTTGCCCATCAATAACTTCCGATAAATGCATTTGGCAGGTGCAAGACCGCATGCCGAATCTCGGCGTGTTTCCCTCATCGCCTCCGAAGAAGAACAGGCGCAGCTTATTTCTTCCCGCAGTGACCAACGGCTCTTATTCAGCCGCCCGCCCAAGCTGCATTGATCGAACGCAATTCCGGCTCCGGCTCATACAAAAGTATTAAACCTCAATCGCTTTGACCTGTGTCAATGCGGGCGGGTCTGTGCGGGACCAAGGGGCATGGGGGATTTCTCTCTTGAACCTTCAGCAAAAGGGGGCGGCCGTGGAAACGGTGCTTACTCGCGCGGGCATATGGCTCGTCATCTTGATACTCGCCATCGCCGGCATGGCGCTTGCCGCCGATGGCCCATTTGCCGTGCACATGGGCATCGTCGGCATCGCCGCGCTGATCGCGTTGTGGGCAACCGTAACGCGGGCCGATTACTCGGCACAGGCCAACGCCATCCTGCGCGCGCCTGCCGACCAGTCGCGGTATGACGACGATCCGATCCGCTGGGGTGTCATCGCCACGGTGTTCTGGGGCATGGCAGGATTTGCGGCGGGCCTTTTGATTGCGCTGCAACTCGCCTGGCCAATCCTGAATCTTGAGCCGTGGGCTAATTTCGGACGCCTTCGTCCTTTGCATACCAGCGCGGTCATCTTCGCATTTGGCGGCAATGCGTTGATCGCGTCCAGCTTCTACATTGTGCAGCGCACCTGCCGCGCGCGGCTGGCCTTCCCCGCCCTCGCCCGCTTTGTCTTCTGGGGCTACCAGCTGTTCATCGTGCTGGCCGCCACCGGCTATCTGATGGGCGTGACGCAGGGCAAGGAATATGCCGAACCCGAATGGTACACCGACTGGTGGCTGACCGTGGTCTGGGTCTCGTACCTGATCGTGTTCGTCGGCACGATCGTCAAACGCAGCGAACCGCACATCTACGTGGCTAACTGGTTCTTCCTCGCCTTCATCCTGACGGTGGCGATGCTGCATGTCGTCAACAACCTCGACATGCCGGTGTCGATCACCGGCAGCCGGTCCTATCCGCTGTTCGCCGGCGTTCAGGGCGCTCTGGTGCAGTGGTGGTACGGGCACAACGCGGTTGGCTTCTTTCTCACCGCCGGGTTCCTGGCGATGATGTATTACTTCGTGCCGAAACAGGCGGAGCGGCCGATCTATTCGTATCGGCTTTCGATCATCCACTTCTGGTCGCTGATCTTCCTGTATATCTGGGCCGGACCGCACCACCTTCATTATACCGCCCTGCCCGACTGGGCGCAGACACTAGGCATGGTGTTTTCGGTCATGCTGTGGATGCCCAGTTGGGGCGGCATGATCAACGGCCTGATGACGCTGAACGGCGCGTGGGACAAGGTTCGCACCGACCCCATCATCCGGATGATGGTGATGAGCCTCGCCTTCTACGGCATGAGCACGTTCGAAGGCCCGATGATGAGCATCAAGAGCGTGAACTCGCTCTCGCACTATACCGACTGGACCATCGGGCATGTCCATTCGGGCGCGCTGGGCTGGAACGGGATGATCACCTTTGCGGCGATCTATTTCCTGACGCCCCGACTGTGGAACCGCGAGCGGCTTTACAGCCTGCGCATGGTGAACTGGCACTTCTGGCTCGCGACGGCGGGGATCGTTTTCTACGCCGCGTCGATGTGGGTTTCGGGCGTGACGCAGGGTCTGATGTGGCGCCAGTACGGGGCCGACGGCTATCTCGTGAACTCGTTTGCCGAAACGGTCGCCGCGTTGCACCCGATGTTCATCCTGCGCGCCTTTGGCGGCCTGCTGTACCTTGCCGGCGCGGTCATCATGGTCGTCAACGTCTGGGCCACGATCGCGGGCAGGTTGCGCACCGAAAAGCCGATGCACGACGCCGCCTATGACGCGCAGGCGGACCGCCCGGCGATCGCACCCCGCCCCGTCCTTGCGCCTGCGAACTGAGGGGCATGACCATGAGCATGACCGAAAAGCACAAGAAGCTTGAAAAGAACGTCACCTTGCTGGCTGTCGCGGCCTTTGCGGCCGTCACCGTCGGTGGGCTGGTCGAAATCGCGCCGCTGTTCTGGATCGACAACACGATCGAGAAAGTGGACGGGATGCGGCCCTATACACCGCTGGAACAGGCGGGGCGCGACATCTATGTCCGCGAAGGGTGCTATGTCTGCCACAGCCAGATGATCCGTCCGTTCCGGGACGAGGTCGAACGCTATGGCCACTACAGCCTTGCCGCCGAATCCATGTACGATCACCCGTTCCAGTGGGGTTCGAAACGGACAGGGCCAGACCTTGCCCGCGTCGGCGGACGCTATTCCGACGAATGGCATGTCCAGCATCTGGAAAATCCGCAATCGGTCGTGCCCGAAAGCGTGATGCCGCAATACGGCTTCCTCGCCGAAAGCCCGCTGAAGGTGCAGGACATGGCGGCGAACCTGACGGCGCTGTCGCGGGTGGGTGTGCCCTATACCGACGCACAGATCGCCCATGCCGACGCCGACATGAAGGTGCAGGCCAATCCCGATGCCGACACCGGTGGGCTGACCGAACGTTACGGTGAACAGGTGAACCTGCGCGATTTCGACGGCAAGCCGGCCAAACTGACCGAGATGGATGCGCTGGTCGCCTACCTTCAGGTGCTGGGCACGATGGTCGACGTCAACGCAGCCGCGGCGCAGGAAGACCTTGCGACGGAGAAAGGGCGATGAGCGATCATTCCTTTTACGACGCGCTGCGCCACTTGGCCGACAGCTGGGGCCTGCTCATCATGATGTTCGTGTTCAGCGTGCTTGCCGCGTGGCCCTTCCGGCCCGGCGCGCGCGAACGCAACGAGGATGCGGCGACCATGATCTTCAAGGACGAGAACGATGGTTGATACCGACAACACCCCGGCATCGGCCGGACGGCGTCTTGACGAAGCCACCAACACCGAAACCGTCGGCCACGAATGGGACGGGATCGAGGAACTGGACACGCCGCTGCCCCGCTGGTGGCTGTGGATCTTCTACGCCACGATCGTTTTTTCGATCGGTTATGTCATCGCCTATCCCGCGCTGCCCATGATCTCAAAGGGGACAGAGGGCGTGCTCGGCTGGTCCAGCCGCAGCGATCTGACCGATGACTTGAAGGCCGCCGATGCCAAGCGTTCGCAAGTCGTTGCAGCGCTCGCCGGAATGCCCATCGAACGGCTGGAAACCGACAGCAAGCTGATGCGCGCCGCGGTGTCTGGCGGTGAAGCGGCGTTCAAGGTCAATTGCGTGCAGTGTCATGGCGCGCGCGCGGCGGGTCTGCCCGGCTATCCCAACCTCAATGACGACGACTGGCTTTGGGGCGGCGACCTCAAGGCGATCCACCAGACCCTGCAACACGGCATCCGCCAACCGGGCGACGATCAAACGCGGTTCAGCCAGATGCCCGCATTCGGCCGCGACGGGATCCTGACCGGAGCAGAGATCGCAGACGTCACCAGCTTCGTGCGCACGCTATCGGGGCTTGAGCCGAAAAGCGCGGCTTCGCAGCGCGGCGGCGCGCTGTTCGAGGCGAATTGCGCGGTGTGTCACGGCGCGACCGGCACCGGGATGCGCGAATTCGGCGCGCCCAACCTTGCCGATGCGATATGGCTTTATGGCGGCAGCCGCGATGACATCACCGCGACGATCACCACTGCCCGTTATGGCCAGATGCCCGCATGGGGGCAGCGCCTCGATCCGGTGACGATCAAGATGCTGACGGCCTATGTCCACTCGTTGGGCGGCGGGGAGAATTTCGTCGCCGTCGCGAAGGCCGCGGATAAGGACGCGAGCCAAGACGCAAATGGGCTGGACGATGCGACCGACTGACCTCCAACCCGCGCCAGCTTCGGCCTCGCTTTACGAAAAGCACACGACCGTTCACCCCAAACGGATCGACGGACCGTTCCGCCGTTTCAAATGGCTGGTCATGCTCGTCACGCTGGGCATCTATTACGGCACGCCCTGGCTGCGCTGGGACCGCGGCCCCTATGCCCCGGATCAGGCGGTGCTGATCGATCTGGAACATCGCCGGTTCTACATGTTCGATATCGAGATCTGGCCCCACGAATTCTATTTCGTCGCGGGCCTGCTGATCATGGCGGGCATAGGCCTGTTCCTGATCACCAGCGCGGTCGGGCGGGCATGGTGCGGCTATGCCTGTCCGCAGACGGTGTGGACCGACCTGTTCCAGCATGTCGACCGGTTCGTCGATGGCGACCGCAATGCGCGCATGCGGCTGGACAAGGCACCGTGGACTGCGGGCAAGGCAGCGCGTCGGCTGGCCAAGTGGACGATCTATCTCGTCATCGCTTTCTGGACCGGCGGCGCGTGGATCATGTATTTTGCCGATGCCCCGACACTGACGCGCGAATTCTGGGCCGGCGATGCCGCGCCCGTCGCCTATGCAACCGTCGCTGTGCTGACCGGCACGACGTTTTTGTTGGGCGGTTTCATGCGCGAACAGGTGTGCATCTACATGTGCCCGTGGCCGCGCATCCAGACCGCGATGCTGGACGAAAAGTCGCTGATCGTCACGTACAAGGACTGGCGCGGCGAACCGCGCGGCAGCCTGAAAAAGGCGCAGAAGGCTCCCGACGCGTTCGGCGATTGCGTCGATTGCAACCAGTGCGTTGCGGTGTGCCCCACCGGCATCGATATCCGCGAAGGGCCGCAGATCGGGTGCATCACTTGCGCCCTGTGCATTGATGCGTGCGACCGGGTGATGAAGGAAATCGGTCGCCCTCGCGGACTGATCGATTATGCGACGCTCGAAGATTGCGAGCGCGAAGCCGCCGGCGCCGCGCCGCGCCCGGTTTGGAAGACGCTGACCCACCCGCGGACGCTGATCTACCTCGGGGTGTGGAGCGCCATCGGCGCAGCGCTGCTCTTCGCGCTGGGCACGCGGGCGCATACCGGACTGACGGTGCAGTCGGATCGCAATCCGCCCTTCATGCTGATGAGCGACGGTTCGGTGCGCAATAGCTATACCGTCAAACTGCGCAACATGCAGAGCCGCCCGCGCACGATGGCGCTGTCGCTCGTCGGACTGCCCGGCGCGACTATGTGGACCGACGACATGTCGAAGGACGCGGCCACTCGTCAATTCGCCCGCGAGGTTTCTGCCGACGTGACCCTGCCGTTGCGGGTCTATGTCATCGCCCCGCGCGGGACAGGGGGCGGGACATTCGCGTTTCAGGTGACATCCCCCGACGGCGAAAGCGACAGCAGCGAAACCGCGTTCAACGCACCGGAGCCGCCACGATGATCCAACCCGATCCGCGCGCCAGCAAGCTCAATCGACGATTTACCGGAAAGCACATGACCGGGATCCTCGTCGCCGGGTTCGGAGTTGTCATCGCAGTCAATTTCACGATGGCCGCGCTGGCCAGCAGCAGCTTTGGCGGGGTGGTCGTCGAAAATTCCTATGTCGCGAGCCAGAAATTCAACGGCTGGCTCGACAAGGCGCAGGCGTCGGACACGCTGGGATACACGGTAACCGCATTGCTGCGCGCAGACGGCAAGGTCGTACTCACCACAAGCGGCGTGGCGACAGGCGCGCAGGTCATCGCGACCGCGCGGCACCCGTTGGGCCATCAGCCGGACCGGACGCTGAACTTCGTGGCCGGACCCGACGGCGCGTGGACCAGTACCGCCGCCCTGCCCGACGACCGCTGGACATTGCGCCTGTCCATCACGGATCGCGGCCGGGAATGGCGTGGGGAACGCGCATTGCCATGAACGCGCCCATCGCCAGGCAACCCATCGACGCCGCACGCTGCGTCGACAGCCGGTTCACCGTGCCCGGCATCCGGTGTGCCGGGTGTATCGGCAAGATCGAACGTGGGATTTCCGCCATCCCCGGCGTCGCGACGGCGCGCGTGAACTTTTCCGCCAAGCGCGTCGCGGTCAGCCATGATCCCGAACTGACCGATGCCGACATTGTCGAAGCCCTGCGAGAATTGGGCTTCGAAGCGCAGCCGATGGCGGAAAACCCGCTGGCCCGCGATGACGCGGAAACGAGGCTGCTTTTGCGCGCGCTGGCGGTTGCGGGCTTTGCGATGATGAACATCATGCTGCTGTCGGTCGCCGTATGGTCGGGCGCGGATGGCATCACCAGGGACCTGTTCCACTGGCTGTCGGCGGCCATCGCACTGCCTGCGGTCGCCTATGCGGGGCGTCCATTCTTTTCCTCCGCATGGATGGCGCTGCGTTATCGCCGCACGAATATGGACGTTCCGATTTCCATCGGCGTACTGCTCGCCACGGGGATGAGCGCGTTTGAAGTGCTGACCGGCGGGCAGCATGCCTATTTCGACGGCGCGGTCATGCTGCTGTTCTTCCTTCTGGTGGGCCGGGTGCTGGATGCCGTGATGCGCGACCGGGCACGTTCGGGCATTGCGTCGTTGCTGGGCCGGATGGGTCGCGGCGCGCAAGTCGCCTATCCCGATGGCGATGTCCGCTGGGTCGCGGCCGAAGATATCGAGCCCGGCATGGAAATGCAGGTTGCAGCCGGAGAATCGCTGGCCGCCGACGGATTGATCGTGACGGGAAAAAGCCGGTTCGACCGTTCGATGCTGACCGGCGAAAGCGCGCCAGTAGCGTCCGGCCCCGGCGACATGGCGCATGCGGGCACGACCAACCTGCTGTCGCCCGTCACCGTGCGCGTCACCGCCGCTGCCGAAGATACCGCCATCGCCGATATCGCCCGCCTGATGGACGAAGCAGGCCAGTCGCGCAGCCGCTATGTCCGCATCGCGGATCGCGCCGCACGCCTTTATGCCCCCGCCGTCCATTCACTTGCCGCGCTGAGCTTTGCGGGCTGGATGATCGCGGGCGCGGGGGTTCACCAATCGCTGCTGATCGCGATCGCGGTGCTGATCATCACCTGCCCCTGCGCGCTGGGCCTTGCCGTTCCGGCAGCGCAGGTCGTGGCGGCGGGCGCGTTGATGAAACATGGGCTGTTGATCAAGGACGGCAGCGCGCTGGAAAGGCTGGCCGAGGCCGATCACGCCCTGTTCGACAAGACCGGGACGCTGACGCTGGGCCGCCCCCGCCCCGTTTCGCTGGCCGCGCTTTCGCCGCAGGATTGCGGCATCGCGCTGACCCTGTCGCAAAGCAGCCGCCACCCGTTGAGCAAGGGCCTTGCCGCCGCATTGCAGGATTCAGGCACGATCGCGCATCCCGTCAGCGATATCGACGAAAGACCGGGCGAAGGCATGCGCGGAATTTACGAGGGCGAAGCGGTCAGCCTCCTGCGCCCCGACTTGGCAGAGGAAGGGCTGTCGGTCGCCTACACCCGAGGGATGGCGACGACCGTCATTCGCTTTGCCGATTCGTGGCGCGCCGATGGCGAAGCGACGATTGCCGCGCTCGCCTCGCTCGGCATTCCGGGCGCCATCGTATCGGGCGATGCCAGCGATGCGGTCATGACCGCGGCCGTGCATTTCGGCATCCCGGCACAGGGCGGGATGAGCCCCGCTGACAAGCTGGCCGAACTGGAACGCCGCCGCGCCACGGGGGAAAAAGTGCTGATGATCGGCGACGGGCTGAACGATGGTCCGGCGCTGGCCGCAGCGCACGTTTCCATCGCGCCGGGCGGCGCCAGCGACGTCAGCCAGCAGGCGGCAGACGCAGTGTTTGTCGGCGATGCGCTGATGCCGGTTGCGCTGGCCGTTCGTGTCGCGCGCAGGACGATGCGGACGGTGCGCCAGAATTTCGCGATGGCCGTGGGCTATAACCTGCTGGCTGTGCCCATCGCCATGGCCGGATACGTCACGCCCATGATTGCGGCCATCGCGATGTCGATGTCGTCGCTGATCGTCGTGGCCAACTCGCTGTTGCTGTTCCGGGCGGCGGGGGACCGGCGGTGAACGGGCTGATCTTCCTCATCCCCGTTGCTCTGGGCATGGGCGGGCTGGGTCTTTCCGCTTTCTTCTGGGCCATGCGCAGCGGGCAGTTCGATGATATGGACGGCGCAGCCCAGCGCATCCTGATTGAAGAGGATGACGAGGGCGTTTCGTGAACGGGATGCTGGCCAGTTTCGCCGCGGTCGCGCTTTTGCCCGCGATGACGGGGGTGCCGCCCGCCGATGCGCAGCGGACCATCGTCGTCGCGTTGTGCAGCGGCGGTTCGATCGTGATTCCGCTGGGCCAAACCGGCACTGCACGCAGCACGACGCCGTGTTGTGCCAAGGGTTGCCGCACCCGGCGCAAGCGTCCGTTTGATCGAACGCAATGATCGCGGGCCCATGCGAATCTAAAGGTTCGTGCATCATGTGGCCCTACCTCCCCGAACTGCTGGCCGTGCCGGTTCCGCGCTATACCAGCTACCCCACGGCGGCCGAATTCGGGCCGGTCGACGAACGCGCATACCATGACGCGTTGGAGGATGTGCAGAGCGACCTCTCGCTTTACGTCCACATCCCCTATTGCCACGAAATTTGCTGGTACTGCGGCTGCAACACCGGCGCCGCGCACCGCCAGAAGCGGCTGGCCGCCTATCTCGAGGCATTGCAGCACGAGATCGCGACCGTCGGCGCGCTGGTCCCGCCCGATGCGCGCGTGCGGCACATCGCGTTCGGCGGCGGCAGTCCCAACGCCATCGCGCCGACCGACTTCGTCCGGCTGGTCGATGCGCTCACGCTCGCCTTTCCGCTGACCGATCCGGTCATCTCGGTCGAGCTCGACCCGCGCAGCCTTTCCGAACCGTGGGGCGAAGTGCTGGATCATGTCGGCGTCCAACGGGCGAGCATGGGGGTGCAGACGTTCGACCCCGCAATCCAGCAGGCGATCGGGCGGGTCCAGCCGGTCGAACTGATCGAACGCGCGACGCAGCTTTTGCGCCGGTCGGGCGTCACTTCGTTGAATTTCGACCTGATGTACGGCCTTCCGGGACAGGATCTGGACGGCCTGCTCGCCTCGCTCGACACGACGGCGCGGCTGGGCGCGGACAGGATCGCGCTGTTCGGCCTCGCCTATCTGCCCGACATGTTCCCGCGCCAGCGCCGCATCGAGGCAACCGACTTGCCCGATGCGGTCGCGCGTTTCGCGATGATGGAGGCCGGATACGAGCGACTCTTGGCCCACGGTTACGAACCGGTCGGCTTCGATCATTTCGCGCTACCCGATGATCCGTTGTCGCGCGCAGCGATTTCGGGGCGCCTTCACCGCAATTTCCAGGGTTTCACCGACGACAGCGCCCCTGTCACCATTGGTCTTGGCGCCAGTGCGATCAGCGTCTTTCCCCAAGGGATCTTCCAGAACGAAAAAAACGCTGGACGCTATCGGGAACTGGTCGGCGCGGGGCACCACGCCACGGCGAAGGGGATCGCCCGGGATGCCGACGATCGCCGGCGGGCTCGGATCATCACGGGAATCCTGTGCCATGGCCGGGCAAGGGTCGATGGCGACCTTCTGGCCGAAGCGTCACCGCGCATGGTGCGTTTCGTCGAGGCGGGGCTGTGTTCCGTGAACAACGGCACGCTCACGCTGACTGGCGATGCCCTGCCCTATGCGCGCGGCATCGCCGCCTGTTTCGACCGGTACCGCGTTTACAGCACGCGAATGTTCAGCAACGCGGTCTGATCCCACGATTTCAGCCGGCCAGCGCCTTCGCGATGTAATTGCGCGCCCACGCTGGCGTTGTCGGTGGCAGGTCATCGGGGCCGAAGAATGCCAGTTCGGCGATTTCCCGGCCATCGGCCCGCGGGCTTTCGCAAATCGTCGCCGCAAAAACCGTCACTTCGTTGCGCGCGCCGTGCAGGTCGATCTCCTCCACATGGACGATCGCCATCGTAATGGGCGACACGGCGACTTCTTCCGCCAATTCGCGCCGCGCGGCCAGTTCGGCATCCTCCCCCCTGCGGATGCCGCCGGTGGGCACATGCCATTCCAGCCGCTTGCGATAGGAATGGCGCACCATCAGCACTTCGCCCTCCGGGTTTATGGCCACGATCGCACAACCGCGCAGCCGTGGCTTGCGCCATGCCCACCAACGCCGGCGCACTATTTCGGCAACGCGCAACAGCCTGCGATGGACCGCGGGCGGCAAAAGGCCCGCGAACGGAATGTCAGGCAAAGCAAGTCACTTCGCCGCGCGCCGCACCCAGCAGACGCGCGATGGGCAGCTCATTCTCGCCCTTGGCCGCCGCCTCGAACACGGCCAGCTTGTCGGCCCCGCGAATGACGAACATCAGCGCTTCTGCGCTCAACAGCTTGGGCAGGGTCATCGTGACACGGTCGAACGGCGCTTCGGGCGGCAACGGATCGGGGGTCAAGCGGCGAACCTGCGCCGGATCGTCAAGGCGAGGATCGGTGTTGGGAAACAACGACGCGATGTGCCCGTCCCCACCCATGCCCAGCCAAGCCAGCGCGAAATGCGGCGGCTGCGCGTCTTCCTCCAACGGCACGACTTTTGCGCCGGTGCCCTCAAGCGTGCGCGCGAGCCTGCCGTAATTGCTCGCATCATGATCGGCGGGCACGCATCGATCGTCCCCGGGCCATATTTCCAGCCGCGTCCAATCGATATCCCGCGTCGCCAAGTCCGCCAGGATCGGGAACGGCGTCGATCCGCCCGGCACAGTGATCGCCACGGTCCCCTCGCGCCGGTCAAGCTCGTGCGTCAACCGCTGTTCCAGCCAGTCCGCGATCCGGGCGTCGGAACAGTCGTGTTGAAAGGCGATTTCGGTCAGCATGGTATCTCCTGCGCGCGGCGTCCCATGGGAAGTAGGGAGCGCTGGCCCCTTGCCAAGCCCCTGCCGTGCGGCCCGTCTGTCGCGCTATGCCCAACAACGACGTTATTGCGACGACCGGACTTGTCCCCATCAGCATCGTGATGATGCTCGCCTTCGCCGCCATCCACCGTTCGATCCGTCGCTTGCGTTTCATCGACCGCAAACGGCGCAACGCATAGCTTTCGTTTTCGGGCGGCGTGGCGATCGCCTGTATCTTCCTCCACGTGCTCTCCGACCTCGGCTTTCACCAGCGGGTATTCGCAGTCGAACTGGCGCTGTCGGCGGCGCTGTCCGAAATGCTGGTCTACAGCCTCCCTCTGGCCGGGTTGGCGTTCTTCTATGGCCTGAAACGAGAAGTCAAACGATCGCGCCCCTGATCGCGCAGCAAGGGGGACGGCGACCGGATCGAGGATCATCTCTAATGGGTTCATGCCGGGTCATATGCCCTCTTGAACCTGCTGGTCGGGTACCTGCTGCTTCACCGCGAAAAAGCGGGCCAAACCTCACTCGTTCTATATTTCGTGGCGATGTCGCTGCACTTCATGGCCAGCGATTACGGCATGCGCGGACTATCCGAAGCATACGACCGACGCGGGCGTCGGGTCATCAGCGGCGCGGTCGCGCTGGGCTGGGTGCTGGGGCTGTTCATCGACCTGCCACCCGCGGGGATCGGTTTTCTGTTCGCCTTCCTTGCGGGCGGGATCAAGCTCAACACGCTGAAAACGGAATTGCCCGAAAACCGGTCGAGCCGGTTCGGGGCGTTCCCTGGGCGGCGCCGTCCTCTACTCTGCCATCATGCTGGCAGAGCGAGGATTTAGCTGACCGTCACCATAGAGCCGCGTTGGAGCGGCCGCCAGATTACGCCGCGTCGGAGCGGCGGCGGGCTTTCTTGCGTTCGTTGGGGTCGAGGATCGCCTTGCGCAGACGGATCGACTGCGGCGTGACTTCGACCATTTCGTCGTCATCGATATAGGCGATCGCCTGTTCCAGCGTCATCCGCTTGGGCGGAGTCAGGCGGATGGCGTCGTCCTTGCCGGTCGAACGGAAGTTGGTGAGCTGCTTCGACTTCAGCGGGTTGACTTCGAGGTCGTCGGGCTTGGCGTTCTCTCCGATCACCATGCCTTCGTAGACCTTTTCCTGCGGGCTGACGAAAAGGATGCCGCGCTCTTCAAGCGAGTTTAGAGCGTAGCCGACCGCTTCGCCGGTGCCGTTGGAAATGAGTACGCCGTTCTGGCGACCCTCGATCGGGCCCTTGTAGGAGTCGTACTTCTCGAACAACCGGTTCATGATGCCGGTCCCACGGGTGTCGGACAAGAATTCGCCATGATAACCGATGAGGCCGCGCGACGGGGCGCTGAACGCCAGACGGGTCTTGCCGATGCCGCTGGGACGCATTTCGGTCAACTCGGCCTTGCGACGCTGCATCTTCTCGACGACCGTGCCCGAAAATTCGTCGTCAACATCGATTACGACGACCTCGTAAGGCTCGGTACGCTTGCCGCCTTCTTCGCCGAAGATGACGCGCGGACGCGAAATGCCCAGTTCGAACCCTTCGCGGCGCATCGTTTCAATGACGACGCCCAGTTGCAATTCGCCACGGCCGGCGACTTCAAAGCTGTCCTTGTCGGCGCTTTCGGTCACGCGGATGGCGACGTTGGTCTCTGCTTCGCGCATCAGGCGGTCGCGGATCATGCGGCTCGTGACCTTGGTGCCTTCGCGGCCCGCGAACGGGCTGTCGTTGACGGCGAAACGCATTGCCAGCGTCGGCGGATCGATCGGCTGCGCGGCGATGGGCTCGGTCACCGACGGATCGGCGATGGTATTGGCCACGGTCGCTTTTTCAAGACCGGCCAGCGCGATGATGTCACCTGCGCGCGCGACGTCCACCGTGACGCGTTCCAGGCCCTGAAACGACAGCAGCTTGGATGCGCGGCCGACCTCGATCACCTTGCCGGTGGAATCGATGGCGCGGATCGGGTCGTTGGTGCGGATCGTGCCGGACTGGACGCGTCCCGTGAGGACGCGGCCCATGAAATTGTCGCGGTCGAGCAACGTGGCGAGGAAGCTGAACGGGCCATCAGGGTCGAGACCCGGAGCCGGGACGTGATCGCGGATCAGTTCGAACATCGCGGTCAGGTCGCCCTCGCGCGCGTCGGGATCGGTGCTGGCATAGCCGTTGCGGCCCGAAGCATAGAGCGTCGGAAAGTCGAGCTGTTCGTCGGTTGCGTCGAGGCTGACGAACAAGTCGAAGATTTCGTCGAGCACTTCGCTATGTCGGCCGTCGGGACGGTCGATCTTGTTGACGACGACGATCGGCTTGAGGCCCAGCGCCAGCGCCTTGCCGGTCACGAACTTGGTCTGCGGCATCGCACCTTCGGCGCTGTCGACCAGCAGGACCACGCCGTCGACCATCGACAGGATGCGTTCGACCTCTGCGCCGAAGTCGGCGTGGCCGGGCGTATCGACGATGTTGATGCGCAGGCCGCCCCATTCGATCGAAGTCGGCTTCGCGAGGATGGTGATCCCGCGTTCCTTTTCGAGATCGTTGGAATCCATGGCCCGCTCTTCAACCCGCTGGTTGTCGCGGAAGGTGCCGGACTGTCGGAACAGCTGATCGACCAGAGTGGTCTTGCCGTGGTCGACGTGGGCTATGATGGCGATGTTACGCAGGTCGGCGGACATTGTCGGAAAGGCCTTAAAATCGTGTCTGGAATCGGATGAAGCACGCGCGGGCCATTGTCACCTGCGAGGCGCGCCGCGCGGTACCTCAATTGGTGCGACGCAGCAAGAGGTTAAGCGTTGCAGCGGCGCAACATTGTTGCCTGTCTTCAACAGGCCGTTGATTTCATTGATTGCCGCCGGTTCCGCTAAACCTTAGGATTATGGCCATAAACATGGCGCAATGACCTGAAAAACACAACAAATTGCGCCGTTTAAAACGAAGAGGAAAGATTACCGATGAAACCGATTCGTAGCGGCCGTGTTGCCTTCAGACTCGCTTTGTGTGCCGGAACCGCTGCCATCGTCACTGTCGCGACCCCCGCGATGGCACAAAATGACGACGAGAGCGAAAGCTCTTCGACCACCGAATATGCCGCACCCGCGAGCGAAGATTCACGCAACGAAGTCAATGATTCCAATGCGATCATCGTCACGGCGACCAAACGCGCCAGAACGTTGCAGGATACGCCCGTTGCCGTAACGGTAGCGACCGAAGAACAGCTTGAGCGTGCCGAGATTCGCGATCTCAAGGACCTGGCCAGCATCGCCCCGTCGCTGAAGGTCACGCAGCTGCAGTCGAGCGCGAATACCAACTTCAGCATTCGCGGTTTCGGCAACGGCGCCAACAACGCCGGGATCGAACCATCGGTCGGCGTCTTTGTCGACGGGGTCTATCGTTCGCGTTCGGCCGCCCGCATAAACGACCTGCCCGACCTTCAGCGCATCGAAGTGCTGAAGGGGCCGCAATCCACGCTGTTCGGCAAGAACGCCAGCGCGGGCGTCATTTCGGTCGTCACGGCAGAACCGCGCTTCACTTTTGGCGGAGAGGCGGAAGTCAGCTATGGCAATTTCGACGCCATGGTCGCCAAGGCCAGCGTCTATGGCCCGCTCACCGACAAGATCGCCGCATCTATCGGCGGCGGCATCAACAAGCGTGACGGCTATTTCACCGACCTCGGCACCGGGGGCAAGACCAACGAGCGCGACCGCTGGTTCACGCGTGGCCAATTGCTGTTCGAACCCAACGGCCTGTTCAAGGTTCGCCTGATCGGCGATTACGAAAAGACGGACGAAAATTGCTGCGCCAACGTCCTGTTGCAGGAAGGCCCGCTTGGCGCCGCGATTACCGCGCCTGCCCCGTTCGGGCTGGGCGCCGGCAATTCGGACCCCAACGATCCTTATGCCGACGTCATCTATTCGAACTTCGCCAGCACCAACGATATCAAGAACTGGGGTCTTTCGGGTCAGGTCGATTTCGGCTTCGGTCCGTTTCAGCTGACGTCGATCACTGCCTATCGCGGGGTCGATTCCATTACCGACCAGGATTCCGATTTCACCAGCGCGGACTTGATCAGCCGGAATTTCCAGGACCTGTCGATCCGCACCTTCACACAGGAATTCCGGGCCAGCGCCACGTTCGGCGCGCTCGACATGCTGTTGGGCGCTTTCTACTTCGACGAGAACATCGATCAGGCGAACGAGCTTTATTATGGCGACGACCTGCGTTCGTTCGCCAACTTCGGTATCTTCGGTCTCAGCAACGGGACCCTGACGGTGCCGGGGCTGGAAAACCTGTTCGGGCGCCTGGCGGGAGCACCGGGTGCGTTCGATAATCAGTTCTTCATCGGCGATCGCGGCCTGACCGAAGCCTACACCCTAGACAACAAGTCGATCAGCCTGTTCGGACAGCTCGATTTCGAGGTTACCGACCGCCTGACGCTGACGGCCGGCATCAACTACACGAAGGACAAGAAAACCTTTACCACCGACGTCACCTCCACCGACGTCTTTTCCTCACTCGATCTCAACGCGTTTGTCGACGGCGCGACGCGGGCCGGAATTTCGCAGACGATCGGCGGCATCCTGGACGTTCCGGGCGGTTTCGCCAGCGCCGAGCAGATTGCCGCCTTTGCCGCGATGGATTTCGCAACGTATCAGGCGATCGCCGCAGGTGCCGCCGCGGCCGCAGCGCCCATCGGCAATCTGGCGCAGTTGCAGTACCTGCCGCCTTTCCTGAACGTGCCGAATTCGGTGGAAAGCGGGAAGACCAACGACGATGATATCTCGTTCACGCTGCGCGCGGCCTATGACCTCACCGACAGCCTCAATACTTATGTGACGTATGCCACCGGGTACAAGGCGCCGTCGGTCAACCTGTCGCGCGACAGCCTTCCCTTTCCGGCCGACCGGACCGCGATCGAAACGGCCGGCATCGGGGTCGTGAACCAGCAATACGGCAGCCGTTATGCCGGGGCCGAAGATTCGAAGCTGATGGAATTCGGCCTGAAGGGCGATTTCGACGTGGCAAGCTTCGCCTTTGCCCTGTTCCGCCAGACCATCACCGGCTTCCAGTCGAACATCTTCACCGGCACGGGCTTCTACCTCGCCAACGCGGGCAAGCAGCAGGCAACCGGCTTCGAATTCGAAGGGATGGTTCGCCCGGTCGAACCATTGCAGTTGCGGCTGGCAGTCACTTACCTCGACAGCAAGTACAAGGATTTCCCGCTGTCGGGCGTGGGTGACATTTCGGGATACGATGTCGCGGGCGTCCCGCCGATTTCCGCAACGTGGTCGGCGCAGTACACGCATGAATTCGCCAACGGCAACGCATTGATCGCGCGGGGCGATTATCACTACGAAAGCGATGTCGCGCCGGTTGAAGGCTTGCCGGGCTTTATCGAATTCGGACAGGACGCCGCCATCGCGGCCGCGCAACAGTTCACGCGCGAAGTCAACGACGTGAACGCCTCGCTTGCCTATATCATGAACAACGGTTTCCAGGTTTCGGTCTGGGGCCGCAACCTGCTGAACGACCGCTATCTGCTGTCGATCTTCGACACGCCGATCCAGCCGCTCAGCATTTCGGGCTATCCCAGCCAGCCGCGTACTTATGGCGTGACGGCCCGCTACAAGTTCTGAGCCTACGCATCAGGAACTATTGAAAGTTGGGGGTCGCGTCACCGACGCGGCCCCCTTTTTCATGTCACAGGTCGCGCAATGCCCGCGCAGGCCGTGCCGACAGAACAGGTAGCGAGGCTGCCGTCGCAGCCAGCACGATCAGCGCCGCTCCCCCGCCCAGCACGGCCAGCACGACCGGCCAGTCGGGGCGGAACGGAAATTCGAACATGCGGTCGATGACATACCAGCCCGTCCCCAGGCCGATGGCAAGCCCGACAATGCCCAGAACGATCGCCAGCAGCACGTAACGAAGCACCAGCGCGCCGAGCAGTTGCCCACGGCTTGCGCCCAGCACCCGCAGGATAACCGTGTCGTAGGTTTCCCGCGCCCGCGCCGCAGCCACCGCGCCCAACAACACGGCTAGTCCCGCCAGTACGGCGACGCTGGCGGCGGCAAGGATCGCGACCGACAGGCTGGACAGGATTTCGCGCGCCTGCGTCAGCACGCCGCCGATCTCGATCACCGAACTTGTCGGAAAACCCCTTACCAACGCGCGCAACATCGGTCCGCCGTCCGTGTCGTCGGGCAAGGCGATGGAGGCGGAAAGCCCGTGAGGCGCATCGTCGATGGCTCCCGGCGAAAAGACGAGGACATAGTTGAAACCCATGTCGTCCCATTCGATGCGGCGGAACGAGGCGATCGTCGCCTCCCGCTCCACGCCGAGCAGGCTGATCGCCAACTTGTCGCCGATGGCGAGGTCGAGCGCCTTTGCCAGATCCTCGTCCACCGAAACGAGCGGCGGGCCGGTATAATCGGCAGGCCACCACTTGCCCTGCGCCACCACGTTGCCCGGCGGCAATTCGCTGGCGTAGGTCAGCCCGCGCTCTCCGTTCAGGGCCCAGGCGCCTTCGGGAATATCGTCAAGATCGCTGACCCATGTCATCGCTTCGGCCGGGCCATAGGCGAGGATCGCGCCGCGCATGGCCGGAACCGTGCGCACTTGCGCCCCCGGCGCACGCGTTGCGATTTCGGCACGGAAGGGCGCTTCGCGGTCGCGCGGCAGGTCGAGCACGAAATAGTCGGGCGCTTTTTCCGGGACCGTGCCGTCGATGTAAGCGTCAAGGCTGGTCTGGATCGCCGCGATGGCGGCAAAGGCGGCCAGCCCGAACCCCAGTGCGGTGACGAGCGCCACGGTCGGCGCGCCGGGCCGGTCGAGCGCGGCGACACCCATGCGCAGCGCCAGCCCACCCCGCCCGCGCGGAAGCCTGCCCGCAACCTTGCGCACGGCGATGCCGATCAGCGCCAAGAGCCCCAGCACGACCGCCGCCGAACCCAGAAAGCCTGCTGTCAGCAAGACTTGGTTCGCAGTCAGCAATGCCAGCGCGACGATGGCCGCCAGCCCCGCCCCCACAGGCAGCGCAGCCTTGCGCCAAAGACCGGCGGGCGGTGCGACCCGCGCGCGGAGCAGGGCCATGGCCGTCACCGACCGCGAAGCCAGCAAGGGCGGCGCGGCGAATACCAGCGCGACCAACAGGCCGAAAACACCCGCCCGTAATAGCGCCAATGGATCGATCACGAACCCCGCCTCGATCGGCAGAAACCCCTTGAGCAACAGCGCCAGCCCCGGCACCGCCAGCACGCCCGCCAACAGCCCCGCGCCGATCCCGACCAGCGCGGCGGCGATTACCTGAAGCAAGTGGATGCGCAAAACGTCTTCGCTGGTTGCGCCCAGCACCTTGAACGTCGCGATAGTGCCCCGCCGGCTTTCCAGCCAAGAAGATACGGCGCCCGCGATGCCGATGCCGGCAATGACCAGCGCGGCCAACCCGACGAGGCCGAGGAACTGGCCCATGTTGGCCATCAACCGATCCGCGCCCGGCGATGCACGGTCACGCGTCAGGATCGACCAGCCGCCTGCCGGGAAGCTGGCTTCGAAATTTTCGATCGAGTAATCGGGATCGCTACCGGGGTTCAACGCAACACGATATTTCGCGCGGGTCATCGAACCGACCTGCACCAACCCCGATGCATCCAGCGTTTGCTGCGATACCAGCACCGGCGCGCCCAGCGCGACACCTTCGGAAAGCCGGTCCGGCTCCGCCCCGATGACGCCAGCGATCCGCACCGGCGCCTCGCCCAGCCTGATCGTATCCCCGACGGTCACGTCGAGCCGGTCGAGCACGCCCTTGTCGACCCATGCCTGCCCTTTTGGCGGCGCGCCGACCTGACGCCCGTCGGCCAGCGTCATCGCGCCATACAAAGGCCATTGCGCGTCCACCGATTTCAACTGGACCGGGGAAACAGAGCCGTTCGCCGCAGAGGCCATCGCCTGCAATCGCATCCCGCTCGACATTCGGCCCAACGCACGCATCGCCGCCAGTTCGTCATCGTTCGCGGTGCGGGCATAAACGGCGAATTCGACATCGCCACCCAGAATTTCCTGACCCCTGTCGGCCAGTTGGTCGCGGATCGCGCTTTCCAGCGTGCCGATCGCGGCCATCGCGCCCGCGCCCAGAAACAGGCAGATGACCAGCAGGCGCAGGCCCCTGAATCGCCAGGAAAAATCGCGTTGGGCCAGCCGCAGCGTAACGGCCCAACGCTGCCACCGGTCCGTCATCGCGACAGGCGATCCGACACGATCCGCCCGTCCGCCATTTCCAGCACCCGTTCGCACCTGTCGGCCAGTGCCGGGTCGTGGGTGATAAGGAACAGCGTCGCGCCGATCGTGGCACGGCGGTCGAACAGCAGTTCGACCACTTGCGCGCCGGTTTCGCTGTCGAGATTGCCGGTCGGTTCGTCGGCGAACAGGATCGCCGGATCGGGTGCGAGCGCGCGGGCAATGGCCACGCGCTGTTGCTCTCCGCCCGAAAGCTGCGACGGATAATGATCAAGCCGGTGGTCCAGCCCCACTGCGCGCAGTTCGCTGCTCGCGCGGTCGAACGGGCTATCCATTCCGGCCAGTTCCAGCGGCGTTGCGACGTTTTCCAGCGCGGTCATCGTGGGCAATAGATGGAACGCCTGCAACACGATCCCGATCCGACCGCGCCGTGCGCGTGCCAGGCCATCTTCTGACAGCTCGGAAAAATCTTCCCCCGCCACGTGAAGTCTGCCGCCGCTCGCCCTTTCGAGCCCCGACAACAGCGCCATGAGCGAGCTTTTGCCAGAACCCGATGGCCCAAGCAGCGCAACGGTCTGCCCCTTGGGCACGACAAGGTCGATGCCCTTCAGGATCGAGACAGGCGCGCTGGTGTTACCAAGCTGAAGCGCGAGACTTTCGGCGACGATCGCGTGATCGGCCGTTGGGTTATGACTTTGCATGCGCAGCGTAAGATTGGCATGGAAGCGGCAAGCTGCAAGGAAATTGATTTTGCACAAGACTGTTTTGCAACGAACTCTGATTTTCACAGCCGCACTGTTGCTGGCGGCATGTGGACAGGCCGATGGCGAGACGACGGGCACGGATCGCGACGCTGCCGCCGGGCCTGTCGGCAAGCCGGTGCTGGTACTGGCCTTCGGCGACAGCCTGATGGCAGGTTATAACCTGCAACGCGCGCAGGCTTTCCCGGCTCAGTTGGAAACCGCACTGCGCGATCGGGGCATAAACGCGCGCGTCCAGAACGCCGCCGTATCGGGCGACACGACGCGCGCGGGACGACAGCGGCTGAACTTCGTGCTCGATTCCATGACCGTGAAACCCGATGTCGCGCTGGTGGAATTCGGCGGCAACGACATGCTGCGCGGGCTGCCCCCGGCTCAGGCAAAGGCGAACCTCGATGCCATTCTGGCGGAATTCGACAGACGCGACATCGCCGTGATCGTCATGGGAATGCGCGCCGCGCCCAACCTTGGCCGCGAATATGTCAGCGAATTCGACGCGATCTTCCCCGACCTTGCCGAAAAGTACGATGCCGAGATCGTGCCGTTCTTCATCGAACCGCTGATCTTCAACCGGTCGCTGGTGCAAAACGATCAGATCCACCCGACCGCAGAGGGCGTGACAGCCATGGTCGAACATTCGGTCGACGACATTGCGGAAGCCATCGACTAGACTTGCGGTAACGGCCCTATTCGATCCGTTCCGCCGCGCCGTCCACGACCCGCCACGCAGCGGGCCTTTCGGGCAGGGTCGCAAAGGGTTCGGCCTCGGTCCCCGTCATCCACACTTGCGCCCCTGTCGCCGCCAGCCGTTCGTAAAGCGCGGCGCGGCGAACCGAATCGAGATGGGCGGCCACTTCGTCCAGCAACAGCACCAGCGGACGCGATCCGGCTGACATCCCGGCGTGGGCCAGAGTGATCGCGATCAACATCGCCTTCTGTTCGCCGGTCGAACATTCGGCCGCCGCCCTGCCCGTACCCGCCATTACTACGGCAAGATCGTCGCGATGCGGCCCGGCAAGCGTGCGCCCCGCGCCGCGATCCGCGCCCCGCCCCCTAAGCCACAGGTCGGCCAACTCTCCTGGATCGGCGGGCGCGGCAGGGACGATGGCAAGCTGCGGCCGGGCAAAGGGCGCGTCCGGCACACCGGCGAGTTCAGCGCCCAGTCGCTCGACCGTCCGCGCTCTCGCCGCGGCGACAGCGGCGCCAGCATCGGCCATTTCGCGTTCCAGCGCGTCCAGCCATTGCGGATCGGGCCGCGCATCGGCACCCATCAACTTGTTCCGTTCCCGCAATGCCTTTTCATAGCGGGACGATTGCGTCGCATGTCCGGGATCGAGCGCGAGCACCATCCGGTCGAGAAAACGCCGCCGGGCGCCCGCGCTGTCGGCGAACAACCGATCCATCGCGGGCGTCAGCCAACCAACGCTCAACCATTCGGCCAACCGCGCCGCCGGAAGCGGTGCGCCGCTGGCCTGCACGATGCGCCGACCCGGACTCTCTGCGCGAAGGGCGGTGCCAATGCGCACTGGCGTCACGCCGCTGACAAGGTCGGCCCCGACCGCGAAACCGCCGTGCGCCCCTTCGCGTGCGATATCCGTGAGTTGGGCGCGCCGCAGACCACGGCCCGGCGCCAGCAGCGACAATGCTTCGAGCACATTGGTCTTGCCCGCGCCATTGGCCCCGATCAACAGGTTGAACCGCCCCGCCCCTTCGAGGCGCGTAGCGGCGTGATTGCGAAAATCGGCAAGTCGGATGCGGTCGAGCACTCCTCCCGCTTAGGATCGCACGACTGCCACGCAAAGGAAAAAGACCTTTGCTGGAAAATGGCGTATTTTCCCAAATCTTGGGATCAACCATCTCGACGCAGGCAACCTGAATAATCTACATCATTGAAATTCATCAGAAGTTCAGTTTGGCATGGTCCCTGCAATTCATCTGGCATGGGCGGCACTGGCCGCCTCACAGTTCAGACAATGGGGAAAATATCATGGAAAAGATTTCGCAGTTCGTATCGCAGGCCACAGCCGGTCTCGCCGCCCTCGCCTTCTCGCTCGCCGCCATTGCCGTGACGGTAGAGCCGGTCGAATTCGCCGCACCGCCGGTCGCTCAGCAGGAGATGTTCGCGTGAACCAGGTCGCCAGGTTCCACCTCGACAAGCAGCGCGGCAAGCTCATGGGCGTTTGCGCCGGGATTGCCGAACATTTCAACATGGACGTGACGCTGGTCCGCATCCTGTGGGTCGTCGCCACGCTGGCCGGGTTCGGCTCGCTTCTGCTCGTTTATATCCTGATCGGCATCATCGCCGATTGATCATGCCTGACGGGGGCGCTCAGGCAGACTTTGCGAAGGGGGAGAAATCGGTGTCGGTATCGTAGACATCGACCCCCTCGCGCCGTTTCAGCCAGCCGACGACGACATAGGTCGCTGGCGTCAGCAGCGCTTCCCAGCTTACTTTCAGCAACCATTGAGTCAGCGCGACCCACATGACCTGCTCTCCCGTCCAGCCGACGGCGCCGTAAAAGGCGAGCGGGTAAAATATCGCGCTGTCGACACCTTGACCCACCACGGTCGATCCGATGGTCCGGCTCCACAACGCCTTACCCTTCGTCCAGATCTTCATCCGGGCAAGGACATAGGAATTGACGAATTCACCCGCCCAGAACGCAATAATCGACGCCCCCGCTATGCGCCAGGCCTGACCGAACACGTTTTCGTAATCCGACTGGAACGGCCAGCCGTCCGCCGGCGGCAGTGCGACCACCACTTCGGCCATGACGACCATGAAGATCAGCGCGCCGAATCCCGCCCAGATGCAGCGGCGAGCATGGGCGTAACCGTAAACTTCGGTCAGCACGTCGCCGATGACATAGGATATCGGAAAAAACAGCACACCTGCGCCGAAATACCACTCGCCCAGCAGCGGCAGTTCGACCACCGAACGTTTCGATGCACCAATGATATTCGATAGCAACAGCACAGTGACGAATGCCGCCATGACGAAATCGAAATAGCGAAACAGGCGATGTCCTGCGGCACGGCCTTCGACGCGGGCTGGTTCGACCATGGCTGCGTTGGGTTCGGTGCTGTCCACCAACAGGTGCCTATCGTGATTTGCGCCATTGGAAAAGATCGCTATTGCCGGGCACGACGCGCCCTTAGCTCAGCTGGATAGAGCACGGGACTTCTAATCCTGAGGCCAGAGGTTCGAATCCTCTAGGGCGCGCCAAATTCACCGCACCTCGGCGCGTATCGCCACGCTGTTTGATGGGCTTTTCCATGACCTCGACCGCGACTCGGGGGCCTTCCGATAAATTTTTTTCAATTACCGATTAACTACTTTTCGCCCCGGTCAACCCCGGGTTTGCGTCGATTCGTCGACGTTGCAAAACGGTTTACCTTGGTTAATCGGTTCGACACCGGAAACCTTTTCTGCGTTTAGGAATTTTAACGAACAAGTAACGAATTCATGAGGTGCTACTATGTTCACTCCCAGCTATCGCAGCAGTTCGCCTGACCGTTGGACTCTGCCCCGCCCGTTTTCGGACGCGTCGCAGCGCTATGCCAAGTTCGGCGCGCTTCAGCCGATGGATGCGCCCACGTTCTGGGAACGCCTGATCCGCGGCTAATGCCGCCAAGCGCGATATAACGCGAAACAGATAATGAGGAGAGGCCGTCCGGTTCGTCCGGGCGGCCTCTTTCACGTTAGGGTTTCGCGAACCTCGCCATTCAGGCCGTTTCCTGCGCCATCGCGTTCAGCGTGACGTAGTCGATCTTGCCCGTGCCCAGAACCGGCAGCGCTTCGACGATACGGATTTCGCGCGGGATCATCAGTTCGGCGACTCCGTTCGCCTTCGCCCATTTCTGAAGCGCGCGTACTTCGGCATCGGGCGCCGTGGTGAACAGCACCAACTGTTCGCCCTTTTTCGCATCGGGCCGCGTCACGACTGCGCTGGCCGCATCCGGCCAGACTTGCGCTGCATAGCCTTCTACGGCCGGGAGCGAGACCATTTCCCCGCCGATCTTGGCAAAGCGCTTGACCCGGCCGCGAATGGTGACGAACCCTTCGTCGTCGATGGTGACTATGTCGCCGGTGTCGTGCCAGCCGCCCTCGGGCGGATGCAACACGCCCGGATCGTCGGCGAGGTAATAGCCCGCCATGACATTGGGCCCGCGGATAAAGAGCCTGCCGCCCTTTTCCGCGCCAAGATCGATGCCTGGCACGGTATCAAGCCGCTGCTCGATCCCCGGCAGCAAACGGCCGACGGTCCCCGCCTTGTAATGCATTGGCGTATTGACCGCGATGACCGGCGCCGCCTCCGTCGCGCCGTAGCCTTCCAGAATCCGCAGCCCGAACTTGTCGCCATAAGTCCTGCGCGTTTCGTCGCGCACCTTTTCGGCCCCGGCAAAAATGTAGCGCAGCGAATAGAAATCGTACCCGTGCGCCATGCGCGCATAGCCCGAAAGGAACGTGTCGGTCCCGAACATGATCGTCGCGTTGGCATCATAGGCCAGCGCCGGCACGATGCGATAATGCAGCGGGCTGGGATAGAGCACGGTCTTGATCCCGTTCAATACGGGCAGCAACGTGCCGCCGGTCAGCCCGAAACTGTGGAACACGGGCAGCGCGTTCAGCACGACATCGCTCGAATTGAAGTCGATCCGGGACGCCAGCTGAGCGCAGTTGGCAAGCAAGTTGCGATGCGACAGGACGACGCCTTTGGGCACCCCTTCGGATCCGCTGGTAAACAAGATGACGGCGGGCGCATCGGGCGAAATGCGCATTTTGCGATGCCGTCTCTCGATCCGGCCGATGCTGAACATGGACCACAGTTTTTCGAACGTGCCGATCCCGGCAGCGACATCCTCGAGATAGCGGACACCGATCCCGTCGCCTTCCAAGGCGGCGATGGCGCCGCTGAGCTTGGCCTGCTCGACAAAGGCGCGGGCGGTGACGATGGTGCGGATGCGCGCGGTGTGGCACGCCGATTTCAGGTTCGCCTCTCCCACCGTGAAGTTCAGCATGGCGGGCACGCGACCCATGTTCTGCAACCCAAAGAACGCGACCGCGACGCCGTTGACGTTTGGCATCAGCACACCGACCGCCTCGCCAACCTCGGTCCCTTGTGCCAGCCGCTTGCCCAAGAGGGCGGAGCCGATGACCAGCTTGTCATAAGACAGTGCGTTGCGGGTCACGTCCTCCACCACGGGCGCCTTGGCCCCGTGCAAATCGCGCGCTTCGTACAAGGAGGTGAACAGGGTTTTCGACACGTCCGTGGTGTCGAAGATCATCCCGCTCATTTCATCGTATAACCGCCGCCCGGCGATGGCCCGGCGTTCGCGCGCGCTCATCCCACCCTCTATCGCAAAGCGGCGCTGGGGAAGGATGTCGATGGTGATCTTGGGAAACCAGCGCTGGCGAACCTTGCCCTTCAGGCGGCTGAACACGCTGTATTGCGGGCCGTCCAGCCGGATGGGCACGATGGGCGCATCGGCTTTGTCCGCCACCATGCCGGGGCCGTCGAACACCTTCATCAAGGCGCCGGTGACGGTGATGCGCCCTTCGGGGAATATCACCAGCGTGCGCCCTTCGCGAACGGCCTTGACCATCGCCTTCGCCGACATGGGATTGGTCGGATCGACGGGGAAAATCTCGAACAGCTTGAAGAACGGTTTGAGCCACAGGTTGCGCGCAATGGCGGTGTGGACCGCGAACGTCGGCTTGCCCGGCAGAAACGCGCCCAACAGCACGCCGTCCAGAAACGAGAGATGGTTCACCACGACGACTGCCCGTTCGCCGGGAGCGGGCATGTTCTCGATCCCCGTAACCTCTACCCGGTAAAGCGCGCGCAGGACAAAGGCGATCACCTGCTTGAACAGGTATTCGGGCAATAGCCAGATCGACACCGTCGCAACGATCAGCGTCATGACGCCCAGCACGCCGAGGAGCGCGGGCACGTCCATCCCCGCCGCCAATAGCCCGGTCATGATCGCCACCAGCAGCACCGTGACGCCGGCGTTGACGATATTGTTCGCGGCAATCACCCGCGATCTCTCTTCCGGATCGGAATGGATTTGCAGGATCGCATAAAGCGGCACGATGAACATCCCGCCCGACAACGCGATGACCGCCAGATCGGCCAGGATCCGCCATGATCCGGGGGCAGCTAGGAACTGAGCGACATTCGCGCCGGGCGTGGCCGGGCCATAAGCACGGGTGGAAAAAAACAGGTCGATAAGCCCCAGGCCAAGGCCCAGCGCCGAAATCGGCACGAACTTGGCTGAAACCTTTCCGCCCAAAAGACGATTTACCAGTAGCGATCCGATTGCGACGAATAGCGAAAAGATGATGAGGAACAGCGTCACCACTTCCTGTCGGGCGTTCAGCGTGCCGCTGACCAGTGGAGCGAATTCCGAAACGATCACCGCCCCGCAAGCGAAGAACCAGCTGATGCCCAAAATCGCGAGCCAGATCCCGCGGCCGCCCCGCGCGATCGACAGGATCTCCATGGTTCCGCGCCACAAATTGCGTTCGATGCGGTGCCCTGCACGCAGCGGCGGCGCCGATGGGACCGCAAAGGCAGCCAACAGCCCGATAACCGCGAGACCAGTGGCTATCAGCCCGCTTTCCCACGGCGAGATCAGGCCGGCCAGCAGCTGCCCGCCCAATATGGCGATGAAAGTCCCCGCCTCGATCAGGCCGGTACCGCCCATGACTTCTTCGCGCCTCAGGTGCTGCGGCAAGATCGAATATTTGACCGGGCCGAAGAATGCGGAATGCACCCCCATGCCGAACAGGGCAGCCAACAGAATCGGAATCGATTGAAGCCAGAACCCGGCCAGTCCAACCGCCATGATCACGATTTCGGCGCTCTTGACCCAGCGAACCAGCTTCGCCTTGTCGATCGTGTCCGCCACTTGTCCCGCCAGCGCGGAAAACAGGAAATAGGGCAGGATGAACAGGCCGGTCGAGATCGTCGCCAGCATCTCCGCCTTGCCCGGTTCGGCCGAGAAGACAGTGAAGCTGGCCAGGAACAGCAGCGCGAATTTCAGCAGGTTGTCGTTGAAAGCGCCCAGGAACTGGACCGCGAAAATCGGTCCGAAACGACGCTTGGTCAGCAGTGACAGGTCAGGTGCGGCCATCGATCCCCCCAAGGCTCGCGAAAAGTGCGCTTGTAGATCACGGGCCGAGCGCCGCGCTAGCGCATTCGGGGTTAACAATCTTTTCCCGCAATAGCATTTGGCCATGACGGACCACCCGATGGCGACAGCTCCGGCGGGACGGTATCAAGCGCAAGCCGCCCACACCGTAGGATGCGGGCGGGCTTGCGCCTTCGTTCAGCGCATCAACACCAGTTCCTCGGCCATCGACGGATGCAGCGCGACGGTGGCGTCGAAGTCGGCTTTGGTCAGCCCTGCCTTGACCGCGATGGCGGCGGCTTGCAGGATTTCCGGCGCGTCCGGCCCGATCATGTGGAGGCCGAGTACCTTGCCGGTCGGTTCTTCGCAGATGAGTTTGTACAGCCCGCGCTCCTGCCGCTTGGCAAAGACATTCTTCATCGGGCGGAAGTCCGAGGAATAGACCCGGATGTTGCCGTAAGTATTGCGCGCCTCGCCTTCGGTCAGTCCGACCCCGGCCAGTGGCGGCTGCGAGAATACGGCGCTGGGCACGCAGTTGTAGTCGACCGTCGTCGGCTTGCCGCCGAACACGGTGTCGGCAAACGCCTGCCCTTCGCGGATGGCGACGGGTGTCAGCTGGATGCGATCAGTCACGTCGCCCACGGCATAGATGCTGTCGCAGCTTGTCATGCCGTGCTCGTCGACGGCGATCTCGCCCTTTTCGCCCAGTTCGATGCCCGCGCTTGCCAACCCCAGCCCGTCGGTGTTGGGCTTGCGCCCGGTGGCGACCAGCACCTGATCGGCGATCAGCGGGTCCTGTCCTTCGAGATGCACGTCCAGCGCGCCGTCTTCGCGCTTCTCGATCTTGTTGAACGGGCAGTTGAACTTGTACTCGATCCCCCGGCTCATCGTGATCTGCAGCAGGCGGTCGCGTAGCGATTCGTCGTAGCCGCGCAGGATCACGGCGGAACGGTTCACGACCGTCACATGGCAGCCGAGCGCGTTGAAGATGCCGGCAAATTCCAGCGCGATATAACCCGCCCCCGCGATCACCAGCCGCTTGGGCAGTTTGTCGAGATGAAAAACCTCGTTCGAGGTGATGCAGTGCTCCGATCCCTCGAACTGCGGAACGAAGGGCCAGCCGCCCACCGCGACGAGTATATACTTGGCAGTGATCTCGCGCCCGGATGCGAGCTTGACCCTGTGCGGCCCTTCGACAACGGCCCGCTCCATGATCCGTTCGACGCCATGGCTTTCCAGCGTTTTTTCATAAAGCCCGTTCAGCCGGTCGACGTCGTGCAGGACATGATCGCGCAGGCGGTTCCAGTCGAACGTGGCATTTTCGAACGACCAGCCGTAATTTTCGGCATCTTCAAGATCTTCGGCAAAATGGCTGCCATATACGAGCAGCTTCTTGGGCACGCAGCCACGGATGACGCAGGTGCCACCGATCCGATGCTCTTCGGCGACGGCCACTTTCGCGCCGTGTGCGGCAGCCACCCGGGCGGCGCGAACACCCCCCGATCCTGCGCCAATCACGAAAAGATCGTAGTCAAAATCTGCCATGCGAAGCTCCCGTCGTTGGCGCCCCACATAGGGACCTGTGCGAAAAGTGCCAATCGCCGGTGGGTAAGATGCGCCCGCTTGAGAAACCTTATCGTCGGTTCAGCGCTTCAGGCCGGCCGCCGCCAGCAGTGCCTCGGTGCTGGGATCGAAGCCTTCCCCCTCGCCCGCCGCGATTTCGTTGGCGATTTTCTTCCCCAGTTCGACCCCAAACTGATCGAAGGGGTTGATGCCCAACAGAACGGCGTTGGCAAAAGTGCGGTGTTCGTGAAACGCGATCAAAGCGCCCAAGGTCGCCGGGGTCAGCGCATCGCACAGGATCGTCGCCGAAGGGCGATTGCCGGGATAGGCGCGCGCGCCATCGACGCTTTCCGCCCCCGCCATCAGTGCCGCACCTTGTGCGAAACAGTTGGTGAGCAGGATGGCATGATGCGCGGGATCGAGGTCGTGGCCGGGTTGTTTCACCGCGATGAAATCGACCGGCACCTCAATCGTGCCCTGATGCAGCAACTGGAACACCGCGTGCTGCGCATCGGTGCCGACACCCCCCCAGGTGATCGGTGCGGAATTGCGGCCCAGCGGCTTGCCGTCGGCGGTCACCGACTTGCCGTTCGATTCCATCTCCAGCTGTTGCAGGTAATCGGGAAACAGCGCCAGCCGCTCGTCATAGGCAAAACCCGCGCGGGTCTGGCAGCCGCGCAACTGCACGTACATCAGATCGGCAAAAGCCGCGCGCAGCGGGAGGTTCGCAAACCCTTCGGTGTCGGCAAAATGGCGGTCGACCGCGGCTGCTCCCTCAAGGAATTGAGCAAACCCGTCCCAGCCCAGCGCCATCGCGACCGGAAACCCGATCGAGGACCAGAGCGAATAGCGCCCGCCGACGCTTTCGCTGAACGGCAGCACGCGCGTTTCGTCGACGCCCCATTCGACCGCCTTGTCCGGGCTGGCGGTCAGCGCGACGACGCGACCATAGGCATCCGATACGCCCGCTTCCTCCAGCCATTGGATCGCGCTGGCGGCGTTGGTCATCGTCTCGATCGTGGTGAACGTCTTGGAAGCAACGGCGATCATCGTGGTGGCCGGATCGCACACCTCGAAAGCGGCCTCCAGCGCGTTGCCGTCGATGTTAGACACGACATGCACGTCGACCGGCGCGCGAAATTCCGCCGTGGGCCGCGCCAGTGCGTCAACGGCCAGCGCGGGGCCAAGTGCCGATCCGCCGATGCCGATATGGATCAGGTGCTTGACCGGGCCCAGCAGCCCTTCGTGGATCGCTTCGACCAATCCGCGCATGCGCATGTGAAAGGCGTCAGCCAACGCCACGCTTTCGTCCGCGCCCATGCCGCGTTGCGCGGTATGTTCGGCGGCACGCCCTTCGGTGGGATTGGCGATCCCGCCGGTCAGCATGACTTCGCGTGCGCCAGCGAACCCTGCGGCTTGCGCCAATGCCTCGAACGCCGTGATCAGATCGGACGACAAATGCGTCTTCGACCAGTCGAACAGGACGTTGCCGCCCGGTAGTGCCAGACTATCGGTGAACCGGTCGACCCGGTTCGCGTCGGCCGCGAAAAGTGCCTTCAGCGTCTTCATCGGCAACTCTTCCAACCGGTTCCAGCATGCGGCGGCATCCGTCATGAGCGCAGTCGTTCCTTCGTTTTGCTTTGCAACATCGGCTTACTGCCCTATGCCGCCCGGCGATACCAGTAGGCACGGATGAAAGCCTTCGAATGACGTTCAAATTCGGCAGGAATAACGCGGAATCGACCGCCGTGACGGACGGTGCCGCAAATGGCGCCGGAACCGTGAGCAAGGCGAAAAAGGAAGACAGTTTTCCCGTCTTCCTCGTCAAGCTGGCGGTGGTGGTGTTCATCTTCCGCAGCTTCGTCTTTTCACCCTTTTCGATACCTTCGGAATCGATGCTGCCGCGGCTGTTGATCGGGGATTACCTGCTCGCGGCAAAGTGGTCCTATGGCTACAACCGCTATTCGCTGCCGTTTTCGCTGCCGCTGATCCCGGGGCGGATTTTGGCGAGCACGCCCGATCGCGGCGACATCGCGGTGTTCAAGGCGCCACCGACGGCGGAACTGGATTATATCAAGCGCGTGATCGGCCTGCCGGGCGACCAGATCCAGATGCGCGACGGCATACTCTACATCAACGGCGACGCGGTGCCGAAACGCCGGATCGACGACTTCGTCTTGCCGGTGACGCAGAATATGTTGGACGCGGCGGTTTCCGACGGTCGCATTTCGCCCTGTGCCGGCGCTCAGTTCGAAGAACGCGACGGCGAAGCCCGCCTTGCCTGCCGCTATCCTCGCTTCGTCGAAACCTTGCCCGAAGGTACGAGCTATGAAGTGCTCGACCTGACCACCGTGCCGCAGGATACAACCCGCGTCTTCACCGTGCCCGAAGGCCATCTGTTCATGATGGGCGACAATCGCGACAATTCCGAAGACAGCCGCTTTCCTGCCGAAATCGGCGGCGGGGTTGGGATGGTCCCGATGGAAAACCTTGTTGGCAAGGCACAGATCATGATGTGGTCGACCGACGGATCCTCCAAATGGCTGCTGCCGTGGACATGGTTCACCGCCGCGCGCTGGAACCGCATCGGCGGGACTTTCTAAGGCCGGTCATGAAGTTGAACGACGAAACCTTCGACTGGCTGGCCGAACAGGCCGGTACGGCGCCGCGCAATGCCACGCTGTGGCAAGAAGCTCTGACTCACGGCAGCATGGGCGAAACGATCGATTACCAACGGCTCGAATTCCTGGGCGACCGGGTTCTCGGGCTGGTGATCGCGGAATGGCTTTACGAACGCAACGACGGCGCGGAAGGCAAGCTTTCGCAGCGGCTCAACGCGCTTGTCAGCCGGGAAAGCTGCGCGCGGGTCGCCCGGGACATCGAACTGCAGCGGCACATGCGGCTGGGTAAGCAGGCGCGCGCCGACGGCGGCCTGGACAGCGACAACATACTTGGCGACATTATCGAATCGCTGATCGGCGCCTGCCTGCTCGATCACGATTTTTCGACGGCGCGCGGCATGGTGCGCAAATGGTTCGCCGACGAAGTCGAAGGCCGCGCCGGACAGCGCAAGCATCCCAAGTCGGCCTTGCAGGAATGGGCGGCGGGCAATCGGCGCAAGCCTCCCGAATATGAACTGGTCGAACGCTCCGGCCCCGATCATGCTTCGCGCTTTACGGTGCGGGTCAGCGTGAACGGAGTCGGCGAAGCCTTTGGCGAAGGCGATTCCAAGCAGCAGGCCGAAACCGCCGCTGCTGAAAGGTTTCTTGATGAACACGGATAATACCGAAACCCGTTGCGGCGTCGTCGCTGTCATCGGTGCGCCCAACGCCGGCAAATCGACGCTGGTCAATGCGCTGGTCGGCCAGAAGGTCGCGATCACCAGTCCCAAGGCGCAGACGACCCGCGCGCGGCTGCTGGGCATTGCGCTGCTCGAACGCACGCAGATGGTGCTGGCCGACACGCCCGGCATTTTCGCGCCCAAACGGCGCCTCGACCGCGCGATGGTCTCCGCCGCATGGGAAGGCGCAGAGGCGGCCGACGCGATCATGTTGGTGGTCGACAGCGTGAAATTGCGCCGGCACGAACTTGAACCCCTGCTCGAACGGCTTGCGCACCGGTCCGAACGCAAGCTGCTGGTGCTGAACAAGGTCGACGCCGCGAAAAAGGAAGCGCTGCTGGTGCTGGCACAAGACCTTGCCGCCAAGGGAAACTTCGACGAGATCTTTTTTATCTCTGCCCTGACTGGCGACGGCGTACCCGAATTGAAGGCGCAATTGGCCGGCATGATGCCAGAAGGGCCGTGGCTCTATCCTGAAGACCAAGTTTCCGACGCATCCGAACGCCTGCTCGCCGCCGAAGTCACCCGCGAACAGCTCTATCGCCAGCTTCGCGACGAGCTTCCCTATGACAGCGCGGTCCGGCCCGAATCCTATGTCGAACGTCCCGACGGCAGCGTCGAGGTTCGGCAGCAGATCGTCGTCGGCCGCGACACCCAGAAAGCCATCGTGCTGGGCAAGGGCGGTTCGCGGATCAAGGCCATCGGCGAGGCGGCCCGTAACGAATTGTCAGAACTTCTGGGTCAGAAAGTCCACCTGTTCCTTCATGTGAAGGTGGAGGAAAACTGGGCCGAAGATCGGGAGTTCTACGAAGTGCTGGGACTGGACTGGGTGAAGTGAACGAAGGCGCCACGGCGGTTCATGAGGTTACCGCCGAACTGACGCCTTACGATGCGCTGGAAGCGGCGCCTCACGCGATCGCGCCGGTTGTCGGACGAACGTGGTTCATGGTCGCGTTTCCCGTGCTTTGCGCGATCCTGGGCATCGCGCTGGTGATTGTGCTCACCCCGACGGTCACCGCTGCCTTGTTCATGCTCAACCCCGCGATCGCCATCATGGCGGTCCCGCTCATGTCCACGATCACCGCAGTCGCCGCGGTGATCGGTTACGTCCAAGGTCAGGGCTTCGCCTATAACGAACATCGCCGCCGCTTCCTTGCCGGGATGCATCGGCGCGGAATGCCGGTGACATTGAAAACCCGATACGCCATCACGCCCGAAGCGTTGGAGATTGAGCACGATCGAATGAAATACCGCGTGGGTTGGAACTCCATCTCGCAGGTTGTCGAAACGAAAGCGGCATGGGTGTTGCAGGTCGATCTGAGCAGCTTCTGCCTGCCTCGCATCGCGTTTGACGATAAACCGTCTGAACGGGCGTTCGTGGCCGCGCTGCTCGACAATGTCAGCGTGGCGACCCGCGAACGCAGCGCCGATGCAGTGGCTTTCGCCAAAGCCGATTAAATCAACAGCTCAGTCTCAGCCTGTCTCTGCTGTTTCCGCACGGTGTTGAACCGCACCATCGAAGCCATCGCCGCCAGAACCAGCATTCCCGCCGCCACGATGCCCGGAACCGCGCCTTCGCCCAGCCCCAGCGCCAGCAAAAGTCCGACGGCCGTGGCCGCACACGCCTGACCGAACAGGCGCACGGTCTGCATCGTTCCGCCAATCGACGCCGTCCGGTCATGCGGTACGCTGCCGACGATTAGCCGCGAATTGGGCGCGATGAAAAATCCGAAGCCCATGGCAAAGATGACCAGCCGCCAAGTCACGTCCATTGCGCTGGAATCATCAGGCATTAACGCCAGCAGGATCAGCCCGACGACCGCGACCGACAGGCCAGACACGCCCAGCTTCGAAGGCGCGATCCGGTCGGATAGCCAGCCCGATACCGGGTTCACGAACATCAGCGTCAGCGGGATCGGGACCAGCAACAGGCCGACCTCGTCCGGCGCGAAGCCCATGACCTGTTCGAGCCGGAACGGTAGCGACACGATGATCAGCCCAGTGCCGATGAACGCCACAAAGGCGGCTAACAGAGACAGGCCGATGACGGGCTTGGAGAGGAGATCGACTGGCACAACAGGCTCTTCGCGCCGCCGTTCGCGCCTGACGAGAAGGACCAGAGAGACGACCCCGGCCACCACGACGGCGATGCCCAAGGCTGCGGACGAATGACTGGCCAATTGCACACCGCCGATCAGCATGGCCATCGTCGCCGCGACCCATAACGCCCCCTTCAGGTCGCCCGCCGCCGGTTTCCTTTCGCCAGATGGCAGGGCGCTCCCCAACACGAGCGACACGAGCGCAAGCGGCGCGGCGATCACGAAAATCCACTGCCAGTCGAAATGCGCAAGGATATATCCGCCCAGCGTCGGCGCAACGGCTAGACTGCTGGTGATGACCACGCTGTTGAAGCCCAGCCCGGACCCGAGACTTTTGGAGGGATAGATCGCGCGTAAAAGGGCAACCGAGACGGCCAGCCCCATCGTCGCACCGGCCCCCTGCACTGCCCTCAGGATCAGCAGTTGCGCCAGGCTGTCGACAAAGAAACAGGCCGCCGACGAAACGCAGAAAACGACTTGCCCCGCCTGATAAAGCCGCCGGAGCCCGAGCCGCTGGCCAAGGCTGGACATCGGCAACAACCCCATGACGAGGACAAGCTGATAAACGACGATGACATTGGTCGCCACGCCCGGCGTGACGGCAAGCTCGCGAGAAAGCGTCGGCAGCGCGACATTGGCGATCGCGCCGTCGATGACAAGAAGTGCATTGCCGAACGAAATCGCGGCGATGGCAAGCAGGCGACGGGGCATGGGCAGCCCCGCGAAACCATCATCGCCCAGGCGTTTGCGCTTTGACGAACGCGGTCGCGCGACGTTCTGGACTTCGGGTTCAGGTGCGTCGGTCACATCGCTCATGTCATTACGCAATTGCAGCATGGTCGGGTAACCAGCGCAAAGGTTGGCGGTTCCTTCGCGCCGGATCTATCGTTTAATCGGCGTCTATTTCCTCGCCTTTTGCCGCCGTTGCCGCCTTCTTGGGCGCGGCCTTTTTCTTGGGTGCAGCCTTTTTGGCCGCCGCCGCTGGCTTCTTCGCGGCGGTCTTTTTCGGAGCGGCCTTCTTCTTGGCCTTTTTCTTTGCCGGGGCCTTGGCCGCCCGTTCGGTGATCAGGCGTACAGCATCTTCCTCCGTCACATCCTCAGGTTTCATGTCGCGCGGGATTGTGGCGTTGGTCGTGCCGTCGGTGACATAGGGCCCATAGCGTCCGGCAAGCAGCTTGATTTCACCGCCGCTTTCGGGATGCGCGCCGAACGTCTTGAGCGGTTCGGCCGCGGCGCGAGTCCCGCGACCGCCGCGGTTCTGCGCTTCGGCCAGCATCGTGACGGCCGCGTTCATGCCGGTGTCGAACACGTCGATCGTGCTGGTCAGCTTCGCATACTTCCCGTCATGTCGCAGGTATGGCCCGTACCGCCCTATATTTGCTTCGATTTCCTTGCCAGATTCAGGATGCTCTCCAACGATCCGGGGCAGCGAAAGCAGCTTGACCGCCCATTCGAGATCAAGTTCCGGGATATCCTTCGGGATCGATGCGCGCGCCGCTTCCTTGCCTTCGCCCATCTGGATGTAGGGGCCGTAACGCCCGGTCTTGCGCAGGATGTCCTCGCCCGTTTCGGGGTGTTGGCCGACAAGGCCGTCGCCGCCTTCTTCGCCGTCGGCCCCCGGCTGGCCGAAGCCGCGCGTATATTTGCATTCGGGATAGTTCGAACAACCGATAAACGGCCCGTTGCGGCTGCCGCGCAGCGAGAGGCGACCGCCATCGCGCCCCGCTTCAGCACACAGCGGACACTGGCGCGGTTCGCTACCGTCGTCCTTGGGCGGGAACAGGTAATCCTGCAGGAAAACGTCCAGCTCCGCCGTGATCTGCGACGGCTGCTGCTCCATCACCTCGTCGGATTTGGGCTTGAAATCACGCCAGAAAGCTTCGAGCACGGCATGCCAGTCGGCGCGGCCGCCAGACACGTCGTCAAGCTCTTCCTCCATGCCAGCCGTGAAGTCATAAGCGACGTAGCGTTCGAAATAACGCTCCAGAAATGAGGTTAGGAGCCGTCCGGAATCCTCTGCGAAGAAACGGTTTTTTTCGGTTCGGACGTAATCGCGATCCTTCAGCACCTGAATGACCGAGGCATATGTCGACGGACGCCCGATGCCGAGCTCTTCCATCCGCTTGACGAGGCTCGCTTCGGAAAAGCGCGGCGGCGGCTGGGTGAAATGCTGGGTCGCGTCGACGCCCTTTTTCGCCGGCCGGTCGCCCGACTTCATGAAAGGCAACAGGCCTTCGTCGTCATCCTCGCCCTTCTGGTCCATTCCTTCTTCGTAGACCGCAAGGAAGCCGGGGAATTTCACGACCTGCCCGGTTGCGCGCAATTCGTTCTGTCCGGTTCCATCGCGGAGCGTAACAGTCGTGCGTTCCAGCGCGGCGGACGCCATCTGGCTCGCCATCGCACGCTTGTAGATCAGGCTGTACAGCTTTGCCGCGTCGCCCGATCCTGCGTGATCCTTGGTGAAATCGGTCGGCCGGATCGCCTCGTGCGCCTCTTGTGCGTTCTTGGCCTTGGTCTGGTAGATCCGCGGCTTTTCCGGGAGGTAATGGCCCGAAAAGCGGTCCGAAATCGCCTTGCGCGCATCGCTGATCGCGCCCGGGTCCATCTGCACCCCGTCGGTCCGCATATAAGTGATCGCGCCCTGCTCATACAGGCCCTGCGCCAACCGCATCGTGTGGCTCGCCGAATATCCCAGCTTGCGCGCGGCTTCCTGTTGCAGCGTCGATGTCGTGAACGGCGGGGCTGGGTTGCGGCGCTGCGGCTTGGTCTCGACATTCTCGACAGTGAAGAGACCGTCCTCGACCGCCTTCTTCGCCCGCATGGCAATGCCTTCTTCGCCAAGGCTCAGGCGTTCGATCTTCTCGCCTTCGAACTTAACAAGCCGGGCGTCGAACGCCGTGCCGTCATGTTCCAGGTGAGCGAGGACGTTCCAATATTCCTGTGGGCGGAACGCTTCGATCTCGCGCTCCCGCTCCACGATCAGGCGCAATGCGACCGATTGCACGCGGCCGGCTGACTTTGCACCAGGAAGCTTGCGCCACAGGATGGGCGACAGGGTAAATCCGAACAGGTAGTCCAGCGCGCGGCGGGCGAGATAGGCGTCGATCAGGTCGCGATCCAGCTCGCGCGGGGCGGCCATCGCCTCGGTCACCGCTTTCTTGGTGATCGCGTTGAACGTGACGCGCGCGACTTCCTTGGGCAGCGCCTTGCGCTTGGCCAAAAGCTCTTGCACGTGCCACGAAATCGCCTCGCCCTCGCGGTCAGGGTCGGTCGCGAGGATCAGTCGGTCGGCCTGTTTGGCCAGATCGGTGATGGCGCGGACCTGCTTCTGCTTGTCGCCGTAAAGCTCCCAGTCCATCGCAAAGTTTTCGTCCGGGCGGACCGAACCATCCTTGGGCGGCAGATCGCGGACGTGGCCATAGCTGGCGAGGACCTTGTAGTCGGCCCCGAGGTACTTTTCGATTGTCTTCGCCTTGGCCGGCGACTCGACGATAACCAGTTGCATTCGATGAATTCCCGAGCGCGGGGCGGGAAGCCCTACGCGTATACGCGTGAATCTGGGAACCGGCCCCTTCACCCGTCAAGGCGATAAAGCAAGTCCGGGTTAAGAGGTTCAGCCGGTGAGTGAGACCTTTCCCCCGGCGTGACGGGTCAACCGCCCCGCCAGTTCGAGTTCGAGCAGCGCCAGTTGCACCGCCGCGGGGCTGTCGCCGCTGGCCCTGACGATCTCGTCCACCGGGACCGGCGCAGTGGACAAAAGGTCTTCGATATCGGCGGGTTCGTCCGACCCTATTTGATCTGGTTCGACCCCCTCAAACTCGTCCCGCTCTTCGCGGAAGGTGCTGCGCGGTTCGCCCGTGAACCCGTCGAGCAGTTCGATCACGTCCTCCGGCGTCTGGACGAGGATCGCGCCTTCGCGGATCAGCTGGTTGCACCCACGCGCCCGTCCGTCGAGCGGGTTGCCTGGAATGGCCATGACCTCGCGCCCCGCCTCTCCCGCGAGGCGGGCGGTGATGAGGCTGCCCGAACGCGGCGCGGCTTCGACTACCAGCGTGCCAGAGCACAACCCCGCGATGATGCGGTTGCGGCCCGGGAAATGGCGTGCCTGCGGCTCCACACCCGGCGGTTGTTCGGCGATCAGCACGCCTTCGCTGGCGATCCGTTCCTGCAATTCTGCATGCTGGGGCGGATAGGCGACGTCGATGCCGCCTGCGATCACCGCTGCCGTCGCCCCGCTGGCCAGCGCCCCTTCGTGCGCCGCGCCGTCGATCCCGCGAGCGAGCCCCGAAACGACCAGCCTGCCGCTTGCGGCCAGCGCGTCTGCAAAATGCCGCGCCAGTTTCAGCGCCGCCGCACTGGCATTGCGCGCGCCGACGATGGCGACCGCCGGGCGTTCGAACAGTGCGACATCCCCGCGATAAGTCAGGATCGGCGGCGCATAAGGCGCAATGCGCAGCAGTTCGGGATAGGCCGGATCGTCATGGAACAAGTATCGAGTCCCTGCCGCGCGCACCGCAGCGATCTCGGCGCGGATCGTATCGGCATTGGCCGCCACCTGCCGCCTGCCGCCGCGCGCCGCCAGATCGGGCAACGCGTCGAGCGCGGCCATCGCCGTGCCAAAACGGGTGAGCAGCTGGCGAAAGCTGACCGGCCCGACATTCGCCGTGCGCAGCAGTCTAATTCGGGCGAAGGCCTCTTCCTGCGTGATGGGCATTTCAGGCGCGGCTCAGCCCTTCTTGCCGATGCGCGGTTCCCGGCCGGTCAGCAACCGACGGATATTGTCGCGGTGTCGCCACAGTACGATCAACCCCATCGCCATCAGCGCCGGGCCATAAACCTGATAGCCCAGAACCTGCGCCGCGATCGGGGCCGCAATCGCCGCGCTCATCCCGCCGGCCGAAGAAATCCGCGTCGCCGCCAGCACGACCACCCAGACTACCGCGAACACCAGCCCGATGGTCCAGCTAAGCCCAAGGCACACGCCCATCATGGTCGCCACGCCCTTGCCGCCACGAAACCGCAGCCAAATCGGATAACAATGCCCGACGATCGCCGCGACGCCAGCCACTGCTTCCATCCCAGGCCAGAAACCGCGGGCGAGAAAGACGACGACAAAGCCCTTGGCCAGGTCGAGCAGCAGCGTCGCCGCCGCAAGCCCCTTGCGCCCGGTACGCAGCACGTTGGTCGCCCCGGTCCCGCCGGAGCCGATGGCATGCAGGTCGCCCGCCCCGGCCAGCCGGGTCAGGACCACGCCGAACGGGATCGAGCCAAGCACATAGCCGAGTATCATGGCCGAAATCAGCGCGGTGACGGACACTATGGTGCATTCCTCTGTTCCGGCCGTCGAGCCGGGTTGTCGTCACGTGCTAGCGCCATGATGTTACGGGCACAAGCAACCGCCGCTCGCGTTAGCAAACCCTGCTTGCCATCTGTGAACCCGCCCGCCATGCAACTCATTATGCCCGAACCGGTTTCCGCGCCTGCGCCCGACGCTCCGATCCTGATCTTCGATTCCGGAGTAGGCGGACTGTCGGTGCTCGACGCCGTGCGCGCGGCATTGCCCGATGCGCCGCTGATCTATGCCGCCGATACCGCCGGTTTGCCCTATGGCGGCAAAAGCGAGGCGGAGATCGCCGCGCGTGTCGCCGGGCTGCTGGGCCGGATGTCGGAACGGTTTCACCCGCGCCTTGCCTGCATTGCGTGCAACACGGCCAGCACCATCGCGCTGGGCATGGTGCGCGACGTGCTCAACATCCCGATCGTCGGCACCGTCCCCGCCATCAAACCCGCCGCGGCGATGACGCAAACCGGCACGATCGGCCTCATCGGGACCGAAGCGACGATCAGGCAAGCCTATGTCGACAATCTCGAGGCTGAGTTTGCGTCCGACAAGACACTGCTACGCCTTGCCGCACCCGATCTTGTCGCCGCGGCAGAAGCGAAGTTGCGCGCAGAGCCTGTAGACATGGCCGCCATCCACAAGGCGGCGCAGGACCTGACCGCCATGGCCAAAGGCAAGCGGATCGACGTGCTGGTGCTGGCCTGCACCCATTTCCCGCTGCTGGCCGACGAATTGCACGAAGCGTTCGGCCCGGATGTGAGAATGATCGACGGCGCACAGGGCATTGCGCGGCGCATCGCGCATCTCACGAAGGGTCAGGAATTTGCTCGGTCCAGTCCCGACCGGGCCGTGTTCACAAGCGACGGCGGCCGCATAAATCCGCTTCGCCCCGCGCTGGCCGCTAGGGGAATCGACGAAATCATCGTCCTTTAGGCCAATTTGACCTCGCGCAAGGAAGCGATAGCCATGGGCGGGCAAGAGACGTCAGGGTAGCCCGTGCCGAATGGGCGAACGGCGGCTGGACCGATCGTTTTCGGCGCGGCGGGCAAGAAATTCATAGAGCCGGCCGATCCCGGCGACGCAAAGTTTTTGCAAGGAGAGGTTCGATGGACTATGGGCGCCAAGGACAGGACGGGCTTCGGCTGGTTGACCCGGATGCCGTCCATTGCGCCGCTGGCCATTCGAATAATTACGGAAGCGCTTCTGTGAACTACGATCAGGTTTTCGATCAGGCAATCGAACGGCTCCATACAGAGGGCCGGTACCGCGTTTTCATCGACATCCTGCGCAACAAGGGTTCCTACCCCAATGCGCGCTGCTTTGCCGGACACAACGGGCCAAAGCCGATCACCGTGTGGTGTTCGAATGACTACCTCGCCATGGGCCAGCATCCCAAGGTCGTGGAAGCGATGGAAAAGGCGTTGCACGACGTCGGCGCAGGGTCTGGCGGCACGCGCAACATCGGCGGCAACACGCATTACCATATCGAGCTTGAGCACGAGCTGGCCGATCTTCACGACAAGGAAGGCGCGCTGTTGTTTACCAGCGGCTACGTCTCCAACGACACGACGCTGTCGACGCTGGGCAAGCTGCTGCCGGGCTGCGTGATCTTTTCCGACGAGCTGAACCACGCCAGCATGATCGCGGGCATCCGCAATTCGGGCTGCGCAAAGCGCGTGTTCCGTCACAACGACCTCGAACACCTTGAAGAACTGCTCGCCGCCGAAGATGAAGCGGTGCCCAAGCTGATCGCGTTCGAAAGCGTCTATTCGATGGACGGCGATGTCGCCCCCATCCACGCGATATGCGACCTTGCGGACAAGTACAACGCCCTGACCTACATCGACGAAGTCCACGCGGTCGGCATGTACGGCGCACGCGGCGGCGGCATTTCCGAACGGGACAAGGCCGCACACCGCATCGACATCATCGAAGGCACGCTGGGCAAGGCGTTCGGCGTGATGGGCGGCTATATCGCAGCGGATCGGAAGATCATCGACTGTGTGCGCAGCTATGCGCCGGGGTTCATTTTCACGACTTCGCTTTCGCCGGTGCTGGTCGCGGGCGTTCTGGCCAGCGTGAAGCATCTGAAGAGCAGCAGCGTTGAACGCGAGGGGCAGCAGGCTTCGGCCGCATTCCTGAAGCAGGCGATGCGCGACGCAGGGCTGCCGGTCATGGATTCGACCACGCATATCGTTCCATTGATGGTGGGCGATCCGGTGCGGGCGAAGAAGATCAGCGACATCCTGCTCGCCGAATATGGCGTCTACGTCCAGCCGATCAATTTCCCGACCGTGCCCCGCGGGACCGAGCGCTTGCGCTTCACCCCCGGGCCGGCGCACACGCGGCAAATGATGACCGACCTGGTCGCCGCGCTGCGCGAAATCTGGGAACGCATGGAACTCAGGCTGGCGGCCTGACGTTTTGGGCGATCCCGACGATCTGGTCGGCATCGGACTTGATGCGACGTCCGGCACTCATCGTCGCGAAAAAAAGTCGCATGTCGGCATAGCGACCCGCATCCGCTTGCGTTCTCTTTGCGCAAGCGCGGTCGATCAGGCTTTCTTCGACGAAATCGTCCAACTGGCGAACCTCGAAGAACTCACGATGGAATGGCCTATCACGGCGACCGATATTTCGGGCATCGTCGCGCTAAAGAAGCTCCGCAAGCTGAGGCTCGATTCCCCACGCAACGTGACCGACTTCGCGCCTCTGACGCGCCTCCCCAAGCTTGTCGAGCTCGATATCGAGAATGCGAAACACCTGTTCGACCTGACGTGGTTGCGGCCTCTGCGTGACCGGCTGGACGTGCTCGGCATCGATGGATCGATCAATACCGCGCAAAAAGTGAAGAGCCTCGAACCGCTCGACGGTTTCGCTTTCCGCAAGCTGACGCTGACCAACGTAAGGCTTGAGGACAAGGATCTTGGCCCGCTGATAACCTGCCGGAACCTGGTCGATTTTCACTGCGCCCGTTTCCTGGCGCAAAAGGAAGACTTCCTGCGATTGGCCGATGCGCGGCCCGACCTGAAGTGCCAGTGGTTCAACCTGGACCTGTGGGAGCGGCGTATTTGACGCCTGAGGGGCACGAGTGACCCCTGTCAGAAATTAGCCGAGATAAATCAGCGTGATGCCGACCGCGTTTGTAGCCATGTGCGCGGCGATGCAGGGCAACAGGCGGCAACCACACGCGACATAGAGCAGGCCGAAGATCAGTCCGATCGCCCCGGTCGAAAGGACGCCCGACCATCCCTGATACATGTGCGCGATCCCGAACACGCAGGCCGACACGATCGCCAGCGGCAGTGCCACCTGCTCTCCGAACACCTTGCGCCCCCAGCCGATCACATGACCGCGGAACACGATTTCTTCGACCACGCCGCCGAACCCCAGCCCGACGGCCATCAGGATCAGATAGTTCCGCATATTGCCCCGGACCGCGTCGAAATCGGAAAGATCGACGGGATCGCCGGTCCACGCCGCCAGCAGCGGTTCGATGACAAGGCTGAAGGTAAGGCCCGTCATGACACCCACGATCGTGCCGAACAGCACCGACAGGGCCGGCGAACGCCAAGCCATCGCGAATGTCGGCCCGCGAGAGGCCGGGAACAGCACCAGCGACAGGACGACGCAGGCCAGTGCGAACAAGACTCCGATCCCCGGCACGATGGCTGCGGAGACCAGCACTGCGCCAAGCATGCCAACCTGAAGGCTGCGGTTTTCGCGTATCGGCATGGTCGTGCCCTTTCCCTCGCCCGGTATCGTCGCGACCCACCGTGCGCGGCGGCCATTATAGCCCGAACTGGCCCGGCGCCTAATCCGCCGCGCAAATCCTTTGTCTCGCAGCCTCGTATTCGCGCGCGAGCTTGGCCACACGCTCTCGCGCCGGGACCACGGCATCGACCGCGCCGATGCCATGTCCGCTGCCCCAGATGTCCTTCCACGCCTTGGCAGAGGCTTTTTCGTCCGTTGCCGCGGCGAAATCCATGGCGGCGGGATCGGGCGCGCCCAGCTTGTCCGGGTCCATCCCTGCCCGGACGATCGACGGGCGCAGGTAATTGCCGGGAATGCCGGTGAAATAGTCCGAATAGACGATGTCGGCAGAGTTGGAATCGACGAGCATCTGCTTGTATTCCGGGACCGCCACCGCTTCCTCGGTCGCGATGAAGGCCGAACCGATATAGGCAAGGTCCGCTCCCATCGCCTGCGCCGCCAGCACGGCGTCACCGGTGGCGATGGAGCCGGATAGCGCGACCGCCCCATCGAACCACTGGCGGATTTCGCCGATCAGGGCGAAGGGCGAGATTGTGCCGGCGTGCCCACCTGCTCCGGCAGCGACTGCGATCAGGCCGTCGGCGCCCTTCTCGATGGCCTTGCGCGCAAAGCGGTCGTTGATGATGTCATGCAGGACGAGGCCGCCATAGGAATGGACCGCTTCGTTGACGTAAGTCTGCGCACCGAGCGAGCTGATGACGATGGGGACTTTGTGCTTCACGCAAAGCGCCAGGTCCGCTTCGACGTGCGGATTGCTGCGATGGACGATCAGATTGACCGCATAGGGCGCGTCTTCTTCGGTCAGTTCGCTGTTCAGCCGTTCCAGCCAATGCTCGAACTCGCCCTCCTTGCGCGCGTTGAGCGAGGGGAAGGCTCCAACCACCCCGGCGCGGCATTGCGCCAGCACGAGATCGATCTGGGAAACGATGAACATCGGCGAGGCGATGACCGGCAGCTTCAGCCGGCGGGCAAGAATTTCGGGCAGCGACATGGGCGGACGCGATCTCCACTGGCGGTACGTTTGAAGTTAGCACCGATGTGGTGCCCGCCTGAGAACGCCGGCGCAAGTGTCAGGACATGAACAGGGCCGTGGCGCCGATCGCGTTGAAAGTCATGTGAGCGACAATCGGCGGCAAGACCCGTCGATCGCACAAGAGATAAAGCGTGCCCAACACGAACCCGGCAATCCCGGTCACGACCGCGCCGGCCATGCCGTAACCCATATGCGCCCAGCCGAACACCACGCTCGACAACAACATCAGCAGCGGCGCGAAACCTTTGCCGAAAACGTGCGAGCCCCAGCCCACGACATAACCGCGAAAGATCACTTCCTCGACTATGGCACTGCCCAGCGCGATCGCGAGCGTTATGGCGAAAACGAGCGGATTGCCCGCCACCTGCTCCCGCCCGCTGATATCGATACCGCGACCGAACCAGCCTTCGACCAGCGGGCGCACGAAATTGGCGATACACCATGCCAGCGCGGCCCCTACCGCCATGCCGACGGCGATGGACGGCAAACGTCCTCTCCACACCATCGCCAGCGTCGGTTTGCGCGAGCTTGCGAAGAATGCCAGCCCGATCACCGCAAGCGCGATGGATGCAAGAATACCCATCCCCGGCCAGAGCAGGACGGGCAAGAGCGGCATCAGGCACGCAATCGCGGCCAGCAGAGAGGCAAGAGCCTTGGCGGGGGTCGAAGACATGGCGGACGTCCTAAAGCGGCAAGGCTAACAGGGCCTTACCGCTTCAGGAAATCACATGCAGCAAAAAGCGTCAGCGAAGCGAGACGACATTGTCCGAAACGCGCGGATCTTCACGGTCCCCGCGATAGAGGCTGCTCATTGGTTCGTCCGACACGACCGCCACGGGGCCGGTTCCGAAACCGTTGAACCCGGTGCGCATGGCCGCGCCATAGGCGCCGAGCATCCCGACTTCGATATAGTCGCCCGCCTTGATGTCGCCGGGCAGCTGGAAGGGGCCTTCCATGTAATCGGCGTCGTCGCAGGTCGGGCCATAAAAAGCGAAATCCTCCGCCTCAACGTCGTTGCCTGCCGCGCCGTCGGCCGCGATGCGGCGAACCGGAAAACGCCAGCCGATATGGGCGGCATCGAACAGTGCGCCATAGGCACCGTCGTTGACGAACAGTTCGTTGCCGCGGCGCTTTTCCACGCGCACGATCATCGAATTGTATTCCGCGCAGAGCGCACGGCCGGGCTCGCACCACAGTTCTGCGTTATAGGCGATGGGCAGCGCATAGAAGTGCTGGTGGATGATCTTGAAGTAGTCTTCGAGCGGCGGCGGCTCCATGCCCGGATAGACCGACGGAAAGCCTCCGCCGACATCGATCATGTCGATGACGACGCTGGCTTCGGCGATAGCCGCGCGCACGCGCTCCAGCGCCTGAACATAGGCGAACGGGGTCATCGCCTGAGACCCGACGTGGAAACACACGCCCAGCCAGTCGGCGACCTGCCGGGTTGCCTGCAGCAAACTGGCCGCATCGGTCAGTTCGACGCCGAACTTGGCCGCGAGCGAGAGCTCCGAATATTCGGAAGACACGCGAAGCCGCACACAAAGGCGCAGGTCCGTGGCGTCCTTCGTCGCACGCGCGATCTTCTCGAGCTCTTCAACCGAATCGAGGCTGAAGGTCTTGCACCCGTGCTGGAAATAAGCCTCTTCGATCGCACGCTCGGTCTTTACCGGGTGCATGAAGCAAAGTGTCGCCTCAGGGAGCGTTTCGCGCACCAGCCGCACTTCGGCGATGGAGGCAACGTCGTAGTGCGTGACGCCCGATTCCCACTGGATCCGCAGCAGCTCTGCCGAAGGGTTGGCCTTCACCGCATAGAGCACCTTGCCCGGAAACTTCTCCACAAAGAAGCGGGCCGCCCGCGCAGCGGCGTGCGGGCGATTGAGGATGACCGGTTCGTCCGGAGCGAGGTCGCGGACTACAGCAGTGGCGTCGGGATGAATGTGCAATTCAAGGGACCCCCAAAACGGTTCGTTCAAAAAAGCTGCCTTGCGGTTTGGAAGTCCCCTTGGGGCAGCGAGGGGCGCATATAAGCCAGCGGTGATGAACTGCAAGTTTAAATCGCGGTTCGAGCCCGGGTTTTTGGTGACAGATCGGTGACAAATATCCCCTACGGATGCGCAATCGCGCAAACGTCGCCTGTCCGGAAACTGATCAATCTGGACACATGCCAATCGAACGGATTGCTGCACCAAGCCGTTCCGCCGCAAGCCGCAGGATGTGTGTCAGATGCGGTGGACTGCTCTGTCCGGCGCTTTGCCAGATCAGCCGTGCAAACCGTTCGAAGTCGTGCCTTGCGACAGCGCCCGGGACACCATCATGTACAAGTCGCCGCCCTCGTTCGCCGCGATCGGGCCAACATCGCGGTAACAGCATTTGCGCAAGGTTGCTTCGCCCAACGGGAAAAGAGGTTCTGGCTGGGTGTCGATTATTTCGCGCAGACGCCGATCGTCGGCATCGCGATCGCCGCTCAGATCGCCTAGTCGTTCGAGCACCACCGGCACTGCGGCGGGTGTTCGTTGGGTGTCGAGCGCCGACAACAGCAGCAATCCTTCGATCGAGGTCGCGCGCGGCAGCGTGACACCCTTCATCAATACGATCAGCGGTGTGCGACCGACCGGATCGAACAGGAAGACGTAAAGGTTGCCAGCCATCGGGAACATCCAGCCGGTGAAAGTGAGCCCTGCCCCTTCCATAACGACATCGATCATGCCCTTGTCGTTTGCCCGGAACATCCCGTAATCGTGAAACAGTTCGCCCGGCATCACCACCGATGGCCGTGTCGTCCGCCAGAAACCTTCGTAGGTCTGGGTCTTGTACGCGATTTCAGGTGCGGAGGTGGCCACGATCTTGGCGAAGGGCCCGTCGGCGCTCATCACAACGTCGGTTATCTGATCGTTGCGCTCGGCTATGCCGATGCGATGCGCCAGCGCCTCTCGCTCCCGATACCAGTCGGCAAGCGTCAGCGCGGGGAAGTGCTTGCGAAATATGGTCGTCAGCTTGGCGAGATTATGTTCACCAGGGTGGATCGCTCCGTTTGCCCATCGCCCGACCAGCGATTTGTCGACACCCACTTCCTGGGCGAGCCCAACGCGGCTGAGCGAGCTGGCTTTCAACAACATGACGAGTTTTGCGGCGAGATCGGGAACACGTTCCATGGGGCGAAAGTAACTCGTTTGCGCAACAATGCAACCTGGTTGCAGACTGGTTGCAACTAAATGCGCACTTCGATGCAACTCGTTATCGAGATATTTCAATGCGAAGATTACGCGCGTTGCGATACCGATTGGGGGATTGGTATCGTCGGGTCGCAGCCCGGTCGTGCTCTTAGGACATGATGACGAATGCATGCGGTGCCGGATTTTTGGTTCGGCACTGCTGCTTGAATTGCCGGCGCCTGTTCCAACGCTGACAATTCTGTGGCGAGGAGGATGCGATTGCAGCCTGCGCGATGGCGACAAGGGCCTATGGCCTGATCGATTCGCACCTGGCCGACACGGATTGGCGTGAGCGGTTCGTGGTCGAGGGTTGAATTGAAGGCGCTTACCCCGTTTGTCCGGACGGTGGTTCAGCGTTTCAGTGGCTGAATGGTGAAAACCGAACGGCAACCCGACTGCGCATCGCTCCGCCAATTTCGACGGTTCCGACCCGCATTATTTCCCGAAATCGCGGTCTAGCTAAGGCGATCGCGGAACGCGTCGTAGCCGAAGCTTGCGACTTTATCGAGCATGCCGGTTTCGCTGTCCCACAGCCAGATCGAGGGCAGGGGCACGCCGTTGAACGTGTTGGTTTTCACCATCGAATAATGCGCCTGGTCGAGGAACGCGAAGCGCGCGCCCGGCTCTGGCTTCACCGGCAGGCGGTAATCGCCGATGATATCGCCGGCAAGGCACGACGGCCCGCCCAGCCGGATCGGATCGACTCCTGCTTCTTCGGGCAGTTCACCCAGCATCGCGGGCCGATAGGGCGCTTCGATCACGTCCGGCATGTGGCAGGTCGCCGATATATCGGTGATGCCCAGCGGCATTCCGTTCCAGTGCGTATCGAGCAGCGTGCCGACGAGGATTCCCGCATCCAACGCCACAGCTTCGCCCGGCTCCATGTAGATTTCACACCCCGTCGTGTCGCGGACGTCGATCAGGAAGCGGACCAGTTCGTCACGCTCGTAGTCCGATCGGGTAATATGATGCCCGCCGCCGAAATTCAGCCACTTCAGGTCGGGGATCACGTCCTCGATCCATGGCAGCAAGGCTTCCCACGTGCGCTTCAGTGGTTTGAAGCCCTGCTCGCACAAGGTGTGGAAATGGATGCCGTCGATACCTTCCAGATGCTCTTCGCTCAGCTGGTCGATCGGAAAGCCCAGACGCGAATGCGGAGCGCACGGGTCGTAACGTGGAACCTCCCCCTCTGCATGAAGGGGATTGATGCGCAGGCCCACGTCGAAGTGATTGCCGCGATTGCGCGACAGCAGAATGTGTTCCTTGAACCGTTCGTGCTGCATCGGCGTGTTGAAGATCACATGATCGGAGAGGCGAAGCACCTCTTCCATGTCCTCTTCCTTGAACGCGGCGCAATATGTCGCGATCTCGCCATCGTAGTGTTCGGCCGCCAGCAACGCTTCCCACAGGCCAGACGTGCACACCCCGTCGAGGTATTCGCCAATCGTCGGCGCAAGCGACCACATCGAAAAGGCCTTGAGCGCCGAAAGCACCTTGATCCCTGCCCGGTCGCGAATGTCGGCCAATATGCGCAGGTTTTCACGCAGTTTGGCCGCGTCGACCACGAAGGCTGGCGAATCGACTAAGTTCAAGTCAAAGCGCACAAATGCGCCGGGATCGCCCGCGCGGGTTTCCATCTGGTCTTTCCCCTTAGGATCAGTCGATGCAGATCGCGCGAACGCGCTTGCCGTCGACTACTTCGGCAAAACATCCGAACAGCGCATCGTCTGCCTGGCACTGGCCCACGATCTCGCCATCAGTGGCGGTCTCGTCGCTCGCAGCGGTTACGCATTTCCCGTCGCACTGCTGATTGTCAGTGCAGGCCGTGCCTGCATCGGCATAGGGGTGAACGCACATTTCAAACTGCCCCCTGCCCCGCCGGTCAACGACGCCGCCAGCCGCCTTGCAAGCGGCAGCGTCCACGGGGACTGTCGACATGGGGCCGGAAGTCGGCGATGCCTCGTCCGTGGCGGAACCGGGCTCTTGCGCCGACGACTGGACGCAGCCGCCCAGCGAGAAGGCGAGCAGCGAAGCGAGGAGAATAGCGCGCATGCCGGTTAAAACGGCAACGGCGCAGGAAGTTCCTCGACCGTCCACGGAAGACCATGTTCGTTGAGCATGTCCATGAAGGGATCTGGATCGAACTGTTCGATGTTGAACACGCCCTCACCCTTCCACTTGCCCGTCAGCACCATCGCCGCGCCGATCATCGCCGGCACGCCGGTGGTATAGCTGACAGCCTGATTGCCGGTTTCGGCATAGGCGTCTTCGTGGTCGCAGATGTTCTTGATGTAGAACGTCTTTTCACCGGATCCGTCCAGCGCCTCTCCGGTCGCGATATCGCCGATGTTGGTCTTGCCCTTGGTCGTGGGGCCAAGCGACGCAGGTTCTGGCAGGACGGCTTTCAGGAATTGCAGAGGCACGATTTCCACGCCGTTGTACATGACCGGATCGATGCGGGTCATGCCCACGTTCTGCAGCACGGTAAGGTGCTTGATGTATTCGTCGCCGAACGTCATCCAGAACCGTGCGCGTTCCATTTCGGGCACGAACTTCGCAAGGCTTTCCAGTTCCTCGTGGTACATCATGTACATGTTCTTGGCGCCGACCGCCTCGAAATCGAATTCCTTCTTCACCCCCATCGCAGGGGTCTCGACGAAGGTGCCGTTTTCCCAGTGCCGGGCGGGCGCGGTCACTTCGCGAATGTTGATTTCGGGATTGAAGTTGGTGGCGAACGCCTGTCCGTGATCACCGCCATTGCAATCTAGGATGTCAAGTGTCCGGATGGTCGCAAGCTTGTGCTTCTTCAGCCACATCGCGAACACGCTGGTCACGCCGGGATCGAAACCCGAACCCAGCAACGCCATCAGACCGGCTTCCTTGAACCGGTCGTGGTATTCCCACTGCCACTTGTACTCGAACCGCGCCTCGTCGATCGGTTCGTAGTTGGCGGTATCCATATAATCGACGCCTGCGTTCAGGCACGCGTCCATGATGTTCAGATCCTGATACGGCAGCGCGAGGTTCACAACGAGATCGGGGCGCACCTTTTCCAGAAGGTCGGTCGTGGCCGCCACGTCGTCGGCGTCGATCTGATAAGTATCAACCGTAACGCCGGTGCGTTCGAGCACCGACGCGGCAATCGCCTCGCACTTGGAAACCGTCCGGCTGGCCAGCGCGATGCTGGAAAAGATCTGCGTGTTCATCGCCATCTTGTGGACCGCGACCGAACCGACACCGCCTGCACCGATTACCAGAACCTTGCTCAAAATTCGTCTCCCGTATCTTTAGGGACCATAATGCATTGGCGGTGGATATAGTCCCGGTTCATGACAGGACAAGCGATGAGAGCGACATGCCGAGCCTGCCACTGGACAAGCGGCCGGAGGCAACGCATCACGGCGCGTCCGGACATGTGATTATCTCGGACTGGGGAAGGAAAAAATATGCCCGACAAAGCGATCCTGATACCTGCGGCTCTGCTCGTCTGCTGGACGATGGTGATGGCGCTATGGATGCTGATCCACCGCGCGGGCACGTTTTCCGCCATGAAGACCGGTCTGGACAAGCTGCCGGTGGGCGCGCGCGGACCCGATCTGTGGTCGCAACTGCCGCCGGGCCGCAACGACTGGCCGGCACACAATTACATGCACCTGATGGAACAGCCGACCGTCTATTATGCGGCCTGCGTGATACTCGCGATTGGCGGGCCGACCGGATACGATTTTACGCTCGCATGGGCATACCTGCTGATCCGCATCGTGCATTCGGTCTATCAGGCCCGCATCAACGTCGTGAAAATCCGCGCATTCCTGTTCATCGCATCCACCCTGGTGATGACGATCCTTGCGTTCCGGTCGCTGTTGTCGGTGCTTAACTGACGACCGGGTCCTCGCGCACGAAAAGGCTGGCCAGTTCGACATGGGTGGACCAGCGGAACTGGCCGACCGGGCGCAGCCGTTCGAGCCTGTATCCCGCGGCGACCAGCATCGCGGCATCCTTGGCCCAACTGGCCGGGTTGCAGCTGATATAACAGATGCGCGGGACGCAGCTTTCGGCAAGGCGGGCGACCTGCTCCCTTGCCCCGGCGCGCGGGGGATCGAGCACGACGGCGTCGAACTTGTCCAGTTCTTCGCCCATCAGCGGGTTGCGGAACAGGTCGCGGTGCTGGGCGAAAACCTGTCGCTGCGCCGTACCCGCCGCCGACTTGCAGGCGAAATGCGCATCGCGCGCACCTTCTGCGGCGAACACCTTGGCACGGTCGGAAAGCGCGAAGGCAAAGGTGCCGAGACCTGAAAACAGGTCTGCGACCCGTTTCGCCCCGGCCAGCCATTCACGCACCGCATCAGTCAATGCGGCCTCCCCCTCCACCGTGGGCTGAAGGAAGTTTCCGGGCGGCAATGGGACCGGCACGCCGCCTAGTGTCACGGTCACCGGCTCCGGCTCCCAATGCGTTTCGGGGCCATAGCCGTCGTCCATGGTCAGGCGGGCAAGGCCGCTGCCTTGCGCAAATTCAAGCAAGGCTTCCGTTTCGGCAAGGCCATCGGGCACGAAACCCTTGACATTGCAGTCCACGCCCTTGTCCGTCAGCGTCATATGCACGTCTGCAGACAGCTTCTTGCGGCCAAGGCTGGCGAAATAGCGGCGTAACGGCGCGACCATGGCGAACAGTGCGGGCGACATGATCGTGCATTCCTGCATGTCGACGATGGCATGGCTGCGCCCTTCGCGAAAACCGATGCGCACCGATTTGCCACGCCCTTCGGCATGCAGTGTCGCACGCCGGCGGCTGTGTGGGGGCGACAGATGCGGCTGTTCGAAATACACAGGTTTCAGCCCCTGCCCCTCGGCGGCATTGGCGACCCTGTCGCGCACGAAATCCGTCCAGCTTTCCTCGTCCAGCTGTTGCAACTGGCATCCGCCGCACTTGGGGAAATGGCGGCAGGGCGGCGTTGCATGGTGCGGCCCCGGCGTGATCGCCCCGTCGGGCGCGACGATGTCGCCCGGCGCGCTCCGTGCCACATGGCGACCCGATGCGGTGATGCCGTCGCCCTTGGCCGCGATGCGCAAGATGGTTTCGTTTTCGGTTACAAGGGATTCGGTCACAAGCAGGATTCCAGCGCAGGGCGTATAGCGTCGGCAAGATCGCCGGCATGAAAAGCGGGGCCGGCTCGGCGTGCAGCCTCGGCATGAAGCCAAACGGCTTCGTTCGCTGCGGTCCAGGCGTCGACGGTGACGGCCAGCCGCGCGGCGCAAAGGCCAGCGAGCACGTCGCCGGTTCCGGCCACCGAAAGCCAACTTGGCGCACTGCTCGCGAACGACAGTTGGCCACCGGGTCCGGCGATGACGGTGTCCGGCCCCTTGGCCACGACGACGGCGCCCGTTGCCTCGGCCAGCGCAAGCGCGCGCGCGGGCTTGGCCGCATCGGTCGCCAAGCCGAAATGCCGTTCAAGCCATAGCATTTCGCCGTAGTGCGGTGTCAGGATCGCGCCAGAAAGGCTTGTGTGCGCAGGCGCTTCCAGCAGCATCAGCCCGTCGGCGTCGATCACCAGATGCCGCCCGCTTTCCAACCCGGCATTCAACCGCGCGCGAGCATTATCATCACGCCCCAGCCCCGGACCAACCAGAAGCGCGGCGATCCTGTCGTCGGCCAAGGCGGCGGCAAGGTCGCCGTCGCCTGTTTCATGAGCCACCAGCCAGTCTGGCGCGCCGGCCACGTCGCGGGCCACCAATTTCACGTAGCCTGCGCCACAATGCGCCGCCGCGCGAGAAGCGAGCAGCGCCGCGCCCGGCATCGCGCCGCCGATTACGACGACCAGCCCGCGGCGGTATTTGTGCGCGTCGCGCGCCGGCGCGGACAGAACCGGTTTGCCGACCGCAATTGCCGATGCAACGTCCCGGGCGGCGCCGATATCGACCAGCCGCGCAAGATCCCAGCAAGCCATCGCGGGCATCAGGAAATGCGCCCGCTTCCAAGCGCCCAGCGCAATGCACAGCGCATAGTGCGGCAGCTTCCCCGCCAGCAGCGCACCCGTATCGCTGTCGATCCCGCTAGGCACGTCGATGGCGATGGCGCGGTCGTGACGCGCGGCCAAGCCGGACAGCAGCGCTTCGAATTCATCGGACAGCGGGCGGTTCAATCCGCTTCCGAACAGGCAGTCGACCAATATCCCGCCGCGCGCGTGAACTGCGCCGACGATAGGGCCGCGATATAGGGAGGCTGCTCGCTTTGCCGCGTCGGTCCCCGGATCGCGGGCGGCAACGACCTGAACCGTGCCGCCCCGTTCGCGGATCGCCTCGGCAATGACATAACCGTCGCCGCCATTGTTGCCGGGGCCGCACAGCACCGTCACGCCGTAACCTTGTCGCGCGCCCGCGCTCGTCCGCCAGACATATTTCGCCGCGCCGCGCCCGGCCCGCTGCATCAGTTCGTGAACGTCGGTTCCGGCCGTCATCAGCCGCTCTTCCGCCGCGACCATTTGCGAAACGGTCAGCACCTGGTCCGCAGCGGCGAAAATCATCGGACGCGCACAAGCCCCGAAAGATCGCGCACTGCCCCGCGTGCGGCGCTGGTCGCCATCAGGGCATAGGCCTTGAGCGCGGTCGACACCTTGCGCGGGCGCGGGTGCGACGGGGCCCATGCCGCATCGCCCTTCGCTACCATCGCAGCGCGGCGTTCGGCCAGCACTTCGTCCGACACGGCGACGTTGATCGTGCGGTTGGGGATGTCGATCTCGATCATGTCCCCTTCTTCGATTAACCCGATGGCGCCGCCTTCGGCTGCTTCGGGCGAAGCATGGCCGATGGACAGGCCGCTGGTGCCGCCCGAAAAACGCCCGTCGGTGATCAGCGCGCAGTCCGCGCCCAGCCCCTTCGATTTCAGGTAGCTGGTGGGATAGAGCATTTCCTGCATCCCCGGCCCGCCGCGCGGCCCTTCGTAGCGGATGACGACGACGTCGCCCGCCACGACCTGCCCGCCAAGGATGGCGACGACCGACGCTTCCTGACTTTCGAAAACCTTGGCCGGGCCCTTGAACGTCAGGATCTTTTCATCGACGCCCGCCGTTTTCACGATGCACCCGTCGCGGGCGATATTGCCGTAAAGAACGGCCAGACCGCCATCCTTGCTGAACGCGTTTTCGGCATTGCGGATAACGCCGCCGACGCGGTCGGTGTCGATCTCTTTCCAGCGGCGGTTCTGGCTGAACGCGACTTGCGTCGGCACCCCGCCCGGCGCCGCGGCATAGAATTCGCGCACGCTGTCGCTGTTCGTCCGGCCGACGTCCCAGCGTTCCAACGCTTCGCCAAGCGTGCGGCTGTGCACGGTGGGGCAATCGGCGTTGATCAGCCCTGCCCGCTCCAGCTCGCCAAGGATCGCCATGATACCGCCGGCGCGGTGGACGTCTTCCATGTGCACGTCGGACTTCGCCGGCGCGACCTTGGACAGGCACGGGACCCGGCGGCTAAGCCGGTCGATGTCCGCCATGGTGAAATCGATCTCGCCTTCGTGCGCTGCGGCCAGCAGATGGAGCACGGTGTTGGTCGACCCGCCCATCGCGATATCGAGGCTCATCGCGTTTTCGAACGCTTCGAAACTGGCGATATTGCGCGGCAGGACCGATGCGTCGTCCTGTTCGTAATAACGCTTGCACAGATCCACCGCGACGCGCCCGGCTTCGAGGAACAGCTTTTCGCGGTCCGCATGCGTTGCCAGCACCGAACCGTTGCCCGGCAGCGACAGGCCCAGCGCTTCGGTCAGGCAGTTCATCGAATTGGCCGTGAACATCCCCGAACACGAACCGCACGTCGGACAGGCCGACCGTTCGATCGCCGCGACGTCTTCGTCCGAAACGCTGTCGTCGGCGGCGGCGACCATGGCATCGACCAGATCGAGCGCGCGCTCCTTGCCGTTCAGCACCACCTTGCCCGCTTCCATCGGGCCCCCCGACACGAACACGACCGGGATGTTGATCCGCAGCGCCGCCATCAGCATGCCGGGCGTGATCTTGTCGCAGTTGGAAATGCACACGATCGCATCGGCGCAGTGAGCGTTGACCATGAATTCGACCGAGTCCGCGATCAGGTCGCGGCTGGGCAGCGAATAGAGCATGCCGTCATGGCCCATCGCGATGCCGTCATCGACCGCGATGGTGTTGAATTCCTTGGCGACGCCGCCTGCCGCCTCGATCTCGCGGGCGACCAGCTGGCCCAGATCCTTCAAGTGGACATGACCGGGCACGAATTGCGTAAAGGAATTGGAGATGGCGATGATCGGCTTGCCGAAGTCGTCGTCCTTCATCCCCGTCGCGCGCCACAGGCCGCGTGCGCCGGCCATGTTGCGGCCGTGGGTCGATGTGCGTGAACGATAGGCGGGCATGTGGCAGGCTCCGGTATGTGTCTTGCGCTGCCGTCCGTAGCGGCCGCGGGCAACAAGTCTAGGCCCGAAATGGGCCGGTTGCCATGACTAACCGGGCGATTTCGCGCTTCTGCTGCCCCGTGCTATGCTGGTTGGCGATGGACGAATTACCCCGCTACCGGCTCGAAGACCCGGAGCGAGAGTGGCTCGAAGAGTCGCGATCGTGGATCAAGGGTCACTTCAGCGCAGAGGCTGACGAGAACTACAACGACATCGACGCCAGGCTTGCTGTCGTTCGCGCCAATATCGCGCAAGGTTGGGTCGGCGCCGACGACACGTGGAAATTGCAGGCACTCGGGATCGCGCTGGGCGATGCGCTGGCGGACGAACTGCTGCTCGAATGGATCACGGTGGAGGATGAATACGGGCGGGTTCCGGCGCTGAACTGGCCGGGCACCTCCATCGTGCTGTACCCGGTGACGATGATTTCCGACCGGATCGAGGCGGGCGAGGATGTCGATGTCGACGTGATCTTCAAACAGACCCGCGAAAAACTGCAGGAAATCGCGTTCGGCGGCGATGTGGAATGAAGCGGGCGCGCCTCGCCGGGTGACAAAGGCGACACCGTGTCACTCTGTCGCCGGATCGCGCAATGCGCGCAATCGCGGGACCTGTGCATGCCCGGCGACGGGTGACAGGTTAGGTGACAGGTTACTGGCATGGGCTGACGATGCGAAAGAGCGGCGTGCATGATGACGCGGCGCGGCCGTGTAGGAAAATGGTTTTCGCCGGTGGCGGGTGTAACGCGGTTTGCAGGTTTGCACGCGCCCGATTCGACGGGAATGGGCTGTACGCGCAAGCCGGGCGTTGCCCTTCGGTTTGTCGCAAGAGACACTCGGATTAACCATATTCTGAACGTCTTCCCCGTGTGTATTCATCTGCCAGCAAGGCTGACGTGACACCCAGCAATTGCGTTCAAAATACGGCAGATCAGATTACTCGCAAAACGGGGGCAACGGACATGCACACCGCCCGACGCGCTGTAACAGGGGAGCGTCCGGCATCGGTTGCAATCAATTTAGGAATGTAAGTTGACCAAGGTTTCCAAAACTCCCCGACTGCTGCTCATGCTGGCAACGATCTCCACACCCATGCTGGGTAGCATCGCTGCCCACGCGCAAGACACTTACGAAGAAGGCGCGCCGATGACCGTTTACGGTTCGGTGCCGTCCGATCTTTCCGGCCTGCCCGCCGGCCCCGATGTCGAAGGCATCATTTCGGCGCGCACCGGCGGCAAGGTACAGGTGCGAAGCGACAATGGCGCCGAAACGGTCGTCGTCATCAGCGACGGCACAGAGGTCAAGGGCAAGGGCGGCTTCCTTGGTCTGAACACCAAGGAACGCACCTCTGCCGCCCTGCTCAATGGCCTGCCGGTCTCCATCAAGACGGTCCAATGGGAAGGCGGATTGCTGGCCAGCCAGGTCAAGTTCAAGAACGGCGATCTTGAAGTGGCGCAGATGGTCCGCAACGGAACGTCGCAGAAATTTGCCGAACACGATGTCGCGATCGACAAGAACACGCAGCTGGCAGAATCGCTGCGCGGCCGCATGGGCGATATCGACAAGTACAACATCAAGGGGACGACCAACGTCTTCTTCGACAGCGGCAAGTGGAACCTGTCCGCCCGTGACGAAGCCGAATTGTGCGCCGCCGCTGGCGAAGCCGAAGCGATGGACAACGCCCTGTTGCTGATCGTCGGATACACCGATTCCGTCGGCGATCAGGATTACAATCAGGTCCTCAGCGAAAAGCGGGCCGGTCGTGTTGTGAACTACTTGCAGCAGGCCTGTGGCTGGAAGCCGTGGCGCATGTTGACGCCCACCGGCATGGCCGAAGCCGACCCGGCGGCAGATAACGCCACCGCCAGCGGCAAGGCCCAGAACCGCCGCGTCTCGGTGAACGTGCTGGTCAGCAAGAGCGTCGACGGCATCTGAACGTAACGATGTGAAATTCAGGGGGCGGGCACAGCGCCCGCCCCCTGAATTTTCTGTAACTCCGGTTTTGGCCAGGCAAGGTCAAAAGTCGATTGTTGGCTTGTTTGCGCCGGCGTTGTCATGCGGCAACTTGCGTTATGCGCTGCGAAACGGTCGTTCGAGCAGCTCGCTCTTTCCGCACTGCCCTGCCTCAATGCTTCATTGCTTCATTGCCGCAATGAACTCTGCATTGAGCGGCATTGACTCTCCGAGTTCGTATCTCAGTGCCTTGGTCAATTTTTGGCAAAAGGCTTGAGGTTCGATGTTTCGTTCGAGCAATTCGTCGTAGAGAGGATTGCCATAGACGATACCATGCGCAAACAGCGCGATATCGCTGAGCGTTTGCCTGTGAGGCACTGCTTCGACTGAAATTTCGCAGAAGCCTGCGCCCTTCAGAGTATTTTCGATCGCGTCAGTATCGCTGTAGCTGAACGGGATTTTATAGAATTCTGGCGGGTCATTCCGAAAGAACTCGGCCCCCACCTTATAAGCGATTTCAGCAAAGGGATTCTTGGCCCACTCGTCCCAAACGCTGAACAGGTAGGTTCCACCGCGCTTCAGAACGCGCAGGGCCTCTTTATATCCGGCCTGACGATCCGGAAAAAACATGACGCCGAATTGGCATACCACTGCATCAAATCGACCATCGCCAAAAGGCAATTGGCATGCATCGGCAGTCTCGAATTGTACCGACACGTCGTTCCCGAATTTGCCCGCGGCATAATCCAGCATCGGTGGATTGAGATCTGTCGCAATAAGCGAACAATGGGACGAGAGGCAGTCACGAAGATATTTAGTGACGATCCCTGTTCCCGCCGCGGTTTCGAGAACCTCCTCCGGAGCGAGAGAAGCGCAGCGAGACGCCATTTGTTTCGCGTAATAATCGAAGATGAAGGGCCCCAGCCCACGATCGTAATTCTCGGGAACATTGCCCGAGAAGCGAGTCTCCAACCCCGACACTGGTCTTCCCCTTCAAGCAGGGGCGCACTCTACCACGGATTCAGAAACCCGGCTAACAGGCCTAACCGGCCGTTTCCCGAACATCCGATTGTCAGTCTCAAACGAATCAACCCGACGCTGCGCATCGGTGATCAGCGTCCCTACCCCAGCGCCAGCAAGGTCCGTTGCGCAACATCGGCGATCAAAGCGGCCCAGCGGGCCTGTCCGGCCTCGTTGGCGATTTGGTCGTTACGGACTTCGATGGCGAGATAGTCGCGACCCTTGGCTTCGGCATGGCGGTTCATCGTCGCGTTGAGATCGCGGCCCGAATAGGGTTCGTTGTCGCCGACCTTCAGCCCCTGTGCCGCGAACAGGCGGATGGCGTGGCGGGCGGGTTCTGCATTCCGGTTATACAGCAGCGCGACTTCCCACGGGCGCGCCTCCGCCGGCTTGGTTGCGAGCGCGGAGGTAAAACTGTGGAGCGAGACGATCAGGCGCGGCTGCACCTTGTCCAGCCATTGTTCCATCGCGTCGTGGTAAGGGCGATAGTAGTTTTCCACCCGGTGATCGCGATCCGCGCCGATATTGCCGACGATCAGCTTGCCGTCGCTGGTTTCCGGGATCAGCCCGGGGTGATCTTCTTCGCGGTGGAGGTCGATGACCAGACGGCTGAGCGTCGCAAGCTGCGCCGGGATGCCGTGGCGGCGGGCGAGCCGTTCGGCCACGCCCTCCACTCCGATATCGAGCGCGACGTGGCTGGACATGACTTCGCGCGGCACGCCAAGATCGACGTCGTCCGGCACCACGTTCGACGCATGATCGGCCACCAGCACGATGCCGCCCGTTCGCGAGCCATCGGACCGGGGAAACCCGATCCGGCGGAATGTCTTGAAACTCAACGCAAGCGTCCCTTCAACTGCCACCAGCCGGGTCGCCGTTCGGCCATTGCTTGTGCCGCCCGGTCCCGCTGTTCCGCATCATCGTACAACGCGAAACATGTAGCACCCGATCCCGACATGCGCACCAGCCATGCACCGGTTTCGTTCAGCGCTTCCAGAACGTCCGCGATTGCGGGGCAGATTGACACCGCGGGCGCTTCCAGATCGTTGCGCCCGTCCCACGCGATCGTCCGCGCAGAACCTGTGGGAAGCCCGCCGCGATCGACGCCATCCAGTTCGCTCCACGCCTTGAAAACGGGGCCGGTCGGCAGGGGCAGACGCGGGTTGATCAGCAGGACCGGCGTGCCCTTGAGGTCGTTCTCCACTTTCGAAAGATCGGTCCCGGTGCCGCGCCCGATGGCCGTTTCGGACCACACGCAAGCCGGAACGTCCGCGCCCAGTGCGGCGGCGCGGTCCATGACGTCGCTGGGCACCGATTGTTCGCCCGCGATCATGCGGATCAGCGCGCCCGCATCGGCAGACCCTCCGCCCAGCCCAGCCGCGACCGGCAGGTTCTTTTCAAGGCGGACGTGCCAGCCTTCGTGGCGCGGAAACTTCGTCAGGGTGTGAGCAAGAATGTTGTCGAACGGATTGGTCAACGCGCCCGCGAATTCGCCCGACGTGGTGATCCGGTCCACGTCGCCGAACTTCGCCGTCAGTCTGTCGCCGCCATCGACGAAGGCGAAGAGCGTTTCGAGCTCATGATACCCATCCTCGCGCCGCCTGCGGACATGCAGCGCGAGGTTGATCTTGGCGAAGGCGGTTTCGGAGAGGGTCAACTGTCGATCCCGATTAAACAAAAGACTTGCGACCCCAGTCGACCCACCCCGCTGCGACTATCCGCGCCTGCGGCACGGCAAGTTTCGCTCCCCTCCCGCATGCGGGAGGGGTTGGGGCTGGGTTAAACGCTCACATGTTCGGATAATTCGGCCCGCCGCCGCCTTCGGGCGTAGTCCAGGTGATGTTCTGGTTCGGGTCCTTGATATCGCAGGTTTTGCAGTGGACGCAGTTCTGCGCGTTGATCTGGTACTTGGGCTCGCCGTCGGCGCCTTCCAGCCATTCGTACACGCCGGCCGGGCAATACCGCGCCGACGGGCCGCCATAGACGCCCAGTTCGCTCACCTTTTGCAATTCCATGTCGGCAACCTTGAGGTGGCACGGCTGGTCCTCCTCGTGGTTGGTGTTCGATAGGAACACCGAAGACAGCCGGTCGAAGCTGATCTTGCCGTCGGGCTTGGGGTAATCGATCTTTTTATACAGATCGGCGCGGACCGTGGTTTCGTAATCGGGGTGATGCTTCATGCTGATCGGCAGACCGATCTTCAGCGTGCGCATCCACATGTCGACACCGGCCAGAATGGTGCCGATCGCGCCGCCGAACTTCGCGATTGCGGGTTCGGCGTTCTGTACCTTCTTCAGTTCGTCCGCGATCCACGAATTGCGCAGGTTCGCTTCGTATTCGGCAACCTCGTCGCTTGTCCGGCCCGCGGCCAGCGCGTCGGCGATGGCTTCGGCGGCGAGCATGCCGCTCTTCATCGCGGTGTGGCTGCCCTTGATCCGGGGCACGTTGACGAAGCCCGCCGCGCAACCGATCAGCGCGCCGCCGGGGAAGCCCAGCTTGGGCACCGACTGCCAGCCGCCTTCGTTGATGACGCGCGCGCCATATGCCACGCGCTTCCCGCCTTCGAGGATTTCGCGGATTTCGGGGTGCTGTTTCCAGCGCTGGAATTCCTCGAACGGATAGACCCACGGGTTCTTGTAATCGAGCGCGACGACGAAGCCCAAGGCGACCTGTCCGCCGGCCTGATGGTACAGGAACCCGCCGCCCCAGCTTTCGCTTTCCGAAAGCGGCCAGCCCTGCGTGTGGATGACGCGGCCGGGAACATGCTTGTCGGGATCGATGTCCCACAGTTCCTTCATGCCAAGGCCATAGACCTGCGGCTGGCAATTGGCCTCAAGGTCAAATTTCGCCTTCAGTATCTTTGTCAGCGAACCGCGCGCGCCTTCGGCGAACAGCGTGTACTTGCCGTGCAGTTCCATGCCGGGCGCATAATCGCCCTTGTGCGTGCCGTTGTGGGCGATGCCCATGTCGCCGGTCGCCACGCCCTTGACCGAACCGTCTTCGTTATAAAGCACTTCGGCGGCGGGGAAGCCGGGGAAGATCTCGACGCCCAGCGCCTCGGCCTTTTCGGCGAGCCAGCGGCACAGGTTGCCAAGGCTGCCGGTATAATTGCCGTCGTTCGACAGGAACGGCGGCATGGTGATGTGGGGAAGCGCGTATTTCTTGCCGTGCGTCAGCACCCAGTGGAGGTTATCCGTCACCGGTGTTTCAGCCATCGGGCAACCGTCGTCGCGCCAGTCGGGAAACAGTTCGTCGAGCGCGCGTGGATCGATCACCGCGCCCGAAAGGATGTGCGCGCCGATCTCCGACCCTTTTTCCAGCAGGCAGACTTCGATCTCGGGGTTGACCTGCTTCAACCGGATGGCCGCCGAAAGACCCGCCACGCCGCCGCCGACGACGACGACGTCATAAGGCATCGATTCCCGTTCGCTCATGGATTACGTACCCCTAGTATTGCATTGCCTTCTTTGCTTACGGCCTTGATTGCTGCCGCGACGAAGGTCAAGCCTGCACGATATCTTGCGCGGTCCCGATCTGGCCGCTTTTACCATGAGCGGAAACTGAAACTTTGGCGGGTAACGACACAGATTGGCGCGCGATGGACGCACATGCGGCGTTCCGGGCACATGCCGCATTCTGGCAGGACGCCGGGGTCGATCACGCCTTTACCGACGATGCGCGCGACTGGCTGGCCGATAACGCGGCAAAGCAACAGGCGTCCGATCCGGCAAAATTCCCGCCGCCCGTTGCCCCGCCGCCGCCCCGCGCGCTGGGCCCCGCGCCGGTCGACGCGCCGGACATGGAACGGTCGCGCGGCAACTGGCCCGCGACGCTGGACGAATTCGCCGCGTGGTGGCTGTCCGAACCGACGCTCGACAGCGGGGCCGCGGCGCAACGCGTGCCGCCACGCGGGCCTTTCGGGGCGAAAGTGATGCTCATCGTGGCCGAACCCGAAGCTCAGGATCGCGAACGCCTGTTGTCGGGGCCCGACGGCGCGCTGTTCGATGCGATCGAACGGGCCATGGGACTCGACCCGGGCGCGGCCTATCGCGCATCGGCCCTGCCCCGCGCAACGCCCGCCGCCGATTGGGAGGCGATCGCCGCCGCCGGCATGGGCGCGGTGCTGCGCCACCACGTTTCGCTGGTCATGCCCGAACGCCTGCTGGTGTTGTCGCAAGAGGCTGGCGCGCAGCTTGCCCCCGACCGGTTCGACAGCGATGGCACGGGCATCGTAAAAGTGGGCGGCCGAGAAATCCCGCTGATGGCGGCTTATCCACTTCAACAGATGATCCCAAGGCCCGGTCACAAAAGGATTTTCTGGAAACGCTGGCTCGCCTTCGCTAGTGGGCATTGACGGCGCGGGCTTGGGGATTCACCCTTGGCCTGCATGGCTGCCGTTCAGGTGGCCTTTACCCATTTGTCGCATAAGGGCCTGATGATGGCATCGTCGCGCTTCAAAACGCTGTTCCGTCCCGACCCGCTGGCTTGCGCCAACGCGCCCGGTTCTTGCCCGACCCGCCTTCGCCCGCCCGGACTTGGCGGTATGGCTATAGCGCTCGCACTGGCCGCCATGACCGGCGCGACCACGCTGGCCACTCCGGCTGTCGCGAACACGGCCGCCTTTCCGGTCAACACCCCGGGCGTGCGCGTGCCCGATCAGTTGTCCGACGAACAGCGCAGCTTCTACACCAACGTCTTTTCGCTGATCGATGCGGAAAACTGGGGCGCGGTGGAAACCCTGCTTGCCCAGCGCCCCGACGAATCGCTGAAACAGTTGGCTTTGGCCGAATACTATCTCCACCCCAACAGCCCGAAGGTCGAACTCGACGCGCTGAACAACTGGCTGGCGATGGGCCGGGACCTGCCGCAAGCGGGCCAGATCGGCCGCCTTGCGATCAAGCGCGGGCTTGAAGAAGGTCCCGCGCTACCCGGCGCGCAACGTCTGGTATCCTTGCGCCGTCCGGCCAAGCGCACCCTGCCCGGCAATGCCGGCGACGCGACAATGCCCGCCGAAATCGCCAGCGCAATCACCGATCGGATCAAGAACGACGATCCCGGCGGCGCGCGCATCCTGCTCGATGGCGTGGATGCGCTGTTGTCGCCCGCGACCCGCGCCGAATGGCGCCAGCGCGTGGCGTGGTCCTATTACATCGAAAACGACGACCGCACCGCGCTGGCGCTTGCCCGCAATGTCGCCAATGGCGGCACCGGCGACTGGGTCGGCGAAGGCTGGTGGGTGGCAGGTCTGGCCGCATGGCGGCTGGGCGATTGCGCTATGGCTGCCGACGGTTTCGCCAATGCGTCGAAAACCGCCACGAACGAGGAACTGCGTGCCGCCTCGCTCTATTGGGCCGCCCGCAGCTATACCCGCTGTCGCCAGCCCGAACTGGCCGGACCGTCGCTCCGCTCCGCGGCGGGCTATACCGAAACGCTGTACGGCATGATTGCCGGCGAACAGTTGGGCATCGAGGTCGCCAAGGCCAATGTCGGGCAACCGTTTTCCAACCGCGACTGGCAGGTGCTGAACAATCAACCGAATGTGAAGACTGCGGTCGCGCTGGTGGAAATCGGGCGCGAGGGGCTGGCCGACGAAGTGCTGCGCCATCAGGCCACGATCGGCAATCCGGCCGAATACGATTCGCTGTCGCGGCTGGCGCGCGCGCTGGGACTGCCGGGAACGCAGTTGTACATGGCGTACAACGCGCCGCGCGGTGCGGCCCCTGATCCGTCGACCCGCTATCCGCTGACGAAATGGGCTCCGCGCGAAGGGTGGCGGGTCGATCCCGCGCTCGCTTTTGCGCATACCCTGCAGGAATCGAACTTTCGCGCCGAAGCGGTCAGCCCGGCTGGCGCGGTCGGGCTGATGCAGATCATGCCCGGCACGGCAAAACACCACGCGCCGACGCTGGGGCTGGCCGATTACGATCTGAAAGATCCGGCCACGAACATGAGCTTTGGCCAGCGCAACCTTGAGATGCTGCGTGATTCGAGCGGGACGCAAGGGCTGCTGCCCAAGATCATGGCCGCCTATAATGCAGGCCTGTCGCCGATCACGCGCTGGAACACCGAAATCCGCGATTCGGGCGACCCGCTGCTGTGGATGGAATCGATCCCCTATTGGGAAACGCGTAGCTACGTCGCCATCGTGACGCGCAACTACCTGATGTACCGGCATCAGGCGGGCGACACGTCCGACGTCCGCGAAGCGCTGGCCCAGAACCTGTGGCCCCGGTTCCCCCGCCCCGACGGCGCGGGCGCGGTATCGCAATTGGGCAAGCCGGTGCTTTCGGGCGCCACCCGCTAAGGATCGTTTCATGGCCATCGACCCGACCCGCACCTTCAAACCCGTCCGCATCGCGCTGCTGACCGTATCGGACACGCGCGGCGCGGATCAGGACAGCAGCGGTGACATCCTTGCAGGCCGCATCCACGATGCCGGGCACACGCTGATCGACCGCACGATCCTCAAAGACGATGTCGACGTCATCACCGCGCAGCTTCACGCATGGATCGAAGATGACAACGTCGATGCCGTGGTCATCACCGGCGGCACGGGGCTGACCGGACGCGATGTCACGCCAGAGGCGCTGGCCCGCGTGCAGACACGCGAGATACCGGGCTTTGGCGAGCTTTTCCGCTGGCTGAGTTTCCAGACCATCGGCACCAGCACGATCCAGTCGCGCGCCTGCGCGGTGGTGGCGCGCGGAACTTATATCTTTGCGCTGCCGGGATCGAACGGCGCGGTAAAGGACGGATGGGATGGCATCCTTGCCGAACAACTCGACAGCCGGAACCGGCCCTGCAACTTCGTCGAACTGATGCCCCGGCTTCGGGAAAAATAAGGCGGCAAGACCTGCACGCGGGTCAGATACGCCGCACGCCCGCCGCGATCAGCCGCGCGATCAGCATGTCGGCCGCATCGCCCAGCGCGCGGCGGGGAAAGATGCTGTAGAACATCTCGGTCTGGTAGAGCAGGATCAGGTCGTCGCTGACCGCCAGTTCGCGAAAATCGTCGAACGGGATGCGCATGGTCCCGCGTTGTCCGGCCACCGTCATCGCGGCATCGTCGAACGTCAGCGTATATTCGTCGCGCAGCGCCGCGCTTTGCCGATATTGCCGCCGCCCCTGTCGCGGGATCAGCCACAACAGCACGAAATAGACGAACGGCAAGGCAAAGAGGAGCGCGGCGGTCGACGCAAGGTTGAGCATACCGTCGTCGAAAATGTCGAACAGCAATAGCGCAATTTCTACCAAGACGATCAGGGCTAGCAGCCAGCGCGTCAGCGGGCGGCGCATCTGCTTGCGAAACGCAATGCGCGCGGCGGCAACCGTTTCGTCCTCGACAATGCGATAGGTGAAAGGGCCAAGTTCGGTCATGGCACCGGGCTAGCCAAACCATCGGCGCTCGTCCACGAGTTCTTGTTATGTTCCGTATCATGCGTCATGATGGCGCCATGCCGAATCGCGCAATCCACGGTCGCGGGGCGCCGTCGAACGCGGTGCCGCAGCGCTTCGGCCTCGCTTCTCGCGAGGAAGACGGCGACTGGCTGGACGAGGCTGCGGACATCGACGGCCCCGCCCCGCCGCGTCGAACCACCGTGACAGAGGAACACCCCCGCGCCATCGTGTCGTTCAACAAGTCGCCCGACATCCCGTTCGACCGTTCGATCAATGCGTATCGGGGCTGCGAACACGGCTGCGTCTATTGCTTTGCCCGCCCGTCCCACGCCTATCACGATCTTTCGCCCGGCCTCGATTTCGAGACGAAGCTGTTCGCCAAGCCCGGTGCCGCGCGCCTTTTGCGCCAGACGCTGGCCAAGCCCGCCTATGCGCCGCAGGTCATCGCGATGGGGACGAACACCGATCCCTATCAACCGATAGAGGGCCGCTATCGCATCACGCGCGAGATACTCGAACTGTGCCTGGACGTGCGGCACCCGGTGGCAATCACCACGAAATCAGCCCGCGTGCTGCGCGATCTCGAAATCCTGCGGGAAATGGCAAGGGAGCGCCTCTTCGCGGTCAGCCTGTCGGTCACCACGCTCGATCCGCGCCTGTCGGGCCTGCTCGAACCGCGCGCGTCCTCACCTGCCAAGCGGCTCGACGCTCTCGCCCGATTGGTGGACGCGGGGGTGCCTGCGCATTGCATGATTTCGCCCGTAATCCCCGCGATCACCGACCAATTCATGGAAGGCATCGTCGCGCGCTTGGGCAAAATCGGGGTGGGTTCGGCAAACTGGATCATGCTTCGCCTGCCGCACGAAGTCGCGCCGCTGTTCCGCGAATGGCTGGACGCGCATTATCCCGACCGCGCGGCAAAGGTTATGAACATGGTGCGCGAAATGCGCGGAGGCCGCGACAACGAACCGAACTTCCACGCCCGGTTTCGCCCCGTCGGCGCATGGGCCGACCTTTTCCGCCAACGCTTCCGCCTTGCCGTCAAACGCGCAGGACTGCCGCAGGCGGAATTCGAACCCGATTGCAGCCGCTTTCGCCGCCCCTCGCTCGACGGGCAGCTCGCGCTATTCGACTGAAACTTGCGCCCAGCCTCGGGCGGCTCAGGCCACCAGCCGCAGGGCGCTGGCCGAACGCGCGGTTAGCGCCGCCGTGCTGACGCCATCGATCAGCGCGATCCTGTCGGCCAGTTCGCCGTCGAGCGCGAAATCCCGGCCAAGCAGCATCGTCGCCTCCCGCCCCTCGCCCAGCATCAGCCGCGCGATCACCTCGCCGGTCGCATCGGCGCTGCGCGGCAGGGCCAGCGCCAGTTCGGCCATCGCATCGACTCGATTGATCGTCAGCCGCAATTCCATGCGCGCCGAACCCTTGACCGCCGTCATCGGCCGCGCGCCGCGCACGGTGACACGCGGCGGTTCGTCGGCGCTGGGCCGGTCGAGTTCGACATTGAGCAGGACGCATTCGCCCGACTTGGCCCATTCCTGAAAGCTACCGACCAGCGATTCTTCGAAGCATGACGCGCTGAACTGGCCCGACTGGTCCGAAAAGTCGGCCATGACGAAATCCTTGCCCTTGCGCGTCTGGCGCTTGTTCGCCCCTTCGACCAGCACGGCCATGACCGCGGTGGATCGGCCGCCGCCCGAACCGCCTTCGGACCCGCTGGCCATCAGGCTGGAGAACGAACGCGCGCCCTGCGCGCTGGCGACCGCGCGCCATTGGCTGACGGGGTGCGCGGCGAAATAGAAGCCGAAGTTCTCGCGCTCCTTCTCCATCTGTTCCTGGCGCGGCCATGCCGGTGCTTCGACCAGCCTCAGGTCCTGTTCGGCGTGTTCCTCTGCCCCGAACAGCCCAACCTGCCCGCTCGCCTTTTCGCGCGACGCGGCATCGGCCACGGCCAAAAGCATGTCGGCATTGGCGATGATCTTCGCGCGATTGGGTTCCAGCGAATCGAGTGCGCCGGCGCAGGCCAGCCCTTCCAATTGGCGGCGGTTCATCGACCCTGCGGGCAACCGCTCGAAAAGTTCCTTCAGGCTCGCAAACGGCCCGCGCGCCTCCCGCTCGGCGACGATGGCGTCCATCGCCTTTTCGCCGACGTTGCGGATGCCCGCCAATGCATATCGGACGCGGTGCCCTTCGTCGGTCGGCTCAACCGTGAACTCCGCCTCGGACCAGTTGATGTCCGGCCCCGCGCATTCGACCTCCCCGCCCGGATAGCGGCGCATGTCGTCGACGAATACCGACAGCTTTTCCGACTGGTGCATGTCGAAGCACATCGACGCGGCAAAGAATTCGTGCGGGTAATGCGCCTTCAGCCACGCGGTCTGATAGGCGAGAAGCGCGTATGCAGCCGCGTGCGACTTGTTGAAGCCGTAGCCTGCGAACTTGTCGATCAAGTCGAACAGTTCGTTGGCCTTGCGCGCATCGATCCCCGATTCGGTTTTGCAACCGTCGACGAAACGCTGGCGCTGCGCGTCCATTTCGGCCTGCACCTTCTTGCCCATCGCGCGGCGCAGCAGGTCGGCGTCGCCCAGCGAATATCCGGCCAGGATCTGCGCAGCCTGCATGACCTGTTCCTGATAGACGAAGATGCCGTAGGTTTCGGCGAGGATGCCTTCCAACTTGGGGTGCGGATATTCGATTTCCGCAAGGCCGTTCTTGCGCTGACCAAACAGCGGGATGTTGTCCATCGGGCCGGGACGGTAGAGCGAGACGAGCGCGATGATATCCTCGAACCGCGTCGGTTTCACTGCGGCCAGCGTGCGGCGCATCCCTTCGGATTCCAGCTGGAACACGCCGACGGTATTGCCCTGCTTCAACAGCTGGAACACGCCCGCGTCGTCCCACGGCAGCAGGTCTAGATCGATGGTGATCCCCCGCTTTACCATCAAGTCGATAGCCTTGCGCAGCACCGAAAGCGTCTTCAGCCCGAGAAAGTCGAACTTCACTAGGCCCGAACTTTCGACATGCTTCATGTCGAACTGCGTCACCGGCATGTCGGAACGCGGATCGCGGTAGAGCGGCACGAGCTGCGACAGCGGCCTGTCGCCGATCACCACGCCCGCCGCGTGGGTGGACGAATTGCGCGGCAATCCTTCCAATTGCACGGCCAGATCGACCAGCCGCCGCACGTCGGGATCGCGCTTGTATTCGCCGGCGAAGTCCGCAGCCCCGTTCAACGTGCGATCCAGCGTCCACGGATCGGTCGGATGGTTGGGGATCATCTTGGTCAGCCGGTCGACCTGCCCATAGCTCATCTGCAGGATGCGCCCGCAATCGCGCAGCACGGCGCGGGCCTTCATCTTGCCGAAAGTGATGATCTGCGCGACGTGGTCGTGCCCGTATTTCTGCTGAACGTAGCGGATCACTTCGCCGCGCCGGGTTTCGCAGAAATCGATGTCGAAGTCGGGCATCGACACGCGTTCGGGGTTGAGGAAACGTTCGAACAGCAGGCCCAGCCGCAGCGGATCGAGATCGGTGATGGTCAGCGCCCACGCGACAAGACTGCCCGCGCCCGAACCACGGCCCGGACCGACCGGGATGCCGTTGTCCTTGGCCCATTTGATGAAGTCGGCAACGATCAGGAAGTAGCCGGGGAAACCCATGCCGACGATGATGTCGACTTCGAACTGCAACCGGTCGAAATACTTCTGGCGTTCGCCCGCCGCCATTTCGCCATAAGGTTCGAGCCGTTTTTCAAGCCCGGCCGTCGCATCCTCGCGGATCATCCGCGCCTCGCCCTCAAGATCGCCCGCAAGGCTGGGCAGGATCGGCTTCCGATAGGGCGGCTTGAACGCGCAGCGCTGCGCTACGACCATGGTGTTGGCCGTCGCTTCGGGCAGGTCTGCGAAGATCTGCGCCATCGTGTCGGCGGGCTTTACCCATGCATCGGCGGGCGCGCGCGGGCGTTCGGCGGTGTCGATGTAGGTCGAATTGGCGATGCACAGCATGGCATCGTGCGCGGCGTGAAAGCCCGGTTCGTCGAACAGCGCCGGGTTCGTGCCGACCAGCGGCAGGTCGCGCGCATAGGCGAGCGCGATCAGCGCGTCTTCGCTGTCCGCCTCGTTCTCCGCGCCGGTGCGAGCGATTTCGACATAGAGCCGGTCGGCGAACAACGCCTGCAACCGATCGGCATATTGCGACGCCTCATCAGCCTGCCCCGCCGCGTAAAGCCGGGCCAGCGCGCCATCACCCGCGCCGGTCAGGCAGATCAACCCGTCAGTGCGACCTTCGAGCGCGTCCAATTCGACATGCGGATCGAGATGCAGCGGGCGATCGAGATGCGCCATGGACGCAAGGTGGCACAAGTTGTTCCAGCCATCTTCGTCCTGAGCATAAAGCGCCAGCCAGTCGATCGCTTCGTGCTTCTGACCGTCCTTTGCCGGGCGTCGGACCGCCAGCAGTGTGCCGACGATGGGCTGCACCCCCAGTTTCACCGCCGCGTCGGCAAAGGGAATCGCGCCATAAAGCCCGTTGCGGTCGCAAATCGCAATGGCCGGAAAACCGCGCGCCTGCGCCAGCGCGGCCAGCTTCTTCGGATCGATCGCGCCTTCCAGCATGGTGAAGCTGGAAAACACGCGTAGCGGTACGAAGGGAGCGAAAGCCATGATGCCATGCTTACTGAAACAGCCCGCCCCGCGCGAGGGCGAAACGGGCCGTTTCAACAGGGCTATCCACGATTTGGGCCCGTTTGATCGCAGACGGGTATGGCCGGTACGGGCCTGACTTCAGCAGGCCGGGCCTCAAATCACGCCTTGGGGAAGTCGTCCCGCCGCGCCAGCGCCTCGATCTCGCCCAGCGAAAACAACCGGTCGCCGGATTTCTGGATCGCAAGGCCGGTGCGGTCTTCCTTGGGCAGCATCATCACGAAGCGGATCATTTCGGCGAACGTGCCGTCACGCATGACGTTGAATCCGCGCATCATATCGCTTTCCGCGCCATCGGCCCTGCGGTGCAGCGTGGCGTGATCGTTCCAGTCGTTCGCATTCGGATCGAGCGGTTCTGCGTGAAATGTGGTGGGATGTTCGCTCATGTCGGCCCCTTCTCGTCTTGTCCGGTGTGTCATATGCACAACGCACGGACAGTCCGTTTTTTCCCCGAGCAGGCCGATTTTATTACGCCATCCCGGCGCGCGCGATCAGTGCAGCTTGCCTTCGTGCAACCGCACGACCCGGTCCATCCGCGCCGCCAGCCGTTCGTTGTGCGTCGCGATCAGCGCCGAACTGCCCTGCCCGCGCACCAGGCGCAGGAATTCGGCCAGCACCCGTTCGCTCGTCGCTTCGTCGAGATTGCCCGTCGGTTCGTCCGCCAGCACCAGTTGCGGCTTGTTCGCCAGCGCGCGCGCCACGGCCACGCGCTGCTGTTCCCCGCCCGAAAGCTGGCTGGGTCGATGGGTCAGCCGCTGGCCAAGGCCAAGCGCGGTGAGCAGTTCTTCCGCTCGCCGTTCGGCGTCGGCCCGCGGAATGCCCGCAACAAGCTGCGGCAGGACCACGTTTTCCTTCGCATCGAAATCGGGCAGCAAGTGATGGAACTGATAGACGAAGCCCAAGTGATCGCGTCGCAACGCCGTGCGCGCATCGCCGTTCGACTTTTCCGCCTTCTGCCCGCAGATCGTGATCTCGCCGCCAAAGCCGCCTTCGAGCAAGCCGACGGCCTGCAACATCGTCGACTTGCCCGACCCCGACGGGCCGAGCAGTCCGACGATTTCGCCGGGCATGATCGACAGATCGACGCCGCGCAGCACGTCGATGGTCACGCCGCCTTGGGTAAAGCTACGGGTCAGGTCCTTCAGTTCGACGACAGGAGCCTGATTTGCGGGAGCATCTGCGGCGGGGTTCATCGCGATCTCATTCATAACGCAGCACCTGCACCGGATCGGTGCTCGCCGCCTTTAAAGCAGGGTAAAGCGTGGCGAGGAACGACAGGACCAGCGCCATGCCGGTGATGATCATGACCTCGGCCGGGTCGGTTCGCGCGGGCAATTCGGAAAGGAAACGAATCGACGGGTCCCACAATTCCTGCCCCGTCAGCAATTCGACCAGCCGCACGGCCGACTGCCGGAATTCCAGCGCGACAAAGCCGAGCAGCAGTCCTGCACCAGTGCCCAGCGCACCGATCAGGAAACCTGCCGTCACGAATATCTTGAGGATCGAACGCCGCGTCGCGCCCATCGTGCGCATGATCGCGATGTCGCGTGTCTTGGCGCGAACCAGCATGATGAGGCTCGACAGGATGTTGAACACCGCGACCAGCACGATGATCGACAGCACGACGAACATCGCCACGCGTTCCACCGCCAGCGCTTCGAACAACGATGCATTGATCGTCTTCCAGTCGTTGACCACCGCGCGCCCCGCCAGCTTCTGCCCCAGCGGGGCCAGCGTTTCGCCGACGGTATCGGGATCTTCGGTCATCACCTCGATCATGCCGATGGTATTGCCCATCAGCATCAGCGTCTGCGCATCCTCAATCGGCATGACGACATAGGCATTGTCGTAGTCGTAGATGCCGATTTCGAAGATCGCGGCGACTTCATACCCGATTTCGCGCGGCACCGTGCCGAACGGCGTCGTTCGGCCTTGCGGATTGATGATCGTGATCACGTCGCCGATGCGGATGCCCATGTTTTGCGCCAGCCGCGAACCGATGGCGACGCGATTGGCGCCCGGCTGCAACAGGCCGAGATTGCCGAGCAGCTTCTTTTCTTTCAGCTCATTGATCGAATCGCGGGTTGATCCGCGCACCAGCACCGCTTCGACCCGGCCTTCGTAACTGCCCAGCAGCGGCTGTTCGATCAGCGGCGATGCGGACGTGACGCCCGGCGTCTTGCGCACGTCCTCGAGCACGTTTTGCCAGTCGTCCATCCGTCCGCCATAGGCCTGGATCACGGCATGGCCGTTCAGCCCCACGATCTTGTCGAGCAATTCGGCGCGAAAGCCGTTCATGACGCTCATCACGATGACGAGCGCGGCGACGCCCAGCATCACGGCGACAAGGCTGATGCCAGCCACCATGGCGATGAACGCTTCGCCCCGCCCCGGCAGCATGTAGCGCTTGGCGATGGTCCATTCGAAGGGAGAGAGGATCAAGTCGGGGTAACTGCCTGCTGTGCGGCGAAGCGGATCGGGTCGAAACTGCCGTGGGCCGGCCCCGTTGCGCATCGCGGTTTGACGGTGAACTCGCGTGACTAGGCCGCGGTTCCCGCGCTGGCAAGCGGCGCACGGCACAGAGGCGATTGCCGCATGTGCGAGCGCCGGTCCAGCGACGGCTGCAATCGGCGGTTGTAATCGCATTGAAACACCGGCTAAGGCGCGCGTGACGTGATCGGGGCTTTCTGTTAAGTCCCCCGGCGCATCCCCCGGCAGGCTACATATCGGAACCATCAAGGCATGACGCCCACCGATTTCGTCCAGCATCCGTACCTCGACACGGATGGCGACAAGCTGCGAGAAGAATGCGGCGTATTCGGCGTCATCGGCGCCCGCGACGCTGCTGCCGTCACGGCCCTCGGCCTTCACGCCCTGCAGCACCGCGGACAGGAAGCGGCGGGCATCACCAGCTTCGACGGCACCGAATTCTATTCCCGGCGCGGCACCGGCCACGTCGCCGAAAACTTCTCCACCGGCGAAGCGCTCGCGCAGTTGCCCGGCGAAATGGCGGCGGGTCACGTGCGCTATTCCACCACGGGCGGCGCGGGGCTGCGTAACGTTCAGCCGCTATACGCCGATCTTGCCAGCGGCGGCTTTGCCATTGCCCACAACGGCAATATCTCCAACGCGATGCACTTGCGCGCCGAACTGGTTCGCAAGGGCGCGATCTTCCAGTCGACAAGCGATACCGAGGTCATCATCCACCTCGTCGCGACCAGCCGCTATCCCACGATGCTGGACCGCTTCGTCGATGCCCTGCGCCTTGTCGAAGGGGCCTATTCGCTGGTCGTGATGACGAACAAGGGCATGGTCGCTTGCCGCGATCCGCTCGGCATTCGTCCGCTGGTCATGGGCCGGGTCGGCGACGCCGTGGTGTTCGCGAGCGAAACGGTCGCACTCGATATTATCGGGGCGGAATTCGAACGCGAAATCGAACCGGGCGAATTGGTCGAAGTCGATTTCGACGGCACGATCCGCTCCACCCGCCCGTTCGGCAGGCCATCGGCGCGCCCATGCATTTTCGAACACGTCTATTTCAGCCGCCCCGATTCGATCAGCGACGGCCGCTCGGTCTATTCGGTGCGCAAGGCGATCGGCGAACAGCTCGCCATCGAAAGCCCCGCCGATGCCGATATCGTCATCCCGGTGCCCGATTCAGGCGTGCCCGCCGCCATCGGCTATGCCCAGCAATCGGGCGTGCCGTTCGAGCTAGGCATCATCCGGTCGCACTATGTCGGCCGCACATTCATCCAGCCCAGCGACGGCCAGCGCAATTCGTCGGTGGCTCGCAAGCACAATGCCAACCGCGCGCTTGTCGCGGGCAAGCGGATTATCCTGATCGACGATTCGATCGTGCGCGGCACCACCAGCCTGAAAATCGTGCAAATGATGCGCGATGCCGGCGCCCGCGAAGTGCACATGCGCATCGCCAGCCCGCCGACGATGCATTCGTGCTTTTACGGCGTCGACACGCCTGAACGGTCGAAGTTGCTGGCCGCGCGCATGGACGTTCAGGCGATGCAGGAATTCATCCAGGCGGACAGCCTCGCCTTCGTTTCGATCGACGGCCTGTACCGCGCAGTGGGGATCGAGCAGCGCAAGGCGACGTGCCCGCAATATTGCGACGCCTGCTTTACCGGTGAATATCCCACGACCCTTACCGACGTGTCCGAACGCGTGAATCCGCAGCTCAGCTTTGCCGACAACACGCTGAACGGCAGCGAAAAGACAACGCGCGGCAAGTCCGTCGGTGAAAAGGCAGCCTGATGACCGACGATGCGGCGAACAAGCCCCTTGCGGGCAAGCTGGCGCTTGTCACCGGGGCAAGCCAGGGCATCGGCGCGGCGACCGCCATCGAACTGGCCAACCGGGGCGCGCACGTCATCCTGACCGCGCGCGACGACCGCAAGCTGGAACAGGTCGAAGATCAGATCCACAAAACCGGCGGCAGCGCGACGATCGCGCCGATGGACTTGGCGGAACCCGACTCGATCGCCCGCCTCGCCACAGCCATATCGGGGCGCTGGGATGCGCTCGACGTGCTCGTCATCAACGCAGCGGTCTTCGTGCCGCATACGCCGGTGCAGGATCTCGATCCCAAGGCGTTCAGCCACGCGCTCACGGTTAACGTGCTGGCGACGCAGAACCTGATCGCGGCGTTCCATCCGATGCTCAAACGTGCGGAACGCGGCACCGTCATCGGCCTGACCAGCAGCGTCGGATCCTCCCCGCGCGCCTATTGGGCGGGATATGGCGCGACCAAGGCCGCATTCGACAGCCTGCTGGGTAGTTACGCCCTTGAAAACGCCAATACCAGCAGTGTCCGGACGGCCATCGTCAACCCCGGCGGCACCCGCACCGACATGCGTGCCCGCGCCTTTCCCGGCGAAGATCCGGCAACGGTTCAGCCGCCCGAAGTGGTGGCGCAATTCATCGCCAACATGCTTGGTAAAGACTTCCCGAACGGCGGAATATTTTCCGTTAAGGATGCGAAGTAACCCGCCCTTAACCGCAATTATCGCAGACTGAGGACACTCAAGAACGGCCGATTCGCTTTCGAGCGGGATTGTCGGCCACGGTTGTCCTCTTTCACGGGATTGCATGCCATGACCGAATTTTTCCTTACCGACCGTTATTTCGCGGCATCGCAGGAAGATCGCAGCGCGCCCCGCCTGCAACTGACGATCCCGGTCACGCTGCGTCCGGCCGGCGGTCATGGTTTTTCCAGCGAAGTGCAGGATCTTTCGCTCGGCGGCTTTTCGGCCAGTTGCGTCAATCGCCTTGCCGTCGGCACGCTGTGCTGGCTCAAACTGCCCGGCCTCGCCGCGTTGCAGTGCGAAGTGATCTGGTGGCAGAACAATCTTGTCGGTTGCGCCTTTCAGAACCTGCTCAGCCCGATCGTCTACGACGACATCGTAAACCGCTATCGCGGCAGCGCCCAAGTGCCGCGCCGGGTTTGATCCGGGCAAATTTCAAGCGGGCAAACTTTGGGCGGGCTTGACCAGCGTCACCTGGTGAACGTCGATCCCGCCTCCGCGAAATCCTCCTTCGCAGTACATCAGATAGAAGCGCCATAGCCCGATGAACCGGGCATCGAAGCCGCGCGGCAGCTTTCCCTCGGCTGCCGCGCGGTCGAACCTTTCGCGCCATAGTTTCAGCGTTTCGGCATAATCGATCCCGAAATCGCGCTGGTCGCGCCATTCCAGGCCGCGCTCTTCGGCCAGCCGCCTGAACTCGCTGGTGCGGATCAGCAAGCCACCGGGAAAGATGAAGGTCTGGATGAAATCGGCGCTCTTCGCATAAGCGTCGAACAGGTCGTCGCGCATCGAAATATACTGGATCGCCGCGCGCCCGCCCGGTTTCAGGCAGCGGGCCATGCAATCCATATATGTCGGCCAATATTCGCGGCCCAGCGCTTCTGCCATCTCCACGCTGACGATGGCGTCGTACCGGCCATCGGTGTCGCGATAGTCCTGCTTGCGGAAATCGACGGGTCGCGCATCCCGCGCATTCGCCGCGCGCGCGTGGTCAAGCTGTTCGTCCGAAAGGCTGATCGCCGTGACATCGGCCGCATGATCGTTGGCAAGCGTCCGCGCGAGAAAGCCCCAGCCGCAGCCGATTTCCAGCACTTCGTCGCCCTTTGACAGGTTCAGCCGGTCGGCCAACGCCCGCACCTTTTCCCGCTGCGCCTGTTCGAGCGACAAGCCGGCACGCGTGAAAAGCCCGCTCGAATAAGACAGCGTCGGGTCCAGCCAAGCGGCGTAGAAATCGTTGCCGAGGTCGTAATGTGCCGCGATGTTCGCCCTTGCTCCGCGCAAGGTGTTGCGGTTCGCCGCATGGGCTAGCCGCGATACCCAGCGCCACGGTCCCTTGGCGCGACCCAGTTCGCCCAGGGCATCGGCATTGGCCATGAACAGCGCAAAGATCGGCACCGGGTCGGGACTGTCCCATTCCCCCGCCTCCCACGCACGATACCAGCCCACTGACCCGCCGGTTGCCAGCCGGATCAGCGCGCGCCAGTCCTTTATGTGGATGCGGGCATGGAAACCGGGCGCACGCCCGCCCAGCGCCATCGTCGATCCGTCAGGCAAGCGCGCCACGACTGTGCCGGTGCGCAGCCCTGCGTCGATGGCGGCGACGATCCGGTCGACCCCGCCGGACACAGTCCGGGCCAGCCAGCCCGAACCATGCTGGAAACGAAGCCCGGCATCGATCAGGTGCCGGCCGCGTGCCTCCGACTGTGCCATTGCCCAGAATTATGGTCCCGCGCCGCGCCGCGATCAACCGGGGTTGATACGAAGCCTTATTGCGCCGCCTTCATCTCGCGATAGGCGGCCAACGCTCGTTCGCGCGCCTCTTTGTGCCCGATCAGCCTATGGGGATATTGGGGCGGGCGATGCCCATCGTCGGGATCGTGGATCTGCGCATCGGACAGTTCGGCCAGTTCGGGGACCCACTCGCGGATGTAATCGCCCGCGTCGAACTTCTCCGACTGCGACAGCGGCGCCATGATGCGCGGGAACATGTTGCTGTCGACCCCGGTGCCCGAAACCCACTGCCAATTGACGCCGTTGCTGCCGTAATCGGCATCGACCAGCGTGTCCCAGAACCACCGCTCCCCATGCCGCCAATCGATGAGCAGATGTTTGACGAGGAAGCTTGCCGCCATCATCCGCACCCGGTTGTGCATCCAGCCGGTCGCCCACAATTGCCGCATTCCAGCATCGACGATGGGATATCCGGTGCGCCCCTGCTGCCATGCGCGCAGATCTTCGGCGATCAGGTGCCCGCGGTCGGGATTGCGCCACAGCGTATCGTCGTAATCGCGGTAGGATTTCGACGGATAGTCGGGAAACTGGCAGATCACGTTCTGCGCATAGTCGCGCCACAGCAGTTCGCCGCGAAAAGTATCGGCCCCCTGCCCGGTGTGGCGCGCCAGCCGATCCGACACCTGCGTCACGCTGATCTCGCCGAAATGGAGATGCGGGGACAGGCGCGACGATCCGTCAACCGAGGGCATGTTGCGATCCGAATCGTACTCGGCGACGACATCGGCGAAATCGTCCAGCCGTTCGTGCGCGGCTGTTTCGCCGACGTCCCACGCCTTGCCGAAACCGCCCGCCCAATCGGGTTTTGTCGGCAAGAGGCCCCAATCCTCCAAGGTATCGGAATGCGGCCATTCGTCCGGATTTGTCAGCGACGGTTCGTCCAGCACATGACGCGCGGGCAGGCACTGTCGCGCCGATTTCGCGAAAGGGGTGTAGATCTTGTACGGATCGCCCGAACCCGTCGTGACCGTGCCCGGAGGCAGCAGGTAATTGCCGTCGTGCAGGATCAGTTCGACCTCTTTCGCCAGACGCCCCTGCGCCTTGCGCCACCATGGTTCGTAGTGGCGGATGGCGTGCACCTCGCACGCGCCGGTTTCGCGCATCAGCTTGGCGATTTCCTTTGCCGCGTCGCCGCGGCGCAGCACCAGCCGCGACCGGTGCCGCCCCAACGAACGGTTCAGGCTGTCCAGCGAATGGTGCAACCACCATCGCGACGCCCCGCCCATGCGACGGTCACCGGGCGTTTCGTCATCGAGCACATAGACCGGGATCACCGGTCCGCTTTGCGCAGCAGCGGCGCAGAGCGCAGGCTGATCGGACAGGCGCAAATCGCGACGAAACCAGACGATGCGTGGCGCGGTCATTATCTCTCCGGTAAAACAGGGGGGATGGCCATGGGAACGGAGCGTGGCATAAGCGGGTTCCCTTGACCATGACGCTTCCTGCCGAAAACATCACCCTTCCCGCCCGTGGCTGGCGGATCGACCGGCGCAAGGCGATTGTCGCCGGCTTGCTGTGCTGGCTGGGCTTTGCCGCGATGGTCTGGGCGGTGGAAACGGGACGGACCACGGCTTTCGACGATTTCGGCCTGCTGTTCTGGCGCGCGGACGATGGCGCTGTCCTGCGCGGTCCGGCCAAGCTGCTGGAGATGGTGCGCGACATCACCGCGCTGGGCGGCGTGCTGTTGCGCAACCTGTTCGCGCTGGGCGCGATTGCCGCGCTGCTGTTCCTGCGACTGCGACGCGAAGCGTTCCTGTTCGCCGCAACGGTCATCGCCGGCTGGCTGGTCAATACCGGGATCAAGGACCTTGTCGGGCGGCCCCGGCCCGAAATCGTCGCGCACCTGACCGAAGCGTCGGGCGCCAGCTTTCCGTCGGGTCACAGCTTCAATTCGGCGGTCGTCTATATCGCGATGGCGCTCGCCTTTGCGTCATTGTCCGCGCGGCAGTCGGTGCGCCTGACGATCCTCGGCGTGGCCATCGCCGCCTCGATCCTTATCGCGTGGAGCCGGGTGTGGCTAGGTGTGCACTATCCCAGCGACGTGACCGCGGGCTGGCTTGGCGGTGCGGGCTGGGCCTTCATGGCCGCCGCATTGCTGAAAGCACCCGCGGACAAGGCCGCCGGAGCCACTCACTCGAAATAACAGGTTTCCGCTTCGGTCGGGACCGGGATTGCGATGCTGAACTGGCCGCTGGCACGGCCCGAAAACCGCGCATCCTTCAGCAAGTCGATGATTTTACCGTCGCGTTCGATCCGGTCGATATAGGGTGACCGCGACCAGAACAGGAAAGCCGCAAGGTCGGCGTTGTCGGGCGCGAATTGCGGCAATTGCATTGGGTGAAGGCAGGCTGGGCGCTGCGTCAGCAGTTCCACGTCGCGCGCCAAACCGCCATCCAGCGACCAGCGTTGCAGCCCCTTGCCCATGTACACCGCGCCGTCGACGTCGACGATCAGGTCGCGTTCCCAGAATCTGATCGGCACTGGCACCGCGATCGCTTGCGACTGCGGCGTCGCGGCCCGCGCACTTTCGGTCAGCACGAGGTTGAAGTTGATATAGGCCAGCGCGGCGGCCAGCCCCGCCAGCGCAGGGCGCCGCCAAGTCGCAACATCCCGCTTTTCCCGCCACAACGACCACGCCAACGTCAGGCCCAGCGTCGCCCACAACCAGACATCGACGATGAACAGCGCATCGCCATAGAACCATCGCTGCGAAAACGGTTCGAACAGGCGGATGCCATAGGAATTGAGCCAGTCCAGCGCCGGATGACTAAGGCACGCCAGCGTCGCCAGCAGCCAAAGCCAGCCGAACCGCACCGGCAGGCGGCTTTCGGGGCGAGTGCCCCGTTTCGCCTGCCACCGGTCGAACCACCAGATGAAAGCGGCGAGCAGCAGGGGCAGCACCACCCACGCGATCGGCCCGTGCGTCAGCCCGCGCCGCATGGCGAGGCTTTCGAGGCCATGAACGACACAGCCCGCGTCGATGTCGGGCAAGTTCGCGCCGAAAATAAGCGCGGGCATGGCAAGCCCGGTCCGCCGTTTCAGCCCCGTCTGCCCGATCAAAGCGCCGACGAGGCTGTGGGTGAGGTTATCCATGGATCAAGCGGTCGGCACAGACCTCAGATCGGGTCTTGCGCCGTGCCGCTGACGGTCCACGTCTGTCCCTTGGCCAGCAGTGCGGCGAGATCTGGCTTCTTGCCTTCGCGCGCCCTTGCGAGGTCTTCGGAAACGACCGCGTCATAGGCCGGGCGCGGATCGTCGTAGATCACGCCCAGCGCCATCGGGAACGGACCGAACGGCAGTTCGACCAGCATATGGGCCAGCGTACGGTTCTTGACGTCGTGAATCATCACGCCTGCCGCTTCCCAATCGCCGTCGATTACGTCCACGACCTTTAGCGTCATCGCCTCGACATCGCGGGCAAGGCCCTTGGTGCCTTTTGCGAACAGCATCGGTTGCCCGTTTTCGAGCCAAAGCTGATTTTCTTCGGCACCCTTGGGGGCGGCGAAATCGTTGAACACGTCCTTGTTATAGACGATGCAGTTCTGGAAAATTTCGACAAAGGCCGCGCCCCTGTGGGCATGCGCCGCCTTCAGCACGTCTGGCAGGTTCTTCGACACGTCGAAGCCACGGGCGACAAAGCGCGCGCCCGAACCCAACGCAAAGGCGCAAGGCTGTGCCGGACGGTCGATCGATCCGGCGGGCGTCGACGGGCTTTTCGTGCCGATGCGGCTGGTCGGCGAATACTGCCCTTTGGTCAGGCCGTAGATCTCGTTGTTGAACAGCAGGATCTGCACGTCGATATTGCGGCGCAGGATGTGCATCGTGTGGTTGCCGCCGATGGACATGCCGTCGCCGTCACCCGTCACCATCCATACGTCCAGTTCCGGGTTCGCCAGCTTGATGCCGGTGACGAACGCCGGCGCGCGGCCGTGGATCGTGTGGAAACCATAGCTTTCAACGTAGTACGGAAAACGGCTCGAACAGCCGATGCCCGACACGAACACGGTCTTCGCCGGGTCGCAACCGAGCTGCGGCAAGGTGCGCTGCACCGCCTTGAGAATCGCGTAGTCGCCGCAACCGGGGCACCAGCGCACCTCCTGGTCGGTTTCCCAGTCCTTGAGCGTCGTCGTAACGGGGGTCATGTCGTTCATGGTCTGCGGCCCTCAAGGATTGATCGCTTCCGGGCTGGGAAGCTGGGTTTCGTTGACTGCGACTTCGCCGCCTTCGTTGCCGGGGATGTCGTCGAAGAACTTCTCGATGGCGTCCTCGATCTCGGCGATGGCGAACGGCTGACCGCTGGTCTTGGTGAGCGGCTGCGCATCGACGAGATACTGGTCGCGCAGCACGGTCTTGAACTGCCCGGTGTTCATTTCGGGCACGAGCACGTTCTCGAAACCCTTGAGCAAGGGGCCGAGGTTTTTCGGCAGCGGCCAGACATGGCGGACATGGACGTGGCTGACGTCGAGGCCGTTCTTGCGCGCGCGGCGCACGGCCTGATGGATCGGGCCGAACGTGCTGCCCCAACCGACCAGAACCAGCTTGCCGCTTTGGTTGCCAAGGCAGACGTCCTGATCGGGGATCGAATTCGCGACGCCGTCGATCTTGTCCTTGCGGGCGTCGGTCATCGCCTGATGGTTGGCGGGCGAATAGTCGATGTGGCCCGTCCCTTGCGCCTTTTCGATGCCGCCGATGCGGTGCATCAGGCCCGGCGTGCCCGGCTTGATCCAAGGGCGCGCGCCCTTTTCATCGCGGGCGAACGGCAGCAGCTCGTCGGTACCGTCGGCATTCTTCGCGTTCTTTTCGGTCAGGAACTTGACCGGGAACGGGGCGTAGCTGGCCGGATCGGGCACCTTCCACGGTTCGGCGGCATTGGCGATATAACCATCGGTCAGCAGCATCACCGGGGTCATGTACTGAACGGCGATTCGGCACGCCTCAATCGCGCAATCGAACGCATCGCCCGGGCTGCGCGCTGCGATCACCGGCAGCGGCGCATCGCCGTTGCGGCCATAGATCGCCTGATAGAGATCCGACTGTTCGGTCTTCGTCGGAAGGCCGGTCGACGGGCCGCCGCGCTGCGAATTGACGATGATGAGCGGCAATTCGGTCATGATGGCAAGGCCCATCGCCTCGCCCTTCAGCGCGATGCCGGGGCCGGACGAAGACGTTACGCCAAGCTGTCCGGCATAGGACGCGCCGATGGCCGCACAGATCGCCGCGATCTCGTCCTCGGCCTGAAATGTCTGGACGTTGAATTCCTTGAGCCGCGCCAGATGGTGCAGGATCGCGGAGGCGGGCGTGATCGGATAACCGCCGAAGAACATCGGCAGGTCAGCCAGCTGCGCGCCGGCAACGAGGCCAAGGCTGATCGCTTCGGCACCGGTGATCGTGCGGTACAGGCCCGGTTCGGACACGACCGGTTCGACGTGGACCTGCTTCAGCGGGCCAGTCAGTTCCGCCGTTTCGCCGTATGCGTGACCCGCGTCGAGCGCGGCAATGTTCGCTTCGGCCAGAACGGGCGACTTGGCGAATTTGGCCTTCAGCCAGTCGTGGATCGGGTCGCGCGGACGGTCGAACATCCACAGCGCAAGGCCCAGCGTCCACATGTTCTTGCAGCGCAGCGCTTCCTTGTTGCCAAGGCCGAACGGTTTCACCGCTTCGAGCGTCAGGGCGCTGATGTCGAACGCCAGCAGGTCCCATTTCGCGAGACTGCCGTTTTCCAGCGGGTTCTCGTCGTACTTCGCCTTTTCAAGGTTGCGCTTCGTGAATTCGCCGGTGTCGGCGATGATCAGCCCGCCGGGCTTAAGCGCAGCGACGTTCACCTTCAACGCGGCGGGGTTCATCGCAACCAGCACGTCGGGCGCGTCGCCCGCGGTTTCGATCGCGGTGGAACCGAAATTGATCTGGAACGCGGACACGCCGAACAGCGTGCCCTGCGGCGCGCGGATTTCCGCCGGAAAATCGGGGAAAGTCGCAAGGTCGTTGCCCGCCAGCGCGGTGGACAGCGTGAACTGCCCCCCAGTCAACTGCATCCCGTCGCCGGAATCGCCCGCGAAACGGACGACCACAGCTTCGGTCGTTCCGGCGGAACTGGGGGAGGTAGCAGACGCCATTCTTCTATCCTTGCAGCGGAGCGTATCCGTTGAACATCATGGGCCGTTCAATATCATGACGATAGATGTGTCTTACGATATGGACCGAATTATGCACGGCAACTAGGCCTGCACCTTGCCTGTTTCAATTCAGAAAAACTATGGGGCCTGATATGACAGGCACCCGCTATTCAAACTACCCGGCCCGCAGCCCGGCCCTCACCCGTTTCAAGGACCGCCCATGACGACCCCCGATCCCGCCCTTTACCGCCCCTGTGCAGGGTTGATGATCGTGAACGAGGCATCGCGCGTATTCGTGGGCAAGCGGATCGACACGAAAGAAGGCGACTGGTGGCAGATGCCGCAGGGTGGCGTCGACCCGGGCGAAGATTGGGACGAAGCGGCATTTCGCGAACTGCACGAAGAGACCGGCATCCGCCGCGACAAGGTGGAAATCGTCGCGCGGACGCAGGACGAACTGTTCTACGAATTGCCGGCGGAACTGAAGGGCAAGCTGTGGGGCGGGCGTTATATCGGTCAGCGCCAGTCCTGGTTCCTGATGCGTTTTTCCGGCACCGACGCCGACATCGACCTCAATGCCCACGACCCTGCGGAATTCAACGAATATCGCTGGACCGAAGCGGACCTCCTGCCGGAACTGATCATTCCGTTCAAGCGGCCGGTCTATACCCGCGTGCTGGAACTGTTCCGCCCGCACTTGTGACGGGCGGCGCGCCTGCGTTCAGTTCGATTCGACGGGATTGGCCGTCTGGGGCGTCGCCTCCGCCGACTTGATCTGCGGCAACGGGCCGCGCGCGATCACGCTGGCCAGCGCGCCCGCTTCGGCGCAATTGCTGCCGCACATGGATTGCAGCTTGGCCAAGTTGCGCTCCGCCTTTGCGGTCGCGCCCTTTTCGGCCATCGCCGCGCCTTCGCCCGATATCGCGGCCAGATTGCCGGGGTCGGTTTCCTGCGCCTCGCGGTAATAGTGGATCGCCTGACCCTGCAATCCCTTGGCGCGTGAAAGATCGGCCAGTTGCAGATAGATGGCAGTGCTGCCCGGCGCGAGAACCAGCGCCGCTTCGAAATTGTCCGCCGCCCTGTCGAGATCGCCGGACGCCAGCGCGGTGCGACCTGTATCGAGCAGGACCGCCACGCGCGGATCGACCGCCACGGGCGCCTGTCCGAACGACGTGCTGGCGGTTACCGCGACAAGCAGCGAGATGGCGACGGCAACGGGCGAATAGCGCATCAGCAACTCCGTAATCCTTTTCCGGTCGGTCCCGAATAGGTCGGGATTGCTCCGGCTGGCAGATGGATGTGCGTGGGTGACAACTGCCATAATAGCCCAAGCTATCAGAGCGTTCCTAGACGTGCGATGAAAAATCCGTCGGTCCCGCTGATCGTCGGGGAAAGCCGCCAGCCCGGCCCGCGCGCGACACCTGCGGGAAGCGTGACCTCTTCGGCGAAAAAGCGTGGATTCCTCGCCAGAAACTTCTCTACCAGCTCTGCACCTTCGGCATCGAGCAGCGAACAGGTGATATAGCCGATCCGTCCACCGGGTCGCACCAATTCGCCCGCAATTTCGAGCAGGCGAAGCTGCACCGCGGCAAATTTCGCAATGTCCGATTCGCTCAGCCGCCAGCGGGTTTCGGGATTGCGCCGCCATGTGCCCGTGCCCGAACACGGCGCATCGACCAGCACCGCATCGGCCTTCCCGCGCCATCGGTCGAGCGCGGCCAGTTCGCGGCCCGGATCCAACAGCACGGTTTGCGCGATGCTCGCCCCTGCCCGTTCTGCGCGCGGGGCCAGCCGCGACAGCCGATCGCGATTGGTGTCGGACGCGATCAGCGTGCCCTCGTTCGCCATGGCCGCGGCCAGCGCAATGGTCTTGCCGCCCGCGCCTGCGCAAAGGTCGATGACCGTTTCGCCCGGCTTCGCGCCCAGCGCCATGCAGGCCAGCTGGCTGCCGCCGTCCTGCACTTCGATCTCGCCATTGGCAAAAGCGTCCCAGCGTTCGACCGGGGTGCCGGGCGCAAAGCGCAGGCCCGCAGTCGCGGCGAGCGGCTCACCGGTTTCGGGAAGCTCAATCGTGTCGCGCGATGCATTCAACGCGTTGACCCGCACGTCCAGCGGCGCACGGCCCAGCAAAGCCAGCGCATCGTCGCCCGCGACGCCGCTGTCGGCCAACGCGCGTTCCAGCCATGCGGGCGCGATGCCGCCTTCGGCCACGGATTCGTCCGCGGCGATGGGGGCAGGACCATATCCGCCGCCGTCGAACAGGACTGCGACGTCCGGGTCGATTTGCGCCAGCCGCAGCATCGCCGCGCGACCGCTTTGCGGCACCGGGCCGCAGGCGCGGATCGCGGCATAGATGTATTCGCGGATCGCGCGCCGATCCTTCGATCCGGCATAGCGCCGGGCCTTCAGCCCTTCGGCGACGATACGGTCGGCGCTGGCCCCGCCGGTGCGGGCGGCCTGCACGACGAGATCGAGTATCTCGATCGCGGCCTGGACCCGCGCGCGCGGCGTCACTTCGTTTTCGCGAGACGGCGGCGGTTGGCGCTGACTTTCCGGCCGTAATGATCGACGCTGCGCTGCGCGGCGACCATGCCGCTACCCAGCGATCCGGTCATCGCCTGCATCATCAGTTCCTGGCTCGCCTGCACCTTTTCAGCGACCATGCGCTGCGATTCCTTCGCCGCGCCCGGGCCGCCCGCCATGATCATCCAGCTGCGGGCCCAGATGACGTAGCAGCTTTCGACCCACAGCATGGTGGCGCTGGTCGCAAGGCTCAGCGGATCGGGCGCGGACTTTTTCGTCCCCTTGCCCGCCATCAGGAACCGCTCGCCGGGTAATTGGGCGCCTCTCGCGTGATCGAAACGTCGTGAACGTGGCTTTCGCGAAGTCCCGCGTTCGTGATGCGAACGAACTTTGCATCGGTGCGCAGGCTCTCGATATTTTCGCAGCCGGTATAGCCCATCGCCGCCTTGATCCCGCCGACCAGCTGGTGAATCACGTCGCGCGCCGGACCTTTGTAGGGGACCTGCCCCTCGATCCCTTCGGGCACCAGCTTCATCTGTTCCTTGACGTCCTGCTGGAAATAACGGTCCGCGCTGCCGCGGGCCATCGCGCCGACGCTGCCCATGCCGCGATAGGATTTGTACGAGCGGCCCTGAAACAGGAATGTGTCGCCCGGCGCTTCCTCGGTCCCGGCCAGCATCGATCCGACCATGATGGACGATGCCCCGGCGGCCAGCGCCTTGGCCGCATCGCCCGACGTGCGCACGCCGCCGTCGGCGATCACCGGAACGCCGTGCTTGTCGGCTTCCTCGGCGCTTTCCATCACGGCGGTCAGCTGCGGCACGCCGACACCTGCGACGATGCGGGTGGTGCAGATCGAACCCGGCCCGATGCCGACCTTGATCCCGTCCGCGCCCGCGCCGATCAGCGCCTTTGTCGCTTCTGCCGTGGCGACATTGCCCGCCACGACCTGAACCGTGCTCGACAGCTTCTTGGCGCGTTCGACCGCCAGCGCCACGTCCTTGTTATGGCCGTGCGCGGTGTCGATGACGATCAGGTCGACTTCGGCATCGACCAGCGCCTCGGTCCGCTCGAACCCTTTGTCGCCCACGGTGGTGGCCGCCGCGACGCGCAAGCGCCCGGAAGCGTCCTTGGTCGAATTGGGGTACATGACCGCCTTTTCGATATCCTTGACCGTGATCAGCCCGACGCAGCGATAATTATCGTCCACCACCAAAAGCTTTTCGATGCGGCGTTGATGCAACAGCCGGCGCGCTTCTTCCTGCGTGATCCCGGTGTCGACGGTGGCAAGGTTGTCCGCCGTCATCAATTCCTTCACCGGCTGCTTTTCATCGGCGGCAAAGCGCACGTCGCGATTGGTCAGGATGCCGCACAGCTTGCCGTTGGCCTCGACCACCGGGATCCCCGAAATGCGGTGCACCTGCATCAGGCTGCGCGCTTCGCCCAGCGTCGCATCGGGCGTGATGGTGATCGGGTTCACGACCATGCCGCTTTCGAACCGCTTGACCTGCCGGACGGCGGCGCACTGCTGCTGAATGGTCAAGTTGCGGTGAAGCACCCCGATGCCGCCCAACTGCGCCATGACGATCGCCATGTCCGATTCGGTCACCGTGTCCATCGCGCTCGACACGATCGGGATGTTGATGCCGATGTCGCGCGATATCCGCGTGCGGGTGTCGGCCTGCGACGGGACGAGCGAGCTTGCCGCCGGGCGCAGAAGCACGTCGTCGAAAGTGAGGCCCAGTGGAATGTCGGATGCGGAAAATCGGTTTGCCATGGGCCCTGCTGTCGCGAAAATTGGGGGATTCGTGGCGGCCCATGTAACCACCGCGCCCCATTACCGCTAGGGGGCGTTTGCGGTAATCGCGGTTCGGCCCGCCGCGGCGGTCACCGCGCGGGGCAACATCGCCGGATTGGCGGCCCGCTGCAGCAGCGCCACGTGAAACCCGACCATGTCCGCCGCCGCGCCCAGTTCGACCCCGGCCACGTCGTCGTTCGCGCGGTGATAGCGGTGCCGCATGTAATCGCGCAGCCGGTTCTGCTGGGCAAAGGCGGCGCTGATGATGACGGCGGGGATTCCTTCTGCGTCGAAAGCCCAGCCGTCCTGTCTTTTCAGGTATTTGCGATTGCCTTCGTCGGGCGGGACCAGCGTCACACCTTCGTCCCGCGCGGTCGCCGAAACCAGCGACATCAACGCGCCGACAGTGGCCGGACCAGGGGTCGCCAGCACGACGACGGGCGCACCGGGCGGCGCCACCCCTTCGGTGTCGAGATTGAAGACGGCGACGAATTTTTCCAGCGGGACCGGCGGGTCGGCCACAAACGACAGCGCACCGCGCAAGCCGTCTTCCTCTCCGCCCGAAGCCAGGAAATAAATATCGCGCTCCGGTTGCGGCCCCTTGGCCAGCGCACGCGCGATCTCGATCATCATGGCCAGCCCGCTGGCATTGTCGACCGCGCCGTTGCACACCTTATCGTCGCCCGCACGCTTGCAGCGCGCGCCGTACCCCAGGTGATCCCAGTGCGCGATCAGCAGCACCGCGCCTGCCTGCGGCTCCGCTCCCGGCAGCCGGGCGATCAGGTTATGGGTGCGGATAGTGCGACCCTGATGCTCGTAACTGAACGGTTCGCGCCACGCGTTACCCGGATCGTGCGTGCCCGATTTCAGCCCCGCCGCAGCAAATTCGGCCTGAAGGTAATCGAGCGTCAACCCCTCGCCGATCGATTCGACCTCGCGGCCCGCGAATTCGTCGGAAGCGAGCACGGCGACATGCGAATGAAGCGCGACCTCCATTTCGCTCAACGGGCGTGGCACGGTCGCGACAGGCTGCGCCGGGACGCACGCCGTCAACGCTGCGCACAGGCTCGCGACAACCCCCAGCACTGCGCCCCTTGCCGCCATCGCGCCCCTGTTCTTCCTTTGGCTCCCGGCGGTCTTCCCGGCCCGGTCGTGCCCGCCTTACTGCGCGGTCCAGCCGCCGTCTGCGGAAATGTTGGTGCCGGTGATATTCGCCGCCGCATCGCTGCACAAAAACAACGCCAGCGCGCCGAGATCCGCAGGTTGGGTGAACTTCTTGGTCGGCTCGCGTTCCAGCAGCACGTCGTTGATGACCTGTTCGCGGGTCATGCCGCGGGCCTTCATCGTGTCGGGGATCTGGTTTTCGACCAGCGGCGTCCAGACGTAGCCGGGGCTGATGCAATTGGCCGTGATGTTCTGTTCGGCCAGTTCCAGCGCGATGGTCTTGGTCATGCCCGCCAGCGCGTGCTTGGCCGAAACATAGGCAACCTTGAACGGCGACGCGGTCAACGAATGGGCGCTGGCGGTCATGATGATGCGCCCCCAGCCCTTTTGCTTCATTCCGGGGATGGCCAGCCGGCTGGTGTGGAAGGCGCTCGACAGGTTCAGCGCGATGATCTTGTCCCACATCGCAACGGGGAATTCGTCGATCGGCGCGACATGCTGCATTCCGGCATTGTTGATGAGGATATCGACCGCGCCGAATTTGGCGATCGCCTGCTCCATCAAGTCCGCGCAGCCCTGTTCGGTGGTCAGATCGGTGTTGATATAAACGGCGTCAGCCCCGCTCGCGGCGGCAAGCGACTGGCGCTCCTGTTCGATCTCGTCCGCATGGCCGAAACCGTTGATCGCGACGTTTGCACCTTCCCCCGCCAGCGCCTTGGCATAGGCCAGTCCGATCCCGGAGGTGGAGCCGGTAATGAGCGCCGTCTTGCCTTTAAGGAACATTTGCGTCTCCGTCAGGTTTTGCAGGTAGGGGCCGGTCGTGATGTCTTTGGCCGCGTATATGGAGGCCAATTGATGCGGCTCAACGATTTTTCCAAGAATATTCGCGTCAATGACCAGCGCGGGTCGGGCGGCATGGGCGGTCCGGGCGGCAAATTGGGCTGCGGTGCGGTCGTGATCGCGATCATCGGTGCCGTCGTGTTCGGCGTGGATCCGATGACCACGCTGGGCACCATAGACCAGGTCACGCAAGGCACGGGCAGCGCCAGCGGGCAGTCGAATGGTCGAACAGTGGAGGAATCCTGTTCGGTCAACGCGTACAGCCGCGAAACCTGTTCGGCGCTTTCGTCGCTCGACGAAACGTGGGCACCGTTGTTCGCTGCGGCCAATATCGAATTCAAGCAGCCAGTGCTCAACTTTTACGACGGCACGGGCCGTTCGGGTTGCGGCGCGGCGCAAAGCGCGATGGGGCCGTTCTATTGCCCGACCGATCAGGGCATCTACATCGACACCGGCTTCTACGATCAGCTCGACAAGCAGTTGGGCGCAGGGGGCGACTTTGCCCGGGCCTATGTCATCGGTCACGAATATGGCCACCACGTCCAGACCCTGACCGGGACATCGAACTGGGTCCGTCAGGCGCAGCAGCAGAACCCGCAGATGGCAAACCAGTTGCAGGTCCGCATGGAGCTTCAGGCCGATTGCTACGCCGGCGTCTGGGCGGCGAAAAACCCCGGTCTGATCGAACCCGGCGATATCGAAGAAGGCCTTGGCGCCGCCAGCGCGATCGGTGACGACACCCTGACGAAGGGGCGCGTTTCGCCCGACAACTTCACCCACGGCACCAGTCAACAGCGCATGCAGTGGTTGCAGAAAGGCCTGAAGACCGGCGACGAAGACCAGTGCGACACATTTGCGGATATCAAGCAATGACCTTTCAGATACGCTCTTTCGCAACCGTCGCCATCACGGCTCTGTCCTTCGCCTTGGTCTCGGCCAGCCCAGCCCGGGCGGAGACCGCAGTCGATCCCGACGTGAAGGCAGAGGACATCCCGATGCAGCCGCTGCGCGATCTCAACCTTGACGGAGAGGATCTTCCGCCGCTGTTGAAGGATATCGGGCACGACCCCTATGCCACGGCGGGCCTCACGTCTTGCCACGCCATCGAACGGGGAATTTCCGACATCGACACGATGCTGGGCGGCGATATCGACGATCCGGAAGAACGATCAGAAGGGCAAAAGAACAAGAACAGCGCCGGGCGCATCGCGAGTTCGATCGTCGGCGGGCTGATCCCGTTCCGGTCGATCGTCCGCGAAATTTCGGGCGCGAAGGGCGAAGAACGGCGGCTACGCGTGCTGGTCAACGCAGCGATGGTGCGGCGCGGTTTCCTCAAGGGCATCGGGCTCGCGCGCGAATGCCCGTGGCCCGCACGTCCGATCGTGGACGTCGAAGCGGATAGACCGCTGGCCGACCTTCCCGCATTTCCCGATCCCGCGAAGTATCGCCCCGAACCCGCCAAGACAGTGCTGGCTGCCAAGGTCGATCCGGTGGCCAAGTCGCCAGCGCTTACGAACAAGACGACGGCGGGCGGCTTGCCCTACGTTTCGATCCCGGTGATCCAGAACGCCAAGTAGGCGCTCCGGACCCCACGCAAAAGGTTAGGCGGCCGGGGCTTCTCCGCCCCGGCCCATGCCCTGCCAATCGACGTTGCGGGTTGCATACATCACGCCGGCGAGCGCCAGGAACAGCAGAACCGAGCCGATCAACAGGCTCCACGCCTCAAGGCTGAGCAGCACGAACAGCAGGGCATACAGAGCAACCAGCAACGCGCCGATCACTCTCGCCCTGCCCCAGCTTTTCAGCACCGCCGCGCTGTAGGCGGTGACCAGCCCGATGATCGCGATGCTCGCCACCGCATAGGCGGCGGCAAAGCCGACAACCTCGCTGAACGCCAGCAACAACACGAAAAACAGCACGAGCCCTGCGCCGGTCAGCACATATTCGGGGCCTGACACGCTTGCGCCCGCGACGATGTCGAACATCAGGAAGGCCAGGAACGTGAAGCCGATGATGAGGAAACCGTACTTCACCGAACGGTCGATGCGGCTGTAGAGATCGACCGGCTCCACCATCGCGACCGATGCCACCATGCTCGGCCCGCCGGGCCCGCCGCGATCCATCTGCGCGACCTCTACATAGGGCGCTGGCCCGGTCACCACATTGGGCGGCGCAAAGTCCTGCGCTGTCACCAGCCCTTGGCCCAGCGCGAGGTCGGGAATTGAAAATTCGGCGGTGAAGCCGTCTTCGCCGACCTTGCTTTGCGACGGCAGGAAGCTGCCCGAAAAACTCGGATGCGGCCATGTCGACGTGACGTGCCAGCGGGTGTCGCCGCCACGCGGGATGAGGCTCAGGTTCTCGCTGCCGCGCAAGTCATAGGACCAGTCGACCGCCAATGTGTCCGTGCCGTCCCAAGCAACCGGCGCGAAAAAGCCGGAGCGACCGGTCGATTCCAGCCCGCCGCCGGGACGCGCCGACAGCGGCTTGCCGTTGGCGACGACCTTGCTCGCGCTTTGCATCCCGCGCGGATCGGACACACCGAAATGCAGTTCGGCGCGGTCCATCATCAGGCTGCCCGCTGCGATGTCGAGCCGGGAGAGATCGTCGGTCGGCAGGACGAACTGCGCCTTCCCCGAAATTTCGGCGCGATAGATCACCGATTCGTAGATCGATTTCTGACGACGCTCAGGATCGAGCGTGGCCTTCACGTCTTGCGCCTTGGGCGAGATGAAAAGTTCGCGGGTGACGCGGCGCACCTTGTCGACGCGCTTGCCGTCGATGACTTCGGTTTCGGTAACGTTCGTCGCATAGGGCACAACGAGCACCGGGCCGGTCACGATCTGCGCGCCGCCCCATCCTTGGGTGATCGTGGCACGGGCGGTGCGCGACTGGTCCTGCCGGTCCCACACGAGCGCGTAAACCATGAATAGGGGCACGGCGAGCGCAGCGGCAACCAGCACGGCGAACAAGAGCTTGATTCCGGGCGACCGCTGGCGCCTGACCGACAATTCCACGACGTTTCTCCCCGACCTATCGCTGCGACGAAACGTGCATAGGTCGCGATGAACGGCGTGTTAATATTGCCTTAGCGCTATCGCTGACCGGCGAGTTCGGCGCGCAGTTCGGCCAATTCCGCGTCAAGTTCGGCCAGCACTTCGGCTCGCACTTCCGCGGTAAGCGCCTTGTTGTCCGCCAGCGCGGCGCGAGCGCGTTCGATGCCGCGGATGGCGCCTTGCATGGCGTCGCGCTCGATCTTCGCCTCGTCGACGATGGTTTCCTGGACCAGCTCGCGCTTGCCATTGTCGGTGCGTTTGAAGATGCGGATCGTGCGAACTTTACCGTTGCCGGAAACCTCTTCTTCGACCTCTGGCGCGGTGACGAACGCAAGCGCCATCGACTTGTGCGCCCGCTCCATGTTGGCATGAGCGCGTCCCATTTCGGCTTCGGCCCGTGCCATTTCCCTGTCTATCCGGGCCATTTCCTCGGGCGATACTTCATCGGCGTGCGAGTGCCACTCGAAGTCTTCGCCCTCGCCAGCCTTGATCAACAGATGCGTCCGAGTCTCGGTCCCCGCTGCTTCTGTTCCAGAAACAGCATGCACCGGGTCGACAGCCGCAGACGGCGAGACGCTGGTGCGGGCGACCACGGACGTCGTAGTGGCAGCGGTCGAAGTGGGACCGACAGGATCCGCCTCGGCATAGCTGATGCTGGCGGTGGTGGAGAGCGCGGCGATGCCGGCGACGCCGACCAGCAGCAAACCCATACGGTGGCGACGGGTCGTGGTTTTCATGCCGAGGCTCCTTAACCGGTGAACGATGGCCTTTTCACCCAGAACCGGCCCGATCTCGCGGAATCCCGCCATTGGCGCGGCCAGCATCAGCGTGGGTGCAAGGTTCTGTTCGCGGCTGCATGCGGCGATGACTTCGCCGTAACGAACGCGATCTTCCATCGTGCGGCCGGTCATGACGCGGGCATCGCAGGCCGCTTCCTGATCGCGCCGCATCGCGCGCCAGCCCAGCCATGCGACCGGGTTGCACCAGTGCAGCGCCAGCACCGGCTGAGCGGCGAAATTGGCGATCAGGTCGTGACCGCGATGGTGGGCGATTTCGTGCGCGATGGCGAGATCGCGTGCGGCGACATCCGCGCTCGCCATGAAGCCCGGTGGCAGGGCGATGACCCGATTGCGCACCCCGAACGCTATCGGCGCAGCCACGGCGGCGCTTTCGACCAGCCGGATCGCGCCGAAATCGCCGACAGGCCGCGAATGGGCGAGCAGGTGGCGCGTCATGGCGCGGTAACAGGCCAACCGCCAGCCAAGGAACAGGATCGCGCCGACCAGCCAGACGGCAATCGCCGCATCGGCCAGCATCGCGGCGGAAATCAAGGGTTGGGCGACGGGCGCGTCAGCCAGCGCCGGATTCATAACCGGGTAAGCACCGACAACGACGCTCGATATATCGGCAACCGCGGGGTCGGCGGGGCGCAACCATGCAGGCAGGACGATCGGCGGCAGCGCGAACCGCGCCAGCGGCAGCAGCCACAACGCATAGGCCGTGCGCGGCCCGAAAAACCGCGCCACCGGCCGTCGCAGGACAAGCACCGCCGCGATCAGCATGCCGGTGTAGAGCGCCGTGTCGACCGCCCATGCGGCGATGGCCGAGGTGAGGTCCGTACCGATGATGCTGCCGATCATTTCCGCAACTCCTGCAACAGGGTCTCGATCTCTTGAAGGTCGCGTTCGCTCAGCGCCTCTGCCTGAGCCAGATGGGCGACGAGCGACGCCGCACGCCCGCCGAACAGGCGGTCGACCAGTCGGCGCGATTCCTGTCCGACGAAATCGGATCGCGCGATCAGCGGCGAATAGAGGAAACGCCGCCCGTCGGGTTCCGATGCGATGGCGTTCTTGCCGACAAGCCGCGACAGCAGAGTCTTGACCGTCGCAAGGCTCCAGTCGCGGTCATCACCCACCGCATCCGCAACTTCTGCGGCGGTTAGCGGGGCGCGGGTCCACAACGCCTCCATCACCGCCTGTTCGGCGTCGGATATGCGGTCGGGGGCGGCAGGCTTGGTCATGTGGTCGCGATTGTCCGTTTGAATTTGCGACTACATGTGTAAGCGATGCGATTACGTCTGTAAACAATGGAGCCCGCCGGATCGACGAACGACATTTGCAGACCGACCGGCGGCGAGCCAGTTGGATGCTCGGCCCTTGAACGGCATCGCGCCCGCCGATCGCATGGGATCGACGGGCGCGAAAGGTTTCGGCGAATTACCCTCACGGCAAGCGGGGCAATAGACGCCCGCCCGCCGTGCGGATCAGTAGACGCGTTTTTTCGGCTGGATGTAATCGATGTCGTCGGTCAGCGTGAATTCGTGCACGGGGCGATAGTCGAGCTTGACCGCGCCGCCCTTGCCGCCCCAGCCGTCGAACCAGCTGGCGGTGTGCTTCATCCATTCGCCGTCGTTGCGATCGGGGAAATCCTCGTGCGCATGGGCGCCGCGGCTTTCCTTGCGGTTGAACGCCGAATGCATCGTGACGGTCGCCTGGCTAATCAGGTTGTCCAGTTCCAGCGTCTCGATCAGGTCGCTGTTCCAGATCAGCGAACGGTCGGACACATGCACGTCTTCCATCCGCTTGTAGGTCGCGGCCAGCTTTTCCTTGCCCTCTGCCATCAGCTCGTCGGTGCGGAACACGGCGGCATGGCCGCTCATCGTGCGCTGCATGTCGGTGCGGATTTCCGCGGTGGGCGAACCGCCCTTGGCGTTGCGGAAATGGTCGAGCCGCGACAGGGCGAAGTCCGCGCTGTCCTTGGGCAGGTTGTCGTGGGCCGTGCCCGGCTTGATCGAATCGCGCAAGTGATGGCCGGTGGCGCGGCCAAAGACGACGAGGTCGATCAACGAGTTGGAGCCAAGGCGGTTCGCGCCGTGCACCGACACGCAAGCCGCTTCGCCGACGGCATAAAGGCCCGGGACGACCGTTTCGGGATCGCCGTCGGCGCCGATGGTCACGACCTGCCCGTGATAGTTACAGGGAATGCCGCCCATGTTGTAATGCACCGTCGGCACGACCGGCAGCGGCTGCTTCGTCAGGTCGACTCCTGCAAAGATCTTGCCGCTTTCGGTGATGCCCGGAAGCCGTTCGGCCAGCACCTTGGGATCGATGTGGTTGAGGTGGAGGAAAATGTGATCCTTTTCCCCGCCCACGCCACGGCCTTCGCGGATTTCCAGCGCCATCGAACGCGACACGACGTCGCGGCTGGCCAGATCCTTGGCCGACGGAGCGTAACGCTCCATGAAGCGTTCGCCTTCGGAGTTGGTGAGGTAGCCGCCCTCGCCGCGCGCGCCCTCTGTGATGAGCACGCCCGCGCCGTAAATGCCGGTCGGGTGGAACTGCACGAATTCCATGTCCTGCAAAGGCAGCCCCGCGCGCAGGACCATGCCGCCGCCGTCGCCGGTGCAGGTGTGGGCCGACGTCGCAGTGTAATAGCAGCGGCCGTAACCGCCGGTTGCCAGCACCACCGAATGGGCGCGGAAACGATGGATCGAACCGTCGTCCATGCAGATGGCGATAACGCCCTTGCACTCGCCGTTCACCATGATCAGATCGATGGCGAAATATTCGATGTAGAAGTCGGCGTCGTACTTCAGCGACTGCTGATACAGCGCGTGCAGCATGGCGTGGCCGGTACGGTCGGCCGCGGCGCAGGTGCGCTGCACCGGCGGGCCTTCGCCCATGTTCTGCATGTGGCCGCCGAACGGGCGCTGATAGATCGTGCCTTCGGGGTTGCGCGAAAACGGCACGCCCGCATGCTCCAGCTCGATCACCGCCTGCGGCGCTTCGCGGACCATGTATTCGATCGCGTCCTGATCGCCCAGCCAGTCAGACCCCTTGACGGTGTCGTACATGTGCCACGTCCAGTGATCGGGCGAATTGTTGCCCAGCGATGCCGCAATGCCGCCCTGCGCCGCGACGGTATGCGAACGCGTCGGGAAAACCTTTGTGATGCAAGCCGTCTTCAGGCCCGCTTCGGCGCTGCCCATCGTGGCGCGCAGGCCCGAACCGCCCGCGCCCACCACCACGGTGTCGTATGTGTGGTCGATGATCTTGTAGGCAGGCTGAGTGCTCTGTTCGGCCATGTCAGGCTCCAAGCGCGATGCGAATGACGGAAACGACGCCGAACACGGCGGCGGCGAAGAAGACGAGGTTCAGCAGCACGATCGCGGCAAAGCGGTTCGCGCCGTGGACGTAATCCTCGATCATGACCTGCATGCCCAATCGCGCGTGCCAGAACGTCGACACGATCAGCAGCACCATCGCGGTGGCGGCGAACGGCGATGCCAGCCAGCCGTGGACCGTGGTGAACGAATAGTTCGGCAGCATGGCCAGGCCGAACACGAACCACAGGACCAGCACGAGATTGCCGATCGCGGTAAAACGCTGGATCAGCCAGTGATGCGCACCTTCGTGCGCGGAGCCAAGTCCGCGGACGCGGCCGATGCGAGTTCCGTTACCCATCGTCTATCCCCTCAGACCAGCAGGATCACGGCCCAGAAGGCCGCCGTCAGTGCGATGCCGGAAAGCATCGTGATCACCGACCATGAATTGTTGCGATCGACCTCGAACCCGGCGCCGGTGTCCAGCACGAGATGGCGCAGGCCACTGGCGAGGTGATTGAAGAAGCACCACGAAATGCCGACCAGCACGACCATGCCATACCAGCTGCCGGCGTGCTCCGCGAATGCGTCGTAGCTGTCCGCCCCGCCCGCGACCGCGCCGATGAACCACAAAAGGACCAGAAGGCCCGCCACCGCGAGACCGTTGCCCGATATGCGGTGGAGGATGGAGACGGTCATCGCCGGGCTCCATTTCCAGATCGAGAGATGCGGAGAAAGTGGCCTGTTGTTCGCCTGCGTCCGATTGTCCGCCATGTCGTGCATGTCCCCGTTGTCCAGCCTTGCGACGGCGCGTGGCGTCTTGCCCTGCGTCGGCACGTGTTGCGGGCGCGAATGGCAGGAGGCGGCGCGCGAGGCAAGAGGGGATTTGTAGCCTTTGTGTCAGGCGCGTGCCATTTCACGACCCGTCGCAGGCCACCTTGCCCCGCCCGGATTGGCGGCGTAATCGCGGTGCGATGACGCAATCCCCCAAAAGCCCGACGCCCCGGCGCACCCTGACCCGCACGACTTTCGCACGAACTGTATGTGCCCCGATATTGGCGTCGGGCGCGCTGATCATGCTTGCCGCATGTGTCCAGACAGGGGGTGCGGACGCCGTCGGTGGCGAACAGGACGTGGTTCCGGCGCTCGCTCCGGCTGCTGCCTATGCGGACGAGTGTGCCGACTGGGACGTATGGGACAAGCCCGGCCCGCCCTTTCGCGTTTTCGGCAACACACATTACGTCGGCACCTGCGGCATTTCGGCGGTGCTGGTCACGGGCGACAAGGGGCATGTCCTGATCGATACCGGGACCGAGGCGGGCGCAGACGCCGTTCTGGCCAATGTCGATCGGCTGGGCTTTGCGCCCGGCGACATCCGCATCCTGTTGATCAGCCACGAACATCACGACCATGTCGGCGGCGCGGCCCAGGTGGCCGAGCGGACGCGGGCGCGCGTGATGGCAGGGGAAGTCGCAGCCAAGGTGCTCACTTCGGGAAATGTCGGCCCCGACGATCCGCATTATGGCATCCACCCCGACATGACCCCGGTCGCAGCGATCGAGACGATTGCGGTGGATCAGCCCGTCACGCTGGGTAATCTCGCGCTGCGCATGGTGCCGACGCCGGGCCACACGAACGGCGCGGTCAGCTGGCAATGGCGTTCGTGCGAGGGCACCGCTTGCCGGACGATCGTCTATGCCGACAGCCTTACGCCGGTCAGCCGCGACGATTACCGCTTTTCCGATCATCCCGACTACGTCGCCGCGTTCCGGCAGAGTATCGCCGCCGTTGCCGCGCTCGACTGCCACATCCTGCTCACCCCGCACCCCAGCGCCAGCGCCATGCGCGAAAGGATCGTCGGAGGCTCGCTCGCCCGTCCCGGTTCGTGCAGGGCCTATGCGGAGCAAGCGACGATCGCGCTCGATTCGCGTTTGGCGAAGGAGGCCGCGCAATGAGCTGGAAAATCGTCGCCCAAGGGTCAAAGAATCTGGTCCAGTCCGCTCTCGTCGCGCACGAAGACGCGTTGGACTGGGATTACGATATCGTCCTTACCGGCAGCGAAATTGCCGAGGACCGGCCCGACGACTGGGTGCTCGAAGCCTATTACCCGCGCCGCCCGACAAAGGCGGACCGGGCCGCGCTGGCCGCGTTGTTCGCCGGTTCGGTCCCCGAGTTGAAGGCCGAAAAGCTGCCCGAAGTCGACTGGGTCACGCTGTCGCAGGAAAACGTGAAGCCAATCCGCGCCGGGCGTTTCCATGTCCACACGCCCGATTATCCGGCGGTCGACGAGGTGGGCGTGAAAGATTTCGTCATTCCGGCAAGTCAGGCGTTCGGCACCGGCCAGCATGAAACGACAGCCGGCTGCCTTGCCATGTTGACCCAGATGAAGGCGGCGGGCGTCGCGGTGCGCAATTATGCCGACATCGGCACCGGCACCGGCTTGCTGGCGTTCGGCGCGCGCGACTTGTGGCCCCGCGCCCATGGATTGGCGAGCGACATCGACGCGGTCTGCGTTTCGGTGGTGGAGGAAAACGCAGCGGCTAACCGCGTGCCGCTGGGCGGCGGGCCGGGCGAATTGCTGATGACCGTGGCGGCGGGGACGGACAATCCTCTGATCGCGGCGCGCGCGCCCTATGATCTTTTGATTGCCAACATTCTTGCCGGACCGCTCGTCGAACTTGCGCCCGATTTCGCGCGGGCGGTGATGCCGGGCGGGCATCTCGTGTTGGCGGGCCTGTTGACGACACAGGAAGAGGCCGTGCGCCGCGCGCATTTCCGCGCCGGTTTCCGCCTCGCCCGGCGGATGACCAACGGCGACTGGTCGATCCTGTGGCTGCGGCGGCGCAACGCCCGGTGATTGCGCGCCGGGCCATCGCGTCGCGCCCGGTCAAGCTGTTGCGCGCCGTGTTTGGCTGGCTGGCGCTGATCGTCGGGCTGTACTTCCTTGCCGGATGGGTCGGATCGTCGATCCCGGCCAACCGCGAGTTTACGGAAAGCGCCGACGGCGTCGAAATCATCGTCGGCACCAACGGCGTCCACACCACGATCGCAATGCCGCTGCGAAATGCGGACATGGACTGGACCCGCATATTCCCGCCGTCCGACACTGCGAACCCTTGGCGGAACTATACCCATGTCGCCATCGGCTGGGGCGAACGCGCGGTTTTCCTGAATACGCCGACTTGGGGCGATCTTTCGCCGCTGACGGTGTTGCGCGTGGTGAGCATGGGCGGCGATGCGCTCTATCACGTCGAACACTGGGTCCGCCCCGCGCCATCGCCCGATTTTCGCACCATCCGCATCAGCCGCGCGCAATATCGCAAGCTGGTCCGCGCGCTGCTGCGCGATTTGCCGGAACGGACGCCGACCCGCGCCGTCTATCCCGGCTACACCGATCAGGATGTGTTCTATGACGCGCGCGGCACTTATACGACGTACAAGACCTGCAACGAATGGACGGGACAAACGCTGCGCATGGCGGGGATCAGGACCGGCGCATGGACGCCCTTTGCGGGCAGTGTCATGAAATGGGTGCCCCCATTCGACCCGGCCTATGTGCCCGATGGCGCGCCCGATCGCGTTCCGGGAAAATAAGGTATTGGTTCAACACGCGTTCACTCCGGCGGGCGCAATTGACCTTTCATGCGAAAGATCATCCTCCCGCTCGCCCTTCTCGCCGTCTGCACCCCTGCCATGGCGCAGGGGCCCCAACGCGAGGACCGGCGTGACGCTTCCGCCGAATATGCAAACCGGGAACGGTGCATCCTGCCGCAGGCCATCGCGCCCAGCTTCAACAACAATGCCGCATCGATGGAACAGATGCGCATCGCGGCGGTAACAGTGCGTCGGGCCTCCAATCGTCATGGCGACACGATGAGCCGCGTTTGCGGCAGCGAACACGACCCGCGCGCGCTGGACGGCGAAATGACCATGGGCGCACCTGAGGACGTACCGCAGGACGACGAAACCGACATGGCGGACGAGCGGGAGCCACAGGACTATCGCGATTATCGCGACTGATCGGGCACGCACCTGACGCGCCAGCCCGATCTTATAGTGCCAGGCGCACGAGGTGCTGGCGTTCGCTGAATTCGCCCACAATCTCGAACCCGTTGTCGGTAAACAGCTTGAGCGGCCCGTGATAGTTGCGCGCGGCGCTGTCGGCTTGCTTGGCCGGCTTCGCCTCCGCCCATGACAGGCCCTCGGCGCGAAAAGCCGCCAGCGCGACATCGAGCAGCGCGCGCGCAACCCCCTTCCCCCGCGCGGCCGGCGCGACGAGAAAGCAGGTTATCATGCCCACCGCATCGCCCGCCTCTCCCGGCATGTCCGCGTCGCGAAACGCACAATAGCTGTCCTTGCGCCCGGCATTGAGCCAGCCGACCGTGCTGCCATCGCTTATCGCCAGCCAGCCACGCATCGTGCCATCCGCGATTAGCCCGCACGATACAGCGCGGTTGCGCGTGGCGGGTTCCTGATCCCATTCGCCCTCGCTGTCGTCGAAATGATAACAGCGACAATAGCACCCGGCCCAATCCGGATTGTCGGCAAAGCCTTCGCCATCGAACAGTTCGAAAAAACGGTCCGCGCGTTCAGGTGTCAGCGCGACGATTTCCATCGGCAATATCCAAACTCCCCAAGTGTTGCCGGAACCTGCCCGACTATTCGTTTGCACGATACGCCACCGGGGCGCATCATCAACCCGGTCGCGACGGATTGTGAGACGACGAAATGCTCCACCGATATGTTATCGAACGCGATATACCGGGCGTCGGAAAACTGACCGAGCCTGAACTGTGCGGCGCGGCCAAAACGTCGAACGAAGCGCTGGCGAAAATCCCCGGCATCCAGTGGGAACATTCGTATGTCGCCGGCGACAAGACGTTCTGCATCTATCTCGCCGAAAGCGAAGACGCGATCCGCGAACACGCCAAGCTGTCGGGCTTTCCCGCCACGAAGATCACCCCCATCACCGGCATCATCGACCCAACGACCGAACACGCGTGACGTTCGGGGGTTGAGCGGGAGGGCGGCTACCCCGCCGCCTTGACGATTTCGGCCCACGCGGCTTCGTCGATCACCTCGATGCCGAATTCGGCCGCTTTCTTGAGTTTGGACCCCGCGCCCGGACCCGCGACGACAAGGTCGGTCTTGGCCGAAACCGTGCCCGCCGCCTTGGCGCCCAGCCGTTCGGCCTGTGCCTTGGCTTCGTCGCGGCTCATCGTTTCGAGCTTGCCGGTAAAGACCACGGTCTTGCCCGCGACCGCACTGTCCTTCGTTTCGACCACATAGGGCGGCGGCGTGATTTCGGACAACAGGTCGTCCCACACCGCCTTGTTGTGCTCTTCGTGAAAGAAATCGCCCAGCGCTTCGACCACCACGGGACCGACGCCGTCGATGCTGGTCAGTTCGGCGACCGCCTCGCTCGCTGATTCGCCCGCTTCGTTGTGGGCGCGTGCGGCTACTTCGCGCAGCGCGGGCAGCGTCGTGAAATGCTTTAGCAGGTCGCGCGCCGTCACCGCGCCGACATGCCGGATGCCAAGCCCGAACAGCAACCGCGCCGCATCGGGCGACCGCTTGGCTTCGATCGCGGCGAGCAGGTTGTCGACCGACTTCTCCTTCCATCCTTCCAGCTTCAGGATGTCGCTGCGCCGCTTGCGCAGGCGAAAGATGTCGGCAGGACTTTCCAGCCAGCCCGCGGCGAAGAATTCGTCGATGGTCTTTTCGCCCAGCCCTTCGATGTCGAGCGCGCCGCGCGATACGAAATGCTTCAGCCGCTCGGTCCGCTGTGCCGGGCAGATCAGGCCGCCGGTGCAGCGCACGTCGACTTCGCTTTCTTCGGCCACCGCCTCGCTGTCGCAGATCGGGCAGCGGTCGGGAAAGCGGTAATCGGGCCGGTCCAAATCGCGGGTCAGGTTTTCGACGACCTGCGGGATCACATCGCCCGCGCGCTGGATCACCACGCGATCGCCGATCCGCACACCCAGCCGCGCAATTTCGTCGCGATTGTGGAGCGTTACGTTGGACACGACGACGCCGCCCACGCTCACCGGCTTCAACCGGCCCACTGGGGTCAGCTTGCCGGTCCGGCCGACCTGTATGTCGATGGCTTCCAGCGTCGTTTCGGCCCGTTCGGCGGGAAACTTGTGCGCCATGGCCCAGCGTGGCGCCTTGGCGACGAAGCCCAGTCGTTGCTGCCAGTCCAGTCGGTCCACCTTGTAGACGACGCCATCGATGTCATAGGGCATGTCCGCCCGCAGTTCGCCGATGTGGCGATAATGCGCCAGCATCTCGTCCACCGACTTGCAGCGGATCAGCGCCGACGAGACCGGCACGCCCCAATTGGCGATGGCCTGCATCACCATTAGCTGCGTGCGGCCCGGAACCGCGCTGGCCGCGCCCCAGCCGTGGGCATAGAACCGCAAGGGCCGCCTTGCCGTGACGCTGGCGTCCTTTTGCCGCAGCGATCCCGCCGCCGCGTTGCGCGGATTGGCGAAAATCTTGCCGCCCTCGGCCTCCTGCGCTGCGTTAAGCGCAAGGAAGTCGGCCTTGGCCATGAACACTTCGCCGCGGATCTCGAAAATCTCGGGCACCTCTCCGCGCAATTCCTGCGGAATGTCGGCGATGTGGGCGACATTGGCGGTGACATCCTCGCCCACCTGCCCGTCGCCGCGCGTCGCTGCGCGGACCAGCTTGCCACCCTCGTACCGAAGCGAACACGACAACCCGTCGATCTTGTCCTCTGCGGTAAAGGCGACCACCTCGTCTTCGGGCAGGGACAGGAAACGCCGGACGCGGGCTGCGAAATCGCCGACTTCCTCATCCGAAAACGCGTTGTCGAGGCTGAGCATCGGGACTTCGTGCCGCACCTTGGACAGCGGTGAAGCCGCCACTTCGTGACCCACGACGCGCGAAGGACTGTTTTCGCGGATCAGGTGCGGATAGGCCGCCTCCAGCGCGGCGTTGCGCCGGACCAGCGCGTCATAGGCCGCATCGGTGATCTCTGGCGAATCTTCGGCATGATACAGACGGTTGTGATGCGCGATCTTCTTCGCCAGCCGCATCAATTCGTTCGCCACGTCCGCTTCGGACATGGTCGCCGGATCTTGCGGGGTCGCCCCTGTCGCTGCCGCTTCGGTCACGCTTTTTCCCTGTTATGTCGTTCCATGCTATCTAACCGCCGGGGCGCGGAAATACAGGGGGACCGGACGGATGACCGACAGGTTTCTGAAAGCGATGGCCAGCGCCGTCGTCGGATTGATGGCGCTGCTTTACGTCGCGCACAATATCGCCAACATCGGTCCGGCCTACGATTTCTTTGCCTACACGACCAGCCACGTCGATCAGAAAGCCTATCCGGTGACGCTGCTGCCGGTGCCACCGGGTTTTGTGCTGGTGATCGGCATGGTCGCCGTCTTCGCGTTGGAGGCGGCAGCTGGCGCACTCGGCCTTTATGGCGGCTGGAATATCTGGCGCCACCGCAATGCCGATCCGGCCACGTTCCTTGCCGCCAAGAAATGGGCGAAAATCGGCATGGGCTGCGCGGTCCTGAACTGGTGGGGCCTGTTCCAAGGCGTCGCCGTCGCGGGATATCAACTGTGGCAGATGCCGCTGGGCCAGGGGCCGTTCGACGGATCGTGGATCTTTGGCGCGATGGCGATGATGACGCTGATCTACCTGTCGATGCCAGAAGAACGCATCGTCGCCGACTGACCATTCGAGCCCGGCGGGAAACTGTATTCGGGCGGGGAAAACAGGCGTATATTCGCCCCGTTCGCGACTCCGCGAGCAGCGGAGGGCCGCGAGGTTGAAATCCGGGAGGGCACGATGCGCCTGCCCCATGCACCCGACTACAATTTGCGATGGCTCGTCCTGATTGCCGGGACCGCAGTCCTGCTGTTCTCGTTCGTATTGACAGGGCTGTTCGGCGAACCGTAGCGGCCGCAGGCAAGGGGGTCAGACCCCTTCGAGCAGCCGTTCTGCTTGCGCTCGCGCTTCGGGCGTGATTTCCGCGCCCGACAGCATGCGGGCGATTTCTTCCTGCCGACCGTTCGCGTCCAGCAGGCCGACAGAGGTGCGGGTGACCGTGCCCTGGCTGGATTTCGCGATCATGTAATGCACGTTTCCGCGCGCCGCGACTTGCGGCGAATGGGTCACGGCCAGCAATTGCCCACCGCCGCTGTTGCCGCCGCCATTGTTATCAGCGTTCCCTGTCGCCAGCCGCGCCAGCCGTTCGCCAATAGCGCTGGCCACCGCGCCGCCGACGCCGCGGTCGATTTCATCGAAAATGATGACCGCCGCCCCGCCCTCTTCGGCCAGCGCGACTTTCAGCGCGAGGATAAACCGCGACAGTTCGCCGCCGCTTGCAATCTTGGTCAATGGCGCGAAGGGCGCGCCCGGATTGGTCGAAATCAGGAATTCGACCGCGTCCATGCCGTGCGGCCCCCACTTGTCCTCGCCCGTGCGCGTGATCAGGGTCTTGAACCTCGCGGCATCCAGCTTCAGCGGCGCGAGCTCCGCCGCGACTGCCTTGTCCAGCCGCTTGGCCGCTTCGACCCGCTGCGCCGACAGCGTTTCGGCCAGTGCGCGATAATGAGAACCGGTTTCGAACGCTGCCGCCTGCAGCGTCTTGATCCTCGCCTCTCCGCCCTCGATCGCGTCCAGCGTCGCGCGCAATTGCTGCATTTTCGCGGGCAGTTCGTCGACAGTGCAGCCATGCTTGCGCGCTTCGGCCCGCAAATCGAACAGGCGAGTTTCGACAGCGTCCAGCCGCGCCGGTTCGAAGCTCAAAGCCTCCAGTGCGCGGCCAACGGCGTCCTCCGCCTCTCCGCCCTCGATCAAACAGCGGTCCAGCGCGCCCAGCGCTTCGGCCAATGACGCGTGTTCGCCCGCAATCCGATCCAGCCGCCGCGCCGCCGCGCGCAATTGCGCCAGCGCGCTGTCGGACCCTGCGAACAGATGCTGCAACGTCGACAGATCTTCCGACAGACGCTCGCCCTTCTGCATATCGGCGCGCTGTCCGGCGAGTTCTTCCTCTTCGCCTTCTTCGGGGGCCAGCCGTTCCAGTTCGGCAAGATGCGCCGCCGCCAGGTCCTGTTCCGCCGCTGCCGTATCCGCCGTCGCGCGCGCTTCGGCCAGCGCCTGTTCCGCTGCCTGCCACTTGCGCCATGCGACGCCCACCGCCGCTTCGTCAGCGCCGCCATCGCCCGCGCCCGCATACCGCGTGAGCAAGGCACGATGCCCGCGCGCATTGACCAGCCCACGATCGTCATGCTGTCCGTGCAGTTCGACAAGGAACGGCGCCAGCGCCCGCAATGTCGCGACACCCACCGGCTGCCCGTTGACGAACGCCTTGGAACCGCCGTCCGCTTTTAGCTGACGACGCAGGACCAGCGCCTCTCCCGCCTCGATCTCCACGCCTGCATCGTCCAGCACTTCGGCCAGCCCGTCGGGCATTGTCGCGAATTCGAAAGTCGCGGTCGCGCTCGCCTTTTCCGCACCGCTGCGCACCAATCCCGAATCCGCGCGATTGCCCAGCACCAGACCCAATGCGTCGAGCAGGATCGATTTGCCCGCGCCGGTTTCGCCCGTCAGCACGCCCAGCCCCTTGGCAAAGGACAAGTCCAGCGCTTCGATCAGCACGATATCGCGGATGGCCAGGTTGGTCAGCATGTTCGCTCTATGTCCTATCCCTCCGCGTCACGCCAGTCAGCCCCGCGCAGCGATTTCGCCCACAGGTCTGCACAGGTCATGCCGGGCTTTTCCACAGAGTTGCACACCGGGCTGTAACCGCCCCGTCATACGGACGCCGAACCGCAACACCGGCGTGCCAAAACCATCGCAAGCGAAGCGACGATGGGGGCAAGCGGAATGAAAGTCGATCCCATGCAAAACGATGCGTTCATCCGGCAGGCGCGCGGCGCGGCGGCGTTTTCCCTGCCCGGCAAGGTGCCCGAATGGCTTGACCTGCCCGATACCAACACCGGCCCGCGCGGGTTCGTGCCAAAGCGGCGATATCGCACCGTGTTCATTTCCGACGTCCATCTCGGCACACGGGGCTGCAATGCCGAAATGCTGCTCGATTTCCTGCACTCGGTCGAATGCGAAACGCTCTATCTCGTCGGTGATATCGTCGATGGCTGGCGGCTGAAAAAAGGCTGGTACTGGCCCGACGCGCATAGCGAGGTCGTGCGCCGGATCATGAAGCTGGCCCACCGGGGCACGCGAGTCATCCTTGTCGCCGGCAACCATGACGAAATGCTGCGCAGTTACGCAGGGATGCATTTCGGAGGAATCGAACTGGCGTTCGAGGCAATCCACGTCACCGCCGACGGCCGCCGGCTGCTGGTCACGCACGGTGACGCGTTCGACAGCGTGGTGCTCTATCACCGCTGGCTCGCGTTTCTGGGTGACAAGGCATACGATCTGCTTCTGCGCGCCAATGTGTGGTTCAACATCGCGCGCAAATCGCTGAAGCTGCCGTACTGGTCACTGTCCGCGTACCTGAAGCACCGGGTCAAGAACGTCGTCCAGTTCGTCTGCGACTTCGAAGAAGCGGTTGCCCACGCGGCGCGCGAACGCGGAGTCGATGGGGTGGTGTGCGGGCACATCCACTGCGCCGAAATCCGCCGCATCGGTTCCATCGAATACATGAACGACGGCGACTGGGTCGAAAGCTGCACCGCGCTGGTCGAAGATGCGCAAGGGCAGTTCGCGATCCTCGACTGGGCCGAGGAAACGCGCCGCCGCGCCGCCAAGACCCCGTTTGAACCCGCGCAATCTTCCGAAATCGAACCCCGAAAGGAACCGGCATGACCGCATTTCCGCGCCGGATCGCCATCGTCACCGACGCATGGAAACCGCAAGTGAACGGCGTCGTGCGCACGTTAGAGGAGACCATCACCCGGCTGATCGCGCGCGGGCATGTGGTCGAAACCGTGACGCCCGATCAGTTCACCAGCGTGCCGATGCCGTTCTATCGCGAAATCCGCCTCGCGCTTGTTCCTGCGCGCACGGTCGCGCGCAAGCTGGCCGCCTTTGCGCCCGATATCGTGCATATCGCCACCGAAGGGCCGATCGGCTGGGCCGCGCGCAACTGGTGCCTGAAGCACGCGGTTCCGTTCACCAGCGCGTTCCACACGCGGTTTCCCGATTATGTCGCGGTGCGCACCGGATTGTCGGCGGAACGGTTCTGGCCGCTGATGCAGCGTTTCCACGCTCCGGGTCGCGCCGTTCTGGCGGCCACGCCCAGCCTGCGCCGCGAACTGGTCGGGCGCGGGATCGGGCCGGTCGTGCCATGGTCGCGCGGGATCGACGCGGGCCTGTTTCATCCCAATGTCGATGCCGATCCGCTGATCGCAGACCTGCCCGGTCCGGTCATGCTATACGTCGGGCGTGTCGCACCCGAAAAAGGGCTGGACGAATTCTTGCGGATCGACCGTCCGGGCAACAAGGTGATCGTCGGCGACGGCCCCGCCTTGGCCGCGCTGAAGGCCCGCTATCCGAAAGCGCATTTCGTCGGCCGCCTGACCGGGCGAGCACTGGCCAGCGCCTATGCCGCGGCAGACTGTTTCGTCTTTCCCAGTCGCAGCGACACCTTCGGCCTCGTCATGGTCGAAGCATTGGCCTGCGGCGTGCCCGTCGCCGGATTTCCGGTGCAGGGCCCGATCGACATCGTCGGCCCGGTAGGGCGCGGCGGCATGAACGAATTGCTGCACCCCATCGGCGCGGTGGACGAAAACCTTGGCCATGCCATCGACCGCGCGCTCATGTGCAGGCGCGAGGATTGCGCGCGATATGGCGCGGAATTCAGCTGGGACGCGGCGACCGATCAGTTCGTGGCGGCGCTGGCGAGTGCATTGGAAACCGGCACGTCGATCGCGGCCTAGCGCGGTCGGTCGACCAGCGCGTTCAATTGCCGGGTTTGGGCAATCCGGCGCGCGCCATGCTGGCCGCGCCGGTTCCGCCCTTGTAACCGTAAGTCCACGCCCACTGGCCCGAAAAGCTTTGCAGCGGTACGTAATCCATCACCCGTTCAGCCGCTTGCAATTGATCGATCCGGTTGTCGAGCACCCACAACCGGTTCTCCCACCGCACGGCGGCAACGGCATGGTCGGTCTGTCGCCCGGTATCGCGCACGACCAGCAGGAACAGGCGATCCATTTCGACCCCCGCCTTTGCCAGCAGGGCGAGCTTGGCAATGGCCAGATCCTCGCAGTCGCCGGATCGTTTCGCCAGCGTTTCCGCCGCCGGAGCCCAGCGGTCGCCGCCGCTGTCATCGACATAGCGAATTTCCGTGTTCACCCGTTCGTTTACGATGGCCAGCGGGTTCGCGCCGGGTCGCGCCGCGCTCCACACGAACGATGCAACGCCCGGGTCCCCATCGGCAAGGTCGAGCAGATGGCCGCCACCCCACCGCGCCGCCATCGGCCCGTCGCCGACCGGCAGGGCATAGAATCCGAAGATGTCGAGGTTGCGCGGTCGCACCGGCTCCGGCTCGCACGGCGGCAGAGGTTGGGCAGGCTCGGCCACTTCGGCGTCGGGAATGACAAAGGCAAATCCGGTGCCGGGCAGGATAAAGGTTTCGCCAACAGGTTCGGACGCTCGCGCAACCTCGGGCTGCAGAGGCGCGCATATCCCAGAAGGCGCAGGTTCGGCCGGCCCGAACCCCATTTGCGCGGGCACCATCGCTGATGCGGCGATCTGGAGCACGGACAGGAACGCGGTCAGCGACATGGACCTCAGGCTATCAGCGATGCCCCGTCAACGCGCCTGCCCCTGCGACTTGTCCACAAGTCGCAGGCACGCGCGTTCAGCCCGGTTTGCGAAAACGCAGCACGAACTGGTCGGTGCGGCCCTTGATCGCGGAGTCGAAAACATTGCTCAGCCGGTCGTCAGCCGGATTTTTGAGGACCGGGCTTTCGCCGTCATAAATGAAACCTGCGCTTTCCACTTCGCGGCGCACGAGATCGGCATCGATCCGATGGGTGGTGTCCGTCGCAGCCTTGCCCGAACCGTCGGGGGCCGCATGGTCGAGCACGACATAAACCCCGCCCGGCTTCAGCAGGTCCAGCACCATGGCGTTGTAAGCCTTGCCGTCGTATCCTGCGATATTGTGGAAATCGTGGTAGTTGCGCGATGTCCACACGACGTCGTAGCGTTCCGCCATATCGTCCGGCACTGGCCCGGCCAGCGGATAATGCGCGACCAATACCGTGGGATTGCCCATCGCCACGCGCAATTCTTCGGCGCGTTGCAAAGGCACCCATTTCTTGGCCATCAGTTCGTCGGGCACGTAAAGCGTGACGTTGCCGCCATCGCCGGTCGCCGCCGCGAAGAGCCGCGTGAAATAGCCGCCGCCCGGCAACATTTCGAGCACTGCCATGCCGGGGTGAACTTGGGCAAAAGCGAGCATGGCGACGGGCATGCGTACGGCGTCGTCCGCCCTGTCAGCTGCGCTGCGCGATGGGTCTGCCACGATGGCGCCGTAATCCGCACCTTCGGCGCGGGCGACTTTTGCCATCTGGGTCGAGTCGGTCGGTCCCGCGCCGCAACCAGTCAAAGCCATCATCGACGCGGTCGTCGCCATCAGCGCCAGGGATTTCAACGGTGCATGGAACAGCTGCGCACAATTGCACTGGAAGTGCTTCATCAAATCCCTCGTTTCGTCAGCCGATCGATCTTTGCGAAACGCCCGCCCCCAAATTCCAAGCGTCCTGACGAACCTTTGCACCGTGCAGCCCCGTTGGCAACCGCCTGCGCCGTTCAATCCCAACCCGGACCGCCTACACCGCTCAATCCCAAAGCAGGTGCAGTTCGGTCAGCGCCCCGACATTGCCGCCGCGCATCCGTGCAGGCTTGGCCGGGTCCATCCGGAATTCGGGCATCGCGCCAAGCCATTCCTCGATAAAGACGATCGCCTCCATCCGCGCCAGCCCCGCGCCGACGCAGCGGTGTACGCCGTTACCCATCGTGGTGTGCCGGATCGGCGGCATCTTGCGGTCGAAATCGACCTGTTCGGGATTGTCGAAGCACTGCGGATCAAGGTTGTGCAGCACGCTCGGCACATAAATGAGGTCGCCCGCGCGCATCGTGATCCCGTCCATTTCCACATCGGTGACGAGATTGCGGGTGACCGACACGGTGGGATAGCGGCGCATCAGTTCGTCCGCCGCCTGCGGAATCAGGTCGACATTGGCGCGCAACAGCGCCTGATCTTCGGCATTGCGAGCAAGGTGCGCAGCGATGTTGCCGAACATCGCGACCACGGTGTCGAGCCCGCCGAACAACAGATTGCGGCACATCCGCTGCGCTTCGGAAAATGTCCACGCGCGTCCATCGATCGGAACCGACAGGATGCGGCTGAACAGGTCTTCGCCCGGGTCGGCCAGCCGCTGTTCGACATAAGGGCGCAGGTAATCGTCCGCCGCATCGCGCAATTGTTCGACCGTCATGCTGCCATCGGGCCGGGTCAGCTGCTTGCCCAGCGGGCGCAGCTTCGCGCGGTCCTCTACCGGCACGTCGATCAGCGTCAGGAACACATGGATCGGGACGATCTCGGCAAAGCTTTCCATGAATTCGCAGGCACCCTGCGGCTTCAGCCCGTCGATCAAGTCCCGGGTCACGTCGCGCACCATCGGGGTCAGCGCCATGACGTGGTTGTTGCCGAAACCGCGCATGACGGCGGTGCGGAACGGCTTGTGCTCGGGCGGGTCCTGTTGCAGCGGGATGAATGCCATCACTTCGCCCAGCCCCGGCGTCACGGCCAGCGCCTCGCTCGAAAAACGGGCGCTGTCGCCCCAGATTTCGCGAATCAGCGCGCCGGTCGTCGGTATCCAGTGACCGCCGTTGGCATCGGTCCACGCCAATGCGGGAACACCCGGCGCCTGCAGGGTCTGCCACGCGGCGAAATAATCTTCTTCGACGCCCGGAGGCGCAAAGATGTCGAAATCGATGACGCGATCGGACGGAACATGTGCTGCGCGCGTGGCGGTGGTGGCCAAAAAGCCTTCTCCCGTAAATTTTTACAGGACGAAGCCTAGCCACGCGACGATGCGGACACACCTGATCAATTGGCCAATACGGCGGGCTCGAATCCGGGTCATGCCGGTGACAAGCCAGGACAACGAAGTCCCGGCAGGGCATCAGCCCATCGTCGTGGGCTTCGTGCCGCCCAGATTGACGCCCATCGCTCCGGGCGCCTTCTTTTCCATCAGCTCATAGGCCTTTTCATACCACTCGCTGCCCGGATAGTTCGCACCCAGCACGGCGGCAGCCTTCTTCGCTTCTTCGGGAATGCCGAGCGCGAGATAGGTTTCGGTCAGGCGGAACAGCGCCTCGGCGGTGTGGCTGGTGGTCTGATAATCGTCGACGACCTTGCGGAACCGCATCGTCGCGGCCAGCCACTTGCCGGTTTTTTCATAGAACCGCCCGACGGTCATTTCCTTGCCCGCGAGGTGGTCGTTGACAAGGTCGAGCTTCAGCTTCGCGTCGGCGGCATAAGCGCTTTCGGGATAGCGACGCACGACATCGGTCAATGCGGTGCGAGCGAGCGCGGTCGTCTGCTGATCGCGTTCGACGTCGCTGACCTGTTCGTAATAAGACAGCGCGATCAGATAGCTGGCGTAAGGCGCGTCCTTGTTGCCGGGGTGGATGGACAGGAAACGCTGCGCGGCGCCGATGGCCTGCCCGTAATCGCGGGCGGCGTAATAGGAAAACGCGCTCATCAACTGGGCGCGGCGGGCCCACGGCGAATAAGGGTGCTGACGCTCAACTTCGTCGAACAAGGCGGCGGCCTGCTTCACCTGCCCGTTGTCCAGCCGTTCCTTCGCGGCGAAATACAGCGATTCCACGTCGCGCGCGACATAGGCTGTATCTTTCACCTTGCTGCCGCCCGCGCATCCGGCGGTCAGCGCCATCGCGCCCGCGGCAATGGCGAACGAGACGATACGGGCGGGCGTGCGAAGCGGGCGAGCCGAACGGTTATGGGCAGTCATGCGCCGCCTATAGCCTCGGCCCAAGTGAACGCCAAGTGAAGCTTTGTCCGCAATCCACCGTCAGCAGGATTCTTTTGCACCTGACCACCCCCACGCCGCTGTCGGCAATGGCGGTTCGTGCCTTACGTGAAACGGGGTGGTCCGCATGATGCGAACCACCCCGCTGTCCGGGTGATACCGTGGCGGCCCGGTCAAATGCGACCGCCACTATATGCGCGAATGAACGCTAAGCGCGGATCAGAGCGCCAGCACGCTTTCGCTCTGCGCCGTCTTGATGCGGGCAAGCGCGAGGTTCGATTTGCTCTTGTCGAGCACGAGATAGATGAACACGGCGGGGCGCTGCGCCATCGGGCGGATGATGTGGTACTGCGACGACAGGGTGATCAGGATGTCGTCGATGGTGTCCTTGGTCAGGCCCAGCGCCTTCATCGTCTTCAGCTTGGCGCGGACGACTTCAGTGTTGCCGGCGCCAGCGACGTCGAGATCGATCCCGCTGCCTTCCTTCCCAAGAACCATGCCGGAATCGGAGTCCACGATCGCAGCGGCCTTCGCGCCGTCGATGGTCATCAGTTCGCTCAGAGTTTCATTGATGCTTGCCATTGTATTTTCCTTTCGATCAGCCGTTGAAACAAAATGTCGGTCACTTTCCCGCCAACTCCAGGGATTCTTAAGCTGCTTCGCTGCTGATCAGGGTCCGCATGTTCGTCGCGACCAGGCGTGCGACGGACAGGGCCTTGCCCACCGTTTCGGCCGCGTCGAAATGCGCCGCGAGCACCATCGAATTATCGGGCACGCGCATTTGGATCACGTAACCTGTCGTCGCCGCGATGATGATGTATTCGGTCGCGCCGATCCGCAGATCCTTGGCCACCGCATCGCCCAGCGCTTGCATCGAACTTGCCATCGAAGCGACCCGGCCGTTCTGCCGCACATCGTCGGCCAGGCTCGCCACCTCGAAACCGTCGTCGGTCAGTATCGTGGCATGGTGCAGCGACCGGCACAGGTCGGCAAAGCCGCTCAGCACCTCGTTCGCGCAGGCGATGACGTGCGGGTCCTTGTGGGGGCTCAACGGTTGCGGGCTGGACGCCTGCTGACCGGAAAATTGCACATGGGGCAGATTGGCGAGGTCGTTCATGCCGCGCGCTCCTCGCTTGCGGCGATCATCGCCGTCATTTCGATATTGGCGATCAGGCTCATCAGGCAGGTGCGCATCTGATCGGAATTGCGGGCATCGGCGGTGAACACGGGGATCATGCGGCCCGGCATCAATTCGCGAACGCGTTCGGCGTACTTGTCGATGCGCGGAATCGGCGCGACATCGGTGCGGGTGACGCACACGACGATGCCGCCCTTTTCGTGCAGTTCGCCGAATTCCTCGAGGAATTCGTCCAGGTCCTTGATCGGGTCCGCCGCATCGTTGTTGACCAAGAGGACAAGCCCGACGGCGCGTTCGTTCAAAATGGTCCACATGAAATCGAAGCGCCGCTGACCGGGCAAGCCATAAAGGCGCACCTTGTCCTCGTCCCCCACCGTGATCTCACCATAGTCGAGCGCGACGGTTGTCGTATCCTTGTCTGCGGTTTCGCGATCGGTGTTGATCGCCTCGGTCCGGATCGTCTCGATCTCGGAAAGGCTTTCGATGGCCGTGGTCTTGCCCGCGCCCATGGGCCCTGCAAAAAGAATGACGTGTTCGGTCATGGTCTCAGAGCCCCAGTTTCGAGCGAAGTTTGGAAAACAGCCCGCCCGACGCCCGTTCCGGCGGCGGAGCGAACACGACGGGTGCAGCCGTCCGGTCGGTCTGGATTTCCAGCAGACCCATGAGCGAATAGGCGTTGAGCGTGCGGGTCGCGGCCTCTGGCGTGATACCGGCGGCGGCCGAAAGTTCCGCCGCGTTGAGGAAGCAGTTACCGATCGCCGCGGCGGCGCGCATGTCGGCGACCGCGTGGTTCAGCTCGGTGAAATTGGGCCAGCGGCGCAGGCGATAACGATCTTCCGGCTTCATCCACGGCGCGCCCATCCCGTGAAACGCCTGACTGCCGATGAACCAGAACAGCTTGTCCAGCGATTCACCCGGCAGATTGACGATGGGCGGACGGAACGCTTCGACCAGCGTCGAACGGATCGCGATGCGGCTGCCGTTGGCCGACACGTGTTCGAGCGGGATGCGCGAGTTATAGGCGCGGAACCGGAAATCGATGCGGATCATATCCAGATTCTCGATCCGGATTTCCGCCACCGCGGGCGCGGAATTCTGCACGATGGAATAAAGCGCCACCGCGATCTGGTCCCATGCGGCGCAAAATTCGCCATGCGCATCGTGCCCGGCATGGGTTGCAGGGTTATGCGCAGGTTGGGGGGAATGGCTCGCCTGCGAACCGGGAAAGGGCTGAAATGCCGGCTGCGGCGCCGGGGTCGCCATGGCGCTGGGCTGCGACGACAAGTGTTCTTCATGGCTGGCATAGGCATAGGGATCCGCCTTCAACGCCGCCGAACCGTTCGTCATATGCGATGCCTGCGCGCCGAAATACGACCGCGCATCGTAATGGTCGTTGGCGGGGACGGTTTCCATGTCCTCCATCTTCACGCGCAGGCTGGGCCCGGCCTGGGCTGGCACCTGCCGCTTGCCCAGCTGTTCCTGCGCCTGCGACAGGATGTCGATGAGGTCTGGCGCATTGACTGGGGCGGTGATCGCCAGCCCGCCGGTCGGCGCGCCGTTATAACGCACGAGGCGGATCAGCACCTGATAGGGATCGGCGGTGAATTCCACGTCCGAGGGCACGATCAGCGCGTCGCAGGAATCGGAATGGAGCACCAGCCAGGGGCAACCGGCGGCTTCGGCCTCCGTCTCGATGAACATCGCGATTTTCGCGCATTCGATCGGGGAAAGGCCGACGAGACCGAGACTATGCCGTGCTTTGGTCATCGATACCATTGCCATGCAACTCCGACAGGCCGCATCCGCATCAAGATGATCCGCATGCATTGCCTGAAATCCGGGGTAGCCAGCGCCGGGCTAAGCATCGGTTAAACCGGATGCTGAATATTACCCTAAAGCGCCGTTATTCGCACTCAATTGGCGTGCATTTCGCCATCTTTACAGGTTTATGAATAGTTTTCATGTACCGGGCATTATCTTCGTAAGTAATAATTATCCAGTTTTATCAAGAAAGCCGTTTTGCCCTCATGATGGTATCAATCCATTGGTTTAGTGCGATTTTATCCTTTCTGCCAAAAACTTCATGACAGGATCGCGATGGCCGAAAAGCGCCGCACCCAAGGCATTCCTTGCGCAATAATTAGCCATGATCGGCGCGTGCTTGACGCAGTCAGACCATCGTGCCCGAGCATTTCAAAAATTTGCAGCGCCGGCTTTATTTTATCCATCGCCAGCACCGGTCGCGGGGGCCGTTCCGGGATTTCGTGCGTTGTGGCGACAAACCATCTATCGCGGCGGCAGGATGACGACTCAGGATCTGACCAACACCACCCCGCCGGTGCGCAAACGCCTGTTCGGAAAAGCGGGTGAGCGGACCCGATTGGGCGGTGCATTGACCACCGGGGCCGGCGTCGTTCGCGCGTGGCCATGGTGGTTCAAGGTTCTGCTCGCGGGATTGATCGTTCTGGTCGCTTGGGAAACATGGGCCGCTCCGCCGTGGAAGCTGGGCGGACCGCCACCGTCGCAGGGTATCGATTTCTTGGGTGCGGACGGATCGCTGATCGCCCATCGCGGGCCGAAGACGGCAACACCGGTCGATGCCGAACAGTTGCCCGATCACGTGCGCCAGGCTTTCCTCGCGATCGAGGATCGGCGCTTCTACGAACATGGCGGCGTCGATTTTCGCGGCCTAGCCCGTGCGACCGTGGCCAATTTCCAGGCCGGCGGCGTGGTCGAGGGCGGCTCGACGATCACCCAGCAATACGTGAAGAACGCCTTCCTCACGCAAGATCGCACGTTCGTCCGCAAGGGCAAGGAACTGCTGCTGGCCGACTGGGCCGAATTGTGGATGAGCAAGAACGAGATCCTCTCGCGCTATCTTGAGCTCTGCTATTTCGGCGAAGGGCAATATGGCCTGACCGCCGCGGCGCATTACTATTTCGATCGCACGCCCGCCGAACTGACGCTGGGACAGGCAGCGATGCTGGCCGGCATGGTAAAGGCGCCGTCCAACCTTTCGCCCACCGTCGATTACGAAGCATCGACCGAACGCATGCGCGTCGTGCTGGGCGCGATGACTTATGCCGGGTTCATCACCGACGAAGAGGCCAAGGACGTCGACGATCCCAAGGTGACGCTGGGCGCGGAGGAAGAAGAAGGCCCGACCGGAAGCTGGTTCGTCGACTGGCTGATGCAGGACATGGACGACGATTTCACCGGCACCGTGCAAACCACTCTCGAACCCGACGCGCAGGCGCGCGCCGAACGCGTCGTGCGCAATGCCCGGCTGGGCGGCGCGGAAGTCGCGCTGATCGCACTGCGCCCCGATGGCGCGATCGCGGCGATGGTCGGCGGCAGGGAATGGACGCCGAAGGCTTTCAACCGCGCCATGACCGCCAAGCGCCAACCGGGATCGACGTTCAAGCTGTTCGATTACTTTGCCGCGATCCGCAGCGGGATGACGCCCACGACCATGGTCGGCGACAGCCCGATAGAGATCGGCGAATGGAAACCGACCAACGCGTACAAGGGCTTTTACGGCCCGATGCCGCTGTCGCGCGCCTTTGCCATCAGTTCCAACACGGTCGCGATCCGGCTTGCCCAGATGGTCGGCCCGGATGAGGTAATCGACGCCGCCCGCGATCTGGGCGTCGCGTCCGAAATCCCCGAAACCCCCAGCATGGCGCTGGGCACCGCGAACCTGACGTTGCAGGAACTGGCCGGGGCCTATGCCGCCTTTGCCAGTGGGAAATACCCGGTGAAGCCCTATGGCATCGCGGACGCGGGCGAAGCGCCTTGGCGCAGTCTGGATGCGCGCCGCGAATGGGCGCCGATGCTGCAATTGCTGTTCGCCGCCGCCAACAACGGCACGGGCCGCGCCGCGGTGATCGACGGGCAACCCACATTCGGCAAGACCGGCACCTCGCAAGAAGGGCGCGACGGCCTGTTCGTCGGTTTCGCGGGCAATATGGTCACCGCAGTATGGGTCGGGCGTGACGACAATGGGCCGATCCCCGGCAACCACGGGGGCGGCAACCCGGCGCAGATCTGGCGTCAGTTCATGAGCGGGGTGAAGCTTGAGCCGCTGACGCTTCCGATCAATGCCAAGACCGTCAAGCGCCCGACGGTCAGGCGCACCGCGGCCCCCGGCGAAGCCGACATGACGACCATCGAAATCGGTAATATTCCGTTCGACGAAATGCTGATCGACTTGCCCGAAGGCATTCCCCAACTGCCGCTGGACGAACAGACCGGTGAAGCGGTGAATGCGCCGACCGCGCCACCCGGCGCGGCCGGAGCGGGCACAATGCCCGCAATCGACGTGCCGCCAGTGCCCGTTCCGGGCGCGCCCGACAATCGTGGTCAGGCCAATCCGCAACCTGCGGCCAACGCGCAATAACCGTGACCCCTGCCCCCGGCTGCGTCGCGGCGCCGATATGCTGAGGCACTTCTACCTTGCAGGCGGGTTATCGTCGCTGGCGCTTGGCGGGGTGGGCGTTGTCCTGCCGTTGTTACCGACGGTGCCCTTCGTTATCCTCGCCGCGTTCTGCTTTGCGCGGTCCAGCCCCCGGCTGGAGGCATATCTCCTCGATCACGCGCAGTTCGGCCCGCATATCCGGGCATGGCGCGAACATGGCGCGATCAGCCGCCGGGGCAAAGGCGCGGCGCTGGCCGCCTTTGCCGTTAGCAGCGCGGCAGCGGTGATCTTCGCGCCGATGCCCGCACCCCTGATAACGCTTGCCGCCGCGCTGATCGGCGGAACGTGGATCTGGACGCGGCCGGAAAGTCCGGGTCCTGAAGTTTAGGCGATTATGCCTGCTTGCAGGTGTCGATGCCGACAAGCTTGTAAAACGGGCAGAACCCGAAAAGCCCGGTCAACAAGGGTACGACCCCAACCCAGCCCCATGCGGTCTGCGGCCCCACGAAGACCAGTGCGATGAGCACCAGCCCGACGACGACGCGCAAACTGCGGTCCAGTTTTCCTTCGTTGCAAACCATGACGAACGGCCTTTCCTGTCACGATGCGACCGCCCGCAGGATAGCACCGGGCACCCATCCGCCGAAATGATCGGGATCAAATTGCCATATCGCAGCGCATGGCCACCACCGGCGCGATTTTATGCCCTACAGACCCCGCGCATCCCGCAAGCCCGCTCGCCCCTAAATGCCCGAGCGACCGGTTTTTCGGCTTGGCGTCACTCTTCTCCCATGCGCAGCGCGGCGATGAATGCTTCCTGCGGGATCGAGACGTTGCCGTACTCGCGCATTTTCGCCTTGCCCTTCTTCTGCTTGTCCAGAAGCTTCTTCTTGCGCGAAATGTCGCCGCCATAACATTTGGCGGTCACGTCCTTGCGCATCGCGTTGATCGTTTCGCGGGCGACGACCTTGCCGCCGATCGCGGCCTGGATCGGGATCTTGAACAAGTGGCGCGGGATCAGGTCCTTAAGCCGTTCGCACATGCCCCGGCCGCGTTCTTCGGCGACGGCGCGGTGGACGATCATCGAAAGGGCGTCGACCGGCTCGTTGTTGACGAGGATGCTCATCTTCACAAGATCGCCTTCGCGCAGGCCGATCTGTTCGTAATCGAAGCTGGCGTAACCGCGGCTGATCGATTTCAGCCGGTCGTAGAAATCGAACACCACTTCGTTCAACGGCAGCTCGTACGTCACTTGCGCGCGGCCACCGACATAAGTCAGGTCCTTTTGAATGCCGCGCCGGTCCTGACACAATTTGAGGATCGAGCCGAGATATTCATCGGGGGTGTAGATCGTCGCCTTGATCCACGGTTCCTCGATCGTCTCGATCCGGCTGGGATCGGGATAATCGGCCGGGTTGTGCAACATGATCTGTTGCTCGCCATCGGTTCGCGATGCGCGCAACTGAATGCGATAGACGACCGACGGAGCCGTGGTGATCAGGTCGAGATCGTATTCGCGGGTCAGCCGTTCCTGAATAATTTCAAGGTGCAGCAGGCCGAGGAAACCGCAGCGAAAGCCAAAGCCCAGCGCGGCGCTGGTTTCCATCTCGAACGAAAAGCTGGCGTCGTTAAGCCGCAGCTTGCCGATCGATTCGCGCAGCTTTTCGAAATCGGCGGCGTCCACCGGGAACAGCCCGCAGAACACGACCGGCTGGACTTCCTTGTACCCCGGCAGCGGATTTTCGGAACCGCCGCGCACCGTGGTGATGGTGTCGCCGACCTTGGCCTGTTCGACTTCCTTGATCTGGGCGGTGATGAACCCGATTTCGCCGGGGCCCAATTCGGGCAGTTCGACGCGCTTGGGCGTGAAACAGCCGACCCGGTCGATCAGGTGCTGCGTGCCGCCCTGCATGAAACGGACGTTAAGCCCCTTGTTAATGACCCCGTCGATCACGCGGACGAGGATGACGACGCCGAGGTAAGGGTCGTACCACGAATCGACCAGCATCGCCCGCAACGGCGCATCGCGGTCGCCGCCCGGCGGGGGGATCTTCTTGACGATCTGTTCAAGGATATCCTCGATCCCGATGCCCGATTTGGCCGATGCCAGCACGGCTTCGGACGCGTCGATGCCGATGATGTCCTCGATTTCCTTCTTCACCTTCTCCGGCTCCGCGGCGGGAAGGTCGATCTTGTTGATCACGGGCACGATTTCATGGTCGTGTTCGATGGACTGATAGACGTTGGCGAGCGTCTGCGCCTCCACCCCTTGCGCCGCGTCGACCACCAGCAGCGCGCCTTCGCAAGCGGCAAGGCTGCGGCTGACTTCGTACGCGAAGTCGACGTGGCCGGGGGTGTCCATGAGGTTCAGTTCGTACGTCTGACCGTCATGCGCGGTATAGTTCAGGCGCACGGTCTGCGCCTTGATCGTGATGCCGCGCTCTTTCTCGATATCCATGTTATCAAGGACTTGCGCGCTCATTTCCCGCGCGGTCAGCCCCCCGGTGAACTGGATCAGCCGGTCGGCAAGCGTCGACTTGCCGTGGTCGATATGGGCGATGATGGAAAAATTACGGATATTGGCGAGTTCGGTCATAACCCGCGCCATTAGCGACTGCGGAAAAATATGTCAGCAAGGTTCTGACAATGGTCTCCGAACACCGCTTTTCGCACCGTTCCCCCAGCCGATCCTCAGGCCGATTCCCAAGCCTCTCCCCAAGCGGTTCCCCGAGCCTGCGCTTTCTACTGTGAAGCCGTTTGTGAACCTGCTAGCGGCGATGATTGATGTCGTTCACTTACAGCAAGCTAACCGTCGAGGGTCTGACCCTCAGAATCGGCCGCAATGGCGTCGGCGCACCGCACGACGCCGTGCCGCTGCTCATGCTCAACGGCATCGGTTTCAACGCCGAACTGATGGAACCGCTGGCGCGCCAGTTCCCGGGTCGGCATATAGTGTGCCCCGACATGCCCGGTTGCGGCAATTCGCCGGATCCCGTCCTGCCTTACACCATCAAGCGGGTTGCTCGCGCGATGGAAAGCTTGATGGAGCGGGAGGTGCCTGGTCGGGCGTTCGACATTCTCGGCTTTTCGTGGGGCGGCGCGGTCGCGCAGCAGCTCGCGGTCACCGCGTCACGCAAGGTTGCCCGACTGGCGCTGGTGGCGACAACCTCCGGCTTGCCTCTGCCCGCCGCAAACCCCGAAGTGCTGCGCCGATTGCTCGATCCGACCGAATATGGCCACCCGGCCAAGCTGACCGACAATTTCATGGACCTTTTGAACGAAGGCGGGGCGAATGCCGGGCTGTTGCGGCGTTTCAAATCGCCCACGCCGCAGGGTGTCGGCTGCCAGGTCGGTGCGCTCGCCGGGTGGAGCGCGGCGCCGATGTTGCCGTTCCTGCGGATGCCGGTGCTGCTGGCGGGCATGGCGGAGGACGCGATCGTCCCGATTGCGCACCAACGCGCGCTAGCCTGCTTGATCCCACAGGCCGAGACGATCGAACTTCGCTCCGGCAGCCATTTGCTGCCGCTGGCCACGCCTGAACGGATCGGCCCGCAACTGGTCGATTTCTTCGGGCAGAAGATCGCAATGCAGAACGCCTGACACACTGGCTCTTCCCTTTTCCTGCGCAGGCGATAGCCTCTGGTCCGGGATGATTTGAAAGGGATTCAATCTTGCGGCACATCGCAGTTATCGGTTCGGGCCCGGCGGGATATTACACGGCCGAAGCGGCGCTGAAGCATTGGGGCGACGACGTGCATGTCGACGTGTTCGACCGCCTGCCCGTGCCCTATGGCCTGATCCGCACCGGCGTCGCGCCCGACCACCAGACGATCAAGGCGGTTTCGGGCCGCTATGAAAAGACTGCGCTGACCCAAAACGTGCGGTTCGTCGGCAACATCACCATCGGCAGCGACATTTCGGTCGATGAATTGCGCGAGCTTTACGATGCCGTTGTCGTCGCCACGGGCGCGCCGCACGATCGCAAGCTGGGCATACCCGGCGAAGAGCTGAAAGGCGTCTACGGCAGCGCCGCGTTCGTGGGCTGGTACAATTCGCATCCGCAGTTCCGCAACCTCGACCCAGACCTGTCGTCGGACACCGCGGTGGTGATCGGCATGGGCAACGTCGCGCTCGACGTCGCGCGCATCCTGTCCAAGACCGAGGCGGAGTTCGAAGGGTCCGACATCGCCGCCCATGCGCTCGACATCCTGAAACAGTCGAAACTGAAACAGATCGTCCTGCTGGGCCGGCGCGGGCCGCACCAGATCATGATGACGCCCAAGGAACTGGGCGAATTGGCGAAGCTTGAACGCGCGAGCCCTCGCGTCGACGCATCGGACCTGCCGGACGAAGGCGACGACGCGATGCTCGAACCGGGCCTGCGCAAATCGGTCAACCACTTGCGCAGCTTTGCCGCGATCCCCGAACACATTCACGGCGACAAGCCGATCGAGGTCGCGTTCGATTTCTATGCCAGTCCGAAATCGATCGTGGGAGAAGACGGCAAGGTTACCGGTATCGAGGTCGAACGAACCGAAGTCAGGGCGGGTCGCGCCATCGGCACCGGCGACATCTATACCATCCCGTGCGGAATAGTGGTCAGTTGCATCGGCTATCAGACCGCCAACATCCCCGGCGTTCCGTTCGATGAACGGCTGGGCCGTTTCGCCAATGACGAAGGGCGCATCCTCAACGGCCTCTATTGCGTCGGCTGGGCGCGGCGCGGGCCATCGGGCACCATCGGCACCAACAAGCCGGACGGTTTCGCAATCATCGAAAAGATCGCGTCCGATATCGATGCAGGCCTGCTGGGCAAGGGCAGCAAACAGGGGCGCGCCGGGTTCGACGAACTGGCCGAAAAACGCGGGCTGGACATCGTGACCTTCCGCGACTGGAAAAAGATCGAGGAAGCCGAAGCCGCCGCCGCCCGCACCGGCGCTCCGCGTGAGAAATTCGCCGATGTCGAAGCGATGATCCGGGCGCTCAGATAGCGAACGTTATCGTTTAGCGCCCCTCGCCCGCCGCAGGATTGGAGGGCGCCGTGGCGGGCCTGGGCGGCTGAAGTCCGTTGAGCGTTTCGCCAAGACGCGCGCCGAACCCTTGGGCGAGCGGGGCGCAAACCGTGTTCGCATCCTCGACATCGCCCAGCAGCGCGGGAATCGCCTTGGGGTTGATCTGAGCTTCGATCTTGCCGCCGGTGCGCGCTTCGTAACGGCCCATGAAATAGCTCATCATGAAGCCCAGTCCGCGCTTCTTGCCTTCGTCCTTTTCCTGCGCGCTGGCGACAAGCGCCCACGTCGCGCAGCGCAAGTCCGGATCCGGAGCATTCTGCGCAGAGGCGGGGATCGCGGTCAGCGCAACGGCGACCGCGGCAGTGAGGATGGCGACATTCTTGGCAATCATCGAAAAAAGGCTCCCGTTTCGCGGCCCCCTAACGCGTGATCGCGCCGAAGGCCAACCCGCCTGAGCGCGGACTTGGACGAACCGGGCTTGCTGCACGATGAAGGGGCCTGAAACACGGGACCAAGGCGAACAGCCAACGGGGCGCAAAGCGACACTCGCTACTCACGAGTTCATGTCGATTTTTCGTTCAGGTCGAGGCGAGAGTGGTGATGGACCGTGATCCGGCGCGCAGCGACCTTTTTGGTCTCGAGCACCGGAACGCGCGGGCCAGCGCCGCTCTCGTCCGTCGTGAGCGGAAAAGCGGCGTGAACTAAACCCGCATGGGCATTAGGACGTAAAGCGCCGGGCTTTCCTGGCTCTGCCGGATCAGCGTCGGCGAACCCGAATCGGCAAGGTGCAGCTCGACATTGTCGCCTTCGATCTGCGCCAGAATGTCCTTCAGGTAATTGGCGTTGAAACCGATCTCCATCCCCTCGCTGCCATAGGCCGCGGCGATCTCTTCGGCGGCGGTGCCGTTGTCGGGCGATGTGACCGACAGCGTGACGCGGTCGTTGTCGACCGCCATCTTGACCGCGCGGGTCTTCTCCGTGGCGATCGTCGCCACGCGGTCGACGCCGGCGAAAAACGACTTGGGATCGAGCCTGAGCAGCTTGTCGTTACCGGTCGGGATAACGCGGCTGTAATCGGGGAACGTGCCGTCGATCAGCTTGCTGGTGAGGACGATGCCGCCCTCTCCGCCCAGCGTGAAGCGGATCTTGCTGGCCGACAATTCGACCTGCACGTTGTTGTCGAGTGCTTCTTCCAGCAGCTTGCGCAGTTCGGCGACGCATTTGCGCGGCACGATCACGTCGGGCATGGATTCGGCGCCGTCGGGACGGGGAATGGTATAGCGGGCAAGCCGATGGCCATCGGTCGCCGCCGCCTTCAACACCGGCTGTCCGCCCGGGCCATCTTCGGCAACGTGGAAGAAAATGCCGTTGAGGTAATAACGCGTTTCTTCGGTGCTGATCGCAAACCGGGTGCGATCGATCAGCTGCGCCAGCGTCGATGCGGGCAGTTCGAACGTGGTCGGCAAGTCGCCTTCGACGATCACGGGGAAATCGTCGCGCGGCAGGGTGGGCAGCTGGAAACGCGTGCGCCCCGCCTTTACCACCATGCGGTTGTCCGCCGTTTCCAGGCTGACTTGCGACCCGTCGGGCAGCTTGCGCGCGATGTCGAACAGCAGGTGGGCTGAAACGGTAATCGCGCCCGCGCTTTCGACAGAGGCGGCGGGCATCGATTCGACGACCTGCAGGTCGAGGTCGGTGGCCATGACGCGCACGGTGCCGTCGGCCTTTGCCTCGATCAGGACGTTGGACAGGATGGGGATCGTGTTGCGGCGTTCCACCACCGACTGCACGTGGCTGAGCGAGTGCAGCAGGGTCGCCCGTTCGATCGTCGCCTTCATTTCAATCAGATCCCCTTTTGCCCGACCGCGTCGAGGAGACCGACCGGGCATCAAATACGGTCAAACTTTCCTAGCGGATGGGTCACCCCGGACAAGGCGAACGGAAGGGGAACGGGTCGATTCTGGGGATAAAAGCCGGGTATGAGATCGCGAACTGGCCGCAAAGTCCCACGCCAGCCACCCTGACACCGTCCACCGCAAGGCATCAGGTGACACGCTCAGGCAATTGGGCGTATTGTCGCCACGGTCGCATCAACCAGCCTTTGAATCAAACAAGGGGGAAGTCTCATGCGCTATAAGCTCGCCGTTTCCGTTTTCGGAGCCTTTGTCGGCGTCGCGCTTCCGGCCGCCCCCATCGCCGGCGCGTCTGCCGACGACGCAAGCCTGATCGCCAATGCCTCCACCGCCGCGCCGCCGTCGGTTACCGCTAACGCCACCTTCGTCGACGGGGCGGGGAAAGTGTTGCGCAAGGGGACCAACGGCTATACCTGTTATCCGCAATCGATGATGACCGGACCGATGTGCAACGACGCACAATGGGAAGCATTGATGGGCGCGCTGATGGCCGGCAAGCCCTATACCCCCACAGGTTTCGGCGTATCCTACATGCTGGCGGGCGAAGGAACCGCGATGGGCGTCAGCAACAAGGACCCGGCCGCCACCAAACCGACGCCCGACAACGACTGGATCAAGGATGGACCGCACATGATGCTGATCCTGCCCGATCCGGCCATGCTCGAAGGACTGTCGACCAATACCGCCGACCCCGTTTACGTGATGTGGAAAGGAACGCCCTATCAACACGTGATGGTGCGCATCGGCGAACCGTGACCGGCTGATCTGGCGCAATATGGGGCGGATCGTTGGCAGGAACCGCGAGCCGCTCCCGCCGCGCGCCCTCCGCTGGCAATGCGTCAGTCAGCCGCCAGCGTCAGCGCAAGGATCAGAAGGCCGACCATAACGCACAGGACGCCAGCCTGCGCAACGCACCCGCCTTGCGCGTCCGGGCCCGCGTCGTCGAAAGCGGAATCGCGGACCACGTCCGGATCGACCAGTCCACCTTCATTCGCCGATTGGGCGGACGACGCGCGATAGACAATCCAGACACCGGACACCAAAATCGCAAGTCCGATAAATACAAACAATTCAAAATCCCCCGAGGCTCCCCAAAAGCCCAGGACGGTCTTGAACGCTGCATGCCAACTTGCAAAGTATTAAAACCTATTAAGTCGTCATTTCTTGAAAGTGCGTTCAGTCGCGATATTATTCGGTCAGATCATCGCCATCCCACCGTTGACGTGCAATGTCTGCCCGGTGACGTAGCCTGCTTCCTTTGACGCGAGATATGCGACGGCCGCACCGATGTCATCGCCCTCACCCATGCGGCCCATCGGGATGCGGCTGTTCAGTTCGTCCTTTTGCGCGTCGGGAAGCGTGTCGGTCATCGCCGTTCGGATGAAACCGGGCGCAACGCAGTTCACGGTGATGTTCCGACTGGCCAGTTCCTGCGCAAGGCTCTTGGTCATCCCGGTCAGCCCGGCCTTTGCCGCGGCATAGTTCATCTGGCCCGGATTGCCGGTAGTGCCGACGACGCTGGTTATCGAAATCATGCGCCCGAACCGCGCCTTCATCATCGGGCGAGTCGCGGCGCGCATCAGGCGGAACGCGGCGGTCAGGTTGACGTCGATCACCTGCTGCCAGTCATCGTCCTTCATCCGCATCATCAGCCCGTCGCGGGTGATGCCCGCGTTGTTGACCAGAATGTCGAGCTTGCCGAACGTGTCGATCGCAGCGGGGATCAGTTCCTCGACCTGCGTCGGGTTCGAAAGGTCGCAGGTGATCTCCACATGGTCCTGCTCGGTCCGGGCGCCGAACTCATCGTTCAGCTGTTCGCGGAAAGAGCGCAATTTCGCTCCGTTCGACCCGGATAGCGCGATCCGCGCACCCTGTGCGGCAAGACTGCGGGCGATGGCCGAACCAATTCCGCCGCTGGCCCCGGTAACGAGCGCGGTCATTCCCTCTAGCGAAAACATGCCTGTCATCTCCCCCTCAAAGCTCCTTAGCCAGCGCGTCCAGGTCTTCCATCGTGACGACGCTGGTCACGACGGCATCGGGGAACGATCGCTTGATCATCGGGGCCAACACCTTGCCGCCCAGTTCGACGAAATGCGTGACACCGGCGGCGCCCATGCCGATCGCGCTTTCGCGCCAGCGGACGCGGCCCGTTACCTGTTCGACCAGCAGCCTGTGGATTTCGGCCGGGTCGGCGACCGGTTGCGCGGTCACGTTGGCAAAAACCGGCAGGATCGGCACGCCGGGCGGCGTCGCGGCCAGCGCGGCGTCCATCGCTTCTGCTGCCGGTTCCATCAACGGACAGTGGAACGGCGCGGACACCGGCAGTTTGACGCCGCGCTTGATGTCGAATTCCTTGGCCAACGCGATGGCCCGCTCGATCGCCTCGGCATGGCCGGAAAGCACGACCTGTGTCGGGTCGTTATCGTTGGCGACCGTGCAGACCTGCCCCTGCGCCGCGGCTTCGGCCAGTGCCGTCGCCTTTTCGATGTCGGCACCCAACAGGGCACACATCGCGCCCACGCCCACGGGCACCGCCGCCTGCATCGCCTGTCCGCGCAGTTTCAGCAGCCTTGCCGTGTCGGCCACCGAGAACGAGCGCGCGGCGCACAGCGCGGTATATTCGCCAAGGCTGTGCCCGGCGACGAAATCGCCTTTTTCATTCAGCGAAACGCCGAATTCGCGGCCCAGCACCCGCGCGACGGCCATCGCGTTCGCCATGATCGCGGGCTGCGCGTTTTCTGTGAGGGTGAGCGCATCCTCCGGCCCTTCGGCCATGATCTTCGCCAGGTCCTGCCCCAGCGCATCGTTCACTTCCTCGAACACTTCGCGGGCGGCGGCGCTGGCGGCGGCGAGATCCACGCCCATGCCGACCTTCTGGCTGCCCTGTCCCGGAAAAACGAAAGCTCTCATGCATCAATCTCCAACTTGCGCGACGCGGGTTAGGCACGCGTCACGCGCAGGGCAAGCCTAGCCCAGCGATATGTCGACAAGCACGCCGCCGTCGGGCTTGTCCGCATCGAACCGGCCCGCCTTCTTGGCCACGAAGTCATAGAACCCGGTCAGCGATTCGACCGGTTCGTACAGTTCCAGCATGTGGCCATAGGCCGCGACCGTATCGACAAAGGCAAAGCGGAACCCGTCCGCCATCGCAGCGTCCAGCGCGATCTCGAAACCGGCGGCGGTGTACCGGTCGATCGCATCCTGCACCGAATCCACGAACAGCGCGACGTGGTGGATGCCTTCTTTGCCGCTACCTTCGTCGTACATGTCGTGAAAAGCCGACGGGCCCGGATTGTTCTGTTGCACGAATTCAATCATCACCGAGCCCCACTGGCCATAGGCGCTGGTGTGATCCAGTTCGCGCTCGACGCCCCTGTGCACCGCGCGCGACAGGGGGATGTGAGCGGCGACATAATAAGGCCCTGACCCGAACAACTGATGATGCCGCAGCGCAGCTGCGCGCACGTCGGGCACGAAATAGGCGATCTGCCGGATGGGAAGCGGGTCTGTCATGGTCTGGCATCCTCGGGTTTTCTGTTATTTTCGAACCGGCGCATCCGGCCGAACGGCACGATGCGATTGGCATGATCGTGCCCGATATCGGCCCGCCCGAGAAAGGGAATTGTTGCCCGGGCGCACCATTCGCGCGCTATGCCGATGGCGTCTGTCCCGAACGGGCGGTCGTTTTCGGGGACGTCGGACACCCGGCCCAGCCGCAGTCCCGCAATCTGCATCGGGCCCAGCACCTGCACCAGATGGAAGAACAGGCGGTCCACTGCATAAAGGTATTCGCTGACCTCCTCCACCATCACGACATGATCGCGAAGGTCGGGCATCAGCCGCGTGCCCGCCATCATGGCCAGCGTAGTGAGATTGAACGCAACCGCCGGATCGCCGTCCAGATTGCCTTCGAGCGTATCTGGCGCGCCCGTCAGCCAACCCAGCACGCGGGCAATCGCCTCTTCCCCCCGTTCACGCTTGATATCCAGCGGCATGGGCGCATGGACCGGTCGCCCGATCCCTGCCTTGTACAACGCACCCAGCAGGTATCCGCCATCGGACGATCCCAGGAACACCTTGTTGTCTGCTTCCTTCGACAGGAACGTCACGGCCGCTTCGGCGATGCGGTTCGATCCGTATCCTCCGCGCGCAAACCACACCGCGTCGATGCCCGGATCGTTCGCGCAGTCGAGCAGGGCGTTCAGCCGTTGTTCGTCGGTGCCCGCGAAATGGCCGGCAGACAGGAAACACTGATCGTGAAACAACAGTTCGACACCGGGAAAGCCCGCCGCCACCGCCTGCATGGGCGCGACCAGTTCGCGCGGGAACGGGGCCGACGGGGCGCAGATGCCAATTCGCATGGGGCTTTGGGACATGAAAGGTGGCTATCCCCCATCACCCCGATTGCCAAGCGCGGCGTGAGGCAATAGCCACACTTGCGATGACCGATGCACCCTTTTCCGACCCGAACCTGACAACATCGCCCCAGATCAAAGGCCGCGCATTCTTCTTTTGCGGCATCGGCGGATCGGGCATGTTGCCGCTGGCCTGCATCCTGCGTGCGCGCGGCGCAATTGTCGCCGGATCGGACCGCAGCCGCGATCAGGGCCGCACGCCCGAAAAGTTCGCATGGCTTGAAACCCAGGGCATTACCCTTTTCCCACAGGACGGCACCGGCATCACCAGCGCCGATCAAGTGCTCGTCGCCAGCGCCGCGATCGAAGACACCGTGCCCGAAGTCGCGCGGGCGAACGAACTGGGCTGCCTGCGCGCCAGCCGGGCCGAACTGCTGTCGGCGCTGTTCAACGCCGCACCGACATCCATCGCCATTGGCGGGACCAGCGGAAAATCGACCGTCACCGGCATGACCGGCTGGATCATGGACCGCGCAGGGACCGATCCCACGATCATGAACGGCGCGGTGATGAAGAACTTCGTCGCCCCAGATGTGCCCTTTGCCAGCGCGCGGGCCGGACGCGGCGGGGTCTTCGTGTCCGAAGTGGACGAAAGCGACGGTTCAATCGAATTGTACCGGCCCGGCGTTTCGGTGCTTTTGAACGTGACGCTCGACCATAAATCGATGGATGAATTGCGCGGGCTGTTCGGCGATTTCCTCGCCGCGGGCGGGGTGGCCGCGATCAACGCCGACGATCCGGAGGCACTGGCCCTGCTTCCCCATGCGCAACGCGCGCTGACATTCGGCATCGATCAGGAACGGGCGCAGATCGGTATCGTCCCCGGATCGATCGGCGACGGTCCGGTGCGGCAGGCGGCCACCGTCATCGACCGGCACGACGGCGGCGAATACCCGCTCGTGCTCAATGTCCCGGGCCGCCACAACCTGTCGAACGCCCTGGCCGCGATTGCGGGCGCGGTCGCAGCGGGCGTGCCGGTCGGCGATGCGGTCGCGGCACTCCATTCGTTCGCAGGTCTGGCCCGGAGGTTCGATATCGTCGGCACGTCGCCATCGGGCGTGACGGTGATCGACGATTTCGGCCACAACCCCGACAAGGTGCGCGCCACGTTGCGCACCTTGCGCGCGCACCCCGGCCGGGTCATCGCCTTTTTCCAGCCCCACGGGTTCGGCCCGCTGAAACAGATGGGCCGCGAACTGGCGCAAGTCTTTGCCGAGGAACTGGCCCCCGATGACCGGGTGATCCTGTGCGATCCGGTCTATTTCGGTGGAACCACGGACAAAAGCGTGGGCAGCGCCGAACTCGCCGCGTGGATCGAAGGTGCGGGCGGCCATGCCGAACACATCCCGTCGCGCGAAGAATGCGGCACGCGGATCAAGCAAATGGCGCAAGCTGGCGACCGCGTGGCGATCATGGGCGCGCGCGACGATACGTTGAGCGAATTTGCGCGCAGGGTGCTGGCCTCGCTGGATTGATTGCGCGCGCAGGTTTGGCAAAAAGCCCCGCTATCGGCCAATAAACCTAATTTACGCTTGCGATCCGGCCAAGGTCTGAGCAATATGCTGCAATGCACAATAATGCCGAATCAGAACCGCCTGTCGAACGCAAATTCATCGAGGGGATTGCGCGCAAGCTCCTGATGGAAGCGGTCTACAATGGCGAAAAGATGGTTCTGGCTCCGCATCAGCTGTTCACGCGCAACGATGCGCTGTTCGTAAGTGCCCTGAATACCACGCGAAACTGGCGCAGCCCCGAAGAACGGCGGGTCGGCCACTTCAAGCTTCAGGGGCTGTCGAACGTCGCTCTGACCGAACAATCGTTCGAGCCGCTGCCGACATTCGACGACAGCCCGGCACGCGAAGGCGACAAGCAGCTTTTTTCGGTCTGACGCGACAGGGCTGGCGCACCCTCGCGCAACTGGCCGCCATTATTTTCCTACATCGCGGCGGCGCGCTATCGTCGCGTCATGTCGGCCCGCCCCTTCCCCCGCCTCTTCCTTTGCGCCTTGTGCCAACTGTCATCCTGTCGCCTGATCGCGAAAACGGCGGATCCGCGCACGTTTGCGATTGGGCGATAGCAGATGACACCGTGTCGCCTTTGTCACCCGTGGCAGCGTCGCCGACCCGCTACGCGCGGCACTTCGTCCTTGCCTTTCGCGCCCGTTCCGCTATGCGCGCCCCTTCCCTGCCGTCCAGCGGGGAAAGCAGAAGGCCGGAGGGGCCCCGCACGTACGGTGCGAAGGTCAGCCGATCGGCAGCAATTGAAAAGGACGTATGCATGCCGCTTTATGAGCATGTGTTCCTGGCGCGCCAGGACCTGAGCCAGGCTCAGGTCGATGCGCTTGCGAGCACCGCCACCGAAATTATCGAGGCGAACGAAGGCAAGGTCGTGAAGTTGGAGGCCTGGGGCCTCAAGAACCTCGCCTACAAGATTGAACGCAACCGCAAGGCACACTTCGTGATGCTGAACATCGATGCCCCCGCCGGCGTCGTCGCGGAACTCGAACGCCAGACCCGCATCAACGAAGACGTCATCCGTTACATGACCGTCCGCGTCGACGAGCTTGAAGAAGGCCCGTCGGTCATGATGCGCAAGCAGGACCGCGAACGCCGCGGTCGGAGGGAGCAGCGCTGATGGCCCGCCCGTTTTTCCGCCGCCGCAAGTCGTGCCCTTTCTCTGCGAAGAACGCGCCCGCGATCGACTACAAGGACGTACGTCTGCTGCAGGGCTTCATGTCCGAACGTGGCAAGATCGTGCCGAGCCGGATCACCGCCGTTTCCGCCAAGAAGCAGCGCGAGCTGTCGAAGGCGATCAAGCGCGCGCGCCAGATCGGCCTCCTGCCCTACATCGTGAAGTAAGGAGCGGATATCATGAACATCATTCTGCTCGAACGTATCGAGAAGCTCGGCTCGATCGGTGACGTCGTCACCGTGAAGGACGGCTACGCCCGCAACTTCCTTCTTCCCGAGAAGAAGGCCCTGCGCGCCAATGCAGCCAACAAGAAGGTCTTCGAGGCCAACCGCGAACGCCTGGAACAGGAAAACTCCGAGCGTCGCTCCGAAGCCGCGAAGGCCGGCGAAAAGCTCGACGGCACAGAGATCGTCCTGATCCGCGCATCGTCGAACGCCGGCCAGCTTTACGGCTCGGTCAGCGTCCGCGACGTGACCATGGCGCTCGCCGAAAAGGGCTTTGAAGTCGACAAGAAGCAGGTCATCCTGGGCTCGCCCATCAAGACCATCGGCATGTTTGACGTGATCATCGCCCTGCACCCCGAAGTGCGCGTTACCGTAAAGGCCAACGTCGCCCGTTCGGACGACGAAGCCGCATTGCAGACCGAGGGCGTCGACGTCCTTTCCGCGATGTTCGAAGAAGAATCGCAGAATCAGGGCGGCTTCACCGAAGCGTTCAATCCGAATGCGGAACCTGGCGAAATCGCCATGGAAGACGACGCTGAAGACGAGGGCGAAGAGGAGGCCTGAGCCGACTCAAGCTTATCGAGCGACCAATAGAAAAGGGCGCGGCAGGGAAATCCCGCCGCGCCCTTTTTTGTCGTCCGCCGTCAGTGTGGCAGCAGGTTTTCAGATTCGGGCCAGCGACCGGAACGGGTGAGCGGCGTCCAGTCCGTCGCCGAAATTGACCGGCATCGCCGCGTCATCGTCGCGACGCTCTGCCCGTTCGTAAAGATTGAGCACATAAGTCAGCTTGGAAAAGCGCCACTCGCCATTCCGACGCTCCGCCGAAAAAAGGTAGCGGCCCCAGAAGGTCTCATCCACGCCCGGCGCCGGCTCCGCCGTTCGGCATTTGATGATCGATCCCGCATCGATGCGCGCTTCATCTCCGGCGATGGTGATAACGGGTATACCGCTAAGGTGGAGCCTTCGAAGATATCCCGATTCCAGATCGCGAACGAACACTTTGGTCTCGGTCAGGTCGCCCTTGAACATCCCGTAATCGAACTGCGCTTCCGGCCAGAACAGGGTGTCGAACAGGTGGAGGTCAAGCCAGTCGTTGATGCCCGAATAAGCAGCGACCATGTCCTGCAGCCGTACCCGACCGCGTAATTCTTCCACCGAACCCCTGTTCATTCCCGCGCCTGCCAGTCCGCCAGTGTCGACACGCTCTCGTCGAGCCGCACCAAAGTCTTGCCTTGCGTCTGCCCGCTCATCAGCCGGATAAAGGCATCGGGCGTTGCGTCGAGACCGGTCGCGACATTCTCGGTCGCGATCAGTTTGCCGTGGCGCACCCAATCGGCCAGCGCGTCTTCGGCTTCATGCAGCATGTCCGCCGCCTCGTAAGCGAGGAAACCGCGCATGGTTATGCGATTGACCAAAACCTGCCACATGTTGCGGATCGGGTAAGGCTCAGTCTGGTTATTGTAGTTCGCGATCATGCCGCAGACCGGGATCCGACCGAAAGCCTTCATTCGCGGCAACACGGCATCGAGCGTCGCGCCGCCGACATTTTCGAAATAGAGGTCGATGCCTTCGGGGAAATGCTTGTCCATTTCGGCGCCAAGGTCTTCGCAGTGGCGGTAGTCAATCGCACCGTCAAAACCCAGTTCCTCGGTAATCGCTCTCGCCTTGTCGGCCGACCCGACCGTACCGACGACGCGACAACCCGATAGCTTCGCGACTTGCCCCGCCACGGAACCCACAGCGCCGGCTGCCGCGCTGATGAGGACTTCATCGCCTTCGCGCATTTCGCCATATTTCTTGAGCCCGACATAAGCGGTGATCCCCGACCATCCGCATGCGCCCATATATGCTGTCAACGGCAGGTCTTCGGCGATGCGCACGTTTTCGAACCCGACCGATCCTGGTGCGATGACCGAGTGGGTTTCCCAACCGATGAAGGCGCGGCCATAGTCGCCTTCCTTGAAATCGGGATTGCGCGATTGCATGACGCGGCCCAACACCATGGTCGGGATCAATCCGCCGATCGGCACGGGCGGAAGGTAGCTTTTCACATCGTCGAGCATGCCGCGCACCGCCGGGTCGATTGCGAATACACGATTTTCGAGCAGGACCTGCCCTTCCTCCAGCTCCGGGATTTCCACTTCCTCGATCCGGAAGTTGTCGTGCGTCGGCACGCTGGTCGGTCGCGATTCAAGAATGATTCGCCGATTCTTCATGAACTCTCTCCGATGCGATGATGCAGGTGGCCGATTTGGATCAGTCCATCAGCCCGCGCGGATTGACCGCGTCGAACTTGGTTACGTCCATCTCCACCTTGTCGCCCCAGTCGCCCAGCAACGTGCCGACGTGAGGAGCCGACAGGTGCGCGGTCAACGCGTCCTGGCTGGCCCAGCGTTCGTAGACCAGAATGGTGCCGGCAGCGGGATCGTCGATGGCAAAGTGGTAATCGATGCAGCCTTCTTCCTGCAGCGTAGGCCCTTTCAGCGCGCTCAGCGCCTTGTGCAGATCCTCGACCTTTGTAGGGTCGGTCTTGATGTGTCCGGCGATGACAATCATGTTGTATCCTCTCTTCAATCTTGTCGCAGGGTCGGTTCGGGCAGCTCGCCTTGCGCGAGATAATAATCGACCCACTTGTGAAAATACTGGTTGCCGAGCTCGTTGCACCCGAATGTGATGTGCCCGGTGCCCATTGCCTCAAGCCCCTGCTGCACACGCATCCCCATGAGATAATCCTCTTTCTCGACCACGTCGAAGAAGAAGTCGCTCATTTCGTCGAGCCGGGCGAGATCTTCGTCGGACTGCGGCGCGTTGGGAAAGATGTAGTTCATCACAGTCACGTTCCGGCCCGGCGCGTCACCGGGCCAGAGCTGCGCGACCTGGCACATTTCGGGCGCGAGGAAGAGCGCGAAATTGGGAAAGAGCATGCGGATGAAGTCGTAGTTCAGGTTCTCCCGCTCACCCCATTCATTACGCGGCAGATCCTTTAGCTCGACGATGCGGTGCTGCGGATAGCTCAACCGGATGTGCGGGCCGAACGCTTCATAGAACGCGCGATTGGATGGCGTGCGCGGCATCACAGTTTCGGGATGCGCGGCCTGAAAATGATAGCCTTCGAGATAGCCGTCATAGGCGACTTTCCAGTTCGCACCCTCCATCTTGCGGGACTTGTGGTAGTACCAGTTTTCCAGCTTCAGTGCGGCCAGATCGTCCAGCATACCGCCGAGGAAGGCCGGAACATCGATGGCGAGGCCCGGCGTGAGGATCGCGAAGATCATCCCCGCCACTTCCTCGCACGGCAGTTCGGTCAACGACATCGCCGCCTTGTCCACGTCGCCGAACGTCGACGCCTCGGTCACCCCGATGAGGCGCCCGTCATTGGCATAAGTCCAGCCATGATAGGGGCAGGAAAACCGTGAACAGTTGCCCTTGCCCTCTTCCGTCAGCTTCATCGCGCGGTGGCGGCACACGTTGAGGAATGCCCGCGCCCGGCCCTGCCCGTCGCGCGTAATGAGCACCGGGATGCCCATCGGCTCCATCGCCTTGTAATCGCCGTTCTTCGGCAACTCGATGGAGAACGCCATCATCAGCGGCAGGCGGCGAAAGATCAGGTCGATCTCCCGCTGCCAGCGCGCCGGGTCGAGATAGGCCTCGATCGGCACATCCATCGTCGCGCCGGTCTGGTCGGTCGTGCGGCCTTCCACAAAATCGAGCAGCTTTTCGGCCACGTCGCCATAGGCGTCACGCATCTGGCTCATCGCATCGCTCCCCGCTCGGGAATCGTAGCCAATCCGGAGCTCACCAGGCCGGCCGTCACCAAGCTGGTCCGTCACCTCCCGGCGTGGCGGGGCCAGTCAGCCAGTCGCCGGTGATGCCGATCCTGACTTCTGTCCCCTTGGCGACTTCGGCTTCGGGTTCCGGTGTCTGGAACATGATGCGGTTGGGTGCCCAGACCGAACCCATGATCTCGTCTTCGTCCGACGACAGCTTCAGGCCGACCGTCTCCAGCATTTCCTTGGCCCGTTCGCGGGTCTGACCGCGGATTTCGGGGACGTAGGCCTTGGCTGCGTCGTCGTGCAGCTTGATGACGCGAGCCTTTTCCTTGACGGCCTCTTCCCTCGCCGCTTCCTCGTCGAAAGCCGGACCTTCGTAATCGATCACCCAATCGAACGAGATCATGTTTTCCAGAATGTCGGGCAGGAACGGCGTCATCCGCAAATGCGCCCAGTGCGACATATAGCGGTCCATCGCTTCGTAGGTGTCGATGTCGCAGCAATTGGCGAAATCGAAATCGCCCGAATGATAACGCGGCTCGCGAACACACAAGCCGTGGCTGTAGTCGCGAATTTCCTTATTGAGATGCGGGAGCTTCTTCACTTCCTCAAGGAAGATGTCGATCTTGTCCTGCGGTGCGTCGTCCTTGAACTTGATCATCACAACATGGCGAATCATGACTTGCTCTCCATCGCGTTGGGGCCACTCGGCCGGGGCCCTTTCATCGTAGCAGAGGCTAGCACCGCATTTTTGTATATCGACTGTCAGATTAAACAGGTGCCGGTGCTGAAGCCGGTGGTCGCAGCGCGCCGGTTCAGGCGGCCTCAGGAAGTCCGATGGCAAGAAATTGCGCCTCCAGAACCTCTCTCATCCTAGGCACGGTCCAATCGTCGGGTGCAAAGACGGCCTCAAGTGCGATGCCCGCCACCGCGGCGATCAGGCAGCGAGCCCGAAAAGTCAGCAGATCGGCATCGACCGGCACGGCATAACGCGGCGCGATGATGTCGCGATAGAGAGCGAGGCTTTCTTCCGCTGCTCGGCGACGCTCCTCAAGATATTCGGGGCTGAGATGAGCTCGCGCCCAGAACGCGATCCACACCTGCCAATTGCGGCGCGCATCCGCGCTTGTCGGCAAGATTTCGGCGAAACAGTCGAACAGAGGCGCTTGCGCAACGACAGCGGCCATCAGCCTTTCGCGCGCGCGCCGGTTGGCCAGCTGATACACGTTGAACAAGAGTTCGTTCTTGTTGGCGAAATAGTGCGAAACGATCGACGTGCTGCAATCGCAGGCTGCCGCGACCTCGCGTGTCGTGACCGCCTCGATCCCGCGCTCAGCCACCAGATCGAATGCGACAGCCTCGACCTCGGCACGGCGCCGTTCCTTGTCTACGACGATTGGCATGGGGTGACTGTCCGAACGGCGGCCGCTCCTGTCAAGCTGGCGGCCCGACGATTTCCGATTTCCACACACGTATCGGCAACGCGCCTTTGTATTGTCATGCACGCGGCGCTAACTTTCCGTCATGAAAAACACCTCTGAAATCATGGCCCAGATCACGCGCATCTATGATGAAGCGCGCAACGCCCTGCGCAGCGATCTGCTCGCCTTCGCCACCGGCAACAGCCGCCCGCCGGCATCGCGCCGGGCTGACGGCACCTATGCCTATCCCGAACTGCGGCTGAAATTTCGCGAAACCGACGCCCCGGCCCCGGTAAGCCGCGCATTCGGTCGCCTCACCCGGCCCGGCACATATGCGACCACGGTTACCCGCCCTCGCCTTTTCGCGACCTATCTCGAAGAGCAGCTCTCGCTTCTTATCGCCGACTACAACGTCGAGATCGAGGTCGGTCGTTCGCGGCAGGAAATCCCGTTTCCCTACGTCGTCGATGGTGAAGCGGGCGCGGTGCTCGCAGGGGTAAGCCCGCTGGAGCTGGCGCGGCATTTTCCCGCAACCGAACTGTCGCTGATCGGCGACGAACTGGCCGACGGCATCGACGCCTTCGAACCTACCGATCCGATGCCCTTGTCGCTGTTCGATGCTTTGCGCACCGATTTCAGCCTGGCCCGGCTGGAACACTATACCGGCACCAACCCCGAACATTTCCAGCGTTTCATCCTGTTCACGAACTATCACCGCTATGTCGACGAATTCGTGGACTGGGCGGGAGCGAACCTGGGCAAAGGCGAATACACCGCGCTGGCCGGCGCGGGCGGCCTGATGGTGACGGAACATACGCCCAACGCCCGCGCGCGACTATCCGACACCGCGTGGCGGCGACACCAGATGCCAGCCTACCACCTCGTCGCGCCCGACCGGGGAGGGATCACGCTCGTCAACATCGGGGTGGGGCCATCGAATGCGAAGACGATCACCGATCATCTCGCCGTTCTGCGCCCCGAAGCATGGCTGATGATTGGCCACTGCGGTGGTCTGAGACCCAGCCAGAAGATCGGCGATTACGTCCTCGCCCACGCCTATTTGCGCGACGATCACGTATTGGACGCGGTTCTTCCACCCGAAATCCCGCTTCCCGCCATTGCCGAAGTGCAGCAGGCGCTGGCTGGCGCGGCCGAAGAAATCAGCGGCACGGCGGGTGCGCATCTGAAAATGAGAATGCGTACGGGCACCGTCGTCACGACAGACGACCGCAACTGGGAATTGCGCGTGACAAAGACGGGGCATCGCCTGTCGCTGTCGCGCGCGGTCGGCATCGATATGGAAAGCGCGACGATCGCGGCGCAGGGCTATCGCTTCCGCGTACCATATGGAACGCTGCTGTGCGTTTCGGACAAGCCGATTCACGGCGAACTCAAACTGCCAGGACAGGCCAATCGCTTCTACGAAGAAGCCATCGCCAGTCACTTGCAGATCGGCATCCGTGCCTGCGAAAGGCTGAAGGCAGAGGGCGACCGGTTGCACAGCCGCAAGCTGCGCGCGTTCAATGAACCCCCGTTCCGATGACGCGCTGATCAGCCCGCGAAGAAGCGGACCAGTTCATCGCCCAGTGCCGGTTCGGAAACGCAGCTCATGTGGGTGCCCGGTATTTCGGCGAAAGTCGCATTGGGCAGCTTTTGGACCAGCGTTTGGGCAGAGCCGTTGTCATGATCCTTGTCGCCGTTGATGACCCGCGTCGGCATCCTCACTGCGTCGAGGTTGGATAGATCGGTTCCGGTCATCGACAAGAGCAGCGCGCGCATCGCGACACGGTCGACCTTCTGGGTTTTCATGAACGATTTGGCAAAGAATGCCGGGTCGCCCATGCGGATGTCGTCGTAGCGGTCGATAGCGTCGATGAAAAAAGCGATGCGCTTGTCCCAATCGACGAGCCCTTCCCAACCCATCCCGACGAGCGCAAGCCGTTCGGGCGTGACGCCTGCCAACACCGCATTCAACGCCGTGCGCGCACCAAGCGAAAAACCCGCAAGGTCGAACTGTCGGAGTCCGAAATGGGCGAGCACATCTTCGAGATCGCTGACGAGCACGCCAGCGCCATAGGAGTCGTGCGGGGCATCGGACATGCCATGGGCCCGCAGGTCGGGCATGATGACGTCGAACCCCGCATCAGCAAGCTTCTGCGCCGTACCGAACTTGATCCAGTTGACCTCGGCACTGGAAAACAGCCCATGGAGCAGCACGATCGGCTTGCCCGCGCCAAGGCGGTGGACGGCCAGCCTGGTGCCGTCCGCAGCCGTGACGTAGGTCATTAGCGGCGCTGTCATCAGCCCTTCTTGAGGTGGCGGCGGCCCAGCAATTCCGCGATCTGCACCGCGTTCAGCGCCGCGCCCTTGCGCAGGTTGTCGCTGACGCACCACAGCGCGATGCCGTTGTCGACCGTGGAATCGTCGCGCACGCGGCTGATGTAGGTAGCGTAATCGCCGACGCATTCGACCGGCGTGATATATCCGCCGTCCTCACGCTTGTCGATGAGCATGATACCCGGTGATTCGCGCAGGATGTCCTGCGCCTGTTCGGCCGAAAGCTCGTTCTCGAATTCGATGTTCAGCGATTCCGAATGGCCCACGAACACGGGTACGCGCACGCAAGTGGCGTGAACCTTGATTTTCGGGTCGAGGATCTTCTTGGTCTCGGCGACCATCTTCCACTCTTCCTTGGTGGAACCGTCGTCGAGAAACACGTCGATGTGCGGGATGACGTTGAAGGCAATCTGCTTGGTGAACTTGCGCGGCTCGACCTGATCGCCGACGAAAATCGCGCGGGACTGTTCGAAAAGTTCGTCCATGCCGGCCTTGCCCGCGCCGGAAACCGACTGGTACGTCGACACGACCACGCGCTTGATCCTCGCCGCGTCATGCAACGGCTTGAGCGCGACGACCATCTGCGCGGTCGAGCAGTTGGGGTTCGCGATGATGTTTTTCTTCTTGTACCCGTCGATAGCCTCGGGATTCACCTCTGGCACGATCAGCGGAACGTCGGGGTCCATGCGATAAAGCGACGAATTGTCGATCACCACGCAGCCAGCTGCCGCCGCCTTTGGCGCATATTCCGCAGTCGGTCCCGATCCGGCCGCGAAAAGGGCGATGTCCCAACCGGTGAAATCGAAATGCTCGATGTTCTTGCATTTGAGCATCTTGCCAGTGTCGCCAAGCTCGACCTCGGTCCCGTGCGAGCGCGAGCTGGCAACAGCCGCGATCTCGTCAATCGGGAACGCGCGCTCTGCCAGGATGGCGAGCATTTCGCGACCGACATTCCCGGTCGCACCGACGACGACTATCCGGTAACCCATTTCGATAACTCGCTGCATGTGTTCACGCGGAAACAACCGCAGGATCGCGGGTCCGCTAGGGGAGCGGTGCCGTTAGCGCCGGTGAGCCCGGATCGCAAGGGCTCGCACATGCAAACCGGTCAATATTGCGCCCATCACGGCGCCATGCGAAACTCACTTGCGTCGGCGAGGATCAACATGAAACGATCGTGCGCGTCACGCCAATGATGCGTCGGCGTCCAACCACCCGCCAGCAACAACGCATTGGCGCTGCGCCGGGTATATTTGTGGCTGTTCTCGGTGTGGATGGTCTCGCCGCGCGCCATGTCGAAGCGTTTGTCGCACACGGTGAAGGACATGTCGCGCTGCGCCTCCAGATGCATTTCGATCCGTGCGATCCCATCGTTCCACAGGGCCCGGTGCGCAAAATAGTCGACAGGAATCGTGCCTGCCAGTTCGCGATTGATCCTGTGCAACAGGTTCAGGTTGAAAGCCGCCGTAACACCCTGCGCATCGTCATAGGCAGACTGAAGCACGGCTGTGTCCTTCACCCGATCCATGCCGATCAGCAGTTTTGCAGCCCGATCGCGACCATCGCACAGCGTTTCACGCATTTCGCGCAAAAGATCGACCGCGGTTCGGGGCACGAGGTTGCCGATGGTCGAGCCGGGAAAGAAACCGAGCCGCGGCAGTCCGTCGATCGCGTCGGGCATCGCCACACGCTTGGTAAAATCTGCTTCCACGGGACAGACCGGCAATCCGGGAAACTTGGCAGAAAGCTGTTCGGCCGATGCGCGCAGGAAATCGCCGGAAATGTCGATCGGAACATAGGCGGCAGGCGCGATAGCCTGAAGCAAAAGCGGCGTTTTTGCCGAACTGCCGGAGCCGAATTCGACGACTGCTGCACCTTTGCCGACAGCGTCCGCAAATTCCGGCCCATTGGCCTTCAGAATTTCGGTTTCGGCACGGGTGGGATAATATTCATCGAGTTTCGTGATATCTTCGAAAAGCTCCGATCCACGCTCGTCATAAAACCATCGCGCCGGAATGGCCTTTTGGCGCTGCGACAGCCCCAAAAGCACGTCAGTGCGAAATGCGCGGTCGATCCCGCTGTCGTCTTCGTCGACGATCCTCATGGCTTCGGTAACGGGCATGGGCGATCCTTGGCCTAGGTGTCTTTGGCAAGGCGCAGGGCAGTGAACTGCCAGCGCTGATGCGGGTGAAAGAAATTGCGGTAACTGGCGCGTGAATGACCGCGCGCAGTGGCGCAGGATGCGCCTTTCAGCACGAACTGGCCCGACATGAACTTGCCGTTGTATTCGCCCACCGCGCCGGCGACGGGCTTGAAGCGTGGATAGGGAAGATATGCGCTTCGCGTCCATTGCCAGCCCGAACCGAACAGCGAAGTCGTCGCACGCGGCATGATCGCCGCAGCTTGGTCCAGCTGGTCACCCCCAGACGGATCTGCCTGCGACGCCAATGCTTCCCATTCGAACTCGGTCGGCAGGCGATGGCCCGCCCAAGCAGCAAAAGCATCCGCCTCGTAATAAGAAATGTGCGTGACCGGAGCATGCGGAACGCGCGACTCCCAACCGGCATGGGTGAACTGATCGTCATCATGCCAATATAGCGGCGCTACAATGCCTTCGGCCTGCACCCAGGCCCATCCATCGGATAGCCAGAGCGACGGTGTACGATAACCCCCGTCAGCGATGAATTCGGCCCATTCGCCATTGCTGACGAGGCTGCGCGACAGGGCAAACGGTTCGAGCAGAACACGATGGCGCGGGCCTTCGTTGTCGAACGCGAATGGCGCGCCGTTATGACCGATCATCGCGATGCCGCCGGGATGTTCGAGCCAACCTGTTGCAGTGTCCTGAGAAGCATGTGCAGCATGGTCGAACATCCCCGGGCCCAGCGGGTTTTGGAACAACGCGTGCTTGATATCGGTCAGGAGCAGTTCTTGATGCTGCTGTTCATGCGCGATGCCAAGGGAGATCAGTTCGGAGCAATCCTCGCGATCGAGCAGCACCTCCATCGCCTGATCGATCGCATGGCGATAAGAAATGACTTCTTCGAGCGTCGGGCGCGACAGCATGCCGCGCGAAAAGCGACCGATGCGCTGGCCCTCTGCTTCGTAATAGGAATTGAACAGGAACGGAAAGCGCTCGTCGTGCAAGCGGAAATCGTTCGATCGATCCCGCAGCAAGAATGTCTCCCAGAACCATGTCGTGTGGGCGAGATGCCACTTGGTGGGACTCGCATCCTCCATCGACTGGATCGTCGCGTCGGCGTCAGACAGGTGCGCGGCTAGCGCCTCGCTCAGCGCGCGGGCATGGCGAAAGCGTTCCGCCAGGGTATAGTCGGCACCGTCGAACGGGCGGTGGGCATGCTCCATGCCCGGTATAATGCACGAAGAGCGTTACAGTTGCGATGCGGGAAAAATTAACCCCGCAGCATGGTACACTGATTCAAGCTGCTTCCGCCTTGCGAACCGCGGCTTCGGCGTTGAGTTCTTCGGCCAGAAGGAACGCCAGCTCGATCGACTGCGCGCCGTTCAGGCGCGGATCGCAATGGGTGCGATAACGGTCTGCAAGGCCTTCGTCCGTGATGGCGACTGCACCGCCGGTGCACTCGGTCACGTCCTGTCCGGTCATCTCGATATGGATGCCGCCGGCGTGCGTACCTTCGGCGCGGTGGACGGCGAAAAAGCCCTTCACCTCAGACAGTATGCGATCGAACGGACGGGTTTTCAGCCCCGATTCCGCCTTGATCACGTTTCCGTGCATCGGGTCGCAGGACCAGACGACGGGGTGTCCTTCGCGCTTCACGGCGCGAACAAGCGGGGCCAACCCAGCTTCGACATTTTCATAACCAAACCGGCTGATGAGCGTCATGCGCCCGGCTTCGCGCGATGGGTTCAAAGTGTCCAGCATCTTGAGCAACGCATCGGGATCGAGGCTCGGCCCGCATTTCATGCCGATCGGATTGCCGACACCGCGCAGGTATTCGACATGGGCCGAACCGTCGAAACGGGTGCGGTCGCCGATCCACAGCATGTGAGCGCTGGTATCGTACCAGTCGCCGGTCAGGGAATCGCGACGGGTCATTGCCTGTTCGTAAGGCAGCAGCAGCGCTTCGTGGCTGGTGTAGAAGCTGGTGCCCTGCAGCTGAGGCACAGTGCGCGGGTCGACGCCGCAGGCTTCCATGAAATCCATCGCTTCGCCGATCCGGTCGGCGGTCTGTGAAAAGCGTTCGCCCCACGGGCTGCGGTCGATATGGTCGAGCGTCCACTGATGCACCTGCCGCAAGTTGGCGTAACCGCCGTTCGCGAAAGCGCGCAGCAGGTTCATCGTTGCTGCGGATTGGCCATAGGCGCGGACCATCCGCTCAGGATCGGGCTTGCGGCCTTCGGCCTCGAACTGGATGTCGTTGATGATGTCGCCGAAGTAGCTCGACATCTCGACATCGCCCTGCTTTTCGGTCGCAGCCGAACGCGGCTTTGCGAACTGGCCGGCGACGCGACCCACCTTTACGACCGGCTGCTTGCTGGCAAAGGTCAGGACGACCGCCATCTGCAACAGGACGCGGAACGTGTCGCGGATATTATCGGGATGGAATTCGGCGAAGCTTTCCGCGCAATCGCCGCCCTGCAACAGGAAACCGCGACCGTTGGCGACTTCGCCAAGATCATGCTTCAACGCGCGCGCTTCACCGGCAAAGACGAGCGGCGGGTAAGTCGACAGGCGCTGCTCGACATCGGCCAGAACCGATTTGTCCGCATATTCCGGCAGATGCCTTCCTTCGAAGGACTTCCAGCTGTCCGGGCTCCAGTTGCTCGCCAATTTACCTGCTCCGCGTGAATTCTATCGGGGTGGTTCCGCGCCGCCGTCCCGAAAGGCGGCGTTCGATATCGTCCGAAATGTCGGAATGGGTGGCCAATACGACCAAGAACCGCGCATTGCAAAGGTTTCAGCCGTAAACAATGCGATCACGACAATCGGCAAAAGCGCTTATCGGGCGACGGTACCCTCCATGCCTTCGGGCACGACCGCGATCTCGAACGCCCGCGAATTGTCGAGGAACGCCTTGGCGAGGATCTGCATCGCTTCGGGTGTCGTATCCGAATAGTCATTGAGGATCGTGCGCACGTCCTTCAATCGTTGGGGATCGCGCGCGCTGCCGGCAAGCTCGCGCAGCCAGAAACCGTTTCCGCTCGACGCGCGACTTATCATCTGGCGCAAAGGCTCGGTTACGCGGGTCAGTTCCTCTGCCGTGGGCGGCGCGGCAACGAGAGCCGCCGCGATCTTGCGCGCCTCTTCATAGAATGCGGGCACGTCCTTGGGCTGCAATTGCGCGTGGGCGAGTATCATGCCGCCGCTCCGCCGGTCGAGCGGCCAGCGCGACCCGACGTTTGGGGCATAGCTTGCTCCCAGCCGTTCGCGCATCGCATCGAACAGCCGGTTGTTGAATACCTCCGTCAAAATCGACAGCTGGCGCGAAATCTGGATTCGGTCGCGGCCCGCGCTCGTCGGCCAGCCGATCACAGCGGCGGCCTGGTTCGCGTCGCCGCGATGAGTCAGCACGACAGGCTTGTCCGAAGGGGCCGGAATCTTCGACAGGTCAGGCTGCAACGGCGCAGCTTCGCGCGGCGGCAAGGCGCCGAACGTGCGGTTGAGCGCGGCGATGCCCTCTGCCCGGTCGAAGTCGCCGAAAATCTCGACCTGAATCGGACCGCTGGCCAGGATCGGCTCCCAGACCCGGCGGAAACCGGCCATGTCGGCTTTTGCCAGCATCGCCGGTGTCGACGTCCCGAAACGCGGGTCCTTGCCGCGCAGCAGGTAATCCAAATCGCGTTCGAACACGCCTTGAGGGTTGGTGCCGAAACTGTCGTAGCCCGATGCCATCGCGGCCTTCGTGCGTTGCAGCGGGCTTTCGTCCCAACGCGGCGTCGCAAGCTTGGCGGCGAACAGGTAAAGCTGGTCGGCAAGGTCCGCCGCGCGCGTCTCGGCGCCGAACACGAAGGTGCTATCCTCGATCCCGAAATCGAGACCGAGCTTGCGGCCAGTGGCCAGTTGGTCGAGATCGTTTTGCGTCAACGGCCCGATGCCCGCCCCCATCAGCGCGAATTCGCCCAGCTCGATATAGGGTGCATCGCCTGCCTTGAACGCACCATATCCGTTGCCGAAACGCACGCGAACCGACACGCGGCCGGGTTCGGCATCGCTGGCCCAGACTAGCGCCTTCACACCGTTGGACAGGGTCAGGGTGTCGATTTCCAGAATTCCTGACGGTTCGGCGGACACGACTGTCCCCGGCGTGCCCAGAGAAGGCAGGTCGGCAAAGGCGATCTGCTTTTCCTCCACCCGCGCCGAACCGTCGGCCTCGACCGGGGCCAGCATCGCGGCGCGGAATGCCGCGACGTCCCCGTCGCTCGCCTTTGGGACGTTAAGTATGCCGCGCAGGACCGAACCGGTGAACAGCTCGCGCGTACGCTTCTGAATCACGTCGGGCGTTACCTTGCCCTTCAGCCCGTGCAGAACGGTCAGCACGGTATCCGGCGCGGCGACGGTTTCACGGATGTCGACCGCTTCGACGATGTTGTTCGACAAGTCCGACGCCTGCTGCACCGCTTGCGTTTCGACGCCGATCGAGAACGCGTTTTCGAATTCCGAAAACTCGCGCGCGATCTCGGCCTCGCTCGGCGGCGTGGCCAGCGCATCGGCGATGACCGCGCGAACGTCGTCCAACGCGGCGCGCCAGTCACCGTCCAAAGGACGGATCGAAACGAACGTCATTTCGGCAGACCGGCTGACGCTGTCCTGCCCGACTTGCGCGGCAAGGTAGCTGCCGCCTGCCCGCGCCCGCCCTTCGAGCCGTCGGTTTACGATCGCCATCGCCAGCTGATCAGTCAGCCGACCCTGATTGTAAACGATGGTGTCGGCCACCTTTTCCCACGGTCGCATGACGACATAGCTGATGTTGGTCGGCAGATCGGGCTCGACCAGCACGTTCAGCCTGTCCACCGGCGCCAGCGCGCCTGCGGCCTGTTGGGCATTGGGGCCGGCCACGGGGTCGCCATAATCTGGCGAGGGTTCAGCTTTGCCCTGTACTTTCCAGCTGCCGAAATGTTTTTCCAGCATCTGGATCATGACCGCCGGATCGGCGTCGCCCGCGACGGAAATGACGGTATTGTCAGGCCGATACCAACGCTTGTGGAATGCGCGCACGCTCGCTTGCGTTGCGCCCTCCAGCGTCGCGACGGTGCCGATGGGCGACCGGTCCGCCAGCCGCATGCCTGCAAAATACGTCTCGCGCGTCGCATCGCCGACACGCTTGCCGGCACCGCCGACTTCGCGCATTTCGGCTAAGACGATGGGCACTTCGGCGCGCACGCCCGCTTCGGACAATGTCGGTGCCGCGACCATGCCTGACAGCAGCTTGAAGGTTTCCTCGAGCTTTGTCGGGTTCATGTCGGGCACGTCGAGCTTGTAAACCGTGTGGGTCGGCGTCGTTTCGGCATTTGTGTCCGACCCGAACGTCGCGCCCAGTTCCTGCCATCGCGGGATCGTCTCCCCGGGCTTGAGATACTTTGATTCGCGAAATGTCAGATGCTCGATCAAATGCGCAAAGCCGCGCTCGCTATCGGTCTCATTCAACGATCCGGCATCGACCCTGACGCGGATCGACAACTGATCCTGCGGCACTTCGTTGAAACGCACGGCATAGCGGATACCGTTGGACAATTCGCCGAACTGCCATTCGGGATCGGGCGGAATGTCGCTGCCGCGATAGATCCATGGCCGATCCAGCTGCACCTTGGGCCATTCGCGCACTGCTTCGGCGGTGGGGGCCGGCTGCGCGAAAGCGGGCGGGGCGAAAACGGGCAAGGCGAAAACCGTTGCGGCAAGAGCAGCGATGATCAGCGCGCCAGCGGGCGCAACGCGGTTCAGGACAGTCATGTGCGGCATATATGGCCGCGATGGGTGAAGCGCCAGTGAACACGCCATCAAACCCGCCGCTTACGCTAATTCCCAAGCGTCAATCCGCTTCGCGATAGCCTCGTCCACGACGCTTGCCCGGTCAGTTTGCGAAATGACCGCTTGAACGGCGCGCCAAGGGGCCTAAATCGGCAGCCATGTTCATTGAAACCGAAACCACGCCCAATCCTGCCACGCTCAAGTTCCTGCCCGGACGGCAGGTCATGACATCCGGCACGCGCGAATTCACCGATCCCGAAGCGGCGGAGATTTCGCCGCTCGCCTCGGCACTTTTTTCGGTTGGAGACGTCACCGGCGTATTCTTTGGCGGCGACTTCATCTCTGTCAGCGCCGCGCCGGGTACCGACTGGTCGCAGTTGAAACCGCAGGTCGTTGCCGTGCTGCTCGACCATTTCGTGACCGAATCCCCGCTGTTCACGGGGGGCGATGCTGCCGGTATCGCGGTCCCGGACGACGATGACGAATTCACCGACGATCCGGCCGATGCCGACGTCATAGCGCAAATCCGCGAACTCATCGAAACGCGGGTTCGCCCCGCTGTTGCCGGCGACGGTGGCGACATCATTTATCGCGGGTTCCGCGAAGGGGTCGTTTTCCTGACGATGCAGGGCGCCTGTGCCGGCTGCCCATCCTCTTCGGCAACGCTGAAGCAAGGGATCGAGGGGCTGCTCAAGCATTACGTCCCCGAAGTGAACGAGGTGCGCGCGGCCTGATCGGTCGCAGCATTCCGTCACGATGAACCGCACGCTTGTCATTGATAGCGCGACCGACGCCTGTTCGGTCGCGCTGTTTCAGGATGACGAACTGTTGGCGGGAGAGTGGGTTCGCCTTGGTCGCGGCCATGCCGAACGTCTGATCCCGATGATCGCCGAACTGCCCGGACGGGGCATGGCAAACCGTATCGCGGTCGCGCTTGGCCCGGGCAGTTTTACTGGCATTCGCGTCGGGCTTGCGGCGGCAAAGGCGCTTGCGGTCGCATGGAATTGCGAACTCGTCGGCTATCCCACGCTCGCGCTCCTTGCCGCGCAGGGACAGAAATTGCACGGCAAGCGCGAACTCGCCGTTGCCAACACCGGCGGCCACGGTGAATGGTTCGTCGAAGAATTCGGAGCCGATGGGGCGAGCCTCGCGCCGGTAAAGTCGCTCACCCCACAAGACGCCGCCGGACTTGTCCGCGCGGACCTGATCGTCGGCAGTCAGGCGGAGGCGTTGGTGGCAAGTCGCGGGCGTGGCACGGCAGCCCCCCTATCGCCCGACGCGCGCCAATTCGGGTCTCTGGCGGAAGCCGCGCTGCTCACTGATTTGCGCCCTCTCTACGGCCGCGGCCCCGACGCCAAGCTGCCAACGAAGCGAGCGTCATGATGGCCACTCGCGCCGAGATTCGCGGCATGATGGACGTGATGCTCGCCGCCTTCGACCCGAAATACGGCGAAGCGTGGAACGAGCAACAACTGACATCGTCGATGATAGTGCCGGGGACGCGTTTTGCGATTATCGACAGCGCTGGTGTCGTTGGTCCGCCGTCCCCATCTGTGCGGACCGCAGGTTTTTATCTTGTTCGGCAGGTAATCGACGAGGAAGAATTGCTGTTGATCGCGGTAAATCCCGAGTATCGGCGCAACGGTCTGGCATCGCAGCTTATGCGGCACCTTTTCGCGAGTGCGGCAGAGCGGGGCACGAGAAGAGTTTTTCTAGAGATGCGCGCCGATAACGAAGCTGGTTATTTCTACGAGAACTTCGGGTTCGAAACCGTCGGCCTGCGCAAAAGTTACTATCGCGGAGCCGATGGCAACATGCGCGATGCAAAAACGCTTTCGGTCCCTATTTCGTAAATGCCGCGAGGTAAAATCAAACAAGTTTGTCTTTTGCTTAAATTTCAAAAAAAAGTTATTAATTTCTCGTCAGTTACTGCGAAAAAGAAGTGGTTGTTGCGACTAGCAAGAGCCTCTATACGGCGAGATAGCCAAGTGTTCGCTCAATTATCCCCCAATCGCTCCCCCGGCGAAAAGCGACCTTGGCCATCAAGACGAGGTATTTGGCAATGGAACAGTCCGAAATGGACATCAAGGAAACCCTGATTACGCTGACGTCCGACATCGTCGCGGCTCATGTGAGCAATAATCCGGTTTCCGTCGATGAAGTGCCGGCTTTGATCAGCAACATCTTCAACGCTCTCGCCGGTCTCGGCACCCAGACCGGCGAGCCCGAGGCACCGCCAGAACCCGCAGTTTCGGTGCGTTCGTCGATCAAACCCGACTACATCGTATGTCTCGAAGATGGCAAGAAGCTGAAAATGCTGAAGCGCCACCTGATGACGCACTACAACATGACTCCGGATGAATATCGTCAGCGCTGGAATCTGCCTGCCGACTATCCGATGGTCGCCCCCAATTATGCGGAAAAGCGTCGCGAATTGGCAAAGAAGATCGGCCTGGGTCGCAAACCCGGTAGCCGCAGGCCTGCAAAGAAGTCCTGATCCCCGACCCAATGGCCTGAATTCGGGTCACGGGCGGTTGCACAATGTGGCGGGCGATCTATGATCGTTCCGCTCAAGGCATCCGCCCGTGACCCGAAGGTTTTTTGCAAACCGTGCCCAATCGTATCGATATCGAAGCCATCTGCGCCGAGCGCGGCCTGCGTATTACGGAGCAGCGCCGGATCATCGCGCGCGTACTTTCCGATAGCGAGGATCACCCCGACGTCGAACGCCTGCACGAACGCGCTTCCGCGATAGATCCACGCATCTCGATCGCCACGGTCTACCGCACCGTTCGCCTGTTCGAGGAAGCAGGCATCCTCGACCGCCACGATTTCGGCGATGGCCGCGCCCGGTACGAAGCATCGCCGGAGGCGCATCACGATCACCTGATCGACGTCGAAACCGGTAAAGTCGTCGAATTCGTCGATCCCGAACTCGAAGCGCTACAACGCCAGATCGCGGAACGGCTGGGCTTTCGACTGGTCGACCACCGGATGGAACTTTACGGCGTTAAGCTGGACCGAGACTGACCTTATGATGCGCCGCTTGCGGATCGGCATAAGGCTGGCCGCGATGGCGGCATGGTTGCTGGTCTGCATTCCGGCCCACCTCGTCATCTATGGCATTTTGCGACGCCGGATCGTGCCGCCAGTTTTTCTGGGCGGCATTGCTCTCATTGCCGGTGTCCGTATCGACACGGCCGGAAAGTTGGCCCGGCCCCGCGCCATCCTGCTTGCCAACCATGTCAGCTGGCTCGACATTCCGGTTCTGGCCGCCACAACCGGGGCGGCATTCGTCGCACATGACGGGCTGGCCGACAGCAAGTTCCTGAAATGGCTGTGCGAGATGAACGATACCGTCTTCATCGCCCGCACCCGTCGCGCCACCGTCGCGCATCAGGTTTCGCAAGTGCGCGAGGCGCTGGACACGATGCACATGCTGGTCCTGTTCCCTGAAGGAACGACCGGCGACGGCAGCGCGCTGCTGCCGCTGAAAAGTTCTTTGTTATCGGCCATCGAACCCACGCCGGAACATGTGAATGTGCAACCCGTACTTGTCGACTACGGCACTGCGGCACGCGAAATCGCATGGGTGGGTGACGAGCCTGGCTTGGAAAATTTCTTCAGGTTGCTTGGCCGTCCACGCGCTTTGCCGGTGACCGTCCGCTTCCTGGAGCCTTTGGCCGGGACCGACCTTGCGGGACGCAAACACATTGCGCGGGCCGCACAGCACGCGCTGACGCGGGCGATTGCCGGGTAATCGCTATCGCGGGCATGGCGCGCACCGCCTGATCCTGGCGCGGCCGATCTTCTATTGTGTGGCGAAAGCGCGTAAGGGCCCGGCCATGACCACAATTCCCACTCCCAAAAGCTTCCGCGTCAAGAATTTCGGCTGCCAGATGAACGTCTATGACGGCGAACGCATGGCGGAATTGCTCGGCGCGCAAGGGATGGAGGCCGCTGCCGACGGCGAGGATGCCGATCTTGTCGTGTTGAACACCTGCCACATACGCGAAAGGGCAGTGGAAAAGGTGTATTCCGAAATCGGACGACTGCGCCGCGACGATGGCAGCGCGCCCATGATCGCCGTTGCCGGCTGCGTCGCTCAGGCCGAAGGCGACGAAATCATGAAGCGCGCCAAGGACGTGCGCATGGTCGTCGGTCCTCAGGCTTATCACCGCCTGCCGCAAATGATCGAGAAGGCCAGTGCCGGCGAGCGCGTGACCGACACCGACATGCCGGCAGAAGCGAAATTCGCCGCCCTGCCCGCCCGCCGCAAACGCGCGCCGAGCGCGTTCCTGACTGTGCAGGAAGGGTGCGACAAATTCTGCACCTATTGCGTCGTTCCCTATACTCGCGGGGCCGAAATCTCACGACCGTTCGCCGACTTGGTGGAAGAAGCAAAGCGGCTGGTCGATCAAGGTGCGCGCGAAATCACGCTATTGGGCCAGAACGTCAATGCCTGGGACGGGGATGACGATCGCGGGCGCGCCGTCGGCCTCGACGGTTTGATCCGCGAACTGGCGAAGCTGCACGACCTCGCCCGCATCCGTTATACCACCAGCCATCCCAACGACATGAGCGACGCACTGATCGACGCTCATGGCGAAATCGACAAGCTGATGCCCTACCTCCACCTTCCGGTTCAGGCGGGGAGCGACCGGATACTGGCCGCGATGAATCGCAGCCACAGCGTCGACAGCTATTCGCGCCTGATTGAACGCGTGCGGGCGGTGCGGCCCGATATTGCGATCAGCGGCGACTTCATCGTCGGATTTCCGGGCGAAAGCGATGCCGATTTCGAAGCTACGCTCCGCCTCGTCGAGGAAATCCGCTACTCCGCCGCCTACAGCTTCAAATATTCGCCCCGGCCCGGCACGCCAGCCGCGACGATGGATGGGCAGGTGGCGGCCGATGTGATGGACGAACGTCTGCAGCGGCTGCAATCGACGATCACGCGCGGTCAGTTGGCCTTTAACGCGGCCAGCGTCGGACGTGTCTGCGACGTGCTCGTCGAACGCACCGGCCGACGCAACGGACAATGGCTCGGCAAGACGCCTTGGCTTCAGTCGGCGCACTTTGTCGGCGATTGCAAGGTGGGAGACCTGCTGACGGTCGAACTGGTCGAAGCCGGCCCGAATTCGCTTTCGGCTCGCGTCGTCGGCCCGGTTTGAAGTTTGATCGCGGACGCCAGCCGACCTTGCTTCAAAGTGGCATGGGCGGAATAACTGCCGCCATGTTCCCTTGGTCAGTCCGCCCGAACCTACTTGCCCTTGGCGCCTGTTTCGCGCTGGCCGGCTGCGATGCGCCGCCTGCGGCAAAGGCCGATGCAGATCCGGTTGCCGCCTCGCCAACCCCCGCCCCCGCGCCATCGGCATCAAATTTTCCGGGCGCGCGGACGGAGGGTACGAAGCAGCTCGACTACGGCTTCGCGCCCATCACGTTCGATATGGCGATGACGAGCTGGCTAGTCGTGCGGATCGACGGCAAGCCGATGAACGAGATGTGGGACGATCCGGTGACCGTCCAGTTCGGGACATCCACGCTCAGCTGGAACGGCTGCAACGCCCATCGGGGGCTTTACGTGCAAAGAGGCGGCACCTTTGCGACCGGACCGCTGACCGCCACTACGACGCGCTGCGCGCCGATGCCGGATGGGGTGATTGCCTCGGTGTTGGCAGGCCAGCCGATGATCGCCCAGAATGCCGAGGGTAAGATCATGCTTGCCACTGCCGCCCATCGGCTGACCTTGTCCCAAATCGACGGTTCGCCTCGGGAAAGCGCCGCCCCGGCCATCGACCGGGCGCCTTTTCGGTTGCTGACCGAAGACGGCGGCGCGCGTCCGCCGATCCTGTCGTTTGAAAAGGGCACTTTTGCCGTTTGGGTCGATTGCCCCGGTGCGATCACCGGCAAGGTTTCCGTTTCGCAAGGCCGGATGAAAACGGCGCATGTCGCAATGCGCGCGTGCGATACCCATCGGCCTACCGCGACGAACGCGCTGAAGGAATTTTTCGCCGCTTCCCCAGCCATTTCGCGCGGCCCCGATGGCGAATTGCTGTTGAGCGATGGAGACACGGTAATAGGCGGAAATCAGTGTTATACCGACACGAAACCCTGCGCCCACGCCGTGGCGAAGTAACCGTCCGACGCGCCATCCGTGCATAGCGGCGTTCGCCGTCTTGTCAGCGCGCGGCGGCGACCTATCTTCGAACCATACCCGAGTCGCGTGGGGCGCGCCCCCGCCCGACGCCGATAAAGGATATCGAGTGAGCCGCAAACAAGCGCGCGTACCAGCATCCCATTCCGGCAACGGCGATGAGCCCGTTGCAAGCCATTCCGGTGGGGCCATCCTTGGCCACGGACGGGCAAGGACCGAGATGGATTTCGAGAACCAGGAAGTTCTCGGCACCCTGTTCGGCCAGTTCGACGCCAACCTCGTCCAGATCGAAAACCGGTTGGGCGTTTATATTTCGGCTCGCGGCAATCGTATCCAGATCGAAGGGCCCGAAGACGCCGTCGCGCGCGCGCGCGATGTCCTGTCGGGCATGCATACCCGGCTGAAAGAAGGGTTCGAGCTGGATCAGGGCGCCGTAGAATCGCTGATCGCGATGTCGAGCGAGCCGACGCTCGAAGGCATCATCACGGGCACCGACAAACGCCCGCCAGTGATGATCCGCACGCGCAAGAAAACGATCGTGCCGCGTTCCGCCGCTCAGATCGACTACATGCTCGCCCTGACCAGCCACGAGATCATTTTCGCGCTCGGTCCCGCGGGGACCGGCAAGACATACCTTGCCGTCGCGCAAGCGGTGGCGCAGCTCATCACCGGCAGCGTTCAACGGCTGATCTTGTCGCGCCCCGCGGTGGAGGCCGGCGAACGGTTGGGCTTCCTGCCGGGCGATATGAAGGACAAGGTCGACCCTTACCTGCGCCCGCTTTACGACGCGCTTTACGACTGCCTTCCGGCCGAACAGGTCGAACGCCGCATCGCCAGTGGTGAGATCGAGATCGCACCGATTGCCTTCATGCGTGGTCGGACGCTGGCCGACGCCTTCGTCATTCTCGATGAAGCGCAGAATACCACGCCCGCCCAAATGAAGATGTTTCTCACCCGATTCGGTCAGAACAGCCGGATGGTCGTGTGCGGAGATCCGCGACAAGTCGACTTGCCCGGTGGCGATGCCCATTCGGGCCTTGCCGACGGGGTCCGGCGGTTGGAAGGCGTGGATGGTATCGCCGTCAGCCGCTTTACCGCAGCGGACGTCGTGCGGCACCCGATCGTGGGCCGGATCGTCGACGCATACGAAGGTCCCGACGCCATCCCATGACCGCGCCGACGCTTGAACTGGATATCGACCCGGTCTGGGGCGATACGATCGATTGGGAAGACTTGGCCGCCAGCACGGCGGAAGCGACTGCAGTCGAAGTGCCGCAGATCGCCCATGCCTCGATTCTCGTCAGCGTCGTGCTGGCAGATGATGACGAAGTCCATGCCTTGAACCGGCAATGGCGGGCCAAGGATAAGCCGACCAATGTCTTGAGTTTTCCCATGATTGCGCCCGAAGAGCTGGACGACATCGACGACCGTTCGCCCACCATGCTGGGCGATATCGTCCTCGCGCACGGGGTCTGCATGCGCGAGGCGAGTGAGAAATCTGTTGCACTTGCGAACCATGCAACCCATCTGCTGGTGCACGGCCTGCTCCATCTTTGTGGTTACGATCACGAGACGGGCGAGACGGAGGCCGAGGCGATGGAGGCGTTGGAAACGCGCATTCTGAAACGCCTCGGAATTTCCGATCCTTACGGGGAAACCGCCTGAAGTTCAGGACGGGCCGTACGAGCGGGAAGGATTGGTGGAGCCGACCATGTCGGACGGCGATTTCAGTGGTGACGCGCGCAACCCGGAGCCTGAGCGACGGGGGGAAAAGCGATTCTTGTGGAACCGTATCCGCGATTTCTTCGACGGTAACGAAGGCGACCTGTCGCTTCGCGCCCAGATCGAAGAAGCGATCGACGAGCACGAGGAAGAAGAGCAGCGCGACGGATCGCCGCCCGAAAAGGGCGATCTCTCCGCGATCGAGCGCCAGATGTTGCGCAATCTCCTGCATTTCAGCGAACACGATGCCGACGATGTCGCCATTCCGCGCGGCAAGATCGTGGCGATAGACCGCTCAGCCTCTTGGGAAGAGATGGTCGAGACCTTCAGCGAACACGGCCATTCGCGCATGCCCGTTTACGCCGATTCGCTCGATCACGTGATCGGGATGATGCACATCAAGGACGTCTTCCCGTTCCTTGCCTGTGGCAAAACCCCGCCCACCGACTGGACCAAGCTGATGCGCCAGCCGCTTTACGTGCCGCAAGCGCGCGGAGCGCTCGACGTGCTGGCCGATATGCGCGCGCGTCGCGTTCATCTTGCGATCGTAGTCGACGAATACTCGGGCACCGACGGGATCATCACGATCGAGGATCTGGTCGAGGAAATCGTCGGCGACATCGAGGATGAGCACGACGATGCCCCAATCGACCTGCTGGTTCCGCTGGATGCAGGTATGTGGGACGCCGACGCCCGGGTCGAATTGGACGAAGTGGCGCGCCGTGTCGATCCGCGCCTTGCTGAGGTCGAAGAAGCTGTCGACACGCTTGGCGGATTGGCCTTCGTGCTGGCCGAAAAGGTACCGATGGTCGGCGATATAATGCATCACGCCAGCGGCTGGAAGCTGGAGGTCATCGCAGGCAACAAACGGCACGTCGAACGCCTGCGACTGCACCCGCCCATGCGCGACGACGAGATCGAGGGCGAGCAAGCCGACTGATGGTTGCCCGCAGACTGCCCCCCTTGCGCTCGCTCGAAGCGTTCGTGCGCATTGCCCGGCTCGGTTCTGCCAAGGCAGCAGCCGAGGAACTGGCGCTAAGCCCGTCCGCGCTTTCGCGCAGGCTTTCGGCGCTCGAGGATTTTACCGGCAAAAAGCTGTTCAACCGCAAGCATCAGGCCATGTCGCTGACCGACGATGGACAATCACTGTTCGATGCGATCGCGCCCGTGTTGGAAGAACTGGCCGAAAAGATCGGGCAGCAGATGGCAGACAGCAAAGTGATGCGCTTGAGGCTGAGCGTCATGCCCCTGTTTGGCGGGCAGCGGCTCGTGCCGCGACTGCCCGAACTGCGACAGTTGTATCCGTCGCTTCACATCGACATGGATTCGTCCGCTCACCCTGTCCCGAAGCTTGGCGACACGTTGGATGCCGCGATCATGTTGGCGGATGAACCCGACGCGCGGCTGCATTGCGTCAGGCTCGATCACAATCGCGTCCATGCCATCGCCTCACGCGAACTCGTCAGGGAGTTGGGAACGACGCCGAACCCTGCGCTGCTGGCAAAGCAGAGTTTCCTGCTTCATTCCGAAATGATGAAAAGCTTCGATGCGTGGCGCGCCGCGACGGGGCTGGATGCGCGGTTTGAACCGACCGTCGATCACTATGACAGCGGGCCTTTGCTGCTGGAGGCTGCGGCACAGGGTCTTGGCATCGCGATCATGCATGGCGATCACCTTGCGCGATCCAACGACGACCGGCTGGCCACGCTTTACGACCTGGAGGTTGAAAGCCCATACAGTTACTGGTTCGTCTGCAAGCCACGCGCGCTTGAAAGCAGACCGGTGCGCCTGTTCCACGACTGGCTGGTCAACGCCGGACTGTAATCAGGGCGCGGAATTTACGGCTGCGCCCTCTCCGCCCGTGGTCCGCGGCGGATCGATCTCGTTACGCCGCGCCGAAATTGCTGCTGCGTCGTCGTCGATTGCGGCCACCCACGTCAGGCAATCGGCCAGCCGCCGCATGTAGTGCTTGGCCACCGGGTCGATCGTCGTCTGGCAGTCGATGACGTATCCGTCCCATGCCGCGTCGGATGAAAGCGCGCGGACCCACGCCGCGATCTCTCCCGATTCCGTTACCGCGATGTGTACCGGGCCGCTCCAGTCATCGGGCTTGGCCAATGCCGTTCCGCTTGCATTGGGGTTGAAGAGGTAGGACGACAATGTGGGCGGGCCCTGCCCGTCCTCAGCCTCCAACGTCTTCATCACATGGTCGGTTATCCGTCCGCCCAGCGAATGGCCGGCAATGGCGATGGGCACAGTCGCATATCCCGCATCGTCGAGACCCTTGCGCACCAGTCGATACGTTTCCAGTCCGCGCGGACCCTGTCGCCCCAGCAAAGTGCCGTGCCACCAATCCTTGGGCCCCTCGGTCCCGCGATAGACAAGGACGACTTCGCTCAACCGACCGGCATCGTCGAACCGGTCGAACAGCGAATAGGCATAGCCGTAACGATCGTCGACCGTGGCGTAACGTTCCTTCAGTTCCGGCCGAAGGACATACGCGCGGTCGAGATAGGCGTCGCTTTGCTCCGCTTCCTGCCAATAGGCGTTCTGCGCCAGCTGTGCATATTCCCATGTTTCGGCAGCCACGGCGCGGGATTGCGGACACCAGCCCCCCGGCCCGCCGCAATCATGCGGCAGCCGGGTGACGTCATGGGCACAGCCGCCCACAAGCGCGGCCGCGAACAGGATGGGGAGCGCCACAAGGCGTCTCCCCAAAATCGATGGCATGCGGGTCACTGGGCCTGCCCCGATCCGCATGCCAAAGTCGGATCAGCCAACGGTGGCCTTGACGATCTTGCCGGGCTTTGCCGGCGGTTCGCCCTTAGGCAAGGCATCGATCACGTCCATGCCGCTCTCGACTTCGCCCCACACAGTGTACTGGCGATCGAGGAAGCCGGCATCGTCGAAGCAGATGAAGAACTGCGAATTCGCGCTGTTCGGCGCGCTGGTGCGGGCCATAGAACATACGCCGCGAACGTGCGGGTGATCGTTGAATTCCGCCTTCAGATCAGGCTTGTCCGAACCGCCCATGCCGGTGCCGTTGGGGCATCCGCCCTGCGCCATGAAGCCTGGGATGACGCGGTGAAACTTCACGCCGTCATAAAAGCCTTCGCCAGCCAGTTCCTTGATGCGCGCGACATGGCCGGGAGCGATATCCGGCAGCAGCTTGATCACGACATCCTTGGGGTTGCCGTCACCGGTATCGATCGAAAGCGTCAGTGTATCGTCGGACATGAAATCTCCGTTTCAGTAATGATCGCATGACACCGACCCGATTGATCGGCGGATCCATTGCCGGGCGGATATAGGGATTGGGCGCGCAAAGTCATCCCCGCGCTATGCCCGAAAAATCCCCAGACCTGTCCACAACGATGTCCACAACCCATCCACAGATGCGCAACCGCGCGCGCCGAGGCCGGTTGGCAGTTGCTTTTGCGGCGCAGCAATCTAGACACGGCGGCACGGCGATGAAGCGACAGGGGGCCATGCGCCCTCCCCACCCAAAGCGAACGATAGGGCATCATGGACCGCAACGATCCGACCCTGCAGGATGACGAACGTCCCGACGGCGGCCCCGTGCACGGTGCCGACGACGACGGCGTGGACGAAGCCCCGCGCCACGGGGACCGGCGCGGTGACGAGGCCAAGCCGGCCGAAATCGAGCATCTCGACGAAGACGACCGCCTGACCCGTGAATTCGTGGAGGCGGTCCGCGAGGCTGTCCACGCAGACGACGACGACCGCGTCTACCAATTGGTCGAACCGCTGCACCCTGCCGACATCGCCGACCTTATCGAGCTTGTCCCCGCCGAGGAACGCGTAGGGCTGGGCAAGGCCATCGCCGAATTGATGACCGGCGAGGTCATTTCTGAACTGAACGAACACGTCCGCGACGCTCTGTTCGAACAGTTGTCGCCCGATGCGGTCGCGCAGATCGCGGAACAGCTGGAAACCGATGACGCGGTCGCGCTGATCGAGGATCTTGACGACGCCGACCAGCGCGCCGTCCTTGCCGAGCTCGACCCCGAAGACCGCGCCGCGATCGAAGACGCACTGTCCTTCCCCGAAGAATCGGCAGGCCGGCTCATGCAACGCGATCTGGTCGCGGTGCCCGAACACATCACCGTCGGCAACCTGATCGATTACTTGCGCGACAACAGCGACTTGACGACCGAATTCTGGGAAGTCTTTGTCGTCGACCCGGCACATCGCCCGGTTGGCGCGTGCCAGCTGTCGTGGATTTTGCGCACCCCGCGGCACATTCCGATTTCGGACGTGATGAAGCGCGATCAAACCCTGATCCCGGCGACGATGGATCAGGAAGAAGTCGCCCTGCGCTTTCAGAAATACGCGCTGATTTCCGCAGCGGTCGTCGACAGCGCGGGCCGCCTGATCGGCCAGATCACCGCCGATGACATCGTCCACATCATCCAGGAAGAAGCGAGCGAGGACGCCCTGCTGATGTCGGGCGCGGGCGAAGGCGACATCAACCAGCCGATCCGCGAATCCTATACCGAGCGCGTACGCTGGCTGATCGCGAACCTTGGTACCGCTTTGATCGCATCGTTGATCATCGCAGCGTTCGGCGCGGCGATTGAAAAGCTGGTCGCGCTGGCCGTGCTGATGCCGGTCGTCGCATCCATCGGCGGTAACGCGGGTACGCAGACGATGGCGGTGTCGGTCCGCGCGCTGGCGATGAACCAGCTGACGCAATCGAACACCTTGCGCGTACTGTGGCGCGAAATGCGCGTCGCAATGCTGAACGGCGTGACGGTCGCGGCGCTGATCGGTGGGGCGACGGCGTTCATCTTCGAACCGATGCTGGGCCTCGTGATCGCGACAGCGGTCGTCATCAACATCATCACCGCCGGTTTCGCAGGGGTCGCGGTGCCGGTCATTTTCGACAGGCTCGACCAAGACCCGGCGGTCGCGTCATCGGTCTTCGTGACGATGATCACCGATTCGATGGGCTTTTTCGCGTTCCTCGGTCTTGCCGTCGCGTCAGGACTGGTGGGTTAGGGTAAAGCGCCCATATCGGTGCGATGCCGCTGCACCTGACCAAGATCGCCTTTGGCGCGAAATCCTATGCCGACATCGAAAAGTGGTTCGAAAACCGGCCCCGCGTTTCGCTAACAACTCGCTACTGCCCCACACGTGTTGCGGAGATGGAGGGCGGATCGCTGTACTGGGTCCACGAACACGCCATCGTCGCGCGCAGTCCGATCATAGGGTTCGAGCGGTTGGAGACCGGGCGCTGGTCTATCGACCTCGAACCGCGCCTCATTCGGGTGCACAGCCGCCCGAAACGGGCCCATCAGGGCTGGCGATACCTGAGCGACGCCGACGCTCCGCCCGACATGGCAGAGGGCGACGATGCGGGCGATGTCCTGCCCGGTCGGCTGTTGGGCAAACTTTCGAAGCTGGGGCTGGTCTAGCCCGCGTCTAGCCACATGCGGATCAGCCGGTGCGCGATGGCATAGCGCGGAGGCGGATTGAACGAAGCGGCACGCCCCGACATCGCGTCGCGCACTTCGCCTTCGTCGAACCAGCGCGCGTCGGCGAGTTCGGTACGATCGATCACGATCCTGTCATGGAACGTCACCGCCGCGCATCCGATCATCAGCTGCGACTGCATCGGCCAAGGCTGGCTGGAAAGGTAACGCACTTGCGCGACGGGCAGGCCGGCCTCTTCCATGACTTCGCGCCGCACCGCCTCCTCGATCGTTTCGCCCGGCTCGACGAAGCCGGCCAGTGCCGAATACAATCCTTCGGGAAAGCCCAGCCCGCGGCCCAGCAACAGGCGTCGGCTGCCATCTTCGGCGCGGTGTTCGACGGTCATGATCGTGACCGGATCGACGCGTGGAAAGTGTTGCGCGCCGCAAGTGTCGTTCAGGCACATCCGCTGCCATCCGCCTTTGGTCAGGCTGGTATGCGATCCGCATTGGGCGCAGAAACGATGGCGTGCGTGCCAGTCGACGATGCTGCGCGCGCCGGCGAATATGCCGAACTGGCCGTCGTGCATCGACATCATGGCAGCCATGAACTGCCGCCGCTCGTCCCGCACCGGCATGCGAGGCACAGTGGCGAAACAACCGCGATCGCCGTCGATGCCCAAAAACACGAGCTCCGCATCGTCGTCCGCATCGGCGAGCGAGTCCCAAGTCAATCCGCCATCGTCGGCCAATACCGGCAGCAGCCCTTCGAGCCGTAGCAGCCGGGCGCGCATTCCCATGTAGCTGGCCAGGGCATCGGGGTCGGCGCGGATATGGTCGGCGCGGTCAAGTTGCGTGATCATGGTTGTCATCTTAAAGGCAACTACCCGCGCCAGTTAAACCGCGCAACGTGGCATCGTTCAACTCTCGTCAGCTTAAGCCAACGCGGTCTGCGCGGCACGAGCGAACAGCGTCGGCAGTCCCGCCTCGCCAATCTGCGAAATTGGCCACCACTCGCCTTCGGGTTCCGATCCCGCCAGCTCGGCGCGAAGTACCGACAACGTCAGCGTGAAATGGGTGAACCCGTGTGTAACCGCGCCCAGCGGATCGCCTTGCCTGACAGCAAACTCAGCCTTCCCGTTACCGTCGGCACGCGCGTTCCAGCCATCGTCGGGCAAAGCGCGCATCCCGCCCAGCATTCCCTTGCCCGGTCGCTGTACCAGCAAGACATGACTGTCTCGCTCAATCCAGAAGGCGGTGCCGGTCCGCGCAGGCCGCGCCTTTTTCGCGATCTTGCGCGGAAGATCGCCTGCGATACCCATCGCGCGCGCTTCGCAAACATCGCTCAACGGACACAACAGGCAGCGCGGTTCGCGCGAAGTGCAGATCGTTGCGCCCAGATCCATCATCGCCTGCGCAAAATCGCCTGCCCGGCGTTCGGGCGTAACGCGGTCCGCCGCTTCGCGAATGGCAGGCCGCGATGTCGGCAGCGGCTCGGTTATAGCGAACAGCCTCGAAATCACCCGCTCGACATTCGCATCGACAACGACAGCCCGACGATCGAACGCGATCGCAGCGATCGCGGCAGAGGTATAGGCGCCGACACCGGGCAACTCGCGCAGATCTTCCTCGCTATCGGGAAAGAGCCCACCCCTGTCGGCAACAACGCGAGCACATGCAATCAGGTTGCGCGCCCGCGCATAATAACCGAGGCCAGCCCATGCCGACAGCACGTCCGCCTCTTCCGCCGCCGCCAGTTCCGCCACCGTCGGCCAGCGTTCGGTAAACCGCGCGAAATAGTCCTTTACCGCCGCGACGGTCGTCTGTTGCAGCATCACTTCTGACAGCCACACGCGGTAGGGGTCGGGCGTTGCGCGGTTGTTCGGCGGCACGCGCCAAGGCAGCACACGGGCATGTTCATCGTACCAGGCAAGTAGCCTTTCCCTCACATCCGCTATCTTGCTACTGGCCACCACGCCTGCGCCTATGGCATGGCCGCCCGCACGATGGGAAGTGCAAGCGACAAGAAGCCGAAGCCGAACAAGGCGACGGCGAACAAGGGGCCAAAGCCCTATGAACGTCCGCGCGGTGGCGAGGCGAAGGCGATCGCCGACCTGATGCCGCAAGTGGGCCGCACGGCTTTCCGCCGTTTCGGCTTCGTGCAATCGAGCGTCGTGACCCGTTGGCCCGAGATCGTCGGCCCGCACCATGCGAAGGTTTCCGCCCCCGAATCGATCCGCTTTCCGCATGGCGAAAAATCGGATGGCACGCTCCACCTCGTCGTCTTGCCCGCTCATGCCCCGTTGATTCAGCATGTGATCCCCGAGATCATAGAGCGGGTGAACCGATTTTTCGGATATAGTGCGGTGGCGAAGGTCAAGATGCGGCAAGGGCAGGTTCAGCCGTCCCATGCTGAAGAACCTGCCAAATCGCCGCCCTCGCTGAAACCGATCCCGATGGAACTGGGCGATTCGCTGCGCGATATCGGCGATCCGGAACTGCGCACCGTGCTGGAATCGCTCGCACGGTCGCTTGGAAAAAACAACGGGGAGCGGAAACGATGAATGCCATGCGTCGATTGAAAGCGATTGTGACCATGCTTTGCGCTGGCCTCGCCCTTAGCAGCATTGGCCTAACCGCCCCCTTGGCGGCCAAAAGCGTGATGACGGTGACGCAGCCGGAACCGGGCGTTCATGTGATGGGCAATCCCGGCGCGAAAGTGAAACTGACCGAATACGTCAGCTACACCTGCCCCCACTGCGCGCATTTCGAGGAAGAGGCAGGCGATCCGCTCCGGCTGTTCTATGTCGCGTCGGGCAAAACCGAACTGGAGGTCCGCCACCTGGTGCGCGACTCGTTCGATCTGGTGGCCGCGATGCTGGCGAATTGCGGACCCATCGCGCGCTTCGATCGCAACCACGCGATGTTCATGAAGGAACAGACGGTGTGGCTGGGCAAGCTGATGAAGACGACACCGGCGCAGAAGAACCGGTATGGCGCCGGCACACAGGTCGCGCGCCGTATGGCGATCGCCAAGGATGCGGGCTTCTATCCGATGATGCAGCGCCGAGGATACGACGTGACGACGGTCGACCGATGCCTTGCCGATGACAAGATGGCTGAAATGTTGGCGAACAAGACGGCGTCCTACATCCGCGACAAGGGCGTCGCTTCGACGCCAGCCTTTGCCATCGACGGGGTTCTTTTGGCGGGCACGAATTCGTGGGACAGCCTCAAATTCCAGCTCGACCTGCGGCTTTGATCCACGGCGCATCGGCGACATTTCGCCGCGCCTGTGTAAAAGATTAGCCGCGCTCTCCCCGCCGACCGTCCCGCTGCGCTAGCTTCCCCTCTTACAGGAGTGAACCCGATCCCATGACCCGTACCGCATTTCGCACCGCACTTGCCCTTTTTGCCGCGCCGCTGACGCTGACCCTTGCCGCCTGCGATGGTGGCAAGGATGCTACCGTGCAGGGCAGCGGTCCGCAGGGCGAGCCGGTGGCAGCGGTCGCCGCACCCGCCGGGACGCAGTGGTCGGAAGTTGTAACCAAGACCGAAGCCGACGGATATCTGATGGGCAACCCCGATGCGCCGATCAAGCTGGTCGAATTCGCATCGCTGACATGTCCGCACTGTGCCGAATTCTATAAAACGGCGGAGCGTGATCTGGTCGAAAAATACGTCAATACCGGCCGGGTCAGCTTCGAATTCCGCAATTTCGTGCGTGACCCGATCGACATCACCGGGGCTATCCTGACGCGCTGCTCCGCGCCTGAGAGCTTCTTTGCGCTGACCGGTCAGGTTTTCGAGAACCAGACGGCCTTGTTCGAAAACCTTCGCGCCACGGGTGAGGAAAGCTATAACGCGGCAATCAGCCTGCCGGTCGATCAGCGGTTCACCGAAATCGCGAACCTGACCGGCATGACCGAGTTTTTCGCTGCGCGCGGGATCAGCCGCGATCAGGCCGTATCGTGCCTCAAGTCCGCGGACGCAGCGCAAAAGCTGGCTGACGGCACCCAGAAAGCCAGCACCGAATTCGAGATCACCGGAACGCCCACGTTCCTTATAAACAATTCAAAGCTAGATGGATTGGCCTGGCCGCAGGTCGAAGCCGCGCTGCAACAGGCCGGCGCCCGGTAATGTCGGCGGGGCTCGGCTCTGCGACAAGCTCCGGGAGGGGCTGATGCGGTTCCGGCGGCTGCGCCTTTCGGGCTTCAAAAGCTTCGTCGAGCCGGCCGACCTGTTGATCGAACCGGGGCTGACCGGCGTTGTCGGCCCCAATGGTTGCGGCAAGTCCAACCTGCTTGAAGCGATCCGCTGGGTCATGGGCGAATCGAGCGCCAAGTCCATGCGCGGCGCGGGGATGGAGGACGTGATCTTCGCGGGCACCGCCACCCGCCCTGCCCGCAGTTTCGCCGAAGTCGTCCTGTCCACCGAAACCGATGCCGGACAGGAAATGGAAGTCACTCGCCGCATCGAGCGCGGCGCGGGATCGGCCTATCGCCTGAACGGCCGTGACGTGCGGGCCAAGGATGTTTCGCTGGTTTTCGCCGACGCGGCTACGGGCGCGCACAGCCCCGCGCTGGTGTCGCAGGGCCGCATCGCCGCCGTCATCGCGGCCAAGCCGACCGAACGGCGACAGATGCTGGAAGAAGCGGCAGGCATCGCTGGCCTGCATGTCAGGCGCAAGGATGCGGAACAGAAGCTGCGCGCCACAGAAACCAATCTGGCGCGGCTTGACGATCTTTTGTCGCAACTCGACACGCGGATCGGGGCACTGCGGCGGCAGGCGCGCGCAGCCGAAAAGTACAAGGAATTGTCCACCCGCATCCGCACGGCCGAAGCGCGGGTGCTTTTTGCCCGCTGGCGCGAAGCGGCCGCTGCCGCCAATGCCGCCCGCGCGCAAGCAAAGATGGCCGAGGCCGCTGTCGCCGAAACGCAGGCCCGGACCGATGCGGCACAGGCTGAACAACGCGCTGCGGCAGAGGCATTGGCAAAGACGCGCGAAGAAATGGCCGACCGCCGCGACGATCTGGGCGCGCAGGCGAACATGCTCGCCGTGCTGACCGGGAAGCTGGAGGCGGCAGAGGAAAAACTCGCCGATCTGGACCGTCAGCGCGCCCGTCTCGATGCCGACGAAGGCGACGCCAATCGGACCACCCGCGACGCCGCCGACGCGCTTTCCCGGCTCGAACGCGACGTCAAGGACGCGGTACGGTCGCTGGCAGAGGATGAGGCGCGCCGCCCCACGTTGGCCGCGCGGCAGGACGACGCCGAACGCGCGCAGCGTGCAGGCGAACTGGCGCTGGCACAGGCGACGGCAGAGCTGGCCCGGGTCGAAGCGGACTGGCGCGTGGCCGAAGCCGCCGTCGGACAGGCGCGTGGGAATCTTTCTCGTCTGGAACAGGAATTGGCCAGTCGCGAGGCGCAGGGCAATGCACTGGGCGACCAGCGCGAACTCGAACTGGCGCTGACCGCCGCGCAAGCCCGCTGCGAAAAGACCGCCGCCGCACTCGTCGCCGCACGCAACACGCTGGAGTCGGCGCGCACAGCACGCGAAACCGTGTCGGCTCGCCGTGACGAGGCATCGAGCGCGCTGTCCGCCGCCAAGGCTGAACTTGCCGGGGTGGAGCGCGAACACGATGCGTTGGACCGCGACAGGCGCGCGCGGGAAAAGGCCGATAAAGGCAGCCAGACCCGCACTCGCGCCATCGATGCGGTGAAGGCCGAACCTGGTTACGAGCGCGCGCTCGCCGCCGTGCTGGGCCGTGACGCCGTCGCGCCGTTGGGTTCACCCACAGAAGGGCAGGACGGACGCTTCTGGACAGGGGCCGACGCGCCCGCGCCGGTTGCCGACAGCATCACCGCCCATGTACGCGACGCACCTGTCGAGCTCGCCGCGCGGCTGGCCATGGTCCGCGTCGTCGATGCCGACGATGGACAGTTGCTCGCCCCCGGAGAATGGCTCGTTACCCGCGCCGGTGCGCTGCGTCGGTGGGACGGTTTCGTGGCACGCGGCGAAGGGGCGGCAGAAGCGGCACGGCTGGAGGCAGCGAACCGGTTGGAGGCGCTGACCGAACAGCTGCCCGCGCTGCGCGAAGTCGTCGGCGCGGCTGAAAACGAAGTCGGCACTGCCAACTCCGCGCTGTCGGATGCGACCGACGCCCGCATTGCCGCCGAACGCGCGGTCAATACGGCATCCGAAGAGGAACGCACCGCACTTCGCGCCCGAGACCAGGCCGAAGCCGCGGTCGAACGGCTGGCGCGCGCGCGTGAAGAGCTCGCCGAGCGTCTGGAAGAATTGCACGATCGGCTCGCCATCGCTCAGCAGGACGTGATGCAGGCCGAGAGCCAGCGGCGCGCCCTGCCCGATCCGTCCGCCCAGCGGACCGCGCTCGAAACCGCCCGCTTACGCAACGACACCGCCCGCACCGCGCTGCAATCGGCGATGGCAGAACTTGCCGCGCTGGATCAGGGGCTCGCCGTGGGGCGCGAACGAGCCAAGGCGTTGCAGGCCGACATGAAGGGCTGGGAAGGTCGCGCTGGCGATGCGGCCAAGCGGCTGGCCGACATGACCCGCCGGCGCGAGGAAATCGACGAAGCCCGCATGATCACCGCCGCCCGGCCGGAAGCGCTGATGCGCGAGATCGAGTTGGCCGGAACCTCGCGCGACAGGCTGGCGGGCGAACTGGCCGAGGCGGAGGCCGCGCACAATGCCGCGCAAGTTGCGGGCAAAGCGGCTGACACCGCCTTTGCCGCCGCGAACGAGGCGCTCGCCACCGCCCGCGAATCGCGCGCAGGATTGGCCGCCCGCGCAGAGAGTGAGGAAGCGCGCCGCAGCGAATTGGCGCGTTCGTCAGGCGACAGGTTCCATTGTCCGCCTCCCCTGCTGCCTGAACGGTTGGCATTCGAAGCCGAAACCGTCGCCAGCGCGGAAGCCGAAAGCGCCGAAATGGAACAGGCAATCGCCCAACGCGAACGGCTTGGGCCGGTCAATCTGGTAGCGTCCGACGAATTGGCCGAGGCGGAAGAGCAGCATGGCACCTCGCTCACCGAACAGCTTGAGCTGGCCGAAGCTGTCAATCGTCTGCGCGGTTCGATCGGGAGCCTCAATCGCGAGGGGCGCGAACGTCTGCGTACTGCCTTCGAATCGGTCGACACCCATTTCCAGAGCCTGTTCACCACCCTGTTCGGCGGTGGTCAGGCGCATCTTGCGCTGATCGACAGCGACGATCCGTTGGAGGCGGGGCTGGAAATCTATGCCCAGCCGCCGGGCAAGAAGCTGCAGTCGCTCACGCTGCTTTCGGGCGGGGAACAGGCGCTGACGGCCGTGGCCCTGATCTTTGCGCTGTTCCTCACCAATCCCGCGCCGATCTGCGTACTCGACGAAGTGGACGCCCCGCTCGACGATGCCAATATCGAACGATTCTGCGATCTGCTCGACGCGATGTGCCAGCAGACCGACACCCGATATTTGATCGTTACGCACAACGCCGTGACGATGAGCCGCATGCACCGCCTGTTCGGCGTGACCATGGTCGAACAGGGCGTCAGCCGCCTCGTCAGCGTCGACCTTGGCGCGGCAGAGGAAATGCTGGCGGCAGAGTGACCGAGAACGAATGACCGACGATGACCTGAGCCGGCTGGACCGGCGCCACGCGACCGTGCTGCAGATCGAAACCGCGATCGGCATCGCGCCACTCATCGTCGGGGCGATCGTGGCCGAACTCGTCCTTGGCTGGCCGACCGGCATCGTGATCGGCCCCATCGCGGTGGTGGCACTGGCCCTGATCCTGAGCCTGCCGATGCGGCGCTATCGGCGCAAGGGATATGCCACGACGGGCGACCGGCTGCGCTATGTGCAGGGCTGGATCCGCCATTCGGATACCGTCGTGCCGTTCGGGCGGGTTCAGCACATCGACGTGAAGCAGGGGCTCATCGAACGCTGGTTCGGCCTGGCGACGCTGGTCGTCCACACGGCGGGAATGCACAATGCCTCGGTCGCGGTGCCCGGACTTTCGCGCCAGACGGCGGTCGACATACGCGAGGCGATTTCCGCCCGCATCCGCCGCGAAACGATGTGATAACCCTTCCGCCCCGCCCGACAGCGATCGACGATCCGGAAGCTTTTCGCCGCACCGATTCGTTGAGCATGCTGGTCGGCACGATAACCCAGTTGCGCCGCGCGATCCTGCCCGTGGTCGCATTGTCGTTCGGTGCGTCGACGCGCGATGTTGGGACCGGCATCGTCCTAGCCGCCGCGTTGCTGGCCATATTCGTGCTGCCCCCGCTGGGCGCGTTCCTGCAATGGCATTTCACCCGCTATCGGACCGGCGCAGAGGATATCCGGATCGAGCGCGGCGTCCTGTCGCGCGAAGCCCGTTCTATCCCTTATGAACGGATTCAGGACGTGAGCATGAGCGAGACGCTGTTTTCGCGCCTGTTCGGTCTGGTCGAAGTCCGGTTTGAAACCGGATCGGGCGGCAAGGACGACCTGACCTTGTCCTACGTGACACGGCCCGAAGGCCAGCGCCTGCGCGATCTGGTGAGAGAGCGGCGCGACGACGTGCCCACAGGTGCTTGTTCGGGCGCGCAGGAAAGTGAAAGCGACAGCGAGGGCGTGCCCATCTTCACGATGGCCCTGCCGCGGGTGCTCCTGTCCGGTGTCTTCAGCTTCAGCCTCGTCATCTTCGCGGTTCTGTTCGCGATCGTCGACCAGTTCGATTTCCTCATGCCCTTCGACATCTGGGATAAGGATGTCTGGGAACAGCTTGCTTCAGAACAGGGCGCCCGCATCCAGTCGCTGGGCCGACTTGCGCAGTTCTGGGGCGCGCTCGTGGCGGTGATCATGCTCGTCCTCGTCGGCATCGCCAGCGGCGTGGCCAAGACGCTGCTGCGCGACTATGGCTTTCGGCTTGATCGCACGGCCAAGGGATTTCGCAGGCGGCGTGGATTGTTGAGCCGCACCGACGTCGTGATGCCCGCCCACCGGGTACAGGCCATCGCGACCGAAACTGGCGTGATCCGGCGCCTGTTCGGCTGGCATTCGCTGTCATTCGTCTCGCTTGCCAGTGACGGGGCAAAGGCTTCGCACGAAGTCGCCCCTTTTGCCAAATTGAACGAAATAGCCCGCATCGCCGCCGAGGCTGGGATACCCCTGCCCGCAGATGGTATTGCATGGCATCGGACCAGCCCGCGCTTCTGGATCGATCGTGCGGCATTCTGGCTGCTTGCCGGAACCGTGGCGGCGATCGTCGCAACATGGTTGGGGCAACCGCTGTCCGCCGTTGCAATCGTGTGCGTCGGACTGATCCTCGCCGGTCTTTCGTTACCGGGATACTTGCAGCACCGTCACGCGACCGAAGGTGGGCGCATCCAAGGGCGTGCGGGATTGCTGGCCCCGCATGTCATGATCGCGCCTCAAGTGCGGCTGCAATCTGCTGAACTGCGGCAAGGGCCGATCGCGCGCCTGCGCGGATATGCGGCGCTGCACTTCGGGTTACCCGGCGGACGGCTCAGCTTTCGCGGGCTGCCGACGGACGAAGCGCTGGCCTTGCGCGCAGCGGTTCTCGCCCGGATCGATGCGGTCGACTATTCCGACCTTCCGCGCTGATCAGCCCAGCACGAAACGAGGTCCGCTCCCGCTCTCACCGGCTTCGTCGTTGGGATTGTAGAGGCGGCAGTTCTTCAGCGACAGGCAACCGCAGCCGATGCATCCGTCCAACTTGGCCCGCGTGCGTTCAAGCAGTGCGATCTTAGCGTCCAACTGGCTGCGGATCGACCGGCTGACCTTTTCCCAGTCGTGCTTGGTTGGCGTCCGCCCCTGCGGCAGGCGGGCCAGTTCGGTTTCGATCTCGGCCAGCCCCAGCCCCAATTTCTGCGCAATCAGGATGAAGCTGATGCGCCGGATGTCAGACCGCAGGAACCGGCGCTGATTGCCTCCGCTTCGCAGCGATTCAATCAGTCCCTTTTGTTCGTAGAACCGGATCGCGGACACCGAGACACCGGTACGTTCGGAAAGAGTTCCGATGGAAATCAACTGATTGCCGTTCATCTGCACGCCTTGCAACTGTACCGCCCAAATTGCTTGACCTCAAGTTAGCTTGAGGTTGTAGGATAGGGCAAGTGGTGATTCGGACGCTGGCGCGTCTGGATTGGCCACATCTTTGGAACCGCCCGCAACAGGAGCACGCAATGACCGGCATAGCCCGCATTGAACACGTCAACATCTCCACTTCGGACGCGCCGCGCATGGCGCAACTGCTCGAACGGCTGTGCGGCTGGCAACGCCGGTGGGAGGGGCCTTCGCTGAACGGTGGGCACACGATCCACTTCGGCACGAAGGACCAATACATCGCGCTCTATACGCCGAAGGATGGCATCGCTGCGGGCTTCGACAAGGGATTGCCCCTCAATCACATCGGGATCGAGGTGGACGACATCGCCATGGCCGAAGCCACCATCGTCGCGGCTGGTCTGGAACCGTTCAACCACGGCGATTACGCGCCCGGTAGGCGCTTCTACTTCTTCGACTGGGACGGCATCGAGTGGGAGGTCGTGAGCTATGGCTGAGCCGGCAACCATCCCGCCCGCAATGGTCAGGCCCGGCTGGCAGACCAGGCTTCGCCGGTATGTTGCACGCGCAGTCCGTGCGGCCAGGGCTGGCACAGCGACAGAGCTTCGTCACGATCACTGGTTTCCACCCAGCGCCGCCGGTCCGCTGGCGTGAGGATCACCGGCATCCTGTCGTGCAAGTCGCCGATATCGACGCAGGCCTCTGTCATCACCATCGCATAGCATGGTCCGAATTCGGCACTATTGCGCCACAGCCCGGCCACCGCGAAGACCGGCTGGTCGGGCACCGACAGCCAGCTTCGCGTCTTTGCACCCTGCGGTCCCGCCGCCTCGGCAAAGGCTTCGACCGGGATCAGGCAGCGACCGTGTTCGAACGAATGCCGCCAGAACGGCGATTCAAGCTTGTCGGCGCGGGCATTGTTGACCGGCTTGGGTTTGAGCGGCTGCCCCTTTGCGCCCTTCAGCACGAGCGGAAAGCCCCATGTCATGCCGGACAGCTTGCCCCCGGCGGCCACCCAGCCGGGATAGCCGGGAAACACCTCTCCGCCCGCGTTGCTTGCAACCTGCGCCTCCACCCCGAACAGGCGGGCAACCTCGTCAGCCGCTTTCGTCATGCGGTAAAGGTTGCACATGGCCGGTCAGGATCCCGCGTTGCCGACGACAAAACAGGCCAGCGCCACCAGCAATCCGGTCGTGCGGTTGGCGCGAAATCGGGCCAACGCATTGTCGCCGTCGTTGGGAACGAGCGTTGCGACCTGCCAAGCAAGATGGCCCGCAGCCGGGATCAGCGCGAGGAGCGCGACCCAGTCGCCGCGCAAAAGCCAGAACGCCACGGCCCATCCAGTTATGGCCAGCCCATAGAACGTCGCCACGCCCGCCTTGACATGTCCGCCCAGTGCCAGCGCGCTGGACCGCACTCCTACCAGCGCGTCGTCCTCCCGGTCTTGCAGCGCGTAAATCGTGTCGTAGCCGATGACCCAGCAGATCGCCCCTGCATAAAGCGCCGCCAGCACGGCCCAATCGGGTCGCCCGACCTCGACCCAGCCGACAAGCGCGCCCCAACTGAACACCATGCCCAGCCATGCCTGAGGCCACCAGGTGATGCGTTTCATCAGCGGATAGCAGGCAACCGGCAACAAGCTGGCCAAGGCGACGACCTGTGCTTGCCAGCGCAATTGCAGCAGCACGGCAAGGCCGATCAGGCACAGCAGCAGCAGCCAGCCCCACGCAGCCTTTAGCGAAACAACGCCGCTGGCCAGCGGGCGGGCGGCAGTGCGGGCCACTTGCCTATCGAGATCGCGGTCGAGAATGTCGTTATAAACGCAGCCAGCGCCGCGCATCGTGATGGAGCCGACCAGCAGCCACAGTACCAACCCCCACCGATCCGCACCGCCCGCAAGCCACACACCCCAGACGCAGGGCCAGAACAGCAGCCACCAGCCGATCGGCCGGTCAAGGCGGGCGAGCAAAGCAAAATGGCGCAAGCGGTCGGGCAGCCGGGCGACAAGCCCGCGATGTTCGCTGTCGGGAACGATGGCGTGGGTCATGGCCCCGATCTAACCATTCGGGCGACGATAGGCCAGCCGTTCAAAGGCCGTCACTGGCGGCGCGAAGCCGAAACGATTATGGGGCGATTTATGATTATCGCCGCAGCTGAACTATGGCAGGGGCCAGCCTGCATCGCTCCGAAAAACCTTAGGGCACGCGCCACCCGAATGGCGCGTGCCGTCTGATGCCCGCTACCCCCGCATGGCCCCCGCGCAGTGCACCGCGGCTGTTCGTGTCGCCCCCCTTGGCGCAGGGCGAACAACGCGTGCTGGAAGGGCCGCAGGCACATTACCTGTCGCGCGTCATGCGCATGGCACCGGGCGACGCCGTGATCCTGTGCGACGATGCCACTGGCGAATGGGCAGCGCGCGTCGTTACCGCGGGCAAGCGCGAGGTCGTGCTGGATGTCGCCGAACGCCTGCGCCCGCGTGAGGACGTGCCCGATTTCACGCTGTGCCCCGCGCTGTTGAAGAAACCGCGTTTCGACCAGGTGCTGGAAAAAGCGACCGAGCTTGGCGTCGCGCGTATTCGTCCCGTCATCACGCACCGTTGCGTCGCTGATTCGCTGAATTTGGAACGTGCGCGCACGGTTCTGAGCGAAGCAGCCGAACAATGCGCGAGGACCGCGTTGCCCGAACTGTTCGAGCCAGTCACCCTGCCGCGATTGTTGCGCGACTGGCCCAAGGATGCGGTGTTGTGGTTTGCCGACGAACAGGGCGATGCGCCGTCCGCCGCAGCCGCCTTTGCCGAGCGTCACCTGTCGGCCGGCATGCTGATCGGTCCCGAAGGTGGGTTCGACGACGGTGAGCGCGCGGAAGTTCGCGAATTCGTTCAGGCGCGCCCGGTCTCGCTCGGCCCGCGCATCCTGCGCGCGGAAACCGCGGCGATTGCCGCCACCGCCGTCTGGATGGCCGCGATGGGTGACTGGACGGCTGCCGATGACCGCTAAAATATGCGGTCCCAAAATTCGCTAGCGTCGGCGATCCGACCGGCCTAACGCGCGGCACATGAGCACGCGTACACAGTCGTCGAAAAGCGACCCCGTAATCGAAAGCCGCGACCAGCTCGTGGCCCCGATGGTCAAGGGCGAAAAGCCCGTCAGGCAATGGCGTATCGGCACCGAACATGAAAAGTTCGTCTACGCCAAAAGCGACTACCACGCACCCAGCTACGACGAGCCTGGCGGCATCCGCGACATCCTGATGGCGATGACCGAATACGGTTGGCAGCCGGTGGAGGAAAACGGGAACGTCATCGCCATGTCGGGGCCGGACGGCACGGTCAGCCTCGAACCTGCGGGACAGCTGGAATTGTCCGGCGCGCCACTGGTCAACCTGCACCAGACTTGCGCCGAAACCGGCCGCCATCTCACGCAGGTAAAGGCCATCGGCGAGAAATTCGGCATCGGCTTCATGGGTGCGGGCATGTGGCCCGACAAGACACGCCAAGAACTGCCGATGATGCCCAAGGGCCGCTATGGCATCATGAGCCGGTACATGCCCACGGTTGGCAACCTTGGCCTCGACATGATGCTGCGCACCTGCACGATCCAGGTGAACCTCGATTATTCGAGCGAGCCGGACATGGTGCAAAAGTTCCGCGTCGGCCTCGCGCTCCAGCCGCTGGCCACCGCGCTGTTCGCCAATTCGCCATTTACCGAGGGCAAGCCGAACGGCTTTCTTTCGTATCGCAGCCATATCTGGTCGGATACCGACCCCGACCGGACAGGCATGTTGCCCTTCGTTTTCGAAGAAGGTTTCGGATACGAACGATACATCGAATACATGCTCGACGTACCGATGTACTTCGTGTTCCGCGACGGGAAATACATCGATGCCGCGGGCCAGTCGTTCCGTGACTTCATGAAGGGCCAACTGCCCGCGCTACCCGGTGAACTTCCGCTCGAAAGCGACTGGATCGACCATTTGTCGACCGCCTTTCCGGAAGTCAGACTGAAAAGCTTCCTCGAAATGCGCGGCGCCGATGGCGGGCCGTGGAACCGCATTTGCGCCCTTCCCGCATTCTGGGTAGGCCTGCTCTATGATCAGACTGCGCTCGACGCGGCGTGGGACCTGGTCAAGGACTGGGACATGGCCGGGCGCGAAACCCTGCGCGAAATGGTGCCGGAACTGGGCCTGAGGGCGCCAACCCCGGGCGGCGGAACGTTGCAGGACATCGCGGGCGAAGTGCTGAAGATCGCGCGATCGGGACTGGCCGCGCGTGCACAGCTCAATTCCATCGGTGACGACGAAACCGGTTTCCTCGCCCCATTGCAGGAAATAGTGGCCGCCGGGAAAACGCCGGCCGAAGTCTGCCTCGACCATTATTACGGCGACTGGAACAAAGACGTCCGCAACATGTACGCGGTGAAAAGCTTCTGACGAATACGGGGCGAAAGGCGCGTTTCGCCTTCCGCCCCGCGATAGCACTTTTGGCTATGGTGACGAGGCGGAGCTGATCGCCCCGCCCCGCCGACTTATCGCTTACCTCCAGGCCGTGATCCGGCCCGAATCGTCCAGCACGTACAGGGTATTGTTGGCCACGACCGGCGCAAGGCTGACCGCTTTGCCAAGATCGGTAAACGGCGTCGCCGTCCCGCTGGCCGCATCGACCGCATAGACGTCGCCATTCGTGTTCGTCAGCCACAGCCGATCACCCGCCAGAACAGGTCCGGACCAGAACAGTTCGCCCTTTTCGTCTTCCACGTCGCGATACTTGGGCAGTTCCGCTATCCACCGGATACGGCCCGAACTGCGCGCGATGGCCAGAACTTGCGAATCGTCGGTCAGCACGAAGATCCACTCTCCCCCCACCGCGGGCGTCGAGATGCCGGCGATGTTGAGTTCCCAGATGCGCTGACCGGTGACCAGTTCATAAGCTGCCATGCGGCCGCCCTGACCCAGCGCATAGACCGCGCCGCCGTCGATGATCGGGTCGGCGTCGACATCGGTCAGCGTACCGACAGAGGTCGAAATGCTGGTCCGCGCAAGCGCGTCGGCCCAAAGGTTCCGGCCGTTCTCGTAACGATATGCGATAAGTTCGCCCGAACTGAACCCGGCAATGACCGTGCCTTGCGCCGCTGCCGGGGCCGCGACACCGAACACGCCCGACTGCCCCTGAGAGCCTGCCTCGGTCCACTGAGTGGCGCCATTGGCGATGTCGAGCGACACGACCTTGTTGTCCTGCGTCATCACGTAAAGCGCGCCAAACGCGATGGTGGGCGATCCGCGCAAGGGTCCGGGAAGCTGGACTTGCCACAGTTCCGCACCGGTTGCCGCGTCCACTGCCGCGACAAGGCCGGTGCCGGTGGTGACGTACAGCTTGCCGTCGGCAAAGCTGGCGCCGCCGCCGAAGACCGAGCTGGCGCCGTCCCCCTTGATCCTTAACGAACGTTCCCAGACGCGCGCGCCATTCTGTTCGGCGAAGGCGTGCACTACGCCCGCAGTATCGAAGGCATAGACGCGGCCCCCACCGATGACAGGCGCTGCGGCCAGCCGCTGCTTGTCGCTCGATCCCGCAATCGATGCCGTCCATGCGCGTACCGGGGTTGCCGCGAGCGACAGGTGGCCATAACTTTTCGAAGCCGCGCCGCCGGCCTGAGCCCATTCGGCATTGACCTGCTGCGCCGGCAGAATGACGGGCACCGCGGCCAAGGCCGGATCGATCTCCACCCCGGTCGCCACCTTGGAAAGGATGGGCACGCGATCGCCAAGCGTCGGCGTCTTTTCGGGGCCGTCGCCCTTCAGCGCGCCGCAGCCCGACAGCATGGCTGCCAATGCGGCGGCCGCAACTGCCGTGCGCAGGATGCCCCCGCGCGAAACCCGGTCATGCTTCATCTGGATCATGCTCCTTATTGCCCGGTCGGTTGCACAGCTTGCTGCTGTGCGGACTGCCGGGCAGCGCTGTTGCGCTCTATCTGTTCCATTAATTCCTCGACGTCGTCGATGGCGTCGGTACCCAGCAACCCGGCGATCTGCCGCGCCCGTGCGCGCAGAGCCTCTGGTGCTTTTTCGTCGCGCGAGATTTCCGCGAACAAGGGACCGGCAAGGTCCGTTTTACCTTGTTCGATATAGGCCATGCCGACCATCTCGCCGGCGCTGGCGAAAAATGCCTTGCCCGGAACGGCCAGCGGCTTGAGCTTGGCAATCACGTCGGCGGACTTCATGGTGTCGTATTGCAAGGACACGAGCCGGACGGTCGCAAGGTCGCGCATGGGTTGCGGCGCATCGGCATCGGCGGCGATGGCGGCGTAAAGCTTCGCCGCCTTGTCCGCTTCGCCCTTGCCCTGCGCGATCCCCGCCTGCAGCAATTGCGCGGGAACGCGCGTCCCGGCAAACTCGCTCGACGCGAGCGGCGCGATCTTGGTCAGCGCGGCGTCGGGCTGGTTCGCTTCAAGCCGGTCTACGGCAAGCGTCAGTTCGACGGCATCAGCCTCCGCCCTGGCGTGTTGCTGCGACTGCCAGAACAGGTACCCACCCAGCCCGGCAATGCCCAGCACGACCGCAATGGCCAGCGGGATGCCGAAACGGCGGGCCGCGGTCGCCATCTGGTCCTGGCGGACGGCTTCGTCCACCTCGCGCAAAAAGACGTCCTGCCGCGCTTCGTCCTGCACGGCTTTCTTGTCAGCGGGGGTGATCGAATTATCGGGGCGAAGCGCCAAGGAGCGGCCTTTCCGGCAAAGAAGGTTCGTAAACGCGTGCGGTTTAGGGGCGGAAAAGCACCTTTTCAACGGCAAAGCCCGCAGTACGGGAAAGACATCCCCCGCCATCAAGCAAATCGCGCGTTAACCGTGGCTGAAAGCGCGGCTCAGCGATCCTCCAGCGAAGCAAGGCCCAACATCCCAGAAAGCGCGGCAAGACAGGGCGCAGGGTCGGCATGCGCAGCGGCGAACTCCGCATTGACAGCGCCCGCCGCGGAGCGGCGCACTTCGTCGGTCGCCAACTGTTCGACCCGTTCCACAATAAGACCCAGAGAGGATGCATCGACCCGCAGATCGGCATTTTGTGGTGGCAATAGTTCCGCAAGGCCCGCAGGCCCCGGCGCGATCACCGGCACGCCCGCCGCCATCAGCGCGGGCATGTCGGGCGGCACGCGCCCATTGCGCCCATCCAGCACGGCCAGGTCGAACAGACCCGCGACGGGCGCCGGTCCGTGCAGGCGCGCCGTGACGTGCAGGCGCGCGAGATGGCCCACGCGATCCAGTACGGTGCGAAGTTCGGCCGCCTGACCCTCTGTGCCGAACACGACGAGATGCCATGCGTCGTCGAGCGAGGTCAGGATCGAGACGACCTCGTCAGACAGCGCCAGCGCATCGGTGGCGCGCATGGCGATCCACTTTTCGCCTGCACGCTTCATCAGTCGGGGAATGGCGTCGGGCTTGGGCTTTTTGGGTGCAGGCGGGAATATCGGCGGCAGGATCCGAACATGCGATGGCGGAACCTGCCAATCGGCGGTCACCGATTTCGCCGCGGCCACCGTTGGCACGATCACCAGCGGCGTGCGCGCCATTCCCAGTTTGTGCCGGAAACGGGCCCACCACCCTTTTGGCACTTCGTCGACGCCATCGTGAAAATGAGCGAGCGGCGGAGCTTTCACCGCCTGACCAAACAGTGTGTGCGCCATCGTCGCGGGCAAGGCCTGATCGCCGTGCACGATGACAAGATCGTAACCGCGCATCACCCGCGCCATCCGGTTCATCGGCCCCGGCCCCGCACGCGGCGTGATCGTCGGAAACTGCGGCCGGTGCAGTTGCAGCAATGAAGCTGTCGCATCGTCGGCGTGAGTGGCGTGGTTTTCGACGTTCGCGGGCATCGCGCGCACGAGCGTTCCCGTCCACGGCGATTGCGCAAGATCGATCCCGACATGCAGGGCCTTGCGCCTGCGAAGGACCTTGATCGCCTTCCGGGAGGTCGGCTTTTTCGGGGTCGCCAGTTTAGGTTTCTGCTTTTCGGCCATTGCGGCGACGATCTAGCGGTCTGCGCGCGCGCTGGGAAGCCGTTCGTCGAACAGGCGATCGATCGCCGCCAGCGCGTCCGCTTCGGCCAAGGTCGGAAGGTGGCCCACTCGGCCGATGCTGACCAGTTCGACATCGGCAAAGCGATCGACCATATCGCGCGCCGTGCGGCCCGAAAGAATATCGGAATTTTCGCCGCGCACGACAAGCACCGGCTTGCCGGCAAGCGCGTCGAACCCGTCCCAGAATTCGATCTTAGCCGCTTCGGCCATCTTGTCCTGTCCGCGTCCGCTGGCAAAGGCATCACCGATGCGCATGTCGTAATCGTACGTGATGCGCCCGTTGCCGCCCAGTTCCATGGCGCGCTTCGCCTCTGCCAACCAATCGGACAAGCCCCAGTCTGGGTAAACTCCCTTGCGCGTGTCCTGCATCGCGCGGGCGGCGTGCATCCACGTTGGATAGCTGCGCTGAAGCCCGACATATTCGGCGATCCGTTCCAGCCCGCGCAATTCAACCACCGGGCCGATATCGTTCAGCACCACGCCCGCGATCCGCTGCGGTTCCATCATGGCCAGCACCATCGTCACCAGTCCGCCCAGCGAACTTCCGACAAGCACCGCCTGCTCCATCCCTGCGGCGGGAAAGAGGCGCTGCACGTCCTGCGCATATTGCAGCGGAATATAAGTGCCGCTGTCCTTGGCATATTCGCTGTCGCCCCGCCCGCGCAGGTCCACCGTGACCACACGGCGGCGCATCGCGAGATGCATGGCCAGATCGTGGAAGTCGCGAACGTTGCACGTCAGACCGGGAACGCAAAGCGCCGGAATCTCGTCACTGCCTTCGGGACCGGCATAGTCGCGATAATGCAGTTGGAGACCGTCGTCGGTCTGCCAATGGCGGTCGCGCCAGCCGCTTGCCGCGGCGGCCTGTTGGTCGATCATGCTCGTGCTACCCCATAGACGCGCCCCCGCGACTTGCACCCGGAGCTTCACGCCCCCACTATCGCGGGATGAACGGTGAACCGCAACCTTCGACCTATCGTCCTGACACGCAAATCGCGCGAATCGCCGACTGGATCGCCGATCCGGTGCGCGCCGCCGATTTTCCGGACACCAAGCTGCGTTTTCGCAACGATCGTTGGGATGGCGCGGTCGGGCTCGATTCTGTGTCCGACGAAGATTGGTTGCGGCATTTCGGGCGCTTCGAACCGCTGCCCGACAACCTGCGAAAACCGCTCGCGCTGCGCTATCACGGGCACCAGTTTCGCAACTACAACCCCGACATCGGCGACGGGCGCGGGTTTTTGTTCGCACAATTGCGCGACGGGGCGGACCGCTTGCTCGACCTTGGCACCAAGGGATCGGGGCAGACGCCATATAGCCGTTTCGGCGACGGACGGCTCACGCTAAAGGGCGCGGTGCGCGAAGTGCTCGCGACCGAAATGCTGGAAGCGCTGGGCGTGCATACGTCCAAGACATTCTCGGTGATCGAGACGGGAGAGGCGCTGGATCGCAACGACGAACCTTCGCCCACCCGGTCCGCCGTGATGGTGCGGCTGAGCCATGGGCATATCCGCATCGGCAGCTTTCAGCGTCTTGCCGCGCTGGGAGAGGAAGATCACCTTGCGGCTCTGGTCGATTACGCGCTGCGAAACTATCCGGGCCCGCCCCCGCCCGACAATGCGCCGGGCCGCGACCTGCCGCCGGCGCAATTGCTGCATCTGGTCGTCGAACGGCTGGCCGATCTGGCCGCTTCGTACGTCGCCGCCGGGTTCGTCCACGGCGTGCTCAATACCGACAACATGAACGTGTCGGGCGAAAGCTTCGATTACGGGCCATGGCGCTGGCTGCCGCGTTGGGATGCGGGTTTCACCGCCGCCTATTTCGACCATTCGGGGCTCTATGCCTTTGGCCGGCAGGCAGAAGCGATCCACTGGAACTGCGCGCAACTGGCCATCGCCCTGCGCCCGATCTGCGAAGCGCCGCCGCTGGTTGCCGCGCTCGAACGCTTTCAAGAACTGTTCACGCACCATCTTGCGCGGCGGTTTGCGTGGCGACTCGGAGTTGCCGATGCGGGCGCGGAACAGGCGACCGAACTGGTCACGACCGGCGAATCTGCGATGGTCGCAACCGGGATGCAGCCCGATGCCTTTTTCCATGCGGCGCGCACGGGGCGGCTGGCCAAGGGCGAAGATACTGCCGCATTCCGGGCCGCACTGGGCGAAAGCCATCCACAAGGCGATGGTCACCCCTATTGGCACGACGAAGAGCCGCAATCGATGCTGATCGAAGAGGTCGAAGCGATATGGTCGCATATCGACCACGACGACGATTGGGGACCGCTTTACGACAAAGTTGCGGCGTTGCGGCGGATGGGCGACGCGCATGGCCCCGCCCCTGTCCAGGCTGGTCAGGCAAAGGTTTCAATTGCAACCGGTGTCGCCTAAATAACGCGAAAGCGAAAGGCGGCTCCGCGCCGCATGCAGAGGATTACCACGGCATGACCGACACACTCGTCTCTCACGAACCGGCAACTGGTGAAATCTTGTGGAGCGGTTCGCACGGCGATGTCGATGCTGCTCTTCGCCATGCACGCGCCGCCTTTCCGGCATGGGCGGCCCGCCCGCTGGCCGAACGTGTCGGCATACTGGAACGCTTTGCCGAATTAGTGAAGCAGGACGCCGATGATTTCGCCGAACTCATCGCACGGGAAACCGGAAAACCGTTGTGGGAAGCAAAGACCGAAGTAGCCACGGTCGCCGCGAAGGTCGCAATCTCGGTCCGCGCTCACGAAGAACGCACCGGCGAACGGGTCGATGCCGCACCGGGCGGGCGCTTTGCCCTGCGCCACAAGCCGCACGGCGTCATGGCCGTGCTGGGCCCTTATAACTTTCCGGCGCACCTGCCGAACGGGCACATGATCCCGGCGCTGATCGCGGGCAATGTCTGCCTGTTCAAACCGTCGGAAAAGACGCCTGCCGTAGGCGAACGGCTGGTGCAGTATTATCACCGGGCCGGCGTGCCTGACGATGTCGTGCAGCTGGTTATCGGCACCGCGGCAGAGGGGCGCGCGCTGACGTCCGACCCGCGTATCGACGGCGTGTTGTTCACCGGGTCTTCGACCACGGGCGTCGCCATCGGCAAGGCTTTGGCAGAGCGGCCGGGCACGATCTGCGCGCTGGAAATGGGCGGCAACAATCCGCTGATCGTGTGGGATACGGACCGTTTGGCGGACGCGGCTGCGATCGTCGTGCAATCGGCCTATACCACGGCCGGACAGCGCTGCACCGCGGCGCGGCGGTTGATCGTCAGGGATGATTTGGCCGACGCGTTGCTTGACGAGCTGCTGCCGCTGATCGACCGGATTCGCGTCGGCGCGCCGTTCGACGATCCGCAACCTTACATGGGCCCTGTCATCGACAACGACGCGGCCGACGGGCTTGAACGCGGATACGCGCAATTGTTGGAAATGGGTGCGAAAGTGCTGCGTCCGCTGCAACGGCCATCGGCGGACAAGCCGTTCCTGACGCCCGCGCTGGTCGATGTGACCGGGATCGACGGCCTGCCCGATCGCGAACTGTTCGGCCCTGTCCTGCAACTGCGCCGTGTCGCCGATTTCGATGCCGCCATCGCTGCGGCCAACGACACCGCATATGGCCTGTCGGCATCGCTGGTCGGCGGGACGGAGGGTGATTGGCAGCGGTTCTGGTTCGAAAGCCGCGCCGGGATCGTCAATCGCAATCGCCCCACCAACGGCGCTTCGTCGGCCGCACCGTTCGGGGGCACGGGCATGTCGGGCAACCATCGCCCGGGCGCGTATTATGCCGCCGACTACTGTGCCTATCCGGTCGCATCTGCCGAAGGGGACGAGCCGGAGGCCAGCATCGCGATTGGCCTGAACTGATGGAGGCCTGAACTGATAGCGGCCTAAAACGAAGCGCGCCGCGCCGGGAAACCCCGACGCGGCGCCTTCATATCATCGTGCCGATATCAGCGGCAGCGCGAACCGCCGCGGTCGATTTCCCGACCCAGCAAAGCGCCGCCCGCTGCACCAAGGATGGCGCCCAGCGTGCGATCGCGAGCCACTTCGTTACCGATCATGCCGCCGACCGCACCGCCGATAAGCAGGCCGGTCGTGCCGTTGTCCCGCTTGCAGTAATAACGACCGTCATCGCCGCGCCACACGCGAGTGTCGCGATTCACCCGATCGCCGCGATAGCTGTCGCGGGTATTGTACCGGCGCGATTCATAACGATCACGCGATTCGTAGCGGCCATACCGATCGTCATAACGACCGTAACGATCGTGCTCACGGTACCGGTCGCGATCGCGACTGTGCGACACGCTTTCATGCTCATAAGCGGCCGCGACAGGGGCGTCATAATGGGCGGCCTGAGCAACGGGAGCGCCAAGCGCGAGAGCGGGAACAGCGGCAGCCAGCAAGCCGGTACGGAACAGGAGGGAACGGGACATTGGGAAAACTCCGAAAATCTTGTCTTGATCGCCGTTCATAGTTACGCCGCTCAATCTGAACGCCAGAGTAATGGACATCACTATTTCGTCGCCCTCGATGCACGCTCTATCGGTTGGCTTCGCAACTGCCTAAGGCGCGCGCATGACATCGGTTGCAGAAAAGAAAAGCCACGGCCTGCCTTATGCGCTGGGTGCCTATGCCCTTTGGGGCACAATGCCGCTCTACCTGGTGATGCTGAACGGGGTGGATCCCTTTCGACTGGTCGCATGGCGGATCGTCTGGACGATACCGGTCTGCCTCATGGCGCTGGCCGCGATCGGCGGTTTCGCAAAATTGCACGCGGCTTTCGCCAATCGTCGGGCGCTGGCATTGTTGCTGCTAAGTTCCCTGCTCATAACGCTGAACTGGATCGTATATGTAGTCGCCGTTCAGGCCGGGCATTTCTATGCCGCCAGCCTTGGCTATTATATCAACCCGCTGGTCAATGTCCTGCTCGGCACGATATTTCTACGCGAACGGCTGTCGCGCCTGCAGTGGCTGGCCGTGGCGATTGCCGCATCCGGGATCGCGGTACTCGCGATCGAGGCGCGGGAAATGCTGGTCATCAGCCTGACCCTCGCGCTCAGCTTTGGATTCTATGGCCTGTTGCGCAAACGGGTCGCGGTCGACGCTCTGCCGGGCTTGACGGTCGAAGTTCTGCTGTTGACGATCCCCGCTATCGTGGCGCTGATGTTCGTGCCGCAGGGCGTACGCGATTTCGGTGACGGATGGTCGCTTTCGTTCCTGCTTGTCGGCGCGGGTCTGATGACCGGGGTGCCGTTGCTGTTATTCGCGGTGGCCGCGCGCCGGATGACATATTCGGCGTTGGGCTTCGTGCAGTTTCTCGCGCCCACGATGGTGTTCTTGCAGGGCCTTTTCCTGTTCGGGGAAAACCTGAAGCCCGTGCAGGCTATCTGCTTCGTCCTGATTTGGACGGCGATCGCGATCTTCTGCGCCGATATGCTGATGCGGATGCGCCGTAACGCCCAACCGCAATTCCATCAGCAACCCCAACCGCAGGATTAAAGCGCGCCGGCGAAGCGCAGCGGTTCGCCCACCGCCGCATCGCCAAGCTGCCCGTCCCACATCGCGACATGGCCGCGCACGATCGTGCCGACGACGCGACCCTTCAGGTCCATGCCGGTAAACGGCGACCAGCCGCAACGCGATGCGAGCCATTCATCGGTAATCGTGAAACTGCCCTTGCGATCGACGATGGTGAAATCGGCGTCGTAGCCAGCGGCGATGCGCCCCTTGCCGACAAGCCCGAAAATCCGCTGCACGCCCGAGCTGGTCATGTCTATCAGCCGGTCCAGCGTCATGCGCCCTTCGGCCACGTGGTTCAGCATCAGCGGCAACAGCGTCTGGACGCCCGGCATCCCGCTCGGGCTATCGGGATAGGGCTTCGCCTTTTCCTCCAGCGTGTGGGGCGCATGGTCCGATCCGATGACGTCGGGCACACCTTGCTGCAACCAATGCCACAGCCCTTCGACGTGTGCCTTGCTGCGGATCGGCGGGTTCATCTGCGCATGGCTGCCAAGCCGCGGATAAGCGTCTTCGGCCGCAAGCGTCAGGTGCTGCGGCGTGACTTCGCACGATGCGATATCGCGGTGGCGGCTGATGACTTCAAGCTCGGCGGGCGTCGTCACGTGCAGGATGTGGATCGGGCGCTTTGCCTCTCGCGCCAGCCGCAAGATCCGCCGCGTCGCCATCATTGCCGATTCGTCGTCGCGCCAGACCGGATGGCTGGACGGATCGCCCGCTACGCGCAAGTCCTTGCGGGCGTTCATCCGTGCCTCGTCCTCGGCATGGATGGCGACCCTGCGCCGACCGCTGGCCAGCACGCGGGCAAGGTTTTCGTCCTCTGCCACCAGCAGGCTGCCGGTCGAAGCGCCCATGAAAATCTTGACCCCCGCCGTGCCGGGGATCCGTTCAAGTTCGGCAAGATGGGGCGCGTTCTCCGCCGTCGCACCGACGTAGAAGGCGTGGTCGCACCACATCCTGTGACGCGCGCGCGCCAGTTTGTCGTGAACCCGTTCGGCGGTATCGGTATTTGGATTGGTGTTCGGCATTTCGAAAACCGCAGTGACCCCGCCCAGCACCGCTGCCCGGCTACCGGTTTCAAGGTCTTCCTTGTGCTCCAGCCCCGGTTCGCGAAAATGGACCTGGCTGTCGATGACACCGGGCATAACGTCTAACCCGGTACAATCGACCTTGCGAACGCCCGGATAATTCCCAATTCCAATGATGCGGCCGTTAGCGATGGCGACATCGGCATTCACCCGACCCGAAGGGGTGTGGACGGTGCCACCGGTCAGGACCCACTCGGGGCTTTCGTGCGTTTTGATCATGTTGCCCGCTCTAGGCCTCGGCGACGATTTTGGCAAAGGTGAGTTGATGACGAACAGCGCAGGCGGAACGCGGCTTTGCAAGCGGGCCATCATCCGCCTTTCGGGCGCGGCGGAAGGCAAAGGCGATGACGTCGCCGACTTCCTGCAAGGATTGGTCACCAATGACGTGACCGGCGCGCTGCCCGTCTGGACGGCGCTGCTGTCGCCCCAGGGAAAGGTGCTGTTCGATTTCTTCGTATGGCCCGCGCGCGATGCGATGCTGCTCGATTGCGAAAGTGAATTCGCGGAAGAACTCGTCAAGCGGCTGACGCTCTATCGCCTGCGTCGCAAGATCGAGATCGCCGTCGACAAAGGCGTCGCCGTGCACTGGACCGCGCATCGCGGCGACGGCGGGGCGGACGATCCGCGTCTTGCCGCTATCGGTCAACGCTGGCTTGCCCCTGTTGATGCGGCCCATTCGGACTGTGCGGATGCGGCCTATCTTGCCCATCGCCTGTCGCTCGGCGTGACCGAAGGGCGCGCGGAACTGGGCTATGACCGCACGCTATGGCTCGAATGCAACGCGGCGGAACTGCATGGCGTCAGTTTCAAGAAGGGCTGCTACATCGGGCAGGAAAACACCGCCCGGATGAATTGGCGGCAAAAAGTGAACCGGAGGCTGGTGGTCGTGCCGCTGGGCAATTCGTCGGAGGATCGCCGCCGTGCCGCCTATCCCGATCTCGACATCGCGGTGGATCAGGTGCGCATCGCCGATGTCGATCTCGATATTTTCCCGTGCTGGCTCGCCCCCGCCCTGCGCACCGAATAATGTCTGATGTACCGGGTCAGCCCGCCACAGTCTCCCCTTCGCCGCGTGGCAAAAGCGCCCGAAGCTGACGCGCGGCAAGCTCGCGCGCATGGCCGAACGGCAGATCGAGCGACGCCGCAAGTGTCCGACCGATCGTCGCCTCGCCCAAGGCTTGGAGGACCAGCATCATCGTGACTTCGCGGACGCGCTGCCAATCTTCGCCCTCCGGCCCGATTTCATCGACCAGCGTGTGGATCGCGTCAAAAATGGGATCCAGCGCATCCTCATTGCCGGACAGCGTCATCCACGCGGAAAGCGCCCCGGCACCCTCGCTGTCGAAAGCGTCGAAAACAAGGTCGACGACGTCGCGCGCCGTGCCCAATCCGGCCCGGCGTGCGGCCACCGCCTCTGCGATCGTTGCGCAAACCGTCTGGGCAAGATGCCCGGCAAGCGCTTTCTGCAACCCGGCCGCACTGCCGAAATGATGCAGCAGGTTCGAATGCGTCCGACCGACCTGTGCGGCTACGGCCTTCAACGTCACCGCCTGCGGACCAGCCTCGATCAGCAATTCGCGCGCGGCTTGCAGCGCCATCTGGCGGCTGTCAGCGGGGCTCAAACGCTTCCTTGTTGACATCAATGTTAGCTACCTCCACCATCCCCGGAATATGGCGCGTAGCACAAACAAACTCGCTTCGACAGGTGCGCTGCATCCCCAAACAGGCGCAAAAATGCCTCTTCGCGCAATAACCGTTCGCGATGTGCGTTTTGCGCGAAACCAGTCGACCGCGCGCTGGTGGCTAGGCGGTGATCCCTTCGCCACGGCCATCTTCAATTCCCTGTCGATCAGCTTCCCTCGCGGAGAGGCATACTTTGTCGAATCGGTGCGCTTTTTCCGTGACGGAACGGTCGAGCCACTGACCAGCGAAATTCGCGACTTCATCTCGCAGGAAATCAATCACAGCCGCGAGCACCTCGCCTTCAACCGCACCGTCGCGCAGTCGGGCTACGACACCGCAGTGCTGGAAGATGTCGTGAAGAGGGTGCTCGATGACGCCCGCGCGCGAAAGCCCATCGTCAGCCTTGCCGTGACAATGGCGCTCGAACACTTCACCGCAATGTTCGCCCATCAGTTGCTGGCCGACCCGTCGATCCTTGCCGGCGCCGATCCCGAACTCGCCGAGCTGTGGCGTTGGCACGCGATCGAGGAAATCGAGCACAAGGCCGTGGCCTACGACACCTACCTCAGCGCGACGCGGGACTGGCCGCGTTTCCGCCGATGGAAATTGAAGGCGCTGCTCATGTTGCTGACGACGCGCAACTTCCTGCGACTGCGTTATGGCGGCGCGGTCGAGCTCCTGCGCCAGGACGGCATCACCGGATGGCGGGCACACTGGGGCCTGCTGCGCTATGCGTTCGTGTCGCCGGGCATGGTTCGGCGCATCATCCCGGCGTGGATCGCCTATTTCCTTCCCGGCTTCCACCCATGGAACCATGACGACAGAGCCCTGATCGCCAAGGCTCTTAGTCAAAAGATCCTAGCCAAAGATTCCTAGGCTGCGATCAGCGGACGCATTTCGGGCATCGCCCCCCTGTCGGAAAGCGACGGGAGGCTGGTGGTCAGCTGAGCCAAGGCGTCTTCCGATTCCGCGAACAGACCCAGATGACGCCAAGGCGGCGCGAGCCAGACCTGAGCCTCCCACACACGCCGCAGCGGATGCAGCAGCGCCGTCCCGATCAGCTTTGCACCATAAGCAAATGGCCCAGTGACGGCTGGTCCAGATACGGCTGGCCCAGTTACGGCCGGCAGGGTGATGACAAGCCCGTAACCGATCGCTCCCACGCGCAGTGGATCGTGCCGCGTCGGGACGGCAATCCGCGACAGCGCCGCGCGATCTTCCGGCCAGGCCGGGCGTATGAACAAGTTCTCGCTACGAATGAACATGGCTGCTCAATCCCTTCAGGCGCGGCATGGATGCCACGCGCGCGTTGCATATTCGTGGCAAGCCGGCCCTTTTCGAACCGGCTGCCAAGTGCAGGGAGAGCAAATGAAAAAGGGAGACGGGCTATGGGCCCCTCTCCCTTTGCGGCCGGTCCGTCAAAGAACCGGCGGGGCCATCCCGTTAGGATGGCCCGTAATCGACCATCCGTTACTCGGCGGCTTCCGCCATCGCTTCGACCGATACGAACTTGCGGCCGAGCTTGCCCTGATGGAAGCGGACCTGTCCTTCGGTGAGTGCGAACAGCGTGTGATCGCGGCCAATGCCGACATTGCTGCCGGGATAGAACTTCGTACCGCGCTGGCGGACGAGGATATTGCCGCCGATGACAGCTTCGCCACCGAACTTCTTCACGCCAAGGCGACGGCCGGCCGAATCGCGACCGTTACGCGATGAACCGCCTGCTTTTTTATGTGCCATGGTTTAATGCTCCGAATTCGTGTTGGCGGCGATCAGGCCGCGTCTTCAGTCTTTTCATCGGCCTTCTTCGCGGCGGCCTTCTTGGCGGCGCCGACCGAAGTGATGCGCAGCAGCGTCAGCTGCTGGCGATGGCCGTTCTTGCGACGATAGTTGTGGCGGCGACGCTTTTTGAAAACGATCACCTTTTCCGACTTCGCCTGCGCGATGATCTCTGCCGAGACGATCACTTTGGATGCGTCTTCAAGCGTTTCGCCTTCGCCGGCGAGCAGGATGTCGCCCAGCGTGATCGTGTCGCCGGCTTCACCCGCCAGCTTCTCGACCGCGATCTTGTCTCCTGCGGCAACGCGATACTGCTTGCCACCCGTGCGCACGATTGCGAACATTTTCTTCAAACCCGTTATCTGCGCCCGTTCCATGAGATTTGGAGGACCGGACCAATTGCCGTTCCCGCAGATGCCATGTCTGGGGCGATGAACCGGTCGCCGCGCAATTGCCACGCCACGAGCCGGATTGAGCGCTGCCCGTTAATCGAGAAGGTCAGCCCTGTCAACGCGGGATTGGGGGATTTGTCCCCATAACGCCCACTTCCGGCGACGAAACAAAGGTGGGTGCTGGCGGGCGCAAATCAACCTGCTATGGGAGGCGGGATGCTGAACGATTTCAACTCCCACCTGTCCCGCGCGCTGGTTACCGCCCTTACCATGGCCGTACTTTCGGGATGTGCCGCCGATACGACGAAATATCCTTCGCTCGCCCGGCGCGACGCAGAACGGATGACCGGCGGTGCCGCCGTGGCAGAGCCGACCGAAACAGCACCTGCCACACCTGCGCCGCCGCCCGCCGACCTGCCGGGCAAACTGGCTGCCATCGAACGTGCCGCCAATTCGTCGCACGAGACGTTCCTGTCGCGCGAAGCCGTCGCCCGCAGCCGCGCACGTGCCGCGGCGGGATCGGCACCGGGCACATTGTCATGGTCCGACGCAGAAGTTGCCCTATCCAGCCTCGAATCGGCGCGCAGCGATACGATGTTCTCGCTGGCCGATCTCGATTCGCTGCTGGCGACCGGCGCGGTTTCGCAAGCCGATACCGGCATTCCGGCGGGCCTTCCTGCAATCGCGGCCTCGCGCGAGCGGGTCGCAGCGCTGGTGGCGGCCGAAGATGTCGTGCTGGCGCAATTGCGCGGGCTTTAGTTCAGGGTACGTCCTGCCAGCGGGTCAGGTCGGCATGGTCGCTGTCGCGCGGTTCGATCCAGCGCCAGCCTTCGCCGGTTTTTTCCCGTTTCCAGAACCACGCGCTGCTTTTCAGGTGATCCATCAGGAAATCCGCCGATGCGAAAGCATCGCGGCGATGTTTCGCGGCACAGGCGACCAGCACGATCGGATCGCCCGGCATCATTACTCCGACGCGGTGGACTACCAGCACCGCCATCAACGGCCAGTGCGATTCGGCCCGCACGACAAGCTGTTCCATGCCCGGCAAAGTGAGCGGTGCGAAATGGCGAAGTTCCAGCGCCTCTACCGCGTCGCCGGGTTCCTGGCGCACTTGGCCCAGAAAGCTGACGATACCGCCCGCGCTTTCGCGGCCATTGGCAAAATCCGCCAATTCGGCGTGCGGATCGAACGCCCCGCCGGCAATGCGCACCCGGCGCAAGTTAGCCCCCGCTGACGGGAGGGAGGAAAGCGAGCTCGTCACCGTCGCCGGCCATGACCTCACCCGGCGCGACAAGGTTGCCATTAAGCGCCATGCGAATTTTCGCGCCGACCAGTGCGACCGCCAGTTCAGGCTCCAGCCGTTCGGCGATCGCGGCGAGCGTCAGCGGTTCCGCGACATCCAACGCGATTTCGCCCGCGCCCGCGACATCCTCCAGCGGTCCCAAGAACAGCAGCAGCAAGGCCATCGAATCAGCCGCCCGTCACCGACATGTGTCGGGCAAGCGCAGGAGCCTCGCCCTTTTCGCGAATCGCGAAGTTGTGCCGATGGGGCTTTATCGTCATCGCCTCGGTCAGCGCGGCATGCAGCGCCGCATCGGGATCATCGGACCGCACGGCGGCGCGCAAGTCCACCTGCTCCCGCCCGCCGAGGCAAGCGTACAGTTGCCCGGTCGTGGTCACCCGGACCCGATTGCAGCTGTCGCAGAAATTGTTCGTCAATGGCGTGATGAGGCCGAGCCGCCCGCCCGTCTCCTCCACTGTCACATACCGCGCCGGGCCGCCCGACCGGTGCGCATCGTCGCGCAGCGTCCAGCGCCGTTCCAGCGTTTCACGCACTTGGGTGAGTGGCAGGTAATGATCGACCCGTTCGCCATCGACCTCGCCCAACGGCATGACCTCGATCAGCGTCAGTTCGTGCCCTTCGCCATGCGCCCAGGCGATGACGTCGGCGATCTCGCCTTCGTTCACGCCCTTCAGCGCAACGGTGTTGATCTTGACCGCAAGGCCCGCCGCCTTGGCCGCCGCGATGCCGTTCAGCACTTGCGAAAACCGGTCGCGGCGCGACAGTTCGGCAAACCGTTCGGCGTCCAGCGTGTCGAGCGAGACGTTCACTCGCCGCACGCCCGCTTCGAACAGGTCTTCGGCAAATTCGTCAAGCCGGGTGCCGTTGGTCGTCAGCGTCAGTTCGTCCAGCCCGTCGCCCACCTTGCGGCCCAGCGCGCGAACAAGGTCGATCATGTCCCGCCGCACCAGTGGTTCGCCGCCGGTCAGTCGGATCTTGGTCACGCCGCGCGCGATGAAGGCAAGCGCGACCTTGTGAAGTTCTTCAAGCGAGAGCACTTCTGCCCGCGGCAGGAACTGCATCTTTTCCGGCATGCAATATTGGCAACGCAAATCGCACCGGTCCGTCACCGAAAGGCGCAGATACGTGATGCGGCGTTGAAAACCGTCGATCAAAGGTGAATTGCCGGAAACCATCACGTTCGAAATGACAGATCATCCGGCAATGAGCAATTGCCCTGTGATGCCTTCGTTGCCCGCAAGGAAGCTGATCGTCGCTGCAATCGCGGTTTCGTCCGGCTCAGTTCCAGCTGGAGCAACCGCATTTATCCGCAGCGGCGCATATTTGCGAGCCAGCGCGGCGATCGCTTCGTTGCGCCAGCGGTGCGGTTTACCCTCCGCATGATCGAAACGGACAACGATCGATTCGCCATCAACCAACGCGGCTTCGATCTGCGGCAATATTTTTGTGTGAAAGCGGGCCGCGGCGGCAAGCGGTTCTGCGCCGCGCATTTGCGCCTGAATGACCCGCCCCGTCATCAGCGGCGGTTCCGCACCAACGTCATGCCGATCTTCTCGTCCGCTTCGGCAATAGCCAGCTTGACGATCTTGACGGTGACCTTGCGAACGCGCTCATCCTGTAGAAACAGCGTTTCGCAGATGTGTTCGCCGACCGCTTCGATCAGTTTGAAATGCACGCCCGGTGGCAGCGCGTCAGTGGCCGCGAATTTCAGGTCCATGTAGTTCTTGCTGGCGCCAAGCGGCGTGTCGGGGTCGAACCGTTCGACCATCGCGAGATCGACTGCGATGGATATCCGCAACGGCTGCGGCTTACCGGTTTCTTCGGAATAGATTCCGGTCAGAACGTCAACGACGAGATCGTCGATCTCAAGCGTCAGGCTGTCGGTCATTGCTGGCCCTCGTCGTTGACCCAGCGCGCAAAGATCGCGGTAGGGAGGATGCGGGACCCATCGCCGGATTCGCGCACGGCGAGCTCACCATGTTCGATCCGGCCGGGCAGCCCGTCGAATTTTTCGGCGAGCAGGCCTGCAAGCGCGAGCGAGCTCATCCGCACGGCATAGGCGGTCAGGAACAGAAACCGCGAATCGGCGTCGAGCAATTGGCGGCAATCGGTGACGAGGCCGGGCAAGGCATCCTCCAGCCGCCACACCTCTCCCGTCGGGCCGCGCCCGAATTTCGGAGGGTCAAGGATAATGCCGTCATACCGTCGCTCGCGCCGCACTTCGCGCGCCGTGAATTTGACCGCATCGTCGACCAGCCACCGGATCGGCGCGTCCGACATGCCCGACAGCGCCGCGTTCTCGCGCGCCTGCGCCACCGATTTCTTGCTCGCGTCGACATGTGCGACGCGGCCCCTGCGGGCAAGGCTGAGCGAACCGACGCCGGTATAGCCGAACAGGTTTAGGCAGAGCGGATCGTCCAACCCATCAAGCTGTGCGTCCATCCAGTCCCACACCGGGGCCATGTCCGGAAAGAAGCCGAGATGCCGGAACGGCGTGCACTGCGCGGTGAAATTGACCCCGCGCCAGCTGAGCGGCCAGCCGTCGCGCGGGACATTGCCGATGAAATGCCAGCGCCCGCCGCCATCTTCATCGCTGGCGGGGATGAATTCGCCGTCAGCATCCCACTGCGCGATGCGCGGCGTCCACATCGCCTGCGGTTCGGGGCGAATGAAGCGATATGGTCCATACGATTCGAGCTTGCGGCCATCGCCGCTGTCGAGCAGGCGATAACCGTCCCAGCCCTCTCCGGTCAGGAGCGTCGGGATTTCGACCAGTTCCGCCATCAGCGCGGCCCCGTCATGACGGGCTGGCGGTGGCCCGCTCGGCAACGAAGGCAGCCACGGCTTCGTATGTGCCGGGCAGTTCTTCGTAACGTTCCTCACGCTCAAGCAAGTCGCCGATACGCGGCGGCAGCGCAGGGGTCTGGCCGATCGCCTTTTCCACTGCCGGCCCAAACTTCGCGGGATGCGCCGTGGCCAGCGTCACCATCGGCACGCCCGCGGGAAGCTTGGTGGCCAGTGCCGCGTGCAGGCCGATGCCGGTATGCGGATCGATCACCTCGCCGCAATTTTCCCATGCCCATCGCATCGCCGCCGCGGTCTGGTCCGCATCGGCGCGTTCGGACGAGAACAGCGCCGCCGCCCCGTCACGCTGCGCATTGGTCAGCTGCATCGCCCGGGTCGTTTCGAACCCGCGCATCTGGTCTGCCAGGGCGATCCCGTCGCGCCCGCCGGCATCGAACAACAAGCGCTCGAAGTTCGACGAAACCTGAATGTCCATCGACGGGGCATCGGTCGGCGTGACGCCGTGGGCGGAATAATCGCCGCTGGAAAGCGCGCGGTGCAGGATGTCGTTGATGTTGGTCGCCACGACAAGGCGTTCGATCGGCAGCCCCATTTTTGCTGCGACGTACCCGGCGAAGACGTCACCGAAATTGCCGGTCGGCACACTGAACGCGACTTTGCGATAGGGCGCGCCCAGCTGAACCGCAGCGGCGAAATAATACACCACCTGCGCCATCAGCCGCGCCCAGTTGATCGAATTCACCGCGCTTATCCGGAACCGCCCAGTCATCTCCGTATCGCCGAACATGCGCTTCACCATCGCCTGCGCATCGTCGAAACTGGCGTCGCAGATGGCGATGTTGTGGACGTTAGGCGCGATCATGCTGGTCATCTGGCGACGCTGCACTTCGGACACCCGGCCCTTTGGGTGCAGCATGAAGATATCGATCTTCGCCCGCCCCGCCACCGCGTCGATCGCGGCGGAACCGGTATCGCCGCTGGTCGCGCCGACGATCGTCAGATGCTGTTCGCTGTCCTTCAGGAATTCCTCGAACAACAGGCCGAGCAACTGGAGCGCGACATCCTTGAACGCCAGCGTCGGCCCATGGAACAATTCAAGCAGCCACTGCGTCTCGTCGAATTGCTTCAACGGGGTAACCGCCTTGTGGGCAAAGGTGCCATAGGCCTGCGTCGTCAGTTCCAGCAGCCGTTCGGGCGCGATGCAGTTTCCGACAAACGGCTGCATGACCCGCGCCGCGAGTTGCGCATAGGGCAGACCCGCCATCGCGGCGATTTTATCCTTGGCGAACGTCGGCCATGCGCGCGGCACGTAAAGCCCGCCGTCACTAGCCAACCCGGCCAGCGTGGCGCCACGAAAATCGAGCGCTGGCGCGCTACCCCTGGTCGAAACATATTCCATGGGCCGCGCGCCTACCCCTGCTCGCCCCGCTGCGCAAGCCGCCGCTTTAGCGCGAGGCCATAGATTACCAGCGCCGTGGCCGCGAAGAAGAACCACTGGAAAGCATATGCCAAATGGTTGTTGGGAATTTCCGCGGGATTGGGCGCGCCCATCGCGGCAAGCCCGGCCAGCGGCGGATCGGCGATCAGGCGAACACCGCCCTCACCGAGCGGTGCGATCGTACCGGCAACTTTGTCGCCTGCCCACTCGCGCGGGGCGGGATCGAGCGTCCAGCCCAATACCACTTCGGCCTCGCCGCCATCGACCGCGCAACGTGCCGTCAGCGCCCATCCGGCCTGTCCGTCCGCGCTGCGACCGCTTACCGCGCCGGTGGACAGCACGTTACGGCAGTCGAGGGCGCTACGGCGATAGAGCCAGCGGTGCGGATCGGAATCCGCCAGCGGAAAGGCCACGGGTTCGGTCGACCGCGCCGCTTGAGCATAACGGTCGAGAAGCGCTTCCTTCCACTGGAGCCGTTCCAACTGCCAGATGCCCAGACCGATCATCGTCGCGACGGCGGCCAGCACGACGATGGTCGCAAAGACGGGGATGCGCCCGAACTGGCGAATGTTGCTCACGATTCGCTTTCGTCAGCCTCATGCCGGGCGGGTTCGACATCGCGGCTTCCCGCCTCGCGTGCGTCACGCCGAAATTCGACGACCATCAGCGCACCCTTGGCGACACGCAGGCCATAGACGACCATGATTGCCGTCAACGGCACCCAGATTATTGCATGGACCCAGAACGGAGGGTGGAAAGCCTGATCAAAGACGATGGCGGCCACCGCCAGCACGGTGCCGATGGCCAGCGTCAGGAACGCGGCGGGACCGTCGCCGACATTGAAACTCGCGTAATCGAGCCCGCACTTGCCGCATGTGTCGGCAAAGTTGACGAGGCCCGAAAACATCGTGCGAGCGCCGCAGCGCGGGCATTCGCCCAGCGCTGCGGATTTCATCACCGAAGACGCAGCGGGGACCGGCGGTTCATCCGGCAACCCGCTGTCGTGCAAATTGTTCATCAGTGAACCGGAGCGCCTGCACCGCCCCAGATGTATACCGAGACGAAGAGGAACAGCCACACGACGTCGACGAAGTGCCAATACCAGGCGGCCGCTTCGAAGCCGAAGTGCTGCTTGGGCGTGAAGTGGCCCTTGTAAGCGCGCACGAGGCAGACGATCAGCATGATCGTGCCAACGATGACGTGGAAGCCGTGGAAACCGGTCGCCATGTAGAACACCGAGCCGTACGTGTTCTGACCGAACACGAAAGGCGCGTGGGCATATTCGTAGGCCTGGATCGCGCTGAAGATCAGGCCCAGGATAATGGTCGCCCACAGGCCCTTTTTCAGGCCGTCACGGTCGCCATGGATCAGCGAGTGGTGCGCCCAGGTGACGGTCGTGCCCGAGCAAAGCAGGATCAGCGTGTTGAGAAGCGGCAGGTCCCAAGGGTCCATCACCGCTTCAATCGCCTTGGGCGGCCACTGACCCCCGACCACGTCGGTCAGGGCCGACGGGAACAGCGAAAAGTCGAAAAACGCCCAGAACCAGCCGACGAAGAACATCACTTCCGAAGCGATGAACAGGATCATGCCGTAACGCTGGTGAAGTTGCACCACCGGGGTGTGCGAACCTTCGTGCGCTTCCTTCACTATGTTGCCGAACCAGTTGTACATCGCGATCAGCACGCCAAGCAGGCCCGCGATCAGCAGATATTCGCCAAAGCGATATTCATGCATGAACAGCGCAAGACCCGAGGTCATCACCAGCGCGCTGAACGAGAGGATGAACGGCCAGGGATCCGTCGGCAGGATATGATAGTCGTGGTTCTTGGTGCCGGCCATTTCGTGTCTTCCCCTGAAAATTCAGCCTTGGTGCACAGCGAAGGCATGGCTTCGCCCGGATGGTTGAGCGCGGCCTTTAACCCCGCCTGCGCGGGCGGTCCAGAGCCTTTGAGCGGGTTTTACGCCCAAATTGCCCGAAACACCCTTAGCCCTTCGTGCTTTCGTAAAATGTGTAGCTCAATGTGATCTGTTCGATGTCGGCGGTGTCGGGATCGTCGATGATCGCCGGGTCGACGTAGAACAACACGGGCATACGCACTTCTTCGCCGGGCTGCAGCGTCTGTTCGGTGAAACAGAAACATTGGACCTTGGTAAAATATATGCCTGCCTGCACCGGCGTCACGTTGAACGTGGCGGTCCCGGTAATCGGGCGGTTCGAATTGTTCTTCGCGAGGAACGTCGCCATGTCGCGCGCGCCGATCGTCACCGTCTCTGTCGCGCGTTCGGGCCGGAAATCCCAGGCAAGGCCCGGCGCTGTATTGGCATCGAAGCGAATCGACATCTGTTTGTCGGTGATGGCGACGGCATTGGCCTGCGCTGCGTCGACCCGCTGCGTCGTGCCGTTGAGCCCGGTTACCTGACAGAACATGCGATAGAGCGGGACCGAGGCGTACCCCAGCCCCAACATGGCAAGAGCGATGCCCAGTGCGGAAAGTCCTACTTTTGCATTGCTCTTGGGCGTGTTGCTGTCAGAGGGCGTAGCGAAATTGGCGGAGGTCATTTCGCCTGCTCCGCGGCGGCGGCGGCCCGCGTTTCCGCGTCGGGAAAGCGCACGATGGTCAGCGCGAAGAACAGCACCACCAAGCCGACCAGAACGAGGCCCAGCGCCTTGTTCCGCGACCTCTGGCTGGCCTGCAGCTTTTCCTGTTCTTCGGGCGTCATGCGATCCATCCTGCGTTAGCGGCGAACCTGTCGACGACGAGCACGCCGAACAGGGCAAAAAGATAGAGTATCGAAAAAGCGAACAGCCGCTTTTCAGGCTTCATCGCATCGTCAACCGCGCTGGTTCGCAAGCCGACGGGCAGCGAAAAGCCGACGAAGGCCAGCGAAAGCGCGATCGCGCTGATGCCGTAGATCACGCCGGCTCCGCCGAGGAACCAGGGCGCCAGCGCCACCGGGGTCAGCAGGATTGCGTAGATCAGGATCTGGCGGCGCGTGGAGGTTTCGCCGGCGACGACCGGCATCATCGGGATGCCGACGGCGGCGTAATCCGTCTTAACGAACAGTGCGAGCGCCCAGAAGTGCGGCGGGGTCCACATGAAGATGATCGCGAACAGCACGATGGGCATCAAGGTCACTTCCTGCGTGACCGCGATCCAGCCGATCAATGGCGGAAACGCCCCTGCCCCGCCGCCGACGACGATGTTTTGCGGCGTGCGCGGTTTGAGCCAGATCGTGTAGACGACCGCGTAGTACACAATCGAGATCGCCAGCAGCGCCGCGCTGAGCCAGCCAGCCGCCAACCCCATGATCATGACCGACCCAGCCGAAAGGGCGATGCCGAAGTCGCGCGCGTTGGTCCGGTTGATGCGACCCGCGGGAATCGGGCGCTGCGCGGTGCGCTTCATCCCTGCATCGATTTCGGATTCGTACCACTGGTTAAGCGCAGCGGCCCCGCCTGCGCCGACAGCAATGCACAAGATCACGGCGAATCCGATCACGGGATTGATGTGGCCCGGTGCCGCCAACAGCCCGCACAGGCCGGTGAAAACCACCAGCGACATCACGCGCGGCTTCGTCAGCGCGAGAAAGTCGCGCCATTCGGTCGGCAGTGCAACGGAATGATCGGCGGTGATCATCGGCGTCCTATGAACCATGCGGCCCCGCGTTTGAAGGGCCGAATTGCGAAGCCGCGAAATGCGGAACATCGCTTCAAGCAGAACGCCCCGGGAATGGTCCCGGGGCGTTCGTCTTTGTGCGTCTGATGCCCGGCGCGCTTAGTGAGCGGCCTTGTCGTCGATGACAGGCAGGGTTTCGAACTGGTGGAACGGCGGAGGGCTGGACAGCGTCCATTCCAGCGTCGTGGCACCTTCGCCCCAGTAGTTGGGAGCAGCCTTCTTGCCCGCGACCAGCGAGTAGATGACGTTAACGAAGAAGATCAGCATCGAGACCGACATGATCATGTAGCCATCGGTCGCAACCTTGTTCCACAGCTCGAACGCCGGAGTGTAGTCAGGGTAGCGGCGCGGCATTCCCTGCATGCCCAGGAAGTGCATCGGGAAGAACAGCGTGTTCACGCCCACGAAGAAGAACACAAACTGCAGCTTGGCGAGGAATTCGCTGTGCATTTTGCCGAACATCTTCGGGAACCAGTACCACCAGCCGGCAAACAGCGCGGTGACCGCACCCAGCGACAAGACGTAGTGGAAGTGCGCCACCACGTAGTACGTATCGTGAAGGTTGTCGTCGATGCCGCCGTTGGCCAGCACGACGCCGGTGACGCCGCCCACGGTGAACAGGAAGATGAAGCCCAGCGCCCACCACATCGGCGACTTGAATTCGAGGCTACCGCCCCACATCGTCGCGATCCACGAGAAGATCTTGATGCCGGTCGGGACCGCGATGACCATCGTGGCGGCCGTGAAGTACATCTTTTCGTTAACCGACAGCCCGACCGTGTACATGTGGTGAGCCCACACGATGAAGCCGACGACGCCGATCGCGACCATGGCATAAGCCATGCCGAGATAGCCGAAAACGGGCTTCTTGCTGAAGGTCGACACGATCTGAGACACGATGCCGAAGCCCGGCAGGATCATGATGTAAACTTCGGGGTGACCGAAAAACCAGAACAGATGCTGGTAAAGGATCGGGTCGCCACCACCGGCAGGATCGAAGAACGTCGTGCCGAAGTTGCGATCGGTCAGGAGCATCGTAATCGCGGCGGCCAGCACAGGAAGGGCGAGCAACAGCAGGAACGCAGTGACCAGCACCGACCACACGAACAGCGGCATCTTGTGCAGGGTCATACCCGGCGCGCGCATGTTGAAGATGGTGGTGATGAAGTTGATCGCGCCCATGATCGAGGCGGCACCTGCAAGGTGCAACGAGAAGATCGCAAAGTCGACCGCCGGCCCGGGTGAGCCCGAAGTCGACAGCGGAGCATAAACGGTCCAGCCGGTGCCTGCGCCCATGCCCGTGCCGCCCGGCATGAACGCCGAGGTCATGAGCGAGATGAAGGCAAAGAAAGTCAGCCAGAACGAGATGTTGTTCATCCGCGGGAACGCCATGTCGGGCGCGCCGATCATGAGCGGAACGAACCAGTTGCCGAAACCGCCGATGACCGCGGGCATGACCATGAAGAAGACCATGATCAGGCCGTGCGCCGAGATCAGGACGTTCCACAGGTGCAGCGTTTCGTCGAAATTCGCCCCGTTGCCACCAAGGAAGCTTGTCCACCAGCTGAGATACTGGATCCCGGGTGCGGCGAGTTCGGCGCGCATGATGCCTGACACCGCGCCGCCGATGACACCGGCGAAGATCGCGAAGATCAGGTAAAGCGTGCCGATATCCTTGTGGTTCGTCGACATGAACCAGCGCTGGAAGAACGGCGGCTTGTGATCGGCATGGCTATGCAGATCGTGCGCGTCGTCGTGAACCGGCAGGGTTTCGGGAGTTGCGGTAGTTGCCATGGTCTTGCCCTATGCGGAATTTCTTGGCTCAGGCCGTCGTGCTGTCGGCGGCGGCAGGCTTTTCAGCCTCGGGTGCGGTCTTGTCGGAAGGCGCGGCTACCGCTGCTGCGGCAGGAGTAGCTGCAGCCGGCGCCGCTTTTGCTGGCGCCTGCTTGCTCGACGGAAGTTCGCCACCCTGTTCGAGCACCCAGGCTTCGTACTGGGCCATCGGCAAAGCTTCGACCGCAATCGGCATGTAGCCATGGCGTGCGCCGCAAAGTTCCGAACACTGGCCGTAGTAGACACCCGGTTCCTTGATGAACATCGTCTTTTCGTTCAGGCGACCTGGAACGGCATCCAGCTTGAACCAGAGCGAAGGCACCGCGAACGAGTGGATCACGTCCATGCCCATCGTCTGGATCCGGATCGGCACGCCGACGGGAACGACCATGCGATTGTCCACCGCCAGTTGCGAAGGCTCGCCGTTGGCGATCGCCTCTGCCTCCGGCAGCATGTTCGAAATGACCTCGAACCCGCCGTTGTCGGGATATTCGTAGCCCCAGTACCACTGGTAGCCGTTTACCTTGACCGTCACCGCATTCTTGGGCGGCGATTCGTATTGAGTCGCAAGAAGGTCGATCGACGGCACCGCGATGCCGAGCAGAATGAGCACCGGCAAACCGGTCCAGATCACTTCGATCAGGGTATTGTGGCTGGTTTTCGAAGCGACCGGGTTACGGCTCTTGCGATAACGCACCATGACCCAAAGCATCAGCAGCAGGACGAACAGCGTGATGACCGTGATAAGCGGCATCAGGATCGCATCGTGCATCCAAGAACCATAGTCGCCGATCGGCGAGTACTGGTCCTGGAACCAGATCGCGCCGTCCTCCGGCATGCCTTTGCCCGGCGTCGGTTTCATCGGAACATAGCCGCCGGTCGCCACCTCTGCAGCCGCAGCAGTCGCTACCGCGACGGGTGCGTCGGCGGTTGCAACGGCAGCCATGGCCACCTGAGGCAGGATGGCCAGCGAAGTCGCGGCCCCTGCGATAAACTGAACAGTACGGCGGATTCCCATCACCAGTCTGTCGCCTTCCTTGCGTATTTTCAAAACAATCGGACCCCGCTGCAACTGCAGGTCGGGTACCAGATTGTCCCCGGAACGTCCCCGGATCGTCGTCGCACGCACCCCCTGAAGGTCCGCTTGCGAGGGGGCCTATACGCGCGCTTGCGGCACGTCTCAAGCACCTCTAGGGGATATTTTTGCACTGCGGCGCAGCGTACCGTCCATCGTACCATTGGCTCACCCTGTCGCTGCGTGGCCTGCCCACCGCCGTTCCGGCCCTCTAACGGGTCGCTCGAACGATGCCAGAAAGACGATTGCCAAGCATGACCGACGAAGACGTCCTCTCCGAATTCCGAGCTGCCGGCGCCCTTCTCGAAGGGCATTTCCTGCTCTCGTCCGGCCGTCACAGCGCGCATTACCTGCAGTGCGCTCGCGTTCTGATGAACCCCGACCGTGCCGGCAGGCTTGCCGTAGCGCTTGCCGCAAAACTGCCGCGCGACCTGCGCGCCAAGATCGACAAAGTCGTGTCGCCCGCAATGGGCGGTCTGATCATCGGGCATGAAATGGGCCGCGCGCTCAACGTCGATGCGGTGTTCGTGGAACGCCCCACCGGCACGTTCGAATTGCGCCGGGGCTTTTCGATCGAGCCGGGCGAACGGATCCTGCTGGTCGAGGATGTCGTCACCACGGGGCTTTCCAGCCGCGAAGCGATCAAGGCCGTTGAAGCCGAGGGCGGCAAGGTCGTCGCTCTCGCCTGCCTTGTCGACCGGACTGGCGGTCAGGCCGAATTCGACGTGCCATTCGAACCGCTCGTGTCGTTGACGTTCCCGACATATGCCGACGACGAACTGCCTCCCGAACTGGCTGCCACCCCTGCGGTGAAGCCGGGCAGCCGCAAGGCCTGAGGACGACGAGCGATGAGCGAATTGCCGCCCCCACATAACGTGCGCCCCAATTACTTGCGCCCCGACAGGCTGCGCCTCGGCGTCAACATCGATCATGTCGCCACGATCCGCAACGCGCGCGGCGGAGATCATCCCGATCCGGTCCGCGCGGCCGAAATCGTCGCGGCGGTGGGCGGCGACGGCATTACCGCGCACTTGCGCGAAGACCGCCGCCACATTCGCGACGGCGACCTTTCGCGCATTCAGTCGGCGACCGGCCTTCCGCTCAACCTCGAAATGGCGGCGACGGACGAGATGCTCGAAATCGCGCTGGCCCACAGCCCGCACGCCGCGTGCATCGTGCCGGAAAAGCGAGAGGAGCGGACCACCGAAGGCGGGCTGGACGCAGCAGGTCAGCACAACCGCCTCGCTCCGATCTGTGCGCGTCTGGCCGATGCCGGCATCCGCGTGTCGCTGTTCATCGAAGCGGAAGAGCGTCAGATCGAGGCCGCCATGCGGCTTGGCGCGCCGGTGGTTGAATTTCACACCGGCGAATATGCCCACGCATTCATCGACGGCGATCGGGACAAGACGGCGCGCGAACTGAAGCGAATCGCCGACATGGCCGCGCTCGCCGTGAAAAACGGGATCGAGCCTCATGCCGGGCATGGCCTCAATTACGACAATGTCACGCCGATTGCCGCTATCCCGCAGATTGCCGAACTGAACATCGGGCATTACCTGATCGGCGAAGCGGTGTTCGTCGGGCTGGAAAGCGCGGTGCGCCGCATGCGCGAATTGATGGACGAAGCGCGGTGATCATCGGCATGGGGTCCGACCTTTGCAACATCGACCGGATCCAGAACTCGCTGGATCGGTTCGGCGAGCGATTCGAACTGCGCGTATTTACCGAAATCGAGCGCCGCAAGGCTGCGCGAAGGCCGTTTACCCGCGCCGGCACCTTCGCCAAGCGATTCGCCGCCAAAGAGGCATTTTCGAAAGCGGTCGGCACCGGGTTCAAGCGCGGCGTGTTCATGAAGGACATCGGCGTCGTCAACGCACCGTCGGGCGCGCCGACGCTTGCCCTGACTGGCGGCGCGGCCTTGCGGCTGGCCGAAATGACGCCCGATGGGCACAAGGCGCACGTTCACCTGACCCTGACCGACGATCATCCCTGGGCGCAGGCCTTTGTCGTGATCGAAGCGCGTCCCGTGATCCCTGAAAGCCCCGTCATTCCAGAAAGCCTCTCCTGATGTCGCTGTTTCGAAAGCGGGAAACCGTCCCGCCAGCTCCGCAGAGCCTGACGAAAGAACGCGACGACGGTCATTCTTGGTTGCAGGAGATCATGGGCCTGCTGGTCATGCTGTTCGCGGTGATCGCGTTCCACAGCCTTGTCGCCAAGCCGTTTTACATACCGTCGATCTCAATGATGCCGAACCTGCTGGTCGGAGACAGGCTGATCGTCAGCAAGTATCCCTATGGCTGGTCCTGGGTATCGGCGAGCTTTCACATCCTGCCGCGTAGCCAGACCCGCGTCCTGCCCGGCACGCCCGAATATGGCGACATCGTCATTGTCGTCCCGCCCTATGCGACCGACGACTGGATCAAGCGCGTCGTCGCCCTGCCCGGTGATCGAATCGCGGTTGAGGACGGTCGCATCGTGTTGAACGGCGTCGTCGTACAGCAACAGGTGGAACCGCCGCTCGATCTGCCGGTCGATGCCAACGCGCCGTGCGAGGACTATACGTTCCCTTATCTGCGCAAGCGTCTGCCTTCGGGCCGCGAGGTTTGCGAACTGCCGATGCTGCGCGAAACGCTGCCCAATGGGGCAAGCTACGTCGTGATCGACCACATGGAAAACCAGCCACTCGACGACATGGCCGAAATCGTGGTTCCCGCGGATCATGTCTTCCTCATGGGGGACAATCGCGACCACAGCGCCGACAGCCGCGAAATGACAGAGGGTAAGGGTCTGAACGGTCCGGTGCCGCTCGCGAATATCGGAGGTCGGGCCGAGTTCATCACATTTTCTCTCGATGGAACCGAAGGTTGGAACCCGTTGTCGTGGTGGGACGCCTTGCGAACGGGCCGCGCCTGGCGCAGTCTGCGTCCGGTAATCCGCGAACAGGCCCCTTCGGTTGCGCAAGAGACCGTTTCGCACATGGGGGAACAAGCCTGATGGATGTCGACAGCGCGCAGCCGCAATCGCAGAGCCCGACCACGATAGCCGATCCTCGGCTTCGGTTCGAAGCGCACAGGGCGGCCGTTTGGGCGCTGGTCGTGGTTCTGGTGGGTCTTGCGATCTACTTGTCGCAGGCGTTGCTTGTCATTTTCGGCGGCATGGTTTTTGCCGCGATCATTGACGGCGGAGCGCGCCTGCTTGGCCGCATCATGCCTGTCGGACGCGGCATCCGCATCGGCATCGTCCTTCTACTCGGTCTTGCCTTCGTCGCGTGGGTCGTGATCTTCGCCGGCACGCAGATCGCGGACCAGGCGGCAAAATTTCCCGCGCTGATCGAGGAGCAAGTCCTGCGCGCCATCGCCTGGCTCAACCAGCAGGGTTTCGCGATCAACAGCGAAAGCATTTCAGGCCTGGTCCAGCAATCGGCTGGCGGCGTAGGGCAGCTTACGCGCGCGGTCGGCGGGATCATCGGCGGGTTTACCACCCTGTTCCTGATCCTCATCATCGGCATCTACATCGCATTGGAACCACGCCTTTACGAACGCGGCGTCGCTTGGATGCTCCCCGATTCGAGCCGTGACAGCTTCCTGGAACTGGCGGACAAGATGGCCTTCGCCCTGCGTCGGCTGATGTTCGGACGGCTGGTCGGCATGGTGTTCGAAGGGGTCATCACCTGGGCCGCGCTGGCGCTTTACGGTGTGCCGATGGCGGCACTTCTTGGCCTCTTGACCGGGCTGCTTGCCTTTATCCCCAATCTGGGCGCGCTGGTTGCCGGGCTGTTGATGGTACTTGTCGGATTTTCGGGTGGCACCGACATGGCGCTTTACTGTGTGGGAGTATATCTCGTCGTGCAGACGTTCGACGGGTACATCGTCGTGCCGTTGATCGCAAAAAAGACCGTCGATCTGGCCCCCGCTCTGGTGCTGGGCATGCAGCTCATATTCGGCATCCTGTTCGGCATTATCGGACTGGCACTCGCCGATCCGCTGGTGGCGATGATCAAGGTTATGCTCGAACACCGCAGCGAAACGGCCGAACACGAGCTCGAAGGGGAAAGCCCCCAAACAGCGGGAGGCGGACCGGCAGGGCGCCAGACGCCCGACCCTTCCCCCGTTCCGGAGCCCGCAACCTGATGGTCCGCAAATTTCTCTACTTCGTCGCGTTCTGTGTGGTTCTGGTGATTGCCGGGGGCATCGTGCTCACCATCTGGTCCAAGGAACTGACCGAACTGGCGTTCACGCCCAAGGGCGAATTCGTCGCGCAAGACCCGCTGGCAGGCAATGCGTACGAAGATTCGGCGATGTGGATCAGCCGTCCGGGCATGGGCGCGTCGGACCCTGCCAAATGGCGGCCGCAGATGGCGCCCGGTAATGAAATGCCGTCCAAGGCGGCTGTCTTCTTCATCCACCCGACCAGCTACTTGTCGCGCGACAATTGGAACGCGCCGCTTGACGATGTGAACGCGCGTTCGGGGGCGGAAATGTTTGTGCGCGGGCTGGCCAGCCCGTTCAACCGATCCATCGACATCTGGGCCCCGCGTTATCGCCAGGCGGCCGTCGGCGCATTCCTGACAAAGGGCGAGAACAAGGCCCGCGCCATCGATCTGGCCTATGCCGACGTGGCAAAGGCGTTCGACTATTTCGCCGCCAGCATCGGCAAGGACCAGCCCATAGTGCTGGCCGCGCACAGCCAGGGTGCGCTGCATCTCAAGCGGCTGCTCGCCGAAAAGGTCGCCGGCACCCCGCTCGCCGACAAGGTGATCGCCGCATATGTCGCCGGCTGGCCGATATCGATGGAGCGTGACCTGCCGGCCATGGGGCTTCCCGCCTGCGCCACCGCCAATCAGGCGGGCTGCGTGATGAGCTGGCAAAGCTATGCCGAACCGGCTGACGCATCGCTGCTGTTCGCCGCCTATGACGAGGGCGTGACGCTCGACGGGAAGCCGCTGGCGAAGACCGACACGCTTTGCACCAACCCGATCACCGGCACGATCGACGGCGAGGCACCGGCCAGCGCCAACACCGGGACGCTGGTCCCCAATGGCGACATCACGAACGGCAAGATCGTCGTGGGCGCCGTTCCCGCACGATGCTCCGAAGACCACCTGCTGCTGGTCGGCAACCCGCCGATCATGGGCAACGCGGTCCTGCCGGGCAACAATTACCACGTTTACGATATCCCGCTGTTCTGGATGAACATCAGGCAGGATTTCGCCCGCCGCGAAAACGCCTGGCTCGAATCACACGGCCTGCCCAGCGGTCAGGCGGTGCCTGCACCTGCTGCGCCCAGCCCGATCCCTTCAGCCAGCCCAGTCCCTTCGGAAAGCCCGGTCCCTTCGGCCAGCCCGATCATGACCAGGGCCAGCGCGAGCCCGGCCATGGCCGCAACCCCTGCGCCGTCCCCTGCCGCCAGCGCCCGGTGATAACCGACAACGCGCACGCTTTTGCCGCCGCCCTGCCCGACGGCGGCGTGCTGCTGGGACTGGACCCCGGGACCAAGACGGTGGGTATCGCGACTTGCGATGCGGGCTGGCGCTTTGCAACGGCGGGAAAGACGATCCCGCGCGGGAAATACGCGGCGCTGCGCACGGCTCTGGCGGAGCTGGCGAAACAGCGTTCGATCAAGGGTTTCGTGCTGGGCCTGCCGCGCAATATGGACGGAACAGAAGGACCAAGGGCGCAAGCAACGCGAGCATTGGCGCGGAACCTGGAGGACAACTTTGCGCTGCCGATCCTGTTATGGGATGAGCGGTTGTCGACGATGGGCGCAGAGCGCGCGATGATCGATCAGGACATGAGCCGCGCCAAAAGGGCCGAACGGATCGACAGCCACGCGGCGGCCATCATCCTGCAATGTGCGCTGGACGCGATGGTGCGCGACGCGCTGGATTGAGTTGGTCGGATAGAGCCGCCCGCTCCGCCCACAAACGGGGCGGAGGGGCCGCTCGAACTGGATCAGGCCTTGGCCGCTTCGTTGATCGCGTCCTGCTTGACGATCATCTTCGTCGCCATGATCGATGCGCCAAAGCTTACGACTACGCCTGCTGCTGCCATTACTACCAACATGATGATTCTCCGTACTGAAAAAGGGGCCTTAACAATCCCTGTTAGTACCTCCGAATCATTAAAGCTTGGTTATTGCGAGGCGATGATTGATCCCGGTTCGAAAAATACTGTCGGGAGTCAGGCTGGCATCCGCAAGACGACGACAAGCCCCGCACCCTCTAGTCCGCGCAATGTGTCTTCCGCCGGCATCCGAATCGCATCGGCCCGTGCGCGAATAAGAATCGCTTCGGGCACATCGGCATCGTGCGCCACGACATCGGCACTGCCCAGCAGCCTTGCTTCGCGCAGGGTGAGATCGTCGGGATCGCGGGATCGCAAGCTGATTTCGTGAATGCCCTGCGGCGCGCTGTCGCCATCGCCCGCCAGCCAGCGCTCCACCGCATCGTCCCCGCGCTGCGCAAAGATGTCGAGCGCCCCGCCCTCGTCCAGCGCGGCGTCGAGCGCGCGGCGACGTTCCGCCGATCCAGGCCAGCGCGCCTTCATTCCGGCGCGGCTCTCGCCAAGCGCGCTCGCCAAAGCACCGAGCCGCTGTGGCAGGATGCGCTCAAGCCGCAGGCGCAGGATTTTGGCAAGCCCTGCCGACGCGCCGCCCGTTCCCACCGCGATCAGCACGGGATCGCGATCGACGATCGACGGCACGGTGAAGTCGCACAGGGCGGGCCGGTCGGTGACGTTGACCAGCAACCCCTTGCACCGCAGCCGGATGGCCGCGGCCTCTGCCTGTTTCTCGTCCTCCATCGCGACGAAGCCTAGCACCGCGTGGTGCGCCTCCGGCTCACCGACGCATTCGCCGCCGGCCCGTTCGACCAGCCGCCGTTTCGCGTCCGCCGCCTCGCCCTCGCCCAGCACCACGACCTTGCGGCCCGTCAGGCGGAAAAAGAGCGGGAGCGACTGCATCCTATTTCAACCAGTCGGGCACTTGTTCGGCGGCCAGGATCGTGGCCGGATCGATGCGATTGGCAACCACGGCATAGCGGTCGCCGCTCACCAGCACTTCGGGCACCAAGGGCCGCGAGTTGTAGGTATTGGCCATCGTCGCGCCATAGGCCCCGGCTGTGCGGAAAGCGACGAGATCGCCGGTCTGGACCGCGTCCATCTCGCGATTTTTGGCGAAAGTATCCGAACTTTCGCAGATCGGGCCGACGACGTTGGCCGTGGTCCGCGATCCCGTTGGCGCGACGGCGACGACATCGTGCCAGGCATCGTACATGGCCGGGCGCGCCAGATCGTTCATCGCCGCATCGACAACGATGAACGGATGGTTCGCCCCGCGCTTTACCCGCACGACCTGACTGACCAATACGCCCGAATTGCCGGTGATGACGCGGCCCGGTTCGAACATCAGCGTCACTCGCCAATCGCGGGTTACGTCAGCCACCATCGCGCCATATTCGGCAGGGGTCGGCAGCATTTCGCCCTCGCGATAAGGCACGCCCAGTCCCCCGCCCAGATCCATGTGCGTGATGACGAAGCCATCGCGCCGCAGGTCCGCCATCAAGCCGCCCATCTTGGCAAAGGCGGCGCGGCTGGGGTCTAGGTTGGTGATCTGGCTGCCGATATGCACGGCAAGCCCGCGCAAGTTCAGGCCCGGCAGGCCCGCCAGCCGCGAAAAGATGTCCTTGGCCGCGAAAAAGGGCACGCCGAACTTGTTGTCCGCCTTGCCCGTGCTGATCTTGTCGTGCGTGCCGGCATCGACATCGGGATTGACCCTGAGCGCGGCGGTGGCGGTCAGTCCGCGTTCCGCCGCGATCCGCGCGAGCTCGATGCCCTCTTCCTCGCTTTCGAGGTTGAATTGCCCGATCCCGGCCTCAACCGCTTCGGCCATTTCGGCATCGGTCTTGCCCACGCCTGAAAACACGATGTCCGCCGCCGGTATGCCCGCGGCCAGCGCGCGGCGCGCTTCGCCGATGGACACGACGTCGGCGCCGAACCCTTCGTCGCGCAGCACGCGCAGGACGGCAAGGTTGGGGTTGGATTTCACCGCAAAGGCGAAATGGGTGCTGCCGGCAGGCGTCAGCGCTTCGCGAAAGACGCGGGCATGACGGCGCAAGGTCGCTTCGGAATAAACGTAAACGGGCGTTCCCACCGCGTCGGCGATCACCGGCAGCGGCACGTTTTCGGCATGGAGCACGCCTTCATGGTACTGGAAATGGTCCACGCGGGCTTATCCTTCGGGCGGCAGGTCGAACGGATCGGCTTCGCGCTCTTCGGAACGGGTGCGCAATTCGACATTGCGTTCGGGCGCGGCCTGAGTTGCCCGTTCGAGCAAGTCATTGGCATCGGGCTGATGGTCCGCGCCGAACGGGGTGGGCGGCAACGATGCGCCGGGCTTGGGCTCAAGATCGGTCTGTTGTGCGCACGCGCCCAGCGTCAATGTCAGCGCAAACGCCAATCCGGCAAAGCCAATTCCATGCTTCATGCGCCCTGCTCCATCTTCAGAACCTGCCTTGCGTCGGCCACGCGCTTGACCACTTCGGACGGTGCCGTGCCGCCATGGCTGCACCGTGCCGCGACCGACGCTTCGACCGACAGGGCATCGTACACCCGTTCATCGATCCGCGCGTCGATGGCCTTGAGGTCTTCCATCGAAAGCTGGTCCAGTGCCACGCCTTTGCTTTCGGCAAGCTTGACCGCCGCGCCGGTGATGTGATGCGCTTCGCGGAACGGAATGTCCGCCTGACGCACCAGCCAGTCGGCAAGATCGGTCGCGGTGGCGTAGCCCAGTTCCGCCGCCTGACGCATGCGATCGGTGCGAAACGTGGCTTCGGCCACCATGCCGGTCATCGCCGCGATGGACAGCGCCAGCAGCGATGCGGCTTCGAACACCGGCGGCTTGTCGTCCTGCATGTCCTTCGAATAAGCGAGCGGCAGCCCCTTCATCGTGACCATCAGCGCTGTGAGGCAGCCGACGATCCGGCCCGCGTGGCCGCGCACCAGTTCGGCGGCGTCGGGGTTCTTTTTCTGCGGCATGATGGAACTGCCGGTCGACAGCGCGTCGGGCATCCGGATGAAGCCGAAGGGCTGGCTGGCCCAGATGATCATTTCTTCGGCCAGACGCGACAGGTGCAGCGAACATTGCGCCGCCGCCTGAAGGTAATCGAGCGCGAAGTCACGATCCGACACGCCGTCGAGGCTGTTGTCCGTCGGCTTGGCAAAGCCCAGCGCGCGCGCCGTGCTGTCGCGGTCCAGCGGAAATCCGGTTCCGGCCAGCGCTGCGCTGCCCAGCGGGCTCTCGTTCATGCGCACCCGCGCATCGGCAAAACGCGAACGGTCGCGGCGAAACATCTCGTAATAGGCCATCAGGTGATGGCCCAGCGTCACCGGCTGCGCGGTTTGAAGGTGGGTAAAACCCGGCATGATGCTGTCGACATTCTCTCCTGCGCGCGTGACCAGCGCGCGTTGCAGGGCAAGCAGGCCGGCGTCCGCCTGATCCATAGCGTCACGGACCCACAGCCGGAAATCGGTCGCCACCTGGTCATTGCGGCTGCGCGCGGTGTGCAGCCGGCCCGCCACGGCGCCGATCAACTGGGTCAGCCGGTCTTCGGTCACCATGTGGATGTCTTCGAGATCCCAGTTTTCGGGCACCCCGTTCGCTTCATACTCGGCGGCGACCTGATCGAGCCCGCCCGAAATCGTGGCCGCGTCTTCGGTCGATACGATCCCCTGCGCGCCCAGCATCGCGACGTGTGCCTTGCTGGCCGCGATGTCCTGTCGCCACATGGCCTTGTCGAAAGGAATCGAGGCGTTTATCTCGCGCATGATCGCGGACGGGCCCTGAGCGAAGCGTCCGCCCCACATCTGGTTCGCCTGTTCGCCACCATGAGTACCGCCAGCATCAGTTTTGGAGGCCGAGTTGCCCGTCATCGAATCGCGTCCATCCTTGCGTCTTGCCGCCATTGCGCTGATCTGCGCCGTCCCGGCAATCGCCGCGTGCGATAGGCAAAGCGAGTCTCCTGCGCAACCGGAAGCGTCGGCCCCTGCTGCGCAAGGCGAACCTTCGGGTCCGGCAACCGGCACGTTCGACACGTCGCACGCCGGCAACACGATCCCCGATGTTGCCATTGCCCTGCCCGACGGGACGGAAAAAAGCCTGTCCTCGTTCAAGGGCAAGCCACTGCTTGTAAACCTTTGGGCGACGTGGTGCGGCCCGTGCGTGCTCGAAATGCCGATGCTCGACGCACTGGCCGTGAAACACGACGGGAAGCTGCAGGTGCTGACCGTGTCGCAGGACCTGAAGGGCGCTGCGGTCGTGGAACCGTGGTTCGCGGCAAAGGGTTTTGCCAAGCTGCAACCCTGGCTGGATCCGGATAACGACCTGACATTCGCCTTGGAAAGCGGCGTATTGCCGACGACGGTGCTATACGACGCCGACGGCAAGGAGGTGTGGCGCATGATCGGCGATCACGACTGGTCTGGTCCGGAGACCGACGACATGTTGGCAAAGGTCCTGTCGCCCGGCGCGTGAGGCGGTTCGAACCCCGCGTCAGTGCGCGATCAGCAGCGGGAATTCGCTTTCCTGCAACATCGAGCGGGTCACCCCGCCGAAAACGTATTCCGCCGCACGCGAATGGTGGAACGCGCCCATCACGATGTATCCGGCGTTTGCCGCACGGGCCCGTTCGAGGATCAGCGAATAAATCGCGTCGTCCCGCTTGCCGCGCACCATTTCCACCACCGGATGAATGCCGTGGCGCGATAGATAGCTTGCGGCGGAGTTGGCCGAATGCGTGCCCTTGTCATCGATATCGAACAGGATCGTTTCGGTGGCGAGCGCAAGCAGCGGGACCGCCGCGCGAAGGGCGGTTTCGGCCTCGTGCGATCCGTTCCATGCGATCAGCGCCGTATCGGCCAGCGCGAGCCCCCGCGCCTTTGGCGGCACAGCAAGCACGAGGTGCCCGGTCTCGCACGCGGCCTTACCCGCAAGGTTGCGCAGGTCCTCCCGCTCTTCCAGCGCGGCGCTGGACAGCACGATGAGATCGGCAAGGTCGGCGGCCTGTTCGATCGCGCGTGCCGGATCGTCCAGCACATCAGTCCAGCTCCACGACACGCCTTCGCGGGCGAGACGCTCTTCAAGCCGCTTGCGATTGGCGGTTTCCGCCTCCCGCTCGTCGGCCAGAAGGCTCGCGCCGCCGGCACCGCTGAAATAATCGCCGATATATTCGGGCATGATCGCGACATCGAGGCATTCGAGATGGCCGCCGACTGCACGTACGACATCGAGCGCGGCCTGATAGCGGGCTTCCTGCCCATCGTCGTCGTGGACCAGCAGCAAGACGTTCTTCATCGCGAGGCATCCTTATCCGGCAGTTTTTCGAAACGGTTCCGAGCCCAAACCCTAAGTCGCTTCGAATCGCCCGCCATCGGGAAACCTACGGATGGGGACCCGAGGGATGAGGAGACTGGGGGTGCGGAGACTGGGGCCAAGGGCATGCGCCTCTCTCCGGTTGATTGCGGATGGGGACGTTCCGGCGCCGGCGTTACGCAGGACTGGCGAACCCGTGAACGGAGGAACGGTGCCCCATGAGCGACGTCCTGAGCGAAAAACCCGAATTGTCGATCTCTGCCGACAAGGTCTGTTTCGTCGTCGCGCTGGCGCGCGATTTCGACGTGAAGGAAGACATCGACGACACCGAACCCCTGCCCGACGACGATGACGAAAATATCGTCTTCACCGATTTGCCCAACGATTCCTACGAAGCGGAACTAAGGGTTTTCATCGACGAACTGGACGAGGACGAACAGATCGATCTCGTCGCGCTGGCATGGCTGGGCCGAGGCGACAGCGAGCTTTCAGAATGGGACGATCTTCGCGCGCAGGCCGCCGCGGCGCATAACGACCGAACGGCGGAATACCTGATGGGCCTGCCGATCTTGGCCGACCTGTTGCAGGAGGGGTTGAGCGCGTTCGACTTGTCCTGCGACATCTGATGTTCCGGCGATTGTGGACTTTGGCGATCGCCGCGATGCTGCTCGGCATTTCGGGCGGCTGCGGCGACGCAGACAAGGCTGATAGCATGTTGATCTCCCTTCCCGACTTGCCGCCCGACGGCATGATACCGCGCAAGTTTACGTGCGATGGCGACGATTTCTCGCCAGCCCTGGCGTGGACCGATCCGCCAGCCGGCACGCAAAGCTTCGTCGTGATCGTCGACGACCCCGATGCGCCGGGCCGGACATTTGCTCACTGGGCGGCCTTTGACATCGGCGCTTCGGTGCGCCGGCTGGGCGAAGGCGCGGGGAACGCCACTGCGGCCGGATTTTCACAGGCAAACAACGATTTCGGTACGGTCGGCTATCGCGGCCCATGCCCGCCGCGCGGCCATGGCGCGCATACCTATCGCTTCAGGTTGCTCGCGCTTGACGTGGCGAAGCTTCCGGCGGGCCGATCGCCAACGGTGGCGCAAGTCGAACGGAACGCCACGCGGCACGAGCTTGCCAGTGCGATGGTGACCGCCCGCTACCGCCGCGATTGAACGCCGGTTCTGGTCTATGCCAAACCGCCGCTGTCGCCTGTCACTTCAGCTTCCCGCCCGCGCACGACACGTTGCGCGGCATGGGTGCCGCGACGTTCGGTTACGACCGTGCACTGATCCTCTGGCAGGTCGTCGGTATGGTAGAAAATGACGACCCAATCACGGTTCCTGCCCAGCGCGTGCGCCCGTTGCGTATTGGAATAAAGCGCGGTGAAGTGCCAGCCGTCGCGGGTAGTGTGCAGGATCGGCAGCCAAGCCACCTTTTCCGGATTGAACCGTCGCGGCGCGATCTTCGGCAAAGTGCCATCTTCCGCCCGTGCGCGGTATTCGCGGTCGACGTCGAGCAAGGTCGCAACGTCGGGCCGTGGCTGTCGCACCTCGGGAACGGACCGGCCGCCCCGCCCCAACCGTACTTGCCGTCCCAGCCTTTGGGCTAATCCATCCCGGACCATCCGCAACCGCCGCTCCCCAAAACCGGGCAGCCCGGCAAGGCGACCGTCGTAGGCCGCCATTTCCAGCGTCGCGAGGTCGTCGATGTGCAACCCTTCACATATCCGCGCGGCAAGCTTTGCGCCGATGCCGGGAAGGGTGGTGAACAGGCTCGCCGGATCGGTATCGCCACGCAATCGGTCAAGCTGGCTCCATCCGCCGGTGACGACCATCTCGGCAATCGCCGCCGCGATCCCGCGCCCGATGGTCGGCAAAGCTTCCAATCCGGCGCGCCCCCCCTTGGCCATCACGGATGCGACCGGCGTCGCCAAGCCGGCGACGGTATCCGCCGCCCGGCGATAAGCGCGCACGCGGAATGGCCCTGCCTCCTGCTGTTCCAGAAGATCGGCATATTCGTGCAAGCGGTCCGCAACGACGCGGTTGACCGCAAGGTCGGCCAGCGGCTTCGTGGCGGTGGCCATCGCAGCCGGTCAGATTCGCAAGTGATGCCGGTCGAGCGGCTTGACGAGGCTCGCCTGCGGCCCCTTGTCACCCTGCGACGGCACGAAGCTGACGCGGGCGCCGACTTCGATGTCGTCCATCCGCCCGTTGGCCAGCGCATTTCGGTGGAAATAGACCTCCGACCCGTCGGCGTCTTCGAGAAACCCGTATTCACCCGATGGGTCGATGCGCGCGACTTTTGCGGTCGGCGCTTCTTCGTGAGACTTCACCGCCCCCTGCATGCGACGCACTTCGTCCTGCAACCTGCGGCGCACGCGCTTGAATGCGTCGTCGATGGCGAACATCGCATGGCTGTGCCGTTCGTCCAGATCGTGGCTCCGATCGACATCGACATGGCGTCCGCCGGGCAAAGACAGGTGGATGTTCACGCCAAACTGGCCGCCGGTGCGATGTCGTCCGCTTGGCGGCCTGATGACGACGCGGGCAGCGATGATCCGGTTAAAAACGCTTTCCAGCGCATCGACGCGTTCGCGCACGTGTGCGCGCAATTCGTCGCTGATTTCGCCACCTTGCAGATCGATCTGGACGGGAACTTCCATGTCCGGCGCCCTCCTTTTTTTCATCAATGATGCGTCGCTCAACCCGCGACGGCGTCAGTTTCCAGAACCCAGAGCGCCCGGATGCCGTGAGGCAAGGCGTTGCGGACCTTGGCGATTTCCCCTGCCGAAACATGACGTTCGAGCACGGCGAACACCGCAGCCACCGCGACTTTGGGATCGACGGGTCGGATATCACCCATCCATTTCGACACCTCTTTGAGGAACTCCTCGCCCGTCGTGATGGCGGTGGGCGTCTTTGCGGGCTGATAGAGATCGTAATAGACCCCGCGAACCATCAGCGGCAGCTGCGCCGCCAGATGCGCGGCAAGGTCGGGCTGAAGCCGGTCACGCAATTTGTGGAGTACTGTCGACAATACCTTCCACGCGACGTGCCGGTCGGGTCCGACGAATTGCGTTATTTCATCGAGCCAGATGTTGGTCGTCTGGATCGTCTTGTCGAACACGTCGAGACCGGTCGTACTCATCGTCATCCTCCATATCGTCAAACGGTGCACTGAGGCGGGGCAGTTCGGGCGGGGCGCATTATCGTTGTGTGTCGCCCACTTTTCGCACCACAGATCTTCGAAAATTGACCATCCGCGATGGCTTGCTGCGGCGGGGCACTCACAATGCCTGAGCGGCTTGCGCCGCTGTCTGCCTTCGCGATTTTGCAAATCTTGCGAAAATCGCCTCGCGGATAGAAGCTGGCATCATCGCGCCTCTTGCGGATTTGCCGCGGGCGTGGTGCGCCGCGCTCGCGGCAGCGTCGATCTCGTCCAGTGCGAAAACGCCTTCGCGCGAATCAAGTTCACCCATCAATTCCATCGCGTGATCCGGGTCTGCGACCGCCAGCAAGATAGCTGCCCCCGATCGGGCGGCGATGTCGTTCACAGCTGTCGCCGGAAATCCGTTCGCTTCGAGATCGCCGACGACGATCAGATCTGGCCTGTGATCTTTCACTGCCGATCGGGCGCGTGGCTGATTCCACACCTGGTCGAAGCTGGAAATGCCGCGCAGTTCCAATTGCGTCATGATCCCCCGGCTGATCACCATGTTATCTTCGATTATCAGCGCATGGCACATCGAACTGGCTCTCCCGAATCTCATGCGCAGAGCGTGCGGCAAACCCGCCTGTTGCTCACTTGGGAAATGTCCCAATGACGCGCCGCTCCATTTCCCGCCAGATTGCAGGCGAAGACACGATCATCGTTTATCTTCAACGTGTGAGGGGCGGACATGTCCATGCCGGGCGAACAGCAAGGTGCAGAAAGTACATCGCATCGAAACCCGGCAATCGGATCGGCGGCCATTCGCGCAGCGCTGCTGTTCGCAAGGCCGCGTCCGGCGACAGTCGAACCGACGGCCCGAGAGGATCGAAGACCTGAGATGACGGAACGGGCTTCGACCGACAGGCCACGCAGGCGTGACGATCCCGGCCATGGATAGCCGTATTGACGGACCAACCGCATATCCTGACCGCATGGCACTATCATCTGAGGGAACGGGACGTTGATATCACTTGTTTGCGTCAGTCAGCCGACATGCTGGACAAGAAGCCGAAAGGAGACGCTGGACGATATCCAGGCGGTGTCGCAGGCGCGCAATTCCGCGCTCAACGTCACAGGGGTTCTGATAGCGACCACGACCCATTTCGCACATGTGCTTGAGGGGCCGAAGGACGCGGTAGAGTCCGTCTTGACCAGCATTATGAGCGATCCGCGCCATTGCCGGGTCAATGTCGTCCGCAGAACGCCGATTTTCCGCCGGCGATTTCCTGTCTGGCGTCTGGCCCGCATGGACCGCGGGCGGTTCGCCAGTTTCGCACTTGCCGGAACACTAAAGCGTTTGCACACGGCGCCCGATCGCGAAACCCTGCATCATTTCGACCAGCTTACCGATGCGCTTGCCCGGTCATATCACACTACTTTGACGTAGCGATCGGGATCGGGATCGCCTTGGCGCAGGGCCGCCAGCGCTTTGCGACACCGCTCCAGCGTTTGCGCTGGCGTTCCACCGGCATCGATCCGCACCCAGTCGCCAAGCGATCCGATATCGCGCGCCAACTGGCGTTCGACCACATCCGTGCCGGCATCGGAGGCATCGCCCCGGCGACCGCGCACCCGGTCGTTCAGGATCTCGCGCTCTGCATCCAGCCACAATCCCGCAAATGGCACGCCAAGACTCCTCGCCAGCGCTTCCATCCGGGCTCTGGTATCGGGAAAATCGAAGACCGCGTCGACGATCACCGGCCATCCCGCCGCCAGCGTGTCGCGCACCCTTTCGATCAGCGCGGCATAGACCGCTTCATGCGCCGCCGGGGTATAGGCGCTATCGGGCAGGTGTGTTTCCGGGTCCACGCCCGCAAGCAATTTGCGCAGGACATCGGTGCGAATCCAGCGCGCGCCCGGTGTGGTTCCGATCAGCGGCGCGAGATGGGAGGCAAGGGTCGATTTCCCGCTCCCGCTGCGCCCGCCCACGGCGATAAGACGCGGGGTCGGTGCCATCAGGAACCCATGCGCCGCAGAAAGATAGCCATGCGCCTGATCGACTAAGCGGGCACGTTGCGCGGCCTTATCCTGACGATCGGCTGCGCTTCCCAGAACGTGCGTCCGCACTGCCGCCCGCATTGCAAGGAACAATGGCAGCGCCGCGATCCCGCCGGTTTCCCCGCGCCTGTCGCAATAACGATTGAAGACCAGCGATGCTTCTGCGTGCAGGCCGCGATGCCACAAATCCATCAACAGGAACGCCAGATCGTACAAAACGTCGCTGGTCGCCAGATCATCATCGAATTCTAGGCAGTCGAACGGGGTCGGTCGTCCATGCCAGATGCAGATATTGGCAAGGTGCAGATCACCGTGACAATGCCGGACCAACCCATCCGCCGCCCGGCGGTCGAGCAGCGGCGCGATCTCTTCCGCCCGCGCGAGGCTGTCGGACCAAAGCCGGTCCCGGTCCTCCGCCCCAAGGATACTGGGCTTCAGCGCCGCCATGCTGGCGTGGTTGCCGTTGATGACCTTGCGCACCCGATCGGCGCCGCAACCCGCCACAATTTCCGCCGCGTCGTGAAACCGCGCGACGCTATCGGCCAATTCGCGCATCATTCCGGGATCGAGAGAGCCTTTTTCGGCCAAGGTCGCGAGCAGGCAATCGGGCGCGAAGCGTCGCATCATGACGACCCAGTCGACCGGAACGCCATCATCAAAACCAAGACTGCCATCGGGCCTCCGCGTCACGGCGCGAACGGCCAAGTACAGATCGGGCGCGGTGCGGCGATTGAGCGTCAGTTCCGCCTCGCACACCGCCCTGCGCCGTGCCGGAGTCGAGAAATCGAGGTAAGGATAACGAACCGCGCGTTTCAGCTTGCAGGCGATGTCGCCGGCAAGGAACACGATGGCGGCGTGCGTATCGATCCGTTCGACCGGTTCCGTAATGCCATAGGTCGCCGGCTTCGACAGGAAGGCGATGACATCGTGCTGCCCGTCATCATGCTGATCGTCGAAGCGTTCCAAGACCCGTTCCCGTTGCTGCCGGCTAATGCGATCACACCTGCGCGAACGGCGGCGTTGCGCATTCCGTAGTTTCCCGGAACGATGCCCCACGCTTTACCCGTAAAATTGCGGATTCCGGGGAACGCCACCTTACCCCGATGTGATGCCCGTCAACCAACGACCGAAGTGCGTCCTGACGACAGACTTGTCAGCATGGCTTTCCTGCCCCGGATTTCGGCGCTTCGGCAACAGGCAAGGTGGGTAAGTCATGGCGATTTCCGCGTTTTCTTTTCAGGATACCGTCATCGCCCGCAAGGGCATCGCTCCACCGGTGGTGGCCCCGCCTGTGATCGCCTGCGTCGATACATCGCCGCGCTCGTCCGAAGTCGCAAGGGCTGCGGCCAATTACGCCCATTGGCTTGGCCGACCGCTTATCCTGTTTCATTCTGTCGAATACGACCGTTCGCGAACCGCCCTTCCCGATCCGCTCGACTGGCACTTGCGCCGATCAGAAGCGCTGCGCCATCTCGAACGGTTGCGCGATGATCTTGCTGGACTGGGTCTTTCGATCGCGGTGGAAATCGACGAAGGCAACTGGCGGACGGCGCTGGAAGACCGCATGAACGTAAGGCCCGCGCCGATGGTCGTCATCGGGGCGTCGCGCCATTCGAACACCGGGCACACTGCCGAATTGCTCATCGATTGCGGCGCAAGAAGCCTGCTCGTCGTCCCGACCAAGGGCGATGTCCCGCGCGATTCCGATAAACCCCGTATCGCCATTCCAGTGGACGGATCGAAATTCGCCGAAGCCGCGCTGGCCGAAGCGATTTCGATTGCCCGTTCGCACGACGCGGAGCTGTTGCTGATCCACGTCACGCCTCCTTCGGGGATCGAAGAGTTTGGACCGCCTGCCAGCCGCGACGTCGAACTGGGCCGGTTACTGGACCGTCGCAACGAACAGATGGCCTGCATCTTTCTTGAGCAAACCTTGCGCCGTTTGCGCGATCAGGGGCTTACCGCGCGGAGCCGCTCGCTGAAAGGCGACCCACGATCGTGCCTGCATAGCGTGATCGCCGAAGAACGGCCCGAACTGGTCATCCTGTCGACGCGTGGCCAAGGGATCAAGTCCTGTCAGGACCTGGCGCTGGGTAGCACCGCGAACTACCTGCTCGATCACCTGACCGCCCCGATCCTGCTGGTCGGCTCCACTCAGGCCCGGCGCGGTCACGAGACTGCGCACACCGCGCGAGGCGGGTTTGCGGGAGCGACGACGGAAAGCCAGCGCGGTCCGCTCAACGCGCTCTGATGGCGGACGCATTCACAGACCCGGTCGCGGCCCATGGCTGGGAAACGGGAAAAACGCTCTCCTTCGGTCAGCGTCAGGAACGCCCCCGCGCCATCGCAGCATGGCGTTCGATCGAACGTGTCGGGCCATGGCTTTCGGACGCGACCGCTGTCGCGGCAAAGGCCGAGCCTGCCGTATCGTCCGCCGCCGAATGGCTGCTCGACAACAGTTACCAGGTCCAGCGCGCGATGCTGCTGGTGCACGAAGATATGCCGCAAGGTTTCTATGCCCGGCTGCGCCCGATGACATCGGGCCATGCAGTCGGCGAACCGCGTATTCTTATGCTGTCGCACGACCTGTTGCACGCCACCCATTTCCAGCTCTCACGCGAAAGCGTGCTCGCCTATCTCGAAGGGTACCAGACGCACCATCCGCTCGACATCGCGGAGCTGTGGGCGCTGCCTGCTATGTTGCGGATCGCCTGCATCGAACGGCTGGTCGCAGGGTTTGCCGTCGTGTTCCCGCCAGTGCCGGCTCCGTTCGACATCAGCCTGAGCAGCCAGGACTTTATCGGCGCGCACGAACCCGCCGACTGCGTTGCCCGCGCGATCGCCAACCTCGGCGTGATTTCGAACATCATTTGGCAGGAGATTTTCGACCATAGCAGCCACGTCGACCGCAGTTTGGACCGCGATCCGGCGGCGGCATATGGCGCGATGGATTTCGACACCCGCGATGCATGCCGCCAATCGGTCGAACGGATCGCTGGAATGTGCACGTCGGGCGAAGTCGAAGTGGCCGATGCCGCCGTCGCCATGGCCGCGCGCCATCCCGACCTGCCGCTGCGTCACGTCGGTTACTGGCTTGTCGACGACGGGCTGGTCGAGCTTGAACAGTCGCTGGGCATAGTTCCGCCCCGTGGGCAGCGCGTCGCGCGATGGCTGATGCGGCGACCTGGCCTTACTTATGCGGTCGCGCTGTTTGCGTGTGGCATAGTCGGCCTCATCCCAGCGGCGCTGTATCTTGCGTTGCACGATGCCAGCGTGTCGCAATGGGCGCTCGGCCTCGTATTCTCCGTCCTTCCGGCGACAGTGCTGGCCGTCACCGTGGTCAATTGGCTGGTGACGCTGACAGTGCCGCCGCGACGGCTGGCAAAGCTCGATTACAGCGAAGGGCTGGACCCCCGCTGGCCCACCGTGGTGGCGATGCCGGTCATCGTCGGCAGCGTTGCCGAAGTGCCCGCTTTGCTCGCAAGGTTGGACGCGCACTGGCTCGCCAATCCGGGCGCGCGGGGTTACGTCCTGCTGAGCGACCCGGCCGATGCCGGGGCTGAGCGCGTGCCTGGGGACGAAGCGGTAGAGACCGCCCTGCAACGGGGCGTACGCGCATTGAATCGCCAACGTGGCGGCGGGTTTGTTCTGCTCCACCGCATACGCCGACACAACCCGGCGCAAGCGTGCTGGATGGCGTGGGAGCGCAAGCGCGGCAAGATCGACGAGTTCAACCGGTTCCTGCTAACCGGCGACCGATCCGCCTTTCCGGTCACCGCCGGGCGGGTCGACAGCCTTGCCGGTGCAAAATTCGTCGTCACCGCCGATGCCGACACCCGGCTTCCGCCCGGCAGTGTCGCACGGCTGGCCGGCGCGCTGGCCCATCCGCTCAATCGCCCGGAGTTCGATGACGCGGGCCGGGTCGTTTCGGGCTATACAGTGCTGCAACCCAGGGTTGAAATCGCCCCCCACGGCAGCGACACGCTGTTCGCCCGCCTGTTCGGCGGCGACACCGCGATCGACATTTACTCCCGCGCGGTCAGCGACGTCTATCAGGACCTGACCGGCACCGGCAATTACGTCGGCAAGGGGATCTACGACGTCGCCGCCTTCTCGCGCAGCCTGGATAGGCGGATTCCGGAAAACCAGTTGCTCAGCCACGACTTGTGGGAAGGCTTGCACGGCCGCGCCGCGCTGGCCAGCGACATCGTCGTCTATGAAAGCTTTCCCGAAAGCTATGCCGAATATGCCCGCCGATGGCATCGTTGGGTTCGTGGCGACTGGCAATTACTGCCGTGGCTGTTCGGACGCGTTCCGGGGCCGGACGGAACGCGCATCGCCAATCGCCTGACGCTGTTCGACCGGCTGCGCATCTGGGACAACATGCGCCGCAGTCTCGTTCCCGCCAGCGTGGTCCTGTTGCTACTGGCCGGATGGTTCGTCCTGCCCGGCTCTCCCCTGTTCTGGACTGCGGTGGCGCTGCTGGTTCCCGGCGCATGGCTGTTCACCGATCTTGTCACGGGGGTTGCGCGCGGGCGGCGGCGCGGCGTGCTGACGGGCACGTTCCGGCAGGCGGGCGAACACCTGCAGCGCTGGGCGTTGCAGGTCGTGTTCCTGTTGTCGGACACCGTGACCGCTCTTCACGCCATTACGGTCACCCTGCTGCGGTTGCGGCGAGGCAATATGCTTCTGCAATGGACCAGTGCCGCACATATCAATTTGCACCTTGCCCGTGGGAACATGCGGGTGGGGCAATGGGGGGCGACGTGGTCGTCGCCGGTCGTCGCTCTCGCGTTCGTTCCGCTGCTGGCATTCGATCCCCATGCCCTGCCAGTGGCCCTGCCGCTCATCGCGCTCTGGCTCGCCGCGCCCGAAATCGGCTGGCTGACCGCACGCTCGCGCCGACTCAGGATCCAACCGCTGGGCACGGATGATCGCGCCTACCTGCGGCGGATCGCACGGCGAAGCTGGCTGTTCTTCGAACGCTTCGCGGGGCCCGAAGACCACTGGCTCCCGCCCGACAACCACCAGGAAGCGCCGATCGTCGCGACCGCGCACCGCACATCGCCGACCAATATCGGAATGCTGGCGATCTCGGCCCTTTCCGCGTGGCGGCTGGGCCATATCGGCCATACCGAATTCACCGTTCGGATGCGCGCCATGCTCGACACGCTGGACCGGCTGGAACACTGGAACGGTCATATCCTGAACTGGTTCGACACTCGCTCGCTCGCCCCGCTGGAACCCCGTTATGTGTCGACCGTCGACAGCGGCAACCTCGCCGTCAGCTTGATCGTGCTGGCCAGCGGGTGCCGGGAAATCGCCGCCTCACCCGCATTCGGGCAGCAACGCTGGGACGGGCTGGACGACTGTTTGTTCCTTTTGTTGGAGGGTTTGCACGACAGCGATCTTGGCGGACCATTGCAGCAGCAAGTTCGCGATTTGCGCCGCAGGATGAGCGCCCATTCCGGCGAGGCCGAACGTTGGCCTGACATGATCGCCGATGCGCTGGCGCAGATGGAACGGATTCGCGATGATCTCGTGCGCACGCTCGATCAGGCCAAAAGCGTCGATCCCCACAGCCTGCATTCCGTGCGCGATTGGCTGGAGCGGAGCGAACATCACCTGCATGAATGCCAGCGCGAACTGAAAGGGAATGCATCGACGCTGGGCGCTGGCGCGATACGCGAACTGGAACGCATCGCGAGGCGCGCCGAAGACATGGCGGAGGCGATGGATTTCCGCCCGCTCTACAATCCGCACCGCAAGTTGTTCCACATCGGTTATGACGTAACGGCACAGCGCATCGACCAGCATTATTATGACCTGCTGGCCAGCGAGGCCCGGCTGGCCAGCTATTTCGCCATCGCCAAACGGGATGTGCCGCCCGAACACTGGTTCCACCTTGGCCGCCCGATCGTGAAACATCGGCGCGAACTTTCGCTGGTGTCGTGGAACGGGTCGATGTTCGAATACCTGATGCCTTCGCTGTTCCTGCGAAGCGATCTGGCGACGCTTCTGGGCGAAACGGAAACGGCGGCGGTGGCGATACAAAAGCACTACGCCGACAGCCGCGACGTGCCGTGGGGCGTTTCGGAATCGGGGTTCGCATCATACGGCAATGATGGCGCATGGCGATACCGGGCGTTCGGCGTGCCCGCCCTGGGCCTGCGACGCGGGCTCGAAGACGATCTCGTCATCGCGCCCTATGCCACCGCACTGGCACTATCTGCCGCTCCGCATGAAGCACTGACCAATTTGCGCCGGTTGGCCCGATGTGGCGCGGTTGGCCGCTTCGGCTTTCACGAAGCACTGGATTTCACACCAGAACGCATGGGCGACGCAGGGCAACCGATGCTGGTGCGGTCGTACATGGCGCATCATCACGGGATGAGCATCGCGGCCATCGCCAACGCGCTGACGGACAATGCGATCGTCGACTGGTTTCACGCCGACCGGCGGATGGAATCGGTCGATCTACTGCTCAATGAACGTATCCCGTGGGAACTGCCACAGGAACTGGAAAGGCTGGAAACCCCTCCCGTCGCCCCTGTCGCGACCGCGCTGCTGCCCCGTCCGCAGGCCTGGGAGCCCGATCCCGGCCCCGCGACGATGGTAAAGCTGCTAGGCAACGGTCGGCTTTCCTTGCGGCTCGGCACGGACGGCTGCGGCGATCTGGCGTGGAAAGGCAACGTGCTCACTTCACCCACCGGCGCTGACAGGGACAGAGGGCAGTTCCTCTACCTTCGCGACCGGGCGGGCGGCATGGTCTGGTCGCCCACCCCAGCCCCGATGGACGGCGCGGCAGGGAATGGCGCGGGCGGGAATGGCGCGGGCGGGCGACGCGTCGTTTTCCATCCGCACAAGGTCGAATTCCGCTGCCACGCGGGCAGCATTGCCGCCTCGCTCGACGTGGTCGTGTCCCCATCGCAAGAAGTCGAGATCCGCCGCCTTCGGCTCGTTAACAACGGGCCGGAAACGGTCTTGCTGGATTTTGCCAGCCACGCCGACATCGCACTGGCCGAAGCTGGCGAATGGGCGCGCCACCCGGCATTCGCGCGACTGTTCGTAGAGGCGGAGGCACACCGGGACATCGATGCGATATCGTTCACGCGGCGCCCGCGATCGCCCGAAACGCCCGGGCTGGTCATGGTGCAGGGGCTGGTCGCTTCGCCCGACGTCGTGCGGCTGAAAGCGATCGAGGTTTCGCGGCGACGGACGCGCGAACGGCTTGGCCATGCGTCGGACTTCCCCCGTTTTGGCAGCGACGAGCGTCATCCCGGCAAATATCCGCTCGATCCCGCGGCTGCGTTCCTCGCTGAAATTACCCTGCCCCCGCATGGCGAGGCGGTTGTCGCGCTGGTCACGACAGTTGCGTCGCTCCACGACGAAGCTCTGGATCTTGCGCGCCGTTACGGCTCGCTCGCATCGCTCGAATGGGCCGAACAGGACGCCGGCGACAGCGTGCGGCACGACTTGCGCACCATCGGCCTTGCGCCTGACAGGATGCAGGATGCCGAACTGCTGTTTTCGGCGCTGGTCGACCCTGCGGGTCCGCGGCGACCGATCGACGGACCGGCAGCACGGGAGGACTTGTGGGCGTTGGGGGTGTCGGGCGACCTGCCGGTCCTGTTGCTGGAACTTGGTGAGGAATTCGATGGCGGCGCCTTGCGCTTCGTGCTGGCGGCACACCGGTTGTGGCATTGGCGCGGCGCGGCGGTCGATCTGGTCCTGCTGCATCCCGGCCTGCCCGGTTATGTCGAGCCGCTGCGCGACCGGATCATCGAAATCATGCGCGATTGCGGCAGCGACGAATATCTTGGCCAGCGCGGCGGCGTGACGCTTGTCGGCAGCGAACAGTGCGAGGAACAGAGCCTCCGCGCCCTGCGCAAGGCGGCTGATGCGATGCTTCGCGACGATGGCGGCGACATCGCGGGCCAATTGCGCGAACGCGTATTGGGCCGGATACCCGTGCCGCTGTTCCATGCGACGGGGCCGACGCGGACCGCGCACCAACATGCGGACGGTGGTCCTGTCGAAGAACCGCTGTCGCTGATGAACGGATATGGCGGGTTCACCGCACATGGCGACTATCGCATCGAATTGCAGCCGGGCGATCGCACGCCCGCGCCATGGGCGAACGTGCTCGCCAATCCCGAATTCGGTACTATCGTGACCGAGGCCGGCTTGGGCTTCACATTTGCCGCAAACAGCGGGGAAAACCGGCTGACCCCGTGGCATAACGACGCGCAGCGCGATCCGCAGGGAGAAGCACTGTACCTTCGCGACGAGGAGACGGGCGACATCTGGTCGGTCGCGCCGCAGCCTGCGGGCGACGGTTCGGCCTGCCACATCGAACATGGCCTTGGCGAAACCCGCTGGCTGCGCAACTCGCTGGGGCTTGGGCAGGAGATGCGATGTTTTGTCGCACCCGACGATCCGGTGAAGGTCGTGACTCTGCGGCTGACCGAAAGCACAGGGGTCGCGCGCCGGGTGACGGCAACCTTCTTCGCCGACTGGCTGCTGGGCACCAATGCGGGAGAGCCCGCACCCTTGCGCGAAAGCCGCTACCACCCAGAGCTTGCCGCCCTGTTGGGCCGAAATCACTGGCAGCGCGATTTTCAGGACCGCGTAGCCTTTCTGGCCGGAATGGACGCGCCCCACAGCCTGACTACTTCGCGCGCCGATTTCCTTGGCTCTCCGCCCGACTGGCGCCGCCCTGCCGGCCTGCATGCATGGGGCATGGGCGAACGGGCGGAGAACGGGGGCGCAGATGCCATCGCCGCGCTCCAGTTCCATCTCGACATACCGGCGGGCGAAATGGTGGAATTGACGTTCCTGCTGGGACAGGTGAGCCGCGAGGATCAGCTCGCCGATATGCTGAACCGTTGGCGCGCACCCGGCGCAATCGGGGCGGCCCGTACAAAATTAGGCAAGCTGTGGGACCGGCGGTGCCATGCGCTGCAGGTGAAAACGCCCGACTCTGCGTTCGACCTGATGATCAACCGCTGGCTCCCCTATCAGACCGTTTCGTCACGGCTTTTCGCGCGAGCCGGTTTCTATCAGGCGTCGGGCGCGTACGGCTATCGCGACCAGTTGCAGGACGTGCTCTCGCTAATGTTGCCCGAACCGGCATTGGCGCGCGAACAGATCCTGCGCGCGGCGGAACATCAGTTCGAGGCGGGCGATGTCCTGCACTGGTGGCATCCCCCGTCCGGCAAGGGAGTTCGCACGCGGTATTCCGACGACCTGCTATGGCTGCCGCATGCGGTCGCCCGCTATGTCGGCGCGACCGGGGACGCAGCGATACTGGATGTCCGGATCCCGTTTCTGGAGGCGCGAGAGCTCGCTTCGGACGAGCACGACCGGTTCAGCGCCTTCGCCACAGGCTCGCAGGCGAGCCTGTACGAACACTGCCTGCGCGCATTCGACCGGGCGTTCCGGTTGGGCGGGCGCGGATTGCCGCTGATGGGCGATGGCGACTGGAACGACGGAATGAACCGCGTCGGTGCCGGTGGCCGGGGGGAAAGCGTGTGGCTTGCATGGTTTCTTGCCGCCACGATCCGCGACTTTGCCGCGATGTCAGAGGCCACCGGCCGCACCGATTTCGGCCCACGCTGGCTGCCGCGCCGTGACCAGCTGATCGCAGCGGTCGAACGTCATGGCTGGGACGGCGAATGGTACATGCGCGCCTTTGACGATCAAAGCCGTCCTTGGGGGTCGCGCACCAACGACGAATGCCGGATCGACGCGCTGGTGCAATCGTGGGCAGTGATCGCAGGCGGGAACAAGACCCGCGCGAAACAGGCGATAGCCAGCGCTTTCGACCGACTGGTCAAGGACGGGGACAGCCTCGCCCGACTGCTCGACCCGCCGTTCAACCGTACCGCCCGCGATCCGGGTTATATCAAGGCCTATCCCCCCGGCATCCGTGAAAACGGCGGCCAGTACAGCCATGCCGCCGCGTGGCTTGGCATTGCCTGCGCCATGCTGGGCGACGGCGCGAAAGCCAAGGAGGTGTTCGACCGGATCAACCCAATCCGCCATTCCGACAGCCGCGAGAAAGCGGCGACTTATGCCATCGAACCCTATGCCGTCGCAGGCGACATCAGCGGCGGCGACGAACATCTGGGGCGCGGCGGCTGGAGTTGGTACACCGGGGCAGCGGGCTGGGCATGGCGGCTTGGGGCCGAGCACATTCTAGGTATTCGGCAGCAGGCCGGGCGCATCGCCATCGACCCATGCTTGCCGCCCGATTGGCCGGCCTATTCCGCGACGTTGCGCGGCGACGGCACCATCGAAATCGCAGTCAGCCGGGGCGATGCCGCGCAATGCAAAGTAGACGGCCAGTCGGGCGACGCATTGTCCGTCGCCTTTCCCGGCAAGGGCAGGACGACACGGGTGGAGATTACTGTCGCGCCGCAGGCTCCGGCGGAACGAAGCGCCCCCGCCGATGCGCAGGCCTGAAGCGCACTGGCGTGTGGTGCATAGGTCCGAAAGGCACTCGCCCTTGTGTCTTCTACGGAGCGAACGGACGCGCGACTTTATGCAGAATGCCCCGACCGCAACCGGCACGGCACACGACCGGTCGGCATGGAATGGAGGCCGGTGATGAAAGTTAAGGACGTCATGCACGAAGGGGCCAGCTGGATCGATCCGGACGCCCCCCTTCCCGACATCGCCGCCCGCATGGAAAAGGACGACATCGGCGCACTTCCCGTGGGCGAAAACGATCGGCTGATCGGCATGGTCACCGACCGCGACATGGTCGTGCGCGGGCTTGGCCACCATGACGATCCGCTACAGCTGACCGCCCGCGACGTCATGACCAAGCCCATCGTGTTCTGCAACGCGAACGAAGATCTGGAAGATGCGGTCCGCATCATGGAACGCAAGCAGATCCGCAGGCTTCCCGTTATCGACGAACATCACCGGATGGTGGGAATGCTTAGCTTGGGCGACGTCGCGGCCAAGGCACCGCCGTCGCTTTGCGCCGAAACCCTGCGCGCGGTTGCCGCGCATCACGCCTGACCGCGACCGCCCATGCTGAAATGGATCATACTGGCGATCGTCGTCCTGATCGTCATTGCCGTCGCCGGGGTCGTCTTCTGGGTCCAGACCGAAGCGCCGTTTCACCGCGAACACATCTCGCAAGGATCGGGCAAACGCGCGCTGATATTGTACCACCCCAGCCGCGACGCGCATTTTTCGGACGATCTGACAATGGCGCTGGCGCGTGGCTTTGCGGAAGCCGATTTTCCCGTCGACCGCTGGACAATGACCAGCCGCACGCCGTCAAAGCCAAAGGGGTACGCGATCGTCGCAGTGGTTTCGAACACCTTCTTTTCCGCGCCCGATTGGCCGACGCTGCGCTATCTGAAGCGCGCGCGGCTGGAAGACCAGAACGTCATCGCGATCATGGCCGGCGGCGGCAAGACCGAGCGCGCCGAACAGAAACTGGGCTTCGCGCTCGAACGCACCGGCGCTCACGTGCTGGACCTGCGCCCGCTGTGGACGACGCGGCCCAACGAGCCGGGATCCGAAGGCCCCGCCAATCGCCAGGTCGCGATGAAGATCGCCCGGTCGATGGCACGCGAAGCCGGCCAGCTGGTCCGCGAACGGAACGCAACCGCCGCGGATCAAGCGCCCGCGACGCGCGAAAATCCCGTCCAACCTGCCCCCGCACCAACGAACGACTTGCCCCAAGGAGCCGAAGCCCGTGAAACTGCCCCATGATACCATCGTCCTGATCGCGGATGGCGCCCGCATGTTGCTGCTGCGCAATCATGGCGACACGGTCTATCCCGATTTGCGGGTGATCGAACACCGCCACTGCGAAAGCCTCGCCAACCGCGACCTTTTGTCCGATGCGCCGGGCGTATCTTCGGGAGGCGGCTTTCCGGGCAGCAGCACCCTTGCCAAGACCGATCCGCACAGCGCCGAGGAATCCCGGTTCCTGGCCTCGGCCGCAGACGCGCTTGGTCAGATCGCAAAGCGCGAAAACGGCGGTATCGTCGTAGCGGCCAGCCCGGTGGCATTGGGCGAATTGCGCCGCGCCTATACCCCGGCCACGAAGGACAAGTTGATCGCAGAGATCGACAAGGATTACACGCGCATGCCGGTCGAGGAAATCACTCGGCAGCTTGCCGAGCTTTGACCGGGCGTCCAGATCTGCGGTCAGGCGCGGTCTTGGCCAGCCTGCTTTCAGTCTCGGCGATAGAGTGGATCGTCCTTACGAAACTGTCGGGATCCAGCGATATGGAATCGATCCCCTCTCGCACGAGGAAGGCGGCGAAGTCGGCATGATTGCTGGGCGCCTGCCCGCAAATGCCGACCTTGATCCCATTGGCGTGCGCGCGGACGATGACATCCGCGATGGATCGGGTGACCGCGGGATTACGTTCATCGAACAGTGGCGCGAGGATTTCGGAATCCCGGTCGACCCCCAGCATCAATTGCGTGAGATCGTTCGATCCGATCGAAAAGCCATCGAAACGCTGCGCGAAGTCGTCTGCCAACACGACGTTGGCCGGTATTTCGCACATCATGTAAACGTGCAGGCCATTCTTGCCCCGGCAAAGCCCGTTCGCGGCCATTTCCGCCAAGACCCGGTCCGCTTCGTCAGGGGTCCGGCAGAATGGAACCATGACCACGACGTTGTCGAAGCCCATGTCATTGCGCACCCGGGCCAGCGCCTCGCACTCCATCGCGAACCCTTCGCGATAGCGTTCGTCGCAGTAACGCGATGCGCCGCGAAATCCGATCATCGGATTTTCTTCCACCGGCTCGAAGTTTTTCCCGCCGATCAGACGGGCATATTCGTTGGTCTTGAAATCGCTCAGCCGCACGATGGCGGGATGCGGATACCATGGCGTCGCCAGCCGGGCGATGCCCCGCGCCAGAGTGTCGACGAAATAGGCCCTGCCGTCGGCATGTCCGCGCGTAAGTCTGGCGATGGTGCGCCGGTCGGCTTCGCTCACCCGTTCGGGGTGAAGCAATGCCATCGGATGGGCGCGAACCAGATTGGCGATGATGAATTCCATCCGCGCCAACCCGACGCCCTTGGCCGGCAATTGCCACCAGGCGAAAGCCGCACCGGGATCGGCGGTATTCACCATTACCTGCGTTCGGGTGACCGGAAGCGTGCCGACGTCGATATCCTCGCACGTGAACGGAAGCGCGACATCGTAAACGTGGCCCCGGTCCCCGCTGGCGCACGATAGAGTGATGGGCTCGCCATTCGCGATCTTCGTGGTGGCATGGCCGGTGCCCACCACCGCCGGGACGCCAAGCTCGCGGCTGACGATGGCGGCGTGGCTGGTCGTGCCGCCGTGGTCGGTCACGATCCCTGCGGCGCGCTTCATCACCGGCACCCAGTCGGGATCGGTATTCGCGGCGACCAGTATCGCGCCGTCGGGAAAGCGGTCGAGGTCTGCGACAGAACCGATGACGCAGGCCTTGCCCGTGGCGATGGCCGTACCGACCGCCGCGCCGGACAGCACCGGTTTCGCCTCGGCTTGCAAGGTATAGCGCCGCAACATCGCACGGCTGCGCCCCGACTGCACCGTTTCGGGCCTCGCCTGCACGATGAACAAGTCGCCGTCGGGGCCGTCCTTGGCCCATTCGATGTCCATGGCCCCACCGTAATGGAGCTCTATCGCCACGGCCCAACGGGCGAGCCGCAGCACTTCGTCGTCCGTCAGCACGAGCCGTTCGCGGAGCCGGCGCGACGTTCGCAACAAACGCGTCGGCTCTTCTTCACCCCGGCCATAGACGAGCCGGACGCTCTTGTGGCCGCAATCGCGCCCGATGATCGGCTGGACCCCGTGCCGTTCCAGCAGCGGCTTGAACACCATGTAGCGATCGGGCTCCACCTGCCCCTGCACCACGGTTTCGCCAAGCCCCCATGCGGCGCTGATCATGACGACGTCGGGAAACCCGGATTCGGTATCGATCGTGAACATCACGCCCGAACCCGCGCGATCGGACCGAACCATCTGCTGCACGCCGACGGACACTGCGACAGCCAGTTGGTCGAAGCCCTTTGCCTCGCGGTACGCGATGGCGCGGTCGGTGAACAACGAGGCGAAGCAGCGCCGGCTCGCCGCGATCAGGGCATCGGCTCCGCGCACATTGAGAAAGCTTTGCAACTGCCCTGCGAAACTGGCGCCCGGCAGGTCTTCTGCCGTGGCGCTCGACCGGACCGCCACGGCCGGGCGGCGCTGGCCCAGTTGCCGGGCAAGTTCGCGGTAGGAATCGGTCAGGCAAGCGGCAATCGTGGCGGGCATGGGTGCGGATAGAATCGCGGCGCGGATCGTTTCCCCCACCTGTTCCAGCGTCAACTTCTGCGCGGCCAGCGATTGCAGCGCCCCGCGAATTTGCGGTTCCAGCCCATTTTCGGCGACAAAGCTGCGAAAGGCGCGAGTTGTAAGCGCAAAGCCGGGCGGAACCGGGACACCGGACGGGGCAAGTTCGCGGGTAAGTACGCCAAGCGATGCGTTCTTGCCGCCGACTAGCGCAATGTCGTCCATGGTGAGATCGGCAAACGGAATCACCATGGGGTCTTGCTTGCGGCCCGCCATGGTCAGTGCAGGCTGCCCCGGCGGCACAGCGCCACGTTCACCGCCGTGTCGATCTGGTCCATGCGGAACGGCCCCTCGCAGCTGCTTGCCCGCTGAATGATGTTCGGCGCGCGGATCGGCTTGCGGCTGACCAACAGCACCGGGATCGATGCTTCGGCCGATATCCGCTGCACGGCGTCCAGCGCGGAAATTTCCTCCATCGCGTCACCGATCACGATGATGTCGGGCAATCGGCGGTCGGCGGCGGCCAATGCCTGCTGCCGCGTCCATGTGTGGTCGAACGATTCAAAGCCTAGCGGTTCGAGATATTTCTGCATTGCCCGCCGGATGGCGATGTCGTCATCGATGATGAGTGCGTGGCCCACTGTCGTGATTCCCTTTATGGAATGCGAACGGACAATGGCGGGGGCCAACCCGTGGCGCGCTCCGCAAATGTCCGTATCGGGGCGCGGGGCAAACTGCGAACAGGCATCGTTTTACGGAACATTACGAATGCATCGGACGACCTCGCCAAGCTATTCCTTGGTTGTCAGACAGGAGCGGCGATGTCGTTTTGGACCGGATCGTAAAGAAAAAGTCCTGGCCCGAGATTGTGCGATGATTGGCTGACCGAGCCTGCGGCGATACCCAAAACATGATGCCTCGACAGCATCACGGGCCAGGGGACGCCGCAGGCTTTTCGCTGCGCATCGCCCGTGGAACATCGCCCGCCAGTCGCACACGAAATGCCAGCCAATCGCTCCGTAATTTCACCAGATGCAAGCTGGCGATGCAGATCGCATAGATTTTCCGGCAAGGAGGAAACGTCATGCCGGCAACCGCATATCAACGGATCGACGGAAGCAGCGCCGACCTTTCGCGCGTGCTCCATCGCGCGGCAGAACCCTTGCCCGACCCGGCCGATGCCGCCGCCTTCGGCGCGTTCTTCGACCGGTATGGCGATGCGCGGGTAGTGCTGCTGGGCGAAGCGACCCACGGCAGCAGCGAATTCTATCGCGCGCGCAACGCCATCACCCGGCGACTGATCGAACATCACGGCTTCTCCATCGTCGCGGTAGAGGCTGACTGGCCCGACGCCGCACGCATCGACGATTATGCCCGCCACCGCGCCCCGCGCCCCCGGCGCGGCGACGTATTCGCGCGCTTCCCGACATGGATGTGGCGCAATATCGAAGTGCTGGAATTTGCCGACTGGTTACGCGGCCACAACGAAAAGACGGCAGAAGCAGAACGCGCATCGTTTCACGGGCTCGACGTCTACAGCCTCGAAGAATCGATCCACGCCGTGCTCGCCTATCTCGACGGGGTGGATCCCGTCGCCGCGGCACAGGCACGGGCACGATATTCCTGCCTGACCCCTTGGCAGGACGACCCGGCGCGTTACGGCCTTGCGGTCGAACGCGGCGGGCGCGACAGTTGCGAAGATGCCGCCGTCGCGCAATTGCGCGAATTGCTCGACGAACGGCTGGCACACATGAAGAACGATGGCGAACGATGGTTCGACGCGCTGCAGAACGCGCGCATCGTGCTGGCGGCGGAACGGTATTATCGCGCCATGTATCGCGGCGGCGCGGAAAGCTGGAACCTGCGCGACAGGCACATGTTCGGCACGCTGCAGGCGCTTCTCGCGCATCGGGGGGAAAGCGCGAAGGCTGTCGTCTGGGCCCACAATTCGCACATCGGCAACGCGGCCGCGACCGCGATGGGCTGGCGCGGCGAATTCAACATCGGCGAACTGTGCCGCATGGCCCACGGCGACGAAGCGGTCGCCATCGGTTTCGGCACCGATCGGGGACGGGTCGCGGCGGCAACCGACTGGGGCGGGGACATGGAAAACAAGAAGGTCCGCCCTGCCCGGCCCGACAGTTGGGAATACGCCTTTCGCCACGCCGGATACGCCCGGTCGCTGACCGACTGGCGCGGCCCTGCCAAACGCGAATTGGCCGATGCCTTGCGTCAGCCCTGGCTGGAACGGGCGATCGGCGTCGTCTATCGCCCTGAAACCGAACTTCTCAGCCACTATTTCGAAGCCGTGCTGTCGGAACAGTTCGACGCCTTCATCTGGTTCGAAGAGACGACGGCGGTAACGCCGCTGGGTAAGGAGCATCCGCACGGTGCTCCCGAAACCTATCCGTTCGGGTTGTGACCATGGAAGTCCAGACCCACAGCCCTCGCTTTTTCGGATTGGGCCCGCTCAACCTTCCCGCCGTTCTGCGCATGCCGGACGAGCCGCGAGGTTTGATCGTGTTCGCCCACGGCAGCGGCAGCGGGCACCGCAGCCCGCGCAACAACCAGGTGGCCGAAGCCCTGACCGAATCCGGTTTCGCAACCCTGTTGTTCGACCTGCTGACCGTTCCCGAAGAACGCGATCGGTCGAACGTGTTCGACATCCAATTGCTCGCGACGCGGTTGATCGACGCCGTGGTCAGGCTTGGCGCGAAACCCGAACTTTCCGGACTGCCCATCGGGCTGTTCGGGGCGAGCACGGGTGCCGGCGCGGCGCTGCTGGCGGCTGCCGTGCGACCCGACCTGATCGACGCGGTCGTATCGCGTGGTGGGCGGCCCGATCTGGCCGGGCCAGATGCACTGCAAAAGGTTCGCGCCCCGACCCAGCTGATTGTCGGCAGCGTCGATTATCAGGTCATCGAGCTGAACCGCGCGGCCGCCAACATGATGAATTGCCCGCACGAAATCGTCATAATTCCGGGTGCGGGCCACCTGTTCGAAGAACCGGGTGCGCTGGCTCAGGTCATTCAGGCCGCGACCCGTTGGTTTTCGGACCACCTTGGTGCAAGCAAGGGAGCGAAGACTTGAGCGATATCCTTCCTTTTGCCAATCGCGTGAGTGCTGGTCGCATGCTGGCCGCGCGGCTGAAACACCTTGCCAGCAGGCATCCGATCGTTCTGGCCCTACCGCGCGGCGGGGTGCCATTGGGGTACGAGGTCGCCCGCGCGCTCGACGCCGAACTCGACCTGCTGATGGTGCGCAAGCTGGGTGCGCCGGGGCACCAGGAATTCGCCATAGGCGCGGTGGTCGATGGTGAAGAGCCGCAGATGATCCTGAACGAAGAAGCGATGCGGCTGCTGTCGCCCAGCAGGGAATACGTGCAACAGGAACTGAGCCGGGAACTGGTCGAACTGGAGCGCCGCAGGCGCCTTTACATGGGCACCAAGCGCAAACCGCAGATGGCCGGGCGCACGGTCATCATCGTCGACGACGGGGTCGCTACCGGATCGACCGTAACCGCCGCATTGCGCGGGGCGCGCCGCAACAACCCGGCCTATTTGGTGCTTGCCGTACCGGTCGCACCGCCCGACACGATAGAGCGGCTTCGCCCGCTGTGCGACGAGATCGTCGTACTGGCGATGCCCGAACCATTCTATGCCGTCGGGCAGCACTACGTCGACTTCACGCAAGTGGAAGATCGGGAAGTGATGGAACTGCTCAAAGCGGCGACCAATCGCGACGAGGGCGTCGGCTGAGCTTGATTACAGCGCAGGCCTGATCCCTGAACGGTCGCGACCGTTCATGCGTGTCTGCGCGCCTGCCGCACACTTGCCCCGGCTTTTCAGCGCGCTTCATTCGGTGTAGAAAATGTAGGGGATGCCCGGCGCACTGCCCCCGACAGGAACCGGACATCCCCTGCCCGCTATTTACTAGCGGGCGGGTGCCGGTCGACCCGTGGTCCGATTTCTTCCAGCACCTTACGGGCGTCGTAAGCTCGATCGTCGGCGCTCGGTCTGGTCCCCCGACCCAACCGAATGTCCGCCGTCGCTTCGAACTCTTCCACCCGTCTTTCGTCGATTCCGTCGGCCCAGAACGGGTCGGCGTGATAGGGGTCCCACGCATACCAGCCCCGGCCTGGCATGTAATAACGCCAATATGGCAGCCACGCCCCGTATTCCGGACCATACCACGGGCGATAAAACGGATCGCGCCGGATTTCCCGGGTCACCTTGTGATCCATTTCGCGATCTATGATGGCAAACCAATCATACCCTTGTTGAACCGTCAGTTCGGCCGCCCGATAAAGCAGATAGGCTTCGACCGTTTCGCGCGACGTCAGCGAATTGCCGCTGAATTTCACGCGATAGCGACCCTCGGCCAGCCGCTCGTCGGAATAGCCCCCGGCTATAGCCGAAGACGCGGATTCCGGTTGATAGGGCGTGGGGTGCGCGCATCCCAACATGACCGCCACAAGCGACAGTGCCGCTGCCCGCGCAAGTCCGCGCACTGATATGGCGCGCACGGAAACTCCACGGGCTGAATTCATGATACTGTGCCCTTTAATGTTTCAGCAAAATCCGCCTGCAGTGAAGCGCTCCTGCCGCGTCCGTCCTATTGGTAATATTACCAAGGGCTTCGACCCGACCGCTCCGCGAAATGCCCACCACCGCTCCGTATAATCACGGATGGCTGTTTCCGGTTCGCGGCGTGCACTGCTTTTTCCATCCGCTTGTGTTATGACGGGCCGGGATCTGAAAGCGGGACAATGGCTCGAAGCGGACGCGACGAAATTGACAATATACCTCACGACGAACTGACCGCACTTTTGCTTGAGCGGGTTCCTGCCGCGATCGCGCTGGTCGATCCCGATATGCGCTTCATCGCGTGCAACCGGCGCTGGATCACCGATTTCAAGCTTGATCCGGACAATGTGATCGGCCGTTCCCATTGCGACCTGTTTCCAGAAAACGCCGAAAAATGGCGTGAGATGCACGCCCGCGCGCTTGCCGGTGAAAACCTGACCCATGAACTGGACCGGTCCGAACAAGACGATGGATCGACCGACTGGCTGAGGTGGAGCCTTGCGCCGTGGCACGACGAAGCGGGCAAGGTCAAAGGCGTTCTGTTCGTATCCGAAGTGCAGAAGTCGCAGCTGGAGAAGGACCTTCGCGCGCGCGTCCTGAGCGAAGAATTGTCGCTTTTCATCGATATTGCCGACAACTTCGCGCTGTCCATGCTGGATGACGCCGGCAAGGTGACGATCTGGAATTCCGGTGCGGAACAGCTGTCCGGATGGACCGAGGCCGAAATGGTCGGGAAGACCTTCGACATGATGTTCGAAGCGTCTGATCGCGATCATGGCTTGCCGGAGCGACAGCTTGCGCTCGCCCGGGAAAACGGCGTGTTCAGGGACCGGTGCTGGCGGGTCCGCAAGGATGGAACCCGCTTTCTGGCCGACGTGACGATCACCCGGATTGCCGGTGACGATCAACTGCCCAGCGGATTTGGCCAGATCGTGCGCGACGTGACGAAAGAGGATATCCAGTCCCAATCGCTCGAAGCCAGTGCCGTGCTGTTGCGATCCATCCTCGACACCGTGCCCGACGCGATGATCGTGATCGACGAAGTCGGGATCATGCTGTCGTTCAGCAAGGCGGCGGAAAAGCTGTTCGGATATTCACACGAAGAAGTCATCGGGAAAAACATTTCGATGCTCATGCCTTCACCCGATCACGAACAACACGACGAATACCTTGCCCGTTACCGCCGGACGGGCGAGCCACGGATCATCGGCACCAATCGCCGCGTGCTGGGCATGCGCAAGGACGGCACCATTTTCCCGCATGTGCTGCGTGTCGGCGAAGCGCGCGGCGGGGGCCGCAGGATGTTCGCAGGGTTCCTCCACGACCTGAGCGATCAGGAAGAGACCGAATCGCGCCTGCAGGAATTGCAGCGGGAACTGACGCACATCGCCCGCGTCAGCGAGATGGGCACGCTCGCGACCGCGATTGCGCACGAACTGAACCAGCCGCTGATGGCGATCTCTAACATCGTGCAGACGTCGGTCGCGCTGGTCGAAGGCGGCGACAAGGAGCACCTCCTGCTCGCCGCCCGCGCCTTGGAAGAAGCGGGTCGCGAAGCGTTGCGCGCTGGCGAAATCGTCAAACGCCTGCGCAGTTTCGTGTCACGCGGAGAGCTGGACCGAACCATCGAGAATTCGGGCGGTCTCGCCCGCGACGCTTGCGAACTGGCCGCGGGCGACGCCAAATTCCGCAATGTCGCATGGCGCGTAGTCGTCGCCGACGATGCGGAAGATATCCTGGCGGACCGGATCGAGGTGCAGCAGGTCCTCGTCAACCTGGTGCGCAATGCGATGCAGGCGATCAACCGCGACGGCGAAATCGAAGTCAGCGTCCGCCCGGATGGCGACACGATGCATTTCACGGTTTCCGACACCGGCCCCGGCGTGCCCGAAGGCCGCATCGGAACCTTGTTCGAACCGTTTTCGACCACCAAGCCGACCGGCATGGGCATGGGACTGGCCATTTGCCGTACGATCGTGGAAGCTCACGGCGGCAAGATCTGGCACGAACACAACCCCAATGGCGGTGCTGCCTTCCATTTCACATTGCCCAAGTTCAATTCGGAGAACGCCGATGCAGACTGATCGCAAGCTAGTGCATGTCGTCGACGACGAAGAATCCATCCGCCGGTCGCTCGATTTCCTGTTGTCGACCGCCGGATACCGGGTCCAACGGTGGGAAGACGCCCACACGTTCCTGAAAGGCGCAGACAAGTTCGAACCGGCATGCGCGCTGGTCGATGTGCGCATGCCGGGCATGGACGGCATCGAACTGCAAAAGGAAATGACCCGGCTTGGCTTCAACTTCCCGGTCATCGTGTTGTCCGGGCACGGCGATATCTCGATGGCGGTCAAAGTCATGCAAGCCGGCGCGGTCGATTTTCTCGAAAAGCCGGCCGACCGCCAGCACCTGCTCGACGCCGTGAAAGCCGCATTCGAAAGCCGCAATGATTGCGAGGAGCAGCGTAATCGCGCCGATTGGGCACAGGCGCAGCTTGGCCATCTCACCGCCCGCGAACGAGAAGTGCTCGAAGGTCTGGCCTGCGGCTATCCGAACAAGACTATCGCCTACGACCTCGGCATCAGCGCGCGCACGGTGGAGGTGTACCGGGCCAACGCGATGGAAAAGCTGGGCGTCACGAATTTCGCCAATGCCCTGCGCATCGCCTTTGCCGCCGGCCTGGGGTCCGAACGCCGCTGGCTGGCAACGCACAGCGATCCGGCGCAGCAGCGCAAGCAAGGCCCTGCTGCCGACGCGGGCGGTACGACCGGCAGCCAATCGGAAACCGCCCCCTATGCATCCCCGACGCCCGACGCGCCCGGGGCACCCACGCCGATAAGTAAAAACGCGGCCAACTCCGGATAATACCGCATCCCGCAAACCGGCCACCCGTTGCAGGAAGGTGCGCGCAGCCGATCGGCCGGGTCACCCCGCCCGGGATTCGCCTGCAGTCCATCCAGGCAAGGGAGACATGCCATGAAAAGCGACAGCCAACTGCAACACGACGTTCTCGAAGAATTGAAGTGGGATCCCAGCGTCGATCACACGGACATCGGTGTTTCGGTGGTCGACGGCGTCGTCGCGCTTAACGGCTATGCGAAAAGCTATGCCGAAAAGATTGCCGCCGAACGTGCGGCCAAGCGCGTGGCAGGTGTCAAGGCCATCGCCGAAGAGCTCAAGATCCGGTACCCTTCGGATGCGAAGAACGCCGATCACGAAATCGCCCGGCGCATCCTCGACATCTTCAGCTACAACGTCCTGATCCCCGAAGAAAATATCCAGGTGAAAGTCGAAAAAGGCTGGGTAACGCTGACCGGCGACGTCGAATGGAATTACCAGAGCGCCGAAGCCGCCAAGGCTGCGGGCAAGGTATCGGGGGTGCTGGGCCTCACCAACAGCATCGCGATCCGGAACAAGGCCGACATCTCGGATGTCCGCAAGCGGATCGAGGACGCGTTCAAGCGGCAGGCCGGACTTGACGCCGCATCGGTCACCATCGCCGCCAGCGGCAACAAGGTGACGCTGGGCGGCAAGGTAAAGGCGTGGCACGAACGCAAGCTGGCCGAACAGGCCGCATGGGGCGCGCCGGGCGTGACGCAGGTCGAAGACCACATCGTCATCAGCTGACCGCGCCTTTCTTGAACCCCACCCTTGTACCTGGGGCCTGATGACGCAGCAAATGCCCGCGGGAAGCAAGTTTCCCGCGGGCATTTTGCGTTTTGCCGTCTTTGCGCCAGCTCGTGTTGGCGCGTTGCCTCTATTTGCGGCTGACGGGCGGCTCAGTGAGCCACAAACAAGGGGATCGGGCTTTGCGACAACATGGTTCGGGTCACTCCCCCGAACACCGCCTCTGCGACTGACGGCGTGCCATAGGCGCCCATCACGATGAAGGCCGCATTGCGGTTTTCGGCATGTTTCAGGATTACGTCGGCGACCGCGCCTCGGGTCTCCCGTTCGACGAGGTCTGCCGCGATGCCGTGGCGCGAAAGATACGTCGCCGCATCCTTCATCGCAAAGGCGCCCTCCGGCTGGTTGACCTCCAGCAAGACAACCTCGTTCGCGCGGGTCAAGAGCGGAACCGCGGCGCGCAAGGCTTCGTTGCCTGCCCGCGAACCATCCCACGCGACGACCACGGTTCCGGTAGCGTCCATGCCGCGGCATTGCGGCGGCACCGCCAGGATCGGACGTCTTGACGCCAGCGGCAGCCGTTCGGGCCGGGCGTGGCGTTTCTCATCCGCGTCATCGCCCAATCGCGCGGACACGACGATAAGGTCGGCCATCTGGGACGCGTCGATCATCGCCTCGACCAATGTGCCGTAAGTCTCCCCCATCGACCAAGCGACATCTTCTGTCGCCAGCCGCTGGGTCAGCCGGGCAACGTTCTTGCCCTCTCGCTCCTGCTCCTTGACCATGACGGTCGCTTCGAACGAGTCCGCGTAATAATCGGATATGATCATCGGCAGCGCCATGACGTCGAGGCATTCGAGATGACCGTTCAAGGCGCGCGTGACGTCGAGCGCCACCTGCAAGCGCGCCTCTTGTCCCGTATCGTCGTGCACGAGCAGCAAAATATTTTTCATGGCGAAGTTCTCCTGCCGGATCCTTCGCAAACCCTATGGGGCGGCGAGAAATCGGCTATCGGGAAAACTACGGAGCCAATGGCGTTGGTGACGCGCCGTGGCGCGCCATGCCGTCATCTCGCGATGCCGCACCCGGGGTCGTTACCCGTCGGCCAATCGTCGACATTCAAATCACAAGGCGGAACATCGTCGGGCGACATATCATCGACATTCATATAGTCGGGCGGCGTTTCGTCTGGGGGCATATCGTCGGGTGAGGGAAATTCCTCCGGCGAACGGTCCGGCTCGTCGATATCGGGCGACGGCGGATAAGTCTCCGGCGGCTCTTCGGGCTGAGGCTCGGCCGGCACCGGCTCGATCCCGGGGGGTTCCTGGGGTTCGATCCGGTCCGGCTGGCTGGGAGGGACGCTGGCCACGCTATGTCGCTGCGTCAGCTGACCGCGATCTTGCGAACGCGGCTTACGGCCTGCTTGTCCTTCTTCAGGTCGATCTTGAGCACGCCATGACGATACTTCGCCTCTATCCCTTCGGGGTCGACGTCTGCGGGCAGGGAAAGCTGCCGCCGGAACGAACCGTAGCTGCGCTCGCTGACGAGATAGTCACCCGTCTTCTCTTCGCTTTCGGCGCGCTTTTCACCCGATATCGAAAGGATGCCGTCGGCGTACTGCACGTCGATATCCTTTTCCTCCAGCCCCGGCAGTTCGACCGCCAGTTCGTAATGGTCCTTGCGATCCTTTAGCTCCACAGCCGGGCTGAATTCCATGACCGACGGCATGCGGAACATGCTGCGCATCGTGCGCGGAAAGCTCATCTCATCAAACAGCTGGTCGATTTCGTCGCGAAGGCGACCGAAGACGGCAGGCAGGTTGTGCTCGCGCGCGGTCTGGACAGGCAGGGTTGCTTGCTCGTTCATGGCGAATTGCTCCTTGGTTCGGCACGCCACGGCTTTGCCAGCGAGGCGTGTTCCAGCGGGTTAATCGTCACGACCGCCAAGCGGGATTGGGTAATTTACGGAAGGGCCGCCAGCTGCAAATGGTGTCTGCGTAATGACCGCATCGGGAACTTTACGAGTTAGCACGGGCATCCCTTCGCGCATATTATCGGGGATGCAGGCGGTCCTGCCCGGCGACCCGTCCCCGCCCGAGAGACCCCGGGGCCGCCTGCACAATTTCCCGCCCTTCGACAGACTGCAAACATGCGCGCGACGGGCGCGGTGGCCAGCCGGATCGGCTCAGTTGAATTCCGCTTCCACCAGCACCAGCGTGGGATCGCCATCATAAGCCCGCGCCCTGAAACCCAGCGTGCGTTCCACCTCCAGCGCGTCGTGGTTTGCCCTGCTTTCGATCGAGCGCAGCGTTTTCAGCCCCCGTTCGCGGGCTAGGTCGGCCGCATGGCGCAGCAGGGTCCAGCCGATGCCCTTGCCGCGAAATTCGTCCGCCACCACGACCGCGACTTCGGCGATCTCCAACCCCTTGTCTGCGACCAGCATTACGCTGCCCGCCAGCGCTCCCGATGCGTGGTCGAAAGCCAGCAGGTGTTCGGCCTGGCGATGATCCACCTCGATCATGCTGGCGATCTGATGGGGTTTCACGACGCTGAGACCGGTCAGGAAACGAAAGCGCAGGTCTTCTACGTCCATCCGGTGAAACAGGTCGGCCAGCGCAGGACCATCGGAAACCGTGACCGGCCGCAGGTCGAGCTTCATCCCGCTGCGGGTTTCCAGTTCCTGCGAAAAAGGTTCGCCAAGCGTGCGGTCGATCGCGTTGCCCATTGTCGTTCCTGTCTTTTCCCCGGGCGCGCGGCGCGCAGCCATCTTCAGATCCCTTGCGAGTTGGTCACCCATCGCGAAATTCGTAGAGTTCCCGATGGCCCCCGACACAAGGAACGCCAAAAGGAGTGGGCGACCGGCGCGCTACGGAGAATCCCTGATCGCGGCGGCGATGCGGTCCGCCCATCGTCGATCGTCAGCAGCCCGTGGGGACCAAGCGTGCGCCAGGAACAAAGCAATCGCGCGTCAGGATCGCGCCATGGCTAGGGGCCAGCCCCCGACCGTCGGCACGCGTCCCGACAACAGTGTCCCGGGGTTTGGCCCGGCACCAGCGGGTCGACGCGAATTCGCGGTCCGGCTGGTCATGGTCGTCATGGCTATTATCGCGACCTATGTGCTTTACGAACTGATCGACCTCGTCCTGCTCGCCTTCGCGGCGATCCTCGTCGCGATAACCTTGCAAGCCGCGGCCGATCCGCTGGTACGCACGGCCGGAATGCGGCGCGGGCCCGCACTGGCGATAAGCGGCACGCTCATGGTCATGTTGATCGCGCTGATCGTGGCCGCGTTCGGAGCTGAAATCGGGAGCCAGATGGACTTCGCGCTGGAACGCCTGCCGACCGCGGCGAGCGAACTTGTCCGGCGGCTCGAGGAATTGGGCATCTCGCACCAGATGCTCGCCGAATTGCGCGACCTTGCCGCCGGCGAAAAGGCCGCATTGTTGGCGGCCAGCGTGGCTGCCGATGCCGTGGGTATCATTGCGGCAGGAGTGCTGGTGATCGTCACCGGCGTCTATCTGGCCGCACAGCCGCGGGTCTATTTCGACGGCATGCTCGCGTTCGTGTCGTCGGCGCGAAGGCGCGCGGCGATCGAAGCTCTGTGCCTCGATGTGTCGGGCGAATTGCGGCACTGGCTCGTGGCTCAGATCATCCTCATGGTGCTGGTCGGTTCGCTCACCGGAATCGGCGCATGGATGCTGGGTCTGCCCGCGCCGATGGCGCTTGGCCTGATCGCCGGGTTGTTCGAATTCCTGCCCTATATCGGTCCGCTGCTCACCACCATTCCGGCCATCGCGCTCGGGCTGGCGATCGATATCGAAACCGCGATGCTGATGCTGGGCTGGATCTTCATCGTCCAGCAGCTCGAAGGCCTTTTTCTCACGCCCATGATCCTGAACAAGGCGGTCCGGCTTCCGCCTGCGGTTTCTTTGCTGGCACTTGTCGGCGCGGGGCTGCTGCTCGGCACGGCGGGCGTCCTGCTGGCGGCACCGGCCGCGGTCGTCGGTTATGTGATCTATCGCCGGATGCTCGGCCGGCGCGACGCGTTCGCAAGCGCCCTGCCCGCCGACCCTGCCAATTTGCCGCCCGATATTCAGCACGACGTGCCACCCGCCGCAATCCTGTGAGAGCGCGCTCTCCGTATCATCCCGAATGAAGCTTGCCTTGCCCCGCCGGTAGAAACCCGATCCGGGAAGGATGCGCGGATGATCGGGATAACCGGCATTGCAACAAAGGACTTGCGCCTCGTCGTTACGGGCGGCGCACGCGGCATCGGCGCGGCGACCGCGCGGTTGCTGGCACGCGATGGCGCGCGTGTCATGATCTGCGACGTCATCGACGATGAAGGCGCGACGCTGGCCGGCGAGCTTGGACCCGGCGTGCGCTATCAGCGGCTCGACGTGACGAGCGCCGATGACTGGAACGATGCGCTTGCCGCCGCCGAAGCCGCGTTCGGGCACGTCAACGCCCTGTTCAACAACGCCGGCATATTGGGGTTGGGCAGCGTCACCGAATGCACGCCCGACGATTTTCGTCGGATCATCGAAGTCAACCTCACCGGCATGTTCCTGGGTATTCGCGCCTCGGTTCCGGCCCTGCGGCGCGCAGGCGGCGGCGTCATCGTCAACACATCGTCCACCGCCGGACTGCAAGGATATGGCGGGCTGGCCGCCTATGTCGCCAGCAAGTGGGGCCTGCGCGGCCTGACCAAGGCGGCGGCGCTCGATCTTGCCCCCGATGACATCCGCGTCGTTTCTGTCCACCCCGGCCCTATCCGGACGCCGATGACTGCAAACATGTCGGACGCCGTGGCCGCGGCCCAACCGATCCCGCGTTTCGGAGAGGCGGACGAAGTCGCAAGGATGGTCCGCTTCCTGTTGACGGAGGCGAGTTATTCCACCGGCAGCGAATTCGTGATCGATGGCGGCGCAGTGACGGGACAAGTCATTCCGCTTGGCGAGGAATAGGCACGACATAACAAAGACAGAGGATAGAAAAAGGCATGTTTCCCAATTCCCTGATCGAATGCATCCGCGACGGGCGGCACCCGCGCCAGTCGGAACTCGAAGCCTTGAGCGATCGTCTCTGGCGCGAAGGGTTGTCGCACATCGCGGTTTGTCAGCCCGGACTCGCCCGCGTCATGGCACGGGTGGCCACGCTGGGGGCCGAACGCGTCCGTGCGGCTTGCGCCTAGCTGGCGCTATCTGGTGAAGACGACGTTCCAGCACCAAGCCGGTCGCCCAAGTATCGGACGCCGCCGCCGATCGTGACCAGTTGCCCGACGTCGGCATCGGGAATGTCGATACCCAGCTTCTTGCTCAACGCGATCACGATGTTGAAAATATCCATTGAATCAAGGTCGATCGCTTCGCGCAGATCCTCGTCCTCGGCAATGACAGCCAGATCGGCTTCGGGCGCGATATTGCCTATTTCCTCCAGCATGGCGGCGCGAAGGTCGCTTTCGTTCATAGCACTCCCGGCTCCTGCATCAGTTTGTCGATCCGCAGCAGCAGCAGCGCGCCCCGGTGGCCGTCGTTGGCGCGATGATCGCCCGCCAGCGATACTTGCACGATCGGCCGCACGGCCAGCGCATCGCCCACCGCCCATGGCCGGGGCAACGCTGCGCCAAAGCCGATGATGGCGACCTGCGGCGGATAGATCACCGGCAACAGCGCCTCCACCCCCCGATCGCCAAGGTTCGACACGGTCACGGTCGGATCGCTGATTTCCGACGAATGGAAACGCCCGTTGCGCACCCGCCCGACAAGCTCGCGCATCTGGGTCATCAACCGAGCCAGTGGCAATTTGTCGACATCGTGGATCGCGGGCGCAGCCAGCCCACCGCCGCGAATGGAGATCGCAAGGCCGGTGTGGATGGACGACGATGGCTGAAACTTGCCATCTTCGTAGAAACCGTTGAATTCGCCGTAATCGAGCAAGGCCAGCGCCACCGCCTTGAGCTGGAGCGCGCCCATCAACAATCGTTGTTCAGGCAGGCGCTGGGCATTATAGGCGTTCAGCCAAGCGGTGGCGGCCGACATGTCCATCGAATGGGACAGGTAATAATGCGGTATCTCTCGCTTTGATCGCGCCATCGCCGCGGCAATCGCGCGGCGCATGGGCCCAAGGTCGGCGGCTGCCGATGCCGCAGGCTTTGCCGCCTGCCCCTCGACATCCGTAGGCCCCTGGACATCCGCATGCCCCTCGACATCCGACACCACGATGGCGCCGCCCGCGCCGGTTCCGGTCAGTGCCGAAAGATCGATGCCGCGCTCTTGCGCCAACTTGCGTGCAGCCGGGGACGCCAATGGTACAGCGGACGGAGGCGGCGGCACGTGTTCGGGTGCCGCAACTGGCGGGGCTTCGACCGTGAGCGGAGGAGCTTCGACCGCAACCGGCCCAGCGTCGACCGCGACAACCGGTGTGACGACCGCCGCTTCCCCCTCCGCGCGGATCGATGCCAACGGCGTTCCGACCGGCACCTTGCTGCCCGGTTCGACCAAAAGCTTTTCCAGAATGCCCGTTTCGAAAACCTCGACCTCTATCGCGCCCTTTTCGGTTTCGACGACCGCGATGATGTCACCGTGCGCGATGGCATCGCCCGGCTTGCGCAACCATTCGACCAGCGTGCCCGCCTCCATCCCCGCGCCCAGCGACGGCATGGCGAACAGGCCCACGTCAGCGGCCCAGAACCGCGCGGGCGGCGGATACGATCCGCTCCACGCTCGGCAGGGCCGCTGCCTCGAGATGCGCGGCATAGGGGATCGGGACTTCCGCGCTGCACACCCGGGCCAGCGGGGCATCCAGCGTCCAGAATCCGCCTTCGACGATGCGGGCCATGATCTCCGCCGAAATGCTGCCCGAACGCCATCCTTCGTCGACGATGACGGCCCGGCGGGTCTTGGCCACGCTGGTCAGGATCGCCGCTTCGTCCAGCGGACGCAGAACGCGAAGGTCGATCACTTCGGCGCTGATGCTTACCGCCGCCAGCTGCTCTGCCGCGGCCAGCACTTTGCCCAGCGATCCGCCATAAGTGATCAGGCTGACATCGCCCCCTTCGCGACGCACGACGGCCCTGTCGATGTCGCATGTCGGCTCACCCGCGATATCGGCGCTGTCGTTGTAGAGTAGCGCGTTTTCGAAGATCAGCACCGGGTCCGGATCGTCCAGCGCGGGCTTCAGCATCCAGCGGGCATCCTCCACCGTGGCCGGGGTCAGGACGCGCAGGCCGGGGATATGCGCGAACCAGCCTTCAAGGCTGTGGGAATGCTGCGCCGCCAGTTGTCGCCCGCCGCCGGTCGCCATGCGGATCACGACGGGCACGTTGAACTGGCCGCCCGACATGTGGCGGATCGTTGCGGCATTGTTCATGATCTGATCGAGCGCGAGGAGCGAGAAGTTGCATGTCATCAGTTCCACGATCGGGCGCATGCCGCCCATCGCCGCGCCGATGCCGATGCCGGTGAACGCGCTTTCCGAAAGCGGCGTATCGCGAACTCGGCCAGGGCCGAATTCCTCAAGCAGGCCCTTGGATACCGCGTAACTACCGCCGTAATGGCCCACGTCCTCGCCCATCAGGAACACGCGCGTATCGGCCAGCATCGCCTCGCGGATCGCTTCGCGCATAGCCTCGCGATAGGTCATGACCGTCATGCCCGCGCCTCCGCCCCGACATGGCGGGTCAGCGTGTCGACCGGCTCCCACGTGCCCTTTTCGGCAAAATCTGTGGCGTCGGCGACTTCGGCGGCGACTTCGGCTTCGATTTTCGCAATGTCGTCATCGTGCAATTCACCCGCGGCCACGGCCCAATCGCGAAAGCGGACGATGGGGTCGCGCTTCATCCAATCCTCGATCTCCTTCTTTTTACGGTAAAGCTGCGGATCAAACATCGAATGGGCGCGAAAGCGATAAGTCCGGCATTCGAGGAAGAACGGCCCCTTGCCATCGCGAATAGCGGCGACGGCGCGACGGGCCGCAGCCTCCACATCCACCACGTTCATGCCGTCGACGACTTCAGACGGTACCCTGTAACCCGCGGCCTTGGTCCGCAGGTCCGTTTCCGATTCCGACAGGGTCAATGCGGTGCCCATGGCGTAAAGGTTGTTTTCGCACACGAAAAGCACGGGCAAACGCCACAACGCGGCAAGGTTCATCGTTTCGTGAAATTCGCCTTCGGCCGCCGCGCCTTCGCCAAAAAAGCAGGCCGTGACACCGGCGCGCGACTGCATCGCGTCGGCCAACGCAAGGCCCGCCGCAATCGGCATTCCACCCGCCACGATAGCGTTGCCGCCGTAAAAGCGGTTAGCCGCATCGAACAGATGCATCGATCCCCCGCGCCCGCCGCTGCACCCTTCCTGCTTGCCATACATTTCGGCCATGATCCGCCGGGCCGATATGCCGCGCACCAGCGCGTGGCCGTGCTCGCGGTACGTGGCAACCACCGCGTCGTCGGGTGTTAGCGCCTGCATCACGCCAACGGCTACAGCCTCCTGCCCAATGTACAGATGCAGAAAGCCGCGGATCTTTTCCTTCGTGTAAAGCTCGGCGCACCTTTCCTCGAATCGCCGCACGCGGATCATCTGGCGCAGCAGTTCGCGGCAATGGGCATGGTCGAGCTTTACGCGCACGGCGGCGGCATCGGTCATGGCGACCCCTCCAGCGTGGAAGTGTCCCCTTCGGGCAGCCCCAGTTCGCGTGCCTTTAGCAAGCGGCGCATGATCTTGCCCGATCGGGTGCGCGGCAGGGTGTCGCGAAATTCGATCTGGCGCGGCGCGATCGCGGCGCCAAGCTTGGCCCGCGCGTGGCCCATGATCTGTTTACGCAGCGCATCGTCCGGTTCGTAGCCGGTGTGCAGGGTGACGAACGCCTTCACGATTTCGCCCGCGCGTTCGTCCGGTATGCCGATGACCGCCGCCTCCGCCACGGCAGGATGCTCGACCAGCGCGCTTTCCACCTCGAACGGACCGATCAGGTGGCCCGACGACTTGATGAGATCGTCGGCGCGTCCCACAAACCAGTAATAACCGTCGGCATCGCGCGCGGCGATATCGCCTGAAAGATACCAGCCGTCGCGAAACGCCCGGTCATAGCGTTCGTCTTCGTCGAGATAGGCGCGAAACATGCTGGGCCAGCCGGGACGAAGTGCCAGTTCGCCAGACTCCATTGCACGGTCGATCACGCGCAAGTGTTTGCCGCTGGTATCGACGATCGCCGCCTCCACCCCTGGCAGCGGCTTGCCCATCGAACCGGGCATTACGTCCATGCTGGCGAAATTGGCGATCATGATGCCGCCGGTTTCGGTCTGCCACCAATTGTCGTGGAATGGGCGCCCGAAAACCTTGTGGCTCCATTGCACCGCTTCGGCATTCAGCGGTTCGCCCACGCTCGCCATGAAGCGCAGGCGCGACAGGTCGCGGGCGTGGGCAAGCTCTGCCCCCGCCTTCATCAGCAGCCGGATCGCGGTGGGCGCGGTGTACCAGACGGTCACCTGCTCACGCTCCAGCATGGCGTACCAGCGTCCCGCGTCGAATTCGGCCTCGTCCACCACCATCGTCACGCCGTTCGTCAGCGGGGCGATGATGCCATAGGACGTGCCCGTGACCCATCCCGGGTCGGCGGTGCACCAGAACACGTCGTCTTCGTGCAGATCGAGGGCGATCCGTCCGGTGGCATGATGCGCAACGACCGCTTCGTGCACATGGACCGCGCCCTTGGGCTTGCCGGTCGTGCCGCTGGTGAAATGCAGCAGGGCCATGTCTTCTGGACGAGTGGCGATTGTGGTGAAATCGGCAGGAGTCCGAGCCAAAGCCTGCGTCAGGTCGACCACCCCTTCGCACGGCTCCCCCCCCTCTCCCACCAACAGGACATCCCGCAGCGATGGCAGTTGGGCGCGATCCGGCGCGACCTTTTTCGCGTAGTCGCGAGGCGATGCAATCAACACTTCGGCCTTGCCGATGGCCATCCGCGCGCGCACCGGTTCGGGGCCGAACGCGGAATAGAGCGGGCAGAACACGCCCCCCGCCTTCAACGTGCCGATGGCGGCGATGTAGAGTTCGGGCACCCGGCCCAGCAATGAAAAGACCCTAACCCCGCGCCCGTGCCCCATATCGCCGAGCAAGCGGGCAAACCGGTCGGTTTCGACCTTTAGCTCGGCATAAGTGTAGCTTCGCCGCGTTCCGTCCTTGCCGAACCAGCGCAAAGCCTCGTGCGCGCCGCGGTCATGCGCGACGTGCCGATCGACTGCTTCGTACGCGATGTTGAGAGCGCCATGCGGCAAATGGTCGAGCAATTTGCGCAATTCGCCCCACCCAAGGGTCTTAAGCGCCTCGTCGTAGTCCGGCATGTTCGCTGCCGCCCGCTCCGCCGCGGATTTCCGTATGGGCGGCAGCGCCATCAGGCGGATCGGTTCAAGGCGCAGATGAATGACGGCATGTCACCCTTGTCGCGGGGCCATGCCGCCGGGTAACCTAGGAATATCCCGTATCGGGATGGCCCGCCCGCCCTCCGGGATTCTACGCATATCGCCCAAGGTTGCCCCGGGCCTTGATGGCGCGATGTCCAGAATCCTCGTCATTGACGGCCACCCCCACCCGGATCCCGGCCATTTCGTACACGCGCTAGCCCGGTCCTATGCCGATGCCGCGCGGCAAGTTCACGAAGTCCGGGTAATCGAAGTCGCGAAGCTGGATTTTCCGGTTCTGCGCGATCCCGAAGACTGGAAGACGGGCGAGCTGCCGGTGACACTACAAGAAGCGCAGGACGACATCGGCTGGGCCGCACATATCGTCATTCTGTACCCCCTGTGGCTCGGTGACGTTCCGGCTCTGCTGAAAGCATTTCTCGAACAGGTCGCCCGCCCCGGCTTTGCGATCGATCCGCTGGGAGACGGCTTCTTTCACAAACTGCTGACGGGACGGTCTGCTCGCGTCATCGTCACGATGGGTATGCCCGCCGCCGCCTATCGGCATTTTTTTCGCGAACACAGCGTAAAGAGCCTGAAGCGCAATATTCTGCATTTCGTAGGCATCAAGCCTGTCCGGATCACCTTGATCGGCGATGTGGACAGCGGTGCCGGACATCGGGAAACCTGGCTGCGCAAGATCGCGGATCTTGGCCGCGAGGGGCGATGATCTTCACCACGACCAGGTTCGTCGGGCCGGAATTGTCGACCAGCGCCGATAAGTAATGGACGCGTTGGGCCACCACGACTGGCATGCCCACACCGCAACCGCAGCGCTCTATCTGCTCGACACGCGACCGGCGGGGTTGGACGAAGAAGAGGCCGCTCGTCGGCTCGTCCGGTCAGGGCCGAACGCCATGCCCGAGCCGCGCGCCACCGGTGTTCTGCGCGCATTCCTCGGCCAATTCGCCAGCCCGCTTGTCTATCTCCTGCTGCTGGCCGGCGTGCTGTCGCTCGTTGTCGGTGATCGCTGGGATGCCTGGTTCATCTTTGGCGTCCTGATCACGAATGCGACGATATCGACGTTTCAGGAAACCAAGGCCGATGTCAGCGCGCGTGCCTTGCGTTCGCTGATCCCGCAGATGGCGCATGTGCGCCGGTCGGGTCTCCCCCGTGACGTACCGTCGGTCGAAATCGTGCCGGGCGATATCGTCGAATTGCAGAGCGGGATGCGAATTACGGCGGACCTGCGGTTGCTGGAAACGCTGGGCCTGCAGATCGACGAAGCGCCGCTGACTGGCGAATCCCTGCCCGTGACGAAGGATGCGAAACTGGTCCTTTCCGAAACCACGACCGCGCCCGATCGCCGCAACATGGCCTTTGCCGGAACCACGGTCGCCGCCGGACGCGGGTTGGCGGTGGTGGTCGAAACCGGGCGCCATACGCGTTTGGGTCATATCGGCATCTCTTTGGAAGAAGCCGCGCACATGGGGATCGACACCCCGCTGGTGCGGCGGCTGGCACATCTTGCCAGGCAGATCGCGATCGGTGCCGGGGCGCTGATACTCATGCTGTCCATCGTGCTGTGGCTACAGGGCGAAGAAGCGCGGTACATTCTGCTGCTCGCCATCGCGCTGGCCGTGGCCGCCGTGCCCGAAGGATTGCCTGTGGCAGTGACAGTGGCCTTGTCTGCGGCATCGCGCCGGATGGCACGGCGCAACGTGATCGTCCGCGAACTTCCGGCGGTAGAGGGGCTAGGCGCATGCACCCTCATCGCGACGGACAAGACGGGCACGCTGACGATGAACCGCCTGACCGTACACCGCGTCCTGTTTCCCGATAGCGCGGCCATGGAACGTGAGGGGTGGCAAGACCGCGACGGCAGCCGAATGTTGCAGGAACTCTCGCTGGCTGCCGGCCTGTGCAACGAAGCGCACCTTACCGATGCGGGCAGCCCCGTCGGCGATGCGGTCGATGTCGCCCTGTTGCAGTTTGCCCGTGAAGCCGCGCTTCATGCAGAGTGCGGCGGGCATGGCATCGATGCGAACGGGATGATCGCCGCCGAACGGCTTTCGATCATCCCTTACGAACCGGAACTGCGGTATGCGGCGGTGGAAGCAGAATATGGCGGGGAAACGCGGATCGTGGTCAAGGGTGCGCCCGAAACCGTGGTGCCGATGTGCAGCGGCGACACGACCGGGCTTGCCACGTTGGCCGATGGTTTTGCGGCCGAAGGTTATCGCGTGCTGTTGCTGGCATCGGGTGGGGCCGACGGGCGCACGGGCCACATACGCGACCGGTTGCAGGGTCTGACGCCGCTGGGTTTCGTCGGGCTGACCGATCCGCTGCGGCCCGGCGTGATCGAAGCCGTGGCCCATTGCCGCGAAGCCGGGATCGACGTGCGCATGATAACCGGCGATCACCCCGCCACCGCCAAGGCCATCGCGCGGCAGATCGGCCTTTCCGTCAACAACGGCAGCGTGCTCACCGGGTCAGAGCTGGCTTCGCTGTCGCCCGAAACGCTGGGACCCCGCGTTGCCGCCGCGCACGTATTCGCGCGCATCGAACCAGAGCAGAAGCTGACCATCGTCCGCACGCTTGCCGATCAGGGCCACATCGTCGCGGTGACGGGCGACGGCGTGAATGATGGCCCTGCGCTGCAAGCAGCCGATATCGGCATCGCGATGGGGATCAAGGGCACCGACGTCGCGCGCGGGGCGGCGGACCTGATTCTGGCCGATGATAATTTCGCGTCCATCGTTTCGGGCGTGGAAGAAGGCCGGATCACGTTTTCCAACGTGCGCAAGATCGTGCTGTTCATGCTGGCGACCGGGGTCGCCGAAATCGCGATGTTCCTGGCCGCGCTGGCAGCCGGACTTCCGCTGCCGCTCACTCCGATCCAGCTCCTGTGGCTGAACCTCGTCACCAACGGGGTGCAGGATATCACCCTGGGCTTCGGGCGCGGCGAAGGCGATGAATTGAAACATCCGCCGCGACGCGCACTGGCCATGCTGGTGGATCGCGAGGCGCTGATCCTCATGGCGCCGGGCGCACTGGTGATGACGATACTGGCGATCTGGATGCTCGACGCGCAGCTTTCGGCGGGACAATCGCTTAATGACGCGCGCAATGCCGTGCTGCTGATGGTCGTTTTGTTCCAGAATGCATTCCTGCTGGCGGTGCGCCATTTGCGCAGCCCGTTCTGGCGCTGGCGCGCGCCCGAAAACGGATGGCTGTTCGCCGGGCTGGGAACCGCGCTCGCGCTGCAGGCGGGGGCGATGCACCTGCCCTTTACCCAGCGCGTGCTTGGCATCCACGCCGTCGATGCAGCGGTGCTGGTCCAGTGCCTTGGCGCGGCGCTGCTGGTACTTCTGGTAACCGAAGCTGCCAAGATCTTCATATACCGCGCGCCGGCACCGGAAAGGTAGGGCCGATTAACGCCGGCGAATGCGGGTCCCATCGTCCACGATGCGACCGGGGTTGAGCACGACCCGATCGCCCGGCGAAAGCCCGTTCAGCACTTCGCCGAACTGTTCGTTCAAATGTCCGATCACGACATCGCGCACCCGCGCGCGACCGTCGGCATCGATCAGCACCTGCCACCCACCTGTTTCCCCGCGAAACAGCGCGCCCACCGGCACGCGCACGACATCTTCGTCGCGCCACAGGATTATCGTGCCGTCCACCTGATACCCATGGCCCAGCGACGCGATCGCGGCCGCAGCTTCTGGCGCGAAGTCGACGATGACGTTCACGCGCTGCTCTTCGATGCCCAGGGCGGAGATTTTCAGCCGGCCGAACGGTTCGACGATGCGAACCTTGCCCGGCAGCGGGTTCGGACCGCCCCAACGGGTAATCTCGACCGCCGCGCCCGGCTTGACCTGCACCGCCTCGCGCGAAAGCAGGTCGACGACGACTTCGATCTGCGCAGGATTGCCAATTTCCATCAGCGGCGTACCCAGGGCAACGACGCCCTCGCTTTCGTTCAGCCGGCGCAAGACAACGCCGCTGACGGGCGACCGGACTGCCACCGCACCGCCGTGCGGCAGGCCCGTTGCCGCCGGTTCCGCCATGGCCGATTGCAGCCTGCGGCTTTCCGCGCGGGCGCGCTGCACGTCGGCCTCGGCTGTCCGGGCCGCCGCGCGCGTCGCGTCCAACTGCGCCTTGGGCAGGAAGCCGCGCCTTGCCAGTTCCTCGGCCCGCGAAAGGTCGCCGCGCGCAAGGTCGAGCGCCGCAACAGTCGCGCGCTCGGCTGCCCGCGCTGCATTGAGCGCATCGCCAAGTTCGCCGCGTGTCCGCGTGTCGAGCGGTGTCGACGGCGCCCCGGCCATCCGGGCCAGCACTGTGCGGTTCGCGAAGACCGGGTCGCCGGCATCAAGCTCGATCCGCGTGACATAGCCTGTGACTGGCGCCGACACTGTGTAGAGATCGTGGACCCGCGTCACGCCGTCGTCGGTGATGCCGACCTGCATGGGGCCGCGCGTCACTTCCGCCTCGTCCACCCGGACGGCTTCGGGCCAGAACGCAAAGGCGAGCCCCGCACCGACAAGCACCGTCACCAGCAGCGCCCAGCGCCAGCGCACGATCCGCGCCCAGATTGTCTGTGCCTCGATCATTCGTGCGACTTCAGGACGCGGACCATGTCGAGCCCGGTGACGCGCCGGATGACGACGGCAGCAGTCAGTAAGGCCGCGATCAGGATTACGACCGCGGCAAACCCGTAAGTCGCGCGTGAAGGTGCGAAGGGCAGGCGAAACAGGTCGGAACTGAACATCGCGGTCATCAACTGAGCCATCCAGTAACCGAGAAAACACCCGACAGGCAGGGCCAACACGACCAACAACGCAAGCTCCCCCAACAGAACGGTCGCGACCTCGGTTTTGTGATAACCCAGCACGCGCAATGTGGCGAGTTCGTGCGCGCGTTCGGAAAACAGGATCCGCGCGCTGTTGTAAACGACGCCGACCGCGATCGCGCTGGCAAAGGCAACGTAAAAGCCAATCATGGTGATGATGTTCCGGTCGATCATCGCTTCGAACAATCGCATCGCAGCCACGCGCTCGGTCACGCCCAGCACGATGGGCATTTCGTTAAGGTGGGCAATGATGTCATCGCGATGGGCGGGATCGATCTTCAACTGCGCGGCACCGACCACGGCCCCGTCACGCGCCATCCGTTCGACCACTGCGTTCTCGGCATAGGCCCGGGTGCCGACGAGTTCGTCGATGGTGCTCGTCACCGGAACCAAGGTTTTCGTGCGCCGTCCGCCAAGCAATTCGATCTCAACCTCGTCGCCCGCCCGCACGTCCAGCCGTTCCGCCAGCAACCGGCTGAGCATCACGCCCGATACCGGCAGCGGCACTGCCCGCCCGTCGGCATCGATGCGGGCGGTCAGCGTCGCATCACGGGCCGCACCTTCGATTGCTGCACGTTCGCTGCGTGGCCCGTGGACCAGCCGGACGGGAACGGTGCGCGTGGCTTCGACCGCGATGACACCGGGTAGAGCGGCGAGTTCGTAAATCACATCTTCGTTCCGCGCTTCGATGAAGGATACGGTCAGATCCTGCTGTTGCGCGCGAAAGAAAAAATCGTTGAGCATGATCCGCGAGGAATCGATAAATTGCACGGTGGAAAACAATAGCGCGAGCGACAGGGCGACGCCGAACGTCGTGACGGCAGACCGCCCGGGCCAGCGTGCAATGTGGCGCACGATCATGTGGCCCACAGACGTGAAGCCGGCGCGGCGGCTGACCCGTTCGACCATGCCCACGCGATAGACAGGCGGCTGGGGCGGCGACATGGCGACGGCAGGGTTCAGCCGCACCGCCGTCCTGACACCGCCCATCGCACCCAATGCCGCCGATCCCGCAGCCAGCGCGCCGCCCGTGACGAAAACGGGTGCGGACACGCGGTAATCGAGGAACGGGAAACGATAATAATCGCCATATAGCGTGGTCATTTCGCGCCCCATCCACCAGCCCAGCAGCGATCCCAGCGCGATGCCGATGGCCGCGACGGCCAGCGCGAATTTGAGGTAGTGCCAGCCAATGGCATAGCTGGAATAGCCGAACGCCTTGATCAGCCCGATTTCCTGCCGTTCGGTCCGGATCAGGCGGCCCAGCACGATGTAGACGAGGAAGGTCGACACCAGCAGGAAGATTGGCGGGATGACCCGCGTCATTGCCTCGAGCTGCATCAATTCGTTGTCGAGAAACGCGTTCGAAGGGTGGTCGTCGCGGCCATAGGCGCCAGTCCCACCATAAGGTTCGACCAGCGCGTCGAGCCTGCGGATCACTTCTGATTCGACCGCCCCTCTATCCAGCACGACTGCGATGGAGGTGATGGCCTGCGTGCGGTTCGTCGCCGCCTCCAGGGCCTTTTGCCCCATCCACAGGATGCCGAACCGGCTTTCGTCGGGTACCAGTTCGCCCGGCGCGATGGCCCAGATATAGTCCGGCGCAAGGCCGATGCCGACGATCTTCAACCTGTCGCGATTGCCATAGATGACAGCGTCGATCTCGTCGCCCGGCACAATCCCGTTGGCGTCGGCAAAGGCCTTATCGACCACAACCTCGCCGGACTCGTCGATACCCGGGCCGCGCCCGCGAAGGATTACCAGTTGGTTGAGATCTGATTTTCCGCCGTCGCCAACCGAATTGATGACCGCCCGGATCGCTTCTGTGCGTCCCGGCATTTCCAGCGTGGCATATTGTTCGATCCGGCCTTCGGCGCGCGCGACTCCGTCCAGTTCCCTGACCCGGTCGACGATGCTGCGCGGCGCGCGGGTCATCGACGCAAAGACGTCCGCAAAGTGATTGCGTTGGTAATAGGCATCGCGCGTTTCGATCAGCGAGCGGTGGACGCCCAGCGACATCACAAATGTCGACATGGCGGCCGCGATCACCAGTGCGATGGCAAATGCCTGACCGCGCATGCGCCAAAGATCGCGCGCCAGCTTCCTGTCCAGCGAGGTCACCATTTAATCTCCGCCGCCGCGATCCGAGTCTCGTTGACGACGATCGACGCGATCCTGCCGTCGAGGAAATGGAACACCCTGTCCGCCATCGCCGCGATCCCGGCATTATGGGTGATGAGGATCAGCGTCGTGCCAAGTTCAGTGTTGGCGCGGGCCAGCGTTTCGAGCACGCGCACTCCCGTTCCGCTGTCCAGCGCGCCGGTCGGTTCGTCGCACAACAGCACGCCGGGCCGCTTGGCGATGGCGCGGGCCACGGCGACGCGCTGCTGTTCGCCGCCCGAAAGCTGAGCCGGGAAATGGTCCATCCGCGCGGCCAGGCCGACCCGTTCCAGCGCTTCTTCGGCGGGCATCGGGTCGGCGGCAATGTCAGTAACCAGTTGCACGTTTTCGCGCGCGGTGAGGCTGGGGATCAGGTTGTAGAATTGAAAGATGAAGCCGATGTTCGCGCGGCGAAACCGGGTCAGGTCGGCATCGTCGAGCGCGGTAAGTTCCGTGTCGCGATACCACAGCGTTCCCGACGTCGCCCGGTCCAGCCCGCCAATGATGTTGAGCAAGGTCGACTTGCCGCTGCCCGAAGGGCCGAGCAGGACGAGCACCTCGCCCACCGCGATATCGAGATCGACGCCGCGCAGCGCCTGCACTTCGGTTTCGCCGGTGACGTAAATCTTGCGCAAGTCCCGCCCGTTAAAGGCGGACTTCGACGCTGGTGCTTCCTCGTCTGCCATCGACCGGTGATACGAAGTCGCCGCGCGTTCGTGGCTACGCAGAATAACGGAGTGCGCGTCTGGCAACGGCCCATGCATCGTCAGGGCAGCCGCAGCGTGATCAGGTAGACGGTGCCGACAATGTAAAGCGCGATTGCGGCGATCGAATCCTCGCCCATCCACAGGAACGTGCGGTCGCGACGTTCAATGAGGCCCAGCACGAAAATGCCCGACATCGCCAGCGCGAGCAGCGCGGCGACCGCCTCGAACGTGCCGGCCCGCGCCAAAACCGGATCGCCGCGCGCGACAAGGTCGATGATGAAGATGATGCTCAAGTTGAACAGGTTGGACCCGAACACTTCGCCCACGGCCAGTTCGTAACGCTTGTGCCGCACAGCGCCGACGATGGCGCTCAATTCGGGAAGCGAGGTTGCCGCAGCCGCGAAGGTCAGGCCGACCACACCCACGCCAAGCCCCGAACCGCTGGCGATCCTGTCCGCCGCCGACGCCAATACCACGCCGCCTGTAAGCACGACCGCCGCCAGGCCGCCCAACGCAAGCAGAAGCGGAGTCCAGCCGACGTCTTTCGGCCCGTCGTCGGCCATGATCCCCAGATCGGGGGGATTGAGTACGATCCACATTGGCCGGCGTTCTGACCGGTTCGATATGCCGAGCGAAACGATGCACAGAATCAGAATTCCTGTCGACCACAGCCCCACCGGCCCGTGGACCCCGGCCCCGCCCACCACGATGGCCATCGCGACCGTCGCCAGCAGCAGCATGCCCAGCACGCCTTGGATCAGCGTCACGGGATGCGCGATTACCGATGTCAGCGGCCGCGAACCCAGCGCCATGTCGGCCAGCGCCAGCAGCAGGATATTGAAGCTGGCGCTGCCAAGGATGTTGTTGAGCGCCAGCAGCGGCGCGCCCATTGCGGCGGCGCTGGTGGCGGTGGCCAGTTCGGGCAGCGACGTGATCCCGCCCAGCACCAGCATCCCGGCCAGCCCCTGCCCCAGCCCGGTCTTTTCGCTGAGGATCACGACATGACGGGGCAGCCGGCTTCCGGCCCACCACACGGCTGCGGCCGCAAGAAGAAAGGCAGCAATCGCGCCTGTCAGGGATATGTCGCCGTCCACGTACCGAACCGAGCGGGTGGCGAGGGGAAATCCTATTGGTAACTTTGCGGAAACGCGGTGCGCTTCAAGCTTTGGCAGAGTCCGTCGTGAACAACAGGATCGCTGCGCCCAAGGCGGGTAATATGCCGCAAGCCGTCGCCGCTAGCCAGTCACCGATCGACAACTGATGCATGTGCGTCGCTCGTCCCAGCACCTCGACCTGAGAGAACGCGAAGCCGGCCGCTATCGCGCACATCGCCACCATCCGCCCGGCCACGGTCGCGCCTCGCGTCAGGATCAGCAACATTGTCGCCAGCGCCGTGAAGAGCGCGACGATTGCCATTGCACGGCCATGTTCGGGCCATGTCCCGCCCTCTGCGCCAAGCACGAATACCGTCAGGATCGCGCCCCCGATCGCAGTGCCAGTCACCGCGATGGCCAGCCATTCCAAAGGTGCGAAAAACCGGTTCGTTCGTCCGTCCCGAACGGCCAGCCCGTCGTCTGCCGGTTTCTGGAAGCTGAGGATCGCCGCCGGGTGGATCAAAAGTTCGAGGAGGACGATATGCACCGGCAGATAGAGCAACGGATATCCCAGCAGCGGAATCAGCGCCGCCGTCGCCACCAGCGGAATGTGGACCATTAAAAGGAAGGCGAAGCTCAGCCGCAAGTTGCGGAACAACTGCCGGCCTTCAGCCATCGCGGCGATGATCGTGCTGAAATTGTCGTCCATCAGCACGATCTGGCTGACTTCGCGCGCGCTGCGCGTGCCGCGCAAGCCCATCGCGATGCCGATGTCGGCGGCGCGCAGGGCCGGCGCATCGTTCACGCCGTCGCCGGTGACCGCAACGATGCGTCCGGCATCCTGCAATGCCTTGACCAGCATGACCTTTTGCGCCGGACTGGCGCGAGCGACGATGCCCAGCCGGCGCAGATCGTCCTGTCCCATGCTTTTGAGCGTCTGTTCCAGCCGGTCGCCGGAAACGGGGTCGGGCGCTTCGGTCAATCCGGCCTGACGCGCAATGGCCGCCGCGGTATCGAGATGATCGCCGGTCACCATGACGACCTGGACACCGGCGGCGCGCGCCTGTGCCATGGCTTCGCGAACGCCGGGTCGGATCGGGTCGCTAACCGCGATCAGGCCCGCGAACTTGCACCCCCCATCCGGCTCGGCCATCGGTTCCCGCGCGAAGTCAGTCCAGGCACACGCAATGACCTTTTTCGCTTCGCCCGACAGGTCGCGCACCTTTTCGAGCCAATCGTCATGCGTCGCAGCGTCCATGTCGCATAGCGCCAAAACGGTTTCGGGCGCGCCCTTGACGGCCAGCACGCCAACCTCGCTCGGTCGCATCCAGAACGCGCTTTCCCTTCTGCGGCTCTCGGTAAAGGGAAACAGGCGCAGCCGTATCCATGCAGGATCGACCGGGGGGGCATGGTCGAGAATGGCGACGTCCAGCGGATCGATGCCATCTTGCTGCGCCGCAAGCGAAGCGATCTTCAGCAACCAGTCCAGACCGTCGGCGGTCGCAGGGATGGCATCGCTGAACTTCAGCTGCCCTTCGGTTATTGTGCCGGTCTTGTCGGTGCAGATCGCCGATGTCCGCCCGATGTTTTCCACCGCTACCGCATTGCGAACCAGCGCGCGCCGCTTTGCCAGCCGGTAGACGCCAACGCCAAGGAAGAAGGTCAGGACGACCGGAAATTCCTCCGGTATCGCCGCCACCGCCAGCACCGCCGCGCTGAGGAACGCGTCGGTCCAGCCGAAGCCCTGCCACACCCTGACCGCCGCAAGTATCACGCAAATCACCAGCGCGACGACCAGAAGCCGTTTGACCAGTCCCGCGACGGCGGTCTGCAGCGGCGTCCAGGCCTGAGGCCCATCGACGACGGAACGGACGACTTCGCCATAGATCGTATCGCGGCCCACCATCAGCACCCTGATCCGCGCCGCGCCCGTCAACAGGCGCGTGCCCGCAAAGACCCAGGTCGCCTCCCCCGGTTCGCTTTCCTTGGAACAGGCGCGTTTGATGACCGGAAAGGCCTCTCCGGTCAGCGAAAATTCCTCGGCCTGCAACAAGCCATCGGCCGCCACGACCACGCCGTCTGCGGGAAAAGTCTCCCCCGCCGCGATTACGGCCAGATCGCCGGCCACCACGTCTTTGGCTGGAATCCTGCGCGCTGCGCCGTCGCGGATCACCATCGCTTCTGACGCAAGCGCGCTGCTCAACCCTTCGATGGAGGCCTGCGTGCGGCGATGGAGATAGAAATCCATCCCCAGCAGCGGCACGATCGCGACCAGCAGCACCCCCGCGTCGAAAATCTGTCCGAAAAGGGCGAGGATAGCGCTCGTCATCAGCAGGAACCACAACATCGGGTCCCGGGCAGTGTCCCTTGCTATCGCGGCCCCCGAACGCTGCCGCTGTTCGGCGATCAGATTGTTGCCGAACCGCACCCGCATGGCGCTGGCCCCGATTTCGGGCAGCCCTTCGTCTGGCATCATGCGGAGCAGGTATGCCCGGTCTGCGGGAATGTCGCGTTTCATGCTCGCAGGTTCGGGCGCGCTTTCATTCCCGGACCACCAGCACCGATTGCGACGCATGGCGCACGACTCGCGAGGCATGGGCGCCGATCAACCAGTCGCGCATCGCCGGACGATGTGAGGAAAGCACGATCAGGTCCGCTTCGACCTGCCCAGCCAGGGTCAGGATACCGCCGCCGATGCTGCCCGTCCCCACCATCGTTTCGAACGGCAAGTCCTGAATGAGATCGTCGCCGAGCGAAGACAGGCGTGCCTTGGCCGTGGAGACCAGCTTGCGATAGCCGATGGCCGACCACTGCACCTGTCGCGTCGCGACGGAATCTTCCACCACGGTCGCAAGCGTCAGTCGCGCCGCAAAGCATCGCGCCAATGCACAGGCGGCAGGAACCGCCTTGGACCAGGAACTTGGCTCGTCAAGGTCGATCGGCACAAGGATGCTGGAATACATCTGTCGTCCTTCCACGACCGGCAGCGGCGACCGGTCGAACGACGGGTCCAATTCGTTCTTCGCAGGGGGAATGCGTCCATGCCTATTGGGGATTATCCATAGCCGACCCGGATCGAGCGGAATCATATCGCAAACGGTAATTTTAGGCTGCGCCTGCGAACGCGATCTTAACTTTGTCCGGCGTAAGACAGGGGACGCGAACACAAAGGCCCTGCTAACAAATGACGCGCCGCGATAACGAACGTCTGGATTCGGATCGACTGGTCGACTGCCGCATGGACGGACGGTCGTTCAAGGCCGTGCTGTACAACGTGTCGGTTACCGGTTGCATGATTGAAATGGAATTCAATCAGGTCGGAGAAGGCGATCGTCTGTTCCTGAAGGCGGAGGGCAATATCCGGTTGAGCGGACTTGTCGTCTGGCAAAACGAACGAAACGCCGGGGTCCGGTTCGACGATCCGCTGCACGAAGCCGTCGTGCGTTTCCTCGGCTACGATCCCGTTCGCTCAGCGCTGGAGCCTCCCACCGACAGGTTCGGCCGCCTGCTGCCCAAGCTGCCGCGGTCCGATCCGGCCTATAACAAGTAGGGACGGAGCAGCGGTCTGTGGATCGCTCCTGCGCGGCAAGGGATGCAGTCGCCGTCCATGACATTTGCTACAGAACAATTATTCGCCGAAGCTTCGATCATCGGCATAAACGGCCAAATCCACAGGCAACTCGCCATCTGTGACTGAATAATGCGTTCAGGATCCCACATGATAATGTAGAGTCTGAGGATAGGTCGAACATATGGCTAGCAGCATATCGATCCCGGTGGAATCTGTCGGCAACGCAGGCACTTACAAGGCGCATGCCAAAGTTGCCGCCCGTCTTGTCTGCATAGACGCGCTGCGCGGTTTCGTCATGGTCCTCATGCTGCTGGATCACTTGCGAGAGACCTGGTTCGTCAATTACATGGTGACCGACCCGATCGATGCGACCACCATCCTTCCCGCCATCGGCTTCGCCCGCTTTGCGGTGAGCTTTTGTGCCCCGATCTTTGTCGCTCTGACGGGTATCGGTGTCTATCTCTACAGCATCAATCATACGGTTGAGGAAACCACATCCTATCTGCTGAAGCGTGGTTTCCTGCTGATCGCCATCGAGTTACTGTTTCTATCGCCGCTTTATTGGGGGATTGTGCCGCAACCGACGTTCTGGCTTCAGGTGATCTGGTGCATCGGCCTTTGCATGATTGCGCTGGCCGTGTTGATGCGCCTGCCGCGCCCGGCCCTGATCGCTTTGGGCCTCGTCCTCGTCTGCTTCCACAACCTGCTCGATCCTGTCCGGCTGACGCCCGACGATGCGCTATTCCCGCTATGGGCGATATTGCACCAGCGCGACGTGATCGCACTGCCGTTCGGTTTCGTCGCCAAGACGACTTATCCTATCCTTCCCTGGCTTGGTGTCATTTCGCTTGGTTTCGGGATCGGCAACTGGTTCCGCCCCGAAATTGCGCCCGAAACCCGACAGCGCTGGTTGCTCATGCTCGGTTTCGGAATGATCGCCGCGTTCATCGTCCTGCGTCTGCTCAACGTCTATGGCGACAAGCCGTGGGTCATGGTCGAAGGCAGCCCGCTTCGCACCGTCATCAGCTTCATCTCGATGACCAAGTACCCGCCGTCGCTGCTCTTCCTTTTGCCGACGCTTGGCGGCGGCGCACTTTTGCTCGTGCTGTTCGAGAGGATACAGACGTCACGCCTGACCGACGCCTTGGCGGTTTTCGGGGGCGCGCCGTTCTTCTTCTATCTGCTTCATCTGTCGGTCCTTCGCATTCTCTATCACAGCGCACTCGCGATCTGGGGGCCGAACGATGGGCAGGCCTATATGTTCGACAATTACAACTGGGTGCTTGTCTGGTTCATCGCGATGATCGTCCCGCTTTACCTGCCGACGGCCTGGTATTCGCGGCTGAAGCGTCGCCGCCGTGACATCAAGTGGCTGAAGTATTTCTGACCTGCGTGCGAATGGCTGACCGGCGCGAGGATGAACCCCGCTCCACTAACCAAGATGCAGCAGATTCAGCCGTCGCCGAACGCCATGCGCCAAGTCACGGCCTGCCTCGATCTTTGGCTTGAAAACGATCGAGCGCGCTGCAAAATCGACTGAAATCGGGACGTCTTCGACATAATATTTTGAGCGTTGGGTGCCATCACCTGTCGGTCGAAGCCATCTTTTCGCGGTTTGGGGCCTACATCAATGTCACCTTTCGTCGAACGCATCGCCAGCGATGAACACCTGCCGCGATCTGCCGACGTCGTCATCGTCGGCGGCGGGATCGTCGGGGTCACCGCCGCATATTTCCTAGCGAAACAAGGCGTCTCGGTTGCCCTGATCGAAAAGGGCCACATCGCCTGCGAACAATCCAGCCGCAACTGGGGCTGGTGCCGCCAGCAAAATCGCGATCCGCGCGAATTGCCGCTTTCGTCGGTGGCGATGCGACTTTGGGACGGTTTCGCGGCGGATTTGAACCGCGATGTCGGATTTCGCAGGTGCGGCCTGTTCTACGCTACGGACAACGAAGAAGTTCTGGCCCAATGGGCTGAATGGCACCCGTTCGGCCTCGCCAACGGCGTCGAAACGAAGATGCTCAGCGCGGCCGAGATCGCCGAACGCATTCCGGCGACCCAGCGCAAATGGATCGGCGGCGTTTCTTCCCCCAATGACGGCAAGGCCGAACCAGCCATCGCCGCCCCGGTAATCGCCGAAGAGGCGCGGCGGCTGGGCGCGACGATCCATCAGGGATGCGCTGCCCGCAGCCTCGATATTGCGAATGGCCGCATCGTCGGGGTGCACACCGAAAAAGGGCTGATCAAGGCCGATGCCGTCCTGTGCGCCGCCGGTGCCTGGGCTGCTCGCTTCCTGCGCCCCCACGGGATAAGCTTTCCGCAAGCCGGGGTTCGGCAAACCGCGTTGCGCACCAAGCCCACGGTCGATGTCGGCAGCTGCCTCTATTCACCCGATTTCGCAATGACACGCCGCCTTGACGGCAGTTACACGTTGGCGATCAGCGGCAAGGCGACGATCGACATCACGCCGCAAGGGCTTCGCTATGCACGCGAATTCCTGCCCCAATTCGCGCGCAGGCTCAAAAACGTCAGGCTTGCCGTTGGCCGATCGTTCATTTCCGGCCCGGAATCGCTATCGGCATGGCTGACCAACAACGACCGCATTTTCGAAAATAACCGCGTGCTCGATCCCGAACCTCAGCAATGGCTGGTGCGCAAGATACTGGCAGGGGTTCGCAGCACTTTTCCCGAACTGGCCGATATCGAGGTCGACAGCGTCTGGGGCGCATTGGTCGATTGTTCTCCTGATGCCGTGCCCGTCATTTCCAAGGTCGAGCAGGTCGACGGTCTCGTGCTGGCCGCTGGCTGTTCAGGCCATGGCTTCGGCATGGGGCCGGGCATCGGATTGCTGGCCGCGCAATTGCTGCGCAACGACGACCCTTGTGTCGATCCGACGCCGTATCGCCTGTCGCGGCTTGTGGACGGTTCGAAACTGGTCATCGGCGGGCTCTGAGCAAAGTTCCTGTGACCGGCTGACGCTCGCCTCCCATTCATTCAGCACTTGAGCCGGCTTATATGAGCGGATCGGTTTACGGCGGCGCCACGCGGCAGCGCATCTGCTGCATTTGACCGTCAATTTGGAACAATCTGTCGGCTAGGAAATGCCATAGGTATGGGGCGGCGCGCGCGTTTCACCGCGACTGCTGGTCATTTCGACAAATCGTATCAGAACCCGAGGCAGATCCATGTCCCCATTCATTGAACGCATCGCCAGCAACGACGCCCTGCCCGACGCTGTCGATGTGGTCATCGTGGGTGGCGGGATCGTCGGCACTGCCGCAGCCTACTTCCTGTCCAAGCAAGGGCATTCGGTCGCCCTATTGGAAAAGGGCTATGTCGGCTGCGAACAGTCCAGCCGGACCTGGGGCTGGTGCCGGCAACAGAACCGCGATCCGCGTGAGATGCCCCTGACGATCCTGTCGATGAACCTGTGGGACGGACTGGCGAGCGAAATCGGGCGCGATCTTGGGTTTCGTCGCACCGGTCTCGAATATGCGACCGATGACGAGAAAGTGCTGGCCCAGTGGGAGTCCTGGCTGCCCACGGCGAAGGAGTTCGGCGTCAATACGCGGATGCTGACAGGTGCCGAAGCAGCGCAGCGCATTCCCGAAAGCCGCCGCAAATGGAAGGGCGGCCTGCACAGCGTCGACGATGGCAAGGCCGAACCTTCTCTGGCCGTGCCGGTCCTTGCCGAGGGAGCACGCGCCAACGGCGCCACGATCCATCAGGGTTGTGCCGCCCGCGCGCTGGACGTTACCAACGGGCGCATTACCGGCGTCCATACCGAGGCAGGGACCATTCGTACGAGCGCGGTCCTGTGTGCGGCAGGGGCGTGGGCCTCGCGCTTTTTGCGACCACACGGCATCAATTTTCCCCAGGCAGCCGTGCGCCAGACCGTATTGCGCACAAAGCCGACCGCCAATGTCGGCGAAGTTCTCTACTGTCCCGATTTCGCCATGACACGCCGGCTTGACGGCAGCTACACCGCCGCGATCAGCGGTCGGGCAACGCTCGAGCTGACGGCGCAGGGCATCCGCTATGCGCGCGAATTCATGCCGCAATTCATCCAGCGCCTGAAGGCTGTCCAGATGAGCATCGGCAAATCGATGTTCTCAGGACCGGAATCGCTGGGAGCGCTACTGACCAACGACGACAAGTTGTTCGAAAAGAACCGCGTACTGGACCCGGCGCCGTTGCAGCGGCTCGTGAACCAGATCATCGAAAACGTGCGCGGCACCTACCGCGAACTGGCTGACGTCGAGATCGATTCTACGTGGGGAGCATTCGTGGACTGCACGCCGGATGCCGTGCCGGTCATTTCCGGCATCGACGCGATCGAGGGGCTTTATCTCGCTGCGGGTTGTTCGGGCCATGGTTTCGGAACGGGCCCGGGCATCGGGTTCCTGGCGTCGCAGTTGATCCGCAACGAAACCCCCAGCGTCGATCCCGCACACTTCCACCTGTCACGCCTGACCGACGGGTCAAAGATAAAGGTCGGACCGATCTGACGGGACACTGACGCCTAGGGGACGGACAGGGGGCGGGCACATCGGCTGCCCGCCCCCTGCCCTTCAGGAAGGCTCGCCGTAGCCGACGATCGCCTTGATCTCGAGAAACTCTTCCATTCCGAAAACGCCGTATTCTCGCCCAATGCCGGACTGCTTGTAGCCACCGAAAGGCGCCTGCGGGTCCCACGCGGGATAATTGAGATGCACTTGCCCGGCGCGGATCCGGCGCGCCACGGCGCGGACCTGCGCCATATCCGTACCCTGCACATGGGCGCCGAGCCCGTAGACCGTATCGTTGGCGATTTCGACCGCCTCGTCGATGGTATCGTACGGAATGATGACAAGCACCGGCCCGAAGATCTCCTCCTGCGCGATGGCCATGTCCGACCGCACTTCGGAAAACACGGTCGGCTTGGCGAAGTAACCGGCCGTCATGCCCTCGGGCCGCCCCGGGCCGCCACAGATCAGCTTCGCCCCTTCGGCCATGCCCACCGCAATCATGCGTTGTACGCGGTCGTACTGCGCCTTGTTCGCTATGGGGCCGTGGGTGGTGGATTCCGCGAACGGATCTCCGACCACGAATTCCCCCACCGTGGCCGCTGCGATTTGTTCCACTTCGTGCAGCTTTTCGCGCGGGACGATCATCCGTGTCGGTGCGCTGCATGACTGACCGTCATTGCGCATGCACGATCCGATACCGGGCGCGATCGCGCGATTGAGGTCTGCATCGGGAAGGACGATATTCGGCGACTTTCCGCCCAGTTCCAACGCAACCCGTTTCACCGTTTCCGCCGCAGCCTGAGAAACCAGAACGCCCGCGCGCGTGGAGCCCGTGAGCGAGATCATGTCGATGTCCGGATGGCGCGACAGGGCCTCGCCCACTTCCGGTCCGGTTCCGTTCACGACGTTGAAGACGCCAGCCGGGAATCCGGCATCTTCGACAGCTTGCGCAAAAAGCAACGCGCTGAGCGGGGAAAGCTCGCTCGGCTTGAGCACGGTCGTACATCCCGCTGCAAGCGCCGGCGCAACCTTGGCCGTGATCTGGTAAAGCGGCCAGTTCCACGGCGTTATCAGGCCACACACCCCGATCGGCTCACGAACGATCGCGGTGCTTCCCTGCATTTCAAGAAACCGATACGTTTGCAGGTTTTCCGCAGCAACGCGAATGTGTTCGGCCGCGAAAGGCACTTGCGAGCTTCTGGCGAAGCTGATCGCCGCACCCATTTCCAGCGAGATCGCCGCCGCAAACAGCTCTGAACGCTGCAGAATAAGCTCGCGCAACGCCAAGAGGTATCTCGCACGTTCCCCCGGCTCGGAAGCGGCCCAGGCAGGAAATGCGGCACGGGCAGCCGCCACCGCCGCATCGACGTCGGAACTGTTGCCAAGGACAATCTCCGCCACCGGACGTTCGGTGGCGGGATCGATGACCATCGCCGTTTCGGAACCGAGGGGCGAGCGCCATTCTCCGTCGACGAACATGCGGCGCAACAGGGCCGCATCACGAAGGTGGCCAACGGGATCTGTCATTGCATTTGTCCTGAAACTGGCATGAGGCTTGGTGCCATATCGACTTGACGCGTCTATTTACAGATCGTCATCCCGACAGTCGGCAATCGCCTCGATTTCGATCAGATAACCATAGTGCAGTTCGGGAACCGGCACGACGACGCGGGCGGGCTTTGCTGCGCCCATTGCCTCGGCGTAGATCGCGTTGAAGCGGGGCCAGTTCTCGACCCCAACGACATAGGCGATCGCCTTGATCACGTCTTCCGGACCAAGCCCGGCTGCGGCCAGCACGCGCAGGACATTGTCCATCGCGGCGCGCACCTGCTCCTCGAACGGGAGATCGGCGGTATGCGTGCCGTCGGGCCGCACGCCCAGCTGGCCCGAGACATAGACGATGCCTCCGTGGCGGACGCCCGCGCTGTAATGTCCGGCCGGGGCCGCACTGTCCGGCACGACGATCGGTTCGATCCTTGCCATGATTACCAACCTCTCATCCGCGGCCAGTAGGCCGTTATTTCCGGCCTGCCATCGGCGATGACGTTATACCCTGCATGCTGTGCGCCAGTGGCACAGGCATGGTTCGGCAGAATGCGCAAGCGAGTACCAATCGGCAGGTCGGGGAGAGTGGCGGAGCTTCCTTTGCGCAGTGCAAGGATGCCATGCTCCTGACTTGCCTGATCGACAATCAGGTCGGGATAGGGCTTGCCGTCTATATCGCAGACGAGGCCATAACCCTGATCCACCGCCTGGTTGCTGGTCCCGCGATCGCGCGACATCGCCATCCATCCGGCATCGACCAGGATCCAGCCTTTCTCCGGCTTCGTCCCGATCACCGTTGTCAGCACCGAGATAGCCAGGTCATCAATCTGGCAGACGCCGATCCCGTGCATGACGAGATCGAAAAAGATGAACACCCCTGCCCGGACTTCCGTCACGCCGGTAAGGTCCCGCGCGAAATGGGCGGTTGGCGTAGATCCGACGCTGACGATGGGACAATCGAAACCGGCGCGGCGCAGTGCGTCCGCCGCATCGACCGCCGCCGCCCGCTCTTCCTCGGCCGCCTTGGCCAATGCTTCGGGATCGTGGAGGCTGTAGGATTCGCCCGCATGGGTCAGCACCCCGGCAAGCGGCACACCCGCATCCTGCATGGCTTGCGCCACGGCGATCAGCTTGGGATCGTCAGGGGTGATGCCGCCGCGATGGCCATCGCAATCGACCTCGATGAAAGCTGCGGGGCAGGATCCCGCTGCCTTGCCAGCGGCGCCCAGTGCCGCCGCCTGTTCCGCAGTGTCGATCGTCAATTTCAGATCGACGCCGCCAGCGTGGATCTGCGCCGCGCGTGCGGCCTTGTTCGGATCGAGACCGACCGCATAAGTGATATCGGTAAAGCCGCCCTCACGCGCGAAATATTCCGCTTCGGCAAGGGTCGAGACAGTGATCGGTCCCGGACCGTCGGGAAATATCCGCCGCGCTGCATCGACGGACTTCGCGGTCTTGAGATGGGGACGCAAGGTCACGTTATGTTTCGCGAGCAGCCCTTTAAGCCGTGCGATGTTGCGATCCATCCGGTCGCGATCGAGGATCAAGGCGGGGGTCGACAAAGTCTGCAACGTCATCATGGTCGTATCTGACGCATCCCCAGGAGCGCTCAACAGGGTATCGTTCATCATCTTCCTATCCGAGAGAATTGCTGCAAAGGGCAAAGATGCACGCTTGCGAGGAAATCCGGGGCAAGCTTCCGCGCACCATCGCTTCTTCGGAACCGACCCGAACCAGTCCGCCCGCTTCCAGCCATTCGCCGAGGCCCGAACGGGCCGATGTGTTGACCCTCACGAACCGGCCGGCAAGACCCGCCATGGCATGTGCAATCAGGGCGGCGGCCTCTTCGAAATTCGGTGCGATCACAGGGCCGATCACATGGCCACGCCCGAATTCCCGGCACACCGCATAGCCCCTGACGCCACCGTCCTCACCGCGCAGAACACTGGCCCTGCCAACTTTGGCCAATGCGTCGAGCAGCCGGGCGCGCGGCATGCCTGCGGCACTTTTGTCCAGCTTTGTCATGGCGGGCCAATCGGTGTCGGTCGCCGGCTCCAACCGGTACGCACGGTCCGGGGCGGTGAGCGGTCCGGCGATGCCTTGGTGCTGATTGGTGACATCAAAACCTTCGAAGCCGCGACGGCGGTACAGCTCCAGCCCATCAAGCGTCGCATTCAGGATGACCGAACGGTCGCCGGCACCCGCCAGGAGCCCGTCGACGATCCGCGATCCCAGCCGCTGTCCGCGGTAGGCGCCATCGACGATGATCATGCCGACAGTCGCGAAATCGGGACCATAGTTCCAGCGCATCCCGGTGCCGATCAATCTGCCGTCATGGCGCAGTGCCAACCCCTCGCCCAAGGCATGGGCAAAGGCCCAGTCCGCGAGCCGGTATGGCCAGTTGAGCGCCATCGAAAGACCATGCGCATCCTCGAGGTCATCGACCCCCAGCGCGGAAATCTGAATCTCTGAAGTCGTCACGACATCACCGTGGTTCTGCCTTGAACGCCGTGCCCCGAAGGCCTTAGTTCGCCCCAATCCCGGTGACACAGGATCGATTGCCCGTCCCGCTCGCGCCGGGGTGGCCATTCGGTGTCGCAGGCGCCGACGATGGCCTGCGAGCAGCGCGGCAGGAACGGGCACAGCGCAGGCGAAATCGCATCGCGCGCGATCGCCGGGGCGTCCGCTGCGCTGCGCCGCGCAAGCCAGCCGGTATCCATCTCTGGGACGGAATCGACCAGCAGCCGGGTATAGGGATGATGCAACCCTTCGCTAAAGCGCGCCCGACTGACGAGTTCGACGACGCTACCGGCGTAAAGCACCAGCAGATCGTCGCAAAAGGCGTGGGCGTTCGAAATGTCGTGGCTGATGAAGATCGTTGCGATGCCGAGATTGCGGCGCAGATCGTCGATCAGATCGAGGATCGCGGCGGCGACCACGGTGTCGAGCGCTGAGGTCACTTCGTCACATATCAGCACGTCGGGCTCGGCGGCGAGCGCGCGGGCCAGATTGACCCGCTGCTTCTGACCGCCCGAAAGTTCGCTGCTGCGCCGCGCAAGCACATCGGTCGGCAACTGGATAAGGTCGAGCAGTTCTGCCACTCGTGCGTCCGCCGCCGGTCCCTTCAACCCGTGATAGAACGCCAGCGGCCGGGCCAAAATCTCTCGGACGGTCTGGGCCGGGTTGAGCGCGGTGTCGGCGTGCTGGAACACGATTTGGACGCGACGCAGCTGTTCGCGGCTGCGCCGAGCCATGGCGCGCGGCAGGACTTCGTCACCAAGCATGACATCGCCCTGTGCCGCGGGCAGCAGGCCAGCGATGACGCGAGCGAGTGTCGACTTGCCCGAACCGGATTCGCCGATCACGCCCAAGGCGGCGCCGCGCCGGATCGAAAAGCTGACGTCGCGCAGCACCGGTTTTGCCGGCATCCCGTCGCGGATGCGCCCATATCCGGCAGTGATCGAGGATACCGTCAGCACGTTGTCGGGGGCGGCCTGGGCATCGGGCCGGGCCTCGGGCTGGGCGGCGGCCATCAGGCTGCGCGTATATTCGCTCGCCGGCGCGTTCAGGATCTGCTCGACCGATCCTTCCTCGCACATGGTGCCGTCCTTAAGCACGGCAATGCGATCGGCGACTTGCGCGACGACGGCAAGATCGTGGCTGACGTAGATCGCAGTTGCACCGCTCTGCTTCATTGCCAGCTTTATGGTCTTCAGCACTTCGACTTGCGTGGTCACGTCGAGCGCGGTGGTCGGCTCGTCGAGGATCACCAGTTCCGGTTCCGTAATCAGGGCCATGGCTACCATGACGCGCTGTAACTGACCGCCCGAAACTTGGTGCGGATAGCGTGAGCCAATGGTTTCGGGCGAAGGCAGCGCCAGCGATGCGAACAGCTCCACCGCGCGCGCCTCTGCCGTTTTCCGATCGGCAAGCCGATGCACCAGCAAGGGTTCGATGACCTGCGAGAGGATCGTACGCGACGGGTTGAAGCCCGAAGCCGCGCTTTGGGCGATATAGGAAACACGTCGGCCACGCACTCGCGTCAGTTCCGAACGGCTCATCTTGTCGATGCGCATGTCGCCAACACGGATGACATCGGCCGCAATGTCGGCGCCAAAGCGTGAATAACCCATCAAGGCCAGTGCGATGGTGGTCTTGCCCGAACCGGATTCACCGATCAGCGCCAGTACTTCGCCCCGCGGTATGGCGAACGAAATGTCCCTGACAATGGGGATGCGGTTGCCGCTCGCCTCATGCACAGCGATGTCGAGGCCGCGCACCTCTACAGCGATTTCTTTGGCCGCGATGTCCCTGCCCGCCACGCTCACGATCTTGCCCCCGGCTTCAGGGCGTCGATCAGCAGGTTCGCTCCCACCGTCAGCGTCGCGATGGCGATGGCGGGCACGATGATCGCCGAAGCCCCTTCGGACAGGCCGGAAATATTCTCTCGTACCAGCGAACCGAGGTCGGCCAACGGCGGCTGCACGCCAAGCCCGAGGAAGCTGAGGCCCGAAAGCAGCAGCACAACGAAAACGAAGCGCAGTCCCATGTCGGCCATCAGCGGATGGATCATGTTGGGCAGAATCTCGCGCCAGGCGATGTAGGCCGTACCCTCGCCCCGCGCACGAGCCACCTGCACGAAATCGAGCGAGATCAGGTTCACCGCCAAGGCGCGCGCGATACGGAAATTACCCGGCACGTAGATCACCGCCATGATCACCAGCAGCAGCACAAGCGACGATCCGAACGCTGCCACCAGAACAAGCGCGAAAATCTTGGACGGGATCGACGTCAGTGTGTCCATCGAACGGGAAAGAACCTCGTCGATCCAACCGCCACGGATCGCGGCCACAAGCGCCAGCGAGGTGCCAGTCACCACCGCGAGCATCGCCGCGCCGAGCGCAAGGAAAACGGTATAGCGCGCACCCCACAGCAACCGGCTCAAAACGTCGCGGCCCAGATAGTCGGTGCCGAGCCAAAGCTCGCGCGACATCCCGGAAAAGACGCTTTCGTCGACGAACGCGCCGGGCGAATGCGGTGCGATGACCGGCCCGAGCGCAGCGATCAAAAGCCAGAGGATCACCAGGGCAAGGCCGATCCGGCCTGATGCCGGCAAGGTCCGTAGGGCTGCAAAAATCCTGCCGGTCATGCCCGCAGCCTCGGGTTTGCAAGAATGGCAATAACGTCGGCCACTAGCATCATGGCTAGATAAACTCCGCAGAAGATCATCGCGCAGGACTGCAACAGGGGCATGTCGCGGCTCGTCACCGCGTTCACCATCAGGCTGGCCAGGCCGGGATAATTGAAGATCGTCTCCACGATCAGTGCCCCGCCCATCAGGTACGACAGTGACAGCGCCATCGCGTTCACCACCGGTCCGATGGCATTGGGCATGACGTGAAACAGCACGATCCGGCGAAACGGAACGCCCTTCAATCGGGCCATTTCCACGTATGGCCGTTCGAGTTGATCGACAACGGCGGCGCGGGTCATCCGCGCCATCTGCGCCACCACGACAAACGTCAGCGACAGCACCGGCAGGGCAAGCGAACGCAGCGTCTCGGTCCAGCTCGCTTCGTCCGGAGCGAGCGAGATCGAGGGCAACCACAGCAATTTGACCGAGAAGATGAGGACACCCAGCGTGGCAACGAGGAATTCGGGCGTAGCAACCAACGACAGGGTGACGATGTTCAGCACCCGGTCGATCTTGCCGCCGCGATTGATCGCGCTGACAATGCCGATGACCAGAGCCAGGATGACGGATATGACCGCGGTTATCCCCGCCAGGACCAACGTATTTGGCAGCCGCTGAGCGATAATGTCGCGCACCGGCATATTGGCGACGTAGGATACGCCGGGATCGCCGGTAACGATCGATGTCAGCCAGTCGAAGTAACGCACCGGCGCCGACCGATCGAGACCCATCTCGTGGCGCAGCGCGGCGATCTGTTCGGGTGTGGCACTTTGACCCAGCAGTTCCTGCGCCGCGTCACCGGGCAGCAATCCGCTGATCGTGAACACCACTGCGGACACCAGAAACAGGGTCAGCAAGGACGACGCGAAACGGTAAAGAATCAGCGGCGCAATACGAAGCCAGGCGGGGCGAGAGTTCTCCGATCGAGCCATCACGCGTCGTCCCACCAAACATATTCGCCGAAACGGTAACCCATGAAAGCGCCCAGCGGGATTGGTCGCAGGCCCTTGATTCGGCTGTCATAGCCGTCGATCAGGCTGATGAAGACCGGGATCGCGATGCCGCATTTGTCATGCACGATCTGCTGCATTTCGCCGTAGATTTCGGCCCGCAGCGCCTCATCTGCTACGCCCCGCGCTTCGACCAGCAGGCGATCGAAGCGTTCGTTCTTCCACCCGCTCTCGTTCCAGTTTGCCTTGGAATCGAAAAACAGGCTGAAGATGAGATCCGCCGTCGGACGAGGGTTACAATTACCGAAAGACAGTGGATGTCGCATCCAGTGAGTCGAATAGTAGCCGTCGGCCGGCATCCGATTGACGGCAAAGTTCAATCCGATGCGGGAGCCATATTCCTGCATGATCGACGCCATGTCCACCGACCCTTCAGCCGCCGTGGAACAATAAAGCGGCAGACGAACGCCGGTCAGGCCAGAGCGCTGGATATGCCAACGGGCCTTGTCGAGATCGAGCACGGTTTGCGGCACTTCCGGATTGTAATAGGGCTGGAACGGCGCAATGGGCTGATCGTTGGCGATCGTGCCAAAATTGCGAAAAACCGCTCGATTGATCAGCGGCCGGTCGATCATCAGCTTGACCGCCTGAACGAAATCGGGGTTACCGGTCGGCAATGCGTCCTGGCGCATGACCAGATTGGTATAAAGCGACGAAGGCGTCACCATCGCCCGGTAATCGGGGCTGGCCTCCACCCGGCGAACGGAGCGCGGATTCATCGCATTGATCATCTGCACATCGCCCGAGAGCAAGGCGTTTACGCGGCTTACCTCGTCGGGAATCGCGATCAGTTCGATGCGATCCAGTTTTGGACTGTCGGGGATCCAGTATTCGTCATTGCGCGACAGTTCGGTGCGAACGCCCGGCCTGAAATCCACAAGGCGGAACGGCCCGGTGCCATTGCCGTCGGGTCGCGTTTGCCCTGCCTTGACGATCAGCATATGCGGCGTGGCCAGCAGGGTCGCCAAGTCGGCATTCGGCGCAATCAGGCGCACGACGACACCGTAACGGCCATCGCTGCGCACGTCGGCAAACTGTTCCGCCAAAGTCGACATCTTGGAACCTACAGAGGGATCCTTGTGCCGCAAAAGCGAAAACACGACGTCCTTGGCTGTCAGTTCACTGCCGTCGTGAAACAGAATGCCGCGCTTCAGCTCGATCTGCCAGGTGATCAGGTCGGCGCTTTCGAACGCGCTGGCCAACGAGAGCTCAGCCTTCAACGACCCGTCTTCGATGCAGGTGAGGCCGTTGTAGAGCATGAAGTGACGGATGTAATCGAGCGCCGTCCCGCCCTTGCCTGGATCAAGCGTATCGGAGGTTGACGCCGAATGCGTCGCAATTCGGATCATGCCGCCACGCTTCGGACGAGAAGTATCGCGCCCGCCGCAAGCGCCAAGGGCCAGCAGGCCGGTCCCGGCCAGACCGGCGCCAATTACGCTGCGCCGGGTAATATTGGGATCGAATGCCGTCACAGTCCGACCACAGCGGGGAGGCAGCCGATGTGCGGAATTTCAATGTCTCGGTAATTCGCATTCGACGGCTCATGCCCACGCCCGACAAAGACGCGGCAGCCAAAGCCGAGGTCGGTGGCGGTGTTCTGATCGTAACGGAAGCTCGACGAGACGTGCATCATCACTTCCGGACCGCAACCGAGCTGATCGAACATGTATTCGAACGCTTTCATGCGCGGCTTGTAGGCCTGTGCGCTCTCTGCCGTGTAGACCCGGTGGAAAGGTGCGCCGAGCATGGCGACGTTCCGGTCGATCTGCTCGTTCATTGCATTCGACAGGATCACCAGCGGAATCTTGTCGCCGATCTTTGACAGTCCGCCCGGCACATCGGCATGCGGCCCCCAAGTGGGCACCGCCTCGTACACGGCATCGCCATCGGCTTCGCGATATTCGACCCCCATCGCTTTCGAAGTCCGGCGCACGGCATTGCGCAATACTTCGCGGTATGGCTTCCATGCGTCGAGCGTTTCGTCAAATCGATAGGCCGAGAAGAGACGGCACATCTCATCCATCGCTTCTGGCGCGAGCCGGTCGGAGAAAAACTCCCGCGCCATTTCCGACATGCGAAAACGGATGAGCGTCCCGTAGCAATCGAAGCTGATGTACTGGGGCCGGAAATCTGGGGTAAATTTCACACTGTCGACAGTCATTTCGCAAGGTTCCTCTTGCCTAGCCGCTGCGCCAAGCAGTTCCGGGACACATATGGCCACTCCTGCCGCGCTACATGTGTCCGATTTTCTCACGCAGGACGCAGCGGTTGCGGAATTGCCCATTCTGCGCGGCATGTCGTGCCGACAAGGTGCGGTCGTTTCAAGGCAATCGCGTCGAGGCCGATTTGCGCCCCCAATACTTACGGCGACAGGGTTGCTGACCCAGTGATCAGGCGTAGCTGGACCTCGACGATCCCTGGTACTTTACCCAAAATGCAAATCCGACAACAGCATGATCGCGAGCGAATATCGGGCCCTGTCAGCCGTTACTGCGGGATTTCATTGATCGCTGACGTCGACGCGCTCTTGGACCGAACCCGCACACAGGATGAGAAAAACGATCGGGAAGTCGCGTGCCCAGCATCCTGCCTATGACGGCCCGGCACAAATCTCAGGTTTATGCTTTTGCGCGGCCCGAAACGGTCATCCGGACGAAACCTCGCGACGATTGGCCCGTTGCTCGTCGACACGACTGAGACGCTAGCGCTTCAAAATATTATGGTGTTGGCCGCAGGCGCTGATCAGAACGCCGTTCTCACGCATGAATGTCATCGACATGAGTACACCGCCCGCGAACATGGGACTAATCGAGCGGGAGAATACGGCACTCATTCGGTACTCGACGGAGATGCAACATTCTCCATGCAACCGAATCGGCGCGACAGCGCATGAAATATAATTATAAAATATGGTGAATGGCGCAGTCCTGACCTAACCAGTCTGGGGGGAATTTTTCCGTGTTAACCCCCAAAAAAACACGGAATATCGGCGAAAAAACACGGAAACGCGCCGTGGAGAAGGCAAAACCCCAGCATTCCCGCGGGTTTGGCAGGAAACTGCGCTTTTCGAGAACACGGAAAGAATACGGACCGATCACGGAACGGAAATGCGCTAACACGCAATGCAGCCCCCTAGAATAGCGACGGTCGCAATCGCTTGGATAAGATTGACGGTCGTCAACGATCATGGCCCATCTGGCGAGGCAGAATATTAAAGTCTGTCGGGATTCGGCTCGGGACACGACATTGGAGGCTTGGTCATGCGCCGTTGGATTGGCTGTGTGCTTGCGCTGATGCTGACTGGTTGCTGGATGAGCGCGCGCCCCGACATACCGGTTGGCGAACTCGTACAGCCGGCCGGGCTTCCCGGTCGCTATTGGGTCCTCCCGCTGGAAGACACCGGGTCTGGCCCGGGGTTGATAGAGTTCAGGACCGGCGAGGACGGTGGCATGATCGGCGATGACGCAGAGAATTCGGGTGGTAAGACCTTTCGTCTCGTCCGCACGTCCGTGCCGGGCGTCTACGTCAAGATCACGGATTACGACGATGACACGGTCTTGTACGGCCTACTCGAACATAGGGATTTGGGTACGTGGCAGGACTACGGCATCGAAGCAGTCGCCCAGGATGCCTCCACCGGGCCGAACCTGGCCTGGATGCAGGACATTGCCGACCGCTATGAACTGACGATCGACGCCCGCGATTCCGACAAAACGCACATCAAGGGCAAGTTGGATGGTCTGGCGATCCCCTCGCTGTTCGCCGATCCCGCTTTTTTGGCCACACTGCACGTCGCGCCTTCACGGCTCTTCCTGCCCAATCCTCCGCCACCGGAAGAAAGGGAGGATCTCTTCCCCAGCGGTGGGCCGTCGCTGCACTTGCAACTCGATCAGCCGAGCCTGCCCGGCGCAGAGTGGATTTCTCCCCCCGGGCTGGAAGGCGAACACGCGCAAGGCCAGTCCAACACGCATTTCTACCGTTCATACGGCATGCGCTTCGTACGCCTGGCCGATGGTCGTTTCGAGGTGCGCGCAGACGATCTGCAGAACTCGTCGGGAAACCCCCAGGTGCTGGGCGTGCTCCCAATTGAAGGTCTGGAGAACGAATACCTCGCGGTGAGCTTCGATCACTGGAAGTACGACGACAAGGAACGGGATTACCTGACTCTCTCGATCCTTGGCCGCACGGAGACGGGATGGTCGGTTTCCAACATCCTCGCGCGTGGTACCGACACTCTTGCTGGGAGGCAGGACCTCTTGTCCCAGCCAATGGCCGAGGCGGCGCAGCGACAAGGTGCATCGCTCGACGGCTTCAAGCTACGTGGCGGACTGTCAGCGCAGGCGCTATTGGCCCTATTGCGCGACGGCCAGTTCACGACGGGGCTGGAAGTGGACAGGCAGCGAGCGGAACATTTCGGCGCCAGCGTCTCCCGCCAAACCGAATCAACGACTGCGCCATGACATCGGTCCAAGCTCCGCCTGGATACCTTCACGCCACGGATGAAGGCCTTTTTTGGTCAATCTGTCAGTGACCGGCGGGATCATCAGAGGACTGGAAGTCCAATCTCTATCCAAACATTTCGGTTCGCGATGCGTGTTGCGCGATGTCTCGCTGCAGGTTCATCCTGGCGAAATCGTCGGGCTCTTTGGGCGTGACGGAGCGGGCAAGACATTGTGCTTCGAAGCGATCATGGGTCTGACCCACCTCGATTCGGGGCGGATTCTCCTGGACGGTAAAGACATCACCGACCTGACCATCGACCGACGCGCACCCCTCGGCCTGAGCTTCCTGTCACAGGAGACCTCGATCTTCCGAGGCATGACAACGGCACAGAACATCGCGGCTGTCCTCGAACTTCATGAACCTGACGAAGCGCGTCGCAAGCAGCAGCTCGAGGAATTGCTGTCGGCATTTGACATCGACTATGTCCGCGACACGCCGGCGATGCGCCTTTCTGGCGGTGAACGACGCCGCTGTGAAGTAGCGCGCGCCATGGCCGAATCTCCTTCCATTATGCTTTTCGACGAGCCGTTCGCCGGCATCGATCCGCTAACCGTCATCAGCATCATGAAGGTGATCCGCGAGCTGCGCGGACGAGGTGTGGGCATTCTGGTTTCCGATCAGAACGTGCATGCCATGATCGACCTGATTGACCGAGCCTATGTCCTGCACATGGGTATGATCGTGTTCGAAGGGACGCCGCAAGCCATGATCGCCGATGATAACGTGCACACCCTCTATCTTGGTCCTGATCGGAACCCTGGCGGAGACCCGGTGATATTGCAGCCGTAGTCGCAATTCAGGGCGCCACGCAGGTCTGTCAATCAAGGCGATACAATGATTGATCGAAAGGTATTGGAATGCTGCAGGTCCACGCACCAACCATCACAGATTTTTCAGGAGCGTGTGAAACTGTGCGTAGTCCGACGCCGCGAGTAGCTGGACCGTGGAATCGACCTGATCGTTGAACTTGCATTGCGGGAACTGGAACAGTTCTGCCTCGTATGCGGCGAGCCAGGCCGCTTGGGTTGGCAGCCAGATCTGACCCTGCTCGAACTTGACGCTCTGTTGCGCCCGTTCAACTTTCCCCTTTGAGGGGGTGATCGAAACCAGCCATTTGTGTCCCTCTATCTCGCGGACCGTTTCGAGAAGGCTGATGCCACTAGCCTTCTTTTCGACGACGACGAGTTTAGCCTTCCACTTCGCCTTGAGGTCTTTCACAGCCTTGACCAGCGCCGGGAAACCAGGCCGTTCCCGCCACACATCAAGCAGGAAGTAACCGTCAGGACATTTCGCCCAGGTCGTGCAGACTGTGAAGGCGTTGTCCTCATCGCCCTCGTAGGCCGTATCCCAGCTCTGGATTATGGCCTCGGTCTGCGACGGCTTTGGCTGTGTTTGGTATCGCTTGATCCAGACCTCCTTGAAGGTCGCGCCGCCTGGCGGAACCGGTCTCTGGTTGAACTGCGCCTCGAAATCATGCTCGCCCATCTGCTTTTTCAGCTGGGCAAGGTCGTTTTCGTCATGGCGCGATGGCTGGAGAATTCGACCAGCATCAAACCGAGCCTTCCATCCGCCGGCAACAATGTCATAAACCTGTTTCGTCGGATTGATCGCGGGCATGATCAGCTCTTCCCATCCGCCAACTTCCATCAGGTGCCCGGGAAGGTCCTCGGCATGGAGGCGCTGGGCAACGACAATGATCCTGCCCTTCTTGGGATGGTCGAACCGGGTGTGAACCGTCGAATTAAACCAATCGATACTGTTCTGGCGTGCTGTCGGTGAATGCGCCTCGTTCGCCTTCAAGGGATCATCGATGATTATGAGATCAGCGCCCCGCCCGGTAAGCGTGGCGTCAACCGATGTGGCGAAACGATAGCCGCCCGCCGTCGTACCGATCTCGACCTTGCTCTGCTTCTTGGGATCGAGATAGGTGTTGGGAAAAACACGACGATACCAGGCCGACCGCATCAACCGGAGCGTATCGGAGCTGAATTTTTCGGCGAGCTGGGCCCCATTGGAGGCACAGATGATCCGCGCCTTCGGATTTTGGCCCAATGTCCAGGCGGTATAGGCAATCGAGATCAGGTAGGTCTTGAGGTAGCGTGGCGGGATGCACACAAGCCCGCGACGCACGTCGCCCTGAAAAACCTTCTCGAGCAGGCGGCAGATAATGTGAATGTGCATTGCCGGTTCGATTCGACCCGGTTCGAGCACAGAAAACGCGCGCTGCGCAAAGGCACCGAAGTGTTTTCGACATAGCCCATCAACGAGGCGACGGAGTTCCAGTGCGTCGGTCATTTTCCGGCGGAACCCTGCCCATTCCCGGCTGGATCATCAGGCTTCGTGGCAAAGACCTGGAACTTCTCGCGCAGCGCAATCCACTCTGCAAGAGTCTCGAAGTCGGCCGCGGACTCTTCCGCCGTTGGCGGTATCTCTTCTACCGGATCGAATTTTGCATCGAGTTCGAGCTGCTTGTCCGTCGCCTTTGGATCACCTGCCGCCGCCTTGTTCGCGAGCTGATGGTAGGTCACCTCCTTTTTTGGCATGGTCTTTGGAACGCCGTCGATGTTGACGGTAATCTTCTTTTCAAAGGCCTCCTTGTACAGGGTCTTCTGGTTCTTCGAGCCCTTGGGCCGTCCCTTGGGATTAGGCGAAGGACAACCCTTCTTCCAATGCGTGGCGGGATCGGTCTTCCCCTTCCCCCACTTCGACGGCTCCTTATCATCCTCATCAGTCATGATCATTTCCCCCTGGTTATGGGCGCCGATCATTCGGGCCTCAGTTCCTCGTCCTCATGCAGATCGATCAGCCGCGCTTCTGCGAGTTCGGCAAACGTCATCCCCGACTGGACATGGATTGCGTCCTTCCCCGTCACCGCCTCCCAGCGCCGGATCGATCGGTCGACGTAAATCGGATCGAGCTCGATGCCGCAGGCGAGACGGCCGCTTCGTTCGGCGGCGATCATTGTGGTGCCCGAACCCATGAACGGGTCGAGCACCAGGTCACCCGGATTGGTGACATCGAGCAGTGCGTCTTCGACGAGCTCGACCGGTTTGGGCGTCGGATGATCGGCCAGCGCGCTGGCCGCCGACGAGCCCTTGCGGTTGGCGCCAGGATAGCTCCAGGAATTCGTGCGATCACGGCCATGCCGGCCCAGTTCGACGTTGTTCGTGGCGGGTTTCTTGCCGTTGCAGAACACGGCGATGTTTTCATACTGGGAGCGGTAGATGCTCCCGGTCATTCCTCCCGAGCCCTTGGTCCATATCGCCACGTTGTTGCGGGTCAGGCCGACATTCCGACCAGCCATGAGCAGCAGGTCTATCTGGCGAAAGTCCATGCAGGCGAATATGATCGCCCCCTCACTGGTCACCGTTCGACAATGGCCGAGGTAGGTGGTAAGGAAGGTGAAGAATTCGCCATCCTCCATCTCGCCGACGGCCATTTGGAAATTCAAGTGCTTGTGCTTCCCTAACCCACTGACAAATCCTTCAATTTTGCAGTTGTACGGCGGATCACTAAACACTGCTTGGGCTTCGCGACCATTCAGGACGTTGCGATAGGAAGACTCGTCCAGCGCATCACCGCACAGCAAACGGTGCTCGCCGAGGTGGTACAGGTCCCCGAGTTGGGTGACAGGCGGCGCATCGTCGGTTTCCGCCTCTTCGTCGCCTTCCTCGGAGGGCTCGACGGGATCCGGATTGATGATGATCTGGTCGATCAGCGGCACGGTGAACCCGGTGCTGAGCAGTTCGATACCGGCTGAGCGGATTTCGATCATCCGTTCGCGCAGGATGTCGAGGTCCCAGGTACCCGTTTCACCCAGACGGTTGAGAGCAAGGGACAGGGCTTCGAGCTCGATTGGCTCGAGGTGATCGACAACTCTGCATTCGATCGTCTCGATGCCAAGCTGTTTTGCTGCTTCCCACAGGACGTTTCCGGCAACGATCGCATCGTTTCCGTCGATCAGGATCGGCAGGACGATGCCGAATTCCTGTACCGACCGCATGACCGCGTGCACTTGCTCGGGGGCGGTCTTGCGTGTTCGATGCGGAGCCGGTTTTAGCGCTGCGATCGGCCGCATCACCGTTCTCATGTCCGGTTGGAGGTCATTCCTGCCGTGCCGATACTTGACTGCCTCTAGCTGTGTGGCCTTCGTGTTTCGCGAACGTCGTTCGGTCGACTTGCGCTGTAACTGCCCCTTAAGCCGGTCGGGCAGGCGGCGATCACCGCGCGCCATGATCGGTCTCCCAAATGGCATTGCGCGGGTCCGAATGGATTACGGGAACCGTGCCCGTACCCGCCGAAAGCTCAAATAAATTGGATGGGACTTCAACCATAACCTTCCCCGCCTCGTTGGTGGAGAAGGAGTGGCGGTTAGTTGCGCACGGTCCTGCCTCCACGTGTGGATGCAAGACCTGGCCTCATGAAACTAGAGGTCCATTGGCAACGACAATACCAGGTCGGTATCTGACCAATGGATCATAACCCTTGATCTGACGCAAGGCGGATTTATGATATTTCTTTGGTTGAGCGATGACGAGTTTCGGCAATCGACGACCCGATCAAGGCCAAGGACGCCCATTCCGAAACCGTGCGCGAAGCCGCGATCAACTGGTTCTCGGGTACAGCAATCAGCCGCCTCAACAATCCCAAGACCGACAAGATCATCGTTGTGGCGCAGCGCCTGCACATGGAGGACCTGCCCGGTCACCTGCTGGCATCCGGTGGTTGGCATGAGCTCTGCCTCCCGCTGGTCGCATGGCGTGACCAGATGATCCCGGTATCCAAGGTCGGAACATCCCGGTACGAGACCGGCGAAATTTTTCATCCAGCCCGTTTCAGCGAGGACAACATTGCCTCCCTACGATCGGAAATGGGCGAACGCGATTTCGAAGCGCAGTACAACCAGCGCCCCCTTCCCCCGGGAGGCGCACTGTTCAAGGCGCAATGGCTCCAGCGCTACGACAAGCCGCCCGAACGGCATCAGGTGGAAGGCATCTTCCAGAGCTGGGACACGGCCTATTCGACAGACGAGACCAACGACTATTCGGCGTGCACGACATGGGCACTGTCAGGCAAGCGCTGCTACCTGCTCGATGTGTTTCGCCAGCGGCTCGAGTTCCCCGACCTTGAAAAAGCGATCTATCGTCTGCGCGAGGAGTGGAAGGCCGATCTGGTGATCGTTGAAAATGCCGGCTCGGGACAGAGCGTCGCTCAGAACATCCGAAACAAACCGCACAGTCTCTGGCTTCAACCTCTCCTGCCAGCAGGATCCAAGCAGGATCGGGCATCGCAACAGTCGCCGAAATTCGAGCGCGGCGAGTTTTAGCTTCCGACGGATGCGCCATGGCTGAAGGCGTTCGAGGATGAATTGCTCGCATTCCCGCAGGCCAAGCATGACGATCAGGTCGACAGTGCAGTGCAGTTTTTGGCTGCTGTCGACACGGGACGGCTTAAACAATTCATGGAAGTAGCTAGGCGCAGATGATGGACGGCACCTTGCGGCACCGCCCCATTCTGTTTCGACTAGCGCCCGGATCAGAGCTTTTCGGTCAGCTCCGGGACGATCTTGAACAGATCGCCGACGAGGCCGATGTCAGCGACCTGGAAGATCGGGGCGTCCTCGTCCTTGTTGATGGCGATGATGGTCTTGCTGTCCTTCATGCCGGCAAGGTGCTGGATCGCGCCGGAGATGCCGATGGCGATGTACACTTCGGGTGCGACGATCTTGCCGGTCTGGCCGACCTGGTAGTCGTTGGGAACGTAGCCTGCATCGACAGCGGCGCGCGATGCGCCCACGCCCGCGCCCAGCTTGTCGGCCAGCGGCATGATGACCTGCTGGAAGGTCTCGCTGTCCTTCAGCGCGCGGCCGCCCGACACGATGACCTTCGCGCTGGTCAGTTCCGGACGCTCGTTCTTGGCGATTTCCGCGCCGACGAAGCTGGACAAGCCGGCATCGCCCGCACCGCTCACGTCTTCGATCGTGGCCGAGCCGCCGGTCGTTTCCGCCTTGTCGAAGGCGGTGCCGCGCACGGTGACGACGAGCTTGGCATCGGTGCTTTCGACCGTGGCGATGGCGTTGCCGGCATAAGTCGGGCGGGTGAAGGTCTTCTCGCCTTCGACCGACAGGATATCGCTGATCTGCATGACGTCGAGCAGGGCTGCGACGCGCGGCGCGATGTTCTTGCCGTGCGAAGTGGCGGGCGCGATGAACGCGTCATGGTGACCCATGAGTTCGACGATCAGCGGCGCGACGTTTTCGGCCAGCGCGTTGGCATAGGCGGCGTTGTCGGCAAGATGAACCTTGCCCACGCCCGCGATCTGCGCAGCCTGTTCGGCCACCGCGCGGCAGCCGGACCCTGCGACCAGCAGGTGGACTTCGCCGAGCTTGCCCGCGGCGGTGACCGCCGCCAGCGTCGCGTCGGCCATGGCGCTGTTGTCGTGTTCGACCCAGACGAGCGTCTTCATCACGCGACTCCCATGTTCTTGAGCTTGGCGACCAGTTCGTCGACATCGGCGACCTTGATCCCGGCCTGACGGACCGGCGGTTCGGCGACCTTCAGCGTCTTGATGCGCGGAGTGATATCGACGCCGTAATCGGCGGGCGTCTTCACATCGAGCGGCTTCTTCTTCGCCTTCATGATGTTGGGCAGCGAAGCATAGCGCGGCTCGTTCAGGCGCAGGTCGGTGGTGACGATGGCGGGAAGCGAGAGCTTCACCGTTTCGAGACCGCCGTCGACTTCGCGCGTGACGGTCACGCTATCGCCTTCGACGACGACCTTGCTGGCGAAGGTGCCCTGCGGCAGGTTCATCAGCGCGGCGAGCATCTGGCCGGTCTGGTTCGAATCGTCGTCGATCGCCTGCTTGCCAAGGATGATGAGACCGGGCTGCACTTCGGCGGCTGCGGCCTTCAGGATCTTGGCGACGGCGAGCGGTTCGACTTCGTCATCGGTTTCAACCAGGATCGCGCTGTCGGCGCCCATGGCCAGCGCGGTGCGCAGCGTTTCCTGCGCCTTGGCCGGGCCGACGGAGATCGCGATGATTTCCGTGACCGCACCCGATTCCTTCAACCGGATCGCCTCTTCGACGGCGATTTCGTCGAACGGGTTCATGCTCATCTTCACGTTCGCGAGATCGACACCCGTACCGTCCGCCTTCACACGCGGCTTCACGTTGTAATCGATCACCCGCTTCACGGGCACCAGGCCTTTCATAACCTTCTCCGTCACAACCGATTAGCGCGAAATAGAGCTTCTCACAGCTAGCCTCGGCAACTCTAATCAGATGCATTCGCTTGCCCCCAAAGGACGCGCTGCGCCAAGAGCAGATGTGGTCGATCAATCATCTTACCATCAAGAGTTAGGACCCCAGCCCCCAGATTGGCAGCAAATGCACCGACTACGCCGCCTTTTCAAATCGTTCGGGGCGATCAGCCGGCACGAACAGGAGCGAACGCAAACTTCCACGTCCGCCGGGTTTCCAATTTTTGCCTGGGACCATCTGCCCGCACCTCAATATCATGCCCACAGTTTCGTCAGGCAGTTTCTCGATCTGTCGTTCCATCACGCCCAGAGCATCTTTATGAGCTTTATGTCGCACCATCAACTGTCGGTGACAGAAGATCGGTCAGCGCCAGCTTGCGACCGCCTTCATTGCGGTAGCGCCATCGGCGCTCACCGTACATGAATGCATCTCACCGCATTCAATAGGCTCCGCACGTAATTCAAATGGATCGGGTGCGCACAGAGGTGCGACTCCGCGAAAGCGGTATCGATCTGGCAGTCGTCCGCCAGCGGCATCCGCGCAATGGTAATAGAGAAGGGTTGCTTGCAACGGACCTTGCACCACCAGCCCCGGATAACCTTCGGCTTGCGTCGCATAGTCCCGATCATAGTGGATACGGTGGCTGTTGAAGGTCAACGCAGAGTATCTGAAGAGAAGCGGCGTTGACGGTGCGATTACTTTAATAGACCCGCGCGCTTGTTCCGCCTTCGGTTCCGAAAAATGTCGGTTCTGCTCCGGTTTTGTAGCTTCGCGGTAGACAATAGTCTGGCGGTCTTCGATGCAGAGACGAGCATCGGAGTAAATCAGGTGCTCTACCGTCACAAAACACAGCGTTCCGTTCCTGCCTTCCTTTTGCTCGATGGCCGCGATGCGCGAATGCCGATCGACCGCGGAGCCAATGAGGATATTGGCATGGAATTCGATCTCACTGGCCGCCCACATACGGCGGGGCAGCGGTACGGGTGGCAGAAATCCTCCCCGCAGTGGATGTCCGTCAACATCCAGCCGATCCTGAGGAGCAGGATCGATGGACAGGCAAAAATGAATTAGGCGCGGCGCAGGATCGCCGTCTTTCGTGATCCTGCCAGAGGGCAAGCTATCAAAACCGGGCAGCGTCGCCACGAACCTGTCGACCAGAGATGGCTGCAAAACATCCCTTACCGTCTCGGTACGCCCAAGCCATTCCTGCAGGTTCTCCATGCTTCAACTTTTATCCGCGTCGGCAGATGGTATGCCTTGCGGCATCGCCAGTTTAATGGCTGCGCCGGTGACTGCAGCCGCGGCATCGGATACGAGAAACGAGATCACTTTGGCGGCGTCAGTCGTCGCCACCCACTGATCGGGTTTCGCATTTGGCATCGCGCTGCGGTTGCTCGGCGTGTCAAGAATGGTCGGAAGGATAGCATTAACGCGGATACCCTCCCCCATCCATTCGTCCGATAAGGCCTCGGTCAACGCCCTCACGCCAGTCTTGCTGGCAACATAGGCACCCATTCCAGCTTTCGCTTCGATACTCGCGGCCGCCCCGACGTTGACAATGGATGCGCCAGGTTTGCGCAAGAAAGGATAGGCCGCTTTCAGCGTGGTCAGCGCTGACAGAAGGTTCATCTGAAACATGCGCTCCCACATCTCAGTATCCCCGTTGGCAAGCGTCTGCCAGTAAAAACCACCTGCGGAATTTACGACCCCATCGAGTTCACCGAAGGCCTCTGCGATTTCGGCAATGACACCCTCCACCACTGAGCGGTCGGTCAATTCCACGCCACCAAAAACCCTAGCGGCCCCCTCAACCTCGCCACTGCATCCCAGGTCCACGGCAATAACGCGCGCCGACTTGCCCAGCTCCGAGACGATCGCCCGACCCAACGCGCCCATGCCGCCTGTCACCACAATGTTTTTCATCATGCCAAGAACCCGCCATTCACCATCGACTGAAAGAGGCAATCGGTCCCCAATTCATCAAGGCCATTCTTACCCACATCCAGAAGCGAATGCCGCAGTTCGCCAAGAAACATGTCCATCGACCTCGCCACTCCATCTTCTCCGGCAGCAGCCAGACTCGCTGAAAAGATCCGCCCGACCAATACACCGCTTGCGCCCAAGGCTTGCGCCTTGAGTAAGGTGCGACCATTGCGAATGGCCCCATCGACGAAAACCTCCAGTCTGCCGCCTGCCTCCCCGACACACGCTCCAAGCACCTGCGCTGTCGCGGCCGCATCCCTCAGCATGCCACCATGGTTGGAAACCACGACCCCTTTGACACCAATTTCAGCGCAATGCCTGACATCTTCGGGATGCATGACACCCTTAACGATCACCGGAAGTCCAGCCGCCTCGGTGAACCATTCGATATCCTTGAAATCGGCTCTCAAGCGCACCGGGATCGCCCGCTTCTCGATTCCCGCCTCCCACGATGCAATGGGGGCCGTCGGCATGTGAGAGGTATCGGCTGGCTCCCGCAAATCGACCGTCAGCACCATCGCCCGACAGCCTAAAGCTTTCGCGGTCTGGCAAATGTCCCGAAGATAGGCACGGTCGTCACTGCAATAGAGTTGTTGCCACCACTTCGCATCGGGGCAGGCAGCATGCAATGGCTCCAATGCATGTGCGACACTGCTCGGCAATGCGACTAACAGGTTACGACTCCTCCCCGCCCGAAGAACAGCCAATTCCCCATCAGGATGAAATCGCGTCGCCCGCCCGGTCGGCGCGACGATCAAGGGCCCCGCCACGTCACATCCCGACAATCGGCATCCGATAGCCGGAAGCGCACGTTCCGAACCGAATGGCACGCGAGGAATTAACCGCAACTCCGACCATGCACGCTCGTTCATCGCGCCGGTTTCGCTTTCGGCCATGCCAGTCTGGAGATATCGCCATACCGCTTCGTGCAGACTTTGTCGCGCAACCGCCATGACGCCTTCGGCGTCATGCCACTGCATGGGATCTTCGGGAGGGTTCCTCATCACGTCATCGTCGATGTGATAATAAGCAAAGGGATGCAATCTTGATGCCCCCCATTTCGCCTATGCGAACTACTCGCGGTCGAGGCGAATGCGCTTCTATCTCCCTTACATCTATATAGGATGAAAGTCGAAACACCCGGAACACGGGGGCTATCTGTTACGGAGAAGATATTGACCATGGTCCAGAAAGGCGACGATGCCCAATCGCCTTCGGCGTATGACTACTACGTCGTCGGAATCCTTGCCTTGATCTACATGTTCAGCACGATCGACCGGACTCTGATCTCGGTCCTGGCCGAACCAATCAAGGAAGAATTCGCACTATCCGATGGCCAGATTGGCCTTTTGACCGGCGCAGCCTTTGCAATCTCCTATTCCGCCGCCGGAATACCGCTAGGCATGCTGGCTGATCGTCTGGTTCGGGTCAGACTTCTTGCCTCCTTGGTGTCGGTATGGAGCTTTCTAACGGTGGCTAGCAGCCTTGCAACCGGCTGGGTGACGCTTGCGCTGGCCCGTGTTGGCGTGGCAGCGGCGGAATCCGGCGCCTCTCCTGCAGCGATGTCTCTCATCACTGACTATTTCGGCAAGGAACGACGCGGCTTCGCAATGTCGCTCTTTTATGTCAGCACACCCCTCGGAGTCGCGATCAGCTTCGTTCTGGGTGGTTACCTGGCTTCACTGCATGGTTGGCGCAGCGTGTTTGTCTATGCCGGCCTGCCGGGGCTAATCTTGGCTGGTTTGGTTCTGTTCACGATCGCGGAGCCCAAGCGCGGTCAGAAAGATGCCGCGGAAACAAAGATCAGCGATGATATTCGTGCCGAGGCGGACAAACAGAAAAAGAGTCACGTCCGCGAAGCGTTCAATATCATCATGGGAACCCCGGCCATCCTTCTGCTTATTCTTGCAGCCGCCTCGGTCGTCGTTGCCCAAGCATCACTCTCGGCGTTCATGGCTCCATTTTTCATTCGTTTCCATGACATGGACATCGCGCAAGCCGGCCTCACCATCGGGTTAGCCAAGGGTATCACCGGCGTGATTGGCATCGTGGTGGGCGGGATCGTTGCCGACAGGCTGGCAAAAGTCTCCATGTCGGGAAGCCCCCGCGTAGTAGGATTGCTCATGATACTTGCCGCGCCATTTGCGATCACGGCCTTCATCGTGTCGGATTGGCGTGTCGCCATTGCGTTCGTCGCTGCCTACAACATCCTGAACTACACTTATTATGGCGCAACTTTCGCGACCTACATGACCATCGCGCCAGCAAAGCTGCGCGGTGTGCTGGGAGCTATCCTAGCTGTTGCCCTGAACATCGTCGGATACGGCTTCGGACCACCGTTGGCGGGATTGACCAGTGATTTGCTTGCTGGTTTCGGCATTGCCGATCACTTGCGCTGGGCGTTGGTGATCACGTCCATTTTCTTTGCCATCGCTGGCATACTGTACATCGCGACGTCGCAAGCGATCCGCCGCGTGGAGAGTCGGAATTCAGAGCCGGTCGGGTTCGCCGCATGACATCCTGAACAACGCAAGTATGGCAAGTTGGGATCGATGCCACGATAGATATCCGACTTGCCTATCCCCGTTTGAATTAGCACCGCAAGAGCAGCAGGAGGTCGCCGTTTCCACCACGTTCGCACCTTTGCAGATTCCGCTGTTTCGGAATCTCTGGGTATCCAGCATGATTTCCAGTCTCGGAGCAATGATACAGACAGTTGCCGCTGCTTGGATGATGACTTCGCTAACCGGCGATGCGCAAATGGTCGCGCTGGTCCAGACGTTCACGACGCTTCCGATGATGTTGCTTTCCCTGCCATCGGGCGCGCTGGCAGATATCTACGATCGCCGACGCCTGATGTTGCTTGCCCAGACGGTCATGCTGATCGTTGCCACAGGCCTGAGCATTGCGACATTCCTGTCGATGATGACGCCGCTTATGCTCCTTGTCGTCACTTTCATGATTGCGGCAGGCACCAGCCTCCATTCTCCGGCCTGGCAGGCTTCAATTCTCGAAATCGTGGAGCGCGGCGAACTCGATAGCGCTGCCAGTTTGAACAGCGCAGGATTTAACGTGGCCCGCAGCGTGGGACCCGCAGCGGGTGGCATAATCGTCGCCACAGCCGGTGTTGCGGCCGCATTTACAGCCAATGCTATTTCCTACCTTGCCCTGATCTTCACCCTCCTCCGCTGGCGCAAGGTGCCCGCCCGCCCGCCCCTGCCACCCGAACCAGTCACGTCCGCTATCCTTGCGGGAGTTCGATATGTCGCGCTTTCTCCATCCTTGCGCGCTATAATCGTCCGTGCCGGTGCCTTTGGTTTGGCTGGCAGCGGAATCTGGGCACTGACCGCCATTTATGCCCGCGATTCTCTGGATGGGGATGCTTCCACGTTTGGTATCCTGCTCGGCGGATTCGGCGTCGGAGCGATCGGTGGCGCGCTTGTTCGTACGCGGCTGGGAAAATCGCGTGAACGGATCGTCCGGATTGGCACCTTGACCTTCGGCGCCGGCGCTATTCTGCTGAGTTTCACGACAAACATGCTGCTAGCAATCGCGCTCATGGTCTTTTGTGGCGCGGCATGGGTCACAGTTCTCACCTCACTCGGCGTCAGCGTGCAGATCTTAACGCCACGCTGGGTCGTGGGCAGGGCGATCGCGACCAACCAAGTATGCATCTTCGCAGGGATGGCATTTGGTAGCTGGTTATGGGGATTCGTGGCCCAGAATGCGTCGGTGAACATCGCATACCTCGCGTCGGGCCTGACCATGATCGTGAGCCTGATCCTCACCATCCCATTCCGTCTGATAGAACAGGAGTATCTCGATCTCACGCCTGCTCGGACCAGGCCGCTCGACGATTATCAGGGATCGATGGAACCGAACGACGGGCCGATCGTGGTTTCATTAGAGTACAGGGTGAAACCGGAACACGCGGTACGCTTCGCCGAGGCGATGAGGGAGATCGGCCAGGCGCGCAAACGCAATGGAGCGCAACGCTGGGCGCTGTATCAGGATCTCAATAATCCCTGTCGATGGATTGAACGGTTTCACAGCCCGACATGGATGGATCATCTCCGGCGGCAGATTCGCCCGACCATAACGGATCAGTTGCTGCTCGAAAGAGTACGTCACCTCTATGATGACCCAATGAAGGTGGCTCGATTGATCGACCGCAGTCGCGCTCCGCGCGAACAGGGCAAACGAGCACCAATCGTCCAATGGCCTTTCTAGCGGCGAGCTTTCCAATAGCTGTGATGCGACTTCCACTCTGGGTCGGGCCTGATCAACCGGGCGCCGCCGTCAATTGTCAGGAGTTGCCCTGTTATCCAACGCGCATCTTGGCTGATCAGAAAGGCGATGGCATCAGCCACATCGCCCGCATCACCGCTCCAAGGCAATGTGCATCGCCTGGCGCGCTCATCGCGAAGACGGCGAGCCGCGGCCTCGTTAGGGCAATTCCGATCGACCATCGCCGTCCAGACTTCACCCGGACGAACCGTATTGCAACGGATGCCCTCAGGTCCGAACTGCATGGCGATATGGTCCGTCAGGGCCTCCATGGCCGCCTTGGTCGAACTATAAGCAAAGCTGCGGGTTGGATAGGCAACGGCCGTCGTCGACACGTTCACGATTGCCGATCCCGGGCGCATGTGAGGCAGCACGGCCTGGGCCATATAGATTGCGGACTTGCAATTGAGCGCGAACGCCCTGTCGAAATCCTCCTCGACAAATTCGGTCACAACCGTGCCGAAGCCAACGCCGAGATTGTTGACCAAACCGTCGATCCGGCCGAATGCCCCGTGCATCTCGGCAACGGCAGCTTGGCACTGTCGTTTGTCGGCCAGATCCGCGACCAAAACCTTGGCCTGCCCCCCGATATCGCGGATGCGGTCCGAGGTGCGGTTTCCAGCCTCTTCCGAAACGTCGAGCACTCCGATGACATATCCCTTAGTCGCAAGCTTCAGACATGTCGCTTCGCCGATGCCATCAACCCTGTCACCGCCGGAACCGGCACCGGTGACTAGAGCGACCTTTTCTGAACCAGTAGCTGTCATCGTGCGAACCACTCGTAAGAAATGTCGTCGGGCGAAGGCTGCCCCAGCCTGATACCCTGTGCTGGAATTTCTTTCAGCACATCGGATCGAGCCCATTCATCAACCAGAATACGTTCCATCAGCCGCCAGCGCGTGCCAAATCGCTGGAGCCGGTCAAGGTAACGACCTGCCCGCAACCGGGTCGACCTTGTGTCGTCGACCTCGATGTCCTGACATGATATCACGTAGCTTTCGCTAAGTGCACGATCCCCGTCAACGTCGATCCGGTGATTTCCGACCACATGCATCCGACCGGGCCGCGGATTTGAAGGAACGGAGAGCTTTTCCACGAATACCGCGCCCTTAATCGGCATGTCCCCACCCATCCACAAGTCCGCATCCGGGTGGATGCAATCGCCAAGCAGCACATTATCGAAACGATCTACGCCGCGTGCGATAGCGATAATGACACCCCGGATGCTTTCCTTGTCCTCAAGTAATCGAATTCGATCTTCAAGAGCAGGCGTCTCAGTCCCTTCATTTTCCGGATAGATCAAGACGTCGCTTCTTTCTCTTCGACCTCGCCCCAGGCAAGGCTCTGTGGACGCGCCTCGGTCTTGATACCGACTACCTTCGTTTCCAGATATTCCTCGTATCCTTCGCGACCGTACTGGCGGCCAATACCGCTCTGTTTGAATCCGCCGAAGGGAACGTCCATGTGCATCCATACACCGCCATTGACACTCACGGTGCCCGTCCGCAGACGTTTGGAGAATTCATAGGCCTCTTCGTTGGTGGCGGCGGAGACGGTTGCCGAAAGACCGTAAATCGAATTATTTGCAATCGACAGGGCTTCGGCCTCGTCCTTATAGGGAATCACGGCAAGGACCGGACCGAAAATCTCTTCTTGGGCGATCGTATCGTCGGGCTTCACATCGGCAAAAAGGGTTGGTTCGAGATAGCAGCCCTTTGGCAGATGCTCTGGAATCGTGCCACCATGGACGAGGCGATTGCCCTCTGAGATGGCCTTGTCGATATGTGCCAGAACCCGCCTGCGATGATGCTTGCTTATCAATGGCCCCATGAAATTGTGTGGATCGCTCGGGTCACCATACTGTAAGGCAGCCATCATTTTGCGAGCGGCCTCCACGCCTTCCTCATACTGGCTCTCGGGTATCAACAGCCTGCTGCGTGCCACACAGCCCTGCCCCGCATTGTTGCAGATCAACTTGGCCGCTTCGGCAGCCTCTTCCGCGACATTAGCCGATTCCAAGACAACGTAGGCTGACTTGCCGCCAAGTTCGAGCAAAGTTCGCTTTAACGTATCAGACGCAACTGATGCGATGCGGCGACCATTAGGAGCCGATCCGGTAAACGCGATCATGTCGACACGGGGATCAGTGGTCAGCACCTCTCCTGCCAGATTGTCGGCTGCTGTTACGACGTTGAATACTCCGGGCGGTATATCCGTTTCTTCTGCCGCCAGTTTGCCGACAATAGTCGCCATCCATGGCGCGTCAGGCGAAGGTTTGAGTACGAATGTGCAACCCGTAGCAAGCGCCGGTCCCAGCTTGCTTAGCCCGGAGCCCCACGGCCCATTCCATGGGATAATGCCAGCGACTACGCCCATCGGCTCTTTCCGGATCCGGCGCTTGCTGACCACGCCGCGAAAATCGACATCGGGCAGCTCTTCATCGTACGGGAAGTCGACCGCCAGTCGCGCGTAATCTTTCAATCGCTCGATTGGCAGGTCGAAAAGCGTGTCACGGGTCAACCAGACACATGTCCCGACCTCTTTCACCAGCAACGGGCGGATCTCTTCCTTGTGAAGGACCAGCGCCTCGTGAAGCTGCATCAGACAACGCGAACGGAACTCCGCATCGCGCGACCAGTCTGTTTCGTCGAACGCGCGACGCGCAGCGGCAACCGCCTCAACAAAATCTTCAGGGGTGCCGTCCGCCGTGACCCCGATAATCTCATCGGTGGCAGGATTGATGTTGTCAAAGGTCGCACCAGACCGCGACGACACAAGTTTGCCGTCGATGAGCATCCGCCATTCGGCGATCCCGGGATTATTCACGAAGCATCTCTCCAGAGAATTGTCTGAAGGCACAAACTACCATTCGTTTCCTTTCTCTTGATACCCCCCTTCGTCGATATCGAAATCGCGAATTCTCCAAGGCAACCCCGTTCTTGCTGGCGCGGTGCCTAAGGCGACTCCTGCTTTCCTTTCAGAAAACGAGGATTGTCGAAGGACGTCGAATTGGAACATCTAGTAGGCAAGGTCACCATTGTGACCGGCGCAGGTACTGGCATCGGACGGGAAACCGCTTTGATGCTCGCGGCAAAGGGGCAAGATTGATCGTTAATGATTCCGCCCGGGATGCGGCCGACAACGTGGTTGACGAAATCCACAGCAACGGCGGCGCGGCATTTGCCGAATACAGCGCCGTCGGCACTCCGGCAAGCGCCTCGGCGATCACCGATGCGGTCGCCAGTCGCTTTGGCCGAATAGATATCCTCGTTAACAACGCGGGGATATCCCGGCCAGCACCCTTTGGACAAGATTCCGACGCCGACATCGAACTGGTTTTCGCAGTCAATCTGCTTGGGCCGTATAGCCTAATGCGCAGAGTTTGGCCCATGATGATCGCACAAGGGGGAGGCACCATTGTCAATACGGCATCCAGCGCAGCCCTTGGCTCAGGCGCGAGCGGAGCCTATGCACCGTCCAAGGCGGGAATCATCGGCCTCACGAAAGAAGCCGCCATCGCCGGGGAAGAATATGTCATCAGGGTCAACGCAATCATGCCGAGTGCATGGACGACTTTGCTGGACAAGCATCCCGACGAGAGTTTCCGTAATTGGATGCAGCAGCATTTCCCGCCTCGCATGGTGGCTGCCGCCACCACTTTTCTCGCAAGCCCGCAGTGCGACCTAAACGGTCAGATTCTAATCGTAGGAGGCGGCTACGTTTCGCGGCTTTGCTTCAGTATTGACGCAGGAATCACAGACAAAGACCTCACTCCCGAAGCACTGGAGAGCAATATCGATGCAATTGCTCTTGGGAGTCCGATCAGGGAATTGATGTTCCAGCGAGACCTGCAGGATGTGTACTTCGGCCTCTTTCCAAGATGAGAAAGCCATTTCAGGTGCAATAGCTCCCTCGCGGCTCGCTGGAATTCTCGTGATCTCCGGTGTCAATACGAACGCGGCAGATCGAGCACGTGTTCGCCAAGGTAGGATAGGATCAAATTGGTGGAAATGGGAGCAACCCGGTAAAGGCGGGCTTCTCTGAACTTTCGCTCTACATCATACTCCTCCGCAAAACCGAAGCCTCCGAAAGTCTGCACACACATATCCGCTGCGGCCCAGGATGCATCTGCCGCCAACATCTTCGCCATATTGGCCTCGGCTCCGACATTCTCACCGGATTCGTAGAGATGCGCCGCGTGGCTGACCATCAATTCAGCTGCCCGCATCTGGGCATAGGCCTGCGCGATCGGGAACTGGATTCCTTGATTGCTGCCAATAGGCTTGCCAAAAACCTCTCGCTCGCGCGCATAGCCGCTGGCTTTTTCGATGAACCACTTGGCGTCACCTATGCATTCGGCCCCGATCAGGACTCGTTCCGCATTCATTCCGGCAAGGATATATCGGAAACCCTTACCTTCTTCCCCGACCAGATTTTCTGCGGGAATGCGAAGATTATCGAAGAAAACTTCGGTCGTGCTGTGATTCATCATCGTGCGGATCGGGTTGATCCGCAGCGCATCAACCGGTGCATCGCGCATATCGACAATGAACACGGACAGGCCGTCGACCTTCTTTGCAACCTGATCGCGCGGCGTGGTACGTGCAAGCAGGAGCATCAGGTCGCTGTGTTCCGCGCGCGAGGTCCATATCTTCTGGCCATTGATCACGTATTCTTCGCCATCACGGACTGCTGTGGTCCGCAGGCCTAGCGTATCCGTACCTGAGCCGGGTTCGGTGACGCCAAACGCCTGAAGCCGCAGTTCTCCAGAAGCAATTTTGGGCAGATATCGATGCTTCTGTTCGCTGTTGCCGTGACGTAGCAGCGTGTTCATAACGTACATCTGCGCATGGCAGGCAGCGCCATTACAGCCGTTGGCCTGCATCTCTTCCATAATCACGACAGCGGCAGACAACGTCAGACCAGAACCGCCGAATTCTTCGGGGATCAGTGCGGCCAGGAAACCCGCATTGGTGAGTGCAACCACGAATTCTGTTGGATAGCGGCTGTCGCGATCACATTCGCGCCAATACTCGCCCGGAAAGTCCGAACATAGCGCGCGAACGGCCCGCCTGATTTCCGCCAGTTCCTCGTTCTCGAAATCGGAAAGGCTCCTCACTTCTGGTCCTCCCAACCGTCAAAAACGTCGCCAGCCTCTTTCTGAACCATCGATGCCGCCTCCATCTGACCGTAAACGAGCGCGTTGCCGATTGTATCGAGCGTATCGGTTCTGGTGACCCCCCATGCCTTGCAGAGAAGGACGTTCTCACGGATGCCCTCAGCCAATCGCGTCATCACATGATAATACAGCATCGCCGTGGGCCAGACCTGCTTGGGGAGGTGGTAGAGCATGTTCTCGATTCGAGCCCGGTGGGTCTTAAGCAGGCTGGGGCGGTGTTCGACCATGAAGCGAACGTAAGGTGGAATTTCGCCGATGGTCCGCAAATACCAATCATAGAGGAGCGACTTTTCCTTATCGCTCAACCATGGATCGGAGAAATCCAGTCCGGAACGGAAGGCATCCAGATCGACCGACCAGCCTGCTGGGAATTTTGCCGAAACCTCCGGATTTTCCGGGAAATCGAGTCCCTCCATCGCCTCAACGATCGTTTCCATTCCTCGTGGACCTGCGTGGACGAAAGCGATCGCTATCATTTCTAGCGCCTGCGCCTTGCTGAGCCCGTCATTCAGGAATGAATGCATCACGTAACGGGCTCCCTGCACGTAGCCCATCAGCATGTAATAGGCGAGCGTACCCCCACCCATAACGGCCGGCTCGACCCGCAAGGTCAGGCTGCAATAAAGGCGATAGCGCTTGAGAACCTCGGGATTCTTGTCCAACCACCAGTTCAGTCCCTGAAGTGGTAGACCAAACTGGGTCGAATAATGACCGCTGAACGCATCGATTTCCGCCTGCGTGATCTGGGTAGGAGCCGAAAGGTCCAGTCCGCGATGCATCCAGTTTCCTTGGGAAGGATCGAACCCTCCGCTCAATCTACGCAAGTCTTTCGTTGAAATTTCAGCCATCACATGCCTTCGATCTGGAATATTGTTAAAAGCGGGGCGCAACCAATCACCGCGGGGGCCGCAAGATCAAGGCCCGTCCATTCTGGGCCGAAGCCAGTACGCGGTCCCCAGCCCGCAACAGCCGGCGCAATTCGCTCACCGGCAACCGCGCACCCGACGTCCAGCGACAATAAGTATTTTCGTCGATGGCCAGTTTCGTGACCCCGCCCTCATCTTTCCGCACTTCGATGGCATCTTCGGTAAAACTGAGAACCTCGCCCAAAACCGGCAGAGTGCCGGAACGCGGCGCTACGCGCAGGTCCATAGACATGCGAAAACGGTCCGACGTATTGGGCAAACCGCTATGCGGCGTAAACTTGTCGAACATGACCAGATCGCCGGGATAATAGGTTTCGCGCGCCCAATCGTCTTCCGGCAGGACGCCCGGAGGAATTCGGAAACGCGGATGGTCATTCAGATCATGATAGAATTCACCATGATTCAGGCCGGGAACAACCGACAATCCGCCAATCTGCTCATCGATTTCCATCAGCGGGACCCAGCACGTGTAACATTCCATGCCGATGTTGTAGAAACCGTCCTGATGCCGACCGATGAGCGGATCTTCCGGCAATTCGGCCACGGGGGGAGTAATCCGGTATTCGACGATCGGAAACCAGAACGGCCGATCACCCAGAAGAGATGTAAAGAACGCCTCGATAGCCGGCTCTTTGACAAATTGTTCCCAGACCTTGTCCTCATGCAGCTGCTCGATCTTGAGCGGGAAGTCGCTGAGGTCTGCGCCATTCCAGATCGGCTTCTCCGCGGCTGAATCTATCACCCCCAACTGCTTCAGAACATCTAGGTATCTGACCTTCAACCGGGACACCGCGCCCAGATCCAGGACGTTCCGGAAATAGGCATGTCCGAAGCGTGAAATCGTCTCGAAAACAGCATCCGGATCGCCAACTTTTCCAGTCGCGTCATTTAGATGCTTCATTCTTGGCAAGCCTTTTCCGGCAACGACCATCATTAAATACTCCCACCGCGCAGAACACGATTTGGATAGCGCCCACAGTGATGGGAGGTTAGCCGAAGTCGACGGTTCAGCGGCAGGCAAATCACCCGATTGGGTAAGATTTCGCGATATCGATTCTTTGCCTTCATTGCCTGCTGGCGGGCAAGCCAATCATAGGGCCCGAAAATGCGGTACCTTTTCACCATCATCTTCCAGCGCCGCGAAAAAAATCTCGACCGACTCGCCCATAACCGGAAACCGATTTGCAGGGCTAATCGCGAAATGGGCAAGCAAGCGAACCTGATCGACAAGTTCCACGAGACCAACTGCATAAGGCAATCGATCTTTCAGCGGCTCCTGAAATGCGCGGCGATAAGTAACGATGCTTACAAGTGTACCAACGGTCTCGGCCTCTCGCCACTCTACCACACCACCCGTCCGGAACGGGCTGACCGGACTCGGTGGCCAGAAATAGCGACCTGAAGAAAGGCAATAGGGCATAATCAGACACCCCTCCTTCGCTGCCTTCCAAAAAGGATCGTTCAAGAGGTTGCGGATGGGTTGTAGCGTTTCCACCATGCTAACCTCGTTCCAGAATGAGCGCATCTCCAGCAGGAGTTGCCCACATCGCCCGCCGACACCCGGCGACCTGGCGGGTACCACCTTCGCCGCGCAGTTGGGTGACAAGTTCTCGAATCTGACCCCATCCATTCATCTGAGCATGAGAGAGCTGTCCGCCATTCGTATTGACCGGCAATTCGCCATGTAGGCCGATACGGTCGTCCTGTACCCAGCCCAACGCTTCGCCCGCACCACAGAAGCCGAAATCTTCAAGGGCATAGAGCGGCAGAGGCGAAAATGAGTCATACAGACCGAGCAGATCGACATCGTCCGGTGAAATCCCGGCCTGGGCGTAAACGATTTGCGTCCGCGCCTCGGTCAAGGTCATCCGCCGGGTCGATTGCTGGGACATCCCCAACCCGACAGGGCCAAAGATAAATGTATCTCGACCGGCCCTAATCCCCTGCGCACCGTTGATCACAACTGCCCGATGATCGGCCGCGATCGCTTTCGAGACGATAAGGCAAATTGCCCCATCGCCCACCGGCGAACAATCGAGCAATCGCAGCGGATCGACAATAGGCCGCGCGCCGCGATAGTCGTCGATTGTCATCGGATCACGCATGACCGCTTCCGGATCCCGACCCGCATTTGCGCGGAAGGTCATCGGTATTGCGGCAAGAAGTTCTCGATCATAACCATAACGCTGACAATAGAGGTCGAAAGCCATCGCCGCGCCTGCGACAGGCGAGGCCATGCCGAGGTGGCCCTCTTCTCCATGCGGCCCGCCATTTTCCCTGAACTGTTCGTGATAGAACGGATTGTTCGCCTCCCCGATCCTGCCGAGATCGGAATTTTTCATGCCCATCACGCATGCGACGCGGGTCGCCATGCCCGACGCGATGGCCATCGCAGCATGGGCGATTACCGTCGCAGCGAAACGACCGTGCCCCCAGGTCTGAGCGCAGAAACCTGCGTCGATTCCCAAGGTCGCGGAAATGGTATCATAGTCGGCACCGCGCGGAGAGCCGACTTGCACGACCAAGCCGTCGATCTGCTCTTTGACCAACCCCGCATCGAACAGCGCATTGGTCAAGGCAGTTGCGATAAGAGAAAGGACCGATTGCTCGGGCCGTCTCTCGAAGCTACTGGCCCCCACTCCGACGATCGCGCATTTACCCCCTATACTCATACAATGTTCAGCCCGAGTTCGCGTCTTGCCTCTTCAGCAAGTCGGAATTTCGCGACTTTCCCGCTCGCCAGTCTCGGCAGGCTGGCCTCCGACCGGAAGAAAACATGCTGCGGCACCTTGAAGGATGCAGCGCGTTCCTTAACGTAGGACTGGATGTCATCCTCGCTCAGACGGGCGGACGGGTCGACAAATGCGACGACCAGTTCGCCCTTCACCGGATGCCCGACCCCGACAACGTAGGCATCGCGCACATCAGGGTGCGCAGCAATCAGCTGTTCGATCTCGACGGGCGACACGTTGATTCCTCCCGACTTGATCACTTCCTTTAGGCGCGAATGGAAGATGAAACGCCCCTCGCCATCAAGGCAACCCAGATCGCCGGTATCGAAGAAACCATCGGGTCGCAGGGCCTTCGCTGTTTCCTCTGGATTATCGAAATACCCTGGGGTCGTGTAGCCGCGCAACAGGACCAGACCGGTTTCACCCTGCGGTAAGTCCTTGCCGGTTTGGGGATCGACGATACGCATTTCCATTCCCGGGAGCGGCCGACCGCTCGTCCCAAGCTTGATATCGAGCGGATCGTCGGGACATCCCACCGTCGCATTTCCATAGCTTTCCGTCAGGCCGTAAGCAGGTACCGCGCCCGTCACGCCCATCTCTACGAGGGTCATTCGCTTGTATTCCGCCACGGTCCCGGCATTGCCTTTCTGCAAGGTGCCGACCCGCGCGAGGGAAAAACCCGGATCATCAAGAATCGCGCGCGTCATGTTCCCGGTACCGTAATAGACCGTCGAACCAGTCCGTTCGATCACGTCAATGGCCATCGTTGCATCGAAGTGCCCCTGCAACACGAGAGTCGCGCCACGCGTGAAAGTGGCAGGAACGGCATTGGTCGCACCCAATCCATAGAACAGTGGCGAACCAAGCCACACAAGGTCATCCGATGTTATGGTCCGCGCGGCACCAAGGTCGAAACCATTGGCGACTACCCCTTTTCCATTGAGCATCACCCCTTTTGGATCAGCCGTGCTTCCGGAAGTGTAGAGGATAAAGGCCGTGTCATCGCCAGTCGCAGCGTTGACAACAAGGAGGAAGTCCTCGCGCGAAACGTCATGAGCAAGGTCGAGGAAATCCATCCACGAGCGGTAGCGGCCATGAGCTTCGCCGAGAAAGAACACCGACTTGAGGTGCGGGAATTCCGGTGACGCGATCGCCGTCGTTCCCGCATTCTCGATTTCTGGCACAATCGCGGTCAGCAAAGCCCGATAGTCGGTTTTCAGGAAGCGGTCTGCACTAACGAGAACCGAAATTCCGCAATGGCCGAGCGTCCAGCGCAGTTCGTACGCCTTGTACCATGTATTAAGTGGTACAAGGATCGCTCCGATATAGGATGTAGCCATCGACATCACGATCCACTCGGGCCGATTGCCGAGCAGCACTCCGACACGATCACCACGACCGACACCCAGTGCAAGCAGGCTCCGCGCAGCGGTTGTACTCAGATCCTGCAATTCGGCGTAACAGATCGCACTATCGAAATAGCAGACAGCCTTATGGTCCGGAGCCTTTGCGGCCCAGTAATCCAGAACTCTCGCCAGGCGATCTCCCTCAGGTCGCTGCATCATCTTCCTCGTTCAAGCTGGTATCCTCGAGAGCCCAGAGCCTCGCCATGTCGGAAACCTCGAGCATGACCGACTTGGCCCGGTTCAGCGTCTCCGCTGCAATTTCAATATGCCCGTCCTCCTTAAGTGTGCTCCAAAGCTGCTGAAGGACGTCCAACATGCAGGCAACGCCGCTGAATGGGTAACAAGCCATTGCAAAGCCAGCCCGGTTCAGAGCGTCGACAGTCGGCACAGGCGGCGCAACACCGCCAATCCAGACCATCGGCACGTCGGGCAACTCATCGCGCCAATCGATAAGGGTCGCCGGAGCGAGATCCAGCACCATGATCCCGTCCGCCCCGGCGTCGGCAAGGGCATTGCAGCGCGCAATGGTTTCCGCCTGGTCGCCGGTGACGCGCCATGTATCTGTGCGAGCGACGATAGCAAAATCCGGATCATTGCGCGCCGCAACAGCAGTGGTAACGCGACGGGCCATTTCCGCTTGCGCGACTACCTCGCCCTTGCCCCGGTGGTAAGCCGGACTCTTGGGATAAGGCTGATCGTCCAGGTGCAGCCCTCCCGCACCCGCCGCCTCGATGTCGCGCACCGCAAGGTCGAGATGGGACGCCGAACCGAACCCCGCTCCAATATCGACGAACACCGGAACATCTACCGCGCGGACAACGCGCGAAACGATCGCGACCGTTTCGGTCAAGGTCAGGAATGGCTGCCCCTTGGCCAAGCCGAGCGCCATGGCATTACCGCCGAGGTAAACGGCCCTATGCCCTGCGTTCTCGATAACTTTCGCCGCCAGCGGATCGCCTGCACCCGGCGCAACAACCGTGCCGACTTCGCGGAGTAAAGGGCCGAGGAGAGCCCGGAGTGGCATCAGTCGCACAGCCCCGGCACCGCCAGATCGAAGCGTGCCTCAAATTTGTTTGCATCTTCGACCGAAGGCTTCATGTCGATGATGAGATCATCGCTGACCGCACCTTCCACGTAGTCGCTGGCCAGATAGGGATTGCCGGGAATGAACAACTGCGTCGTCAACAGGCAATCGTCACCTGAAAAGACTTTCAGGTGGATATGCGCGGCACGGCGGTTGTGGCGGCCCATCGCGCGAAAAAGCTCTCCGATAGGATCGTCGTCATGGTCCGAATAGTCCTTGGGCACGGCCGTCAGAACGCGGTAATTGCCCTCATCGTCGACTGCGACGCGCCCCGAAAGATGACGACCAACGCGATCGTAGTGTCCTTCATGATCGGCCTGCCAGACATCGAGTACCGCGTCTTTCAAAGGCTTGCCGGTCGCAGCATCGGTAATCTTGCCGGTAAGTTCCAGCACGGGTGAGCCGAACGGTATCGGCTCTTCGAACAGATTGCCGTCAGCGCGGACCGGGCTGCCCAAGCGATGGAATGGCCCCTCGAGATTGGGCCGGGTTGCGCCTTCTACGTTTCTCGTCACATCGACGCTCGTCATCGCGAGAGCGACGTCGATGATGCTTTTGCAAAAGCCGGCCTGGCCCAGTCGGTTCAGGTAATCGCCCGCAACGTGCAACTCGTCCTGCGTGATTTCATATTCTCTGACGACTTCCTTCATCTTGCCGACGACGGCAGCGTAGATGGCTTTCAGGCGTTCATGGCCGGGATGGTCGAAATTGGGATCTATCTGTTTCATGGGATCAATACAACGCGGCCATTGACCGCGCCTCCTTCGACGAGTTCATGTGCGGTGGCGACGTCTTCCAACGGTAGCCGACTGGCGATGTTGGGCTTAACGATGCCCCATTCCGCCAGGACGATCGTATCCTCGAGCTGGGTGCGGCTTACGCTACCAACGCCAAGGATCTTTGCCCGCTTGAAGAATATTCGTGCCGGATTGATGGAGACTTCCTCTCCGAAAAGCTGGCCGACCATCGCATATCGGCCGTGTACGGCGAGACTGTCGTAACTCGCGTCAAACACAGCGCTGCCGACATTGTCGATCACGACATCGACGCCCTGCCCCTTTGTCAGTTCGCGGACCCTTGGCGCGAAATTCTCGCCCGTTTCTGCAATGACGACATCTGACGCCCCCAGATCGCGCAACGTTTTCGCCTTCTGCAGGCTGCGCGTAATGGCAATCACGCGTGCGCCCGATGCCTTCGCGATCTGCATTGAGGGAACGCCCACCCCTCCTGTCGCCCCAGTGATTAGCACGGTTTCCCCGATCCGCACCTTGGCAACGTCCCGGACGGCGTTAAGGGCAACTCCTGCCGCAGGGCCCAGCGAGCAAGCGATGTCGGCACCCAACTCTTGCGGGATCCTGACGACAGAGTCTTGCGGCACTGCCACGTATTCTGCGTACCCTCCGCTGATGGGCTTTCGCCTCGCGCAGGTCGTTTCCCTGCCGTTGCGGCAGAGACGACAACGTCCACAACTGCTGAAAGCCTTCGTGCAGACGCGATCACCGACGGCAAGACCTTCGACGTCTGCACCGGTTTCGACAACGGTCCCGGCAATCTCCAGGCCGATGATGCAGGGAAACGACACGTCCCGGCGATAGGTGCCATTTCTCTCCACGACGTCCCGATATGATACGCCGCATGCCTCAACCTTCAACAACACGTCGTCGCGCCCAGCCACGGGGACTGGAACATCCTCGATCCTGAATACGTCAGGGCCACCTGCCTTGTGCAAAACGGCAGCCCTCATCGTTCTGATCATGCCGCAGGCGCAATATATGGAAAGCCATCGGCAGGACGCGCCAGGCCGAGATTTTCGCGGAGCGTGCTTCCCTCGTATTCCTTCCGAAACAAGCCACGCCCCTGCAACTCGGGAATGACGAGATCGATGATCGCCTCAAGCGCACCCGGCAGGTAGGCAGCAACGAGGTTGAACCCATCGCATGCCTTATCGCGGTACCATTCCTCCATCTGGTCGGCGACCTGCTTGGGATCGCCCTTCATCATGATGTGACCACGCGCAGGAAGAACCCGCTGATAAAGCTCGCGGATCGAATATCCTTCGTTATCCGAAAGCCGGCGCAATGCAGCCCTGAAACTGCCGATTCCGCGCGTTTCGGGCATTTCCGGCAAGGGGCCGTCCAGCGGATACTGCGTCAGGTCCAAGCCCGCGATCCGCGACAGGACCTGAATGCCAACCTGCTCTGGAATCAGGTCTTGAAGCTGTTTGTAAATATCTTCCGCATCCTGTTCAGTCTTGCCCACGAAGATGCTGGCACCCGGGAAGACCTTTACCTCATCGGGATGGCGCCCATGCTTGACAACGCGCGCTTTGAAATCGGCATAGAATTCCTGCGCCGACTCCTTCGTCTCTGTCACCGTGAAGATCACATCAGCGGTCCGGGCAGCAAGTTCCTTCGCCGCATCCGACGCGCCCGCGACAACGACGACGGGATGCCCTTGCGGAGGCCGGGCACAATTGAGCGGGCCGCGGACAGAGAAATGCTTACCCTTGTGATTGAGCAGCCGGACGCGGTCGCCACGCAGAAAAACGCCGCTCTCCTTATCCATAACAAAGGCATCGTCCGCCCAGCTATCCCACAGGCCCTTGACGACATCGACGAATTCCTCAGCTCGCTCGAAGCGCTCGGACTGCTCGGAATGCTCATCCCGACCGAAATTCATTGAATCCGCTGAATTGGAGGTCGTAACGACATTCCAACCGGCGCGCCCCTTGCTCGCCCAATCCAACGACCCGAAATGCCGAGCAATACTGTAGGGCTCCGCATAGGTCGTTGTCGCCGTGGCAACCAAACCGACATTCTTCGTATGCATCGCCAGTGTCGACAAAAGCGTGATCGGCTCGATTACCACCGGACGAACGGTGGGGTTCCGGCTCAGAAGATCGGGGTCCTCGATCCCATTAACGCCATTGCCATCTGCTAGGAACATCATGTCCAGCTTGCCGCGCTCGACCAACTTGCCGAGTTCGGCCCACCGTTCGATGTTAAATCCAGCGTCTGTGACTGCATCCGGATGCCGCCAACCACCGACGTGTCCTCCGGTCGGCGACATGAAAACGGACAGTTTAAGCATTCTGTGACCTTCTAACGTTTTTTCGATAGCAAGTTATCGACATCCGTCAGTGTCGACACTTTGGGGGTCAGGTCAAGCAGACGCACTGACTGAAACGTCTTTTCGCTCACACGAATTCAGACGGTTCGGCCAGGTCCGGCCAAAAGCGGTGCCAAAGAGAGACCTTCAGGCGCCGCCCTGCCGCAACTGATGATCGCGCTTGATCAGGGTAAAACCCCAGATCGTCATCGCTCGAATGAGTTCTGCCGCCAGAGGCTCGTCTCGCTCGGCAATGGCCAAGACAATGCGCTCATGATCCTGAATGGAGCGGCTCATGTCATTCCCACGCCGTCCGACGAGGCGTGAGACGCTCATTCGCATCTTCCACGTTCTCAGAAGTTCGAGCAAATTGGCGTTGCCGCAGTTTTCCGCCCAGTGATTATGCAATCCGCTGCGCGCAGCGGCAAACCCATCGAAGTCTTGCTTGTCTCGAAATTCTTTCATTTTTTCAAAACTGGAAATCGTATGCGAGATACTCGCGGGCGATGCATTCCGGACGTACAACTTGATCATCAAGCTATTGAGAGTGGCCCGGATCTCGTAGATTTGTTCCACTTCCTGAAGACTGATATTCGCAACGCGCGGGCGGCGGCGAGGCTGGATATCCACCAGCCCCTCTTTCTCGAGAATCATCAACGCTTCACGTATCGGGGTGCGGCTCGTCCTGAAACGTACAGCCAGGTCGACCGAATTGAGGTCCGCCCCGGGCTTGAGAATTCCATCGGTTATCGAACGGGCGATCTCGTTGGCAATCCGCCCGACAAGCGAATTGTTTCGCTCCTTGAGGTCGAGTTCCCCAGACAGGATTTCCGGGGCCGCAACATTGCTTTCTTCAGACTTTGGCATGTTTCTTGTCTACTATTGCGGACAGCAGAACACCAAACCTAATTTGGTGAATGCATCAGCAGCGCAAATGCAATTTATACCAAAACCTGTGGAATCTGACTCGTTGGGGCTTTCGAGGATTGCCGTGTCCTGATTCAACATCGCAAACTGGAAGAGGTTTGCGATGTCGGTTCCGATCAAGCTTCGGGATGATTTCAGTGCCGCAGATGTTCGGTCCCATGCCCGGCGCTGCAAGGATGGGGACAGGTGCGCCGATTGCTGACGATTGCAACAATCCTGGACGGCGGCAGCCGTTGTGACGCGGCCCTGCTGGGCGGCGTGACGCGGCAGATCGTACGGTACTGGGTGCTGCGCTTTAACGCCGATGGGCCGGAAGGTCTTGCGACACGCAAGGCGCCGGGGCCGCAAACGATCCTCAATGACGGGCACCGCCGCGCGCTGGAAGAGATCATCGAGGCGGGGCCGATTCCCGCTGCTCACGGCATCGTGCGCTGGCGGATCATCGACTTGGCCCAGTGGTTGTGGGACGAGTTCAAGGTGTCGATCAGCAAGCAGGCCCTCGGGCATGAGCTGCGGACAATGGGCTATCGCAAGCTCTCGGCCCGGCCGCGCCATCACGGGCAGCGCCTTTAGGATATTGCCGTTTTTAAAAAGCCTTCCACACCCGTCTGGCGCAAATCACCCGCAGGCTTCCGAAAGGAACGCCTGTATAGCTATGGTGGCAAGACGAAGCCCGTATCGGCCAGCAGACCAAGCTCACCCGGCGCTGGGCAAGGCGTGGCACCCGCCCCTGGGCGCCGAAGGATCAGCGCCGCTCCTCGGCATGGATATTCGGGGCGATCTGTCCCGCTGAAGGCAAGGCTGCCGGCATCGTCATGCCCAGGTGCAACAGCGAGGCCATGAGCATGCATCTCGAGGAGATCGCCTTCCACGTCGCACCGGGTGCCCATGCCGTCCTGCTGCTCGTTCAGGCGGGCTGGCATGGCTCGGCCGAACTGGTCGTCCCCGACAATATCACGCTCATGCCGCTGCCACCCAGATGCCCCGAGCTCAACCCCGTCGAGAATGTCTGGCAGTTCATGCGCGACAACTGGCTGTCGAACCGGATCTTCAAATCCTACGAGGATATCGTCGACCACTGCTGCTTCGCGTGGAACAAGCTCGCCGATCAGCCGTGGCGCATCATGACATTGGGGCTCCGCAACTGGGCCCACAGGTTCTGATCAGCGAGTCTTGGTATTAGAGTCTGAGATTGCCTCCATCAACGATCAGCGATTGCCCGTTGACATAGCCCGCCTCTTCGGAGGCAAGAAATGCCACCATTGAGGCCACATCCTCGGCGCGGCCGGGCCTGCCCACGGGAACATTAGGCATCATCTTCTCGATCGCGCCCTGATCCAACTCCGCTCCCCCTAGTTTCTTGCGCATTCCGCTAAGGCTTCGGTTGGTAAAGATGAAGCCTGGCAGGACGGCATTGGAAGTAACGCCATAGGGTCCCAGTTCGAGCGCCCAGGTTTGACTAAGTGCGATAACCCCAGCCTTCGAAGCAGCGTAAGCGGAATTCAGCTTGGAGCCGACCCGACCCGCAACCGAAGCGATGTTCACGATCCGGCCCCACTTTTGCTGCCGCAGATAGGGCGCAACCTTGCGCGCCATCTGGAACGTGCCGCAAATATTGATGGCCATCACCCGCTCGAACTCATCGATCGGGATATCATCAAGGTTGCCATGCGCCATGCTGAACGGCGCACCCGCATTGTTCACCAGAATGTCGATCGAACCATATGCAGCAATCGCCTGAGCGACCATTTCCTCGACATTGGCAACATTGCTGATATCTCCGGTGATGCAGGTCGCACTCCCGCCAGAACAACATATCTCATCGACAAGGGTTGTCACGCCACGCCAACTGGCTGCGCCCTCTCCAGCATCTGGCTCGAAACGGTCGCGCGCACCCTCGGCCTCGATATCGGTAACGACAAGCTTGCACCCGGCCGCCGCCAGCCGCCGGGCGATCGCAGCGCCGATACCATCCTGCTTACCGCACCCCGTAATCAACGCCACACGCGAGATTTCCGACATCAACCCATCCTCGAAATATCATAAATTCTTACATCGCTTAGTCTGCCAAGCGGTTTGTTTCGACACCTTTGTGAGGAAGACCATTCCTTTTCGGCTATGCGAATTAGCCGGAGAGAACCGAACGACAAATAGATTTCTGCTCCCGAAACCTTAGACTTTGACGATAGTTCATTTTCTAGACATCCTGCAGGAAGACGCTTTGATGGTTGGCACAGTACAAGAGCTCAGAGACATCAATCATGGGTTTGATCCTTCGATTGGGCATTGGGTCCATCGCGGACTGGATTTGTCCAATCCCACACAGCTTAGCCCCGAAGAGGCGCAAGCTTTTCGCGATCACTATGCCGCTCAGTTCGGGCATTCGCTCAACGGGCTGGATTGGTGGCTCGACCAGAACCCCGAAGTCCTGAAACGCTATCGACTCTACTGCAGCCTGACTTTGCGTGTGGAGCCAGCTATCACCGGAAATGGGACACTGACTTTCTATGCCATTCGAGGGTATTTGAAGGGCGTCCAATACGTGCTTCACAGTTGGCGGGCTCGCGGCGTCAGCAAGGCTCAGGCGCTGGAGATGCTTGCCATGGCATTCGTACATGCCGGACCACGTGGCATGGAAACCATTGCGGAAGCGGCAAAGGGCATCGAGTTCGAGGAAAATCCCGAAAAGGGCTCGAAATTTCCCGAAGGCTGGGCAGCTGATATTGAGGCTTTCCGGTCCGGCCTCGATTTCAGCAGCGTCGATTTATCCTCGTCGGAAAAGTCTAAGTTGTATGACTGGTATTTAGCCACCGTTGGCGAGATTCCGCCTTACGTCCGCTTCATGGCAGAACATCGCCCGCGACTGATAAAAACTCACCGGGCCCGGTTCGAAAACATGTTGTATCACCTCCCAAAGCAGATGTGGCCTACAACGATGCTCTATTATCACGTAATGAGCCGACTGGCTGAAGGCATTCGCGAAAATGTTCTGCTTTGCAAAGCCTGGGGCGTCACCAAGGCCGATACTCTCGATACCATTGGTAATGCGCTGGTCTATGGCCAGATGGAGGCTGCTACGATGATTCAAAACGAAGCGGGTGATGTCTTCGAGGGTTGGGTCGATTGAAACGCTGGCTGATTACAGGCGTTTCGGGCGGATTAGGCCTAGCTATCGCCCAGGCTGCACTTGATCGCGGCGACATGGTGTTCGGGACCGTTCGTTCAGTGGCTGCACGTAACCGCTTCGAAGAACTGGCACCGGGACGATCCGTTGCAGCGATACTCGACCTTAGCGATGCGAGCGTTGAAATCCGCGAAGTCGTTGAATCTGCCGCGACCGCTCTCGGAAACATAGATGTGCTGGTCAACAATGCCGGATATTGCCTACTTGGCGCACTAGAGGAAATCAGCGAGGCCGAAGTCGCTCATATCATGACCGTGAACTTTCGGGCGCCTCTGGAAATTATACGGGCAGCTCTGCCCTACCTGAGAGATACATGTGGGCGGATCATCAATATAAGCTCGATGGCGGCATTGCAGGGGACGACGGGATTAGGTCTTTACTGTGCTTCGAAGGCTGCACTGACCTCGGCGACCGAAACTCTTGATGCCGAACTGCGTCCGTTCGGCATTCGCGCCACCAGCGTAGAAGCGACAGCACTTAGAACAGGATTCGCCGGATCGGGACTGACCTCGGCGGCAGGTCGTTTACCGCAATATTCGGAAATGCGTGCGCAGCGTGAAACCGCATTTTCCCTTTCAAATAATAATCAGCCCAACGATCCTGCCGAAATCGCGCAGCACGTTCTCGAGCATGCCGACTCGACCAATCCGCCTGTTCATGTCGCGCTTGGTATCGACGCCGCAGTTAAGGCGGCAGCGATATGCCAAGCGCGGACTGAAGAATACATCAGCCAGCAGTGATTGGTTAGGCGGGGCCGAGCGCGCGCGATTACGCCGCCTCGACTTTCTTGATAGGCAGACGCTGTTCGAAAACGCCTTCGGCGATACGGTTCAGGAGTATCTCGATCGTTCCACCGGCGATCATCCATCCGCGCGTCCGGCGCAGGCAGTATTCGACCAGCGATTCTTCGCTGAATCCCGTTCCCCCCATTATCTGCATTGCCTCGTTTGCCATGGCGAAACCAGCACGGTTGCAGGCAACTTTTGCGATCGCCGTGTCCTGCGCGGAGGGGAACCCCGAGTCCGCCCCAGCGGCCGCGCGATAAAGCAGCAACTGCGCGGCTTCGGCCTGGATCTTCATCTCCGAAAATTTCCATTGCAAGCCCTGAAAATTCACCAACGGCTGCTTGAACTGATGGCGGATCAGTGCGTGCTCACGCGCTTCGTTGAAGGCGTAGCGGCCAAGCGCCAGCGCCCTCGAGCTATTGCCCAGCCGCTCCACGTTAAAACCAGAAATCTGCTTCTTGAACCCACCGGGCCCCAACACGACATCTTCCGGTCCAACATAGACATTGTCGAAATACAACGTGTTCCAGTCTTCACCCGACAAGAAACGTGATGGCTTGCCAAAACTGAAACCTTCCGCACCACGTTCGATCAGAACGGAGCCGATACCGTCGACCCCGGGACCGAAGCGGACGTAAACAAGGAAGACGGTGGCGTGCAAACCGTGCGTCGTGAACACCTTCTCACCACTGATCCGCCAGCCTTTGCCATCCGGAACGGCGGTGGTGCTCAGTTCGGTGACCGCCGATCCGGCCTGCGGTTCGGTCATAGCTACGGCTATCAGGCCTTTGCCGGCCAGGAGCTTGCTGAGATATCGCTCCTTCTGGTCCTCTGTCCCGTACTGAGCAAGGACTCGGATCGCACCGAAGTTTCCAGCTTGAATGACATCGGCACTGCGCGGGCAAGCCTTGGCCACCTCTTCGATGGCGATAACGGCATCCATCAAGGTGCCGCCGACACCACCATCGCTTTCCGGCACAGTGATGCCCAGCAACCCGGCATCCGCCATCTGCTCCGCCACATCCCATGGATATTCAGGATCGTGGGCCCGGGCCAATGCGCCATCGCGCAAATTCCGTTCGGAAATGCCCGCAACAGAATCGCGAAACATGGCCTGCTCGTCGGTTAAGTTAAAATCCATAATCCTATTAATCTCACGCTTTTTCGAGAATGACGGCGATGCCTTGGCCGAGGCCGATGCACATCGTAACCAGCGCATAGCGACCTGCCCCGTTGTGAAGCTGTCGGGCGGCACTGAGTGCGATGCGCGCGCCCGACATGCCCAGCGGGTGCCCGATGGCAATTGCCCCGCCCATCGGATTGACACGGGCGTCATCGGCGGCGATGCCCAACTGCTTCATGCAACCCAGTGCTTGGCTGGCGAAAGCTTCGTTCAATTCGATGACGTCGATCTGATCGAGCGTCAGCCCAGCTCTGTCCAGCGCCTTGCGGCTCGCCGGCACGGGCCCGAGGCCCATCACCCGCGGAGCGACGCCAGCTACGGCGCTACCGACGATCCGTGCCAACGGCTTTGCCGATACCCGCTCCACGGCCGACCCGCTGGCTATAATCAACGCAGCCGCACCATCGTTCACGCCCGATGCATTACCGGCGGTCACAACTCCTTCGCGGAACAGCGTCTTGAGTCCGGCCAGCCCTTCAAGTGTCGTACCCGGCCGAGGGTGCTCGTCTGCCCCGACGATCGTGTCACCTTTACGTCCGGAAATCGCTACGGGCGCGATTTCACCATCGAAGAATCCGGCCGCTCGGGCAGCTTCGTACTTTACCTGCGAAGCGAAGGCGAAGCGGTCGGCCTCGGCACGGCTAATGCCCAGCTCTGCCGCAACGTTATCGCCGGTCTCCGGCATGCTTTCGGCGCCGAAATTCTGATGAACCTTCGGGTTGGGGAAACGTTCACCAAGCGCTTCGAAGATCGCGAGCTTGCGCTGGAATGCGGCCTCGGACTTGCTGATGACGAAAGGCGCCCGCGACATGCTTTCGACACCGCCGGCGACAAAGACATCGCCTTCATGGCACAGGATGGCACGACGGCAATCCGCGATAGCGGCTAGGCCGCTACCGCAAAGGCGGTTCACGGTCTGTCCGGCGACTTCGACTGGCAATCCCGCCAGAAGGCCTGCGTGCCTTCCGACATTCCGCGCGTCCTCGCCGGACTGGCTCGTACAACCGGCAACGACATCCTCGATCGATGCGGGATCGAAAGAAGATCGCGCGACGGCCTCCTTGATGCAATGAGCGAGAAGGTCGTCGGGACGAACGGTCGAAAGCACTCCTCCTCGCCGTCCAACCGGGCTCCGGACTCCTGAGCACAGGAAGGCATCAGTCATGGCCGGCGCCCCTCTCCAACGTAAACGGATCCGCCTTCGACCTTCACCTCGTAGCAAGCCACGTCTTCATAGGCAGCTCCTCCCTCGATCACCTTACCTGTCCGGATCTCGAAACAGGACTGGTGCAGAGGGCATTCGATAAGGCCATTTTCCAGCCATCCTTCGGAGAGGCGCACTGTTTCATGCGGGCAGACGTCACCGATTGCGTAGATGTCATCTCCTTCGCGATAAAGCGCTATCGCCTCACCCTTGCGTTCCGATGCGAACGCCTCCCCTTCGACGACTTCATCCACAGAGGCGACACGAACCCATTCATTCATTTCGGCTGATCCCATAGGAGGCACATTAAAGCCCCATCTCGCGGCGGTAGAAATCATAGAATGCGCGGATCAGGTTTTCAGTCATCATCGTGCTCTGCGCCTCGGTGCCGTGGCCACCCATTTCGATAACTTGCTCCGCATCGGGGCGGCTCTCGACCACTGGCTGCATCAACGCGAGCATCTCGCTGTCCTCAAGGGATACGAAACCCGCAGGGCCAACAAGATTGCTCTGTTTGAGCCGCAGTTCGCGGACCTGTTCGTCATCGTCCGCATAACCAAAGTACGTCCATGTCAGCTCGTGCTTGCCGGGACCCTTGAGGATAATGTGTCGAATGACCAGGCAGTTGAAGTATTGCTGGACGAGGATCGTCGGGAACACCTGGAAGGCCCCCATCATCCCGTCTTGGAATTCGTCAACGACAGAGTTCACGACCTCCTTGTCGCGCATTTCGAGATCGCTGCGAATGCTCTTGATCTGCCGCGAGGCTTCGCTGGTCGAATTGCGCAATTCTGGATTGTATCGGGAAAAGGTATATTCGTGCCGCCCTTCCTGCAGAGGAACACTGTCATAGTCTCCGTCGGTTCGAAGGATTCCAAAAGTCGACAGGAACGGATGCATCAGTGTCGCATGATAAGGATCGCGACTGTTTTCCCAATAGAGCTTCCAGTTACTGTCGACGATCTGCCGGCTGTATCCAACCAGACGCAGCGGACGGCGGGAAACCAGCCTGTCGAGCCGCTCGAGAATTTCTGGTCCGAGATAGTCGTCCAACGGCGGCACGTCGTCGCTGTAGGTTGCCCAGATCGATCCACCGCGCCGCGCCACTCTCAGCTTTGTCAGCCCGTGTTTCGACTTGTCGAAGTCACGGGGCATGCCACCCTTTCCGCCGGCTCCCCGCAGGAACGGCAGCCCCATCAAGTCGCCTCCCAGATTGTAGGCCCAATGATGGTAAGGGCAGGTGATGTCCTTGGCCTTGCCGCTGTTTTTCCAGCACAACATCGCGCCGCGATGCGCACAGCGGTTTTCCATGACGTGGATTTCGCCATCTTCGGTGCGGGTCACGAGCACGGGGCGCTCGCCGACCCAGCTTCGCTTGTAGCCTCCCGGCTCGATTTCGCAGTCCAGTCCAACGTAATTCCACGTATCGCCGTAGTGGAATGTTTCTAATTCGCGCGCATATATGTCCGGATCAGAGTAAATCCATGCCGGTACTCTAATAACACCTTCCTTTGGCCAGCTACGTTCAATATTCTTGTCCTGTTTCGACTGGGGCATGATTGTACCTCGTTTCAAACGGGAATGACCAAGGTGGTACGAATTCGGTAATTGTCGTAAACACAAGTCCTATCGCGGATCCGCAACATTGGACCAGAGCGTTCTATCTCATCGAAATATTGCCCTACCATTAAGATCTGTGGCTCCACCTCGAGCAGAGATTCGACGATCAGGAAGTTCGCCATGGTGCGATATGATCCGTCATCGAGCGTTTCGAGCACGCGCGGCCCACTGATGAAATGACGCAGAGAGCGCGGTTGATAGAGCGCGGCCTCCCGGATCGCGACGACCCGGTCATGAATCATCGCACGACCCGCACAATAGATCGGAGCATGCTCCAGACCCGCATCGTAGTTCTCTCGCGGTATGATGCGGTAACGGGCCTGCTCGGTGAAGAAGTCAGGGAAGTCCTCTAACCTATCCGTATCGAGGCAATGTGCGAAATCCTCGTAAAATTCGCGTAATTTGGAGCGGCACAATTCAATCGTGGCGTCTTCCTGGGCGACAGTCATGATTTTCCTCGCATCCTTCTGGCTTTCTGGCGACACATAAGGGCCAGCACCGTACGATGACCAGCCCCGCGAGGCCCCGTCACGCGCACCAGAGCCTGAATTCGTACTGACGAATTTTTGCGGCGCGCAAGCGAGGCGAACTGCGTTAACCGTTGGCGCACGCTTGCATTGAATCTTCGGACATCAAGCCCAACGCTACAGGTCTGGTTGCGACAATATTCAGGCCATATCCCTCGATCGCAGCCATGCGCGGAGAGCTGGAGCTGACAAAGATCATGTCGGTCACTCCGAGGTCGCGCAGAATATGGGCGCCCAGTCCATATTCGCGCACGGAGAGAGCCGGACCAGATGAGGGCATACCATTGCTGTAATATTCCGACCAGCTCAGCTCCGCATTGCGGAGGAAGACCATGACGCCGGGGCCGTCGTGCTCGCCAATCATCTCGATGGCTCTGTCTATCACCTGTGCTCGCGGGCCGGCATGGCCCAGCATGTCCATTGCGAGGTCGATCGGATGCACTCTCACCAAGGCAGGTTGCGAACCGATCTGACCTCTGACCAAGGCGGCATGTTCACGTCCGTCCAGTAAATTGCGGTAGATCACCATCCGGAAGTCATGGCCCGAACGGCTTCTGAACGGGGCCTCGACGACCCGCTCCACCATTTTCTCGGTACGCCGGCGGTATTCAATCAGGCTGGCGATGGTGCCAATCTTCAGACCATGCCGACTCGCAAATCCTATCAGTTCGGGCACCCTTGCCATCGTGCCATCGTCGCTCATCACTTCACATATTACCGCCGCCGGGATCAGCCCGGCAAGCCGGCAAATGTCCACACTCGCTTCAGTGTGGCCAGCCCGCGCCAACACGCCGCCGTGGCGTGCAACCAGGGGGAAGACGTGTCCGGGACTCACCAAATCATCCGCGATCTTGGTGGGATCGATTGCCACCGCAATGGTGCGTGCGCGGTCTTGCGCCGATATTCCCGTTGAGACGCCTTCGCGAGCCTCTATGGAAACCGTGAAGGCCGTCTTGTTTGCACAGGCGTTACGACGGGCCATCGGGGACAGATGCAACTCACTCGCCCGCTCTTGCGTCATCGCGACGCAAACGAGTCCACGACCATGGGTCGCCATGAAATTGACCTGCGAAGGCGTGGCGAATTGCGCGGGAATTATGATATCACCCTCGTTTTCACGGTCTTCCGCATCAACAATTATGAATGCGCGCCCGTTGCGGGCTTCAGCCACGATTTCCTCAGGGGAAGCGAACATCTCGGAGTGGGATATTGTCATTTTATCCAGCTTCAATTCTGCGCGTAACTGATCGCACGGGGGGACTTGCTTTGCATCGCGGTATTGGAAACCGATCCAGTTTCGACCAGATCGTTGGCCACTCTGATAAGGCCTAGCCGACGGCATATGACCACTCGAAGCATCCTGACGATTTGCGCTTCTTCGGAAGGTTCCGCAGTCTTTACACAAATTGCGACCTGCTCTTCCTTTCCGGAGTTCGGGATGAGCATTGCGATGCTAAGCACGCCGCCATCCAGGCTACGCGCGTATCCTTGCGCAGCAGCGACATCGAGTTCGTCCGAGAGCGCATCATAACGAATGCGATCCTCATCGCGTTCGACGCTGGCATTGAGGCGATGAACGTACTTGCGAACGAGCTCACGCCCGCAAGTGAGAAGAAGAGCCTTCCCATCAGCACTCGACAGTATTGGCAAAACTTCCTGGTGCACTGGCAGGTTCTCCCCGCTCGGCACGACATGCAGGCAATAGAGATCAACCCCGGAATTGCTCGACAGAATCACCGTTCGCCCCGTGCATTCCGCAATATCGTCCACAATGCCAAGCAGGTGCCCCGTACGGATCAGGTTGGGCTGGACCCAGCTACCCAGCATGCTGACGCGGATGGTCAACCTGAAGGAACGCCCTCTGGATCCTCGGCAAAGGTAACCGAGCGCGACCATGTAGTTGAGAAGCTCCGACGCGCTGGACTGGGGGTAGCCATACCGGTCTGCGATCTCGCTGACCGTCGCCTCAGGGTGGAGCGCATCGAAATACTCGAGGATTTCGAAGACGCGCTGAGCCGATTTTACCGGCTTCACGTCGTAAGGTCTCGCCACGGCAACTTCTCCTCGTTTGGCCCTGACGCCTCGCTGGCGTTCTATGCGGAGAAAGATATGCTCAAAAGGACGATAGTGTCGACACTTTTTTCATAGTCGTCCGAGGTTCCATAATTTTTCGCAATGAAACGGCATATTTCTAAGGAGTTTCGCAGAAAATTCGCTTACTCGATATCTCCCTATGATGTTCTGTCGACATTTTTGTTGCCTGCCGATTCCTGTATTCGTTCAGCCATCATGCAATCCACACACGACAATCAGGCAGGCGGAATGAGGGCTTTTTTCAATCCGCGATCGATCGCAGTCATCGGCGCTTCAGATGATCCGGCACGCATCGGCGGACGCACGATCAGTAACCTGATCCGCGGCCACTTCGCTGGGCCAATCTATCCTATCAACCCGTCAAGAAGCACGATCCAAGGCTTGAAGGCCTATGCTACGCTCGATGCTGTACCCGCTGATGTCGATTGCGCCATTATCGCGTTGCCTGTCGATCTTGTCCTGAATGCAGCGCGGCAATGCGCGAACAAAGGCGTTGCTGCCTTGGTTATCTTCAGCGCAGGCTTCAACGAAGCCGGACGCGATGGCGAAAAGCGGCAACAGGAACTCCGCGAAATCGCAAACGCCGGCATGCGCATCATCGGGCCAAACTGCCTCGGAGCATTCAACAGTCGCAACGGCGCCTGGCTGAGCTTCACCACGATGTTCCAGGAGCCCAACGAAAACGCCTGTATCGGCATCGTCAGCCAGAGCGGAGGTTCGGCTGCGCACATCCTCAAGCTTGCCCAGAAGCGCGGACTAGCCATCAGTTCACTGGTTACGACGGGGAACGAAGTCGATGTAGATTTCGGCGAGGCGCTGAAGGCCATGGCTTACGATGACAGTGTCCGCGTCATCGCTGGATATATCGAAGGGATTCGGAACAAAGAGAATCTCCTCGCCGGTTTGCGCGCGGCCCATGCGGCACGGAAGCCGGTCGTGCTGCTGAAGGTTGGACGAACCGACGCCGGCGCCAAAGCGGCCGCTTCGCATACGGCCTCAATGGCGGGCGAGGACCTTGTATACGATACGGTCTTCAACGAATTTGGTGTCTATCGCGCGCGGACGACGGAAGAACTGCTTGACGTTGTATATGCGGCGTCAAACCGGCCGTTATTAGGCCGGATCGAACGACTTGGTGTTGTCACGATTTCTGGCGGAATGGGCGCACAGATCGCGGATGCCGCAGACGATTGCGGCATATCGCTGCCATCCCCTCCAGACGATGTTCGCGCCAGATTGAAAACTCTTTGCCCGCCCGGTTCTCCCGATAATCCCGTCGATATCACGGCTCAATTGTCAACGGATCCCGGCCTGCTGACGGCGAGCATTCGGGCATTGATCGGCAGCGGCCAGTACGATGCAATCCTGGCTTTTTTCGGCGTCTACGCGAGCGTTCCGTCATTGGCCGAACAATTCGCCAAGGATCTGGAAGACCTTCACAGTGATCATCCCGCGGTGCCGATCGTGTTGTCGATCGTTTGCGATACGGCGCGAGCCCGCGAATACATGGACCTCGGATACCTTGTCTTCGAAGAACCTGCCCGCGCAATTGTCGCGCTCGCAGCCCTGAACCAGTTCGCGAGCGCATTCGTCAAGCCTTTGCAGGACAAGTCAGCGCCAGTGAAATCAGCGAGGATCGAGGCTGGCCACGCATTTGACGAGCGCGAAGCCAAAGCCATTCTGACCAACATCGGTATCTTCTCGCCGTCCGAGATCACTTGCGCGAGTCCTGACGAAATCGCCACCGCCACGACGCAATTACGGTATCCGGTTGCGCTCAAGATCCTGTCTCCGGACATTACGCATAAAACTGATGTCGGGGGCGTCGTCCTCGGGCTCGAGACGCCAGACGCCACGGCAAACGCGGCTCGGGACATGTTGGTCAATGTACGCAGACACGCCCCCGGCGCCCACATATCGGGATTTCTGATTTCGGAGATGATCGGAACGGGCCCGGAACTGATCGTGGGCACCCGCCGCGATCCATTGTTCGGCACGCTCGTGATGGTCGGTACCGGCGGTGTGACGGCGGAACTGATTAAAGATGTCACGCTCGCGCTCGCCCCTGTGGACCGAACGGAGGCAGAAGGCATGTTGCGGCGTCTGCGTTGCTTCGAATTACTCAACGGCTATCGTGCCACTCCGGATGCGGACCTAGCGGCGGCAATCGATACGATCGTTGCGATCTCCCGACTGGCTGCCGCCAATCCGGACACATTGGAAACCGTCGAGATCAACCCTCTCCGCGTCATGCCAAAAGGTCAAGGTGCATATGCGCTGGATGCGGTGATAGAAACTGTGGGGACGGACCATGACAATTGAGACCAGAAAACTAGACAACGGCCTCCTCCTGATCGTGGCTGAAAATCCGCCGGTCAACGCCATCAACGCAGCAATCCGCCAGGGGTTAGTCGGCGCTATCGAGCAAGCGAACGGAAGTGACGACGTTGTCGCAATTGTGCTGTCCTGCAAAGGACGCACATTCTTTGCCGGTGCGGACATCAAGGAGTTCGGCAACGCCCGCAAAGAGGGACCGACACTGCACGAAGTCTGCCAGAAGATTGCCCACTCGACCAAGCCAGTGGTCGCTGCCCTGCACGGCACGGTGCTTGGAGGCGGATTGGAAATTGCCTTGGCTTGCCATGGCCGCGTCGCCGTTGAAGGCACGACTTGCGGCCTTCCGGAAAGCCAGCTCGGTTTGATCCCGGGCGCCGGCGGCACCAATCGCCTCGCGCGCCTGATTGGCCCCAAAAAGGCTCTCGAATTTGTTGTCAGTGGCAAACAAATCGGTGCAGCAAGGGCCGAGAAGCTGGGCGTACTGGACGAAGTTGTGGCGCAGAATGAGGTGGCCGCTGCGATTTCCTGCGCCCTCAGGATGGCGCAACGTGGTCGGTTCAAGTCTTGGAGCGACGATTTTCCAGCCGATTTCGTCGTTTCGACCTTCGAAGACTTTGCGCGAAAACTGACACAGAAGATGGCGAACCAGGATGCGCCTGCCGCCTGCGTCCGATCTGTCCAACGGGCAATGACCATGCCATTCGAGGAAGCAATCGCCGCGGACCGGGAAGAATTCGCGCGCCTCTCCGCTGGCAATCAGTCTCTGGCGCTCCGCCATGCATTTTTCGCCGAAAGGGCCGCCGCCAAGCCGAAAGGCTTCGACATTCCCGGTCCGGTTAAGTCCATAAGTAAGGTCACCGTCATCGGCGCCGGAACGATGGGGACCGGGATAGCCATGTCATTCACCGCTGGCGGGATCCCCGCAACCCTGATCGATACGACCCAGGAAGCGCTGGATCGCGGGCTCGATCGGGTTCGGAACCTACTGGCGACATCGGCCCGCCGCGGTTCCATTTCTGAGGAACAAGCGGAACAACGTTTGGCCCTATTGCAGTGGTCTCGCGACATCGAACAAGCGTCCGACGCCGATCTGGTCATAGAAGCCGTTTACGAAGACCTTGCGATCAAACAGGACATCATCACGAGACTCGACGCGCTCTGCGATCAGAGCGCACTGATCGCGACGAATACATCCGCGATTGACATCGACCTCATCGCGAAAGATGTCCGAAACCGCGACCGGTTTGTCGGCCTGCATTTCTTCGCTCCGGCAAATGTGATGCGGCTCGTGGAGGTCGTCCTCGGTAAGGAAACATCGGCCGAAACGATCGCAGCCTCGCTCTGGATAGCGAAGAAGATAGGCAAGGTTCCCGTACTATCGGGGAATTGCGACGGCTTCATCGGCAACCGCATGGTCGCAAAACGTGGTGCGCAGGTTGACCGACTCTTGCTGGAAGGCGCCCTGCCTCAAGACGTGGACGAATCGCTCAAATGCTTCGGATTTCCGATGGGGCCCCTTGCCATCAATGACATGTCCGGTCTGGACGTCGGCTATGCGATCCGCAAGCGGCGCGGTACACCGTTCCCGATTGCGGATGCCGTGGTGGAGCATGGGCGGCTCGGGCAAAAGACCGGCGCGGGCTATTACCGTTATGAGGATGGCAACCGCACTCCGTTGCCCGATCCGGAAATAGAAAATCTTATCGCTTCCGTATCGAATGCACACGGAATTACGCGCAGGACATTCTCCCCGGACGAAATGGTCGCGAGGATGATCTACCCCCTCGTCAACGAAGGCGCGCGAATTCTGGAAGAAGGAATCGCACTGCGCGCGTCCGACATCGATGCGGTTTGGCTCAACGGATATGGCTTTCCACGCTGGCGCGGCGGCCCGATGTTCCATGCGGACAGCGTCGGTCTATCGGATCTGACTAAGACGCTGCGCGACCTTGCCCGGCTCACTGGCGACAATTCGCTGACCCCCGCCCCGCTTCTAAACAGGCTCGTGGCAGACGAGATGACTTTTACTGACCTAGATAAAGAAAATGCAGAAAAATGAGCAGTACACGGAGACCGTTATGAAGGTGGATTACAGCAAATATAGCTTCCTCAAGATCGAGAAGGGCAGCGACGGGGTTGCCACTGTGACTATGAGCGACCCCGACACGCTGAATTCGATCGGCCCTGAAAACCACAAGGAGCTGGAATACGTCTGGATCGACCTAGCCCAGGACGAGGACATCAAGGCCATCGTACTGACAGGATCGGGGCGGGCTTTCTCCGCTGGCGGCGACGTCAAGAAAATGGCAGCGCGTGCCGGTACGGAATTCGGGTTGCAATATGCGCTTCGGGTTCCCCAGAATACGCTTCGCATTTTCGAGCACCTCCTGCTCACACCACAGCCTGTTATCGCGGCCGTCAATGGCGACGCGATCGGCCTCGGCATGACGCTCGCTCTGTTCGCGGACATCAGCGTTGTCGCGGACGACGCACGTTTGGGCGACACCCACGTCAAGGTCGGCCTTGTCGCAGGTGATGGCGGCGCCGTTGCGTGGCCGTTGCTGGTCGGTCCGCAACGAGCAAAGGAATTCCTAATGCGCGGCAAGCTGCTGCGCGGGGCAGAAGCCGCTGCGATGAACCTCGTGAACTATGCCGTGCCCAAGAACGAAGTGTTAAACGAGGCGGTTTCGATCGCCAGAGAGATCGCGGCCAACCCCATTTGGGCGGTTCGCTGGTCGAAAGCCGCGGTCAATAAGCAATTGAAGGCGCAGTTGAACCAGATCCTCGAGCTGTCTATCGCGTATGAATCGATGACAATGATGACCCACGATTACAAAGAAGCCGCGACGGCTTTTGCCGAAAAGCGGAAGCCCGTCTTCAAGGGCTACTGATCTAGGAGCGGCTGTCCGGGCGCATTACCAGCGCCCGGACAGCGGCCCCCATCAGGCCGTGTAAAGACCGCCTGCTTCGACAATCGCGTCGATATGCCAGTCGGCATTTCCGAACATGGCATCGATCGCGGTCAATCGCTTGAATGAATGGCCGACCTTATATTCTTCGGTGATTCCGATAGCCCCATGCAGTTGAATCGCACGTTGTCCGATCAGGCGGCCTGACCGGCCGATCTGGGCCTTTGCCGCCGAGACATTGCGCTCCCGAACCGGCGGCTCTGAATCAATCGAAAGCGCGGCCAGGATCGCCATGCTGCGCGACAATTCCAGTTCAATCAACATGTCTGCCGCCTGGTGCTGCAGGGCCTGAAAGCTGCCAATCGGCACGCCAAACTGAGTCCGAGTCAGAAGATATTCGCATGTCGTATCGAATACGTCGCCCATGATACCAACAGCCTCCGCGCACAACGCGGCGTTCGCCTCTGCTATGACATGCGCGAGGACTTTCTCACCCATCCCCGGCTCGCAGAGAACGAATTCCGTCTGAACCGACACGCCTTCGAGCGTCACTTCGGCCAAGGGGACCCCATCGTAGCCCTTCTGCGGTGACACCGAGATGCCTTCGGCCTCGGCAGGAACCAAGAAAAGCGCGCTCCCGGTATCGGTCGTCGCAGATACGACCAATTCATCGGCGGTCGCACCATGGAGGACGGCAATCTTGGAACCGGTAAGCGTCCAGCAAGCGCCGCTGCGTTTAGCTCTGGTCTGCGGCTCGAGACTGTGTCGCGGCCCACCCTTCTCGTTGTGAGCGAGGGCCATCAGATGTTCTCCGGCAATGATCCGCTCGACCGTTTCGGCCATCCGGCCTGAAGCTCCGGAATGACGGATGGTGCCGCCAGCAAGGATGACGGTGGACAAGTAAGGTTCTACGACAAGCCCACGCCCGAAGGCCTCCATAACGAGCATCGTTTCGACACCGCCGCTTCCGAACCCTCCATGCTCCTCCGCGAATGGAAGCGCCAACAGCCCCATTTCCGCAAAACCTTGCCATGTCTGGCGACTCCAGCCTTCGGACCTGCGCAGGAAATCAAGCCGCCGCTCGAATCTGTATTCCTTGGCGATCAAACGATCGACGCTATCCTTCAGGAGGCGTTGCTCTTCACTGAGTTCGAAATCCATTGTTCCTCCGTCAAAGACCCAGCATGGTCTTGGCGATGATGTTCTTCTGGATCTCGTTCGAGCCCCCGAATATTGAAACCTTGCGCATCGTGAAATAAAATTGCGCGGCGGGGTTCTGCCACCCGCCCGATCCATCCGTATGATCGTCAACGGCAAGCGCCAGACCTTCCGGGCCCGCCAGTTCAAGGACCAGTTCGGTCATCCGCTGCTGCAGCTCGGTACCCTTGATCTTGAGGATCGACGCAGCGGCCCCAGCATTGGCACCATGCGCGTCGGCGGAAACGACCCGCAGCTGCGTCAGCTCAAGAGCACGCAACTGCACCTCGACCTCGGCCAGCTTGCGTTTGAGACCGACAGTTTCGCGTTCGTCGAGCTGCCCGGACGCACTCAATTCATGTTCAAGGCTGCGCAGCTGTTTCAAACGTTCCTTCGACAATCCGATACGGGCGATGCCGCTGCGTTCGTTCCCCAACAGGTGCTTGGCGTAGGTCCAGCCCTTGCCTTCCTCTCCGATCAGGTTTGCGGTCGGCACGCGCACATCATCGAAAAAGACCTCGTTTGCATCATGTCCGCCATCGATCGTCTCGATCGGCCGGACGGTTATGCCATGTGTCGTCATGTCAATCAGGAGGAAGCTGATGCCTTCCTGCTTGCGGCCACTGCTATCGGTCCGGACCAGGGCAAACATCCAATCGGCATTCTGGGCCTGTGTCGTCCAGATCTTCTGGCCGTTTATCAGGTAGTGATTACCGTCCCGCACTGCGGAGGTCTTGAGCGAGGCAAGGTCCGATCCGGCACCGGGTTCCGAAAAGCCCTGGCACCACCAGATATCCAGGTTTGCAGTCGAGCGTAGGAACTTGGCTTTCTGTTCGTCCGTTCCGAACTTCGCGAGAATTGGACCGATCATGTTGACATTGAAAGGTTGCGTTTCTGGCGCGTGTGCCAGCGCCATCTCTTCCTGGAAGATGTATCGCTGCGACGGGGACCATGACTGGCCGCCACAATCGACGGGCCAGGACGGCGTAGCCCAACCGCGCGCGTTGAGGATCCGCTGCCAATGGACCGTCTCGTCCTTGGTGAGGTGAAGGCGCTTTATCATTTTTGCACACAGGTAATCGGGCAGGGAGGAGGCCAGGAAGGTGCGAACCTCCTCGCGGAAGGCGACATCCTCTACGGAAAAGTTTAGATCCATCTAACAGGTATCCGATCAGCCGGGTTGGCCGGAAAGCCGGAGCTTCGCCATGAGCGAACGCACCGATCGTAGATTCTCTAGTCCGGCAATGTCGGACGCGACAGAACAGGCCGTCTCAGCTTCAAGTATCCCCGAAGTACAGTTCATGAACTTTGCAATTGTCTCTTCGCGCGACAAGGGGTCTTCCGGATCCCCATGCGCCGAGACACATTCGCGTCGAAACCGTGTGCCATCGACGGTCGTGACCGTCAGGAGATCCTTTTCGCCAAGTTGATCGTAACCCCAGGCGTTATGAACCCGGCAAGATACCTTCCTGCGCTGCGCCAGTATCTCGCAGTCCTCCAGTTTCTCCGCAACGAAAGTCAGGAAGTCCATCGGCTCACCAGCCAGAACCGCACCCAACACGTGAGGAAGGCTGAAGCGGGCTTCCTCGACATCCGAAGGCTCGTCATACTTCACGATGGCAGGGAAGGCCCCGTTCACATCCACGGTCACGGCCGCGATATCCGCCCCGACCAGCGAATTGCGCTCCATGATATTCTTGAGCTCATCGATTATCCGCTGCAGCAAATAGCAGCAGGGATATTTCTTCTGGCCGACCGACAGGATGCGAAGTTGATCGCCTTCGCCGAGATCGAACGAGATTTCGGGCTGCCCAGCCAATGCATCGAAATAACCGGCCTTTCCCCCAAAGATGTCCGGATTCCCGCCAAGCCCGTTTCGCGCCAGTTGCGCAGCGACGATCCCATCGCGCGCCGCGAAGCCCGCCTCCACAACATGCGCCGAGGAACCGGTTTGCCGAACCAGCCCGCCACCCATTGACGCGGCCATCGTCACAGCATCGCGAATCCCTTTTTCACCGAGTCCCATCAGTTTGGCCGCACCTGCTGCCACCCCGATCGTCCCGAGATTGGCACAAGAGAGGAAGCCCCGGGCGGCAGCCCCGTGGTTCGAGCAAATCATTCCTGGTCGAGCCGCCACTTCAAAGCCGATGACGATCGCCTCAAGAACTTGCGCACCCGTTGAATCGACCGCCTCGCCCAATGCCAACATAGCCGGGATCAGAAAACAGGTGTATTGCGCCTCTGGCCAAGCGACGTCTTCGAATTCGGTGCAGTGCGACGCGACGCAATTGAGCATGGCGGCCACTTCCACATTGGTCGCGAAATCCTGACCGACGGGCATGACCTGAGCGGCACCTCCGGCATCTTGGGCATATGCTGCCAGCGCGCGAGTAACTTCCATTCGCGCGCCAAGAACGGTTGAACCGACCGAACTGATACAGAGATCCTTGGTTGCCTCGATGACGGAAGGCGCCATTTTCGACAAGTCCATCCGCGCAACGTACTTTGAGATCTGGTCGGCCAGCCTCGGATCTGGCTCTTTGATCATTTCAGCACTTTCGACGCCCATCTATACAATCCCTGAAAAACACTAGTCCAGAAAGATTCAGGGGCCAAGCACACTCGGTCGCGAGGGTCTGGTCAACATCGTCCGCTGGAACAGACCGGTTTTTCGCAAGGACGAATTCGTCCGAGGTGACCGCGCAATCGGCTTTGACGCATCACCGGGGGTGGTGCAGCAAACATCGGCAAACAGGAGAAATTCATGCCCATCGAAATTACCCATGACGGGCCAGTGGCGACGGTGACCATCAACCGTCCGGAAAAGAAAAACGCGATCACGCTGGAAATGCGGGAAATGTTTGCCAAGGCGTTTGAGGGCCTTGCCGAACATAATACGACGCGTGCGGTAATTCTGACCGGTTCGGGCGGCAGTTTTTGTGCCGGGATGGATGTTGGGGAAATGGGCGCTCATGATATTACGTTCTCGCTGACCAAGATACGCCGGCTTCACCGAATTGTCCGCTCCATCATGAACCTCAGGAAGCCGGTCATCGCCGCGGTCGACGGTCACTGCGTCGGCGCGGGCTGGAGTTTCGCACTGGCGTGCGATTTGATCTTGGCCTCCGACACGGCCAAGTTCGCCCAGATTTTCGGCAACATCGGATTGGTTCCCGATGCAGGTGCAGTGTGGTTATTGAACCAGCAAATCGGCACGATGCGCGCCAAGGAACTCGTTTATTCCGGCCGCCTGCTGGGTGCCGAAGAAGCCGTCTCACTGGGCTTAGCACTTGAGACCGTGCCATCAGGGGATCTGCTTGACCGCGCCCGCGTACTGGCACAATCGCTGGCTTCCCGACCGCCGCTGGCGATCGGTATGGCCAAACGCCAGTTCACACTAGCCCAAACGACCGGGTTCGACAGCTTCCTCGAGGCCGAAACCGCAATGCAGCCGCTGATGTCGCAAACCGCAGATCATAAGGAGGGCGTGTCCGCCTTTCGCGAAGGACGCCCTCCAGATTTCACCGGCACCTGAAAGTCAGGCAGCGAATTTCCGCAACACCTCGCCCGGCATTTCTTCCGGCACGAGCGGTCCGCTTTCGTCCGCCATCCGCTTGCCATTGACCCAGACCCCGCGAACGCCCTTGGCGTCAGTCCTTAGGCGGGTCGCGCCACCAGGCAGGTCGAATAATCGTACCTTCGGCCCTATCCCAACATTGCTCGGATCAAATAGCAGCAGATCCGCCGCCTTTCCGACAGCCAGCGTCCCGCGATCGCGCATGCCGAACAGGTTGGCCTGCTGTCCGGTAAGTCGGCGCACGGCCTCCGGCAGCTCCAACACAGCCAGATCACGAACCCAATGGCCGAGCAGATGAAGGCCAAATCCCGCCTCGCAAAGGAAGCTGAGGTGTGCGCCAGCATCGCCAAGGGAAATTTGGTTGTCGGGATCACGCAGAATTCGGCTTACCGAGGGCACATCGAAATTCGAGAACTCCGTCGCATATGTCGTCTTGAGGTCTTCGGACAGAGCCAGGTCCACAAAATAGTCGAAAGGATGCTTGCCTGCCTTGCGGGCTAATTCCCCGACCGAAAGGTCTTCGAGATCGCGGTTCGCTTCCGTACCCGCCTCGGCTACGGTTAGGGTATCCCAGTTGCCGCGGAAGATCCGCATGCCCGGGTTCTGTTCAATGTCCTGCTTCATAGATTGGCGCCATTCCGGGTCGCGAAGGACAGCGATATAGGCACCGCGCCCATCTGCCTGAATAGCAGGCTTCCAGCAATCGTAAGCCTCGAATGGATAGGGGTTTTCCAAGCTGAAATCCATGGCCATCGGCATGGGCGAACACTGCCCGTACAGCCGATGCCCCCGCTCGCGCGCATTGCGCAACGCGCCGAGGTCTTCGAATACCTTGTTCGGTGCGGCCGGATGATGGCGCATTGCCGAAACCAGCACGGAGCGGCCAGAGCGTTCCGCAAGCTGCTCGATCCAATCGATGCTCGTCCCCGAACCCTTGACCACCATCATAGTGCCCTTGCCGGCATCGTGAATCGTGTCGGCGATCGCATTAAATTCCCGATCGTCCGCAACGCGCGAGGGCATTGGCACGCCTCCCCAACCGATGTGCTGTTCATGTGTTGAGCTGGAAAAACCGACTGCCCCAACCTTCATAGCTTCGGCCACGAGCTCTCGCATCCAGGCGATCTCCGCGTCAGATGCTTCACGATTCGTCGCATCTTCGCCCATGACGAAGGTACGAAGTGCAGAGTGGCCAATGTAGACGGCGACGTTTGGCCCAACCCCACGTTCTTCAAGCGCGGTGAGATATTCGGGAAAGGTCTCGAAATTCCACTGAATGCCCTCCTCCAGTGCCTCGATGGACATTCCTTCGACGCGGGTAAGATGACGCATCATGATCTCGCGGTCGGCCGGCTTGCAAGGTGCGATCGTAAAGCCGCAATTGCCCATCACGACGGTAGTTACGCCCAATGCAGGCGACGGATCGCAAAGCGGATCCCACGTAACCTGGGCATCGTAATGAGTATGCGAATCAATGATGCCCGGCATCAGTGCCAGCCCGCTTGCATCGATCATTTCGACCGCTAACCCCAAGTCTGTACCAATGGCGGTAATCTTTCCGTCCGCCACCGCAATATCGGCCATGTACGGCAAACCGCCGAGACCGTCGTAGATCGTAGCTTGCTTGATAACCAGATCGTGCATTCCTCACCCCTTCTCCGTGTCGGCGATAAATCCGATATCGATATTTTTCAGCATAGAGATGGACCGAATTTGTGATATCGTCTAATTCAATAAAATTACAGTTGTGATATATGTTTCATATCAGTTATAAATCTTTGCGCTACTTTGTCGCAACTGCCGAAGAGCTTCACTTCCGGCGTGCTGCAGAGCGTTTGGGCATAACCCAACCACCGCTGAGCATTCGGATCCGACAGCTGGAGGACGACATTGGCTCGCCATTGTTCGAACGTGATCGGCGCAATGTCCGCCTGACCAAGGTAGGCGCGGTTCTTCTCGAGGAGGCCAGACCTCTCCTCGCCCAGACAGAGCTCCTGAGCAAAAGTGTCGAGCGCGCCGCAATGGGAGAAGTGGGCGAAATCCGCATTGGCGTAACCCAGTCTGTTGCCCTGATGGGAAAGGTCCCGCGTGTTCTTCGGCAGTTTCGTCGAGAATATCCTGATGTTCGTCTGACGTTGGTCGAAATGCTGTCAAATGCGCAACTTGTAGCGCTCAGGGAGGACAGGATCGACGTCGGCTTCGTCAGGATCCCGGGGACGCTGGCAACGACGCAGACCGACTTTCAGGCAATTCCGGTCGAGACCGATGAGCTCGCTCTCTACCTTCCCTCAGATCATGCTCTCGCCAAGACCTTGGCTCCGGTGGACATGGAAGAGCTGGCCAACGAAACCTTCGTGTTTTACGAGCGCGAGGTCGCCACGGGATTGCACGAGCCGCTCCTCGCACTTTGCAAGCGCCATGGCTTCGAACCGCGGATCGAGCAGCAGGCGAGGGAACCGACTACCATCATCGGCCTGGTTTCCTCAGGCTTCGGAATCACCATCCTGCCGCGATCGTTCACCAGGATCGGACAGGAAGGCGTGGTAGTCAGAGCAATATCGGATCCGGGCCCACCGATTAAAACCTGGCTCACTTCGCTTAGCGACAATCGATCCGCCTTGATCAGGCGGTTTTGCGGCCATTTCGAAAATTTGATGACCTAGGATAGATAGATGACTTGCTGCTCCTGGAACGCGCGCAATCCCTCGATCCCGCCTTCCCTGCCAATGCCGGACCGCTTGAAGCCTCCATACGGAAGCTTCCGGTCAACTATGACGCCGTTCTTTGCAACATTGCCTGAACGTAACTGCGCCGCCAAGCGTATCACGGCATCGTCGTCATGCGTGAAGACACTCGCATAAAGGCCATAATCACTGTCATTTGCCGTCGCGACGGCATCGTCAATGTCGTCGCAGGCAAGCACTGAAATCACCGGACCGAAAATTTCCTCGCGCGCAATTCGCATCGAATTCTCGACGTGCGAAAACAAGGTTGGCGCGATGAAGAACCCACGATCGAGATGCGCCGGTCGCTTGCCACCGGTAACAAGACAAGCCCCTTCCGACTTGCCGATTTCGACATATTCCAAAACCCGATCACGCTGGCGTTCAATAGATATCGGGCCCATCTCCGTCGCCTCGTCAAAAGGATCGCCGACGACCACCTTCTCCATGGCAGCAGCCAAGGCCTCCACCAGGGCATCGTGTCGGTGCCGCGGCACGATCACCCTCGTTAGCGCCGAACAGGCCTGTCCGGACAACATCAGGGAGTTAGGCATCAACCTGCGGGCAGCCTCCTCCACGTCCATATCGTCCAGCAGGATCGCGGCCGATTTGCCGCCAAGTTCCAACCCGATCCGGGCGATTCTTCCCGCACAGACTTCTGCAATTCTCTGTCCGACACCGGTGCTGCCAGTAAACGTCACCTTGTCGACCCTTGGATCTGAGACCAGCGCTTCGCCGGCATCGTTACCTCCGGTCAGCACGCTGACTACGCCCTCTGGAAAATCGGCTGCCTCCAGACACTCCGCAAGGATCATTGCGTCAATCGGCGTGCTGGGCGCCGACTTGAGCACGACAGTGCATCCGGCGGCAAGGGCAGGTGCCAACTTGAGCACGCTGAGATTGAGTGGAGCATTCCATGGAACAATCGCGGCGACTACACCGACCGGTCGCAGCGCGGACCAAGCCCGCCCATTAAGGCGTTCGCGCACATCCATTTCAGGCAGCGCCTCGATCAAGTCCGCGTAATACTCAAAGAGTGCTGGAGGCCCTGCCAAGGCAGCCAATGCCGCCTTATACGGAGCCCCCATCTCGCGTGTGATCGCCCGCGCAACAGTCGCTTGGCGTTCCCTCAGTTTTGCAGCGACCAATCGCAGTTTGCCCGCTCGTTCGCCGACGTGCATCTGCGGCCACGAACCGCTCGTAAAAGCCCGATGTGCGGCATCGACGGCCAGCGCCACGTCCTCTGGCCCCGCCTGCGCCACACGCATCACCAGATCTTCACGCGCCGGGTCTATGACTTCGAGTTCGGAATTCGTCGAAGCTCTGACCCATTGTCCCGCGAGGAACAACCGGTCGGGATGAGCAAGTCCGAATTCGTCCCTCACCGCAAGTCCTCCAAGATCATATCGGATGCCTTCTCCGCAATCATCACCACAGGAGCCATTGTATTGCCCGATATAATCTTGGGCATGACCGAAGCATCGACGATCCGAAGCCCGTTCAGGCCTCGCACTTGTAGACGCGGGGAAACAACCGCGGATACGTCGGATCCTATCCGACAGGTTCCACAAAAATGGTGCCCGGCACTGGCGTTGGCCCGGATGTATTCCATCCACTCCTGGTCGTCAGCAGGAATCCCCGGGACGAAGTCTCCGGCAACCCATGGCCGCATCGCATCCGAAGCAACGATCTGCTGCAAGCGCCGCAAACCGCCGATTAACACCCGGCTGTCTTCGTCGTCATTCAAATAGGCTGGATCAATCGAGAGCGGGTCGTCCTGATTTGGCCCCGTCAATCGCAGTGCTCCACTGCTTTTCGGACGAAGCTGATAACCGGATGTCATGAAACCCGAATGTCGTTCCAAGGCACGCCCACTATCGTCGGTACTGAACAGCAGAAGATATCCTTGGAAGTCAGGTCGTCCATGGGATCCGTCACTGCGGAAGAACGCCGCGCCGTAGCCCGCAGCAACCATCAAGGGCCCTTCACCCTTGGCGATATAGCGAAGGCCGGACTTGAGTTTTCCGAATGCCGATCGGAGGGAATCGTTGATCGTAACAGGTTGGGCACATCTATAGCGTACCCTGACGTTCAGGTGGTCCTGTAATCCCACCCCCACTCCCGGACTGTCGAGCAGGACGTCGATCCCGATATTCTGGAGGTGCGTTGCCGGCCCAATGCCTGATAACATTAGCAGTTGCGGTGTCGCCAAGGCACCACCGGATAGGACGACACTATTCCTTGCGAGAATCCGCCCCGATACGCCGGATCTCCGTGCCTCGACACCAACGGCCCTGCCCCCCTCAAACAGAATCTTCTCGACGGTAGCGTCCGTAAGGACTCGCAAGTTCCTCCGATTCTTCGCCCGTTTCAAATAAGCCGCCGCAGTACTGCATCGGACTCGGCCACGCACCGCCATCTGATAATATCCGATGCCCGTTTGCGATGGTCCGTTGAAGTCGGACTGGAACGGAATGCCGATCTCGTTTCCGCCAGCGATGAAGGCGTCGCCCAATGGAGATGCAATGGCGGGATCGCGAACTGAAATGGGACCGCCCACGCCATGAAAGGAATCCGAGCCTCGAGCCTGGTCCTCGCTCTTCCGGAAATAGGGCAGGGTGTCCGCAAAGCTCCATCCGTCGGCACCCGCCTTCGCCCAGTCGTCGTAATCTTCGGCCTGCCCTCTTACATAAAGCAATCCGTTCGTAGAACTCGATCCGCCGAGCACCTTACCGCGCGGAACTGCGACTTGGCGTTGATCCAGCATTGGCTGGGGAACGGTGGAATAGCCCCAATCGAGATCGGGGTGGCCAAGCAGCTTGCCGTATCCGATAGGAATATGGATCCAGGGATTGGTGTCGCGCGAGCCAGCCTCGATGAGTATGACCGTGCATTCACCACTCTCGGTCAACCTATCCGCCAGGACACACCCGGCGGTTCCCCCGCCGACGATGACGATGTCCGCACTGGCAAGAGCATCACTCGACATAACTCTCCTAATCGCTCTGCTATCGCTGCGGGTCCCTGCAACCATCGGATTGCGAAGTACACAGTGCAGCAGTCCAGCCTTGTCGACATCTTGAGTATCCAATTGCGCGCAACGCTCGAGTCAAAAGGGTCGCCCCCAGAATGAGAATTCTCGTAAGGGTCTCTAAATGAGGGGCCTTGGACGTTCAAACAAACTCAAGGCGTATTTGCGCAAAAATCGCATAGGCGAAGAGCGGGAAGTTTTCCTGCAACACTGTCGACACCTGTACTCACGGCGTTGGAAACGATAATCGCAAAGTAAGATGACAAAATTGGGGTCAGGGTCAGCAAGCACTTCTCCATTGGCCGCAAATCGGCCTCCTCCAATAAACGAAATAGGAATCCAAGTGATGTTAATGAAAGGGAAAACGGCATTCGTGACAGGTACGGCGAGCGGCATCGGAAGGGAAACAGCCATTGTGTGCGCCCGCGAAGGCGCAGCCCGAATTGCCTGTGCTGATATCCACGAAGAGAGTAACCAAACAACCGCCGAAAAGCTTCGGGCCGAAGGTGCCGAAGTCATGTCCCTACAGGTCGACCTTGGCGATGTGGAGCAGATCCAAGCCGCATTCGAAAAAGTCTCGAAGGATTGGGGTTCGCTCGATGCGTCTTGTCACATCGGAGGTTATTCTTGGCGTGGCGAAACGCTGGATGTCACGGAAGATCAATGGGACAAGGTGATGAATGTGAACCTACGCGGCACGTTCTTCTGCTGCCAGGAAGCGCTCAAGATCATGTACTCCCAAGGGCGTGGGTCCATCGTTAACATGTCCGCAGATGCGGCCTTCTACCCAATCTACGGATTTGCTCTGCAAGCAGCAAGTAAGGGCGGAATCGTCAACATGACCAAGACATTGGCGCTAGAAGCCGCCCCACGCGGCGTAAGGGTAAATTGCGTCTCTCCGGGTATCGTTAGAACGCAAAAGGCAGGTGCGATTCGCCCCCCGGAGCCGCCGCTTCGCCGCGAGAACGCGCCGCCGCCCTCTGCTGCGCAACAGCTTGCCGATCAAACCGCCATTGGGCGGTACATGACGATGGATGAAATCGCCGAAACCTTTGTTTTCCTTTGTTCAGACCGGGCCTCTGGCATCAATGGCGACCTGATCTCGGTCAATGGTGGCGGATATCGCTCTTTGGATTACTGATCGGCAACTCGATCGGAGCCAGAGGCGAGTTGCTCCAAGATTTCGCGTGTTGAGCGGACACGCGAAATTCTGCGCAGCGTCATGCTCAACGACGCTTCGTGCTCGTCCTCAGAGAAGGCCGATATCGCGTCGTCTACTATGATCTGCTGGTATCCACGTTCGTGCGCCTGGCGCGCAGTCGATTCGACGCCAAAATTGGTCGCAATCCCGCACAGGATAATCGTATCTATCCCGCGCCGCCGCAGATGAAGGTCCAAGCTGGTTCCGAAAAAAGCGCCCCAATTGTACTTGGTGATAGACAAATCACCTTTCATGGGCCCGAGAACTTCAGGGACCCGATGCGATCCGGGCGGAACGGCAAGAGATGGCATCTCCCGATCCGGGGAATGAGCCAACCTGACGCCACCGCCAGCGGTTATGATCACCACGAGAATTCCCGCTGCCCTGCAGGCATTCGCCAAGGCGATGGAATTGGCGAGAACGCTTGTTCCCTTATGGGGAGCCAAATTGGCGGCGACTGAGAATTCCTGGACATCGATGATCACAAGCGCAGCGCCCGAGGCATCAGCCAGCAAATTCTTGTCACCATCAGTGCGATCATTCATGCTCTCAATTCCCGTTTCGCATACGATCCGACGGCATCTTCAATAGGAACGGCTACCCGTAAAAACAGGCCATCAGATCTCAAGCGCGCATTCGGCCGCCAGTGCGCCGAATGCAAATGCCTCTCCCAGATTTGCGCCCGGAGAAGGATACAACATGCCGATTGCTCCCCCAAGCTCCCCAGCTCCAAAAAGACCCGGAATCGGTTTACCGAACGGATCAAGAATCCTAGCCCTCGCATCGCGACGCGGACCGCCATTCGTCGTCGCACCTCCGGGATAAACCGGCATGCAATAGAAGGGCGGTTCGTCGATCGGGATCAATGAATCCGCCGGCCGACCGAAACGATCACTCCCGAACTTGCACGCCTGATTATAGTCCTCGATGGCGCGGGCGGCTGCAGCCGGATCCAGTACGCCAGCCGCGGCTGCAGCCGCCTCGATCGTGTCAGCTTCGGCAATCCAGCCCATGTCGATTTCGGCCCGGTTGTCCTTGCTCCATGCATAGTTTCCGAATGACCCCCCTGAAAGAGCCCGCGCCTCAACTCTGCGCTTGTCGAAGATCCAGTAGGCCGGGATGCGGGGATAATCGAGAAGATCCGCATCATAGTGAAGCAATTCGTAGTAGAAATTGGCCTTGGAAACAGCCTGCAGGTGCTCATTCGCGAACCGCTTTCCGTGTTTGTCGACGATCGCGTAGCCGGGCGGGTTCAACGAAATATTGAAGGTCAACTCGCGTCCGTCCGGATGAGCAAAGTGCCCAACAGCCCGACCAATCATCTGGTTCATGTGCCACAGGTCCGCGCCGACCGCCTGCGCCATCCGAATCCCATCACCGGTATTCGCTTCGGAACCATAAAAGTAAATCGGATAGGCCTTCAGGTAGTTGAGGATCATTTCCTGATTCTGCTCAAAGCCACCACACGCCAGAATAACGCCTTTCTTGGCGGCAAACGTAGTGCCCTTGTATTCACCGGCTGCCTTCACTCCCCGCACGACACCGTCGATTGTCATCAGTTCGCTTACCGGACAGTCGTAAATGACTTCGATCGAATCACTGGCATCGACAGCCTCGACCAAAAGGTCGTGCAGCAATTGGCCGTTTCCGAACGGCAGCGGAAACTTAAAGGTCAGTTCGCCGGGACGCGGTAGTTCGATCTCGACTTCATCGGGGTTGGTTCCCTTGGGAAGCGGGCCGAATACCTTGATCGACTCAAAGCCATCAAGCTTGGGATACCAGCCGCCGGCCATGTGAACGGATTCGATGCCAACGGAGCGCATCCAGTCCTTGACCGCGATCGCCTTTTCCGCCCACGCGCGACTGACTTCGGCGGGGATCATGCCTCCCGAGCATTCATCGAGATAGCGAGCCGCAGCATCGGCATCGTCAGCGCCCATGACTAGGCCGCCCGACATCCGTGTACTTGAGTAATGCGCATCCTCCGGCTGCTTTTCCAAGATTACCACGGAGGCGTCCAGGTTCGCGGCAGTCAGTGCGGCGGCTGCGCCTGCGGCTCCGTATCCGACGATTATGATGTCTTTTTCGTTTTTCATTCCATGGGGGTACGCATTGCCGGCGGAATCCTCAATTAGCGTCCTAGCCGCCTCCAGACTATTCGCGTTGCCGAAATTGATGGTTGCGATAAGTAGCGCTTGACATGCTTTTCTTGGCGTCAGGCGCGCTGATCGTAGGATTTGTGATGCATGGATTCACGTGTGCTGCTGTTCTCTGGTTACCTCAAGGAGAAGCGCAAGAAACCTCGCTACTGGAAGGTAGCGAGGTTTCTTGAAGTGCTAAGCCGAAATGGTTCGTGTCGACCAGTTTCAGAAGTCGTACCGCAGTTGCAGCCCGAACTGTCGCGGAGCTCCCGGCACGACCGCCGCGAACCCGAGGGAGGTGTAGACCGACGCCAAGGGTTGATACGCGATAGTGTCCGTCACGTTCTTGGCGAACAACGTCACATCGAACCCCGAACCTGCGACATTGTCGCCCTTCAGATAAAGATCTAATTGCGCATGGCTCGGGATGACCCCCCATGGAGCCACCGAATTGTCGGAGTCCAGATAACTGTCACGACCGGAATAGGCAGCGGTAAAGCTGATGTCCCCGATATCCGCATTCCGGACGAGATCGGCCGTACCCGCAATACGCCAGTTGTTTTTAGGCACGCGGGCAAATTTCTGGTTCGAAAGATCGTTACCCGTAAAGGGATCGATGAATTTGTCGAAACTGGCGTCAGTATAACCCCAGAAGCCGCTAAGCTGGAGTCGATCGACCGGCCGGAAAACCACTTCGGCCTCAATACCTTTGATCGTTGCCTCGGCAGCATTGATCACGACGGTGAAAGGATTGTTTGAAGTCGTGTCAACCGCTTGGCGCTGGACGTCAGTATACTTTGAATGGAAGATCGCTACGTTGGTTTGCAGAAATGCGCCGCCAAGGTGCCAGTCCCGCTTCAAACCCAGCTCGATATTACGGACGAACTCGGGCTTGAAGGGACGGCGCAGCCCCACCTCGGCGCTTGCACGCGCGGCGAAACCGCCAGACCGGAAGCCTCGGCGCAGACTCGCGTAAAGAAGGGTATCGGTATCGGGCTTGTAGTTGAGCGCCACATTATACGTGAAGGCGTCGAATTTGCCGCTGGCGTCGACCCGGCAGTTAGGCCCATCGCCAGGATTGATTTCGGGGGTGGTCGGATCGCCATCATCGTCAATCGTGAAACCGCAGCGGGTATTGATCCTGCGATTAAGGATCAGGGCCTCGCGCTTATCCCAAGTGTAGCGGCCTCCGAGGGTAAGTGACAGACCATCAAGCAGTTCATACGTTCCTTCGGCGAATATCGCGACACTGGTATTATCGAATTTTTGACGGTTATTAGTGGCACCATCCACGAACATCGTCGAAGCCTCGATACCTCCATTCTCGGTCCCGAGAATAATGCTCGATGCATTATTGTCACCGGTTTCATTAAAATAGTAAGAACCAGCAATCCAGTCCAGATCGCCACTCGATCCAAATAACTGAAATTCATTGCTAATCTGCTCTGAATCGTCAAATATCTCTGTATGCAGGAGTGGATGCTCGGTCCCATCGAGGTCGACGAGGATATGGCTATCCACTTTGCGCCAGCCAAAAATGTTCTTGAAGGTGATGCTGTCGTTTACATCGAAAGTGGTCGTATTCTGGATATCGATGGTCTTTACATCATTGAACTCCGGAACCCCGTTATTGATCCTTAGATCTCCGCGAGCTTCCTGTTCTGCGAGCAGCGTAGGGACCGGACGATAATTCCGCGACCCTGCAAGCACCGCGATCGAACCGTTCGGGTTCAGGAACCTCGCAAAGCCACCCGAGCCGCCGTCATCCTCGTTGAAGTAATTCACCATTGTCACGTTCTCGACCGCACCCGAGCGCAGGAGCAGCGAGCCGCGAAGTGAATAAGTCTTCGTGTCATTGACGTTGCGGTTCAATGTCTCGTCAAAGATATATCCATCGTCGGTCGCAAACGCGCCGCCCAGCCGCAACGCGGCCGAGTCTGATAACGGCACGTTGATGGTTGCATCGCCATTGATCGTCCCGAATTCAGCTAGTGTCACCCCGACACTGCCCTCAACGCCATCGGTGGTCGGAAGATTGGGCCGGATAATAACGGCCCCCCCGGTCGCGTTCTTCCCGAACAGTGTACCAACCGGGCCACGAATGACTTCAACCGCACGGACATCGAAAAGAGACTGGTTGAGCCCTTGAGTACGCGCGATCGCCACGTCACCGAGATATACACTGACCGAAGCATCCGACAGGCCGCCACGCTCCTGCTGCGATTGACCGCGGAGCGAAAACTGAGGGGCCGACTTCGCACCACCGGCCGTACCGGCGACGGTCATCATGTTGGGGGTCAATGTGCCGATATCACTGATAGTATCGACCTGATTGAGACGCAGCGCATCCTCGCCAACTGCCGTCACGGCAAGAGGCACGTCTTGCAGGGCCTGCTCACGCCGCGTTGCGACCACGGTAATAATGGCTTGGGTCTCGGCCGCAGATGGAGATGATCCCGCACCCGCCTCCTGCTCTTGCGCGCGAACAGGAACCGCCCACCCGATCAAGCTCGACGTCAATAGCAACACTTTGCCAAAGCGTTTCTTATTCATCTGCATTCACCTCTCATGACTTTTATTGGAGAGGACGATGCCCCTCGCCTTCAAAAAGATTTAACGCTCGATTTCGGCATCAATGCCTCCAGAACCACTCGACCGCACCACCGTTCAAGCAACATTTGGCCGAGCAACTTCATGCAGAGCCTCTGTAACATCCGAACTGGATGGCATTAACACCAACGGTAATGCCGATCTGTCGACATATTGGCGGGCATCAGTGAACGATCTGGTTTGGCCTCTCTCCCAAAAACTCGCGTCACCGGCTGATTACCACACATTTAGATCATGTTTATCACAACTCGCCTAAATGACCGCAATTTCGCCGACGCGAATTGTGTCGACACATTGAACGATTCCTCCCGCCGAGCCCCCCTGCCTTGAGGGAGCCATTTTACGCCACGGCTCTCGAGACACTTCCTCGTCGAATTCCAAAGCAACCTACTGCAATGTCATGCAAAAACCTCCGGACATCCGCTCTGGATTGTCATCGTGACCTGAAAATCTGAGGCGTGCCCGATTCTAAGCCGCAATGCCGGCAGGAACATTTGACTGCTTATCAATCGGTATGGCGAGGGATGGTTAGCAATATCGGCCCGCATCCACTGCCTCTAGAAAATCCCACCACCATTATGCGCCGAGGTCAGTTGCGAAGTGGCCAGGCAACCGTATCGCTCGACGAAGAGCGGGCGCGCCCTCTTCAATGGAACTCCAGGCAGACACTTGCTCCGTTGCCTTGCCCTGCTTGGTGCGGATCGACAGGCCAACGAAGAGAAACAGCAACACGCAGACAAAGAAAACTACTGGTCCCGACAGGGGCCCATCGCAGGGAATGCGTCCCTTCCATACTTGCGGCCAGATCGCTCAACGCTCTAGCTAGGGCGATCCAATACCAAAGCCGACAACAGTCCCTGTCAGGCTCAACATACTGGCTAGAGTTCCACGCATGTTCGATGGAGAAAGCGTAATACCAACGCGCATTGATCAGAACCCATGGGCCCATTCTCGTCATCAACCCGTCTTGCCGCCTGCCGGCCATCAAATTCAAAACCGGTCAAACGAACCAGGTGGCAAAACCATAACCAATTTGGCTGCCCGATAAGAAAGGTTTCAACCCGAACCAGATGGGCGCCTCCATCAACCTATCGACATTCGGCGGGTGATTTGATTCACTCGACCTGACGGGAGGTGGCGATGCGTCAGGCGGGATTGTTTGGACTGTCGGAACATCTTAAGCGGCTGTCGGCCTACGGCGATCCGCTGGAGGAACTGGGGCGGATCATCGACTTCGAGGCATTTCGCCCGGTCCTGGTCGCGGCGCTGGCTTACGGTGACGGTGCGAAGGGCTCGCCTCGCCGCTTTCAAGTTGGGCACTGTCGATCAGGAGGGTCGGCGCGCGGGCGATCCGGTTGCCGTGCTCGTCATAGTTGCGGAACAGTTCGAGGTGGCCGCGATGGACGTTGACGAGTTCGCCATCCGGGTTGGGCCGGTCCCAACCCGAGATATACTCGTAGATCAGCTTCGACGTGGACGTGTTGTTGCAGACGACAATGAACACGGGCGGCACGGGGATGCCAGCGCGCCGCCATTCCTCATTGACCAGCACATAGTGATTGTAGAGCGCGTCAAGCGCAGTCAGCAGCTTGGTCTGGAGTTCGAGCGGATTGAGGTCTTCGGACTTCTTTGCGCCCTTCTTCGGCATCTTCTTGCCGATATGTTTCCACAGGTCGCGATAGATCGGCATGTCATCAATCGGCAGATTATCGGCCACTGGCACGCGCGGCAGCTTCACGATGCCGCACTCGATAGCATCCATGAGCGAGAAGTCGCTGACCACCCACGGGAAGAGCGTGCCTTCAATGTAGCCTGACCCGGCAAGGAAGAACGGTGTCGCTGACAGGTCATAGACCGCGCGGACGCCAACTTTCTTCTTCAACGCCTTGATGCCGTTGATCCAGAGGCGTGCAGCTTCCTTGTTTTCCTTGGCCTCGGCCTTGGAACGGCGTCTTCGAGTTCTTCGATGCTGCCCTGCGGACGCTCCTCATAGCAGTGGTGTGCTTCGTCGTTGATGACGATGACATTCTTCATCGACATCAGTTCGCCGCAAGCGCGCTGAAGCATCTGGCCTTCGCTCTCGATGGTCGTCAGTGCTTCGCCGCGACCTTGGAGCAAGGCCTTTTGCCGACCTTGGAGACATCCATGGTCTCCCGGCGTTTGAAGGCGTGGTAGTTCGTGATCACCACCTTGGCCTTAGCGATCTCCGGCATCATGTCCGAAGGCACGATGTCCCGGTGGCGATAGTAGCTTTCGGGGTCATCCGGCAGCAGAACGCGAAGCCGATCCTTGATCGTTATGCCGGGAGCTACGATGAGGAAACCCCGGCTGAAGTGGCTGGTTGGCGAACGGACGGCATTCACCGTCTGCCACGCAATCAGCATGGCCATCACCGTGGTCTTGCCCGCACCTGTGGCCATCTTCATGGCGATGCGCGTCAGGTCAGGGCTCGACTGCCGGTGGGCACCCTCAATGTGCGCCCATAAATGGGCATAACGTCTTTGCGTGCGGGCGACCTCAGTCAGCCAGATGACAGTCTCGACCGCCTCAACCTGACAGAAAAACGGTCGCAACCCCTCAACCTCGGAACGCCGCCAGTGATGGAGCAGACGCGCGGTGGCCGGAGTGACTCCCCAATCGCGGTCGCTGGGCAGCGAGCGCCACGTGGCGACGTGCGAGCGTATCTCGTTGATGATCGGCTTCGGGTTGTATTCCTGATCGTCATCGGAGAGACCGCTAGGATCATTGAACACCATTGAGGCTTGCGCAGCCTTGCCCGACCGGCGCTTTGGCTTCGGGACTGGGGTGATGAAGTCGCATGGCCGCCGCCCTGCAAACGGAGGCTGTTCGAGCGGCTGCCCATCGTCATCCAGCGCATGATATCGCGTTGGCGGATCATAAGGCGAATTAAGAATGGGCTGATCGAAAAAATGTTGCGACACGCTGTTCCCCCGTAGCAGGCCCAATATTGATCATGCGGATGATGATCACAAGAAACCGAATGCCTGAATAAACAGCAAAAAGGTTCTCAAGAACTGTAGAACTGCGAGAGATTCTGCAACCTGCACTAGAAACGGCATAAATCCGGGCTCAAGCGTTCGCGACCATTTCACGACTTAACCCTTCGCGCCCGCGCTTGGCGATCCTAGGCAACAGCGAAAACCGAATGCATGGCTAGCAGTGCAGCGAATGCCACCAGTTAGGATTTACTCGGACGCGTTGGCCAAACCTAGCAGACCGTAAAGTCAGCGGTATGCACCGAATGCGCGCAGATTGTTAGCCAGAATGTTTGCCTACAATCAGGATCCGATGGAACTTGACGCGCAAGTCATTGATATATGGTGAGCCCTGCTGGGTTCGAACCAGCGACCTACTGATTAAAAGTCAGTTGCTCTACCGACTGAGCTAAGGGCCCGTAACGCGATCACGGCCGAAGCGATGATGCTCTACGCGGCGTCACCTAGGCAGGGGGTCGCCGCGGGTCAAGCGCCTTGGCGGCGCAGACGGAAAAGTAGTTGGCGGATTGTCAGCCCGCCAAGCGGATCGCGCCAGTCGGGCGCGACGTCCAACGCCGGGATCAAGACGAAGTCGCGCCGGCGATATTCAGGGTGCGGGATCGTGAGATCGGCATCGCACCACGCCCCGCCCGACCACAGCACGATATCGCAATCGAGCGTCCGAGCGCTCCACCGCTGGCCACCCGTTGCCCGGTCGAACCTGTGTTCGAGCGATTTGAGGTTATCGAGCATTTCCGGCGGATCGAGATCGGTGGCGACCAACACGGCAGCGTTCGCATAAGTCCGCCGCGAAGGCCCGACCGGCGGGCTCTGCATGATCCGCGACCGTGCCATGACCTGTGTCGGCCCGCGAACCAGCCCATCCATCGCTGCGGCCAGGACCCGTGCCGGAGCGCCATGGCGGACGTGCCGGACATTGCCGCCCAGCGCGATCAGGTAGCGATGCGCTGGCTCAGACATCCTCCGCCAGCCGGCCATAAAGCTGTGGCCTGCGGTCGCGGAAGAACCCCATTCCGGCCCGGTGCGTCGCGGCCCGGGCAAGGTCGATTTCGGAAACCAGCACGCCGGTTTCGTCGCAGCCGTATTCCTCGACCAGGTCACCCCATTCGTCGCTGATGAACGAGTGCCCGTAGAACGTCTGATGTTCGCCTTCGCGTCCGATGCGGTTGGCGGCGATTACCGGCATGCAGTTCGAAACGGCATGCCCGATCATCGCGCGACGCCACATGCGGCTGGTGTCGAGATCTGCGTCATAGGGTTCGGACCCGATGGCGGTGGGATAGAACAACAGTTCCGCCCCCATCAGCGCCATGGCGCGGGCGCATTCCGGATACCATTGATCCCAGCAGACGCCGACGCCGATGCGCGCGCCGAACACGTCCCACACGCGGAAACCGGTGTTGCCGGGGCGAAAATAGTATTTTTCCTCGTACCCCGGCCCGTCGGGAATATGGCTTTTGCGATAAATGCCCATGATCTCTCCGTCCGGACCGATCATCGCCAGCGTGTTGTAATAATGATGCCCTTCGCGCTCGAAAAAACTGGTCGGAATGGCGACGCCCAGCTTTTTGGCGAGTGCCTGCATCGCGATAACGCTGGGATGTTCGGCGGTCTGGCGGGCCAGTGCGAAAAGCGCCTCGTCCTCGTCGCGACAGAAATAGGGGCCGGAGAAAAGCTCGGGTGGCAGGATGACCTGCGCGCCCCTTGCCGCCGCCTGTTCCACCAGTGCTGCGACCTTGGCGATGTTTTCCTGCTCGTCATCCGAGCCCAGTGCGCATTGCAGCGCCGCAACCGTGATTTTCGTCATGCGCCCTCGATTATTTCGGCACGAGGGCGAAGTCCACCTGAACCGTCACGGCGCTGCTCGTCTGCCCGGTCATGACCGCGCTTGTATCAATGCCGCTTTCCGGCCGGGGATAGGCCGCGATGGCAGGCGGGGCGACTGGCGGTGGCGGCGGGGCGGTGGGGATCGCCGCCTGAAAATAGCGGTTGCCCTGCGATCCGCCAGCATCGCGGATGTACAGCACGCGGGAGATTTCCATGCCCGCCGCATCCGCATAGGCTTCGGCCCTCTTGCGCGCGGCCTTGTATGCGGCGGCATAGGCGCTGTTCGCCGCCGTTTCGGGATCGGATATGCGCAAGTTCGGGCCCGACAGGACATTCGCCCCCGCCTCGGTCACCGCGGTGACTGCGGAACCTGCCTTGGTCACGTCGCGCACGGTGACGGCGATGACATTGCTCGCTTGGTATTGCCCCTTGCGGTCGCCCCAATCGACGCGACTGACACCGACGGTGCGCGTCTGGATATCGTCCTGCGCAATGCCCAGCGCCTTTAGCGCGGCGACGACCTGGGCGATGTCGCCGTTCGCCGCCTCGCTCGCGGCGCTAGCGGTTTTCGCCCATGCGTTGATGCCGGCTTCGAACCGTGCCTCATCGGGCCGGCTCTCCGCCTCTCCGCTCGCGCTTACCGACAACAGGGTTTCGTTGTGCGTGACGCCACGCGTATCTTCTTCCGGCGCGGAGCATGCGGCCAGCGGCAGCAACGTGCTGGCCAGCACAGTTATTTTCTTCACGGCGATTCTCCTTTCACCCCATGTCGAAGCGCGCTCGGGATACCAACGGCATTCTTAACCGTTCCCAACATCCTGACGGCTTAGAAACCGGCGGCAGGTGACAATGTGGTGGGCGATCCCCATCTTTGCCCGCGACAAGGAGAATACGAGATCATGCAACAGGCTATCGTAGCGGGCGGCTGCTTCTGGTGTACCGAGGCGGTCTATAACGACGTCCTTGGCGTCAACAATGTCGAGAGCGGCTATATCGGCGGGGACACCGAAAACCCGACGTACAAGGAAGTCTGTTCGGGCGGCACCGGCCATGCAGAGGCGGTGCGGGTGACCTACAATCCCGAAATCCTGCGCTATGGCGACTTGCTCGACATCTTTTTCGCGACGCACGATCCGACCCAGCTGAACCGGCAGGGCAACGATGTCGGCACGCAGTACCGTTCGGCTATCTTCCCGCTGGACGATACGCAGAGGGCAGAGGCGGAAAAGGCGATCGAACGGGCGCAGGCGATCCGCGACCAGACGGTCGTTACGACGATCGAAGGGCCGGCGCACTGGTATCCGGCAGAAGATTACCACCAGGAATATTGGGTCAACGACGGACAGCGGAACCCTTATTGCCAGGCGACAATCCCGCCCAAGCTCGACAAATTGCGCAAGAGCTTCGCCGACCGCGTCCGGCCAGATTAAAGCCGGAAACGCGCGACAAAGAACCCGTCGAGGCCACCGATTTCGGGCAACATCCCGGGATCGGTGCGCACCCAGCCCCGGTCCGTCGGCAGCAACCCGGCGGGCAGTTCGTCGGCCCGGATCGGATCGGGTGACAGCGTGACCTTTGCGGCGCGTTCCTCGCCCTCTTCCGGTTCGAGCGAGCAAGTCGCATAGACCAGCCGCCCGCCGGGCTTCAGCCAACCGGACGCCCGTTCGATCAGCTTGTCCTGCAATTCGGTCAGGTCCGCGATCTGGCGGCCGGCAATGCGGTGCAGCACATCAGGGTGGCGGCGGCAGGTGCCCGTCGCGGTGCACGGCGCATCGAGCAGGACGGCATCGAATGGCGCGTCGGGCGACCATTCCAGCGCATCGGCACGGACAATTTCCGCCGATAGCCCGGTGCGGTCGAGATTCTGGCGCAGCCGTTCCAGCCGCCTTTGCGCGATGTCGAGCGCGACGACCTGCCAGCCTGCTGCTGCAAGCTGCATCGTCTTGCCGCCCGGTGCGGCGCAGAGGTCCAGCACGCGCCGCCCTTCGCCCTGCCCCAGCAGCATCGCGGGAATGGCGGCGGCAAGATCCTGCACCCACCATGCGCCTTCGGTAAAGCCGGGCAGGCCATCGACGGCCCGTCCGCGCGGCAGGCGCAAAAGCCCAGCCGCAAGCACCTTGCCGTCCAGCCGCTCTGCCCACAGATCGGTTTCAGCCGGATTGCGCAAGGTTAGATCGAGCAGCGGCGGTTCGGCCAGCCCGGCGGCGATCGCGTCGAGCCGGTCGGGCCACGCTTCTTCCCAGCGGGCTTCGACTTCGGGCGGCAGGGTGGGAATTTCAGGCAGCTTCGCTTCGCGTTTGAGCAGTGCCGAAAAGACGCCATGCGCCAATCTGCGCGGCCCGCCGGTCAACAGCGGCAGGCCCGTCGCGATGACCGCATGCGGCGCGGTATCCATGCGCAAGGCCTGCACCAACATCATGCGCAGCACGGTGCGCACTTTCGCATCGTCGGGCAGACGCTGGCGCGTGGCGCTGTCGATCAGTTCGTCGAGATCGGTGAGCCGGCGCAAGACCTCGCTCGCGATCGCGCGGGCCAGCGCGGCATCCGACGAAGGCATGGAGCGCATCGCACCTGCCGCCGTATCGAGCGTGTCGCCCCGGCGAAGGACGGCATCGAGCATGCGCAGCGCTGCGCTGCGGGCGGGTAATCCGGCAGTATCGACCATTGCGGCGCTATCGGCCCTGAGTGCGCGGATGGCAACAACGGATCATTGCATCGCGGCGCGCGCTGCTCCATCTATCGTGGCATGACCCAGGAACGCCCACGCGCAACCAAACGGCCCGAAACCTTTGCCAAACCCGCGCACTGGACCAACGATCCTGCGCCAACACCCGGCGACGGTTCGCGGCACGAAGAAGACGACCGGCCCGATCCCACCCGTTTCGGCGATTGGGAAAAGAACGGGATCGCCATCGATTTCTAAGCCAGCGTGGGCTTAGCCCTCGATCACCTGCGACGCGGGGTGATGCTTGTCGAGATGCTTGCGGATGATCTTCAGGTTCTTGGTGTTCGACCGGAACAGCATGTCGAACGCATCGCCCACCAACGGAATCGCGCCGATCGCCGTATCGAAGCCGAGATTGCCGGCCATTCGCCAAAGCTTCCATTTCGGCATGCCGAGATTGCGCGCTTCCCAGATGATATATGCGCCCATCGCCGCGGTCACGAGATCGCCGACCACGGGGACAAGGCCCGCGATGGCATCAAGGCCGATGCGATAGCTCGTTCCGGGCACGGTCAGGCTGCGTTCGAGCAGCGCTTCCATCGTCTCGATCCGCTGGCGGATGGCAGCGGGATGATTGCCGAGCGGAAGGTTGTCGCGAAAATCCATGCGCCGGGCCTGTCCGCCCGTTTGCTCGCCCGAAGGTCCTGTCGTGCGCTTGAAGTCGCTATCGGTCCTTGCGGCGTGTCCTTCGTCAGTTGGCAACAAGGCCCGCTCTCCCATCGATTTCAGCGCGGTCCTGATTGCGACCGCAGCATCTAATTGGGGGTGGCGAAGAGCTGCGACAAGGGATGGAAGCCCCAGCGGTTGACGGCAAACCCGTCGACCCCGCCCCGCACCAGCGAAAACCTGATCGGTGGGCCAAATGAAATGAATGTCGTTTCGGCTGTCAGCAATCGCTCTGCCTCTGACAGCAAAGCGGCGCGTTTGGCCATGTCGGGTTCGCCGATCGACTCGCCGACCAGCTTGTCGGCCTCGGCGCTGCAGACGCCGTTGATGACCGCGCAATCGAAGCGGTGCAGGTACCATTCGGGCTGGTCCAGCCATGCCACGTCCTCGACCAGCCGCAATTGCGCGTCAGCGTCGGGACCGACACGCTTGGCGGCAAGACCGACGTTCGAGAAATCGGCAGAGAGGCGACGGAACAGGATGTCACCGCCGCTGCCCGGCGGCAGAGCGATGGTGATTGGCGGTATCGGTCCCTTGGTCGCCGCCCATCCCGCAACCCGCTGCGCGGCAAATGCCTGCCGCTGTTCCATGGTGTAACCGTCCCACGGCCCCGGCGGCTGTGCGGTGCCGGGCATGCCGACAGGCACGAGCCGAACCCGCGGGGTCCAGCCGCCGATGTTGAACGGGGCGATCAGCGCCTGACGGTCGATCGCCAACGATATCGCCTCGCGGTTAGCTGCGCGCGACAGAAAGCCATCGTTCTTTGCAATCGAAAGCCCGAAAATGCCGGTGATCGGATCGAGCCGGATCGTCCCGCGCAGCAACCCGCCCAATTCGACATGGGGCAAGGCGTCGAGCCCGCCGTCGAGCAACAACTCCGCTTCCCCGGCCTGAAACCTGCGAACCGCATCGCGTGCAGAAGATATGCGCACATCCAGCGAAGCGGCGACCCGCCCGTCCGGCCCGGCTGGCCGCGACAGGGTGAGAACCGGGCCGTCTGCGGACAACGTGAGCGCGCCGGTATCGCGTCCTTCGAATCGCAGGGCAAGTTCGGGTCGCGCCAGCAGTTGCAGGAATTCCGGCATTGCGGACTTCAACTGAATTTCGACAACCTCATCCGTGCGGGCATAAATCCCGTCGATGATACGAAGGTCGAGCCCGAGACCGGTATTCTTGAATTGCCTGATCCGCGCCTGCAGCGCTTTTCGCACGTCATCCGCCGTCAACGGGTCTTTTTCGTCCGGATCGAAACTCTCGAACCGAAAGATGTAGCTGAGGCCATCGTCGGTAACGATCCACCTTGCCGCGAGATCGGGCTGGATGCGCCCTTGCGCGTCAAGCGCGACCAAGCCGCTGCCGGTCGCTTCCCGGATCAGGCCCGCGGCCGCCGGCAAAGGCACCTTGTCCTCCAGCGCTTCGGCCGGATCGCCGATGAGCAGAACGTCGAAACGCGCATCGCCGCCGCTGCCGCAGGCCGCGGTCAGAAGAGCGAGAATGGGGACGAGGATACGAGATGGAACCGGCATTGCGGTTCGTCTTATCAGGGGATGGCGAGCGGGTCAGCCACTATCGCCATCGCGGCCTGCGGCAAATTGCGATCAGTCGCGCGTTTCCGGTTCCCATGACGGCAGGCCGCTGCGTTCGGGAAGGTCGATTTCGTCGACCGGATAGGACACCATCGACGCGTCGATAGTCTGGTCAAAGGCGATGCCGCAACGATCGCCCGCCGCCCATGCCACGCTTCCCGCGATGATCCCGACATTGTGGAGATCGACCCACACCGGGCATCCACGCGCAACCCGCATTGACCCTTCGGCCATCACGCCCGAATCGGAAATGTTGCGCAGCTTCACCGCATAGGGCGCGCCGTCCCGTTCCAGTCGCAGCTCGGCCACCAGAAAAAGCGAATCGCGATCGTGCTTGCGGTGTTCCGGCTGCCGCATGGCTTTGTCCCTTGGTCCAGTCAGGCGATGAGCGGACGGTTACCCCGCCCCTCAACCGCATGAGTGCAAGACTAACGCATTAGGGATAACGAAATGTAAAGGAAGCAGGGGTTCTGAACCCGGGAGTTTGCGGCCTGTACCCATCCGGGACAGATTGGCGCGCCTGTCCGGACGCTTCCGCACCGGTTCAGTCGTCGCGAGAAATCTTTTCGCGACGTTCGTGCGCTTCTTGTGCTTCGACCGTCATCGTTGCGATGGGCCGTGCGATCAGCCGGCCAAGACCGATCGGCTCTCCGGTCACTTCGCAAAATCCGTATTCGCCTTCGTCGATGCGGCGCAAAGCCGAATCAATCTTGGCGATCAGCTTGCGCTGGCGATCGCGGGTGCGCAGTTCGATACCCCAATCGGTCTCGCTCGACGCGCGATCGTTCATGTCGGGTTCGCGGATCGGCCCATCCTGCAATTGCTGCAACGTGCCGGCCGCGGCGTCCAGGATGGAATGCTTCCATTCGACCAGAAGGTTACGGAAAAACTCCAGCTGCTTCGGATTCATGTAAGGTTCCGAACTATCCGGAACGTAATCGCCAACAACCTTGCGACGCGCAGTCGCCAGGATGTCAATTTCCGTAGCAGCCGAAAGGCCCATGCGTAAATCCCCGCATAATGCCGGCGGACCGCCGCCAACGGCCCATCCGATCCCAGTTGCGGCGCTATAAGAGCCCGCCGATTCGCAAACAAGCGCATTTTCAAGAATGTCGATAATCACCCACAGATTAAGCGTGGCCGAACGGGCTTGTCGCATTTCGAACCGGTGCGGAATGAAGTGCGGTCCTGATCTCAAAGGATAATTCTGGCGTTAACGAATTGTTGACCATGATCCCCGAACTTGACGTTTGCCGGCGCAACTAATTGGCGGGCGTTAACTGGGGGCGATCAAGATGGCATCGAGCAATCATCTTTACCTTGTCGAAAGCGGACCGGAGATCGATCCGGCAGTCGTGCGGAGCACTGCCCGGTTCGTCTGCAAGTGCCTTTCGGCGTATCACGACGGTGACGACAACGCGCTGTTCGAACTGGGCTGCGCCTTTTCCACCGGCAGCCGCGGCGCGCAGTGCGATCTGATCGAGGCGCACAAGTGGTTCAACCTTGCCGCCGCCAACGGGCACGAGGAAGCGCACAACTGCCGCGCCGACGTCGCCGACGAAATGACTGCGCGCGAAATCGTCGAGGCACAGCGCCGGGCGCGTGCATTCCTGGCAGAAATCGCGGCTGACCGCCACGTCGCCTGAACGCGCTCAACCGTCCTTGCGGAACGGAGCCATGGCCTGCAACGCGGCCTGATCCGCGCCAATGCCCTGCCGTTCGACTTCGAGAAAGTCGGCGACCGCCGCGCGAAAACCTTCGTGCGGGATGAAATGGGCCGAAAATGTCTGCACCGGCTCGTAACCGCGAGCCAGCTTGTGCGCCCCTTGCGCCCCTGCCTCCACGCGCGACAGGCCGCGATCGATCGCCGCGTCGATCGCCTGGTAATAGCATATCTCGAAATGCAGATAGGGCCGGTCGGCCAGCGCGCCCCAGTATCGCCCATATAGCGCGTCGGGACCGATGAAGTTCAAAGCGCCCGCGATCGGCCGATCGGCCTCGAACGCCAGTATCAGCAGTACGTCGTCCGCCATGGTGTCATGGATCAGGTCGAACGCTTCGCGCGTCAGGTAAGGCCGCCCCCATTTGCGCGCGCCGGTGTCCTGATAAAAATCCCAGAACACGTCCCAGTGTCCCGGCCGCAACGCATCGCCGGTCAGATGCTCGATCCGCAGACCTTCCACCGCTTTGGCGCGTTCCTTGCGGATAGCCTTGCGCTTGCGCGACGACAGCGTGGCGAGGAAATCTTCGAAGTCAGCAAAGTCGCGGTTGGTCCAGTGGAACTGGATATCGGTGCGGATCAACCAGCCCGCCTCTTCGAATAGGGGCACCTGATCGGGCGCGATAAAAGTCGCATGGGCCGACGAAAGCCCTTCGTTGCGACAGAACGTTTCTGCCGCGTGCAGCATGGTGCGCGCACTCGCCGCGTCCGGGGCCAGCACGCGCGGGCCGGTCGCCGGGGTGAAAGGAACCGCGATCTGCAACTTGGGATAATAGCTGCCGCCAGCCCGCTGCCACGCATCGGCCCAGCCGTGGTCGAAAACATATTCGCCTTGGCTATGCCCCTTCAGATAAGCGAGAAGCGCGGCATGCAATGTGCCATCGGGCCCGTTCATCGTCAGCGGCGCAGGCGACCAGCCGGTGCCGGGGCCGACACTGCCCGATCGTTCAAGCAACGACAGGAAACGGTGGCTGGTGAAAGGATTGCCCGTTGAGTCAAGAGCATCCCATTCGTCTGCATCGATCCCGGAAACCGAAGGGTTGAGGCGGATCTCGATCGCGCTTTCGTCACTCACGCCAGCCCGGCCCCTTCGGCAATGGGCGCATCGGCGTGGCGACGCGCGCGCGCCATCAATTCAGGGCTGCGCACCGTCCATGTCAGCAAGGGCGTGCCATTCGCGCGATGGCGGGCCAGCGCGGGATCGGGCAGGTCGCGGATGTCGCAGGCGATAAATGTCGGACGGCAATAGAGGATGTAGACCTCGCGTTGCATGCGATAGGCCAACCGGCCACGATCTTCCCTGCCGGTGACGAGCCCGCGCGGCCTGTACGGCAGGGTGCTTGCGAACCAACGGACAATCCGGGGATCAAAGCTCATCACCGCTGCTATTCCGCGATAATCCGACAAGGCCGCAACAACCGAGCGGCACAGCGGCTTCCATACCATACCCCGCTTCGATTTCACTTCGATCAGGAGCGGCACCTTGCCGTCGACTTGCCGCAGCACATCGTGAAGACGCGAGATCGTTCCCCCGGAGTGCAGCGCGAGATGCGAAAGTTGTTCGGCCGATCTTTCGCGCAAGGGGCCAGCCTCGTCCGTCAGACGGTCCAGCGTCCAATCGTGGAAGACCATCGCCTCCCCATCCGCGCTGGCCTGAACGTCGCATTCGATGCCCAGCCCGGCGCGGATCGCGGCATCGAACGCCGCCGGCGAATTTTCGGTGGATGCCAGCCCGTGCAGGCCCCGGTGGGCATAAGTCCATTCGCCCAGCCATTCCTGCCCTGTAACAGGCGGGAGCGAGGCGCCCGGCATGGTCAGCCCGCCACCTGCAGGATCGCGTCCACCTCAACTGCCGCACCCAGCGGCAGCACCGGCACGCCAACCGCGCTGCGGGCGTGGCGACCGGCATCGCCGAATACGGCGAGCATCAAGTCCGACGCGCCGTTCACGACCTTCGGCTGATCGGTGAAATCGCCGGTCGAATTGACGAACCCACCCAGCTTCACGACCCGCACGACGCGATCCAGCGAGCCGAGCGCCTGCTTCGCCTGCGCCAGGATCATTACGCCGCAGGCCTGTGCCGCCTCGATCCCGCGTTCGAGCGTGACATCTTCACCCAGCCGACCGGTGACGAGAGCGCCGTCGATAAAGGGCAACTGACCGGAAATGTGCAGCAGCCCGCCTGCCTCGACCGCCGGGACATAGCTTGCCACCGGGGCCGCCGGCTGGGGCAGCACCAATCCCAGTTCGGCCAACCGACCTTCGATATCGCTCATTCGCTCGCTCCTATCCGTTGCATCAGCCACGGGACTGCCTCGGCCCATTGGTCGATCCGCGCGTGGGCGTGCCCCGCCTCAAGCGCGCAAGTCGTATGGGGCGCAACGCCCGGCTCGCCGACAAAATGGAGACGCGAGACGTGCGGCGCAACCTCGGCCACCGAACCGATGTGAATGGCCAGATCGTCAATGAAGACGGCGGGCCTGCCCTCGCCGCGTTCGACCATGATTTTCTGCAATGCCGGACCCTTTGGCCCCTGATTGCAATAGACCGGTACGTCGATGCCGATGCCGCGCAACTGGCGGACGCGATCGTTCTGGCGGTGATGCGGCAGGTTTGTCAGCACGACGATCTCGGCATGGTCGGACAGCGCTGCCATCGCCTCCACCGCTCCGGGGATCGGGTCCTGCCTTCCCATCTGCGTATCGAAAAATCCGTCCAGCAAGGTCCACATGTCGGCGACCTTCATCGGCTCGTCCGCGCCGCGTCGCCGCATGCCTTCGGCCCATCCGCGCGTCAGGTCGAGATCGACGCCATGCTCTTCGCCCAGCCAGTCGCGAAAGTGGACGACCATGCGCAGCAGCACTTCGTCGCAATCTGTAATGATGAGCGGCTTGTTCAAAATTCGAATGTCCTGCCTGTCAGATTGTCACGTGCGGCGACGATACGTTCGGGCGCAAGGCCCAGTCCATCTGCCGCGGCAACGAGGTCCGCGTCGTTCCCGGCCAGGAACTCGAGGATCGCCGATTGGATTTCACGCCGGTCGAGCCCTGCCCGAAGATCGTCGGGCAAAAGCCCGGTCAGATCGAGGAATCTTTCGGCAAGTGTTTGATCCTGAAGGATCCACGACAGTGCCATCAAAGCCACAGTCGCACTGTCCGCATCGGGTGTTTTACCGCTGGTCATTGTCAAACGGGGTCTCTGTCACTTACACATTTGCCGTGGTTGGCCTTGGGGAAGGCCTTACCGGGGGAACGAATGCAGTGACTGAACGCGTTCTCGTTGTCGAGGACAACGATCTCAATCGGAAGCTTTTTTGCGACCTGCTGCGCGCAAACGGCTTTGCCGTGGAGCCGGTTGCCGACGGGGTCGATTTCGTTGAGCGCGCCGCCGCGTTCGATCCGCAGCTTGTCGTCATGGATATCCAGTTGCCCAATGTATCGGGCATTTCGCTGATCGAAGCGTTACGGGCCGACGCACGGCTGTGCCACGTTCCGGTGCTTGCCGTCACCGCCTATGCGGGTAAAGGCGATGAAGAGCGCATCCGCGCCGCCGGAGCCGAAGGCTATCTGTCGAAGCCGGTTTCGATCCACCCCTTCATGAGCGCGGTGAACGCGCTGCTCGATCGCCGGGCCGCAGCCTGAAACAGCCGTTTCCGTAGGGGCATGGCGGGCATCACGCGCAGCCGCGCTGTCGCGATGTCATTGCGCGCGCCGCCGCCATGCACAGTCACAGCGGCCCTCCACGCTTGACAGGACGAGCGCGTCCCGCTTTGCCGCGAACATGACCGAAAAGCCGCGCCTGCGCATGTCGCGCGCGCGATCGCAAGGAAAGTACCGCTGATGGACCGCGAAGACACCAAGGCACGGATCGACGCCCTGATCGAACCCTTCAACAAGAAGAACGTCACGGTCGGAGAAGACACGACGTTCGCCGGTGACCTCGAGTGGGACAGCCTGACCGTGATGGACTTCGTCGCCGCGATCGAAGACGAGTTCGACATCATCATCTCGATGAACCAGCAGGCCGAGATCGAAACTTATGGCCAGCTGATCGATTCCGTAACCAAGCTGCGGGCCGCCTGAGATGAGCGAAGGCATTGCAACGCCCGACAAGCCCGAGCCGCCGTTGGACGCAGGCGACGACGCGCGCGATCTTTTCAGCAAGTTCGACCCCATCATTAAGCAACGCCAGGACCTGCTCGACAGCGGGCTGGAAGATCCGTTCGGCCTGGTGATGGAGCGTGTGCTGTCGCCGGTCACCGCAGTCTGCAATGGCCGCGAAACGATCCTGCTTGGCACCTATAATTACATGGGCATGACCTTCGACCCCGAAGTGATCGAGGCGGGCAAGCGCGCGCTCGACGATTTCGGGGCGGGCACGACCGGCAGCCGCGTGCTGAACGGCACTTATGTTGGGCACAAGGAAGTCGAAAAGGCGCTCTGCGACTTTTATGGCATGGACCACGCCATCGTCTTTTCGACGGGGTATCAGGCCAATCTCGGCATCATTTCGACGATCGCCGGCAAGGGCGATTACATCGTGCTCGACATCGACAGCCACGCATCCATCTGGGACGGCTGCAAGATGGGCGATGCCGAAGTGGTACCTTTCAAGCACAACGATATCGAAGCGATGGACAAGCGGCTTGGCCGTATTCCCGAAGGTGCGGGCAAGCTGGTGGTGCTGGAGGGCGTCTATTCCATGCTGGGCGACATCGCCCCGCTCAGGGAAATGATCGCGGTCGCCAAGCGTCATGGTGCGATGGTGCTGGTCGACGAGGCGCATTCGATGGGCTTCATCGGTCCCAACGGACGCGGCGTGGCCGAAGATCAGGGCTGCCTCGATGACGTGGACTTCATCATTGGCACGTTTTCCAAGTCCGTCGGCACGGTCGGCGGTTTCTGCGTGTCCAACCATCCCAAGTTCGAGATCATGCGGCTGGTGTGTCGACCTTACGTCTTCACCGCGTCGCTGCCTCCCAGCGTCGTTGCGACCGCGGCGACTTCGATCCGCAAGCTTATGCACGCGGGCGACAAACGGGCGCATCTTTGGGAAAATTCGAAGCGGATGCACGCGGGCCTGAAAACGCTGGGCTTCCAGCTTGGCACCGATGAACCGCAAAGCGCGATCATCGCGGTCATCATGCCCGATCTCGAACGCGGCGCGGCCATGTGGGAAGCATTGTTGCAGGAAGGGCTCTACGTAAACCTCGCCCGTCCACCAGCGACCCCTGCGAACATGACCCTGCTGCGCTGCTCGCTTTGTGCGGAACACACCGAAGAACAGGTCGGCGATATCCTCGTCATGTTCGAAGCCGCGGGTAAGGCGGTCGGTATCATCTGAACGCCGGGGCCGCGAACGCGGCTAACAGCGAGTTTCAGTTGATGGTGATGACGCCGTCGACGGCCTGCCATTCGGCCGGGCCGATCAGGCGGTTGTGCGCCACGCAGACCGAGTGCAGCACCGCTTCTATATCGGATCGCCAGAATTCCAGGAATTGACCGAGCCGCGGAAATTTCGGCGCAAGATCGTACTGCTGAAAGACAAGCTGTTGAAGCAGTGACCGGTGGTCGGGCATCCAGAAATGGACCTGCACCGTGCTGAGGCCGTAACCTTGCATCTGCTGCTGGAAGTCGCTGTCTACCATCGCTCCTCCAATTTCGGCACCCAACTGGGGTGCTGACTTCAGAGTCGCATGATTTCGGTAAATATCCGGTTAGGTCAAACGAAAATTGGTGCAGCGCACCATCACCGTTCGACGGCTGTTGCCTGCGCACACATTTCGCGCGCTCCTTCACCCCCGCCGTCCAGCAAGGTAATGGCCGCAAATCCAGCTATGACCGCCACGATGAAACCTGCGGTAACCAGCACCAGGTACTTGTCGATGAACCGCTTTATCGGCGCTCCGAACAGGCGAAACAGCACGCCGACGATCATGAAGCTGATCGATCGCGACACAAGGCTCGCCAACAGGAACATGCCGATCGGCATGGCGATGAAGCCGGCCGTGATCGTCAGCAACTTGAACGGGATCGGCGTCGCGCCCTTGGCCACGAATATCCAGAAGCCCATCTCGCGCAGATAACACGCCGCGACAGGAAAGCTTTCCGACAGGCCCAGAATCTCGAGCAAGCGCTCGCCCACCAGATCGTAGACAAAATGCCCGATGGCATAACCGAGCAAGCCGCCAGCCACCGACGCCAGAGTGGCCACCAATGCATAGCGCACGGCCTTCTTCGGATTGGCAAGACACATCAGGCCCAGCAAAGGATGCGGCGGAATGGGAAAGAAGCTCGCCTCGACAAAGGCGAACAACGCGAGCCAACCTTCGGCATGGCGGTGCTGCGCCTTTTCCATCGTCCATTCATAGAGCTTGCGAAGCATGTGCGATCCCGTCCTGAGACGCGCGGGCGGTCTGACGCTGCGCGCAAAGCCTGTTAAAAGCTCAGACCAGCGAAAGACAGCGGAAAACCGACGATGCTAAAATAACCTATTTGGCACTTTTATATTGACATCGTGACGCTCTTTGGTTAGTGAAAAGGAACATCGCGATAGAGCGAGTCGCTGCCCCGTCGGCGGCGCGGGCGCTCTCGCGATTTTCCGGACAACAGGGAGGTCGACATGGCGCAGGGACGCAGCCCCAATGGTGAGCGTGTGGCGGAAGATTGGCGCACGAAATTCCTGGAAACTCTATCAAGGACATCCAACGTGTCGGCGGCGGCTCGCGCAGCCAAGATCGATGCGAGCCACGTTTATCGCATACGCCGCACCGACCCCGCGTTTGCGAGCGCTTGGTTCGACGCGCTTTGCGACGGTTACGACATGCTCGAAATGGAATTGCTCAGGCGCCTGCGCCTTGGCGATTGCGAAAATCCCGGCACCAAGCGAAAGCGCAAATATGACAATGCGACCTCGTTTCGCTTGCTGACTGCGCACCGCGACAGCGTCAGCCGGATGCGAGCAAGCCAGCAGCACATGAACGAAGAAGACATCATCGCATCGATCAATGCCAAGCTTGACCTGATGCGAGAACGCATGAGGGAAGCGGCGACGGCTGATACGCCTGCCCTGCCGGCCCCGGATGAAACCGACCGCGGCAACGAGGCGTGACAGCCGACAAACGGCTCGCATGGTTGCTGGCGCTGGCGGATATCGAACGCGACGCCATGCTTAGCGCGCTGAGCGATTTGGAGCGCAAGGAATTTCGCTACCACTGGGCATTATGGGCCCGCAAACGCCAGCTTGCACCGGCGGGTGACTGGCGGATCTGGCTGATCTGCGCGGGTAGAGGGTTCGGCAAGACGCGCGCAGGGTCCGAATGGATCAGGCAAGTGGCGCGGAGCAGTTCCGACGCACGGATCGCGCTGGTCGGAGCGTCTTTTGCCGAAACGCGCGCCGTGATGATCGAGGGAGAAAGCGGCATCCTGGCCTGTAGCCCGCCAATGTTCAGGCCGCAGTACGAACCGTCGCTCCGGCGGCTCACGTTTCCCAACGGCGCGACCGCGACGCTCTATTCCGCAGCGGAGCCCGAGGCGCTGCGCGGCCCTCAACATAGCCATGCCTGCCGCACAGGCTCAAAAGGAGTTTTATGTCAACGAAGCGCACGCCTTGACCGATGCGCTGCTGCACCCGGTCGTTCTTGGTTCGATTAGCGCGCCACCGGCCAACGCGGCCAATGGCGATTGCTGGATCGTCGGCGCGGCCGCAACGGGAGCCTTCGTCGGGCACGAGAATGAGCTGGCAAGCTTGCAGGAGGGACAATGGCTATACAGTGTGCCCGGGAAAGGCATGACGGTATATGACATTGGCCTTGGCAAGCGGCGGTTCTTCAACGGCAGCTGGGAAATCGCAACCGAGGTTAACGCGCCTTTGGCAGGTTCCGTGATCGATCTGGAGGCCCGGGCTTCGATCCTCCAAATCATCGAAGCTCTGCGCGCGGCGGGGGTGCTGGCTAATTATTGAATGTGCGATCACTTTTCGGGAACTATACACGCCTCGGTGTGTTTGTAGCCCACGTGAGGGAATGACTATCGGCAGAATACCGCCATTCGTTCGAGGAAACTGATGCGTTTATGTCACGCTTTCAATGCCTTCGAATGCTTGCGCGGTCTGTAATACAAAGATAGAAGTCACCTCCGTGGCCTCGATCAATAGAAATTAAATTTAAGGGGAAACGCTTATGCGTAGACTGGTGATTGGACTCGCAATGGCCTCGACGGCTCTTGCTTCACCTGCTCTGGCTCGTGATGATGCATGGTACGTGGAACTCGACGGCGGCGTGATGCTAACCGAAGATACCGATGTGCGTTACGGCAGCCAGGTTGATGCTGCTGCACTTGACTGGGATTACGGTTACGATTTCGGTGGAATCGTGGGTTACGATTTCGGCATGTTCCGGCTCGAAGCCGAAACGGCTTATAAGGGCGCTGACGACGATGGCGCAACCATTCTTGGTCGCGATTATGGCGACAATCAGATCGCAGCGAATTTCAACTCGCTCTCGTTCATGGTCAACGGCCTGGTCGATTTCGGTGACGATGATGGCCTGCAGGGCTTCATCGGCGGCGGTTATGGCGTAGCCCGGACCAAGGTCGAAGTTTCCGACTTGGTTGACGATTCTGATACGAGCCCGGCTTGGCAGCTTCTCGCTGGCATTCGCGCTCCGTTAACGGACCACTGGGACGTTGGCCTGAAATATCGTTATTTCCACCATGACGATATTGATCTGATTGCCAACGACGGCGCTACTGTAGATCACGACATCACCACGCATTCGCTGCTGGGCACGCTGACCTATAACTTCGGCATGGCACCTCCGCCGCCGCCGCCGGCTCCGCCGCCCCCGCCTCCGCCGCCTCCGCCGCCCCCGCCGCCCCCGCCGCCCCCGGCGTCGGTCTGCAACACGGGCCCCTACATCGTGTTCTTCGATTGGGATTCGGCTGAGATCACGCCTGAGGCTTCGAGCATTCTGGACAGCGCAGTCGCAGCTTATGCGGACTGTGAAAGCGTTCCGATCATGCTCGCTGGCTATACCGACCGTTCGGGTTCGGTGCAGTACAACATGGGCTTGTCCGAGCGTCGCAACGATTCGGTCCGTGGTTATCTCACTGCCCGCAGCATCCCGGCATCGGCAATCTCGAGCGAGGCTTTCGGTGAAAGCAACCCGCGCGTGCCGACCGCCGACGGTGTCCGCGAACTTCAGAACCGCCGCGTGGAAATCACGTACGGTCCTGGTTCGGGCATGTAAGTCAGCGATCTATTCGCAAAATGGAAAAGGGCCGGAGAAATCCGGCCCTTTTCTTTTGTTCGTGGAATTGGTCACAATATCGCCCCGACCGGCTCAAGCGTAGTGCAAGGGATCTTCCCTGCCAGCCCTCTCAAACCCTTCGAGGCGCAATCGACAGCTATCGCATAGGCCGCACGCAAAACCATCCGGAGTTGGATCATAACATGACCAACTGGCCGCGGGATCGAGGCCAAGCCGATAGGCTTCGTCAACGATGGCTGCTTTCCCTAGAAATTGAAGAGGCGCGTGAACGGTAAAATTACCGCCATCGCTGCCGACTTTCGTGGCGAGCCGTGCCAAATTCTGAAATCCCTCGATAAATTCCGGCCGGCAATCCGGATAGCCTGAATAGTCGAGGGCGTTCACCCCTATGAAAATGTCCCGCGCACCCAAAGCCTCTGCCCAAGCCAAAGTAAGCGAAAGGAACACGAGATTACGCGCCGGAACGTATGTCACGGGAATGTCAGATCCGACGCCGGTCTTCGGGACGGGGATGTCATCGGTGAGGGCTGAACCGCCGAATGCTCGAAGATCGAGGGGAAGAACTACGTGCCGTTCGGCGCCCAGCGATTTTGCGATGGTCGTCGCGCTTTCGAGTTCGCGCCTGTGCCGCTGGTTATAATCGATCGTCAGCGCATTCAGGCGATATCCCTGTTCGTGCGCTATTGCCGCCGTGACCATGGAGTCCAGCCCTCCTGACAGGAGGACAACCGCCGATCGGTTTGTATGTTCGCTCATACCTTCGCGCTATACGGCGCATTCGCGCTGTTCAAGGTGTTACACAGCCACCTTGAATATCTTCGAACAAAATGCGCAATCGACATGTACGAGGCCATCGTCTTCGCGCATTTCCGCCCTTTCAGCCTCCGCAAACCGGCCAAGCACGTCAGCGAAGTGCGCCGCTGAACAGCGGCAACCGCGCGAAACCGCGGTCAGCTTTTCGGTTCGGATCTCATCTTCTTCATGGAAAAGACGCCACAAGATAGTTTCAAGCATGGTCTGCGGATCGACAAGTTCCGCATGGCGCACACTGCCGCCCATGATCGCCACATGTTCCCAATCGGGATCATCATAACGCACGTGCAGCCGTTCCCTGCCCTCTTCGCCATCAGGTAGATGTTGAACCAGAATGCCGCCCGCGACCGCGTGCTCGCCGTCTGACCTCGCCGCGACGCGGATAAGGGTGGGAAGCTGTTCGGATTGCCGGAAATAATGTTCGCAAGCTCCGCTCAGGGTGTCGCCATCGAGCGGTACGATGCCTTGATACCGACCTCCATCGAGCGGCAAATCGAAGGTGATCGCAAGATAGGCATTGGCACCGAACAGAGCTGGTAGCGGTGGATTGGCGCCAAGCGCTACGATGCGACCGCGATCGACCTCCGCATAGCCTCGCAACGCGCCTTCCCGATAATCGCACACCAGCAGCGTCACAGCGCCTTCCTCGGACTGCGCCTGCATCGTGAGCTGGCCTTCGTTTTTCAGCAATGATCCCATCAATGTGCACAGGACAAGCGCCTCTGCCAGAAGGTTCTTGACAGCCGGAGGGTAATCGTGCGCCGCTAATATTTGGTCAACCGCAGGCCCAAGGCGCACGCTACGCCCGCGCACTTCGCGCGAGGGAAGAGTGAAGCCCAGAACACGGTCAAAACCGGTCTCGTCGGTGTCGACTTGATCCATCAAATCTGCCCGAACGCCCAACGCAAGACCGATTTCTGCGCATGAATCCGATTTTCGGCCTCATCCCAGACAGCGGAGTTCGGCCCTTCGAACACGGATTCGCTCACTTCGTCACCAACGTGAGCCGGCAGGCAGTGCAGAAACAGGGCATCCGACTTTGCCTTGGTCATTAGCGCATCGTTGACTTGATACGGGCGCATCACCGCCAGCTTTTCGGCTGCTTCAATCTGACCCATCGAAACCCAGGTATCGGTCACGATGATATCGGCGCCGTTGGCTGCTTCATGTGCGTCGCGATAAAGCGTGACCTTCGCCCCGTTGACGCGCGCCTGTTCGACGATGCTCATTTCGGGCTCGTACCCCACGGGCACAGCATAGCGGACGTTGAACTTCATCAGGCCCGCCGCTTCGATGAAGGACTGTAGCACGTTATTCCCGTCGCCGAACCACGCGACCTCCAAGCCCGGCAGTGACCGGCCGCGCTCCACTATCGTTAGCAAGTCGGCAACGATCTGGCAGGGATGCGAACGGTCCGTCAGCCCATTGATCACAGGCACGGTTGCGTGTCGGGCGAGTTCTTCGATCTTGGCGTGATCGCCGGTACGGATCATGATGGCATCGACCATCCGCGACAGGACACGCGCAGTATCGGCGATCGTTTCTCCGCGCCCCAGCTGCATGCTCCCCGATTCCATGACCATCGCGCTCCCGCCAAGCTGGCGCATCGCGATGTCGAAAGAAACGCGCGTTCGGGTCGAGCTTTTTTCGAAGATCATTGCCAGTACGCGCCCGGCGAGGGGGGCATCGTCATCCAGCTGCCCCTTGGGCGCCGAGGCGCGCGCTTGCTTGCGGTCGATAGCGTCGTTGATCATCGCGGCGACAGCTTCGCCGCCGGCATCCGAGAGATCGAGGAAAGACCGAACGCTCATGGGGTGTAGTCAGCCGCCCCTGCGGACAACTTCTCCATGAATTCGTCAATATGTTCATCATTGATGACAAGTGGCGGCAGGATACGGAAGACGTTGTCACCCGCAGCCACCGTCAACAGCCCGTGATGATCACGCAAGTGCGCCACGAACTGCCTGCTTTCGACCGCCATCTTCACGCCCAGCATCAGCCCCAGTCCACGCACCTCTGAAAAAAGATTCGGATAGTTGCCGATGAACTGTTCGAGCCGCCCGCGCAGCTTTTCGCCCATCTCGCGGACATGCGTCAGAAAGTCGTCATTTGCGACGGCGTCGAGCACTGCATTGCCCGCGGCCATCGCCAGCGGATTCCCGCCATAAGTGCTGCCATGCGTGCCGATAACCATGCCGCGCGCCGCTTTTTCGCTGGCAAGACAAGCTCCCAATGGGAAGCCGCCGCCAATTCCCTTCGCCGTCGCAAGAATGTCAGGCTCGATGCCGTACTGTTCGTAGGCATAAAGCGTGCCCGTCCGCGCCACGCCGCACTGCACTTCATCGAAAATGAGCATCAGGTCGTTGGCGTCGGCCAGTTCGCGCAGGGCATGGATGAAACCCTTGCTCGCGACGCGGATGCCTCCCTCGCCTTGAACCGGTTCGACCATGATGGCAGCCGTATTCGGGCCGATCGCAGCCTTTACGCCTTCCAGATCTTCGAACTCGACATACCGGAAGCCCGGAAGCAGCGGCATGAAGCCCTTGTGCATCTTTTCCTGATTGGATGCGCTGATTGTCGCCATCGTGCGGCCATGAAAAGCGTTCTTGAACGTGATGATCTCGAAACGCTCTTCATTCCCGTCATGCTGGTGGTAGGCGCGCGCTGTTTTCATCGCAGCTTCAACCGCTTCTGCGCCGGAATTCGTGAAGAAAACCGTGTCGGCAAACGTTAGGTCGACCAACCGTTCGGCCAGTCGCTCGCCCTGCGGGCTGCCATAGAGGTTGGAAACGTGCATCAGCGTTTCCGCCTGCTGCTGGATCGCGCCAATCAGGCCAGGGTGCGAGTGCCCCAGGAGATTGACCGCGATGCCGCTCGCGAAATCGAGAAATCTGCGGCCATCTTCTGAAATCAGATGGCAGTTATCACCGCGAACCGGCCGCACGCCACAACGTGGATAGACCGGCATAAGGGGCGTAATCGACATGGCAGAATCCTCGATCGGAAAATAAAAACGAGAAATGGCGGCCCCCAAAGGAGCCGCCATCAATCACCGTTTATGGCATGAGCGGTGCCGGGTCAATTCGCCGACACTTCAGACATTTTCGGGTCAGCCCTGAACGGGCACCAGGTTGACCGCGGAGTACTTACCGCGTCGATCCATCTCTAGGTCGAACTCAAGCCGGTCGCCTTCGTTCAGAGTCGAAAGACCCGACCGCTCGACCGCGCTGATGTGAACGAACGCATCAGGCTCGCCATCTTCGCGCGTGATGAAGCCAAAGCCCTTCATCGCATTGAAGAACTTCACGGTTCCAACCGCCTTTTCGCCGGTCAGCTCACGCTGGGGCTCTTCCCGCTTCTTTTCTGCGGGCACGACGTCGCCTACAACCTGCAGGTCGCTTGCCGAAATCTTGCCGCCACGATCGACCAAATTGAATTCGAGGACCTGGCCTTCGCCAAGACCTTCGAGCCCGGCCCGTTCGACAGCACTGATGTGAACGAAGACATCTTCGCCGCCATCTTCACGCTGAATGAAACCGAAGCCTTTACCGGCGTTGAAGAACTTTACCGTTCCCTTGCCGGTTCCGACCACCTGCGGAGGCATGCGACCGCCGCCGCCAGCACCGCCGCCAGCTGCGCCGCCGCGGAAACCGCCACCGCCGCCAGCACCAGCGCCAGGGCCGCGGAAACCGCCGCCGCCACCGGGACTGCCACGATCACGATCGCCAAAACCACCGCGATCGAAGCCACCGCCCCGATCTCCGCTGTCCTGACCGTAACCGAAGCCACCCTGCGAGAACGGGTCGTAGCCCTCTTCGCCAATGTTATCGCGCTTGTCGCGGCTCCGGCCGCGACGACCTCTGTCATAACCCATAAAACGAAACGTACCTTAACTCTCGCCCTTCTCTCGATCGCCATGGCCTGAGGACGGACAGGTGCCGGACGATTGCATGCCGAACATGTCCTTTCGGCATTAATACTGCCGCCGTCATACGGCATTTACCGGCCATTGGCGAATGTTTTGCGCAAGGCTTGCATTTTTTGGCAAGCGTGCTGCCCGATTACCATAGTGCGCCGGGGTGAAGGCTCTTGCACCCGCTTGACCGGGCGGGCAGATAGCCCGGCATGGACATCATTTCACTGTTGAGCGACCCGACTGCATGGGCCGCGCTTTTCACCCTCATCGTTCTCGAAGTCGTGCTGGGTATCGACAACCTCGTCTTCATCGCGATCCTGTCGAACCGCTTGCCGGAACATCAGCAGAGCAAGGCACGGCGGATTGGTCTGGGGCTGGCGCTGTTCATGCGCATCGGCCTCCTGATGCTGATCGGCTGGCTGGTTACCTTGCAGACGCCGCTATTCGACCTTGGCATCGTGGGCACCCCTGGCCCGCATGGGGAAGCCAGCTTTGAAACCGCGTTTTCGGGTCGCGATCTCATCCTGATCGCAGGGGGCCTGTTCCTTCTGTGGAAGGCCACGACCGAAATTCATCATTCGATGGATCCCGAAGGCGAATCAGGTGCCGTGCTTGACAAGAAAACGGGCATGCAGGCGGCAACGATCAGCTTTGGCGCGGCCATCGCCCAGATCATCGCGCTAGACATCGTCTTTTCCATCGATTCGATACTGACCGCCGTTGGCATGACCGACGACATTCCGATCATGGTAGCAGCGGTCGTCATCACGGTGACGATCATGCTTTTCGCCGCCGATCCGCTCGCACGCTTCATCGAATATAACCCGACTCTTGTCATGCTGGCGCTCGCGTTCCTCGTCATGATCGGGCTCGTCCTGATTGCCGATGGCTTTGGCTTCCATGTGCCAAAGGGTTATATCTATGCCGCAATGGGCTTTTCGGTCGGCGTTGAATTCCTGAACATGATGCAGCGTAATCGCCGCGCGAAAATAGCTGCCGCATTGGAGCATGGATGATGACTGACTTTCGGGAGATCGACGACAACCTGCTGGCCAGTCCGCAGATCAGCGTGGAGGATGTCGCTACCGCCAAATCGCTTGGCGTGACACTGATTATCAACAATCGTCCGGACAACGAATCGGACGATCAGCCCGCAGGGGCCGATATCGAAGCCGCGGCCCGCGCGGCAGGGATCGATTACGTCGCGATTCCCGTAGGCCACGCCGGATTCGGCCTGGGACAGGTCGAGGCTATGCGCGATGCGCTCGACCACGCGAACGGCAAGGTCCTAGCCTACTGCCGCTCCGGCACGCGATCCACCCTACTTTGGGCATTGGCGGAGGCGAAGGCTGGCAAGAACCCTTCGGTTATCGCGTCAAAGGCTTCCCACGGCGGTTATGATATTTCGCCAATCCGCCAGATGGTGGAGATGCTCTCAGCTGGCGGCTGAGACGGCTCTTCTAGCTCGTATAAAAAGGGCCGGAGGCGAAACCTCCGGCTCTTTTTCATGACGAGCCCGCACAACTCAGCTGTTGTAAGCGCGTTCGCCATGTTCGCCGAGATCGAGGCCCATGACCTCGGTCTCTTCAGTGACGCGCAGGCCGGTAACGAGCTTGGCGATGTAGATCGCGATCAGCGTTCCGACAGCGGCCACCACGACAGTGGTCGCAACAGCATAGACCTGGGTCACGATCTGCGCACCCATGACGTAATCGTCGCCGCCCGGACCGCCGAGCGACGGGGCAAAGACGACGGCCGTGCCGATGGCACCGACAATGCCGCCGATGCCGTGGATGCCAAAGGCGTCGAGCGAGTCGTCATAGCCAAACGCCGGCTTCACCTTCGTGACGAAGAAGAAGCAGATGATCGAGGCCACCGCGCCCAGCACGATCGCGCCGAACGGACCCGAGTTGCCCGCAGCAGGCGTCACCGCGACAAGACCGGCGATCACACCCGAACAGAAGCCCAGCGCCGAAGCCTTGTGACCCATGGCCCGTTCCGCCAGCATCCAGAACAGGGCACCTGACGCCGTGGCGACAAAGGTGTTGATCATGGCAAGACCGGCCGAACCGTTAGCCTCGAGCGCGGAACCCGCGTTGAAGCCGAACCAGCCCACCCACAGCAAGCCCGTGCCGACCATGGTCAGCGTCATGCTGTGCGGCGGCATCGGCTCGCTCGGGAAACCCTTGCGCTTGCCCAGCACGAATGCCGCGACCAGCGCCGAGACACCGGCGTTGATGTGGACCACCGTGCCGCCCGCAAAATCGAGAGCGCCCATCGCGAAGAACACCCCGCGCGCTTCCCACACCATGTGTGCGATCGGGAAGTAGACGATCGTCAGCCAGACGGTGGCAAAGATCATCACCGCCGAAAACTTCATGCGTTCCACCAGCGCACCCAGCACGAGCGCGACGGTAATGGCCGCAAAGGTCATCTGGAACGAGATGAAGACATATTCGGAGATCACTTCGTCGGTGAACGTCGCCGCAGTCGAATCCGGGGTCACGCCTGCCAGGAAGAACTTACCCCAGCTGATGTATTGGTTGCCTTCGGGACCGAACGCGAGGCCGTAGCCGTACATCACCCAGATCAGCATCGCGAGCGCCGCAACGGCGCCGATCTGCGTCATCGTCGAAAGCATGTTCTTCGAACGGGTCAGGCCGCCGTAGAACAGCGCAAGGCCGGGAAGGATCATGAGCAGGACGAGAATCGTCGAAGTCATCATCCAGGCATTGTTGCCAGGATTGGCTACCGCAGCAGCCGCGTCCGCAGCCTCCTGCGCAAAAGCGGTCGTGGCGGCAAACATCGACGCTCCAAGCATCGCTGTGCCGCATGCAATCTTGCGGATCATGGAAAGCCCCCTTGGATCGATGTATCAGAGCGCGGTGTCGCCCGTTTCCCCGGTGCGGATGCGCACAGCCGAAGCGAGGTCGAGAACGAATATCTTGCCATCCCCGATGGCATCGCTGTTGGCATGCGACTGGATCGTTTCGACGATCTGCGGCGCAAGTGCGTCCGATGTCGCAATCTCAAGTTTCACTTTCGGCACCATGTTCACCGAATATTCCGCGCCGCGGTAAATTTCAGTTTGGCCTTTTTGCCGACCGAAGCCTTTGACCTCCGAAACCGTCATGCCGGCGACGCCAAGCGAGGCGAGCGCCTCGCGCACTTCGTCCAGCTTGTGCGGCTTGATGACTGCGATGATATATTTCATCGAGATTGCCTCTTTTCGCGCAAAATTTTCCGGCACCCCGCCGGTCGTCCAGTGATGCATGTAATGCTGCATTGCGCAAGCAGCTTGGTTTCGCGCCTTCCCTGAAATGCAAAAAAAGGGGTCGGAAAGCGGCTGGCTTTCCGACCCTTTAAGTGACGTTCGCAGGAGGAACGTTGTATTGGCGGAGCGGGGAGAGGAGAGGAGGAACCACTCCGCCAAAACTGGTAGTGAACTCAGCTGTTGTAAGCGCGTTCGCCATGTTCGCCGAGATCGAGGCCCATGACCTCGGTCTCTTCAGTGACGCGCAGGCCGGTAACGAGCTTGGCGATGTAGATCGCGATCAGCGTTCCGACAGCGGCCACCACGACAGTGGTCGCAACAGCAAAGACCTGGGTCACGATCTGCGCACCCATGACGTAATCGTCGCCGCCCGGACCGCCGAGCGACGGGGCAAAGACGACGGCCGTGCCGATGGCACCGACAATGCCGCCGATGCCGTGGATGCCAAAGGCGTCGAGCGAGTCGTCATAGCCAAACGCCGGCTTCACCTTCGTGACGAAGAAGAAGCAGATGATCGAGGCCACCGCGCCCAGCACGATCGCGCCGAACGGACCCGAGTTGCCCGCAGCAGGCGTCACCGCGACAAGACCGGCGATCACACCCGAACAGAAGCCCAGCGCCGAAGCCTTGTGACCCATGGCCCGTTCCGCCAGCATCCAGAACAGGGCACCTGACGCCGTGGCGACAAAGGTGTTGATCATGGCAAGACCGGCCGAACCGTTAGCCTCGAGCGCGGAACCCGCGTTGAAGCCGAACCAGCCCACCCACAGCAAGCCCGTGCCGACCATGGTCAGCGTCATGCTGTGCGGCGGCATCGGCTCGCTCGGGAAACCCTTGCGCTTGCCCAGCACGAATGCCGCGACCAGCGCCGAGACACCGGCGTTGATGTGGACCACCGTGCCGCCCGCAAAATCGAGAGCGCCCATCGCGAAGAACACCCCGCGCGCTTCCCACACCATGTGTGCGATCGGGAAGTAGACGATCGTCAGCCAGACGGTGGCAAAGATCATCACCGCCGAAAACTTCATGCGTTCCACCAGCGCACCCAGCACGAGCGCGACGGTAATGGCCGCAAAGGTCATCTGGAACGAGATGAAGACATATTCGGAGATCACTTCGTCGGTGAACGTCGCCGCAGTCGAATCCGGGGTCACGCCTGCCAGGAAGAACTTACCCCAGCTGATGTATTGGTTGCCTTCGGGACCGAACGCGAGGCCGTAGCCGTACATCACCCAGATCAGCATCGCGAGCGCCGCAACGGCGCCGATCTGCGTCATCGTCGAAAGCATGTTCTTCGAACGGGTCAGGCCGCCGTAGAACAGCGCAAGGCCGGGAAGGATCATGAGCAGGACGAGAATCGTCGAAGTCATCATCCAGGCATTGTTGCCAGGATTGGCTACCGCAGCAGCCGCGTCCGCAGCCTCCTGCGCAAAAGCGGTCGTGGCGGCAAACATCGACGCTCCAAGCATCGCTGTGCCGCATGCAATCTTGCGGATCATGG
>NZ_RXOL01000010.1 GCF_004004515.1 Croceicoccus ponticola
GTCGGCAGCGAACATCGGTCCGAACCTGTTCCACCAGAGCCGAACCGTCTCGTGGCATAGGTCGTAGCCGCGCTCGAAAAGCAGGTCTTCGACGTTCCGAAGGGACAGCGGATATCGCACATACAGCGTCACCACCATGCGGATGATGTCCGGCGAAGAATGAAAATAACGGAACGGCGACGCGGGCTTTCTGGGACGTGGCATAGCCCCGACCTACCCCATGCAGCTCACGGTGCAATCCTTCTGACAACACCCCTTCGCCATCCAGCGTCACCTGATCTCCCGCAATACCATGCGCAACTTCCGATCCGCCGCCATGGCGGAATGGAATGCCGCGTCCGCCGCGGCAGCATGAGATTTCAATTTTGGACCCTTGCTCGGCCCGGCAAAGTTATCCTGACAAGCCCGACCAACCCTATGATCTGGCGCGGGCGAAACGAAAATTGCGGACGAAGGGCACGCCATTATCGTCCACGTCCGCGGCGCTTTCCGTCATTTCCAACCCATCGGCGGAAATCGCGTAAGTTCGAACCGATTCAAGTTGTTTGTCGCGCGCCAGACTCATCACCAGTACATTTGGAGCTGGAGAATTCACCGCTGCGGTATCGCCCTCGCCAGCATAGCCACTGCCTGAATTGGCCTGGCCATCGCGACGATAGCTGACAGACATATCACGCACGCCGCCATCATCGTCGACAATGTGGATGCGCGTTTCCCAGCGGCCGTTGCGCAGATCAACGAATTCATAGGTCACGCTTTTCGGCGGCGCGCCATAAGTTGTGGGCATGGTTTTGACGTCGAGTTCCCATTTACCAAGAAACGGAGAAACGGGTCCGGCCGACGCCGCCAGGACCGGGGTAGTGGCACTTAACAGGCAAGAAAATGCCAATCCGGCTACCGGCATGGGCAACTTCATCGCAAATCTCCTTGTTTCCAATTCGATAGTTGCACATTCTCGTTGTAGGCCAAGCTGTCAATGGGCACCTAAGTTTCCGTAGATGTGGGCGCCCAAAATTCCCTATCCTGGCGGTTCGGGACTGTCGGCGATCAGCCGTATTCGGGATCGGGGTTTCCTTTCCTGGGTAGTCACTCGCGGGGTGCTGTCAGTCTAATTACGGTCCCGGTCAACTCCCTGTCTCCATGTCCGCGCAAAATAGAGAAGTCACAAATTCTGCCAAATAGAGATGTCACTGGTTGAAGTAGCAGGGGCTGCGTGGAGCCCCTCGATCTGGCGCAACGCAGCCCCTGCTGGTGCGCTGGTCTGGCAGTAATGAGGCCGGGACCCGCTGCGACAGCAGCGGGCTCCCTGGGTGGCGCGGATCAGTCAGGACAAGCGAACATATGGATCGGCTGCGATTTCCGGCTCGGTTCACTATTATTGCGCCGCATGGGTTCGCGCTGTTCCTGCATTAGCCGGGCCATCGTCAAAGCTGCATCGAGACGCTCGTTGTCGACCACCGCAGACGGGTTCACCCGCCGGATCTTGTCGAACACCCGATAGGGCAGGCTGCTTCCTTCGTGCTGGATCTCGACCCTCCCATCGGGATACTCGCAGACCATCACCCGCTTGAGCGCAAGAGCCTGGCTGATCTCGTTCGGCTCGAGGATGAATATGGCCTTGTTGTAGCGCAGCGTCAGGGAAGCAGTCACCTTGCGCTCCTCGCGCCACACCATCACAGCTTTGGGATCGTCATGAACCGCAAGCGGGCGGTGAAGGTCGCGCGGATCGAACGGCGCCCTGGCGAACCGCTGGTTGTGGCGCGCCATGTAGCCGGGCAGGAACGCGTTGGCCTCGGCAATCGACGAGATGCCCTCCAGCCTCATCGCCTTGACCAGGCGATCCTGCAGGGTCCCGTTTGCCCGCTCGACCCGGCCCTTGGCCTGCGGCGAGTTGGCGCAAATAATCTTGATATTGAGCGCATCGACCGCACGGCCGAAGTGGGTCATGCCGTCGCCACGGTCCGATGTCCGGGTTCTGCGAAACACGCTGTGCTTGTCCGAATCGAACGCCACCAGCTTGCCGTGGCGTTCGATATACTCGCGGGTTGCATCCATGTAGGCGAAGGTGTTCTCGCTCTCGACCATCTTGAGATGCATGAGCTCGCTGGTCGCGTCATCGATATAGACAAGCAGAGTCGATTGCGGCCCGCGATCCTCAAACCACCAGTGCTTCGAGCCATCGACCTGGATCAGCTCGCCCCGGCAGTCCCGGCGATAGCGGGGCTGGTAGACCCGCGGACGACGCGCCGCCCGGTCCTTCCAAAGGCCCGCCGTCATTATCCACTGGCGCAGCGTCTCGTGCGAAACAGTGATCCCGTGACGATCGGACAGATACTCCGCCGCCAGCGTCGGACCGAAATCATGGTAGTGTTCGCGAACGATCGCAATGACCCGATCCCGAAACGCATCGTCATATCGGCGGTTGCTCGGCCGGCCGCGCTTCCACGATATCAGCGCTTCCGGTCCGCCGGCACGCACACGGCCGAGCAAGCGGAATATCTGACGGCGACTGAGCCCGAGCAACGCTGCGGCATCCTCCACCCGAAGATCCCGGCGTCCGACCCGTTGCAGCGTATCGTATCGTGAAAGCTCGCCATGGCTCATCGCCACCACCGTCATAAGCACGTCCTCCCTGTCAGGGAGAACCATGCCACCGGGACCACAAGACATCCCACAATGGTGACATCTCTAACTTGCGGGGAGTGACATCTCTATTTTGCGCTTACACTCCAAAATTATGGAAACCGCCATTATGTGAAATGACCGTCTCCCAACATTCGGACCGACCTCCCACAAACCACTCGACTTCGCTGCCCGTTCGAGCATTGCTGTCCTCACCGGCTGCGACGTAGATCTCCCGCAGCTGCCCCGCCCCGACCGCTCCGACGCGTGATCCGGGGCTGTCCCTGGTAGGAGCGGCACGGTGCTGCTCCCGATCAGGAGAGCCACCATGGCAAAGAAGAACGAAACCGCTGCAGCCGAAGCGGCAACCACCCCCACCAGCAAGATCGACATGGTGATCGCGCTGCTGCGCTGCGAGGACGGCGCGACGCTCGCCGAGATGATCGCGGCGACCGGCTGGCTGCCGCACACGACCCGCGCGGTGCTTACCGGCCTCAGGAAGAAGGGCCACGTCATCGAGAAGAGCAAACGCGATGACGTGACCTGCTGGCGCATCACGGGAGAAGCGTGATGGCCGCCGGCAGTCTCGAACACGAGCTCGCCGCGCTCGAGACCCTGCAACTGCCGGACCTGCGGCAGAAATGGACGACGGTATCGGACGCCCCCGTCCCCCGCGTCAGCGCCGCCCTGCTGCGCTATGCCCTCGCCTTCGAACTACAGGCCAGGGTCCATGGCGGGCTGTCGCGGCGAACGCGGCAGAAACTCGACCAGCTGGCGGACGGTGCGACCCAGACCCGCGATACCCGACCCGGCATGCGGCTGATGCGCGAGTGGAACGGTACGCTCCATGTCGTCACCATCGAAGAGGATGGCGCGATTGTCTGGAACGAGCGGACATGGGGTTCCCTGAGCAGCGTCGCCCGCGCGATTACCGGCACCCGCTGGTCGGGTCCGGCCTTCTTCGGCCTGAAAGAAAGACAGCAGCAGAGGAAGTCCGCAGCATGAGAACAATCCGCTGCGCGATCTATACGAGGAAGTCGAGCGACGAGGGACTGGAGCAGGACTTCAATTCGCTGGATGCCCAGCGCGAGGCGTGCGCCGCCTATGTGCTGAGCCAGGCCAGCGAAGGCTGGAAGCTGAACCCCGGGTTCTACGATGACGGTGGCCTGTCGGGCGGAACGCTCGAGCGCCCTGCGCTTCAGAAACTGCTGGGTGATGTTCGCGAAGGCCGCATCGACATCATCGTCGTCTACAAGGTCGATCGCCTCACCCGCTCGCTGTTGGACTTTGCAAAGCTGGTCGAAGCACTCGATGCCGCCGACACCAGCTTCGTCTCGGTGACCCAGTCGTTCAACACGACAACCAGCATGGGCCGGCTGACGCTGAACATGTTGTTGTCGTTCGCCCAGTTCGAACGCGAGGTCACCGCCGAACGCATCCGCGACAAGATCGCGGCTTCGAAAGCCAAGGGCATGTGGATGGGGGGAACCCCGCCGCTGGGATACAGACCCGATGGCCGGAGCCTGGCGATCGTCGAGGACCATGCCGCGCTGATCCGCGATATCTTCGATCGCTATCGCCGGCTGGGCAATGTCCGGCTGGTTGCGGACAGCCTGTTGGCCGACGGGATCACCACCCCTTGCCGCGTCAACGGCAAGGGACGGTCCTATGGCGGCTGCGCTTTTACCCGCGGCCAACTCTATACGATCCTCAGGAACCCGATCTATGCCGGCAGGATTCCGCACAAGGACAAGGTCTGGCCCGGCAACCATCCCGCCATCATCGGGCAGGCCATGTGGGACGCAGTGCAGGCCCAGCTCTCCGACAATGTGAAGGGCCATCGCACGACAAGAGAAGCCAATGCCAGCCTGCTCGCTGGCCTTCTGGTCGAGCCCGACGGCAATCCGCTCATTCCGGTCCATACGACCAGGGAGCACCGGCGTTACCGCTACTATGTGAGCAAAGCGCATCAGCATGGCACGGCTGATCCCGACACCAGCGCGCTGCGGCTACCGGCCCGCGAGATCGAGCAGGTCGTCAAACAGGAGCTGACCTCGCTGCTCGCCGATCCCATCGATCTTGTCGCACGCTGCGGGATCGCCATCACGCCGGCGATGTTCGAGCGGCTAACGATCGGCTGCGAACAGCTGGGCGTTGATCTCAGGCGCGGCAGCAACGCGAAGCTGAAAGCATTGCTGCACCGGATCGTCGTGCATCGCGACCGGCTCGACCTGGTCCTCTCACCTTCGGGACTGATCGAACTGCTGAAGATCGAGGAACCTGAAAGCGTGCCGGGCGAAGTCATCTGCAAGACCCGGGTCCGGCTGACCCGCAGCGGTCGCGCCATCCGGCTCGTGCACGACAATGGCTGTACCATTACCGGCGATCCCTATCCGACGCTGCTCGGTCTTCTCGTCAAGGGTCGACGCTGGTGGGTCGAGCTTGCCCGAGGTGAACTCGATGTCGCCGGGCTGGCCCGGCGCGAGAACGTCAATCCGTCGTACCTGACCCGGGTGGCACGACTGGCGCTGCTGTCGCCCAGCGTCATCGAAGCGATCCTGGCCGGAAAGACCCGCACTGATCTTGATGGCAACCGGTCCCTGGCGCTGGTGGGCAGGACTTCGAACTGGGCCGAGCAACAACGTCTGCTGATCGCCTGAAGTATCCGCAACCCGAACGGGACTGTGCAACGCAACAGTTGGCGTCCAACATCCGTACCGAGGTTGCCGTTACATCGCCTGTCCCGCGATCTTCACGCCAAGAGCGGATCCCTTGCCATTTGTCGCATCAACACCAGCACCAACAGGCGGCTATCCTCGACCGGGACAAGTCGCTATCGGCGTCCGATCGCAATTTCGATAATCGTGGTATTCTGCGACCGGGTCTGATTAATGGCGACCGGTCGTATTCGCCGCAGGATGCATGATGCAGGAGCAACTGCATCCGACGCAGCAAAATGAAAGGCCAGTAATGGACCAGGACCTGACCCCCGAAACGCTCATCACCCTCACCTCCGATATTGTCGCTGCCCATGTCAGCAACAACGCGGTCAAGGTCGGCGATGTCGCAACGCTGATCAACTCCATCTACGCTGCACTCGCCGGTCTCGGGACTTCGGTCAGCGAAGAACTGCCGCCCGAACCGGCAGTCCCGGTCCGCTCTTCGGTCAAGCCCGACTACATCGTGTGTCTGGAAGACGGCAAGAAGCTCAAGATGCTCAAGCGTCACCTCATGACCCATTACAACATGACGCCCGATGACTATCGCAAGCGCTGGAACCTGCCGGCCGACTATCCGATGGTCTCCCCGAACTATGCTGCCAAGCGTCGCGAACTGGCCCTGAAGATCGGCCTTGGCCGTAAAGCCACCCAGCCTGCACCCGAACCTGCACCGGCCAAGCCGGCACCGCGCAAGGCCGCAACGGGCAAGATGGCAGCAACGAAGGCGAATGCGACAAAGGCAGCGCCGCGCAAGGCCGCAGCGCCCAAGGCAACGACCGACATGGCACCTGCCAGCCAGACCGCGCCCACCAAGCGCGCACCGGCCAGGAAGAAGCAGGCCGCCAGGACTGACGCCGCCTGAGGTCGGCGCCCGCTCAACCGGGATGGGGTGGCATTGCTCCAACTGACTGCGAGCATGCCCATAGGATTGCCGGCGGGATGGATCTGCCCAGATCGGGCACCGGAATGCCCTGTCTCTGAACTTCACAGGTCCATGTGGTTCAGCGACCGCAGCAGGGTTCGCATGCGATCCCGTCACCGTCGGCATCCAGCAAAGTCCGGCAGCCGGGCTGCCCTCGATAGAGCGGTGCCGCACCGGCGGCCCGTGCCCCCTTGCGGTTCCTGAACCAGACGCCTGCTCAAGATGCGGCGCCTCCGGACGCTACCGCAGGTTGAGCAGCGTGGTTCAGTTCGCTTCATGTTGCTGCCCGGGCCGATGCGATCTGAATTGCCCGCAGACCAACTCCGTCACAATGCGCCGGAAATCTTTGCCTGCAGGTCGGCCCCGACGCGCCTGAAACCGAGAAGGCGGGCGGCGCTGCGGATGAGATCGGCGTCGTCGCCGCCGGCGTTGTCCTCGCGCGCCAGTGCCAGCGCGGCTTTCACCTCGAGCGCGGAGATGTTCGCAGCCTTCAGTGTCGCGCCGCTCTCCATCGAGCGATCCCGCACCGGCGGCCTCTCCGATTGATCGCGGGTGAACGAGAAGGTCCCGTCCGACAGCAGCTGGCTGTCATGCGATTGGGCGCGGGCTAGTGCGGCCCGCGTAGCCGTCACGATGCGCGACCCGGCCTTCTCTTTGCCGAAGCAAGAGGCAATGCGCCGAGCGGCCTCCTCGACGTGGATCGGGCCTTTCGCCTCGATGATCCGCTTCACAAGATCGGCCAGGACCGCCGTGCTCACCTCGTGGGGTTCCTGCAGACTGTTCACCGGGAACACCGCTCGCTGGTAGGCCGGCATCTTGCGCTCGACGATGTCGGCTATCGCGATGACGGGGACGGGTTCGTCCACCGTTGGCAAAGCTGGCCGGGACTCGTTTGCGCCTTCGACCTTGATACCCGCCTCGGCCGCTTCCCTCGCGGCGACGAGGGCATGGCGCAACCGCTCGATCTCGGCACGACGATTGTAGAACCAGTCCGTGCTCCAGATGCGGTGGAACCGCCAGCCAAGGTGCTCGAGCACGTCCTGGCGCAGGCGGTCTCGCTCGCGGGCCCAGAGCGCGCTGTGATAGGCGGCTCCGTCACATTCGACGGCGAGCACATAGGTGCCCGGTCGCTCGGAATGGCGCACGCCGATGTCGATGCGGAAACCGGCCGATCCGACTTGTGGGTCGGCGAGGAAGCCGAAGCTGCGGATAACGTCGGCCACGTCCTCCTCGAAAGGCGTATCCGCGTCGAGCCCAGTCGGCGAGTGCTCCTCGAGCTGGCCCGACTTTGCGTATTCGAGGAAGCGCTTGAGAATCCGCGGGCCTTGGCCTGCGGTTCTGCTGACGTCGATATCGCCGGGATCGAACGAGGCGAACACTTCGCAGCGGATGCGCGCGCGGGTGAAAAGGACGTTGAGGCGCCGTTCCCCGCCTTCCCCGTTTACAGGACCGAACGACATGCTTGTCAGCCTACCACCTGCAACGGCTGGGCCATAGCCGACACTCACGAGGATGACATCGCGCTCATCGCCCTGAACGTTCTCGATGTTCTTGACGAAGATGTCCTCGGACTGCCCTTCGCGCATGAAGGCGTCGAGGACGGTGTCGCCGCGTCTGGCGAGCTCGAGCAGTTCAGTAATTAGGTTGCGCTGAGCGAAAGAGAAGGTGACGATACCAAGTGAAAGGCTCGGATTCTTGCGCGCGTGCTCGGCGACCCGGGCGACGATCGCCTCGCCCTCTTTGCGGTTGTCGCGTTTCCCGCCCTTGTCGTAGACGCCTGCGACCTGCGTAAAACACAGGCCGAACTCCGGATCGGCTTGGAGAGGCGACGGCGGGAGTATCAGGCCGTCCTCGTAAAACTCCCGGTTCGAGACTTTGATCAGTGAGGGGTCGCGCGAGCGGTAGTGCCATTGGAGCATCCGCGAACCGAGTCCACGTGCCTCGCACAGCGTCAGTACGCTTTCCATCGCGCCTACCTTCGCGGCGCCCGCCAGCAGTTCGGGCTCATCCTCGTCAGCATCATCGTTGGCCGCAAGCCTGTCGAAGAACGACGATGGCGGAAGCTGTTTTTGATCGCCGACCACGACGATCTGATTCGCGCGAGCAATTGCGCCGAGCGCGTCCTCGGGCCGGACCTGGCTGGCCTCGTCGATGACGAGCAGGTCGAACGAAAGGGCGTTCGGCGGCAAATACTGGGCGACCGAGATCGGGCTCATTAACAGCACCGGTTTGATCCGCTGGATCGCTGTGCCCGCCCTTTCGAAGAGGCGTCGGATCGCGAGGTGACGCATCTTCTTGCCGATCTCGCTTCGGATCACCCCCATCTCGCCTTGGGCGCCCTGCGGGACTTGGGCAAGGTGGCCGGCGAGGATGTCGGTGACGTTGTCCTTCAGACGCTCGCGCTCAAGCCGGCCGAACGTGGCCACGAGCTCGTGGCGCTTCTCCATCGGCAGGTCGCGGAGGATGGGCGACTGTTCGAGCGCTTGGCGCCACAGTCCCTCGGCACGCGCGAAACGCAGCTCCACGACCGCGGCCGGCCCATCGACGGCGCCGGTCCGCATGCATTCTGCCAGGTCGGCCAGACCTGCGGCGGTCATCCGGCCTTGCATCCGCGCCAGCCGCACCCAACCAACATACCGATCCGTCGCCATCGCCATGTTCCCGATGCGAAGGACTATGGACCACACTTCGGCTTGTTCGAACCGTTCGGCCCCGAACGTGGCGGGATCGAGGTTGAGGAAGTCGGTGGCGGCGGCGAGCGTCGACCGTGCGGTGGTCGCAGTCTCGATCAGCCGGCGCAGCATTGACGTCGCGTCATCGGAGGCGGCTAACTCGCTTGCGGCCACGGGCGCCGCCTTGAGGGCAGCTTGGCTTAGATTGTCGCACCAGCCTGCGATTGAGATCAGCAAGGCGAAGTCGCTTCGTTCGCCCCGCCAGGCGTCCCCGAGTATCCGGGCACCGTAGGCCTGATCAGTTTCCCAGGCGGCCCGCTTGCTTCCGACGTTACCGAGGGCATCAACTAGGGCAACCCTCTCAGGGGCCGCCTTTGGCAGCGGGCCGCAGAGCAGGCCGGCGAGTTCCCGCGAAGCCCCTCGATATGCGCCGCCGAGCCGGGAGAAGAAAGAGTTGCAGCCCGCGACGAGCGGCCCGCGGAGTCCTGTGACTGGGTGGGCGAAGGCTACATCTATGAAGTTCGGCGCCTGTGCGTCGAATTCGGCGCGCCATTCGGACCCAGCTTGCAGCAGCTCACGCAACCGCGCCGGATCGGAGGCGTCAAGCATCGACACCGCGGTGGGCCCTGCGCCCTGAGGAAGGCCTTCGAGCCTCGACAGCAAGTCGACCAGCGCGTCCGCCGTCTCCAAGGTCACGGGCTGCGACAGGCTTAGAGCCGCGAGCAGCTGTTCGACCACATCGGCCAGCTCTTCCAACGCTGACTTGGCGTTAGTCAGTACCGAGGCCAGGCGGGCCAGCTCAACAGGCTGGAGATCGAGGTTCCTCGCGCCCTCGAAAGGGTGCGGCACATCGACGCCCTCGTCGGCAAGCAGCTCACCATAGCGCTCGATTGTATCGATCAGCGCAGCTTCCTCGGTCCGCGTCATCCGCAGGAGAGGACCGGTGTTCATGGCCGGCGGAGTTGCGTTCATGCCAATGTAGCGGACCTGCCGCCCGAGGACTGAGAAGGCGGTCTCGCCGGTCGATCCGATCGGCTCGTGCAGGGCCTTTGCGATGTCGTTCAGGCGATCGCGTACTCTCGTGAGGGGATGCGGCGCATCAGGCATCTGCGGGATCGCTGCGGCCTGCGAGATCGTTCGTGCCAACTCGGCGAGGACGATCTTCTTGTTGGCCGTGCGCGAATGAAGCTCGAGGCAGACATCGCGCAGTCCGACCTTGACCAAGCGGTCGTGCACGACGGACAGCGCCGCCATCTTCTCGGCGACGAACAAGACGCGCTTCCCGTCCTTCGCCGCGGCCGCGATGATGTTCGTGATCGTCTGACTCTTGCCGGTTCCGGGGGGACCCTGCACGACCAGGTTGCGGCCCGATCGCACCTCCTCGATCACCTTGGCCTGCGAGGCGTCCGCGTCGACGACGTGGAATATCCGCTCTGGCGGAAGCAGGTCGTCCAGCTGGTCCTCGGGGCCGAACAGCGGCTGTTCGCTGGCGAAGCCCTCGTAGAGTAGGCCCCGCGTGAGCGGATGATCTGCCAAGGCCTCGTCGGGCCAGGATTCGACATCGAGGTCGCGGTACATCAACAGCTTGCTGAAGCTGAAGAAGCCGAGTTGGATCGCGTCACGGTCGACCTGCCAGCGGTCGCGGGCGGCGATGACCGATTCGACGCGCTCGAAGTAGCTTGAAGGCTTCCAATCCTCCTCTGTGTCGATCTCGGGCAGGTCGATGCCAAAGTCGTCCTTGAGCCGCTGCTGCAGCGGCAGGTTGGTCAGGATCTCCTCATCGCGCGCGCGGATGTCGTAGGTCGAGGTCCGGGAGTTGCGCACTAGTTCCACGGGCAAGAGCACCAGCGGCGCCTCGCGTTCGATCCCCGAGTTTCGGTCCTCGAACCAGGTCAGGAAGCCGAGGGCGAGGTAGAGGATGTTGACGCCGCTCTCCTCTTCGGCCGTCTGGGCCTCGCGGGCGATTTTGAGCAACTTCTTCTGAAGGGCATCGGGGCCAAGGCGCGTCTCGAGGTGAATGTCGGTGTAGCGGTCGGCGCCAAGCTCATCCTCGACCGAGGCGAAGTGGACCTCGTCGTCATCGTCTGATTTGTCCCGGCCAAGGGCGAGGAAGCGCATGACCTTCGAATCGCGAAGAATGGCGTGGACATCGTCAGACCGTTCGTTGACGACGTTGATAACGTTGCCGCGCGTGTTAGCGCGGTTCACGTGAACGAGACGGTTCCTCGTTCCCGTCTCGACCAGCCGACGGCGGGTCTCATCGAAAAGTCTAGCCACCTCGCTTCGCTGCTGCTGCGAGGGGCCCGATCCATCGTTCTGCAGTGTCGCCATTATCAACCCCGAGACCGCCCGACTGGCGGTGACCCACAATACAAACCGCGCCGACGCAGGACACCCCATGCAGCCACGGACGTCAACCAGCCCGGTCGAGCGCCTCGCGTTCGACCTCGTCGCGCAGGGCTTCGGTGCCGACCGATGCGGGTTCGAGCTTCCCTTCAACGATCTTGGCCGGCTTTGGCTGCCATGCGGTCAGCCGCCCGCCCACGCTGGCGTGGAACTGGCTCGCGGACTTGACTAACTCGGCTACGATTATCTTGCGCTGTGCGAATTTCGCGCCGAGCTCGCGGACCAACAAAACCTCGAAGGAGGAGACGACCATGCCCGGCCGCTCGTCGATCGTGATCTCGGGATTGTTCACTAAAGTGGCAAGCGGATATTGTGTCACCTGTGCCCGACCTGGCCAGAAGAGCCTGACGTGCAAGTCCTTGGGCTCCGTGCCCGAAAGTTGCTTCAACAGCCAGCTCACCCGCGCCTTCGTGGACTTCCGGTCACCCGGCGCGCGCAGGCGCATCGAGACGCTCACCACCCGCTTCCTGAAATCGGCGCTAACCTGCATCGGGCCGGCGGCGTTGGGAACAACGATGTCAGCGGCAAGGGAGGCGTCTGCGGTCAACGCGGCCGAAGCCTTCTTGAGCCGCTCCGTCGGGTCGGTCGCTTCGGCACGGCCCATCGCGATCTGAACGTGGTTGTTCACTTGGCGGCTCATGACCGTAGTGATGCGGTCGAGCAACTGGTGCCAAGAGCCGACGACGTCCTGGCACTGCTGGTTCTTTGCGTTAATGACCCCGCCTGCCGCCACGCTCTCGCACAGTTCTGACCAGGCCGCCGGCATCTGATCAAATTCTTTCACGCCTGAACTGGGATGCAGGAGGAAGCGTTGAAGCTCCGAAAGAAGGATCAGCTGTTCTCGGTCCTCGACCTCTCCAAGTTCCTGCAGAAGGTGGGCCTGCGTGATCACATTGCCCCAGGACCAGTGAAAGAGGGACACCTTGCGAGTGAACACCGGGCTGACGATCAGTGGGTGATGGGTCGGCAGGGGAGTAAACTGGTTCGAGAGCGTGATCACCGCGTCGATGCCGTTCAACTTCGCGAGGTTGAGGTAGCCCTCAATCTGCGCATTGGTCAGCTCGGCCGCGCCGACCTTCGCCTCGACGAGGGCTGTCCACGTTGACTTGCCGGTGTTGACAACGATCAGGCCATCGGGACGGTGCTTCGCATCGCCGGCGCTCTTGGTGAGGACGACCTCGGTGAACGTGTCGATCCGCCCGCGCGTACCGACCTTCTGGCCGAGCCCGCCCAGCAGCGCCCGGCCGAAGCCGCCGACACTTTCAAGGCAGGCCAGAAAGATCGAAAGTGTACGACCCTCCTTAGAAGTGTCTGCCAGAACAGGGAAGAGCCGCGCTGGCTCACCCGATTTAACAAAGTCCGGAAGTCGCCCCATTATTTCCCCCAGCTACTTTGCAGGAATTCGCACGCTCAGGGCCTGAGGGCAATAGTCCCAATAAATCCTTACGGATGAAAGCAGAGCGACCGCACTTCCTCTTCGCAAAACTGGCAACGCGAATAGTGAAATTTCAGTCAACGATCGAGGGGGCGCTGACAGACGCGTGACGTTGATCGCGGATGGCACGGCGGTATTCGCTGACTTAGTCGCCATTCGCATGGCCAGATCAGGTCCTCAAAAGCTGCCTTCCGTTCATGAGGCTAGAAATGGCGATGAACGGCGGATTTCAGGGATCATTTGGTAAGCCTTCGAAGGCAGAGAAGTTGTGGAAAGCTGCTATATATCACTATAGCTCGGGCACATGTCGAGCATGCTTCTCACCAAGCTTCTCACTGGAGACCTTGCTAATCCGAAATGGCCTGATGGCTTCAGGCTAGTGCCATTTGTTCCGCAGGCGCACGCTCTGGCGTGTCATGATCTTCTGTCGGCCTCCTATACTCAAGGGCAGGGCACGATTGAAGCGATAGACGAATGGTGGGCGTCCATTGAAACCGACCATGAATATCTAGCAGATGGATTGTTTCTCGTAGTCGATTCCAGCTCCATTCCGGCTGCGTTCGGTCATTGTTGGTCGAGCGCTTTTCTGAAAGACTTTGCCGTATCTAGCGACTGGCGCAGAAAAGGGCTGGGCACGGCTTTGCTCTCCCACATGTTCATTTTCTTTCGGCAGCGTGGTTTCGATCAATTCAGACTGAAAGTTCGAAACGGAAATGATGCGGCCCTTGCCTTCTATCTTGGCCTCGACATGCAACCTACCAGTATTGCCTCCTCCTGAGTTGGGGAATGTCCGTAATCGGGTCGTTAGCTGACTGGTAGCTTTAAGGGCGCTCACCGCAAGGGTTAGCGATCACGAATGGGGTGGGATGCTGACCTTCCGCGATCTCGATTTCCGGCCAGCTTGATTAGGCCGACGAGATTGCCTCGGCGAACAATTCGGCATCGACGTTTGCGCCCGACACGACGACAACGGTTGCGCCCTGTACCGGCTTCGCTTTACCAGAGAGCAGTGCCGCCAACGCCACAGCGCCCCCGGGTTCGATCACCAACTTCATCACCTCGAATGCGTAGCGCATCGCTTCGCGCACTTCCTCGTCGGAAACGGACAGTCCGCCGGCGAGTAGCGCCTTGTTTATCGGAAAGGTCAGTTCGCCCGGCCTAGGACACAGCAACGCATCACAGATCGACTTCGCACTCGCAGGCACCGCTTCGCGCGTGCCGGAAGCGAGCGAGCGGGCAGTATCGTCGAACGCGGTCGGCTCGACCGACCAGACCGTTACTTCGGGTTGTGCATCGCGGATCGCAGTGGCAATCCCGGCAACAAGGCCGCCACCGCCGCAGCAGACCAGCACCTGCCCAATTCGTGCACCCAACTCAATGGCCTGCTCCATGATTTCGAGCCCGGCAGTTCCCTGTCCTGCAATTATGTAAGGATCGTCGAAAGAGGGGACGAGAACCGCACCCCGCTCCTTCGACAGAGCTCCAGCGATTGCCTCGCGCGATTCCGTTTCGCGGTCATAGCGGATGACCTCGGCCCCGAGCGCATAGGTGTTGGCCAACTTCATGGCAGGCGCATCGGCCGGCATCACTATTGTCGCCGGAATGCCCAGAATGCGGGCCGCCGCAGCAACCCCTTGCGCATGATTGCCCGAAGACCATGCTACGACGCCCTTGGCACGGTCTGCGTAAGCGATGCGGGCCAGGCGATTGTAGGCGCCGCGGAACTTGAAGGCCCCGCCAATCTGCACCCCTTCGTACTTTACGAGCACGCGCGTGCCGACACGCTCGTTCAGAAATCGGTATTCGAGCAGCGGCGTGCGCACGGCTATGCCTCGGATCGTCACGGCCGCACTGCGGACGTCCTCGGCCGTGATGGCAAGGGCTACCTGCTTTGTCATTTATCGCATTCCTTCAGGCATCGCGCAGCATTATGAGCAGGATCGCTTCGTAGATTAGCGTCTCGCGCTGCCCAAGTAGAGCGGGCGAGTACTGTAACAGAGGCGCAATGTCCGCAATTAGGGTCGTTAGCTGAATAGCCGGTCTCCACCAAAATCTGCGCGAAGCTGCCAGTCCGCAAACAGCGTGGCGCGCGAGGGGCAGCTATGACCGAAATGTCGTGGTTAGCGAACGGTTCACTCTTCTTAGAGAGCGCCGGGCGGCTCCCAACCCGGTTCATCCGGTTCGGCTAGCCGTCCGTCCGGCGCGGGGCCATCCTTTTGACAGAACAGGGCACCTAGTGCGGGAAGCCAAGGAGCCTACCTTGCCGAATCCGCACGTTCAAACATCTTGATCACTGTGAGTTGGCGCAGCAGAGCACCCTGCGATATGAAGGCCATGCCATGGCTGGATTTGCCCCTTCAAAAGCGGAGAGCTCGCATCTGGCAACGGCGATCAGTCGACGCATGAAGTTCGCCCTTGGCGACAACTTGTTCGCAGATGCCATCGAAAACGTCTGGAGAGCCAACGAGCGCGCCATAGCTGTAGGTTTATCCGGAGCGCAGGGTAGCGGAAAGTCGACAACAGCCGTTCGCATCGCAACTGCTCTTCACGAGAGGGGATTGCGCGTCACGATTTGTGCCATCGATGACTTCTACCTGAGCAGGACCGAACGGCTGGAGCTTGCAGAGAAATTCCATCCCTTGTTGGCAACCCGTGGTGTTCCGGGAACACACGATATTGCGCTTTTGGAATCCACACTTGCCAGAGTGCTGTCAGCTACGGACAGTGACGCTGTCGAAATTCCACAATTCGACAAAGCTGCTGATGATCGTTTGCCATATCCCGAGTGGAGGATCTCCAGAGGTGCATCGGATGTTGTCCTGATCGAGGGCTGGTGCGTCGGCGCGCGCCCACAGGACCTCAAATCTCTCGTCGAACCAGTCAACGTTCTCGAACGTGATGAGGATAGAGATGGCGCTTGGCGGCTTTACGTGAACGAGCAGCTGGCCAACGACTATTCTCGTATATTCTCAACGTTGGATCTTCAGCTCATGCTTCGAGCGCCATCGTTCGATTGTGTGCGTGCATGGCGGGCCGAACAAGAAGCGGGATTGTCACGTTCTTCGCCGAATGCTCAACCGCCCATGGATGATGCAACCTTGAATCGATTTATCGCGCACTATGAGCGGATCAGTCGCTGGATGTTGGAAGATGAGCCAGCGGATCTCATTGCTGACCTCGATACCATGCGAGCACCACATGCCTGGCGCGTTCGCAATGTGTGAGATGGCCTGACGTTCAGGCGGAACAATTACTCATGGACCCGCCTATTCCACATCGTCCCCGCCTCCTCACGCGTTGGCCTGCTCGGTCCTTCGGCTCCGCACAAATTGCAGATCACAGCAAAGTGCTTGGCGTAGACATGCTCGTAGAAACCCAGATTAATCGAAGCGCAGAACGGGCATGCGGCCAAATCCGTGGCTGTTGAAACTGGCAATCGCCTGCAAGAACCTTTGGGGTCTGACATTCGCTCTAACTTTGCTGCCGACTTACCTCATTATGGAAATGGTTTTTGTCTGCAGCGCCTTAATTCGTTTCGAGCGGAGTGAAACGGGCTGGCATAATTGCATTTGTGGTCACCGATCCGTCGGTTGCTTTTTCAACAAGCGTTACCTGTTGCACATCCTGATTGCCCAGCGGCATGACCAATCGACCACCCGGCGTAAGCTGATCTACAAGCGGGCCAGGCACTTCTTCTCCTGCAGCCGCCACGATGATCTTGTCAAACGGTGCCGCATCCATCCATCCGCGAGAACCATCCCCAGTGCGGAGCGTGACGTTGGAGTACTCCAATGCCTCCATGCGGGATTTGGCAACTTCGACGAATTCCTCGACGACATCGATACTCCAGACATGGCTGGCCAATTCCGCCAGAACCGCAGCCTGATAACCATAGCCAGTCCCGACATCGAGAACCTTGTCCTCAGGTTGGATATCGAGAAGATCCATCATCAATGCCGCTATGAATGGCTGAGATATCGTCTTTTCGAAACCAATTGGTAGCGGGCCATCCTGATAGGCCGCGAGAATCAGCTGGTGAGGAACGAAATAGTGGCGGGGCACCTTCAGAAGCGCCGCACGCAATCGATCGCCCATGACAGGTTTGCCGGTTTCATCGCTAATCAGATCAAAGTGGATATCGATCACCTCGACCATATGCCGACGATAAACGGCCAGGTGCTCCTCGGTAATCGGTTTCATACCTCTACGCCTCTCTCGCGAGTCCTTTCCAGTCTCATACTATGCCTTCACGGGTCATGAGTCTTCTCGGGCTCTTAAAATCTGCCGTAAGCTTCGCCAGACGTGTAACGGTGCAGAGTTTTGAGAGGGGCCCCGAAGCATGGCAAACATTGCTCATCGACTCTCATGCATCGGTAAACTGCTGGATAAATGATATGCTTTGGCTGACCGAGTACCGGCCCTCACTGGACGTTGGTCTATCCAGGTACTGGCCTGCATGCGCGGCAGCGCATGGCGCGGTGACGGTAGGGCGAAGCTGAAGGATCTGGCTGCCGCGCTGGAGCGGTGAAAGCGAGCGGCGGATGCTATCGTGTCCTATCCCAATGCAGGGTTCGGGAATCTCCTATAATAAGCGGCAATTCCTTAGCTGGCGTGCAACAGGTGTAAGAAGTTGCCCTTCATGGCTAGAACGTCGGCAAGCGAATATTGATCAAGCACGGCAAGAAAAGCATCGATTGCCTCATCGAGCACACTGGTCAGGCCGCACGCCGGCGCAATGATGCATTCGCCACACCCGACCAGATCAAAATCGTCCTCGGTATGACGGATTATTTTGCCCACATTGATATCCTTGGCAGGCACTGCAAGCCGAACACCGCCTGAGCGGCCGCGGACACTCTCCACATACCCTGTGTGCACCAGGTCGCTCACAACCTTCATGAGGTGGTTTTGCGAGATGCCATAAGCCGTCGCAATCTCGGAAATCGAGCACAGACGATCGGGCCGCGAGCCGAGATAGAGCAGCACGCGCATTGCATAGTCGGTGTAGCGGGTGAGCCGCATCGCCAAGATCTCCAAATGATGCATTTCAATTGCATGATTTAAGCAGCGCGTATAGATGCATCCTTAATGCATGTTTTGGAGTCGGGTGATGAAAACGGAACAGATCGACGACCAGAGCCTCCGACGGCTCGTCGAAGCCTTCTATGCCCGCGTTCGCACCGACGATGAGCTCGGCCCAATCTTCAACGATGCCATCTCTGGTTGGCCTGAACATCTCGATAAGCTGACCGATTTCTGGTCGTCCGTGATGCTGACCACCGGGCGTTACAAAGGGCAGCCGGTTCCCGCTCATATGAAGCACCGAACCAGGATCACGCCTGAACTCTTCGAACGCTGGCTCAGCCTCTGGACTGAGACGACGGACACGATGATGGAACCTACGGCGGCCAAGTCCCTTCAAGACAAGGCACGACGCATCGCGCAAAGCCTGCAACTGGCCATGTTCTTTCGTATCGAAGCGGAATGCACGACGAGCAACAGGGCCGAGGCTGAGAAGGCCGCTGCGCAATGAGTGATCACGGAAATCAGGATAACCTGCCCAAGCCATATCGGTCGACACCGATGTTCGACGAAACCTCGCTTCCCACCGCATTGCGGGAAAAACATGACACCAAGGCCGGCGTCTGGGGGCTGATCCGCGTGCTCGAAGGCCGGTTGAAGCTGACCATATTGGATCCACTTGGCGAAGAGATTCTCGAGCCCGGGCGGCCTGGCATCGTCCTTCCCGAACAACCGCATTTCGTCACGCCGCTTGGCTCGATGAAAATGCAGGTGGACTTCTACAAAGAGCTTCCCCCAACCGATCAATAACCCGACCAACCTGAAAGCATATTGGAGACGTTGATGTCGAAGACACTCAGCGACGAGACGATCGCGCTCGTCAAAGCCACGGTACCAGCGCTTGAAGCGCATGGCCTCGATATCGTGCGCGAAATGTATGCGCGCATGTTCGAAAACCCCGACATTCGCGACCTGTTCAACCAGTCGCATCATGGCGACAGCGGATCACAACCGCGTGCTCTGACCGGTGCAATCCTCGCCTATGCGAGCAACATCGAAAACCTGGCCGCGCTTGCCCCTGCGGTCGAGCGGATCGTCCAAAAGCACGTCGGCCTCCAGATTCTTCCCGAACACTACCCCCATGTCGGTGAAGCCTTGTTGGGCGCGATCAAGACCGTTCTCGGCGATGCGGCGACGCCTGAAATTCTCGACGCCTGGGGTCAAGCGTACTGGTTCCTTGCCGATATACTGATCGCCCGGGAAAGCATGGTCTACCATGAGCAGCAGGCGGCCGATGGCGGGTGGAACGGCTGGCGCGATTTCAGCATCGAGGAGATTGTCACGGAAAGCAGCGTGATCAAATCGTTCGTCATGCGTCCCGTCGATGGTAATTCCGTGCTTCGCCACAAGCCGGGACAATACCTTACATTCTGGTTCGAGATTCCAGGTCATCCGCCAGTCAAGCGCAACTACTCGATCTCGACTGCCGCGAATGGTGAAACCTACCGCATCTCGGTGAAGCACGAACCGCAGGGACTCGCCTCGGGCTGGCTGCACGACAACGCCAAAGTCGGGACCGTGCTGAAGGTCGCGCCACCTGCCGGCGAGTTCTTCCTTCCTGACCACATCGACGGCCCCGTCGTGCTGCTGTCGGGTGGCGTTGGCCTTACGCCGATGGTTGCCATGCTCGAAACGCTGGCCGAGCGCAGCGTGGAGCAACCCGTGCAATACATCCACGGAACGCATGATCGGGACACTCATGCGATGCGCGATCACGTGCGCAGTCTGGCAGCCAGCCATCCGAGTTTCTTGGTCGTCGACTTTCACCAGACTCCATTCCCGGACGAAGTCGTTGGCAAGGACTACGATCAGGCCGGGATCATCACCGATGACTGGTTGCTCGCCAATACATCGGCTGAGAAGGCCGATTATTTCATCTGTGGCCCGCGACCGTTCCTGCGTGCTGCGGTATCCGCGTTGTCGTTAGCGGGCGTACCGTCACAGCGCATCCACTACGAATTCTTTGGCCCCGCCGACGAGCTTCTGGCTGCATAGACGTCTGACCAAAACGACTTCCGATTACATCCAAGATGACGGGTCTCGCCAAACTATAGGGCGGGACCCGTCAATTTATGCAAGCTGTCCTCGCCTTCGCCTCTGACAGCGCCGTTTACCGCTGCCGCCAATGAAAGCATGTCGTGCTCAAATTCCTGATTTCACGTTCAGCCACTCTCCTTCCGCAGGCTGCCATCGGCCATCTGGGTTGGTTGCGTGGTGCAATCGGCGCTGGACTGGCTATTCTAATCTCCGGTCTTGTTACCTTTTTGCTGCTCGGCGCCAACAGCGGCGCTCTTCCAATGCTGGTCGCACCACTGGGAGCATCGGCAGTCCTCGTATTCGCCGTACCCGCCAGCCCCTTGGCCCAGCCCTGGTCTGTGATCGGCGGCAACCTCTTGTCGGCGGCGATCGGCTTGGCATTTGGCCTTGCAATCGGACAGCCCGTCCTTGCAGCAGGCCTTGCCATAGCGACTGCAGTTGCCGTTATGTCTATGGCGCGGTGCCTACACCCTCCAGGTGGGGCCTGTGCGCTACTATGCGCGCTGGGCGCCGCAGGACCCGATGCATGGAACTGGTCATACCTGATTCCGATTGCCCTAAATGTCCTAGCCCTCTCGGCCAGTGGATGGCTCTATAACAACCTGACTGGGCACCCTTGGCCGCACCATGTTCTCTTGCCAACTGCGCCGCCGACACCCACAGAGCAAGCCTATACACCCGAGGATCTCGAGGCTGTGCTCGCAGACTGGAACGAAGTTCTGGATGTCGATATCGAAGACCTCAATGCAATCTATCAAGCTCTGCAAAGGCGGGTGCGGAAACGCAGTCGGCCCCAATCCTGAAATCTGACCTTGCCGGCGTTCCAGATTAACACTGTTATCCGGTTGCAGAGAGCCGGACTCTTGACCATTTTGCCCTGATGCCCGACCATTGCTGCTCATCCAAGAGTACTGAAATCGAAGCGCTTGCGCAGCAGGTCGAGCAGCGTCGTGTCTTAATTGCGGTACTGATCATAAACGCCGTCATGTTTTTCGTGGAATTCGGGGCCGGCCTGACCGCAGGTTCGACCTCCTTGATGGCTGACGCCACGGATATGCTGGGCGATGCGCTGGTTTATGGCGTCAGCTTGTTCGCGATATCTCGTGGCAACCGCTGGAAGGCGGGAGCGGCTGTCTTCAAGGGTTGTCTCATCCTTCTTCTGGGGATCAGCATCCTTGTGAATGTGGGAATTAAAATCAACAGCGGTGTTCCGCCCTCATCTACGCTCATGCTGGTATTCGGCGGCATAGCTCTCGTTGCCAATTTGACCTGCCTGTCTTTACTCTGGCGATATCGGCGACAGGACGTGAACATGGCGAGCACTTTCGAATGTTCGCGTAATGATGTGATCTCAAATGTCGGTGTGTTGATAGCTGCCGGAGCTGTAGTTGCGCTGTCGTCACCCTGGCCCGACATTGTGATAGGCGGGGCCATGGCTTTTCTGATCCTTTGTTCGGCGGTGCGGGTATTACGGGAAGCGATACCGCAGCTAAGGGCTGAGAAGGCGAGAGTTCAATGATCGCTATTCGCTGGCTTTGAACTTTCGTTTGGGTCAGCTCCTGTGTAAGTTTCATAGCTGACTAACGTTCTTCAGCTTGTATGCACCGAGAGATTTGCAGGAGAGACCGATTGACTGCCCTCACCCAGACGTTTCGCAAGGCGGCTTTCGTCACTTTCGCCATTTTGGCGACAGCGTGTACCTCGGCCGCAGAGGCTGCTTCGTACGTCATGTTCCGGGATCCGGGCTGTGGTTGCTGCTACGAGTGGGCCGAACACGTCCGGGCCCAGATGGAGGCAGAAGTCATCATGCGTGAGGATGTCCCGATGGAGCAGGTCAAGGCCACACATGGCATCCCCGACGATCTCGTTTCCTGCCATACGATGGAGGTCGAGGGCTACGTGATCGAAGGACACGTGCCCGCCAAGGATATCGAACGGCTCCTGCGCGAACGCCCCGAAGGCGTGAAGGGTCTTGCCGTGGCTGGGATGCCTCTTGGTTCACCCGGGATGGAAATGGGTGGTCGCATCCAGCCCTATCAGGTGATCGCTTTCGGTGATTTCCGGATGCGCGAATTCTCCAGCTACAGGTAGACGAAGGATGAGAACGGCTGGGGTCAGACAGCTGAGGGCCCGTTGGAGGTTATCCGTTAGGGAGCGTGAGCGCCCTTAAGCCGTCGCAACGGCCAAGCCTTCAAAGATTTTTGCCCCGATCGAGCAAATCGTCTGTCACTTCCATCAACAATAGGGGTTCATCATCCCAGCTCTCCAGGGCATCGACAAAAGCCGCTCTCGCATCGGGATCATCGTAGACCATCTTGGCGTCAAACGCTCTTTGCCAGGTTGACCTGTCAGGCCATTCGGCGACGCCGATTAAGCGCCCCATATCGTCGCGATGAAGGCGCGATCCCAACGAACCATATCGCTCCTGGATCAGTTCGGTCCCACGGCGCCAGGCCTTGCGGAACTGCTCCTCCTTACCTGGCTTAACTTGCCACCGATAAGCTGCAAAAAAGGTCATCGAGCGTCCGGAACCTTGCTGATCATCCGGACTGGACAGCGCTGAATGCCGATACTGGTCGGAACGAGAAGATCGACATCGATCCCTCGGCAGATCTGACCGGGACCGTTCTGGTCGAATGCGATGCTCTCCGAGTAGTTCAGGTCCGGACAACTGCCGAACGTCTCGAACAGGTAGATGTCGCGGGGACCAGTATGCACCAGAATGCGGCCAGATCCATTTTCCGCATCTGGCGCATCCGTGAAGCCGCTCACTTGCGAAAGATAGAAGCACTCGCGAGAGGACGAAAGCGTAGGTTGTTGGGCATCCATGCCCTCGCTACCGGCGTTGGCGCATGCTGCCAGCGCGAGCGAGCCTGCGACAGCGAACGAACGAATGAACATGATCTTCTCTCCGTAAAGCTGATCAAGCGAGTCGGGCTGCCACATGACCGCCTCCGGCCCAACTCGTTGGGCAAACGAAGTTCGATGGCCCAGTTACCGCATGGGGCCAAATGGAGCATCGGATTCGCGCCTCCCGCTCAATAAGGCACTCCCCAATAGCCGAAGACATGCATTCCATAAGCGCGGTCCCAAGTCGGTTCGATGTCTTCTCGAAGGTAAGGGCTGTTGCGAAGGGTATCTTCCTCCGCTGACACTATGTATCCGCCCATCTCCGGATCATAATCTAGCGCTTCCCAAGGGACTGGCCGCAGCTCCTTTCCCATGCCGAGAAACCCTCCGAAGCTCATGATAGCATATTCGACCTGACCGGTCGTCTTGCCGACCATGAGGTGATGAATCCGGCCAATCTTTTCCCCGTCGGGGCGGTAAACAGCGGTACCTTCCACCTTGTTGGAAGCGATGAGGTTATGCTCTTCGTCTCGTCCGACTTCATTGCGAGCATCGCGCAAATCCTGTGCCGTCGGACTCACGATGTCATTCATTTCAGCATTGTCGACCACATTGTCCTCCTCTGACAATGATGGCAGATGCTCCGGATTGGTTACAGCCGAGGCCGTGGCTACCGGCGACGGCAGCATCTCTTGCGCCATCGAACAATTAATTGATTCCTGAAATGGCGATTGGTTCCCGAATTTCCGGATCATGCAACAATATGGTATCCTGCCGAGCGCCAGTTCGCGGTTGTTCCTACGGTTCGGGTCGCCTGGACGGTGGAAGTTGAGAGGTGAAGCAATCAAACGCCTTGGCCAGAATCTCCCGGAGGCTGACGTTTTGCCTCGCGATCGCGATTGCGCTTCTGAATTTCCAGACTTCGATCCATGCCCAGCAGGCCGGGCGGTCGACGGCCATCGTCCTGACGCTGGATGGCGCTATCGGTCCCGCGTCGGCGTCCTACATCGATAACGGCCTGATCGAGGCCCGCGCGCGCGATGCAGAGTTGGTCATCCTCGAGATGGACACGCCCGGCGGCCTCGACACATCGATGCGCGACATCATCCAGGCTATTCTGGCCATGCCTGTCCCTGTGGTCACTTATGTCCACCCCAGCGGTGCGCGTGCAGCGAGTGCCGGAACCTACATCGCCTATGCCAGTCACGTGGCAGCCATGACCCCTGGCACCAATCTGGGAGCGGCGACGCCCATCCAGCTGGGTGGAGGGCAGTCCGATCCGGACGAGGGCACCGACCGGCAGGAGCCTGCCAGCGCTGGCGAGCGAAAGGCCGTAAACGATGCGGTTGCCTATATTCGCTCGCTCGCCGAACTGCGCGGTCGCAATGCCGATTGGGCGGAGGACGCGGTGCGGGGCGCGGCAAGCCTATCTGCGCAGGCCGCACTTGAGCGCAACGTGATCCAGATCGTCGCCGACAACCGTGCAGATCTGCTCCGCCAACTCCATGGCATGACCGTCGAAATCGCTGGAAGGGAACATCGGATCGACACGAAAGGCATTGCCGTTACCGAAATCGCGCCAGGACTTGCCGACAAGGTACTGGCGACGATCACCGACCCCAATGTCGCGCTCATCCTCATGATGGTGGGCATCTACGGGCTGATTTTCGAATTCATGAATCCCGGTGCAATGGTCCCCGGCACGATCGGTGCCATCTCGTTGCTGATCGGGCTTTATGCCCTGGCAGCCCTCCCTCTGGATTTTGCAGGTGCCGGCCTCATCGTGCTTGGCCTTGCCCTGATGGTCGCGGAAGCCTTTGCGCCATCCTTCGGCATATTGGGCATGGGCGGATTGCTGTCGTTCGTGCTGGGTGCCGTCATCCTGATCGATACCGATGTCCCCGCGTTCCAGATCAACTGGTCGGTGATTGCCGCCTTGGGCGTCGCCGGGACCGCGATGATAGTCGTCATGGCACGATTGGGTATTCGCTCACATGGCATCCAGGTTCAAACCGGCGAAGAGGAGCTATTGGGCTCCCGAGGAGAGGTGCTCGACTGGAAGAACGGTAAGGGTCATGTCTTCGTTCATAGCGAACGATGGAGTGCGGAAGGACCGCAGGCCCTGGCCAAGGGAGCCGCGATCGTCGTCGATGCCGTCAATGGCCTTCGCTTGAAGGTCACTCGCGAGGAACCACCTGATCAATAACCTGTAGGAGAAGGCAGTCATGGAAATCGTCGGGGACTTAGGGTTCTACTTTCCGCTTGTCTTTCTTCTTCTCATTTTCCTGTGGTCGGCCATAAAGATCCTGCGCGAATATGAACGCGGGGTCGTATTCACGCTCGGTCGTTTCACCGGCGTAAAGGGGCCGGGCCTCATCATCCTGATTCCGTTCGTCCAGCAGATCGTAAGGACCGATCTGCGCACGGTAGTGCTCGACGTACCTACCCAAGACATGATCTCGCGGGACAATGTCTCGGTAAAGGTCAATGCCGTCGTCTATTTTCGCGTTCTCGATCCGCAGAACGCAATCATTCAGGTCGAAAATTTCATTCCGGCAACCAGCGAACTAGCGCAGACGACCCTGCGATCCGTGTTGGGCAAACACGATCTCGACGAGATGCTGGCCGAACGCGACAAGCTCAACGCGGACATCCAGGAAATCCTCGACAAGCAAACCGACATCTGGGGCATCAAGGTGGCCAACGTCGAAATCAAACATGTCGACATCGATGAATCCATGATCCGGGCAATCGCCCGACAGGCGGAGGCAGAGCGCGAACGGCGGGCGAAAGTGATCAACGCCGAAGGCGAACAGCAGGCGGCGGCCAAGCTTCTGGAAGCGGCCAATATCCTCAGCGCCCGGCCGGAAGCCATGCAGTTGCGCTACCTCTCGACGCTCAATGTGCTCGCCAATGAACGCAACAGTTCAACGATCGTGTTTCCATTCCCGATGAACCTGTCGGAATGGTTCAAGGGTGGGAAGGATGAACCCAGACGTAATTAGGCAGGACGGCCCGGCCGTCGCGGGCCACATTCCTTCCTCGACGGAGTACAACTCAAAGTGCGCCGCGTTCTCGTTCGACAATCGTTTGAGCGACATCCTCCGGGATGCCGAGCCCGAAGAGCAAGGATTCCGAAAGCTGGAGGGTCGCTTCTGCGGTTTCAGGGATCGCCTCCAAAGCCCCCATCCGCTTCAATCGCCGGGCATGCGCAGGATCGCGAGCACGAGAGTACACCGGAATATGGGGCCAAGAACGGTGCACTGACGAAACAAGCGCCTCGCCAGATCCCATTTCATCCATGGTCGTTACGAATGCCAGCGCGTGACCAATATCGATGTGCTCCAGCAACGCGGCATCGCTTGCATCTCCATAATAGACGGGGGCACCATTCTCTCGGGCGCGGGCCACAACATCAGGATCCCTGTCGATCGCGATATAGGGGATACGCTGATCTTCCAGAATCCTGCCCAGCATCTGCCCAACCCGCCCGAAGCCGCCGATCACGATCCGTTCTTCCGAAGCCGATGGAGTGGAGGCAGCAGCCTCTTTGCCCCTTGCCGATAGACGTAAGCCCACCCGGCGTGAAAGTGCCTCGAGGCCCGGCGTGGCAAACATGGTCACCACCACCACAAGAATGGCAGTTTGCGCGATTGCGTCGGGTACGACGCCCAGAACCAATGCCGCACCGATGGCAACGATGGCGAATTCCCCTCCCTCGCTGAGCAGGATCGCGGTCTCTGCGGCAACCGCCAAACCCAGGCGAAAAGCAAGAGCGAGGCCGAATAGGACAATTGCTTTGATGATGATCAGGGACAGGGAGGCCAGCAACAACCATCCAAGGTCAGGCCACGCCGAGGCGATATCCAGACGCATGCCGACCGAGATGAAGAACAAGGAAAGCAGCAAGCCCTTGAATGGCTCGATGTCGCTGTTGATCTGATGGCGGTATTCCGTGCTGGAAAAGATCAAACCGGCCAGAAACGCGCCCAACGCCATCGACAGCCCTGCCCAAGCGGTGAGGGCGGATGTACCGAGGATCAGCAGCAGAACAGCCGCCATGAAGGTTTCGCGGTGACCACGCCCCCCGGCATTACGCAGCAGGGGCCGCACGATCACCCGACCAATCAGCAGAATTACCGCGATGACCGCAATAGCTCCAGCAACTGCAAGGAGCGCGGAACTCGAAACAGAACCAGGTTCGCGCGAGCCCAACGCTTGCACAAGAAACAGGATGGGCACGACCGCAAGGTCCTGCATCAGTAGGATGCCGAAAGCCGTTCGGCCTACACGCGTGCCGATCCGCATCTTCTCTGATAGAAGTTGCAGAACAATGGCAGTCGAGGACAGCGAGAAGCACAAAGCCAGAAGTCCAGCGAGCTGTAGTTCAAACTCAAGTACGAACAGACAGAGGGCAATGACCGCCGCCGTTACGAGAATCTGCGCCGAACCAAGCCCAAACACGAGCTTTCGCAATCCCCAGATCTGGGGAAGCGACATTTCGACGCCTATACTGAACAGGAGGAATACGACGCCCAGTTCGCCGGCAACGCTAATGCTCTCTGGATCGGAGACAGAGATATGCCGCATGACAGGAATTTGCGATGCAAGCTGCGATAACCCGAAAGGGCCGAGCAACACGCCAATGCAAAGGAAACCCAGTACGGGGCTGATGTTGAGCTTGCGCACAGCGGGCATTGCTATGCCCGCTGCTGCCAAGAAAACGATGGCGTCTTTCAGGAATGGCATCTCTTCCGACATGAATCGTTCCTTACGAAGGCTCGATCAGGGGGCGGACCGCCGCTTCACTTCAGCATTACGTTACGGGTCGATTGTAAGTCCGATATAGCCATAGGCATAGTGATCAATCGGGTAGTGAACCGACAGCACGTCAAATCGCGCACTGTCTGCAACGGTTGATTTTGGAGCGCCCGGTCTCGCGGATTCGGAACTCGACCTCTACTGACCGAAGCTGGGGCGCGTAGCTGACGTGCCGGCACGCTGCCCGGGATGTCCGCTATCCCGATCGGCGCTTCTGAAAGGAGCCGTTCCGGATCGTCCAACAGACCCGACATTTCCTGACTGGTCGTTCCGGCATCAAACCCGGGTTTCGCTGCCGGCCCAGCATGCGGGAACTGATGTATCAGCCCCGCCCTGTGACGAGCACGGCGACCGCCTCGAGCAACGCTGACGCATCTGCAACATCGCGTCGCATGGCGACGATAGCTCCTGCATCGGTTGCAGTCTCGCGCAAAGCCGCAACGGTACTCACATCCTCGAGAATCCCCGCAACCCGGGAGAGCAGAGCGCCGGCAATGTCGGTGTCGTCGTGCATGGCCCGGGAATGCGGACACGCCGACGGCAAGTCCAGACGGAGCTTTTGACCGTCACCTTCAGTCGAGCAGTTCACCCGGCCGCACGTCGAACGGTACCGCGAGCTTCTCGACGACCGTGACCGTCGGGTTGCGCCGCCCCCGCTCGATATCGCTGACGTAGGTGCGATGAATGCCGGCGCGGTCGGCATAATCCTCCTGGCTCCATCCTTTCTCCTCACGGAGGCGACGAACGTTTTTGCCAAGGCGGGTGCAGATGTCCACGCACGAGTAAAGAGCGCCATGTCGCCGATTGATCTACAGACGATCAGTGACATTGTGCTTGACTGTGCGGCCACACGAAGCATCCATGTCGTTACTTATTGTCGACATGGAGAGCGTGATGAATGACAACGCTGGCGAGAACCGAGCAGGACAAAAGGAGCCACGCCGGGTCAGCTTCCCGCTGGGCATTGGTATCGCGTTGGCGCCTTTCGTTTTCGCATGGTTCCTGCTGCGCGAGGGGTACAGCAGCCTGGCCCGCGCGGTCGGATTCGGATGGCTGGCTTTTTTCGCGCTCGGCTACATTGCCGGACTCGCAGAAGCCGGCGACGAAGCTGCCCTCGCCGAGACCAAAGTGCCCGATACGCTCAAGCCTGCAACGGCGGCGCGTGCTGATCGGCTGCCGGGCGAACCGGACTGCACCCTGACCAGCGAGACCGAAGGCTGGAATCTGGTTAAGGCCAACGCCATCCTGACCGCAGAGCGCTACGCCATATCCCATAACCCGGCTGCCACCTTCGGCGATGCTGATGGCAAGCCGCTCTACCAAATCGATGGCGCCCACAAGGGCCAATACACGTTGATCATCTCCAACGATCAGGTTGCCCTGGCACAGCTGGTTCCGCTGTTCGACTTCTGCACGCCTGCCGAGCGGCTCGATCCGGAAGGGGAACTCTGGAAGGTGGTTCTCGCCAAGCTCAACGGGGAGACCTTCTGATGACCCCTGCCGCCATCCGCTCGATGAGCGGGCTCCGTATCGCCTTCCTCGCCATCGCCATGGTCCTGCTGCTGATGACACTGGTCGCGGAGGCATGGATCGCCGCAGTTATCGTCATCATCGCCATTGCCCTTGTCATACCATGGCCATTCCTCTTCGTGACCGGACCCGATGGATCGCGGCAGACCAGAAGCGATCTCGTCACTTCACGCAAATGGATGGGCCGGTCCGCGGTGCTGCTGACGGTTGTCGCCCTGTTCGCAATGTCGTCGGCATGGTCGGACACACCTGAAGGCAAGGCCGCGATGGCAAAGCGCGATCAGGAACGTCGGATCGAACAGGCGATGGATGAAGCGCGCGAGCGCGCGGAGGAAGCTGGAAAGCAGGCCGCCGCGGAAGAGGAAAGCCGCAGCGGCCTGCACTGTCTCAGCCCATGGAACGGATCCTACCGGGCTCTCGTAACCGCCGTCGAACCCACCATGCGCAATCCGGATTCGTTCGAACACATCGAGACACGGATCACGCGGCTCGATAGCGATGGCAACCACAATGCCCTCATGACGTTCCGCGCCGAGAACGGCTTTGGCGGCATGAACGTCGAGACGGCCTTTGCGCTGGTCCGGGGAGGCGACTGCCAGCTGCTCGAATGGCGGATCATGAGTTGACCAGTCCGAAGGGGCAATCCTAGCGCCACCTCAACGGTGCACCCTGCGGACGGTTGCGACCTCCAGACGACCTCTTGCGTGCAGGACGCTCGCTGGCAAGGTCCCTGCGCATCCGCCGCTGGAACCAGTCGAGCGCCTGGCTGGTGGAATCGACCTGGTCGTCGTGACGCCGGTTGGGAAAGCCCAGCAGTTCCTCGAGATAACAAGTGAGCCATGGCGCCTCGCGCGGCAGGATGATCTTGCCGGTCTCGAACATGACGGCGCGGGCCTGCATGCGCGCGATCTTCTCGATCCTTGGTTTGACCAGTTGCGGCCTGCAGCGCCGCGAGGCATTGAACAGATTCTGCGCAATCGCACGACCGAGATCGGCATCCTCGACGAGCGTGATGTCGGCATCGTTCTCGATGTGGGTATTTTCGATGAGCCGGGTCAGTCCCGGCGCCTCCATCCGTTCGCGGATGACATCGAGAAGCCAGATCTCCCCATTGGCCTGTCCCCAGACGGTGCCCACCGACCAGTCGGCATTTTCCGACAGCGTCGAGGCCGTGTCCCAGCTGACCAGCGTCGTCTCGAACTCTTCGGGATATTCGTCGCAGTAGCGCAGCCACGCCCGGCGGATGACAACGCCGTCATCGGGAACCGGCTGCTGCTGGTACTGCGCGCTGAACGCGGTCGCACCCATGATCTTCTTCTGGCGGTCGAGTTCGGCCTTGCCCATGCGCGTGGGCTGGATGAACTCGCCCTTCCTGCGAACATGGCTACGACCGTTGCCCAGATCCCGGGTCTCCTTCTGCGTCGCGATCGCCGGGATCGACAGCAGTTCGTAGTTCTCCTGTTCGAGCAGGTGCCCCGCCAGATCCTCGTCGTGCAACCGCTGCATGACGCAGATGATCGCGCTTTCCTTCGGATGATTGAGCCGGGTCGAGATCGTGTTGTCCCAAGCATCCGTCACCCGGGTACGGGCGACCTTCGAGAAGATCTCCTGCCCCTTGTTGGGATCATCGAGGATGATGTAGTCGGCGCCGCGTCCGAGCACGCTGCCCTCGATCGAGGTGGCAAGCCGATAGCCGCCTTTCGTGGTCTGCCATTCGAGCGTCCGGTTGGGCACGGCCGGACGGCACTCGGGAAAACAGCGGCGGTACCATCCGCTGCGCACGATGCGCACGAACTGGGTCGCCTGCGCCTTGGCGACATCGTTGCTGTAGGTGACGCACATGATCCGGCGGGTCGGATCGTGACCGAGGATCCACGCGGCAAAAGCGATGGAAACGGTGATCGTCTTCATCGCGCGTGGCGGCATGTTGATGATGAGGCGCCGGTTCGCGCCATCCTGCACGGCCAGAAGCCTGTCGGCGATGACCTCGAGGTGCCAGTTTTCCTCGTAGACCGTGCCCGGTTCGAGTTCGGCCATGACCCGGCTGACAAAGGTCAGGAAGTCCAGCCGGGTCATGGCGTCCCAGATGTCGGCCGGCAGTTCGACCGCTTCGGCGAGCGCGGTCATGCCGCGTCTCCTTCCCCGGTCGGCATCCGGCGGGTGAGAAAGTTCATCACGCTCTCAAGCGGGACGGTGGCACTCGCGTTCTCGTTGCTGTCGCTGGCCGTACCCAGCAGCCGCAGCAAGGCGGCAATGGCCTTGGCATCACCTTCCAGGGCCGAGTTCACCATGCGCTTGGCAAGCGCTTCGCGCTTGGTGAGGCGCAGGAACTCCTCGCCTACCTTGATCCGCATCTCGGCATCGAGTTCGTTCTCGACATGCTTGAGGAGGCTGCGTTCTTTCGGCGGGCGGCCAGCCGGATTGCCGGACTGGCCGGGTTTGAAGCGCGTGGAGACGGGCGGGTTGCCGGGACCGACAGGCGAGGAAGCAGCCGGCGTTTTACCGCAAGTCGATGCACCGGATTTGCGGGTCCGCGTGCGGGCAGGAGCCTTTGCCATCAGCCGTCCTCCCGCTCGCTGGCGGCAATGTCGACGATCTCCCGATCATCGACACGCCCCGGATCGCTCTTACAAGTCATGCTTTCGTGCTCGACTTCTTCTTCCGGACCACCGGCCGACCGATCACCCAGATCGACGCCGCGGGCCTGCGCAACCTCGGTCCACGTCTCACCGGTGGACGCCAGCACCGCTTCCCTGCCCGTCATCTTCTGCCAGCGTTCGATCATCGCATTGCAGTACTTGGGATCGATCTCGATGAGCCGGGCCCGCCTGCCGGTATGCTCGGCCGCGAGCAGCGTGGTGCCCGAACCACCGAAGCAGTCGAGCACGATCCCGCCGCGGTGCGAACAATCGCGCATCGCATCGGCGACCAGCGCCATCGGCTTGACCGTCGGGTGCGCGGCCAGTTCCTCGTCGCGGCCGGCATGGAACGTATTGTTGCCGCGGTAGGCCCAGACATTGGTCCTGTACCGGCCCGTGTCACCTAGCCCGAAGTTGTTGATGGGCTTGGCGTCTCCGACCTTCCACACGTAAACCAGTTCGTGCTGCGAGCGGTAGAAGGAACCCATGCCGCCCTTGCCCTTGTCCCAGACGACGAGGTTCTTCAGTTCGCTGTAGACCGCCTCGCCTGCATCAAGCATCTCGCGCTGGTGACGCCAGTCCATGCACTGGAAGTGGATCGCCCCGTCCTGACTGAACCGGGCCGACAGGTCGAATGCTCTGGTGAGGAACTGCGTGAACTCCGCGGGACTCAGCTCCCCGGCCGCCATCGCGAAGTCAGGAAACTGGGACTTGCCCTTCCCCGAGAAGGCCCTGGTCGGCAAATTATAAGGCGAATCCGAGAACACCATCTGCGCGCGGTCCTCGCCCATCAGGATCGTGTAACTTCCCTCTGCCAGAGCGTCGCCGCACAGCAGGCGGTGATCGCCAAGCAGCCAAAGATCGCCCGGACGCGTGACGGGCGCGGGCTGGTTTTCCTCATCATCCGTCCCGCCGCTGCCCTCACTGTTGACCAGAAGGTCGTCGATCTCGCTCCTCGCAAAGCCCGACACCTCGATGCTGAGGTCGAGATCGAGCGTCAAATCGAGCAGTTCGCTGAACTCGAGCCGCAGCGCGTCCTCATCCCATTCGCCGAGGTCGCCAGTGCGGTTCTCGGCGATCGCGTAGACACGCTTCTGCTCGTCCGTCAGGTGATCGACGCGGATCACCGGGACAGTGGCAAGGCCCAGATCCTTCGCCGCCAGCCAACGGGCGTGGCCGCAGATGATGCGGTTCTCCTCATCGATCAGGATCGGGTTCAGAAAGCCGAAGTTCGCGATCGAGGAGCGGATCGCGCTCATCTGGCGCGGGCCGTTATTGCGCAACCGGCGCGGCGGCGGCTTGAGGGTGTCGGATGCGACGTCGGTCACCGCAAGCGCGAGCGCGTCATGCGGATCGTTCGGCAGGGCAACGACGGAGGGGATCACACTGGACGTATCGAGAAGAACGCGAGTGCGCTTGCGAACAGAGGCAGTCCTGGGCATTGTATAACTCCAGCCCGGCAGCTGGAACGGAGAGCATGCGCCGAAAACGACGTCTGCTTCATTCCTGCTGCCTCCGGACCTGGAACTGACCCTGGATGCTGCTGCTCCTGGCTGACGGGGTCGCCAGGTGCGAGGGCCTTTTCGCAGATCGCCCAGTGCGCTGTCAAGCCCGATTTTGTCACAAGTCATTGAAATCGTTGACGAAGGATCTGCGTTCTGGGCCTGCTATTGGCCCGCCCCTCCCTGCTATTCGGAAACAGGAAGGCGACTTTGCGCATGCAAATGGTTCATTCTCTTCGGTAAATGCGGCGCCGGGACGTGACGCGCTGCGAGTACATTCCCTGTTTTTGCGGGAATAACAGGGAGACTTGACGCCTGAATTGGTCCGAAATGCAATCCCGTAGTGGCCGACAGGGTCGCGGAGAAAGCCGGCTGAAATCGCCTGAAACTTCTCCGATCTGGGCCCTCTGCACTACGGGTTCACGCGCAATGGGCGCGGATCTGCGCCGTTTTGAGAGGGTTGTCAGGTCAATGTCGGGAAAGGGTAGACTAGGTGGCGGTGCTGTCAGTCCGACGCTAACTCGTCTCCACTTGGCGTACGACGGCTCAGGTTTTTCCGCAGTTATGCCGCAAGATTTTGCCACTCGACCAGCGCGGCCGAGCGTCTTGCCTTGAATGTTTCCCTGTCGACGAGGTGACGTTCCTGGTTGAAGTGGTTGGAGATCGAGGCGTGGACCGAGGCGAACTTCTGTAGCGATTTCATCCGCCGAAACCGGAGCATCGCGCGCTCCCTTCGTCGGAAGGGCAGGTGTGAATTTTCGGCGCGATTGTTGGCGTGGCGGCCAACTTCCTGGCGGCGCTCGTTGCCCAGTGCGCGCATGGCAGCCGAATAGGACTTGAGGCCATCGGTAACGATCTTCTCGGTTGGACCATGGCGTTTCAGCGCCTTCTTCATGAACCGCAAAGCCGCCGCTTTGTCGCGTTTCTTCGTGACATAGCTTTCCAGGACCTCGCCCTCGTGATCGACGGCCCGCCAAAGATAACACATCTCTCCGTTGATCTTTACGTAGACCTCGTCGAGGTTCCATTTCCAGTGGCGGAATCCCCGCATCCGGCTCACCCGCTGTCGGCGAATATCAGCTGCAAACAGCGGACCAAATCTGTTCCACCAAAGCCGCACCGTCTCATGGCAGAGATCAATACCACGCTCGAACAACAGATCCTCGACGTTCCGCAGGCTCAGCGGGAACCGGACATACATCATGACCACGAGCCGGATCACCTCCGGCGAGGAGTGGAAATATCGGAACGGCGAAGCGGATTTTCGAGGTTGGGCCATAACCCGGCCCTACCCTCGACCAGCACCATCCGCTAGCGGTGCAGTTGCTTTGACAGGGCCTCGCCGCCATGCGGATGACTTCGGGTGAGGAGTGGATATAGCGGAACGGCGACGCGGGCTTTCTGGGACGGGGCATGACCATGGCCTCCCCTATGCAGCTCACGGTGCAATCCTTCTGACATCACCCCACCTTCCCCGCAAGCTCAAGATCCACGGCGACAGATCCGACGATCGATCAAGAGATGGACTCTAGCCGGTTGAACCCACCATCGGCATAGACCAGCGGCTCAACCGGCTGATCCGATATGTGGACCGCCACGACCTCGCCGATCAGCAAGTAGTGCGTACCATATTCGTGAAGCTCAACCTGCCGGCATTCGAAGCTAGCCTGAGCATCTGCAAGGATGGGCATGCCGAATTGGCCGAATTGCCAATCGCCTACCGCAAAGCGCGCCTCCCCTTTCACCTTACCGCTGCATGCGCCGCAAATGTCATCGTGCGAGGCATGGAGGATATTGATCGCGAAGTTCGCTCCGGCCTTAATCACTCGAGCGATCGAGGCTGACTTGTTGATGCAGGCCAGAAGCGACGGTGGGTCCATGCTCAGTTCGCTGATTGCAGTCGCCGCCATCGCATAGCGCGTTTCCTCGAATTCACAGGTGATGACGACGACCGCCTTGGCGAGCCGACGCAGACCCTGCTTGAGATCGTCTTGTATGCACATTTGTCTTCCCTTCGAGAGAGCATCCCCATGACGCTACTTGAGATAATCCTTCAACAATTCAATCGCGCAGAAAGCAATTGCACCGCTAGCGAATGGTGCTGGTTGAGGGTAAGGCTGGCAGAATCTTGCGGCATGAGGGCGTGAATGCTTGGGCCGTTCTGCGCCAAGTGGCGAGAGGTTAGCGTCGGACTGACAGCACCCCTCAAATCAAAACTTGGCGAAGCGCATTCAGCTGGTGATCAATTGCGCGGCGGCTTACGGCTGCATCCGGCGCAAGTAGATCGAAGCCATGGGGGGCGCCTGGAAAAACAGCAAGGTCAACTGGTACACCCGCAGCCATCAAACGGCTGGCATACTGAATGCATTCATCCCGAAACAGATCCAGATCGCCAGTCATGATATAGGCCGGTGGCAAGCCCTGCACATTCTCGGCGCGGGCTGCCGCTGCATATCGTGACGTACCGGTTTCTTCCGTGTAGACTGACCAAGCGTCCAATGAAACCTCCCGGGTCCAAAGGCCGGGCGGCAAGTCTAGACGCCCCGATTCCGTTTCATGGGTGTCGTCGATCATCGGGTATATTAGTAATTGGTAACGGAGGGGAGGTCCACCCCGATCGCGATTGAGGAGCGCCGCCCCCGCCGCAACGCCGCCCCCGCCGCTTGGCCCCCCGATGACGATTCGACTGCGGTCCAGTCCGAGTTCGCTAGCGTTTGCGGCAAGCCACTCTAGTACTGCGCACGCGTCGCGCGGAGCCGATGGTGAACGGTGCTCAGGAGCCAATCGATATTCCACCGACACGACCGTCATTAGTGGCGTGTATCGGAAGGCCCATGGGTCATGAGCTGATCCCAAGACATATCCGCCGCCGTGCAGCCAGACCAGCACGCTTTCAGGGCTCACCGCTTTCGGGTCGCGGTAGATGACGATGGGCACCTCGGGATCTGCATCAAGCCCCGGAACGGTTCGAAGTTCGGTGGTCCCGCCGAATGGATACTGGCCGCTCTTTACATCGTCCAATCGCTCTCTTCCTGCGGCGCGGGCTGCCCCTATGTCCTTGGTTATTAGCGCGAAAACCTCGGCAGATTTCTCCGGATAAGCCGGGACAAGTTCTGGATCGATGCGGTCCTTTACCGTTTTCACTGTTTCCTCCCCCGGTTGATGCCCTTGCGGGTACTGATATTGGATCTGCTGTTCACTTCTGATCCCTACACCGGAGTGCGGTCAAAAGCATGAGCCCTTGTCGGCATCGATGGGAAGGCTTCAGTCGTCGAAGATAGCCACGGCACGCGTCCATCCTGCAGACGCGGCGCGGATTTTGACCGGAAAACACGATACGGTGAATCCTGTCGCCGGTAGCACTTCGAGGTTGTGAAGTTTCTCGAGATGGCAATAGCCGATTTCCCGGCCTGCTTTATGACCCTCCCAGATCAGATCTGCGTTTTCAGTTTCGGCGTAGCTTTGTGCGGTATGCGAAAATGGCGCGTCCCAGCTCCATGCGTCTGTGCCAGTCAAGCGCACGCCGCGTTCCAGAAGATAGAGTGTTGCTTCGCGCCCCATGCCGCATCCCGCATCGACATAATCGTCGGCGCCGTATCGCTTGCCGGCCTTTGTGTTGATCATCACGATTTCCAACGGCGACAGCTCGTGTTCGATCCGCGCAAGCTCCGCCTCCACATCGGCGGCGGTAATGATATATCCGTCGTCAAATCCGGTGAAGTCCAGTTTGACACCCGGCTGAAAGCACCATTCTAGCGGCACTTCATCGATGGTGATCGCGCGCTCGCCCTGGTTCATCGTTGACGCAAAGTGCCAGGGCGCGTCGAGATGCGTTCCGTTATGCGTGATCAATTCGACCTTCTCGATCGCCCACGCCTCGCCATCGGGAAGATCTTTCTTCTGCAAGCCGGGGAAAAAGCGTCGAACCTGCGAAACGGACATTTCATGATCGATGTACTCGATCTTCGGTCGATAGGCCGGGGGATCGGAAATGACGTCGTTTTCGAGATAGATCGACAGGTCGACGAATTTGCGCGCCATCTTCAAAACTCCACCCGGTCAGCACCCTTCAGGCCGAGGATCTCTCGCGCTTCGGCTGGCGAAGCAGGTTCGTGCCCCATTTCGTGCAGGATGCGCACGATCTTCTGCACTTGTTGCGCATTCGACGCGGCCAAGACACCTCGCTCGATGAAAAGGCTGTCTTCCAGCCCGACCCGCACATTTCCGCCCATCAACGCGGCCTGAGTCAGAAACGGCATCTGAAAACGACCAGCCGCCAGAACCGACCACTGGAATGCATCCTTACCAAACAAGCGGTCGGCTGTGGCCTTCATGAAAGTCAGATTCTCAAGGTCTGGACCAATTCCGCCAAGGATGCCGAAGATCATCTGAATGAAGAACGGCGGCTTCACCAAACCCCGATCGACGAAATGGGCAAGATTGTAAAGATGGCCCACATCATAGCATTCATGCTCGAACCGCGTTCCTTGATCGCCCAGCGTTTGCAGGATGTATTCGATGTCGCGGAAAGTGTTGCGAAAGATGAAGTCGTCAGACCCTAGGATATAGGGCTTTTCCCACGAATGCTTCCACTGAGTGACGCGCTTGGCTGCGGGGAACATTGCGAAATTTATGCTACCCATGTTGAGCGAGCACATTTCTGGTTTGAAGTGAGCCGCAGCCGCAAGGCGATCCTTGAGAGGCATAGTTGCCGATCCGCCGGTGGTGATGTTCACGATTGCATCCGTGCGTTGGCGAATGACGGATAGAAAGCGCGAATAGACATCGGGATCGCCGGTTGGTTCGCCGGTTTCGGGGTTGCGTGCGTGAAGGTGCAGGATCGCCGAACCGGCCGCTACCGCATCGAGCGACTGGCTAGAGATTTCCTCGGGCGTGATCGGCAGTGCGTCGGACATTGTAGGAGTGTGTGCGCCGCCAGTCACAGCGCAAGTAATGATGACTTTCGCCATGGTTCAGCCTTTCTTGAAAGACGTTAGCGATCGCGATGCGCCAAGCCTGTCGGCGCAAATATGCGCGGCACTGACTACGCCGTCGGTGAGAGTCACCATGCCTGCCACGGGCAAGACCATTTCCGAACCGATGCGGTCATCACCGACCCCTTCGAACCCGCCCATGTATTGACCGATGATCCCGCAATGAAACGCCGCCCTGCCGCCGCCCGCGAAAATCGTGTCGATATCTATTGCCGCAGGCCCGATGACAGACCGGCATCCGGGATTGCCTACGCCGATTTCCACCACGCCGGGATCGTCAAGAAAAGTCAGTGATTTGAGCCATCGCCTGACGATTTCCTCCGCCTCTGGATCGGCGGCATGGCACGGCTGGTCCCAAGGGGCCGGCGCTGGCGCTTCGATTGGATTGACCTGTCCGCTGGCCAGTTGGACCTTGCGCGCGAAGTAATCCTCTTCAGCCCAGCCGTGCCGCAAACGCCCGTCCTTCAACTCGAACAGAGAGATGCCGCCCCAGGATGCCGCACGGCCGGCATTCCTGATCGAGACGCCGTGCTCAGTAAACCGCATCGCGACGGCATCTTCGCATATCAGTGTATCGTGCACAGTGACCACAAGCCCGGGAAACTGTTCGAGCTGTGCGCGGGTCGCGGGCAGGTAATCGTGGTCGCGGCCCTGAAAAAGGTGGCCGCTAATGGACAGGCTGTAGTCTGGATCCATGATCCGTTCTACTTCAGCCACGTCATGTGAAGTAAGGAAATCGGTGGCAAAGCCGCGCAGAACGCGAGCCTGTTCGCTGATGCCTTCGATCATATCCGGGCTTCCCTGTCGGCCATCGCTCGCAATTCCTGTTTCAAGACTTTTCCCGACGCATTTCGCGGCAGAGCGTCGACGATCGCGACTGACGTTGGGCATTTGTAATGAGCCAGCTGTTCACGCGCGAAGGCGATGGCGGTCGCTTCGTCGATGTCGGCACCGACACTGGCGACAACATAGGCGCGCGGGGTCTCTCCCCACTTCGCATGGGGCACGCCGATGACGGCCACTTCGGCAATCGCGGGATGATCGGCCAGTGCGTTCTCGACTTCGGCGGGGTAAACGTTCTCTCCGCCAGAGATGATCATGTCCTTGTAACGGTCGTGAATGTAGAAATAGCCATCGGCATCCTGAAGGGCAGCATCGCCTGTGCAGAACCATCCGTCATGGGTGATCGCCGCGTCCGTCTCATCTGGCTTCTGCCAATAACCGTTCGTTGTCATGTCGCCGCGCACACGGATTTCGCCGACTTCGCCCACTGAGACCGGGTGACCGGTGGCAGGATCGACCAGTACGATTTCCGCCCAGGGCATGGCCCGTCCGCATGAACGTAGCCGAGCTGCGCGAGGCCCGCCCGGGTCGTGATCTTCTGGGGCCAATGTGATCACGGTCCCTGCCGTTTCCGTCATGCCGTAGGCATGATTAAAGGCGCAGCTGAACGCAGCTATCGCTCTCAAAAGCAGATTTTCCGAGATTGGAGATGCGCCGTAGATCAGCCGTTGCAGGCTGGCGACAGAGTGGCCGCCGTGCTCGACATGCTCAACCAGCCGCTGGATCACCGCTGGAACGAAGAAGGCGTGAGTCACGGCGTAGCGGCGCATGGCCGAAATGACGGCATCGGGTTCCAGCGTATCAAGCAGGATCGAATGACCGCCCTGGCTGAGCGCCATGAGCCCGTATCCCATTCCCCCGATATGAAAGAGCGGCATGGCCACCAGATTCACGCTGTGATCGGAAAATCCCCACATCTTCGACGCAGTGCGGTCAACAGACAGCATATTGCGCTGGCTTATCGGAACGCCCTTTGCCTTACCCGTGGTGCCGGAGGTGTAAAGCAGCAGGATGATGTCATCGGTCAAAGCATCGCGGTGAGGGGGCATATCGCGTGCCGCATCACGCCAAGCCCTGTAACTGCTGTCGAGCAGGACGAGGTCCGGTGTATCGGCCGCATCGCCAAGCAGCGGCATCAAAGCGCTGTCGATCAGCATCAGAACAGGTTTGCTGTCGGCCAGGATTGCCGCAACTTCCCGGGCCGACAGTCGTGCGTTGATCGGGGTCATGATAGCTCCGATCTTTCCGCAGGCGAAAAACAGTTCGTAAAACGCCGGAGAGGAAGGCGCGAGAATCGCGACCCGATCGCCGGCTTTCACCGATCGGTCGGCAAGCGCGGCGGCGAGTCGATCGCTGGCCGCGTCAAGCTGGGCGAAACTGAACGTTTCCTCATAAAATGTCAGACACGGAGCCTCGGGCGTCTTCTTCGCAAACTGACCCAGCAGTTCAAGCGGGAACCGCGCGTCGAAATCGAGGTGCGGCGAGTTCATCGTCAATAGCTCTTGGCGAGATGCAGACTGTGCTGCGCGACATAGTTCAGGATCATTTCTCGGCTGACGGGCGCTGTCTTGTGAAGGCGAGCGATGAACCACAGGTCGGCAAGTCCATATTCAAGCGACAGCCCGTTGCCGCCATGAACCTGAATTGCCTGGTCGAGCGCCTTCAGCGATGTTTCGGCAGCAAGGAACTTGGCCATGTTGGCAGCCTCGGCCGCGTCCTCGCCCGCATCGTAAAGCTGCGCTGCACGGGCATTCAACAGGCGAGCGGCCTGAACTTCGATATAGGCTTCGGCCAGCGGATGGGCGACGCCCTGATGCGCACCGATCGGCTGGCTCCACACTGTGCGGTCCTGCGCATAGGCGGAGCCCTTGGATAGCGCGAAGCGGGAAATACCGTTGTTGATCGCAGCGGCCGATATGCGTTCGGGGTTCAATCCGGCGAAAACCTGCCGCAATCCCTGTCCGGGTTCGCCGACCAAGGCATCGGCATCCATTTTTACGTCATCGAAAAACACCGAAAACTGGTTCTCGGGCGACTGTACCGCAGCCTCGATTTTTTGCATGGTGATTCCCGGCGTGTTGGTGGGCAGAACGAACAGCGAGAGCGCCGATTTTCCGGTCGATTCCGCCAGTTCCGCATCGCGCGCCACCACTAGCACCGACTCTGCCTCGTCAATGCCGGAAGTCCAGTATTTCGCGCCGTTCAATACCCAGCCGTTGCCTTCGCGCCGCGCGGTTGTCGTCACCTTGTGGGTGTTCGATCCGGCATTGGGTTCGGTAATGGCAAAGGCCATCTTGCGGCTGCCGTCGGCAATGCCGGGCAACCATTTGTCCTTCAATTCGTCGCTGCCATATGTGGCGATGATCGGGGCGCAGATCGATGTGATAACCAGGTAGAGCATCGGGCAACCTTGCGCCGCGCATTCTTCGATGACGATATTGAATTCGGCCATGCCGCCGCCGCTGCCGCCATATTCTTCGGGAATGTGGACGCCCAGGAAACCTGCCTCACCCAGCTTTTTCCAGAGCGCATCGGGCTGTTCGCCCTTGGCCACGCATTCCTGAAAATACTTGCGCCCGAATTCACCGACCAACCTGCCGACGCTTTCGCGCAAGTCGGCATGATGATCGGCCGTGTCGACCAGATTTGAAAAGAACATGGGTTCGCCGGACACGTGGAATCCTTCCTAGATTTATTCAGTCGGTCCAGGCGAAGAAACCTTCGCCGGACTTCGCACCGAGTTTGCCCTCGGCGACCATGCGTTCGAGAATGGCGGGCGGCGCAAAGCGCGACCCGTGCGCCGCTTCGAGCGTACGCGCGATATCAAGCCGGACATCGAGGCCGACAATGTCGGAAAGCCGCAGCGGGCCTACGGGATGGCGATAGGCGACCACTGCCGCTCTATCGATATCTTCCGCACTTGCGACGCCGCTTTCGACCATCCGCATCGCCTCAAGCGACGCAATCAGGTCGAGACGGCTGGTCGCAAAGCCCGGGACGTCGCTGACGGTCAGCGATTCCTTGCCAATCCAGCGGGCGAATGTGCGCGCCTGTTCAATAGCATGATCGGATGTGGCGGCTCCGCGCACGATTTCGAGCAGTTTGATTGACCAAACGGGATTGAAGAAATGCATGCCTAGAAATTTCGCCGGCTCCGGAAGGTCAGCGGCTAACAGGTCAATCGAAATTGCGCTGGTATTTGTGGCCAAGAGGTGCGGTTTGCGCGCCGCCGCGCGGGCAAGAACATCCTTCTTGATTGCCAGGCGTTCCGGCACGGTCTCGATCACTAGGTCAAGATTTTCAGGAATGTCATCGACGGTCTTGAGCCGGGTAATACGGCGGGGAAGCTCATCTGCGTCCGGTTCGGTCATTTTGCCGCGATTTATGGCCGAGGCAACTGCATCGCCAATTTCGTGTTTCACCGCCTTGGCTCGCGCGTCGTCGGGTTCGACGAGCCAGACTTGCCCTCCGGCCTGCGCACAGACGTAGACTATGCCAACGCCCATCGTGCCACCGCCAAGGACCGCGGTGCTCCAAGTTGTTTGCGACGCGTTCATCGACCACTCCAGACGGGATCCCGCTTCTCGGTAAAGGCGCGGGCTCCTTCTTGCGCGTCGTCCGACGCGAGCACAGAATCCACCAAGGGGCGTTGACAGTCCCAGATTTCTGCGGGAGCCCAAGCGCCGCTCTCTTCTACAATGCGCTTGCTCATCATCACGGACAGGGGCGCATTCGCCGCGATCTCGCTCGCCAGCGCAAGCGCTTCGGTCAGGGCTTGACCCGAAGGAACCAGCCGGTTGATCATGCCCCACTGTTGGGCAATCGGGGCCGCCATCCGGTTTCCGGTCAGGGCATATTCGAGCGCGATCGCGGGAGGAACCTTCCGAGCCATACGGATCAGACCCCCGGAACCGGCGACGAGACCGCGGCATACTTCGGGTAGGCCGAAGGTTGCGTCATCGGCTGCCACGATGAGGTCGCAGGCGAGGGCGAGCTCGCATCCCCCCGCGAGCGCATACCCTTCCACTGCGGCGATTAACGGCTTGCGGGGAGGGGCCTCCGTCAAACCACCAAAGCCGCGCCCTTCCAGCTCGGGCCGCTCGCCTTCGACAAAGGCGCGCAAGTCCATTCCGGAACAAAAATTGCCACTGGCGCCGGTCAAAATCCCGACGCGCAGATCATCCTCGCTGTCGAGGCGATCAAGGGCGTCGGCAATGGCCATCGACACTGCGCGGTTGACCGCGTTGCGTTGCGCCGGACGGTTGATCGTAATAACCAGCGTGTGACCGATCTTTTCGATAAGGACGTTTGCGCTCATCGGATCATTGCTCCGCCGTGGCATGGTGGACGATCTCGAAATCGTCGAGGTTGGCGTGCTCGGTCATCTTCCAGACTTCCAAGATCCGGAACGGGTTATTGACGATGACCCGGCCCTTGGAATTGTGGAAATAGGTTTTCACCCCTGTGGAGGTCCACACCATGTCGGCATGGCGCGAGTCGATCATCGCGTTGTATTCTTCGTATCGGTCGTTCCGCACATCGACGGAGTCGATCCCTTCAGCGAACATCTGACCAAGCAGGGACATCAGATAATGCACTTGTCGTTCCAGCACGGTAATTAGGCTGCCGCCGTGACCGAATTGGGTATTCGGACCATAGAACAGAAAGAAATTAGGGTAGCCTGGAACTACCGTGCCCAGATAGGCGCGTGCGTTGTCGCCTTCCCAATCATCGTGAATGTCACGCCCGCCAATGCCTTTTACGCGCATCGGTATCAGCCAGTTGACAACATCGAACCCGGTCGCCCAGATGAGCACGTCGGCATCGATAGTCTCGCCACCATCGGTAGTGATGCTGTGTTCGGCGACCGAGCTGACCGATCCTGTGACAAGCCGAACATTGGGTTTTGTCAGCGACCGAAACCATCCATTGTCCAGCAGCATTCGTTTTGCAAATGGCGGGTAATCCGGCAGGACCTGGGGCAACAAATGCGGTGAATCGCCCAGTTCCGACTCGATATACGAAGTCAGTCCGCGCCGATGCGCATCGTTGATTGGATTGATGGCGAGCGGATCTTCGGCATAGGCAGGATCGTTCTGCAACGCTTCGTAGAGCTTGTCGTTGAATGCCCAACTCAGCCGAAGGCGATACCACAGGCGATAGACAGGAACTTCTTCAAGCAACTTCTGTACCGGCTCGGGAACCTCGACCTTGAACTTGGGATGGGGCGCGGCCCACTGAGCTGTGCGCTGAACTATGGTAAGCGTGGCTACCTCGTCGGCAATTGCCGGTGCGACCTGCATGGCGCTTGCCCCGCTGCCGATGAGCACGACATGCTTGCCCGCAAGGTCGAGGCCTGCGTCTGGGTATTGCGCGGTGTGCACGCTGGGGCCCTCGAAGGATTCGAGACCCGGCAAATTGGGTATGCGCGGTTTGTTGAAGGCACCGACCGCACTGACAACAATTGACGCGGTCAGCGTCTCGGCCTCGCCAGCTTCGTTCATAACGTCGGCATCCCACATTCGGCGTGCCTCGTCATAACGCACCTCCCGGACATTAACCCCGAAACGTACATGGCGAATGATATCAAGATCGCTGGCGACTTTTTCGAGGTACCGGTGGATTTCGCGGCTGTCCGCGAAATAGCGTGACCAGGGATAGGAGGCGAAAGAAAACGAATAGAGGTAGCTGGGCACGTCACAGGCGGCGCCGGGATAGCGATTGTCCTGCCAGACGCCTCCCATTGCAGATCCGCGTTCGACAATCACGTAATCGATGCCCGCTTCCTCGAACTTGGCCGCCGCGCAGATGCCCGAAATGCCTGCGCCAACGATAAGTGCGCGAAAGCCGGGCGGCGACGCAGGAAAGGGCTGATCCGCACCAGCCGGATCGGGCAACTGCAATTCATTACGGACAAGCGGGGCATATTCGGCCGGAATCTGCTCGCCCAAGGATACGCTCATGATGCGGAGCAACAAGGCATCATCGGGATTGGGAATAGCCGGCTGCTTGCCCGCGAACCACGCGCGCAGTTCGTTAAGCGCAGCGGCCCGAATTTCATCCTGGACCGCGTCCGGCAAGCCGCCGTCGTCATTGTCGTCCAGTCCGCGCGTACGGGTTGGGACGAAGCGTCCCTCGATCCACTTGAGATCGCCCGTCATCTGGATCAGCATAGCGGCCAGCGTCGGGATATTGGCGAGCTTTACCGCCTCGCCAAGCCATGCACGCTCTCCCTGATCCAGATTTTCTGATGCAGTCACCGATATTACCTCTTGCGTATCTGAACGTCCGTCCACCGCGCCTGCGGTCAGGACTCTCCCTTCTTGGGAAGTGCGGCGATGAGTTCGGGGGCGATATCCTTTTCGCCGCGTTCGTCGATGTGCCGCTGAATCCGATCCTGAATTGCGGCAGCGATCTTGCCCGCGAGTTCTGGCCGGCTTGCACGGCACTCGTCGCATGAGATCTTGCGATTGTCAGGCATCTCGTCGATTTCCGGCATCACATAGCGGGCGAACATTTCGTAAGATCGCTTCGTGCTTTCCCAGTTGGCCCAGTTGTGGCCAAAGAGCAGAAGGGTGCCGAAGCCGCCGGATTGTTCCTGCAAACGCCGGATTTGGGCGATTGCGTCGTCAGGCGTGCCGATCACCGCCATATTAGAGCTGAGCAGGGCGTCGATGACATCTCCGCCGCCAGGTACGATAGGCAGAGCGGCTACATTGCGTAGATAATCAGCCCAGCCGTCGATGCCGAATTCGACGTCCTTTTTCGCCTGTTCCCGCGTCTCTGCAATGTGCATCGGCGCGACGAGCCGCCATTTGGAGCGATCGACCTTCTGGCCATTGGCTTCCGCAACCTCTTCTGCGATGTGCCAGTTCGCGGCAAGCGCATCGAAGGCGGCGCTGGAAGTGGCGCCGAACGACAACATCCCGATGCCATTGCGGCCGCTGGCGCGCGCGCCGGTCGGCGAAACCGTGCTAGCTGCGACCATTTCGATGCGCGGGCGGGTGTAGGGCCGCATATGGATGCGCGCGTTGTTGAGCGTGAACCAGTCGGTCTTCGCCGTCACGGTTTCGCCGCGCAGCAGTTTGACCATGACGTCGATACCATCGTCCATCATGTCGCGCTGCTTGGCGACATCAATGCCCATCATTTCAGCGTCGGAGGCGAGCGAGCCAGGGCCCATGCCGATCATTGCACGGCCGCGTGTCATGTGATCGAGCTGACTAAAGCGTTCGGCCAGCATCAGCGGATGGTGATAGGGTAAGGAACTGACGGCCGAACCCAGCATGATCCGCTTCGTGCGTTCTGCTGCAGCGGCGATCATCAGTTCGGGACTTGCAATAGTTTCCCAACCGGCGGAATGGTGCTCGCCGTACCAGACCTCATCATAATCGTATTTCTCGAGAATTTCCGCGAGTTCCAGATCGCGCTCCATGGCGAGCGTCGGATTCTCGTTGAGCGGGTGATGCGGGCCCACAAATGCGCCGAATCTCATTTTTGCTGACATGGGTGAAAATCCTCTCGCTATTATTTTAGTTGTTCGGCGGTCAGTTCATCGCCGCTTTTAGATCGACATCCATATGGGCCGGACCCGTCGCGACAAACGAAGGGCGCCGCTCGATGGCCTCTACGAAGCTCGTCAAAGATGGGAGCCGCGCCCGCCAGACGAGAGCGTCGATGGCCTCGCTCAAGCCAGAAGCGACGGCGAATTCGAACAACAGCAATGTTGTCGCCACCGCGATGTCGCCATGATCGATGGGCCGGTCGTCGGCTGGTGCCTGACGGTCGGCGTACATTTCGTCGAGCGCGCACAGGGCACCAACGACTTTGCGGGTCTGCCGCTCCACCCAGGCCATGCTGGGTTGCGGCCGCTGGCGCTCAAGGATCAGGCTCTGTGCCGCTTCCATCAGCCGTTCGCCGAGCAATTGGCGCTTTTTGGCTGCCAGCACGTCATTGATGTCAGCGGGAAGCAGCGGGGTTTCGGGGTAACGTGCTTCCAACCAGGTCAGGATGTACGCTGAATCGTAGATCGTCTCACCATTGTCGGTGATCAGGATCGGCAATTGTTCCAGCGGATTATGCTGAGCAGTGCAAGTATCCTCCGCCCACGGGACATCGTAGCTGACCGTGAAATCGATGCCCTTTTCAAGCATCGCGATCGCGACTTTACGGCCGAACGGACTTGGGCGCGCATTGATCAAAACATTCGTCATTTTGCATCCTCCGCCTTTCGGCCTTTGGTCGGGGCCCAGCGTTGAAAATCGATCTTAACGTTGTGTCAGACCTCAGAACTTCTTGCGTGCTTCGAGCAGGAATGTGCGCGGAGCGCCCGGGATGACGGTGTTGACCGCCAGCAGGCTAAGGAAGCCGATGCCCCCGACGTAATACGTCCTGTCGAAAGCATTTTTCAGGTTCGCGGTGAGAGACCATCCCGCCACATCGTCTTCGATTCCGGCGCGAAAGTTGACGAGCGTGTAACCGGGGATCTTGGTGCCGGGATTTAGCGTGTTGCCGGTCGAACTGAAGTATGTCGACGTCTGGGCGTAGACATCGCCGTGCAGCGTGGCGGTAAGGTTCGAACTGACCGGCGCCTTGATTTCGGCAAAGGCTACGCCCGACCATTCGGGCGTGTCGGGGTAAGTGTCGAACGCGACTGCCGGATTGCCGAGAACCGAGACGATATTGCTGGTGAACCGGGCGTCGGTATAGTTCACGTTGCCGCCGATGTTCAGCCACGAAGTCGGGCTAATCACCCCGTCGACTTCGATGCCGGTGACTTCGGCCTTGGGAACATTGACGGTAATCCCGGCAAGACTGCCAAAGATTTCGACGTAGTTCGAACGCTGAATATCATCGATCCACATGTTGTATGCGGCAAGGTTGAAGCGGACTGGAGTGGTGCCGATTTCGCCCTGATATTTCAGGCCCAGTTCCACATCGAGCGCCGTTTCCGGGCTGTAACCTGCGCCACCTTCATTGCCGACACCGGGAAGCGGCGGGGCGAAGAAGTTGAAGCCGCCGCTGCGGAAGCTTCTGCGGCTCACCGCATACAGCAGGAGGCTGGGGTTGACCTGTTGTTCTAGCCCGACATGCCAGCTGAACTTCTTGAAGGTTTCCGAGAGCGGATTGACGAACGCGGGGTTGGGGTTGGTCAGGTAGATGTCGTCATTCTGGTGCGTGATCGTCACCTTTTCGGACGAATAGCGTCCACCCAGCGTGATGCCGAGCCCTTCGTTGATCATGTCGCTAAGATCGAGCGTGCCCTGCGCGTAAACCGCATACGACGTGTTATCGATCCGGGCATCGTTGATCTGGTTGATCGGGGGCGCTATGGGAGTGAGATCGAGGATCACGCTAAGCGAGCGGTTGTCGAGCGTTTCGTCAGAATAATAGAGACCGGCGACGTAGGTCAGCGTGTTGCCGAACGTGTCGCCCAGGATCTGCAGTTCCTCGGAAAACTGCTTGAGGGTGCCGCCGCGGCCATCGGCGCCATTGCTGTCAGCGGGGAATGATGTCCCATCGAACTCGGAAGCGTCAAAGGCCTTTTGCCGAACGTAGCCGACAATGTTCTTGATGCTGGTGTTCGGGCCGATTTCCAAAGTGCTCGTGTTGGTGACTGTCAAAGATTTGGAGCGGTGGAAGTTGGGTGCATCGACATCGACGATATAGGGCCCGCGGGCCTGCTGTTTTGCAGCAAAGGCCACGATGCCTTCGGGATCGGCGCCCGGGTGCGCGGCAAGAAAGGCGGCAAACACGCCAGGGCCGAAAAGGGAATCGATGTCGGGGCTGTAAAGGATGTTGTTTGGAACAAATGCGCCGCCTGCGCCGCGTGGCAGAATGTTATAGATGACACTCGACAGGTTATCGCCGCCAGAATGGCCGTATTCGACCATCAGGTCGTTGGTAAACGAAAGTGAAGGCTTGATAGTCAGGCTGCCGCGGACGTTCTCTTTCTTGACATCGCCAAGACGGCCGCCGTCGAACAGATTGCGCTGATACCCGTCACGACGCTGGAAGAAGCCGGCCACGCGCAGCAGAACAGTATCTTCGACCAAGGGCACATTGATGGCGCCTTCGGCCTGAACATGGCTGTAATTGCCGCCGCGCAGGCTGACATAGCCGCCTAAATCGTCATCGGGCTTCGCCGTCGTGAACAGCACGGCACCGCCGGTGGAGTTCCGCCCGAACAAAGTCCCCTGCGGTCCCTTCAGAACCTGGATCGACTGAAGATCGTAGAACGCGGTCGAGCTTGCGCCACCGACCTGCACTTCGTTGACATATGGCAGCACGCTGGGCCGCGAGAAGCTGAACGAATCCACCGATTGGCCGCGCAAGGAATAGTTAAGCTGATTGTCGCTCTGCCCCGCCTTGACAGTAAGGCCGGGGATGGCGGTCTGGAGGTCCGCCTCGCTAACGATGGCCTGTTCAGCAAGCGTGTCTTGGCTCAGCACCGAGACCGCCACCGGGGTACGGGCTAGGGAGCCTTCGCGCCGCTGGGCCGTGACCACGATCTCGCCCATGGCGCTGCCCGTCTGGTCGGCAGCACTAACGGTATCGCCGTCAGCTGCGGCCGCGACGGTCTGCGCCATCGCGGTGGAGCATTGCAGCGCGGCCAGGATCGGCACTGACCACATCATCGTCTTGAATTGCGAAGCCATCATCATCCTCCACCAGCTGCAGGCTGATGAAATTCGCCTGCTTGCCTGATTGTTGACGCGGTGATGTGCGGCTTAATCTGATTGTCGCCACCACTCGTCTTATGAGCTTTAAACTCCGCCCAACGGATAAGTTTGTCAACACATGTATTGAAAAAAATACAAGACCGAGCCGTTATTGGCTCGAAACTGCGAGTTTTCGGTCAGGGGGCGAGTTCGCCAGAATCCGCGAAGTGAGCCATGGGCTTAAGCGCCGTGATCGCTTGGGTGATGCAGACTACAATCGGGAGAATGCGGATGAACTATATGATATAGCACGAATATATGACGAATGTCGGTCTGCAACTGTGGTGCATCCGCTCAAATTTCTGAAAAAACGCATGCGAGATCGATTCGTTTCTGCACCGAGGGACGGCCAAGCTAGTAACCTGTCGTTCGTTCAACATAGATGTTTAATTACGATTGATCTTCAGCGCGTGTGTCGATATGGAAAGTAATGTCGAACCCTGATTTGGTGGGCTTGGCATTTGTCCCTTTGACCGGATTGGCTATAGGTATGTCCCCTGACCTTCTTTCGATGCCTGGAGATATAGTGACAAAGCCGACGAGCGGGATCGGAGCGAGACGCTCTGCCAACCGCGATGAAGAAACCAGACCTGCGAAATACGATGCGAAACGTCAGTCGATCGTTGAGGCCGCTGGCAAAGTATTCAATCGCGAAGGTTTTGAACGGGCCAGCATGTCTGCGGTCGCGCGCGAAATCGGCGTCGATCGTGCGACGCTTTATTACTACTTTTCGTCCAAGGAAGACCTGTTCGATGACGTCGTTGGCAGCATCGTCGAAAAGAACCTGAAAATGTGCACGGCGATCCGTGACAGCAAGCTCAAGCCAGCACGCAAGTTGCGCGATTTGATGGTGCAGTTGATGCAGTCATACGACGAACACTATCCGTTTTTCTACATCTATATTCGAGAAAATCTCAGCCACGTCAGCGACAAGCGAACTGCATGGTCGAAGCGTATGCGGCAGCTGAACCAACAAACCACCGATGCGGTCATCGACATCGTGGAGCAGGGCTTGGCCGATGGTACCTTGCGCAAGGTCGGGTCACCGAGGGTCATTGCCTACGGTCTTTTCGGGATCGTTGGCTGGACCCACCGTTGGTACCGCCCCGGTAACTGCGAGGTGAGCGCCACCGAGATCGGCAGTACTTACGCCGAAATATTCATAGCGGGGCTTGAGAATCAATACTGAACTGCGGGCTGAGGATCGCATAAACACTGCCAGCAGACCCAAACTTGCGTCGGCTGGACACAACTGAACCGCTCGGTCGAACGGGCGGCAACGATAAAGAGGATGTCCCATGCGCGAAGCATTAATTGTCTCAACCGCCAGAACCCCGATCGGACGTGCCTTTCGCGGTGCGTTCAACGCAACTCACTCGCCCACGCTGGCTGTCGAACCGATCCGCGCCGCGCTTGAACGCAGTGGCATTGACGGCGCAATGGTCGAAGATGTCATCATGGGATCGGCCCTGCAACAGGGTTCCCAGTATACCATTGGCCGCAACGCTGCGTTGCGCGCCGGACTGCCGACATCCGTGCCCGGCCAATCGATCGACCGGCAATGCGCGTCCGGCCTGATGGCCATTTCGATTGCGGCGAATCAGGTCGTCAACGACGGGATGGATATCTGTATTGCCGGCGGCGTTGAATCTGTGTCGATGGTGCAGACCAAGGATCTTCGCGTCACGCCAGATCCCGAGCTGGTTGCGATGATGCCGCTCGCTTACATGCCCATGCTGCAGACAGCCGAAGTCGTCGCCGCACGTTACGGAATCTCGCGCGAGGTACAGGACGAATACGCGCTGCAATCGCAGGAACGCACAGCGGCCGCACAGGCCGCCGGCGCTTTTGATGACGAAATCGTGCCTGTAACGGCCACAATGCAGGTCACGAACAAGGAAACGGGTGAAGTCAGCGCGAAGGAAGTCACGCTGACCAAGGACGAGGGCAACCGGCCCGGAACGACACTGGAAAACCTGAGCAGCCTGTCTCCCGTGCTGGGCGAGAATAAGGTGATTACCGCCGGCAACGCCAGCCAGCTTTCCGACGGCGCATCGGCATGCGTTGTGATGGAAGGCGCGCTTGCCGCCAAGCGGGGGCTTGAGCCGATCGGCCGCTATATGGGCATGGCTGTTGCGGGCACCGATCCCGATGAAATGGGTATCGGCCCGGTCTTTGCAGTGCCCAAGTTGCTTAGCCGATTTGACCTGTCGATTAACGATATTGGCCTGTGGGAGCTCAACGAGGCGTTTGCAGTTCAAGTCATCTATTGCCGTGACCGGCTTGGCATTCCGAATGAACTTATGAACGTGAACGGAGGGGCGATTTCGATCGGCCACCCCTATGGCATGTCAGGTTCGCGCATGGTCGGTCATGCCTTGATCGAAGGCAAGCGCCGGGGCGCGAAGCACGTGGTCGTCACGATGTGCGTTGGCGGAGGCATGGGCGCTGCGGGGCTTTTCGAAGTCTTGTAAAACAGGGGGGCGGCAGCGGTTGCCCCCCTTCCTAGGCTGCTACCTCGTTTCAGGCGCCAGTCGGCGGCGGCGTTGCGTTCATCATCTGGCTGAGCGCAGCGTTGAGGATCTGGCTAAACCGGATCGATATCGCTGCTTTGCAAGCCACGTCAAAGCCGTGAACGCCATCGGGCATGACGTGTAGTTCGGTCGATACCCCGCTGGCGGCAAGCCGCCTTGCATACTCCATCGCTTCGTCACGAAAGAGATCGATCGATCCGACAGCAAGGAAGGCTGGGGGCAGCGCCTCGCATGATTTTGCCAGGGCCGGTGAAAACCAGCCCGCCCGTTCGTTGGCAACTGCAAAATTGCCGCGATACGATGTCCAGCCATACCGGTTGTTCGCCCGCGTCCAGATATATTCGTCGTCTGGCGGGATCGATGCTGCACATGTTGGGCCACCGGTGCGATAATCGAGCATGGGGTAGATGAGGATTTGCCCGGCCAGCAGATCCGCTCCTTCATCGCGAAGCCTTAGGCAAAGAGCCGCTGCAATACCGCCGCCTGCGCTTTCGCCCATCACGAAAACTCGTGACACATCGACGCCCAGCTCTTCGCTGTTCGCAATCAGCCATTGTAGTGCCGCCAGCGTATCATCAAGCGCGGCTGGGAAGGGGTGCTCCGGTGCCAGCCGATAATCCACTGACACCACGACCGCGTCATGGTCGAACGCAATGGCGGGCATGTTCGTCCGGCTCATCTCCGCCGAACCCATGACCAGACCGCCGCCGTGTAGGTGGATGATTGCCGGGCGCGACCGGTTGGGTGAGGGTGGATTATAAACGAACAGGCTCAGCGGTTGCTCTGCCGAAATGAGTACCACCTCGGGATCAAGCCTGACGTCGAACATTTTCGGGTCGGTGCTCATCAGTTCGCGGACCCCGCCGATGCTGGCATCGGTAAGATCAAGCTGAGGAAATCGTTCAACGAATTTCGTCAGTTCGGGATCACAAATGGGCTTCGGAGCCATGTTATTTCACTGCTTTCAATTTACGACTGGGCGAAGTCGCCAAGCCAAAACGTCACTACTTGACCCAGACTTCTTGCCCGACCTTCACGCCAAACGCTTCGTAATCGTCAAATGGCTGTCATGCCGCCGTCAATGATGTGTTCGGTTGCGGTAATGAAGGAACTCTCATCCGACGCCAGGAACACTACCAGATTGGCAACTTCCTCTGGTTCGCCGAAGCGCCCCAAGGGGATCGCTGCCGCCGCCCCTCCGCCATCCTCGTCTGTGGCCGCCACCATCATCGGGGTGCGGATGTATCCGGGGTGGACAGAATTGACCCTGATACCCTTCATTCCATATTCGACCGCAACTTGCTTGGTCATGCCGCGTATCGCGAACTTGCTTGCCGCATATGCAAGGTTGGGAGTGCCGACGATGGCGACGATCCCAGAGATGGATGAAACGTTTACGATTGACCCGCCACCCGACGCAAGCATCGATGGGATGACCGCTTTCATGCCTAGCATCACGCTGGTCTGGTTGACCGAGCATACAAAGTTGTAGTCGCTCAAGGACAGGGCTTCTGCATCGGCCAGCGGTCCGATGATCCCGGCATTGTTGACTAGAATGTTCACCGATCCAAACTTGCATTCGGCGGTTTCGACGACGCGCTTCCACTCGTCCTCGACGCTCACGTCGTGGCGCACGAACAGGGCATTTTCGCCAAGTCCATCGGCGAGCGCTTGTCCGCCTTTTTCGTTAAGATCGGTCAGGACGACTTTCGCGCCTTCTGCAACGAAGCGCCGGGCGTGAGCCTCGCCCATGCCTTGTGCGGCGCCGGTAATAATGGCGACTTTGCCTTCAAGCCTCAGCATCCCATAAATTCCCTTTTGCTTTGATCCGCACTCACATTGGTGCGTTCGGGTATAGTCGTTCTCGAGCAATTTATGTTGCCGGCACCCTATTCGCCTAAAAGCACGATCAAAAATTATTGCCCCGCCGCTGTGGGTCGGTACCGCCTTTTACCGCCGAGATATTCTGTTGGATCAGGGCAAGCAGTTGGTATCGCTCGTTCGTCGACGGAATGCTCACTCGCGTTCCGCATGATCGCAGCTCTGCATCGCCGTGAATGCGTCGCGACGGGGAGGACATCGGCTGGGATACTTGATCTGCTGCACTTGACATCATCCTCGCCCATTTCTTTGAAGAGATCTCGGCAAGGCCGGAAAAGCATCTTCGTTCCATCTTTCAAGGGCTACCGGTTCCACAAATGCCATCCAACCATCTCAAACTGCGGTCAACGGCAGTATTGATTCGCTACTCAATATGATCTTTATCGACGAATTTCCTGCCAGAAATAGAGGTTAAATGCAAAACAATAATCAACAGTGGCGTTGAAAAATGGTCGCGCCGGCTTTTTCAGGGCAACTTTGCCTGGTCGAACAAAGGCCCGAACCTGAAATCTCAGACCGCCGCGGCGGACATGAGGCTCCACTCCGCAAATGTGCGGTCTCTGAACACTCGCATGGTGTTTCGCGAGAAGAGATAACGCTGGGTATTGAAGGTCGTTTAATCGGGGCATCGTCAAGGAGGATTGCCCTTGTGCTCCTTGCAGAAGATCACGATGGCCGCCAGGTAAAGGCGTAGTGGCCGTTTGAGCGATGCGAAGATTGTGCCGGACGTGATGCTGAAATCCTTCTGGCAACCACGGCCGCGAAATCGTGTCGCTCCGTTTGGCCTGCGGCAATCATAGGCATCGGGACTGTCGCAGGTGGGACTGATGAGCTTCCCAGCAGTGCTGGCCCATCGAAGCTTGCGAAAAGCCACTTCAGCTTCGGCATCCGAAGGCCAAAAACAGTCGCCAGTGTGAGCGTCCTGCCCCGGCTCGAAAGTAGAAAATGCTGCGACATCCGTCTCTTGCACGCCCGAGCCGGCCCGCTTGCGATACAACTGCCCGAGCCCTTGTGGCGTTTGCGCTATAATACCGGAGAATTCACATCTGCCGTTCCGACGACGGGAGCGGGCGATGCAGAGATTTCGGTGAATGAAGTCACCGCAGAAATTCGCCTCGGTCCACGCCTCGATCTCCAACCACTTCAAGCAGGAACGTCACCTCGTCGATAGGGAAACATTCAAGGAACGACGCTCTGCCGCGCTGATGAGGTGGACGCCCCCATGGTCCTTAGGCTCAGGACCCATTGATTAGCAGAGGGCGATGTGATTCAGGCTCCGTGAGGAGACTGAGCATGAGCGACCTGTATTGGCTGACAGACCAGCAGATGGCGCGTCTTTCGCCATATTTTCCCAAGAGCCACGGCAAGCCCCGGGTTGATGACCGGCGGGTCCTGAGCGGGATTATCTTCGTCAACCGGAACGGCCTACGGTGGCGGGATGCGCCCAGGGAATATGGTCCGCACAAGACATTCTATAACCGCTGGAAACGGTGGGGTGTGTTCGGTGTGTTCGCTCGGATGATGGAAGGCCTGTCCGCCCAGCAGGCCGAGCCGCAGACCGTCATGATCGACGCAACCTATCTCAAGGCCCACCGCACGGCGTCCAGCCTTGGGGTAACAAAGGGGATCTTGGACGCCTGATCGGACGGACCAAGGGCGGCATGAACACGAAGTTGCACGCCGTGACTGATGCAAACGACCGCCCGTTGAGCTTCTTCATCACGGCCCGGCAGGTCAGCGATTACACCGGTGCCGCGGCCTTGCTCGATGATTTACCCAAGGCCAAGTGGATGCTCGCCGACCGCGGCTATGACGCTGACTGGTTCAGAGATGCGCTGGAGCAAAAGGGCATCAAACCGTGCATTCCGGGCGGTAAATCCCGCTCATTGCCCGTCAGGTATGACAAGCGGCGGTACAAACGGCGTAACCGCATCGAGATCATGTTCGGCCGCCTGAAGGACTGGCGCCGCGTGGCAACGCGACATGACCGCTGCCCAACCGTCTATTTCTCCGCACTCGCACTGGCTGCCACCGTACTCTTCTGCCTGTGATCAGTGAGCCCTGAGCCTAGGCGGCCAAAGTTATGCCGGTGGCCTGGAGCAATTAGGAGCCGCTCCTTGGCGTATTGAACCTACTTTCGCCGCTGTTTTTCCATGTCTGAGATCACGAATAGTGATGATGATCTTCTTCTTTTTCTGGCTGGAAGAGCTAGTGTGTAAAGGGACTGCCTGAGGCAAACCCTGATCGGGAATGAGCAATCCGAAACCCTCAAAAGACCGCCTCGCTGAGGGTGGGTTTTCGCTTTGTCACCCGCTCACCCCGCCGAAGCGGAATGTTCGCGTCGCTCAGGTAATTCCATCGGCATCGTGAGATCTCAATTTTACCGGCCGCAAGTCCGAGCCCACATTGGCCCCGTGGGGATTGTGGTTGGTTTGCGTGCTCTTTGCGCTGGATAAATCACAAACAAAATTTGGACCAACCCCGAGGAAGGTATTTGGTCTGAAGATAGGCGCAGCCCCTCCTATCGTTAGAGTTGCTGCATCTCAAGTCGTTTTGCATTGACTTTGTATGCATACAATAATAAGTCAGACGCCACTTCTCGATGGTAGGTTGACAATGTCACTTGATGCGGCACCCCAGGACGCCAAGTTTGCCTGGATCATGAAATGCGGATGGAAAGGCCTTTGCCCGCGATGCGGCCAGGGGAGGATGTTCCGCAAGTGGCTGAAGCTCGCCGACCGATGCGCGGTATGCGACCTGGACTACTGCTTCGCTGCGCCCGATGACGGGCCCGCTTTTTTCTCGCTATGTATCGTGGCCTTTCCCCTGACGTTCGTGGCTGTCTGGCTTCAAGCTGCCTTTGAGCCGCCTTTCTGGGTTCACTTGGTGACGTCACTTCCGCTTCTGGTTCTGGGCTGCATATTTCCGCTTCAGCCCATCAAAGGCTGGCTCGTCGCCTCTCAATACGTGAATAAGGCTCAGGAAGCGGGTACAGAGAAGCTTTGGGCAAAGCTTCATGCCGATGCCCGCAAAACCAGCTTGGGCGACCGCGATGGCTAATGCGGCAGCCTCTCATAGCCTTGCCGCGGCCCGAGCGTTGGTTGCGGAAATGTTCAACTCAATGCGGCGAACGGACCTCGGGGCGCTCGTCGCGGCCGGTGAGGCTGACGATTTTCCCGAAGTCGTCATCGCGCGAACTCTGTTGCAGGAGCAGGCGGATCAGACGGCCCGACAAGGCGAGGCGCTTCGTCAATACGCCGATCCCTCGTTCTGGGACGAAGAAAGCCCGGGCGGCGCACTCGCCGCGCACGACAGAGGCTAGATGGCTCGGAATGTTCTTGTCGGCCGACCTGCGTTCTTTCACCGAGACTAGCGGCGAAATGACCTTATCCTGTAAGCCCCCCGTCATGCACAACTGGCTACCCGACCTCGATACTGTCGCCGGACCGAAATATCGCGCGATTGCAGATGCGATGGAGCGCGACATCCTCGCCGGACGGCTGGCAGCTGGCACGAGACTGCCTCCACAGCGAGTCTTGGCCGAAACGCTGGGGATCGATCTCACGACCGTCAGTCGCGGTTATGGCGAAGCGCAGAGGCGTGGCCTTATCGGTGGCGAAGGGCGGCGTGGCAGCTTTGTTCTGACGCAGGCCGCCGGCAAGAATGTCGAGCTCGACCAACCTGTCGAAACCAGCATGAACGCTCCGCCACAACCGGCGTCTAACGTTCTCGCGAATGCCTGGCGCACCGCAAGCGAGATCCTGTTGACTCAGACATCCATTCCGCCCCCTTTCCATTATCAACCGGGCGGCGGAATGGCTTCGGTACGTGCAGCAGGCGCAACCTTGTTGCAGACACGCGGAATAGACTGCGGCGTTGATACGGTGGTAGTGACCGCCGGCGGGCAGCACGGCTTGCACGCGATCGTCAGCACCGCGCTCCGCCCAGGAGATGCGGTCGCGGTAGCGCCCTTTACGTATCCCGGATTTCTTTCCTTGGCGCGGCGCTATGGTCTCCGGCTCATTCCGATTGCGGCCGACAAGAAGGGGGTCCTGCCCGAAGCTCTCGCCGAAACTTGCCAACGCGAGAAGATCAAGGGCCTCTACGTCATTCCCACCAACGACAACCCCACAACCGCGACGATGGACCTAGCGAGACGCGAGGCGATCGCCCAAGTAGCTGCGCGTGCCGATCTCATCGTGATCGAAGACGACGCTTACGGACTTCTTCCTGAGGCGCCGATTGCCTCGTTGGCATCATTGATTCCAGACAGAACCTTCCACATCTGCAGTACGTCGAAGATCATTTCCCCTGGTTTGCGGATCGCCTGGGTTCGAGCACCTGACATCGGGGCCGCATGGCACCTCGCTACGGACTTGCACGAAACGGCAATCATGGCGCCGCCGTTCAATGCCGCGGTCGTAGCTGTCTGGCTAGAAACCGGCGATTTCTGGCGCTTGGCGCAGGAGGTGCGATCAGAAGTACGCGCTCGTCAGGAGCTGGTGGCCGCTGCATTGACGCCCGGGAGCTATCGCACGCAGGCTTACGGTTATCATCTATGGCTGCCTCTGCTGCCTGGATCGGATCCGGCGATCATCATTGATACCCTGCGGCCATATGGCCTCTCGCTCAGCGCTTCCGACGCCTTTGCTGTGGACAAGGCCAGTGCACCTCATGGGTTGCGCGTCACCACGGGCGGATTGATTTCCGGGGACGCTCTCACCTCGGCCTTGAGCTTGCTCCGGGAAGTGGCAACAGGATCTGCTACACAGAAATTTTCGCTCGTTTAGCCTCGGACGGTGCTGCTAGTTATTGAACTACCAGTTCGGATTGAGATCCACCATTATGTGAAGTGACTGGAACTGGGCCGGTTTCGGACTGTCCGGTTTCAAGCGTAGTGTGAGGCAAAGCCGCCATTCAGTCGAACGGATAAGCTGGCCCGCAGTCGCTGACATAACCGCCGTTCGGCGGTCGATTGCTGTACCGTGTTAGCGGTCATCGGTTCATCGAAGCGCTTGGCCAAGATCCACCGTACGTTCTGGGAAGCATAGGGGGGATCGCGTTGAAGCCGATGAGCTAGATCGGAGTCATCGCAGGTCAATCGGCCCAGGGCAGCGTGGTCGTCTTCAGAAAGTCCTGACGCTGCTCGATTAGGTCGGCGGACAAGGCCGCGAGGGGATCGACCACATCGGCTAGGAAGCTTTCTAAGGCCCGCTGCCGCACGAACGTCACCATGAACGATCCTGACAGTTTGCCGGATTTGAGCTCGCGCTGAAACGAGACGTGGTCGACAGCGACCGGGGAGGGCTGTTCGCCCGTGGCATCGATTAGGAACAGATCGCCTGAGGTCACGACCAGCGGGAAGAATAGCCAAGTGTAGCGCCACTCGTCCGGACGCGAAGCCTTCGGCACCTCCTTACGCCGCGCATTTAGCGCCTTTGCCATCGGATAGAAGATTGCATCGTAAAGGCCGCCATGATTGGCATGCCAGCCACTGCCCTTGCGGTCGATCCGGCAGAACTGCACCGCCTTCCAGGGGCGAACGTGCGCTTCGAACACTTGATCGAAGCCGAGATGGTGGAAGGCGTTGACCTGGCGGGTCATGCCTTTGCCGGGCCCGAGTTCCTTCTTCATCTCGTAGCGGTAGGGAAATAGGAACTCCTCTGGGGAATGATGGCGGTCCGCTGCGTTCTTGGGCCGGGCGATGAACACGAAGGGGTTCGCGCTGTTCTTGCACTCAACTAGGAGCTCTACATAAGCGGAAAGCTTGGCCGCCTCGTCGAAGGAGGCGCGCTTCACTGCGACGACGTCGATTTCGCGCGACTTGCTCTCGTCAGGGTCCTCGAAGGCGACATTGGTGCGCACGTGGAGTCCGCGTTGCTCGAGCTGGGTCGCCACCTCCTGCTCCATGAGATAGCCGGACTCGTTGATCGCAGCCATAATTTCGTCATTGCTTGGTCCTGCGGCCATGCCTTCCCTTTGTCATAATCGTCCGCGCTTGGCGGCAAAGCATCGTTCTGTCATGAGATCGCGCCCGCGTCATTCATCGATCGCACCGCTCATCACCATTTCATAGCCAGTTGCAGATGCTGACTTTGCTGCCTTTCGACTGCTCGCTTTGCTTACCTCAAAGCGGTCGGTTGTTCATGTGTACACAGCTCTGCATGCAAAAGGGTGCGCTTGCAATCCCCGGCTTGATCGCCAAGTTAGAAGTTAGAAACAAACAGGGGGAATTACATGGCTCGTCGTGTCTTCTTCAGCTTCCATTTCGACAACGATTTCTGGCGAACGCAGCAGATAAGGAACATGGGGGCTCTTGAGGGCAATCGTTGTGCACCCCGAATGCTTGGGAGGAGGTCAAGCGTAAGGGCAAAGCTTCCATCGAGCAGTGGATCGCGGACAATATGCATGGCAAGAGCTGCGTAGTAGTGCTGGTTGGCTCCCAAACCGCGAACCGCCCTTGGGTCCAGCACGAGATCATCAAAGCTTGGAACGACAAGAGAGGCGTAGTCGGTATCCGCGTCAACAAGCTGCTCGACCGCAATAGTCAGGCATCAGTCGCTGGCGCCAACCCCTTCGAAAACATCACCTTCCCCTCGGGCAAGAAGCTATCTGACGTCGTCCAGCTTATCACGCCGACCGGAAATGACAGCAAGACGGTCTACGCCTCGATCTCGAACGGCATCGAGAAGTGGATCGAAGACGCGATCGCGATCCGCGGACGCAACTAGGAAGCGGGGACGGCGATATGGTGGCAGCGACGACCAAGCGGTTTCTGAAGGACTATCCCGAGGCTCTGATTGGTGGTGGAGGCGCGGTGTTTGTCGGTGCCGGCGTATCAATGGGTGCTGGCTATCCGTCATGGGCTTCGCTGCTTACCGAGGTCGGTGAGGAGCTGGGCGTGCAGTCCGGCGAACTCCATGACTTGGCCGCGCTGGCCCAGTGGAGCATCCAGGAGAACGGATCCGCAACTCAGGTCAGGAATGTGATCAAGGAGCAGATCGGCGCTGAACACGCCGTTCCCGTAACGCTCGAGATAATCGCACGACTGCCAGTAAAGTTTATTTGGACAACCAATTACGACAGGTTGGTTGAAAGGGCGTTCGGCAGCGTCAACCGGCCGATCGACACCGTCTCCGGTGCTGCGGACCTTGCCTTACGCGCAACCCCGGGCGCCACCCGCCTGTTCAAGATGCATGGCTCCGTTGAGCGCTTAGACGACGTCGTCATCTCGACCGACGACTATGAACTCTATCGGTCGAAGCGCGGCGCCTTCCTACCACTGTTGCAGGCGCATCTCTCCAGCATGTCGATGCTGTTTCTTGGCATCAGCTTTACTGATCCGAACATCCGACACGTCTTATCGCTCATCAGAGAAAGCTTTACGTCTGCCCCTCCCGAACATTTCGCGATCGTCCGCCCGCCGCAGCGGGAGGATTACACAACAGATACCGAGTTCGAGGCACGTAGCACTCAACACAAACTTTGGAGCCGTGACCTAAAGCGATATGGCCTCATTGTGGTTGAAATAGACGACTACTCGGAAGTGCCTGATCTTTTGCGGCAGGTCGAACGGCGCGTGGCGGCTCGACGGGTTTGGATCAGTGGCAGTTGGCCGCCGGAGGCAGGGGACGAAATCGCGCGGGTCTATAGCGTCTCACAGGCGCTTGGGGAGCTTGTAGGCGATCGCGGGCGTGATTTGGTAAGTGGCGCTGGCCTTGTTGTTGGATCGGCTTCCATCGCGGGGTTCTTGGACGCTTTGCGTTCGAATGGCGGCTGGGATCTCGAACGCAGGCTGATCGCCCGCCCTTTCCCCCAACCGATCTTAGGAGCGGCACCGGATCAGGCGCAGTGGGCGTCCTTGCGTGCCGAGCTGGCGCGGATCGCCGGTGTTGTTGTTTTCGTCGGCGGCATGAAAATCGATCCAGCTTCCGGTGCTCAGGTGGTTGCCGGCGGCGTCTTCGAAGAATTTGAAGCCGCCCGCGCTCTTTCCAGCATCGGAATCCAGCTACGACAAGGCGTGGGCCTCTTGGGAATACCTAGGGCTCTATGACCGCATCGTATGGGGCAAGCTCGATGGCTATCAGAAAGAGGTTTGGATGGTTCTCGACGAGACCCGTAACACCGGCGGTGAGCTTGGGAAGTGGCTGACTGGCTAAAGACCCAAGAATAGCGATCGTTCGGCCCGACGACCGGGCATTTTTCACGCTGACCTTATGGTCTGCTTGATCGGCATTTCGCCGCCGCGGGGTTGGCCACGCCCCTCGCCCCTTCTACGACCATCGGCCCGTGAAGTCCGTGGCTCTGCTTTGTGTTGGCTGAATGGACGGCCGTTATCCTATCGCTTTGCCCAAATTCTGCATGTCGCAAAAGTCCGGCTTTGCAGGCAGATCGAGCCTACTGATCCAATGTCAGCTTTCAGGCGATCGTCAGCAACGCTTCAATGACCGACAATGGGGCGCAAAGAAGCCGAAACTATACCTCATCGAGCCGAGTCCGCTTACCCTAATTTCTTTTCCGATGCTGGACAGCAGCAGGTGTCCCACCCGGCTTGATGTCAGCTTTCACGCAATCGGCAGTTAGTCTGTGATAGCCGATCTAAGCGCGCAAAGCCGACCTTCACCCCCGCACCAACCACCACTCGGGCCATTGAACCTTGTGCGGGGTTCGCGCGGTTCTCGTCTCGGGGGTATTTCTTGATCGCGATACGTAGTTCGCCGAGGATGGCTTCGATCCCCATGCCGATGAGGACGACGACTATGGTATCGATACCCTGTTGCGCGGGCTGCCTGCCGCGCGCCGCCTCGATCGCCTCGAGCGAGGAACGCGCGGCAGCACTGTCCCCGGCAAGGCCCTTCTGGGTCAGCTGAAGCAGGAACGCCTCGGCCGCCGTCACCCGCCGCTCGCGGCCTTCCTCACGGATGGTGACCATCTGGCCTAGAAGCGCATCATGCGGGATTTCGCGGTGACGGTTACGCGGGCGTCCGCGCGGATTGCCGGACTGGCCCTTGGTGAACCGGGTCGCCTTGGGCGGGCTGCCATAACCGATGGGTTTTGGCTCGGTCATGCGCACCGCCCCCGCGGCCACTTGAGCCTGGCCCCGTCGATGGTGAAGAAGCGGATCTCCTTGACGGTCTTGTCGTCCAACTTGGCTTGGCCCGGTCGGCTGATCGCCGCCTGCGCGGCCCAGTTGGCAACCTTGTCGCGCGATCGATCATCGCCCCAGGCAGGATCGCGTTCAATGATACCAAGAATGCGCATCGCCTCGCAGGCATTGTCGGCGTTATATTCACGTTCGAGCCTGACCGGCGGCAGATCGGCATTGGGATGACGCTTGGCCAGCGCCGCCTCGCGCTTCTCGATCATCTTGAGGACTTTGCGGATCGCCATCCGGCTGCCTTGGAGTGCGGCCTGGTAAGTCTGCAACTCGAGCGCCTCGTCGATGGTCAATTCGCGCGCCTTGCCGTTCTGGGTGACGGTCAGGGTCTTGTCGAAGATGATGTCGAAGGCCGAGATGTTGGGTCGGCGGGCCTTCGGCCGTCCGTTCGGATTACCCGATTGCCCTTTGGCGAACCGGGTATGGCCGCCCCGGCTCATGCGGCCGCCTCGGTGTCGGCTCGATGCACCAGCTGCGGCGCCTTGCCGGTGATCTGCGACCAGCGGGTCATGGCAAGATCGACATAGGCAGGATCGATATCGAGACCGCGGAAAGCACGGCCGACGCGCTCGGCGGCAATCAGGCTGGTGCCCGAACCGAGGAAGAT
>NZ_RXOL01000011.1 GCF_004004515.1 Croceicoccus ponticola
ACCTGAAGGTCGTTGGTTCAAATCCAACCCCCGCAACCAAACCTCATTGATATAAAACATTTTTATAGCCTCACTGTTAACAGTGGGGCTTTTCGCGTTCGGCAATCAAATGGCGGTAAGATGGTGGTTTTCTACTCCGACGATCAATAACGGCCTAGTCCCAAGTCTAACGAACCCCTTTTAGCCAAATGAGTTGTCTTAGGACTGAAATCGTTGAGGGCGTCCTCTGTCCGACGTCCTTTAATGGTTCCGATGTCGGTGCTTAGCGCCAAAGCCGCGTCAGCCGGGCAAAGTCTCCGTCTGCCGCAGGGCTTCGCCAAGCGCGAGTGCGGTGCACGTGGCGAGGTTCATCGAACGGACTTGCGGTCGCATTGGAAGGCGGACGCGAGCATGACAGGCATCGGCAATAGCCTGCGGCACGCCAGCGCTTTCTTTGCCGAACAGCAGGATATCGTCGGGCCGGAATGCGAACTCATAGACCGAGTGAGTGCTTTTTGTCGTAAACAGTACCAGACGTTGCGCTCCGATCGTGTTGGCGAACGCATCGAACCCGGCATGTCTCGTGACAGTGACATGATTGATGTAGTCCATCGCGGCGCGCCGCACGCGCCGATCGTCCCACGCAAATCCCATTGGCTCGATGAGGTCCACCGCCGCCCCCATGCAGGCACCAAGCCTGAGGACGGCCCCGACATTGCCGGCAATTTCTGGTTCGAACAGAGCAATGCGCATGGAGGGTGATTGGCTTGGGCCAGGGTTCCATGCAAGCCCATGCGCGGGAATCGGGACCATTCTTCGCATAAAATCGGATATGAGCCCGCGCTGATGTGCCGCATTGCCAATCCGGTTACCTGACAAAAGAGACTATAGCGGCGGCGCTGCGAAACCTGCAGAAACTTGTGATGAAACCAAACAAAGTGATCCTCAGCCCCGCGCCTTTCCTCACTTTGGCAGAGGCCGGGCGATCCGCACTTGAACTGGCGACGTTGGCGCTCAGCTATCCCATCATGAGCAATTTGCCACGTGGTGATGGGCATCCGGTCCTGGTCCTGCCGGGCTTTGCCACCAACGACAAAATGACTGTCGTTCTCCGCAAGTTCCTGTCGAGGCTTGGTTATTCGGTAAATGCGTGGGACTTGGGCTGGAACCTCGATCAGCATACGACGGGCGAGAATGGCGAGCACATCGCGCGTCGCATCGCCGAAATTTGTCAGGAGACAGGGCGTAAGGTCACGCTCGTTGGGTGGAGCCTTGGCGGCGTCATCGCGCGCGAGGCGGCGCGCAAGGATCCCGACGATGTGCGGCAGGTCGTTACGCTGGGCAGTCCGTTCACCGGTAATCCGGGGGCGACCAACCTCAATTCGCTTTACGAGCTGCTGACTGGCAATCGAATTGCGGACATGCGGCATCATGCGCGTTACGCGCAGGGCCATAAAGTCCTGCCCGTACCGTCTAGCGCGGTCTATTCGCGAACCGACGGCATCACCGCTTGGCAGAACTGCATCAGCGAGACTGACGCGCAGACCGAAAACGTGGAGGTGGTGTCGAGCCATTTCGGCTTCATTGCCAACCCTGCGGTTTTCTACATCGTCGCGGATCGGCTAGCCCAGGCGGAAGGCACATGGCTGCCGTTCGACCGGCAGGGGCCGTTCAAGGCTTTCTATCGCGCCCCGCCGGATGTCTGATCACGCCGACTGTTGGCTGGCATAGCGTTGGCTGGGCGCGATCGGAATCGTCAGGTCAGGCCGTAAGCCGCCTGCATCGCGTCGTGGCTGCGCATTTCCAGCGCCATGACGAGAATGTCGCTCGAAACCCCGTCGGCATCGCGAACCTGATTGCGCAATAGCGCTTCGGGTTTGAACCCCATCTCCTCGAACATCTGGCGCGCGGTGTCCTGATCCGAAGTCATGCGCACCAAGAGCTTTTCGATGCCCGCATCGCTCGCAGCATCGAGGCAGTGCATGGCGAGCAATCTGCCAAGGCCCATGCCCCGGCTGCTTGTGTCGACCAGCACGCGGACTTCCGCGACGTGCGGCGACCAGCTGAGTTCGTCGCGCACCAGAGCGGTGCACCCCAGAATTACGCCGTCCTCCACTGCGACTAGACTGCGGATGGTCCCGGCCTCGATCTGGTCGAGCCATGCGGCGAAAACCTTTGGACTGCGGATATCCCGTTGCAAAAACAGGAGCTCATGAACCGGCAGCGATGACGCAAAGGCCAGCATCGCATCCCGGTCGCCGGGTTCGAGCGGACGCAGGAGCACGGGGCGACCGGCAAGGTCGATCCTGGTCGGAGCAAGGTCGGTCGTGGGCATCAGGTCGATCTCCTGCCAAGCCATTCGTCGATATGGGGCCACAGCCTGCGCACCGCGGAAGGCCCGGCGACTAGGCTGACGTGGCCACCTTTTGAAACCAGTTCCTCTCGGTCGGTCGACGATGTCATGGTCATCAGTGGGGTAGTTGCTTCGTGGCTGACCACATGGTCGTGTTTCGCCACGATGTTCAGGATCGATGCGGTAACCCGGCCAAGGTCGGCGGTCTTTCCGCAAACCTCAAGAGTGCCGTTGGTCAAGGCGTTTTCCCACATAAGGTCCTTGACCAGCTGGCCGAAATAGTGGCCCGGGATCGGCAGCGTTTCCGCGGCCCAGCGGTCGAACATGCGATACGATTTCACGAATTCGTCGTTCCACATGTTGGTCCAAAGGTTGACGCGACCAGCCGTGCGGTTTGCCGGCCGGGCAAGATCGAATGCGCCCAGCATAATCTCTGGCGGGATAAGTTCTAGCTCGCGGACCAGCAGGTCGACGTCGAAATAGCGTTTGTCGGCCCAAGTCTGGAACAGGTGCATGTGCGAAAAGTCGATCGGCGTAGCCAGCGTGATGAGGTTGCGCAGATGTTCGCGCGCCTCGATCGCGGCGTAGATCGTCACAAGCGTTCCGCCTGCGCAGTAACCGGCCAGCGAAATTTCGCGCTCTCCGGTCCTTGCCTCGATCTCTTTCAGGGCCGCCGGAATGAACCGACCGACGTAATCGTCGAAACCAAGGCCACGTTCGTCGCGCCGGGGCGGGTTCCAGTCCAGGTTGTAGACGTCATAACCTTGCTGCAGGAGGTATTCGAAAAAGCTCTGCCCTTTGGCAAGGTCGAAGATATAGCCTCGGTTCGACGGCGGCGACACGACCAGCAGCGGAATGCGATAGATTTCGCCATGCAGGGGGCGATAGCGGTAAAGCACCGCCGTTCCGTCGCGATAGAGCGCGTCCTTCGGCATGTGACCGACCTCCGCCCGTTCGGCGACGAGGAAATCGAGCCCCTTTATGTTGCGCTTCAGCGCCCGGTCGACTTCGAGCCGGACCTGCTTCGCGATGGCTTCGGGGTCTAGTAGTTCTAGCGGCTCACTCATTGCCGCTGGTTCTGGCAGCAGGCTTGCGGGTCCGGCGCGGTTCCGGGGCCGAGGGTGCCGGATTACGCTCTCCCACCGCCAACTTCAACTGGGCAAGGTGATCTTCGATGACGGCGAGCCGTTCGGAAATCTCGTCGATCTGACTCTTGCTCGGCAGGTTCAGCGAACGCAGCACCGCTTCGGTCTGCTCGGCCATGGTCTTTTGCGCATAGACCGTCGCCTTGGTTGCCTGACCGATCAGGGCGCCGAATTCCTCGCTCTGCGTGATCTGGCTCGACCATTCGTTGAGTTCGGTTTCCCAACGCTGAACGATTTCCTGCCACGCTTCGATGGGGTTGAACTGCTTGTCGGTCATTCCCTGATTAAAGCCCATCTCATCAGGATTGAAACCTATGACTTGGGATGGTTTGCGCACTATCTCTTCGCACAGTCGCTCGCCCGATGCGGGCGACGGTTAGGCCAACAGCGACCTGTAAACCCGCTCCACCGCAGCCGACGCTTCTTCCCATGAATAGTTAACAATGCGGTAGCGAGAAGATCAAGGTAGCGCCGTTGCCATCGTCTGCACCTGAATGACTTATTAGGATCGTCAGGAAAACGGCTAGCTTTGGATGCCCAATGGCGGATCCCGTTTGAAGGGCGGACGGAAGGGTGGACTAAGTAGCCGGGGGCACACGCAGGCGTGTGCCCCCGGTTCGCTGGTCAGTCGTCCTTCGGCCCATAGGCGAGAAAGACGTTGCCGGGCATCTTGCCGGCAAAGCCGTAGCCCGAATTGACGAACAGCATCCCGTTGTGCGGCATAGGGGCCGCCCCGCCGCTCATCGATCCACCGCGCCCTTTGACGCCGTTGGCTGCGGTATATTCGATTGCCGTATCGATATCCCAGGCGACCGTGCCATCTTTTGCGTGATAGGCGCGGACGTGGCCGTCGTTGCTTCCGGCAAAGACGAGGTCGGGCGTCATGGAAATGGCCGCGGAATAGCCGGGGTGGCACATCGACTTTCCTTCGCAGACGTCCTTGGACGGGGCCTGCCAGACATATTCGCCGGTCGCGATGTCCAGTGCGAACATGCCGGGATTGGGCGGAATGTCGTATTTGTTTCCATCCGGAACGTCCGAAACGGGCACGTAAAGCACGCCGTCATGCGCTGCCATGCCGAAATGGATGCCACCGACGACACCGCCGCGACCGACCTGTTTTTTCCACACCAGCTGGCGGGTATCGGGATCGACGCCGTAGGCGATGCTCGACTTTTGGCCCAGCAGGATCATGTCCTTGCCGGCCTTCGTCTTGGCGAGCACCGGGTTGACGCCGAAATCGAAGTCGGGCCCGTCTTCTTCGGGGCAGTTCGCCTGCACCTTTTCCTCGCAAGCCGCGTTCCACGCATCGCCTGCCAGAGCCTGGAAGTGCCAGGCGATCTCGCCAGTTTCCTTGTTCAACGCGACAAGCGCATCGCTGAGCTCGGTCGCGGGGCCGGTGTAGTTGTCGCCAGTAGCGACATAAAGCATCCCACGCTTGTCATCGACGGTGATCGCCGACCAGACCGGGACGCCCGATGGACCGTACAGGGTCTTGCCTGTGAGGCTTTTGTCCACCGGCTTAGATTCCGGAACTAGATAGGTGCGCCACTTCAACGCCCCGGTCTTGGCATCGACCGCGATGACAGAACCGCGGAAGGTGCAGCACGGATAACCCGGCGTGCCTGCCGCGCCTTCTTCCAGCGAGGATACGGGGACATAGACGACCCCGTCGTGCAGAGTCGGAGTGCCGGTCAAGGTGGTGGACCCGTGATCGTCAGCCGAAAAGCGCCAGACAAGCTTGCCGGTCATCGCCTCGATCGCATAGGCATTGCCCGAAACGTCGCCGAAAAAGGCGAGCGGTCTGGCATCGGCGTCGGCCGTGTTCCAGCTTTCGACAACGATCCCGGTGCGCACTTCGGCGGAAGTTTCGAACGCCCAGACCTGACAACCGGTCTTTTCGTCGAGCGCGCGGACCAAATTGTCCTGCCCGCCGACAATCACCGCCCCGCCGGCAAAAGCCGGTTGCGAACGGGCGCGGGTGGCATTGGGGAACGCCATCGCCCATTTCAGTTCGAGATCGCCGACATTGGCCGCATCTATCCCTGCCATGTCGGCCGGGATATAATGGGTCTGTCCCGCATCGACGCCCCAATAAGGATAGGCGACCGTCTGCTTGCGATCGAATACCGCGGCTTCGCCCGTGCAGGCCTCGACCGGCACCGCTGTGCTGGTGCCCATCGAGCGCCCGGCGAGGTATTCGGCCACGGCGCGCTTTTCCTTGTCCTCGAGCGCTTGCGCCATCGGCACCATCACGCCTTCGGTCAGCGCCTTGTAGATCGCTTCGGGGGTCAATTGTCGCACGATATAGGGTATTGGTGCGCGGGCGACCCCGTTGTCGTGGCATGCCGCGCAGTTCCCGGACCATACTTCCTCGCCCAGCGCGCGAACTTCGTCGCTGATCGAACTGGCGTCGCGGTAATGTTCGGCGGCGGCCAATTCGCCGTTGATGAAACTGGGTTCTGGCGCCTTTTCCGCGGGGGCTGCGTTCAGCCCGCCGCCGGCGGCAAGGGTCAGTGCAGCTGCAAAAGTCGTGCCGGCCAGTATGATTGCGCGGCGCCCCAGCGGGGTATTTCTTGCCATCCATCCATCTCCCAATGGTATGCGGTCGCTTCGATTTCATTGTCGTGCGCGGGTTTTCGAAGCCCCCCGCGCATCAAGTGGGGCGAGTTTGAACAGCCCACGTTATTTGGTGCAACTGATTTAAAGGATAAGTTGCTGGAATCTTGAGCTCGCGCGCTACTCCTGAGTGCTTCACGCGGGGTATGATGCCCGCTAACGTTGGCGTGCCTGGCAACGCTGCGGGTACAGGGGGGCGTGACAGTCCGATATGCCGATCGAAGTCGATGCAAAGGAACGCAAGCGCGAGGTGGTCGAGGCCGCGCACGCCTTGATCCGCGAAGGTGGTCTGTCCGCCGTCACGGTGCGCAGCCTTGCCGCGCGGCTGGGGTGCAGCACGACAGCGATCACGCATTATTTCGCCAACAAGAACGAGATCATCCTCGCCAGTTACCGCCATTCGGTCGAGCGCACCGCACAGCGCAGGCGCGAAAGTGCGACAGCTGGTTTTGCCGCGATGCTCGAAGCGATCCTGCCGATCGGGGCCGACAACTGGGGCGACTGGCTCGTCTATATCGCGTTCTGGTCCGAAGCGTTGCACGATGCCGCGCTGCGTTCGGAACAGAAATTGCGCAATCGTTCGATCATCGCCGCCGTCGATGCCGAACTGTCGGTTGGCGCGATGTTGCCCGATGCTGTTTCGCGGGCCGAACGATACGAGATCGCACGGGCCATCGTGGCCACGATCTATGGCGTCGCGGTGCAATCGATCTTCGACCCTGATCAATGGGACAACGAAGCGCAACGCCGTGTGCTGCATCGCGCGCTCTCGGCCTATCTTCCTGCCATTTCGTCCGCCTGACAGCGCCTCTGATTGCATGTCAGATCTGGCGCGCAACCCTGTCGCCCTCGCGAATGGCCTCAAGCGCCGATCGCGGCGAGATGACATCGCCGGCAAGCCACGTCGGTGCCACGCTTTCGCACATGGCCCGCAACCCGTCGCTCGCCCGCGGAGGCGCGCCCGATACGACGAAGTCGAACTCTTCGGTCGTCGTCTCGCCCGACACGGCATGGCGCAGGGTGGCCATACCTTCGGCGATGCCCGCCAGTTTGGTCAGGGGCAGTAGTTTCGTGCCCTTGCGCAAAAGCCGCGCCAGCAAGTCGTTCATGTGCGTGAAGCCGAGATTGGGGCCGTAGACCTGAAACGGGGTTACGACAGTCACGGTCACCCCGCGTTCGACCAGCGATTCCAGCACCAGCGCCGTTTCGTAGTTGCCGTGAAGGTCTATCATAAGGGCGCGAGTGCCCGCCATGTCGAACTTTTGCCCGTCGTATTCGCCGCGCGCCGCTTCGTCCGATGAAAGCACGACGATCGACCCGTCGTCGCCGCATTTCAGATCGCGTTGCGGTGTCGAACCGGCGGTCAGGACGATCGCTTCGGGGGCGAGTGTGCGGACGAAATCTTCGTCTACAATCGTCTGTAACCGGATTTCGACGGGAAGGTCGGCCAGTTCCTGTTCGATCCACGCGGTGGCCGACAGAAGATTGCTGGCCGCGCCCATCGTGCCGACCATGTTGAGCCTGCCACCCAGCTGCGATCCGCTTTCGGCCAGCACGACGCTGTGTCCGCGCCGGCCTGCGATTTCCGCCGCCTTCATGCCTGCGGGGCCGCCGCCGATGACCAGCACTTTTTTTGGCGTCGTGGGCACCGCGTCCATTTCGCGCAGGCGGTTTTCCTCGCCCACTTCGGGGTTCTGGAAACAGGTGATGGGGTAGCGCGCCCGGTCGATACAGCCCTGGTTGGCGCCGGTGCAGGTGCGGATGCGCGACGCCTTGCCCGTCATCAGTTTGTTGACCAGATCGGGGTCGGAAATCTGCGCGCGGGTCATGCCGACCATATCGCAATCGCCGTTCTGCAACGCGCCTTCGGCAAGATCGGGTGTCGGGATCTTGCCGACCCCGATCACCGGGATCGCTGCGCCGATGGCCTCGCGCAGCTGGCGGGTGAGCGGCAGCCATTCGCCGAACTTGTGCCGGTACGATCCGATGGCATGGGCATAGTGCGAACCGCCCTGCCCTTCGGAATGGTTGAGATAGTCGAACAGCCCGGTCTTGACGAAAGCGGCTGTATATTCGCGGCATTTGTCTGGTCCCACGCCGCCCTTTTCCACGGGCACGAGATCGTCGGCGGACGTGCGAAAGCCCATCACCTTGTCCGGCCCGATCGCGTCGCGCACGCGGCGGGCGAGTTCGGTGGTGAACGCCAGCGGGTCGCCCCACTTGTCCGTGCGCTGATTGAACATCGGCGTGAAGCTCTGCTGGATCAGGTAGCCGTGGGTGCCGTGCAGTTCGACACCGTCCATGCCGTTTTCGACTGCGATCCGTGCGGAGCGGCAAAACCCTTCGATCACCATTTCGACCTCGGCATCGGTCATCGCGTGGCCGGTTTCGCCCTCTGTATTAACGCGGGCGGACCATCCCCATAGCGGGTGCATGTCGGGGCGCACCGATGACAGCGACTGCATCCCATAGTGGAAAAGCTGCGATATCGCAGTCGTGCCGTGACGGTGTACGCGGGCGGACAGTTCGCGGAACTTTCGCGCGATGTCCGCCTCTTCGTAATTGAAGTGGTTCAGCAGACCGCTGCTTTCGTGCACGTGCATCGCGGTCAGGATGACCATCCCCGCGCCGCCCTGAGCCCGGCGTTCCTGATACGCCATGTACCGTTCGCCATCCGACCCCGGCTGAAAGAAATCGAGATAGGCGGCGTGCGCGGTCGACACGACACGGTTGCGCACCTCCAAGGGGCCGAGGCGTATCGGTTCGAGCAGTTTCATCAGGCGTCTCCGGTCATTCTTTTTATAAGACACATGTTTTTTATCAGATGCGGCGACGCTGGCAAGGCATTTGCTCGCCGAAAATCAAAAAAAACAATCAGGACGTACTGTTTTTTACGCGACCTTGATCCCGATCAAATCCATCGGCCCGCCCATCGGGTTAGACCGGACTCAACACGCTGGGAGAGTTGCAATGGATGCCGCATTCGAAACGATGCTCTACGACGGCATGGCCGCCGAAAAGGCTCGCAAGGGCCCGCCCGAAGGGTTCCCCCGCCTGCCGCTGATCCCGGCGGCACGGTACACCGATCCCGCCTTCCTCGCGCTGGAGCAAAAGTATCTTTGGCAGAACGTGTGGCTCTATGCGCTGCACGCCGACGAACTGCCGAACGCGGGCGATTATCGCCTGTGGGACCGGACGGGATCGCCCATCGTGATCGTGCGCGGCAAGGATGGCGAAATCCGCGCCTTTTATAACAGTTGCAGCCATCGCGGCGCGCCGCTGGTGGAAAAGGCCGAGGGCGCGACGCAGGGGTTCTTCTGCCGCTATCACGGCTGGACCTACGACCTAGCCGGCAACCTGAATGCCGTTCGCGAAATGCGCGACTTTCCCGGTTTCGACAAAGCGTGCCACGGGCTGAAGCAGGTGCGCTGCGAGGCGTGGGGCAACTGGATCTTCGTCAACGAAAACCCGGATGCCGAACCGCTCAGCGATTTCCTGGGTGGGATCGTCGACGACTGGGCCAATCTCGATGTCGAAAACCTGTGCCACATTCAGTCAGACAGCTTTGTCATCGACTGTCAGGTCAAGGTGCTGATCGACGCGTTTCTGGAAACCTACCACCTCAAGTCGATCCACCCGAACACGGTGGACCGTTTCCTCGACAGCCGCAGTTCGTTCATGAACCTGTGGACCAACGGCCATTCGATGATGACCACCGCGCACCGCGATCCCGACTGGCGCGACCCGGGCGCGCGCGGGATGCCCGAGGTCGAGGGCGCCGAGGACATCTTTGAGCAGAACCCGTCCTACAACATCTATCCCAACCTCGTGACGCCGCCCGCGACCACGGGGATGCCGTTCCTGATGTTCTGGCCGCGCGACGATCGTTCGATGGTGGTCGACGTCCACTGGTTCGCGCCCAACGGATCGCAGGGGCACGAAATGTGGCCGACGCGAATATCGAACCTTGTCCGCATATTGGAAGAAGACACCCAGTTCGCGCCGTCGATCCAGAAATCGGTAGAGGCCAAGGGCTTCGAAGGGCTCACCCTGTCGTATCAGGAGCGCCGGATATATGCCTGGCACATGGAGCTGGACCGGTTGATGGGCGACGCGGTTCCCCCCGAACTGCGCCTTCCGCGCGTGCTCGACCCCTATATCGAACGTCATTGAGGAAAGGGCCGGAACGATGGTCACCACCTACAGCCAGCTGCTCGACCGCGACAGCCGCACCGCGCCCGACTCCCTGCGCGATGAACGGCGCGCGGATTTCGGAAGCGCGCCCATTGCGGCGGCGCGATACATCGATCAGGCCTTCTTCGACCGGGAAGCAGACGCGATGTGGCCGAAGGTCTGGCAGATGGTCTGCCGCGAGGAAGACATTCCCGACGTCGGTGACATCCACGTCTATGACATCATCGACCGTTCGGTACTCGTCGTGCGTAGCGCGCCGGATCGCGTAGAGGCTTTTCCCAATTCCTGCCTTCACCGCGGTCGCAAGCTGATGGATGAAAGCGGCCGAGTGGAAAACATGCGCTGCGGCTTTCACGGGTGGAGCTGGAACCTCGACGGGTCGATCCGCTCCGTCCCGTGCCGTCAGGAATTTGCCGCGCTGTCGGACGACGACCTGCATCTTCCGGCCATCCGCGTCGGGCGGTGGGGCGGATTTGTCTTTATAAACTTCGATCCCGACGCCCCGTCGCTTGAGGAATATCTCGGCGTGCTGCCCCAACATTTCGAGCGGTGGCGGCTGGAAGACCGGTGGAAGGCGGCGCATGTCGCCCGCATCGTTCCGTGCAACTGGAAGGTTGCGCAAGAAGCGTTCATGGAAAGCTACCACGTCATCGCGACCCATCCGCAGATCCTGCCGATCTTTTCCGACGTAGGTTCGGAATACGACGTGTTCGGCCCGCACGTGAACCGCAACCTCGCCGCATTCGGCGAACCCAGCCCGCACTTGCCCGAACGGCCGAGCGGGGCCGAAGTTGTCGAAGGCATGTTCGGCCTGTGGGGTCGCGAAGTGCCGGGCGACCTCGACACCGAAGGCCTGCCGGCGCGCGAGATACTGGGCGAAACGGCGCGCAGCAGTATCGCACGCGCGACCCGCAGCGATCTCGACACCGCGACCGATGCCGAAATGCTGGATGCCATCGTCTACAACGTCTTTCCCAATTTCGCGCCGTGGGGCGGGTTCGTGCCCAACATCGTCTATCGCTGGCGGCCAAACGGGCGCGATGTCGACAGCTGCATCATGGAAGTGATGATCCTGAAACCGGTCAGGGCCGGACAGGAAAAGCCGCGCGGCGTGACGGTTCACTGGCTGGGCGAGGACGAGCCGTGGTCCAACGCGACGGAATTGCCCGCGCTGGGGCCGGTGATCGATCAGGACATGGCAAACATGCCCTTCGTGCAAAGCGGGCTGAAAGCTTCGGGCACGGGGCAGGTGCAGCTGGCAACCTATATGGAAAGCCGCATCCGCCATTTCCACGATACGCTGGATGCCTATCTCGACGGAAGATTGCCAGCCCGCGCCTGATCCATGCCAGTCACGCGGCGGCGCGATCGCGCAAAAAAAGACGCAGGCACGGATTAAACCGTGCCTGCGCCAGCAGGGAAGACAATTCTAAAACGAACGCTGGGTCAATCAGTAGCGATAAGTCACCTGCACCTGCACCGTGCGCGGCGTGTTGGCATACCCGCGCTGATCGGCGAGCCGGCCTGCAGCGGTGCCCGTCCCCGAACCCGTCGACGGGGCATCGAGAGCGCCCGACACGACGAACTGGTTGGTCAGGTTCTTGCCGATGACGCCAAGCTCCCAGCCCGCATCGCTTTTCAGGAACATGCTCGCATCCAGATTGACGTATTCGCCCTGCGTCGCGATCGGATTGGCGAAAGGCGATGCGTTATAGCTGCTCGAATAACGCGCGTCGGTCGACACACCGAGGCTGAGACCGTCCGACACCGGTATGTCATAAGCGACACCGAGCGAGCCGGTCCATTTCGGCGCCATTGCCATGCGCACGCCCGCAAGATCCTGCCCGAGCGAGCCGTCGAAGGCGTTGAACGTCAGGTTGCAACCCTGCGCCGGGGTCTGTCCGGTCACGCACGGGGCGGCAAATTCGATGTAGTGCGCATCGTTGTAGTTGGCAGAGCCGCGAACCGACAGGTCAGGCAAGGCGTGAGGTGCGAATTCAAACGAGAATTCGGCGCCCTTCGTCCGGGCCGAACCGGCGTTGCCGGTCACGAAGCGGAAGGTCTGCGCTTCAAAGAAGTCGACCTGCAGGTCCGTGTACTTGTAGTTGTAGAGCGCAAGGTCGAGCCGCAGCTGGTTGTCGGCCACCGTCGCCTTGATGCCGCCTTCGAAACCCTTTGCCTTTTCCGGCTCGAAGTCGAGATCTTCTGGCAGGCTGGCGTTGGTATAAGTGCTTTCGTTCGAGAAGCCGCCCGACTTGTAGCCCGCCTTGTACCCGGCATAGATGTTCAGGTTGCGCGATGGTTTGTACGCGATCGTGACTTCCGGCGTCCAGTCGGTGAAGGTCTGCTTCGTCTCGATCGGGTTCAGTTCCTGATAGGCGATGCCCGGCCGGATGAACGGGTGGATGAAGTAGCTGTCCTTGGTTTCATGCGTATAGCGCACGCCGCCCGAAAGCTCGACCTCGGGCACGACGTTCCAGACCACTTGCGCGAAGGGCGAGATCGTTTCGCCGTCGGTGGTGGAATACTTGCTGAAGGCCATGAACTGATTGACCGGGTCCTCGTTGCTCTTCTGCACATTGCCGAAGAACACGTTCTGGTCAGCGGTCAGTTTCGAATCCTGGTACAACACGCCGACCATCGCGTTGAGTGGGCCATCGTACTGCGTCTGGGCGCGGAATTCGCCGCTCAGCGCTTTCCACTTTTCGTACGAACCGACGAAAATCTGCGTGATGCGCTGCTGATAGTCGGAGTCCGAGAACCAGCGATTGCGTTGGTTCTGATAGTTCAGGACCGCCGTCAGCATGACGCCGCCAAGGTCATAGTTGCTGTTGTTGGTGACCTGGAACGACTTGTAGGTCGCGCCCAGCGCACCGCCTTCGTAGGCATAGGGGAAAACCTCACCCACTTCGGCCGGGGCGGCGTTGTGATAGCTGTACCATTTACGCTCACACGGAACGTCCGGCATCAGCGTCGAAAAACCGTTGGCGCATGAGAAGATGACGTTGTTCCAGCCCGGATCGTTCGCGCGGTTCCAGCCCATCGACGCCTTGGTGATACTGGTGAAATCGGAGTTCGGTTCCCATTTCAGCGACGCGCGGCCCAGCAATTCGCGTTCGCCCGGTGCTTCGCGCGGACCCGCCGGGGCAACGGTGTTGAACGTGGTGCCGGTGTCGAGGTCGGTAAAGGTCAGCGGAAGATCCGGCGCGTAGTTGGTAGTGTATCCACCCCACATCTTCGCCCCGCGAAGCGCGATGCGACCCGACAGGGTTTCGCTGATCGGTCCCGACAGAATCTGCTCGATAAAGGCGCGCTGGCCCTTGATTTCATAACCGACGCGGGTCGAACCTTCGAACTGGTCGGTGGGATCGGCAGTGGCGATCGAAATCACGCCGGCGGTCGCGTTCTTGCCGAAGAACAGGGCCTGCGGGCCCTTCAGAACTTCGATGCGCGCCAGATCGAAGAAGCCTTCGTTCAGGATGCGGCCGTTACCGTAATAGACGCCGTCGACGATGACAGCGGTGGAGCTTTCGATGCCCAGCGCCGACGCCGGAGTACCGATGCCGCGCAGGGTGATCTGAGCGCCCGAACCGGTCGTGGCCTTACCGACCTGAAGCGACGGGGTGGACGCGGCGATGCGCTCGACACTCGAGATGTCGTAGCGCTGGATCTGTTCAGGCGCGAAGGCGGTGACGGCGACCGGAATGTTCTGTGCCGATTCCGCCCGTTTGCGCGCGGTCACGATGATTTCGGTCAGGCCGCCTGTGCGTTCCGGCTCCGCGACCTGCGTTTCGGTGGGGTCGGTCTGGGCCAGCGCGGGTGTGGCGAACGCGAGCATCGAGATCGATGCGGCGAGCACGGCGCGAGACGCGGCGAACCGGTTGTGGATGATCATTTTTCCCTCTCTCCCTCAGTCCGGCGGCATTTTGCCGCCCTTTATGAGTGCGTCTCACTTTCTCTTTTCGAGATCAAGTGCGGGCAGCCCGATATGTCTTACGGCAGCTGTCATGCGTGTCGCACTTGCCACACAGGTTTGCGCCTCTGCCGTAACCGCTCATGGCTTTTTCCCGCGTAACGCGCAAGTAAAACATGCATGACTGACTTTTTCTGTTTGGCATGACAGGCGTTATGGGTCATGGTGGGTCTATCGACACCGACCTCTGCCGAGAGGTTGTGAGGCGACATAATAAGTCGAGTTCATTACCTTGAACCGGACAGAGGATGCGAGCGACGTCGTGGTCGCGGAAAGGTCGAATCGCTTGAACGATTATGACGTTATCGTCGTGGGTGCCGGCGGCGCGGGCCTTGCCGCAGCCTTGACGGCGGCCGACGCGGGGAAACGCGTGCTGGTGGTGGAAGCTGCGGATCGCGCCGGCGGATCGACCGCACTGTCGGGCGGCGTTTTCTATGCCGCGGGCACGTCGGTGCAGCGCGAGGCGGGGATCGCGGACGACACGCCCGACGACATGTTCCGCTATTACATGACGTTGAACCAGTACAAGCCCGACCCCGCGATCGTGCGCCGCCTTTGCCAAGAGGCGACCCCGGCGTTCGAATGGCTGCGCGAACTGGGCGTCACGTTCACCGTGGACGATCTCTATGCCTCCGGCGTGGACAAAGTGCGGCGAGGCCACCGCGCGGCGGGACACGGGGCCGAAATCGCCGAAGTGCTCGAAGGGCACCTGTCGACGAACGGCGCGGACGTCGCGCTGAGCACGCGGGTGCAGGAACTGCTGATCGAGGATGGCCGCTGCCGGGGTATCGTCGTAGACGGTGCGGCGATCACGGCCGATGCGGTCGTGCTGGCCACTGGCGGTTTCGGCGCGAACCCGGCGATGCTGGCCGAGCTTTATCCCGATGCCGCGCTGCACGGTGATCTCCACTGGTACATCGGGTCCGATCACTGCGTCGGTGACGGGATCGACATAGCACTGGCGGCTGGCGGCGAACTGACCCCGCGCAATCGCGGCCTCCTGCTGCTTACGCCCGGCTTTGCGCGCGATCTGGAAAGCTATCTGCCGGGATGGCTGATGATGGTGAACCGGCAGGGCCACCGCTTTGTCGACGAGACCATAGAATATTCGGTGCTGGCCACCGTCCTGCGCGAACAGGATGGGCGCGAATGTTACGCCATCCTGGACGAAGGCGCGCGCATGGCATCGGCGACGACCGACTATCGGCCCGCGCCCAATTGGCACGGCGAACGGCTGCTCGACCATGTGGCGGCAGGGACGCTGCAACAGGCCGACACGCTGGAAGAACTTGCCGCAAAGATCGGCCTGCCGCCTGACGCGCTTGCCGCTGCCGCACACCGCTACAGCGCGATGGCCGACGCGGGCGAGGATCGCGATTTCTTCAAGCCGGGCACGATGTTGCGGCCCGTGCGCAGCGGGCCGTTCTATGCTGCGCGCATCGTCGCCGCCATCGTGTGCTGGACAGGGGTGGGCATCCGCATCGACCCCGACGCGCGTGTGCTGGCCACCGACGGGACGCCGATACCGGGATTGTATGCCGCGGGAGAAACGACGGGCGGCATGCACGGCGACTGTTACGCAGCTGGCGGAGCGTCAATTGCCAATGCCATCGTATTCGGACGGATCGCCGGTGCCGGGGCCGCAGGTCTGGCCGGCGAAACCAAGGGAGAGGACGCATGAGGGAAATGACTGTCGACCTGCTGGTCGCGGGCAGCGGCGCGGCGGGGCTGACCGCCGCCGTCACCGCGCGCAAAGCAGGGCTGGACGTGCTGATCGTCGAAAAAGAGCATGTGTTTGGCGGCACGACCGCGACATCGGGCGGCGTGCTGTGGGTGCCGGGCAACCACCATTCCCCCGCCATCCAGAAAGCGACAGGAGAGCGCGACGACATCGAGAACGCCCGCGCCTACCTGATCGAGGAGACGGGCAATTATATCGAGCGTGAGCGGGTGGAGAAATACCTCGACGTCGCGCCGCGCATGGTGACCTTCCTTGAGGAGGAGACCGAAGTGAAGTTCTACGGGATGGATTATCCCGACTATCATTCGGAAAGCGCGCATTCCTCCACCGTCCGGTCCATCGGCACCGTCGATTACAAGGCGCGCCAGATGGGCGAACGACTCCCCGAACTTAAGAACCAGCTGCCGCAGACGCTTTTCCTTGGTTTTGCCGTGGGATCGGGCGTGGAGATGATCGAATTCATGCGCGCGGGCCGTTCGGTCAAAGCGGCGGGCTTCGTATTAAAAAAGCTGGCCAAGCATTTCCTCGACGTCGCGCGCTATGGCGAAGGGCAGCAGGTTGTGCGCGGGCGGGCGTTGGTCGCGCGGCTGGCGCGCACGCTATTCGATCTCGATACGCCACTGTGGGTGGCATCCCCGCTCAAACGTTTGATTGGCCAAGAAGGCCGGATCGTCGGCGCCGAAATCGACACGCCCGATGGCCCGGTGCGGGTCAACGTGCGCAAGGGCGTCGTGCTCGCCTGTGGCGGCTTTCCACAGGATGCGGAGCGTCGCGCGGCAAGCTTTCCCGCCCCGGCCGGAAACCCCTACCACCGCAACCCCGCCGCGCCGGGCAATACCGGCGATGGCGCGAGGCTGGCCGAGAGCGTCGGCGGCGTGTTCAGCAACGAGGTCGCGCACCCCGCCGCGTGGATGCCCGTTTCCGTACTTCCCGACACAGACGATTTCACCGGCGTGTGGCCTCACTTGATCGACCGGCAGAAACCGGGCTTCATTTCCGTTACGGTCGAAGGCAAGCGGTTCTGCGACGAAAGCAGTTCGTACCACGATTACGTCCCGCAACTGATCAAGGCGTGCGCGGGCAAATCCCGACCCGAAGCGTGGCTGATCGGCGATGCCGATGCGGTGAAGAAGTGGGGCATCGGCATGGCCCGCCCGTTCCCGATCCCGCACGGCCACCTGATCCGCAACGGCTATCTCAAACGCGCGGGCACCTTACGCGAACTGGCCGCCCAATGCGGCATCGATGCAGACGGGCTGGAGGCGACCGTCACCCGTTTCAACGAAGGCGCGCGTGAGGGCAAGGACCCCGAATTCGGGCGCGGCGACCGCGTTTACGACCGGTACCAGGGCGATCCCGAACACGGTCCGAACCGCTGTCTCGGCCCGTTGGAAAAGGGGCCATTCTATGCGGTGAAGATCGAAAGCGGCATCATCGGCACCTTTGCGGGGCTAAAGACCGACGTGAACGCGCAAGTCGTGCGCGACGACGGGTCGGTGGTCGAAGGGCTGTATGCTGTGGGTAACGATCAGAAGAACGTCTTTGCCGGTGCTTATCCGGGCGCGGGCGCGACGCTGGGTCCGGCGATGACGTTTGGCTATGTCGCCGGTCGCCATGCCGCCGGATTGCCTGCGTGAGCGCGGAGGCTTTCGACTACATCGTCCTAGGCGCGGGCTCGGCGGGATGCGCCGTGGCCGCGCGGCTGGCCGAAAACGGGCGCCATACGGTCGCGTTGATCGAGGCGGGGCCAAGGGACCACGCGTTCTGGATCAGGCCGCCGCTCGGCTATCCGATGTTGTACACCGACCCACTGGTCAACTGGATGTTCGAGACGGAGCCGGAACCGGAGCTGCAAAATCGCCGCATGTACCAGCCGCGCGGCAAGGTGCTCGGCGGGACCAGCTCGATCAACGGCATGCTCTATATTCGCGGGCAAAAGGAAGATTACGACCTGTGGCGCCAGATGGGCTGCACCGGGTGGAGTTATGACGACGTGCTGCCGTTCTTTCGCAAGGCGGAGGACCAGCAGCGCGGGGCCGATGAATGGCACGGCGCGGGCGGCCCGCTCAAAGTATCGGACCAGCCGGGCCGATCGCCTATAGCCGAGGCGATCGTCGATGCGGCAGTCGAAGCGGGCGTGCCGCGCAATCCCGATTTCAACGGCCCACAACAGGAAGGCACCGGCTTTTTCCAGACGACGACAGGCAACAACCGGCGCTGGAACACGGCGCAGGCCTATTTGCGCACGCTGAAGCCGGGGCCGAACCTGCACGTCATAACGAATGCCCATGTCACCCGCATTGCGTTCGAACGGCGGCGGGCCAGCGGCGTTCACGTGCTGGAACACGGCAAGCCGCGCCATATCGCCGCGCGGCGGGAAATCGTCGTAAGCGGCGGCGCATTCGGCACGCCGCACATGTTGCAGCTTTCGGGCATCGGCCCGGCCAAACACGTGCGGCAGATGGGCATCGAACCAGTGCTGGACCAGCCGCACGTGGGCGCGCACCTGCTCGACCATTTCTATGCCTCGCTCATGTTCCGGTGCACCGAGGCGATCACCATCAACGAACTGGCCAACAGTCGGGTGCGTCAGGCGATCGCGGGAGCGCAGTATGTCCTTTCCAAAAAGGGCCCGCTGGCCAACAACGGCATCTTTGCCGGGATATTCACCCGCACCGATCCGTCGCAGGATCGGCCAAACCTGCAGGTGAACACCAATATCTGGACCGTGGAAAGCCGGACCAGCGCGGGCATGAAGGCGCATCCATTTCCCGGCTTCACGATGAGCCCGGTGCTGTTGAACCCGCATAACGAAGGGACGGTCAGGCTGCGTTCGCCCGATCCGCTGGCCGATCCCGAAATCCGGCAGAACTTCCTGACCGACCGGCGCGATATCGACGCGATGATCGCAGGGATCAGGATCGTGCGCGATGTGGCCGCGCAACCGGCTCTGGCAAGATACAACGCGGGCGAACTGGACGCGACGGCGGCGGCGGTCAGTGATGCTGAGATCGAGGAAATGCTGCGCGAACGCGCCATCGCCAACCTTCACCCTGTCGGCACGTGCCGGATGGGGGGATCGGACGACGATCCGCTGGACCCCCGCCTGCGCATGCGCGGGGTCGAGGGGCTGCGGGTCGCCGATACGTCGGTCATGCCATCACTGGTGCGCGGCAATACCAATGCGCCTGCGATCATGATCGGCGAAAAATGCGCGGCCATGATGCTGGAGGATGCAGCCTGAGGTTTTTCGTTTCGGCGGCGGCGGGGCGGTTCAGGCGACCATCGCCTCCACCGCCTCGCGCATGATCTTGCCGCTCGCGCTGCGCGGGAAATCGCTGTCGTCGACAAAGCATACGCCGCGCGGTTGCTTGTAACCGGCAAGGTTCGCGCGGCACATGGCCAGCACGGCTTCCTCGTCCAGAGTGTCGCAATTGCGGGCGATGACGGCGACAGGCACTTCGCCCCATTTCGCATCGGCGCGGCTCACGACGATGGCGTCGATGACGCGCGGATCGGCGAGCAGGACACGCTCGATCTCGGCCGGGTAGATGTTTTCCCCGCCCGATTTGATCAGGTATTTTGCCCGGCCGACGAAGTGGAAGCCGTCGTCTTCCTGCCGGAACAGGTCGCCCATCCGGAACCAGCCATCGCGAAAACACTCGGCATTGGCGTCGGGATTGTTCCAGTATCCGCTGAACAGCGTGGGCGCGCGCAACCAAGCCTCTCCCGGCTGACCACGCGGCACATCGCGGCCATCGGCATCGCACAGGCGCAGTTCGGTCAGCATCGACAGCGCCTTGGGGTAACTGGCGGGCGCAGCGCCCGGCGGGATCAGGTTTGCCGACAGCGGCGGCATCCCCGTTTCGGTCGCGCCGAAGCTGTCCAGATAATGCGCGCCCAGCGCCCCGGTGATGGCGGCGACGGTGGCGCTGGGCACGAGATCGGGCATGCAGCCGACGACCTTGACGCCCATCACCACGGGGTCGCGCGCCTGCAATTCGGCCAGCACCGGCTCTATCGTGGCTGGAACGAGCAGCAGCCAGCCGATGCGGAACTGTTCGATCGCATCGACGATGGCGGCGGGGTCGAAACCATTGGTTACGATCACCGTGCCGCCGCCCATCAACGTGGCGAGACTGTGTTCGGTGCCGCCCATGTGGAACATCGGCGCCCAAGCGACATAGGCGTCGTCTGCTGCCAGCCCCAGATCCATGCGCAGCACGCACGAACGCCATACTTCGGCGCGTTGCCCGATCAGTGCCGCCTTGGGCAGGCCGGTCGTGCCGCTGGTATAGATGATGAGCAGCCCATCGTCGGCGCCGCCCGCAAGCGGCGAATCGCCTGCAACCTGCAGGTCCTCGATCCTGCATATGGACAGACCCGCGCCAGCGGTCTGCGCCGTTTCGGCATACCGTTCGCTACATACCAACAAAGCCGGGGAAACCAGCGTGATGCAGTGGCGCAGTTCGGGCACCGCAAGCCGCCAGTTTTGACACGCGGCAATCGCCCCGATCCGGGCGCAGGCAAGCTGGATAGCAAGGTATTCCCAGCGGTTTTCGGACAGGATCGCCACCCGGTCGCTGCGTGCGATACCGCGCGCATGCAGGCCCGCGGCGAACCGATCGACCTCATCCAAAAGCTCGGCATATGTTAGGCGCATATCGCCCTGGACCAGCGCGAGCGCGTCTGGCGCGACCTGCGCGCGCATCGCAAACAGCCGATAGACGGCGGGATCGTCGGGTTGCTGCATGCCGTCGCCCATCAATCAACCCCCGTCCCGTCTATCGGCTTTAACCTGACTTCGGCCATGAGCACGGTGCGCTCCGCTGCTCCATCGCTTGTCACGCGTAGTTCCATCCTCGCCTTGCCATCGTCGATCTGGCCGGTCGCGACCGCCACGTCACCCGACATGACATTGCCCAGGAACGCGGCCTCCAACGAGATCGGCGTCATCCCTGGCGCGGCGTTTTCGATCAGCGTCAGCAGATAGGCGAGGTTGGCAGGGCCGGGATTGACCGTCCGCGACCCGAAACCCAGCGCCTCGGCCTTTGCCGGGTCGAGATGGATCGGGTTGTCGTCGCGCAGGATTTCGCACCATTCGCGCATGGCTTGCGTGTCGATGTCGCGTATCGTCATTTCGATGGGGCGGGTCATGCGGCGGCCTTTGCAACAGGGACGATAGTTGTCGTTCGCACCGTCGCGCAAAGGCCGTCTTCATCGTCGATGGCGAACGACAGGATGAGGTGGTCCGCGGCGCCGAAACGGCGGCTGGCCTTGCGGTTCAGAGATGCGAGGGTAGCGGTCACCGCATAGTCGTGGCCCACGGTCAGGGGGCGGTCCCAATCGACACTGCAGCTGCCTAGGACCGCGCCGGCATCGAAATCGAGGCCGCAGCGTTCGAAAATGTCCCTGATGGGCACGCCAATTCCGCCCAGCGCGAGGGCCAGGGCAAACCCGGCATGGGCTTCGTCACCCCGGCGCGGTCCAGCCTTCGCCAAGCGGCGAATACGTTCGTCGGCAGCGTCATCGATGGCGTAGCGGCCTGCCGCCAACACCTGTCCCGCTACCGGAGGGGCGGCATTACGCGAGGGGTTCATTTCGGTTTCCATTGCGCTACGCTGCCCATACAGGCGGGTTCGCTTCCCCGACCGCAGCTGTCAACAGGAAATGAGGATCACTTGATTAGTTTCATGCACGCATTAGTGTCGACCCTAACATGAAAAATGCTGCGAAGACCCATGAGCTTGCAGAAACGGCCCAGCCTGACCCCGTTCAGGAGGATGCCGTTCAGCCGCGCGTGTCATGGCGGCGGCGCAAAAGCGCGCGGCCTCAGGAGATCGTCGACGCTGCGACGCGGTTGCTGGAAGAAGAGGGTACGGCGAACCTGTCCATGGCCCATATCGCCCGTGGGGCGGGGGTCTCAGAAGCGACATTGTACAAGTATTTCGAGAGCAAGCAGGCTCTGTTGAGCGAGGTTTTTACCCAATGGGCGAAGCCGTTCGTCGCGCGGTTGAGCGAAGAACTGCCTTCGATCACGGATTTGCATTCGCAACTGACGCTTGTCGGCCTGCGTTTCCTGCGCGGCATCGAATCGACGCCCAGATTGCACCGCATTTTCTATCAGGAAATCCGATGGAACGATTATCGCGGATCGACCTTGCATCAGATCAATCACGACTTTGCGCAGACCGTAGTGGATGCCGTACAGGCCGCGGTCGAACGGGGTGAAGTTCGGCCTGATATACAGCCCGCGATGGTTCGCGATGCTCTGTTCGGCGGGCTTGAGCACATCGCCATGCGCACGATCTTTATCAACCGCCCGTTCGACGCGGCGGAAGAAGTCGCGCGCTATGTCGACATGATCCTCAATGGCATCGGTGCCGTCAGGGCCGATGTCGGATATGCAGAAAAGGCATCGGACAATGCCGATCGGCTGGGGCAGCAGATCGACCGTTTGGAAAGCCTGATGGCCAGGCTTGAAAAGCCTTGATCGAACGGGAAGCCGCAACGCTAATCAGTCTCGCTCAACACCGAAGGGGAGCCAGATGAGTCCAACGATCGCCGTCATCGGCGCAACTGGCGTGCAGGGTGCAGCGCAAGTGCGCGAGCTGGTGCTGGCCGGGTTCGATCCGGTGGCGTTCAGCCGATCGGGCGGCGCGGTGGCAACGAGTGCGGGGCCAGTGCGCGGCATTGCTTGCGATCTTGGCGATGTGGCGTCGCTGAAAACAGCGTTTGCCCGCACCGACGGCGTTTTCGTGAACCTGCCCTCTACATCCTTTCAACAGGCCGAGCCCTTGATCGCGGCGGCTGGCACTATCGGGAAAGCGGCGAAAGCGGCGGGCGTGCGGCGGATCGTTTTCAACACCTCCATGCCGGTGCCTACCGACAAGCGCGGTTTCGCGGCACAGGATGCACGGCACGAAATGCGCGCTCGGTTGTGGGACAGCGATGTCGACACGACCAGCATCGAACCGGTGGTTTATCTCGACAACCTGCACCAGCGCTGGGCCTGGCCCTCTATCGTGGAGCGCGGGGTGGTCTGTTATCCACACGCGCCGGAGCTGGAGGTAAGCTGGATCTGTCACGAAGACCTCGCGCGCCTTATGATCGAGGCGTTGCGGCGCGACGACCTGCACGGACATCGCATCCCGGTGGGCGGCCCTCAAACCGTCCGACTGCCCGAATTAACCGCAGAGCTTTCGGCGGCTTGGGGTCGCAAGCTTGCATGGGAAAGCCAGCCCATCGACGAATTCTGCGATCGCATGAAGCGCGCCTTCGACGGCATCGCCACGCTGGAGGCGGAGCGGCTGATCGATGAACTGCGCCGCATTTACGAATGGTACAACACCAGCCCCGAAAAACCATTCAAAGTCGACATGACGCCGGTGCTGGAAATCCTCCCCGCGCGGATGACCCCGATCGGCGACTGGGCAAGGGCGAACCCGCTTCCTGCCTGACCGCGCCCGGCCAAACAGTGTCCTAGAACCCAAAAAGACGACTAGAACAGCGCCAATTGTGCCCCATCGCCGCCGGCATCGGTGCTGGGTTGGGCCCCGTCCAGCTTCGACAGCGTCAGGCCCATCAGCCGGATCGGGCGCGACAGCGGCAGCGCATCTTCCAGCAGGGCATGGCCCAACCTGCCAAAATCGGCCTTGTCGGCGACAGGGCGGCTCAGCGTGGTGGCGCGGCTCATCAGCGTGAAATCGTTGTACTTTAGCTTCATCGTCACCGTGCGCCCGACCGCACGTGCGTTTTCGATGCGTTCCCAAACGATGTCGACGATCCGGTCCATCGCCTCGCGCAAGTCCGTGGGATTGGACAGGTCCTCGTGGAAAGTGCGTTCGCCGCCAACGGACTTGCGATTGCGATGCGCCCGCACCTGCCTCAAGTCGATCCCCCTTGAGGCGCGATAGAGATAGTCGGCAAAGCTGCCGAAATGGGCGCGCAGGAACGCGAGATCCATGCGCGCCAGATCTGCGCCCGTCGCGATGCCCAGCCGCGCCATCTTTTCGGCGCCCTTGGGGCCAACGCCGTGGAATCGTTTGATCGGCAGGCCCGCGACATAGTTCGCCCCTTCGCCGGGACGGATGACGCACAGGCCGTCGGGCTTGTTTTCGTCCGATGCCAGCTTGGCGAGGAATTTGTTGTAGCTGACCCCGGCGCTTGCCGTCAGCCCCGTGTCTTCGCGGATGCGGCGGCGGATGTCCTGCGCGATCCGCGTCGCCGAACCCAGCCCGCGCAGATCCTCAGTCACGTCGAGATAGGCTTCGTCGAGCGAAAGCGGTTCGACGAGCGGGGTATAGTCGTGAAAGATTGCACGGATCTGCTGGCTAACCTCGCGATAGACGTCGAAGCGCGCCTTGCGGAAAATCAGGTCGGGGCACAGTCGCTGCGCCGTGACCGATGGCATGGCGGAACGCACTCCATAACGCCGCGCTTCGTAACTTGCCGCTGCGACGACCCCGCGCCCGCTCGACCCGCCGACCGCAACCGGCTTGCCGCGCAATTCCGGCTCGTCACGTTGTTCCACGCTGGCGAAAAAGGCATCCATGTCGACATGGATGATCTTGCGCAGCCCCTCAGCCTCGCCATCATCCTCGAAATCGGGCGCATCGTTCGTCACCGCTCGGCTTCTATCGCAAAGGCGCAGTCAAGCGCAAAGGCTGGTCGCTCCGCATCTGCCGCCAAGCCAAACGGCAATTTAGCCATTGTGCCCCGACACCCATCGGAGCATTGACCGGCCAATGTTTCGTCTGCCCAGACCCCCCGCCGAATTGAGTCGCACCGAATTTACCGTCATGCTCGCCTTTGTCATGGCGCTGCAGGCACTGGGCATCGACGCGATGCTCCCGGCTTTGAGCGATATCGCGCGCGAACTGAACGTCGCGGACGGAAACGACCGGCAGCTGGTTGTCGGAACTTATCTCATCGGGATGGGGCTGGGAGCGCTGGTCTTCGGTTTTCTGGCCGATCGATTCGGACGCAAGCCAGTCGTGCTGGGCGGAATCGGCACATATTGCCTGTTCGATTTCGGATGCATCGTCGTCAACGATTTCAACACCCTGCTGATGTTCCGATTTGCCAACGGAATGGTGGCATCGGCCGGCAGCGTTGTCGCAAATGCCATCGTGCGCGACCGGTTCGAAGGCGATGCCATGGCCCGGGTCGTATCGATGATCGCGGTGGTGTTCATGATCGTTCCGGTCATGGCGCCTTCAATCGGTCAGATGATCCTGTTGTTCGCCGGCTGGCGTGCGATCTTCGGCATGATGTTCGTGATGGGGGTGCTGATGTTCCTGTGGGTGCTGTTCCGTTTGCCCGAAACGTTGGCTCCGAAGGATCGCCAGACGCTCGACGTTCGCCGCATTGCGCGCAATTTCCGGCTCGTGATGACGAACCGCGATGCGTTCGGCTACATCTTCGGCGCTATGCTCGTGTTCGCCGGGCTCTATGGCTACATCAACTGCGCCGAGCAGCTGGTGGGAGAACACTTCGGTCAGGGGCAGCGTTTCGCCTATGTCTTCGGTGCGATGGCGATTTTCATGGCGCTGTCGAACTTCGTCAATTCGCGGATCGTCGAGCGGTTCGGCGCACGGCGGGTCAGTCACATGGCGTTACTGGTTTTTGTCGGGACAGCGGGGCTGCAGTGGTTGGCGGCGGCATGGGCGCCAAATAACTTTTACCTTTTCGCGCCGCTGATGACGGTCAATCTCGCGCTGATCGGCTTTCTTGGGGCGAACTCCAGCTCGATCGCGCTGCAACCTTTTCGGCATTTCGCCGGCTCGGCGTCGTCGTTGCAAACCACGGTGCGGGTCGGCGGCGGGGCTGTGTTGGGCGCGATGATCGGGGCCGCCTACGACGGCACGGCGCGTCCTCTTGCGATGTCTTTGTTCTTTTCGTCGCTACTGGGCATGTTACTGATCTTGTATAGCGAACGCGGCAAGCTGTTCCGGCGCCGCAAGGAAACGGTACCGCAAGTCGAGGATTGAGGCAGGGCGCTCAATCCCCCGCAAAGGCAAAGGGGACGCCGGTATCGCGATTGTCGTCGGGGCGCATTTCCCGCCCGATCGGCGGTGCGGAACGAGCGATGCAGTGCGGCCGGTGACACAGGCGGCAAGCGACGCCGATGGGAGTCGCCGCGCCTTCGTCCATTCCATCGGAATAGATGACATGCCCCGCGTGTTCGGCCGAACACGCCAGCGCGACACTCCGCACCGCGCGCGGCGAATCCCATGCCCCGCCGCCAGCCTCAACCGTCCGTGCGATGGACAGGAACTTCTCGCCTTCTGGCAGTTCAAGCCATTGCGGGCGAATCCGGCCTGGCGTCTCGAATACCCCATGCACGTTCCACAACGGGCATGAACCGCCGGTGCGGGCAAAGGGAAAGCCCGCCCCGTCCAGCCGTTTCGACACGTTGCCCGCCCGGTCCAGCCGCAGGAAGAAGAACGGCACGCCTTCCTCTCCCGGACGGCCCATAGTCGTAAGCCGGTGTGCGACTTGTTCGAAACTGGCCGCGAAACGCCGCGACAGTGTCTCGACATCGTGCCGGGTCTGCCGCGCGGCGCGCAGGAACGGGCGATAGGGCATGAGCAAAGCCGCGGCCCAATACCCGGTCAGCGCCCGGCTGGCGAGCCGGCGGGCGTTCTCTCCCGAAAAGCGCCCGTCGGCGAGTTGCGTGGCGATGATGTCGCGCGCTTCGAGCAGTCCGATCTGCAGCGCGAGTTGAAACCGCCGTCCCGGATGATCCAGCCGGTTGGAGATCAGCACCTGTTCGCGGTGCCGATCGTGCCAGCGCAGCGAGCCCAGGATCAGGTCGGGATCGGTGAAGCGCACCTTCTGCCCGTGCCGGCGCGTCAAACGCTCGACCAGCGCATCGGTCCAGACCGATTCCTCGCGCGGGCGGTCACCGGCCAATTCCTGTGCAACATCCGCAGCATGGTCGTCCAATGCGGGGAAACAGTTGCGCCTTGCAGCGAGAAATGCGCGCGCTTCTCCCACTGGATCGGTCGCAGCCATGTCGACCGATCCCAATCCGGACGACGCCATCTCGCGCCGCTGCGCATGGGCCATCTGTTCTTCGGTAAACGCGGTGTGCAACCGCAACAATGCCTCGGCAAATCCGGGGTAGCTGGTGGCGATATCTGCACTGTCGAGGGCCGGCAGGTCGATGTCGGCGAAGATCGGTTGCTTGAGCGTGGCCTGTAACCGCTTGGTCAGACCCTCGCTGTCGTCATCGGCAAGACTGGCGATGTCGATTTTGTAGGTGCTTGCCAGCTTCAACAGGAGATCGGCGGTGACAGGGCGTTGGTTACGCTCCATCAAGGCGACGTAGCTAGGCGAAATTTCAAGATCCGCCGCCATGTTTGCCTGGGTCAGGCCAAGATCGCGGCGCACGCGCTTGAGCCGAGGGCCCATGAAAAGCGCCTTGCGCACCATATTCGAAAATCTCCGTTACGGCTTTACTGTCTTGGGCATTACAACATTACAGAGATCTTTTGTAAAGCTTGACAACCCGACACCGAACCATATTCCGCACCGCAACATTTGCGATCATATCCGGCTCACGAATTCACCTGCTTTCGAATCGTGAGGGATTTGACATGACCTACCAGCAGACCATCGCCGACTTGGGCCGGACCATCACCGGCAACGGCAGTCCGTGGAACGCCATCGACGCGGAAAGCGCTGCCCGCATGCAGTTGCAGAACCGTTTCAAGACCGGGCTCGATATCGCGAAGTACACCGCGAAGATCATGCGCCGGGACATGGCCGCCTATGATGCCAACTCCGCCGAATACACTCAGTCGCTGGGTTGCTGGCACGGGTTCATCGGACAGCAGAAGATGATCTCCATCAAGAAGCACTTCGGCACGACCAAGCGCAAGTACCTCTACCTTTCGGGTTGGATGGTTGCCGCGCTGCGTTCCGAATTCGGCCCGCTGCCCGATCAGTCGATGCATGAAAAGACGTCGGTCCCGGCCCTGATCGAGGAACTGTACACCTTCCTCAAGCAGGCCGATGCCCGCGAGCTTGGCCTGATGTTCCGCGACCTCGACGCCGCGCGCGATCGCGGCGACGAGATCGAGGCGAAGCGCATCGAAACGGCCATCGACAATTTTGAGACCCACGTCGTTCCGATCATCGCGGACATCGACGCGGGCTTCGGCAACCCGGAAGCGACCTATCTTCTGGCGAAGAAGATGATCGAAGCCGGCGCCTGCGCCCTGCAGATCGAAAACCAGGTTTCCGACGAGAAGCAGTGCGGCCATCAGGACGGCAAGGTCACTGTCCCGCACGAGGATTTCCTGCAGAAAATCCGTGCGATCCGTTACGCGTTCCTCGAAATGGGTGTCGAGGACGGCATCATCGTCGCTCGCACCGATTCGCTGGGTGCTGGTCTGACCAAGCAAATCGCCTACACCACCGAGGCCGGCGACATGGGCGACCAGTACAACAGCTTCCTCGATTGCGACGAAGTCGACGCATCGAACCTTGGCAACGGCGATGTTCTCATCACCCGTGAAGGCAAGCTGCTGCGTCCCAAGCGCCTGCCCAGCAACCTGTTTCAGTTCCGTTCGGGAACCGGCGAGGACCGCTGCGTGCTCGACTGCATCAATTCGCTGCAGAACGGCGCCGACCTGCTGTGGATCGAAACCGAAAAGCCGCACATCGGCCAGATCGGCGGCATGGTGAACCGCATCCGCGAAGTCATCCCGAATGCCAAGCTGGTTTATAACAACTCGCCCAGCTTCAACTGGACGCTGAACTTCCGTCAGCAGGTGTTCGATGCATGGACCGCAGAGGGCAAGGACGTTTCGGGTTATGACCGGGCTAAGCTGATGAGCATCGATTACGACGGTTCGGAACTGGCGGCAGAGGCCGATGAACGCATCCGCACCTTCCAGGCGGACGCGGCGGCACAGGCCGGCATTTTTCACCACCTCATCACGCTGCCGACGTACCACACCGCGGCGTTGAGCACCGACAACCTTGCCAAGCGTTACTTTGGCGACGATGGGATGCTTGGCTACGTCCTCAACGTCCAGCGTGAGGAAATCCGCCAGGGAATCGCCTGCGTGAAGCACCAGAACATGTCGGGCAGCGACATTGGCGACGACCACAAGGAATACTTTGCCGGCGAAGCGGCCCTCAAGGCCGGCGGCAAGGACAACACGATGAACCAGTTCGCCGCTGCCTGATGGTAGTCAGCTAAAGGGCCGCTTTCGGGCGGTGAAGACAAGGAGCACTGACATGAGCACCGAAGACCAGCAACGCCCCCAGGAACGGCCCCGCGCCATTTTCAGCAACGCCGACTTCCCGATGCTGAAGACAGCCGTCGCCCATTATGCCCGGACTTGCGAAGATCCGGCAGAAGCGACGCGCTACGCGAACCTGTTACACCGTCTCGGTCGCGCCGACTGAGACGGATAGAACAAGAATACCGTTCGCGGCCCGCTTGAGGGAGAGGGTCGCGAAACCTCAGCAGCGCGGGGACCTTATTGGTCTCCGCGCTTTTTTTCGTCGCCGCGCAGGGCGGTTTCGAGCAGTTCGGCATAGTCGGGATAGCCGTGTCCAGCCGGAACGGTCAGCCATCTGCGGCCTTCGCGTTCTTCGATGATGCCGGTGATCGATTGGATTTCGCGCGAAAGACTGTCTTCCCGCGCTCGGTCGAATTCGCCCAGCGCGCCCAGTCTTGCAAGGTTAGCGCGGGTGGGGAACATCAAGTCAATCTCGCCGCGATCGCCCATTGCCATGATCTCGGTCGCACTGGCCCAGAATTGGTTGCTCGTCTCGGTCCCGTCGGCCGACAGGCTGACGGCTCCGGTGCCGATATCGGCAAGCAGGAACCGCGTGTCGAAACGCCGCGTCGCCCGACCCGGCGGATACCAGCGGGCGAATGGGACGAAGCCTTCGACGTCGAGCGCAAGATCACAGTCCGCCAGCACGCGCGCGAATGACCGCCCCTGCGCCACCGCATCGCGCGCCGCCGTAGCCTTTTCCTTGTCCACCGAACCCGAAACGCCGATCAGCAGGCCAGTTTCTTCAAGCGTTTCGCGGACGCAGGTGATGCGCGCGGCATTCCAGTCGCGGTCGCCGGGGAGGGAGGCGGCCATCTCCATGTCTTCGGGATCGACCCTTCCCCCGGGAAAGACAACCGCGCCGCCGCCGAATGCAAGATGCGTCGAACGATGGATCATCAGGAGCTCCGGCGCGGTCGGGCCATTGCGAAAGACGATCAGCGATGCGGCGGCGCGCAGTTCGGCAAGGGGGGCGTGTTCTGGCATGACGTTAGGACTGGCGACCCATGTCGGGAAAATTGACACCTTGGCCCAAGTTGACGGCGGGCGTAAATCCAAAAACGGCTGAATACAGACGTATTTGCATGTTTGGCACGCTTCGTGCTTTGTAAGCTATGTAACCCGCGTAACCCGAACCGATCGCGGGGCTGTCGTACTGGTCTCCGACAGCCCCGCCGATTAGCGGGACCATCGAGAGGGACCGGCCCATCATTCGGCCTTGGCGACCTGCTTTTCGGACATGAACTGCTCAAGCTCGCCTGCTTCGAACATTTCCATCATGATGTCGCTGCCACCTAGGAATTCGCCCTTTACGTACAGCTGTGGGATCGTCGGCCAGTCGGAATAGGACTTGATGCCCTGACGGATCTCCATGTCCTGAAGCACGTCGACAGAGCCATAGGCGACGCCGAGGTGTTCGAGGATCGCGATCGCGCGACTGGAAAAGCCGCACTGGGGGAAGAGCGGCGTGCCCTTCATGAAAAGCACGACATCGTCGGCCTTGATGATGTCGGCAATACGGTCGTTCACATCGGCCATGCGGCAAGATTCCCGGTAATTAGTCTGTAGGGCTCAGTTGGGAACCGCGGTCGTCAGTTGCAAGGCGTGGAGTTCCCCGCCCATGCGTCCGCCCAGCGCGTCATAGACCGCTTTATGCTGCGCGACCCGGGTCTTTCCGGCAAAGCTGGCCGAAACGACGTGCGCTGCATAATGGTCGCCATCACCGGCTAGGTCGGTAATTTTTACCTCGGCATCCGGAATGGCGGCGCGAATCATCGCCTCGATCTGGTCGGCTTGCATCGCCATCATGATTTCTCCGTGTTCGAGCCGATGTCGGGACCGGCTCATGACCCTTGGTAGAAGGTCGGTGTCGGAATTTCTTACACGCCGCCCATGAGCTGGCGTCGGGCTTCGACGGACTTTTCATCCATCGCGGCGCGCACGGTGGCGTCGTCGATGTCGACTCCGGCAGCCGTCATGTCGCCCAAAAGCTTGCGGATCACGTCCTCTTCGCCGGCTTCTTCGAAGTCCGCCTGCACTACGGCCTTGCGATAGGCTTCGGTCTCGGCTTCGGAGAGGCCCATCTTGGCCGCGGCCCATTCACCGACCAGCCGGTTGCGGCGGGCAGCGATACGGAACTGGGTTTCTTCGTCCATGGCGAACTTGGCTTCTTCGGCGCGCTCGCGATCGTTGAAATTCGTCATGACGCTTAAGTCCTCTTTCGCTGGGGTCAGGCCGCGCGGCGGCCCGACAGGAACGGCAATTGTTGTCCGGCCTTGGCTTCGTAGGCGGAAATCGCTTGCCCTCGCGCCATGGTAAGGCCGACTTCGTCGAGCCCTTCGATCAGGCAATGCTTTCGGAACGGGTCGATTTCAAACGTGAAACGGTCCTGGAACGGCGTGGTCACGGTCTGGCTGTCGAGGTCGATGGCGATATCCTCGCTCTCCGCCACTTCGAGCAGGCGGTCGACCTGTTCCTGCGGCAGAACAACGGTCAGGATGCCGTTCTTGAAGGCGTTGCCGGAAAATATGTCTGAAAAACTTGGCGCGATGACCGCGTGGATGCCCATGTCGAGCAAGGCCCATGCCGCATGTTCGCGGCTCGACCCACAGCCAAAGTTATCGCCAGCGATCAGGATCGGCGCGTTTTTGTAGCGTTCGGAGTCGAAAATGTTCGCGGGATCCTTGCGGATCGTTTCGAACGCGCCCCGGCCCAGCCCTTCGCGGGTGATGGTTTTCAGCCAGTGCGCCGGAATGATGACGTCGGTGTCGACGTTCTTCGCCCCGAACGGGATGGCACGGCCTTCTATTTCGCGGATCGGTTCCATGCCAATCGCCTAGATCAAGCGCGACCCGGCCTCAACACCTATCCGCGCCCAAATTCGTGTTTCAGTCGGTTTCTGGCGGTTCGACCGGCGCAGGCTTCGCGTTTTTGGCGTCGGCCCGCTCCTTGCGCCGCGAGGCATAGAGCAATGCTGCGGCCAGCGCGGCCGATCCGATCGCGGCCCCGGCCATCGCTGCCTTGCCCGTCCAATCCTTGTCGTTGCTCACAATCAGCGTCTCCCTGGTGCGCGCGGCACCCGACCAATTTGGCCCCATTCAATCTGGCGACAACGCCGATCATTGCAAGAGCCCCGATCGATCGCGCGGCCCATCATCCCATTCGCTGGTCAAGAAATGGCCGCAGCGCAAGCCAGCTTCGCGTCTTTTCCGCAAGCGGCATGGCGGCATAGGCCGGACTGCTGGATGGCAGGTCGATCAAAGTCAGGTGGGGGGAGGGCGCGAGAATTTGCCGCCCGATCCGCGCGGAAGTGGCGCCGTTGAAACCGATGGCGACAAGCTCGGGCGCCTTTTGCACCATTTCGGCAAGATCGTTGTGTTCCACTTCGCGCAAGGCGGCGTCGAGGCTGCCCTCACGCTTGCCCGACTGGACGACATCCCACAGTCCGACACCGTGTTGCAGCAAGGTCGCCAGCCTTTCGTCGTAATCAATAGCGGCAAGATCGCATCCGATTGCGCTTCCGGTCAGCTGCCAGAACTGGTTGCGCGGATGGGCGTAATAGCGGCCCGCGCGAAGCGACGCATCCCCCGGCAGGCTGCCAAGGATGAGGATGCGTGTATGCCGGTCTACGACCGGGGCAAAGGAACGTTTGAAAGTCAGAACGCCTTGCCATCGCCGATCACGCCGTCTCCGGTGCGGGCCATGGGTGCGTCCGTGTCGTCGCTCGCCGAAAGCCCGTCGATCCATCGTGCGGGGATGCCCGTCAGTTGGTCGAGCGGAAACAGCCGCATGTTCACGCCCATGCGATCTTCGTCGTTGGGGCCGTAAGGCGTCCATGCGACGGCCGATCCGCAGCCGGGGCAGAAATGGAAAGTGAGCCAGCGTTCGATGTCGGTGCGCCCGAACTGTGCCGGTTCGCCCGTGATTTCAACCTCAGCCGCCGGGAAATAGCCCCAGCCCGCGCCGGTCGGGCGACACAGGCCGCAATTGCAGAAATTGATGTAATCGGGCTTTCGCGCCACCGATACGGCGATCCGTCCGCAGGCGCATTGCCCCTTCACCTCAAAGCTCGCGAACGTCCGTCAGCCGCCCGGTCACGGCGGCGGCAGCGGCCATCGCGGGGCTGAGCAGGTGGGTGCGCGCACCCGGACCCTGACGCCCGACGAAGTTGCGGTTGCTGGTCGACGCACACCGTTCGCCGGCGGGCACTTTGTCGGGGTTCATCGCAAGACAGGCCGAACAGCCCGGTTCGCGCCATTCGAGACCCGCTTCGATGAAGATCTTGTCGAGCCCTTCGGCTTCTGCCTGCTGCTTGACGAGGCCCGATCCGGGGACGACGATCGCCCACTTCACGTTGGCTGCCTTTGTGCGCCCGCGAACCACTTCGGCCGCAGCGCGCAGATCTTCGATCCGGCTGTTGGTGCACGAACCGATGAACACGTTTTCGACCGCGACATCGGTCATCCGCATGCCGGGTTCGAGGCCCATGTATTCAAGGCTGGCGCGGGCTGCCTTCTGCTTGGACGGATCGGCAAAGCTGGACGGATCGGGCACAACCCCGCCTATGGCGACCGTATCTTCGGGGCTCGTGCCCCAAGTCACGGTCGGCTCGATGTCGGCGGCGTCGATGTGGACCGATTTGTCGAACTTTGCGCCGGGATCGGTGCGCAGCGTCTTCCACCATGCCAGCGCCTTGTCCCAGTCGTCGCCGGTGGGCGCCATCGGGCGGCCCTTGACGTAGGAGAAGGTCTTGTCGTCCGGCGCGATCAGTCCGGCGCGGGCGCCACCCTCAATCGCCATGTTGCACACGGTGATGCGCCCCTCGACCGACATTTCCTCGAACACGTTGCCGCAAAATTCGATGACATGGCCGGTGCCGCCGGCAGTGCCGATGGTGCCGATGACATGGAGCACGACGTCCTTGGGCGTCACGCCGGGGCCAAGCTGGCCCTCGACCCGCACTTCCATCGTTTTCGACTGTTTCAGCAGCAGCGTCTGCGTGGCGAGCACGTGCTCCACCTCGCTCGTCCCGATGCCGAACGCCAGCGCGCCCAGCCCGCCATGCGCGGCCGTATGCGAATCGCCGCACACGATGGTCGCGCCGGGCAGGGAAAAGCCCTGTTCCGGACCGACGACGTGGACGATGCCCTGTTCGAGATCGGCGTCGCCGATGTACCGGATGCCGAATGCGGGCGCGTTCGTTTCCAACGCGGCAAGCTGCTGCGCGCTTTCGCGGTCGGCGATGGGAATGCGCTGTCCCGTTGCATCGCGGCGTGCGGTCGTTGGCAGGTTGTGGTCGGGAACCGCCAGCGTCAGATCGGGGCGACGCACGGTGCGCCCTGCGCTACGCAGCGATTCGAACGCCTGCGGGCTCGTCACTTCGTGGACGAGATGGCGGTCGATGTAGATGAGGCAAGTGCCGTCTTCCTGACGCTCCACCACGTGGGCGTCCCAGATCTTCTCATAAAGAGTGCGCGATGTTTCAGCCATGATGAAGGCGCATTTGCGCGTCTGAGTCAGGAATTGCAAGCATGACCCAAGCAACGTAATAGCGGACCATGCTCGTCGTCGAAAAACTTCTCGTCGTCCTGGCCAGCGCGGCCGCCATGGAAGGTGTCGCGTGGGCGTCCCACAAGTATATCATGCATGGAATCGGCTGGGGCTGGCATCGCGATCATCATCAAAAGCATGACGGTTTCTTCGAACTGAACGACCTTTACGCGCTGGTCGGCGCGGCCATGAGTATATCGATGTTCATGTTGGGCAGCCCGCTCGTCATGGGGGCCGCGGCTTGGGAGCCGGCGACGTGGATCGGGCTGGGAATTCTTGTTTATGGCGTCATCTATACGCTGATCCACGATGGCCTCGTGCACCAACGGTGGTTTCGTTACGTCCCGCGCAGGGGATACCTGAAACGCGTGGTGCAGGCGCACAACCTCCACCATGTCACCCACGGCAGGCGCGGCGGGGTCAGTTTCGGTTTCGTGATCGCCCGCCATCCCGACCGTCTGAAACAGGACCTGATGCGACAGCGCCGCAAGGGCCAGACCGAACTGCGCAAATCCGGCGCGATGGAAAAGGCCTGATCGTCCCGGTCACCACGTCACGGCTTTCGGGTTGCGATCAGTGTGCCGTTTCGTCCGCCAACAGATCGTATGCGTGCGCATCGAACAGGCGGTGCCCGCTTTCATCCGGCGTGCGATAGGGAAAGGCATGAGCCTCGATCCGCTTTGCATAATTGCGCGCTTCCTGACGATGCATCCGCCGAGCAGCCATATCCTGCGCACACTGGGCACGCAGCAGCTCGACCTGCTCGTTCAGCAATAGGCTGTTGAAGTCTTCCATAGTGCCGCTCTCCTTCGGCAGAGATGGACACGAAGGTCCGTCCCCGGCGAACGCAATTTGCTTGCAGTAACCGCGATACGGTTCTGCCTATATCTTGTGTGCGTTCGCGCTGCGGTGATGCTTTAGCACGTTTTGGCCGTCCGGTCGCCCACAAAGCGAACGGTTCCACGCGCGCTCTGCCCGGACTATCGCGATCTCAGCCCGCAGTGTCGCGGGCGTAAAGGTCGTTGCGCAGGGCCACGCCCTGTTTCGTCTGTGCGGCAGTGAAGTAGGTCAGGTAGACCGGGACGGGCGCGGGCAGATAGGCCGCTTCTTCAGGACGCTTGGTCTTCAGATCAAGTTTGTCGCCCATCATCCAGCGGCCGAGCCTGGTTGCATCTTCGAGCCGGACGCAACCATTGGAAATGTGGCGGTCTTCCTTCTGGAAATATTCCCGCGACGGCGTGTCGTGCAGGTATATGCCGTGATCGTTGGGGAACAGGAATTTCACCTTGCCCATCGAGTTGTACTTGTGCGGCAATTCACGAATTCGCACGACTTGCGTGCCGTCGGCGACCGCTTGCCAGTTCACCGTTTTCGGATCGATGACGGCGGGTTCGCGGCTCCAGTCCGAAAGCACTTCCATCTTCATGGAGGCCAAGGTTCGGCCCGACAGGATCTTCTTCGCGACGTTGTTCTGCGCAAGGTAGTCCGGAATGTTCCAGTAAGGGTTCACGATAGCCCAACTGATGTTGCCGGCCAGCATGGGCGTCTGCGTTTCGGCGGTGCCGACGACGACCTTCATCGTGCCGGCTTCGTCGCCCGCCTGATAATACCACAGCCGCCCTTCGGACGCGTCGACGACGATGTGTCGCACGCCGGCAGGCGGCAGGACACGCGCTCGTTCGAGGTTCAGGCGAACCGTCTGCATCGTGTTTTGGTCAAGGCGCTGTTCGCGAGCCGTTTTCACCAGCCCGCGCATGCGAACGTAATGCGGGCTCATCCAGCCCATCTTGGCGACGTAGGTGTCGAAATCGCGAATCGTCGCGGCGCGCAGAACGGTTGCCGCGGTCGGTACTGTCGGCACCAGCGCCTTGTCAGCATATTCCATGCCAACGTCGCGCGTCTTGCGCATGTCGCGCACGTATTTGGCAAACGCCTTGGTCAGGTCGACCTCGGCTCGGGCGAGTTCGTTCACTCCTCCGCGATCGGATGCCGCTATGCGCTCGCGCAACTTGCGAGCCTTGTAGCGCGACGGCTTCAGCCCATCGAGGTCCGCTTCGTCGAGATAGCGTAGGAATACCTGTGCATCGCGCGCGATCAGACCATTCTTGATCCATATCGGCTGGTTGCCGCGCGCTTGATAGAACGCCCCTACCTCGCCTCTCGCCCGCTTGCCGATGGCGGCTCGCATTGCCGCGTCGGTTGAGGTCGCAGCGACGGGCGATGCCTGTGCGGTTTGCGAATGAGCGATTGTGGGCACGAGAAAACTCGGGCCGGCCATGATGGCCAGCCCGAGCAATGCCAGGATGCGGTGATTACGCATTTCCTGATACGTCTTTCGTCAGCCGCGTTCGCCAATCGGCGAAGGTGCCGGCGGCGGCGGCGGCGGCGGCGGAACGTAGTTGGGATGATAGATGCCGTCGGCGGAATAATAGCCGTCGATGATGCCATCGCCATCGCGGTCGGCCGCGACCGAACCGTCAACGGCGCCCGGCGGGGGCGGCGGGGGCGGCGGGGGTGCGGGTTCCTGCGTCGCGCATGCCGTCAGGGCAATAGAGCCAAGCCCGATCAGGGCCATGGTGGAAATCTTCATAGAGTTCTCCCCTTGAGAGTATGCCGCAAAAGGATAGCGACCCGCTTGCGTGAAGTCACCGGCGCGGCACGTACGCAGGCTTATCCGGGGAACTTGCAGCGGGAAGGGTTCGATCCCGCTGATACGGACCGGTCGTGCGTGTTACGGGACGAAATGACATTTGCTGTCATCTTTCCGCCCCGATCAGCCTTCGGCCGCGATCCTGCCTGCTGTCTCGCGGATTAACGAAATCATGTTCGGCACGCCTTGCGTCCGGTTCGACGACAGCTGGTTGCGCAGGTCGAACCGTTCGAGACACTCGGCAATGTCAGTCGCGGCGACTTCGGCTGCGGGCCGGTCCTGCACTGCGGCAATGACCAGGGCGACGATGCCCTTTGTGATGGCGGCATTGCTGTCGGCAAGGAAGTGCAACCGGTCGCCGTCGCGCATGGGGTACACCCAGACGGAGGCGGAGCATCCCTTGACCTGCGTCGCCTCGGTCTTCAGCGCGTCGGGCATGGGGTCCAGCTCGCGGCCAAGCTCGATCAACAGGCGATAGCGTTCGTCGCCTTCGAGGAATTCGTATTCTTCGGCAATGTCGTTGATGGTTCTCATGCGCTGCGGGCTAGCCGCGTGGCCCGATCGGATCAATCAAAGATCCACGCCGGCAGCGATCGCTTCAAGCTGGCGGACGCGTTCCTTTAAATCGGCAAGTTCGATCCGTGCAGCGGGCGGCACATCCGTGTCGTCGTGCGGATCGCGCCGGTATTCGCGGGCCGGTCGGGCAAGGCGATCGATTTCGCGCAGCTTCAGCGCCAGCCAGCCTTGCCAGCCGCGCAGCGCGGCCAGCGTCACGATACCCGTCGCGGCAAGCGCGGCGATCGCGATGGTCAGCGTTTCATAGGCCATGACAATTCCCCTTCGTGCGCCTTTCAGTCGCGCAGGCTTTCGATCTCGTCGGCAAGTCCCAGCCGCTTGCGATCGTCGTAGGCGATGCGTTCGAGCACCTTTATCCGCTCCTTCAGATCCGCGATCTCACCTTCCAGCTGCTGTTCTCTTGCCGCATGAAGCGCCGGGTCGCGGTCGGCGCCGGACGTATGGCCTGACGTGGCATTACGCTTTTCGCGCAAGAACTGGGTGACGAAAACGATCGCGACGATCAGAACGATGGCGGTCCAGAAGCTCATGGCACCCTCTCTAGTTGACGGACTTGTCGGGCGCGGTCAGGCGCTTGTCGGATTCTTCGTGACGCAGCGCCTCGATCTGGGCGGCGACATCGACACCGCGATCGGTGACGATGCGTTCCAGGACGCGGACCCGTTCTTCCAACTGCGACGTATGCTGCGCGTACTGCGCGGCCTTTTCCGCCGTGTTCTTCATCTGAAGTTCGGCCATTTTCGCCTGATGCTTGGTCCACACGATGAAGCAGACCATCAGGAACGGCGCGAGCGGGATCATGAGCGCCATCATGCCGGTGATATCCATGTTTCAGTCCCCCTGAATTCCGTCGACCAAAGGACGCTCAGCGCAGGTTTTCGATCTCTGCCGAAAGCGAACGGTTGCTGGAAACGTAGTGTTCTTCCACGCGGGCCAGCCGACGGTCGATCTCGCGGAAACTGGCGCGGACCTCGCGGGCGGAGCGGGCGGGCGACCGGCGGACGCCCTGCCAGAACTTTTCCTCGCGCTTGTCGGCATAGAGTTCGGCGGGCTTCTTTGGCGCCAGTATGCCGATGGCGAGATAAACGAGGATCGGCCAGCCCATCGTGACCATCGCGACGGCAAACCCGACGCGGACCCAGAGCGCATCGACGCCGGTGTAATCGGCAATGCCCGAGCAAACGCCCATGAACTTGCCATCGGCCTTGTTGCGGTAGAAGCGGGTGCGGGGCGTGTTCATCGTGCGGTCCTTTCCTTGAGCTTGCGCTCGATTTCGGCGAGCGTGTCGTTGTCGTCGGCACTGTCGGCGATCAGGCGGGGTCCGTCCGTTCCGACGCGTCCGAACTCGGGGCTGTCCGCGACGACAAGGCGTTCGACCGTGTCCATCCGCGCGTCCAGCCGCCGGGCCAGCTGGAACAGTTCCTCGAGCATCTGCTCGTCGCCGTCGGTCAGCTTTGGCGCCGACTTCCACTTGGTTATGTAGTGCAGGATCAGCCAGGGAAGGCCGATCACCACGGACAGGATGGCGAGTGTTTCTTCCATGGATCAGTCCTCCTTGGCGGCGCGATCAAGCGCGCGCTTCATGTCTTCGAGCTCGGCATCGACGGTGTCGTCGACGTTCAGTGCGTCGATCTGCTCGGCCAGGCTCAACTCGCCCTTGGCAGCGCGCAGGCTGATCGCTTCGGCGCGGCCCTCGGCGTAATCGGCCCGGCGTTCGAGCATGTCGAAACGGGCCATCGCCTCGTCCACGCGTTCGGTGGTCAGCAGCGAGCGCAGCTTGTAACGGTTTTCCGCGCTTTCGAGGCGGGCTGCGATCTGGCTCTGGCGGCTGCGTGCTTCGCGCAGACGGCCTTGCAGCTTTGAAATGTCTTCCTCGTAAGTGCGCAGGCTTTCGTCGAGCATGTCGCCTTCGGCCTTCAACTTGACGGCGAGGTCGCCGGCCTTGCGCTTTTCGACCAGCGCGGCGCGGGCGAGGTCTTCGCGATCCTTCGACAGCGCGAGTTCGGCCTTTTCGCCCCAGTCCGCCTGCAGCTTTTCCAGCCGCAGCCGGTGGCGCTGCATTTCCTTTTGATCGGCGATGGTGCGCGCCGCGCTGGCGCGGACTTCGACCAAGGTTTCCTCCATTTCCACGATGATCATGCGGATCATCTTGTGCGGGTCGTCCGCCTTGTCGATCAGGTCGGCAAAATTGGCGGCGATGATGTCGCGGGTGCGGGAGAATATGCCCATCAATGGCGCTCCGTACTGGGTGAAATCACGGGTGGGGGTGTCCTTTGCGCGGACGGCGTCTTTTTCGGCATGGCCACCGCGCAGGCGGGCGACTTCCGCATCGATGCGGAATCCATCGGTGCCGCGATGCACGACGCGGGCGCTGCGGCGCCGCGCTTCGTCCCGCTCAGGCTCCAGATCGAACGGATCGGTCATGCCAGGCTGCCTTCGACGATCATCGTCGGGGCGGCGAAGCGCGGTGCTTCGTGCAACTGCTGGCTGAGCGCAAAGATATTGAGCGCCAGCATCGCAGCAAGGCTGGCCACCGAGGACCATGCCAGCGGGCTCTGCTTGATAAGGCGGTCGAACATCGGATCAGTTCCTTTAAATTCAGGTTCAACTGGTGTTCAGCAAGGGTCGTGCCAGTTTAATTAAAGAGAATATAAACAATGGCTTATGCGACTTTTGCCAAGGCAGGTCATTGATAAATATTGCCATCAGTTGGGAAAATTCGCTAAAACTTGGGACATGGAGCGCGAGAACCAGTTTGTCGGACAGTCGCAGTCGATCCTCGACGCGGTGGAGCGTGCCAGCCGCGCTGCCGCCTTGTCACGCCCGGTGCTGGTCATCGGTGAGCGTGGGACCGGCAAGGAACTGATCGCTGAGCGCCTCCACCGCCTTTCCGACCGATGGGGCGAGCCGCTGATCGTGATGAACTGCGCAGCTTTGCCCGAAACATTGATCGAGGCGGAATTGTTCGGGCACGAGGCCGGGGCGTTTACTGGCGCGACCAAAGTGCGCGAGGGGCGGTTCGAAGAAGCGGACGGCGGCACGCTGTTCCTCGACGAACTGGGCAGCCTGTCGATGGCAGCGCAGGAGCGCTTGTTGCGCGCAGTCGAATATGGCGAAGTGACGCGCATCGGATCGTCCCGCCCGCGCCGGGTCGACGTGCGGATCGTCGCCGCCACGAACGAGGATCTGCCCAGCCTTGCCGAACAGGGGCGCTTTCGCGCCGACCTGCTCGACCGCCTGTCGTTCGAAGTGATTACACTTCCTCCCCTGCGCGCGCGTGAGGGGGACGTGCTGGTGCTCGCTGATTTCTTTGCCCGCCGCATGGCCGCAGAATTGCGGTGGGAAGAATGGCCCGGATTTTCCGACGCGGTGATGGATGCGCTCGAAAGTCACGACTGGCCCGGCAACGTGCGCGAATTGCGCAATGCGGTGGAGCGCGCGGTCTACCGCTGGGACAACTGGGAAGCGCCGATCGGGGAGATCGTCTTCGATCCGTTCGACAGCCCTTGGGCGCCCAAGGCCTCGGTCGCGCCGTCCGCCGCGCGGAGCACGGCGCCGGCGCCCCAGGCTCGCGTGACCTTCGATTTTGCCGCCGTCACCGATTTGCGCGAAGCGGTCGATTGTCACGAACGCGCCATCGTCGAAGCCGCGCTCGACCGTAACCGCTGGAATCAGCGCAAGACGGCAGAAGCGCTGGGCCTGTCATACGACCAGCTGCGCCATTGCATGAAGAAGCACGAGATATCGGCGAGCTGAGCTGCGAAGCGGCTTGAAATTTACCTGACTTGCGCCTAATTGGCGACTCATCCCGACATTGTCGCGTACAAGGCCGGGCCGGAGCGGAACCGCCCCGGCGCGATTTTTCGTATGCGACGCATGGAGCCATGATGACCGATATCGCACGTGCAACCGATCTGATCGCGCAGGAAGTGACCGCTTCCGGCCTTGAGCTCGTGCGCGTGAAATTGTTCGGCCAGGATGACGAACGCACCTTGCAGGTCATGGCGGAAAACCCCGAAACCGGTCAGTTGGTGATCGAGCAATGCATGGCGCTGTCTCGCCGTATTTCCGCCGCGCTCGACGCGCGAGAAGAAGCGGGCGACGATCTGATCGAAGGGGCCTACCGGCTCGAGGTTTCCAGCCCCGGCATCGACCGTCCGCTGACCCGCGCGAAGGATTTCGTGAACTGGGCGGGCCACGAAGTGCGCATCAACCTTGCCAAGGATGCCGAAGCGCCGGTGGGCAACCGCCGCACCTTTCACGGCGACCTTCTGGGGATAGAGGGCGACAAGATCGCCGTCGACGACCGCAAGAACGGGCGGGTCGAACTGACTTTTGCAACCATTCACTCGGCCAAGCTGGTCCTCACCGACAAGCTGATCGCCGCTACCGTCCCGCTCGACACCAGTGGCGCCGACGAGATCATTGAAACCGAAGACGATCTTCAGGAACAGGAAGACTCATAATGGCCAGCCCGATTTCCGCGAATCGTGCCGAACTGATTGCCATCGCCAATTCCGTGGCGAACGAGAAGATGATCGACAAGTCGATCGTCATCGAAGCGATGGAAGAAGCGATCCAGAAGTCGGCGCGCAACCGTTACGGCGCGGAAAACGACATCCGCGCCAAGCTCGACCACAACACCGGCGACTTGCGCCTGTGGCGTGTCGTCGAAGTTGTCGAAGAGGTCGAGGACTACTTCAAGCAGGTTTCTGTCGAACAGGCGCAGAAGCTTCAACCCGGTGCGGTCGTCGGCGACTACATCGTCGACCCGCTGCCGCCGGTCGACCTTGGCCGCATCGATGCGCAGTCGGCCAAGCAGGTCATCTTCCAGAAGGTCCGCGACGCAGAGCGTGAACGCCAGTACGAAGAGTTCAAGGACCGCGCCGGCGAAATCATCACCGGCGTCATCAAGTCTGTCGAATTCGGCCACGTGATCGTCAACCTCGGCCGGGCCGAAGGCATCATCCGTCGCGATCAGCAGATCCCGCGCGAAATGGCCCGCGTCGGCGAGCGCGTCCGCGCATGGATCATGAAGGTCGAACGGTCGAACCGCGGCCCGCAGATCTTCCTGTCCCGCGCGCATCCCGAATTCATGAAGAAGCTGTTCGCGCAGGAAGTGCCCGAAATCTACGACGGCATCATCGAGATCAAGGCTGCGGCCCGCGATCCGGGCAGCCGTGCCAAGATCGGCGTCATCAGCCACGACAGCAGCATCGACCCCGTCGGCGCCTGCGTCGGCATGAAGGGCAGTCGCGTCCAGGCCGTCGTGCAGGAACTGCAGGGCGAGAAGATCGACATCATCCCGTGGAGCGAGGATACCGCGACGTTCATCGTCAACGCGCTCCAGCCCGCGACCGTCAGCCGCGTCGTCATCGACGAGGACGAGAGCCGCATCGAAGTCGTCGTCCCCGATGACCAGCTTTCGCTCGCTATCGGTCGCCGCGGTCAGAACGTGCGTTTGGCGAGCCAGCTGACTGACAGCCAGATCGACATCATGACCGAGGCGGAATCGAGCGAGAAGCGGCAGAAGGAATTCGCCGAACGCTCGAAGATGTTCGAGGAAGAACTCGACGTCGACGAAACGCTGGCGCAGCTGCTGGTTGCCGAAGGCTTCACCGAGATGGACGAAGTCGCCTATGTCGACCGCGACGAACTGTCGGGCATCGAAGGATTCGACGAAGATCTGGCCGAGGAACTGCAGTCCCGCGCGATCGAAGCGCTGGAGCGTCGCGAAGCCGCTTTCCGCGAACAGCGCCGCGAACTGGGCGTTGACGATGCGCTGGCCGAGCTGCCGCACTTGAACGAGGAAATGCTGGTCGTGCTGGGCAAGGCGGGCATCAAGACGCTCGACGATCTGGCCGATCTCGCCACCGACGAACTGATCGCCCGCAAGCGCGAAGCGCCGCGCCGCCGGAACACCACCGACGGTCCGCCACTCAAGCGCAACGTGCGCGAACAGGACAAGGGCGGCGTGCTGGGCGAATTCGCTCTTTCGGAAGAGCAGGGCAACGAAGTCATCATGGCTGCGCGCGCCCACTGGTTCGAAGACGAGACCGAAGACGCAACCAGTGACCAGGCCGCGGCGGCTCCGGCTGCCGTTCCCGCAGACGAGGAGGCCGCCAATGCGGAATCCTCACAATGAGCCGCTAACCGACAGCTTCGATGACGGAACGGCGCGAACCGCAAGGTCCGCGCCGCAACGCCGCTGTGTGTTGAGCGGGCGGACTGCTCCGCGCGAAGAATTGCTGCGGCTGGCCGTAGGACCCGAAGGTCAGGTCTTGCCCGACGCCCATGCCAAGGCGCCGGGGCGCGGCGCGTGGATCGGTGCCAACAGGGTCGAGCTTGAAGAAGCGCTGGCCAAGGGCCATCTCAAGGGTGCGATGGCGCGCGGGTTCAAGACGAACGCGTTGCGCCTTCCGGACAACCTTTCCGATCTGGTGCAAGCGTCGCTGACCCGCGCGCTGACCGACCGGTTGGGGATCGAATGGCGCTCGGGCAACCTGATCGCCGGGTCTGATCGCATTGCCGAACAGGCGCGGTCGGGCAAGGTTCATTGGCTCGGCCACGCCAGCGATGCAGGCGAAGACGGCTCGCGCCGGCTGGACCAGGCATGGCGTGTCGGCAGGGACGCCGAAGGCTCTGGCCTTGGCGGAACGCGCTTGCCACTGGACCGCGCGGCTCTGTCTGTGGCATTGGGCCGCGAGAATGTCGTCCACCTTGCCGTGACCGACCGCGCCGCAGCGGCGCGCATCACGGCGCAGCTGGCGCGATTGACGCATTTTCTCGGCCAAGGCGAGCAAGCGGGCGGAAATCCCGAAGGCAGCCGAAGCACGGATCCGCCCCTGACCGGTAAGGCTGCTTAACGCGGCCGAGGCCCGAGGCACCGCCCCGATCTCCCGTGCGCCATGCACGCGGACGGACCGGGGACGAGACAAAGTATTTTTGAAGGACGTTTTGACCGTATGAGCGATACCAACGACACCCCCCGGACCCGCAAGCCGCTTGGCCTCAAGCGCTCGGTGGACGCGGGCGAGGTCAAGCAGACCTTCAGCCACGGCCGGACCAACAAGGTCGCGGTCGAGGTCAAGCGTCGCCGCAAGATCCTGAAGCCCGGCGAAACCGCCGCGCCCGCACCGGAAACGGCACCCGAGCCTGTGGCTGTTGCCGCACCTCCGCCGCCGCCTGCGCCGACCCCTGCGCCCCGTCAGCCCGCGCCCAGCCGCGAGAGCCGGCAGGAAATGCAGACCCGCCTGCTGCGCGAGGCCGAGGAAGCGCGACTTGCCACGCAGGAAATGACCAACCGCCGCGAGGAAGACGAGCGGCTGAGGGCGTTCGAAGAAGAAAAGCGCCGCGCCGAGGATAATCGCGCGCAGGAAAAGGCCGCCGCCGAAGGGACGAGCAAGCCCGCAGCCGAGGTCGCCAAGCCGACGGTTGAAGAACCGGCGGCACCGGCTGTTGAGGCCGAGGCGCCCGCCGTCGAGGCTTCCACCGCCGAAGCGCCCGCGACAGAACCCGCAGGAGGAGAAGCAACGGCCGAAGAGGGCGCGGAAGCCGCTCCCGCGCCGCGTCGCTTCACCCCGGTCAAGCGCCCCGAAGTCAAGCGTCCGCCGGTCGAGAAGAAGCCGGCCAAGACCGAAAAGCGCGACGACCGTACGACCGAATCGATGGCCGACCGCCGCCGCAGCGGCAAGTTGTCCGTGACCAAGGCGCTGAACGAGGACGAGGGCCGTCGCGCCCGCAGCCTCGCCGCGCTGAAGCGCGCCCGTGAAAAGGAACGCCGCGTCCACGGTGGTGGCGGTTCGCGCCAGCCGCGCGAAAAGCAGGTTCGCGACGTTATCGTGCCAGAAGCGATCACGGTTCAGGAACTGGCCCAGCGCATGGCCGAGAAGGGTGCCGACCTCGTGAAGGCGCTGTTCAACATGGGCATGATGGTCACCGTCAACCAGACGATCGACCAGGACACCGCTGAACTGCTGGTCGAAGAATTCGGCCACAACCTGCAGCGCGTATCCGAGGCCGACGTCGACATCGTTTCGACCGAAGACGTCGATGCCGAAGAAACGCTGGAGCCGCGTCCCCCGGTCGTCACGATCATGGGCCACGTCGACCACGGCAAGACCAGCCTGCTCGACGCGTTGCGCGGGACCGACGTGACCGCTGGCGAGGCCGGCGGCATCACGCAGCATATCGGTGCGTACCAGATCACCACCAAGGACAAGCAGAAGATCACGTTCCTCGACACGCCCGGACACGAAGCGTTTACCGAGATGCGTGCGCGTGGCGCCAATGTCACCGACATCGTGATCCTGGTGGTGGCCGCCGACGACGGGCTGATGCCGCAGACGATCGAGGCCATCAATCACACCAAGGCCGCCGGCGTGCCGATGATCGTTGCAATCAACAAGATCGACAAGCCCGAAGCCAACGCGAAGAAGATCCGCGAACGTCTGCTCGAGCACGAAATCGTGGTCGAGGCGATGAGCGGCGATGTGCAGGACGTCGAGGTTTCGGCCAAGACGAAGCAGGGCCTCGACACCTTGCTCGAAGCGATCGCCAACCAGGCCGAGCTGCTTGAACTCAAGGCTAACCCCGACCGCGCCGCCGAAGCGACGGTGATCGAGGCGCAGCTGGACAAGGGCAAGGGGCCGCTGGCCACCGTGCTCGTCACGCGCGGCACGCTGAAGCGTGGCGACATCTTCGTCGTAGGCACACAGAGCGGCCGCGTCCGTGCCCTGCTCGACGACAAGGGTCGCCAGATCAAGGAAGCCGGTCCGTCCATGCCGGTCGAGGTCCTGGGCCTTGGCGGCGTGCCGAATGCCGGTGACCAGCTGACGGTGGTCGAGAACGAGCAGCGCGCCCGCGAGGTTTCGGCCTATCGTACGGAAAAGGCGAACGACAAGCGCACCACGTCTGTTCCGGCCAACTTCGAGAACATGTTCTCGGCGCTCAAGAGCAGCGTGATCGAATACCCGGTGGTCGTGAAGGCCGACGTTCAGGGTTCGGTCGAGGCCATCAACTCGGCTCTCAACCGCCTGTCGAACGACGACATCAAGGTTCGCGTCCTGCATTCGGGCGTCGGCGCCATTACCGAGAGCGACGTTACGCTCGCGGCGGCAACCGGTGCGCCCATCATCGGCTTCAACGTGCGTCCGAACGCCAAGGCGCGCCAGCAGATGGAAAAGGACAAGGTCCGGCTGATGTATCACGACGTGATCTATCACCTGACCGAAGAGATTACGAAGGAACTGATCGGCGAGCTTGGCCCGGAACGCATCGAGCATGTCATCGGCCGCGCCGAGGTCAAGCAGGTGTTCCCCGCCGGCAAGAAGGACAAGGCGGCCGGCCTGCTGGTGCAGGAAGGCGTCATCCGCAAGGGTCTCTTCGCGCGTCTTACCCGCAACGACGTCATCGTGTCCGCAACGACGATCCAGTCGCTGCGGCGGTTCAAGGACGACGTGGACGAAGTCCGCGGCGGCCTCGAATGCGGTGTCGTGCTGGCCGATACGAACGAGATCAAGGCTGGCGATCAGCTGGAAGTCTTTGAGATCGAGGAACGCGAACGCGTGCTTTGATCGCGTTTCGATAATGACATGAATTGGCGGGGCGCCGGGCATCTGTCCGGCGCCCCGCTGACGTTTTCACGCCGGCAAGACAGGACTTTTCGATGCCTCGTTACTGCGCCTTTTTTGCCAGCATGAATGTCGGCGGCAACCGGCTGGCGATGGCCGATCTGCGCCATGTGCTTGAACGGGAGGAGCTGGAGGACGTCGAAACCGTCGTCGCCAGCGGCAACGTGCTGTTCTCGTTCGATGACCGCCCGACAGAGGGGTTGTCCGAGATGCTCGCGTATATCGTCAAGGATCGCTTTGGCTTCGACACATTTGCCGCAGTGCGCAGCATCGACGAAGTTCGCGCGGCGATAGAGGGTAACCCGTTCAGCGCGGACGGGCAGGACAATCTTGTCCATACTTTGTTCGCATCGGGCCCAGTCAGTCCGGCGAATGTCGAACGGGTGATTGCCGATTACACGGGACGCGGCGCAGAGCGGATCGCCGCCGGAGAGCGATCGCTTCACGTCGATTACGTTTCGGGCGTCGGGGGCAGCAGGCTGACGGGTCCCTTCATCGAGCGTCGACTGGGTTGCAGCGTGACGGGCCGCAACATGCAAAGCCTGAAACGCATATTGGACAAGATGGCGTGATGGCGACAAGCAGCGCCTGGTCGGCGTCACGAACCAAGCGATAGCCAGAGGGCGGGCCAGACAGGCTGCGATTGTCGCGAAATTTCACCAGGCGGTAGCGGCAGCCTTACTGGAATCGAACTTCTGGTCCTTGGCGCACCTATACCCCGCTGCGGGTATTCACGATTATTCTCCGCCGATTGGCGGTTTCAGGGCAACGACGGGCCGTGACGGTGGAAGGCTTCGTCACGGTTTGTTGCAAATTGTCGCAGCCTATCCCAAGTCGGGTATTGCCATGGCACGCCCCACGACCACTCCCGAAGATCGCTCCGTCCGCCTGTTGAAGGTGGGTGAGCGCGTACGCCACGTGTTGAGCGAGCTGTTGAGCCGCCAGCAGGTGCACGACGATGTCTTGTCCTCGACGACGGTCAGCATCACTGAAGTGCGCATGACGCCCGACCTTCGGCAGGCGAAAGTCTACGTGAAGCCGTTGCTGGGCACTGACGAGGGCAAGGTGGTGAAGGCGTTGCAGGTCAACACCGCGTTCTTTCAGCGCGAGGTGGCCAAGCGGCTAGGCCTGAAAAACGCAGCCAAGCTGCAGTTCCGGCTGGATGAAACGTTCGACGAGGCGACCCGGATCGACCGGCTGCTCGACGATCCGCGCGTTCGCCGCGACGTCGCCGACGAAGATTGAACCGAGCGCGACCCAAACGAACGGGTCGGCAAGGTTTGAGCGCAGAGCGTAAGCGAGGGTATGGCCAAGCTCTATTTCTACTATGCCAGCATGAACGCCGGGAAATCGACGAACCTGCTTCAGGCCGATTTCAATTATCGCGAACGCGGCATGGCGACGATGCTTTGGACCGCGGCATTGGACCATCGCTCCCTCAGCAAGGCGATCGCCAGCCGCATCGGGCTTGAGGCAGAAGCTCACCGCTTCGACGCAGCAACCGATCTTCACGCCCGCGTTACCGCCGCGCATCATGTCGAACCGCTCGCCTGCGTGTTGATCGACGAAGCGCAGTTTCTGACCCGCGATCAGGTGTGGCAATGCGCGCGGCTGGCGGATCAGGCGAACATCCCAGTGCTGTGCTATGGTCTGCGCACGGATTTTCAGGGTGAACTTTTCGAAGGGGCGGCGGCGCTGCTGGGCATTGCCGATGCGCTGATCGAATTGAAGGCGGCCTGCCATTGCGGGCGCAAGGCGACGATGAACCTGCGCGTCGATGCGGGCGGTGGCGCTGTCGTCGAAGGCGCGCAGACCGAAATCGGCGGCAACGACCGTTACGTTGCGCTTTGCCGCAAGCATTTCAGCGAGGCGCTGGCAGGCTGACCCTTCGCCCCCTATCTAGGCAACCATGTCCGAAACCCTGATCCTCGCCGCGATCCTGATCCCGGTGCTCATCGTCTCCATCGTGTTCCACGAAGTGGCCCACGGCTGGATGGCGCTTGCCCTTGGCGACACCACGGCAAAGGAGCGGGGGCGGCTGACGCTAAACCCCGTGCGCCACGTCGATCCGGTCGGTACGCTGTTGGTGCCGGGCGCGCTGGCGCTGGTCGGCGGGCCGGTGTTCGGATGGGCGAAACCGGTGCCGGTGAACAAATGGCGGCTGAACAACCCGCGCACCGGCATGATGGCGGTCGCTGCCGCAGGGCCGGGCACCAACATCTTGCTGGCGCTGGTGGCGACGATCGTGCTGGGACTTGTCGCGCGGGGGCTGACGGGCGCGCCGGGCGATGGACTGGCTCTGGTTGTCCTGGCGCTGAACTACGCGATCCTGATCAATCTCTTCCTCGCGTTCTTCAACCTCCTGCCGATCCCGCCGTTCGACGGTTCGCACATCATGGAAGGGTTGCTGCCCCGCAAATGGGCGGCGGCCTACGAAAAGCTGCGCCCGGTCGGCATGATCCTGTTCGTGATCCTGATCGCGGCGACTTGGGCCTTTCCCGATGCGGGGATCATCGAACGCATCATCCTCCCCCCGGTCGAATGGCTGCGATCCCATTTCATGACGCTTGCCGTCGCCATTGCGGGGAACTGATTCATGCCGAACGGATGGATCATCCTCGACAAGCCGCTGACGCTGGGCTCGACGCAGGCGGTCGCGGCGGTAAAGCGCAACTTGCGTGAGGCGGGATACGGTAAGGTGAAGGTCGGCCATGGCGGCACGCTCGACCCGCTGGCGACGGGCGTACTGCCCATCGCGGTGGGAGAGGCGACGAAGCTTGCGGGCCGGATGCTCGACGCGACCAAGGCATACGAATTCACCGTCCAATTCGGCACCGAAACCACGACGCTGGACGCAGAAGGCGAAATCTGCGCCACCAGCGACGTTCGCCCGACGCGCGCCGAGGTCGAAGCGATTCTGCCCGACTTCACCGGACCCATCGAACAGATGCCGCCAGCCTACTCCGCGCTCAAGATCAACGGCAAGCGCGCCTATGACCTCGCTCGCGCGGGCGAGGACGTCGTGCTCGAAGCGCGTTCGGTCACGATCCACGCGCTGGACGTCATGGACTGGACGGAGGATTCGGTGACGCTGCTGGCAAATGTCAGCAAGGGTACCTATATACGATCCCTCGCAAGGGACATCGCCTGTGAGCTTGGCAGCGTCGGCTACGTCACGATGCTGCGACGCGTGAAAGCCGGTCCATTCACCCTGGAAAGCGCGATTTCGCTGGACAAACTGAACGATTTGGCTAAGGGCGCGTCCCTTGAAGATATCATCCTGCCGTTAGAGGCGGGGCTGGACGACATCCCGGCCCTTGACCTCGATCCGGACGCGGCAGGGGCGGTCCGACAGGGCCGGAAACTGTCCGGATTGCCTCAACCCGACGGCACATACTGGGGACGACTGGGCGATGAGCCCGTGGCCCTGATGGAAGTCGAAGGCGGCGAGGCAAGGGTCCTTCGGGGCTTCAACTTGAAAGCATGATGTCGCGGAGTACGAATTATGACGATTTCAGCCGAACAGAAACAGGAAGTAATCAAGGACCACGCCCGTGCGGAAAACGACACCGGCAGTCCCGAAGTACAGGTCGCGATCCTTACCACGCGTATCCGCAACCTGACCGAGCATTTCAAGGGTAACCACAAGGACAATCACTCGCGGCGTGGCCTGCTGGTGATGGTCAACAAGCGGCGCTCGCTGCTGGCGTACCTGAAGAAAAAGGACGTGGAGCGTTACAACTCCCTGATCCAGAAGCTCGGCCTGCGTAAGTAAGCTGATGAACGGAAGCGGCCCCAAGGTGGGCCGCTTTCCACATCTGGGATATGTTCCGCATTTCGGCGGGATGACCCGGGGGCGCGATGAATGGCCCCACACCGGACCGGGACGGAACCCCCCGGCAAGTAGGCCCCGCGCTGCAATTTGGCACCGCGGGTTCATAAGGAAATCATATGTTCGACAAGAAAACCGTATCGCTGGAATGGGGCGGAAAGACCCTCACTCTGGAAACCGGCCGCATTGCCCGTCAGGCTGACGGCGCGGTCCTCGCCACTTATGGCGAAACCGTGGTGCTGTGCGCAGTCACCGCCGCGAAGAAAGTGAAGGAAGGGCAGGATTTCTTCCCGCTCACCGTTCACTACCAGGAAAAATTCTCGTCCGCCGGCCGTATCCCCGGTGGCTTCTTCAAGCGTGAACGCGGCGCGACCGAAAAGGAAACGCTGACCAGCCGCCTGATCGACCGTCCGATTCGCCCGCTGTTCCCCGAAGGTTTCTACAACGAAATCAACGTGATCGCGCAAGTCCTGTCCTATGATGGCGAAGTCGAGCCCGACATTCTGGCGATGATCGCCGCGTCGGCTGCGCTCACCATCTCGGGCGTGCCCTTCATGGGCCCGATCGGCGCTTGCCGCGTCGGTTACGAAGACGGCGAATACACGCTGAACCCGTCGCAGAACCATGCTGCCGCAACCGACCTCGACCTGATCGTGGCCGCGACCGGCAATGCCGTGATGATGGTGGAATCGGAAGCCAAGGAGCTTTCCGAGGAAATCATGCTGGGCGGCATCATGTTCGCACACGACGAATGCAAGAAGGTCGTCAATGCGATCATCGAGCTGGCCGAAAAGGCTGCCAAGGAACCTTGGGAAATCAGCACGTCGGACGACATGTCGTCGATCAAGGAAAAGCTGCGCGGCATCGTCGGTGACGACATCGCCGCCGCCTATCGCCTGACCGACAAGTCGCAGCGTTCGGAAGCCCTGAACAACGCGCGCGCCAAGGCTAAGGAAGCCTTTGCCGAAGCGGACGGCCAGACCCAGATGACGGCCGGCAAGGCAGTCAAGAAGCTGGAAGCCGAAATCGTTCGCGGCGCGATCCTGAAGGACGGCACCCGCATCGACGGTCGCACGACCACGCAGGTCCGACCGATCGAAGCGATCGTCGGCCTGCTGCCCCGTACGCACGGTTCGTCGCTGTTCACCCGCGGTGAAACGCAGGCGATCTGCACGACCACGCTGGGCACCAAGGAATCCGAGCAGATGATCGACGGGCTGGAAGGCCTGACGTATTCGAACTTCATGCTGCACTACAACTTCCCGCCCTATTCGGTCGGCGAAGTCGGTCGTTTTGGGGCGCCCAGCCGCCGCGACATCGGCCACGGCAAGCTGGCATGGCGCGCGCTGCGTGCGGTGCTGCCGACGAAGGAGGATTTCCCCTACACCATCCGCGTTCTGTCCGACATCACCGAGTCCAACGGCTCGTCCTCGATGGCGACGGTTTGCGGCGGCTGCCTATCCATGATGGATGCCGGCGTACCGATCACGCGCCCGGTTTCGGGCATCGCGATGGGCCTGATCCTCGAAGGTGACGAATTCACCGTGCTGTCCGACATCCTTGGTGACGAAGATCACCTTGGCGACATGGACTTCAAGGTGGCCGGGACCGAACAGGGCATCACCTCGCTGCAGATGGACATCAAGGTCGCGGGCATTACGCGCGAGATCATGACCCAGGCATTGAGCCAGGCCAACGAAGGCCGCGCCCACATCCTGGGCGAGATGACCAAGGCTCTGGGTTCTGCCCGTACCGAGCTCTCGGCACACGCTCCGCGTATCGAGACGATGCAGATCGACAAGGCGAAGATCCGTGACGTCATCGGCACCGGCGGCAAGGTGATCCGCGAGATCGTCGCCGAAACCGGCGCGAAGGTCGATATCGATGACGAAGGCCTGATCAAGATCTCGTCTTCGGACCTCAGCCAGATCGAAGCCGCACGCAAGTGGATTCAGGGCATCGTCGAGGAAGCCGAAGTCGGCAAGGTTTACACCGGCAAGGTCGTGAACATCGTCGATTTCGGTGCATTCGTGAACTTCATGGGTGGCAAGGACGGTCTCGTCCACGTGTCCGAAATGAAGAACGAGCGCGTGGAAAAGCCGACCGACGTCGTGTCCGAAGGGCAGGAGGTCAAGGTCAAGGTTCTCGAGATCGACCCGCGCGGCAAGGTTCGCCTGTCGATGCGCGTCGTCGATCAGGAAACCGGCGAAGAGCTGGAAGACACCCGTCCGGCACGCGAACCGCGTGAACCGCGCAACGACCGCGGCGGTGACCGTCGTGGCCCGCGTAGCGACCGTGGCGGTGGCCGCGGTGGCGATCGTGGTGGCCGTGGCGGCGACCGTGGCCCGCGCCGCGAACGCAGCGAAGGCGAAAATGAAGGCGGCGGCAAGGAGGGGGGCAACCCCGATCACATGCCGGCGTTCCTCAAGGACGATTGATCGATCATGCCGGAATTCGATCCGGCCTGAACGAACCCAAGTTAAAAGGGCCGCGAGCGATCGCGGCCCTTTTTTGCATTCGTAAAGGTGAAACCAATGCTCGAACGCAAATTGCTGGGCACGGCGCAAGTGCCGGGCGGGGCCGAATTGCAGCTTTTCTCGCACGGACGCGATTTCATCATCGCGCTGGATCGCAACGAATTGATGAGCACTCGGATGCGCTTTTCGGAAGAACAGCTCGCCGAACTGACGCTCGACCGCCTGGACACGCCCGATCCGCACATCCTGATCGGCGGATACGGCATGGGCTTCACCTTGCGCGCTGCGCTGGCGCGGATGGACGCAGAATCAGGGACGCGGGGGCGGGTGACGCTGGCCGAACTCGTGCCCGAAATCATCGAGTGGGCGCGCGGACCGATGGTCGACGTGGCGCAAGGTTGTCTAGACGATCCACGGGTCGAACTGCAGGTGGCGGACGTGGCGAAGGTGATCTCCGCGGGTAAGGGCCGGTACGATGCGATCCTGCTCGACGTCGATAATGGGCCCGACGGACTGGTCCGCCCCGAAAACGACGGCATTTACGCCAATGCCGGGCTGGCTGCCGCGAAACGGGCGTTGCGGCCGGGCGGCGTGTTGGCGATCTGGTCGGCGGCGCCTGACCCGCGCTTTACGCGTCAGCTCACGAAAGCGGGTTTCGACGTCGATCCGGTGGAAGTTCGGGCAAGGCCAAACGGCAAGGGGCCGCGTCATACGATCTGGTTCGCGCACCCGCGCTGATCGAAGGTTTGCTGCAAAAGAAAGGCCCGCTTCCTGTGTTAGGAAGCGGGCCTTTCTTTTCAAGCGCTGTCAGCGGACCTCAGCGCACGCGCGGGCCACCGAACGGCAACGGCGGAGGTGGACGGCGTGCACCACGCGGCAGCTGTGCCTGATAGGCCCGGCCGCAATGTTCGACGCAATAAGGAAACCCGGGGTTCACCTTGTCGCCGCAGAAATGGAAATCGGGTTCGCCCGGATGTCCCATCGGCCAGCGGCAAATGCGCTCGTTCAGATCGAGCAGCGAGGTCTTGCCTTCGATATCCGTGCTCGGCTTGGCCGGAACCAGGCGGCGCGGCGGGGCCGGCGGTATCGGCGGCTGCTGATCGCCCGGACCCTGACGCAAGAAGCCACCGGGGCCGACCGAAACGATGCGCGGGTGCCTGCTGGGCGGAAGCGGCTGTTGCGCGGCCTGCTGCGGCTGTGCAGGGGCAGCAGCGCGCGGTGCGGGGGCGGGCGCTGCGGGACGGGGCGCGGCTTCGACCTTGGGCTTGGGGTCAACCTTCGGCTTTGGCTTGGGCGCCTCGTCGGCGACCTTGGCCGGCTTTTCCTTCACCGGCGAAGGGCGCGCCTTTAGGCCAAGCCGATGGGCCTTGCCAATCACGGCATTGCGGCTCACTCCGCCCAGCTCCTCGGCGATCTGGCTGGCGGTCGATCCGCTTTCCCACATCTTGGTCAGCTTCTCGATCCGTTCGTCGGTCCAGCTCATGCAAACTCCATCAAATCTAATTCGCCGGCACCATGCCGATATTCAGCTCACTTGCCATCGTGGAAACCTGCCGGTAACCGCATGACCATCCATGATCGAAACTGCACCAGACACAGACCGCATGATCAAATTCAGCCCGCCGGGTACGCCCGTCATGGGTCGAGTCAATCGGCTGGGACTGTGGACCCTCTATATGAAAGAGGTGCGCCGCTTCTTCAAGGTGCAGATGCAGACGGTTTGGGCTCCAGCGATAACAACCATGCTGTTTCTCGTTATTTTCACGATCGCGATGGGGCGCGGGGACCGGATAATCCTTGGCGTCAACTTCGCAACCTTTGTCGCGCCGGGCCTGATCGTGATGGGCATGATGCAAAACGCTTTTGCCAACGGCAGCTTTTCGCTGCTGGGCGGAAAGATCCAGGGGACAATCATCGATTACCTGATGCCGCCGTTGAGCAACTTCGAATTGCTTGTCGGTCTGGTCGGCGCATCGGTTACTCGCGCGGTCTTTGTCGGGTCGGCGGTGGCGCTTGCGATGATGCTGTATCCCGACGTGAGCCTGGCGATGCATCATCCGTGGGCCGTCGCATGGTTCGGCCTGATGGGGGCGATCATGCTGTCGCTGCTGGGCGTGTTGACGTCGATCTGGGCGGAAAAGTTCGATCATAACGCGGCCGTGACGAACTTCGTCGTGGCGCCGTTGTCGTTGCTGTCGGGCACCTTCTACGTGATCGACAACCTATCGCCGTTTTTTCAGTCGGTCAGCCGGCTGAACCCGTTCTTCTACGTGATCAGCGGCTTCCGCTTCGGCTTCCTCGGGCAAAGCGACATCGGCGATACCAACATGGCCGTGCTGCACGGTGCATTGGGGCTGGGCGCGCTAAACGTCGTGCTTGGCCTTGCAACCTACCTCGTCCTGCGCTCAGGCTGGAAACTGCGGAGCTGAGATGCTTGCGCTTCATGGAGCGCAAGGACTGGGGTCAGTGCTTCAGGCTGCGATGAAGGTCGTAACGCCCCTCGAGGAAATCGCCGAAGACCATGTCGATCGATGGATGCTCGATCGGCCCGGCATCGCCATCTTCGATCAGGTTCTGCTGGCCGACATAGGCGACGTAGCTGTCGTCCTCGCTCTCGGCGAAAAGGTGGTAGAAGGGCTGTTCACGGGCGGGGCGCACCGCCTGCGGGATTGATTCGTACCATTCCTCGCTATTGGCGAAGACCGGGTCGATATCGAAAATCACGCCGCGGAAGTCGTGGTGCCGGTGCCTGACCACATCGCCGATGGCAAAGCGCGCTATCGCCACGGATGGCGCTGAAACCGCACGGCCCGCCTGCGGTGAAAAATAGGTTGCTCGATCGGCCTTAACGGACGGATCGGCGTCTGGCTCGCTACGGAAAAATCCGGTCATGCGGTGGAATATAGGCCTATCGCAGGTGCGAAACAACAGCGCCGCGCGGCGCTGTCGACAAGCACCCCGCAGATCGGTCGTTTTGCCCTTGGCAAGCCGCCATGCATCGGCTAACCGCGCGGCTTCGTTCGACCCTGTGGGGCAACCCGCAAAGCGATCCTCGATAGCGGAGAGGTGGCAGAGAGGTCGAATGCGCTGCACTCGAAATGCAGTGTGCGGGAAACCGTACCGTGGGTTCGAATCCCACCCTCTCCGCCACGAACCCCCAGCACTGGTCTCCGCTAACAGACACTCTGCGCAAGGGCGCGGAACAGGCGGGTTTGCGCGTCCCAATCCGTAACAGCGGCGAGAAGAGGCGGCCGTCTCCGGCGTTATCAGACCCGTATTCACAGGCCGGTCTCCGGGCGGATCGCCATCGGTTCGGTTTCCCTGTTTATCAGGGAAGAACAGGGAAAATCGTGTATTCGGGGGCCGAAACAGGTCGATTCCGGTACCTTCGGCGATTTGCGCTGCCAGAAAACCGCGTCTTATCTGTGGGTTGTATCCCGTTTTCTGCGTTTCCCTGTTATTCGCCGGAACAGGCTATTTAATCGGCCATAACAGGGGCCCTAATCGTCAGAACAGGGCCTGATAGTCGCGATAACAGGGATCAGCTTCGAGTTGGCCAATCCAGGATATGGCGCTGCGCGGACCAGTCCAGGGGGAGCGCCATACCGATCAATGTCTGCAGGTTGAGCCCGTGCGGCTGACGCCCTTCGATGATGCCGCGCTGGATGTCGGGAGCAAGAAAGGCAAGCCGCAGGATCTTGCGGTCATAGGGCGATACCGGCGCAGCGCTGATCACCGGCATACCGGTTCTATCGCGCTCGACCATGCGATGGGCCCTGCGGAGCGCATCGACCAGCGTTGCATCGGGCCGGGGCGACGAACGACTGCCGGCGATGACCATGCGGCGTCCGCCGCGCAAGGGCAGTGCGAGCGGCAGGAAGGCGATGCAGGCTTGTGTGACGGAGTGGAGAATGCGCTCACCCTCCTGCAGGCGCCCGGCGATCTGCCTGGCATGCTTGCCAGCCAGGTCGAGCTCGAACCCGCCGTCACACAAGCGGGCCTTGCGGATCACGTCGAGCGGCTTGTGGGTGTTGGGCAGCCATCGCATGATCGCCTCGGTCAGGATCCGTTCGATCTCGGGCGCCGGCAGCCGCTGAACCAGGTCCTCCCGATTTGATGGCATGCCCTGCTGCAAGGAAGCCGAGACATAGTAGCGATAGGCCTTGCCGGACTTGCCGCGCGAGAAGGTCGGGCTCATCGCTTCGCCAGCAGCATCGAACAGCTTGCCCACTAGTGGCGCCCTGACGATGCGGTGATCGGCCGCGGCATGATGCCGGCGCGCATTGGCATCGAGCATGGCCTGCACGCGCTCGAATAAGCCTGGATCGACGATGGCATCGTGCTCGCCATCGTGAATCTGCTGCTTGTGGACGATCTGCCCGAGATAGAGGCGGTTGCGTAGCAGGTGGAACAAGGCGCCGCGGCTGAACACCGTACCACCCAGCGTCTGGCCCTTCGCGGTCACGCGCTGCTTTGAGACGATACCGGCATCGGCAAGTTCGCGCTGCAGAGCATGGACTGAACCCAGTGCAAGATACCGCGTAAAGATATGCCGCACGGCTGCCGCTTCGGCGTCATTGACGAGGAGCTTGCGCGTACCGGCTGCCGGCAGATCATAGCCCAAGGGCACCAGCCCGCCCATCCACATGCCTTTGGCCTTGGAGGCCGCGATCTTGTCGCGGATGCGTTCGCCGGTCACTTCGCGCTCAAACTGGGCGAACGACAAGAGGACGTTGAGCATCAGCCGCCCCATCGAGTTGGTGGTATTGAACGACTGGGTGACCGAGACGAAGCTGCAGTTCGCCTTCTCGAAGATCTCGACGATGCGCGAGAAGTCGGTGAGCGAACGGGTCAGTCGGTCGATCTTGTAGACCACAACGATGTCGATGAGCCCGACTTCAATATCGGCGAGCAGTTGCCTGAGGCCGGGCCGCTCCATGGTCCCGCCCGAATAGCCGCCATCGTCGTAATGAGCGGGCAGCAAGGTCCAGCCTTCGCTGGCCTGGCTTTTCACATAGGCTTCGCTCGCCTCGCGCTGGGCGTCGAGGCTGTTGAACGACTGCTCCAGCCCTTCGTCCGAACTCTTGCGGGTGTAGACCGCGCAGCGCTGGATCTTCGGCTTGCCGCTCATGCGCCGTCCCTCAGACCAAAGAAGCGCGGGCCATTCCAGCGGCTGCCGGCAATGGCACTGGCTGCCGCCGACAGGCTGGCGAACAGCTGGTCATCCCAGCGAAAGCCCGCTTCCTCGACCACGACGGTAACTTCGCGGCCCTTCCAGTTGCGGGTGAGCCGCGCACCGATCCCGAGATGGTGGCCTTCAGGCGCTACCGTACCGGTGCGGGACAGCGCGCGGCGGGTCTCGCGATCGATCCCGCCGAACGCGTCGGCCTGCACACGCCAGGCCAGCAGCATGCGCAGGATGGGTTCGGAGCGTAAAGGAGGCGGCGCGCCATAGCGCCGCCTCCAGAAGACACGCAGGGCCTCGATATCCATCTGCTCGATTGCGGCGACCTGCCGTGTCACATCCTTGTCGGTCACGACGGCAGGCTCGCACGATAGCGGCGTACGCCATCGGCCTTGTCCGAGGTGATGACGAGCCCGCGCTTCTTCTTCAGGGCGCCAGCCATCGCGCCGCGCACCGAATGCTGCTGCCAGCCTGTTGCGGCAACCATGTCGGCGATGGTGGCCCCACCCTCGCGGCTCAGCAGGTCCTGCAATTGGTCGAGGCGGGATGGCGGTTTGGCAATCACGGCGGCGGCAGTACCGGTCTGAGGTTCGCGGGCCATCCGCCGCGGGCGGCGCTTGCTGGGTGCATCTTGGGTCATGATCGTTCTTCCGGTTGCTGCGTGCGACAAAATAGCCGCCGCTACCGGCACGAGCCCGGCTAGCCGGGCGCGGGAACAGCAATGCTCAGGTTCGCGGCACAGTCCAGTCGAAATGACCGGGATTTGCGCGTCGTCCGATTATCCACGGGTTGGTGATACCGTATCCTTTTTGAACATGTTTCGTTCCTCTATAGTTCCAGGCATGGAAGCAACTCCCATGACGGCAGCCAGCCCTGCCAATCGCCCGATCACGGTCGTCTACAAGCCGATCGACAGCCTGACCCCCGATCCCCGCAATGCGCGGACGCATCCCAGGCGCCAGATCGAACAGATCGTCGCCTCGATCCGCGCCTTCGGGTTCACCAATCCGATCCTCACCGATCCGCAAGGCAACTTGATCGCCGGGCACGGCCGATTGCGGGCGGCCAAGGCAATGGACCTTGCCGAGGTGCCGG
>NZ_RXOL01000012.1 GCF_004004515.1 Croceicoccus ponticola
ATGGCCGACGAAATCTTGCCGAATTCCTCCAGCACGATCAGCGCTTCGATATTGCCCATGCCAAGCCCGCCAAGGTCGCTCGACACGTTGATGCCGAGAAAGCCGAGCTCGGCAAAACGCTTCACCAATTCGCGGCTGGGCGGCTTGTTGTCGCGTTCCAGTTCGGCCGCGATGGCGGGCAGCTCGCCACGGGCGAATTCGCGCGCCGCTTCCTGAAGCTGGCGCTGGTCGTCGGTCAGGTTGAAATTCACGGGTTTGCTCCTTCGCGGCGCTGGCGCGTCCATCTCGTCATTTCTGGCGTCAGAATTGCGGGCATCACAGCAGTTCGGGTTGTTCGATCAGGTTGGCGAGCGCGGCCATGAAGCGGCCGCCGTCGGCCCCGTCGATTGCGCGGTGATCGCACGACAGCGACAGGTTCAGCACCGGCACGATGCGGATCGCGCCATCGTCGTCGATGGGTTCTGGCCGCGCCTTGCCGACCGCGAGGATCGCGCCCTGCGGCGGGTTGATGATGGCGTCGAACTGTTCGACCCCGAACCCGCCAAGGTTTGAGAGCGAGAAGCTGCCGCCGATGAATTCCTCGGGCTTCAACTTTCCGCTGCGAGCCTTTTGGGCGAGCGCCTTCATCTCTGTGCCGATTTCGCTCACCGACTTGTCATCGGCGGCAAAGACGATGGGCGTGACCAGCCCGCGTTCCGTCGCCACCGCGACCGAGATGTCGGCATGGGCGAACCGGTGAATCTCGTTGCCGTGGACCTGGATGTTGAGCGCGGGCACTTCGGCCAATGCCAGAGCGCACGCCCGTAGGATGTAGTCGTTGACGCTGGGCCGGTCGCTCTGAACCGCGGCGCGCAAGGCCAGCAGCCGGTCGGCGCGGACACGGCGGCGCACGTAGAAATGCGGGATCTGCTGCTTCGATTCGGTCAGCCGCCGCGCGATGGTGCGGCGCATCGACGACATCGGCACGATTTCGACCGAACCACCGGCGACAAGCTGCGGTGCTGCTGCGGCTGCCGGCACAGGCGCTGGCGCTGGCGTCGGTTCCGGAATCGCGGCAAGGACGTCGGCCTTGCGCACCCGTCCGCGCGGACCGGTGCCGGCGATGGCCGACAGGTCCACGCCCTCGCTCGCGGCGATGCGGCGGGCGACAGGGGTTGCGGCAACGTCGCTGTCGGGCGTTGCGGGAAGCACGCCGACCAGCGCAGGCGATGCTTCGGGCCGTGCGGCCTGATGCACGTCCTGCGCGGTGATCTTCGCGTCGCGGCCAGAACCTGTGAGGGCACTGACATCGACGCCAAGCCGCGCAGCTTCTTCGCGCGCCTTGGCCGTGATCGCGACGCCATCAGGTATCGGCGGAGCGGCGGGGGTAGGGGTCGAAGCAGGCGCGGGCGCAGCGGGCACGGCGGCAGGTTCGTCGTCATCGGGGCCAAAGCTTGCTTCCGAAGGCTTGAAGCCCGCGATTAGCGCGTCGATTTCATCGGGCGTGGCCTCGCTGCCGTCCGACAGCACCGCGAGCAGGGCACCGACGGGATAAGTCTGCCCCGCTTCGGCAAGGATGCGCACGAAGCGGCCCGGCGCTTCGGACTCGACCTCGTTCGTGATCTTGTCCGTTTCGATCAGTGTCAGCAGCGTGCCACGGTCGAACGGGGCACCTTCAGCCACCAGCCATTCCGCGATCGTGCCTTCGGCCATTTCGATGCCCCATTTGGGCATGGTGAAAGGTTTCAGTTTTGCCATGTCGCGCCTCCTCAGCGAAAGCCGAGGACGCGCCGGACGGCATCCTCGATCTTTTGCGGCGAGGGCACCCACGCGCGTTCGAGCGTGCGGGAGAACGGAATGGGGCTGTGCGGGCCGGTCACCATCGCGGGCGGAGCCTTGATGCTGGTGAACGCACGTTCGGTGACCATCGCGGCGATATCGGCGGCAAGGCTGCAACGCGGCGGGCTTTCGTCGACGATGACAAGGCGGCCCGTCTGTTCAACCGATTCGATGATCGCGTCTTCGTCCATCGGGCTGGTCGTGCGCAGGTCGAGCAGGTCGACGCCCACGCCATCTGCCGCCAGCTTGTCGGCAGCTTTTTCGGAAAAGCTGACCATGCGTCCGCAGGCGACCACGGTGACGTCGCCGCCTTCGCGCACGACGCGCGCCTGGCCGAACGGCTGGCGGTATTCGCCGTCGGGCACTTCGCCCTTCACGCCGTAAAGCGTTTTGTGTTCGAAGAACATGACCGGATCGTCGCCGCGCAACGCTTCGGTCAAGAGGCCCTTGGCATCCGCAGGGGTCGTCGGCAGCACGACCTTCAGCCCCGGGATCGCGGTCAGCATGGCATAGACCGACTGGCTATGTTGCGCTGCGGTCTGCATGCCTGCGCCATAGATCAGGCGCACGACGGCGGGGCACTTGGTCTTGCCGCCGAACATGTAGCGGAATTTCGCCATCTGGTTCCACAGCTGGTCGAGGCTGACGCCCACGAAATCGGCGAACATCAGTTCGGCGACCGGCCGTTTGCCGCAAAGCGCCGCGCCTGCCGCCGCGCCGATGATGGCGCTTTCCGAAATAGGGGTGTCGATCACGCGGTCGGGGCCGAACTTGGCCCACAGGCCCGGGGTCGTGCCCCAGATGCCGCCGATGGCTTCGGGGCCGCCGGCAGTTCCGTTACCGCCCACGACGTCCTCGCCCAACACGATGATGTTCTCGTCGCGCTCCATCTCCGAATAGAGCGTGCTCGCGATTGCCTCGCGGATGTTCATGACGGCCATGGCGAAGCTTCCTCAGTAATAGTTCACGTAGACGTCGTCGGCGACCGTGTCGTTGTCCGGCATCGCGTCGGCGCGCGCTTCGGCGACGGCCTCTTCGATCAGTTGCGCGACTTCGGCGTCGATGGCGTCGAGATCGGCGTCTGCCAGCAGCGCGCCTTCGGTGACGCGGGCGCGGAATGCCTTGAGGCAGTCGCGCTCGTCACGGATGCGATCAAGCTCGCCCTTGCCGCGATAGCGTTGCGGATCGCCTTCGAAGTGGCCGTAGAACCGTTCGGTATCCAGCTCGATCGCGGCGGGGCCGTTGCCTGCGCGGACATATTCGAGCAGTTCGCCAAAGACCGAGAACACGTCGAAGAAATCGCAGCCGTTGGCACGCCACGACTTGATGCCGAACGCTTCGGCGCGGCTGGCGATGTCCTTGTCGGTGCCGACGGCATAGGCGTCGCCGGTATGTTCGGAATAGTGGTTGTTTTCGAACACGAAGATCGCCGGAACCTTGGTGACAGAGGCAAGGTTCATCGCTTCGAATGTGGTGCCCTGGTTGCATGCGCCGTCTCCCGAAAAGGCGATACCGACGCTGCCTTTCCCTTCGAGGCGGAGCGCGATGGCCGCGCCCACCGCCTGCGGCGCACCGCCGCCGACGATGCCGTTGGCGCCCAGCATGCCGACATCGAGGTCGGCGATATGCATCGAACCGCCGCGACCCTTGCAAAGCCCGCCCGCGCGTCCGTAGATTTCCTTCATCATGCCCTTCACGTCGCAGCCCTTGGCGATGCAATGGCCATGGCCGCGGTGGGTCGACACGATCTTGTCGGCATGGGTCAGCTGTTCGCAGATGCCGACGGCGACCGCTTCCTGCCCAGCATAAAGGTGCGTGAATCCAGCGATCTCGCCGGTCTTGATCTCGTCGTGAAGGCGTTCTTCGAAGGTACGGATCGTCGCCATCTGGCGGTAGGCCTGCAGCAGTTCGTCACGGTTCAGTTGCATGTCATGTCCCTTGGGAAACCTGGGCAGGATGACCCGGACCGCCGGCCCGGGTGCGGAGCGCGCCTGATCAAATGTGGGCCGGCTCAGAGATCGTCCGGCTTCTTTTCACCCGGGCCGTAGATGTAATCGTCCAGCACCTTGTGGAAATGGCGGATGCGCAGTTCCTGATCGCCGATCCACAGGCCGGGGAAGAAGTCGGACTTCATGCCCGTCTGCACCGTCGGCAGGTTGTAGGCGTCTTGATCCAGCACCTGCCCGATCGTCTTGTCGCCATGGCGGAAGCGTTTGTGCTTCACGCGTTCGGGCCACTCCTCGCCTTCGGGCACCAGTTCGAACATCCAGATGTCGTAATACATCTTGTTCGGATCGGTGGCGTGCGGGCGCTGGCGGAACAGCATGATGTCGTCGGCGTGGACGTTGATCGAGACGTTGGGAAAAATCGTGTAGTGGTAATCATCGGTCAGCTGATCGTCGTTCAGCTCCGAATAGTCCTTGCCCTGTTCGGCCCCGTGCTTGCGCTTGAATATCTGCACGTCGCGGCGGATGTCGGACACGCGCCCTTCGTATTCGGCGGGGTCCATCCCGGCGTGGACCATGATTTCGTAGATCGCGGGCGGGATCTGGCTGGGCATCGCGACGCGCGGGCTGATCGCGGCGAACGGGATCAGGTAACGGTTGTGCTTGCCGTAACAGTCGATCTGGACGTTGACGTCGTCAAGGTACCACTTCAGCTGCGGGTGGATGCCCTGCACGTGATAGGTTTCGTTGAAGGCATCGACCGACGTCTTCCAGTTGCAGTCCCATTCAACCGTAATGTCGCGCGACCAAGCCATCCGTTCGGGGTGATAAGGTTCGAGGTGCTGTTTCATCGGGTCGATGAAATCGTCGAAGGGTTCGACATCCTGATTGAGCGAGAACCAGACGAAGCTGTTCCATTCGATACATGGCAACAGCGTCGCGCTCATGTTCGGGGGGCCGCCCTGAAAGAACGTGCAGATGTCGGGGATGTGATCCAGCTTCCCGTCCAGACCGTAGGTCCAGTGGTGGTACATGCACTTGAAGCTTTCGGCATTGCCGCGCCCTTCGGGACGAAGGCGGTTGCCGCGATGCAGACACACGTTGGGGAAACAGCGGACTGATCCGTCCACCTGCCGTACGATCAGCACCGATTCCTTGCCGATTTCGGTGCAGATGTAGTCGCCCGCTTCCTTCAGGTCGTCCGACCGGCCGCCCAGCAGCCATGTCTTGGACCACACCTTGTCCCATTCCATCGCCATGAATTCGGGCGAGAAATAGCGCGCGGCGGGAATGATCTCGGTGCCAAGCTCTGGATCGGGCGCCTTTTCGACAGGCGTGCCGTTGCCGGTCGTCGCCGGGTCGACGCGCGGCACGTCGACGACGCGCAAGGCGTCCATCTTCGCCGCATCCCAGCCCATGATGTGCTTTGCCATCAGAAGTGCGTCCGGTTGGTATAGCCCCCGTCGACGACGAGGTGAGAGCCGTTGCACCAACTTGCGGCGTCGCTGGCGAGGAAGGTGATCGCACGGGCCACTTCCTCGGGCTTGCCGAGGCGGCCCGACGGCTGCTGGCGCAGCTGGGCGTTGTAGAACTTTTCCATCGTGCCCTTGATCATGTCCCAGTTGCCGCCCGCGAATTCGATCGGGCCGGGGGATACGACGTTGACGCGGATGTTGTGCTTACCGTGGAACAGTGCGAGCTGCTTGCCATAAGTCACGATCGACGCCTTGAGCGCGTTGTACGCCTGCGGACCGCCCATCGCTTCGAGCACCGAAGTCGTGCCGATCAGGACGATGGAGCCGCGCTGCTGTTCTTCCATTTTCGGGATGACGGCCTCGACCGCGCGGACCGCGCCCATCAGGTCGACCTCGAACGCGTTGTACCAGTACTTTTCACTGCCCATGCCGCCGCCCGCAGAAGTGAACGGGATCATGACGTCGACACCGTCGAGCGCGTCGATGGCCCATTCAAACCATGCCTTGTACTCGTCCGCGTTCTTGGCGTTGACCGGCTTGCCGACGACGTTAGTGCCGTACTTCGACAGTTCGGCCACCGCGTCCTTCACGCTGTCTTCGCTGCGCGCGGTTAATGCGATGTCGCAGCCTTCGCGCGCCAGGATCTCTGCCACCGAATAGCCGATACCGCGCGCCGCGCCGACGAGGATCGCTTTCTTGCCCTGAAGTCCGAGGTCCATGGTTATGCCGTCCTGTTTTCTGTCCTGACGATCGCGTGGTCGCCCGATAGTTCGTTTCGCCACCCTGTTAGACAGGAGAGGGCCGGGGTTTCAATAAAAAAGTCAGTCGTGACTGATTTTTTTATGCGTCATGCTTCCTGCAGCTCCTTGATCAGTTCGTCGCGCAGGCGGAATTTCTGAATCTTCGATGTCGACATCGGCCAACTGTCGACAAAGCGGATGTGGCGCGGAACCTTGAACCCGGCGATCTGGCCTTTACAGTGGGCGATCAGTTCCTGTTCGGTCGCGCTTTGCCCTTCGGCAAGCTCGACAAATGCGGCGGGCACTTCGGCATAGCGTTCGTCGGGAAGCCCGACGACTTGCGCCAGCTTTACCGCGGGATGGCTTTGCAACATGCCCTCGATCTCTGCTGCGGCGACGTTTTCGCCACCGACCTTCAGCATGTCCTTGAGCCGTCCATGGAACATCACGTTGCCGTCGGCGTCGATGGACCCGATGTCACCGGAATAGAACCAGCCGTCGCGGATCGCCTCGGCCGTCTTTACGGGATCGTTGTAATAGCCCTGCAGCCGGTTGGGGCCGCCCAGCACGATTTCGCCCTGTTCGCCCGGCGCGCAATCCAGCGCGGTTTCGGCATTGACGATCCGGACGCTCCATTCGTCGAGCGGCGTCCCGCAGCGGCCGGTGCGCACTTCGTAACTGTCGCTTAGCCGGCTGGTCGAAACCGTGCCCGCGCCTTCGGTCAGGCCATAAGTGCCGACCTGGATCGTGTGCGGCATCGCCTTGGCCACGGCCAGCTTGATCCATTCGGGCTGCACGGCGAAGTTAGAATTCATCACCCGCAGCTTAGACAGGTCGGTGTCGGGAAATGTCGGGTGCGTGATCAGATCCTGCATGATCGTCACGAAGCTGGGATAGGCGATGGTCGCCCCCTCGCGCCCCAGCATCGCCAGGCCGACGCCCGCGTCGAAATGCGGAATGGTCATGTACGCGCCGCCAAGGTCGAGGATCATCGTCATCGGCAGGATGCCAGCGATGTGGAAGATCGGCAGCGGCGACCAGACCTTGTCCTCGCTCGTGCATTCGTAGCGCACACCAAGATTGCGGCTGTTGGCGACCTGCGCCCGGTGCGAAATCATCGCGCCCTTGGGGTGCGCGGTGGTGCCCGAAGTATAGAGGATCATCGCAGTGTCTTCGGGCTGAACCGCGTCGATGCGCTTGTCGACTTCGCCCTCGTCGATCGCCTTGCCCGCTTCGATCGCGGAACTGGCGGAAATAAGATAGGGCGCGCAGTCATCGTCAAGGCAGACGATCGTGCGCAATGCCGGCGCTTCGGGAAGCGACAGCGCGCGCGGATCGGTCGCGCCCTTCAACGAGGGCATAGCCGATTCGAGGCGTTCGCCGAAATCGACGTTTTCCGCCACTTTGCCCGTGGTGATCACCACGACGAGATCGGCATTTTCGACCACGTAGCCAAGTTCATTCGCGCGGTATCGGGCGTTGACCGGAACAGCGACTGCGCCAGCCATCGTGATGCCATAGAACGCGGTGATGAAATCGATGCAGGTCGGCAGCAGGATGCCGACATGGTCGCCCGGCTTCACGCCCATGGCGATCAGCGCGCGGGCCCAGTCGCGTGCCGCGACGTTGAGGTCGGCATAGCTGAGCCTGTCGTCCGGAAACACAATCGCATCCGACGCACCGAAACGTGCCGCCGAAGACCTGATCATTTCACCCATCGTGAGGATTGGCCGAATATCGCCCAAATTACCTCTCCCACTTTTCTATAGCGCAAGCGGACCGATGGCCCGACGGCTTGATTGTTTCGATTGACCCGAGCTTATCAGCCCGCCGGAAAAATACAATCATGCATGACTGTTTTATTGCGATGCGGCCGAACCCCGCATCATCGCCCGATTCCCGCCACTTGCGCTCTACATGCGCATGGTCCTAAGGCAATCGCGGGCCGTTGCTGGATGGTGGCGCGCCCTGTCGAAATTCATCCCGGACGAATCGGAAATGGCCATTTCGGGCGCGCGCGCGAAAAACACGATCAAAACCACTCCGGCGCGGGATATCGCGCCGCGGGGCAGTGGTGGCGCGACGCTGCAAGCGGCCAAGGCGGCGCAGACACGCAAGCGCCTGATCGACGCGACCGTGCGTTGCCTCGTCAAATACGGTTATGCGAAAACGACCACGCCGCGCGTGGCCGAAGAAGCGGGGCTGTCGCGCGGTGCGATGATGCATCATTATGAAAACGGCGCCGCGCTGATCAAGGCGACGATCATCGAATTGCACGAACGTCGCCTTCGCGCGTTTCGCCGTGCGGCGGACAAGCCCGATCACGATGTCGTGAATCTGGTCGAGACATATTGGGCGCAAGTCCAGAAGCCCGCGTTCATCGCTTTTCACGAATTGGCCGTCGCGGCGCGCACGGACAAGGAATTGGCCGCGATCATGCAGCCGTTGCAGGATGAATTCAGCGACCGGTTCAACACGCAGGCCGAAACACTGTTTCCCGAATGGCGCGAATTCCCCGAACGCTTCGATCTGGCCATGACCCTGTCGCAGACCATTCTGGAGGGGATGGCCATCGCGGTCCAGACCGGTGCGATATCGCCGGCCAAGGTTCCGCCGATGCTCGTGCATCTCGAAGACCAGATCCGCGCACTGATGCCCACTGTCTTTGACACGGGCCGCCCGACATCCTGAAGGCCGGCGTCGCGGGCTAATGCAATTCGCACCGACAGGTGACGTCTAATAAAACAATCTTGTTTGTCTTTTACAAAACCCGCGCTACCGTGCCGGGCGGAGAAGGATGGATGCCGACCAAAGGCACCTCGTGATAATCGGCAAGGAACCGCGCATTGAACGCCACCCCCACGCATAAGCCCAAAATATTCCGCCCGGAGGACGTCGATTACGAACGGCCCAAACGCGGTTTGGACGAAGACGATCTGCGCAAACAGCCGACAATTTACCGCGACGATATGCTCGCGGGTAAAACGATCCTGATCACCGGCGGCGGCAGCGGGATGGGCAAGGCGACGGCACTGCTCGCCGCGCGATTGGGCGCGCAGGTCGCGATCTGCGGGCGGGACGAGGAAAAGCTTCAGACCACGGTCAAACTGGTGAAGGAAGAAGTCGGCAGCGACGTGCTGTCTGTGGGCACCAACATCCGCGACGCCGACGCGGTAGAGGCGCTGATCGGCAAAGTGCACGACCACTTCGGCGGGCTCGACACGCTGGTCAACAATGCGGGCGGGCAGTTCCCGCAAGACGCCATCGACTTTTCGCGCAAGGGCTGGCTGGCCGTCATCGACACCAATCTCAACGGGACCTGGTGGATGATGCAGGAAGCGGCCAAGCGCTGGCGTGAGGACGGCAAGCCCGGCAACATCGTCAACATCGTCGCCAACGTGGAGCGCGGCATGCCGCAGGCGGCACACACCTGCGCGGCGCGCGCGGGCGTGATCTACCTTTCCAAGACGCTGGCCACCGAATGGGCGCAGTGGAACATCCGCGTGAACTGCATCGGACCCGGCGTGATCGAGACCGAAGGTTTCCGCATGTATCCCGAAGAGGCGCTGGCCCGGTTCCACAAGGCGAACCCGATGAAGCAGCGCGGCAACGCGTGGGATGTGGCCGAAATGATCGCCTATCTCGCGTCGCCGGCGGCCCGTTTCATCAACGGCGACCTGATCGTGATGGACGGCGGACAGGCCCAGTGGGGCGTCGTCTGGCCCGCCGGAATGCCGGACTATTTCAGCGAGGACGGGGCCGCCTGAGCTACCGACTTGCATCCCGCATCACTGCGGACGTTCTTACAGGAGAGAGATATGGGTCGCGTTGAAGGCAAGGTTGCACTCGTCACCGGTGGCGGTTCGGGACTTGGCGCCGCGGATTGCGAGGCTCTGGCCCGCGAAGGTGCGAAAGTCGTCGTCACCGACGTAAAACTGGAACCGGCGCAGGCTGTGGCCGACCGCATCGGCAACGGCGCGATCGCGCTGGTGCTGGACGTGTCGAATGAAGAGCAATGGCAATCCGTGATCGGCGAAATCCGTTCCACCTTCGGTCGGCTCGACATCCTCGTCAACAATGCGGGTGTCGTGCTGAATGCCGATGTCGAGGATACCAGCCTCGAGAAGTTCCGCTGGGTCAACGCGATCATGACCGACGGCGTGTTCCTTGGCATGAAATACGCGATCCCCTTGATGAACGAAGGCGATGGCGGGTCGATCATCAACATGAGCTCGACCGGCGCGCTGCTCGGCTATCCGATCTTCTTCGCCTATTCCGCCGCGAAGGGCGCGGTTCGTTCGATGACCAAATCGGTCGCGGTGATGTGCCAGGAAAAAGGTTACAAGATCCGCTGCAATTCGGTCCACCCCGGCGCGATCGAAACGCCCATGGTGCAGACCGCCGAAGGGCGTGAGGCGCAACCCGTTGCTGAAGGCGTCTTGCCGCCCGGCACGCCCGGCGCGCCCAAGGATGTCGCCGCGCTCGTGCTCTATCTCGCGTCCGACGAATCGCGGTTCGTGAACGGCGCAGAGCTAGTCATCGACAACGGGGTTACTATCCGCCCGTTCTGATCGGGTGAACATTACGACGGAGAGGGCCATGCAACCGCAGCGTTTCACGATCGACGTACCCGAAGATCGGCTGATCGATTTGAAGGATCGGCTGGCCCGCACGCGGCTGCCGCACGATTACGCGAACGAGGACTGGTCGTACGGCACGCCTGCCAGCGTGATCGCGCCGCTGATCGAACGGTGGCGCAACGGATACGACTGGCGCGAGCACGAAACGCGGATGAACGCGTATGAACACTGGCGGGTCGAAATCGAAGGCGTACCGGTCCATTACATGCGCGTGTCGGGGAAGGGGCCGAACCCCGCGCCGCTGATCCTGTCGCACGGCTGGCCGTGGACGTTCTGGGACATGCACCGCGTTGTCGGGCCGCTGTCCGATCCGGCGGCGCACGGCGGCGATGCGGCCGATGCGTTCGACGTGATCGTGCCGTCGATGCCGGGCTTCGGCTTTTCGACGCCGCTGACAAAGACAGGGATCAATTTCTGGTCGACCGCCGATCTGTGGCACACCTTGATGCGCGATGTGCTGGGCTTCGACAGCTATTTCGCGGCGGGCGGCGACTGGGGCGCGCTGACCACCAGCCAGCTAGGCCATAAATACGCCGACGAGGTTCGCGCGATCCACGTGTCGACCCTCGCGCCGCTGTACCTGTTCGGGCACGAACGGCCATGGGACGTGACGGGCGGTCAACTGGCTCCGCCCGAATTGCAGGGACAGGCGCGCGAGGATTACCTTGCCTGGCAACGCCGCATCGCTAGCCACGTTTGCGTACAAGTGCTCGACCCGCAGACATTGTCATACGGCATGCACGATTCCCCCGCCGCGCTGCTGGCATGGCTGATCGAGCGGCGCAAAAGCTGGGGGGATTGCCGCGAAGGGCTCCTGTCGGCGTTCGATCCCGATTTCCTGCTGACGACTGCCTCGATCTATTGGCTGACCGACAGTTTCGTGACCTCGGCCCGGTTCTATGCCGAAGCTGCGCGCCATCCATGGAAGCCGGAGGATGACCGCAGTCCCGTGATCTCCGCTCCGGCGGGGGTGAGCCGGTTTCCGTTTGACGGGACCAGCGGCATCGGGCGCGGCACCGAAGGGCTGTTCAATCTCGTTTATCAGGACAGCCACGACAAAGGCGGGCACTTTGCGCATGTCGAGGCACCCGACGCCGTCGTCGGCGACATTCGCGCGACGATGCGGCCCTATCGGGCCTAAACCCATCGAGTCTGAACGGCTAGGTTTTGCAGCCCCGCCGTTCAGCTGATCATTTCGCCAGCCAGCGATCCAGTTCGACGTGGAAATGGCGCAGGCGCGCTTCCTGTTCGCACCACAGCGGGCCGTTGAACCCGCGTGACCGTGCGCCCTTTTGCACGATGGGCAACAAGTCGGAATCCTGATCGAGCACCTCGCCCATGCCCGGCGGCTCGCCCAGCACAGTGTGCACGACTTCGGGTCGGGTCGCGCCGGTCACGTCGACTTCATCGCCCAATCCCATCCAGCCCGGCGCGCCATATCCCGGCGCGTCGACATGGCGGTACATGATCGTCGTTTCATATGTGAATTGTTCGGGGTCGCTTTCGTGCGGCTTGAACCGGTGCAGGAAAACAGCCTCTGGATGACAGCCGATCTGCATGTGCGGGAATATGCCGAAGATGGTCGCATCGGTCAGTTGCGCGTCGGAGAAGTGGGAATAATCGAGCCCGATCTTCTCCGCCCGGTCACGTTTCGCCTGCGACACGGCGGCGCGGCTTTCCATTGCGGTGCCGGTGAAGCTGTCGGGATCGACCCCCGCATCGGCCAACAGCATGGCGATACCGGGATTGATGCCTTCCTGATCGGGGAAGTGCGAATTGGGCTGCGCCATCGGCACGAACTGGCGGCTGAGGCCGTTTTCGAACAGGTCGATATGCGTCCGGTCGTCGATGACGCCCATCGTTTGTGGGTGGATCGCGTGGAGGTGGTAGCTTTCGTAGAACGCGTCGATCCCGCCTTTCCAGTTCGCGGCCCAGTCGGACCGGCGATGCTGGACGACGTGCATCTTGTCGATGGCATACGTCTCCAGCATGGGCAGGATAGGAGCGAGAAATTCGGCCAGCGGCATGACTTCGTCGCTCATCGAAATGAACACCATGCCCGCTGCTTCCTCCGCCCTGACGGACGTCAGGTCTGTACCGTGGCACAGTACGCCCGGTTGAAACGTGTCGGCGTCGGTTACTTTCTCATTTTTGCCGTCAAGACCGAAGCGCCACGAATGGAATGGACAGGTGAAGCTGTCCTGGCTGCCCATTTCGGTGGTGACCAGACGGCTGCCGCGGTGGGGGCACACGTTATAGTGGGCGTGGACCTTTCCATCTTCGCCACGCACGATGATGAAGCTTTCGGGGCCGATATCGTGCTTCACCCAGTCGCCGGGTTCGGGCAGGTCGCTCGACGGGGCGGCCAGAAGCCAGGTCTTGGCGAACACCTTGTCGAATTCGGCGTCGAAGAACGCCTTGGAGGTGTAGCGCACCGGATCCAGCCGGTCCGCCCCGTTGTCGATGGCGGGTGCCGCCTGGTCGAACGGATGGTCCGACCCCTTGTGCACCGCCCAACTGCGCGGATCGTAATTCACGCGCCGTCACCCATGCGCCGGTCGAGTTCGGCGTGGAAATGGCGCAGGCGGCCTTCCTGCTCGCTCCACAACGGGCCCTTGAACCCGCGCGATTTCGCGCCCTGCTGCACGATGGGCAGAAGATCGGAATCCTGATCGAGCACTTCGCCGAGGCCCGGCGGTTCGCCAAGACCGGTGTGCACGATTTCCGGCCGCGTCTTGCCCGAAAGATCGGTTTCGGCGGACAGGCCCATCCATGCGGGCGCGCCATATCCGGGCGCATCGACGTGGCGATACAGGATGCAGGTGTCATAGGTGAACTGGTTCGGATCGCTTTCGTGCGGCATAAACCGGTGCATGAATATCGCTTCGGGATGGCAGCCCAGCTGCGCGTTCGGGAACAGCGAGTAGACGACAGAATCGCTCAACTGGCTGTCGCTGAACTTGTCGTAGCCGAGGCCGAGCACGTCGGACCGCTTGCGCTTGGCCTGTTGCACGGCGGCGCGCGTTTCGGCGGCGGTCCCCTGATAGGTTTCCGGGTCGATGCCCGCATCGCGCAGCATCAGCTGAATGCCGGGGTTGACCGTTTCCTGATCGGGATAGCGTTCCGCCGGTTGCGCGAACGGCACGAACTGGCGCGACAAGCCGCCTGGCCAAAGGTCGATCTGCGTGCGATCGTCCATCAGGCACTGGGTCTGCGGGTGCACGGCATGAAGGTGGTAGATTTCGGCAAAGGCGTCGACCCCGCCCTTCCAGTTCGCGCCCCAATCGGAACGACGATGCTGGACGACGTACATCTGGTCGATTTCATAGAGTTCGAGCTGCGGCAGGATCGGCGCAAGCCAGTCTTTGACCGGTTCGATGTCCGCATCCATCGAAATGAACACGAGACCGACCGCCACTTCGCAGCGGACCGAGCTGAGGTCGTGACTGTGGCATAGTACTTCGGGCCGGAACGTTTCTTCGTCCGTGACCGCGATGTTGTGCCCTTCGAGGTCGAATTTCCAGCTGTGGAAGGGGCAGGTGAACTGGTCGATCGAACCGAAATCGGTGGTCACCAGCTGACTGCCGCGATGGGGGCACACATTGTAGTGGGCATGGATCTGGCCGTCTTCGCCGCGCACGACGATGAAGCTTTCGGACCCGATGTCGAACTTGAAGAAGTCGCCCGCTTCGGGAATGTCGGACGCGTGGCCGGCCAGCAGCCAGCTTTTGCAGAACACCTTTTCCCATTCCTCCTTCATGAAGGCGGGATCGTGATAGCGGCGCGGATCGGACCGGCCCGTTCCGTTGTCGATGATGGGCGCACGATCGTTGAACGGGTGCGGCGTGCCGACGTGAATGTTCCAGTCGTTGAAATCGAGCTTCATTTAGGCATCCCTCTCTTTTGGGATTGGTCCCGGTCATCAATCGCCGGGATCCGGTGACGACTGTCCGAAATCGCTTTCGACTCATCGCCTCTTGGTTGCGCATTAAAAAACAGGCATGATTGTTTTGCAAGCAATAGCTCCGCTGACAAGACAGGCGGCACTTTGGGAGAGACCGGATGAGTGCATTTTACGGCAAGACCTTTCAGATCGCTTATGTCGTCCCCGACGTCGAAGCGGCCGTAGATATCTGGGCAACGAAGATGGGCGTCGGCCCGTTCTTTACATTCCCGCTGCCGCTGCCGTTCGACGAACTGTCCATCCGCGACGCGGCGGTGCCGCTCGACTACGACCTGTTCGGCGGGGTTGCCGTATCGTACAGCGGCGACACGATGATCGAACTGATCCAGCCGGGTGGCGCGCCGTCGACTTACCGCGAATTTTTGGAATCCGGGCGCAGCGGGGTTCACCACTTCGGCACGTTCGTCGACGATTACGATGCGGTCATGGCCGACGCGCGGGCCCGCGGCGTGCCGGTGCTGATCGAAGGTAAGCTGCCGTTGTCGCGCTTTGCCTATCTCGACACCGCGAACGACGGGTTGTCCCCGATCGTCGAAATCATCGAGCCGTTCGCGCCGATGCTCGCAACGTTCGACATGATCAAGCAGGCGGTTGCCGACTGGGATGGGACGACGAAGACGCTTTCCCTTTGATCCCCTGACCTAATTCGCGGCGGGCCGTTTCCGTTCGGGGAGGGCAAAGGCGACCACGTAATCGCCCTTGTCCGTGCCCATGTACATGTGCCCGCCCGCCGCGATGACGACATATTGCCTGCCCGTCTTGGCCGAGGTGTAGGTCATCGGCGTCGCCTGTGGCCCGGCGGGAAGGCGGCCCTTCCACAAGACCTTGCCCGTCTGCGTGTCGAAAGCCCGCAAGTGCTTGTCCATCGCCGCACCGATGAAGGTCAGGCCCGCGTCCGTCGTCACCGATCCGCCAATGTTGAAGGCGCCGGGAATGGCGATGCCCAGCGGCGCGCGATCCTCTGTCGTGCCCAGTGTGCGTTTCCACGCGATTTTGCCGCTGTCGATGTTCACCGCCGCGATGTGCCCCCATGGCGGCGCGATGCACGGAATGCCCAGCGGCGAAAGCATCGGATTCAGGCTGATGCCATAGTTCGTGCCTTCTTGCCGCAGATAGCCGGGGGCGTGAGAATCCTTTGCTGCTTCGGGCTTGTCGACATCGGCACCGTGGCGGAACAGCAGCACCTCTTGCGGAATGGCGGAGGCGTTGACGATCATCAGACGCCGCGCTTCGTCCACGCTGACGCTGCCCCAGTTCAGCATTCCGAAGGTGCCGGGATACTGCAACATGCCGCGTTCGGACGGCGGCGTGAAAACGCCGTCGTAATCGAGCGAGCGGAAGCGAATCCGGCAAAAAAGCTGGTCCAGCGGGGTGGCGCCCCACATCGAAGCTTCCGTCAGGTCGGGCGGGGCGAAGGATGCGAAACCGGTCGATCGCGGCTGGGTTGGAGAATAGCGTTCGCCCGGCAGTTTGCCCGCCGTGACTGGGCGTTCCTCTACCGTGGTCAGCGGTTTTCCGGTCCGGCGGTCGAGGATGAAGATATCGCCCAACTTCGTCGGCGCGGCCAGCGCGGGGACAGATGCCCCCTTGCCGCGCCAGTCGAACAGCACCGGCTGTGCCGGGATGTCGTAGTCCCAGATATCGTGGTGAACCATCTGGTAATGCCAGCGCACCTGACCGGTCTTCGCGTCCAGCGCGACGATGGAACTGGCATAGCGTTCAAGGTCGGGCGTACGGTGCGTGCCGACATGATCGGGCGTCGCGTTGCCGGTGGGCAGGTAGACGAGGCCAAGGTCCGGGTCTGCGCTGAACACGGTCCACGCATTGACCGAGCCGCGCGTCCATTCGCCGTCGGGGCCGGGACCGGATTGTCCGTCCGGCCGCGCCGAATCCCATCCCCACAGGAACGCGCCCGTGTTCACGTCATAGGCGCGGACAACGCCCGACGGATCGTCGCTGCTGAAATTGTCGCGAATGTACGAACCGACGACCGCGACATCGCCGATGATCGTGGGGGGAGAGGTGGTGTAAGTGCGCAATTGATCGACTTCGCCCATCCCGACCTTGAGATCGATTTCGCCGTTGGTGCCGAATCCGGGGCAAGGCGCGCCGGTCGCCGCGTCGCTCGCCAGCAGGCGGCCATCGACCGTCATGGAAATCACGCGGGCAGCGCAGATGCCATTTGCCGTCGGATTGGCGTGATAGGATACGCCGCGACAGTTCAGCATTTGCGCATTGCCGAGATCGGCCTTCGGATCGCGCAGCCACAATTGCCTGCCGCTATCGGCGTCGAGCGCGAAGACCTTGCCGGTGGGCGAGCAGAAGATCACACGGTCGTCGACCATCAGTGGCGTAGCCATGAAGCTGATCGACTTGATCTCTGGCCGTTTTTCCATCGTGTCGCCGGTTTCGAACGTCCAGGCGGGTTCGAGGCTGGCGACATTGGCGGCGGTGATCTGCGATGCGGGCGAATGGCGCGTACCGCTTGCATTCGCGCCATAGGCTGTCCAGTTCGCAGGCGCGCCATTCGTGGCGGCGGCGGCTACAGATGTGAAACCGGGGGATGCGGAATTTGCGGGCGTGATTTCATATGGCTGCACCCGGGTGAACGCAACCACCAGCGCAATCACCGCCAGTGTGGCGGCAAGGGGCGCGGCAAGGCGGGTGAACGCATCGTGCGCCGCGGTGATACCGCGCCTGATCCACGGCAGGGCCAGGATCACGCCAAGCACCGTCGGCCCGGCAAGTCGGGGTAGGAGCTGCCAGAAATCCAGCCCCACTTCCCACAGCGACCAGCCCAGCGTGGCCAGCAGCATCGCCGCATATATCCAGACCCCGCGCCGATCGCCGCGCACGAAGAACCAGCCGGACAAAAGGCAGGCGAGGCCAGCCAGTAAATAGTAAGGCGAACCGCCCAGCGATACGAGCCAGCCGCCCCCGGCGGCCAGCACGATGCCGATGATCGCCAGCAGGATGCCGAACGGCCAGCGCACGAATGCGTTGCCCTTAATCTTGTCACCCTTGCGCCGGGCGGTTCGCCCTGCTTCCCCCAAAGTCATAGCCTATGCAGTCTCGATGATGGCGATGGGCGCGCGCACGTCGATCGTCTCGCCGACTTCGGCCACGATCCGCGTTAGCGTTCCCGATACGGGCGATGGCACTTCGACCGTGGTCTTGGCGGCTTCCACCTCGACCAGCGTGTCGCCCTCGTTCACCACGTCGCCGGGCTGCTTTAGCCAGCGCACGATTTCGCCATCCTGCATCCCCATGCCGTATTGCGGCAGGACCACGGTATATTCAGCCATGTCCGTCTCTCCTTCTTCAGGCCGGAACCGCGCGTTCGGCGCCGATGATGCGCCGTGCGGCATCGACGATCCGTTCGACCGACGGGTAAAGCGGTTTTTCTATGTGTGGGCTGAACGGCAAATGCGTGTCGGGGGTGGTGACCCTCACGACCGGACCGCGCAGGGCATCGAAGGCATGCTCGACGATCGTCGCGGCGATCTCGCTGGCCGCGCTGCAGGTCATGTGCGCCGGGTCGACGCATATCGCCCGCCCCGTCTTGCGCACCGATTGCAGGATCAGTTCACGGTCCAGCGGAACCAGCGTGCGCGGGTCGATCACTTCGGCGGAAATGCCTTCTTCGGCCAGTTTCTTCGCGGCGTTCAGGGCCACGTTGACCCCGCCTGCGACACCGATGATAGTCAGGTCGCTGCCTTCGCGCTTGATGTCGCCCTTGCCCAGCGGGATGACGTGGTCGACGTCGTCCGACACTTCGCCCTTTGCCATCCAGCAGGTCGAATCCTCGAAACTCAGCACCGGGTCGTCGCTGCGGATCGCGGCTTTCAACAGGCCCTTCATGTCGCTGGCGTTGGACGGCGCGATGATCTTCAGCCCCGGCATGTTCATGAACATGGAATAGGGACGGTCCGAATGCTGCGCCGCGTTCGAATTGCCGTAGAACAGGCACGAACGGATAACGAGTGGGAGCCGCGCCTGACCGCCATAAATATAGCGGGACTTGGCGATGATGGAGCAGATCTGATCCATCGCCGGGAACAGGAACGACGAAATGGTCGCATCGACGATGGGACGCATCCCCACCATCGCCGCGCCGCCTGCAGCGCCGATGAACCCGTTTTCGGAAATTGGCGTGTCGCGCACGCGTTCCTCTCCGAACTGGTCGACAAAGCCGGTGGTGGTGCCGAACACGTTGCAGCGCACGTCCTCGCCCATGATGAACACGGACTTGTCGCGCGCCATCTCCTCTTTCTGGGCCTGGTGGATCGCTTCGAGATAGGTGACTCTTGCCATTATTGCGGTCCTTCTCAGGCGTGGGCGCTGACGTCGGCGGGGATCGGCAGGCGATCCACGAAGACATGGTCGAAGGCTTCGGCGAAAACGGGATAATCGCTGTCACGCGCAAATTGCAGCGCATCGGCAACTTCGTCGGCGATGGCGCTGTCGATCGCATCCAGGTCGGCATCGGCGACGCCAGCTTCGACCAGTCGCTTGCGATAGATGGTGATGGGATCGCGGGCGACCCAATCGTCATGTTCCGGCCCGCGCGGGGTAAGCTCGCGGCCCATGTTCACGGCGTGGTCGCCATAACGGTAGGTCTTCGTCTCGATCAGGGTCGGACCCTTGCCGGCGCGGGCGCGGTCGACCGCTTCGCGCACGGCGGCTTCGACCGCGTCCACGTCCTGTCCGTCGACGATCACGCCGGGAATGCCATAGCCGTGGGCGCGATCCGCGACATTTGCGCCCGCCACTGCCTTGTCAGTGGGCGTCGACATGCCGAATCGGTTGTTTTCGCAAACGAATATCGCCGGCAGCGACCATACGGCGGCAAGGTTCATGCCTTCGTGGATCGCGCCTTCGCTGCTGGCGCCGTCACCGAAGAAGCATAGCGCGACCCGGTCCAGCCCCTGCAGCTTGGCGCCGAGCGCCGCGCCCGCAGCGACCGGGCCGCCCGATCCGACGATGCTGGTTTCGCCAAGGCTGCCCATCGAAAAATCGGACAAGTGCATCGAGCCGCCCTTGCCCTTGCAGATGCCGGTCACTTTGCCGAGCAGTTCAGCCATCAGGGGACGCAGCTTCGCGCCCTTGGCAATGGGGTGGCCGTGGCTGCGATGGGTGCCGACCATGTAGTCATCGTCGCGCAGCGCGATGCAGGCGCCGACGCCCGATGCCTCCATCCCGGCATATGTGTGCAGCGCGCCGGGGATTTCGCCCGCGGCGTGGATGGCTTCGGCCTTTGCCTCGAACTGGCGGATGCGCTGCATCCGGCGGTATTTTTCGAGGCGCGGATCGTTTTCGCCTGTGGTGGTCATGAACGGGTCCTATTCTGCAGGTTCGGTTTCGCCGGCAGTGGCCTTTGCGGCCAGCGGCGCGACAATAAGTTCGAGCGGGGTGTCGTACATCGGTTCGGGCGCGCCGCTCGTGATGGCGTAGACATTTTCCATGTGGCACGGCCCGACCTTCGCCCCGAAATAAAGGCTGTCGAGCGAGAGCAGCATGCCCTCTTCAAGGACAAACCCCTGCTTCACCCCGGCCAGCCCCGCCGCCGGATAGGCCAGCGGGATCTCCAGCGGCATCAGCCCGATGCCATGCGCCACGACGAGCAGCTTTTCCGGCGTCGCGACGCCATTGGCCTTCAGGTGTTCGTATCCGATGGCGGGCAGGTCGGCGGTCGACATGCCGGGGCGCAGCGTGTCGACCATCTTGACGAAGGCATCGCGCAGGATGTCGTGCTGACGCTGATATTCGGCGCTGGGCGGGCCGATGATGGCGGTGCGGTTGATGTCGACCCAGAACCCGTCGTGGATGCCCTGTGTTTCAAGGATGACGATATCGCCCCGGCGCAGTTCGCGGTTCCCGCGCGTGCGGAACAGGTCGGGGATGAATTCGTCGGCTTCATACGATCCTCCGAACAGCATCCCGCCTTCGTCGACGGGGATCGTGTCGTTGCGAACCATGAAATCGCAAATCTTCGCCTGAACGTCGTTCCAGTCCGCGCCTTCGTGCAGCACGCTGCCGGCAAAGGTGATGATGCGGTCGGCCAGCTTGCCCACCTTGCGATACCGGGCCAGTTCGCCGTCCGTCTTTACCACGCGGACGCGCATCATGAAGTCGAGCACGTCGACGAATTCGTGCGGGACGGCATCGCGGATGCGGGCAGAAAGACGGTGTTCGTCAAACCCGACGCGCCGGTTCGCCATGCCGCGATCGGCAAGGGCGGCGGCGACCGCGGAGGCGATGTCCGGCTGGCATTCACCGCGGATCGCGCCGACCATTGCCATCGCGTCCTCGCCCAGTTTCCCCGTCTTGCGATCGGGGTCGAGATAGCGGCTGACTTCGCAGAAGTTCAGCATTTCGAACGTGCGCACCTCGCCAAAGGTGCATTCATCGCCATCCTTGTTCAACACGGCGACAAGGCCAAGGTTCGCTTCGGGTATGACCAGCGTCAGCGGGAGGTCCGGATCGGCATAGACGATGGCGGCGGCCATCGGCTCCATCTGTCCCCACCGTTCGAGGATGGAATGGTAGCCGACGGCGTAGCGCACGTCATGCGGGTGGGACAGGACGACGGCATCGAGGCCTTCTGCTCCCATCATCGCGCGCAACCGTTCGGCGCGCGGGTTCGTGGTGGCTGTCACGCGGCCTCTTCCTCCCGCGCCACGTTCGACACGATCTCGCCGCGCGCAACATCGCGCAGGAATTCGTGGTTGAGGATGAACTGGATGCCACCCTCTTCGTTGGTAAAGGCGACCGCGCCGTGGCCGAGGAAAAGGTATTCGGTCACTTCCTTGCAGTGCGCCTCGGTATGGCGCGAACCGATCGGTTCGTAGCCGTAAGTGCCGACAGGGGCCGAACCGACGTCGTAGATCAGCTCGCCTTTGGTGACGAAGTACTGGCCGTGGCCAAGGTGCCAGTGCGGCGCGAACGTCGCGCCCGGTTCCATGTGCACCCACAGCACCCAGTCGCCGGTTTCCTCGCTATAGCGCAGAAGGCGGATGGTCGTGCCGGTGCCCAGCGATACTTCGGGGCAGTCGTTGAGGTTGACGATGAGGTCACCAAGCTTGCCGGGATTGTGTTCGGTCATGGTTGCTCTCCTTTTGGTTCGAATTATTGCGCGGTGCCGCCAGGGGCGAAAGCGATGCGATCATGCCTGCTTCCCCGCGAGAGGACGGTCTTGCGCCGTGGTGTCGCCGAGACAGTCGAACATGCGGATGTCCGGCTCTCCGTCAAGGCATGCCCAGCCTTCTTCGGACATGGCCACGTGGTATGGTTGCAGAGCATGCGCTTCGAATGCGGCGCGATTGCGGAAAACTTCGCTGAATGCGAAGGCGTCGCGGTCATCGGGCGATCGCATGACCTGGAAATGCAGGGTATCGGGTTCGTTCATATGCACGTCTTGCTGAAGCTGCGTGACAAGCTCCACGAACCGCGCCGTCTTGTCCGGCTTCGTGCGGACATGCATGATGACGCCGATCATGGGAGAGGCCTTTCGTAATGAGGGATGATTTGCTGGCCGAGGCGGCACGCCTCGCCCAGGGGGCAACGCCCGGGGATGCGGCCCCGCTTGTCGCCAGACTTCTGAGCGAGAGCCCGCACGATGCCGATGTGCTGACGCTGGCTGGCATTGTCGCCCAGCGCACAGGCCGTGCTGACACTGCGATCGCGAATTTTCGGGCCGCGCGGGACGCGGATCGCGGTAACCCGGCGCGACACCAGAACGTGGCTGTCGCGCTGAAGAACAAGGGCGAATTCGACGCTGCGCTGGCCGCGTTCGAGGAGGCGCTGGCGCTGCGGCCCGGACATGGGGCGACGCTGGCCAACATGGGATCGTGCCTGCTGGCCGCGAATCGCGTGGAAGAGGCTTTGGCCGTGCTCGACCGCGCTCTCGACGCTGCTCCGGATCATGCCGACGCGCTCAACAGTCGCGGTGTGGCGTTGGCGCGGTTGGGTCGGCACGGGCAAGCGGTCGAAACTTACCGCGAAGCGCTTGCCGTGCGGCCCGGTCATATCGAAACGCGGCTGAACCTTGGCGATGCGCTGTCGGCGCTGGGAAAGAATGACGATGCGGCACAGATCGCGAAGGGCGTTCTGGCCGACCGACCCGACCATCCGCGCGCTGCTAACCAGCTTGGCCTGCTGCGCGAAAAGGCGGGGGATTTCGCCGGGGCGGCCGATGCCTTGCGGCAGGGATTCGATCCTGCCCGCCCCAATCACGCGCTGGGCATCAACATGGCACGTTGCATGATCCGCGCGGGGCAAGCCGAAGCGGCGTTGCAGGTTTGCGAACGGATGCTGGCGACGTCCCCGTCCGTCACGACGCCGCTGGCCATGGCCAGCGTCGCGATGGACCGGATGGGCGCGGTGGACCGGCGCAAGGCGCTGATGGGTGTCGACCGGTTCGTGACCATACACGACATCGACGCCGTGGAAGGTTTTGCGGGTATGGAGGGTTTCAATGCCGCGCTGATCGCCGAATTGCGCGCGCATCCGACGCTGACCGAAGAACCCGAGGGGCTCGTCACGCGGCAGGGGCGGCAAAGCGGGGACCTGGCCAACGACACCACACCCGCCATCGCGGCGCTGGCCGGGATCGCGCGCGACAAATTGGGGGCGGAGCGTGATCGGCTGGCCTCCATAGGCGGGGATCACCCGTTTTTGCGCGCCATGCCTGACAGGTGGAGCCTGACGCTTTGGGGAACCATCCTGCGTGCAGGGGGCGAGGTGGGCGCACATATCCACGCGCCCAACTGGCTGTCGGGGGTCTATTACCCCGATTTCCGGGCTAATGCGGAAGATGCAAACGAAGGCGCCTTTACCATCGGCCCGCTGCCCGCCGAATTGGGCGAAGCGGTGACGGCGCCCGATGTCATTCACCCGCGTACGGGGCGCATGATCCTGTTCCCGTCCTATCTGTGGCACGGCACATTGCCGTTTGCGGGCGAAGACCGGATCAGCTTCGCCTTTGATCTGGTGCCCGAAGGTATCGGCCGCCCGCACAGCTTGCGCTGACGGCACGATACCAACGAGCAGCGACCCCGGGAGGGACCGGGGCCGCGCTGCGACGCAGATTTGCCGCGTCGCCATCGGATCAGAACTTTGCCGAACCTTCGACGCCGAAAGAACGCGGCGGCGCATAGTTGGTGAAGTTGAACAGACCCGCGACCGAGTTCGCGCTGACGCGATAGCGTTCGTCGAGCAGGTTGCGCCCGAACACCGCCACCCGATAGATGTCGGACGGATCGGTCCACGCAAGGCTCGCCCCGACCAGAGTGCGCGCCTCGCCCTGCGTGTAATCCGCGTTCAGGGTCACGGATTCGTATTCCGACTGGTAGTTCACATCGGCATTCACCGCCATCGTACCCCATTCCATCGGTGGGAATTCGTACCTGACATTGCCGCTCAGCGTCAGTTCGGGCGCATTGCGCAAATCGAAACCGGACGCATCGTCGTTCGTCCCGTTACCGTCGATGTCGGTAAAGAACTCAAGGTATTCCGCCTTCTGCCAGCCAAGCGCAGCGCCCATCGTAAGCCCCGCCACCGGCGCCGCCGACAGTTCCAGTTCAAGGCCATAAACCCGAGCGCTGCCCGCGTTGGTCGTGCGCGTTTCCTGTCCCGGCAGATTGGTGATCGGATCGATGAACGGCACCACTGCGTCGCGCTGCAGGTCGTTGTACTTCACGTAAAACGCGGCGAGATTGGCGCGCAGGCGACGGTCCGAAGTTTCGGTCTTCAGGCCGAATTCGAAGCTGTCGGCGGTTTCCTCGGCAAATGGCAGGGCGGACGTCGCCGACATCGCCTGTTCGTTATAGCCGCCCGATTTGTAGCCCTGGCTGTAAGTGAAGTAGTTGTTGATCCCCGGCGCGATTTCGAAGCGATAACCGGCACGGATGGTCGGACGGTCGAAGCTGGCGCTGTCGGTGTACTGCGGCCAGAAACCGCTTTCGACCAGCGAACGCTGAACCTGCGGCTGCACCGCGAAGCTCTTCTTCTCCTTCGTATATCGCGCGCCAAGGAACACGGCGAGCGGGTCGCTGACCTGATATTCCGCCTCGCCGAACACGGCATAGGAATCGACGTCGTAATTGGCAGTCGACAGGTTGGGATCGGTGAGCGAGGTTTCGCTGCCGAGGAAGCGCAGGAAGCCGAGATAACTGGTCGCGTTGGCGTCCATCGTCTGGCCCCAGTACATTGCGCCTGCGGTGAATTTGAACACGTCGGAAAAGTCCGAAGAGAACCGCGCTTCAAGGCTGTATTGTTCACGCACGTCATCGCGCGTCGACACGAACAGATACGCGTTTTCGCCGGTGTAATCCGACGGCAGCTTCGATTCCACGCGCCGCCAACCGCCGACCATCGTCATCGTGCCCGCACCGTCGAACGTATGTTCGCCGCGCAGGAACAGGCCATCGACATCGACCCGGTGACCGCTGAGCGTACCGGGGCAGGTTGCCGCCGTGGCCGAACCTTCGCACAGCGTCGTGCCGGTGTCATACGGGCTGGCGCCTGTTGTCTGGATGCCGGGGAAGCCCAATACGTCGAACAGGAAGCCTGCCGGCGTTTCATTGACCGACGGCGGTGAATCGCCGCGATCGCGCAACATTTCGTACGTGAGCATCAGGTTGGTGTCGGCCGTCGGCTCCCACAGAAGCTTCGAACGGGCGCTGATATACTGGGTGCCGCCGATCCTCTGGCCGCGACCTTCCACGCCCTGAATGCCGTCGACGTCGTTATTTTTTGTCAGACGGTAGAACCCGTCGCTTTCCTGAAATGAGGCAGCAGTGCGAAAGAACAGGGTGTCGGACAGCGGGATGTTGATCGCCGCCTTCACGTCCTTGGTATTGAAGCTGGAATAACCAACCCGGATCTCTCCGCCGAAATCGGCGTTGGGCCGCTTGGTGATGACGTTGACGACGCCGCCGACCGTGTTCTTGCCGAACAGAGTGCCTTGCGGACCGCGCAGGATTTCGATGCGGTCGATGTCGAACAGGTCGAACAGCTGGGTCTGGACGTGGGCGAGCACGAAATCGTCGACCACGACGCCCACTGCGGGTTCGAAGGTCAGGATGATGTCGCCAGTGGACTGTCCGCGGATGCCGATGGATGCGGCGTTGAAGCCCGGCACGTTGGTGATGACGACATTGGGAACATCGCCGGCAAGACCGCGAATGTCGGTGGCAAATTTCGATTCGATCGCAGCCGAAGTGAAGGCCGTCACCGCGACAGGCGTTTCCTGTAGCGATTCCGACGTGCGGCGGGCGGTAACGATGATTTCCTCAAGACCGCCGGTGCGCGGCGGTTCGGCCTGCCTGTTGTCTGCGGCTTGTGCGCTGGCAATTTCATCGGACGCCGTCTGCGCGATGGCATGGGAACTTGCCGTCGTCAGCAGCCCGGTCGCGAATAGCTTAAGGGCGCAATTCACCTGTTTTTTGCCGATCATTTCCATCTCCCTTTTCGTCCGCCAGTCGGTTTTGCGGCGGTTCGAATCAGTACGGCGTCAGTTGCCGTCGCGGCAAATGAACGCATGTGCTCATTTTTGTGAAGCGAAAAAATACAATCATGTATGGTTGTTTTATTCTGCGGTTGCGAAATGCCGGCGCAGGATCGATTGCAACGGGTGGTTTTCCGGGGTTAGGAATGGCGGAAAGTCAAAGGGGATGCGCGTGTTGATCAGCGATGCTGCATCGCAAGAGACTCGGAGCGAAAAAACCGAATCGGCAAGGCGGCGCTACACCAGCGCGGCCATGCGGGAGCGGCGCACGCGCATTGTCGAAACCGCGCATCGCCTGTTGGGAGAGGGCGGCGTCGCGTCGCTGACGATCCGGCGCCTGTCCGAAGAAGCAGGGGTCGCGCAGCGCACGATCTATCGCCTGTTCGGCGACAAGGACGGCGTGATCAGCGCGACGGTCGTCGACCGCATGATCGAGGTGCGCGAACATATCGCCCGCCGCGGGCTCAGCTACAGCTTGCCGGTCGTGTTCGAAGAGCTTGACTGGATGGTCAGCGAGATGGAGCGAGACACGTCCTATGGCCGCGTCGTCGTGGGGTTCGTGTTCGCCAGTGAACAGCGCGAGCTGGAGGTCAGCGAACTGACCTCGGTTGCCCATGCGCGCTTCATGGGTTGGCTCGCGCTGCAACAGGCGCAAGGCAACGTACGGACCGCGCTAGACATCGAACGCGTGGCGCGCGATCACGTCATGCACGAATTCCTGGTCTATCGCCGCTGGGCGTTGGGATTGAGCACGAGCGAGGAATGTCGCCTCGAATTGAGGGCCAGTTTCCTGAGCAGCGCGACGCTGCTGTTAACCGACGAACCGCGCGAAGCCTACCTTGCCGAACTGGCGCGGATCCACCGCAAATTGAAGGCACTGACCCCGCCGGGCGCGGGACCGCAACTTCGCGAAGAATGAGACAAAAGCCAAATATAACAACAAGACGGAGTGAATGATGACGCTGGAAGACCTGTTGGCCCGAGAGGCTATTCGCGAATTGCGCGTGGCCTATTCCACCGCGTTCGACACAATCGATGAGGCTGCGGTGCGGGCCAATTTCATCGACGATATCGTCTGCGAATACCCGGTGGCTTACGGCGGCCCGATCCAAGGGGTGGAGAAGGTGATCGCGCTGTTTCGCCAGACATGGGCGCATTGCAAGTATCCCTACGACACCGTCCATTTCATCGGTAATCACGCGATCGAGCTGACCGGTCCCGACACTGCGCGGGGTCATTGCATGCTGCTCGACTTCGTAAACCGTCAGGGCGACGGCTCGCCGATCCGCACGCGCGGCGGGCACGATAACCCGATGCTGCTGATTGGGCGTTACGAAGACGAGTACGTGAAGCGCGACGGCGCGTGGAAGTTCGCGCGGATCAAGCTGACCACAGCCTGGCCCGACCGGAACGTCTAGAGGCTCCGACCGGCTCGTTTCAGCGAAGTTTCGATCACTTCATGGTCGAGCCGGTCGCGCTTTCATTCTTGCCGCCGCGCAATTCCGCAGCGCGCGAACGGATATACTGGCGCAGCGACGACAGCTGTTCGTCGGTGAATTCCCCGAATTGCGGCATCCCGTTGGGAACGAGCAAACCGTCGCGCACCACGGAGGCAAAGGTTGCCGGATCGACCGGCACGCCGGAAGTGCGTAGATCGGGCGCGGTGCCGCCGCCGATCGCGCCGGTACCGTGGCAGACCGCGCAGCGCCCGTTGAACAGGCCTTCGCCCTTTGTCGCCAGACCCTTGTCCGGCTTGTAGCCAGGATCGTCGAAGGCCACCGCCTTGTAGGGTGTCTTCGCCGGGAGGGTCGCCTTGCCGCCAAGCGCAAAGGTCAGAACGCGCCGCGACTGGTGGTTGTAATCGATGCCGTATTTTGTGAACATCGGACCGAACAGCCCTGCACTGGTCCCGATGCCGGCGATGACGGTAACGTATTGCTTGCCGTTCACGCTGTACGAAATCGGCGGCGCGACGACGCCCGCCTTTGCATCGAAATTCCACAGCCGCTTGCCAGTCCGCGCGTCATAGGCGGAAAAGCCGTTGTCGGGTCTGCCCTGGAATATCAGGTTGCCGCCCGTTGCCATGATGCCGCCGTTGAGATGGGCATCCATCGGCAATCTCCAGCGGGCCTTTTGCGCGACCGGATCCCATGCGATCAGCCAGCCGGTGACGTCCCTGCCGCCGCTGTCGATGGCATAGCCCACGCCAGAGGTCAGGCCCATGTTTGGTGCCCATTCGAAGTTTTCGGGCGTGATGCCGCTGTCGTCGTACGTGACCTGAAGGTCGATGGCGGGGATGTAGGTCAGCCCAGTCTGCGGACTGAACGCCATAGGCATCCAGCTATGCGCGCCAAGCGGTGTAGGGCGGAACGTCGTCGGCCCGTCTTCATAACGCGCGTTCGGCTTTTCCACGGGGCGTCCGGTGGCGACGTCGATCCGGTCGGCCCATGTCACGTCGACGAACGGTTCGGCCGAAATCAGTTTTCCGTTGGTGCGGTCGATGACGTAATAGAACCCGTTCTTGGGCGCGGTCATCACCACCTGACGGCGCTTACCGTCGATGGTCAGGTCGGCCAGTTCCATGTCCATCGATGCGTTGAAATCCCAGCTTTCGCCGGGGTTAATCTGATAGTGCCATTTGTATTCGCCGGTTTTCGCATCGAGCGCGACGATCGAGCACAGGAACAGGTTGTCGCCTTTTCCGGCAGAGCGGATCTTGCGGTTCCACGGCGCGCCGTTGCCGGTGCCCAGCAGAATCTGGTCGTTCGCCGCGTCATAGGTCATCGCGTTCCACACGCTGCCGCCGCCGCCGTATTTCCACCATTCGCCAGCCCATGTCTTGGCAGCCATTTCCATGGCCTTGTTCTCGAACCCGTCAGCGGGGTTTCCGGGCACGGTATAAAATTGCCACAGCTTCTTGCCCGTATCGGCGTCATAGGTGACGACCAGTCCGCGCACCGGCCCGGAATCCGATCCGCCGCTGCCGATGATGACCTTGCCGTCGAATACGCGCGGCGGGCCGGAAATGAAGCGCAGTTCGTCCTTGCCGAATGTTTGCGCGGTCCAGACTGGCTGGCCGGTATCTTCGTCCAGCGCGATCAGACGGCCGTCTTGCGTCGCGGTGATGACCTTGTGGTTCCAATACGCGATGCCCCGGCTGCCCCAACCCTGACGCAGCTTGATGCCCGACGCCTCGGGCGCCTTGGGGTCGTAAGTCCATTTGACCTTGCCGGTTTCGACATCGATGGCGCGGATCACCGAATATCCGGTGGCGAGGTAGATCGTGCCGTCCACCTCGATCGGGCCGGTCGCGGGGTTACCCGCGGGCAAATCGACCGACCAGACGAGGCCCAGTTCGCCCACGTTGTCGGCGTTGATCTGGGACAGCGGGCTGTAATGCTGTTCGCCGTAAGTGCGACCGAACGCGGGCCAGTCGGTGCCGTCGCTGTCATCCGACAGCTGCGCCAGCCATGTTTCCACGCCGCCTTGTGGCGCATCGGTGGTGCGCGTGCCGCACGCGGCAAGTACGAGGAGGCCGGCGGCGGCAAGCGCCGCGCCGGGGTAACGTAGGTTCATCAAGTGCGACCCTTTGTCATGTGCGCGGTTTTCGGGTGCGAGTACGTTCAGTCCCGCATCCCGAGATACCGTTCCAGTTCGGCGTGGAAGTGGCCGATGCGCTGTTCCTGTTCGGACAATATCGCGCCTTCGAAGCTGGCGCTTTCCATGCCCAGCTGAACGTCTGCGAACAACGAAGCGTCCTGATCGAAAAGCTCGCCCAGCCCGCCTTCGCGCCAGTTCACATGCTCGATCTCGGCAAGGTTCCGACCCGAAATGTCCCAGCCGTCGGGCAGGCCCATGTAGGCGGGCGGCTTGATTTTGGCGTCCGCTTGCGGGTGCATCATGACGATCACGTCGAACACGAACTTGCGCGGGTCCGACGCATGGGGCCGGAAATAGAGCATCGAGATGCCTTCGGGGTGCATTCCCATCTGGATGTTGGGAAAGATGTCGTAGTTCCAGTCGTCGGTCAGCTGGTTGTCGGTAAAACCGGAATAATCGATGCCCATGCTGGCCGCGCGGCTGCGCTTGGCCTTTTGAATTGCGGGGCGAACTTCCTCCATCCGGCCCTCGAAGCTGTCGGGGTCGAGACCCACTTCCTCCATCAAGGCGCGCAGACCGGGATTCAGGCTGCCGTCGTCGCCGTGGTCCATGCGCGGCGATTGGTGCGCGAACTTGGTCGTCATCCGACTCATCCCGTTGGGGAACAGGTCGATCTGCGCGTGATAGTCGTTGAAGATCGGCAGGATCTGCGGATGGATCGAATGGACGTGGTATGCTTCGTTGAAGCCGTCGACGCCGATCTTCCAGTTCGCTTCCCACACCGCCTGCACGCGGCGCATGATGCGCATTTCGGCGATGCGATAGGGTTTGGCATGTTCGGCCAGCGGACCGATCTGTTCGATCAGCGGCTTTGCGCCCTTGTCCATGTTGATGAAGACGAAGCCTTCCCACGTCTCGCACCGCGCCTGCCGAAGATCGGCGTTGCGGCACAGCGCTTCGGGGCGGAAAGTCTCGCGGTCCTTGATCTCGATGTTGTTGCCCGCAAGATCGAATCGCCAGTTGTGAAACCGACATGCGAACCCTGCGGGACGCGCGCCATCCTCGTCGGTGACGAGCCGGTTACCGCGGTGCGGGCACACGTTATAAAAGGCGCGGATGCGCATATCGTCGCCGCGCGCAACGATGAAGCTTTCGCGCGCAATCTCGAACGTGACGTAGTCGCCGGGCTCGGGAAGATCCTCCTCGCGGCAGGCCCAGTTCCAGACCCGGGTCCAGAGCTTTTCACGCTCCAGTTCCGCCCACTCTTCCGAGAAATAGCGTTCGCGCGAAATCGGGCCGCAGCCGTTGTCGATGTTGGCGATCTTTGCGCCGTGTTCTCCCGATTTCAGGTCCGGGTCGATGACGCAGTCCCGCTGGTAACGGTCTAGCGTTTGGTCGGTCATGGCAATCCTCTCAAAGATGCCTTGCCCGTTCGCCCCCTTCGGTCTCCCCGATACCGAACCTGCGAGCAAGTTTTGGCAGCTTGATTGAAATGAAAACGCCCCGGTCGCTGCCGACCGGGGCGTCCCTTATGCATTCTGGCGTTTACGTGTCGTCGCCGAAACGGAAGCCGACTTCGACGCCGAAGAAGCGCGGCGGACCGTACTGGGCATTCTGCCACAGACCCGCGACGTTCTGGACGGCAACCTTGTAACGCTCGTCGGTCAGGTTCTGGCCGACGAGGCGGACGTAGTACTTGTTGTCCACCTGGCTGAGCGTGATCGACCCGTTCACCAGAGTGCGCGCGTCGAGGAAGGTATTGCCGTTCGGATCGGTGATCGCTTGCGTGTTCAGGTTGCGGCTGACGTAGGCGACATTGCCGTTGAAGCGCAGGTCGTATTCCGAACCGACCGGCAGCTCATACGTGCTGTCGAGGGTCCACTGCCATTTCGGCGCACGGTCGAGCGGGGCGGACGAAAGGTCGTAACCCGCATCGCCCTGATCGTAACGGCCGTACTTGGCATCCTGATAGCCGAGCACGCCACGCAGGGTCAGACCGCTGAACGGAGTGGCCGATGTCTCGAGCTCGATACCCTTGACCGTGGCGCTGGCGGCGTTGACGAACCGGGTGAACTGGTTCGGCTGGCCGTTGACGACGATCGGCACGTTCAGCTGCTTCTGCAGATCCTTGTACTTCACGTAGAAGCCAGTGAGGTTGAAGCGCAGCCGGTTGTCGAAGAACTCCGACTTGACGCCTGCTTCCCAACTGTCCGCCTTTTCCGGCTGGGTCGCTGCGGCGACGGTGCGGAACGTGTCGTAATCGGTGCCGAACGGCGCAAATGTGCCGGCCTGATCGTTGAATCCACCACCCTTGAATCCATGCGAGAAGGTGGCATAGGTGAAGATGTCATCGGTCGCCTGATAGCCGACGCTGGCGCGATAAGTCGGTTCGCGCCACTTGTCGCTGACCGTGACGACCCCGAAAGGATAGTCGAAGACGTTGGCGTCGAGCGGTTCCTTGATATCGTCCACGATCGACGGATCAAAGCCGCCTTCCAACGTGGCGTAGAACGCCTGCTGGCGGCCATACCACGTCTTGTCTTCCCAGGTGTAGCGACCGCCGACAGTGATCGTCAGCTTGTCGGTCGCCTTCAGCGTTCCTTCGAGGAACATCGCCTTCGACTTCGCGTCCTGCGCATTGCACAACGTGTAGATCGTATCGTTCCAGTTGCCGAAGGGCAGCGGTCCGCTGGTGATGTCGAGGAAGCCGAGATACTGCGGGACGCAGAAGTTGGCCTTGTCCTTCTGATAGAAACCGCCCGCCACGAAGTCGAACGCACCGCCTAAATCGCTGGCGAAGCGCAGTTCCTGTTGCCAGGTCTTGCGGTCGTCGTCGCGCGATGCGTCAAAGAACGACAGGTAAGTGCCGTCGGTGCCGATCGCGGTCGCGCCGGCGTAGGAGTTCGGGATGCGCGACTTTTGCTTGCGATAGCCCGAAACCGAAGTCAGCGTGCCGATGTCGGTTTCATAGTCGATGTTGGCATAGATGCCGTCGACATAGATGCGCTGACCCTGATCGAGGCCGAGTCCGGTGCGACCGGTATAGGCCGCGTTGTCGAGCGGATCGTCGCTGTTCGGATTACGGCCGGTCAGGTTCAGGATGTCCGTCAGGAACGGGACCGAACCGGTGTATTCGTCGTTTACGTTGACCGAGGGGACAACGTCGGAGTCGTCGCGGAACCATTCGTACTGGAACAGCGCAGAAATCCGCTCCGTCGGTTCGAGCAGCAGCTTGGCGCGGGCCGACCAGACCGAAGTTCCGCCCAGCGTTTCGCCGTCGAGACAACCTTCGACGCCGGACCACTTGCTGACGATCGGTACGCCATTGGGGTTTTCGTCTGTCCCGGGGGTGTTGAAAGTCGGCACTGGGCCATAGCAGGCGCCGTTCTTGTAATAGCCATCCGATGCTTCGTACCCGCCAACAAGGCGGATCGCGCCCCAGTCGCCGAGCGGCACATTGGCCGCGCCCTTCATGGCGTAGCTGCCAAAGCTGCCGGCTTCGAGCTTGCCTTCCATGCCGATGAAATTCAGCACGGGGCGCTTGGTACGCACGGTAACCGCGCCGCCGGTGGTGTTCTTGCCGAACAACGTACCTTGCGGGCCGCGCAGCACTTCGACCTGTTCGACGTCGAAGGTATCGAGAAGCTGCGTTTGCACCGAAGGCATCACGAAGTCGTCAACGAGCACCGCGACGGGCGGTTCGTAGTAGATGATGATCGAAGTTTGGCCGACGCCGCGCATGGCGAACGAGGCTGCGTTGAAGTTCGCGATCGTCGCGGCCGAAAAGTTCGGCACGAAGGCTGCAAGGTCGCCGATGTCGCGCGGGCTGGCCTGCTCGATCAGCTTGCTGTCGACCGCAGAAACCGCGACCGGGGTGGTCTGCAGGTCGGTTGCGCGACGGGTTGCGGTAACGACGATTTCGCCCAGGCCAGTGGTGGCGGCCGGGCCCTCATCGACCGTGTTGGTTGCCGATCCTGCGTCCTGAGCATGAGCCGGAAGCGCCAAGCAGGCTGCCGCGAGCGCGGCAGCACAAGTGGTGCGGTAAAGATTGCTGGTATTCATCCCCTGCTCCTGTCTTCGTCCCCAACATTTTTCGGGTAACGGACAGGAATGTAAGCATGCCGATCACAGATAATCAATCATGAATGTTTTTTTTGCGATTTCGGTGGAAAGTGTTGTCGGAAAGCCGCAGCCCGTGCCTCAGATAAGTTCAAGCATGATTGTTTTTTTCTGCGAGCGGTCTATCCTTTGCCGCGACGATCCCGTTCGAACGGGGCGCGAAAGGAGAAGAGGATGGTCACTACCACTCATGCCGCCCCCAATCCCACTGTCGTATCGGACGCGGAGATCGAGGATCTGATTGCGCGGCGGGACATTTATGCCGTGCTCACCCGTTACAGCCGCGCGCTCGACAGGGCGGACGTCGACCTTATGAAAAGCGTCTATTGGCCGGACGGATCGGATTCGCACGGAGTGTTCGACGGCAACGCGGTTGAGTTTTCCGAATTCATCGTCCGTGAAATCCAGGAATGGTTCGAAGTGACCATGCACGGGCTGATGAACGTCCATATGGAAATCGACGGCGACCGCGCCGCGACCGAGACCTACCTGTTCGCCTATCATAAGGTGCGCGAGGAGAAGGCCGAGGAGATTTTTGGCTCGCGCTACATGCAACAGTTCGGCGGTGCCGGACTGGACCCCGGGCATCACCATTTCTTCTTCGGCGGACGCTATCTCGATCAGTTCGAACGGCGGAACGGCGAATGGCGCATCTTCCGCCGGCAAGTGGTGATGGACTGGAACGAGAACCGGCCGTCGAACGAAATCCTCGATCAAGGCATGTTCGCGACGCTGCGCCCGCTGGGCGAACGCGGGCCGGGGGACCCGGTGTGGAGCAACAAGCCATGACGGCCGAGCAATCCGCGATGGGCGGAGGCAGGGCGCGGCTGGCCGAGCTTGTTGCGGTGCGCGACGTTTACGACGTGTTGACCCGCTATTGCCGCGCACTCGACCGTGCCGATCTCGCTATGATGGAAAGCGTGTATTGGCCGGACGGAGAGGACATCCACGGCATTTACGTCGGCCGCGCCAGCGAATTCGTGCCGTTCATCATCGGCGAGATCACCAAGTATTTCACGATGGGCACGCATTGCCTGCTCAACGTCCATATCGACGTCGATGGCGATTTCGCGGCCAGCGAATCCACGCTTTATTCCGCCTGCCGCGTCCGTAACGACATGGCACAGGACATGCTCGGTTCCGATTATTTCGCGCAGCTTGCAGGCAAGGGGCTGGATGCGGACCACGAAATGTTCGTCATGGCGGGTCGCTATCTCGACAGGTTCGAAAAACGCGGCGGCGAATGGCGCATCCTGCGCCGCATGGTCGTCACCGACTGGAACGCCTGCCACCCGTCGAACCAGATCCTAGACGAAGGAATGCACCGGACCCTGCGCCCGATCGGCGAATGGGGGAAGTGCGATCCGGTCTATGCCAATTCCCGATTTGTAGAAGGAGCAACGCCATGAGCGACCTTGAATCCCGCATCGCCCGACTAGAAGCCGAATCCCAGATCCGCCAGCTGATCGCGCATTACAGCTTCGACATCGACGACCGGATCATCGAATCGGTCCGCAATCTGTTCACCGAAGACGGCATCATCCGTTCGAAGGATGGCGTGATGTTCGCGCAAGGACCCGATGCGATCATCGATCAATATCATGGCCGTTTCGACGTGCTTGGCCCCGGCCACCACTTCATGCACGACGTCCAGATCGACTTCGTCGGCGACGGATCGAAAGAAGCGACGGGGCGCGTTTCGGGCCATGCCGAACTGCAGCGCAAGGGGAAGATGATGGTCGCCGCGATCCGCTATGACGACAAGTATCGCAACACGGCCGACGGCTGGAAATTCGCAGAGCGCGTGATCCAGTTCCTTTATTACGTGCCGATTTCGGAATATCCGGACATCCTGCTGAAAGCGAACCGCAATTACGCATACGAAACGCCCGGCCCGGCCGATTTTCCCGAACGCCTGCCGAGCTGGATCGAATACCACAAACAGCGCGAAAACGCGTAAGGAGAGACACCCGATGGCCTATACCTTCCTGTCCCGCTTTCGCATCAAGGATAACAAGCAGGACGAGTTCATCGACCTTGCGCAAAAGATGCAGAAGCAGGCGCCCGACGAGCCGGGCACGCTGCACTTCCAGTTCTTTCGCCTTGGCGAACCCGGCATGTTCGCTGTGCTCGAAAGCTTCGTCGACGAAGCGGCCGACAAGGCGCACATGGAATATCCGCAGAACAAGCCGCTGATCGATGGCATGATCGGCTGCATGGACGGCAGCTACGAACGCGAAATGCTGTTCGATCTAGACCGTCAGCCGGAGTATTGAGCATGTCTGCCAAAAGCTTCGTCGCCGTCCTGAAGACGAAACCCGAAAAGCGCGAGGAAATGATCGCGTTGCAGAGCGAGCTGAAAGGCCTCGTCTTCAAGCATGAGCCCGACGCGCAGGTCTACGAATTGCTGCAATCGGACGACGACCCCGACACGTTCAACGTCGTCGCCACGTTCAAGGACGATGCCGCGTTCGAAAAGCACATGTCGATCGACTTCCATGACCGGCTGGTCCCGCCGATCCTGGATTGCCTGGCCGAGGACATGCAGCTGAGCTTCTTCCGCTCCCTCGGCTGAACGATCAGGCGGCGCTCGCCTCCCACTCGGGGGCGAGCACGGCCATCGTGTGGGAATCGATCCACTCGCCGTCCCAGTAGAGGGCGTCGCGGCGCGTTCCCTCCAGCGTGTAGCCGACTTTCTCGTAAGATCGGATTGCGCGCGGGTTGAAGGCATAGACGCCCAGTTCGATGCGATGGTGATCGACTTCCTCGATGCCGAACTTCGTCATCAGGCGCATCGCTTCGGTTCCCAGTCCAGTATTGCGCGATGCAGGCTCCCAGATGACGACGCGGATATTGGCAGAGCGGTTGTCCCAGTCGATCTCGTTCAGCACGACTTCGCCGATCATTCTGCCATCGACCTCGATGGCATAGTCCCAGCGGTCGTCCGCCGCCGCGACCATCGCGCAGTGCTTCTCGACGCGCCTTGCCGTGAATATCTCGTGCGTGCCGGTAAGTCGGTTCGATTCCTCGTCCTCCAGCCCCGCGACCATGACGTCCGCATCGTCGGCCGTGACGGGTCTTAGCGTGATCCTCTCGCCGTGTAGGGTCGGTTTTCCCGGATTTCTCATTTCCACTCCTTTTCCCGATACCACTGCGTGATGACGTATTTGAGGCCGGATCTGACCTTCATCCCGTGATGCAGCGTCGCGGGATTGGGCGATCCGTCGGGGCGCCTGTTGTTCCAGCAGACCAGCCGGCCCGCGTCCGGTTTGAACATCTTGTCAGCAGCTTTGAACCGGGTGGCACCGCCCGCTTCGGGTTCGTTGAGATAGACCATGAAAGTCCATGTTCGCTGTCCGGCGACGCTGCAATATTTCGCGTAATCCGCTCCGCCCGGTTCGAAATAATCGGTGTGGCCCTTGAACTCCTGCCCCGGCGCGTACCTTTGCCCTTGCGACGGTTCGGCAAAGACGGGGTCGATGCCCGAAACTTCCGTGAACAGCGCGCGCAATTCCTGCACCACAGCTTCGTCCATCGGGAGGTCGCAGGTTTCGCTGGTGCGGAAATAGGCGTCGCCGTTGGGGTCCGCGATGGTGGACGGGCGGCGATTGGCCTCGATCAGGGCGATCAGATCGGCTCGCATGTCGCGCGGCACGAATCCGCGTAGGGAAAACAGCTCCAGCTTGGGCGAAGGCACCCGTTGCATTCCGGGCCATTGCCGCAATCGGGCCGCTACCGATTCACCGAAATCCTGCATCCTCGTCCCGATAGGCAATTTGCACAGCAGAGCCAAGCGGGTGCCGGGCCCAGGTCATCTCAGAGGAGAGAAGGACAGGAGCAATGGCCCGGCATCATAGCCCAACGTGTTGGTTTCCCCGCGCGTGGGCTATGCAGCGCCTAACCTTAGGAACGAAAGACGCACCGGCCAGCTACGCGAGCGCCGATTGAGCGCTTATTTTTCCGCGTATCGATGGATGGGCGCTGGCACGGCGAACTGACCTTGACCTTGGGCGTTGTCACGTGCGAATGGCAGTCCGATTCCGAGGCAAGCTGTAAAAATCTCCTGTAAAAAAATCAGGGCGACTATCCAGCCAAGTCTCCGAAACGCGGGCGTAGCTCAATGGCAGAGCAGAAGCTTCCCAAGCTTACGACGAGGGTTCGATTCCCTTCGCCCGCTCCATTTCCACACCACATTGGGCCAGACCACATAGGGCCAGACCATATAGGGATACTCGCTTAGCGCGGGCGTAAGCGACGGTTATGGCCTGTGCCCTAGATCTTTCCTCCCAATGGATCGGAAGGGACGAAAGTCGGCAGGCGCAGTCATGAACGCTGGGCGATCCGGGTCGCGGGCTGCTATCGCTCTCCCACCGGGGGAGACGTGTTCATTTCAGTGGCCGATGTCTCGGAATACGGTTGCTGCTTCGTCAATCCGTCACGCAACCTTTTCATCGGCGATGCGGTGATGGTCTACATCGACGGGCTCGACCCGGTGGAGGCCGAAGTGCGATGGCACGACCGCGGGATCAGGGCCGGGTTCCGGTTCAAACGACCGCTCGACAAGCAACAGATGGAGCTTTTGGTCAGCCATTGCGGCGCCCGCGCAAAGCCGGTGCCGGAACTGTGGCGCGATATGGAATGGACTGGCGAGCGCGCCCTTTAAAAAGGCACGACGCTCGCCGCCGGGATCAACGTATCGGGCAGTCCGGATTGAGCCGGAAATTCAGGTAATTGTCGACCGAGCGCATCAGCTCGTCGAACTCGTGCTCGAAGAAGTGGTTCGCGCGCGGGATTTCGTCGTGATGGATGGTGATGTGCTTTTGCGTGCGCAGCTTGTCGACCAGCTTCTGCACCGCGCCTGGCGTCACGACCGTATCGGCCGCACCCTGAATGACGATGCCCGAAGCAGGGCACGGGGCCAGGAACGAGAAATCGTACATATTCGCGGGAGGGGCGATCGAGATGAAGCCGCGGATTTCAGGCCGACGCATCATCAGCTGCATGCCGATCAGCGCGCCGAACGAAACGCCGGCAATCCATGTCACCTGCGCTTCGGGATGGATCGTCTGAACCCAGTCCAGCGCGGACGCAGCATCGGAAAGTTCGCCGATGCCGTTATCGAAACTGCCCTGACTGCGACCGACGCCGCGGAAATTGAAGCGCAGGACGGCAAAGCCGCGCGCGACGAAATCCTTGTACAGAGCCTGCGTGATCCGTTCGTTCATCGTGCCACCGCCCTGAGGGTGCGGGTGCAGGATCATCGCCAACGGCGCGCGCGGACGCGGTGCGGGATGGTAGCGGCCTTCGAGCCGACCTTCGGGTCCGGGGAAAATTACGGAGGGCAAGAGATCCTCGTGCAGTTTGCGTACCGCCGCGCCCACCAATTTGGGCCGGGGTGTGAATTGTCGTCGATGCCTATATAGAAAGCGCGAGCGCGATGGCAATTGGCACGGCCCCATCGAAGCGCATTCCTGTCCTGTTGTGCGGTAATAGAGCGTATTTCATGAGCCAAACCTATCTCGATCATGCGGCAAGCGCCCCGGTATTGGCCGAAGCGCGCGCCGCGATGCTCGACGGGCTTGCCCTCGACGCCAATGCATCCAGCCCCCACGCGGGCGGTCGCGCGGCGCGGCGCGCGCTGGAAACCGCACGCGAACGGGTCGCGGCGGCACTGGGTTGGACCGGCGAAGTCATCTTCACCAGCGGGGCGAGCGAAGCGTTGGCCATTGCCCTCTCGCGCAGCCATGCGGCCCGCCGGATCGTTTCGGCGGTCGAGCATGAGGCGGTGATGCGCCATGTTCCCGGCGCGCGCGTGGTGCCGGTCGATACGGGCGGGCTGGTCGATCCGGCCGCATTGGGCGACACGACCGACGCGCTGGTCGCCGTGCAGCAGGTCAACAATGAAACTGGCGTGATGCAGCCGCTTGGCGCTGTGGCCGATGCTGTGCGGAGTTGCGGCGGGGTGCTGCTTGCCGATTGCGCGCAGGCGGCGGGCAAGATCGCGCTGCCCGATTGCGACATGGCGGCGATCAGCGGCCACAAATTCGGCGCGCCGCCGGGCATCGGCGCTCTGCTGGTGCGCGACTTTGCCCTGCTCGCGCCGACCGGGGGGCAGGAGCGGGGTTATCGCGGCGGCACCGAAAACGTGCCCGGTGCGATGGCGATGGCCGCCGCGCTGGAAACGGGCAATGACTGGATGGCAGAGGCGCTGCGCCTTCGCGCGCGGCTGGAAGATGCGATCATCGACGCCGGCGGCGAAGTCATGGCCCCGGCCAGCCCGCGTATCGCCACCATCGGGTCCTACCGCATTCCGGGGCTGGCATCGGCAGTACAGCTGATCCGGCTCGACGGTGCGGGGATCGCGGTTTCGGCGGGCAGCGCCTGTTCGTCCGGATCGTTGCGGCCCAGCCGGGTACTGACCGCCATGGGAATGACGGAAAAGGCGTCGAGCGAGGTCATCCGCGTTTCCATCGGGCCGGACACGCGCGATGCCGACGTCGACCGGTTTCTGGAAGTATGGTCCGGGCTGGCCGCGCAGGTCGGTGCGGGAGCCGGGGCATGATCTACCTCGATTACCAGGCGACGACCCCGCTGGCGCCAGAGTCGCGCGATGCGATGTTGCGCTGGCTCGACGGGCCGGAAGGAGTGGGGTTCGGCAATCCGCACAGTCCGCACCGCTATGGCCGTCAGGCGGCGGCCGCGGTCGAACTGGCGCGCGATCAGGTTGCGGCGCTGTTTCCGCCGGGCGGTCAGGTAATCTTCACCGGCAGCGCGACAGAGGCGCTGAATATCGTGATGCGCGGCTGCCAGCCGGTTCTGGCGGGCAGGGGCATTGCGGTATCGGCCATAGAACATGCCGCGGTCTGGGATACGGCAAGGTCGATGGCCAATGCGTTTCATGCCATTCCGGTCGACGACGCGGGGCTGATCGCTTCCGATGCGCCGATCCCTGCCGACGTGGGCCTTGTCGCCGTCATGCAGGTGAACAACGAGATCGGTACGATCCAGCCGGTGGCTGAAATCGCCCGCGCGGCCAAGGCGGGGGGCGCGTTGTTCCTGTGCGACGCAGTGCAAGCCGCCGGGCGCATGCCCGTGGCCATGGCCGATTGCATCGCCATTTCCGCGCACAAGCTGCACGGGCCGAAGGGCATCGGTGCACTGTGGTTTCGTGACGGCATCGAACTTGCCCCGCTGATCACCGGAGGAGGGCAGGAAAAGGGCTTGCGTTCAGGCACTTTGAGTCCCGCGCTGTGCGCCGGGTTCGGCGCTGCCGCAAAGTTGGCGGTGGAGCGGACGGAGCCTGATGGCCAGCATGTCGAGGCGCTGTGGACCCGCGCGCTTGAACTGTTCGACGGATGGACGATCAATGGCAGCCCGACCGCGCGCTGGCACGGCAATCTCAACCTGCGGCGGACGGGGCTCGATGTGGCAAGACTAATGTCCGAGGTCCGCGACGTTGCATTTTCGGCAGGATCGGCCTGTGCATCGGGCTCGGGGAAGCCGAGCCGGGTCTTGCAGGCCATCGGTTTGAATGACAAGGATGTCAAAACGTCGATCCGGCTTGGGTTCGGGCGATATACTGGGATGCAGGACCTGGAAAGTGCGGCCGCCGCGATCAACGCAGCGGCCAGGGCGCAAGGATAAAAAGGTCATGGTTCGGGTCACGTTCAAGACTGCCGAAGGCCGCAAGGTCGAAGCAGACGCCGCGCAGGGCGACACCCTGCTCTCCGCCGGTCAGGCCATCGGCATGCCGCTCGAAGGAACGTGCGAAGGCCAGATGGCCTGCTCCACTTGCCACGTCGTCGTCGCACCGGAATGGTTCGGCAAGCTGGCCGCGGCGACGGATGATGAAGAGGACATGCTCGATCTGGCCGCCGGTGTCGAAGGAACCAGCCGCCTGTCGTGCCAGATCGTCCTGACCCCGGAACTCGACGGTATCGAGGTTTCGATCCCTGCACATGTTCATAACGTCCGGCGCGATTGACGCGACGGTTTGACACCCGGCAGCGGCAGCGGCTCGGCCGGCCCGGCTTGCCGAATAAAAATTTCTGTCAGGCGGCCACGCGTTAACGATTTTCCCGTGGGTTAGGGGAGGCGGAGTCGATGCCGCCGCCATGGCCCTTAGTCTTTGCAATTCCGCCGTTTTGTCGGGACCTCAAGTGCTGAAACTTTGGGCGCGCGAAGGGCGATGATGCGAATTTGTTAACCAGATTGCGCAAGCATGACCGGCAAGCATTTCTTGTATGCCTTTGGGCGAAAAGGGATGCATGGTCCATGCACCTCTCTCGCTCCGGCTTCGCGGCATTGCCACCGTCCTGATTGGCACGGTTGCCTGTGCGAACGCACTGCCTGCGCATGCCAGTGCAGGATCGGCGCTGATCGCGTCGGCGGTCGCCAATGTCGCTGTGGCCACCAATTGCCACCGCACCGGCTCCGCTATGTTTACAAGGGCCCAGACGGTTGGCGACGCCGCCCTGATCTCGCGCGACAAAGTCAAACCACTCTCCGCGCTCGAACTCATGCGGCAGCAGCAGGCGGACACCGGTCGCTCGGCCAGTTTCGCTCAGATCGCAGCTGTCGATGCGCGCCCGTCCTATTTGCCCGCCTTCGCCGCGCAGGCCTCGGTCATCGCAGATGGAACGCCCGCGATCGTACCGGCGGCTTTGACCGGCATGGCCTGTGCCGAACGTTTCGACGTTATGCGCCCCGGCCTGTCGCGCTCGGGCTACGATTTCCTCGAAAGCCGAATTCTGCCGGTGTCGACGACAGCGTTTGATGCGCAATGGGGCCGGGTATCGCATTCTGGAGCAGGGGTGGCTCGCACCGCCTTGCTCAAGGCTGACGCGGGTGAAGGGGCGCTGCCCTACCGGATCGCCAAGGTGAACCGCTGGGTAAATGCCAAAATCGCATACACTTCCGATGCCAAGCTTTACGGCAAGGCGGATTATTGGGCGACGGTCGGCGAAACGCTGGCGCGCGGCAAGGGCGATTGCGAGGACTACGCGATCGCCAAGATGGAACTGCTCGCCGCGATGGGCGTGTCGCGTGATGACATGTACCTGACGCTGGCCCGCGATCTGGTTCGGCGTGATGATCACGCGGTGCTGATCGTCAAAGTCGAAGGGCGCTCGATCCTGCTCGACAACGCAAGCGACGATTTGATCGATGGCGATAGCGCCAACGACTATCGGCCGATCCTGTCGTTCAATGGCGGCAAGCGTTTCCTGCACGGCTATTAAGCCGCGAGGATCGAGCTCACTTTTCCGTCAGGGCCGTATTCAAGCCGCGCGTGATCGGCTTTAGCAAATAGGCCAAAACGCTCTTGCGGCCGGTGATGATTTCCACCTCGCAAATCATGCCCGGCATGATCGCCAGTTTCTGACCCCGGTGACGGATGAAGGCGCGATCGGTTTCGATCTGGGCAAGATAGAAGCTTTCGCGCTCATTTTCGTCATAAACGCTGTCGGGGCTGATCTGGCGCACTTTGCCGGATAGGCCGCCATAGATCGAAAAGTCGAAGGCCGTGACCTTCACGTTGGCCCGATCGCCGACCTTGATGAAGGCGATGTCCGATGGACGGATCTTGGCTTCGACGAGAAGCCTGTCGCCGGTCGGGACGACCTGCATGATCGTTTCGCCCGGCGATACGAAACCGCCCACGGTCGAAACCTGAAGATCGTTCACGATGCCATCGACCGGCGCGCGCAGTTCGTTGCGCGAAACGCGGGCAGTGGCGCCCTTGATCGACTGTTCGTTGACCGCGATGCGCGTCGCCAGTTCGCTACGCTCGTTAAGCGCCTGTTGCTGGAAATCCAGCCTTTCGCTGGACAATTGCGCCTGCGCCTCGCTTATCGCGGCGCGCGCGCGCTGGACTCCTTGCCGTGCGGCGCTGAGCCGTCCCTGCACGTCCACGACTTCGCGTTGCGCAGTCAGCAGTTCGGTTTGCGGAACGATGCCCTGTTTGGCGAGCGGGGCGAGCATGTTCATCTGCTCTTGCGCCAGCCTCAGGCTGCTTTGCAGGGATTCTGCCGTCGCTTCGCCTTCGCGCATGTCGCGGCGGCGCTGTTCGATCGCGGCGGCAAGTGCCTGCTGGCGACTGCTCGCCGCGGCCTGACGGACCTGTTGAAGGCGCTGTTCCTGAGCGCAAATGCTGCCTGGGCCGCATCCGGAACCCTGTCCCTGCGCTTCGCGCTGCAATCGTGCGGAACGGGCTTCCATCAGCTCCGTCTCGGTCTCCAACTGGCCAAGCTGGCTCGCGCTTTCGCTGTCGTTCAATCGGATAAGCAATTCACCGCGCTTCACCTGCTGGCCATTCTGCACAAGGATCTGTTCGACGGTGGCGGGATCGGCCGCCTGCACGACCTGCACCTTGCTGTTTGGGATAACCTTGCCCTGACCGCGCGTGATGTCGTCCAGCGGGGCGAAGGCCGACCAGAATACGAGTGCGAAAAGACCCGTCGCGGACACGACGATCAGCCGGCGGCTCGAATCCATTCGAGCCCAACGCGCTTTGAAATTGTCGATCATGCGCCGGGTTCCGGATCTTTCGACGAGAGATTGGTCATCAGGCCGGGAGCGGGCTGAGCGTCACCGACAGTGTCAGCGACCGTTGTCGACGCCGCGGCCTGATGCTGCCCATGGTTGGCTATGAGCTGGCGGTACTTGCCGGCCTTGGGCAGTTCCAGCCGCCAACCCTTGGTCGTGTCGATCCGCCCGCCGATGTCGTTGGTTGCATGGCGGTCCTGAACGTCAGGTGCGACCGTCAGGCCATTTTCGAACAAACCTGTAGGAACATCCGCGATTCCGTCTTCGACCGTGTCGGCAAGGCGCACCGATGGAATCAGCTCTGCCGCGCTGTAGCGTGCGTTGAATGCCCGCGCACTGCCAAGGCCGCCGTTAAAGCGATAGAAGATGTGGCTACCCAGTTGCCGCACTTTGCCCAGCGAATAAGCCCAGCGCGGCACGACATAATCGGCGTGATAATGAGTCGCCGTGCCGACGCTTTCCTCAACCCGACCGGACAGTGCATCGCGTGCGATCCGTTCGGCCGACGCCCAAGCGCCGGCGGCGGGACGGCGGCCAAGCGAGCCATCGCAGGTAAAACTGAACTGGCAGACGCGCTGGTTCGACCCTTGGTACACCACGCCGCAGACGGAATTGGGATAGGCAGGGTGACGAACTCGGTTCAGCACGACCTGCGCCACGGCACGTTTGCCGTCTTCGGGTTCGAACCCGGCTTCGTAGTAGATCGCCTGCGTCAGGCAACGCTGAGCATTGACCGGAACTTCGCCAGTGCCAAAGCCGCGCATGCGTTCAAGCGGAAGGCTTGAGAAAGTGATCTCGGCATTGCGCTCTTTCGCGCTTTCGCCCTCGGCTACGAGCTCGCTCTTCTCGCCTTCGGTCAAGGCCGCGACCGCGCGTTGCTGCGCCCTGGCGGTGTCGACCGGTGATGGCACTGCTTTCGCCTCTCCCGTCAGCCCGCCGGGCATCATCGTGGTGGCGCCAAGAATGATGAGGGGCGCGGCAGCGAACACACCGAGCAGCGCTACGCGAGCGCCGGTCAGGCGCTGCGCAAGGATACCGGCGATGCCAGTCCTAGCTGCGGGTTTCGATACCGACACTTTTGATAACCTCGTCTTTCTTGCCGTCAGCCACGATCTGGCCGTCGCTGACGACTATGACTCTGTCGCACAACGCAAATAGGGCAGGCCGGTGAGTCGCGACAACCAGCGTTTGAGTAGGTGTCAGACTTTGTGACAGTGATTCGATAAACAGGTTTTCGGTCTGCGAATCCATCGCGCCCGTCGGTTCGTCGAGAAAAAACAGCTGACATGGCGCAACGAACGCGCGGGCAAGCGCCAGGAAGTTGCGCTGCCCGCCCGAAAGCGAACGCCCGCCTTCGCCCACCGCGCGGTCGAAACCGCCAGCGTCACGCGAAAGGAACCGGTCAGCGCCAACCTTGCGGAGTGCGGCAATCAGCTGCTGCTCGCTCGCCCGCGGGCCGCCCAGCGCCAGGTTGTCCTTGATCGTGCCGGAAAACAGGTTCGAATCCTGAGCGACGAACCGGAAATTGCGGCGGATGTCGTGCGGGCGATATTGCCGGGCATCGATACCGTCGATGAGCATCGCGCCTTCGTCAGGTTCGAAAAGCCCGCACATCACACGGCCCAGTGTCGATTTGCCCGATGCGACGCGGCCGATGATCGCGATGCGTTCGCCCGGACGGATGACGAGATTGACGTTCTTGAGCGATGGAACGCTGGACCCGGGGTATGCGAAATTCACGCCCTGCATCGCGACGTTGGCCGAACGGACCTGCGGCGGCAGCGAACTACTGCCCATCTTGCGCTCGTCCGGACCTTCCCAAAGCTGTTCGATGGAATCGAGCGTTTCGCTGGCCTGCTTCCATCGGGTGAGCAAGTAGGCCAGTTGCCCGGCGGGAGACAGCGCACGCGATGCGAGCATGACGATGGCGATGATCGCACCCATCGAGATGATCCCGGCGTCGAACATGTAGTAACCGCCGATCACCAGCGAGATCGTCGAAATCTGCTGGAAGGTCGAAGCCGCTCCGATCGCGGTGGAATTCACCTCTCGAAGTCGTTTTTGCGACCGGCTGGCCATGTCGGAGATGCGACGCCAGCGACCCAGCATCTCGCCTTCGCCGGCAATGCTTTTCAGCGTTTCAAGCCCGGCAATCGATTCCACCAGCTGGGTCTGTTGCAAACCATAGTCGGCCTGCGCATCGCGTGTGGTGTCGCTGATCTTGCGTTGCAGATGAATGCCGAGCACGATCATCGCACCGATGATAAGCAGCGGGATCAATGCCAGTGGTCCCGCGATGATCGCGATGAAACCGATGAACACGAACAGGAAGAACACGTCGACAACCAGCACGATCGTCGTCGAGGCAAAGAAATCGCGCACCGTGGCATATTCGCTGACGCGGGCGACAAGATTACCGGTATGGCCGGTTTTCGACGCCAGGGGCCGCGACATGACGCGCGCGTAGATTTTCTGCGAAAGGCTGATGTCTAGATCGCGGCTGATCTCGTCGAGCACGTTAGTTCGCGCCTTTCGCAACGCGAATTCGAGAGCAAAGGCGATGCCGACGCCGAGTGCGAGCACCCACAGGCTGGATGTTGCGCGGTTGGGGATGACGCGATCGTACACGTTCATCGTGAAGATGGGCAGTGCGACCGCGAGGAAGTTGATGACGATCGAAGCGACGATTACCGGCCAGAACTCACGCCGGCGCTTGGCAATTTCGGACCAGAACCAATGGGCACGGGCGCGTTGATGCCATGGTTGTCCCGCATCTCGAAGCGTCGAAGGATCGCCTTCCACCGACAGCAGGGTCAGCGGCGAGCTTTGCGCGAATGGCGCGGCGGCTTGCCACGTTTCCTTGGCATATCCGGGCATCCAGACCAGGACATCGTCGCCCTCGCGATCGAGCAATAGCGAGAGCGATCCGTCAGCGGTCCGCACGATCAAGGGATAGTGCGACTTCGCCAGGGGCAGCGATTTGGCGTGCTTCTCGTCGTAATTAAGCCCGAGCAAATCCAGCGCCGGCCCGGCCTGATGCCAGGGCAACGATCCATCGGGCGCAAAAGCGAGCGAGGATGCCAGAGTTGCTGTGGCAAAAGGGGTGTCGAAATGCCGTGCAACGCGAGCCAGGCAGGCGATCAATTGATCGACCTGCCTGGCGGGCGTGTCACCCGCAACTTGCGGGGCGGTTTCGAACTTTTCCGGCGCGGCCGAATTCATGAACATTCTCGTTCTGAAAGGCGGCGCCGTGCCGCCCGCTTACTTGGGATAAACGCGGCTTTCGCGTTCCGCCGGGATATGCGGACCGTAATCAAAACGCTCGCGTTCCTTTTCACCCGCACCATAATGGGGCGGCACCGACAACGCATCGAGGAAGCGGTTGGTGGCAGCCAGAGTCTGGTATTGGGCGAAGATTTCCGAGAAACGCGCGGTTTCGAGCCGAACCTGCACGTTGTAGCGCGTGTTCTGCGCATCGAGCACGTCGAGCAACGAACGGCGACCAACATTGAACTGGCCCTGATAGGATTCGAGCAGTTTGTCGGTGACGGCGCTTTGCGTGGTCAGTTCACCGGCGATGCGGCCCTGCGTCAGCAGCGCGTTCCATGCCATGCGGACATCTTCCTCGGCCTCACGCTCACGCGTGTGAAGGCGGAAGCGGGCCTCGCTCGAACGGCGGACCATTTCCTGGTACTTCGCGTGGTTGATGCCGCTGTCGAAGATCGTCCAGCGCACATAGGCGCGCGCCATCAGGTCGTTGGTCGTGCCCTTGAACCCGTCGATGTCGTCGCCGGTGCGGGCGTAGGCATCGACGCCCACGGTGGGATAAAGGTCGCCCTTGGCGCTGGCCGCCAGCGCACGCGCGGCATCGACGTCGGCCTTCGCTTCGAGCACCAGCGGATTGCGGGTGCGGGCAAGCCCGACCGCATCGGCTTCGTTGGTCGGCATGGCGCCCCTGAGATCGGGCGGGGTCATGACGTTGTCGATGGTCAATCCGGTCAGCGACTGCAGACGGATCTTGGCGTTCTGAAGCGTTTCTGCCGATTCAGCCTCGCGGATGAGGGCGGCCTGAAGCCGTTCCTCCGCCTGCTGGCGATCCGCGATGGAGATCGAACCCTGGTCTACACCCTTACCCAGATTGCCCACGAGTTCGCGGTGGAACGCTGTATTGTCCATCGACGCAGCAAAGACGCGCTGTTGCAGCATTACGTCGAGATATTGACGAGCAATCTGCAGGGCGATGAATTCTGAGCGTTCGAGCACGCGCAGCGAAGCGCCATCGACGCGTGCAGCCTGACGCAGCAATTCGCCACGGCGACGACCGAAGTCGAGCACTGTCCAGTCAGCCGAAATCTTGGCTTCCATGGGATAGAGCCAGTCTTCGGAAATCCCAAGCGAGCGGCGTGTCGGATTTTCGAGATTGCGAGCCCCGACGCTGCCTTCGATGTTGATCCGTGGGCCATACAGACCTTGCGCCTGCTTGCGCTCGAACTGGATCGCCTCCTTGTTCATCTGAGCCTGGCTGATCTGCGGGTTCGAATCGACGCCGATGGCGATCGCTTCGGACATCGAAACTGGCGCGCCCTGTGCAAGGGCTGTACCGGACACCGAGGCGCTGAGAAGGCCTGCGGCGGCGGCGGCGAACTTGAGATAAGTTTTCATGTTCGTCCCCCCTTACTGGACGTTGAGTTCGACACGACGGTTCTGCAATTCGCGAACCCCGTCTGCGGTCGGCACGCGCAGTTTGCTTTCACCGAAAGCGGCGCTGCTGATGATCGTGTCGTTGAGACCGCGCGCAGTGAGATAGGACCGCACTGCCGCGTTGCGACGTTCGGCAAGACCCATGTTGTAACCGTCCGAACCGGAAGTGTCGGTATAGCCGCCAAGCTGGACCGAGATGCGGCTGCAATCGGCGAGACCGGCGATAGCGCCATCGAGCGTGCTGGCTGCTTCGGGCGTGATTTCGGCCGAATCCCAGTCGAAGAACACAATGAAGTTGCCGGTGTTGCAAGCCGCGGGTGGCGGCGGCGGAGGCGGCGGAGCCAGCGGCGCGGGCGGCGCCATCCAACGCAGGTATGCCGCGTCGCACTTGCGGATCGAATCTTCGTCCCGCAGGTCGTTCTTCATGAAGCCGATCGCGATCGCGCACTGCACTTTTGCTTCGGATGCCCACATGTAGCGCGTGTCGATCGCGTTAACGACCGCCGGATCGAGCGTCGCGGCCAGAGATGCGTCGTAACGCATTTCCAGTTCCGACTTCAGCGAGCCGTCGTCGAGCGACATGAGATCGGATCCGCTTTGCGCGGAAGCCGGAGCGGAAATTACGAATGCAGCGGCAGACACGCTCGCGAGAACGTACCAGCTGTGCTTAGGCCAGCTCTTCATTGGAAAGACCCCCTTGTTAACTTTCCGGTCGGATCAGGCTGCCGCAGCAGCCAGGTGCGCGGCATCATCCGCGGCATCCGCCAGCATCGGCATTTGGAAGTGCTGCCCTGCAACCCCACTGTTAAGCAGCACCTGCATCGCTTCTGTTCCGACGTGTCCGTGCTGAGCCGTTTCCGAAACATTGTCAATGATATGGTTCACTATCTTGGATACCTCGTCAGAGCCGGTTACTTCCGTAATCGCGGTCCGCACTGCATCCAATGCTTGCGTTCCTTTCGCATCGCCCTTTGCGTCTGCGGCCGGTGCGCCAATGTTGAGCAAAGCTGCAAGAACATCGGCTCCGACTTCGGCGCCGCCCACCGGCGTCGGTGGCGGTGCGAAATTGGCAGCAGTTTCGGTCGAAGCGCCAAGATCGGCGACATCGTTTGCGGGCGCACCATGGTCGCCACCGAATGCACGGGCATCGACCGAGTCGTCGTCCGAAAGATGCGCGCTGTCCGATTTCGCGTGCTGCGCTTTATCCGAACCCTCTGCATGAGAGGCCGGGTCGACGTGCGAAAGGTCGACATCGTGCCTGGTGATCGAGTTCACCGCCGTGGCGAAGCTGAGATCCGTTGGCTCGAAATTAACCATGTGATCGGCAGCAAAAAACGGTGTCGTGTTGAGCGAGGTCGCTACCAACAGGCCGGGAACTGCCGCGGCGAGCAGAGCCATCTCGGCCTGGCGCAGTTGCGAGTTCTGTTCCGGCTCTCCGGCATAGTCCTCCGATGTCGCGAACCCGACGTCGGCAAGAACGTGGTCTTCGCCATTCATGACGAAGGTGGCTTCGCCAAAGACCAGCGCATCGCCATAGGCAGCGACATAACCCTGCCCATCGGTTTCAACGCCGATTTCGGTAATGCCGAGGGACGAGAGGCTGGCATACTCGCCGTCTTCGAAGACACCGTCACCGTCGTCGATCCAGACGGCAAGGCCATTCAGTTCCCCACCCGACAGCGTGCCGTCGCTATCAATATCGTTCGTGGCGGCAAGTGCTTCGAGGTCGGTCACCCCATCGGTGCCGAAGGCGAAGTTCTCGTAACCGTCGACCTCCATGTTTTCATCGCTGTCGTCGAACAGGATGCCTTCACCTGCGGCGACCCATGCGGTTGCCACCGGACCAGCACCGTAATCGTATGTGACGCCCGCCGACATATCGACCAGTTCGATACCATCGCCGTCGAGGTCCAGAACGATCGGCGTAGTCAATGGAACAGGCGAAACCTGCACATTGGTGGACGTCCCGTTGAGAACATATCCAATGGTGATGTCCTGGTCTGCACCGGCGGCATAAGCCCCGACCGTCGCGATCTTCACGGGCTCACCCACCCCGACCCCGTCGAGGTTGAGGTAAATGTCCCCGTTATCGTAATACTGGATATAATCGCTCAAATCCGAACCTGCGGGCAGGGACAGGACCTGGGTGAGGTCGATGATTTCGAGCAACTCGTAATCGGTAATCGTGTCGAAGCTGCCATCGGACAGCGCGTTGTCGTCGATCACGAAAATATCGGAATTCAAACCCCCAGTTAGCGTATCGTGACCGGCACCGCCGACGAGCACGTCCTGTCCGGCGCCGCCATCCAGGGTGTCGTCGCCGTCACCGCCGTAAAGCGTATCCCTGCCGCCGCTGCCGTTGAGCGTATCCGCCCCGCCAAGGCCGGCAATGATATTGTCATCGGCATCACCGTTGATCGTCTCGCCCGAGGTGGTACCGACCATATTGCCTTGATCGTCCGGCAGGAAAGTCACGCTCAGCGTGCTGGTTACCGAGTCCCCATCGGCGTCACTGCCGATGATATTGGTTTCGAGCGTGAAGGGTTCGAATGGCTGACCGCCCAGGCTGAATGCACCCAGAGTGAAGGGTTCATCATCGGCACCGTTGAAATCGCCGCTAATTTCGACCCCGGTCATCGGGCCGTCCGTTTCAACGTAGTAATCCCAGCCTTCCTGGATACCTTGAATGCTGACATCGCCATTGGCGAGGAAGTCGACTGAAATGCCGTTTCCTGAACCATCACCGTCAACTAGCGATCTTTCGAACACGAGATTGCCACTCTCATCGAATACCGCGACATAATCGATGTCGGGTGCATCGGCGTCGTTGATGTTGGCTTCGTAGCTAGCCCTCACCAGGATGCCTGCCGTTGTCGCGTTACCATTGATACGATTGACGGTTTGTTGGAAACTCGTCGTTTCGAAGAACGCGTCGGCATAGAGGCCGGACAGTTCGGTGTTCAGCAAGCCAAGGTTGATGTCGTCGCCGCCATCGTTGGTTGTATCGACGTTGATCGCAAAATCGATCGTGACGGTCTCACCATCGTTGATTGAGTTGCCGCCTGACAAGCCAATGCGGCCCTGCGAGGTGTTGACAGTGCCACCAGGAGTGGGCGTATCGATAATGATGTCTACACTATCGTCATTGGCGGGGCTTGCATCGTTGACGCCGAGGCCGATGACCAGAGAGTCGCTGTTGCCACCACCGATGGCACCGGTGATGTCGGTTTCCGAAAAACCGATGCCGTTAGAGACTTCTGCCTGGAGCACGGTAACGACTGCATTGCCCGAACCGTTCAGCTCGACGGTAAAGATAACCGAAGCGTCCGGATTGTTCGGATCGTACGTCGAAGGGTCGAAATTCGGATCCGTCGAACCGATCAGCAGCGAAGTTCCATCACCGAACAGCAGGATGGCATCGTTCATGTAGGAGAGCGGATTGCCGTTTGTGTCCATTGCCGGCACGCCGTCGTTGGCAAGGTCGAAAATCACGTTTCCGAACCCGTCGGTGCCAGTGTTCTCAAGGAAATTGAGATCGACAGTGACCTCTTCACCCGGTGCATTGATGACGAAAGTGTCGTCGGGCAGGAAATATTTCGGGCCGTCGTCCTCGATGGTGAAGGCGCCCGCGATGTCGAAGCTGGCGGTGTCGAAGTCGCCGTCGGCGTCGGTGACGGTGAGCACCACGTCGATGGTCTCACCCTCGGGCAGGGCCAGCGAGACCG
>NZ_RXOL01000013.1 GCF_004004515.1 Croceicoccus ponticola
GCCAAACCGTCCCTGTCGGGACGCGGACAGGATCATTCCGCTATTGAAGCTGCACTTGCTATTTATCTCAGCAAAGTGCGTACAATACATTGGAAGATCTGGCCCACGAAGACCTATCCTGCGGCGGGCATGTCTCGACCGAGTAAACGACCATGTCCCGACAAACGGCATCGCCGGCGCTATCGAAACAGAAGGCGCTAACGACAACCTCGTTCACAACGCCAACTACGATGACGCCATCGTAGATCGAATTAAGGTGCCTCAAATCATCCTTGACCGGGCCACGATTAAACGACCGCACCCGACAGATCACATCAGCAACTCAATTTACCCCTTGCAGCGCAGGGGCCATCCAAAGATGACACTACCCCTACAACCTATTTACTCGGCGGCACCCTTGGCACAGCTCTGCCACACCTGTGATGTGTTATAGTTTGCAAGCTCCACAACCTGGCTCAAAACAGGCAACGTTTCCGCTTTTTGCAGATTGGCAGTTGAGACAATTCGCAGCGGCGTCAAGGGGAGGAAAATAACGACATGACTAGGCACGCTATCCGTTTGCTTTGCGGACTTTCGATCTGGGCGATGGCAACGCCCCACGCGCTGGCGGAGGACGCTCAGGATCCCGGGAGCGATCCGCAAGCAGTTGATACCTCCCTTGCGCCAGAGCAACGCTCTTTCAACGAGATCATCGTTACCGCTCAGAAGCGCACCGAAAACATCCAGGACGTCCCGATCTCGATCGCTGCGATTGGCAGCGAGACGATCGCCGACCTAAACGCCTCCACCATTCAGGGGCTTGAAGGCGCGATTCCCAACGTCGAGATAGGCACCTTCTCGAACACGCCTAACACCGCCGTATTCACGATCCGCGGCATCGGCGTGATCGAGCCCGATCCCTATGCCGGCAACACCGTGGGCATCGTCGTCGATGGCCAGCCCCAGTTCTTCTCGACCGGCGCGCTGCTCGACTTGTACGACGTCGAACGGATCGAAGTCTTGCGCGGTCCGCAAGGCACGCTGTTCGGTGCCAACACCACCGGTGGCGTCATCAACATCCTCAACAACCGACCTACAGACGAGTGGGGCGGCCGGTTCGACCTGGGCTACGGGAACTACGACCAGATTCAGGTAGGCGGCGTGATCAACGCACCGCTCGGCGAATCCCTGTCCGCGCGCTTCGCTGTCAATCATAACGAACGGGACGGTCATGTTTACAACGTTATCGACGGGTCCGACATGGGGCATCGCAGCGTCACGCTCTATCGGGGTATGTTGCGTTTCCAGAACGGGAACTTCGATGCTACGCTGATGGGCCAGTACGACCGCTCGCGCAACGGCTCTCCCATCGTGGTCGCCGGCAACGTGCCGAGCGATGTCGAGTTCGTGCCCGAAGGGTTCCTCGACATGTATGGCTCGCCCTGCCTGCCCGCGGGCAGCCGGTGCTCGGCGCCCGACACCTACTTCTCGGCGCAGGATGGCGGCATCCTCAATGACACGCCCGACCAGAGCGACATGAACAACTACCGCGCCGGGCTGGACATGAAGTTGACCAATACCGCGCTGGGCGACCTTACCTCGATCACCGCATATCGCGAGTTCGACCTGTTCGAATTTACCGACCAGGACGGTTCGCCCGTGTTCCTGATCGACACGCGGCGCGGCACCGAAGGCTGGCAGTTCAGTCAGGAACTGCGGACCGACTTTGATCTGGGCGGTATAGATTTCACCGTGGGCGGCTTCTATATGAAGACGCATTACGAACATTATCAGGACCTCCGCATCGACTTCGCCGGCGGGGTCAGCTACGATCTCGAAACCGGCGAAATCACCAAGGGCCTGCCCGGGCTGTTCCAGAAGAACATCCAGGACCAGGACAACCACTCACTTAGTTTCTTCGCTCAAAGCTACTTCGACCTGACCGAGCGCCTTCGCGCGCAGGCCGGCATCCGCTACACCTATGAAAAGACGAAGATGCTGGCATCGACCGCGACGAGTCTGTCGACGACCGGGGTCACTACGTTCGACGGCACCGCGCCCGATGGCACTCCGAACATCGCGCTCGGCACGGCGGCCCCGCCGCTGGGCGTTGAAAGTTGGAACAATATCGGGTGGAAGTTGGGCCTCGATTACGAGGTCGCCGATGACGTCATGCTCTACACCTACTGGGCCCGAGGCTTCAAATCTGGCGGGTTCACGGGACGCATCGGCATTCCGCAGGATCTTGGCCCCTACGATCCGGAAGAAGTCGATACCTTCGAGATCGGCGTCAAGGGCGACTTCTTCGGCGGAATCGCCCGAGTCAACGTCGCGGCCTTCTACACCGACTATCGCGACATGCAGTTGGCCCAGATCTATTTTATCGGATCGGGAGAAGACCTGATCCAGGGGAATACTATCATCAATGCGGCCAGTTCCTCGATCAAGGGCGTGGAAGCCGAACTTTCCCTGCTTGCAACGGAAGGTCTCATTCTCAACGGTGCGTTTGCTTATCTCGATGCGCAATACGAGAATTTCGATTTCCTGTTGCCCAGCGGCGAAGTTGTCGACTTGTCCGGCGAACGCCTCCAAAACGCTCCGAAATGGTCGACGAATGCGGGCTTTACCTACGAATTTGCTCTGAGGCCGAACGTCGAGGCGCGCCTGGGTGCGAACTATGCCTACAGCTCGGAGAAACAGTTGACCTCGATTCTCGACACGCCCCGGGCCCGCATGCAGCCGACGCACCTCGTCAATGCCAACGCCTCGATCAAGTTCGATGATGCCTATACGCTCGGCGTGTGGGCCACGAACCTGTTCGATGAACGTTACATCGCCTCGGTTTTCGATGCTCCGGGGACACTCGGCCTGACCAACTATGCGCCGCCCCGCATGTATGGCGTGAAGTTCTCGGCCGAATGGTGATGTCCGGCGCCGCCCTCTTTGTCGGGGGCGGCGCCATTAAGCAGGTAGCCGGCGGGGACGAGCCAGGCCTGTCGATATGGCGCAACAGCGATATCGGCCCGTTGTTGGCCAAGAACTTGGAGAAAAGGTGACATGACCAGCGCGGTTGTCGACCACGGTCTGCCGAGGGCCGATACGCCGCCCGGAAGGGCCCGTTGTCCCGGCCTCAACGTGCAGGAGATCGTCCAGAAGGACCTGATGCCTCCGCCGCCGGTGCTGTCGTTCGAGGAACACGAATACCTCGGTAGCGAGGACATCTCGCTCGATCGCTACTACGACCCGGACGTGTTCGCGCGCGAAGTTGAGAAAATCTGGAAGCGCACTTGGCAATGGGTCTGCCGCGAGGAGCACATTCCCGAACCCGGCGACTTCTACACTTACAAAGTCGCCCATCTTTCCTTCCTGGTCGTGCGCCAGAAGGACATGAGCGTAAAGGCGTTCGCCAACAGCTGTCTGCACCGGGCAACCAAGTTCAAGCGCGGCGAAGGGATGGGAAGCGGCGCCGAGATCCGGTGCCCGTATCACGGGTGGACCTGGGACAATGACGGCAGCCTCAAGTCTGTCCCCTGCGCCTGGGACTTCTCGCACGTCGAGCCCGGCCGGTTTCAGCTCCCAGAAATCCGGGTCGGGCAGTGGGGAGGGTTCATATTCATCAACCCTTCCCAAGGGGGGCCTGACCTCCTCGACTATCTGGCGCCCGTCCCGGAGCATTTCGCCGGCTGGGACATGGAGGACCGCTTCGTCGAACTGCACATTGCCAAGGAACTGCCCTGCAACTGGAAAACGGCGCAGGAGGCGTTTCTCGAATCCTACCACGTGCTGGAAACGCACCCGCAGCTCCTGCAGGGTACCGGCGACGCGAACGTCCAGTACGATTGCCACAGCGCGCACGTGACGCGCTTCTACGCCGCCGGCGGCGTCAACTCTCCGCACCTTGCCAATCCTCTGTCCGAGCAGGAACTGGTCAACACCATGCTGGTGGGCGATCGATCCGTCCTGCAGGACCTGCAAGTTGGCGAAGGCGAAACGGCTCGCACGGTCATGGCGCGCTTCCTGCGCAAAACGCTGGGCAAGAAATACCGCGTCGACCTTTCGCGCTTCTCGGACAGCGAGATGATCGACACGATCGAGTATCACATCTTTCCCAACATGGTCCTTTTCCCGGGCTTGTCCCTACCGATGGTCTACCGCTTCCGCCCCATCGGCAACGATCCGGAACGCACCCTGTTCGAATTGCTGTTTCTTCGCCCGGTGGCCGCAGGCGATCGGCATCCGGAGCCGCCCGACCCCTTCCTCGTGGCCGAACACGAAAGCTATGCCAGCGCGCCCGGCATGGATGCGTCGATGGGACACGTCTACGATCAGGACACCGACAACCTGCGCGCGCAGCAACAGGGGTTCAAGGCTAGCAGCAAGGGGACCGAGACGCTGGGCAACTATCAGGAGGCCCGGATCCGCCACTTCCAGCGCGTGGTGGATCAATATCTCAGAGCCTACGCGCTCGAACCGACTTGGCCCTGAAAGGAAACCAGCATGGATGACGTCGACCTCGCCCGCTGCCCCGGGCCCAGCGTCCAGAACGTGCTGCTGACCGACGGTGATCGTGGGCACCAGCCACAAACGGCGTTGTGAAGTTGTTCAAGTGATGGGCCATGTATCGGCCGGAAGCGGGATATCTTCGTCCCGCCAAAGCCGTTGCAGCGTCTGCGCCATAACACCGGTGAGCTCGCATTTTTCCGATTCGACGACGAGAGCTATAGATGAAAGGGGGCAATCAACAGAGCATGGGGGCATGACCCCCTTCATTTGATTGCCGGTCCGCCGATAGGCCTCCACCGGAATTCTCCGGCGACGCCTTGGCTCGGACGCTCCATCTGGTTCTCGCTGACACCCTTTGCCGAATGGGAGGCCCGGAGAACGTGCTCGCTATTCCGTCCATGATCCTCCCACTTCAAAGAAGTGATCATCGTATGTTGGACGCCTTTCTAGGCGACCATTTCCGGCCAGCGTCAGTTTCGCCGCGGGTGGCCTCCAGTGCGACCTCTGCTTCAAAATCCGCGCTGTAGTGGAAGCTGTCAGTCAAACGCTAAACCGTCTCCACCTGCGGCACCGAGCCGCGTAGTGAGAGCGACATGAATCCTATTTCGTTCAAACGACACCGCTTTCCTCCGGACGTCATCCGGCTCGGGGTTTGGCTCTATTATCGTTTCACCCTGAGCCTGCGCCACGTCGAAGATCTGCTCGCCGAAAGGGGGATCGACCTTTGCTACGAGACGGTACGGTGCTGGGCCAACAAGTTCGGCCCTGCCATCGCTGCCAATATCCGCCGCAAGCGAGGGCGCGCTGATTCCGTCTGGCACCTCGACGAGATGGTCGTCCGGATCAACGGCCAGCGGATGTACATGTGGCGGGCCGTCGACAAGGAAGGCGAAGTGCTGGACGTCCTCGTCCAGAAGCGCCGGAACAAAGAGGCAGCACTGAAATTGCTCAGGAAACTTCTGAAGAACCAAGGGGCCGTGCCGGAAGCCATCGTCACCGATGGACTCAAATCATATCCGGCAGCACTGGAGGTCCTCGGCTGCGTCGACATACATCGACCGGGCCGATTGCGGGATAATAATCGAGTGGAGAATTCGCACCTTCCCGTCCGACGAAGAGAGCGAAAGATGCAGCGGTTCAAGTCGCAGGGTCAGGCCCAGCGGTTCGTTTCCACCCACTCAGCAATCTACAACATCTTCGCCATCAAGCGTCACCTGATCTCCCGCAATATCATGCGCCATTTCCGATCCGCCGCCATGGCGGAATGGAATGCTGCGTCCGCTGCTGCAGCATGAATTTTCAGGATCGGGCACTCGCTTGTTCGTCAACCGATAACCTGACAAGCCCACGCGTATTATCCTCGCCGGCTCACTTTTCAATTAGGAGCGTTTGCTTTGACAGTGCCTTGGCATCGAAGGGCACATGACCGGAAAACCCTCTTCCAACCGGACGACGAAATCAGCGGGCGCCGACGCTCAACATGACCCGCCCGAACGGGTGACCGTTTGCGACAAACCGATGAGCTTCGACCGCCTCTGACAATCCGAAGACCCGATCGATAGGCATGCGATAGACACCCTCCACGAGTTTGGCGAGAACCGTGTCGACAAGATTCCGGACGCGGTCGGTGTGCATTTCCTGGCCCAAGGACACCCCATAGACCACCAGTCTTTCCCCAATCAGCTCGAAGAAGCTGAACGAGGGAATTTCGCCGGTTGAGGCCCCGACGGCAGCGTATCGGCCATGGGGCCGCAGCGCCTTGACCAGCAGGTCCTTGCCCTTGCCGCCCGCGAGATCCAGTGCAAGGTCGACACCCTTGCCGCCGGTGAGATCAAGGCAACGGGCCGCAATGTCCTCGTCGCGATAGTTGATCCCGTGATCGAGACCGTAGCTCCGCAATTCATCGAGCCGCGCCGCGCTGGACGAAGTTCCGATCACGATTGCTCCGGCTTCCTTCGCGATCTGGATTGCGGCTATTCCGACGCCTCCGGCCGCGCCCTGGATCAGAACGGTCTCTCCCGGCTGGACATGGCCATATGTGATCAATGCGTCGTGCGCTGTTCCAAAAGCGATCGGTGCAGCTGCTGCGACCAACGTATCGAGCGCGTCCGGAATGCCGTACGTGTAGTGCTCGGGCGAGGCGAAAAGTTCGGCGTGACTGCCGTTCCAGTTAAACGCCACGACGCGTTGTCCTGGCCGGAATCTGGTTACGTCCTTACCGACGTCCTCGACGATTCCCGCCGCCTGGTATCCTGGCACGAACGGCACTTCAGCCGGAGGCGAGAGCAGGCGGTTGAGCAGGTCGCCGCCTTCGATCGAAATCGCCTCGTTCCTGATGAGCACGGTGTTATCGCTCACTTGCGGGTCGGGATGATCACCGTAAGCCATTACCTCGGGGCCGCCGTTCTCGCTGTAGAAGACCGCTTTCATTTGCATACACTTTCTAGTTGGAATTCGATCGGTTTGCAGGCTCTTAGTCGAGTGAGCCTGCCTCGCCTTGCCAGGCGGTCGGACGGGATTTCATGCGATCGAAGAAGTCGCGGGCCCAACCGGCTTCTTCCGGGATGGGCTGACCATGGTGTTCCCCGAACTGAAGGTAGCAATAAAGGAATATGTCCGCGAGCGAGAAGCGGTCGCCGCAAACCCACTGTCGACCCTTTAGAAAGTCACTGATCCAGACAATCTTTTCGCGCGCCTTCGCTTTCAGCACCGGCGCGGCTTCGGCAGGCAGGACGGTCTTGGTGACTTGCAGGCCGTTGGCCTTGTCGGATTCGAAAAACTCGCGCCCTTCTTCCGTGGAGAAACCCTCCCCGAGCGGCTCGGCGATTTTCTGATCGATGCGACGCACCCACATCCTGGTTTCCACACGCTCCAACGGCGTCGAGCCGATCAAGGGCGGGTCAGGTTGTATATCTTCGAGATATTCGCAGATCGCGGTTATTTCGGTGAGCGCCGTGCCGTCGTCCAGCACGATGGCCGGAAGCTCGCCCAGCGGGTTCACATCGGTAATGAAAGGTGCCCGGCGGTTTTCGCGGGCGAGCAGGTCGATCACCTTGCGTTCGAACTTGATGCCCTTTTCCTGCGCGAACATCCAGACGACCCATGGGCTGGGCGCGAAAAGATCGAAGTCGTAGAAAATCATCGGATGGTCCCTGTCATTGCTATCGTGCGCTCCAGCCGCCGTCGACGGTCAGTTCCGTGCCGGTCATGAAGCTGCTTTCGTGGGATGCCAGAAACAGAATGGCATTTGCGATCTCTTCGGGCTCCGCGATCCTGCCCATCGGTGTTTCGGCGGCGAGAGCATCCAGCAGATTGCCGTCATCGCTCATTGCCGCGTTGCCGGCCTGCGTCATTTCCGTCCGTGCAAAGCCGGGGTGGATGGAGTTGACGCGGATCGGCTGTCCGGACTGCGCGAATTCGATCGCCGCAGTCTTGGTGAAGCTGCGCAATGCGCCCTTGCTGGCGGCATACGCGCCCGCCTGGGCAATCCCGACATTGGCCAGGATGGAGGAGACGTTGACGACACTGGCCCACCGGCCGTTTGCTCGTCCGGCCTGGCCAAGGGCGGGGCCGAGGTGAGTCAGCGCATGAAACGCGCTGGTCGCGTTGACCGTCATGACCCTGTGCCAGTCATGATGCTCCATGACCCCGATCGCGCCCGTGGGTGCGATGCCGGCATTGTTCACGAGGATGTCGAGGCCGTTCGGGAAATGCCGGGCCGCGGTTTTCCAGTCGTCCGGCATGGTCACGTCGAGCTTCACGTAGCGTATGGCCGGCGAAATGCCCCGCACTGCCGCCGATCGCTCGCTGTCTTCTCCGACAAGATCGGCCACCCAGACTTGCGCGCCTTCGCGGGCGAAGAGTTTCGCGACCGCCTGACCGATGCCGCCGAGCCCTCCGGTGACGAGCGCCGTGCAACCCGACAACCTGCCGGTACCGTCCTTCATTGTGCCGTGAACCCGTTGTCCACGACGAATTCGGTGCCGTTCACATAAGCGGCCGCATCGGACAGAAGGAACAGGATCGCATCGACCACAGCCGAAACCGGAATGAACTGACCCGAAGGTTGCAGGGCACGCATCTGCTTCTCGATTTCCTCGTCCCCGCCGAGCTGCGCGACAATTTCCTTCACCATCGGCGTTTCGGTCATGGCGGGGTGGACCGAATTGACGCGGACTCGCGTTCCGCCCCCGATCGCTTCGAGCGCGGCTGCCTTCGACATCAGGCGAACGGCGGCCTTGCTCGCGCAATAGGCCGACGCACCGGCCGCACCCGCGATCCCAGCAGTGGAAGATATGTTCACGACACTTCCGCTACCTTGCCGGTACATCACGGGCAGCGTGTGCTTCATGCCAAGGAACGGTCCTTCGACGTTGACCTGCATCGACAGCCGGAAATCGCCGAGATCCATTTCGGTGATAGGCCCCATACGGATAATACCGGCACAATTGACCAGTCCGTCGATCCGCCCGAACCGTTCGGTAGTTTCCGCAATCGCCGAAATCCACGCCGCTTCGTCGCTTACGCTCATGCGGATGACATGCGTCGCTGGCTGAGAGACCTCGTTGAGATCGATCGCGACAACTTTTGCACCGGCTTTGACCAAGGCCGCCACGCTTGCGGCCCCGATGCCCGATGCCGCGCCGGTCACGATCACCACGCGGTCGCAATGTCGCGCGACAACGTCGTCGCTCATGCCACGGCACTTTCGAACGGACGCACAGGCGCTGTCCTGCCGTCCCATCCGCGTGCGGCGGCCAAGGAAAGATCGAAGAAACCGCGACTTTCTTCGCTGTCGGTTATGAGTTCCACGAACAGGCCGAGCCTGTCGCGACAATCGAAATAGCGCAGCTCGGTGGTATCGGAGAGATCGGCCTGCGTGATCGGGTCGCCTTCGAGGCGGGCGGCTGCGGCATCGACATCAGATACAAGATAGCCGTGGTGATGCGCGCGGCAACCGCTTGGCAGTGCGTCGCCATAGACATTCGGCCAAGGGCCATTGGGCCGGATGAGTTCGACCATGAGATCGCCCACTTGTCCGAATGCAATGTCGAGCGTCATGTCCTGCGGCTGTCCGCGATAGCTCCAGTTTCGAAAACCCATGCCCTTGATGACAAAGAACGGGCCTGCGCCGGTGGTACGGAACCAGTCCATGGCCGCAGCCTCAATGTCGTCGGTCACGTATCCCAATTGCCTGATTTGCATGGCAATCATCCTGCTTCTCCGCTCATCTTTCTATACCATTGCCGACGGGCGCTGCCCTACCGCTTCGACCCTGAGAGCGGAATCTGCGCCGGCATCCAGCGCAGGGCCGAACCCTGCAGGATTGATGCTCTGATATTTCGGCAAGAGGTCATCACCGCTGACGATATCGAACCATTGCTCGTCGGATGCGATGCGCTTCCAACCAAGAACATGCGAACCCGGCGGGCATGGGCGCCCCAGCGCAATCATGGAGCCTCACTTGGACGCATCCGCCAGCCAGCCGATGCCGCGTTTCACGATCTCCAGGTAGTTTGAATCGTCCCATGGACCGCGCACGACCGGTGCCTCTGCCATCAGCGGGCGCATGTCGTATTTCCCGCAGGCATGGCCGAGCGGAGAGTAAAGCACGCCGCCCTTGCCGTGGTCCTTCACGTAAAGCTGTGGCCGGGGCGGATCGTCGGTAATTTCCCCGGTGACATATCCGGGGGTCGGCCCCTTGTAGCACGCGGAAAGAAGCGTCCGCAGTTCCCCCAGCGGCGTTGCGACATAAGGCTCGTCGACGATGGTGAAGTCCTGCAATCCGCGCGTGACGGGATGGTCTGCGTCCTCGACATGGATGCGGATTTCCTGCGCGGCCAGATGCGTGACGAACCGGCTACCGAGCAGGTTCATGAAAAGCGGAGAAACATCTTCAGCCGTCGACATGACGAGGCCGGGAATGCGCACGTCACTGGTTACGATCTCGGGCCCGTCGGTGAACTCGAGGTGCGCGTTCACCGCATGGAGCGCCAGGATGCGCCCACCGCCGCGCACGAAGTCGTCCATGGCTTCTGCTTGCGCGTCAGTCGGCATCAGGTCGCAAGTGTAGAGGACGAGGCCGGCATAGCCGTCCAGATCGGGAAGCCCGTCATAGTCCATCGAACACGATGCGCGGATACGCTCGTCCTCGGCCATCAGTTCGAGCACGCGCAAGCGCGCCAGGTCAAAATCGTGGTACTTGCCGCCGGTCACCACATGGATGCGTTTTACGTCGCCCATGCCGGTCACCGATCGCCACGCATGGGGAAATCGCCCCGCAGGTAGCGATCGATCGTCTGGTGAAAATGGCGCAACCGCACCTCCTGCTCGCCAAGGATCATGCCCTTGAATCCGCGCGACGCGGTGCCTTGTTGCATCGTCGGCATATTGGTGCCGTCCTGCTGCAGAACATTGGCAAGGACGGGATCGAAAGTCGCGTCAAAGGCCTCGGCGTAATTCGGCAATTCGTCGTGGCGATAGAGCCGATATTCAAACTCGGGCGGCAAGGTTCCGGGTGGGTCGTGCCGGGTGATCAGGAAATCGTAGTAGCAGTAATTGGGATCGCTTTCGTGCGGGCGATACCGAAAAACTATCGACATTTCCGGCGTCGAAGTGAACGTCGTACCCGGGAAGAACGTATAGTGGTACTGATGCGCCAGCTGCTCGTCGTTCATCTGCTTGTAGGGGATGTAACTCTCATCCTGAATGGATCGTTTGTATTCGACGATCGCCAGGTGGACGTCCTTGGCCGAACCTTCATAGCCTTCGGGAACGCCCAGCATTTTCATCCTGATCGGCGTCATGCTGTCACGATCAGACAGAACTTCGCTGACCGTATGGTTGAAATTGAGCATCCGGCTGTGAATGCCAAGCAATTCGATCGGCACATCGAACCCCTCGGCAAAGTCGAGAAACTCGGGGTGCAGCGCTTCGAAGTGGTAGCTTTCGTTGAAAGCGTCGTGGGCGTGCTTCCAGTTTCCTTTCCACTCGAAGCTCTTGTAGTCGATGAGGTTGTAGTTTTCGAGCTGGTAGGTTTCGAGATGCCGCCCCGCCTCGCCAAGGAAATCGCGCAAGGGGGCTGCGTTCTCGTCCATATTGAACCAGACCCAGCCACCCCAGGTGTCGGTCTTGAGCGGGACCATTCCGAGATCGTCCTTGGGAACGCCGTTCTTGAACTGGGGGAACAGTTGCGGGTGCATGACCTGCCGCAAGCTGCCGTCGAGATTCCATTCCCAACCGTGGAACGGGCATTTGAATCGCTCGGTGGCTCCTTCGCGCACCTGGCACAGGACGTTGCCGCGATGCTGGCAGATGTTGTAGAAACCGCGGATCACGTCGTCTTCGCCCCGCACGAACAGGAGCGACTCGCGACCGAAGCTGTGAACCCGGAAATCGCCGGGTTCTTCCAGTTCGGTCACGTGGCAGCCGATGTTCCACGTCCGGGTCCAGATCATGTCCCATTCGCGCTGCATGAACTCGCGCGAATGGAACCTCTCGCCGTCGATCTTCGCTTGCCCGATGTCGGGGATCGGCTTGCGCGGCAGGAAGGGGCGAGCCTGAAATTTACCGTTCGTGCCGCGCGCTTCGACGAATTCGTTTTCTATTTTTGCCACGTGCTCGCCCTTCCGATCAAAACGACTTTTCCATCGTGATGCCGATGGTGCGCGGATAGGGGACCTGATTCTGGCCACCCGGCTTGGAGATCGGACGCCCGGAGTTGCCGATATTGTTCGAGAAGATGGCGATATCGAAGTCGTCTTTGCCAAAACCGATCCGGGCCGAGCCGAATCCGTTCCACGGGGCATAGGCGCCGTTGAAAACGCTCTGCTGCTTCGAACGGTATGAATATCGGCCATTCACCTTGAGATCCCAGCCATTGCCGACGTCCGCGGTGTAGCTGGCCGTGGCGGAGAAGGTCTTCTTGGCCGTGCCCGGGAGCTGGCTGCCACTCGCCAACCACGGCAGGGCCGCCGCGACCTGCGGGATGACATCGCGAAGTTCGGTCTTGTTGATGTTACCTGCGGCCTGAAGCGTCAGCCCATCGAGCGGCGTGCGCCATGACAGTTCGGCATCGACGCCCCGCCCTTTGACATCCCCGATCGGCACGACGATCGACTGCAGCGTAGGCGACAATTCGATTTGCGCGTCCTTCCAGTCGAAATAGTAGCCCGAGAGCGAGACATCCATCAAACCGAACGACCATTTCAGGCCTGCTTCGTAGTTCCACAGCGTATCCGGCGGTGAACTGTTGTCGAAATTGGTCCCAAGCGCAGTGTTTGCCCCTGAGATGATGGACGACGATGTGATCGAGCCCGAACGGAACCCTTTTGCGACCTCTGCATAGATCATGCCGTCGTCAGTGGGGTGAATCGAGACGTTGAACCGCGGATTGAAGGTGTTGTTCTTCGCCCTGTCGGTTCCCACGGTGGGGACCTCGATGCCAGCTTCGATGAGCGTGATCGAGCTGTTTTCAATGAAGGTGCGTTTCTCTTCGAAGTAGCGCCCACCCAGCGTCAGGTCGGCAAGGCCGTCCAGTATCGAATAGGTCGCTTCGCCATAGACAGCCCAGGCTTTCGACTTGATCGTGTTGTCGTTGAAGGTGGCAAGGCCGACCTGGTTAGCAACGGTAAAGTCGGGGAGCGCCACGCTCTGCCCGCCCTTGGTCTCTCCATTCTGGTAAAAGACGCCGACGATCCAGTTGAGCGGGCCGCCCGGGTTGGATGCAAGGCGCAGGTCCTCGTTGAAGTTCTTCGTGACCAACGGCCAGAAATTCGTGAAATCGCCAATCCCGGGAATGAATCCGCCATTGTTCACGACGACGGTGTTCTTGATATGCCCCGTTGTCGACATCAGGGTCGCGAAACCCAGGTCGTATTCGATATCGCCAGTGAACAAGGTGAACTTGGAATCCGCGATGCCGAAGGTCTGGTTCAGCAGCGGCGGCTCCGCGATCGTGATGCGGTTTGAATAATCCTGGTTGGATCGATTGTGCCATGCCGCCAACTGGACCATCAGACGCTCGGTCGGCTCGGCGCGCAGCTTGACCCTGCCGGTAAAGGCATTTGCGTCGTTCGCGTCGTCCTTGTTCGTGGCGATATTGTCGGCAAAGCCGCCAATCATCTTGTAGGAAACCACGCCGCGCAGGGCGACCTTCCCGGTCGAAACCGGCACGTTGAACATGACATCACCGCCGCCGCCGGGTTCGCCGCCATCGGTGATGTTGGCCGATATGCGGGTGGATAGCTCGACTTCATCCAGATCGGGGTCGTTCGTCAGCAGCTTGATTGTGCCGCCCAGCGAGCCAAGACCATACAAGGTGCCCGACGGGCCACGCAGAACCTCGATGCGATTAAGGTCGTAAAAATCGGTTGCCGGGGCATAGGGCCGACCCGGCATGGAAAAAGCGAAGTTGTCGAGGTAGAAGCCCACGGTCGGGTCGCCGTCCGTTTCGGAAGCGGCGACACCGCGTATCTGAAACGTGTTTGAGCCGACCGAGATCGTCGAACCAATCGTTGCACTCGGGACGAGGGCGATGACGTCCTGGATCTGCTCGACACCCAACTCCTTCAACGCTTCACCACCGATTGCCTGAACGGCTTGGGGCACCTCGGTCAGGCTCTGCGCGCGGCGCTGGGCGGTGACGATGATCGCATTGGGCGCTTCGCCAACCTCTTCGCTGCCTGGCTCGTCCGGAACGGACTGGGCCAAGGCGGGCGCGGCAAGACACGCCAACGGCAGGATCAGGCCCATCGCCGAGGCCGTAAACAATTTTCCCCTCATTTTAAGCATCGTCTTCCTCTCCAGTAATGCGTGCCAATTTTCAGCAGGCCCGCTTTTTTTTGAAGATGCGCGAGGATGGGAGAATTGTCAATCATCCTTGATTTTTTTTGCAACGCGCTGTCATTGTCGAACTGTCAGGGTTAGGCGAAGATGTCGTCGCAACGAACGAATGGGATTTCCACTTGTCGGCCAATGGTAATGCTCCGGGCTCTGTCATGGCGGGAATCTCGCACTCATCCCCGATGACGGCTGCCGCGCCCAGACGGCGGGGCAGCGGCCAGAAACAGGCTGAAAAAGGCGCCCAGCTTCGGGCGCAAGTCATGGATGCTGCGATCGATTGTCTCGCCGAAATGCCATATTCTGAAATTTCAATGGAGGTCATCGCCAACCGGGCGGGCGTTTCACGCGGGGGAATGCAATACTATTTCCCCACTCGTCTTGACGTACTGCAGGCCACGGTGGGACATCTTCACCGCGAACGCCTGGACATATTCCGAAACGATCTTTCTTCGCTCCGCCACGGTGACGATGCGATAGACCATATCATCGATTCGCACTGGCGACACTTGAACGAGCGCGAATTTCGCGCTTACCAGGAGTTGATCCTCGCGGCACGGAGCGAACCGGAACTCGCCGACCTCCTTTCGCGCAGCTATTCGGCATTCATCCGTGAATGGCATGAAATTGCGCGTGAGCTGATCGGTTGGGACGCGGACAAGCCCGGAATGGCCCTCGGCGGCAATGTCGCGCACTACCTTCTTGAAGGAATGGCCTACGGCCAGATCGGCGGCCAGATCTCGGAGCAGGAGATCGAGACCCTGCTCGATTACGCCAAGTCCGTCATGCGGCGCGAAATCAAAGAGACGGGCCGTTAGAGAGCGCGAGGGTGCTGTCAGTCTAATTACGGTCCCGGTCAACTCCCTGTCTCCATGTCCGCGCAAAATAGAGAAGTCACAAATTCTGCCAAATAGAGATGTCACTGGTTGATGCAGCGGGGGGGTGCTGTCAGTCTAACGCTAAACCGTCTCCACCTGCGGCACCAAGCCGCGTAGTGAGAGCGGTATGGTTCCTATTTCCTTTAAACGACACCGCTTCCCGCCCGATGTAATCCGGCTCGGGGTTTGGCTCTACTATCGCTTCACCCTCAGCCTGCGGGACGTCGAGGATCTGCTTGCCGAACGGGGGATCGATCTCTGTTACGAGACGGTCCGGTGCTGGGCGAACAAGTTCGGTCCCGCCATCGCGGCCAACATTCGCCGCAAGCGCGGACGCGCCGATTGCGTCTGGCATCTTGATGAAATGGTCGTCCGCATCAACGGCCAGCGGATGTACATGTGGCGGGCCGTCGATAAGGAAGGCGAAGTGCTGGATGTACTCGTCCAGAAGCGCAGGAACAAAGAAGCAGCACTGAAATTGCTCAGGAAACTTCTCAAGAAGCAAGGGGCCGTGCCGGAAGCCATCGTCACCGATGGACTTAAATCATATCCCGCAGCACTGAAGGTCCTGGGCTGCGTCGACCGACATCGACCGGGCCGATTACGCGACAACAACCGCGTCGAGAATTCGCACCTTCCAGTCCGACGAAGAGAGCGAAAGATGCAGCGGTTCAAATCGCAGGGCCAAGCTCAACGGTTCGTTTCCACCCACTCAGCAATCTACAACATCTTCAATACCCAGCGTCACCTGATCTCCCGAAACACCATGCGCAATTCCCGATCCGCCGCCATGGCGGAATGGAATGCCGCGTCCGCCGCTGCAGCATGAATTTTCGGGCTCGGGCGCTCGCTCGCCCGGCAGTCAATTAAGCTGACAATACCCCACGTTGACCAGCATCGCGGATTCCCATTTGCGGGCAAGCAGCGTGGCTGATGTCCCAGCCATCGCGATGTCGAGAATCCCGCCCGCGTCGATCTGGGTCATGTTCGCGCCGTCGTAGGCCAGCACTGGCAAGAACGACACAAGGTCGCGGACCGCATTCTCCGGGTTTGCTTCGCCCGGAGACAGGCCGATGCCATACTCCGACAACTGCCGCAGTGCGCGGGTTGGGGCGAAGTCGAACACGAAACAGATCGGCTTGAGGATTTCCTCTTCGTTAGGATTGTCGCCGTTAGGATTCTTGATCGACCAAGGCGACTGCACCCGGAACGCGGCCTGAAAATAAGTCTCCGGAGACTTGAGGTTCCGGAGCATCAGGATTGAAGACCATTGCGCCACCGTCACGCCAGTCGTGAGCTTGCCGCAGGATAGCGTGATGGTCTTAGTGTCAAATCCACTTCCGATGGCCTTACGAACGGGCGGTAGGGCTTCCAAACCGATCCCTGCGGATGTGCCCGCCGAAACGACAACCTCGTAGTCGTGCCAATAGGTATTGTGCTTCTCGGCCAGCAGGTTCGCCATCGCATGGCAGGCGGCGACATTGGGCAAGAACCAGAAAGAATGTTGCAGGTAGGGCAGCAAGCGCACGTCCGAATAAGGGAATGGTGGCCGGGTGCCAGTTTTTAGGCTCTCAATCGTCTGGGGCGCATAGCAGTCCGCCCCCTACCCGCCATCCTTTATGACAATGCCATGTAGGTGCACCGCGTCATACTTGCTCTGCAACCAGACCGAACTCGGCGCTTTGGATAATACCGGCTAATTTACTGCGCTTCGGATGAAGCGGAGGTTTCGTGCGCCGACTGGACATAGCTAACCTGCGCGCCCTTGTCGGCATCCCCCTGATAAAAAGGTCCGTCGAAGATTGCCTGCACACTATCGGGAAGTCGATTGACCGCCAAAGCACGCGCCCGCTGCACGGCAGGCCGGCTAGCCATTGCGAAAAACCAGCGCGAAACATCAGGAAAGTCATCGAGCGACTGTCCATGCATCCGATGGAACCAGACCCATCCCCAACTGGCCATATCAGCAATGCCATATGCCTCTGCAATCCATTCGCGCCCACGCAAGCGCCGGTCGAGGACACCGTAAAGCCGGGCGACCTCTGCTTGATAGCGTTTTACTGCGTATTCGTTGCCTTCGGCCTTGTAGCGTATGAAATGATGGGCTTGCCCGGCCATCGGACCAAGGCCGCCCATCTGCCAGAACAGCCACTCCATTGCCGCGATCCGGCCAGGACCTGATCTAGGCAAAAACATCCCAGTTTTTTCGGCCAGATATACAAGTATCGCACCCGACTCGAACACCGCTTGCGGCCCTCCATCAGCATCAAGGTCGACGATCGCCGGGACCCGCCCGTTAGGGCTGATCGCTTGGAACTCGTCGGTCAATTGCTCGTCCTTGGTGATGTCGACCAACCGCACTTGGTACGGAAGGCCGCATTCTTCCAGCATGATCGCCACTTTCCAGGTGTTGGGCGATGGGAAAAAATAAAGGTCGATCATTGGCAGATGGCTTTCCTTGGACCTTAATAGTCGAGCGGGATGGCGATATGTGTCCCGTATATCCGATCGCGATGCTCGATCAGAATCGGATTGATAGCCGCATCGACCTTTTCACTGACAGCGCTGTACAGCGGGCGCAGCCAGTCCGGCATCGGGTTCAGATCCTGCGGCAACGGGCTCAGCATCATCGAGAAACAGGCCCAGTAGATGTCCGTCACCGTCACGGCGCCCCCGATGAAATAACTGGAGCCGAGAGCTTTTTGCCGTTCGAGCTGTTCAGCAAGCCCGAGAAGGATCGACACTATCCGTTCTTCCGAATCAACCTCGCTACCCGGACGCACGCCGTACTTGCCTAAAATGGCGCGTAATTGAGTGCCCGTCGTCTCCGGCTCGTCGAGTATAGCCACGGTCATCTCGATGCGGCGATGCCAGCCCAACCCGTCCGGCCCGGCAATGGCCATGGCTAAACCAAGAGACAGCGCGCGGTCGGCCTCTCCATCGGGTAGAAGCGAAGGGCCGGAGCCGAGCCGCTCGGACAGCAAGACGATGTCCAGCCAGTCGGTCAGCGGCGGTTCTTCGTCGAGGCAGGCAATCGGGGCATTGCGATGCCCGGTCCAGTCCCGCAGTTCCTCGTTCGGCTGCATCGCCTGCTGTTCGACCGGGAGGTAGGATACGTTGCGGGCGGCAAACACTGCCTTTGCTGCTTCGCCCCAGGGGCCGGGTACCCCCGCTGTCAGCACCAGCCGCAGGCCGGATCTTGTGCGGGCGTCTGCAACGCTAAGATATTCCATCAAGCCTCTCCATGCTGGCCAAAGTCCCTTAGGGATGAGCGAATGTCCAGACACGACGGCAAGGCTCATAAACATGAGGTCGCATCATTTTAATTAGGGCCACGTATTTATCACGCTTCGTCGTGACGTAGCTTTCCAGCCCCTCGCCTTCGTGATCGACGGCGCCGCAGTCACACCATCTCGCCGTTCAGCTTCACGTCCATCTCGTCGAAGTGCCAGATGGGGACAGCCCCTTCCCTGCAAGGCGGCGTGCTGAATCTTGGTCAGATCGGTTGCGCCAAATGTCCGGCCTATTGTTGCGGTCGCATAGCCGCGCTCGAAAACCAGGGTTCTCCACGTTCCGGAACGACACCGAGTACCGCACGTAAAGCATCGCCATCATGCGGATGACGTCGGGTGAGGAGCGGAAATATCTGAACGGATTATCGACCTTTCTCCTCTCGTCCGGCTTGCAGTCCGCCCCGTGCCCGCTGATCCTTCTTGACAACGCCGCGTCTGGCATCTGGACGAGATGGTCATGCGCATCAACGGGCAGCGCATGCACATGTGGTGGGCCGTCGACAAGGAAGGTGAAGTTCTGGATATCCGACCGGCGCGACGCGCTGTCGAGGGCGTTCGAACCTAATTGAGCTGAGGCTGAAGATGATGAACTTTGAAAATTTCGAGATCGAGATTCGCGACGGTGTCGTCTTCGCGGTTAAGAACAATCCGAACATGCATTACGGCATTTCGCTCGGCATGTGTGAGGATCTGTCCCGCCTCATCGATGAATTCCAAAGTGACGAAAGCGCCCGTGCGCTGGTGATCTCCGCTGGCGGGCCGGGTTTTCACCGCGGCGCCGTGATGGTGCAGGAGATGCGGCCCACCCTAGCAGACCTTACCGAGGCAGATTTCCGGGATCTCGTCCACAAGGGACAGGACTTGGGCAGAAAAGTCGCCACCTGCCCCAAGCCTGTGATTGGCATTGCCCTGACCGGAGCGCTGGGCGGCGGGCTCGAACAACTGCTTCGCTGCGACTTCGTCTATACCCTGGACGACGCCAGGTTCACCTGGCCGGAAGTAACGCTCGGCTTTGTCGCAGCATGGGGCGGAACCCAGTTCGGCGGCAGGATGCTACCCATGCGGAAAGCGCAGGAGATGTTACTGCTCGGCGACAGCATCTCCGGCGCGGAGGCGTCCGCACAAGGGTTGGTCACCCAATCATTTCCCGGCAAAGAGGCGCTGGAAGCGCATCTGGATAACGTGCTCGATCGCCTGAAATTCTGCTCGCCCACCTCCTATGCGCAGACCAAGCGCTGCCTCGCCGCAGTCTGGGCCGGCCCACTTTCGTACGGTGAGCAGGTCGAGGTCGATGCTGAGGCGGTCACGATGATGACCGGCGACTTTCTGAAAGCCTATGCGGCATGGCACGACGGCAAGGTCTATAACTACGTTACCGGCATCGCGGAGGAACGAACTTAGGGGCGAACCATGATCTTGCAGGCACTCTTATCCCTGCGCAGTTCTTCGAATTTGGCCGGGAGATCATCGATCTCGACGACACCGTCGAACATGGGCATCGGCTTGATTGCCCCTTTCGCGATCAAATTCGCGGCGAGCTCGAATTCCTGCCGCGAATAATAGACCGCAAAGGCGATATTCACCTCCTTCACTGTCGGCGCGATAGGCAGGTAGGTATCCGGCTGCATGCACGCTCCGGCCATGACGATCGTGCCGCCGTATCCGGCCAGTCCGGAGGTAAGCGCCGTCATGCCGGGCGCACCCGTGCACTCGATGACGATATCGGGGGTATCTCCCGCAGCGATCCGAAACCGGTCTGCAAGTTCGTCGTCCGACTGGAAGAATTCGTCGGCGCCCATCTCGACCGATAGGTTTGCGCGACGGTCGGTCCTGGCTGCAACACCGACGAACGCCGCCCCGGCGACCTTCGCCGCTGCCGCAGCGGCAAGACCAACCGGTCCGGCTCCAAGGATGAGCACTCTGGCGCCCGTACGCATGCCGGATCTGGCGACGGCGTGAAGGCCGACGGCAATCGGTTCGATGAAAGCCCCCTCCTCCCAACTCATCCCCTCGTCCAGCTTGACCGAATTCATCGCACTTACGACGGTATATTCGCAATATCCGCCCATCGCGCCGCCGCTTGCCTGGCTAACGCCCGAAGCACAGCGGGTGGGGCGGCCCGAGAGACAGAAAACGCAGTAGCCGCAGCCAATGTACGGCAGTGCCGCAATCCGCATGCCTTCGCGCCAACGATCTTCGTTGTCAGGCCCGCACTGCACAATCTCACCGGCAAATTCATGACCAAGCACCGAGCCTGACGTCGGATTAAAACAGCTATGGATGTCGGTCATGTGCAGATCGGTCCCGCAAATGCCGCATCGATGCACATGGATCAGCAATTGGCCCGGACCCGGGTTGGGCATCGGCCGATCAACGATGACAAGCGGCTCGCCCGCACTCCGAAACTCCGCAACTTTCATGGCACGCCCACCGCATATCTATTGATTGGAGCACTGTGCCCTAAGTGTCGCGCGCATTCCACGCTTTGTGCGAGCAGCAGCGCATCATCATGGCAAGGCGGTCGATGGACGGACTGCGAGGTGCAGAACGACCGCCTACCGGCCGACCTGTCATGCCTCGAGTCTCGGAGGTTCTGGGGATGACCTTGCTGCCGGAATCATTTTCAAGCACCGCGTGTTTGATCTACTCAAGTCTCTCTAGCCCGTGGTGCTTCCCGACCGGGACACTGGCGATATCCTGACGAGATGCACGTGAAAATGAACGACCATGTGGTCCATCCTTGGCGCGCTGTGGTGGTGTCAGTCCGACGCTAACCTCTCTCCACTTGGCACAGAACAACCCAAGATTTGCCGCAGTTATGCCGCAAGGTTCTGCCACTCAGCCAGCGCGGCTGAGCGTCGTTCCTTGAATGTCTGTCGATCGACGAGGTGCCGTTCCTGGTTGAAGTGATTGGAGATCGAGGCGTGCACTGAGGCGAACTTCTGTAGCGACTTCATTCGCCGAAATCGCTGCATCGCCCGCTCTCGTCTTCGGAATGGCAGATGCGAATTCTCGGCGCGATTGTTGAGCCACCTCCCCATCTCGCGACGGTCCTCGTTGCCGAGTTCCTTCATCGCCGCAGGGTAGGAACGCAGCCCATCTGTGACGATTGTCTCGGCTTTGCCATGGCGTTTCAGCGCCTTCTTCATGAATGCCAAAGCCGCAGATTTATCCCGTTTCTTCGTAACGTAGGACTCGAGAACCTCGCCTTCGTGATCAACCGCGCGCCACAGATAGACCATCTCGCCGTTCAGCTTCACGTACATTTCGTCGAGGTGCCAACGCCACTGGCGAAACCCCTTCATCCGGTTGACCCGCTGGCGCCGGATGTCGGCAGCGAACATCGGTCCGAACCTGTTCCACCAGAGCCGAACCGTCTCGTGGCATAGGTCGTAGCCGCGCTCGAAAAGCAGGTCTTCGACGTTCCGAAGGGACAGCGGATATCGCACATACAGCATCACCACCATGCGGATGATGTCCGGCGAAGAATGAAAATAACGGAACGGCGACGCGGGCTTTCTGGGACGTGGCATAGCCCCGACCTACCCCATGCAGCTCACGGTGCAATCCTTCTGACAACACCTCCCGGTGGTGTCAGTCCAATGCGAACTCGTCTCCAGCTGGCGCACAAAGGGTTAAGCGCCCCCGCATTATGCCGCGAGATTTTGCCACTCGGAGTACGCAGCCGAGCGACGGGTCTTGTAAGTCTGGCGATCGACGAGATGGCGTTCCGAATTAAAATGGTTGTAAAGGGAGGCATGGACCGAGGCGAATTTCTGTAGCGATTTCATTTGCCTGAATCTCAGCATCGCTCGCTCTCGTCGCCGGAACGGGAGGTGCGAATTCTCGGCGCGATTGTTCAACCATCTTCCCATCTCGCGACAGTCCTGGTTGCCGATTTCCTTCATGGCGGCAGGGTAGGATTTCAGGCCATCCGTGACAATTGTTTCAGCCTTGCCATGACGCTTCAGAGCTTTCTTCAAGAACGCCAGCGCCGCGGATTTGTCCCGTTTCTTGGTGACATAGCTTTCGAGCACTTCGCCCTCGTGATCAACGGCACGCCACATGTAGTGCCGCTCGCCATTGATCTTCACAAAGACCTCATCCAGATGCCACCGCCATTGGCGGAAGCCCTCCATTCTACTGACACGCTGCCTGCGAATATCAGCCGCAAACATCGGCCCGAACCGATTCCACCACAGCCGCACCGTTTCATGGCAGATGTCGATCCCGTATTTAAACAGCAGATCCTCGACGTTGCGTAAGCTCAACGGGTACCGGACATACAGCATCACCGCCATGCGGATCACTTCAGGCGATGAGTTGAAATACCGGAATGGGTTGGCTTGCTTGCGAGGTCTGGGCATGGCGGCACCCTACCCTAACCGAATCAAATTTCCATCAGGTGCGTTTGCTTTGACAGCACCCACTGGACGTATCGAGAAGAACGCGAGTGCGCTTGCGAACAGAGGCAGTCCTGGGCATTGTATAACTCCAGCCCGGCAGCTGGAACGGAGAGCATGCGCCGAAAACGACGTCTGCTTCATTCCTGCTGCCTCCGGACCTGGAACTGACCCTGGATGCTGCTGCTCCTGGCTGACGGGGTCGCCAGGTGCGAGGGCCTTTTCGCAGATCGCCCAGTGCGCTGTCAAGCCCGATTTTATCACAAGTCATTGAAATCGTTGACGAAGGATCTGCATTCTGGTCCTGCTATTGCCCCCGTTCTTCCCTGCTATCCGGAAACAGGGAGGCGCCTATGCGCATGCAAGTGGTTCATTCTCTTCGGTAAATGCGGCGCCGGGACGTGACACGCTGCGAGTAGATTCCCTGTTTTTGCGGGAATAACAGGGAGAACTGACGCCCGAATGGGTCCGAAATGCAATCCCGTAGTGGCTGACAGGGTCGCGGAGAAAGCCGGCTGAAATCGCCTTAAACGGTGCTGTCAGTCCGGCGCTAACTTCTCTCCACTTGACGCAAGAGCAGCTAGGCCTTCAATCAGTTATGCCGCAAGCTTCTGCCACTCGGCGAGCGCCGCCGAGCGTCGTACTTTGAATGTCTGTCGATCGATGAGGTGGCGTTCCTGATTGAAATGGTTGGAGATCGAGGCGTGGACCGAGGCGAATTTCTGCAGTGACTTCATCTGCCTAAATCTCTGCATCGCCCGCTCTCGTCGCCGGAAAGGCAGATGTGAATTCTCGGCTCGATTGTTGAGCCACCTCCCCATCTCGCGACGGTCTTGGTTGCCGAGTTCCTTCATCGCCGCCGGGTAGGATTTCAGGCCATCGGTAACGATGGTGTCCACCATCCCGTGGCGTTTCAATGCTTTCTTCATGAAGGTCAAAGCCGCAGATTTGTCACGTTTTTTCGTGACGAAGGACTCCAGGACTTCACCCTCTTGATCAACGGCGCGCCAGAGATAGACCATCTCGCCGTTCAGCTTCACGTACATCTCGTCGAGGTGCCAACGCCACTGGCGAAAGCCCTTCATTCGACTGACGCGCTGCTGTCGAATGTCGGCCGCAAACATCGGCCCAAATCTGTTCCACCACAGCCGAACCGTCTCGTGGCAAAGGTCGTAACCGCGCTCGAAAAGGAGGTCCTCGACGTTCCTGAGCGACAGCGGATATCGCACGTACAGCATCACGACCATGCGGATGATATCTGGTGACGAATGGAAGTATCGGAATGGATTCTCGGCCTTGCTCATCCCGTCCGGCTAGCAGGCCGTTCTCTGACCGGCCATCCTTTTGACACCACCATGTCCGGCGATGAATGAAAGTATCGAAACGGATTATCGGCCTTGCTCATCCACTCTGGCTAACAAAGTGTCCCCTGCCCCGCCATCCCTTTGACAATGCCAGTCAGACTGGTAGGCGCTCGAGCCGCTTGCCCTGCCTAATCAGCAGCTGCAGCAGGATGCGCGCCTGCGTTGGGCGCCATCGCCCGCCGTTGAGGATGCCGCGCTTGCCGAGATCAATGTCACCGCCCTCGTATGCGTAAGTGTTCTTGAGCGTCGGACCCATACCCACCCGGCTGGTCATGACGACTGGTTTCAAGCGAGCTAGCCGCTCCAGCGCCTGTGCCGCGCGAGCCGAGACGTGGCCGCCGCCGACCCCGCTGATAACTATCGCGTCAATCTCGGGCGCCTCGAACAGGCGGATGGCTTCGGGCTCTAGATCGAGGCCCGCCTGCAGGATAGGCACGACCGGAATGCGGTCGCCGAGCGTCAGGTGCGGCAGCTCGAGCAGCGAGGCCATCTCGAAACGCACCACGTCTTCGGTCACATGGCCGAGCGGACCATAGGGTTCGGAAGAGAAGGCATGTGGCCGCCCGCTGTGCACTTTGCGCACGAGGGGACCCGCGTGGATCTCGTCGCCGAACACGACCAGGACACCGTAACGTCTCGCCTGTGCATGACTGGCAACTAGGATGGCATTGGCGAGGTTGGCAGGCCCGTCCGCTCCGATTCTGTCTGCGCTGCGCATCGCACCGGTAACGACGACCGGGATCTTACCGCGCCACATCAGGCCCAGGGCGAAGGCGGTTTCTTCCAGCGTGTCGGTGCCATGCGTGACGACGATACCGGCTATGCCCTCAGCCTCGGACCTCTCGATTGTTCGGCAAAGCGCAGCGACATCGGTCAGCGTGACGCTGGCACTGGGCTTCAAAGTCAGGTCTTGCTGCTCGACAACGACGCCTGCAGGCAACACCGTGCTGGCTATCAGTTCGTCGGCTCCGTCTTCGAGAATTGAGCCCCAACCGTCCCGCTGGCGCATGGCGATGGTTCCGCCCATGGCGATCACAAGGATGCGGACAGGTTGGTCGGTCATATTCTGGGCTGGATAGCCGCCTCTGCGACGACGGCTCGAGGCGATGGTACGTAGCGATGCGTTTCGGGCAAGCGCATCCAGATAATCGCAGCGAGCGCGAACACGACGCTGGCCAGCGTCATGGTAAGCGACAATCCGAACGCCTCGGCCATCTGCGCGGTGATCAGCGGGGCAACGAAGCTGACGATTCGCCCCCAGTTGAAGATAGACGCCGCGGTCGACTTCAGGTGGTGAGGATAGAGTTCGGCCAGCCAAGGCCCCCAGACCACGCTGCATGCCAAGCATGCGCCATAACTGAAAGCGACCAGATTCAGCACCATCTGCGAAATGGGCGCGTAGAGATAGACAAGGATAAGCGCCGCGGTCACGAAGAAGCCGATTGCCGCTGACCGCCGACCAAACCTGTCGCCGACCCATCCCCAGAAAAAACCGCCAAGAAGACTACCGGCAAACATCCACGATACCGATACTCCGATGGCGCTATCGCTCCATCCGCGTTCGTCGCGCAGATATGTCGTCGCCCACCCCGTGAACGCTTGATATGCAAAGAAGTTGAGACCCGAGACAAGGGTCAACATGATCGTCCGCTTGCGCAGGGCGGGAGAGAAAAGCTCCTTGATCGGAAATCCGCTAGCCCGTTGCTCGTCATGCGCCGCCGCCCCGTGGGCGATCATTTTCCGGTCGTTCGGCACGACTAGCGGCGCGAACGCTGCCATCACGATTGGAATGACCCCGACCCAGAGCAGGAGGTGCCAGTCATATCCTAACGAGAATACGGTCGCGGAAGCGAAGCCAAGAAGCGATACCGCGAGGTATGACGACCCCATGATCACCGACGCCACCCGACCACGCACAGCCGGGCCGAACAAGGATGCGTAGATGCCGACCGTGATCGGATACATCGACCCGGTGAAATAACCGAGAAGGAAACGCTGGCCCAGCACCTGCATATAGCTCGTGACCAGCGTGCCGAGCACAAGCATCGTGCCAAATCCCACCATCACCGCCATCAACGCGTTACGGCGGCCGAACCGGTCCGCCAGCTGGCCATTGATCACGGCGCCGGCAAGCGCGCCCAGCGCCTGCGCGCTGTAAAGCGAGCCTGCCTGCGTGAGGGAGAGGTCCAAGTCGTCCGCGATGTACGGGCGCAAGACGTCGACGGTATTCCACGACCAACTGTAGAGGATATAAGCCGTTGCCAGGAAAGCGAGTGCTCCGATCCTGCGGCCTATGCTCATGTCTTCCGCGCGCTGCATCCGTCTATCCTTACGACTTTATCGGGGGCTGTCACGGTGATTGCCAACGATTGAAATGGGATGCAATCATATTATCAGAATAGCACATAAATTACGCCGATAAATTCAATGATAAAATCTAATATCTTGATTTCGCGTAATTTTTTTTGATTGCTCATTTTTGCATTCGGAGTACATTCTGAGTCCGAGGCATTGCAATGCCCGCAGATAATCCGAACAGGGGACCACCTTCATGAGCCGCAGAAATTTCCGGAACAGCACTGCCAGCATCGCTATTCTAACGGCGCTCCTGCCGGTAATGGCACTTGCACAGGAAGCACCCGCTCCCGATGACGGCGCCCCAAGCGAGGGTCTGACCGAAATCGTTGTTACCGCGAACAAGCGGGCGCAAAATCTTCAAGATGTCAGCGCCAGCGTGCAGGCCCTGACCGGCGAAGATCTCGCAAAGGCCGGCATCAACGATGTGTCGCGGCTCGAACAGATGGCCCCCGGCCTGGTTTTCGCCAAAGGCGGCAACGACGCGAAGATCGCTCTCCGCGGTGCCAACTCGAACAGCACTTTCGGGGACAACTCTTCGATCGTCGGTGTCTTCGTCGACGGCGTCTACAAGCCCCGCGCCTCGCAACAGACACGCGCTTTCTTCGACGTGGAACGCGTCGAAGTGCTGCGCGGGCCGCAGGGTACGCTCTATGGCCGCAACACGCTCGGCGGCGCGATCAACCTCTACACCAAGGCACCCGACCTCTCGATTCCGGGCATCTCGGGCGGGATCGACAGCCGGTTCAGCCGCTTCAACCAGTTCCGCAACGAGATGTTCGCCAATGCCGGCATCTCCGACAGCTTCGGCGTGCGGGTTGCGGTAATGACCGACAACAGCGACGGCTGGGTCAAGAACCTTGAAGGCCGCAATCTCGGCATTGCGGACACCTTCTCGGTCCGCGGTTCGGCCCGCTACAAGCCGAGCAGCGATCTCGACGTCATCCTGCGCGTGTCCTCAATTTCGGAAAAGGGCAATCCGGCCGGCATGTTCGCCATCAACGGCGCTTGCCGCACCGTGCAGCCGAACGGCCTGACCGACCCCTTCGGTCCTGAATTCGATTGCCAGAATCCGCGTCGCGGTTCGGGCGGAACGGTCGATTTCGACATGCTCGACGGCCAGCCCGGCATGTCGAACAAGGACCGTCGCACCGTGTCGCGCGACTTCGTCAACAACGACAGCCTGCGCGAAACCAATGCAACGCTCGACGTGACTGCCGGCCTTGGCACCATGCAGCTGCGCTCGATCAGTTCCTATACAGAATATACGTCGCTGCTCGGCAACGACGCCGACTATAGCTCCAATCCCAACGCACGCGAATGGGTGGAAGAAAACAACAAGTCCTATACGCAGGAATTGCAGCTGATCTCGCAGTGGGATGGCCCACTCAGCATGACGGTGGGCGGTTATGCTTCCTATGACGAGTTGTTTTTCTCATATTCCTCGCTGCGCCACACGCAGGACAATCTCGCCGCCCGGCCGACTGCCACGTCGACCAACGGTGTGACGCTGCCTGTTCTGACCGGCACGCCGCTGCTCTCGCTCGACAACGTGATCAACAGCATGTCGAACACCACGCAGATGATCAATTCGCGCTACCTTGGTGCATTTGGCGAACTGACCTTTGCCGTGATGCCTGAATGGCGCGTCATCGGCGGCGTGCGTTACAACAACGAGCGCAAGCACGCGAAGAACGGCAATGCGGTCTATGTCGGCGACCTGACCCCGAACAGCCCGCCGACCGACCCGCGGGAAGTATTTCCGTTCGACTGGTCGACCGCGACTGCGAAAAGCGACGTGCGCGCCACGTTCGAGAACGTGACCTGGCGTGCGGGCACCGAATATGACGTGGCCGACGACGTCATGGCTTATTTCACCGCCTCGACCGGCTTCCTGTCGGGCGCGATGAACCAGAACGGCACGGTCACGCAGCCGCAGAAGTCCCGTTCTTTCGAACTCGGTCTCAAGTCCCGCTTCTGGGATCGTCGCGCGGAACTGAACATCGCACTGTTCAAGGCGCGCTATTCGGATCTGGCGACCACTTTCCAGGTAGCGAACCCCGCCAACCCCGGATCGTTCATCACGATGTCGTCGAACGGAGGCGTCCTGAACGCAAAGGGCGTCGAAGTCACCGGCGCGCTCTTGCCGGTCGACAGCTGGAAGATCTCGTTCGGTGCGGCCCTGCTCGATGCCAAGTACGGCAAGTTCGGCATGAACCTGCCAGGCGGCTTCCAGGTGCTCAACGGCGCAGTCCCGGCCAGCCGCTTCATCGACCTGTCGGGTTATCGTCCGCCCTACACCCCGAAGTTCAGCTTCACTTTCGGGACCAGCTACGACATCGACGTCGGCTTCGGTTACCTGACGCCGCAGGCGCAGATGCGCTATTCGAGCAGCTACTTCGCCCATGGCGGCCTGCCGTTCGACCTGTCGGGTTACCAGCCGAGCTTCACGCAGACCGACGTGCGCCTTGCCCTGTCAGACTACGAAAGCCGCTATGGCCTCGAATTCTTCGTCGAGAACATCGAGGACGAGATGCTGAACCAGCGTACGCAGACGGGCGGCGACGGCTTGCAGCAGGCCAACTGGGGCATGCCTCGCAACTATGGCGTGCGCACCCGGATCACGTTCTAAGGTCCCTCGACACCCCTGCGTCGGACAGGGCGACGGCCCGACGCCCGGCGCAGGAGTGGCAATACAAAAGGGAGGCGGTCCGAGCGGATCGCCTCCCTTTTTCATTTACGCGAGGCCAGTCGCGTTCGCTGAATTACAGGCTGGCGAGGTCGCAGATTGGACAGCCTTGCCGCGGCCGCCATGGCCGATTAGCTCAGGGTGCAAGGCATATGCCAGTCGAGCACCACGCACCTTTCCCGTCGACTACAAATGAAAAGGGGCTGGCCCTGCGGCCACCCCCCCTGCACTTTATCCAGTCTGCTGCGTCATGCGGCGGCGGGGCGGGCACCGATGATCTGGGCCATCACGGCGATCTCGTCGAAGAGGCGCCATTCGCGCAGAATCTTGCCGTCTTTCATCTCGAAGTGGGCCGCCCCCATGATCTTCACTGGCTTGCCCGTCGTCGGGCCATAGAGCGGAACGCCGCTGTATGTGCCGTGCAGTGTCCATATCGCGGCGATGCGCATACCCAATTCGTCCGACTGGCACACGACCAGGTCGCGCACCTCAATCCGGCCGTCGGGGAACGCGGCCAAGAGGTCGATGATCTGCTGCTGGTAGCCGTCGATCCCCTGTGCGCGATGCATGCGGACAGTGTGGCAAACGACCTTGGAATCGCAGTACGCCGACACTCGGTCGAAACGCTTGCGGTTCCATACCTCGTTATACATCGCCACAATGGTGTCGCATTCAGGCTGAAAACGATCGGGCCGCTTGCCCGAAATCCCTTCCTTCGCAGGCTCTGGGTAACTACCGGCGAAGGCTGGCGTGTCGTCGGTGATCGCGAGCGTTTCACCCGTCACGGGCGATGCGCGCACCATGTCGGCCGCGACTTGCTCCGGATCGATGCCAAGCGACTGGAGCACGGCGTATTCGTCACGCACCAGCCACTCTTCGACAACCTTGCCATCCTGCACGACGCAGTGGGCAATCGTACGCGAGATCCAGTTGCGCCCGGTCGGCGGGCCGTATGTCCAGTGACCGAGATTGGTCCCGGTCTTGAGCACACGGTGCGAACTGATGAAGCCCATCGGCCCGCGCTGTTCCCACACGACATCTTCGCCAGAACCGCCACCGCCATTTGGAAAGGCGCTCATTTTCTGGACGCTGTTCGTCAGGACATGCTCGAAATCATATGTCTCGCCATAGGCGGTATGGACCTTGATATCGTCGGCATAGTGTTCGCCCAGCCGGCCAAGGCCCTTTTCGATCCAGATCTGGTCTGTCCAGCTTAGAATGTAATCGCGAGGGTCGCGGAACGGAGCGTAGGCAGCCGGATCAAGATCGGCGAGAGGATCGAATTTTTGCATAAGGATCTTTCACAAATTTTGCATCCCAATGCTAAGCGGATGCAGATTTTGGTCAAGCCTAATCTATGCGGGCGCTGCTGCCTTCGACCAATTCGCCGGAGAACACGCGCTTTTCGGTCGCCATCGAAGGCTCCTCGATTCGAGCGACGAGCATGTCGACGGCCGCCTTGACCATCGATGCGACGGGCTGGCGCACGGTGGTAAGCTGATAGCCGCCCCACTGACCCGGCGCGTAACCGTCGAAGCCGACGACCGAAACATCGTCTGGAACCTTGAGGGAAAGGGCGAGCCGCGCCTCGTCGATGCAACCGATCGCCATCAGATCGTTTGCGCAGACAATGGCATCGGGACGCTTCTTGCCGCCGCACAGACCGCGCATAGCCTCGCGCCCGCCAGCGTAGGTGAAGTCGCTGTGCACGACCTGCGGCGCAGCGCAGCCAAGTGCCGCCAACTTGTCGAGCGCACCGCGCAGGCGCATCCGGCTGACGACGGATGCTTCGGGTCCGGCCACAATCCCGAACCGCGAATGTCCGGCACTGACCAGCTTCTCGATCAGCCAGCCCTCCCCCTCCGCGTGATCGCAGCCGACGCTATTGGCTCCCATAACATCATATAATCTATTGATAAAAACCAGGGGAATGCCGCGCTCTCGAAGCACACCGATCTGCTCGACCGAAAGCTCCGCCGCCGAGATCACGCCATCCACCCGGTACTGCCAAAGTTGTTGGATCGCCCTGTCGGCATCAGCGTCTTGGTCGAGCGTGAAGAACAGCAGGTTGAGCCCTCGCTCAATCATATGCTGACTCAGGATTGAGGCGAAGTCGGGATTCACGCTAAGGTTCGAAACGATGACAGCGATAAGGTTTGAACGCTTGGTGATGAGCATACGAGCAATGGCGTTGGGCTGGTAGCCGAGTTCATCTGCCGCGCGCATGATCTTGGTACGCATGCGCTCGGAAACACTCTTGCCCGGTGTGAAACAGCGAGAAACCGCAGACTGCGACACCCCCGCCAGTTTCGCAACATCGTAGGAAGTGACCATCCGGCCAATGGCTTGCGGGTCTCCGGACGAAGAAGATGCGTCGTGGTGTACGGCGGTTCGAGTTTTGGTCATCCGCGATCCATAGCAAAGCCGATGCAAAATCGCGCATCGAAAATCATCGGAAATCACCCTATTGATTGCATTCGGATGCACTGATATGCCGGTCCGGCTTCCGCAAGTGTATTCTGAAAGCTGGATCCCGATGCCTGATACCCATTTCGCCGCGACCGACCGCCTGATCCGTTACGAAGATCTGGTCCCGTGCACGCTGGCCTTCATCGACTGCAAGATTCCCGGCTCCGATCGAAAGGTGAACTATTCGATCATCGGGGCCGGGGTGACGCAGTCGAACGAACAGTTCGTCAACCTCACCGAACCGCACGGCTTCGCGCTCGGTGTCGCAGCCATGCCGCATGGCGTCACCAATAACCTGCACATGCATTACACCGCCGAAGTCTTCATGATCTATCGCGGCGAATGGCTCTTTCGTTGGGGTCCGGAGGGCAGGGACGGCGAAATCACCGGACGCGCGGGCGACGTCCTGTCGATGCCGACCTGGATGTTTCGCGGCTTCACAAATACCGGACCCGACGATAGCTGGATCTTTACCCTGCTCGGTCGCGACGACAGCGGTGGGGTCGTATGGCACCCGTCGATACTTGAGACAGCGGCCGAACAGGGCCTTTACCTCACCCGCGACAACATGATGGTCGATACTGCGACAGGTGCGGCGAAACCCGATGATGCGGAACTGATCCAGCCGTTGAGCCCCAGCGATATCGCAGCGATGCGGCGGGCCACGCCTGAGGAGATGGCTCGCCGCGTCGTCCGTTTCGACGACCTCGCGTGGTCGCCCGCCGCCCTGCTCGACAGCGTGTTGGCCGGCCACGCCTCGTTCGTGGCACCGGTGATTGGGGCGGGCATGACCGAAGATCGCAACGCGGTTGCCCCTATTTCGGACCCGCACGGCTTCATGCTCGAATATGTCCGCCTTCCTGTTGGTAATAAGATCGGCGCTTATCGCATCGCGCCCAAGCAGGTAGTGATTGTCCGCAAGGGCAAGCTGGAGATCGAACTAGGTGAAGGCGAAAACGCGACCCGCGCCCTTGCCGAGCCTTGGTCGACCTTCTCGGTGCCGGCGAACACCTGGCGCACTTTCCGCTCGTCAGGTGACGAAGAAGCACTCTTTACGCTTACCACGGCCGGCGATGCCCGTCCGGAGATCGAATGGTCGAACGAAATCGTGGCAGAGGCCAGGGACGCGGGCGTTGGTCGCGATCCCAACGGCAATCTTGCGCCCGCGCACCTGTTGCCGGCCGCCTGACATGCGCCCCAACACGCTTCGCAGGCTGAAGGCCGAGGGCAAACCCATCGTCAACGCATGGCTTTCCATCGGCGCGCCTTATGCCGCCGAAGCGATCGCGCATCAGGGCTTCGACGCCGCCACCATCGACTGCCAGCACGGCATGATCGGTTTCGACACCGCCATCGCGATGCTGCAGGCGGTGTCGAGCACGCCGGCGATCCCGATGGTTCGCCCCTCCGGTCTCGCCCCGGCGGAAATCATGCGATTTCTCGACGCGGGCAGTTACGGCGTCATATGTCCAATGATCTCGACAGCCGACGACGCGGCGAGGCTCGTTGCCGCGTGCCGGTATCCACCGAAAGGGGTACGCTCGTTCGGCCCGGCACGCGGGATGCTTTACGGCGGCGCGGACTACCTCGATCATGCCAACGACGAAATCCTCGTCCTTGCGATGATCGAGACGCGCGAAGGGCTCGATAACCTCGACACGATCCTTGACGTTGAGGGACTGGATGGCATTTATGTCGGGCCTAACGATCTTGGCCTCGCCTTAGGCCACCGCCCGCTAAACGAACCTGAGGACGGCCCGGTGGCGGAAGCGATCGAGCACGTTCGCGCCGCAACAAATGTCCGCGGGCTCATCAGCGGCATTTTCTGCAGCAACGGTACCGCCGCGGCGATGCGCGTTGCACAGGGCTTCGATCTTGTCACTCCCGGCAACGACGCGGCCTTGCTGCGCGCCACAATGGCGGATGCGGTAAAGGCCACGCGGCGGTGACCAAAAGCGCCGTCTTTCTCGCGGGCACCTTGTGCGACGATCGGGTTTTCGGCTGCCTGCCGCACCGATTTCAGAACTCAAAGGTCCTCGACCATTCGGCACTCGGCGATGCCCGGATTGCAGCACTAAATATGGTCGAGGCGATCCCACCCGGCACGCTCGGCATTGCGTTTTCGCTAGGATCATGGGTTCTGCTCGAATTGGCCCGGCTTGCGCCTGATCGGTTCAGCGGCATCGTCCTAATCAGCGGCAACGCCTTTCCCGATGCGCCGGAAAATGCAGCCAAGCGACGCGAACGGGTCGCGCGGGCGCGGGAAGAGGGCTTTGCCGCGCTCTTCGCCGACGATTGGGATCACATAATCGGGCGGGAGCGCAGGTACGATCCGGCGGTGCGGTCCCTGATCGTGAAAATGGCAGAGGCGATCGGCCACGACCGACATGAGCAGCAGACCGAGATGAACATCAGCCGCCCCGACTTGCGCACCATGGTGGAGAACCCGCCCGTACCCATCCACGTGATCGCCGGCTCGGATGACGGCCTTTGCCCGCGCAATCGTTACGAGCAGGCCGCTGCCGCCCCCGGCTCAAGCCTGACGGTTCTTGAGGGTGTGGGGCATTATGTCCCTCTCGAAGCCCCCGATGCACTGCTTGGAGTGATCGATCGTCTGTTTCCGGAGTATGCGGCATGATCCTGGGCTGCATTGCAGACGACTTTACCGGCGCGGGCGACATCGCCGGGCTGATCGCTGCAGAGGGCATGCGGACAAGCCTTTTCACCAGCGTCGATGATATCGGCAGCCGGTCCTGTGAGGCGGGTGTCGTCGCGCTGAAAACGCGCTCGCTCCCGGTCGAAGTCGCGGTTCAGCAATCGCTGGCCGCGCTGGAACTGCTGCTGCAAGCCGGGTGCAGCCAGATCGTCTTCAAATACTGCTCGACTTTCGATTCGACGCCGAGGGGTAACATCGGCCCCGTCGCCGAAGCGCTTGCCGCCCGGCTCGGCGTCGAGACCGCAATCGTGTGCCCCTCATTCCCCGCAAACGGCCGTACGGTCTATCAGGGCAACCTCTTCGTCGGCGACGTGCCTTTAGCCGAAAGCGGCATGCGCGATCATCCGCTGACTCCGATGACCGACAGTGACCTGCGCCGATGGCTCGCTCCGCAAACCTCGCTTGCCGTGGCGCACATTCCGCTCCAACGCGTGCGGTCTGCCGGACTGGCCGACGACCTTGCCATGGCGCGCGGACTCGTCGTCGTCGATGCCGTGTCGGATCAGGACCTGCGTATCATTGCCCGCGCTGTCGCCGATGCACCGCTGGTCACCGGCGGTTCGGCCATCGGCATGGGCCTTCCCGCCAATTTCCGTGCGCGTGGCCAGATCGGCGATACGCCGGTGCCTGCGCTGTCCCGCCACGGTCCGACCTTGATCCTTTCGGGAAGCTGTTCGGTGGCATCGAACGCGCAAGTCGCCGCCTATCGTGCATCGCGTCCCGCTATCGCCGTCGATGTCGAACGACTACTCCACGGGTATCCCGTGCTGGAGGAAGTCGATGAATTTCTCGTCCGCAACGCCGCAGATAGTCCACTCGCCTATTCGACGGCACCGCCAGAACTGTCGCGGACCTTCATCGAAGCAAATGGCGGCAATCGCGCGGCCTTGGCAGTAGAGGAGCTATTGGCCGAACTTGCGACGAGGGCGGCGGCACGCGGCATCGCAAAGTTTGTGGTTGCCGGCGGCGAGACTTCGGGCGGAGTGGTCGAAGCGCTGCAACCGGGGCCGCTGCAGGTCGGCAGGATGATCGCACCCGGCGTACCTCTGCTGGCCAACGAAACGCAGACATTCGCACTCAAGTCGGGCAACTTCGGGTCTGAGAACTTCTTGCACGAGGCAGTTGCCGCAATGGAGCCGACCACATGACCGAAAGTCAGCTGAGGGAAGCGATTTGCGACCTGGGCCGTTCGCTTTTCGAGCGCGGCTATACCCACGGTGCGTCGGGCAACCTCAGTGTCAGGCTGGATGACGGCAGCTTCCTTGTGACCCCCACGAACGTGTCGCTCGGCATTCTCGATCCGACCTGCCTTGCACATCTCGACGCCACCGGTCGCCACCTTGAAGGTCCTCTACCGACAAAGGAAGTGGCCCTCCACGCTGCGCTCTATCGTACGCGCAGGGGCAGCGGCGCAGTTGTGCACTTGCATTCCACGCACAGCGTGGCGGTCTCGATGTTGCCGGATCTAGATCCCGCAGACGCGCTTCCGCCTTTGACGGCATACCAATTGATGAAGGTAGGACGGACGGCGATCCTGCCCTATTTCCGACCGGGCGATCCGGCGATGGGCGACGCAGTCGCGGATCTGGGTGGCGTCTATTCGGCCATTCTGCTCGCCAATCACGGGCCAGTGGTCGCCGGGGACACGCTTCTGGAAGCGGGTTATGCGATCGAGGAGCTTGAGCAGACGGCGAAACTGCACCTCCTGCTCCGCCACGAAAGACCCAGGCTTGTACCCCAGACCGAGGTCGACTTCTTCAACGAGTAGCAATCAGGGCGCTAGCAATCACGATGCCGCGCCGCTCCAGGGCGGCCTGAACAGTGTTGATCATCAGGCACGCTATAGTCATCGGTCCGACGCCGCCTGGAACCGGAGTAATCGCGCCGGCCACTTCGACCGCTTCATTAAAGGCGACGTCACCAACCAGACTGCTTTTCCCACAAGGCGAAATCGCGCGGTTGATGCCGACGTCGATGACGATCGCACCCGGCTTGATCCAGTCAGCCTTGACCAGCCCGGCCTTCCCCACAGCTACGACAACAATGTCGGCGCGGCGGCAGATGTCGGGTAGACCGACCGTCTTGATGTGGGCAGTAGTCACGGTACACCCGGCCGCCAGCAGCAGGTCCGCCATAGGCTTGCCTACGATGTTCGACGCGCCGATGACGAGAGCATCGAGGCCTTCCACGTTGGCCGCAACGGAGCCGATCAGCAGCATCACGCCCTTCGGAGTGCAAGGGACAATGCCGCCACTGCCCGTCACCCTCTGGCCGACATTGGTGGGGTGGAACCCATCCACGTCCTTGGCCGGGTCGATTGCGCGGATGACCTGCGCAATGTTGATTTGCGGAGGGAGTGGCAGCTGGATAAGAATGCCGTCGGTCTCCGCATCGGCGTTAAGCCGATCGATGAGTGAGAGCAGATCGCCTTGCGTGGTAGCCGCGTCCAGTCGATGTTCGACCGAGCGAATGCCGATCGACCGGGCGGCGCGGATCTTGCTACGCACATAAGTCTGGCTAGCCGGATCTTCGCCGACGAGGATGACCGCAAGCTGCGGGACGACGCCCCGCTCCGCCAATCCCGCAACCTGTTCGGTCAGGTCTTTAGTTAGGCCGCGAGCAAAGGCGGTGCCATCGATGACATCGGCTGCCACCGCATCAATCCCGGAAAACGACCGTCGTTCCGCCGTTCATCAGCGCGCGACCTTCGAGGTGAAAACCGATAGCGCGTGCCAGCACGCGGCGTTCGATGTCGCGGCCCTTGCGGACGAGATCGTCGGGGCGGTCGCTGTGGCTGATACGCTCCACGTCCTGTTCGATGATGGGCCCTTCGTCGAGGTCGGAGGTGACGTAGTGCGCCGTGGCGCCGATGAGCTTCACGCCCCGCCGATGTGCTTGGTGATAGGGTTTCGCACCCTTGAAGCCGGGCAGGAAAGAGTGATGGATATTGATGCAGCGACCGCTCAGGAAGACGGTCATCTCGTCCGACAGAATCTGCATGTAGCGGGCCAGCACGACTAGGTCGGAACGCGTCTCATCAACCAAAATGCGAACCGCGGCTTCCTGCTCCGCCTTGGTTTCCTTGGTCACCGGCAGGTGATGGAACGGGATGTCGCCGAAATCGGCGCCGAAGCAATCGCGCGGATGATTCGACACGATGCCGGTGATGTCCATGTGCAGTTCGCCGATCCGCCAGCGATAGAGGAGATCGACGAGGCAATGATCGAACTTCGATACCATCAGCAGCACGCGCTTCTTCACGCTCATACGGTGAAGCTGCCACTGCATGTCGAGATCACGGGCAATGATCGTCATGTCCTGGCCGAGCGGTTCGCCCATCGCGGTGGGGAGCGAGAAGACCACCCGCATGAAAAACAGCCCGGTTTCGGGATCGTCGAACTGGTCCGCTTCGACGATGTCGCCGTCGCGATGGAAGATGGCAGCGGAAATGCGTGAGACGATGCCACGTCGATTACCGCACGACATGGTGAGAACGTATTTTTCAGTCATTCTGTCATCTTTTCCGAAACGTTGAGCGGGTTTCAGCCAAGGGTGCTGAGCGGGATCGCATCGGCTGCTGCGCTGGCTTCTAGCCAGTGCCAGAAGCTGCCGGCGTAGCTGCGTGGCACGGCGACTCCGAAACGGTCGCTTGCGATGCGCCACACGGTGACCGGAACATGGGCGATCACGCTCACAACGCAGCTGGTGTCGCTGTCGAATGCTCGCGAAAGATCGACGAAGATGCCTTTTTGTAGCAGCCGAATTGCATCCCGCCCGTCGAGGATGAGGATGCCGAAACCAGCTGACTGGTCGAACAAGGTAGCAAGACCGTCGAGGCGAGAAGGGAGACTGTTGAGATCGGAAGCCTGACCCAGCACGAGCCAGTGCCCGATGCCGGTATGCAGGACGTGCGTGCCATCGGGTAGATCGGCAAGCTGCGTTCCAGCCTGTTGAGCAAAAGAGGCCGACGCCATGACGGCAAGTGCCGAAACGTCGACCCATTCGGTGACCGCGAGGGACGGGAGCACCGCGTTCGGCAGGGATGCGATGTATTGGCCGAAGGCTCCGATCATTCGATTATCCACGCAATCTCTCCCCTTCCGGATCGACGAATACGGGACTCGATACGATCATCTCCATGCTGGTCTCGCGCACCGGCGAAACGACATTGACGACCTCGCCGATGCGGTCTGCGCCCCGCGCCAGAAGGCCGAGCGCGATCCAGCGCCCTTTGGTCGGAGAGAAAGCGACCGACGTGACGTGGCCTGCGTCATGCACCGCTGAAACCGGCACGCCGACCGGCAGGATGTGCGATCCTCCCGTAACCCTATGTGAGGGGTCGACCGGGGCTAGCCCGACAAGCACCTGTCGGTCGGAATGGGCCAGGGCAGGTCGTTCGGCGAGTGCGCGGCCAATGAAGTCTTTCTTCTTCGACACCATCCGGCCAAGACCCAGATCACCGGCCGTGACCTGACCGTTGAGTTCGCCGCCCGCGGCATGGCCTTTTTCGATTCGCAGAATGCCCAGCGCCTCCAGTCCATATGGCGTGCAGCCAAGGTCGCTGCCGAGTTCGGTAAGCATGCGCATCAAGGCATCGCCGAGGCCCGTCGGCACGGCGATTTCGTAAGCAAGCTCGCCGGAAAACGAGATGCGGAAAAGCCGCATCGGCGCACCGGACCAGCGCCCTTCGAGCGCGCCCATGAACGGGAAGGCCGAATTGGAAAGGTCGATGTCGGGTAACAGGCGTTGCAGCAGCGCGCGCGAGTTCGGTCCTGCCACCGCGACCTGTGCCCAGTTCTCCGTGACCGAGCACGCCTTCGCATCGAGATCGGGCCAGATAACCTGAAGCGCGTAATCGATGTGCCGCATCACCGCGACGGCATTGGCGGTGGTGGTGGAGATGACGAAGCGATCGTCGGCGATGCGGGCGACAGTGCCGTCGTCGAACACGAAGCCGTCCTCGCGCAGCATCACGCCGTAGCGGACCTTGCCGGCGGCAAGGCTGGCCATCGCGTTGCAGTAGAGCCGGTCGAGCAGCAGGGCTGCATCGGGTCCCGCGACCTCGATCTTGCCGAGGGTGGAAACGTCGCAGATGCCGACCGCCGATCGCACCGCCTTTGCTTCGCGCACTGCGCTGTCGATCCAGTCGGCGTCACCGGGGCGCGTGTACCATTGCGCCCGCTTCCACAGCCCGGCGTTGACGAAACTGGCGCCCTGCGATGCGGCCCAGTCGTGCGTGGGGGTCAGCCGCGTGGGCTTCAGGTGCTCCCCGCGATGGATGCCGGCAAGTGCGCCTATGCAAACCGGCGTGTGCGGCGGTCTCGCAGCGATGGTGCCCACGGCGGCAATGCCCTTGCCCTGCTGCCGAGCGAGAAGGGCATGGCCAAGCACCTGCCCGATCTTTCCCTGGTCCGTCGCCATGCCCAGCGTAGTGTACCGCTTAAGATGCTCGACGGAGGCGTAACCTTCCTGCTCTGCCAGAACGACGTCGGAAACCGTGACGTCGTGCTGAAAATCGACGAAAGCCTTCTTGTCGCAGCCCGACACCACCAATGGTGGGGCAAGGCTCGGTTCTTCGAATATTGCCGCAACTTCGCCTTCCCGCCCAAACAGAGCAGCAACCTTGCCGCGCGCATCGTCGATGGCAGCGCTGACACAATAGCGGCCTGCCGCCGCGCCGACGAAATGCATGCCGTCCGGCGGCGTGTCCTGTACGAAGGCTTGCAATGGTTCCGACCATGCCGGACGCTGACCGAGATGGCTGGCGAAGCCGATGTTCGGGTTCCATCCGCCTGCAACCGCGAGCAGATCGACTTTCAGCTTTTCCGTTTTACCGTCCATATTACGAACGGTGATCGTTTTAAGGCACTTGCCATGGGTCCCGACGACTTCGCCATGGATAACTGCAGCGGTCGCATCGACACCGGGTTTGTCGCCTGAACGCGGATCGATGATGGCAACTACCTCTACGCCCGCGGCAGCGAGGTCGGCGGCGACCGCGTAGCCGCTGTCGCATTGGGTGAAGACGGCGGCCCGACGCCCAGGCAAGGCTGCGAAGCGATTGACGTAAGTCTGGACCGCCGATGCCATCATGACGCCGGGCCGGTCGTTGCCTGTGAACGCGATGGGGCGTTCGGTCGCACCAGTGGCAAAGATCGCCTGTTCGGCCACGATTTTCCAGTAACGCTGGCGGGGCATGCCGCTTGCAGGATCGGGCAAATGCTCGCTGACCTGCTCCACCGCGCCATAACTGCGCCCATCGTAGGCTCCGAACAGCGCGGTGCGTGTCAGCACCGTGACCTTGTCATGCTCCGCCAGTTCAGCGATCGCTGCGGAGGCCCATTCCGCACCCGCCCTGCCATCGATCTCGCAGCGCTCTGCCAACAGGCGGCCACCTGGCCGGGAATCCTGATCGACAAGAATGACCCGCTTACCAAGTCGGGCCGCCGCCAGCGCCGCCGTCAGCCCGGCGGCACCGGCCCCGACAACCAAAACGTCGGCAAAGGCGTGGCTGCGATCGTAAGTGTCGGGATCGGGCCTGTCGCTCAGCTTGCCCAGACCCGCCGCGCGCCGAATCAGCGGCTCGTAAACGCGCTCCCAGAACGCTGCCGGCCACATGAAGGTCTTGTAATAGAAGCCCGCCACGAAGATCGGCGAAAATAGGCCGTTTATCGCCATGAGATCGAAGCGCGGGCTCGGCCAGCAGTTCTGGCTGAATGCCTCCAACCCCTCGACCAGTTCGACCATCGGCGCCTTGCTGTTGGGCAATGCGCGGGCGCCGCGGTGCAGGGTCAAGAGCGCGTTGGGCTCGTCCGCTCCATCGGTCAGGATGCCGCGTGGGCGATGATATTTGAAAGAGCGGCCAACGATCTTCACGCCGTTCGCGATCAGGGCCGAAGCGAGCGTGTCGCCGGAATACCCCTGCATCGGGCGACCATTGAAAGTAAAGCTGATGGGGAGCGCGCGGTCGACCAAACCGCCTTGCGATTTGCGCGTCATGCCACGGCTTTTCCGGCAATAGCAACCGATCCGACGACGTGGCTGCGCGTATCACGCTCCACGACGAGCCACGAGCGGCAGCCGGCAGCATGATACCAATGCTCGCGCTGCATCCCGGCAAGGTTCGTCCGGTCGTAGACGTAGACCGCGAAAGCGTCCTGACCGTCGGCGTATTCGGGGCGCGGTCCGGCCGCTTGGCCGCGCATGAAAAATTCGCCGCTGTCGCGGGAGCCGCAATGGGGGCAGTCGATGATCATCTTGCGTCCCTCACTGCAGGTTGGGCTGAGGGCCGGAGCCCTTTTCGTCGATAAGTCGGCCCGTCGCGAAACGATCGAGCCGATAGCTGGCGGCCACGGGATGAGGCTCGTCGCGGGAAAGGAGGTGAGCGAAGCACCAGCCCGAGGCGGGCGTCGCCTTGAAGCCGCCGTAACACCAACCGCCGTTGAGATAGAGGCCCGGCACCGGCGTGCGATCCATGATGGGCGATCCGTCCATCGTCATATCCATGATGCCGCCCCAAGAGCGCAGAAGCCGGGCACGGCCGATCATGGGCATCAGGGCCATCGCCTCTTCGCAAACGTCTTCGACGATGGGCAGGTTGCCGCGTTGGGCGTAGCTCTTGTAGCCGTCGAGATCGCCACCAAAGACCAGCCCGCCCTTGTCCGACTGGCTTATGTAGAAATGGCCGGCCCCGAACGTGATCACGCCGGGGATAACCGGCTTCAGACCTTCGCTGACGAACGCCTGTAGTACGTGGCTCTCGATCGGAAGGCGAAGATCCGCAAGCGCCGCCACGCGAGAGCTGTTGCCCGCCACCGCCATGCCCACCTTGCCGGCACCAATGCGGCCCCGCGTAGTGTCGAGCGCCACGACGCGCCCGCTGGCGTCGCGCACCATGCCCGTCACTTCGCAGTTCTGGATGATGTCAACGCCTCGTGCAGAAGCCCCCCTCGCGAAACCCCAGACGACCGCATCGTGGCGCGCCGTGCCAGCCCGTTTTTGCCGGAGCCCGCCAAAGATCGGGAAACGCGCGTTATCGAAATCAAGGAAAGGCGCCATTTTCCGCACCGCATCCGCATCGAGAAGTTCGGCGTCGACCCCGTGCAGGCGCATGGCGTTGCCGCGCCGTTCATGGGCATCGCGCTGTTCGTCGGAATGGAACAGGTTGATGATCCCGCGCTGGCTGACCATCGCGTTGTAATTCAGATCCTGCTCCAGCCCTTCCCAAAGCTTGAGTGAATGTTCGTAGAACGGGATGTTGCCGGGCAGCAGATAATTCGACCGGATGATCGTAGTGTTGCGCCCGGCGTTGCCGCCACCGATCCAGCCCTTTTCAAGCACCGCCACCGACTTCTCGCCAAACACCTTGGCAAGGTAATAGGCAGTCGCGAGCCCGTGGCCGCCGCCGCCGATGACGACGATGTCATAGCGGTCGCGCGGTGTCGCATCGCGCCACGCGGGCATCCATCCGCGATGGCCGGAAATGGCCTGTCGCGCGAGTGAAAGGAGTGAATAGCGTTTGGTCATGGTTGAGGGCCTGACTAACTGCTGATACGAAAGATTTCATGCCTGAGAACGACATTATCATGCCCCAGATCGACAAATCGCGAAGACCAATCCGGCTTGGCTACCTGATGATCGACGGGTTCGCGCTAATGTCCTATGCGCCGGTTATCGAACCGTTCCGCGCGGCCAACCGCCTCTCTGGAAAGACCCTGTACGAGTGGAAGCATTATTCGCCGGCCGGACGTGAGGCGATGGCGTCTAATGGGATCTCGTTCAACGTCGACGCGGCCATCACAGCGATGGAGCCTACTGATATCCTATTCGTCTGCGCGGGCGGGAATCCGGCCCTGTTCAGAGGCGCCGGAACGCTACAGGCTTTGCGGCGGGCTGCCCGTTTCGGGACGATCATTGGTGGCGTATCGGGTGGCCCCTTCATCCTGGCGCGTGCCGGCCTGCTGGACGACGTACGGTGCACCATCCATTGGGAGCACGAGGAAGCCTTCCTCGAGACCTTTGATCGACCGATGCTCGAACGCGGACTGTTCGTGATCGATGGCGACCGTGTGACCTGCGCTGGCGGCATTGCGGGACTGGACCTGGCGGCCGTCCTGATTGGTCGCGATCAGGGAGCCGAATTAGCCGACAAAGTCAGCGATTGGTACATCCAGACCGAGCAGCGCCAAGCCGAGCGGCCCCAACGCCATTCGATCATTCAGCGCTATCGCATCACCCATCCCGGATTGGAGAAGGTTCTGGCCGCGATGGAAGCGAACGTTGCTGAACCTCTGCAGCGTGATGCTCTGGCAGTCACCGCCAAGGTCTCAGTCCGGCAATTGGAAAGGCTGTTCAAGCGGTACGTCGGGACTTCGATTGCAGCCCATGCCCAGACGTTGAAACTGAACCTCGCGTACAAGCTGCTTGTCGAAACAACTGGATCGATCACAGAGATCAGTGCCGCCAGCGGGTTCGCCAGCCAAAGTCACTTCTCCCGGTCGTTCGCCAAAAAGTTTGGTGCCAATCCATCGGATCTCCGAAGATACGGACGAACATGAGTGATAGACTATTGTTGGGCCGTTATGAGACGGTCCGCTCCCAGCGCGGCAACGTGGAAAAGCAGACTATTTGGTGCCCCCTATTCGATGCGCACCCAACACTCTGCTCTATAAATTTAGGTCGCGCAGGCCCTTCTCGATGACCTCGCGTGCGGCGGTGTGTGCGAAGGGGAAGGAGGCGAAGAACTCATCTGCCTTCAGCGCAGGGTCTTCTCCTTTCGCCCGCGCCAGCCAGGTCTGTGCATCCGCGTCTATGCCGGCGAGGTGCGACGTCAAGGCGGCAATCAGGGCGATGTGTTTGTGTGCGCCGGGCATCATTGCGGCCTTGACGCCGAAGTCGGCGGACTTTTCGTGCTCGCCAAACTGGAGATGCGTCAACGCCCGTCCGGACACCATGGCATAGGCCAGCGGGTCGAACGGGCTGAGGTCAAGCGCCAGCGCCAGATCGGCATCCGCCTCCTTCGCCTTGCCGGCCATCATCCCCACCAGTCCGCGATTGTAGATGCCCTGCGCAAAGCTGGGGCTAAGGCCTGTCGCCTGGTCGAACCAGGCCATGGCCTCGTCGAGATGCCCCTCCAACCAGAAACAACGCCCGATATTGAAATAGCCGAAAGGGTCGAGCCGGTCTGTCTCCACCGCTCGATGGGCGAGCGTGCGCGCCGCCTCCATCTCTACCTCGCGGTCGTCTTCGAAGCGCAGGAATGCGTTCTGAAAGTGAGTGAACGAAAGTCCGCCCAGTGCTCTTGAAAACCACGGATCGCGATCGAGCGACTGTGTGAACAGTCGAGCTGCAAGGTTGTTGTCCTCGCGGGTAAACCGGAACATGTGGTCGATCCCGAGGTGAAAGCTCGACCACGCATCGAGGTCGGAGGCAGGCCGGCCACGAGCCAGCCGCACTTCGTTTTGCGGGATCTGGACTTCCAGGCTGGCAACGACATGCGTTTCGATCTCCGGTCGCAGCTGCTGCATTTCATCAAGCGACCCGCGAAATTGCTCCCCCCAGATTGTGCCCCCGCTCGTCGCATCGACCAACGTGACCGATATGGTCACCGCATGGCCCGTCAGTTCCAGAGTGCCGGAAAGGCAGTAGCGCACGCCGAGGTCGCGGCCAGCGATCCGCGGATCGACATCTGGGCCGCGAAACCGAAAGCTCGAGCCGCGCGCAATGACGAACAGCCATTGCAGGCGCGCCAGGTCATTGATGATGTCGGCGGGCAGCGCATCGGCCACGATGGCGTGCGGCCCTGGCTCGCCAAGAAGCTGGAACGGCAGGACGGCGATCGAAGGCCGCCCGTCGCGGGCCGTCCGCAAATTCGCGACATGGCTGTCGTCGGAAGTCGCGGGCACACAGGGTTCTGCGGCCCGGCCCTGTGCCACCTTGCCGGCGCGATCGCGCAGAGCCGCCGTGTCCGCTACGAAGCGAAAGCCCTTACCGTGGATTGTGCGGATCACTCCTTGCACGCTGCCATCGTCGCCTACCGCCTTGCGCGCGGCCTTGATACGGGCCGAGACCGCGGATTCAGAGACGATCCGCCCATCCCAGATTTTGTCGATCAACTCGTCCTTGCCGACCATGCGGTCGCGGTTTTCCACCAACAGCAACAACAGCGACAGCACCTGGGGTTCGACATGCACGCGAACCCCATCGCGGCGCAGTTCGAAGCGGTCCGCATCGAGCTCGAACCCATCGAAAACGTAGCTGCATGGTCCGAATTGCGCCAAGTGGCCCCCCTCTGCGCCAAATCTTCATGAAAAGGTCAGACATCTTCACGCCGACGTCAAGCATCGCGAAGCAAAGGTGCGTATCTCCCGAACATCGGAAAACAGCCGATTCTGCTTTGAAACAAACGCATTTGCACAAGGAGAAACAAAATGCCTCTCGTAACGATCGATGTCATCAAGGACGTTTTCACCCCTGACCAGAAGCATGAGCTGATCGAAAAGGTCACCGAAGCGATGGTACGGGTTGAAGGCGAAGCCATGCGCCCGGTCACCTGGGTCCGGATCATGGAGGTCGAGCAAGGCGACTGGGCCATTGGTGGCCAGCGTCTGGGCGCGGCGGATGTCCATGCTCTTGGTGGCAAGAAGGCCGCCTGACACGGCCAACCGCAAGCTCAAGGAATGGTCGCACCGCGAGGTGCGGCCTTTTCTTCGATTGAAGTGAATTTGGCACGCCAGTTCTCGACTTGTCGGCGATGTGCAAAGCCAAAATCACGAAGTAGAACCCAATCACCTGGATAAAGCCGGAAATAAAGATGCTACCTGCACCGTTTGTGACCTAACTGTCCTTCATCGGCTCGACTAGAGGGGCCGGTCGGATATTGGGCCGGAACCCGACTGGCAGCTTCCGAGTCACAAATCGCGTTGAACGGACATTCGTGCAAAAGTCAGTGAAGAAGCCAAGACGGTACTTCGGCCTCATTGACGCCTCGGCTGGTCAAGCCGCCTTCGCCATCACGTCCTCTCGGACCGGATGCTGTCGACCGACGACGAAGCTCATCGATCTCATCACCGGATCGTCGAGTTTCCTCAAGACACTGGCAGACGCGACTTTCTCGAGTGGACAGTTGGGCAAGCTCGGCCTATCGCCGGGAGCGTGTGGCGCCTCGGGCCCGGACCAGGTGCCAGTGACCAGCCACATCTCATAGTAGTAGAGCCATTCATACGCCCACGGCAGCAGCCTCTCGGCAACCTCGTGGCCGAGCGGCAGGGTTTCGTCGGGCGGGTAGTAGAGGCACAGGTCGGCACCTCGCGGATCGTCCCATGGCCCGTAAAGGTGGGGCACCCATGCACCGCCTGGCGCAGGCCTGATCGCACCGTCAAGCACGCGCACTGACGCGGCGCGCCATGGATAGACCAGATGCGCGTCGGCGCATCCTAGGGCCATCTCGACGCGAACCTCGTAGGTCTGGGCGATCGGGCGCAGTTGGCCGCGCCATACGCCGCCCCCGTGAAGTTTGGGGAGCCACCTAAAGCCTGGAAAGTGCTTCCTGACCCCCTCATCCTCGGTCGCGATGAGGGCGTTGGCGAACCCGGTCCGATAGAGGAAATCGGTCCTGCCTGCGGCATGGATCGGTCGAACCCATGTCATCGTGCCGGGTCCGATGGTCATTCCGGGTCGCCGTAGAACCGGTGCTTCGGTGCCACCGTCGACTTGGCCGAAGTGCCCGCCCCGGCAGCGCCACCACCGGCGGCGATACCGAACGCGCCCTCGCGGCTCTTCGCGGCCGCCCTCTCGGCGGCGAGCCTATAACCCTCAGCCGCGGCGTTCTCACCGAAAAGATCGCGAATGATCTGCTTCTTCTCGAGCTGAGTGCCCTCAGCAAGAAGGTCGTCGAGCTTCGTCACCAAGTGGTTCAAATCCTCGGCCAGCATCCGCTGCGACACCGCCTTCTTGGGCCAGCGATCGGACAGCAAATCTTCGCGGCACGCCGGGTTCTCAACATGGAGCGGGCGACCGACGATCGGCGCCATATACTGGGCCGCCGAGCGCAGATTGGCAAGCAGCCCGCGGCCCGGGGGAGCCTCCGCGGCGATCTTCGACAGCAGCACCGACGGCATGCGATCGTAGTCCCGCGCGTCGCACCGAATGTCGCGGAAGCGCTTGAGCAGCTGAACGGTGAGTAGCCTGGTGGTCTTGAGCTCGGCCGGCTTCTGCTGGGGGACCGGAACCGTCGACGCGCGCACCTTAATCGAGTCCATGACGACTCCCGGGCGCACCATGTCGTCGAACCAAATCGCGAAACCCTCGGGGTTGGCGAGCGCGTGATCAGGGCGATCGGGGTGGGTGTCGAAGATCCCGATTACACGAGCCTGACGGCCCGGGATCAGCACCGCCGGGGTGATGTCGAGGTGCATGTTCTCGTACCAAAGCGTCACGCAGCGCTTCTTCACCTCGAGACTCTTGAACTTCAGCCGGCCCTGCGCCTTGCGGAGTGCCGACGCGATCGTCTCCAGCACCGCTTCGGGGGCCGCGAACCGATTGATGTCGAGCTCGAGAAGCAGGTCGATGTCGTAATCTTCGCGGTCATCGTAGGCCGAGATCGTCGACGCCATGCGAAACGACCCCTGCGGGTAGATCACCGGGTCCAGGTGAGAGAGGCCGCTCGTCTCCTCGTGGATGAAGGCCGAGACCACGTTGAAATGCCGGACCGCCTCCTCGTATGCGGTTCGACTGATTTGGATCTTGCGGGCCACGTCGCCCAGAAGATCATCGTAGAACTGGCGCAGAATATCACCGTGGATCACGCTACTTCTCCTCAAAGGCGGCGGGATGACACGGAATGAATGGCTCCCGCCCGCCGAGCAGGAAGCATTCGTTGATCCTGGGCATCGCGGCCCTCGCGTTCGAGCGCCCCATCCTGATCAGCTCATCCATCCGGCGAGCGTCATCCAGCGCATAGTGGCCAGGCGGCACCTGCGGGGAAATGCGAATCAGGTGGGGGTTCGTATGGGGGTGGCCGAGGAGCAGCTTGGCAGTCGCGTGACTGAACCGATCCTGCCCGTCGAAGAGCGTCTGGATCAACCACTTGACGTTGCGGAAACCGATCACGCGGCGAGCCGGATTGATCGACGAAGTGCAGCCGAGCGACAGAAGGCGCGCCTGGGACATGTCCCAACCAAGCACCGTCGCGCCCTCGAGCGCCGCCACGCCCATCGGGTTATTCGCCCAGACGCCACCATCGAGCAGATGGGCGGCGCCGGCGAAGCTATGGGCGGGGAGGTACGTCGGTGCCGCCGCGGTCGCGAGCGCGGCCTCGACCATCGGCACCCGCCAGTCCACCGCCAGACGCTCGTGATGGGCGGTCTTAAAAACGTATAGGCCACCGTTGGCTGAGTCGTAGGCGGGTATGACGATCCTGGTGAGGGCATCACCAATCCGGCGATCACCGAGCACGGCGCCTAGCTCCTGTCGCAGTATCTCTGAATTATACTTGGCCGTGCCCAGCCGCCGAACGGATCGTGCTGCACGCCTGATCACCCCGATCACGGCGGCCAGCACCCCCTCCCCCGGTTCCTGGTCGAAGATCCGTGGGCCTCGCGTCAGGTAGAAGTCGAGGATCTCAGCACCGGTCAGGCCCGCAGCCAGCCCAAGCGCGATGATGCCGCCAGTCGACGTGCCCGCAACCAGATCGAAGTTGTCGACGACCCGTTGACCCGAGATCGCCTCCATCTCGGCGATGAACGCAGCGGGCATCGCGCCCTTCAATCCGCCGCCGTCGATCGTCAGAATCCGCTTCGGGAAGGACGCGTCCTTAGAACTGGCGTCGAGACTCGTCATATGGCCACCGTGAACATATCGGCAGATATAGTGAACGATAAACCACTTGTAAACCCCGGCAGCCGTGACGTAAGCTACATCTTACGCGGCGAGCGGGTTCGTCGCGAGGAGAAGTCAACTTGCCACTGTCCACAAAACTCAAGGAGCTGCGTGCGCGTAGCCGCGAGTCCTTGCAGCAGGTGGCCGACGCCGTCGGCGTCTCCAAGGCCCACATCTGGGAGCTCGAACGCGGCACCAGCTACAATCCCGGCCTTGACCTGCTGAAGAAGCTCGCCGAGCATTTCAAGGTGAGTATAGCGTTCCTATCGGATGACGAAACCGATGAGGATCCGGCCCAGCAACAGTTCTTCCGCGAGTTCGGCGGTGAGTTATCGACGCGCGATTGGGAAACGCTTCGAACCGTCGCCGCCAGCCTGAAGGGCAAGGTTGGTTGAACGAAGAGCTCCTCATGGAGCTCGCGGACTGCGGGTCGCCGGAAAGGTTGCTGGCGGTCATTTTCCAGCACCACCCGCAATGGACTCCGCCGATCCAGGTAGAGGAGTTCGCCCTATCCGTGGGCATCATCGAGTTCCGAGACCTCGAGGTCGACGGATTCGTCGGCGCGTTGATGACCAATCTCGAAAAGACGATGGGAGTCATTTTGGCGGCGAAGGGGATGGGCCGCCGTCGGCGCCGCTTCACCATCGGACACGAACTCGGACATTACCTCATCCCAGCGCATCGTGGCGACAAGAACTGCACCTCGGCCGATCTCGCCGAGACTCGGCGCGACACGCTCCACCGACAGGAGGAGGCGCAGGCCAACCGGTTCTCGGCGGGGCTTCTGATGCCCAAGCCGTCGTTCAAGGCGCAGCTCGAAACAATGGGGACGCCGGAGGTTAGCCACATCGGTCAACTGGCCGAGAAGTATGACGTGAGCCGGGAGGCCGTGGCGAACCGCTATGTCGAGCTGACCGCCGAGATGTGCGCAGTCGTGTTCACGAAGGACGGCAGGATCAGGTACGGGCGCGCCAGCAAGGATTTCCCTGCCCTTTCGGTGCGGCCTGGTGACGCGACACCAAGTCCGATCCCGCGCAGGTCACTCGGGCCCGTCCCGGCAAGCGATTGGCTCAAGCCGGTGTGGGGCAGCCGACCTCCGACGCTGCTGGCTCACCAGTTGGACCAGTCAAATGGTCATGGGACCGTCCTGCTGCACATCGATACGCATAATTTCGAGGCCGATGAGGAAGAGGCTGAGCTCATCGAATCCTACACACCGCGGTTCAGGCGATAGTCGAACCGGAACGTCCGCCTCGCTGGACCACGTCTCCAGTTCACATGGTTTGAAATGCTTCGAAGCGATCCTATCGACTTCGTCTCGCAGCGCCTCGATGAGCACGGCGAAGCCCGACGAATGCTGTCGCCGGCTCAGATAATAAAAATCATAGTCGTGGAATGGCGGGCACCAATCCTCCAGCGCCCGCCTCAGCGTGCCCTTCGCGACGAGCGACAGCACCTGATCTTCCAGTAGATATGCGATCCCAATCCGAATAGCCCGGCGGCCAAACCCGGGCACGTGCGTTGCCTTGCGAACGGCAGCTTTTGAGACCGCGTCCGGGCGAGCCGAATGACCAGTGTTGGGGCGCAAAGCCGACCGTCACTCCCGCACCGTCCACCACTCCGGCCAGCGAACTTTGTGCGGTGTACGCGTGTTGCTCCAGACCTCGCGCTGCTCTTCTTTGGACAGCTGCCTGTCGCCAAGGCGGGATAGCGCAGCTTCGACGATCCATGGATTGAGGACCCAACGCACGCGTGCCTTGTCGGTGGGGTATTTCTTGATCGCAAAGCCCAGCGTGTCGAGAATAATGGAATGACCGGTGCCAACGACGTTGATGATGATGTGCAGCGGATCGTCCTGCACGGTCTGCTTTGCCCGCGCCGCCTCGATCGCTTCGAGCGAAGAGCGAGCCGCGGCACTGTCGCCGGCAAGACCCTTCTGGGTAAGCTGGAGCAGGAACGCCTCGGCGGCGGTGACGCGCCGTGTTCGCCCGTCCTCGCGGATCGTGACCATCTGACCAAGGACGCCATCGTAGGGGATCTCGGTATGGCGGTTCTTCGGTCGTCCCTTGGGATTGCCCGACTGCCCCTTGCAGAACTGCGTCGATGTCGGCGGCTTGCCGTAGCCGACCGGCTGGCCTTCCATCATGCGACCCTCCCGCGCGGCCACTTCAGCTTGTCTGCATCCATGGTGAACTTTCTGATATCGTCGATCTCCTTCTGGTCGAACTTCTTGCGGCCCGGTCGGGAGAGCGCGGCCTGCGTCGCCCAGGTGCCTACCCTGTCGCGCGGATGCTCGTCGCCCCATTTGGGATCGCGTTCGATGATCCCGAGAATGCGCATCGCGGCATCGGCATTGTCGGCATGGTGATGACGGCTGACGGTTACCGGTGCGCGCGGTGACGTGTCCTTTTTGGCTAACGCCGCCTCGCGCTTCTCGATCATCTTGAGGACCTTGCGGACCGCCATGCGACTGCCCTTGAGCGCGTCCTGGTAGGTCTGGAGCTGCAAGGCCTCGTCAATGGTAAGCTCGCGCTCCCGCCCGCCCTGCGTCACGGTCAGGGTCTTGTCGAACACGATGTCGAACGCCGAGATGTGTGGACGGCGCTGCCTGGGGCGGCCCCTGGGATTGCCGGACTGTCCCTTGCGGAACTGCGTATCGCCGCCGCTCATGCCGCGGCCTCGTTGGCAGAGCGATGGACCAGCGTCGGCTCCTTGCCGGTGATCTGCGACCAGCGGGTCATGGCAAGATCGACATAGGCAGGATCGATATCGAGACCGCGGAAAGCACGGCCGACGCGCTCGGCGGCAATCAGGCTGGTGCCCGAACCGAGGAAGAT
>NZ_RXOL01000014.1:0-2500 GCF_004004515.1 Croceicoccus ponticola
CCACCATCTTACCGCCATTTGATTGCCGAACGCGAAAAGCCCCACTGTTAACAGTGAGGCTATAAAAATGTTTTATATCAATGAGGTTTGGTTGCGGGGGTTGGATTTGAACCAACGACCTTCAGGTTATGAGCCTGACGAGCTACCGGACTGCTCCACCCCGCGTCACTGATTGGTCGTCGGGTGTAGGACGACCAAAAAAGCCACCGCTCGTCGATGCGGGCAGCGGCTTTTTTGAGACTATGAATGGGTTTTGCGATCACGCCGGCTACAATGCCTGGCGGCGTCCTACTCTTCCAACGCTTAAGCGTTAGTACCATTGGCGCTGTCTGGTTTCACGGCCGAGTTCGAGATGGGATCGGGTGGGTCACAGACGCTATGGCCACCAAGCAATGAAGCAGGCGTGTCGCGTATTTTAATCGATGCACTTGTTACAGATGAGGTTTGATCTGGCTGTGATGACCGTCCGATCATCAAGACAGGCGCCTGCTGGGCAGGACTGTCGTTGATGGTGGGATTCATCAAGCATGATCAGAACTATTAGGACCGGTTAGCTCCATACATTACTGCACTTCCACACCCGGCCTATCAACGTCGTGGTCTACGACGGTTCGAAGATACCTAATCTTAAGGGAGGCTTCCCGCTTAGATGCTTTCAGCGGTTATCCCGTCCATACATAGCTACCCTGCGGCACCCTTGGCAGGATGACAGGTACACCAGAGGTATGTTCACCCCGGTCCTCTCGTACTAGGGGCAACTCCTTTCAAGTATCGACGCCCACGGCAGATAGGGACCAAACTGTCTCGCGACGTTCTGAACCCAGCTCACGTACCACTTTAATTGGCGAACAGCCAAACCCTTGGGACCTGCTCCAGCCCCAGGATGTGATGAGCCGACATCGAGGTGCCAAACGATTCCGTCGATATGAGCTCTTGGGAATCATCAGCCTGTTATCCCCGGCGTACCTTTTATCCGTTGAGCGATGGCCCTTCCACGAGGGACCACCGGATCACTATGACCGACTTTCGTCTCTGCTCGATCTGTCGATCTCGCAGTCAGGCAGGCTTATGCCATTGCACTCTCGCAGCCGGTTTCCAACCGGCCTGAGCCTACCATCGCGCGCCTCCGTTACTCTTTAGGAGGCGACCGCCCCAGTCAAACTACCCGCCACAGAGGGTCCCACTACCGGATAACGGTAGGTGGTTAGACATCAGAAAACAGCAGGGTGGTATTTCACCTATGGCTCCACTTGGACTGGCGCCCAAGTTTCAAAGCCTCCCACCTATGCTACACAACTCTTTCCTAATGCCACTCTGAAGCTGCAGTAAAGGTGCACGGGGTCTTTCCGTCTAACCGCGGGTACTCCGCATCTTCACGGAGAATTCAATTTCGCTGAGCATATCCTGGAGACAGTGGGGAAGTCGTTACGCCATTCGTGCAGGTCGGAACTTACCCGACAAGGAATTTCGCTACCTTAGGACCGTTATAGTTACGGCCGCCGTTTACTGGGGCTTCAATTCGGAGCTTGCACTCCTCCTCTTAACCTTCCAGCACCGGGCAGGCGTCAGACCCTATACGTCGTCTTGAAGCCGACTTAGCAGAGTCCTGTGTTTTTGCTAAACAGTCGCTACCCCCTGGCCTGTGCCCCCCACCAAAAGTTGCCTTAAGATGGGGCCTCCTTCTTCCGAAGGTACGGAGGCAATTTGCCGAGTTCCTTCAGGATACTTCTCTCAAGCGCCTTGGTATACTCTACCTGACCACCTGTGTCGGTTTCGGGTACGGTCTATATGAAGAGGCTATTTCCTGGAACTACTTGGCAGCCCTCTCAATCCGATAAGAGAGAACTACTTCCGCAATCCGTCACACATCTTCAGGCCCACGAATATTAACGTGGTTCCCATCGACTACCCCCTTCGGGCTCGTCTTAGGGGCCGGCTCACCCTGCGCTGATTAGCATTGCGCAGGAACCCTTGGTCTTTCGGCGAAAGGGCATCTCACCCTTTTTGTCGCTACTCATGTCAGCATTCGCACTTCCGATACGTCCACGGTCGGTTACCCTCCCGCTTCACTCGCCTACGGAACGCTCCGCTACCGCTCAGAATAAATTCTGAACCCTAAGCTTCGGTGCATCACTTTAGCCCCGATACATCTTCGCCGCAGGAACCCTTATTTAGACCAGTGAGCTGTTACGCTTTCTTTAAAGGATGGCTGCTTCTAAGCCAACCTCCTGGTTGTTTTGGGATTCCCACATGCTTTCCCACTTAGTGATGACTTGGGGACCTTAGCTGTAGGTTAGGGCTGTTTCCCTTTTGACGACGGACCTTAGCACCCGCCGTCTGTCTGCCGGATAAGACTCGTTGGTATTCGGAGTTTGGTTAGGTTTGGTAGATCTCGCGACCCCCTAGCCCATCCAGTGCTCTACCCCCAACGGCATACATCCGACGCTCTACCTCAATAGATTTCGCGGAGAACCAGCTATTTCCCGGCTTGATTGGCCTT
>NZ_RXOL01000015.1 GCF_004004515.1 Croceicoccus ponticola
CCACCCTGACGAATATGCTCAGATGGTTGAAATGATAGTTTCCAATCCGATGCTGAATGGCGAGACGATCCGTCTGGATGGAGCAATCAGGATGGCCCCGAAATGAATTTCCCCGAGATATCGGAACGCGCGCAGGCGATCGGCGCCAAGGTCGAGGCTTTCGTGCGCGAAGTCGTCTTTCCCTATGAACAGGACGACCGGCGCGATCATCATGGCGCGCCGATGGACGTCATGGTCATGGAAATGCGCGAGAAGGCGCGTGCGGCGGGCGTGCTGACCCCGCATGTCCTGCCCGACGGATCGCACCTGACGCAGGTCGAGACGGCGCATGTGCTGATCAGGTCGGGCCTGTCGCCGCTGGGCCCGCTGGCGTGCAACACCAACGCGCCGGACGAAGGGAACATGTACCTGTTGGGCCATGTCGGGTCCGACCTGCTGAAGGAGAAATTCCTGAAGCAGATGCTGTCCGGCCAATCGCGCAGCGCGTTCTTCATGACCGAGCCTGCCGAACTGGGCGGGGCGGGGTCCGATCCGTCGATGATGATCACGACCTGCAAAAAGGACGGCAATCACTGGGTGGTGAACGGCAAGAAAGCGTTCATCACCGGGGCCGAGGGCGCCAAGGTCGGCATCGTGATGGCCAAGTCCGAAGACCCGGATTCGATGGGCGGGGCCTGCATGTTCGTGGTCGACCTGCCCGATCCGGCGATCCGCATCGACGCGGTGCCCAACACCATCGACAACTCGATGCCCGGCAGCCACGCGACCGTGACCATCGATGCCTTGCGCGTTCCGGCCGACCAGATGCTGGGCGAGGCGGGCGAGGGGTTCAAGTATGCGCAGATCCGGCTGAGCCCTGCGCGCCTGTCGCACTGCATGCGCTGGCTGGGGGCGTGCATCCGGGCGCAGGAAATCGCCACCGACTACGCCTGCCGCCGCATGGCGTTCGGCAAGACGCTGATCGATCACGAAGGCGTGGGCTTCATGCTCGCGCAGAACAAGATCGACATCAAGCAGGCCGAACTGATGGTCTACTGGTGCGCCAGCGTGCTGGACACAGGATCTCTGGGTACGGTCGAAAGCAGTATGGCCAAGGTCGCGGTGTCCGAAGCGCTGATGCGCATTGCCGACAACTGCGTGCAGGTGATGGGCGGCAACGGCGTGACCGACAAGACCATCGTCGAACAGGTGTTCCGCGAAATCCGCGCCTTTCGCATCTATGACGGCCCGACCGAGGTTCACAAGTGGAGCCTGGCCAAGAAGATCAAGCGCGACTGGCGCGAGACGCAGGCTGCGACACAGGAGGCATAACCGCGATGGGTAGCGAGATCGCCGAAGCCAACAGCGGCACCACTCCGGTCCGCGCGGGGTACGAGGTCGACGAGGGTCGCCTCGCCGCGTGGATGGAAGCGAATGTCGCGGGCTTTGCCGGGCCGCTGACGATCGAACAGTTCAGGGGCGGGCAGTCGAACCCGACCTACAAGCTGACGACGCCGGGCGCGAAATACGTGCTGCGCCGCAAGCCGCCCGGCGAACTGCTGAAGGGCGCGCATGCGGTGGAGCGCGAGGCGCAGGTGATGACCGGGCTGGGCCGTGCGAAGATAAATGGGGCCGGCTTCCCGGTGCCGCGCGTCCACGGCATCTGCACCGACGACGATGTGATCGGGACGTGGTTCTTCGTGATGGACATGGTGGAGGGCCGCATCTTCTGGGACGCGACGTTCCCCGATGTCGCGAGAGAGGATCGGCCCGCCTACTTCGATGCGATGAATGCGACGATGGCCGCGCTGCACCAGGTCGACTACGAAGCCGTCGGGCTTGGCGACTACGGCAAGCCGGGAAACTACTTTGCGCGGCAGATCGGGCGCTGGTCGAAGCAGTACCTCGCGGACGAGGAAGCGGGTCGCAACGAGGACATGGACCGTCTCGTCGCGTGGCTGCCCGAACATATCCCGGCAGGCGACGAGACGAGCGTGGTTCACGGCGACTTCCGCTGCGACAACATGATCTTCCACCCCACCGAACCGCGCGTGCTGGCGGTGCTGGATTGGGAACTGTCGACGCTGGGCCATCCGCTGGCCGACTTTGCCTATCATGCGATGATGTACCGGATGCCGCCCGACATCGTAGCGGGACTAGAAGGCGCGGATCTTGCCGCGCTCAACATCCCGAGCGAGGCCGAATATGTCGCCGCCTACTGCCGGCGGATGGGGCGCGACAGCATCCCGGGCTGGGACTTCTACGTCGCGTTCCAGTTCTTCCGCCTCGCCGCGATCTTCCA
>NZ_RXOL01000016.1 GCF_004004515.1 Croceicoccus ponticola
CAGATCGTCGCCTCGATCCGCGCCTTCGGGTTCACCAATCCGATCCTCACCGATCCGCAAGGCAACTTGATCGCCGGGCACGGCCGATTGCGGGCGGCCAAGGCAATGGACCTTGCCGAGGTGCCGGTGATCGAACTGGCGGGGCTGAGCGAACCGCAGAAGAAGGCGCTGCGGCTTGCCGACAACAAGATCGCCTTGAATGCCGGGTGGGATGTGGAAATCCTCAAGCTCGAGCTGGCCGATCTCTCGATGCCCGAGATCGACATCGACCTGTCGCTGACCGGGTTCAGTTCGGGCGAGATCGATGTGGTGCTCGCAGGAACACCCGATCCCGATGACGAGGTGATCCCGGCCGTGCCGACCAGCCCGCGGGTCCAGCCCGGCGATATCTGGCAGCTGGGCGAACATCGCATTGCCTGCGGCGATGGCCGTGATGCCAAGTTCCTGCAGCAGCTGGTCGGCGAGAACGTGCAGATCGACTGCGCCTTTCTTGATCCGCCCTACAACGTGAAGATCAACGGCCATGCCAATGCCAAAGGCCGGCACCGCGAGTTCGCCATGGCCTCAGGCGAGATGGACGAGAACGAGTTCCGCGGTTTCCTGTCAGATACGCTGGGTGCCTGCGCTGCGGTCTCGCGCGATGGCGCGGTCCACTTCGTTTGCATGGACTGGCGCCATATGGACGACGTGACGGCTTCGGTGACCGACATCTATGGCGATCTGCTCAACATCTGCGTGTGGAACAAGAGCAATGCCGGGATGGGTTCGCTCTACCGCTCCAAGCACGAGATGATCTTTGTCTACCGGGTTGGCGATGCGCCGCACACCAATACGGTCGAGCTTGGCAAGCACGGCCGCAACCGCACCAACGTCTGGGATTACCCTTCCGTCAACTCGATGCAGGGATCCCGGCGCGAGGACCTGGCGCTGCACCCCACGGTCAAGCCGGTCGCGATGGTCGCCGATGCGATCTGCGATGTCACCCGGCAGGGCGAGCTCGTGCTCGATATCTTCCTCGGTTCGGGCACCAGCCTGATTGCCGCCGAGCGCGTCGGCCGTGCTTTCCGCGGTCTCGATATCGATCCTGCCTATGTCGATCTTGCCATGACCCGCTGGTCGCAGATCACCGGCAAGG
>NZ_RXOL01000017.1 GCF_004004515.1 Croceicoccus ponticola
TGGTGAAGCGTTTTGCCGAGCTCGGCTTTCTCGGCATCAACGTGTCGAGCGACCTTGGCGGGCTTGGCATGGGCAATATCGAAGCGCTGATCGTGCTGGAGGAATTCGGCAAGATTTCGTCGGCCATCGGTTTTCCGGTCTTCGAAAGCTCGGTCGGCCCGGTTCGCGCGATCGAATATTTTGCGTCGGATGAACTGAAAAAGCGCATCGTCCCCGCCGTTTGCGCCGGCGACATGGTGGTCGCGGTGTCGATGTCCGAACCCGATGCCGGCAGCGCGCTGACCGACCTCAAGACCAAGGGCGTCGTGCAGGACGACAAGATCGTCATCAACGGCACCAAGCGCTGGTGTTCGGGCGGCGGCCATGCCGATGCCTATGTCGTCTATTGCCGCCTCTCAGACGCCCCGGGGGCCAAGGGCATCGGCGCGGTGCTGGTCGAAAAGGATGCGCCGGGTCTGTCGTTCGGCCCGAACGAACAGCTGATGGGTTTTCGCGGCGTGCCTTCGTCCGATCTCAACTTCGACGATTGCGAAGTGCCGGTCGGCAACGTGATCGTGCCCGCCGGCGGCTTCAAGAAGCTGATGGAAGCATTCGACCTCGAACGCTGCGGCAATGCGACGATGTCGCTGGCGCAGGCGTCGGGCGCGCTGGCGGATGTTTGCGAATATGTGCTTGAACGCAAACAGTTCGGCAAGCCGATCGCCGAATTCCAGGCCGTGCAGCT
>NZ_RXOL01000002.1 GCF_004004515.1 Croceicoccus ponticola
TGGTTGAGGAACATTTCCTTGGTCAACGTCGTGCCCTTGCGCAGCGAAAGCAGTTCGAGCATCGCGTATTCCTTGCCGGTCAGGTGCACGCGCGAATTGTCGACTTCGACGGTCTTGGTGTCGAGGTTGACCGAAAGCTTGCCGGTACGGATGACCGACTGCGAATGGCCCTTCGACCGGCGCACTACGGCGTGGATGCGGGCGACCAGTTCTTCGCGATGGAACGGCTTTGTAACGTAATCGTCGGCACCGAAACCGAACGAGCGCACCTTCGAATCCATTTCCGAGATACCCGACAGGATGAGCACCGGCGTCTGCACCTTGGCGACGCGAAGCTTCTTCAGAACATCGTACCCGTGCATGTCGGGCAGGTTCAGGTCGAGCAGGATGATGTCGTAATCGTAAAGCTTGCCCAGATCGAGACCCTCTTCACCAAGATCTGTCTGGTAGACGATGAAGCCGTCGGTCGTGAGCATCAGCTCGATTGCCCTGGCGGTGGTCGGTTCGTCTTCGATCAGCAGGATACGCATGTCTCTAAGCCCTCACTGAAAATCCGACCTTCTCAAAGTCAAACGAGTGGTAACGGGAACTGGTTAACGCTGAGTAAAGTCCGCAGCATTGCAGCCCGGTGAAATAAGAGTGCGTCTATCTCCATGCCTTCGAGACCGGATCGGCGTTGAAGGCTGGCCTTGGCGGATGGAACACCTATTACAATACCCAGCGTCCGCACTCGGGCTTTTGCCGGGAGAACCCCGTTCGAGGCCTAACGGCGGAATGGGCAATCAGATCATGGGGCATGACCGACAACCTGGATTAGCTTAACTCAGCCGCCAAACTATCCAAGAAGGTGGAAACACCTCAATTGAAGGCTTTGCCGAAAAGTTCGAGGTAAGTATCAACCTTGCGAAGATCGATCCGAATGCCATCGTGATGGCAGACGGCGACCGTCTTTCCCAGGTCGTCACGAACCTATTATCCAATGGGGTGAAATTCTCGCCTCCGGGGAGCGCAATCGACCTAAGCGTAGAGTGGCGACTGCGTAGCTGGAGATTGAATATTGCAGACCGAGGCATGGGGATTCCGGACGAGTTCAAGCCGAAGGTTTTCGAAAAGTTTGCGCAGGCAGACGGATCCAACAGCCGCAAGACGGGCGGTACGGGCCTAGGCCTCAGCATCGCGCGCGAAATCATGCTGCGCATGGGTGGAACCATCGGTTTTGCAGATCGGTCCGGTGGCGGCACGGTCTTCTGCATCGACATTCTCGATAGTCAACCCAGCCGATCTTGAGCTACCACTACGGACATCTTCTGTATCCACTACACTTTAGAGTTTCACAGAAACACCGCTAGATTGAGCTGCAATCATGGCAGCCAACTTACTGCTCTTGTTAATCGGACTGATATTGTCAGTGCCGCGATCCGATCCCATGTCAATATTAGCCTTGTAACCATGCGCCCACGCCTTCCCTGCGCTAAGAGAAACGAGCGGCCGAAAGTCGGGGTCATTATTGGCCAGATGGATTTCGTCATTACGATTGTCGAGAGTCCAAAGACCGCCATCCACACGAACAACAAGAATTGCATGGGCCGTCCGCGCTACAAGATCGTTGCCGACCACGAGATACATATCGTTTGCAGAGATGCCAGCTGCACTTAGCAGCTGCATCTTCAAGATCGCGAAATCCTCACAATCTCCCGAGCCACGAAGCAGCGTTTCGGAAGCTGTTGCCCAGTGGTCGCCCGTTCTCCAGTTCACTGCGTCATCTTTATAGGCGATTGCGTCATTCACCGCCTTATTCACATATGACACCCGCTGAACACTTGAGAGGTTGCGAGCGAATTCCGAAATTGGATTCGACCTCGAGGCTGAATGCACAACCCTGTCCCACTGGTTTTGGTAAGGATTGTGCTTCACTTGGATCGGCACAGTGTCATAGATTGACGGTCCATCCGCTGCAGAGAATGGCTCAGCCTGGGACGTGGCCGGCAGGGACAAAGCAATAACCGCAAGAGCCACGTCGATGACGTGCCTGAAAATTCGCTGCAAGACTGATCTCCATCCGGCGTAGTCGCTACGTCGCGGGTGGAGACGGTCATGGAGTCCGCTCACCCATCGCCTGATGAGTTCTCACCGGAGAACGAACGATCAGCTCCAGACGGAAACCGCTGCGAAACTGCTCAGGCGTGGGAGTACAATTACCGGCGGAAGCCTAACGTCTTTGAAAGACGGCTCCCGTAGTTATACGGTATGGTCATTTGCAGGCATTTCAGGAGGGATCGCTGAAACCGGGTATCCTTGATAGACAGGCATTCATCATCGAGGACGATGATGCATTGAGACGGACGATCAGGCGGATTCTGACCAGCAAAGGCGTCGAGTGCGAGGAGTTTAGTAGTGGGGAAGCTTTCCTGGAGGCCTATTCCCAAAACCCAGTGGGTTGCATTTTGTTGGACGTGCGCCTTCCGGGTTTGAGCGGTATTGAAATATTGAAGGCGCTGAAAGACCGGTATTATCTCAGCCCGGTAGTTATGATTTCGGGTTATGGCGATATTCCGATCGCTGTTTCGGCGGTCAAGGCTGGCGCGTTCGACTTTCTCCAAAAGCCATTTGACAACGCCAGTCTGTTGCAGGCTGTGAATGCTGCCTTTCGGACCATCGAGAATTTTCAGAGGAGTAAAGCGGGAAAAGTCATGCAGTTGACGCCCCGGGAACAGGAAATTCTGCTGAATTTTTCCGATGGTGTGTCGAGCAAAGTCGTGGCAGCAAGAATGTCCCTGAGTGCCAGAACCATCGAAATGCACCGTTCGAATATCATCCGGAAAATGGCCGTAACAAATTGGACGCAGGCTCTGCTGATTGCAAAAGAGATGGAATTGTAATCAGCGCCAATCCCCATAAGTATGACACATGTGCGCATATGTGGAAGCTTGGCCTTACTTTGGCGGGTATTGCCATTTGGCTCAGCGCAATGGCGGGAGAGGTTAGGCACTCTGCAAAACTGAGCAGGTCCGGTGTTGACCAGTTACTTCAGACTGGTAGCCTTGTCGCAATATTCGAGCATGCGTACGGATTGAATGACGGCTGTCCCATTGCAGTCTGACTCGGGAAAAACCTAGCCCGGTGCGCGTACACTTGATCGAACCACAGCTTCATGGTCCTGAGCTGCCGTCGTCAGGATTGGTTCAATGGCGTCATTTTCAGCATTATAGGCTGCGAAAGCTATACCGGTACCGGACTTTTTTGCCCGATACATTAGAGTATCAGCAGCTTTCAATTCCCTGTCAATCTGCCTCGGCGCAGGAGATAGCAACAGTACGCCCCAACTGCACGGGAGAGCACCAATAGCTTGAGGATTTTCGCTATTGGTCGCCTGGTTGAATCTATCGGCAATCTGCCTTCCGGCCTCCGGGCCCTGTATTTTCATGAAAACCACAAATTCGTCTCCGCCCAGTCGGGCGAAGACGTCACCGCTTCGGATTGACCTCTGCACCGATGAAGCAAAAGCCTTGATGCCAATGTCACCCGCTCCGTGCCCAGCCTCGTCATTGAGTAGCTTCAATCCATCCAGATCGGCATAGGCGAGCGCACACCAATCGTGTTCGTAATCTATGGTTTCTATTGTTTCGAAAAACGCCTGCCGATTTAGCGCACCCGTCAATGTATCCAACCGTGCAAGCTTCCATTCGTGTTCGCTGGAACGGCGAGCGATTATAAGAAATGCCACTATCATCAATACAGAGAAGAAACGAATGGCAACATTGGCGAGAGCGTAATCCGGACCATACGGATAAAGGTTCATACCGCCCGTTGCCCAGGTCATGGTTATGACGAGCAGCCCCAATGCAACAGCGAGCAGGCCGCTGATTGTCCAAGCTGCAAAAGCGACCAGGAACAGGTAGATTGGCCCCAGCCAGACGTGCGGAGGTGACAGGAGATCAGCTGTACCGGCCAGGGTAAACCCCAGAAGGAGAGCGCCATAGGCCACCGGTTTCGGCACATAAAACAGGAATGATCTTCGAAGCGTTAGGTCGTGTTTGCGACCGGTTCGACGTTCAATCCATCCAGGTTTTGCCATAAAATCCGCCAAGACTCGTCCAGATCTTCCAGCATGCGCTATTGCAGCCACGATGATCACCGGCAAGGCGTTGTTGCAGCGAGAAGTCAGAGCCCGGCAATATTGATCCCACAGGATTGGGATACAATCGATCACACGTTGCCAGCGCCCCTATAGAGTTTTGTCAGGATTTGTCCGTCTCAATGTGAATTATGATCGGAACGCCGCCACGAATCTGGCTTTGACAGAAGGCGACAAGCCGTTTGATCCATGAATGGAAAACCAAACGCACCGAGCAATTGCGCTGTTTGTAGCCAACCAGAACATCCTGCGGGGACACCCAAAGGTTCGTGGTCAAGATCACACTTTGGGGAATGTCTGTCCTGGGGTGCTCTCAAGCCACAAGGACCAACAAGATGAAAAATACTGCCATCGTCAGAATCATCAGACCCAACGGTAAAGTTTGCGAACGACAGGTCCCGGAGTGATCAGGAGGGGGCAGTCGATATCGAAGGGGCTCCAGGAGCTCATTGGAACCAGAATATTGTGACCTTAGAATGGCCGCACTGACAACAGACTTTGATATGGGCGCAAAAAAGCGGCACCCCTTCCGATCACCTTCGGACCAGACAACTTCAGCATAGCATGCGCCCAATTGGGGCAATTCGATTTCAAATGTGTCTCCTGGTTGGAGTGCCGTTGTCGTTTCCAGCATCAGGCCCTTTTCAGACAAGTTGCTGATCCCAACCTTGTGATTGCATCCCGCCATCCTTGCGGTCGTTTCCATGTCCGTCGCACGGCGGACATTCCAGCGCCGTTGCGCGGTTGATGAAATGCCGCGAATCTGAGCTTCAATCATGGCTGGCCTCCGTTGGAGGTGCCCATACTTCTGGATAGCTTAAGAATGATTTAAACGCGTTCGCAGGTGACGCGATAGGATGGGGCCTCATATGCCCCTCGGAGAGTTTCCCAGGACGTCATCGATGGCGGACATTAGGCCATTTTTGGTGAAGGGCTTGCCGATATACCGAACGGCGCCAAGGCGTATGGCATCCATGGCGGCTGGAATACCGCCCCCGGTTAATACGATTACGGGGTTCTTATCCCCTCTGTTCCTGATCTTTGAGAGAAAGTTCAAGCCGCTGATGCCCGGCAACTGAAGGTCGAGAATGATGATTCCCCCCTCTGACCCATTGTCATTGAGGTATTCTTCTGCCGATCCGAATTCTCTGTACCTGATACCGGCCTGATCAAGAATTCGGCTTAAAAGTTTCCTGATCGCGGCATCATCCTCGATAATGGAGGCTTGAATATTTGTGGTGGTCTCAAGCATTTCGGTCTCTCGGGGGCGCATCGAGAATGGTCCGTATCATGATGGCCAACTCAGATTTCCGGTAGGGCTTGCTGATCAGGGGCCAACAAGCCGGATTGGCCGCTTTCTGCCCCAGCTCCGTGTAGCCCGAAGTCAGCAAGACACGTAATCCGGGGCGCAGTCCGGTTGCGACCTCGGCGAGTTCGTAACCACTCATTCCTCCGGGCATGACAATGTCGGTAAACAACAGATCGAAGCTGACGCCGTTCCTGATCATTTCGAGTGCGGATTGCCCATCGTCGGCTTCTATTGTGGAATACCCAAGATCATGCAGTTGGCGCACAACTGTCCGTCGAACATTGAGATTGTCCTCCACAACCAGAACCCGTTCTTCACCTTTGGCAGAAGTTCGTGTTGCGTCAGGCAGTTCATGTGTGACGGCAGTTTTCTCGCCTGAACGGGGCAGGTACAACTTGATTGTGGTCCCATGCCCGAGTTCGCTGTAGATTTTGATATGACCGCCGGATTGCTTGACCCAGCCATAGACCTGGCTGAGGCCCAGACCGGTTCCCTTACCCTCCTCCTTGGTAGTGAAGAACGGTTCGAACGCGCGAGATATCGTAGTCGATGACATACCGGAGCCAGTGTCGCTTACCATCAATGCCACATATTCGCCCGGATCAACTTCAACGTGCTGTGCAGCGTAGTCTTCATCCAGATTGGCATTGGCGGTCTCGATTGTCAGGAGACCACCTTCCAACATGCTGTCGCGCGCGTTGATCGCGAGGTTGACCAGGGCATCATCCACTTGCCCGGGATCGATAAGGGCAAGCCAGAGATCAGCTCCGTCCTTGAATTGAACTGTGACATTCTCGCCCAGCGTCCTCTCGAGTAAAGGGAGTACCTCAGGGATGTGTTCATTAAGATCGACCGCTACTGGCTCGAGGTGCTGCTTTCGCGCGAATGCCAGCAATCTGCGCACCAATTCAGCGCCCCGCACTGTTGCACCGAGAGCCTCATCTATCATGAGAGCCGTCTCGGTTGAAGTGTCCAGTTCCTCTCGAACCAGGTCGAGGTTGCCCATTATGATGGCAAGAAGGTTGTTGAAATCGTGCGCAATCCCTCCGGTAAGCCGACCAAGGGAATCCATCCGTTGCATCTCACGCAACTGTCTCTCCATCCTGCGATGATCAGTGACATCTCGCAGGACGCCGAGAATAAGTGTTTGCCCATCTGCACTTTGGAAAGGGATCTTCCGACTTTCAACGTCGCGCGGGCCTTGTTGCGTTATCATCTCGCGGGCGGGACTAAACCCGATCTCACCGGAGTTGTGTATCTGACGGTCTTCCCTTCTGCATAGATTGGCTTGTTCGCGTGGAAACAGCTCGTGATCGATCCGTCCCATCGCTTGTTCGCGCGGAAGGCCGAACAGTTGCTCGGCGGCCTCGTTCACGAATACATAGCGGTACTCGTCATCTGCATTCTTGAGATATATCGGATCGGGGATGCTCTCAATAATCGTGTCGAGCAGGTCGCGTGACCGTTCAAGTTCCAGGGTTCGCTCCCTGACACTGGCCTCAAGCCCGGTATTGAGGGCACGGAGTTCATCTTCAACGGCCCGCCGTCTCGTAAATTCGCGCTCGCGGAGCATGAACAGCCAGCTGATCAGTCCCAAACTCAATAGTGCGCCAAGAACAAGAGCGATGCCAGAAACCAGTCTTTGATTTCTGAGATCATCGAATTGATTCTGACGTATGCTTCGTGCCAAGATCAGGAAGTCATCGATTCCTCGATTGAACAATTCCATGGTCTGCGAGCTTACCGCAACCAGTTGACTACCCTGATCTGGTCGATCGCGGGCTGCCAGCTTCTCGGAGATCGCAATCTCTCTCTCAGCAAGGCGCTCGAGATTTGCCAGCCTGGAGATCAATTCAGGGTTATCTCGGCTGCTTTTCTTGAGGCGCGCAAACGTCTCGGTAAACGTTGCTATTCCCGATTGAAATCGCGCATGATCTTTGGGAGATTCCGAAATTGCAAACCCACGTGCACCTGCTTCAGCCATTCTCAAACTGTTACGGGCGTCCTGCGCCTGGATCAGGATTGATTGCTTGGTTTCAATACTATCTAGAATCGCCTGCCGTTCAAAATAATTGAGAACGGAAAACGCGATTGCGGCGACGAGAACGACGATTGCCAGCCAGAATGTGACCTTTTGACGCTCATAATTCAAAAATCTCTGGGGCATCCGGTGCGCACTCCATTCTAATTGGCTGGTCATGCAGGATCGCGATGCTGAATTGGATTTAAGAATATCGTTAATGTCTTAATGGATCATAAAATTCAGATGCAGTGCAAATGGCACCTGTGGACGTACAGCAATTCAAGCAGTTTCTGGCTTCCAGAAATCTCGAAAATTCCTCAGGGGAAGGAAGGACGGGATTGGGCCCAGCGAAGCAATTCGTCACCTGCCATCGGTCGACCAATGTAGTGCCCCTGGGCTTTGTCGCACCCAAGTTCAGCGAGAACATCAAGAGCTTCCTGCGACTCCACTCCCTCTCCTAACGAGGTCATATCAAGTGCATGCGCAAGCTCGATTATTGCTTTGGTGACAGCTCGGGAATCGCGAGACCGGTGAATATCAGAAACGAAGGACTGATCGATCTTGATTTCGCTGAATGGCAGCTGATGGAGCCGGGCTATGGACGAATAACCTGTCCCGAAATCATCGAGTGACACCTTCATCCCTTTCAACCTGAAGCGGCTGAGATTGTCCATAAGACTGACCATGTGCTGAGCCGTGCCCTCAGTTATCTCAATGGTAAGCTGCTGCGGCGGAACTTCAAATTTGGCGCAGAGGTCGGTCAGCAAATCCGGCAATTCAAAAAAGGTGAGATTGGCGGGCGATATGTTGATTGCAATCGAGATCTCTAACCGGGCGTCCCGCCATTCCGTAGCCTGTTGCAGGGCCGTCCGAACGATCCATTCGGTCAGCCGGTCGATTAATCTGGTTTGCTCGGCGACAGGAACAAAAATGCTTGGGGGGACGACTCCCAAACGGGGATGGCGCCATCTTGCCAGCACTTCCACACCGCAAAGGCGCCCGGAAGTCACCTCAACCTGCGGCTGATAGGCAAGATGAAATTCATCGCGATCGATAGCGCGGGCGATGTCGCGGGGTGTAGGCTGACGCTCAGTCATTCTCCGTCGTTGCCAATCCTGGCAAGCGCGGCCCTCAGATCGACAACGCGCATGGGCTTTTCGATCGTCCCGGACATTTTCAGACCGAGCTGCGTACCGAGCCGGAAAGCGGTGTTCAGTACACGCTGATCAAAGCCGCTGATCAGGAGGATTTCCGCCTCGCACCCCTTCTCTGTCAGGTATCTGAGCAGTTCGATGCCATCTCCATCAGGTATGGCGAGGTCGAGAACAATGGCATCCGGCTCTGCAAGCTCGAACTCTTGCTGAAAATCATCGGAATTCTGAGCGAGCGCTACCTCGTAGCCGACCCCCTCTCCGACCCGCTTGATAAGAGCGCCTATTTCCCGCTCATCATCGACAACAAGAAGTCGTCGCTGTTTCACGCGATTTCCAACCGGCCAGTTCGAATTACCTGCCAATCCCTTCCTCCAGCCTCAGGTCTAGCACACAAGTCTAGCCTGATTTCGCGTTTCGTCAAAACAGGCCTCTGCCCGTCAACATGCAAGTTCTTGATTTGGATGGCTCTGGTCAAGGTTGCATCCAGAACGTAACCCTGCGACTAATCGGCAACGCATTGATGGGGCAGGTTAAATGAAGACTAATGCTCAAGAGCATTCGGACGAACGTGCAGAACTGCATTTTCTTGCAGCGCTGCTGGAGGAGCTCATGAGAGCTCTCCACACCAATGGCCTTATGACAAGAGATGAACTTCAGGCGATTGAGAACGCCGTGCATGACCGGACCGGCGTCTCTCCGCGGGCCTGGTAATAAGGTCTCCGCTGAGAGACGTTATTGCACATTTGGACAGGGCAAAAACCAACTTCTATCGACAGAATATTAACCTTAAGCGCCCATTCTCGGGCGAATGAAACAGACCAATCACATCTCTCACAAGATCCTGACATCAGCAGCTGAATTGCCAACAGGGATTGGCTCGCGGGCACGCCCCGCGAATGTGGCGATAATTGCAGGTACCACGTTTGTGCTTCTGTCGGTTCTCGCCATGACCGGCGTCATTCCGGCGATGGTGTCCTCGGTATGCCTTATGGCTGCAGCTCTTTTGATACGCTGGAATTGTGGTCATTTTGCAGGAAGACTGGCGTCACTGGTAGGCATTGCGACGATCATTACAACGGCGCTAGTCCATCGCGTTCCCCTGCTCGATATGATCAGCATCGGTGCGGTATTATTAGCTTCGGCAGAATGGATGGGTTCATTAAGGCGCTCTTTTGAGGCTGAAAAGACGGCGGCAGATTTTGATGCTCTGACTGGTGCTGTGAGCCACTATGCCCTTCACCGAATCCTCGTCTCGGAGCTGGATCAGGTTCGACAGGGATCGCAGCGAATTGCCCTGCTTTTTCTCGATCTCGATAACTTCAAGGAAGTGAATGACCGGGAGGGTCATGCTGCTGGCGATGCCGTCCTGAAGCGTCTGGTAGCGCGAACTTCAGAGGTGATCGGACCGGCCAACCTGATCGCACGGCTTGGCGGTGACGAATTTCTCATTCTCCTTAGGGGTGTCGCTAGCGAGAGAGATGTCCAACAGATGGGTTCGGAGTTGGGCCGCGCTGCATCTTTTGCCAAACCCGGCCTGACCGCCAGCATCGGTGGATTAGTACTCGACAGCCGATCCAAACAGGGTCTCGACCGCATTCTTTCAGAAGCCGACAGCCTCATGTACGCCGTGAAACGTGATGGCAAAGCAAGTCATAGAATTGTTAAATTTGATGCCCCTGAATTGGTTCTGGCTGCGTAGATTATCGTGCGCCGGACGTCAGATCATTACACGGGAGCGCCGCAAGGGAAGAGTCTGCCTCCCGCAAGCGATCGCATGCTCGAATCGCGTTGGATATTTTGATCGGCTCGTTGCTCGTATGAGCTGCCCTTATCGCGCTGGCCATTGCGTCGCTGATACTAAGCATATGATATGGCATGCTGTTCAATGACTTACGTCATGGTGCCGCTTGAGAATTATGATAGCGGCAGGGGCACTCTTCACTCTTGCAGCCATGACAGGTGGGAATTCCAGCATGGCAAATGCTGAGGTGGGCGGAGGCCAGCATTGTCTATTTACCGGCACGGTGAGGGCACTGAACTGAGTACAGGGGGGAAACACCGTTCAGTACGGTGTCCACAATCCAGCGCCCTCTCGTCTGTATAACTTCACCCTCCAAAGCAATGGTTAACTAAGCAAATTTAGTCCGTTTGCTAAACCCATCAGCAAACCACTTATACCCTCTTCAAAAGGCAGGATCCAAAGCCGGTTATTGATAGGTAATAGCTGACGAACCCGCCTTGGATGCTCAACAAGAAGAACAAGCCATGGCAAGCAGGTGGAGAACTTTGCAATAGCTGAGATAGCTGCCGTTGCTTTGACCGCCTCCGATGGTGCAGAAGCTCAAATGCCACACGGACATCCCAAATCGGCCAGTTACTGGCCTGCCTGCCAATTCGCACTTCGCGCTCCGCTCTTAGGGTTTGGAGGGTCGCTTTCGTTTGGCTAATTAGCGCGGGAATAGTGAACTGACCTCGAAACCTGGACTTCAAACGAGGATCGAATTAACGATGACTAGGAAGGCCACCCACGACCACCATGGATCCCACACCGGTCGCGGTTTCCGTTACCAAGACGCCGTGGCTGTCATGCTGGCTCTTCGGATCTGAGCGAAGCTCGACCCCGTCGCGAGGTGCTGTCAAAGCTAATGCACCGCCGTTTTCCATTTTGGTTAGAACACAATTCAATGGGAGAGAAGTCGTGCTTTGATCATGTCATGAATCATCGATGTTCCACTTAGAGAATCGTTTAAGCCGCGCCAGAATCGATGATTTGGACGGCAACGACCCAAAATGCGGTTAGTTTGACCGTGCCCCGCTGGCTGGTTTGCGCGTTCTGGGGATGCTCGCACTCTACCCTGTCCCGTGCATTCCGCCAATCGGTGCATTAGCTTTGAGAGCACCGAAAACTGGCCTTGCCCACGCTTCAAACGATGGCGACGGCACGCTCCACAAACCAGAATGCGCCCAGCGCGCCACTGGCGAAGACGGTCGCAGTGCGGGCGCGCAGTACCCACGCACGGTCCGCACGCAATCGCGCGGCGGTGACCGACGCCAGCCGCCACAGCGCGAACAACGCGGTGATGAAAGCAATCTGCCCCGCTTCGACACCGAGGTTGAAGATTAGGACTGCGGGCAGCGCCGCATCGTCGGGCACGCCGATCGACGAAAGGAACCCGGCAAAGCCAAAGCCGTGTAACAGGCCGATCCCGGCCGCGACCAGCACCGGGCGGCGTCCCAACAGCCACCCCACTTCGCCGCGTAGGAAGGCGGCCGCCATGACGACGATGGATAACGCGATCAGCGCCTCGACCGGCGCGGGCGGCAAGCCAAGACCCGCGACGCTGAGCAGCAAGGTAATGGAGTGCCCGATAGTAAAGCCGGTTACCGTCAACAGGACCATGCGCGCCGACGAGCAGAGGGCAAGCAGGCACACCAGGAAGAGCAGGTGATCGATCCCGCCGAGGATGTGGTCAATCCCGGCGAGGAAAAAGCTGGCAAGCGATGGTGCGGCATCGGCAGCCGGAACAGTGAGTACCAGATCGTCGGGGGCATACAATTCGCCGGCCCCCGTGTCGGAACCGGTACCCTTTCCGTAGCGCAGCATCGTCGAGACAGCAGGATTGAACAGTGGATAGTGTATAGTGACATCGCGCCCGGCCAGCGACCGGGCGCAGGTGACAGGACGAGACGAACCGGCCTCGACACGGGCTGGCGAGCAATCGCCTGGCAGGATGACGACCGGCAGGTTGCCTGCGGGCAGCGAGTCAGGGGCCACCACGCGCACAGATGCGGATCGCGAGGTCCGCTGCTCGATCTCAACGACCAGTGGTCTGATTTCGTGAGCGATTGCGGGGGCGGCAACGAGGCCAAGCATGGCTGCCACCCGGACGAGAACGTGTCTCACCGCCCGGACTTCCTGCGTACCGTGTCGTCATAGACAATGTCGTATTCGGCAAGGACCCCGGCGATTTTCCTGTCTTTCGCTACCCGCACCCGTTCGCGCGCGATGGCGTCGCGGATCCCGGGCGCCGCTAGCTCAACCGTGGGCATGGAACCGGATGTCCGCTCGTCGAGGATGACGAAGTGGGCGCCCCATTTCGATGTAACCGGGCCGCTCCAGATGCCGACAGGCAAGGTCTCGAGGGCTTCGGCAAACTCCGCGCCGAAAGTATCGGCGAGGCGGTCCTCCGCTGCATCGCGCCACTCGCGCTCATACGCGAAGCGGTCGCCCAAGGCGCGCCAGTTGGCGCCTGCGCGCAGACGGGCCAGGACGTCGACCCCGACGCTGCCCGGCGCTTGCCGGAGGTAGACGTGCCTCAGGTCATAACGCGAACCGGTGGCCAGCGTGTCGCGATGCCGGGCGTAATAACGTGCAACTTCCGCGTCAGTGATGGGACCGGCATCCTGCCCGCTTTCCGCCTCGAGGAGGTATTCCATCTGCGTGACCAGCCTGCGCCGGGCCACGTAATCGTTTCGGTCAAGTCCGAGCGCACGACCCTTGCGGACCAGTGCCTCTTCCTCGACATATTCGTCGGCCAGCGCCGCCAGTTCCTCACCCGACAGGGCATCGAGCCGCTCGCGGAAGCGCGGCGCGTCGAATGCGCGGTGCCGGTACTGCAGGAAGCGCACGAGCGCATCCTCATCGACAACAATAGCATCCGCTGCGTCGGCGCGATCCACCAAGTGATCCGCGCCGAACAGGAGCACGCCCGCAAGCAGCAACTGCACGAGCGGTTCGCGCAGAGCCCGCCTCGCCCGTGAAGTTGCCATCTGCCGCCCCCGACCCGGCGTCAGAACCGCGCGCCGAACTCTACCGACCAGCTCCTCGGCGCGGCATAGCGGTCAGTCGTCCAAAGGTTGCCGACGATCTGGCTCGCCACAAGATATCGCTTGTCGGTAAGATTGCGACCGATCAGGCGGACGTAACGGTTCTTGTCCAGATCCGAGAGGGTGAGGGTCGCATTCACCACGGTGCGCGCGTCGAGGTAGGTGTTGCGGTCCGGCGAGACAACACTCAGGTTGTAAAGGTTGCGCCCCGTATAGCTGACGCTCGCATTGGCGGTGACGAGCGCCGCTTGCGCGACCTCGGTCTCGTAATTGGCGTTAGCTGTCCACTGCCACTTGGGCGTCCGCTCCAGCGGGGCGGTGGCAAGATCGTATCCGGTCTGCAGCGGCGCTTCGTAAGTGTCGTAGCTGCCGTCCTGATAGCCGAGCACACCCGACAACGTCAGGCCGGGCGCCAGCCTTCCGGTGAGTTCCGCCTCGATTCCCTTTACCGTCATCTTTGCCGCATTGACGAAACGGGTCACCTGGAACTGCTGGCCGTTGACGTCGAGCGGGACGTTCAGCTGCTTTTGCACATCGGTATAATCGACGTAAAAACCGGTGAGATTGAAACGAACGCGATTGTCGAGGAACTGGCTCTTGAGACCCAGTTCGAATGAGTCCGCGATTTCCGGGTCGGTCGGCTGCGCGGCGGCGGCAAAGGCGTCGAGATTTGTGCCGAAGGGCGCGAATGTGCCGATCTGGTCGTTGAAGCCGCCGCTCTTGAAGCCTCGGGAATAGCTGGCGTAGGTAAAGATGTCGGGCGTGATGTCATAACCCAGCGAAACGCGCCAGGTCGGTTCCGACCATTTCCTCTGCGCCTCGACAACGCCGGCGGGGTATTGTTCGAAGTCGGCCATGTCGAGCAGGTTGTCGATGTCGCGCCACGTGAACGTCGGATCGGGCGTGCCCAAAAGGTTCTGCACAAAGATCTGTTGGCGGCCCTGCCAGTCCTTTTTCTCCCACGTGTAGCGTCCGCCTGCGGTGAGATGCAGACGATCAGTGAGGTCCCAGTTCGCCTCTGCGAACAGAGCCTTCACGTCACCCTTTTGCCGGTTGCACAGGACAAAGGGGTTCTCGTTCCACGGGCCAAAGGGAGTGCTGCCCCCGGCAAGGTCCTGGAAACCGAGCAGCTGCGCGACGCAGAACCTGATCGTATCGCGTGCATAGAAAGCGCCGGTCACGAAGTTGAGCGGACCGTCGAGCTCGCTGGCGTAGCGAACTTCCTGCTGGAAAGTCTTGTGGCGGTCGGTCCGGTTAAGGTCGAACAATGAAAGGATCTGACCACCGGCCGACATGGGCGAGACCGAATTTGCGCTGTTGGCCAGTCGCGAATACTGGTCACGATAGCCGGTGATCGACGAGATCGTGCCGGCACCGGTCCTGTAATCGACATTAAGATAGTAGCCATCGACGTTGATACGGTGACCGTCGTCCGCATCGACCAGATAACCATCGCGATCGCTGACCCCGCCGAAGTCGAGCGGATCGCCGTCGATTTCCTGAGACAGGCCGAGTCGCGCGAAGAGGAAGGTGCTCCCCAACGGGGTGTTGTGGACCGACGCGGGGCCCTCCGAACGGTCGCGCAAAACCTCGTATTGCAACAGCGCGGAGAGGTCGTCGTTCGGCTCCCACAACAGTTTGGCACGACCGTTGAGGACGTCCTTGCCGCCAACGCGGCGCCCGTCGCCTTCGCCCTCAAGCCCGTTCCACGGATTGGGCCCGAAGCCGGTGATCGGACCGTAGCTGAATCCGTTTCGCATGTGGCCATCGGACTTGGCGTAGCTGGCGACCAGCCGCAGGGCGAGAGTGTCGCCGAGCAGTGGCACGTTGAACGCGCCGTTGAGGTCGATCGTATCGAAACTGCCGTAACGCACTTGCGCCTCGCCACCGAACTGGCCGAGCTCTGGACGCTTGGTGCGCACGGTAACCGCGCCGCCTGTGGTGTTCTTGCCGAACAGCGTGCCCTGCGGCCCGCGCAGAACCTCGATCTGTTCGATGTCGAAGGTGTCGAGAAGCTGAGTCTGAATGCTGGGGACGACAAAATCGTCGACCAGCACGGCGACCGGCGCTTCGAAGTACACGATGATATTCGTCTGGCCGGTGCCGCGCATCGCAAAGGAGGCGGCGTTGTAGCCGGGGATCTCGGCAGCCGAGAAATTGGGAGTGAACTTCGCCAGATCGCCAAGGTCCTGCGGTGCCGCGCTTTCAATCAGTTCTCGGTTGACGGCGGAGACCGCGACCGGCGTGTCCTGCAGCGAACTGGCCCGGCGGGTGGCGCTGACAATGATCTCGGATAATTCATGCGAATTAGGAGTGACCGACTCGCCAGACTCACTCGAATCTGCCGCTGCAGGATCCTGCGCCAAAGCGGGGGCAGACATTAGCGATAAAATCATTGTTGATACGACAGTTAGATACAGCTTGGCCTTCCGGTTCATAAATCCCTCCCTTAGGATTTGAGCATCAGCCTTGTCATGCGCGGTGCGCAAACTCCGCCTTCTGCCCTCGTGTTAATTCGTTTGACTTATCGTACCGCCCGGCGATAAGCAAGAAACAATCACAGCTGACTGAAAGCGAGGGGATCGGAACAATGAAGAGGCTATGGCTAACGGCTCCCGCCATTCCCGCCGTCATGGCCTGGGCTTTTGTTGCCCATCAGGGCCAGGCCGCCCGTACAGATCAGGCGATTACCGCAAGCGCAGGTCCCGCCGCGGATCCGGGCACCTATTCGCCGCCCGCGCGCTCGGACAAACCCGAGAGGGTGTTCTTCGGCAACGTCCACCTCCACACCCGCAATTCGGCCGATTCCTTCATTCTCGGCGAAGTGAACGCGACGCCTGAAATGGCCTATCGGTTTGCGCGGGGTGAGCGGGTCATGTCGACCAACGGCCTGCCTGTACAATTGCGCGAGCCACTCGATTTTCTCGCGGTCTCCGACCATGCGGAGTACATGGGCCTTCTCTCGGGCATTGCCGACGGCGATTCCGCTGCTCGAGACACACCGCTTGGTGAGCGCTGGGCCCCGTTAATCCAGTCAGGCGACGGGGCTGAACTGATCAGACAGTTCGCCGCAGTTCTCGCCGGCGAAGGCAATACCAACCGTCTTCCCGATTCCTTTCGCAGGTCAGTCTGGGAAACGGCCACCAAAGTCGCGGACCGCTTCAACCGACCCGGCGAGTTCACGACCTTCTCCGCGTACGAATGGTCGTCCCAACCGGGCGGGAACAATCTGCACCGCGTCGTCCTGTTCGGGGACGGGGCGGACAAGGTATCGCGAATCGTCCCCTTCTCTTCGCAGGAAAGCGACGATCCCGAGCGGCTCTGGGATGCTCTTGCGGATTATGAAAACCTTACGGGTGGAAGCGTCCTTGCCATCCCCCATAATTCGAATGTCAGCAATGGCATGATGTTTGCGCCGCGCACGTTGACCGGCAAACCGCTTGATGCGGACTACGCCCGCCGCCGGGCGAAGTGGGAGCCCGTCATCGAGGTAACCCAAACCAAAGGCGACAGTGAGGCACATCCCTACCTGTCGCCGAACGACGAATTCGCGGACTACGAGACCTGGGATAAGTACAACATTATCATGTCGCAGCCCAAGGAACCGTGGATGCTGCAGTATGAATACGCCCGCTCTGCCCTGAAGATCGGGCTGGCCTACCGTCGATCGATGGGCGAGAACCCCTTCAAGTTCGGCCTCACCGGCGCCACCGACGGTCATACCGGCCTGTCCACGACCCGCAACGACAACTTCTTCGGGAAGTTTCCAGCCTCGGAGCCCGGTCCGGAGCGGATGAGCAAGCGTGTCGGCGACTTCCTCAACGCGAACTGGATGCTGACCTCGGCCGGACTGACCGGCGTCTGGGCGCGGGAGAACACGCGCGAGGCGATCTTCGACGCATTCCGGCGTCGCGAGGTCTACGCCACGACCGGCACGCGCATGCGGCTGCGCTTTTTCGGCGGCTGGGAGTTTTCCCGCGAAGACGTCTTCCACCCCGATTACGAGGATCACGCATATGGCAGGGGCGTGCCCATGGGGAGTGATCTGCCGGCACCCGGCAAGGCGAAGGCGCCGACGTTTCTCGTCGTCGCGGCGAAGGATCCCAACGGTGCCAACCTCGACCGGATACAGATCGTGAAGGGATGGGTCGGCAGCGACGGAAGACAGCACGAGAAGGTCTATGACGTCGCGCTGTCGGATGGCCGGCGGGTCGATCCCCGCACCGGCAAGGCGCCACCCGTCCGCAGCACGGTTGACGTCAAGCGCGCGACCTATACCAACGACGTTGGCGCGGCCGAACTGGCGACATGGTGGCGGGATCCCGATTTCCGCCCGGGTGACGATGCCTTTTACTATGTGCGGGTACTGTCAATTCCCGAACCGCGCTGGACAGCCTATGACGCGGCGTATTACGGCATCGAGCCGGGCAAGGACGTACCCCTTGTCACGACCGAGCGCGCCTACAGCTCGCCGATCTGGTACACCCCCGCCGGCAGGAAATAGCGGGGTTCGAGGAGTCCACGTTTGAACGTCATTGCGGCACAGCCCGAAAGCGACACGCGCCAGGCGCTGCTGCTGGCCGCCGAGAACCTGTTTGGCATTTACGGCTTCGACGGCACCTCGATGCGTCGAATCGGCGCCGATGCCGGGCAGGCCAACGTCAGCGTCGTGCGCTACCATTTCGAGACCAAGGAAAACCTCGCTTTCCAGATCCTCGATTGGCGTGTGGCGCAAATGGAGGGTGAGCGGCGGCAACGGCTGGCAATGGCGATGGAGCGGGAGCCGGGCCAGCGCCTGCACGACCTGGTCGCGGCGATTTTTCTGCCGGTGCTCGGCTTTACGGATGCAAAGGGCAAGCATACGTTTGCCCGCTTTCTCATCCAGTACATGACCACGTTTCGCGCGCATGGTGTGCGCCATCCGGAAGAACTGGCGGGCGGAGCGCCCGCGCTGGCCGGGATCGTCGCCGAAATGAACCGCGAGCTTCATTTCCTGTCGCCACCGCATGTCCGGATGCGATCGACGAAGGAAATGATCGGTTTTATGTCGCTGGTCATCCTGCATGACCAGGGCACCGGATTCTTCGGCTCATCGCCCGATCTCACTGAACTGATTGCCGACGGGATCAATACGAGCGTCGCCGCGCTGCAGGCGCCTCCGCCCCGGTTGCGCTGAATGGTCTCGATCTGGTGCGCAGTCTCGATCGGATCGCCAAATCGTCCGCCGCGGGGACCACACGGTAAGGTGCTGCCAGTCATCGGACTGTCAGCACGAGATTGAGACCTGCCATTATGTGAAATGGTTGGAGCTGGGCCGTTTGGCGTCCGGCAGATTTCAGCTGGTGAAAGTGGATAGCTGCCGTCCAACATTACGCGAAGGTTCGTCAGGAGTCGCTGACATAACAGTCACTAAAAGTCCTAGGCGCGGTCCCTGAAAGCAGTCGTCTGCTCATGTAACCTGATTTGGCGCCTCTTGGGCCGTGATGTATTAGTGGCTGTGCGATAGGTAAGCTGGAATGTAGCCGCGCGCTCGCTTTCGGGCTGACATTTCTCCCGGATCGTTGGTCTACCGATTCAGTTCCCGTCCTCGGCATCCGGATCGGGCGTCAAGATCGGCCAAGGGCGTCCTGACGCAAAATCGGGATGGCGTGGTTCCGATTCTGGAGCACCGTATTTGTCCCGGAGTTTGTCTATAAGGTTGAGACAGCGGGCGGCGGGGTCATCCTTGCCGCCGCTGCTTGTCATCGCCAGCAGCTTCCGGCGAAGTTCGGCCGCCGGGACGGGCACGACATTGTAAGCACCCTCCCAGTTCTCTGCCGGGACGTGGTCCGTGACAGCGCTTTGGATCGACTGCCACGTCATGAACGAACGTCCGGTTTTCCTCTCAAAATCGATCAGCATCAGTATGCCGTCCGTGCCAGGGTCTTCAGCAACTGCGCTAGCTAGCAAGGCAAGCTGCTTCGTTGCCGGCCCATCCTTCAGGAGGTCGTAAACATAGGCGCAGATCTCGGAGAACTCCGAAATCAGTCCACCCAATTCGCGTTGCCAACGCCACCCGTCGTATGACTTGCCGTCGAGCGCGCCGTCGACGGTCAAGTCAACAAGGCGGCGTGCGGCGAATATTGTGCCGAACCTCAACGCGGTCTCGCGCCACTGATGGTTCTGGTAGAGACGCTGGTCATCTTCTGCGAGCGTGAAAATCACGTCTTCTGCGTCGTCGGAGGACGAACTGCCGAGCCCGCGGACCATCTCTTCGAGCATTCGTGGCTGGCGCTGCGCGTCCGGCATGCCGCGCACGATGGCAGGCAGATCGGTGACTGGCGTGGCGAACGGCAAAAGGCGCAACCAATCGCGTAGCTGATACGCGTCGCCCTGTGTCAGAATCCAAGTCTCCTTTTCGGCCGCCTCAAAGGTCTCAGCTATGCCGTCGGCTACGAGCTTGATGTCGATGTCCTCGCCAGAGAGGACCAGCGACAACAACAAGGCTGCACGCGCCCGCCTCGGCGCGATAGAAATGAGCTTCTGGATCGGCACGTCCCGCTGGCCATGGGGGAGCCGTGCTCCGACAATGCCGAGCGCAACCGCCAGCTTCATCTGCGCTTCTGAAGAACCATCAACAATCAAGGTCTCGATCGCGGCGAAGATCGCCTCCGCCTCGACCGATGTCGCGGCGGGATCGGCGGCGCGGACCTCCCGGCGCGCTTCCACGCGAGAGAAGTCTACGCCGATGAGGAACGTTTTGTCGTCCTTGGGTTCGTTTGCCTCAACCCACTGGGCAGCCAGCACACGCGCCGCCAACTCGCCAAAATGCTCGTCCGTCAGGTATTCACGCATCAGCGCAGCGGTCGCCGGCGCATTGATCGCCAAGAACGCACGTTGGTACTCGTGCATGTGCGGATGCTGCGCTTCGTGTACAGCATCGCGATCCTTCCAGCCGCTCGCGGTCGCTTTTTCGCGGAAAGCTCGATAGCGACGTAAATTGTCGTCAAGCATTCTCTTCAAGAGTGGAAGATGTTCGACGGACGGCGCGTGGCTCATCATCGTTGCAATGGTGGCCACTCGCAAACGCTTCTCATCCCCAGAGGCGAGCATGCGCTCTGCCCATTCGCGCGCCAGCACGCCGGTTGCGGCCAACCCTTCCTCATCGAAGGGTCGCGCCCGCTCTTCGCCACCGTAAGATTCACGGGAAAACAGCTCGGCTAGTTGGACGATTTCCTCATTGTTAGCGTTTCCCGCCCGCGCCTGAACGGCGGCCACCAAACTTGCACCCGGCGTGTGACTGATACGGGCGCGCAGATCGTGATAGCGATCGCCCGCCGCCTGATCGTATTTCCCGCTGGCGTCGCGCACGACTTTCCCAGCTTCAAGATAGGCGTCGATCAGCCGGCCAACAGCGTTTGGTCCCAGCACCGAAGCTGCGGCCTCGGCGCGGTCGTCGTGGCGGCTTGTTTCTTCGAGGGCGATTCCGAGCAGCGCGTCGTCCTCAAGCGCAAACCCGGCGGCCGCAAGAATATTGTCCGCGCCGTAGAAGAGCTCGCGGTGCTCGCGCACGCGGCGCAGTAACCCCCTAGCGAGAGCCTCCGGATATCGCTTTCGCGTTTCATACAACAAGTGCATTTCACCGTCGCGTTTCCGGTCGATCTCCATTTCTGCAACAATTTCAGTAACCTCGGTATCGTGGTCATCTCCGACCGGCGCGTGAACGAGCGTGCGCAGGCGCTCAAAGTGCGAAATGCCAGCAACCTTGCGCCGTTCGCCCGCTCGCCGGAGTTCCTGCTGGACGGCATCGACTGCAATGTCGTCGAGATGACCCTTTTCGGCGAGGATGTCGTAGGTCGCATCGCCCGCGTCAGCGAGCAAATCGGCGACGTGGCGATCCGCCCGTCGAAATGAGAGCGCATCGACCACTGTCGCCTTCACATCCGGATCGCTGTCAGTCTTCGCGATTGCAGTCGCAAGGTCGAGGCCGTCGATCCCGCCATGCAATGCGATTTCATGCAGTACATTTTTTCGGATTTCCGGTGGCAGTGCTGCGATGCGCGCCGGCGCATCGTTCCCAAGCACGGATGGGCGAAATCGCTTCGCTGCTCGGAGAGCTGGCAGATGCACTTGGGTGTTTGCGTGCGAAATAAGCGGCCAAAGAAGATCGGCGAATTCCGGCCTGCCGGACGCGATCATAAAACGCACCGCGCGATCCACCTTGCCTGGCGCGTGCCACTGCTCAGCGAGGCTCTGCATTTCGGTGCCGATCGGTGCCCATACCTCGTCGGTGGCGGAGAAGATCATTTCGCCTGCGAGGACAGGATCGACTTCAAAAGCTGCGCAGATGGCGGCGCTGCATGCGGCCTTCTGTACGGTGTCGCCGCGGGCGATCCGTTCGACAGCGAACAGGATTGCCTCTTCCCACGGGCGCTGATCGAGTACGTCGACCTTCAGTTTCTCGCGTGCTGCCGGATCGCTGACGGCCTGTAGCATCAGTCGTTCGACGTAGTGCGAGGCGTACCATTCCTGAAATTGCTGGTGCTGGAACGAGTAGCCCGGCGTGTCGCCGGAGCGCGTCAGAACGTGATTGCTAACAAACGTGTCGAGCAACGTGTCGGGCTGTGTGGAGATGGTGATTTGTCCGTCATCCACCAGAACCCGTGCGGTGTTGGCGACCGATTTGCGCGCGTTGCTGTCCGTGATCGCCGTGTTGGCAGTTGTCGTGGCGAACACGGCGAGGTCATCCAAATAATCCTGCTGGAAGCCGAGGGTCACGGCATGAAGCGCCGCCGCACGGCGGGCTTCCTGCTCGTGTGCGGCAATGAAGCGCCGCAGCACTTCTTCCTTTGTTGTCGGAAAAGGCGCGCCCTCTGGCAGCGAAAGAAGTGCCGTGAGGTAGAGTGGGATGGTCACAAGATCCCGGACACCCGCTGTCCGCCACGCCTGATCGACGAGCTGTGCGCCAGCTTCGCCCCGCATGCCGTACGCGATCTCCATTTGCTGATCGTCATCAAGCGGCAGTAAGTCGACCCGCGTCCCGCCGAACGGAATGTCGAGCGCCTGCTTGCGTGTGGAAATGACAAGACCAAGTTCCGGCAATTCAGCCTTGAGGACCGTGATTTGCAGGCGCGCGCGTTCACGTGCGGCGGCATCCAGTTCATTCCAGCCGTCAAGAAGCAAGACGACGCCGGACTTCGTCGCGACGGCGCGGAAATCCTGCTCTGAAATCCCATTGAACGCGGGGCGTTTCAGGATTGATACGAGTAGCGCGTCGCCTTCGGTGGCCCAATCTCCCAGCGGCCCGATAAGCGGCGTACCATTGCCGATCTCCAACACGCCGTCGGCGACCTGAAAGAGGGTTGTCGTCTTTCCCATTCCGGGTGCCGCGACGAGGATCAGGTCATCGAGCGTGGTCACGGCGTTGGCAAGCGCGCGCGTGCTCAGCGCCTCGTCCACGTGCTTCACCTTTAACGTCAGCGTGAGCGCCACACTTGTGCCCGGCCATTTGGGTGTTCGACGGAACACGGCTAGGTCGGCCGAGGCCGCTGCTCGCAGGCGGCGGCCCAGATCGTCCGACGTGGGCGCTTGCATGTCGGGCCCGTACGGAACGTTGTGCATCACGCTACGCCACGAATCCTCGTTCGTCTGTCGCTTCCACCTGTGCAATTCCTCGACAGTGAACTTCGAATCCTTGGCGTCGACGGCACGCCCATGCACGTCGCAGAGCCAGATGCCGTTATCCGCGGCCGCGCGCTCTTCAGAAGTCATCTGCGCGTCGTAGCGGGGACCGCCAGGCGCGGCAGCGCAGATGTGCGATGCTTGGCCAATATTGATTTCACCCGCGCCATCGGATGTGGCGGCGTGGGTCAAACGGCGGCATGCCGGGTTGGAACAATGGCCGCGCGCCTGCCGCTCAATGGCCCGTTTGGTCGCGGGCGAAAACTCGTCTCTGTTCTTACTCTTGGCCATTGCTGGCTTGCTCGGGTGAGGTTGCTCTGACGCGCTCGCACAGTTGTCCTTCGACTGGAACACTGTCGATCTCTGCAGACATCAAGAGCAGAGACACATACCCCGCTGTCTCGGCGATATTGCTTGAAGTTCCGCCAATCGCAGCCTGCGCTTCTGCGGCAAAATCAACGTGCCCAGTTCGCAGATGCTCGATCAATTCTGACACATCCGATTGCAAGGCTGAGTCAAAAGCATTGAGCCGTCGGGTCAGTTCTTCATACTTTCGCGTGAAGGTGGCCTCCAAGCTCCGACGGGCAATAATTTCTTCTTCGGGACGAGTCTCATTGCCGAGCCGTTTTTGATCCATTGCTCCAAGTTCGCCAGCAAGGCTCAGCACCTCCCCAAACATGCTTGCCATAGCAGATGGAGCTTGTGGCAATCCGAGTTGTTCAGCCCAGACGGCAGCGCCTTCCACATCAGGAAGGAGGGTCTGATAACCAGACTTTGCGAGGGTCGGGAACGCGACATCCTCAATGTCAGGCATGATTGTTAGGTGGATAGATGAGTCCACCAACGACCGTAGGAGTTCGGATTGTTCAGCGAGCGTGACCACCGCATCTGCAATGTTGGGCGCGGGTAACACCGCAAGAACATCTGCTGGCGGCCACGGTAAAATACTCTTGGTGTTAATGCGAAGATGGAACTGTGCGACGACCCCGGCTTCATTTGCCAAGCGCTCAATTTCTGCCTTTCGCTGAGCTAGTCGTGTTTCCCCGGCAGCTTTGGCAGAGAGAGATACGAGCCGAACGGAGTTGCCTACTCGCGCGCCTTTGCCTCGTGCCGCCCAAGTTACCGCTGGCGCTTGCTTCCTTTCATGGGCTTCTCCGGCCAGAAGTCGCAACATCTCCAAGAGCGTCTTGAGCCGGAGAAGCATTGGCGGGGGACCGTCGGCGATGAGCTGCCAAGGCTCTTCGGCAATTGCGGTGTCGACATCGGCGATGAGATCGCTCAACCAGGCAATGTATGCGCCGGCTTGGTCGGGGAGTATCGCGAACCTCTTGACGAGATTGACGCTTGCGCTGTGCAGGAGGTTCTGAAATTTGGTGACGGCGGTGTTGGCCTCTCCGCCTCCCGCGCCCGACGCTTCCAATGACGAAACAGCAGGGGGTGTCAGCGCTTCAGTTTCAGCATTAAGCGCATTCAGTCTGTCGGCCAAAATGCCGAGTGCATCCTTTCCTCGAAAATGCGCGTCGAAGACCTTCTCCAACGTCGGCACAAGGGCGTCGAGAATTGCCACGCCTCTTGAAAGATAATCGCTATAGCTCGGAGCGGCGACGCGGCGGGAAATCAGATCAGCCCACCGCCGATTCCACTTAGGAACTGATGGTGTGGGTAGATTTTCTCGTGGAATCCGCTTTGTCGCGAGCGGCAACTGGGCAAGACCGGCCAATTCGCCGCTTACGGTAATAGCGTTGGACACCGCAATGTCAGCTGATGGACACAGTGCCAATATCCGCTCACACAGGCTTACAACTGCGTCGTGCGGATTTTTCTGTACAGAACCGGCAACGTACCAAAGATCGCAACGGACGATCATTCCATCATCGGCATCTTCGATTGTTACAGGCCCGGCCCAAGCTGTCTCTGCCTGAACCCGTGCGAACAGCGCCTCTTGCCCGACCTCGGCGACCCAATCACTGGCGATCTCACGATCCAGGGCGGACAAGGTGCCCATTAGAGACCCCAAGAGATCGAGATTAGCATTCAAGAGGCCTTCTGGAGCCTGCATGAGACTGGTCCGCACCGCGGCCGGCAATGGCATTCCGACCAACGCTGCGAGAATCTCATCTAAGCTCGCCAAATCCGCGGTCTCGATCAGGACTGACAAGACAGAGGGTGACATACGCTCCATCAAACGGCGGCGAGGGTCATCTTCCGGCGAACCTTTGATTTGCGAAAGTCGATCCGCCGCGGCCTGGACCTCCGGGATGATGCTGAGACTACTCAGATCAATATCCGCAATCCCGAACATTGCCGCACTGCCAACTTGCGTTCGCGGCAGCGCACGCGTCTCAGGTGTGTCCAGCTATTCGTCGACACCTGAAGAAACGCGGCCCGAACCCAGACCCCGGAGCGCTGAAGCCAACGCCCGCGCATCTTGTTCGCCCTCCAAGCGGGTAATCAAGCCATCGAGCACCGCCGGAACAGGTAAGCGTCGCGCAGATAGTGTGTCTGCGACCAACGGCTCGAGATCGGTGGCGGGCACACTTACGATCGTCCGTTCGAAACTTGTTTCGAGGGTCGGCAATGCTGTCTGGTGCGTGAGCTGCAGCAATTCTTCGGATCGAAGCTGGTGCAGGCCGGTGACCGCGCCCGGAGCAGGTGAACGAACCAGATGTTCCTGGATGAGGCGCTGTAAGGCGCGCGAGAGATCGGGCTCACTGACCGAGAGAGCGCGTGCCAATTGCGATGCATCGACTTCAGCATTCGCTGTGCCCGCCCAAGCGCCGGATCGCAGAATATCTAGTTCAAGGGAGCGCTTCGGATCTGAAACCCTCGCCGCAACCTGGTCCGCGAGGAGTTCGTGCATCCTCTGTCCGCGGGTCAGAATATGGACATATTCTAGAAGAAGACCGTCGCTCATCTTCCACGGTTCGCGCCAACCCACCCAGTTCGTCTTTTCAGCTTCGCGCAGTTCTCGCCAGAGTCGTTCTGCGAGTTCATCGTCGGGATCGGCGCGTATTTCGGCTGCACGGGCGCGCTCGGCAATCAGCGTGACATCTTCTTCTCGGACCGAACCGAGCAGGACAACGCCGGGCACAGACATCGCTTCTTTGAGCAAGGCACCCCAGCTTTCCGGCCCATTCCGGCCCACATCATCCATGACAAAGCCCAAGGGACTGTCTTCTGACGCGCGAAACGTCCGGATCAACTGTCGCAGGGATGGAATATCTTCGGCGCTCAGACGACGGATACGAAACCACCGGACCGTATGGCGCAACGTTTTGGCGGCTTCCCACATTAAAGCGGATTTTCCCGCCCCTGACGGTCCGACAATCAACGCGGCCCGGCGTTGTTCAATACCTTCCACCAAAGCCGTCCTGCTTCGGGGGCGTTCGGCCACCAAACCTGCCGCGATGTGACCGGGTTCTACATCGACGCCGAGATAGAAGTTCGGATCGTTGAGAGGCGTAAGGAAATCTACCGGTTCGCAGACGCCATCCCTGAGGGCGCGTTCGATCGCGTCAATGTCGATAGCGGCCAAGACATCGCGAATCGACGTTTCGGTGTCGGAGATCGAAACGCCACGATAGTTCTCCGGCGCCAACCGGCCATTGGCGTCTGCCAGGGCGCCCACGCGGATTAGCAGATCGGCAAAGCACATTTGGGCTGCGATTGGGGCGCAGTTCAACCGAGCTACGATCAGCCTGATCGCCGATTCCTGCGGTGAGGTCGTCACGATGATCGAAGTTCTTGGGAGAAGATCAGAGGACCCACTGAACTTTGCAAGTCTGGTGCTGATCGGACCTTCGATCAAACGAGCTGCAGGGCGGTCGTCGAGGGGCCTGAGGCCCGCCACCTCCCGCTCAAAAATGAGCTCCAGTCGCTGCGGCTGCGGTGCGGAGCCAAGCGACCGATTCCACAGGTCCCCAACGTGTCCAATCGTCTCGCCTTCCGTATAGTCCCCAAGGTGTTCTCGTCGGCTCTTGACCTGAACAAAGCTCGTTTCTTCGCCACGCAGCTCAATGTCGTCACCACCTTCTGGGATCACGATGGCGGGCGCTCGCTGACCAGCCCATATTTCCACCGCCAACCAAGCGGACACGGCATCCTGGTAACGAAAACCCCGGCCTGCATTGGATCCAGCCCTAGATGCAGCCTTGGCCGGTTTCGACGATGGCTTTGGGTCACGACTCCGATTGTTGTGTTTAGGTTTCTTCTCCAAGTATTCGATCCTTAGCGCAAACTTGTCGTGCCGCTGATACTACCGCGCCGCGGTGAGTTGATCGTGAGCAGCAATCTCTCCGGCACCAAACTAATTACCGGACTTTTGGGCATTCCTGACAGCGGCTGCGAACGCGATCACCGTAGGATCTTCAACGCCAACCGCGTTAAGCTTTCTGGCAATGTTGAGCACGTAGTCCGAAGCCCTTCCGTCTCTCCCAACGGCTGTCATCGCCATTGCAACCAGTTCGTCGAGAGTTTTTCCAGTGATGACGTTTCTTCCCCCGTAGACGGGTAAATGTGCCTCAACGTCGCGGCCATCGCTCAACGTGATTCTCTTCTTTCGTAGCGGAAAGTTCTTGCCTTCGCGGCGTTCAAGGTCGGCGAACACTTCGGCTTCTCTCGAGTCGTCAAACTCAAATGCATAGCCTATGCAAGCCCCGTCAGCTTTTTCGACTAAGTTCAGGGTGGGACCAGGTGTGGTATTGCCCCCCAATTCACTTTCGACGCTTTGTTGAAAGATCGTTCATAACCTTTTAGCGTCGCCAACACTCCATTCGCACCGCCATACGATGTTTGCCAGTTGTCCCACATGAGCGACCCGTATCCGAAAACCCACATTCTGTTTCCTCCATTTTTGGTGCAACGATATGTTTTCGTATAGCTAGTCGTACCGGCCCAGAACTTGTAAAAAATACCATGGAATGCTGGAATTATTTTTGGCAGTGTGCTGGGCATCTCATCATTCTGACGTAAGGTAGCCGACTGCAATTCATAGGTCTGATGTCGGCTGCAGAACGCGGCCGTAGTTACCTGAACATCCGAATTTGTGGCGCGAAGCTGACCCGCCGGCTCGCTGTCTGAAACGTCCGCTATCCCAATCTTTGCTCTTGAAAGGAGACGTTCCGGAGTGTCCGACAAGTCGGCCATCCAAACCGTTCGACAACTTTGTCAGCTTTCAGGCGTTCGCACGGCGAGCAGCTAGAGCCGAGATAGCGCGCAAAGCCGTTCATCATGAGATTCCATTCGACTTCGCCGCGAGGTGGAGCATTGCTGTTCGGGTGAATGACGGTCGGCTTGCCCGGCCACTGCCCTGACCGGTGCGACCGACAGGGCTTTGGGTGGTGGGAGCAGCACGGCGCTGATCCCGGAATGGAGACCACTCATGACCACATCACAAAACAATGCCAACACCACCGCTCCTGCCAGCAAGACCGAGCAGGTACTTGCCATGTTGACCCGAGAGCAGGGCGCTACGCTGGCGGAGATTACCGAGCTCACCGGCTGGCTGCCACACAGCGCACGCGCGGCACTGACCGGCCTGCGCAAGAAGGGTCACGACATTACCAGGACCAAGCGTGACGAGATGACCTGCTATTACATCGCAGAGCAAGCCTGATGGCGCGGCAGAACAAGCGGCTCGATGCAGACCTGGCCTCGCTGGCGGACATGACGTCAGCGGACCTGCAGGAACGCTGGTCCGCAATTGCAGGCGAGGCACCACCAAAGGCGCCGCCCGCACTGCTGCGCCGCCTTCTGGCCCAGCGGCTACAGGAACGACGGCACGGTGGACTCCCCGTGATGGTCATCCGCGAGCTTGAGCGGATGGCGGACAAGCAGCAGCCAGCGGCCGCGCCGGTTGCCCAACGCCCTGCACTTACCAATGGCACACGCCTGATCCGGGAATGGAACGGGCAGACTATCGCCGTGGAGGTGGTGGAAGGTGGCTTCAGCCGGGACGGTCGGACGTATCGCTCGCTGAGCGAGATCGCCCGTGAGGTAACCGGCGCCCACTGGTCGGGTCCACGCTTCTTCGGATTGACCCACCGTGGCTGACAAGGTCCTGCGCTGCGCGGTCTATACCCGCAAGTCGACCGAGGATGGACTGGAGCAGGAGTTCAACAGTCTCGATGCCCAATACGAGGCCTGCGCCGCCTATGCCGTCAGCCAGCGCCACGAAGGCTGGCTGCTCCTTCCCGACCGTTACGACGATGGTGGGTTCTCGGGTGGCAACATGCAGCGACAAGGTCTGCAGCGACTGCTCGCCGACGTGGCTGCGGGCAAGGTCGACATCATTCTCGTCTACAAAATCGACCGGCTCACCCGCAGCCTCGCCGATTTCGCCAAGATCGTTGAAGTGCTCGACAAGGCAGGCGCCAGCTTCGTGTCGATTACCCAGTCCTTCAATACCACCACCAGCATGGGGCGCCTGACCCTCAACATGCTGCTGTCTTTCGCCCAGTTCGAGCGCGAGGTTACCGGCGAGCGCATCCGCGACAAGATCGCAGCTTCCAAGCGCAAGGGGATGTGGATGGGCGGCCCGGTGCCGCTCGGTTACAGTGTCGAGAACCGCAAACTCGTCGAGAACGAGACAGAAGCGAAACTGGTTCGACACATCATACAGCGGTATCTCGCGGTCGGATCGGTCGTCGCGCTCGCCGACGAACTGAACCGCGACGGGTACCGCACCAAGGTACAGGTTCGTGCCAGTGGCCCGCATCGGGGCGGCGGCATCTTTCGGCGGGGAACGCTATACCACCTGCTCTCGAACCCGATCTACCATGGCAAGATCGTGCACAAGGGTGACGTCTTCGCCGGCGAACATCCGGCCATCGTCTCGCCGGACCTTTGGGAAGATGTTCAAGCCATGCTCAAAGCCAACGCATCAGGGACATCACGCCGGCTGAAAGTCCGGCAACCCAGCCTGCTGGTCGGGAAACTCCATGATGGCGAAGGCAGGGACATGACCCCGAGCCATACGACCAAGCCGGGCAAGCGTTATCGCTATTACGTAACCCGGCCCGACATGGTTGACGGATCTCCCGCGTGGCGGGTGTCGGCCTTCGATCTGGAACAACTCGTCTGCCAGCGGTTCGCCGAACTGCTGTGCGATCAGCAGTTCCTGTGTCGGCTCGTTCCGGACAACGATGCTGACTCCATCCAGCTGGCCATTGCCGCCGGCGATCTTGCCGCCGCGACCCTGCGCAGTGGGTCGGTGCATGACAAGGCGGCCTTGCTGGAAACCATCATCGACCGGATCAACCTTGGTGATGGCGGGATCGAGATCATGACCAGTCCTGCCCTGATCCGCAGCACGTTGGACCTGACGAGCGCATCGGATGAACGGGAGGAACCCACTATCCTCGCGCTCCCCGCAACCAAGGTAAGGCGGGGGCACCAATTGCGCCTCATTATTCCAGGCCCTGCGGATCTGAGTAATATTCCGCTGCGGCGTGACGAGAAGCTGGTGTCGCTCTTGGCCGAAGCGCGCGCCGCACGAAATCTGGTCCAGTCACAGCCGGACCAGTCGATCGCCAGCATTGCGGCGGGCGTCGGCAAGTGTCGAACTCGGCTGGGAAAGCTCGCTGCTCTCGCCTGTCTGGCTCCGGACATCGTCACGGCCATTGTCCAGGGTCGGCAGCCTGCCTCGCTGACCAGCCGCTCATTACTCGACGCCGAGCTTCCGCTTGCGTGGACCGACCAGCGTCGCGTCCTCGGCTTCATCTGAGGCCAATCTCACTGCAGTCAGAATTTTCGGACCAGAGACGGCTGGCAATCAGCGGCGGCAAAACGCCCCGGATCCGCCAGTCTCTGACTGCGCCTGTCCATGCCACGCGCGCACAAACCCGCGCAATCGCGCCGAAAACTGGGCTGTGCTCTGGAGAGGCCCCGTCTGGGGGAGTTTTTTGGGACTGTTTGGTGCGGTCGAGAAGACTCGAACTTCCACGGGCTTTCGCCCACAACGACCTCAACGTTGCGCGTCTACCAATTCCGCCACGACCGCACCTGAAACAAGGGCGGCTGGCGAACTCGATAAAGTTCGGAAGCGCCGCCCCTTGGTAGGCGCGTGCCATTAGCAACGGACCGGCGGGTGCGCAACAGACTTCGACATGAAAATTAACGTGCCGGGTCGGCTCGTCGGTTCAGCCCGCTTTCCAGCCGATCTCGACCACGCGGGCAGAGGCGGGAACGTCGGTAACCGCTTCGTTGATCGAAACCGTTTCGCCGGGCGCCAGTTCGCGCTTCGGCGGTTCGAGCTCCCACGTGTAGACGACACGTTCCTGCGCATCGCGAAGCACGACCTGCACATCGGGCACATGCTCCGTGCTGCTGCCGATGTTCTTTACCGTCCCGCTCGCCGCAAAGAATTGCAGGCCGTTGGGCAAGGTCCGGCGATCCTGCTTGTCGGCTGGGAAGTCGAGCTCGAGATTGTCCGACGCCGGTGCGAACGCGACCTGACCGACTGGGAGCCATGCGGGCGCACCATAGAAACGCACGGCGGCAAAGGCTGCCGCAGCCACCGCCAAGAGGACCAGCAGCACGAACAGGATCAGCCGCAGACGCGATTTCGGCGGCGCGGGCTCGTCCCAGCTTTCCTCGGCCACAGGCTCCGGCCCAGTTCCCAGCTCGGGTTCGGCAACAGGAACCGGTTCGGAAGGGGCGGCCGGGCCATCGAATTCAGGCTCTTCGCGCCATGCCTGTGCCGCGGTCGGCACTCTTGCTTCCGGCTCCGTCGCGGGCGCCGCGTAGGAATCGGGCGCTGCGGACATGGGTTCCGGTCGTGCCTCGGGTTCCGCGAATGTCGGCTGCGGCGGCGCAGCCGGCATCGGGGTATCGCCCCCGGCTTCGTCCCAGCCGCCGGCCGTGGGCGCGGCGGGCGCAGTCGGGACGGGCTGATGATCGTGATCGGCGCCATCGTCGAAAGCAGGAGTCTGGCCCGGTTGCTCGAACCAGCTGTGGCGGCATTTCGCGCAACGCACGGTGCGGCCTTCCGGACCGATGGCCCCATCCGGCACCGAGTAGCGCGTCTGGCAGGCAGGGCAGGCTATCTGCATGGATCGAGACTAAACATCGCCACCGACTCGGGGGCAATAGCGTGGACTCGTCTTGTTCCGCCCAAGTCGGGTGTTATCCACACCAATGGGCTGGAAATCGTACCTTTTCGGGCGCTAGAAGCCGGACGGCCCAATTCGCGCCGGTTTTTGGCCCTCGGCAGGTGATAATCCAGACGTGACGCCAGACGCCCCCTCATTCGAACTTCGCGAAGGTTCCTTCGGCTCATCGACGGGGCCGATCGTGCGGTTCGAAAACGTCGGCCTGCGCTATGGCGCGGGGCGCGAGGTGCTGTCCGACATCACGTTCAAGCTGCATCCGGGCCGGTTCTATTTTCTCACCGGTCCGTCCGGCGCGGGCAAGACGACGTTGCTGAAGCTGCTCTATCTGGCGCAACGGCCGTCGCGCGGGGTCATTTCGATGTTCGGCGAGGACGCTGTGAACCTGTCGCGTGCGCGGCGCCCGGAACTGCGTCGCCGGATCGGCGTGGTGTTTCAGGACTTTCGGCTCGTCCCGCACCTGAGCGTGTTCGACAACGTGGCCCTGCCGCTTCGACTTGCAGGCGTGCCCGAAGAAGAACTGATCGGGCCGGTTACCGACATGATCGAATGGGTTGGCCTGACGCTTGCGCTCGACCAGCGGCCCTCGACACTTTCGGGCGGCGAACAGCAACGCGTTGCCATCGCCCGCGCGGTCATCACCCGGCCCGAATTGCTGGTCGCCGACGAACCGACCGGCAACGTCGATCCGCAAATGGCAGTCCGCCTGCTGTACCTGTTTTCGTCGATGAACAAGCTGGGCACGACGGTCGTGCTGGCCACGCACGACACGTCGTTGATGAACCGACAGCCCGACGCCGCCGTCATGCGGCTCGAACGCGGGCGGCTCGATGATCCGACCGGCATGATCCGCAACCCGCCCGAACAGCGGGGCCGACGATGATTTTGACGCGCAAGGAACAGGCAACGCTGTTCGCCCGCGAAGGTTTCGGCCGCGCCCGCGCGCTGTGGCAGCCGCGCGTGGCAAGCGCGCCGCTCATCAGTCAGAAATCGGTGGCGGGGCCGGTGCCGTGGGTGATCGCGATCATGACCGCGCTGACCGTCATCGCGGCAGCCGGCGGCCTGGCGCTGGGCGGCATCGCGCGGACGGCGGCGGCAGATCTTGCCGGTGGCGTGACGGTCCAGATCGCAGGCCCCGCAGAGGCCGAGGCCGAACGGCAAGCTCGCGCGGCCGTGGCGGCGCTGGTAAAGCTGGATGGCGTGACCGCGGTCCGCCGCCTGGGCGCAAAGGATCGCGAAGACCTCCTGCGTCCATGGCTGGGCGACATGGGAGCAGGCGCCATGCCGGGCGATGAAGACCTGCTCGTCATGCCCGAACTGATCGAATTGCGCGTGGCGGGCAATGCCGGGCCACAATCTCTGGATCGGGTGCGCGCCGTGTTGGCGCAAGCGGCGCCCGATGCCAGTGTCAGCGCCGACATGGAGTGGCTGGCCCCGTTGCAGGAAGCGATTTCGGCGCTCCAATGGCTGGCGGTCGCGTTGGTCGGTTTGCTGATAACCGCGACGGCGGCGGCAGTGCTGTTGGCCAGCCGGAGCGCGCTGACCGCCAATCGCGACACGATCGAGATCATGCACTTGCTTGGCGCGCACGATCTTCAAGTTGCGCGCATGTTTCAAAAGGCCGCGGCGATGAGCGCGGCTGCGGGCGGTGCCGCCGGGTTTGCAGTGGCACAAGCTACGATCTTGCTGCTGGCGGGCAAATTTGCCGCGCTCGGCCCCGGCAACACCGCGGCGGGACTACGCTGGTTCGATTGGGCGGCGCTGGTCCTGATCCCGATCGCGGGCGTCGTGCTGGCCGGTTTAACCGCCCGCATCACAGTGCTCGCCACATTGCGGCGGATGCCGTGAGGTCGCGGATTGCGGCGCGGCGCAGCGCAGCCTAACACGAGCGCAGGATGTTTCGCCGGATCTTCTCCTTTCTCCTGCTCGTTTGGGCATTGGGCTTTGCGGCTTTCGCGATGCTGTTGCCGCAACCGGCGGACGATACGCGCACCGATGGCGTGGTCGTCGTGACGGGCGCAGGCGGGCGAATCGAACGTGGCGTCGAAGCGCTGCAGCAAGGCTGGTCGAAAAAACTTCTTGTTTCCGGCGTCGATTCGGAGGTCAAGCCGGAGGAGCTGGCGGCCGAATACGACATCCCGATGCGGCTGATGGATTGCTGCATCACGCTGGGGTACGAAGCGGTCGACACGCGTTCGAACGCCGCCGAATCGGCGACATGGGTCAGGCAGCAGAAGCTGAAATCGATCCGTCTCGTCACCAGCGACTGGCACATGCGCCGCGCGGCGCACGACCTGTCGTTGACGCTTGACAGCAATGTCGAGGTGGTTCGCGACGCGGTGCCGAGCGAGCCGAAGCTTTCGATGCTGTTCCTCGAATATCACAAGTTTCTGATCGGCCATGCCGCGCAGTGGCTCAATCTTTGGCGGAGCTGACGCAGTGGCAGGCCTGATTTCGCAAATGCGGTCCGCCGTCTTTGCCGTCACGTTCTACGTCGGCAGCTTCCTGATCATCATGGTCACGGTACCGGCGCTGATCTTGCCGCGCGGATTCGTGTTCGGCATCGCGCGCGTGTGGTCTTGGTACCACCGGCAGTGCTGCCGCTTTGTGCTAGGGTACCGCATCGTCGTCGAAGGCACGCAGCCAAAAGAGCAGGCTCTTTACGCGATCAAGCACGAGAGCTTCTTCGAAGCGATCGACGCCCCCACGTTCACCGGCGGCCCGGTCATCCCATTTGCCAAGATCGAACTTATGCGCATCCCGGTTTGGGGCCGGGCGGCAAGACAATATGGCGTCATCGGGGTCGACCGTGATACAGGGGCGCAGGCGATCCGGCAGATCAGCCGCGCGGCACGGGAATTGAAACCCGAAGGCCGCGATTTCGTGATCTTTCCAGAAGGCACGCGCATCCCGCACAATCAGCCCGGCACGCTTCAGGCAGGGCTTTACGCGGTTTATAAAATCCTCGGCCTGCCGCTCGTCCCCGTGGCTGTGGACAGCGGCCCGCTTTATCAGACCAAGCCCAAACGATCGGGCACGATAACCTATCGCATCGGCGAAGTGGTGCCGCCGGGGCTGTCGCGTGATGAGATGGAGGCGCGGGTTTTCGCTGCGATCAACGCGCTGAACGATCTGCCCGAAACGACCGCGTAACGGCCTCGCGCGCCAGCGGGTCAGTCCCCGGCAGTCCCGTCGGGCAATACTGCGCCCGTATGATCGCCGCGCCCGAAATCGGGGCGAGCATCGTCCTGCCCTTCCTCGATGATCGACCGGCGGATCTCACGGGTTTTGGCGAAATGTTCGAACAACGCATCGCCATCGCCCCAGCGGATCGCGCGCTGAAGTGCGGTCAGATCCTCGCTGTAGCGTTGCAGGATTTCAAGCACGGCATGCTTGTTAGACAGAAACACGTCGCGCCACATCGTCGGATCGCTGGCGGCGATGCGGGTAAAGTCGCGGAAACCGCCTGCCGAATACTTGATGACCTCGCTGCGGGTCACTTCCTCAAGGTCGGATGCCGTGCCGACGATGGTGTAGGCGATGAGGTGCGGGACATGGCTGGTCACCGCGAGCACGAGATCGTGGTGGTCGGGCGCCATCGTTTCCACCGTCGCGCCGATCCCGCGCCAGAACGCCATGACCTTTTCCGCATCGTCGGGATCGGTCGCAGCGCAAGGGGTGACGATGCACCAGCGGTTCTTGAACAGCGAGGCAAAGCCCGCCTCCGGCCCGGAATGTTCGGTGCCTGCCACCGGGTGCGCGGGCACGATGGGCTGACCCGGCAGCACGCGGGCAATCGCTTCGGCGACCGATACCTTGCACGAACCCACATCGCTGACGATGCAGTCCGGCTTCAGCTTGCCGGCAAGCGTGGCGGCGACTTCTTCCATCGCGCGCACCGGCACGCACAGGATGACGAGATCGGCGTCGGCCACCGCCTCTGCCACCGTGTCGGGCACAACGTGGGCAAGACCGCGCCGGGTCGCGACCGCGCGCACATCGGCGTCGCTGTCCCAGCCCGATACCGTCACGTCGGGCATGCATTCTCGCACTGCCAGCCCGATGGACCCGCCGATCAGGCCAAGCCCGATGATCGCGACATGGCCAAAGGGCGCGTTCTCGCCGCTCATGACGCAGCCTCCGCCGCGCGCTGGATGACTTGCGTCACCTCGTCCATCTGCGCCGCCGTGCCGATGGTGATGCGCAGCGCATTGGGCAGGCCCTGCCCCGGCAGGTGCCGCACCGCGTACCCAGCCTCGGTCAGCGCATCGAGCGCGCTTTTCGCCGAAAGCGTGCCTTCGAACAGGACGAGCACGAAGTTCGCCTTGCTCGGCACCGGGCGAATACCATGGTTGCCCAGCGCCGCCATCGCGGCGGTAAAACGCGCGCGTTCGGCACTGTTGTGATCGCGGCTGGCGCGCACGAAATCCTGATCGCGCACGGCGGCAACGGCGGCGGCCTGTCCGGAGATGCCGACATTGAACGGCCCACGGATGCGGTTGATCACATCGATCAGCCCCGGCGCACCGGTCGCCCAACCGACCCGATCCCCGGCAAGACCGTAAATCTTGGAAAACGTGCGCGTGACCAGCACATTGTCGTGCGCGGCGGCCAGCGCCAGCCCGCCATCGTCTTTTTCGTCCGAAAGATATTCGCCATAGGCCTGATCGATCACCAGCAGCACGTCGGACCGCAGGCCCGCATGCAGGCGCGCCAGTTCGGCGGCATCGATATAGCTTCCGGTCGGGTTGTTCGGATTGGCGACGAACACGACGCGGGTCCGTTCGGTGACACAGGCCAACAGGGCATCGACATCGGTGCCGTAATCGCGATCGGGCGCGACCACCGGTTCAGCCCCACAACGCCGCGCCGCGATGTCGTACACCGCGAAACCGTACCGGACATAGACGACCTCGTCCCCCGGTCCGGCAAAACCCTGCGCGGCAAGGTTCAGGATTTCGTCGCTGCCGGTGCCACACGCGATCCGCGTCGGATCCAGCCCATGCAGTTCGGCCAGCGCACTGCGCAGTTCACGGCTGTCGGGATCGGGATAGGCCGACGGTCGGTTCGCCTCTCGCCGCGCGGCGATGGCAAGCGTGCTGGTGCCAAGCGGGTTTTCGTTGGCCGAAAGCTTGATCAGCGGCCGACCGTCGTCACTGGCGGATTTGCCCGGGACATAGGCGTGGATACCCTCGATCCACGGCTTGGGACGGGGCTGTGCACTTGCCTGTGCTTCAGGCGTGGGGCTGGGGTCGGAAGGGCGGCCTGTCATGCCCGGCGCTGTACCCCGCGCAGGGGCAAACTCAAATGTAACTTTTGCAACCATCATCCCGCTTTTCGCCGCATCGGCGGACAATCGTTGACAGCGCCCCCGCTTCGCCGCAATCCCGGCGCCCCATGGCGACAAAGGCCTCCGATACGACTTCCGGCCCGGTGATCGAACTGGCCGAACCGCTGCTTCTGGACAGCGGGCGAACGCTTGCGGGCGTGCGCGTGGCGTATGAAACCTATGGCTCGCTGAACGCGGACAAGTCGAACGCGATCGTAATTTGCCATGCGCTGACGGGCGACCAGCACGTCGCCTCGCCCCATCCGATCACCGGCAAGCCAGGGTGGTGGATCCGCATGGTCGGGCCGGGCAAGCCGATCGACACCGACCGCTTCTTCGTCATCTGCGCCAACGTGATCGGATCGTGCATGGGCTCGTCCGGCCCGGCAAGCGAGGCCGAAGACGGCCGTCCTTATGGCATGCGCTTTCCCGTCATCACGATTCGCGACATGGTTCGCGCGCAAGTCGCGCTGATTGACGCGCTGGGCATTGCGAAACTGCACGCGGTCGTCGGCGGGTCGATGGGCGGGATGCAGGCACTGAGCTGGGCCGCCAATTTCGGTGACAGGCTGAACGCCGCGCTGGTCATCGCCAGCACCGCGCGCCATTCGGCCCAGAACATCGCCTTTCACGAAGTCGGGCGACAGGCGATCATGGCCGACCCTGCGTGGCATGGCGGCGACTACTATTCGAAGGACGTGGCCGACCCGCGCAAGACGGGGCCGGAATCGGGGCTCGCCGTGGCGCGCATGGCTGCGCACATCACGTATCTTTCGGAACAGGGCCTGACCGAGAAATTCGGCCGTCGCCTTCAGGATCGAGACGCCAAGACGTTCGGCTTCGACGCGGACTTTCAGGTCGAATCGTACCTGCGCCATCAGGGCCTGTCGTTCACCGACCGGTTCGACGCCAATTCGTACCTCTACATCACCCGCGCCATGGACTATTTCGACCTCGCCGAAGAACACGGCGGCAAGCTGGCCGATGCGTTCGCGGGCACAAAGGCGCGGTTCTGCCTTGTCAGCTTTGATACCGACTGGCTTTACCCCACAGGCGAATCGCGCACGATCGCCCACGCGCTGAACGCGGCAGGCCTGCCGGTCAGCTTCGTCGAACTGTCGGCCCCGTTCGGACATGACAGCTTTTTGCTCGACGTTCCCGAACTGGACCGCGTCGTTGCGGGATTCCTGCAATGAAGGGCGTGCGATGACCCCGGCAATTCCCGGCGCGCTGCGGCCCGATCTCGCGGTCATCGCCGACCATGTCGAACCCGGCGCGCGCGTGCTCGACATCGGTTGCGGCGATGGCGAACTGCTTGCAGCGCTGACCGCCAAGGGATGCGATGCTCGCGGGCTGGAGCTGGATGCGGCCAACGTCGCCGCCTGCGTCGGGCGCGGGCTTTCGGTCATGCAGGGCGATGCCGATACCGACCTTGCCTATTACCCCGACAAAAGCGTCGATTACGCCATTCTGTCACAAACGTTGCAGACGACGCGCCGACCCGATCTCGTGATCGAAAACCTGTTGCGCATCGCGCCGCGCGGGTTCGTGTCTTTCCCCAATTTCGCCCACTGGCGGGTGCGCACCTCGTTGCTGTTGGGCGGGCGGATGCCGGTGACGAAACTGATCCCGGTAGCGTGGTACGAAACGCCCAACATCCACCACCTGACCATCGCCGATTTCCGCGACCTGCTTGCCGCTCGCGGCATCAGGGCAGAGCGGGCGTGGTTTTTTACCAATGGCCGTGCGTCGCATCAGGTCATGGCGAATCTCACTGCCGAACACGCGGTTTTCCTCGTCTCGCGCGATTGATACGCGTAACCCACAGGGTGTGGAAAAATTCGCCGCTTGATAGGCGGCATAGCTGGTAGCATTACGCTGCCCCATGGCACTTCCCGATCAGATCCCGCTCGCCCCCGTCAACGATGACGAAGGCCACCGCCTTCCCGCCAATGTGGAGGCGGAGGCAGCGTTTCTGGGCGCGGCGCTGATCGACAATCGCGTAATCGAAGAGATGAACATCCATCTCGTGCCCGACCACTTCTTCGAACCTCTGCATTCGCGCATCTTTGAAAAGATGCTGACGCTCATCGACCGCAAGGCGGTGGTCACGCCCGTCACGCTCAAGCCCTATTTCGAAGCCGACGAAGGCATGAAGCAGCTGGGTGGCATCAACTACCTCGCCCGGCTGACCGCCGATTCGCAAGGGTTGATCGCGCCGCGCGAGCTGGCCGAACAGATCTACGATCTCGCGCTGCTGCGCCAGCTCGTGTCGGTCGGTCGCCAGCTGGTGACGGATGCGATGGACACGTCCGATACCGTCGATCCCATGCAGCAGATCGAACAGGCCGAAAGCGCGCTTTACAAGGTGGCCGAAGGGTCGACGACGGGCTCCGAAACGCAAAGCTTTGCCGCCGCGACCCGCACTTCGATCAAGCTGATCGAACAGGCGCTGAATTCGGGCGGCCATGTCGCGGGCGTCACCACCGGGCTTTCGTCAGTCAACCAGAAGCTGGGCGGGCTCAAGAACTCCGACCTTCTCATCCTTGCGGGACGTCCGGGCATGGGCAAGACCTCGCTCGCCACCAACTTCGCGTTCAACGCGGCAAATCGCCTGCGCCGCGATCTCGCCGATGGCATAAGCGAAGAAGATTCGGTCGGCGCCGCGACCGCGTTCTTCAGCTTGGAAATGAGCGCCGATCAGCTGGCCACGCGTATCCTTGCCGAACAGTCGGGTATTTCGTCGGAAAACCTGCGCACCGGCAAGATCAGCCGCGAGGATTTCCAGTCCCTGTCGCGCGCAAGCCAGGAACTGGCCGAACTGCCACTTTATATCGACGACACGCCCGCGCTGACGATCGCGGCCCTGCGCGCCCGGGCGCGGCGGCTGAAGCGGCGGCACAACATCGGCTTCATCGTGGTCGACTACCTGCAGCTGCTACAGGGTTCGGGCCGCGCCAACGACAATCGCGTCAACGAGATTTCGGAGATTTCGCGCGGGCTGAAAACGCTGGCCAAGGAACTCGACGTGCCAGTGATGGCGCTGTCGCAGCTGTCGCGTGCCGTGGAACAGCGCGAGGACAAGAAGCCGATGCTGTCCGACCTTCGCGAATCGGGTTCGATCGAGCAGGACGCCGACATCGTGCTGTTCGTTTATCGCGAGGATTATTACGTTAACGCGGTGGAGCCCAAGTTCCCCGACGAAAAAGACCCTGCCGACGTCCACGAAAAGTGGGAGGCATGGCGCGCAAAGATGGAACAGGTGACCGGCATCGCCGAATTGATCGTCGCGAAACAGCGTCACGGTTCGACAGGCCGCGTGCGGATGAGGTTCGAAGCGCGGATCACCAAGTTTTCCGACCTTGCCGACGACCAGTTCGGTTCGGATCACGACTGAGGCCTTCGGCCTATCGGCGATCGCGACTTAGGGCCCGCAGTTCCACGTACCGTTGAAGCTGCGTTCTGCCCCGTCGGCGCGCATCGCCTTCATCGCGGCGGGATAGGGCGGGGATTCGCCGCCCGCGTGCGGCATCGGTGCTTTGCCGCGGCGGATGTCGAGCACAATGCCCTTCCCCGCGAACCGGCCGCCATCAACGATGGCGTTGAAACCACCGTCCTCGCTCGACACGATGGGTGTGGGATAGCCGGCAATAGACACCATGCCGTTGGCACGCTCCGCCTCTCCGCCCGCAAACCCGGTTGCGTAGAGCAACGGCCTCGCATCGCCGGTGCGGATGAAGGAACAGGACAGCTCACCCTTCAACGTGAACGGCATATCGGCGGAAAAGTCGATGAGATCGAGCCGCAGTTCCGACCCGTCGCCGCCGATCGTGCCGCTGTCGATCGGCTCGCCTTCGGGCAAGCCGGTAGTTTCGCCGGCGGTGCTGGGAATTGCGGTGGCGGTCGCAGACGCGGTGGCCTCAACGGTCGGCGCGCTATCGGGCGGCGCGGTTTCCGACTTGCACGCGGCGGCAAGGCCGAGCGAGGCGATGGCGGATGCGGCGAGGAGCTGACCGAACAGTTTCATGCCCCTTGCAACGAACCTCAACGCCGACCGGTTCCATTGAGGATTGCGAGGGTCAGAGCCCGAGGTTGAGTTTCCGGCTGACCGAATAATCGACTACGCCGACGAGGAACCACGACAATTGCCAGCGCAGCCGGTTCCACCATGTCGCCCGTGCGCGGTGCACTTCGGGCGTGACTTCCAACGACGCGTCGAGGTGTTGGCCGATGAATTCACGCATCTTGGCGGCCAGCGCCGCATCCTCGATCACCAGCATGAGTTCGAGGTTGATATAAAGGCTGCGCATGTCGAAATTGGCGCTGCCGACATAGACCTTGTCGTCCAGCACGATGAGCTTGGTGTGCAGCTTGCACGGCACGAATTCCCAGATCCGCGCGCCCCGTTTCAACAGCGGGCGATAGAGTGCGCGGGTCGCGCCGATCGTCGCCCCGTTATCACTCTTGCCCGCCATCAGCAGGCGCGTCTGGCCCTTTGCCGCGATTCGCGCGATGCGCCGGACCAGCCGTTTGGGCGGCGAGAAATAGGCCATCATCATGTCCAGCCGCTCGCCCCGCATCAGGTCTTCCGACACGCAGCGCGCCCATGTCGAAAGCCCGCGCGTCGGCCCGCCGACGAGCATGCGTGCCGTTTCGCTGCCCGGGTCCCATTCACGCACGATGCGGCGGATGGAACGCCACTGTGCCTTGGGGTGGGACAGCCAGCCTTCCAGCTTGGCGAACCACCGGTCGAGCGCTTCGACAAGGCTGCCTTCGAGCACGAGGCCAAGGTCGTTCCACCCGCTTTCTTGCGGAGATTTGAAATAATCGTCTTCGATATTGAACCCGCCGACCATCGCGCGAACGCCGTCGACGATCACCATCTTTTGATGATTGCGGATCAGGTAACGCTGCGACCAACGCGCGGAAAAGCGCCAGTATTGGCCCCCTGCGATCTTGAACGTGGCAAAGAATTCATCGGTCGCCGCAGCCCCGAATCCGTCGATGATCAGCTTCACCTCAACCCCGCGCAATGCCGCCTCGGTCAAGGCATCGCGCACCCGGACGGCGGTGGCGTCCTCGGCAAAGATGTAAAAACAAAGCTTCAGCGTCGTGCGCGCCGATTCGATCAATTCGATCAGCGCGTCCAGCCGGTCCTGTCCCGCCGGATAGAACCGCAGCTTCTGCCCCTGCGCTTCGACCGAGAACGGCGGCGGATCGCAATAGGCGGGATCGCGCATTTCCGCGGGGTCGAGCGTCTTGACGGTTTCCAGCATGACTATGATGTGGACCGGCGCGCGGGCCGCCGCAATCCTTGACTTTCACCGCCCTTGCGCCTAATTGCCGCCCTTTCCCGTACCCTTGAATTACTTTTTCACGGAGTGCCCCATGGCGCGCGTTACTGTCGAAGATTGTGTCGACAAGATCCCGAACCGGTTCGATCTCGTTCTCCTCGCCGCGCAGCGCGCACGCGAGATTTCGGCAGGAGCCGAATTGACCGTCGATCGCGACCGCGACAAGAACCCGGTCGTCGCCTTGCGCGAAATCGCGGAAGAGAACGTCAGGCCCAAGGAATTGAAGGAAACCCTGATCCAGGGTCTTCAGAAAGTCGCGATGGACGACGACGACGAGGTCGATGAAATCGGCTCGCTGTCCCGTTCGGCAGAGGCGCTGCGCCTTACCGCCGCCGCACCGACGCGCAATACCTCGATCGGCGGAGACTACGAGGGCTGATCCTTCGTACGCCGTCGGACCTAAAGTCTAACGTGAAAAGGGCGGCCCTGCGGGTCGCCCTTTTTCGTTGCGTAGCAATTCCCTCGGGTGATCACCCTTCCCGTTTCTTTCCTTGCAGGGTATCTTTCCGCCAATGGCAAGGGGGTCACCAACATGACCGGAGACGGGATCGAGGCACTGGGTGGCGTGGCCGAAGGAACTGCCATCGGCCATGCGGTGGAGCGTGACCATGGCGCGTTGGTGCGGGGCGGCGCCGGACATTTCGAAGAAACCGCATGCCTGAATTGCAGCGCGACGATCGAGGGCAACTATTGCCGCCATTGCGGACAAGCGGCGCACCTTCACCGCACGATGGGTGCCTTTTTGCACGATCTCTTGCACGGCGTGCTGCATCTGGACGGCAAGACGTGGCGCACGCTGCCCTTGCTGGCGTTCCGGCCGGGCAGGCTGACCCGCGCCTATATCGACGGCAAGCGCGCCAGCTATGTCTCGCCGATGGCATTGTTCCTGTTCGCGATCTTTGCGATGTTCGCGGTGTTTTCTTTCACCGCGCCGAATGCTCCCATCAGTGGCCCGGCATCGTTCGATCAGGCAATCGAGAAAGCGCAGGAAAATCGCGACATGGTCGCTGCGGAACTGGCCGCGCTGGACAGCGACGATCCCGACCGGGCGAGGCTTGAGGCGAAGGTGGCAACGCTGGACGACGACATTGCCGCCTTGCGCGCGCTCACCCTCGATGCCCCGGACGAGTTAGTCGGAGCGCCTCGGCTTGCGCCGCTGCTGCGCAAGTGGCGCGATAACCCGTCGCTGATGATCTACAAGCTGCAGTCGACCGGTTACAAATTTTCGTGGCTGCTGATCCCGCTCTCGCTGCCTTTCGTCTGGTTGCTGTTCGCATGGCGGCGGCGATACGGGCTGTACGACCACGCGGTTTTCGTGACTTACTCGATCGCTTTCATGTCGCTGCTGTTCCTTGCCGCAAGCCTGCTCGGCTTTGCAGGGATTTCCGGCGGGCTGATCGCGACCGCGCTGATCTTGATCGTACCGTTGCACATATTCTCGCAATTGCGCGGCACATATGGGCTTTCGCGGTTCGGGGCCGCATGGCGGACGGTGGCGGTGTTGATCATCGCCTTCATCGTTGCTCTGCTTTTCCTCGCAATCCTGGTGGGGATGGGTGGATTATGATGGTGGGCAAAGCGTTTCGGCGGACGCTTGTGACCGGGATCCTGCTTGCGACAAGCGGCTGCATAACCCTGCCGCACAAGCCAACACCGGGTTGGAGTTGCGAGGCGGGTACGCAGTCCGACGGGCAGGCATGGGCCAGCGCTGCGTTGAACCGGGACGGTACCTTGCGAGAGGCTTGGTGGTCGTGGCGCGCGCCGCGACGCGATCCTGCCCTTGCGATCGAGGCTTATTCCCAAAACGGGCGCGCTCAGACTCTCGACTGGCCGACCATCCTCGCCATTCATGTCGCTGATCCACAGGCGAGGTTGGCGGTGCAGATGGGCTTGGCGCAAAAGTCCGGCGAAGTCGCTTGGTCGGACACTACATTTCGATCCGCGGCCAATTCGGGCAGTCGTCACCTGACGATGGACTGGCCGACATTGGTCACGATGGCGGGAAAGTCGTCGCCGCTAATGGCTGTCCGGCTGTACCCGTCGACCGGGCAGACCGATACTTTCGAAGTTTCGAAGACGGATATCCTCGCCGGGACGAATGCGTTGACCGAAGTGCGGTCCGACCTCGCCCGCAAGATCGCCGATTATCAGAACCGGTGCGAGCCGGTGGACGACCTCACGCCGGAGATCGTCCTGACCGGCTCGAACTGATCAGGCGCCCTGCGGCGCGGTCCCGCCAAACTTACGGCCAGCCTTCGGTACGCCGATGCTGCCGGCGCTGACCGGGCGTGTCGGACCCTTGGGCGCGTCGGGGCGGCCGATGTCGCCGCTTTCGAGCAAGTGGATGATCTCGTCCCCGCTCAGCGTCTCATATTCCAGCATCGCTTGTGCGAGCAGGTGGAGCTTGTCCTCCTGCGTCTTCAGGATGTCGGTCGCACGCGCATGGGCATCGTCGACCAGCTTGCGGATTTCGGCGTCGATCAGCTTGTTGGTTTCATCGCTGGCCATGGTCCGGCTGGTTTGGCCCATGCCAAGATAACCTTCCTGGCTCGCTTCGTATTGCAACGGGCCAAGCTTGTCGGACATGCCCCAACGGGTCACCATGTTGCGGGCAAGATCGGTCGCATACTGGATGTCCGACGATGCGCCGCTCGACACCTTGCTATGGCCGAAAATGATTTCTTCGGCCACGCGACCGCCCATCGCAACGGACAAGTTCGCGTGCATCTTGTCGCGGTGGTACGAATAATTGTCGCGTTCCGGCAGGCGCATGACCATGCCCAATGCGCGGCCGCGCGGTATGATCGTCGCCTTGTGGATCGGGTCCGACGCCTCTTCGTTCAGGCTGACGAGCGCATGACCGGCTTCGTGATAGGCGGTCATCTTCTTCTCGTCATCGGTCATGACCATGGAGCGGCGCTCCGTACCCATCATGACCTTGTCCTTGGCGTCCTCGAACTCCTGCATCGCGACAAGGCGCTTGTTGCGCCGCGCCGCCAGCAGCGCCGCTTCGTTGACAAGGTTGGCAAGATCCGCGCCGGAAAATCCGGGCGTGCCGCGCGCAATCGTGCGCGAATTCACGTCGGGGGCCAGCGGCACCTTCTTCATGTGCACGGCAAGGATCTTTTCGCGCCCGTCGATATCGGGAACGGGCACGACCACCTGGCGGTCGAACCGGCCCGGACGCAGCAGCGCGGGGTCGAGCACGTCGGGGCGGTTGGTCGCCGCGATGATGATGATGCCTTCGTTCGCCTCGAACCCGTCCATCTCGACCAGCAACTGGTTGAGCGTCTGCTCGCGCTCGTCGTTCGAATTGCCGAGGCCGTGGCCACGATGGCGACCGACCGCGTCGATTTCGTCGATAAAGACAATGCACGGCGCGTTCTTCTTCGCCTGTTCGAACATGTCGCGCACGCGGCTTGCGCCGACGCCGACGAACATCTCGACGAAGTCGGATCCGGAGATGGTGAAGAACGGGACGCCCGCCTCACCCGCGATAGCGCGCGCAAGCAGCGTCTTGCCGGTGCCGGGCGAACCGACCAGCAGCGCGCCCTTGGGAATCTGGCCGCCGAGCTTCGAGAACCGCGACGGGTCCTTCAGGAACTCGACGATCTCCTCCAGCTCCTCGCGCGCCTCGTCGATGCCGGCGACGTCGTTAAACGTGACGCGGCCCTGCTTTTCGGTCAGCATCTTGGCCTTCGACTTGCCGAAGCCCATCGCACCGCCCGCGCCGCCGCCTTTTTGCACTTGGCGTAGCGCAAAGAACGCGATGCCGAGGATCAGCAGGAACGGCAGCGACTGGGCGAGGATGTAGAGCAGCAAGTTAGGCTCGTCGGGAGCCTTGCCTTCGTACTTTACGTCGTTTTCGGCCAAAAGCGTCATCAGCCCCGGATCGGAGCCGACCGGAATGGTCGAAAACGCCTGATCGTTCTTGAGCGTGCCGGAAATGCTGTCGGGCGCGATCTGCACTTCGCGCACCGAACCTTCGGCCACCTTGTCGCGGAAATCGGAATAGGCAATCGGCGTTCCGGTCGGTGCGGCCCGGTCGCCGAACATCGATACGACAAGGAGCAGGCCAAGGAAAATGCCGCCCCAGATCATGAGGCTTTTCAACCAGGGATTGCCGGTGGGCTGCGGATCGTTTTCGTTCATGGGGTCGGATTCACCTTTCACCGCTTAATGTAGGTGACGCATGGTGAATGGCAAGCAAACGAAAACGGGCAAAGGCGGTTGGATCAGCCCTCGTTCCGGGGCGGCGCCGCGGCGAAATGCCACACGCCTGCGCGCGGGGTGCACATGACCCCGGCCAGCGTCGCCTTCTCTCCTGCTTCCAGCGATTCGAGCAGGCGGGCCACCTCCTCCCCTCGCGGCGTTCCTTCGGTCGCGAGCCGTGCGATCAGTTCTTCAAGAACGCGAAAGCGAACCGCGAGCGGCCCTGCCGGATTATAGGCCAATTGGCGGCCATCGTCGCTCATGCTGACTTGTGCAGCGAATTCGTGCCGCGCCCCGAATTCAAGCACGTCGGCCGCATCGCGCAAGTGCATCGCGCTGGCTGCAAGCCGCATGGGATCGAGCCAATCCGCCTCTGCCAGCCCCTTGCGAATGCGGGCGCGGTCATAGGCCGGGTCGGAATTGGACGGATCGTCGACGGGGTCCAGCCCCGCACGTTCCACGACGGTCGCCAGTTCGGAACGCGGCGTGGCCAGCAAGGGCCGGATCACCATCACATCGGTTCGCCCCGGCAAAGTGGCGCGATCGCGCATGGCGCCCAGCCCGCGCAATCCCGAAGCGCGGTTCAACCGCATCAACAGCGTCTCGGCCAGGTCGTCGGCATGATGGGCGGTGGCGACGAAGCGCAGGCCCTGTCGCGCGGCCCATGACCCCAAAGCGCCGTAACGTTCGGCCCGCGCCCGCGCCTGAACATTTCCGCCCTTTCCCAAGGAAACGGCAAGCGTTTCATGCGGCACGCCGAGGTCGGCACAAGTCTGCGCGACAAACGCCGCCTCGTCCGCCGCTTCAGGCCGCAGGCCGTGATCGACAGTGGCGACGCGGATCGTGGTGGGCATGACCTGCTGCGCCAACACCAGAAGGGCAAGGCTGTCCGGTCCGCCAGACACGGCGAGGCCAAGCGGCTCACCCTTCCGCAGCCCCAGCCGCACGCATTCTTGCGCAAACAGGACCGGAAGGTTCATGCTCGCTGTCCCCCGACGCTTACTTGCAACCGGCCTTGCCTGCCGTTTCGCTCGACAGGTTGGCCAGTCGGCCGGCGGCCTCGTTCGGATAGACGAGACGGAATTCCTCCAGCGCCTCGCAAGCCTTGGCTTTGTTGCCCAGCTTCAGCGTGGCGATCGACAAATAGACGAGGCTGTCGGGCGCCCGCGCGCCGCCACGGTTGTCGAGATAGTTCTTCAGGAATGCCTCTGCCGCCTCGCGCGGCTTGCCATTATCGAGATAAGCGCGGCCGAGCAGGTTGCGCGCATAAGTCGCGCGGCTGTGCGCGGGATATTTGCCGAGCATGGCCACCAGCTGTTTCTGCGCGGCGACGAATTCGCCCGCTTCCCACAGTCGATAGCCATAGACATAGGCATCGTCGCCCGCATCACCCGTGTTGGGTCGTTCGACAGCACCGCTGGCCACTGCGCCCGTGGAAGAGGTCGCAGATGCGGCTGCCGGCTTGACGGGTGCCTTGGCGGCGGCGGACTGAGCAGCGGAACCGGGCGTGGCGGGCTTTGGCGACGGCTTGGCCGCCAAAGGCGTCCCGTCACCAATCCCACCATCGGGCTCGACCGGCATCGGCGCTTCATAGGCCCGGGCCTTGGCCTCCAGCGTTTCGAGCCGTGCGCTTAACAGGCGCAGGGCGTTCTGGTTGACCTCGGTCTGCGCGGTCAGCTGCGACAGGGCCGTTTCCACCGAATCCATCCGCGTCAGCAGATCGGTGACCGGCCCGGTCGAAGGCGCGAGGGCGGGCGCGGGCCCAGGCTGGGCGGGGGTGATCTGCGGCTCGAAATACTTGCCGTCGGCTCCGGGAAATACCTTGCGCTGCAAGGCGCGGACTTCCGCTTCCAGCTTGCGCAGGCGCGTCGCGTCATCCTGCGCGGCGGCGGGCATCGGCGACAGCAACGATGCCGACATCAGCGTGCCGAGCAACAAGGCCGGAAAGCGGCGGGTGCGGGTGGCGGACTTCATGACGGAACGGACCTTTCTGGTTCTCGTGTTCGGCACCGTCCTGCCAAGTTCATGCCAAACGGGCGCTTAACGGAGCTGAGAAATTCGAAAACCGGGTGAAGCGGAAATCCGGATCAGATCCGGAACCTGGGTTAATTCTGGGCGGCGGGCGACCTACGCTCAGGCAGACCGGGGCCGGGCTTGCGCGCGGTCAGCGATGCCGCGTCGACGGGGACGTTCTTGACCGTGCTTTCCCCGGTCGCAAGCGGCGCCACGGCCTTGCCACCAATGGTGATCTTCAGCGCATCGGGCCGCCCGGTCCACAATTGCGGTCCGTCGGCATCGGCCGGAATCGTGAAGGTTTCGTTCAACGCCATCTGCTTTTGCATCAACTGGCGACCGCTGCGGTCGTAAAACTTGACCCAAATGCCGTCCGCCGTCGCGGTAAACGTGACATCACCAGTGGGAGCTGCGGCCGGTGTTGCAGTCGTAGCCGGCGCGGAAGCGGCCGGGCTGGCCGCGACTTTTTCCGCTTCGAGCGCGGGTAGTTCGCTGGCGGGCATGAAATAGCCCCGCCAGATGAAAAAGCCGCCCACCACGATCACGACGAACAGGGCAGCGACGCCCCACGCCAGCGCGGACGACGGGATGCGGGCCGGATCGCCCGGCTCCATGGTGTCGAGGTTGCGAACCGGAGCATACGTGGCGGTTGCCCCCAGCACATCGCGCAGGCCATCAACGATGGGCTCTTCATCGAGGCCGAGCGCGCGGGCATAGCTGCGCGCGAAACCGAAAGCGTAAGTGCGGCCCGGCAGATCGTCGAAACGGCCGTCCTCGATCGATTTGAGATGACGTTCCGCGATCCGTGTGCGCACGCCGATATCCTCGCGCGACAGGCCCTGTCGTTCACGCTCTGCCATAAGGACCGCGCCGATGCCGGCGGGGGCGGTTTCAACCAACCCATCGGCCGAGGGGGCATTGTCCGCTTCGTTTTCGCTTTCGTTCACTCGAAATGTCGCCTCTGCTCGTATCGCCCCGTTGCGAGGCAAGCGTGCCGCATGGCCCAAGTCAAGCGTGACCGTCGTGATTTGCGCCACTTGTTTGCACAACAAACGAAATCGCGAGGGTCACGGCCGTTCCCGCGAAACATGCGGATGGTCAATCCAATCGATTTCAGTCCCAATCGATTCCGCGTTCTTCCGCCCAGGCGATCATCGCCGCGCGCAGGTCCGCGACCGGCTCGTTCAGCCAGCGGTCCATCGCCTGCGCAATTTCGGCGGTGTCGATCTGACGGACCATTTCCTTGATCGGGCCGACAGAGGCGGGCGTGATGGAAAGGCGGCGGATACCAAGTCCGATCAGTGCCAGCGCCTCCAGTCGGCGGCCGCCCATTTCTCCGCAAACGGTGACGTCGATCTTGTGCCCGGTCAGCGATTGCATCACCCGGCGCATGAACCGCATGATCGCGGGGCTGAGCCAGTCATAGCGTTCGGCCAGCTTCGGGTTCGCGCGGTCGGCGGCGAACAAGAACTGGGTCAGGTCGTTGGTCCCGATCGAAAGGAAGGACAGCTTGGGCGCCAGCACGTCGAGCACTTCGGCCAAGGCCGGAACCTCAAGCATCGCGCCATAACGGATCTGTTCGGGCAGCATCTTGCGCCGCGCTTTCAGGAATTCCAGTTGCTTTTCGAAAACCGCCTTGGCGGCATCGAATTCCCATGGTTCCGACACCATCGGGAACATGACGTTGAGGGTGCGCCCGCCTGCCGCTTCGAGCAGCGATCGCGCCTGCGCTTTCATCAAGCCTTCGCGGCCAAGCGCCAGGCGTAGGGCGCGCCAGCCCATCGCCGGATTTTCGTCGTCGTGTCCGTCGTCCTGTCGACGCAAGTAAGGCAATGACTTGTCACCGCCGATATCGACGGTGCGGAACACGACCGGCTTGTCTCCCGCCGCCTCCAGCACGTCGCGATAAAGTTTCGTCTGCCTGTCCCGCTGCGGCAGGGTCGCGGACACGAGGAACTGAAATTCGGTGCGGAACAGGCCGATCCCGTCCGCGCCGGTCAGGTTCAGCATCGGCACGTCGTCGCGAAGCCCTGCGTTGACCATGATCGTCACGCGCTCGCCGTCCTTGGTAAACGGCTCGACATCGCGTAGTGCGGCATAGGCCGCCTGTTTTTCGCGGTTCTTCGCCGAACGCGCCTCGAACGCTTCGATCACAGCCCCGCCGGGGCGGATGTTGGCGATGCCCATCGTGGCATCGAGCAGGATTTCGTCGCCTTCGCGCACGAAACCGCGGAGGCCCTGCACCCTGCCCAGCACCGGCACGCCCATCGCCCGCGCGACAATGACGACGTGCGCGGTGAGTGAGCCTTCTTCGAGCACGACGCCCTTGAGCCGGCGGCGATCGTATTCGAGCAATTCGGCCGGGCCAAGGTTGCGCGCGATAAGGATCGCATCGCCGCGCAGGCCCATTGTCGCCGCGGTCCCGACCTGTCCCGACACCATGCGCAGCAGGCGATTCGACAAATCCTCGAGATCGTGCATGCGTTCTGCCAGCAGCGGATCGTCGATTTGCCGCATGCGCATCCGGGTCCGTTGCTGCACCCGTTCGATCGCGGCTTCTGCCGTAAGGCCGGAATCGATCGCTTCGCGGATGCGGCGCGACCAGCCTTCGTCGTAGGCGAACATCTTGTAGGTTTCGAGCACGGCCTCGTGCTCTCCGCCCACGCCGAATTCGGCCTGGCTCGCCATCTTGTCGATCTGTTCGCGCATCTTGTCGAAGGCGAGGTAGACGCGCTGGATCTCCGCCTCGGTATCTTCGGCGACGACGTGTTCGATGTTGATGCGGGGCTGATGGAACACCGCGTGCCCGGCGGCGAGACCCTTGACCAGCGGCAGACCGGTCAGCTGCTGTGGTTCGGTGAATTGAGGACTGGCCGACAGCGCGTCGTGTTCGTCGACCAGACCCGCATTGCTGATGAGTTCGGCCAGCACCATCGCCACGGTCTGCAGCGCCTCGATCTCGATTTCTTCGTAGCGACGCGGTTCGACATGCTGAACAATGAGCGCACCGACGGCGCGTTCGCGGCGCACGATGGGCACGCCGGCGAACGAATGGAATTTTTCCTCACCCGTTTCAGGGCGATAGAGGAAGTCCGGGTGGGCTGCCGCCTCTGCAAGGTTCAACATTTCGACATTGGCGGCGATCATGCCGACCAGACCTTCGCCGACGGCCAGCCGCGTGACGTGAACGGCGCTTTGCTCAAGCCCGCGCGTGGCGAAAAGTTCGAGCATGCCTTCGCGCAAGAGGTAGATCGAGCAGACTTCGCTGTGCAGGTTCTCGCCGATAATCTCGACGACCTGGTTCAGCTTTGCCTGCGCATTCGAACGCGAGGCCATCACCTCGTGCAGGTTGGTCAGGATCGAACGGGCGGCTGATACGGCTGACTGCATGTGCCATGCGTTAAAGCACAGGAGGGCGGAACGCAAAACGGGTAATGTGCAACCATGCCCGACGTCGCGGCCGAAATTCCGAAATACGGCCAATAACAACGGTTCGCCGGATTAATATAAATGCCGCTTCGCCATATAATTCGCCAAGCAATGCGAATGGTCATGTCCCGCGTCGCCCGATCACCCAAACTGAAACGCCCCCGAGCCAGTAGCTCGAGGGCGTCATGTCTGATTGGATGGTGAATCGCTTGTCAGTGGAGCGCGATTTCCTCCTTGATCTTCAACTTGGCGCGCTTCAACGACTGGATCCTCGCACTATCCGGCGCTGGTCGCGCCTGCTCTTCACGCAGCTTTCGTTCAAGTCCGTCGTGCTTGGTCTGAAGAGCGGTGATGTGCGTCGATTCCATGGCAATCTCCTGCGTTGGTGTGGGGGACTCTCCCGAACCTTGATCCCGACCGTAGAAACTTTCCGACCCATGCCCGATGGTGCGACTCGTTAGCCATCGCCACCAGAAGACAGATTGAAACACGGATTGCCGGCTTTGCGAAGATATCTTGCGCAAAATTTTCGACGGGCCGAGGCTTGCGACAGGTGATCGGCGAGAAGTTTGTGAACGAGTGGGGGCGGGGCGGAGGCGGGGCGGCAAGCGCTGGGATGTGGCGATTGCAACGGACCGCGACCCGTGCGAAAGACGCGCCGCCGGCTCGGCCTTTACTAAGGTCCGACGCAGCCGGCGGGTTCTGAATGGGGACTATCGAGCGCATGAACGAAGACGAGATGCGCAAGCGGCTTGAAATCCTGAAAGTCGAGCATCGCGATCTCGACGCCGCCATCGCCGCGCTTTCGGAAAATCCCGCGACCCAGCTTCAGGTCGCCCGGCTGAAGAAGCGGAAGCTGATCCTGAAGGACCAGATCGCGCAATTGGCCGATGCCCTGATCCCCGACATCATCGCCTAAGGGTCGCCTACCAGCCCAACGCCTTCCAGATACCGAACAGGCTCGTCGCGCTCAGGACTACGCCCACGAAGACCAGCATCGGCTTCACCGGAATATGCCGCGCCGCGTATGCGCCCAGCGGCGCCGCCACGACACCGCCGATGATCAAACCCAGCGTGGGTCCGGCAAGATCCGCGATGCCGATGTGCGCGATGAACATCGCCGATACCGCGATCGTCAGGAAGAATTCGACCGAATTGACCGTTCCGATGACCTTGCGCGGTTCCACCCCCTGGACCAGCAGGTTCGATGTCACGACCGGGCCCCAGCCGCCGCCGCCCGCCGCATCGAGGAACCCGCCCACAAAGCCGAGCGGCGCGACATGCTTCGCCTCGCGCGGTTTGGGCGGCCAGAACAGGCCGTAGCCGAACAGATAGATGCCGATGAGCGCGAGATAGCCCAGCACGAACGGTTTTATGACCGAAGCATCGATGCTGGTAAGCAGGTATGCACCCATCAAGCCACCGATGACGCCGGGCACCAGCAACTTCAGGAATAGCCGCTTGTCGATGTTGCGATGGTAGAGGTGGCTCAGCCCCGAACTTGCGGTCGTGAAGCATTCCACGACATGCACCCTGGCCGATGCCAGCACCGGCGGCACGCCGAGCACGCCGACCAGCAGCGAATTGCAGATCACGCCGAACGCCATGCCCAGTGCACCGTCGACAAGCTGGGCCGCGAACCCGATACCCACATAGGGAAGCAGCGTTGAAAGCGACGCGAAGTCCATGGCCGAATCCCCCATGTAGATGACGGAAGCGGAGATAGTGCCCGGCCAGGTATTGGGCACAACCAGTTTTACATGGCGGGCGTGAAGGCGAACTTTCTTGCTGAAACCGCGAATTCCAAACGCATCACTTCCGCCGGTAACGGAAGTACCAGACTTCGTGCCCCAGCCGGCGGGCCTTGGCCTCGTACCGGGTTTCGGGCCAACCGCCGGGGCGGGTCAGAAAGTCGGCCGGCTTTTCGCACAGCCATTCGAACTTGTCGGTGTGGCGCTGCATCACCATCAACGCGTGATCGACATAGACCGGATGGTCGGTGCCGAACCGGAATTCGCCGCCCTGTTTCAATTTGGCCGCGATTAGTGCCACCGGACCGTCATTCATCATCCGGCGTTTCGCATGGCGCGCCTTGGGCCAGGGATCGGGGTGCAGCAGATAAGCGAACGAAAGCGCGCCGTCGGGCACACGGTCCAGCACCTCCAGCGCGTCGCCATGCTGGATGCGCACGTTGGCAAGGCCGCCTTCCTTGACGTGGACCAACGCCTGCGCGACGCCGTTGACGAACGGTTCGGCCCCGATGAAGCCGTGATCGGGCAGCATGTCGGCACGATAGGCCATGTGCTCGCCCCCGCCGAAACCGATTTCGAAATGCAGCGGGCGGTCATATCCGAACAGGCGCGCCGCGGTGATCGGACCTTCGTCGGGCACGGCGATCTGCGGCAACAGTGTGTGTACCAGATCCTGCTGGCCCGCGCGCAGGGGTTTGCCCTTCGACCGGCCATAAAGCCGGTTGAGCGTGGTCGGATCGCCTTCCTTGTGTGCTGTCATGGGCGAAGGCCGTTGGCGGCTTGTGCCCGTCTCGTCAAGGGCGGCTAGCTGGTTGGCCAAGCCGCCGCAGGTTACAGGAACCGACTTCCCAACATCAACAACAGCACGACCGTCAGGCCGGTGTTCATCGTGAAGACAGCGGCCGAGGCAAGGTCCTTGGCCGCGCCGATCATCGGGTGGAATTCGGGGTGGACCCGGTCGCAAAGCGATTCCAGCCCCGCGTTCATCAGTTCGGTCGCCGCCGCGCCGCAAAGCGCCATGACGATCAACGCCCACCAGACCGCCCCCGGTCCGACAGCTGCGGTCAGCGCGAGGATGGCGATGCTGCTCAACATCTGTTGGCGGAACGCCTTTTCGCTACGCCACGCGGTGCGCAGGCCCGCCATCGCGTAACCGGCGCGTTTCAGCAGAGCTTCGTTCTTCAGGGACAACCGCTTCTCCTGCATCGCGCCATGTACGGACAACGGGCCGCGCCGCGTTTCGTTGCCGAAAGCGTGTCGGCTGCAGCTTGCAGAGAGCCGTCACAACGAAAAAAGGGCAGGCGCATGGTGCACGCGCCCGCCCTTTGTCAGGGAACCTGTTTGCGTGTGCCGCTGCTTATGCGGCCTGCGCTTCCGCACCCGGATCGCGCAGCACATAGCCGCGGCCCCAGACGGTTTCGATGTAGTTGTCGCCGTTGCACGCCGTCGCCAGCTTCTTGCGCAGCTTGCAGATGAAGACGTCGATGATCTTCAGTTCCGGCTCGTCCATCCCGTTATAAAGATGGTTGAGGAACATTTCCTTGGTCAACGTCGTGCCCTTGCGCAGCGAAAGCAGTTCGAGCATCGCGTATTCCTTGCCGGTCAGGTGCACGCGCGAATTGTCGACTTCGACGGTCTTGGTGTCGAGGTTGACCGAAAGCTTGCCGGTACGGATGACCGACTGCGAATGGCCCTTCGACCGGCGCACTACGGCGTGGATGCGGGCGACCAGTTCTTCGCGATGGAACGGCTTTGTAACGTAATCGTCGGCACCGAAACCGAACGAGCGCACCTTCGAATCCATTTCCGAGATACCCGACAGGATGAGCACCGGCGTCTGCACCTTGGCGACGCGAAGCTTCTTCAGAACATCGTACCCGTGCATGTCGGGCAGGTTCAGGTCGAGCAGGATGATGTCGTAATCGTAAAGCTTGCCGAGATCCAAACCCTCTTCGCCAAGGTCGGTCTGGTAGACATTGAAGCCCTCGGTCGTGAGCATCAGCTCGATCGCCTTGGCCGTCGTCGGTTCGTCTTCGATCAGTAGGATACGCATAAGAAGCCCCCTTGGTGTCCCTGTCGACCGGCCTCCCTACTCCGCACCCTATGGAGCCCGCATCGTGAATCATTAACCATGAGCAAAATCGTTTACAAAGGTTAATAAGTTCTGAAACGAATTAACGATTCCAAATAGAGTCTTAATTGCAACAGGTTGAAGCAGGCATTCCGCCCGTTTCAGCGTGCTCCCATCAATCGTTTCTGCCGGCGGCGCTGTACCGAACTGCCAAGTCCGATCGCTTCGCGGTATTTGGCGACCGTGCGGCGCGCCAGCGTGTATCCACGCTCGTGCAGCAGGTCGACGAGCGTGTCGTCCGACAGGATCGCATCGGGCTTTTCAGCGTCGATCAGGCTGCGAATCGCGGCTTTCACAGCTTCTGCCGACGCGCCTTCTTCGCTCGCACCTGCACCGGTTCCGCCCCCGCTGCGCGCGACGCCGGAGGAGAAGAAATATTTCAGTTCGAAAGTGCCGCGCCCGCAATTGAGAAACTTGTTCGATGTTACCCGGCTGATGGTCGATTCGTGCATGCCGACCGATTCGGCCACATCGCGCAGGGTCAACGGAACCAGCGCGCTGACACCGCGCATGAAAAACCCTTCCTGCCGCCGCACGATTTCCCGCGCCACTTTCAGAATCGTCTTCTGCCGCTGGTCCAGCGCCTTTACCAGCCAGTTGGCATCGGCCAGCTTTTCGCCCAGCCAACCGCGCGATGCGCGATCCTTGCCGCAACCGCGCTTTAACGAAGTGTAGTATTCCCGGTCGATCACGAGCCGCGGCAGGGTTTCTCGGTTCAGCGCGATGGCCCAGCCGCCCGCAGTGTCGCCCCGCACGAACACGTCGGGAACCACCGGCGGCGCGGGATCGCCCCCGATCCGACAGCCGGGCTTGGGATCGTAACCGCGCAATTCGGCGATCATGTCGGCCAGATCTTCGTCATCCACCCGGCACATGCGCTTCAACTGCGCCATGTTGCCGCGCGCCAGCAGGTCGAGATTGGCGATCAGCACTTTCATGCACGGATCATAGCGATCCGCCTCTATCGCCTGGAGCGCGATGCATTCGGCAAGATCGCGCGCGCCGACGCCAGTCGGGTCGAGCGACTGGACCAGCCGCAACCCCGCTTCCGCTTCTGCCAGCCCGATGCCGAGCAGTTCGGCGATCTCGCCCAACGGCAAGGTCAGGTATCCCGCTTCGTCCATTTGGTCGATGATCTGATGGGCGACGAACTGGTCTGCCACGTTGGCCTTGGCCCCGCCGACTTGCGCATGCAGATGGTCGGCCAGCGTGTCGGCGCTGTCGGATGCGCGCTCGATCGGATCGAAATCCTCAGCCCCGCCGCCTCCGGACGACGACCCTGCACCAATGCCGGACCCCGTGTCGAAATCGCGGTCCAGCATGCCGTCGGGGATGTCGAGCGCGGCCTCGCCATCGCTGCCCCCTGCTTCGGGCAAGGCTTCGGGCAGAGCATCCGGGATTTGATCGCTGGTCGCGCCGCCAACTATGCCATCGCCAACTGGGGGGCCATCACTATCTGAACCGCCCGGCGCCAGGTCGACCAGCGGGTTGTCGGCCACGGCATCGACGATGAACGATTCGAGTTCGAGATTGGACAGCGCAAGCAGGCGGATCGCCTGCTGCAACTGCGGCGTCATCACCAGCGATTGCGTCTGCCGCAGGTCGAGGCGGGGCCCTATGGCCATCGGTCAACCGGATCATGGAAAAGCCGGGGCATCGAATTCAGAGCGTAAAGCCCTCACCCAGATAGAGCCGCCGCACATCCTCGTTCGCGACGAGGTCTTCCGGCGATCCGGCGAACAGCACCTGCCCGCCATAGATGATGCAGGCGCGATCGACGATATCGAGCGTTTCGCGGACGTTGTGATCGGTGATGAGCACGCCGATGCCGCGATTGCGCAAGTCGATCACGAGATCGCGAATGTCGCCGATCGACAATGGATCGATCCCGGCGAACGGTTCGTCCAACAACATGATCGAAGGTTTCGCCGCCAGCGCGCGGGCAATCTCGCACCGCCGCCGCTCACCGCCCGACAAGGCCATGGCCGGGCTTTCGCGCAACCGGGTCAGGCCGAACTCCTGCAACAGCCGCTCCAGCTCCTGCGCCCGCATGTCCTTGTCGGGTTCGACCAGTTCGAGCACGCAGTTGATGTTCTGTTCGACCGTCATGCCGCGAAAGATGCTGGTTTCCTGCGGCAAGTAACCGAGGCCTAGGATCGCGCGGCGGTACATCGGCAGTTTCGTGACGTCGACGCCGTCCATCAGGATGCGGCCCGCGTCGGGCTTCACCAGTCCCATGATCGAATAGAAGCAGGTCGTCTTGCCCGCGCCATTGGGGCCGAGCAGGCCGAACACCTCGCCCTTGGCCACCGATAGCGAAATGTCGGTCAGTACCGCGCGCTTGTCGTAGCTTTTGGCGATGGAGACGACTTCGAGACCGCCCTTGGGCATCGGGCGCGCAGCGGATTCGACCGGGGCTGCCGAGGTTTCGATCGCGGCGAGGGTTTCGATGAGTCATCTCCGTCAAATCGGTTTGCATGGGCCATCGCCGCCGTCACGGCTTGTGCGATGCCAGTCGCTTCGCCACCTTCATAAGCTGCTGCGGCCACGGTTTGAAGCCCCGCTGGCACCATTTGGCAGGAAACGTGCATGGCTGCCCCGCCATCGCAGCCTGTCCCGCCATGATGCGCGGCGGAATTCCGCGACTGCGCGCACCTTGACGGGGCCGATTGCGACGTGGTTTACTCTGCGAATGCGACAAGCTGGGCCGGGCGTGAGACGAAATCGCGCCCATTTCGACGCGGCATTCGGGAAAGGGACCATCGATGGACATCTCCGGCGACAAGACCGGCAAGGCGTCCGCCTTCTGGAAACCGCACCATGTCGCGCGCGTGCAGAAAGACTGGCGTCGGCGGATCAGCGACAATCTTGCTTACGGCCTGCTGGTTTATACCGGGCTCCAGATTTTCGTGACTTTGAAACAGCTGAAGGAAGTCAGCAACTCGATGCTGCCCTACCTTGCGCTTGTCGTTCTGGTTGCCGCAATCATCCCCGCCGCTCGCCTGCTCGAACGGCATTGGGATCGGCTGGACGACGCAGGCGCGTACGATCCAATCCATGCCGCCCGGTTCAATCGCGACCGGATCATCATCTGGGCCGTCGCTATCGGACTGCCCTTTGCGCTGGCCGGGATTGCCCGCGCTATGGCGATGATGGCTGAATAATCGCAAGAATCTCCTGTCTTGCCGAGGTCAGCGCCAAGCCCTACTGCTGTCGGCATGATCATTTCAATCGTAACTAGATACTGAGCGCCTGATGTTGAACGAGGGGGAGGCGCTCGACCGTTGCGCCGAATTGATGGCCTGCGCACGGCGGTTGGGCGCGGACGAGGCCGACGCGGTCTATGTCGGCAGCCACTCCGAAAGCGTACAGGTCCGGCTTGGCAGCCTTGAGGGCGTGGACCGATCCGAATCCGAACATTTCGGCCTTCGCGTCTTCATCGGCAGGCGGCAAGCGACCATCGGGTCGAGCGCGATCGACACCGGCAGCCTCGAGGAACTGGCAAGCCGCGCGATCGCCATGGCGCAAGTCGCGCCCGAAGACGAAAACGCCGAACTGGCGCCCGCCGACATGCTGATGCGCGGCCCCGCCCCCGATCTCGATCTGGTCTCGGACCTCCCCGGCCCGGCCGAACTGCGCCACGCAGCAGAAGAAGCGGAAGACGCCGCCCGCGCGGTTGCTGGGATCACCAACAGCGAAGGAGCATCGGCAGGAACCGGCGGCAATACGATCGCGCTGGCCACCAGCCACGGTTTTGCCAACAGCTATCGCCAATCGCAACATTCGGTTTCGGCCTCAGTCGTCGCGGGCGAAGGCAGCGGGATGGAGCGCGGTTCGGACTGGCGGGTTGCCCGCCATCGGGCCGACTTGATCGAAGCAGCGAAGATCGGGGCTAAAGCCGCGGAACGTGCGGTCGCAAGGCTGCACCCGGGATCCATGCGCAGCGGGGCGATGCCCATCGTGTTCGACCCTCAGGCCGGCCGTTCGCTGCTCGGCCATCTCGTATCCGCCATTGCCGGCCCCGCCATCGCGCGCGGCGCCAGCTTCCTGCAGGAACGCGAAGGTCAGCAGGTGTTCGACAGTGCGATCACCATCATCGACGATCCGCTCCGCCAGCGCGGGCTCGGCTCGCGCCCCTTTGACGGCGAAGGGCTGCCGACCGGTCCCGTCGCGCTGATCGACAACGGCGTGCTGACTGGCTGGATGCTAGACGCCGCATCGGCGCGAAAGCTGGGCCGTCGTCCGACCGGCCATGCCGTGCGCGCAGGCGGCACCGCGCCAAGCGTTTCTTCGTCCAACGTCGAATTGCTGCCGGGCACGCAAAGCGTTGCGGAACTGATCGCGGACATCGGCGAAGGCGTGCTGGTGACCGAAATGATCGGGCACGGCATCAACTTCGTCACCGGCGATTACAGCCGGGGGGCATCAGGCTTCCTGATCAGCAACGGCGAAATCGCCGGACCGGTCGCGGGCATCACCATTGCCGGCAATCTTGCCGACATGTTCCGCACCATGCGCGCGGCGAACGATCTCGAGATCATATATGCCACCAACGTGCCGACGCTGCGGGTGGACGGAATGACGGTCGCCGGAACCTGACCATGCGGGCCATGTTCGCCACTGCCCGCCTGATGCTGACTGCGTTGACGCTGGCGATGGTAACGGCGCTTGCGGCGCCATATCCGGCATGGGCCGCCATTGCCGCGATACCCGATGTGGCAGAGGAAACTACTACCCCCACCCCGCCAACGGCAGCCATCGAGACAGAACGCGACGCCGACGCCGACGCGCGCATCGCCGAACGCATCGGCGCGATCTTTGCCGCAATCGACGCATTGGGTGCGGTCGAGGTGGAAGCGAACGAAGGCGTTGTGACGCTCACCGGCAGCGTCGCATCCGCCTCGGACGCAAAACAGGCGGAAACCATCGCGTCGCGCGTTGCCGGCGTCGTGACGGTCGACAACGCGATAGAGCGGGATCTTGCCGTCGACCGGAATCTTGCGCCGACTATTTCGGCAATCATCGACGAGGCGCGCAAGCTTTGGCGGATGCTGCCGCTGTTCGCCGTGGCGTTGGTGATCGCGGCGATCGTGATGGTGCTGTTTCGCTGGGTGTCGGGCCTGAATTCGCTGTGGCGGCGGATCACGCCCAATCCGTTCATCGCCGAACTCCTGCAAAGCGCAATCCGGTTCGTCGGCGTGCTGGCCGGACTTTACCTCGCGCTGAAAATCTTGGGCGCGACGGCATTGCTGGGTGCACTGCTTGGTATATCAGGGGTCATCGGCATCGCCATCGGCTTTGCCGTGCGCGACACCATCGACAATTACATCTCGTCGATCATGCTGTCGCTGCGTCAGCCTTTCCGGGCCAACGATCTCGTCGTAATCGAAGGGAACGAGGGCCGCGTCATCCGCCTGACCAGCCGCGCCACTGTACTGATGACGCTGGACGGCAATCACTTGCGCATTCCCAATTCCACCGTCTTCAAGGCGGTGATCCTGAATTACACCCGCAATCCGCAGCGGCGTTTCGAATTCGATCTTGGCGTCGATGCCGACGACAATCCGCTGGATGCGATGGCGGTCGGCGTCGCGGCGCTGTCAGCGCTCGATTTCGTATTGAACGACCCCGAACCGGGCGCCCGCATCCGGGAAGTTGGCGATTCGAACATCGTCCTCACCTTCCTGGGCTGGATCGACCAGTCGCAGACCGATTACCACAAGGCGCGATCGCTCGCGATCGAGGCGGCGAAGGCGGCGCTGGAAACGAACGGCTTCGCCCTGCCCGAACCGATCTATCGCCTGCGCATCGACCCGCGCAGCGCCCCTCTGCCCGGCACGCCGCAAGAAGTGCGTGACAGACCGGATCGCGAAGTGGCGCAACCCGAAAAGCCAAGCCGGAAACCACGGACGGCAGCGGCTTCGGACAGCACGGCGCCCGAAACCCACGTCTCGGACCTGGTGGACCGAGAGCGGGCTGCGGGCGGCGAAACCGACCTGCTCGATGCGAGCAAGCCGATCGAATAGGGGCCGTCAGGCCTGTTTGTTCTCGTTATAGCGATCGATCGATTCGATCACGATACGCTTGGCTTCCGCCGCGTCGCCCCAAAGGCCGACGCGCACCCACTTTTCGGCTTCGAGATCCTTGTAGTGGGTAAAGAAGTGCTCGATCTGTTGGAAGATGATCGAGGGCAGGTCCTTCGTTTCGCCGACATCGGAATAATACGGGAACGTCGTGTCGACCGGCACGCAGATGAGTTTTTCGTCGCCGCCATGTTCGTCTTCGAGGTTCAGCACGCCGATGGGGCGGGCGCGAACGACACAGCCCGGGATGAACGGGCTGCGCGCGATGACGAGCGCGTCGAGCGGATCGCCATCGGGCGAAAGCGTGTGCGGCACAAAACCGTAGTTCGCGGGGTAGCGCATCGGCGTGTGCAGGATGCGATCGACGAACAGCGCGCCCGATTCCTTGTCGAATTCGTACTTCACGGGCTCGCCGCCGGTGGGCACTTCGATGATGACGTTAAGGCTTTCGGGCGGGTTGTCCCCGATGGGAATCTTGTCGATCTGCATGAGATTTCCTGTCGTCTCGCAAGCTTGATGGTCATGCCGCACTGCAGCACAGCCACGGCGTTGCGCCGCCTCTAGCGCGCGGGGCCGGTCGCGCCAAGGCCCGCTTTGGTCTAATTCGCAAGAAGCGTCGGGACATCGGTTCGCCTCGGGCGCTTCCCTCGCGAAGGGAACGGCGCTAAGGCGCGCGACCATGAGCGGCCCCATCGAAACACCCCAGCCGATCCGCGGCACCCAGGACATCTTCGGCGACGAGGCGGAGGCCTTCGCCTTTGTCGTCGAGACTTTCGAACGCGTGCGCAGGCTTTACCGCTTTCGCCGGGTGGAAATGCCGGTGTTCGAAAAGACCAGCGTCTTTTCGCGCAGCCTTGGCGAGACGACCGACGTCGTTTCGAAGGAAATGTACTCGTTCGAGGATCGCGGCGGCGAATCGCTGACCCTGCGCCCAGAATTTACCGCCGGAATGGCGCGCGCCTACCTGACCGACGGGTGGAAGCAGTACGCCCCGCTGAAGGTTGCGACCCACGGGCCGCTGTTCCGGTACGAACGCCCGCAAAAGGGACGCTATCGCCAGTTTCACCAGATCGACGCCGAAGTGATCGGCGCGGCCGAACCGCAAGCGGACGTCGAGCTGCTCGTCATGGCGGACCAGCTGCTGCACGAGCTGGGCATAGCGGACGGCGTGACGCTGCAACTGAACACGCTGGGCGATGGCGACAGCCGCGAAGCGTGGCGCGCCGCGCTGGTCGAATATTTCCGCGACCACCGGGCCGATCTGTCGGAAGATTCGCAGGACCGGCTGGAGCGGAATCCGCTGCGCATCCTCGATTCCAAGGACCGCCGCGACCGCCCGTTCGTCGATGGCGCGCCCAAGATCGACCAGTTCCTTTCGGGCGAAGCGCAAGAGTTCTTCGGCGCGGTGACGTCCGGCCTCGATGCCGCTGGCGTAAAGTGGAACCGGATGGATTCGCTGGTGCGCGGGCTAGATTATTATCGCCACACCGCGTTCGAATTCGTGACCGACCGGCTGGGCGCGCAAGGGACCGTGCTGGGCGGTGGCCGTTATGACGGTTTGATCGAGGCGCTGGGCGGCCCGCACACCCCCGCTGTCGGCTGGGCCGCAGGGATCGAGAGGCTGGCCATGCTGGTCGGAGAACGGACCGAAGCCGTTACCGACGTGATCGTCGTGGTGGAAGACGATGCCGCGATGAATGATGGCGTCGCCGCCGTGTCCCGCCTCCGTCGTTCGGGCGCCAGCGCCGAACTCTTCGCCAGCGGCTCACCACGCAAACGCTTCGACAAGGCGGTGAAGCAGGGCGCAAAGGCGATCTATGCGCTGTCGATCCGCGACGGTCAGGTCGCCACCCGCATCAAGGCCGAAGGCGACATGGCTGCCACGATCGAGGCGGCGCTGGCCGACTGATCGCCGATGCAGGTATCCGACCAACGCCTTTCCCAGATCGCCCACCGCTTTTCCGAGCTTGAGGCACGGCTGGCATCAGGCACGCTTGAAGGCGACGAGTTCGTCCAGGCCAGCCGCGACTATGCCGAACTGGAACCTGTCGCGCGCGAATCCGCCCATGTCGCGGCGATGCGCGCCGAGCTGGCCGATCTGAAGTCCATGCTGGCAGATCCCGAAATGAAGGCGATGGCGGCAGAGGATATCGCCCGGATCGAAGGCGAACTGCCACAGGTGGAGCAACGCCTTGCCGTCGCGCTGCTGCCCCGCGATTCGGCCGATGCGCGCCCCGCGATGCTGGAAATCCGGGCCGGCACCGGCGGGGACGAAGCCGCGCTGTTCGCCGCGGATCTGTTCCGCATGTACGAACGCTTTGCCGCCGAACAGGGGTGGAAGGTCGAAACGATTTCGATGAACGCATCGGACATTGGCGGGTTCAAGGAAGTGGTCGCCACCATTCGCGGCACCGGCGTCTTTGCCAAGCTGAAGTTCGAAAGCGGGGTCCACCGTGTCCAGCGCGTGCCTGTCACCGAAAGCGGCGGGCGCATCCACACCAGCGCCGCGACCGTCGCAGTCTTGCCCGAACCGGACGAAGTCGACGTGCAGATCGCCGACGGCGATCTCAAGATCGACATCTATCGCGCATCGGGTGCGGGCGGGCAGCACGTCAACACCACCGATTCGGCGGTGCGCATCACCCACCTGCCCAGCGGCATCGTCGTGACGCAACAGGACGAACGCAGCCAGCACAAGAACAAGGCCAAGGCGATGCAGGTCCTGCGCGCGCGGCTGTACGAAAAGATGCGCGACGAAGCCCACGGCGCAGAGGCCGAGGCGCGCAAGGCCATGGTCGGCAGCGGCGACCGTTCCGAACGCATCCGCACCTACAACTTCCCGCAAGGGCGCGTGACCGATCACCGCATTGGCCTCACCCTGCACAAGCTGCCCGAAATCCTGGAGGGAACCGGCCTTGGCGAACTGATTGACGCGCTGATCGCCGAAGATCAGGCCGCGCGGCTTTCGGCGCAGAACGAGCCGGCCTGACATGACGGGCGCCGGCGGCATGACCGTGGCCGAAACGCTGCGCGACGCCGCCCGCGCGCTGGAACCGGTCAGCACGACCCCAAGGCTCGATGCCGAACTGCTGATGGCCCATGCGCTGGGTGCCAGCCGATCCGACATGCTGTTGCGCCATTCGCTCGACGCGGTGCCTGATGGGTTCGCCCCGCTGCTGCAACGCCGCCTTTTGGGCCAGCCGGTCGCGCAGATTGTGGGAGAGCAAGAGTTCTACGGCCTCAGCTTTGCAATCACGCCCGATGTCCTGATCCCGCGCGCCGACAGTGAAACCCTGATCGAGGCGGCGCGAGAGGCGCTGACGGGCAAGCCCCCGTCGCGCATCCTCGATTGCGGGACCGGGCCGGGTACCTTGCTGCTGGCCGCGCTGTCGATATGGCCACAGGCGCAGGGCATCGGCATCGAACGCAGCCCCGCCGCACTGGCAGTGGCGCTTGGCAACGCAAGCAGGCTCGGCATGGCGACGCGTGCCGACATGCAGGCGGGCGACTGGACCATGCCGGGATGGGCCGACGCGCTGGGCCGGTTCGACCTGATCCTCGCCAATCCGCCCTATGTCGAGGATGCCGACCCCGATCTTGCCCCCGATGTCCGCGCCCACGAACCGGCCAAGGCGCTGTTCGCTGGGGCCGACGGGCTCGACGCCTATCGCGCGCTGGTCCCGCAAGTGCCCGCCCTGCTGACGCCGGGGGGCATCGCCCTGTTTGAAATCGGTTCTCGCCAGGCGGCGGCGGTGACTGCCATCGCGCTGGCGGCAGGGCTCATCGCAACACTCCACAGCGACCTTGCGGGCCATCCTCGCGCGCTCTTGTTTTCCAAGGCTTGAACAACCATTTCGCGAATGGGGGTTGGCAGGACCGGTTTTTGCCGATAACCCCGAAGCTGGACATGCGGATGGACGAAAATTCCCGTCCCGCCTGTCTATCCTTCCGTTCCGAACCGTCGGTGCCTGCCTTGGGCAGGTTCGATCTTGGACCGTGGAGAGGGTCTGTCGCCTCGCGAATCGAACTTGGGGCGGTCGGCCTGAAAAGGCCCGTCCGTTGCATTTCGCTCCGGGCGTTACCGACTGGGTGCGCGCTGAGGCGATGAAACGCCCGCGCCGGACAAGGGAACAGTCATACTTTGAACAACAACAATCGTGGCAACAATCGCCGACGCGGCCGTAACAACCGGGCGCCCGGTGGCGGCCAACCCGTTAACCGGATCGACAGTCGCGCGCGTGGAAACGCGCCGCAGATGCTCGACAAGTACAAGAAGATGGCGGAAGAATCGCATCGCAACGGCGATCGCGTGCAGGCAGAATACTACCTGCAGTTCGCGGACCACTATTTTCGCGTGATCGCGGACGGCAAGGTGCGTCAGGACGAACAGCGCCAACGCCGCGACGGCGAGCGTTTCGACCGCAACGACAACGATAGCGACGGTGACAACGATCGTGAGGGCGAGCGTGAGAGCGAAGGCTACACGCAGGATCTCGACAACGAACGGGACGCGGAGATCGAAAGCGCCGAACGCGCGCAACGTCGCAACGACCGGGATGCCGAGAGCGAGAGTTCCGAGCGTCCGCGCCGTCGGAACGACAGTGCCGAGGAAAACCCCTTTACCCGCGATAATCGCGATAATCGCGAAAGCCGTCCGCGGCGACCGCGCCGCCCAAGGGAAGACGAAGGCGGTTCCGTTCGAAGCGAGACCGAGGAAGCCGTCAGGAACGACGGTAGCCTCGACCCGCAGGCGCTGCCGCCCGCGATCGGCGAGATCGAGGACAAGCCGAAGCGTCGCGGTCGCCCGCGCAAGGTGAAGCCCGATGGGGTCGACGATGGCGCTGACGTGAAACAGGCGGTCAACGGCTGACAACCGGGCGCAAAGCCCTATTCGGCGCCCGTGATGATCGTTTCGAAAACCCGGGCCGTGCATATCCTGCGATCCTGTCCTGCCCCGCTCGCCGCGTTCCTGTCGGGCGCGGCGGCGGCAGCGGGATTTCAGCCCTTGGCCCTATGGCCGCTGACGCTCGTCGCATTGGCGGTCTTGCTGCATCTGCTGTCCCTTGCGCAAGGCGCGCGGCGCGCGATGCTGCTGGGCTGGCTGTTTGGCGTCGGTCACTTCTGGGTCGGCAACACGTGGATCGCGACCGCCTTTACGTATCAGGCTGAAATGCCCGCATGGCTGGGCTGGATCGCGGTGTTCCTGCTGTCGCTGTTCCTCGCGATATATCCCGCGATTGCCGCCATCGGCGCATGGCTTATCGCCCGGCGCGGCGGATTGGCCGTGCTGGTGCCCGCCTTTGCCGGAACGTGGATCGTGGCGGAATGGCTGCGGTCATGGGTGTTCACCGGATTTGCATGGAACCCGCTGGGCGTCGTGACGCTGGGCGGATTTGCACGGCCTGGCCTCGCGCTTCTCGCGCCGTGGCTGGGCACATATGCCCTTTCGGCCATCGTAGTGCTGTTGGCCGCGTCATGGCTGTGGGCCGTGCATGCGTTCAAAACGGGCAAGGTCGCCCCGGCCATTGCGGCTGCGTTGGTGCCTGTCGGGCTGATGGTCGCCCCCTTTCCCGCACCCGGTCAAGGCGAAGGCACCCTGCCCTATCGGCTGGTCCAGCCCGACATCCGTCAGGAAGTGCTCAACGATCCGCAGCATTACGAAGCGAACTTCGTCCAGACTGCCGTCCTGTCGGGCGATCCGGTGCCGGCCGGGCAAACCACACTGTTCCTCTGGCCCGAATCGGGCGTTCCGGATTTCCTGCGCACCGGCTACCCACGCCGCTATTACATCGCCACTACATATGCCGCCGATCCCGAACTTGCGCGCAGACGCCTTGGCGATGTCGTCGGGCCGGGCGGAATCCTGCTGACCGGTACCGTGGATCTGGTGATGGACGCGCGAGCAACCCGGGCGGTCGGAGCGGAAAACGTCGTCACCGCCGTGGCTGCCGATGGCAGAATCGCCGGTAGCTATGCCAAGGCGCACCTTGTTCCTTACGGCGAATACCTGCCGATGCGTTCGCTGCTCGAACCGCTGGGCCTTTCGCGGCTGGTGGCAGGAACGCTCGATTTCAGGGCCGGGCCGGGGCCACGCACCATGGATCTTGGCAAATGGGGCCGCGCGGGCGTGCAGATTTGCTATGAAATCGTGTTTTCGGGTCAAGTCGTGGACCGCGACAGCCGGCCCGACTATCTGTTCAACCCATCGAACGACGGCTGGTTCGGCAGCTGGGGTCCGCCGCAGCACCTTGCCCAGGCACGGCTTCGCGCGATCGAGGAAGGGCTGCCCATCCTGCGGTCGACCACCACCGGCATCAGCGCGGTGATCGACGCGGGCGGAGTGGTTCGCAACCATGCGGGATTGCATGAAGCGCGCCGCCTTGACGGCAAGGTTCCGCCTGCGCTCGCACCCACGCTTTTTGCGCGGACAGGCAATCTGTTGCCGCTTGGCTGGGCGATGCTGCTGCTTGTCGCGGCAGTGGTTGCCAGTCGCCGCGCCCGCCGCTAAAGCACCATATAAAGAAACCTTTATACGACTTTTCGGGAAACCCATGCGCAACAACTTCCTCTTCACATCTGAATCGGTATCCGAAGGTCACCCTGACAAGGTTTCCGACCAGATTTCCGACGCCATCGTCGATCTCATGCTGTCCAAGGATGCAGAAGCGCGCGTCGCTTGCGAAACGATGACCACGACGCAGCTTGTCGTGCTTTCGGGCGAAATCCGCTGCAAGCCGATGTACGACACCGCGCGCGAGGAATGGGCCGCCAACGGCTACTGGGCGCCCGGCGCGAAGGAAGAGATCGAAAAGGCCGCGCGAGATGTCGTGCGCACGATCGGCTACGAACAGGACGGCTTTCACTGGGAGCGCCTGCGGTTCGAAAACTTCCTTCACGGCCAATCGGTCCAGATCGCGCAGGGTGTTGATTCCAATGCCGATTCGGAAAAGGACGAGGGTGCCGGCGATCAGGGCATCATGTTCGGTTTTGCCTGTGACGAAACGCCCGACCTGATGCCCGCCACGCTGGATTACAGCCACAAGATCCTGCAGCGGCTGGCCAAGGATCGTCATTCGGGTGCGGCCCCGTTCCTGGAACCCGATGCCAAGAGCCAGGTCACGCTGCGGTTCGAAAATGGCGTCCCCACCGCATGTACCGCCGTCGTCGTGTCCACGCAGCACAAGCCGGGTTACGACAGCGGAGAGCGCGAGGCGGAACTGAAAAACTACGTCAGGGGCGTGATCGCGGACATCCTGCCGCACAATCTCTTGTCGGATGAAACCGATTACCACATCAACCCGACGGGTTCGTTCGAAATCGGTGGCCCCGATGGCGACGCAGGGCTTACCGGCCGCAAGATCATCGTCGACACTTACGGCGGCGCGGCACCGCACGGTGGCGGCGCGTTTTCGGGCAAGGACCCGACGAAGGTCGACCGGTCGGCTGCCTACATTTCTCGCTATCTGGCCAAGAACATCGTTGCGGCGGGCCTTGCCAAGCGCTGCACGATCCAGCTGTCCTATGCGATCGGCGTGTCGCACCCGCTGTCGCTTTATGTCGACACGCACGGCACTTGTGCCGAAGGCGTGACGGATGAGGCGCTGGAAAACGCGATCCGCAGCATCGAAAGCCTTGGCGGGCTGACCCCGCGCGGCATCCGCACCCGGCTCAAGTTGAACCGCCCGATCTATCTGCGTACCGCAGCTTATGGACATTTCGGGCGTCCGGCACAGGATGGCTTCTTCCCGTGGGAAGCGACCGACCTGATCGGCGAACTGAACGCCGCGCTGGGCCGTTAAACCGGGCCGCCGCGCCTAGATTTTATTTTCCTACAACATCGGGCACGCACCATTGGGCGGGTTTCCTATTTCACGGAGACCCGCCCAATGTCCCACCTTTACGATCCCGCGCACCCCACGATCACGCCACGCATCGCCGCCGAACTGATCCATCATGAAGGGCTGGTCCGCGAAGCCTATCGCGATTCGGTGGGTGTCTGGACGTGGAGCGTGGGGATAACCGACGCATCGGGCCATCGCGTCGGGCGCTATCGCGACCAGCCGCAACCGCTGTCCCGTTGTCTCGAGGTTTATCTCTGGGCCTTGCAGAACCGCTACCTGCCCGCCGTGCTCGACGCATTCGGCGCAGTGCGGCCCGAAGAGCACGAGCTGGCCGCCGCGCTTTCGTTTCACTGGAACACCGGGGCAATCGGGCGGGCCGAATGGATGCGCCACTTGCGCGAAAGCGACCGCAAGCGCGCGCGCCGGGCCATGCTCGACTGGTGCCGCCCGGCCAGCCTCGCCACTAGGCGCAAGCGCGAGCAGGCGTTGTTCTTCGAAGCGCGATGGGCAGGAGACGGCACGGCGATCGTCTACGAAGTCGCCAAGCCGTCATACCAGCCCACGCGAGGGAAACGGCACCCGATGCTCGACACACTGACGCTGCTGCTGGGGGGCGGCCCGGCGCGCGATGCTGAACCGACGGGGGCTGAGTTTGATCAAGGGCCGACCAAACAGTGCGCCGATAACAGCGATCAATCCGGCGAGAACTGGTTCACTCGTCTGTTCACCTGCTGACGCTTCGTCGCATGCCGCGCTTTCGCACCTGACGCGGGGCGGCGGGGGCCCTATGGCTGGCCGGACATGATTCGACCGCTGCTTCCCCTCGCCGCCCTGTCCCTCACCATTTCGGCATGCGCGACCCTGCCCGGGACAGAGCGGACAGGGCCGGTTTCATCGCCGCAGCCGGTCACGGTCCGCATCGCGGGGATGAACGATTTTCACGGCAATTTGCGCCCGTTGAAAAGCCCGATCAACGTGATGACGCCCGACGGGAAGGTCGTGCAGGCTCCCGCTGGCGGAGCGGCTTGGCTTGCCTCTGCCATTGCCGCCATTCGTGCGCAGTCGGCCTATTCGATGGTGATTTCGGCGGGCGACATGATCGGGGCGAGCCCGCTGGAATCCGCAGCATTCCTCGACGAACCTGCGATCGGTGTCGCAAACCGGATCGGGGTGGATTTCAACGCAGTCGGCAACCACGAATTCGACAAGGGCTGGCGCGAGCTGAAGCGCATCCAAGACGGCGGGTGCGAGAAATTCACCTTGCGTGAACCCTGTGCGGTGGAACCGGATTTCGCGGGCGCCCAGTTCCCGTTCCTTGCCGCCAACGTCATCGGCCCCGGCGGCGAACCGCTATTCCCGGCCTATGGCCTCAAGCAGTTTGGTGAAGGGGAAGGCTCGGTCACCGTCGGCGTCGTCGGGCTGCCGCTGCGCGATGTGCCCGATCTCGTCACGCCAAGCGGTGTCGCCGACCTGACGTTCGGGGACGAATCGGATGCGATCAACCGCGCCGTGGACGAACTCGTCATAAGGGGCGCCGACGCCATCGTCGTCACAATCCATCAGGGGCTATATACCGACCCCGGATCGGACGCGAACGGCTGCAACAGTGTGTCGGGCGACCTGCTGCCGATCCTCGCCCGGTTGGACCCGCGCGTCGACCTCGTGATTTCGGGCCACACGCATTTTGCCTATGTCTGCGATTTTGCCACCATTGATCAGGCGCGCCCCTTCCTTGTCACCAGTGCTGGATACGGCGGTTCGCTCGTCACCGATATCGCGCTGACCATCGACCCGGTCTCCAACGCGGTTGTCGCCCGTTCCGCACGCAACATCGTGGTGCAGAGCGAGGGCATGGCTAAGGACGGTACGCCTTTGCCGGTTCACGCATCGCTGGGCCTGATCGTCCCGGATTCCGCCGTGACCGCATATGTCGCGCAGTACGTGGGGGCGGTCGATGAAGTCGCGAGGCGCGTAGTCGGGCGACTTTCGGACGAGGCAATCCTGCCCGACGACGACAGCCTTGAAACCGCGCTTGGCGACATGATCGCCGATGCCCAGCTGGCCGCCACCCGGGACGTGGGCGCACAGATCGCCTTCATGAACAATTCGGGCGTGCGCGCCGGCCTCGCTCCAAACGCGGATGGCGCTGTGACCTTCGGCGATATTTATGCCGCGCAACCCTTTGGCAATACGCTCGTCACCATGACGCTGACCGGTGATCAGCTGCTCGACGCGCTTGAACAGCAGTTCAACGACAATGCAGTCAAACGGCAGATCCTGTCCCCTTCGGCCGGCTTCGCCTTCAGCTACGATCGCGCAAGGAAAGAGGGCGACCGAGTCGTCAGCGCAACGCTGGATGGCGCAGCCATCAATCCGCTCAAATCCTATCGCGTGACGGTGAACAGCTTTCTTGCCGCAGGCGGTGACGGGTTCACCGTGTTCACCACGGGCACGCAGACGACGACCGGCGGCAACGATCTCGATACGCTGCAATCGTGGCTGGGCGCGGTGCCGGTTCGCCAGCTGCCCGTAACGGACCGCGTGGCGAACCTGACCCGCTGACGCGAAACGCTGGTTAAAGCGCGTCTTCGATGGCGCCGATCAGTTCGGCATCGTCGGGCGCGGTCGTCGGCGAAAACCGGGCGATGACATCGCCGTTGCGGCCGACGAGGAACTTTTCGAAGTTCCACAGCACTTCGGGATCGGCATTGGGCGTCATGCCGAAACCGCGCAGCTTTTCGCGGAACGCTTCGGGATCGCCCATCTTCGTCGGGGCGGCTTCGATTAGTTCGGCATAGAGCGGCTGCTTGTCCGCGCCGACGACACCCGCCTTGGCAAAGACCGGGAAGGTGACGCCAAAGCTGGTTTCGCAAAAAGTGCCAATCTCGGCATCCGTGCCGGGTTCCTGTGCGCCGAAATCGTTGGCGGGGAACGCCAGCACTTCGAAACCCTGATCCGCGTATTTGTCGTACAGCGCCTGAAGCCCTGAATATTGCGGGGTCAGCCCGCATTGCGACGCTACGTTGACGATCAGCAGCACCTTGCCAAGGTGCGCCTCGATGCTGTCCGCGCTGCCGTCGCCGCGGGTGAGGGCAATATTCGAAAGTGCCATGGGAATCTCTCCAAGCTGTCAGGCCTTATCAGCCTGTCACGATACGTAGTGCGCCGTGGTCTTTTCGGCCACTTCTTCCGCCGTCACGCCGGGCGCCAGTTCGACGAGCCGGAACGGGCTGTCGTGATCGGGGCGCTGGAACACCGCGAGATCGGTGACGATCATGTCGACCACGTTCTTGCCGGTCAGCGGCAGGGTGCAGGTCGGGATGAACTTGGGATCGCCGTTCTTCGACGTATGCTCCATCACGACGATGATCTTCTTGACCCCGGCGACAAGGTCCATTGCCCCGCCCATGCCCTTGATCATCTTGCCCGGGATCATCCAGTTGGCGATGTCGCCGTTCTGGTCCACCTCCATCGCGCCCAGCACGGTGAGATCGATATGCCCGCCCCGGATCATCGCGAAGCTGGCGGCGCTGTCGAAATAAGCTGTTTGAGGAAGTTCGCTGATCGTCTGCTTGCCGGCATTGATCAGGTCGGCGTCCTCTTCGCCCTCGATTGGAAAGGGCCCAATGCCGAGCATGCCGTTTTCGGACTGCAGCGTCACGTCCATCCCGGCGGGGATGTGGTTTGCCACCAGCGTGGGAATGCCGATGCCCAGGTTCACATAGAAACCGTCCTCCAGCTCCTTGGCGGCGCGGGCGGCCATCTCGTCACGGGTCCAGGGCATTGTGGTCTCTCCTTGTCGAAACGAATGAGACGCGCCGTCAGGCGGCGTATTCGATGGGTGGGGGAAGTTCGAACCAGCCGTTGCCGATCAGTTCGTCGAATGGGGTGGGTGCATCAGGATCGCGCAGGTAATCCATCAGCGCGTCGAAATCGCCCTTGCGGTCGCCGACGATGGCCTTGATGCACCATTCGCCGGCGGCGGCATTGCGGCGCTCCGTTTTGGTTTCGGCGGGATCGCGGGTCAGCAACAGCGCATCGCGGCGGGCAGGGTCCAGCCCGCTTGCCGCCAGCGCGTCGCGAATGTCGCCTGCCCGGTTTTCATCGAGGACGCTGGTCCACAGCACGGCCAATCCCTGCGCTCGCGCGGTCGCCAGCGCGGGCGCAAGCCCAGGCGCCGCAACTGGCGCGCCCTGATCCAGCCGCAGCGCGATATCGCCCGGATCGAGATCGACGAGGATCGCCGGTATTCTGGACGAGCAAGTCAGGAGCAACGGCCCATCCGCGCTTGCCGCGGGATCGGGGATGACCGAAAGCCCGCTTTCCTTGTTACCGACCGCGAACAGGGCCATCCGGACGAAATCCTCCGTCCGGTTGGCGGCGACCGGCGAACCGAGGCCGGGGCGTGTTTGGGCGGCGGGCTGGGCGGCAACGGGCTGAGCGATAACTGCTACGCTTTCCACCTGCCCGGTTCTGGCAGCACTATCGGCCGATGTGGTGTCGGACTTGCCCACCGCTTTGGTGGTCAGCACACCGCTCGCCAGCACGGGGATTGCCGCCGCGACGCAACCACTCAGCGCTCCAGCCACAGCGACGCTGGCCAGCAACATGCCGCATAGGCGAAAGGCGCGCGCCGGACTCACGCGAACACACGCCCCGCCGCATGGTATCCGAAGCGCATCGCGGAAATCAGGCCGCTTCGCGCTGGCGCGTCGTGCGGAATTCGATCTTCTTGTCATAGGGGGCGCCGACGATCACCCGCTGCACATAGACGCCGGGCAGGTGGATGCAGTCGGGGTCGAGGCTGCCGGTGGGGACGATCTCTTCCACCTCCACGACGCAAACCTTGCCGCAGGTCGCGGCGGGCAGGTTGAAGTTGCGCGCCGTCTTGCGGAAGACGAGGTTGCCGCTTTCGTCCGACTTCCACGCCTTCACCAGCGCGAGATCGGCGAAAATGCCCTGTTCGAGGATATAATCCTGACCGCCGAAGTTCTTCACTTCCTTGCCGTCAGCGACCTGCGTGCCGACGCCGGTCTTGGTGTAGAAGCCGGGAATCCCCGCGCCGCCCGCGCGCATGCGCTCGGCAAGCGTGCCCTGCGGGCTGAATTCGACCTCAAGCTCACCTGCAAGGAACTGGCGCTCGAATTCCTTGTTCTCGCCGACGTAGGAACTGATCATCTTCCGAATTTGCCGGGTCCGCAGCAGCTTGCCGAGCCCTTCGCCGTCGATGCCCGCATTGTTCGATGCGACCGTTAGGCCCGTCACGCCGCTTTCGACCACCGCGTCGATCAGGCGTTCGGGAATGCCGCACAGGCCGAAGCCGCCGCTGGCGATGAGGATATCATCCTTCAACAAGCCTTCGAGAGCGGTCTTGGCATCGGGATAGAGCTTTTTCATCGCGAGAACGGCCTTCCTGAAAGTCGGTTCGACAATCGGGCGCTTTTAGTCAAAAATTGCGCAATGTCACGTGGGCGCGATTGCGAAGTTGTCGGCTCCGCTTGCATCATGCGCAACGCAAGTTCATCCCCATGGCATGGACAGCCAGCACCAAGCCGACTGGCCCGATGCATTGCAGCGGGCACGCGAACATGCGCCGTTTCTGGCCGACCTGATGGACAAATGGCCCGATCTCGTCGCCTTGCTGGCCGCCGGGCTGGGCGACGAGGCGCTGGATTTTGCCAAATCGGCAGGAAAGGGCATCGATGATGTCAGCGTCGCATTGCGGCGCGAAAAGCAGGCGCTGGCGCTGGCGCTGGCGATCGGCGACCTGGCGGGCGCGTTCCCGCTGCTGAAGGTCACCGGCGAACTGTCCGATTTCGCCAGCCGCGCGCTTCATGCCGCCATCGGCGAGGCGCTGGCCCACCGCGTTCCGGGCGCACCGAACATCGGTATGACCGCGCTGGCGCTTGGGAAGCACGGCGCAGGCGAATTGAATTTTTCGTCGGATATCGACCCCATCTTGCTCTACGATCCGGCCACCCTGCCCCGCCGCCCCCGCGACGAACCTGGCGAAGCGGCGCAAATCGCAGCACGGCGCATCGTGCAGACGATGAGCGGCATGACCGCCGACGGTTACGTGTTTCGCATCGACTTGCGCCTACGCCCCGCAAGCGAGGTGAGCCCGCTGGCGATCAGTTTTGACGGCGCGCTGACGCATTACGAAAGTTCGGCCCTTGCATGGGAACGTGCCGCCTTCATCCGGGCGAAATCGGTGGCGGGCGATGTGGAGGCAGGGCGCGCCTTTCTTGCCGCGATACGATCGTTCGTATGGCGCAAATCACTGGATTTCGGCGCGATTGCAGAGGTTGGCTCGCTCGTCCACCGCATCCGCGACGTTCACAGCGGACCGTCCCGCCCCGGCCCCGGCTACGATCTCAAGAAAGGGCGCGGCGGCATCCGCGAGGTCGAATTCTTCGCGCAAATCCACCAGTTGATCCACGGCGGACGCGATCCTTCGCTGCGCGTTTCGGGCACGCGCGCCGCTTTGGACGCGCTGGCCGCGGCGGGGGTCGTGTCGGCGCAGGACGCGACGGTCATGGGCGAAGCCTATGACCGGCTTCGCGTCGTCGAACACCGGTTGCAGATGGTGAACGATCGGCAGACGCATGCGCTGCCTGCGGGCGACGCGCTCGACAACGTGGCGCAGCTGGACGGATTGTCCGACGGCGCGGCGCTGGTGACAGAGCTTGAGGCGATCTGCGACCGGGTCAGCGTGCGGTTCGACAAGCTGGTCGAAGCCCATGGCGGACCGCGCACGCCGATTGCCGACACCATTGCCGCGCCCGTTGCCGAAGAAAGGCTTGAGGAACTTGGTTTTGCCGACCCCGAAGCGATGGCGCGGCGGATCGGCGGTTGGGAATCGGGGCGCGTCAAATGCCTGCGCAGCGAAGCGGCCCGCAACGCCTTTGCCGCGATCCGTCCGCAATTGCTGGAGGCGATGGCCAATGCGCCCGAACCCGAACGGGCGATCACGCGCTGGGAACAGATGCTCGCGCAGTTGCCGTCGGCGATCAATATCTTCCGTTTGCTGGAGGCGCGGCCCGCACTGCTCGACACGTTGGCGCGAGTGCTGGCGCTGTCCCCAGCGCTTGCCGATGCGCTGGCACGGCGCGGCGACCTGCTCGACACACTGATCGACAACAGCGCCTTTACCTTGCCGGGATCGGTAGACGAACTGGTCGCGGAATTCGGCGACGACGCGCTCGATTACGAAGCAGCGCTGGATAAAGTGCGGCGCAAGGTCGGCGATCTGCGCTTTGCGCTGGGCGTGCAATTGCTCGACAACGCGCACGACCCGCTGGCCATCGCGGCGGCGTTATCGCGAGTTGCAGAAGCCGCGATCGGCGTCTGCGCCCGGGTCGCGGCGCGCGAATTTGCCGAAGCACATGGGCGGATGGGCGACCGGCAGCTTGTCATCCTGGGCCTTGGCCGGCTGGGCGGCGGGGTGCTGACCCATGCGTCCGACCTTGATCTCATATATTTGTTCACCGGCAATTTTGATGGCGAAAGCGACGGGCGCCGCCCGCTTGGCGCGACGCAGTATTTCAATCGGCTAGCCCAGCGCACGACCGGCGCGCTCACCGTCCCCACGGCCGAAGGCGCGCTGTTCGAAGTCGACACCCGATTACGCCCGTCCGGCGCGCAAGGGCTGCTGGCCGTCAGCATCGAAAGCTTTGGATTGTATCAGGCCGAATCGGCTTGGACTTGGGAACACATGGCGCTGATGCGCGCGCGCGTGCTTTATGGTCCCGCGTGCGCGCGCGAGGATTTGCGTGGCATCGTCGCCAGCGTTGCAGGGGCTTCGCGCGATCCTGCGAAGCTTTGTGAAGACGTCCTGTCCATGCGGCGGGATATGGCGAGCCACAAGCCGCCCAAGGGCCCGCTGGACATCAAGCTGGCGCGGGGCGGACTGGTCGATCTCGAATTCCTCGTCCATTTCCATCAGCTTCGTCACGGGGCCTGCCTCGAGCCCGGACTGGGCACCGCGATCGGCTGCCTGATCGATGCGGGCCGCCTGCCGCCCGAAATGGCCGCCGCGCACGACCTTATGACGCGGATGCTGGTGACGCTGCGACTTGTGTCGCCCGATGCGAACCTGCCGCCGCCTGCGGCGAAGGCTGTGCTGGCCGCCAACTGCCGCGCCGGGGACTGGGACGCGCTGATGACCGCACTCGACAAGGCGCGGGCACAGGTGGCAGGGGCGTGGGCCACGACATTCGACGAAGAACTGGAGCTTTGACCATGACCGAACAGCGCCCCGACGTCGGCGACGCCTTTCCCGACATTGCGATGGAAACGCCCGAAGGCGAAATGCTTTCGATTTCCGATTTCAGCGGCAGGCCGGTCGTCGTATTCTTCTATCCCAAGGCCAACACGCCCGGCTGCACGACGGAAGCGAAGGACTTTTCGGCCCTGCTTCCCGAATTCACCAAGGCGGGCGTCGCCGTGCTGGGCGCGAGCAAGGACAAGCCCGCCGCGCAAGCCAAGTTCATCGCCAAGCACGAACTGACTGTCGACATCGCATCCGATGCCGAAGAGAACGGCGTCACCGATGCTCTGGGCGTATGGACCGAAAAGCAGAACTATGGCCGCAGCTATATGGGTATCGAGCGTTCGACCTTTCTTGTCGGTCCGAACGGCAAGATCGCAAAGGTCTGGCGCAAAGTGCGGGTAAAGGGCCATGCCGATGCGGTGCTGGAGGCTGCGCGCGCGCTTTGATCCGTTCGGTGAACGACGTGCCGCCCACTGTCGCATCGGCTATCCAAGCTGCGTTGTTAACCGGCGATCCGCGCGCCAAGGTGATGGCGACGCGCAAAGTGGCGCGCGACTGGCGGCAGGGGCGGATGGAATTCGCATTCGATTGCGCGATGCCCGACCAACCGGCGCGCCCCGCCCATCCCGAACTGCTGCCGCCCGCGCAAATGCCCCGGCGCAGCAAGGGCGGCTCCCAACGCGGGCGCATCGCACTGTGGCATTCGGTCGCGCACATCGAGTTCGTCGCCATCGACCTCGCGCTCGACATGGCGGGGCGATTCGGCGCCGAGATGGGCCGCGACTTCGTTTCCGACTTTCTGTGGGTGGCGGCGGACGAGGCGATGCATTTTGCCCTGCTCGACCGCAAGTTGCGCACGATGGGCAGTTACTATGGTGCCCTCCCCGCACATGACGGGCTGTGGCAGGCTGCGCACGAAACCCGGCACGATGTCGCCGCGCGGCTCGCAATCGTGCCGATGATGCTGGAGGCGCGGGGATTGGACGTGACGCCCGCGATGACGGACCGGGTCAGGGCGCTTGGCGACGAAAACGGTGCGCGGATTCTCGAACGAATCCTTGACGACGAGATTCGGCATGTGCGGTTCGGGACCAAGCACTTCGGTGAACTGTGTCGCACGAACGACGAAAGCCCGCAGGAAATCTGGCAAATTTTGGTGAGAAAGCACTTCCACGGTGCCCTGAAGCCGCCATTCAACGACTCGGCGCGTGCGGCAGCCGGTTTGTCGCGGGATTTCCGCGCCGGTATTGTGTGATTAACCTTTAAACCCGTAACCCTAACTCACGAGATCGACGGGGGGTTCCGAAAATCTCTACAAAAATTTCGCAATGGCCTTGCCGTTACATGCGGTGAGGCTGGCGCGCCGAGGGGGATCACACAGCGTTTATCGCACCTTTTAGGGGGGTCGAGGCGCTGGGAAACGAGGTACTTGGCAAATGACGGACGGGTTTCGGTTTATGACTTTCAACGCTGGCAAGGGCCTGTTCCTGAGCATGATGGCCGCCGTTTCGATGGCGATGGCTCCTGCTCCGGCCCTGGCAAACACCAGCGCTGCCGTAAGCGCCGAGATGAAGGCCCCGGTTCGTGAAAGCGCCGAAATCCCCGCCGGCAACACCCAGAATAGCGACATCCGTTTCAAACAGCTCTTCGCGAGCTGGAAAAAGGCCGAAAACGACAAGCCGGCTCTCGGCGTCGCTTCGATCCCTTCGCGTATGCCGCTTGAAACCGCCCGCTTTTCCAGCCTTTACGGTTCGCGCGTCCATCCCGTGACGGGCGGTCGCAAGAACCATGACGGCATCGACATGGCTGCGCCAAGCGGCACCCCGATTTACGCAACGGCCGACGGTCGCGTCGAAATGGCGAAGTGGCACGGCGGTTATGGCAACTACGTTCAGATCGAGCATGGCGACGCCGTGGAAACCCGTTACGGCCACATGAGCCGGATGAACGTTTCCGCCGGCCAGTCGGTCAAAAAGGGCGAGCTTATCGGATGGGTCGGCAGCACCGGCCGTTCGACCGGTCCGCACCTTCATTACGAAGTGCGCATTTCGGGTGAGCCGGTCGATCCGCAGCCCTACCTCCACGCCGACACGTTCCAGCAGGCTTTCGCCGATGCGAGCAACATGGGCGTTGGCGGTCCTGAATAAGCCGACCATTTCGACCTAACGGCCCGATTGAGGGCATGAGCGGCCCGGCTTTCCATCTCGGAAAGCCGGGCCGCACGTCGTTTGGGGGCACACTGCGTAACGCAGCCAACGAAGATCCCGGCTGCCGCCGATCGTTTGCGCCGATCAGGCTGCCTCGTGCATCGTTTTCCATTCGGCCCGCACGAGATGCAGCCTCGCTGTCGCGTCCTCAGCCCGGCGAAGGCGATCTTCCAGCGACCGGGCAAGCTCGCCCAACCGCGCTTCGCCGAAATAGGCTGCGGTCCCCGCCAGCTTGTGCAACTGCATGGCCAGCACGTCCCATTGGGGCGATCCGATGCCCGCCGCCACTTCGGCCAGTTCGCGCAACAGCATTTCCTTTCGCGCGCGATAACGCACGGCAAGCGCGTCCTCGGTTGTCGCGCCTGTTGCCGGGACCGGTGTCGGGATGCCGATTGCAGGCGTCGTCCCTGCTGCATGGACATAGCGATCGATCGCATCGGTAAGCTCGTCCATCTGCATCGGCTTGCCAAGGTGGCCCTGCATGCCGGCTTCGCGACAAGCGGCGATATCTTCGGGAAAACAGTTGGCCGTCAGGGCGACGATGGGCAGCATGTCAGCGCCATATCCGGCTTGGCGCAAGCGGCGGGTCGCTTCCAGCCCGTCGAGTTCCGGCATCATCATGTCCATCAGCACCAGCCGATAGGGACGACCCGACTTGTGCGCCCGCTCCCAGGCCATGTTCAGCGATTGCCAGCGCCCTTCATTGGTTATCGAAAACAGTACCTCGTCGATATTGTCGAGCACGCGGCGCTTGTCATCGCGGCTCGCGCGCAGGGCTTCGCGATTGCGCAAGCCGCGTTCGATCAGGCCGGCCAGCGGAATGCCGACGAGCGTGAGGCTGGCAAGGAACATCTGCAGAGAGACGATCTGAAGGGATGCTCCGCCCCGCGTCAGCACGATCGGGCCGCTGCCCATCGCGGTCGCGACCGTGGCAATGGCCGCCATTGCGACAAGGACAAATGACGTGCCGCCGATGCCCGAACTGATCCCGGCCAGCACCACCAGCGGTGTCGCGAGGAACAGGAAAGGGAAGTTCGATTGCCCGAAAATCATGAAGGTTCCGGCAAGAACCACGGCCATGACCGGCATTGGCACCAACGTTCCGCCGCGCGCGCGATGGCGCCAGGTTGCAAAGACCACCATGACCAGCGGGCCGAGAAAGACGAGGCTGCTGGCATGGCGGGCAAGGTAGAGGGGCCCGACGCTGCCATCGATCATAACGCTGCCGGTTGCGACGACGGCGACGACGGCCGATATCGATGCCGCGACCAACAGCGCGCCGACAAAACGAAAAAACCCCTTGGGATCGGTGAAATCGATGCGCAATCCGCACCATCGGCGCGACAGTTGTACAGCCAGCGCAATTTCAACCGTATTCGCGGCGGTCAACACCAGCGATCCGTTCAGCGGCACATTGCCAAGTATTTCTCCGGTGAAGAGGCCAATTGCGGCGCCGGCCAGCGCGGCGGGAAAATCGGCGCGCCGGATCGACAGCGCAACGCCGACGACAATCGCATTGGGTAGCCACAGGACTGCAAAGATCCCGCTATGCGGCACGGCCAGCGACACCATCGCGAACATACCAGCCAGCACCGCGCATGCCATGGCAACGACGGCCATCGTGAACCAGTCCGCGCGCCCTGAGCCGGCCTTAGGGACCTTGTCGTATTCCATGGACCTGCTCCCTGCGGCAGACTTCGGCGAAGTCCGGCAGCATAATGCCGACCATCGAAAGTCATGGGAAACAAGGACCTAGGTATTATCCCAAGGTAAGCCGCACCGCCTATCGCGCGAGCAGGCGCATCGCCAGTGCCCTGACATCGCTGCCCATGTCGTCGCGTTCGAGCGCGAGCGCCAGGGTCGCTTCGATGAAGCCCAGCTTGGATCCGCAATCGTAACGCGCGCCGTCGAACGTGACGGCATGGAACGGTTGTGTGCCGATCATCCGGGCCATCGCATCGGTCAGTTGGACTTCACCGCCCGCGCCCTTTTCCTGCGTTTCGAGCGTGCGCATCACTTCGGGTTGCAGGATGTAGCGGCCCGACACGATCTTGTTCGACGGCGCGTCCTCCACCTTCGGCTTTTCGACCAGGCCCATGACCTCGGTCAGGTTACCGCGCTGCTCGCCCGGCGTGATGACGCCGTAATTCGACACTTCGGAATGCGGCACTTCCAGCACCGAGATGAGATTACCGCCGACTTCGTGATAGGCATCGACCATCTGCTTCATGCAGCCGGGCTTGCCCCACATCAGTTCATCGGGAAGCAGGATCGCAAAGGGTTCGTCGCCGACGACCGCGCGCGCGCACCAGATCGCGTGGCCAAGCCCCAACGGCACCTGTTGCCGCACGGTGATCAGGTCGCCCGGCGTGAAGCGCGTATCGTCCAGCGCGCCCATGTCCTTGCCGCGCTCGCGCATCGTGTGTTCAAGTTCGTATGCGATATCGAAATGTTCGACCAGCGCGGTCTTGCCGCGACCGGTAACGAAGATCATCTGCTCGATCCCCGCTTCACGCGCCTCGTCGATCGCGTACTGGATCAGAGGGCGGTCCACCACCGGCAGCAATTCCTTGGGGATCGCTTTGGTCGCGGGCAGGAAACGGGTGCCGAGACCGGCGACGGGAAACACGGCCTTGCGGATCGGCTTGCGTTCGGAAGAGCTCATGGGTTGGGCCGGCGTCCTTTTCACAGTCATGCTTTTCGTGGGCAGGCGGGCCGATCGATCGCACCGCCGATGCAACCCTTTCTAGGCGCATCATCGCGCCCTCATCAAGGTTGCCCGAAAGGTCGACCCCGATATCGCGATTGCCCTTGCGCCTGGCCCGAACCGGCATATCCGTTCGCTTGCCCCGTCGGCAAAAGCGGTTAAAGGCGTGACATGGACAAGATCATTATCGAAGGCGGCAAGCGCCTTGAAGGCACGCTGCCGATTTCCGGCGCGAAGAACGCGGCACTGACGCTGGTGCCCTGCGCGCTGCTGACCGAAGAGCCTTTGACGCTGCGCAACCTGCCCCGGCTGGCCGACATCGACGGGTTTCAGCACCTGATGAACCAGTTCGGCGTGTCCACGACCATTGCCGGATCGCGCCCCGAAGATTTCGGCCGCGTCATGACGATGCAGACCCCGCGTCTCACCAACACGACGGCTCCGTACGAACTGGTGCGCAAGATGCGCGCCTCGATCCTCGTGCTCGGCCCGCTGCTGGGCCGCGCGGGCGAAGCGACGGTGTCACTGCCGGGCGGGTGCGCCATCGGCAATCGCCCTATCGACCTTCATCTCAAAGTGATGGAGGCGCTGGGCGCGACGATCGAATTGACCAGCGGCTATGTCCGCGCCCATGCTCCCGACGGCGGATTGCCGGGCGGCGAATTTTCATTCCCGGTCGTGTCGGTCGGCGCGACGGAAAACGCGCTGATGGCGGCGGTTCTGGCAAACGGCACCAGCCGGCTCGACAACGCGGCGCGCGAGCCGGAGATTGTGGACCTTTGCAACCTGCTCGTGGCGATGGGCGCAGAGATCGAGGGCATCGGCGAATCGCTGATTACCATCCACGGCGTGAAGCGTCTGCATGGCGCGACCTACCGCGTGATGCCCGACCGGATCGAGGCGGGCTCATACGCCTGTGCCGCTGCGATCACCGGCGGTGACGTGACGCTGGCCGGCGCGAACATGAAGGACATGAGCGCGACCAACCACGCCTTGCGGAATGCGGGCGTGCACGTTGAGGAAGTGAAGGGTGGCGTGCGCGTCTATAGCGACGGACCGATCCGCCCCGTTAACCTGTCGACTGCACCCTACCCCGGTTTCCCGACCGACATGCAGGCGCAGATGATGGCACTGCTGAGCATGGCGCAAGGCACCAGCGTGCTGACCGAAACGATCTTCGAAAACCGCTACATGCATGTGCCCGAACTCAACCGCATGGGCGCGCACATCGAAACGCAGGGCCGCACCGCCATCGTCCACGGCGTCGAAAAGCTGACCGGCGCCGAAGTCATGGCGACCGACCTGCGCGCTTCGATGAGCCTTGTGATCGCGGGCCTTGCGGCAGAGGGCGAGACGACCGTCCACCGGCTCTACCACCTCGATCGGGGTTACGAACGGCTGGAAGAAAAGCTCGGCCTCGTCGGCGCGAACATCCAGCGCGTCGGCGGCGACTGACGCGGGATTGGATGCGCGGGCATGAGCGGTTAGGCTGGCGTCCGTGCTGATCCTGAAGAACATCGTTGGCTGGATCGCGCGACACTTTGTGCTGTGGATGCTGCTGATCGCGGCGATCTTGGTCTTCAACGCCTGGCACGCGGGCGCCCGCCACGATGCCAAGGCCGACGGGCTGGAACAGGTCGCGGCAACGGTCGAGACCGAGCGCACGACGGCGCAACGCGAGTTGCTGGCCCTGCAGAGCCGCACCGCCACCGCGTCGCGAGAGACGCTGATGGCAGAGCGGCAGCGGCGGCAGGTCGATCTCGTATCGTTCGAAAATCAGCGTCGATCGGATGCGCGCCGCAAACTCAGCCTGGTTACACTCGACACCGAAGCAGTTCTGGCCGACCAACTGCTTGAACTGCGGATCGCTGCCATTGGCCGCGAGATCGCGATCGTCGACCGCGCGCTCGCCGCCGCCGACGCACGCTCTGCAGCCGAAGCGGCGGGCAATGAACTTCGCCGAGCGCAGGCGCCGGTGCGCGCCGCCGCGCAACGCTGCGTCGCAGCCGACCGCGCCAACGATGCGTTCGAAGCGCAAGGCGCCTTGCGCACGATCTCGGGCGAAATGCTCGGTCAGGCAGAACGCCTGCGCCGCGCCGAGCGTGAGGCCTGCGACGACTACGTCGCTGCCAAGAGCCGCCGCGACGAAGCCGAACGCGCATTGGCAAAGGCGCGCGAGAAGGCCGCGACGATCGCGGCCGAAGCCGAGCGCGCTGCCACCGCCCGGATCGCGGGCGGCGAGGCGGGACTCAAGGCAGCCATCGCCTCCGAGCGCGAGGCGGCAGAGGGCTCACTCCGCGGCTACCTCCAGCGCATATGGGACGAATGGGGCCTGGCAGCGATCGTCTGGCAGGCGCTGGCGGCACTGCTGCTGATCGTCGCGACGCCCTACCTTATCCGCCTGCTGTTCTGGTTCGTCCTCGCTCCTATGGCCGAGCGTCGGCCGGCGATCCGCATCCACGTGCCTGGCGGGGTCGCGGTGCCGATGCCGCCAGCCGAACGCTCGCGCACATCCGTCAGCGTGGTGCTGGAGGCGGGAGAGGAGCTGCTGGTGCGACAGGATTATCTGCAGAGCAGCGCGGCGGGCGGCACGAAGCATACGCGCTGGCTGCTCGACCCCAAGCATCCGTTGTCCAGCATCGCGAGCGGGCTCTATTTCCTCACCCGCGTGCGCGGCGAGGGTACGGCGACGACGATATCGGCGGTTACCGACCCGTTCGCCGAAGTGACGCTGGTGACGCTGCCCGATGGCGGCGCCGCAGTGCTGCATCCGCGCGCGCTTGCCGCCGTGATCCAGCCGATCGGCCGCCCGCTGCTTATCCGCAGCCATTGGCGGCTATTCTCGCTCAACGCGTGGTTGACCCTGCAACTGCGCTATTTCGTCTTTCACGGCCCGGCGCGGCTGGTGATAAAGGGCGGGCGCGGCATCAGGGTCGAACAGGCGGGCGCGGGTCGCATATTCGGGCAAGACCAGCTTGTCGGCTTCAGTGCCGATCTGGCCTATTCGGTCACCCGCACCGAAACCTTCTGGCCCTATTTCCTGGGTCGCGAACAGCTGTTGAAAGATCGCGTGCTCGACGGCGAAGGGATGCTGATGATCGAAGAAGCGCCGCTTGCCGGTCGGCGTGGAGAAGGCGCGCGCGACGGGCTCGAAGGGGCTTTGGACGCGGTGTTGAAGGCGGTCGGCCTCTGATCCTTAATTTCTCGAAACAAATCGAGCCCTTGGTGCGTTCTCACATCAAACAAAGGAGAATTTCCATGGGTCTTATCAAGATCGCAACGCTCGGCGCACTTGGTTACGCCGGTTACAAGTACTATCAGGGCCAGCGCGGTGAAAACCTGCCCGCCGCTTATGCCAAGGGTGGCCCGACTTCCAACGCAACCACCACGCTGACCCCGGTGCGCGACGCGGGCGTCGACGCCATGCGCGACACGCCGCAAACATGGTCCAAGACCGACCAAGCCATCGACGAAAGCTTCCCGGCAAGCGATCCTTCCGGAAATTATTGATCATTTTAAGACAGCATTCTACGAAAGGCCGGCTCCCACATTGGGGGCCGGCCTTTTTTCATGGGCGGCGGGCGGTCACCAGCCAGACCCTGATCGCGCTGGCCAGTCCGGGCGGCGTTTCGCTTACGATCCGCTCCGCGTCGATCCGCGCGACAAGCGCGTTGATCGACACGCCTTCGTCCGCCGCGACATCCTTCAGCATGTCCCAGAATACCGGCTCCAGACTGATCGACGTGCGATGCCCGGCGATATCGACCGAACGTTTGACCGGAGGGTGATAGGGCGCGCTCATCGTGCGGCCTGCCAAGGCGGCCTTGCGCTTTTGACAATTGGTACGGCCATCACTTCTGCCAATCCTCTTGCGTCAGCGCCCAGCGTTCGTGATCGCGCCAGTCGCCGTCGATCATCAGGTAACGCGGGCTGAAGCCTTCGTGTCGAAACCCGACGCGCCGGACGAGCGCGATTGAACGGAGATTGCCGGGCTGTATATTGGCCTCGATCCGGTGCAGCCCGATGTCAAGGAACGCGAAGTCGACCGCTTGGCGCACCGCTTCGGTCATCAGCCCTTCGCCGGAGCAAGCGGTGTTGCCGTGATAGCCGAGATAGGCGCTGCGAAAATTGCCGAGCGCGATCTGGCTGAAATTGATGACGCCGGCGATGGTACCATCACCCGTTCGCCGCGCGATCAGCGTCCGGTGATTGGGCTTCCCTGCGGTTTCAAGCCATGCGGCAAAACCTGTGGGATCAAGGCACGGTGCGGCCCACGGGGTATGATATTCGCGACTGGCCACATTGGCGGCAATAATGTCCGCCTCGTCCTCCGGGCGCAGGATGGCCAGCCGTACGCGGTCCGCGGTCATGGGCCTACCACCGGATCGGTTCCCGCCCGTGCGCGATCAGGAAATCGTTGGCCCGACTGAACGGTCTTGACCCGAAAAAGCCACGATGCGCGGAAAGCGGACTGGGATGCGGGGTCGCGATGACGCAATGGCGTGTCCCCGGCCCCAGTTCGGACACACGCCGCGCCTTGGCCTGTGCATGACTGCCCCACAGGATGAACACCGATGGCTTCTCGCGCCGGGCGACGGCAGCGACGCAGGCATCGGTGATCGCGTCCCAACCGCGCTTCTGGTGCGAACCGGCGCTCCCCGCCTCCACCGTCAGCGCGTTGTTCAGCAGCAGCACGCCCTGTTCGGCCCAGTGCGTCAGATCGCCGCCATCGGCGGGCACGACGCCGCAGTCGGCCTCCAGCTCCTTGTAAACGTTGCGGAGCGAGGGGGGCAGTTTGACGCCGTCGGGCACCGAAAACGCCAGGCCATGCGCCTGGCCCGGCCCATGATAGGGGTCCTGCCCCAAAATCACGACTTTCACCTTGTCCAGCGGCGTGAGTTCCAGCGCCCGCAACCAGTCGGCGCGCGGTGGATAGACGGTTCGTCCGGCCTCCTCCTGTTCGTCCAGCCAGCCGTGCAGCGCCCGCGCCTGTTCCGAGGCGAAAACAGGTTCGAGCACGGGCGCCCAGCTTGCCGGAATGGCGCCGGTCATGGCGTCGGTCTTGGTGTCCGTCATGGTGCCTTCGGTAAGCCTTCATGCAATCACATGCCAGCGGGCTCTTTTCCTATTTCCCCAATGCGCCTAAGGGCCGTGCATGACAGTATACTTCCACGAAGAAGACCTTCCCGCAGATGTGCTCGCCCCCGGCCCCGTTGCGGTCGATACCGAGACGATGGGCCTGATCACCCGGCGCGACCGTCTGTGCGTCGTGCAGATTTCCGACGGCAAGGGGGACGAGCATCTCGTGCGCTTTGCCGCGGGCAGCAAGTACGATGCGCCGAACCTGAAGGCGGTGCTCGCCGATCCGGCGCGGGAGAAGTATTATCACTACGCTCGCTTCGATCTGGCCGCCATCCACTACTATCTGGGCGTGATGGCCGGACCGGTGTTCTGCACCAAGATCGCGAGCAAGCTGACCCGCACTTATACAGACCGTCATGGACTGAAGAACCTCGTCACCGAATTGCTGGGCAAGGACATGTCCAAGCAGCAGCAGTCGAGCGACTGGGGCGCCCCCAAGCTGATCGACGCGCAAAAGGAATATGCCGCGACCGACGTGCGTTTCCTGCACGAAATGGTCGAGATTTTCCGCGAACGGCTGGCGCGCGAAGGGCGCACCGAAATGGCGCAGGCCTGTTTCGATTTCCTGCCGACCCGCGCCCTGCTCGACCTTGCCGGGTGGGAAGACAAGGATGTGTTCAGCCACGAGGGGTGAAACGGGGTGAAAGCAGGACGATGCAGCCCCATATGATCAGACCATGACCGCGCAAGCCGACATCATCCGCGACAAGCGTCGCCACATGGCTACCCCCGGCGGTGCGCACGACCGGCTGGTCCGCTTTCTCGTGCTGACCCTGCCGCTGATCATCGGCGTGCTGTTCGCGCTGATGATCCTCGCCCCGCTGTCGCCGCGCGGGGAAATCAGCTTTTTGCTCGACCGCGACAAGGTTCAGGTTACGCCCAACCGCATTTCGGTGAACAAAGCGATGTATCGCGGGCTGGATTCAGATGGTCGGCCATTTGCGGTCATGGCGGGCAACGCTGTGCAGAAAACACGCCAGTTCAAGCAGATCGAGATGGAGGACCTGACCGCCCGCATCCTGCTGGACAATGGCCCCGCCGAACTGACCGCGCAGGCGGGCACGTACAACTTCGCCGACGAGATCGTCACCGTGCCCGGCGCGGTCAATTTCGTCGCCGCCGACGGTTATCGCATGATCGCGCGCAACGTTTCGCTTAACCTGTCCCAACGCAGGCTTGTCGGCACCGGCCGGGTCGAGGGGCGCATTCCTGCCGGCACATTCAGCGCCAACCGGCTCGAAGCCGATTTGCAGGCACGCACCATTTCGCTTATCGGCAATGCCCGGCTGCGCATGCAGCCCGGATCGCTCAGGATGCCATAACCCCATGAAGACGCTCGTTTCATCCCGCACCCTTCGTATAGGTCTGGCCGGTTTCGGCGTTGCGGCCGCGGCCATCGTCGGCGTGCAGCAGCTTTCGGCGCAATCGATCGCGGGGTTCAATTCGAATCAGCCCGTCGACTACGCGGCGAACCGGATCGAATTGCAGGATCGCGAAAATCGCGTCGTCCTGTCGGGCAATGTCGACATCCGTCAAGGCGACTTGCGGCTCACCGCCGGGCGCACCATCGTCAATTACACCGACGCCGGCACACTGAAGATTCAGCGCATCACCGCCACGGGCGGCGTACAGGTCAGCCGGGGCAATGAAACCGCCAGCGGCAATGTCGGCGTCTACGATTTCAACCGCCGGATCATCACTCTGGTCGGCGGGGTAAAGCTGCGGCGTGGCGGCGATACGCTGAACGGCGGACGCATGGTTATCGACCTCAACACCGGGGTGTCGAGCGTCGATGGTCGGGCCTCGGGCTCCTCGTCCTCGGTCGGCGACACGACATCTTCGGGCGGCCGGGTCAGCGGCAGCTTCTCCGTTCCCGGCAACTGATTGAGGGCCTTTCCGCGGCTGACCAAGACTGGTCGGCCAGGCCGCTATTCCGCCCCGACGATCGCAGACAGGCGCTTGCGCCGCTGGGCCGGCGTTTCGCCTGCTACCATGTCCTGGACCTGTGAGTCCCTCACCGTGGGCGCGGCGACCGCAGGGTTGCCGGCCCCTGAGCGACCCGCTGCACGCATTCGCATCGTCTGCGCATCGGGATAACCGAAGGCCCGCATCGTCATGTAAGTCAGCAGGATCGGCGTGAGGTAGAACATGCACATCTTGGCCAGCGACACGAAACTGCCGTCGCGATAGCTGATGACCGTCATAGAAACCATGCATAGCGAAAACACCAGCGCGAAGTTCGACTCACGCCGCTTGATCATGACATTGTAAAAGCCCGCGTAGGCCGCACCGAACAACCCGCACAGGATGACAATGCCTGCCCAGCCGAGTTCATACCATCCGTAGCCCGGCAGGGAGAACGTCATGCCCACAGGGTTTCCATAGTCGAACAAGTTGAAGAACTGGATCGGCGGTCCGACCGGCTTGCCGCTCCACCACTTGCGCGGAATGGGTTCGGTGAACAGCTGCAGGATGCTTGCGCCGTAATCGAAGCTCTTGGTTCGTTGCGGAATCGCCCAGACGAGATACTCGTAGTATTCCATGTTGGCGAAATCCATGTGCTCCATCGGAGCCATTTCATAGCCGCTGTCGTAGGCAACGGTTTCGTCCTCGATGAACAGGCTTCGCACTGCCGCGCCGCGGTCCTGCACCACTGTCACGAACATCACGAGAGCAAGGATCGCCAAGATGGCGCTGCGCCATTCCGGCCATCTGCGACGACGATCGTAAAGGAACAGAAGGATCATCATCGCGGTGGCAAAAATCAACGGCCCGCGACCACCCGTCCCGGCACGCAAGAGGAAAAAGACCCCAAAGGGGATCAGCGCAAGCAGCCGGAAACGAAACAGCCAAGCGCACATCACCGTAAGCGTCGAGAGCATCAGCTGCAGATCGAGGAAATAGCCCGTGCCGCTCGTATTGACGCGCACGCCGGTTTCGGTGTCGATCACCATGGTGGTCGCGTCCGCGGCGCTGTACATCCAGTTATCGATGATCGAATAGAGCGCGATCGGCCCCAGCAGCGCGCTTACCACCAAAAACGGCTTGATCATCATGTCGCGGTGAATCTGGTCGAACCGGTCCTGCGCAAACGTCACGGGTTCGGGCGCAAGGCGCCAGCACACGCCGACAAATGCCAGCAGGCCAAGGTTCGCACCGGCGATCACCATGATCCTGTCCCATAGCGCCGGCTCGAAATCGTACAGGATGTAGACGAAGCGATAGTCGAAAATGCGCGAGAGTATCGGACGGATCACGAAGATCAGGCCGTGAAACGCAAGATAGAACGTCACGGGATGGTAAATCGTCGCAGAAGGCTGATGCAGCCAATACCACGTCAGAGCCGCGAACAGGCCGGCAGAGGCCAGCAGGACGATATCGTAGGCGAACACGCCGCGCGGGCTCCATTGCTGGGCGCAAGGCAGTGCGGACAATGCTTCGTCCGCCGCACAAGCGATTTTACATCCGCGACTTAGCCCGGCTGACGCAACAGATAAAGCCTTGATCTCGCCGCGCCGCGATTACTGCCCTGTCTGCACGGACTTAAGGCCCGGCGATACAGGCCATCCGGACCGACGGTGCAGCCCGGATGGCCCATGAATCACCGTTCCGCGCGCACTGTTACGGTGCTGGTCGTCGCCGTCGTACCGGTGGCGCCGATGTTGTACAGGCTGATCCTGACCTCACCTGCCGTCACCACCATTGCTGACGCCATCAGCGTGGCAGGCAGGGCCGAAAATCCGACCGTAACCTGATCGCCCGGCAAGGCGTTGGCGAGCGGTTGGGTCAAAGTCGTTCCCTGGTTCGCGGCGATTGCCGGAATCGCCACTCCCGAAAGTTTTGCGCGAAACCGGCTTGGCGCATTGGTCCTGAAAGAAACCTCTTCCCACGCGTTGTAATGCTTGTTGAACCGCAGCTCGAGACAGTCGCTCACCCGGCTGAGCAGGCGATCTTCGCGCAGCCGCATTCCGCTATAGGGCTCGTCCTTCAGGAACATGAGGCCCTGCCCGCTGGCAGCAGCGTCGGAGACGGAGTAGATCCGCAGCTTCTGCCCATGGGCGTAGCCATATTCCGCGCCCCCCGCCGGGGTGGCGGCAAGCGTTATGGTGTGCGGACCGCCCGTAAAGCTGTAACACAGTTCAGGCCCCGCCGGAGTGAGCTTCGTCGTGGCGGAGATATCGCCGCTGTATCGCGCACCGTTGACGGGATTGTTGTCGGTGTCGCCATGGCGGAAGTTGCGCATCTCCATCAGCGGCATCGCGACTTGGGTCCCGGCACCCAACGGTGCAAAGGCAAAGGCGCAGTCTTCCATGACGATCGCCACGCTGTGATGGACATAGCCCGACCACGAAGCGGGATACCATTGCCGGTTTTGGCGCCGTGCCAATTCGGTTAGCATGGCACGTACGGTGACGCGAATGTTGCGCGGCGCTTTCTGATAGGTGCCCGCCGGTGCTCCGCCGACCTGAGCCGTCAGGCTGTCGGGTCCCGAAATCGTCAGCGGCTCGATCGCATTCTTGCGGTCGAGCCAGGTGTCGACTTCCAGTTCGATATCGCGAAGTTCGCTGTGCATGAACGTCGACAGGTGGACGGTCGTGTCTACCGTCTTGATCCTACCGCGGGTCCAGCAACCGACATAGGCCGCCTCGACATTGTCGATCCGGCACATGTCCAGCAAGGTCAGGGGCGGATTGTCCGTCTCGCTGCGCGTAGGGTAGAGGTAATTGTGAAGCAGTCCATTTGCAGGACCACTGCCAAAGATCATCGCTTGCGCATCGAACCAGCGACATGCGGAATAATGCGCCAGATACTTGCCGGTATCCTCATGCGCCTGAAACGCGTCGCCGAATTCGCAATCGCGCGCGATCAGCGGGCAATTGGTGCCCGGATTGAACGCATTGCCGTTGGTATGAGTAAAGCGACAACGTTCGACGTGCAGGCTGCGTTGCGTAAGCGCGGCGCCATAATAGATCTCGCCGCGCCAGCCGGTCATCTCGCAATCGAACAGGGCAATGTCGCCAACGTGAGTATCCTGCATCCAGAAAGCGCGATCGGTATCGTCCCAGCCATCGCCCGTCGCCGGATCGGCTGGCCAATGACCGGACGGCCATCCGCTGGTCGGCGTTCGGCTGCGATTGCCGCGCAGGACGAGCCGGTGCATTTCCAGCCGGTCGACCGATAGCGTTTCGGGCGCGCCGGCCCATGCGATGTCGCCCAGCACGAAAATGCCGCCGCCGCGCCACACGCCTAGCGCCGCACCGGCATCGCCCGTCGTCGGGACGAGCTGAAACCAGTCGTCGGGATTTTCACCGTTCGGCCCCATGAAGTCGATGATGGACCGTTGCAATCCGATACCGCGCAATACCACCGAACTCGTAATCACGAGCGGGTGTCCATCAGGCGCGAACTGCGCGCTGATCGGCGACGTGCGAGGGCGCGCAAAAACCATGTATTTGCCCGCGCCGAACCGAACTTCGGCAATGCCGACTGCGGCGGCGTAATCGATGGCGGACTGGATCGCGACGCGGTCGTTCGTCGTGCCGTCGCCGGCCGCACCGCCCTGTTCGACGGTCAGCCCGTTGCCGTCGCCCAGCAGCCGGAAAATTCTGCCCCCGGCCGTTCGCGCAACGAAAAGCGGGTGGGTCGAAAGCAGGTCGGCAGTGCACAGCGTGTCGCAGACATATGTGCCCGCGCCGACACCCGGCCGATCATGGCCACTGGTTTCGACGCGGCTGGTCGACGCCGGCACGTTGCGACGGGCGAGATCGGCAAAAGTGACGGGTCCGTCGGCTAGCGCGCGAGCTGCAAGGCCCCGCGCAACGATGTCCGCGCCGCTCATTGGGCGAGCCTGTAGTCGACGGTGCCCGAGGCCAGCTCGACCCGCAGGTAGAAAGTCACGTCCTGTTCGGTTTCGGTCCAGACAGGTTCGCAGGCATTTGCGCCGAACGTGCCCCAGGTCGTCCCGGCAATTGTCAGCGGCAGCTTGGTGACACCGCCGTCGACGGACCGCAGCAGCTGAACGTCGCCCGCCCAGATTCCGGTAAGAGATACGATGATCGGCAGCCCGGGCGTGGCGGCGAACGGCCCGATAGTGGCGCTCGTTGCAGTGCTCCCGGAAATGGCAGGCGCGGGCTGCGGCGTCGAACCTCCACCGCCGCCGGTGATTGCGCCGTCGAACGAAACGGGAAGCGGGTTGGCGTCGTCGACGATCAGGATATTGCCGTCAGCGTCCCTCGTGCCGATCGCCACGGCCGTCGCGTATCCGGACGGAAATGAAACAGGATATTTATTCATGGGTTAGTTCCTCGTGAATCGGGAACCAAATCGGTTATACGCGGCAGGGCTTGTAGGAAAATGTTTTTTGCCCCGGCGTTAACAGCTATGGGCGCGGCATGTCCGTCGCCTCACTCGTGCCCTGTTGCCAAAGCCCGATCGCATGAACAACGTCGGCGTGTTCCACCCGGGCACGCAACACAGCTGGCAAACGGCCAACGCGTTGCAGGATCTTGGCCGGCTGGCATGGTTTGCGACCAGCATCTTTTATCGGCCGGATCGCTTTCCCTACGTCCTCGAACGATTTGCGCCCGGCGGGATGAAGCGCAGGCTCACGCACGAATTCGGACGCTTCGCCCATCCCGGACTCGACCCTGCGCTAGTCCACACTTTCGGCTTTTACGAATGGGCCGAACGCGCAGCGCGCAGGGCTGGCGCGCATGGCATGGCCCGCGCGCTCGACGCGAGGGGCAATCGTCGTTTTTCCAGATCGCTCGCCCGGTTGGTTAGTTCCAGCCAAGACCTCACCGCTTTCTGGGGTTTCGACGGCGTGTCCCGCCAACTGTTCGAACAGGAACAAGGTAGCGGGCGGCGGCTCATCCTCGACCGGACGACGCCTGACATGCGGACCTTCATCGCCATTCAGGCCGAATTGCGCGCAACGCACGGCGAATGGTTCCGATCGCGCAGCGAAACGATCGACGATGCGCGGATCGAGCAGGACGAGGCGGAATATGCGCTTGCCGACGCCATCGTGTGCGGCAGCGATTTCTGCGCGCAGACCTTGCGCGAACACTCCCCCGCCAATGCCGGTAAAGTTCGCGTCCTGCCCTATTGCTATGACGAGCACCTGTTCGGGTCGCAGCCCCCGCCAGCGCCGCTGGCCGACGAAATGCCAGTCAGGTTCCTGTTTTCGGGCCGGCTTTGGCCCGCAAAGGGCATTCACCATGCGCTCGAGGCGATTGCTGCCATCCCGCGTTCGCAGGCGGAACTGACCCTTGTCGGCGATCTCGACATCGAGCCGAGCATCTTTGCGCGATACACAGACCGCGTGACGCTGATCCCGCAAGTGCCGCGCCGGGACATGCCGCGTTTGATGCAGGACCATCACGTCCTGCTGTTTCCCAGCCATTTCGAAGGCGGCGGTCTGGTCCTGCACGAAGCGCTCGCATCGGGCATGGCGCTGATCCAGACACGGCGCGGCGATGTCGTCGCCACGAACCGCACCGGCATCGTGCTGGACGAACCGCGGACCGATCTCGTGCTGGATGCGATGCTCGCGCTGATCCACGACCGCGACAGGCTCAATGCCATGCGCAGCGCAGCGCAGGATGAGGCTGGCAGACGTTCGTTTGCGCGTTATCGCGACGGTGTCGCGACGCTGCTGGCCGACCTTAACATCTAGCGCAAATCGAACCTTGCGCGCATCATCGCCAGCGTCCGGCCCGGTGCGGCCCGCAGCGACGATCCCGCCAGCATGTCCTGACGCCGGACCTGCCGTACGATCCAACCAAGCATGCAGAGTTCGAGCATGAGCACCGCCACGCCCGCACCCGTCACGCCCATTTCGCGCACCAGCAGATAGGCCAGCCCCAATGCGCAAGCCGACAGGGCGAGGAAAACGTAAGTGAAGCTTTCGTGCCGGTTCACCGCGATGAGCAGGTTCGACAGCGGCAGCCACGTGCCATTGGCCAGCATCGCACCGGCAAGAGCGAGGATCAGCCAATAGGGCGGATCGATCGCACCGCCTGTCCATGTCTCCATGAACCAGGGGCCGAGCAGGGCCAGCCCGACAAACGCGGGGATCAGCGCGACCGCGCTCGTCACCACGGTCAGCGCGGCCAGATCCGCCTGACGCGCCGTGTCGCGCTGCGCGACCGCAACCGTAAAGTTCGGCATGATTGCATTGCTGACGATAGCCGTCACCTGCACCGCAAATCGGGTCAGCGTCCGGACCGAGGTGAACAGCGGCACCATCGCCACGCTGGACGCGGCGGCAATGACCGGGGCCATCGACTGGATTGAAAGCGTGAAGCTGAGCGGCATGATGGCCAGCGCAGCGGCGGGACGCGCCATCCCCTTCAGCCGTGCAAGAGAGGCATGCCACGGACCCGAGAGCAGCCAGCGCGCATGGCCACGCACCACCAGCCAGAGCAGCACCGTCGCCACCGCGCGCAGGGAGGCATAGGCGATGACTGCGTTCAGCAGGCCGCCTCCCGACAGGGCGACTGCGATGACGGCGATGTTCTCCGCCAGGATCGCGGCGGCGATCGCATGGGTATATTTGGAATAGGCGCCCGTCGCGCGCAGCGCCGCATTGGCCAGCCCGTTGACGAGGTTCAACAGGCCATAGCCGAGCATCAGCAACGCGACCGTCGTCGCATGCCCGCCGCTCGCCCCATCGGCAAACGACAGCAGATGCGCCAGCGGCCCCGCCACGAGCAGCACACCAATAGCCAGCAGCACGACGACGACAATCGCGGTCAACGTGGCCAGCGAATGAAAGGTCGCCAGCGCTTCGGCCCGTTCGCCGCGGGCGACCTGCGCCGTCATTTCGTTGGCGGCGACACCTTGAAACCCCAGATCGCCGCTACCAAGCCACGCCGGGATGGTCAGCAGGATGAGCCAGACGCCATAGGTTTCCAGCCCCCATGAATGGGCGAGGATGGGGACCGAGGCGAGCTGGATGAAGACCTGCACCAGCAGGCCGAAGCCGTTCGCGCCGATATTGCTGACCAGTCCGGCACCGAAGATGCGGTCGCGCCAGTTCAAGCGATACGCTCCCGCAGCAAGGCATCGGCCTCGGCAACGATGGCATCGCGCGACCAGCGTTCGCGCGCCCGGCGGCCCGCCCGCTGACCCAGATCTTTGGCCAATGCCGGATCATCGCATAACCGTTCGATGGCGGCGGCAAAGGCCGACACATCCTGCGGCGCAACGATGAGGCCGCATCCTTCGACCTCGACGGCCAGCCCGGTTCCGGCGTCCGCCGTGGCCACGGTTGGCCGGGACGAAGCGAGCATGTTGGTCAATTTGGACGGCAGCACCAGGTCCGCCGCGCCTGGAAGCTGGGGCAGCAGGTGGATGTCGGCCAATCGCAGCAGTTCGCCAACCCGTTCCGCCGGTTGCAGATCGTGGAACAACAAGTTCGCAAGCCCCGCACCCTGCGCTTCGAGCCGCGCCCTGTTGGGCCCGTTCCCGCACACGACGAAGACGAGGTCTTCGCGATGACGCAGGCGCTTTGCCGCCTCGATCACGATTTCCAGCCCCTGCTTGTTGCCGATATTGCCGGAGTAGAGCGCGACGCGCCGTTCGCCTAGGCCCCATTCGCGGCGATAGGCATCGCCCGAAGCGTCGGCCACGCTTTCCATGTGGTTCGCCCAGTTGCGAACGATGGCCACGTCGGTGCCGGTCGTGCGCCGCCGCAAGCCCTGTGCCATCGGCTCGCTGATCGTGGTGAGCAGGTCGGCGGAATTGAGGATCGCGCGTTCGGCGCGACGCGCCGCGCCCGCGGTCTTCGCGCCTTCCTTCAACAGGCCGGTGGCAAAGGCGGCATCGACTTCGAAATCCTGAAGGTGGACCCACAGTTTCGCCCCCGCCGCCCGCGCCGCCAGTCGCGCTATCGGGACGCTGAGCAACGATGGAGCAACCGCAAGGACAAAATCGGGACGCGTGGCCCGCGCCCGGCGCAGCGCGGGGGCAAAGGCAGACGCGGCAAAGCTGGCATGGTGGACCAGACGCTTCGGACCGCTGGGATCGGCAGGGATGTAATGCGGGCATCGGGTCACGCCGACCCCGCCTTCGCGCGTGTGCGACCAGCCGCGCGCCGCATCGGGATGGCGCGCCCATTGCGGGTAATAGGGTTGGCCGACCACGGCATCGACCGTCCAGCCGCGCTGGACCAGCCCTTCTGCCAGCCCGGTCGTATAGGGGCCGATGCCGACCAGTTCGGGCGCGTAGTTGAGACCGACGATCAACAGGCGCGGGCTTGTCCGCCCGTTCACTGCGATAGCGACACGGTCCTCGCGCCACCCTCCAGGAAATGGGCGTAGGCACCCGCGATGCCCGTTTCCAGATCGACCGAAGGCCGCCACCCCATGCCGCGCAGCAGGCTGCTGTCCATCAGCTTGCGCGGGGTGCCGTCGGGCTTCGTCGCATCGAACGCGATGTCGCCGGCAAACCCGACGGCTTTCGCCACGGTCCGGGCAAGGTCGGCGATCGAGATGTCTTCACCATAGCCGACGTTGACATGGCTTTCGCCGGAATAGTGCCGCATCAGGAAGACACAGGCATCGGCCATGTCGTCGACATGCAGGAATTCGCGCAGCGGCTTGCCCGAACCCCACACCGGCAGCGCGGCATCGCCGGCCAGTTTCGCTTCGTGCGCCTTGCGGATCAGGGCGGGCATGACGTGGCTGGTGGCAAGATCGAAATTGTCGCCGGGGCCATAAAGATTGGTCGGCATAGCGCTGATGAAATCGCAATCGTATTCGCGGCGATAAGCCTGACACAGCTTGATGCCTGCGATTTTCGCAATTGCGTACCATTCGTTGGTAGGTTCAAGCGGGCCGGTCAGCAGCGCATCCTCGACAATCGGCTGTGGCGCCATGCGCGGATAGATGCACGACGAACCGAGGAACAACAGTCTCGAAGTGCCGAACTGCGCGGCCGCGTCGATGACGTTCGCCTCGATCATCAGGTTGTCGTACAGGAACTGCGCCGGGTAACGGTCGTTCGCGTCGATCCCGCCAACGCGGGCGGCGGCAAGGAACACCGCGTCGGGCCGATTGGCGGCGAACCAGTCGCGAACCGGCGCCTGTTCGCGCAAGTCCACCGCGCGGTCGGCGGTCAGGATCTCGCATCCTTCGCGCTGTAACCGGCGAACGATGGCGGAACCGACCATGCCGCGATGCCCCGCGACATAGACGCGCTTGCCGGTCAGATCGTAAAGGGCATCGGTCACGAGCGGATTTTCTCCATGATCTTCAAGGTAAGGTCGCGGGCGAACTTTCTTGGGTAGCGGCGCGGAAAGCCGAACAGGCGACGATATGTCGGCTCTGTCAAACCCATCGCGCCGGCATCGACACGCGGATCGCCCGAAGATGAAACGATGATGGCCGCAAACAGGTCGGCAAAGCCGGTACGCTTTTCGGCAGGAAGGTGCCAGATGGCAAGGTCCGCGTCCGCGTCGCGCAGGTTGTTGTGCCGGAAAGTGGTCCACATCCGACGGATGAACGCGTTCGCGGTGCCCGGCGCGATATCGAGCAGGGCATAGATCGCGGACAACAGGTGCGCCTCTTCTCGCGGGCTGTCGTCGGCCTGCGCGACGACATCGGGCCATAGCTTGCGCGCCAGTTCCGCCACCCGGCGGTTCGTTTCGGCACTGGCAGCATAGATTTCGCCGCCAAAATAAGCGCGCTTTGACCGCACCTCGCCGCCATGGCGCGCCACGAAAGAGGCCAGCCCTTCGCGCGTCAGCCCGTTGATCGCTTCGCCTTCGGGATGTTCGTCGTGGCCCAGTTCATAGGTGAGCGCGCCATGCCGGTCGATCGCCGCTTCGAGTCCGCCGACCGGTTGCCGCCAGATGCAATCGCTGTCGAGCAGGATCAGGCGATCGTCGCCGTCCGACGCGGCGACATGGGCAATTACGTCAAAGACATAGAACTGGTTACCCCAACTGCCGACACTGCCTCGCGGAAGTCGCCAGCTGATCGGCAGGGTCACGATCTCCACCCCCCACCGTTCAAGCGCGGCGCGGCAATCGAAACCGTCGATCACGGGGACGGGTCCGTTGGTATAGAAGACGTGCCGGGCATCGGGATTGACCGCCAGGGAACTGGCATAGAACGCGACCGTGCAACGCCAATAGACCGCCTGCGCGCCGGCATCGTCCGAACGGGACACGACCTGCGGGAAAAAGGTCGCATCCTCGGCCGTGTCGCCAACGAACCACGTCGCGATGATCGTCGCGGCCACGCGCGTCAGTCCCCGCCGCCGATCCCGATTCGGCGCAGCGCCCAGCCCGGCAGGCGGCGCAGCAGTTTCTTCATCGCAATCGATTCGTAGGATGCCATCTCGATATATTTTTCGGGATGGACGGCGTCGAACAGCGCCAGTGCGCCGCCACTCTCCCGCTCGGCCTCCTGCGCGGTGGCCAGCGCCGCGGCATCGCTTTCGCGCACGTAGACGAACGTGTTCTGCCGATACCAGTAATGGATCGATGCATCGTCCCAGTGCCGCGGGCGAACCAGATCGAACGCACGGTACCCGCGGGCCGCGAACAGGTCGCGCCACCAGCTTGGCCACTGTTCGTTGATGTGGCCATAGCCGCCCTGCAAGGGGATGGCCGCGCCGAATAGAACCACGTCCGCCGCGTCGCACAGCGATGCGACAAGCGTGGCGGCGCTGGCCTGCTGCACGTGTTCGGCAACTTCGAGACAGATCGCCATGTCATATCGGCGGCCAAGCTTCAGCGGCACGGACAGGTTGGCTTCGATGAAGCGGTCGTTTTCGACCAACAGGTGTTCGCGGTTGTTCCACGGGCCGTCGACCACGTTGTAGTCGTCGATCCCGACATCGCGTGCCGACTGGGTCCAGTGTCCGTTGCCGCAGCCGACTTCGAGCAGCGAGTGCGCATCGAACAACCGCAGCAGCGGCGGCAGGATCGCGCGGGCCGAAGCGCCCGTCTTGTCGCCATAGGTCTGGTGCCATTGGGCGGGGTAGGTCATCGGGGGAACCTCATGATTTCAGGGCGCGCAGATAAGGCGCCAGCCAATGGGACAGCCTTTCGACCGGGCCGGCATGAAGCGCGACGAAACGGCGCCAGTCGCGGGCGTGAAGTTTGTTCGCCTGTTTATGGGCGGCTCGGATGCGCGCGAACAGCGGCTTGCGCGGCGCCGACCCGCTGTCGTCGTTTGCTGCGCAACTTCCGGCCACGCGGCTGGCAAGGACGACCGGAATGCCGGCGGCCACGGCGCGGAACCCGTAATCGAGATCGCCGAAGATATGCACCAGCCTGTCGGTCAGGTTGCCAAGACGCGCATGCGCCGCCGCAGAAACAAGGACCACGTTCCCGCTGACCGCCACGGCCGGTTGCGGCGTGCCGACTGGTTGCATGACTTGCAGCCGAAAGCGACGGCGTGGATCGGGTCGCCGCTGCGCACCGTATGTGATCGTCTGCGGATCGCCCGGTTCGTGCATCGCGCCCGCCACGATCACCGCACCGTCGCGAGCCACGGTGGCATCGGCATCGGCGACCAGCATGGCCAGCGCGTCTTCGGCCAAGATGACATCGTCATTGAGCCACAGATAGAAATCGTAGCGCTTGCCCGCATTTGCCGCCGTGTCCCAAGCCAGCCGCATGCCGCCGTTCCAGAACAGCGAACCGTCGCCTTCGATGACATGTGCACCCGGCAATATCGCGCGGACCATGTCGCCGGTGCCGTCGTCGGACCCGTCGTCGACCAGAAAGAGATCCTCGGCCCTGAAACCGTGCTGTCCGCGCAGGGCGAGGAGGCACGCCTGCGTCAGGTCACGACGGTTGTGGCACGTCATGATGACCGCGATGCGCGCGTCGGCTGGCGCGGCAAGCGGATCGAGTCCGGTCAAATCCGATCGCTCCCCCCTGTCGCGCGGGCGGCGGACGCCTGCATGGACGCGGGCAGGACATAGTCCGGAAGGCTCGCCACGTTCGTGGCATCGAGCGGGTGCGGAAACCCGGCCGCCATGCCCAGCACGTCGGCCCGGTCCTTGCGCAGCAAGGTAACTTCGACGAAGCTGGGTATGTCCATCCCCGCCAGGTTCACTGCCGGAAGCGCGTTGTTCGGGTGCGCGTGCACCACGTGGAACAGGCTTCCCAACAATTGGATCGCACTGTCGAGAGCGACGAACGCGGTGGGGTTGAACGCGTCGGGAAGTCCATGGATTTCGAGCACTATGACGCGAAAGCGGGCAAGCACGTCGACAGGCGTGCTCAACAGCACCGGCCATTCATGGCCTTCGATATCGATCTGAAGGAGCAGATCGCCCGGCCCTGGCATCTTGTCGTTGACCCATGTATCGAGCCGCACCGTCTGGCCGCCGTCCACCGCGCCGAGGAACTTCTTTTCGAAATCGAACAACGGATTGTTTTCCGCCGGCCCATCGACCGATGCATCGGCAAGGAAACAGGGAATGCCGCGTGCGGCGACCGCCCCTTCGAATTCGGAGATCTGATCGACACCGGGCGAGAAACAGGCGACGATGCCATCGAAATCGTCCGGCACCAGATAGCCGCCATCGGCCGCGCCGCCCATCCGGATGAGCGGGACGGATGTCGTCACCGGCGCAAGACGGGCGAGCAGTCGGCGCACATCGTCAGCGGGGGTCGAACGCGATACGTAATAACCGCGATCGATCGCGAAGTTACGAACGATGCTCCGCAGGTCGGCCACCGCCGTCAGTCTCCGTTCGCGATGGGCGCATCGCGCATCGTCCTGAGGTCGGCTTCGACCATTTCGCGGGCGAGTTCACGAACGCTGGTTTCGTGCCGCCAGCCCAGCTTCTGGTGCGCCTTGGCCGGATCGCCGAGCAGAAGCTCAACCTCGGTCGGGCGGAAATAGCGGGGATCGACTTCGACGATGCACTTGCCTGTTTCGCGGCAATAGGCCTTTTCGTCGACGCCCTCGCCCCGGAAATCGAGCATGATGCCGGCATCCTCGAACGCCCAGCGCACGAAGTCGCGCACTTCGGTCGTCTCGCCCGTCGCCAGCACGAAATCCTCCGGCTCGTCCTGTTGCAGCATCATCCACATGCCGCGCACGTATTCGCGGGCATGCCCCCAGTCGCGCTTGGCATCGAGATTGCCGAGATAGAGCCGGTCCTGCCGCCCCAGCTTGATCGCGGCAGCGGCGCGGGTGATCTTGCGCGTCACGAAAGTTTCGCCGCGCAGGGGGCTTTCGTGGTTGAACAGGATGCCGTTGCAGGCATACATGCCATAGGCTTCGCGGTAGTTGACCACGATCCAGTAGGCATAGAGCTTGGCCGCGCCATAAGGGCTGCGCGGGTAGAACGGCGTCGTTTCGCGCTGCGGCACTTCCTGCACCAGACCGTACAGTTCAGACGTCGAAGCCTGATAGAACCGGGTCTTTTTCTCCATGCCCAGGATGCGGATCGCCTCAAGCAGGCGAAGCGTTCCGATGCCGTCGGCATTGGCGGTATATTCTGGCGTCTCGAAGCTCACCTGCACATGGCTTTGCGCGGCAAGATTGTAGATTTCGTCCGGTTGGGTTTCCTGCACGATACGGATCAGGTTCGTGGCATCGGTCATGTCGCCGTAATGGAGATGAAAGCGCCGCTCGGCCTCGTGCGGGTCCTGATAGATGTCTTCGATCCGGCCGGTGTTGAACGACGACGAACGCCGCTTCATGCCGTGGACCACATAACCCTTTTCCAGCAGCAGCTCGGCAAGGTATGCACCGTCCTGCCCGGTTACACCGGTAATCAGTGCGACCTTGCGCCTGTCATCCATAACGATGCTTTCTCTATTCCGAAATTCGTTGTAAGTCGCGGCACTTAGAGGCGTGGGCATGAAGGTTGCAACCAGCAATTTCAGCTTCATCGCGAAAAATGCCGCACGAAAATTGCGTGGCTATCCATCCGGTTCGGAGCGGTATCGTCAATTGGTTCAGAATCCGGCATTTCCCCTGAACGGCGCGCGGATCGGCCTGTTGACGGCCAGCGCGTCTAGGTTGGGCGGCGGAGTGTTCGAAGCGGTCGCCGCGCATGCGGTGCTGCTGCGCGATCAGGGGGCGGTGCCGGCGATCTTTGCGCTGGAGGATGAATTCAGCGCGCAGGACCGCGACCGTTTTCCCGGATGCGAAGTCACCGTCCTGCCGGTCAAAGGCCCGCGCCAGATCGGTTTCGCACCCGGTTTGGTCGATGCGCTTCTCGCCGCAAGGCTCGATACCCTGCACCTGCACGGCATCTGGATGTATCCTTCGGCAGCCGGCTCCATTTGGGCGGCGCGGACGGGCAAGGCTTATGCGATTTCGCCGCACGGAATGCTCGATCCCTGGATCACCGGGCGCGGCAAGTTGAAAAAGGCATTGGCTCGCGCGGGATACGAACGGCGCAGCTGGGCGCGCGCAACCGCCTTCCACGCGCTGACCGAACGCGAAGCGGCGGATATCGCGCGAGAGTGCGGCGAGGACAAGTCGGTGGTGATTGCCAACCCGGCCCCGCCATTGGCAATCAAAGCGAACCGGGTCCGTGGGCCGCAAGTATCGTTCGTGGGCCGCATTCATCCCAAGAAGAACCTTGCTTCGCTGATTGCCGCATGGTCGGCGCTGTATGCGCGGGGCGCTTTGCCCGAGGGCGCGCGGCTGACGCTGGCGGGTTGGGGTGATGACGCGCACGTCGCCGACCTTCGCGCCTCGCTTTCCCATGCACCGGGCACCATCGAATATATCGGACCCATTTATGGCCAGGCGAAAGCGGATCTGCTGGCGCGCAGCCGTTTCGTCGCGCTGCCTTCGTTGAGCGAAGGCCTGCCGATGGCCATTCTCGAGGCTTGGGCGGCGGGCGCACCCACCCTGATGAGCAGCGAATGCAACCTGCCAGCGGGCTTTGCGACCGGGGCAGCAATCGACTGCGGCATGGACGAGGGGACGGTTGCCGCCGCACTGGAAAGAGCGCTCGCGCTCGATGCCTCTGGCTGGCGCACGATGCAGGACGCGGCGCTGGCGCTGGCCGGCGGTCCGTTTTCGGGTCGGGATATCGCTTTGCGCTGGGCCGGCTTCTATACCGCGTTGAAATCGCGTAGTCCTGCCGATTGATGGACGTTCTCGACGCAAATCGCAGCAAGCCGCTCGAAGGTGGAGCCAGCTTTTCGCTCGGCAACCGGTTATTCCGCGTCGTCTGGATGGCGGCATGGCTGGTGCTTTGCCGGTTTACGCCGCCACCGCTGCATGGCTGGAGGCGGCTGGTGCTGCGCTTGTTCGGGGCCGACGTCGCGCACGGGGCACGCGTGCACGCAAGCGTCCGCATCTGGCACCCGCGCAACCTGTCGCTGGGGGCCAACACGCTGATCGGCCCGGGTGCCATCCTATATAATCAGGGGCACATCCGCATCGGCGCGCGCGCGGTCGTGTCGCAACGCGCCCACGTCTGCGCCAGCAGCCACGACGTTCGCAGCGCCGATTTCCAGCTTATCCTGCGGCCCATCACCATCGGCGCGGGATGCTGGATTGCGGCAGAGGCCTTTGTCGGACCGGGCGTGACGATAGGCGACGGAGCGGTGCTGGCGGCGCGCGGCGCTCTGTTCAGCGATGCCGATCCGCAAACGATCTATCGCGGCAATCCGGCCGAAGCGGTCCGGTCACGTCAGGGCTGAACGGCAGGCCGCCTCTAGCGTGGTTTTGCCGCAATCGATCGCACGGTCACCGGTCCCGATCCGCTGGCCACCCAGATCCCGACCGTCTTCACACCGCACTCGCCCGCAGTGACCGTGCGTGATGTCGCGCCGCCAAATGGTGGGCGCGTCGGCACCCCGCAATCGAGCGAAAGGTCGATCTTGTCGCTGCGATCCCCGTCCGCATCGCGCGCATCCCAAGTCAGCGTCACCGCGCCGGGATCGACCGCATAGGGGCGGCTGGCGACGAGTTGCGCGCTTGGCGACAGGTTTTCGACCGTGACCGCGCGGCCATCGCCCTCGACCGTGTAGCGCACTTCGCCGCCGGGCACCCGCTGCCAACCGAACGGATCATCGGATTGTCCGAACCCGCCCGATGTCTGTCCGGACCCAAGCTTGGCCAGTCCCGTCGCGGCGGGGCAATGGGCTCGCCAGACGCGATCCGCTGCGGCGCCTTTGCCCAATTGCAGCAAGGTCGCCGTCAAAGTGCGCACCAGTTCACACCCGGCCGGACCGGAAAGCGCGCCGGCCCGCTCCATAACCAATCCGCGCTGCACCAGCATGTCTGCGGGCATGCTGGTGTCGACACTGAGATAGCTTTGCAGCCAAGGTGGGTGCCGAGCGATGAGTTGCGCCAGCGCTTCGAGCCCGCGAGGATCGTTTTCCAGCTGCGCGCGAAATTCGTCGATGCCCGGCAGACGCGGATGGGCCCGCATGAGCGCGTCAACCCGCGAAGCCGCAAGATCCCAGTCGCCTGAGCGGATCGATTCGTTTGCCCAGTAGATCTGCGTCATCGGGTCGCGCCATCCGCCGGCCGCCGCCACCCGGAATGCGGCGTCAGCTCCCGCCAGATCGCCCTTCAGCGCCAGCGCCGTGCCCAGTAACGAAGGACCCGCCGCGTCGATAGGTCGCGAACGTATCGCCCGGGCCGCGGCGTCAAGACCCTGGTCGGCCGCCTGCGAATTGAGCGCAAGCCGGGCCTGCGCGATGTCGGCGAAAGCACGGAACGGCCCCGGAACGGAGGCTTGGGCGGCCAGCGTCCTTTCGCTGGTCCGATCCATCGCGCTGCCAAACGCGGCGACGCAATAGGCAAGGGTCAGCGCCGCAAGGCCCCAGCGCGCGACGGCGCGTGGTTTGCCTTGCGACCTCTGCTGGGCTTGATCAGGCTTTGGCATCGTCCGCGTTCGAATAGCGATAGTACTCGTAACCGTAATATTCGGAGTACCGGTTCGCACCCGCTGCCGGATCGAACTTGGTCAGCACCGCACCCAGGATGACCGGGTTCATCGCCCGCAAGCGTCGAACAGCGGTCTTGAGCATGCCGCTGCGACTGCGCGATGCCTCCACCACGAAGACCACGCCATCGGCCAGCGCGCTCATGACCGGGGCATCGGCGAGGCCCAGTACCGGCGGGCTGTCGATCACCACGCAGTCGAACTGCGCCGAAAGCTGTTCGAGCAGGTGTGCGAAACGCGGTCCGCTCAACAGCTCGGTCGGGCTTGGCGGGATGGGACCGGACGTGATGACGTAAAGGTTGGGCGCGACCTCGTGCATGATCGTGGCATCGAGTTCGCGGGCGCCTGTCAGCAGGTCCGACAGACCACGGTCGTTCGGCAGGTTGTGATGCTTGTGTTCCGACGGACGGCGAAGATCGGCATCGATCAACACGACCCGCTTGCCCATCCGGGCGAAACCGCGCGCGATCGCGTTGCTGCTGGTGCTCTTGCCTTCGCCCGGTTGCGAACTGGTGACCTGCAGGATGCGGGGCAGCCCGTTTGCCGTCGAGTACATGAGCGCGCCACGCAACGAGTTGTAGGCTTCGGACATGGGCGACTTGGGGTCGAGCAGCTCGTTTGTCGGATTGTCATCCTGCGATGTCGGGACCACGCCCAGCAGAGGCATGTGCATCTTGGCCTCGACATCCTCGGGCACCCGGATCGTGTCGTCCAACTGGTCGCGCAACAGGATGAACGCGGCTGCTGCCATCAGGCCGAGCAGAATTGCGATCATCAGGTTCTTGATCAGGTTCGGCGAAGACGGCGAACGAGGCACCTGCGCCTTGTCGACGATCGACAGGTTGCTGGTCGAGATGCCGGCCGATGCATTGAGCTCGCGATAACGCTGCAGCAATCCGTCATAGATCGAACGGTTGGTGTCGGCTTCGCGCGCCAGCGTGTTGTAACGCACCGAACGATCCTGTTCGGCCAGCGTTTCACCCTGAAGGGTGCCGACCTGATCGCGCAGGCGGCGCTCTGCCGTCTGTGCGCCAAGATATTCCGAACGAATGCCGTCGCGCACCGAACGGGCGACCGACTGCAACTGTTGGTTGATCGACGTGCGTTCTGCCTCAAGCTGAACGATTTCGGGATAATCGTCGAGATAGCGGGCGCGCAGCGTCTGTATCTTTGCGTCGACGCGAGCCCGATCGGTCATCAGCTGCTGCACCGTGGGGTTGGCCAAGACCGTGGGGGAGGAGAGCGGAGCCTGCGCCTCTTCGGCGCGCCAGCGTGCTTCGGCCTGAATGCGGGTCGCGCTCGCTTGGTTGGCGGCTTCGTTCAACTGGTCGAGGCTGGCGATGGTCACGCTGCCCGAACCGTTGACCGACGAATTGCCCTCTTCCTGCGCGCCGCGATTGCGCAACAGTCCGGCCTGACGGGCATAAGCGTTCAGTTCGCGTTCCGACGCTTCGAGCTGTCCGCGCGACTGGGCCAGCTGATCCGCGATGAATTTGCGGGCATAGGACGAACTGTCATAGCGGCGTTGCAGGCTCGACTGAATGAACTGGTCCGCAAACCCATTGGCAATGCGGGCCGACATTTCCGGGTTGGCGCTAGTCACCGAAATTCGCACGACACGGGTTTCGCGCGGCAGGTCCACGCCGATGCTGCCCTGCACCAGTCCGACGACGGCTTCACGCCGCAATGTCGCGTCGGCCGCGCCGTCCGGCACCGGCACTTCCATAGCCGCGAAAAAAGCAGGATCTTCGAAGAGGTTCAGTTCGTTGGCAACCCGTTCGGCCACCTCCCGGCTACGCAGCACTTCGAGCTGGGTGTTGAGAAAACGCTCCACATCCCAACCGGCGTTGACGTTCGCCTCGGTGTCCATGTCATCGCCCAGAACCTTGTCGCTCTGATCGTTGATCTGCACTGTCGTCGTCGCGGTATAGCGCGGGGTGTCGAGCATCGTCAGAACCACCGCGGCGGCAACGGCGGCAGCCAGAATCAGCGCGATGGGAATGATGTTCCGCCGCACGAGAGACAGGCCATAGCGGATGAACGCACTGATATTCGTGCCGGCGGTGGGATAGCCGGGCGGCATGCCGAAATCGGCACGCGCTGCGTTCAGCGGAGAATCGGGGAGCGTTGCCAAAAGTCGTGTTCCATTCCAGTCAGCGAGCCGCTCCCTTTACGGGGCGGCGAGCCGGATAGCAGTAGGCCGGGTATCAGTAGTATGCGAAAACGTTGAGCAGCGGGACCGTCTTCAGGAAGTCCTGAAAGACGCCGCGCGTGCGCGAGTAGCCGACAACGACGACGTCGCCGGGCAGAATCTGCGGGTCTGGCGAGGCACCGGCGCGGATTTCCGCGGCATCGAAGCGGCCGCCCATGCGCCGCCCGTCGACCGTGCGCATGATCAGCACTTCATCCATCTTTGCGTTGTCGGTCGGGCTGCGAGCAAGCGCCAGCGCGGTCAGCAGTGTGTAACCGGGCGCAATCTCGTAAACGCCGGGCTGCTCCACTTCACCTTCCACCGATACGGTGGCGAGCGCCGGAGTCTCGACCATGACCGACACGCGTGGATCGCGCAGGTAGCTGGATGCCAACCGCGCGCGAATATCCGCCGCCAGCGCATCGGAAGTCTTCCCCTCGGCATGGATCGTGCCGAGCACCGGCAGGGTGACGTTCCCGGTCGAATCGATCAGCAGCTTTTCGGCGCTGAACGCCTCTTCGCGAAAGACGTCGAGGTTGAGGCGGTCGCCCGGACGCAACACATAAGTGGCGGGCCGGGCCACTTCGGGCGCGACGGAGATCGCGGTATAGGCGTCGGCGCCCGACGGGAGCCGGCTCTCGACCGTTTTCTGGCACGCGGCCAGAGCCATTCCGGCCACCAGCAGAACGAGCAGATTCGCAATCTGTTTCAAGTTGATCGACCTTTTCGAAACTCGGGGGATAGAGCGGGGCAGAGCATCGCAACAGCCATCGCAAAAAGACAGGCTATCGACATGGAACGCAAGGGATAATCCACGAGCGAGTGTGCCGCAACCACGCCGATCGTTCCAAGCGCGAACGTGATCTGTCGCGACGCATGGCCACCTGCACGCAGCGCACGCCAGGCGAGCCAGCCGATTACGGCGATTGCCATGGCGAGCAGCACCATCCCGGGTGCCCCCGCTTCGATGAGCAGTTCGAGGTAGTCGTTGTGGGCCCGATTGGTGCGCAGACCATCCAGCACCTCGAGCCGTTCAAACGGCATGAACAACGATATGAAACCGCCCATTCCGCCACCCGCCGGCCAATAGGCCAGCGCCGCAGCCCAGGCATCGGCCCAGATGTCGGTCCGTATGGATTCCAGCGAATCGAGCCGCTCCAACGAGCGTCGTGCGGCAGGTGATGTCAGGAGCGCCATCACAGCCCCCACCGCCGAGAGGAAGAATCCCGCTACGGCAAACAGAAGCTTGCGGCGGGGAATTGCGCGAAAAGTGCCCGCCAAGTGGAACGCCAGGGGAAGGACGATGACCATGATCGCGATACCCGCACGCGATCCGGTAAACAACACGCCCAGCGCCAGCAACGCGATCCCGGCCGCCCCCACGAACCTGCCCGCTGCTCCGAAGATCCGCATCGGCTGAATTGCGGCCCATGCCAGCATCGCGATCGTCAGCATGTCGGCGGCAAGGTTTCGCCCGGCCTGAAAACCGGTCAACCAGCCTGCACTGCTGTCGGCATAGAGGTAAAAACGTTCCGATCCGCTAGTTACCTGCAAGACGCCGAGCATGAACGCCGCGAGGCCGGACCACGCCACCAGCGGCAGCAACCCTGCACGTTCATCGGCAGAAAGCTTCGCGGTCATCAGCAGGACCAGCAACGGCGGGCCGAGCGACAACAGCGATGCAAGCGTTGCGGACGGAACCAACGAAAGTGGCATCCAGTCGTTCTGCGCACCGATCAGGGTCAGCGCGGCGATCTCAGTCTCCCGCCCAGGGAGTGATTGCCACAACGATGGCGGAAGCGGTACGAGATGCAAGATCGGCAAGATCGCCGTCACGCCAGCAAGCACGTAGATCGCGCCCGGCACCGGCCTTGTCCGCCACGAAGCAGCGAACAACATGAACAGCAGCGTGATCGCGCCCAGAACCTCAAGCGCCAACTCAGCCCTTGGCGCTGGTGTACCGCCTCCGCCCAAGACGATTGCGGCAACCACGAATGCTCCGGCCAAGGCAGCCGGGGCAAGCAAGACTCGATCGTGCCGGCTATTGGATTTCATGTGCATGGCACTGCCGTAAACGGTCGTTGCGCCAATAAGAAAGGCCCCGCCGAACGGCGAGGCCTCTCATAATCGGCGTTAAACCGAATCAGTTGCTGGACTTGTCCTTGCCGTCAACGGCAATCAGAATGCCAACGGCCACAGCAGCGGCTGCTGCGATCGCGATGACCAGACCACCACGACGATTGGCGAGTTCGCTTTCCGATTCGGTCGGGGCAGTGCCGCGCTTTGCGACCGAGCTGGTCGGCAGCATGTTAACCGAACGCGAAGTGTCTGCATGAGCAACGCCGCTCAGGGCGAGGCCAGCGACTGCGACTGCACAGGTAAGGTTCTTAAGGGTCCGCATAGTAAACTCCGTGTTCGGCTTTCGGACAAGCTGCGCCCGGCCTTTGTGCTGGTTAATCAGAAATACTGAGCAATTGCAACCACAACAATCTCACAGATGCCATATAAATCAGAACCATGGCTAAAATGCACGCTCGTGGATCACTACGCGCAAGGTCAGCAAAAGGATCCCGATATCGCGCCAGATTGTCCAGCCGTCGAGATATTCGAGATCGGACTGGAGCCGGGCGACCAGATCGCTTTCGCTTTCCGTTGCGCCGCGATGCCCGCGAATCTGCGCAAGTCCGGTGAGTCCGGGTTTCAACGTGTGCCGCTGCCAGTAGCGCTCGTCTATTTCCCAGAACAATTTGTCGCCCGCCTGTGACCCCATGGCGTGAGGGCGCGGCCCGACAAGGCTCATGTCCCCTTTTATCACGTTGAACAGCTGCGGCAGTTCATCGATCGAAGTCTTGCGAATGAAACGTCCGATGGGAGTGATTCGCAGATCGGTGCGCGACGCCGATTGCTCGCCGCTGGCGTCTGCCTGATCGACACGCATCGAGCGGAACTTGAACACGCTGAAAAAACGGCTGCCACGGCCCGTTCTGCGCTGGATGAACAACGCAGGCCCGCCGTCCTGCAAGCAAATTATCAGTGCGACAACGATCATCAACGGCGCCAGCAAAATGAGGGCCGGAATCGTCAGCGCAAGATCGAAAAGACGCTTCAAGGCACGCATGCGCAAACCGAGCGGTCGGTGCGACACAAGCAGGGATCCGTTTGCGCCATAACGCCGAGCCCCCAATGCGCCCAGTCTCGAAACCGTCTGATCCACCACTTCGCCTTCGACGGCGAGCCCCTTCAATGCCTGAGCCCAAGCGAACCTCTTGTCATCGGCACAGCTGACGATGACCCGGTCCATCGGCTCGAACCACCGGCTGAGATGATCGAGCGCGACAGGATCGTTGAGCACAGGGGTAAATCCCGCAGCTCGCGCTTCGACGCGATAGGCGTCGTCGATCGCCAGCGGCGGGCCACCGTCTTGAACCACCAGGATGTTTTCCACGCGGTTGCCGCAGCTCCAACGCACAAAACCGTACATCGCGAGGCGCGCGGGAACGAGGAATATCGCAGATACCAAAAGTCCGGAGACGAAGACGAGACGCGAATAATCGCCACCGGTCTTCGCCAGGTAAGCCAATAGCGCCACGCCCAGCGCAGCAACAGCAAGCGCTTGCAAAGGAAGGATAATGCCGCTGAATTTATCGCGTAAGGCGCGGATCGAATAGCTGCTGTTATAAAGCGCTACGGTAAGGAACAGCGGGATTAGCATCTGCGCTTGCAGCAATGCGTGCGCCACACTCTCGTCCCGTGGCAGGACGTAGCCGCCGATGGCAAAGCCCCACACCACCGCCGCGATGTCGGCCAGCATGATGCCTATGTAACATTGCAGCCGCCGCTTCTCCAGCGACTGTATCCCTACGGGTTTGAGAAGGGGGCTCTGCGAGATCGCGGCGCTGTCGCCGGGCGGCAAGGGGATGGTGTGAGCGTTGGACCGGTCCCCATCGCTTCGCGCTTGCAACTGGGCCCGGTAAGCATTCATGGATGTTGCAAGCCTATAGCAGTCTTGGTGAAAAAACTTATGAATATAAACGCCTAGTTATCGCATCGGTTCCGCGACACCAAGCGGATTTGCCCAAATGCCGCATTGCGACACAATCCCGAGATTTAGACTGCTCAGCTTCTGGCCGCGGCGGCACGAGCGATCTGGGCGCAACCGGCGGCAAAAAGCAGTGGCGCGGCCTGGCTGTCGGCCAGCAACGCGCGGTGCAGTTCGATCAACCGTTCGCCCAGCCGCGCCAATCGCGCACCCCGCCAGCATTGCAACTGGCGGGTAATGGCGGCCTGATCGCGAAAGAAGATGCGGTGAGCCTTTACTTCGCCATTGACGAAACCGGCGACATCGCCGCGCCCCTCCAGGCGCGAAGCGATCTGCGCCAATTGCGCGACCCGCCGCTCCATCGCGAGCAAGGTTCCGACAGGATTCAAACCCAGTTGCCCGAAACGCGCCAGTTCCCCCGGCACTTTCGCCCCTTCCCCCGAAAGCACCGCATCCACCAGCGGCATCATCCCGTCGTCTTCGGTTTCGGCGGCGATGGCGTCGAGATCGGCTGCGGTTGCATTGCGCGGTGCCTGTGCATCGGCATCGAGATAGAGCGCCAGCTTGGTGACCTCCGATGCCGCCATCCGCGTATCGAGGCCGACTGACGAGGCGATGCGCTGTGCGAGTTCGGAACCCATGCGCAGGCCCGACGCATCGGCCAGTCGCCGCACCTCTGCCGTGACCGAGGACAGATCGGGCGGGTAGAACATTGCGACCACGGCATCGCCGCGCTTTTCCAGCAACTTTGCACTTCGCGACTTGTCGGTCGCCCCGGTCGCGATGACGAGCACCGGCCAACCCTTGGCCAGTTCCGCCTCGGTGGCATCGCTCAGAATCTTGAGCGCATCGTGCGCCTCTTCGCCGTTGGCGCGCACGACGATGTGGCGGCTATCGCCGAACAGGGAAGTAGAACGCGTTTCGTCGGCAAGTCGAACCGGATCGCGCTTCAGCTCGCCGCCGTCGATCTCCACCTTTTCTCCGGGATCGGCGAGCATGCCGATGACTCGAGCGGCGGCGGCGTGGGCTCCTGCTTCGTCGGGACCGCAGAAAAAGAAGATCTTCGCATTGCGCGCAGCGCCTGCCGCGACCTGTGCGAAATTACGCTGGGTCGCCTTCATCGCGGATCAGCCGGTTTGACCGGTCGCGCGCATTTTCAGCGCGACATTGGTGATGATCATGTCCGCCACCTCGCGCGTCAGGTTTTCCAGCGCGGTCTGTTCCGCCGCGATCGTCGCGTATTCGCTGGAAACGACGTCGATGCCCGCATCGGACCCCGCCGTTGCGTCCAGCACGGTTTCGCCGCTGGCCAGATCGACGAGGCGATAGCGCGCGCGAAGGGTGCGTCGTTCCCGCCCGATCGTGTCATCGCCCAACAGGCCAAGCCCGTCGAGCTGATCGTCGAGCCGGACATCGAGCCGATACCGCGCGGACGCACTGCCGTCGCCCAGCCGCTGCACCAGCGCATCCCGCATCAGCCAACCCTGCTGCCCCGGAATCGCCGAAACGGACACCGCAGCCAGCCCGGTCGCCACGCTTCCTGCGCCGCCGCCCGCGTACATCGGGGACAGGCCGCAAGCGGACAGGAGGAACAGCAAAGGGAGGACTAAAAAGCGCATCACACCACGATATTGACGAGCCGATCGGGCACCACGATGACCTTGCGGATCGTCGCGCCGTCGATGTTACGCTGGACCTTCTCGCTGGCGAGCGCAAGCGCCTCCAGCTCGTCCTTGCCGGTTCCCTTGGCCACGGTCAGCGTGTCGCGCAACTTGCCCTTCACCTGCACGGCGATGGTCACCTCGTCCTCGACCAGCATGGCTTCGTCATGCGCGGGCCATGCGGCTTCGGCGATCAGGCCATCCATTCCCGAGCGGTTCCACGCCTCTTCGGCCAGATGCGGCATCATCGGCGCGGACAGAAGCATCAGCGCGCGAATCGCCTCGCTGCGGCTGGCCGAAGGCGCGGCCTTTTCGGCGGCGTTGGTAAGTTCGTAGATGCGGGCCACGGCCTTGTTGAAGCCCAACGCCTCGATATCGTCGGCGACTGCCGCGATGGTCTGGTGCATCTTGCGGGCGACAGCCTTGTCATCGCCGGTCGCGGTCGCATCGTACTGGCCGAACAACCGCCACAGCCGCTGCACGAAGCGGCCACAGCCTTCGATGCCCGCCTCGCTCCACGGCAGGTCGCGTTCGGGCGGGCTGTCGGACAGCATGAACCAGCGCACCGCGTCGGCGCCGTACTGCGCGACGATCTCGTCCGGGTCGACGACGTTCTTCTTCGACTTCGACATCTTGATGACGCGGCCGATTTCAACCGGCTGGCCATCGTCCTTCAGTGTCGCGCCGTTGCCGTCGCGCTCCACTTCATTTGGGCTGTAATAGACCGGGCGACCATCGACGCGGCGCTCGTAAGTCTCGTGCGTCACCATGCCTTGCGTGAACAGCTGGGCAAAGGGTTCGGTCACTTCGATCATGCCGCAATGGGCCAGCGCGCGGGTCCAGAACCGGGCGTATAGCAAGTGCAGGATCGCATGCTCGATCCCGCCGATGTACTGGTTCACCGGCAGCCATGCCGCGACCTCCGCCGGATCGAACGGCTTGTCCGTCGGCTGGCTCGCGAAACGCAGGAAGTACCAGCTCGAATCGGCGAACGTGTCGAGCGTGTCGGTTTCGCGCACCGCCGCCTTGCCGCATTTCGGGCAATCGACATGCTTCCACGTCGGATGGCGATCGAGCGGGTTGCCCGGCGTCTTGAAATCCACGTCGTCGGGCAGGGTCACTGGCAGCTGAGCGACCGGAACCGCCACTACGCCGCAATCCTCGCAATGGATCATCGGGATCGGCGTGCCCCAATAACGCTGACGCGAAACGCCCCAGTCGCGCAGGCGGTACTGCGTCTTGGGCGTGCCCCAGCCGTCTTCCGCCGCACGCGTAGTGATCGCCAGCTTCGCATCGTCAACCGACAGGCCGGATATGAAATCGGAGTTCACGATGATGCCGTCACCCGATTCGGCCACGCCCTCGAACGGCTTGTCGGCATCGGCTTTTTCGGCCGCGACGACGCGCACGATGGGAAGACCGTACTTGGTGGCGAATTCGAAATCGCGCTGGTCGTGGCCCGGCACCGCCATGATCGCGCCGGTGCCGTATTCCATCAGCACGAAGTTCGCGATCCAGACCGGCAGGTCCTTGCCCGTGAAGGGATGCGCGACCTTTAGCCCCGTATCGAAACCCAGCTTTTCTGCCGTTTCCAGTTCGGCCGCTGTGGTGCCGCCCGCCTTGCACAGGGCGATGAAGTCCGCCGCTTCGTGATTGGTGCGGGCCAGCGCCTGCGCAATCGGGTGATCGGCAGCGACGGCGACAAAGCTTGCACCGAAAATCGTGTCGGGGCGGGTGGTATAGACTTCGATCGTCTCGTCGAAATTGCTGCCCTTGAAATGGGCCTGCATGCCCGTAGACTTGCCGATCCAGTTTTCCTGCATCAGGCGAACCTTTTCAGGCCACTTGTCGAGCTTGCCCAAGCCATCGAGCAGGTCGTCGGCGAACTGCGTGATCTTCAGGAACCACTGCGACAGCTTGCGCTTTTCGACCAGCGCGCCCGAACGCCAGCCACGCCCGTCGATCACCTGTTCGTTGGCCAGCACGGTCATGTCGATCGGATCCCAATTGACCGCCGATTCCTTGCGATAGACGAGGCCATGCTTGTAAAATTCGAGGAACAGCGCCTGTTCGTGCCCGTAATAGGCGGCGTCGCAGGTCGCGAATTCGCGGCTCCAGTCCAGCGCGAAGCCCAACCGTTGCAGCTGAGCCTTCATGTTGGTGATGTTTTCGCGCGTCCATCCGCCGGGGTGTACGCCCTTTTCCATCGCGGCGTTTTCCGCCGGCATGCCGAACGCGTCCCAGCCCATCGGGTGCAGGACTTCATGGCCGGTCATAGCCTTGAAGCGCGCCAGCACGTCGCCCATCGTGTAATTGCGCACGTGGCCGATGTGGATGCGCCCCGATGGATAGGGGAACATCTCCAGGATGTAGCTCTTGGGCTTGGCACTGTCCGAATCGGCGCGAAACGATTCGGCCTCGTCCCAGGCGCGTTGCCAGCGTCCGTCGGCGACCGACGGATCGAAACGCTCTTCAGTCATCGTCCGATGCCCCCGAAACGAATCAGCCGGTCAGCGCGTCGCGGCGCAATTCGCGTGCGCGGGTGAGGATGATGTCTTCAAGCTTCTGAATCGTTGCTGCCTGAACCGGCGCGGCAACCCACGTGCCGCCCTGCCCGATTTCGCGGCTGGCGGCGACGCGCAGTGCATCGGCGCGAAGATCCTGGTCGAGAATGGTGACGGTCACCTTCATCCGTTCGCCCGGATTGGCGGGGTTGGTGTACCAGTCGGTGACGATCACGCCGCCGTTCGAATCGGTCTGCACCAGCGGCATGAACGAAAGCGTGTCGAGGCTGGCGCGCCACAGATAGGCGTTGACGCCGATCGTGGTGACCTGGCTTGCCGCGAGGTCGGCCTTGACCTCGTCCCGGCTGCCGCCGCAAGCGGACAGGGCGGCCAGCGCAGCCGACGCCAGCAGCATCTTCGCAGGTGTCGTGTTGAGGGTCTTGCCGATCATCGAGTCACTTTGTCCTTGGCCGAAAATGGATCCTAAACAGGCGGTCGTCGCCTTGGTCCGGCCCGCTCTATCCCGCACAGGCGCAGGCGGCAAGCGCCGAGCCTGCTTATCATGCTTGCTTAATGGTTGCCCGGCCATCTTCGACGGTCGAGCGCATGCCATAAGGCGCCTCGATGCTTAACCTGACATTGCCAGAAATTGCACCGCAGGGGAGTCTGTCGATTCCATGCAACATGTTGGAACAGAATCGCCTTTTCTTTCCGGAAGGTGTTGGCATGCAGTTGTTTAAAGGAGTAGAACCCGCGACAACGTTGGATAATGCCACCGTATCGGGAACCATGCGCTGAAGACAGGCGTAACCCTTACGGATCGAGGAGGAAAGTTGGCCATCATGGCTAAGGGGCACGACACGAAATGGCGACGCACGCTGCGCGTAGGCTCTGGCCTACTCGCTGGCACCGCGTGCCTGCTCGCTTTGCCCTCGGCGCTGGCTGCTGTGTCCGGCGACTCCGTTTCCTTGCGCGATGTCATTTCCATGCGAGACATCAGCGTTTCCGCCAGCGGCGGGCTTGGCGCGTTCACGCCCGCGTCGATCAATCCCAAGCTGATGGCATCGCTGCGCCGCGCCAGCGACGCACGCGGCGAAGTTAGCAGTTCTCTGTTCCGCTTCACGCCTGCTGGTGCTGCGAAACAAGGTTCGCGGTCGGTAACCGTCGCCGTTCGCGTCGATCCCGAAACCGCACGCGCCATTTCGGTGCGCAAGGTGTCTGCCGAAGCGGGCCGCGGTGTCGCGGCTGTCGATTCGCTTGTCTTCAACCTCGGCGTTGCCCGCGGTTACCAAAGTTTCTCGCAGGCACCGGCGTTGGCACCGCAGGCCATCACGCGCAGCCTGACACTGCCCAGCGAAATCGGTAACGTCGCCGCGCCCGACTTGCGTAGCTTTACGCCGGCCAAGTCCGCTTCGGGCAAGGGCCGGTTCAGTCCGACGGTCGAGCTCGAAGCTGAAAACGCGCCCGGCACCACGCCGCGCACTTTCGGCGGGGCCGGCGAAATGTCGGTCGATGTCGGCGGCGCTTATCGCGTGGCCGACAATCTTAGGGTCACCGCGGGCATTCGCTATTCCAGCGAACGCGATCGCCTGGCGCCTGTCACCGATGGTCAGCAAGACAGCCAGGCTGTCTATGTCGGAACGCGCTTCCGTTTCTGATGCCAGTGCATGCCGATGCGCGTGCTCCTGACAATGCTTATATGGCTTTCCAGTTGGTCAGGCTTTACGCTTGGGTCACTTCGCTTGTGCCGGATTCGGCCAGCGGAAAGTCGCGCACGGTTGCTGAACGTCAGTAATCCATGCGTTGCAAATGGCACGTGGACGTTAGTCTGCTTGTCGGCGCGGACATGACTACATAGTCTGCTGCGCGAGGAGAGTTTCTGAAAGGGCGTTTTGAATGAGCAAAGTTGCAGTAGTGACCGGCGGCAGTCGCGGGATCGGCGAGGGTATCAGCCTGGCGCTGAAGGAAATGGGAATGACGGTTGCCGCAAATTATGGCGGCAACGACACAGCAGCGAAGGCTTTCACCGAACGAACCGGCATCCCCGCATACAAGTTCGACGTGGGCGACCATGAAGCAGCGCTCGAAGGTTGCAACCGCATCGCCGCAGATCTCGGCCCGATCGATGTCGTGGTGAACAACGCGGGCATCACCCGCGATAGCGTGCTGCACAAGATGACCTGGGAAGACTGGAACGAGGTGATGCGCATCAATCTCGGCGGTTGCTTCAACATGGCCAAGGCGACGTTCCCCGGCATGCGCGAACGCAAATGGGGCCGCATCGTCAACATCGGCTCGGTAAACGGTCAGGCGGGCCAGTACGGCCAAGTCAACTATGCCGCGGCAAAATCGGGCATCCACGGCTTTACCAAGGCGCTGGCCCAAGAAGGCGCAAAGTTCGGCGTGACCGTCAACGCCATCGCGCCGGGATATATCGACACCGACATGGTCGCGGCTGTGCCAGAGCCCGTGCTGCAGAAAATCATCGCCAAGATTCCTGTCGGCCGCCTTGGCCACGCGGATGAAATCGCACGCGGCGTTGCGTTCTTCTGTTCCGACGATGCGACCTTCGTCACCGGCTCGACGCTGAGCATCAACGGCGGTCAGCACATGTATTGACGGGTTTCGGCGGATTGGCCCTGGCCTGTCCGCCGGCTCCATTACGGCGGCTTGCGTTAAATACCGCCCTCCCTGATTTCGCTGGTGACATCAGGCAAGTTTGAGCCAAACATGAAAAAAGGCGCGCCCCGTGCGGGACGCGCATTTTTTTATTCAGATGGTTATGCGTCAACGCGGGAGTTCGGTCACACCCATCAGCGCCAGATCCACAGACCGCGCGCACTGGCGGCCTTCGCGGATGGCCCATACGACAAGGCTCTGCCCACGCCGCATGTCGCCGCACGCCCAGATGTTCTCGTCGCTCGTCTGGTAATCGTCGGTGCTGGCCGCGACATTGCCGCGCGGATCGTAATCGAGGCCCGACTTGTCGAGCATGCCCGCCTTCTTCGGTCCGACAAAGCCCATCGCCAGCAAGATAAGATCGGCCGGAAGCGTAAATTCGCTGCCCGGGACTTCGCGCATTTCGCGGTCCACCCATTCGACCCGAACGCATTCGAGCCCGGAAACCTGGCCATTTTCGCCGACCACCCGCTTGGTCAGGACCGACCAGTCGCGCTCAGCGCCTTCTTCGTGGCTGGAAGACGAGCGCAGCTTCAGCGGCCAGTGCGGCCAAGTCAGCGCCTTGTCTTCCTTTTCGGGCGGCTTGGGCATGATTTCCAGCTGCGTCACGCTTACCGCGCCCTGACGGTTCGACGTGCCGACACAGTCCGATCCGGTGTCGCCGCCACCGATTACGATGACGTGTTTGCCCGTCGCGGTAAGCGTGCCGCGCGGGGCCGCACGCTGTTCGTCGTCGCCCGCGTTACGCTTGTTCTGCTGCGTCAGGAATTCCATCGCGAGGCGCACCCCGCTCATTTCCGCGCCCGGAATATCCAGCGGTCGCGCATCTTCCGCGCCGCCAGCCAGCACCACAGCGTCGAAGTTTTCCGTCAAAGTCTTGAGCGTTATGTCCACGCCCACTTCGGTCGAAGTGCGGAAATGGACACCCTCTGCCTCCATCTGCGAACCCCGACGGTTGATGAGGTGCTTTTCCATCTTGAAATCGGGGATGCCGTAACGCAGCAATCCGCCGATCCGGTCGCTCTTTTCAAACACGGTGACCGAATGACCGGCCCGCGCAAGTTGCTGCGCGCAGGCCATGCCCGCCGGGCCGGAGCCGACCACGGCGACCGACTTGCCGGTCTTCTTTTCCGGCACCTGCGGCTTGATCCAGTCGTTTTCCCATCCCTTGTCGACGATCGCGCACTCGATCGACTTGATGGTGACCGGATTGTCCGAGATGTTCAGTGTGCACGCCGCTTCGCACGGGGCGGGGCAGATACGGCCGGTGAATTCAGGGAAATTGTTGGTTGAATGCAGCGTGACGAGCGCGTTCTTCCAATCCCCCTCATAAGTCATGTGGTTCCAGTCCGGGATGATGTTGTTCACCGGACAGCCGTTATGACAGAAAGGAATCCCGCAATTCATGCACCGTGAGGCCTGGGCGCGCAGCCCGTCCTCGGTGTGCGGAATCACGAATTCCTTGTAGTGTTGCAGACGCTCGGCCGGGTCCGCGTAAGTGCGGTCGACGCGGTCGAGTTCGAGAAAGCCGGTTTCCTTGCCCATCGTAAGCTAACCCTTATTCCGCCGCTTCGCTCTGTGCGGCGTTACGCTCCGACTCGAGGTTCTTGAGCGCGTTTTCATAATCGCGCGGCATCACCTTCACGAACTTGCCGACCGCGTTGTCGAAATCGTCGAGCAGGGCCCGCGCCTTCGCGCTTCCGGTGTGGAGGTGATGACGTTCGAGCAGCACCTTGATCCGTTCCGCATCGTGGTAAAGCGGATCGCCCATGCCGGCATCGTCGACCGAACGGCCGCGCTGGGTCGGACGGCCCGCGCCGTCGTCTTCGTCGCGGGCGCCGCTGACTTGACGCAGGTCGACCATCGCGGTGTTGCAGCGCTTATTGAAAGTGCCGTCCTCGTCATAGACATAGGCGATGCCGCCGCTCATCCCCGCGGCGAAGTTGCGGCCCGTCACGCCCAGCACGCACACCGTGCCGCCGGTCATGTATTCGCAGCCATGGTCGCCGGTGCCTTCGACAACCGCAACCGCGCCCGAATTGCGCACCGCGAAACGTTCGCCGGCAACGCCGTTGAAATAGGCCTCGCCCGCGATTGCGCCGTAGAGCACGGTGTTGCCGACGATGATGTTGTTGCTGGGATCGCGCGCAGCCCCTTCTGGCGGGCGAACGATGACGCGGCCTCCCGAAAGCCCCTTGCCGACATAATCGTTGGCATCGCCGACGAGATCGACGGTGACGCCATGCGCCAGCCACGCAGCAAAGGACTGACCCGCGACGCCGGTGAAATTCACGCGGATCGTGTTGTCGGGCAATCCGTCGTGGCCGTAACGCTTGGCCACTTCGCCCGAAAGCATGGTGCCGGCGGTGCGGTTCACGTTGCGGATCTGGCGATCGAGCCGGACGCTTTCGCCCTTTTCCAGCGCCGGGGCCGAAGCCCGGATCAGGTCCTGATCCAGAGCGGCCTCAAGTCCGTGATCTTGCGTCAGGGTGCAGTACAACTGCTGCCCTTCGTCCAGTTCGACCTGATGCAGCAGGCGCGACAAATTAATGCCGTGAGCCTTCCAGTGCGAAACCGCCTTCTTCATGTCGATCCGGTCGACGCGGCCCACCATCTCGTCGATGGTGGCAAAGCCCATCTCGGCCATGATCTTGCGCAGTTCTTCGGCCACGAAGAAGAAGTAGTTGATCACGTGTTCCGGCTGGCCGGTAAAGCGCTTGCGCAATTCCGGATTCTGCGTCGCCACGCCCACCGGACAGGTGTTGAGATGACACTTGCGCATCATGATGCAGCCAGCGGCGATGAGCGGAGCCGTAGCGAAACCGAACTCGTCCGCACCCAGCAGTGCGCCAATGGCGACGTCGCGTCCGGTGCGCAGGCCCCCATCGACCTGCACCGCGATCCGCGAGCGCAAGTCATTGAGCAGGAGGGTCTGCTGCGTTTCGGCGAGACCGATTTCCCAGGGCGACCCGGCATGCGTCAAACTGGTCAGCGGCGAAGCGCCGGTGCCGCCTTCGTAACCCGAGATCGTCACATGGTCGGCGCGCGCCTTCGAAACGCCGGCGGCAACCGTTCCAACGCCCACTTCGGACACCAGCTTCACCGAAATACGCGCCACCGGGTTCACGTTCTTCAGATCGTGGATCAGCTGCGCCAGATCCTCGATCGAATAGATGTCGTGGTGCGGCGGCGGGGAAATCAGGCCCACGCCAGGCGTTGAGTGGCGCGTCTTGCCGATGATCTTGTCGACCTTGTGGCCGGGCAGTTGTCCGCCCTCGCCGGGCTTTGCGCCCTGCGCCATCTTGATCTGGATATCGTCGGCATTGACGAGATATTCCGTCGTGACGCCAAAGCGGCCCGAAGCGACCTGCTTGATCGCCGAACGCATCGTGTCGCCATTGTCCATCGGCGTAAAGCGCGAGGGATCCTCGCCGCCTTCGCCAGTGTTCGACTTGCCGCCGATCCGGTTCATGGCGACCGCCAGCGTGGTGTGCGCTTCCCAGCTGATCGAGCCGTAGCTCATCGCACCGGTGGCAAACCGCTTCACGATCGATTCGGCCGGTTCCACTTCGTCGAGCGAAAGCGGCGTCTCGGCCTTCTTCAGCTCCATCAGCCCGCGGATCGTCAGCAGGCGCTCGCTTTGATCGTTGATGTCTTTCGCGAACGCTTCGTAGTTGGCGTAATTGTTGCCGCGCACCGCGTGTTGCAGGTTGCTGATCGTGGCCGGGGTCCACGCATGGTCCTCGCCGCGGATGCGGTATTGATAGATGCCGCCGACATCGAGTTGGTTCTTGTAGATCTGCTCGTCCGAGTAGGCCGCTTCGTGGCGACGCACGGTTTCTTCGGCTACTTCGGACAGGCCCACGCCTTCGATCGTCGTGGCGGTGCCGGTGAAATAGCTTTCGATGAAGCGGCTGGACAGGCCGACGGCGTCGAAGATCTGCGCACCGCAATAGGACTGGTAGGTCGAGATGCCCATCTTGGACATGACCTTCAGGATGCCCTTGCCGATCGCCTTAATATAATTCTTTTCAACGTCATAGGCGCTAAGCGGCGCGTCTTTTTCGACACGCATCTGCTCGAGCGTCTCGAACGCCAGATAGGGGTTTACCGCCTCTGCGCCGAAACCTGCCAGCACGCAGAAGTGATGCACTTCACGCGCTTCGCCGGTTTCGACGACAAGCCCGGTCTGCATCCGCAGACCCTGCCGCACGAGATGCGCGTTGACCGCAGCCGTCGCCAGCAATGCCGGCATGGCGATGCGGTCCTTCGACTGCGCGCGGTCGGACAGGATCAGGATGTTCTTGTCCTGGAGCACCGCCTCGGTAGCGACCCAGCACATTTCCTTGATCGCCTGCTCAAGACCGTCGGCCCCCGAAGCAGCGTCCCAGGTGATGTCGATGGTCGCGGTACGGAACGCACCGTCCAGCGCCTCTTCGACCGAACGGATCTTGGCGAGATCGGCGTTGGTCAGGATCGGCTGGCTGATTTCGAGCCGCTTGTGCGAACCGGCTTCCATGCCCAGCAGGTTCGGGCGCGGGCCGATCATCGACAGCAGGCTCATGACCAGTTCCTCGCGGATCGGGTCGATTGGCGGGTTGGTGACCTGCGCGAAGTTCTGCTTGAAATAATCGTACAGGAGGCGCGAACGCTTCGACAGCACGGCGATGGGCGTATCGGTGCCCATCGACCCGATCGGATCTTCGCCTTCGAACAACATCGGTTCGAGGAACTTGGAGATGTCCTCCTGCGTGTACCCGAACGCTTGCTGGCGATCGAGAAGATCACCGATGGCAACCGGTACGTCCTCGGCTTCGGGCTCCAGCGGCTCGAGATCTTCGAGCTTGTACTGCGAATGGTTAAGCCACTCGGCATAGGGTTGCGCAGCGGCGAGCTCGGCCTTGACCTCCTCGTCCTCGATGATCCGCCCCTGCTCCAGGTCGATGACGAGCATCTTGCCGGGCTGCAGACGCCATTTGCGCAGGATGGAATCGTCGTCGAACGGCAGCACGCCAGATTCGGACGCCATGCAGACGAGATCGTCGTTGGTCACGCAATAACGGGCCGGGCGCAGGCCATTACGGTCCAGCGTCGCGGCGATCTGGCGACCGTCGGTGAAGGCGACGGCGGCGGGGCCGTCCCACGGTTCCATCAGCGCTGCGTGATATTCGTAGAACGCGCGGCGGGCCGGGTCCATCTCGTGGTTCTTGGCCCATGCCTCGGGGATGAGCATCATCATCGCGTGGCTGAGCGAATAACCGCCCGCCAACAGCAGTTCGAGCGCATTGTCGAGGCATGCGGTGTCCGACTGCCCGTGCGGGATGATCGGCCACATCTTGTCGAGATCGGCGCCCAGCAGGGGCGATTCCATCGTGCGGCGGCGCGCGTTCATCCAGTTCACGTTGCCGCGAACGGTGTTGATCTCGCCATTGTGGGCTATCAGGCGGAATGGCTGCGCCAGTTTCCAGCTCGGGAAGGTGTTGGTCGAGAACCGCTGATGCACGAGAGCGAGCGCCGACGTGCAATCGGGATCGCGCAGGTCGTTATAGAAGCTGCCGACCTGATTGGCGAGCAACAAGCCCTTGTACACGATCGTACGGGTCGAAAAGCTCGGCAGGTAAAGCTCGGTCAGGCCCGGCAGGCCGTGCTTCGTCGACAGGCTGTCGAGCGGGTTCTGCACCTGCTTGCGGATGGCGAGCAGCTTGCGTTCGAAAGCGTCCTGATCCTTTACCGCGCCGCCGCGACCGACGATCGCCTGACGGATGACCGGCATCTGGCGGATCACGGTCTTGCCAAGGCCGTCCAGCGTGGTCGGAACCTCGCGCCAACCGATCAGGTTCTGACCTTCCTTGGCGATGAACGTCTCGAACCGGTTCACGACGAATTCGCGCGCGGCCTCGTCCTGCGGCAGGAAGCACATGGCGACCGCATAATCGCCTTCGGGCGGCAGCACCTTGCCGTGCTTGTCCGCCCATTTGCGGAACAAAGCATCGGGCATCTGGATCAGAATGCCTGCGCCGTCGCCCAGCAACGGGTCCGCGCCCACCGCACCGCGATGGTCGAGATTTTCCAGAATGGTCAGACCCTGTTTGACGATAGCGTTTGATTTGGCGCCTTTGATATGAGCGATGAAGCCCACGCCGCAGGCATCATGTTCGTTGCGCGCATCGTAGAGGCCTTGAACCGGCGGAAAACCCATTGTCACCTATCCTGTCGGGGCCCGGACCCCATCGTCCGGAAATAAAATGCGACTCACTCGCCGCGGATACGCAGCGATATGACGCACGAAAACCCAATGGCGATACTATCGGCTTTTTGCAACTGCACACTGGACGAAAATGACAGGTTCACCTGCGGTGGCGGGTGACTTCCGGTGCCGGCTCAGTATCTTACGCTTGGCTTCGGTCGAGCCTTTGAAGCTCCGAAAGCGCCTCTCGCAGGCGAAAATCCTGCGGCTTGCCATGAGGAACGAGGCTGGTGGCACCGGGTGCGGAGTAGAGCGCGGGCGGCAACCCGGCCTCGCCGCGCTGACCCGCTTGGGCGCGGGGGGCAAGCGATTTGCCCAACCCGATATCGGCGAGCGAGCCATAGCCTGCCCCGTCGTCGTCGGCATCCTCCTCCTCGTCGCCAGCACCGTCGTACCAATCCGATCCGCCGCCCGCCGCGGGCAATGCAAAGCTGGGTGCAGCCGCGGTTACGGCAGGACGCTCCTGGGAAGGCGCAAAGTCGGCCTCAACCGCCCTGCGTGAAGCCGGAGTTGGCGTTACGGGTTCCGACCACGCAGCGACCGGTTCGCTCGCTCCGGCCGCGACTGGGGCCGCACTTGGCGCGGGCAAGGGCGCAGGCGAAGGCGCTTCTTGCGCCGGTCGCGCATCGGGCCAAGGTTCGAAAATATCATCATCCGCCCCTCCGGCCTCGGTCCAATCGGATGACGCAGAATCCGCAAGGGACGAAGGCCATTCGGTCGGCAAAGCCACATCCGGTTCGCGGACCGTTTCGGGGCGCGCGCTGCGCGTTTCGCCCGATGAGTGGCGCTGTTCCGGTTCGGGCTCTGCTTCTGCGGCCCACGTTTCGGGGGCCTGCGGCGGTTCGGGGGCAGGCTGGGGAGCCGCACTGCTTTCGGTTTCGGTCAGATCGCTGGGCCGGCTGCGTTCGGGCGCAGGGCTAAGATCGTCCCACTCGTCCGACGCACTGCCGGCGCTGTCCGGACGGTCCTGCCGTTCGCGCAAGGGAAAGTCGCCGTTCTGCTCGCCCCGCTCGCCGCCGGGTGCTGGATACTCGTCGGGCTGGGGATGCTCCAGGCCCAGTTCCTTGAAAGATACGGCGACGGGCTTCGTCGGCGCGGGATCGGGGTCGAGATAGCGCGGCATGGCCGATCCGGCGGGTTTTTCACCTTCGACGAGATGCCGACGCAGCCGAGGGACCGATTCGGCCGCCTCTTTCCGAGTCCCGGCGGGAATCGACGGCCCGCGCAGGATAAGCGCGGCTATTTGCGATGCGATGATGAAACCCAGAGCGCCGAACGCGGCATGCGCGGCCATACGGGCCATCGCGGGCGAAACGCTGCCGTCCAGACCGACGGCGGCAATGGCCTCGATCAATGTCGCATCCGAAATCAGGAACACCGCAGTGACGCCCGCAAGCGCTCCCCCGATCCTGAAGGCGGCTGCAAATAGCTGGATCAGCGTGTTCATCGTTCATCTTTCAGCGGTAACGCGAAAAGATGTCTTAAACGCCGTTGGTTAATGCCCCAATAACATCACCCCACGGGTGCAGGCGCGAACTCAGGCGACCGCCTGCAACCGGCTCCGGCCATGATCGGCCATCCACTGTTCCGCGATCGGCGCGATAAGGTTGCGCCACTTCGATCCGTTGAAGATGCCGTAATGGCCGACAGCGGGGGCGAGATGGTATTGCTTCTTCTCGTCCGCCAGATTGGGCGTCACTTCCAGCGCGGCCTTCGTCTGGCCCACGCCCGAAATGTCGTCGCGCTCTCCTTCGATGCACAGGATCGCGGTATCGGTCACGGCACCCAGATCGACCTTGCGCCCACGATGGGTCAACAGGCCGCGCGGCAGCAAGTGCTCCTTGAACACCGCGTTCACGGTCTGGAGATAGAATTCCGCGGTCATGTCGCACACGGCAAGATATTCGTCGTAGAACACCTTCGTAGCGTCCGCGCTGTCCCCGTCACCGACGACGAGATGTTTGAACATCGCGTAATGGCTCATCATGTGGTTGCCCAGGTTCATCGACATGAACCCGGCCAGCTGCAGAAAGCCCGGATAAACGCGGCGACCGGCACCGGGATATTGCCGCGGCACCGTCTGGATCAGGTTCTGCCTGAACCACGCCATCGGGCGCGTGATTGCCATCGTGTTGACTTCCGTCGGCGCTTCGCGCGTATCGATGGGGCCACCCATCATCGTCAGCGTCGCGGGACGGCAGGGGTGGCTATCTTCGTTCATGATCGCGGTTGCCGCAAAGGCCGGCACCGAAGGCTGACATACCGCCATAACGTGCGCGCCGGGGCCGATATGTTCGAGGAACGCGATGACATAATCGATATAGTCGTCCAGATCGAAATTGCCCGCCGAAGTAGGAACCAGCTTAGCATCGGCCCAGTCGGTGATGTAAACTTCGGCGTTTTCCAGCATCCGTTCGACCGTGCCGCGCAAAAGCGTGGCGTAATGCCCGCTCATCGGCGCGACAATCAACAGCCGTGGCGCACCCTTGGGCAGGCCGGGATGGGTAAAATGCTTCAGGTTGCCGAACGGCATTTTCAGCACGTCGGTTTCCATGACGTCAAAGCTTGTCCCGTCGCGGTCGACCGTGGCGATCCCGAAGCCGGGCTTGCCGCGCGGCGATGCGGCGCGGGAAAAAACTTCCATCGCGGACGAGATCGTCGGGCCAAACCCGGTATAGCCGATCGGATTGCGGGGATTGGCCAACCACTCTGCGCCGATCGAGGCACCGGCGCTCGCCGACGCGAGCCAGGATCTCTGAACCTCGTAGAACTGATAGAGCACGCGTCTTCTCCTCGGATCTCAAGGTGCAACATTGGCAGCGACATGTCACGTTGCAATGCACAATGACTCGTTCGCACTTGCAATATAGACCCGATTTTCCGGATGTCACGGGTTTACAAGTCGAACCTCAAAATCTGCGGAGCGGACGGAGGATTACACCTCGGTCGGGGTTTGCGGCGACATGACTTTGGTCTAGTGCGCGGGCCATGAAACGCAAGCGGCGGCGCGACGAACCGGAAACCGGCGGGCTGGACCAAGCCCCCAAGGCCAGCAGCATCGGCCCGCTGCGCCTTTTGGCGCGATCGGCCGGCGCATATCCGGGGCTTGTCGGCGCAACCCTGTTCGCGTTGGCGGTGTCATCTGCCGCGACGCTTGCCATCCCGTCAGGTTTCAAGCTGATCATCGATCGCGGCTTCAGCGGCGGAGACAGCGACATCGGCCGCTGGTTCCAGTATCTGCTGCTTATTGTCGTGATCCTGGCCATCGCGACGGGCCTGCGGTTTTATTTCGTTTCGTGGCTGGGCGAACGGGTCGTCGCGGATCTCAGGGTGCGGGTCAACCGCCACCTGCTGACGCTGCCCCCGTCGTTCTACGAAGAAAACAGCCCCGGCGAGATCGCGTCGCGGATGACGTCGGACACCGCGATCATCGAACAGGTCGTCTCGAGCACGGTTTCGGTCGCGCTGCGCAACGCGCTGACCGCCATCGGCGGCGTGGGCTACATGTTCTACCTCGCCCCGGCGCTGAGCATGTATCTCGTGCTTGCGATTCCGCTGGTGATCCTGCCGATCGCCATGTTCGGGAGGAAGGTGCAGTCGCTTTCGCGGTCGAGCCAGGACCGGCTGGCAGATGTCGGCGCGATGACCACCGAAGTGCTGGGCGCGATGCAGATCGTGCAGGTCTTCAATCAGGAAGAACGCGAACGCAGCCGCTTTCGGGCCGCGGTAGAACGCGGACTGGACACGGCCAAGCAGCGTATCAAGACCCGCGCCGTGCTGACCGGTGTCGTCATCATGATGGTGTTCGGCGCGATCACGCTCTTGCTGTGGAAGGGCGCGATCGAAGTCAGCCAGGGTTCGATCAGCGGCGGCACGATCGCCGCCTTCGTCATCACCGTCGGGCTGGTTTCCGGAGCATTCGGTTCGTTGACCGAAGTTTACGGAAGCCTGCTGCGCGCAGCAGGCGCGGCCCAGCGGATGGACGAACTGCTTTCCACCCGCCCGGCCATCACCGCGCCCGAACGCCCGCAAGCCCTGCCCCTGCCCCCGCGCGGGGCCATCGCGTTTCAGAACGTGACTTTCCGTTATCCCACCCGGACCGACAAGCCCGCGCTGATCGATTTTGCGCTGACTGTGGAACCGGGCGAGACGGTCGCCATCGTAGGGCCATCGGGCGCGGGCAAGTCGACCCTGTTCCAGTTGGTCGCCCGGTTCTACGATCCGCAGGCCGGCAGCGTGCGCATCGATGGGGTCGACCTGACCCGTGCCGACCCGGCGGAAGTGCGCGGGCGGATCGCGCTGGTGCCACAGGAATCGGTGCTGTTCGCCGCAAGCGTGCGCTATAACATTCAATACGGTCGCCCGGATGCGAGTGACGACCAGATCTGGGCGGCCGCCCGTGCCGCCAATGCCGAGGATTTCCTGCGCGAACTGCCCGACGGGCTGGACACTTTCGTTGGCGAAAGCGGCGCGCGGCTTTCGGGCGGACAGCGCCAGCGGCTTGCCATCGCCCGCGCGATCCTGCGCGATTCGCCGATCCTGTTGCTGGACGAAGCGACCAGCGCTCTGGATGCGGAAAGCGAACGGCTGGTCCAGTCGGCGCTCGACCACCTGATGGAAGGACGCACGACGCTCGTCATCGCCCATCGCCTCGCCACGGTAAGAGCAGCGGACCGCATCGTCGTGCTCGATCATGGCCGCATCGTCGAAGAGGGCGATCACGACAGCCTCTCCGCCGCCGGAGGGATTTACGCGCGTCTTGCCCGGTTGCAGTTTCAGGACCGGCCTGAAGAGGAACTGAGCGAAGGCGCCTGATCCAACGGGGTCTGACAGCGAAGGCTTGACCACCGGACAGCCGCGGTTCATCGATAAAGTATCAAAAGAAACCGATGAACGACATCGCGCCTCTGCCCGCATGGGCTAAGCGTGTGTGGGCTAAAACGATAAAAGTGGACTGACCTGTACCGATGAAACGTATCATTCTTGCCGCCGGCTGCTCGGTGTTGACGCTCGCTCTCTACGCTCCCGCATCGGCACAGGATGCTGCCGCAACAGCCGCGCCGCAGGTCGTGGACCCCGAGTTCATGACTTGGCCGAAAATGGGCTTCGACCCAGCCGATCTCGACCCCGCGGTCGATCCGGGCGACGATTTTCACGCCTATGTGAACGGCAAATGGGATAAGGCGACCCCGATCCCGCCCCAGTTCCAGAGCTATGGCGTGGTAACCGATCTTCGGCTGAAGTCAGAAGCGCAGGTCGAAAAGATCATCGTCGACATGAGCAAGGCTCGCGCGCCCGCCGGCTCCATCGAGCAGAAGGTCGGCGACAGCTATGCCGCGTTCGTCGATCGCAAGGCCATCGAGGCCAAGGGCATGGGCGCGGCGCAACCATACCTGAACCGCATCTGGGCCATCGACAGCCACGAAGCGCTCGCGCGGTTCTTTGCCGAACCGGGCATGCCCGATCCATTTTCCTCCGGGGTGCGCGGCGACGATCTCGATCCCAACCGCAATATATTCAACCTGTGGACCGGCGGGCTCGGCCTTCCCGACCGCGACAACTATCTCGTCGACAGCGAGAAGAACGTCGAGATGCGGGAAAAGTACAAAGAGTACCTGACCTTTCTTTTGGGCAAGGCCGGCTACGAAGATCCCGCCGCGGCAGCAGTGGCGGTCTATGGCCTTGAACGCCGGATGGCCGTGACCGACTGGGATCGCACCATGTCGCGAAACCCGCGCCTGCTGTACAATCCCGTCAGCCGCACCGATCTTGTCGCCATGACGGGCAACTTCCCGTTGCAGACTTATCTCGACGGGATCGGGGTCGGTGGCATCGACACCATCGTCGTCGACGAACTGCCGCCAAGCGCCGCAAAGATCGCCGAACTCGGCATCACGCCTGCCGATCTCGCCAAGCTGGGCGGCGGTTTCCCCGCTTTTGCCAAGCTGATAGGCGACACCGATCTCGCCACCTGGAAGGCATGGGCCGCGGCCGGTTTCCTTGGTTCGTACGCCACCGTGCTGCCCAAGGATATCGAAGACGCACAGTTTGCGTTCTGGGGCGACTACATGGGCGGCCAGAAAGTTCAGCGCCCGCGTGAAAAGCTTGCCATCAGCCTGATCAACGGGCGGCTGGGCGAAGCGGTCGGCAAAATCTACGTCGATCGCAACTTCTCGCCCGAAGCGAAGGCCAAGATGGTCGAGCTGGTGTCCAACCTGCGCACCGTCATGGGTCATCGCATCGAAGGCCTGACGTGGATGAGCGATGCGACCAAGGCGCAGTCGCTGGACAAGCTGTCGAAGTTCACGGTCAAGATCGGCTATCCCGACAAGTGGGAAGACTATGACGGGCTGGACGTGAAAGCGGACGATGCACTCGGAAACTCGATCGCGGCAACGAAATGGAGCTGGGGCGAGATGATCGAGGATCTCGGCAAGCCTGTCGACCGCATCGAATGGGGGATGACCCCGCAGACGGTGAACGCCTATTACAATGGTTCGCTGAACGAAATCGTGTTCCCGGCCGCCTACCTTCAGGCGCCGAACTTCTCGCTTTCTGCAGATCCGGCTGTGAACTACGCGATTATCGGTTCGACGATCGGGCACGAAATCAGCCACGGGTTCGACGATCAGGGTTCGATGTACGACGGCGACGGCGTGCTGCGGAACTGGTGGACTCCCGAAGACCGCGCCAAGTTCGACGCGGCCGCCGAAAAGCTGGTGGCGCAATATGACGCCTTCTGCCCGCTCGACGACGGCAAGACCTGCATCAACGGCAAGCTTACGCTGGGCGAGAACATCGCCGATCTCGCCGGTGTGCGCATTGCATACGACGCCTACAAGTTGAGCCTTGGCGGCAAGGCAGCGCCGGTGATCGACGGGCTGACCGGCGAGCAGCGGTTCTTCATTGCCCTTGCGGTGGGCGCTCGCGGCAAATGGACTGAGGCATTAACCCGCCAGATCCTGCAGACTGATCCGCATTCGCCCGACAAGGCGCGGACCAATGTCGTGCTGGCGAACTTCGATCCGTGGTACGAAGCGTTCAACGTCACCGCCGACGACGCCATGTACCTGCCGCCCGAAAAGCGCGTGCATATGTGGTAAGAGGCACTCTTCCCGGCGCATTCTGTCCTATCGTCACTTGACAGGGCCGGTGCGTCGGGCGACCTCCGCGACCGCATGGAAAATCTCGCGCTGACAGCGGTTCTCCTCGGCATTGTCGAGGGCCTGACCGAATTCATCCCCGTATCGTCCACCGGCCACCTGATCTTGGCATCGGCCCTGTTCGGCTATGACGCCGAAGAGTGGAAGGTCTTCAACGTCGTCATCCAGCTTGGCGCGATCCTTGCGGTCGTCGTGCAGTACTGGCGCACGTTCTGGGCCGTGGGCAGGGGTATCCTGAGCCGCCAGCCCGAATCGTTTCGCTTCGTCATCAACCTTCTGGTTGCCTTCACGCCCGCCGCCATCATCGGTTTGCTGATGAAGGATTATATCGACATCATGCTGGGCAGCCCCAGCATCGTCGCATGGGCGCTGATCGCAGGCGGTATCGCGATACTGGTCATCGAAAAGTATGCCAAAGAAGGTCCGCCAAGCGGTATCGGCCAGCTGCCGGTGAAACAGGCGCTGGGCGTTGGGTTGATGCAGTGCATTGCCATGATCCCGGGCGTCAGCCGGTCGGGCGCGACGATCATGGGCGCGTTGGCCATGGGCATCGAACGGCGCACCGCTGCGGAATTCAGCTTCTTTCTCGCGATCCCGACGATGCTCGGCGCCTCGACGCTGGAAATCTGGCAATATCGCGATCTGCTGGCGACAGGGTCGATGACGGTGGGCTGGGCCGAAATCGCGATCGGCTTCGTCGTGTCGTTCATCGTCGCGCTGGTCGTCATTCGCGCGTTCGTCGCCTATGTCAGCCGCGCAGGATTTGCGCCGTTTGCGTGGTATCGGATCGTTATCGGCATCGCTGCGCTGTTCTGGCTGGGATTTGCGGTAAATTCTTGACTTACCTGCCTTTATGGACGAACGCCCGGTCCGTCGATCGTGCCATAGATCGTGTTTTCCACAACCGCCGGAACCAAACTCCGCCTGCCTACGTTTCCTATCCAAACGCTAATTCAAGGAAACGAACGATGGGCATTATTATTCTTATCATCGTCGGTGGCATCATTGGCTGGCTCGCCAGCATCGTGATGCGCACCAACGGACAGCAGGGCATCCTGCTCAACGTCGTCGTCGGCATCGTCGGCGCATTGCTTGCCGGCTTTATTGTCGGTGGCGATACGATCATGAACGGCTTCAGCCTCTCGGCTCTGCTGTTCTCGTTCCTGGGTGCCGTTGTGCTCCTGGCGATCGTCAACCTGTTTCGTCGTGGTAGCGTTCGTTAAGAACTGCTGTTACGAATGAAAGAATGGGGCGGCAGAGACACTGTCGCCCCTACTTTACGTGAAGGGGAATTTGGATGAAGAAGATTATTGCTGTTGCGGCTGCTGCCGCTCTGGGTCTCGGTCTCGCCGCTTGCGATAGCCCGGCCGAAAACCAGATGGAAGACCAGGCCGAAGCCATCGACGAATCCGCTGAAGCTACGGCTGAAGCTCTCGACGACGCCGGCATGGAAGCTGAAGCTGAAGCCGTTGCAGAAGCTGGCGAAGAAACCAAGGACGCCATGGAAGACCAGGCTGACACCATGGACGCCGCTCCCGAATAATCTTCGCCTTCTGGCAAAGATAGACGACGGCGCCGGGATTTCCCGGCGCCGTTTTCGTTTGTCGGACGCAGAGTGCAGGATGATCCTCATCGTGACAGGTACGAGCCCCCTCGCAGCGCTTGACTCGGCGGGCCCTATCGCGCAAAGGCGCACGCGCTCTGCGAGACGGCGCGAAAGCGATTCCGTCCGCACGTTTACGAATTCGAGAATTTGACCGTTCACTCGGCCTGCGTTCCGCCGGCCGCGCTGAACATAGAAATATCAGGAATACGCCATGGCGAAGCCCGCAACCGTTAAGATCCGTCTGGTCTCGACCGCCGACACCGGCTTCTTCTACGTCACGAAGAAGAATCCGCGCAACTCGACCGAAAAGTTCGTGCAGCGCAAGTACGATCCCGTCGTGCGCAAGCATGTCGAGTTCAAGGAAGCCAAGATCAAGTGATCCGGCACGGCGGGAGCCAGTCTCCCGCCACCGCGACCGGTCGGATCGTCAGCGATCGGCCGTGACGCGAATGGCCCGGGACGAACGAAGTCGCGGCCGCTGTTTCCATGAATGTCGGGAACACTCCCGGTTCACAACGGGTTCAATGCCCGATTGGTAAACCAACCGGGATGATTATGACCAAACTGAAAAACCGTACGGCCCGCGCCATTGGCGCCGGTCTGCTAGCGCTTGCCGCACCGGCCGCGCTTGTTGCTCCCGCCGTCCCTGCGGCAGCCGCTGAAAATCGCCTCGACAGCGCGGTAAAGGCTCTTCGCGCCATCGGCACGATGAAGGCCAGCTTCCGTCAGATCGACCGCAGCGGCCAGCAGGTATCCGGCACCATGACGCTCAAGCGTCCGGGCAAGATCCGTTTCCAGTATCAGGACAGCGTGCCTCTGCTGATCGTGTCCGATGGCAGCCGCCTGACCATGCTGGATTACGAAGTGAACCAGAAACAGGTCTGGCCCATCAAGAACAGCCCGCTCGGCGCGCTACTCCAGCCGGACGGCGACATATCGCGATTTGGCACCTTGATGCCCACCAGCCACAAGGACGTGACGAGCATCCGGATCAAGGATCCCAAGCACCCCGAATACGGCACGATGACGATGATCTTCGAGAAGAACGCTTCGGCGCCGGGCGGGATGGAGCTTGCCGGGTGGGTTTCCGTCGATGCGCAGAACAAGACGACCAAGATCCTGCTCGACAACCATCGTTATGGCATGACGGTGAGCAACGGCACTTTCATGTTCAAGGACGTCCGCGCGCGGACCAAGCGCTAAACCTCGTGATCACCCGTCGATCGTCCGATTGTTCAGGTTGATTCGGCGTTAGTCGTCAAACCGTGCCCGTCGGGCGATGAAACGCCGGAACCCTGCGGTTCTTGTTCATCTGCCCGACAGCCCATTGAAGTTAAAAATAGTCAGACAGGACACGCGGCCCCGGGTTTCCCCCCTGTTGCCCGGCCGCCAACAAGCGTGACCTGCCGAGCGTGACGAACGCGAATGGAGACCCTCGACCCACTGCCCCCGGGTCGAGGGTTTTTCATTGCCGCACTCAGCGCAACGTGTGGACATTGGGGCGCGGCACTCTATTTGCGGTTGCCATGGTCTCTATCGCAACATGGAATATCAATTCGGTTCGTCTTCGCATCGATCAGGTCGAGCGCGTTTTGACCGAACAATCGCCCGACGTCCTGTGCCTGCAGGAAATCAAGGTCGCCGAAGACCTGTTCCCCCACGATGCGTTCGAAAAGCTGGGCTACACCCATCGCGCCGTGCATGGGCAAAAAGGCTACCACGGCGTCGCCACGGTCAGCCGCATCCCGTTCACCGAATTCAGCCGCCACGACTGGCAGGACAATGGCGAAGCGCGCCATGTCGGCGTCGAACTGGGCGGCCTGGGCAAGGGCATGATCCTCGAGAACGTCTACATCCCGGCCGGCGGCGATGTCGCGGACCGCGAAGTGAACCCCAAGTTCGGGCAGAAGCTCGATTTCCTCGAGCGCATGACCCGCTGGGCCGATGCGATCGACCGACCGACATTGCTGGTCGGCGATTTCAACATCGCGCCGCTGGAATGCGATGTCTACGACCATAAGGCGCTGCTGAAGGTGGTCAGCCACACCCCTCACGAGGTGGAGACGCTGAACCGCCTGCGCGACGCGCACGGCTGGGTCGATCTTGGCCGCAAGCACATTCCCGCGCCGGATCGCAACTATTCGTGGTGGTCCTATCGCTCCTACTGGCGGGACAAGGATCAGGGCCGCAGGCTCGATCATATGTGGGCCTCGCCCGATCTGGCCGCGCAGTCGGTGTCTCATCGCTTTGTCGAAGATACGCGCAAGTGGGATCGCCCGTCAGACCACATACCGCTGATCACCGAGTTCGATCTGTGAGCCAGTTCGGCGACAGCCATGGCGGTCCGGAGCAAGAGCAGGTTGGATGACGGCGCCAGCGCATCCCCGACGCGCCGCACAGGCAATCGACGCGCTGCGCCACGGCTGGCCTGTGCGCGTCACAGGCGCGGACGGTGCACTGACCCTGCTCTGCGCGGAAACGGGCTTTGAGGCCGGCGGCACGGTCGCCCCTCGCTTGCTGATATCCGCCGCGCGGGCCGCGACGCTGAAGCTCGCCAACCAGCGCGATGCGGCGGTGCCCGAAGCACCGGTAATGATCCGCGCTGCCGAACCATTCACGCTGCCGCTGGGCCGAGCGCTGGCCGATCCGTCACAGGACCTGATCCACCCGTTGGCCGGGCCGTTTCGGGCCGACCCGATTGCGGCGCATGGTGCCGCCGTTGCCGCGATGACGTTGGCGCGGCTGGCCGGGGTGCTGCCGTGCTTCCTCGTCGATCCTGCGCCAACCAGCGATCCGGTCGCATGCGATGTCGCTGACCTTGCCGCGTTTCAGGACCCGGCGCGCCTTTCGATACAGGCCCGTGCCCACCTGCCGACGGCGGCGGCCGACGCGTGTGAAATCGTCGCGTTCCGCGCGCCTGACGATTTGCGCGAACATGTCGCGTTGATCGTGGGTGAACAGCGCGGCGATCGCACGCCGTTGGTGCGTCTTCATTCGGAGTGCCTGACTGGCGACGTGCTCACCAGCCTGAAATGCGATTGCGGACCTCAGCTTGACGCCGCGCTTCACGCCATGGCCGACGAAGCCGCGAACGGCGGTTACGGTGTGCTCCTTTACCTGCGTCAGGAAGGGCGCGGCATCGGGCTCATCAACAAGCTGCGCGCCTATCGCCTGCAGGATCAGGGCTACGACACGGTCGATGCCAACAACCGGCTGGGCCTGCCGACAGAGGCGCGCGATTTTCCTGTCGCCGCGCGAATGTTGCGGCTGTTGGGCATCGGCCCGATCCGGTTGATGACCAACAATCCGGCCAAGGTCGCGGCACTGGCCGAAACCGGGGTCGTGGTGGCGGACCGCGTCCCCCATGCCCTGCCCGCCAATCCGCACAACGCGCGCTATCTCGATACCAAACGCGACCGGACGGGCCACCTGCTCTGAAAAGGCTTGCGGGGCGCATAAGTCGTCGCCATATCTGCGGGGCGGGACCGGGCCCCTCTGGCGCGGCGTTGACGGCATATTGCCCTGACGCTTCGTGATGTCGGACCGCATCGGGTGAAACCGATGCCAGTCCGGGCCCTTTCGCAAGGCTTTGTGCCATAATTCCGGACCATCGTCGGATCACCCGATCGAACGCAACCCGTTTCGATAGGGAACTGACATGTCCGAACGACTATTCCGCCTGCTTGAACGTCTGCAGAAGCTGGACGACGCGCTGCGCCGTGCCCAAAGCCAAGACCGCAGGTCCAACCCGCTGGAAATGGCGCGCCTGCGCCTGCTCAGGGATGCGCTCAAGCGTCGGCTGACCGGCATCTCGCCCAGCCGGGCTCCTGCCCCGCTCCGCGCCATCCACGCCTGACGGAGGAATACCCATGGAATTTCTCTTCACGGACTGGCTCGGCACCCCTGTTTGGTTCTGGCTGTCCTTTTTGGGCATCGTCGCCGCATTGACGGCTTTCGACCTTGGCATCCTGCACAAGGAAGACCGTGAGATGGGCATCGGCGAATCGCTGAAACTCACTGCGTTCTACATCACCATCGCCCTATTGTTCGGGGCGTGGGTCTGGCACGCCAAGGGCGGCGAGGCCGGGATGCAGTATTTCACCGGATTCTTCATCGAAAAGGCGCTGTCGATCGACAACGTCTTTGTCATCAGCCTGATCTTCACGTTCTTCGCGATCCCGGCGAAATACCAGTATCGCGCGCTGCTGTGGGGCATCATGGCGGTGATCGTGCTGCGCGGCCTGATGATCGCAGGCGGCGCGGCGCTGGTTCAGGAAGCGTACTGGGTGCTGTACATCTTTGCCGCGTTCCTCGTGTTCACCGGCATCAAGATGTTTTTCACTTCGGACCACGATCCCGACATCGGCAACAATCCGGTCGTCCGCTGGATCAGCCGCCACATGCGGGTGACAAAGGAACTGCACGGCCAGCATTTCTTCGTCAAAGTGCCCGACACGGAAGGTGCGAGCACGGCTACGGGCAAAATGGTCACCGCGGCGACGCCGTTGTTCCTTGCGCTGGTGGTCATTAACCTTGCCGATCTGGTCTTCGCGGTCGATTCGGTGCCGGCGATCTTTGCGATCACCACCGACACCTTCATCGTCTATACTTCTAACATCATGGCCATCCTTGGCCTGCGCGCGCTCTATTTCGCGCTGGCAGCGATGATCGACCGTTTTACCTACCTGAAGTATGCGTTGGCGGCGGTGCTGGTGTTCATCGGCAGCAAGATCTTTGTCGCGGACTTCGTGCTGGGCGGGGACAAGTTTCCGCCGGTGCTGAGCCTTGGCGTAACGTTCGCGCTGATCGCGGGCGGCGTCGGCTATTCGCTGTGGAAGACGCGCGGCAATAGCGTCGCGCCCGTCAGAACTGGCGGATAACCTCGAGAAACTTTTCGGCATAGGCGTCGAGCTTGCTCGCGCCTATGCCGGGAAGGTCCGCCATCGCCGCCCGACTTTGCGGACGGAACCCGGCCATGTCGCGCAGCACCGAATCGTGGAACACGACATAGGGCGGCACCCCGTTTTCCCGCGCTAGGTCGCGGCGCAACGCGCGCAGTGCATCGAAAAGCGGATCGCCCACGGGGTTGAGCGCCTGCGACCCGCCCCGCGTTACGCCCTTGCGGCCACGCTCCCGCTCACGCTTGGGCGGAATGACGAGATCGAGCGGCAGCTCGCCCTTCAGATATCCGCGCGCCTCTGGGCCCAGCATCAGGCCGCCGTGTTCGGTCGGCAATAAGGCCCCGCGCACGAGCAAGGCCCGCTGAACCGGTTTCAGCAAGGCTGCCTCTTCGCCGTCGACGATGCCGAACACGGACAGGGTGTCATGGCCCTGGCTGCTGGCCCGTTCGCTGGACTGGCCGGTCAGGATGCTTTCGACGTACCCTGCGCCGAACATCTGCCGCGTGCGAGCGACAGCGGACAGGTATTTCTGCGCGGTCACGGTCGCATCCAGCGCCTTGGGCGGTTCCAGACAGTTGTCGCAGTTGCCGCAGGTTTCGGGCGGCGTTTCGCCGAAATGGCGCAGGAGGATCGCACGGCGACAGCCCGCCGTTTCTACCAGCGCGCCCAGCGCGGACAATCGCGTGCGTTCGCCCTGCTGGCGCGTCTCATCCACCTCCTGAACCCGCATTCGGGCGCGGGCGAAATCGTCTGCGCCCCAGAACAGGTGCGCGCTGGCCGGATCGCCGTCACGCCCCGCGCGTCCGGTTTCCTGATAATAGCCCTCGATCGATTTGGGCAGGCCTGCATGGGCCACGAACCGCACGTCGGGCTTGTCGATCCCCATGCCGAAGGCGACGGTCGCGCACATGACCATGTCCTCGCTCCCCACAAAGGCGGACTGGTTGGCGGCACGCACATCGGGGGCCAGCCCCGCGTGATAGGCGCGCACCTCGCGCTTCCCGTCGGACAGCGCTTCGGCCAGCCGCTCGGTCGCAGCACGGGTCTGGGCATAGACGATGCCGGGGCCGGGGTTGGCGGCAAGCAACCGGCGCAGTTGCTGGGTCAGTCCATCGCGCGTGCCGATGGCATAGCGAATGTTCGGACGGTCGAACCCGGCAACGATCATGCCCTCTTCGGGAATGCCGAGCTGGGTCAGAATGTCGGCGCGGGTATGGGCATCGGCCGTCGCCGTCAGCGCCAGCCTCGGCAGCTGCGGGAACTGGTCCATCAACGGGCGCAACAGGCGATAGTCGGGGCGGAAATCGTGCCCCCACTCCGAAACGCAGTGGGCTTCGTCGATGGCGAACAGCGATATGCGGCACTGCGACAGCAGCTCGCGGAAATGCGATTGGCTGGCGCGTTCGGGTGCGACGTAGAGCAGGTCCAGATCACCAGCCCGGAGCCTCGCAACCGTTTCGGCGCGGTTTTCGTCGACGCTCGTCAATGTGGCGGCACGAATGCCGTTGGCCTCTGCACTGCGCAGCTGATCGTGCATCAACGCGATCAGCGGGCTGATGACGATGCACGTGCCGTCCAGCATCGTCGCGGGCAGCTGATAGGTCAGCGATTTGCCCGCACCCGTCGGCATCACCGCAAGCGTCGATTGTCCAGCAAGAACCCGGTCGATCACATTGCGTTGAACCCCGCGAAAAGCGCGAAAGCCGAACAGGGCGTGAAGGCGTTGCAGCGCCAGGTCGTCGCCCGATTCCAGCGCACGCGAAGACATGTCGGTCAGGTCGGTTCGGCCCGTATCGTCAACGGGATCGATCAGGTTCTGGCGCGACGCATCCGACATGCCGCCGGCCATGCCAGATCGCAGCGGGATAAGAAAACCGCTACGGCGCTTCTTACCGGGAAAGGCGGTGGATACCCCGCCGAATCCCATGCAAGGCCGTGCTGCCACGTGAAATGGCCGTAGTGACAAACTTGTGACAATGTGCCTGAAAACGGTTGATGCCCATGCCGCAACAGCGTGGCAGGCGCGCTGAAAAACGGCGCCGTCGTCAACTCATCGCCTGTTCATGTCGGCACGATATCAATCGCACCAGTAACTTGGATGGCATGAATTGGACTAAACGATCCGGACTGCTTGGTGGTATCTTTAGCATTTGACACACTTCATACCGCACGACTTGGCGGGACCGGTCCCGTCATTTTTGCTGCAAGTGCGAAAAGTTGTGGGCAAGAGGACACACATCGGGGATTAAATGGCTGCTATCTGTCATACTGAGGTTGAAATTAACGGCGGTTTTGACTTGGACACGTCAAATTAACGATGTCGTGAGACGGGAGACCTGCTCACTGGTGGACATGGCCTGAGACAAGGTCGTCCTGCTTTTGAAGTAATGGCATCTGCAACCGAAACACGAGGGCAACTGGTAAAGTCGTGAATGCAGTGAGCATCACCCCGATCGGCACTTGCAGGATCAATACCCCGCTCCGGCGCGCGATCGATCACTATCCCGTCGTTCTGGATGCCGATCTCGTGTACGGCTTTTCGCACACCAGTGACGAAGCCCTGCAGCAGATCCGCTTCATCCAGGGTGAAAAGCGGTTCGACGAACGCTCGGCCGATTGCCTGTTTCGCGCAGCGCAAGTGCCAGCCGTGTTGTCGGGCGCGAATGTCGGCCCGACCGACGGTTCCGCCCCGCAGCCAGCCGATCTCTATATCGTCGAGATCAGCTCGGCCAAGAAGATCACCGCGCTCGGCGATTCCCTGCAGATCAATTACCTTTATCGGGCATTCCCGTCGGTATTCTCGCAGCCCGGCACGATCACGAAGTTCTGGTCGCTGGCCAAGCATGTGGAGCGCGATGCGTTCCTGACCTTCCTTGGCTCGCTGCCTGCATTCCGCGCGCTGGATGACGCTGCGCGCGCCTTGCTATCGGACGTGCGGCTGGTCATTCAGGACGGCGTCGCGATCGCAGCGGACATGCGCGACATCGTCGACCGGCTGGGCGCCGACCGGGTCCTGTTCGTGACCCACGTAAATGCCATTACCGACGAAAACCGGGTCATCGCCGGACGCGACCGGATCATAAAGGCAGTGAAGCAGGCGGCGACCGAACTTGGCGTGCCCTGTTATGATCCGACCGATGCGATGCTGACCGTCGGGCAGGAAGTCGCCATGGAAAAGGGCGGTGCGGACCTGACGCATTACACGCTCGCCTTTTCCGATCTCGTCTTTCTCGACATCTACAAGCAATTCCTTGCCCCCCGGTTCGGCGATCGCGTTGCGGTCGATGTGGCGGCCATTGCGGCCCAGATCGACGAAGAGGTCGTCGCAGGGCGCATCGGGCGGCTGCTCGACCATCATCCAAGGCTGGCCGAGGCCGAGCTTTCCGTCGCGCTGCGCCGGATGCCCAACGCGCACTCGCTGCTCGAAATGCGCGGACGCCTGTTGTTCGCGCGAGAACGTTTTGACGAAGCGCGGGAAATTCTGGCCTCTCTCGATGCGCAGAACGCACTTTCGAGCAGCGGGCGGCGCGAATTGCTCGACATCAGCGTCCGCCAACAGGATTGGCAGACGGCCAAAACCCTGTTCGAAGCGCTGATCGGAGAAGAGTACGAGGATCGCGAGGTCTTTCTGCTCGGCGCGCGCGCATATGAACAGCTGGGCGAGACGAAAGCCGCCATCGACAATTACATTCGCGCGTTCCAGGCCAATCTCGACAATACCGAACTAGCGCTTCGTGCGCTGGAACTTCTGGCGCAAACCGGTGACAAGGCGCGCGCCGGCAGCCTGCGGCAGCAAGTGGTCGATGCGGCCATCGCAGGCCGGATCGACGCCGAAGCCTTGCGCGAATGGGCGCTGCGCCACCGCGATGCCAAAGTGTTGGCGGGCGTTCGCGCGCTCGACGCATCGGGAAATTTTGCCAAGACTTGCGAAGTGACCGACCAGCTGATCGAGTTCGGCGATGCCGATGCGGCTGCGGCAGCGTTTGCCGATGTCGTAGCGCTGGCCGGGACCGACGCCGACTCGCGACGCGATGCCGAACGCATCTCCAACCGCCTGTACGACTGGGCTGAGGCAGAGGCGTTGGCTGGCAACCATGGGCCGGCATATGTGTTGAGCGAGGCAAGCGCGGTGCATGGCGGCAGGCCCGTCAGCGCTGCGTGCCGCGATTCCCGCGAATCCTTTGCGGCTCGTATCGAAGCGGCGAGCGCGGCGCTCGATTATCCCGCCATCGCCGCGCTCGCCGGCAGCGCGCCCGCACTGGTGCATTCCCGCGAACGATTGACCCTGATCTGGGGCGCCGCTCTTCAAAAGCTGGGCCTTTGCGAACAGGCCGTCGAAGTGCTGGCCGATGGATATCACCTGCGCCCCGACGATATCGACCTGCTGCGCATGTACGCGCGGGTCGCTGCCATTGGCGGGCGCTACGACCTTGCGCTTCCGCTGTTCCGCAAGTTGCGCGCATCGGGCGAGCCGGCGCGACGTTACGATGCGGAGATCGAGCGGTTTTTCGGCAACGTCGAGCCGCGCGCGCTCAAGATGATCGGCAAGTTTGCCGACGCGGGCGAACACGACCGGGCCTTTGCGATCTACAACGATCTTGGCGAATGGGTCGAAGATCGCGAATCCCTGCACAAGGCGGGGGGCAAGATGGCGCGGGCCTTGTGGCTGGAGGTGCGGCAGCTTGCAGCGAATGCCGGACTTGAAAACGAAGTCGAGGCGAAGCTGAGGCGCATACTGGCAATCGATCCCGATCATGTCAGGGCCATCCGGCAATTGGGTAAATTGCTGATGGAACAAAATCGATTTCGGGAGGCAAAGACTTATTGGCTGAGTGCGATGGCGCTCGATCCTTCGAACGTAGCGGATATGCGCAATTCGCGCCGATGTTCAATGATGATGGACAAGATGTCGATCGAGGCAGCGATCGCGTGATCAACGCGGTCCGGGCTCGACGTAAAGGAATTCAGGTAGGGAAACGCTAATGTTCGAACAACAGATCACAGCAGCGCAGGGCATGCCTGACGCGGCGCCGTGCTGGCCCGATTTCGAAAGCATATTCGCGGCCGCGGCTCATCTGGAAGCGATCGAGGACGACGAGACGTTCGAAGTGCAATGGCGCAGCTGCCTCGCCAGTTTCGCCGACGACGACATCGTCTGGCAGGAATTGCCCCGCAGGCTCAGCCGTCGCCAGCAGTTCGACGAGGCGGTGGAAGCCATCAACGCTCGCGACTTCGGGCACGAAACCAATCGCGCGCGGCAATTGCTGAAGGCCGACCTGTTGCACGCGGCGCGTGCCCATGCCCAGTCCAACGCCATCTTCGACCGGCTCGTCACCCGCTTCCCCGAAGATCAGGACTTGCGGCTGACATATGCCAAGCGCCTGCTGCTCGACGGAATGCTGGTAAAGGCGCGCCGCGTGGTCGAACCGGTGGAAGACAGCTTTCCCTGGGATACGCAGGCACGCGAATTTTCCGAACACACGAAGGCACTTGTCTCGATCCTCGTGGCGCGCGAAGGCCGCCCCCTGTCCGAGGATGAAGACGCCCGCATCCTGGCGATGAAGCACGCGATCCTGCGCTTTCGCGACCGTCAGGTTCGGCCCAACCTCGCGCGCGGACTGGGCAAGGTGGCGCTCATCACCGGGAGCCTCGGCCCCGGCGGCGCGGAACGGCAGATCTCGCGCCTTGCCATAGAACTGGAAAAGGCACGCCGCAGCGGGCGAACCGTGGGCGGGGTCGAGATCTCGGAAGAGGTCGAACTTGTCGTGCGGTCGCACGGACCCGAACGGCGGAACGACTTTTTCCTGCCCGATGTGCTCGCCAACGATGTCACGATCCATGAACTCAACAACTTCAAGCCGATGTCGGCCCGCAAGATCGGGGTGACCGATCCCGAACTGGCCACGCTGCTGTCATACCTGCCGCCGGCAGCCAATTACGGCGTCAAGCGGCTGACCCCCTACCTTCAGGAAAAGCACGTCGACGTCGTGTCGGCATGGCAGGACGGGGCTTGCCTGTTCGCCGGGATCGGCGCGCTTATCGCCGGTGTGCCTCAAATCCAGCTGGTCATGCGCGGCCTTCCGCCCAGCGTCCGCCGCCACCTTTATCGCCCCGAATACGATGTGTTCTACAAGGCGATGGCACAGATTCCGGGCGTCCACTTCCTCAGCAACAGCAAGGCCGCGGCCGATGTCTATTGCGACTGGCTGGACCTTCCGCGCGAACGTTTCCAGATCTTCTACAACGGCGTCGAGCCGATGGCCGCGGACGGGAACGAAGAAGCCCAGCGCATGTGGGAGGAATTCGAAGCCCGCACCGAAGGGGCGAGGCACACCATCGGCGGCGTATTCCGGTTCGAAACCGACAAGCAGCCCAACGTCTGGATCCGCGCCGCGGCCCGGTATTACAAGCAGCACCCCGACGCCCGTTTCATCGCGGTGGGCGGTGGCCGGCTGTTCGAATCGGGCAAGAAGCTGGCTGAAACGCTGGGCGTTGCGCATCGCATCCTGTTCACCGACCGGTCGAGCACCGTCGGATTCTGGATGACCAAGATGGACGTGCTCCAACTGTTTTCGCGCTACGAGGGTCTGCCTAACGTCTTGATCGAGGCGCAGTACATGGGCCTGCGCGTCGTTTCGACGCCGGCTGGCGGCGCATCGGAATGCATCATCAGCGGCAAGACCGGCTATGTGCTGTCCTGCAACGAAAAGCCCGATGTGAAGGAAATCGTGCGGTACACGAACGAACTTCTGGAGATGCCGGGTCAGCAGGAGCTGTTCGCCGAAGGTGGCGAGGGGCGCACTTTCCTCGATACGAATTTCTCGGTGCCAAAAATGCTGGGTGATTTCGCGAACATAGCCGTTGATCGTTCGATCCCGGCGTTGGATGATGGCGAAATGCTTCGCGGCTCTGCGGCCGCCTGAAAGAAAGCGCGGGCACAAGACGCGTCATGATGACCATGAAACATTACGCCTTGCCGGTATGCGCGGCAGCCTTGCTGGCAGGGTGCGCGCTGCCGCGTTCCAGCCCGACGTACGACGAGGTGAAATCGTCTGCGGAGGACGGACAGATCGAACTGCGGCTCGTCGACGCGGCCAGCGCCCAGTTCGACACCAAGCCGACAGAGGTCGGTTTCCCCAGTCAATTCCTCGCCGCGCCGGAAATCACCGGAAATGTGCTTGGAGCCGGCGACGTGGTGTCGGTGCGTATCTTCGAAAGCGGCACCCCGGCGGTCTATGGCAGCTCCGGCGGACAATTGGGCGAACTGGTGGTCGATGACGATGGCCGCCTGTTCATTCCCCACGCAGGAGCCATAAGCCTTGCCGGGCTGACAGCTTCGCAGGCGCGTTCGAAGATCGCCGCGCGGCTCCGCACGGTGGTGCGCAACCCGCAGGTCGACATCCGCCTCGTCAACAGCCGCAGCAGCCTTGTCAGCGTTCAGGGCACCGCATCGAACCCGGGTTCGTTTCCGATCGAGCGCGGACGCAGCCACCTCGGCGAACTGGTCGCGCAAACGGTGCAGAAGGTTGAGCGGCCAGAAATGGTGCGCGTCACGCTTCAGCGCGGCGATCAGGCCGGTTCGATTCGCCTCGCCGATCTGCAGCGCAGCACCGCATTCGACGTCGCCCTGCGCCCGGGCGATCGTGTGCTGGTCGACACGCTCGACGAAAATGTGATGGTGCTTGGCGGTGCCGGCATCCAGGGGCAAGTGCCGATCGTGCGCAGCGATTTCAGCCTGCTCGACGTATTGGGCCAAGCCCGCGGGCTGGACGACAACGTCGCCGATCCTAGCGCGGTCTTCGTGATCCGGTTCAACGACGGCGACCCGATCCCGGTCGTCTATCACTTCGAAATGCAGCGGCCTGAAATCATCGCATTGGCCAGTCGCTTTCCCGTGCATGACAAGGACGCGGTGTTCATTTCGAACGCCCCGTTCAAGAACGCGCGCCTGATGATCCAGTCGCTGTCGCAGTCGATTTCCGCCGTCCGCAACGCCGTGATCCTGGCGCAATGACCACGGCCGGCACACCCGCCGCGCCGACTGCATCCGAACCCGCGCCGGCGTCTCACCGGCCGTCCGATGCCAGTGTCATAGAAGCGCTGATCCGGCGCGAGCTGAAGCTGCGCTTTGGCGAGGAATGGCTCGGCGTTTTGGGCGCATACATGATGCCGCTGGTGTGGGTTGCGGCGGTCTACATGGCGTTCAAGTTCTTTGGCCGCAGCACGCCTGTCTATACCGACTTGATAACCTTCATCATTTCGGGGCTCATCCCCTATGCTGCGTTCCGGTTCACGGTCAACGCGATGAACAGGTCGCGCACGCTGGTGCGCAGCCTGCTGATCTATCCGACCGTCGGGCGTCGCCACGCGGTCGTGGCCACTGGGCTGGTCGAACTGTTCAATTCGTTCGTCGTCGTCGCCATCGTCATGGGGGTGAACTACTTCGTTTTCGGCAATTGGGAGATGGAGCACCCGTTCGACTTTACGTTCGGCATCCTGCTCAGCTGGCTGCTGGGAGCGGGATTTGGCTACATCTTCGTCAACCTGTCCGAACTCAAACAGATCTGGTGGTTGATCGGACAAGCGCTGCTGCGCCCATCGTTCTTCATTTCAGGCGTGTTCTTCACCGGAAACGAGGTGCCGGAGCGGCTCTACGACTATTTCGGGTGGAACCCTTTGCTGCATGCGATCGAGGTTACCCGCACCGGGATGCTCGATAACTACGAATCGAGGGTCGCTTCGCCCACTTATGCCATCTTGTGCATCGTCGGCCTGTTCGCGGTCGGGCTGGGCACGCGTGCGGTGTTGCGAGACTGACATGTGGGGGCTGCTCGACTGCACGCATTATTACTATCGGTTCGGGCAGACGATCCCGATCCTGAAGGACGCGACGCTCGCCATAGAAGAGCATGAAAAGGTCGCCGTCCTTGCACCTCCCGGGCACGGCAAGACGACTATCGTAAGGCTTCTGACTGGCATGGAGAGCCCCGAGAGTGGCCGCGTGCTGCGCTGTCCCGACGCTTGGCCGTTGGGCTATGCTGGGGGGTTCCGCCCAGAAATGACCGCCGAAAACAACATCCGTTCGATTGCGAAGATGGCGGGCATGAACGCCGATGAACTCAGCGCCTTCGTCCACGACTTTTCCGAACTTGGCGATGCCTATTACCTGCCGCTGTTGAATTACACGAACCGGATGAAGGCGCGGCTCGGCTTCGGCACATGTTTCGGTATCCCGGCAAAGGTCTATATCGCCGACGACAAGCTGACCGGCGGCGAACCGGCGTTTCGCGAAAAGTGCACCCGCGAACTCGAACATCGCCTGCAGACGAGCGGTCTGCTGTGCCTCACCAGCAATCCCCGCGCCGTGCAGGATGTCTGCGATCGCTTCTACGTGATGGAAGATGGCGGTTTCACGGCTTGCGACGATTTCGAAGAGGCGAAGGAAATGCTGCTGTATCTGCTTGAAGAGCAGGATTCCTTGCCGCTCAGAAGCGATGTCGCGGCGCAGCGTATCGACCGTGATCGCGACGATCTCCTTTTCTTCGACCTCGCTTGAGGACTAAGGCCGCCAACGATGACCAACGAAGACCGTATCAAGAACTGGCAGGCCAAGCGGCCGGAACACGGCCCGGCCGACGCCGGCACGGCGAAAACCGATGCCGCAGAGATCGAAGCGATTCTGGCCGAAGCAAAGGCCGAAAGGTCGCGCCCGACGGAGCCGGCAGCGCACGAGCAGCCGGTCGAGCCGCTGACCGCGACGGACCGGCTGCGCGCGGAAATCGATCGCCGGCGCCTGACGAAGCGCGACGGCATCTTGCGCCGGATCGCCATTTTCCTTGGCATCCCCATCGCCATCGTCATCGCCTATGCCGCGTTTTTCGCAACGCCGCTGTACGAAGGCGAGGCGGCCTTTACCGTCCAGACCAGCAGCGGGTCGGGCGGATCGTCCTCCAACGCCGGGCTGATTGCCTTTCCCGGTTCGTCGACGACGATCAGCGATGCGTTCAAGGCGCGCGCCTTCATCCTGTCACGCCCGATGATGCAGTATATGGAACGGACATACGGTTACATGTCGCATTTTCATGACATGGACCCGTTGACCCGTCCCGGCGGCGTTCTGGGCAACAATGCGAATTCGCTCGATTACTATCGCAAGCGGGTCAAGGTTTCGATCGACATCCAGGAAGGCATCCTGCGCCTGACCGTGCAGGCCCGCACGCCCGAAGACGCGGTGCGTTTTGGCAAGGGTCTGCTTGAAGCGGCAGAGCGCCATGTAAACGATTCGTCGCAGCGCATTGCAGAAGACCAGATGGCCGGGCTGAACCAGAACGCGCAATCGGCGGAGCGCCAGTTGACGAGCGCGCGTGCGAAAGTCGGCGACGTCCGCACCCGCCAGCGTGAGATCAGCCCCGAACAGAGCGCGGCCGTCATCTACCAGTTGATCAGCGCCTTAGAACTGCAATTGGCAGAGGCGGAGCGTCAGCGGCAGTCGCTGGCCGACGACGGCCTTGTCGACAGCCCGCTGTTGCCGCCGCTGAAGTCACGCATCGCCGAACTGCGCGCTCAGATCGAGGACAACCGCAACCGGCTCAGCAGCGACAAGGGCGGTTCGCTGGCGCAGACCGCCGGTGCGTTCGAAGACGCCAACACGATGCAGGAAATCGCGCTTGCGCGATGGCAGGGCGCTCTCGACACCTTGCAGCAGGCATCGCTGCACATCCTGGCGGAGCGGCGCTATTTCGTCCTGATCGTCGATATCACGGCCAACGACAATCCCGACGTTCGCGACTGGTGGAAGATTATCGTCCCAACCTTCCTCGCATTCTTCCTCATTCTTGGCATCATCGCCTTGCTCCGCGCGCGGGGAGCATTGCCCGAAAGCCTTGGCAGGCGGCAGATGGACGAGGCGCGCAGCCGGTGGAAGTGACGGACACCGACAATGTCGCGACGATGGACGCGATGCTGGATCGCGGCCAATGGCTGCGGGCGGTCGAATTCTATCGCGCGCTCCCCTCTCGCGCGGCGAAGGACGACCGCGCCACCCGGGTACGGCTGGCCATCGCGCTGATCCGTTCGGGCAAGGTACAAAGCGGGATAAAGCTGTTCGGCGAGATCGAGCATGTCGCGCCCGAACGCGCCATGCTGCTGGCCATGGTGGTCAAGGAATTGATGCGCGCCAAGCGTCATGACGACGCGACCGCCGTGCTCGACAAGATGATCGCGAGCGGTGCGGACAGCATCGAGGAACTTCGCCTGCGTGCCAGCCTTCACGGACGGGACAAGCGTTTCGAACCTGCCTTGCGCGATGCGCGCAGGTTGCTCACGCTCGATCCGTGCGATTGGCCGGGCCATGCCGCGCTGTTGAAACTGCTGGTGCAAGCGGGTCAAATCACTGCGGCGGCTGACCATGCAACCTCTCTCGGCACCGATGCGGCGAACGATATCGCGCTCACCCAGATGGTCATCCTCTCGCTAAAACGCGATGGGCGCGAGGATGCGATCGTGCCTTTGGCCGAAGCGATCGAGGCGAAGGGCGTCACCACGCCGCAGGCCGCCGCCGCCGTCGTCGCCGCCTATGTCGAAGCCGGGCTGCCGGCCCATGCCGAAGCGGCGGGCGAAAAGTACGCGAGCCTCGGCGTCGCCGGCGGCAAGCTCGACGAAACGCTGGCGCAGGCGATGATCGAAAGCGAGGACCAGACCCCCGAGCGGCTCGACAAGATCATCGACATGATGCGCAATTCCAAAGTAGCCGACGGCCGCGATCCGCGTGCGCTGCGCAAGATGGGGTTCGCCCTGCTGCGCGCCGGGCGCGAACGCGAAGCGGTGCCGGTGCTGGCCAAGGCGCTGAAGCTTGCGCCCAATTCCAATGGCATTCGCGCGCTTTATGCCCGCGCGCTGCGCCAGTCGGAACGGTATGAAGAAGCGGCCGAGCAGTTCAAGCAGCTGCTCCCATCGCATCCCGAAGCGCACAATTTCCACCGCTATGCCGCCGGAGCGCTGAGCCTTGCCGGCAAGAAGGACGAAGCCGCCGCGCTGTTCGACAATTTCATAGACGCGCGCCGCAGCCGCATGTCCGACAGTTTCGAAGCCGGCTTCGACAACCTGTGGTCCAAGGTCGACAAGCACAAGGTGCCCGCCGCGAACCTCGAATGGGCATGGTCCTTGCGCAAGGACAAGAAGGACGACCGCGCCGAATGGGAACGGCGCGCCAAATGGGGCTACCTCGCCGACCAGTACATTATCGACTGGATCGAATGCCGCGACGACCAGATTCACGAAGCGATGTTGAAACTGGCCGATCTCGATCAGGCCGATCAAGCGCTGTCCAAGATCGACAAGTCGCGAGGCGTCATCCTCGCCTCTGCTCATATCGGGCCGATGTTTGCCGGGCCACTCGCGCTTGAACTGCTGGGCATCGAATCGCGCTGGATCGCGTCCACGCCGGGCAGCGTACGCACCGCTTATGGCCGCAGGCTGATTTCGACCAGCGACCAGACGGGGGCCGAAGTTGCCCGGCAGACGCTGCGCACGCTGGGCGAAGGCAAGGCCGTCGTCATCGCCATCGACGGCGCGATCGCGCTGTCGGCGCCGCGCGTGCCGTTCGAAGGGCAGCACATCACGATGTCGAGCTTTGCCCCGCGGCTCGTCCACCGGCTTGGCACGCCGTCGATGTTCGTCGCGCCCCGTTGGGAAAACAACAAGATCGGCTTCGTCGTGGAGCCCATGCCCGCCCCCGAACCGGGTGAAGACGTGAACGATTACGTCCCACGCTGGCAGGCCGCATTCCTCGATTACTTGCGCGAGTTCCTGTCCGGGGAACCGGAGAACCTGCGCCTCGCCGGCGGTGTCTGGCGCCATATCCGCATGCCGGAGAACGGCTGACACTTCCCCTGCCCAAGCTTCTCGAACCCGTGAAAGAATTATGAGCGAAAGCGACACTGCCCCCTTTCGGCGCGTGCTGGTGACCGGCGCGGCCGGCTTCATCGGCTTCCACCTCTCGCAACTGTTGTTGCAAGAAGGGCTGATCGTCCACGGCTATGACGGGATGACCGACTATTACGACGTCAACCTGAAACGCCGCCGGTTGCAGATGCTGAAGCAGAACCCGAACTTTTCGGCGACCGAAGCGATGCTGGAGGATCACGCCACGATGCTGGAGGTGGCACAGGCATTCCGGCCCGACGCGATCGTCCACCTCGCGGCGCAGGCGGGCGTGCGTTACAGCCTCGAAAACCCGCGCGCCTATGTCGAATCCAACCTGATCGGCACGTTCAACGTGATGGAAGTCGCGCGCGAACTGGGCGTCGGGCACTTGCTCATGGCATCGACCTCTTCGGTCTATGGCGCGAACGAGGACATGCCGTTCAATGAAACCGAACGGGTCGAAACCCCGCTGACGTTCTATGCCGCGACGAAAAAGGCGAACGAATCGATGGGGCATTCCTATGCCCATCTGTGGAACCTGCCGGTGACGATGTTCCGCTTCTTCACCGTCTATGGCCCGTGGGGCCGACCCGACATGGCGCTTTTCAAGTTCGTGGACGCCATGCTCGAAGGGCGGCCGATCGACATCTACAACAATGGCGAGATGCACCGCGACTTCACTTACGTCTCTGATCTGGTGAAGGGCATTCGCCTGCTGATCGACGTGCCGCCCGTGCGCCCCGAAGCAGGGGCCGAGCTCGATCCGACCGATAGCCTGTCGCCCGTCGCGCCGTTCCGGGTCGTGAACATCGGCAACGGCGAAAAGGTCCGCCTGCTCGATTTCATCGACGCCATCGAACAGGAGTTGGGGATAGAGGCAATCCGCAACTACATGCCGATGCAGATGGGGGACGTGCCCGCGACCTGGGCCGACGCGTCTTTACTTCGCAGGCTGACTGGTTATGCGCCTGCCATGCCGTTCCGCGAAGGTATTGCGCGGTTCGTGACCTGGTTCCGCGATTATTACGGGAAGTGATGCCATGACGAAATCTGTCCAACAATGGCTGGATAACGCGCGCGTCGCGGTCATCGGGCAAGGCTATGTCGGCCTGCCGCTGGCGGTGGAATTCGGCAAGGTCATGCCCTGCATCGGGTTCGACATCCAGAAACGCCGGATCGATGCCCTCCGCGACGGCCGCGACGACACGCTAGAGGTCAGCGAGGCGGAATTGGCCGAAGCGACGCAGCTCACCTTTTCGTCCGAACCCGAAGACCTGAAAGAGTGCAACATCTTCATCGTCGCGGTGCCGACCCCGATCGATGCGGTAAAGCGCCCCGACCTGCGCGCGCTGACCGGCGCCTCGAAGGTAGTGGCCGCATCACTGAAAAAGGGCGACACGGTCATTTATGAATCGACCGTCTATCCCGGCTGCACCGAAGAACGGTGCGTCCCGGTGCTTGAAAAGGAATCGGGACTGAAGCTCAACCGCGACTTTTTCGTCGGTTATTCGCCCGAACGCATCAATCCTGGCGACAAGACCCGCCGTCTGCCCGACATCGTGAAGGTCACCTCCGCCTCCACGCCCGAAGCGCTGGCCCGCGTCGATGCGCTTTATGCCCGTATCGTCACCGCAGGCACTTATCCTGCCAAAAGCATCAAGGTCGCCGAAGCGGCCAAGGTGATCGAGAACACGCAGCGCGATCTGAATATCGCGCTGGTCAACGAACTGGCGATCATGTTCCACCTGCTCGACATCGACACGAACGACGTGCTCGACGCGGCGGGGACGAAGTGGAACTTCCTGCCGTTCCGCCCCGGCCTTGTCGGCGGGCACTGCATCGGCGTCGATCCTTATTACCTGACGCACAAGGCGGCCGAGATCGGATATCACCCCGAAATCGTGCTGGCCGGACGTCGGCTGAACGACGGCATGGGCGCCTATGTCGCGCAACAGGCAGTGAAAAAGCTGTTGAAGCGGCGCATTCACGTCGACGGCGCGCGCATTCTGGTCGCCGGGTTCACGTTCAAGGAAAACTGCCCCGACGTGCGCAATTCGCGCGTGATCGACGTGGTGCGCGAACTCGAAGGGTTTGGCTGCACTGTCGATGTCCACGATCCGTGGGCCGACATCGACGCGACAAAAGCCGAATACGGCATCGACCTGATGGCAAAGCCTGACACCGGCGCTTACGACGGGATCGTGCTGACCGTTGGCCATGACGTCTTCCGCGAAAAGGGGGCTGCGCATTTCCGCACTTTCGGTCGCCCGCAGCATGTCCTGTTCGACGTAAAGGCAGTATTCGACGCGCAGGACAGCGACATGCGGCTTTGATTCTCATGGGGATCGCCACGGGGATAGCGTTTCAGGTCGATCCTTGCAGGAGGCTGCCTTGCGCATCGCGCTGCTGACGCGTTCCTACCCGAGCGAGGACAACCTTTACCAATACCCCTTCGTCCATCGCCGGGTCGTCGCCTATCTCGCCGCCGGCCACGCGGTAAAGGTCATCCGGCTCGGCGCGACGACAGGACAGCACAGTTTTGATGGCGTCGAATGCCACACCGTAACGCTGGCCGATTTTGCCGCAGCGGTGACGGGGTTTTCGCCGGACGTCGTGGCGGTGCATGGCCCGGACGAATCGATCTGGCCCGCCCTGCGATCGCTATACGGGAAATGGCCGGTTTGTGGCTGGCTCCACGGATCGGAAATTCCCGACTTCTTCCGCGCCAAGGCGAATTGCCGCCCCCATGACGAGCGCGACGGGGCGCTGGCGGCAGTGGAGCACAGGGCTGCTTTCTGGCGCGAAACACTGGCCCCGTGGCCCGACGAACTGTCGCTGACGTTTGTGTCCGAGTGTTCAATCGGGATGATGGAACGCGATCTTGCGCCCAGTACATTGCAGCGGGATCGGATCGCCGTCATTCCCAATCCCATCGACACCAGCCTGTTCGTGCACCACGCCAAGACAGCTGCGCATCGCTATCGCATCCTGTCGATCCGCCCCTACGATGCCGTGACCTACGGCAACGACATGGCGGTGAAAGCCGTGCACCTGCTGTCGAGACGGCCCGATTTCAGCGCCATGCGCTTCACGTTCGTGGGCGATGGCCCGCTGTTCGACGACACGCTCGCCCCGCTTCGCCAATTTGCCAACGTGACCATCGAGCGGCGTTTCCTGCGGCAGCAGGAAATCGCTCGGATGCACCGCGACCATGGCATGTTCCTCGTGCCCACCCGGCTCGATACCCAAGGGGTCTCGCGTGACGAAGCGATGGCGTCGGGGCTCGTTCCCATCACCAATACTGTTTGCGCCGTGCCCGAATATGTCGATGCGGATTGCGCAGGGCTGGCCGGTGCCGACGACGCCGCGGGGCTCGCAGACCAGATCGCGCGGATGATCGACAATCCGGCCCTTTTCCTTGCTCGGTCGACGGCCGCTGCCGCACGAGTGCGAAGCCAGTCGGGACACGAGATCGTCATCCCCCGCGAATTGGCGTGGCTGGACCATTGCCGCCAGCTTGTCGTCTGATTTCACGAGGTCGGCCAACCGTCCGTGCAAGACGCGCAAACGAAATATCCCTCGCTGAATTAGTACGAGAGATATTTTCGCAAACAATTATTTTGCATTTTGCGACAGTTTGCCATTATCTGCGATGAAGTGCCGATCGCCAAGTATACAGTCGTGCCGCCAGGGGATTTTCAAGATGCCTTCGGGTTGGCGATCGAACGATCTTGAAGATTTCATGACCGGATTGTTTCAGGTCGCATCGGGTGTTGATTCGGGCGAAACAAAAGCCGATCGCGCCATTGCTCTGTTCTACAATTACCTGCACAGAATCGGCGTGGAATTCGCCAATTTCGGTACATTCGAAATTGCCGATGGCAAGGGGGACATGGATGCGTTCGGCGGGGCGAACATGCCCGGCTGCTTCATCGAGGAATATTTTGCGCGCGGATGGAACCGGAGCGATTTCGTCCTTCGTGCCGGCGAACTTCTGACGCCCAAAAACCCGGAGTCGACGTTTCGCATCGGCTTGCCCGCCTTGACCACGCTGCCCGACAACTATCGCGATTCAAACGCCATGATCATGGCGGCTGGCGATGCAGGATTGCAGGACGGGTTGGCCTTTATCGGCAAATCCCCGCTCAATCCGAATTCCGGGCGAGAGCGGTACTTCGGGATCGCGCTGGGTGGCGACAAGAACGCCGCGGGTGTCGCCAATGAACGACTGGGCGAAATAAAGGTCGCGTTTTTTGCCATGCTTCAAGTCGTCAAACCTCGACTGGAAGCCTTGGCCGATGGATATGGCCACACCCTGACCGCGCGTGAAAAAGACGTGCTGGCGATGGTGGCAAGGGGAGAGATGCGCGACCAGATTGGTTTTCGCTTCAACCTGTCGGTGCCGACCGTGGACGTGCACTTGCGCAGCATCCGCCAAAAGCTGAACGCGCAAAACCTGCCCGAAGCGGTGGCAAAGGGCATGCGCTACGGCGTGATCTGACTTTCGCGCGGCACGCGGGGCCGCGTCGCCTCCTTGATCGCATCCATCGCGACGAATGTCGACGTGCTGGCCACATGCGGCAGGCTCGATATCTTTTCGCCCAGCACTTCGCGATAACGGCGAATATTCGCGGTCCGCACTTTCAGCAGGTAATCGAAGCTGCTGGCGATCATGTAGCATTCCTCGACTTCCGGAATGCGGCGCACGGCGGCATTGAATTCGTCCAATGCCTTCTCGCGGGTGTCGGACAGCTTGACCTCGGCAAAGGCGACGTGATCCAATCCCAGCCGCGCATGGTCGAGAATGGCCGTGAATCCCCGAATCGCACCGTTGTCGATCAAGCGTCGCAGCCGGACCTGGCACGGGGTTTTCGACAGGCCGACGGTGCGAGCAAGATCGGTTACCGACATCCGCCCGTCAGCGGCAAGCGCGGCTACGATCTTGCGGTCGAAGGAATCCATTTCGTCTTTTTCAGGTACTTTTGCCATCCGTTTCGCCCTTTGAGACGCAATTAATAAGTCAGTAGGGTAATTTTCTGCCACCTTATAGGATAATCTGCCTTTCGACCTTGCGCTATATTGTGCTGGCATGACCGCTCCCACGCCCTTTGTCGGGTTCGCACCCGCTGCCCGTCCCGCAACGCCATTGCGCCAAGCCATCACCGCCGCCACACGCAGGCCGGAACCGGAATGCATGGCTGACCTGATCGACGCGGCCACTCCGCCCGCGGCGATGGCGCCGCAGATCGCGGCTCTGACCGAACGGCTGGTGAAATCGCTGCGCAAGTCGGGGCAGCGCGGCGGGGTGGAGGATCTGGTCAAGGAATACTCGCTCGACAGTCAGGAAGGCGTCGCGCTGATGTGCCTTGCCGAAGCGTTGCTGCGCATTCCCGACGATGCGACGCGCGATGCGCTGATCCGTGACAAGATCGCCCCGGGCAACTGGCAGGCGCATCTGGGCGACGGGCGGTCGCTGTTCGTCAATGCCGCGACTTGGGGATTGGTCGTCACCGGCAAGCTGACGTCGAGCGTCAACAACAGCGGTAGCGTGAAAGAAGGGGGCCTGTCCTCTGCCCTCACCCGGCTTGTCGCGCGGGCAGGCGAACCGGTCATCCGGCGCGGCGTCGACTTGGCGATGGAGCTTATGGGCGAACAGTTCGTGACGGGCGAGACAATCGCCAAAGCACTCAAGCGCGCCCGTCGGATGGAAGCCAAGGGCTTTGCCTATAGCTACGACATGCTGGGCGAAGCGGCGACGACGGCGGACGATGCCGACCGTTATTACGCCGATTACGAACGCGCGATCCATGCCATCGGCAAGGCTTCGGCGGGACGCGGCATCCATGCGGGGCCGGGGATTTCGATCAAGCTGTCCGCGCTCCACCCCCGGTATTCGCGCGCGCAGGTCGCTCGCGTGATGGGCGAACTGCTGCCCCGCGTGCGCGAACTGGCGCTGCTGGCCAAGGGGTACGACATCGGGTTCAATATCGACGCGGAGGAATCCGACAGGCTCGAAATCTCGCTCGACCTGCTCGAAAGCCTTGCCTTCGACGATGCGCTGGGCGGATGGAACGGGCTGGGCTTCGTGGTGCAGGGATATGGCAAGCGCTGCCCCTTCGTCATCGACTGGCTGGTCGACCTCGCCCGCCGTTCGGACCGTCGCATCATGGTCCGGTTGGTCAAGGGCGCGTATTGGGACAGCGAGATCAAGCGCGCGCAAGTCGATGGGCTGGCCGATTTTCCGGTCTTTACGCGCAAGGTGCATACCGACGTGTCGTACCTCGCCTGCGCGCGAAAGCTGCTGGCCAATCGCGATGTCGTGTTCCCGCAATTCGCAACCCACAATGCCCAGACGTTGAGCGCGATCTATCACCTTGCCGGTCCGCATTTCACCACCGGCGACTGGGAGTTCCAGTGCCTGCACGGCATGGGCGAACCGCTTTACGAACAGGTCGTCGAACCGTTGCAGCGCCCCTGCCGCATCTATGCCCCGGTCGGCACGCACGAAACGCTGCTGGCCTATCTCGTCCGCAGATTGCTGGAAAACGGCGCGAATTCGAGCTTCGTACACCGCATCCTCGACGAAGACATCAGCGTGGCCGAACTCGCGTCGGATCCGGCGCGCGATGCTCGCGCCATAGAACCGTTCGGGTCGCCGCACCCGGTGATCGCATTGCCGCGCAACCTGTTTCCGGACCGCGCCAATTCCGCCGGCATGGACCTTGCCAGCGAAGCCGTGCTGGCGGGCCTTGGCGATGCGTTGCGGGCCACGGCGGGCGAAACTTGGCGTGCGGAGCCGATGATTCCCGGCCTGGAAAACGAACGCACCGCGCGCGCCCTACGCAATCCGGCCGACCATGCGGACGTGGTCGGTCATGCCGCCTTTGCCCTGCCGCGCGATGCGCAATTCGCGGCAACGGTCGCGGCCAGCGTGGCCCAAGCATGGGCCGCAACGCCAATTGACGATCGCGCCGCCTGTCTGACCCGCGCGGCCGACGCGATGGAAGCCGCGATGCCGCGTCTGATGGGCCTTGCCATGCGCGAAGCGGGCAAGAGTGCCGCGAACGCCATCGCCGAAGTGCGCGAGGCGGTCGATTTCCTGCGCTATTACGCAGTGCAGGCGCGAACCACGCTGGCGGGCACGCAACCGATCGGTCCGGTCGTGTGCATCAGCCCGTGGAATTTCCCGCTTGCGATCTTTACCGGCCAGGTCGCCGCCGCGCTGGTCGCGGGCAACCCGGTGCTGGCCAAGCCGGCAGAGGAAACCCCGCTCATCGCGGCAGAGGCGGTTCGCATCCTGCACGACGCGGGAGTGCCGCCAAAAGTGCTGCAGCTGGTTCCCGGCGCGGGCGATGTCGGCGGGGCGCTGGTCGCCGCGCCACAGACGGCGGGCGTGATGTTTACCGGATCGACTGAAGTGGCCAAGATCATCCAGCGCGAACTGGCCAAACGCATCGCGCCCGACGGCAGCCCGATCACGCTGATCGCCGAAACCGGCGGGCAGAACGCAATGATCGTCGATTCGTCGGCCCTTGCCGAACAAGTCGTCGCCGATGTCGTCGCCAGCGCTTTCGACAGCGCGGGGCAACGCTGTTCGGCGCTGCGCGTGCTGTGCCTTCAGGACGATATCGCCGACCGTCAGCTGGCGATGATCCGCGGCGCGCTGCACGAATTGCGCATCGGCAATACCGATCGGCTGTGCACCGACATCGGCCCCGTCATCACGGCAGAGGCGCGCGACACGATCGAAACGCACGTCGCCGCGATGGCAGCGGCAGGATGCGGGGTGGAGCGGCTGGCCCTGCCCCCCGAAACCGCGAAGGGCACGTTCGTCGCGCCGACGATCATCGAAATCGACGACATGGCGCAATTGGGCCGCGAAGTGTTCGGCCCCGTGCTCCACGTCGTGCGGTTCGCGCGCAGGGATCTTTTCAAGCTGGTCGATGCGATCAACGCCACCGGATATGGCCTGACCTTCGGCCTGCACACCCGGCTCGACGATACGGTGCGCGGCGTGACGCGGCGGATCGCGGTCGGCAATGTCTATGTCAATCGCAACACCATCGGTGCGGTCGTCGGCGTCCAGCCGTTTGGTGGCTGCGGGCTTTCGGGTACCGGGCCAAAGGCGGGCGGACCGCTTTACCTGTCGCGGCTGGTGCGCGGCGGATGCGCGGTCGACCTGCCCGACACGCCGGTCGAGCTTCCCGGTCCGGTGGGTGAGCGCAACATCTACGCGCTTCATCCGCGCGGCGAAATCCTCGTCATTCCGGACACCGCCGAGGGTCTTTCGGCACAGCTTGCCGCTGTCGAAGCCGCGGGCGGACGGGTCACCGTGCTAGGTTTTCGGGGCGAGGGACGCGGCGAGGGGCTGGCGCGCGACGCGCTGCCGCGGACCAATCGCTGGGCCGCGGTGCTCGTCGAACGGCCAACCCCCGACCTTTTGCAACGCATCGCTGCAATGGACGGACCGATTCCCCTCATCCAGTCGCCCGACGCCAAGGGCCTCTATTGTCAGGCATGGCTGCGCGAGGAAGTGTCGACCTCGATCAATACCACCGCGGCAGGCGGCAACGCGAGCCTGATGGCTCTCGTCTAGGCGGGAAAAGCGTCCGCTCAGCAGACCGGCGTCATCGGGCCGTTGATCACCGATTCTGCCAGTGGTCGACGCTGGTTGGGCGTTTCCCGCTCACGCAGGCCGTCGGGCAGGGTTTCGGGCGAGCCCCTGCGCCCGATGACAAATGCCGCCTCAAGCCGGAAATTGGCCGGCAGGTTCAGCGTACCCGGTGCCTTATCGAATTCGAGCCCGGTCATGCCGTGGGTGTAAAAGCCCATCTGTAACGCCTGCATCGCCATGAAGCCCCATGCGGTCCCGCAATCGAAGCTGTGGCTGTGGTTCGGGGCATCGCCCTTTGGCCCACGCGTCAATTCATCCGATACGATGAAGACCAGCGCCGAAGCGCTGTGGGCCCAACCCTGGTTGAACGGTATCAGCAGCGACATCGCATCGTCCCAGAACGCATCGCCGCGCCGGGCGTAAAGAAACCGCCATGGCTGATAATTGGATGCCGAAGGTGCCCAGCGTCCTGCTTCCATGATGGTGAACAGGTCCGCTTCGTCGATGGTCGAACCATCGAACGCGCGCGGCGACCAGCGGGAGAGGAAGGCCTCGTCAATGGGATGTTCGGAATTGCGTTCGGTCACGTCTGGTTTCTCGCTTTAAAAGCCACCGGTTGTTCGGAGCTCGTGACCGGATAACAGCCCGAGCAACCGGCACAAGATCGAATCAGGGCGCCAGTTGACAGGCAACTGGACAAATCGCTGACCGCTTGCCATCCCCCTTTGCCATGAACGATCGTATTTCGGCCAAGGCGGCCTTCGCACAGGCGCGGGCAAACCGATTTGGCCGGATGTTGGGGCGCGGCGATGACAACCGCCTTGAGCCCGAATGCTGGCCACGCGTTTCGCCATCGTTCCGTTTTTCCCGTGACCAGACGTTTTTCGCAATGGGAAGCTGTTTTGCGCAGGATATCGCGCGGCGCCTTTCGCTCGATGGATACGATGTGCTTGGCGCGGAACAGGCCGGGCAAAGCCAGCGGAACCGGTACACCCCAGCCGCCATCTGGCAGGAATTGCAATGGGTCGCCCGCATCCTCGATCGCGACGACACGGTCAGAGATGCGGACATCGATCCGCTCTTGCTGCAAATCAGACCGGATCACTTCGTCGACCTTTGGGAAAAGACCGAGCACGCGAGCGGCGCCACGCTGGAAACGGCGCGAGAAGCGCGGCGAGCGCTTTATGCCCACTTCCGCGGGGCCTTCGTCGCCGATGTCGCGATCGTAACGCTCGGCCTGATAGAGGCCTGGTGGGACGAGGTGAGCCGATCCCATGTGGAATTCGACCCGGCATGGATCCGGTTGCCCGACCGCGAACGGTTCGGTTTTGCCCGATTGTCCTTTGCCGATTGCAAGCATTTCACCGACCTCAGCGTGACACTTTTGACCGAACGCGGCCGGCGCGTGTTGCTGACCACTTCCCCCAATGCGCTCGCCCGTACATTCACGGCAGATGACGTGATCGTCGCCAATGCGCAGTCGAAGGCGGTCTTGCGCGCCGTCGCGGGCGAAGTCAGCGCCGAACACGATGCCGTCGACTATTTCCCGTCCTACGAAATCGCCACGCTGACGCGCAGGCCGGAAGTCTGGGACGACGATCTGCTCCACGTCAATTCTGCCTTCATCGCACGGATCATGCAGCACGTTATGGGCGCCTACGTGCCTGACGAAAGTGAAGGTGGGCGAGACGGAGCCCGAAGCGCCGATGAACTGATGCGCATGGCCAATCTGGTCCAAGGCCAGCAATACGATGCGGCGTCCCGGATCTATGACGCAAATGCGGATGCCGCGATCCGATCCGCTAATCCCGCCATCCAGAACGCCGCGATCCGCGTGCTGAAGCGGCAGGCTCGCATGGCCGATGCGGCGGCCCATGCGCTGCAGTTCGCAAGCCTGGACCGGGACCATGCCGCGATGCAAGCCGACTGGATCTTCGATGCCGCGTCGATTCTCGCCACGCATCCACAGCATGATGCGCTCGCCGAAGACCTGTTCACATGGCTACGCGAACAGGGGGCATCGCGGCCCGAAATACTGCTCGCCGCGATGATCAGGGTTCATCGCGAACGGGACGAGGACGATCTCAAGGCATTCGTAGCATTGGTGGAGCGACTTGCCCCCGATTGTCCCGCGCTAACAGTGCGGACAGCGTCGCACCTGCAATCATGGGGCGAATTGGCGCGCGGCCTGAAACTGTGCCGTCGCCAACGCGAAACCGCGCCACAGGACACGACGCTGCTCAGGCGGCTGGCTCGGTTGCAACTGGCCAGCGGCGCGATCGAAGATGCGATAACCACGCTAGACACTCTGGCGATGCTGGAGCCCGGCGACGGATGGACAAGGCTGACCCTCGCTCGCACGATGGCCAAAGTCGGCCGCAATACCGAAGCACTTAGCCATCTGGCCGTACTGGACACGCACGAACCAGACCATGCCGAAGCCCTGTTGCTGGCCGCCCGCCTGCACTGGAAAATGGGCGAGCGCGGACAGGCAAGGGCCAATGCCCGCCGTGCGGTGGGCACTGGCGACGATGATGGATCGTTGACGGCAAGGCTCGGCACGATTCTGGCCAGCTGAACGCAGCGCCGACCGCCAACCCGATGCGGCAGTCAAAGCGCGCGCAGGGCATCGAAAAAATGGTGCACCCGACAGGATTCGAACCTGTGACCTCTGCCTTCGGAGGGCAGCGCTCTATCCAGCTGAGCTACGGATGCGCGGTTCCATGCGGAACGGGGCAGGCACCTAGCAGGGGCTCCGACCGCTTGCCAGTGTTTTTACAGCCCTGAGCGGCGCGTTAGGGTTTTTTCAATCCGAAGATGCGACCTTGCTCGACATGAGCATGATGCAAGAGTTTCCCGTTGACGATGCCGGACACCCGATCGGGTGCGAGGAAGATGTCCTCGCCGCCCGCTGGACGGCCATGCACCAGGCCGCCGATGCCATTGCCAGAATGCTTGGCCGCGATGGTTCCGGGGCGGAACGGGTCATGAGCCTTTATCCCGTCGGCCTGCCTGACGGCGACGTATTGATAATCCTCGCGGAGACAGAGGACCTGTGCACGATGATGACGCAGGGCCTGTTCGCGATCCTGCGCGCGCGGGAAAACGGAGCAGAAGCCAAGGTTGCGGCCAAGGCCTTGCTGTCGCGGTTCGAAAGGAAACGCCACGCATTGTTGGCGGGTCACGAAACGCCGCAGGACCTGGCCGCCTGACAAGGGGCATTTTCCGACGGGCACGTCATTTCGGGCTTGCAGTGTTCCCATTTCGTTCCGTACTATCGCAGGCATGGTCGATTCTGTTCATGCCTTGCCGCTTCGCGCTTCATCCGATCCACGCGTGAACGATGGCATTGGCGGCGTTGCTCTGGCGGGCGCCAGTGCGGTGGCACGGGGCATCGGGCGCTTACTGGCGCGTAACGGCATCTGGACCATTACCGAAATGCCGCTTGTCGGTGGGCGCCGCGCCGACCTGATGGGTGTCGATTCGCGCGGGCAGGTCGTGATCGTGGAGATCAAGGTTTCGCGCGCCGACCTGATGAGCGACGGCAAATGGACCGACTATCTCGACCATTGCGACCGATTTTACTGGGGGCTTTCGCCCAATCTCGACCGGCAGTGCCTCGACACCGCCGATTTTCACCCGGACCGTTGCGGCGTGATCGTCGCGGACAGCTACGACGCGGAAATCCTGCGCCCGGCCCCGCTGCTGAAATTGGCCGCCGCCCGCCGCAAGGTGGAAGTGGAGCGATTGGCGCGCTGCGCTTTGCGGCGAAGGCAAGTGGACGGCGACCCTCATTGCGCGACATGGGGCGGCGAATTGGCGGGTCAATGAACTTGCTGCGCCCCTAAAAACTCCACGGCGCTTTTCCCGCGACCGCTTTGCCGGTATTGGCCTGCGCCATGCTTGAAAGCCTCGATCACCCTGCCTGGTTCGCCGCAATCGGCTCTGCGGCCGCGATGACAGTGATCGTCGCGGTGCGCTATGTTCTGTCCAGTGGCGGGTTCGCGCTGGCGACGCGTTCGGTTCGGCCGGGCCTTTACGACAAGCTTGGCCCGCAAATCGGTGCGGAAATCCGCTGGTCGCTGCTGTCGGCCGCGATCTACGGTGTGCCCGCGGGGATCGTCGCATGGGGCTGGCGGGAGCGTGGCTGGACCCGCATCTACACCGATATCGGCGAATTTCCGCTATGGTGGCTGCCGGTTTCGCTGTTCGTTTACATGTTCGCGCACGACACTTGGTTCTACTGGACCCATCGCTGGATGCATGCGCCGCGCCCGTTTCGCATCGCGCACGCGGTGCACCATGCCAGCCGCCCGCCTACCGCATGGGCAGCCATGGCGTTCCACCCGATCGAGGCGTTGACGGGTGCCGTGGTCATCCCCGCGCTGGTGTTTCTGGTGCCCATCCACATCGCCGTGCTGGGCCTTGTCCTTACCATCATGACCATCATGGGCGTGACGAACCACATGGGGTGGGAGATTTTTCCGCGCGCGCTTGTTCATTCGCGCTTAGGACAATGGCTGATAACGGCAAGTCATCACCAGCTTCACCACGAGAAATATCGATGCAATTACGGCCTTTACTTCCGCGTGTGGGATCGAATCTGTGGTACCGACGCGGGATTGGCAAAGCCGGGATGGGACGGACGATGATATTTTCGACACGTATATTGCTGCCGCTGGCAGCGGTTCCCCTGCTTGGCGCAACTCCGCCGGTCGGGGCGGACGTGACAGTCATGGTCAGCAACATGCGATCGGCCAACGGGCTGGTTTCCGCATGCCTCGCGCATGAAAAGGCGGCGTTTCCCGATTGCAGCGGACCTGGCGGGCTCGACATGACCGTGCCGGCGGGAAAGGCGAAGGCCTTTACGTTCCGCAATGTCGTGCCGGGCCGCTATGCCATCGCGCTGCTGCATGACGAAAACAGCAACGGCAAGATCGACAAGGCGCTGATGATCCCCAGGGAAGGCTTCGGCTTTTCCCGCGACGCCCCCGTCCGGATGGGTCCGCCGCCGTTTTCCGCCGCCGCGTTCGAAGTGGGCGAAGACGACATCAGCCAGCCGATCAAGATGCGATACATCCTTTAGGGAAGGCTTCGAATTGACCCAGCCGCTTCTCCTGCGTTCCGTACTCTACATGCCGGGATCGAACGCTCGCGCGATCGCCAAGGCGCGCACCCTTCCCGCCGATGCGGTCGTTTTGGATCTAGAGGATGCCGTCGCGCCGGAGGCCAAGGCAGAAGCCCGCGCCGCGATCGCCGCCGCTATGCACGAAGGCGGCTTCGGTTCGCGCTATCGCGTCGTGCGGACCAATGCGCTCGCCACCGAATGGGGCGCGGACGACCTGGCATCACTGGCCGGGGTTCCGATCGATGCGATCCTGGTCCCAAAGGTCGACAGCGCCTCCGATGTCACCGCCCTCGCGAAAGCAATGCGCGATGCCGGGATCGCGGCCGACGTGGCGTTATGGGTCATGATCGAAACGCCGCTGGCCGTTCTCAACCTTGCTGAAATCGCGGCCAGCGCCCGGCAAACGCCGCTGGCGGGCTTCGTCCTCGGCCTCAACGATCTCGCCAAGGATACGGGCATTGCGCAATTGCCGGGACGCGCGGCATTCCAGCCGGTGTTGACGCAAGCCGTGATCGCGGCGCGCGCGCATGGCATGATCGTGCTGGATGGCGTGTGCAATTCGATCGAGGACGAAGCGCGCTTCATCGCCGAGTGTGAACAGGCGCGCGATGGCGGCTTCGACGGCAAGACGCTGATCCATCCAAAGCAGATCGATTCTGCCAACCGCGTCTTTTCGCCGGGCGATGCAGAAGTGAACGAAGCGCAGACGATAGTGGCAGCGTTTGCCGACCCCGCCAACGCCGGCAAGGGCGCCTTGCGCATCGACGGCAAGATGGTGGAGCTGCTGCATCTTTACCAAGCCGAGAAGTGCCTTGCCCGAGCGGACGCGGCTCGCGGTCGGGCAATCGATGCGCAAGTCGTTGAATCGAGAGGCTGATCCGGCAGGCCTCGAAACGGCTGGTTTTAAGAAGCTGTTTACCGTTTTCGACCATAATGCCCCCCTGTTCCGGGATATTCCCGGAACCGATCGTGGGAATGGTCATGGATTCACCAAGAGGCGGCTTCCGCGCCCTGGCAGATAGCTGGCGCAGGCACGGATACGGTGCGTTCGATCTTCCCGGCAGCGACGAAGACGTCGATTTTCTCGTGCCGCCTCCGACAGAACCCGAAGTGCAATCCCCGCCACCCGCCATCGGTCAGGATGAGCGCAGGATGCAGGTTCGCGCTTATAACCTGTGGGCCGAATTGCTGGCCGACCGCAACTTTCCCGACATTCGCCATCTCGATGCGACCGGCGACCATGATTTCGGCGAATATGCGCTGATGCTCGATTTTTCAGCCGGGATCGACGATCCGGTCGTGGTGCACCTTGGCGCGCGGCTGGCGGATGAATGCGGCGTGGGCCGGATCGGCTTTGCCGGGCAGCTATCCGACGTTCCCGCAGGTTCGCTGATTTCGCGAATCACCGATCATTACATCCAGATCCTTGCGCGTCAGTCGCCGATCGGGTTCGAAGCGGAATTCGTCAATCGCGCCGGCAGGCTGATCGTTTATCGCGGGATTCTGTTGCCGTTTTCCAGCGACGACCGCACGATCGACCACATCTACGGCGTGCTTAACTGGAAAGAAGTCGTCGACCCGCAACTGGGTCACAAGCTTGCGGCCGACCTGACCAGCGTGCTGGCCCCCGGTTCCGAAGAAGCCGAACTACGCACCGATCCACTGCCTGCCCCGCTGTCGCGCCGCCTTCGCGCGATGAGCCCGAATGGGTTCGACGAAGTGGCGCCGGACGGTCCCGAATTCACCTTGCTGATGGCCCGGCGGATGACATCGGGCAATGTCGTGCTGCTGGGCGAAGTGCCGTTCGATCCGGCGCTGATGAAGCGCGCTGCGGACAAGCTGGAGGATCGCTGACCCGAAAGCCGCGCTTCGGCCCGGATAATTCAGGTGGCACCAATCGGCCATCGGGTCGTTGGCATGGCATGACCCGTTTCGGACATCCGCCCAGCGTCTTTCCGTTTTTCGGCTTTCGCAATGCCGACCGATTGACGATAACAGCCCGCGCCCTGCGCGCCCCGCCGCCAAGCTGGGAGCACCGGTCCGACATTGCGAAGTTCCGCGCGTTGTGGTCGCAATTTGCGTCCCGCGAACATGGCGGGCTTCCCGTCACGTTGGTTCTCGGCGCTCCCGACGGAACCCAGACCCGACACGATGCTGTCGGTGATGACGAAGGCTATGCTCGGTTCGATGTCGAACTGAACGATTGGGGCCGACCTGCGCATACGGCATGGGAAACGGTGCGTTTCGAATGGATCAATCGCGACGGGCCGCAAAGTGCCGACGGTTACGTTCTTGCGCCCGGCCATGATGTGACGCTTGGCGTGATTTCCGACATCGACGACACGATCATCGAAACGGGGATCACCGGCGGGCCGCGAAAGGTCATGCGCAATTGGCGGCGGTTGTTGGCGACGATGCCCGGCGACCGTTCCGAAGTGCCGCATGCAGGCGCGCTTTACGGGCGCCTGGCGGGCGCTGTTCCAACTCGGCCCGATGCCGATGCCGGGCAGCGCCTGCCCGCGCCGTACCGACCGTTCTTCTATGTGTCGTCTAGCCCGTGGAACCTGTTTTCCTATCTCGTGTCGTTCATGGAATCGCGAGGGCTGCCGCTGGGGCCGATCCAGTTGCGCGACTGGGCTTTCGACCGCGCCACGCTGGGGTCAGCCGGTCACGGAGTGCACAAGCGACTGGCCGCAGAAGGCTTGCTGGCGACATATCCCGAAATGAGATTCGCGTTGATTGGCGACGATACGCAAGGCGATCTTGTCGCATATTCGCATCTTGCCGCAGATTTCCCCGGCAGGATCGCGGCCATCTTCATCCGCAAGGCGGGCGATCCGCATACGCCCGAGGAAATCGCCGCAGTCGCCCGGATCGAAGCGTCGGGCATCCCGCTGTGGCTGGGTGACGGGTTCGATGTGGGCGAGGAATTCCTGGCCCAGATCGGCGTGTCGTCACACGGCGACACCGCGCAGATCGTCGATACGATCGAGGAAGTCGCGGCCAACACCTGAACAGGTCGCGCCTGAACAGGTCGAGCTTGAGTCCATGTCCGTCTGCGCTTAATGCCCTGTTCAGCGCCCGACCGACAATTCGGGTCATAACAGACAATGCGCAAAACCCTGTCCCGCCCGCTGGCGCATGCCGCCTTCCTGATCGCGCTGCTTCTGTCCGGCGCAAGGCCGGGTTTCGCCCAATCCATTCTGCGCGACGCAGAGACAGAAGCGCTGCTGAACGACATGGCGGCGCCGCTGGTCGAGGCAGCGGGTTTGCAGCCCGGCAATGTCGACATCGTCCTGATCAACGATCCATCGGTGAACGCCTTCGTTGCTGGCGGTCAGGCGATTTACATCCATTCCGGCCTCATCAACGAAGCCGATAGCGCCTTGCAGGTCCAGGGTGTGATCGCGCATGAATTGGGCCATATCACCGGCGGCCACATCATCGGCTTTTCGCAAGGCGCGAAGCAGGCGTCCAACATCTCGATCCTCTCGCTCCTGCTGGGCGCCGCCGCTGCGGTTGCCGGCGCAGGCGAAGCGGCGATGGGCGTGCTGGCAGCCGGGCAACAGGCGGCGATGGGCAAGTTCCTGTCCTTTACCCGCGGGCAGGAATCGGCGGCAGACCTTGCCGGGGCGCAGTATCTTGCCGGTGCCGGCCTGTCGGGTCGCGGCAGCATCGAATTCTTCAAGAAGCTGCAAAGCCTGGAACATCGGGCTGGCCATTACGCCAGTCAGGACGACACGTTCTATCGCACGCACCCGCTCAGCCGCGACCGCATCGAAACTCTGGTCAACGTCTATCAACACGATCCGGCATGGCAAAAGCCGCTCGACGACGGGATGGAAAACCGGTTCCGCCGGATCAAGGCGAAGCTATACGGCTATCAGGCCGAACCGAAAGCCACGCTCGTCGCTTATCCGGAAAGCGACCAGTCGGTCGCCGCGCATTATGCCCGCGCCTTTGCCCGCAACAAGGAATCGTTGATCGGGCGGTCCGTCGCAGAGATCGAGGCGCTGCTGCTCGCGGAACCGGACAATCCCTATTTCCTCGAGCTTAAGGGACAGGTTCTGCTGGAATCGGGCAAACCGGCCGAAGCGCTGGCGCCGCTGCGCCGCGCGGTCGAATTGTCGGGCAATCAGCCGTTGATCGCGACAATGTTCGGGCAAGCCCTGCTGGCGACCGAAGACCGCAATCACGGCGAAGAGGCCGAACGCGTGCTTCGCAATGCCGTGGCTCGCGATCGCGAAAATCCGACCGCGTGGTACCTGCTGGGCCGCATCTACGCCGAACGTGGCGACACGCCCCGTGCGCGGCTCGCCAGTGCCGAACAGCTGATGATGACCGGTCAGCCTGACGCCGCGCTTCAGAACGCGTCTGCAGCCGAAGCTGCCCTCCCCGCCGAAAGCGTGGACTGGCTGCGGGCGCAGGATATCAGGATGGAAGCGCGCGACATCATTGAACAACGCAGCAAGCGGAAGTAGGATAACCCATGACCCTTGCAGCCAGACCGTTTCGCATTGCCGCCGCCGTAGTGGCGATCCTAGCCCTTGCCCTTGGCGCAGCGTGGATCGTGTCCGCGCGCGGGGCAGAAGCGGAAACCGAGGCGGGCATCGCCGCCCGCTCCGCCGGTTTCGACGACAAGGAACGTGCCGCGATCGAAGTTCTGGTCCGCCAATACCTGCTCGAAAATCCGGAAATCCTGCCCGAAATGGTCGACAAGCTGCGCGAAAAGGAAGCGACGGCCTCGCTCGACAATATCGGCGAAGGTTTGTTTACGGCCTATCCGGGCGCATTCCTCGGCAATCCCAAGGGCAGCAAGGTACTGGTCGAATTCAGCGATTATGCCTGCGGTTATTGCCGCAGTTCGGTCGCAGCGGTCGATGCGTTGATCGCAGAAGATCCGGAACTGAAGGTGGTCATCCGCGAATTCCCGATTCTGTCGCAAGACAGCGTAGAGGCTGCCAAGTGGGCGCTCGCCGCAGCGCATCAGGGCAAGTACGCACAATTTCACAAGGCGATGTACGACGTCGGCAAGCCGACACCGGACAATATCGAAAAGGCGGCGATGCAGGTCGGGCTCGATCTGGCCGCCGCGCGCAAGGTCATCGTCAGTCCCGCCATTGCCGCCGAGATCGAAGCCAATCGCGCCTTTGCCAGCCAGTTGCAGTTCGAAGGAACTCCCGCATGGGTGACAGGCACGCAGACCATGCAGGGCGCAGTCGGCAAGGATGCGCTCGCCACCGCGATTGAACAGGCCGGTTCCCGCAAGGGCGGCTGATCCCGTGCGGTGGATTGCCGCGATGTCGGGCCCGATAACAGGCGCCGCGTTGCTGCTGGCATCGTTCGCGGCCCAACCTGCGTTCACCAAGGATAGCAGCCCCGGCGCCTACCATGTCGTCGCCCGGCTCGATGCGCGCGTGCACAGCGTGGGGTGGCGACTGGCGCGCGCCAATGCGCCGTTCTGCGAAACCGTTGTTCCTGCCGTGGGCCTGCTGGTGCAGGACATACAGAGCTGGGATGATCCCGATGGCGCACGCGCCGCATTCGGGGTCGATCCCGCCACGCAGGTCGTCGTCGGCGCGGTGGCCGAAGGTTCTCCCGCGCAAACGGCGGGCCTTCGCGCGGGCCAGCCGCTCAGGAACATTGTCGACACCGTGCTCGACAGCGACTTGCCCCCGGCACGGCCGGGAAGCTACGAGCGTCAGGCAGGGCTCCTCGACCTCATCGACCGTTCGTTGCAGGACCACGGCTGGGTCGCGGTCGGGATCGATGGTGAAGGCGGGAAAGGGGGCCAACTCATGCGCGTTATGGCGCAGGACACTTGCGCCAGCCGCTTCGAAATCGTGACCGAAAACGGCAAGGCCGTAGCGGACGGCAAGCGCGTTCTCATCAGCGCCGATCTAGCGCTCGAACTCGCGGATGAGGACCAGTTCGCCTTCGTTGTCGCACATGAACTGGCGCACAACATCCTCGGTCACGTGGCGATGCTGGATGCAAAGGGGCGCAAGTGGGGCCGCGTGCGCCATACCGAGCGGGAGGCAGATCGGCTTGCCGTTTGGCTGATGGCAAACGCGGGCTACGACACGGGCGGCGCGCAGCGATTCATGCTCGGCTGGGCGCGCAATCACGATGTCGGCTTCCTCGACCCGACGCACGATGCGTGGGACGAGCGGCTTGCCGGCGTGGACGCCGAAATCGCTCTGGTCGCCGCATCCCCGGCGCAGGTCGGCGGATATGACTGGTCGCAACGCTTCCCGCTTGGCGCAAAGGACGCCAAGTCCGCGCGATGATCCGCGCGGGGCGCAAGCCATGGTCCATATTGGGGCCGATTCTGGGGCCTGTCGGAGTGCTGTCGCAAAGGAAGCGATTGCGCTATCAATCGGGCATGTCCGTGCTTCCGGTGGCTCCCGTACCGTTTTTCGCCGACAAGAACCGCGCGTTCTGGCGGCTGCAGGCGCTCGGCTGGGGCGGGGCGATGATCCTGCGCGCGATGTCCAGCCTCGCCAACGCGCAGCCCCTGTCGTTTCTGGTGCTCGTGCTGATCGCGACGGTCACCGGTTTCTCGCTCAGCCTGATCCTGTCGGTCATCTATCGCCAATTGATGAACCGGCGCGCCATCGTGACGTGGGGCGTGACCGGGCTGGTGTTGGCCATCGCGGTCGGCATCTATGCCTTTATCGACAGCTGGGTCATCACGCTTTACCGCCCAACGTCGGAGCCGGGCTTCGCACAGCTGTTCCTGGGCGTGCTCTATCTCGACATGACATTGCTGGGCGCATGGTCGGCGCTTTACTACGCGATCAACTTCTACCTTCAGGTCGAAGAAGCGAACGATCGGCTGCTGCTGCTGGAAAATCAGGCGACCAGCGCGCAACTGGCCATGCTGCGTTATCAGCTGAACCCGCATTTCCTGTTCAACACATTGAATTCGATCAGCACGCTGGTCTTGCTGAAACAGACCGAGCCGGCCAATGCCATGCTGTCGCGCCTGTCCGGGTTCCTGCGCTATACCCTGATCAACCAGCCGACCGGGCGCGTCACCGTTGCGCAGGAAATCCACACGCTGAAGCTTTATCTCGATATCGAAAGGATGCGGTTCGAGGAACGGCTGCGCACCCGGTTCGACATTGCCCCCGACGTGGCAAGCGGGCTGCTGCCTTCGCTATTACTGCAACCGCTGGTCGAAAACGCGATCAAGTACGCCGTCAGCTCGCAGGAAAGCGGCGCGGAAATCACGGTTCGGGCCGAACGCATCGGTGACAGGCTGCGCATCACCGTATCCGATACCGGTCCCGGCATTCCGCACGGCAAACGATCAGAGGATATCGTGGGAACAGTCCACGGCGACGGCCACCGCTCCACCGGTGTGGGCCTCGTCAACATTCGCGAACGTCTCGCGCAGGCTTATGGCGATCAGCAACACTTCGAAATCCGATCCCGCCCTCAGGAAGGATTCGCGGTGATCATCGAAATTCCGTTCGAAACCGAAGAAGACGACGAGGAATACGAACCGGACGGCCCGCGCGGGGGCGAGGGGGCGCAGCGCACCGTCCGGCAGCATTCCGAAACCCGGGAGCCTTCAGAAACCCGGCGTAGCCCCGAAACCATGTCGTCTGCCACCCGTTCAACCTGAAACACTGACAGGACCCCCATTTCCATGACTATCCGAACCATCCTGGTCGACGATGAAAAGCTCGCCATTCAAGGCCTGCAGCTCCGGCTGGAGCCGTTCACCGACATCGAGATCATCGCCACCTGCGCCAATGGGCGCGAAGCGATCCGCGCGATCAAGACGGAAAAACCGGACCTCGTTTTTCTCGACATCCAGATGCCCGGTTTCGACGGGTTTTCGGTGGTGAAGGGCGTGATGGATGTCGATCCGCCGCTGTTCATTTTCGTCACCGCCTATTCCGAACACGCGTTGAAGGCGTTCGAGGCCAATGCTGTCGATTACCTGATGAAGCCGGTGGAAGAAGACCGGCTGGCCGACGCGATCGAACGCGCGCGCACGCGCCTTTCCGAGCGCAAGGGGCTGGAGGAAGTCGAGAAGCTGAAGAACGTGCTGGCCGAAGTCGCGCCCGACGCGATGGACCAGATGCCCGAAGAGGACGGTCACGCCGATTCGCGCTACGAAAAGATGCTGAACGTAAAGGATCGCGGCCAGATCTTCCGCGTGGACGTCGACACGATCGAACATATCGAGGCGGCGGGCGACTACATGGTGATCTCCACCGGCGAAAATTCGCTGGTCCTGCGCGAAACGATGAAAGATCTCGAACGCCGGCTCGACCCGCGGGCATTCCAGCGCGTGCACCGGTCGACCATCGTGAACCTGAACCTCGTCCGTCAGGTGAAGCCGCACACCAATGGCGAATGTTTCCTCGTGCTAGCGAGCGGCGCCGAGGTGAAGGTGAGCCGCAGCTATCGCGACGTGGTGGCCCGCTTCGTGCACTGATAAGCAGGCCTCTCAGGCGCCATACGCGGCCTATCCGGGCCGCTTGGCTTCTTCGCATAAGCTCGGGTGGCCGTTCGGCCTTGCGGGGCTTGCCTTGCGGCCTGAGGCTCTATTCCATTCCCCCTGCTTGAGTTCTCTTTTCAAAGGTAGCAGTGCTCCGTCATGACCTTCGATCTCCCCGGCTTCGATCTTTCCCGCTTCGTCCGTGAAACCTTGGCCGAGGATTTGGGCGAAGGGCTGCCGGGGGGCGGTCATGACGTCACTTCGGAAAGTGTCATTCCCGCCGACGCGCGCTTTTCAGGCGTAATGGACAGCCGCGATGCCATCACCGTCGCGGGCCTGCCGATCGCTGCCGCCTTCTTCCGCGCGCTCGACCCCACATGTTCGATCGAAGTCCTCGTCGCCGACGGCGAAGCGGTGGCGGGCGGGACCGACCTCATGCGCCTTAATGGCAATGCCCGCGCGTTGCTGACCGCCGAACGCAGCGCGCTCAACACCGTGCAGCACCTGTCGGGCATCGCGACGATGACCGCGACTTATGTCGCCGCGATGCAGGGCCAGGCGACCCTGCTGGACACGCGCAAGACCATTCCGGGCCTGCGCCATCTCGAAAAATACGCGACCCGTATGGGTGGGGCAAAGAACCACCGCATGGGCCTGTGGGATGCAGCGATGATCAAGGATAACCACGTCGCCGTCGCGGGCGGAGTGGGCGAGGCCGTGGCCCGAGCCATCCGCGCGGGCGTCACGAACATCATCTGCGAAGTTGACCGCATCGACCAGATCGCACTCGCGCTGGAGGCGGGCGCGACTCACCTGCTGCTCGACAACATGGGGCCGGACAGCTTGCGCAAGGCCGTGGCGCTGGTGGCCGGACGCGTGCCGTGCGAGGCATCGGGCGGGGTCAATCTCGACACCATTGCGGCAATCGCGGCGACGGGCGTGGATTACGTTTCGGTCGGGCGATTGACGCAATGCGCCCCTGCCGCCGACATCGGGCTGGATTTCCACCAGATCTAGGTCGCGTCCTTTTGCCGACGTTCGGCAAAGAACCCGCGCAACAGTTGCCCCGCCTCCGCCTCTCCGATGCCGGCATAGATTTCAGGCCGGTGCAGGCACGTCGGCTGATCGAACGTGCGGCAGCCATGTTCCACCGCGCCGCCCTTTGGGTCGCTCGCCCCGTAATAGACACGCGCGATCCGGGCATGGGCGATCGCGCCGGCGCACATCGGGCACGGTTCAAGCGTGACGTAAAGGTCGCAGCCCGCCAGACGTTCATCGCCCAGCACCTCTGCCGCGCGGCGAATCGCCAGCATTTCGGCATGGGCGGTCGGGTCATTCATCGCGCGGGGGGCATTGTGCGCGCGGGCCACGACCTGACCGTCCTTTACGACGACCGCGCCCACCGGAACTTCACCCTGTGCGGCGGCGGCCCGCGCTTCGTCCAATGCGGCCTGCATCGCGGGCGGAAGCGGCCATCGGGCGGTTTGTCGTGTCATGGTGCAACCCGCTTGCCCGAATCGCCCGTATGCGGCAATGGGGCGTCCGTACCGGGACGGCACCGGGCCATCAGCTTTGTCAGGGGTTTGCTTGACGGATGGGGTCTGCGCCGCTATGCGCGCCGCTTTCCGACAGTGAGGACTTTCACCGGTCCTTAGGGATTCACTTAATTCGAAGCGAGTTTAAAGCCATGTCGCGCATCTGCGAATTGACCGGCAAGGGTCGTCAAGTCGGCCACAATGTCAGCCACGCCAATAACAAGACCAAGCGCGTCTTCCTGCCCAACCTGCAGAACGTCACGCTGTTGAGCGAGAAGCTGGAGCGTAGCATCAAGTTCCGCGTTTCGACGCAGGGCCTGCGTTCGGTCGAACATAACGGCGGCCTCGACAACTGGTTGCTGAAGACCAACGACACGAAGCTTTCGTCGCGCGCCGTCAAAGTGAAGCGCGAGCTGCAGAAGGCTGCCATCGCAGCCTGATCGGCGTACCCGGCGGGACGGGTACGGCTTACGGAATCGGGGCGCCCGCGGCTTGCCGCAGGGCGCCCTTTCGCATGTCCAGTTTCAACAGCAGGGTCTGCTGGATGATTTGCGCGTCGTTGCTGTCCGATACCAACCATATCGTCAGCCGATCCGAATCGCCTTCCTCGACCGCCATACCTTCGTAATTGTCGTTCAGGCCTCTTCCGCGGATCCTGCCGACCAACCTTGCTTCGACCTTGGTCGCGGCCTGCGCCTCGCTAATATCGAAGGTGAAAATCGCACTGGCAAAGCGGAACGGCAGACCGAACTTGCGTCCAAGCACGAGCACCCGCCCGTCAGCCAGCGATACGGCTTCGACCGGGCGATAGCCGTTGGATAGAGCAAGGTGGAACAGAAAGGGCTCTGCCCCCTCCACCGGATCGCCGGCAAAGACGAGGCCGGGAAACGTCGCGTCGCGGCCCTGTTCGTATCCCTCTCCCAAGATCAGGAATCGCCCATCGGGCAGTCGCGCCATTGATTCGGGTCCGCGCATCGCAGGCCAGTCGGTCATCGCCGGTGGCCTTGCCATCGCCCCCGGCGCATCGCCATTGGCCAGGCGGACAACCGCGTTCTGGCTTTCCACCACGTACCACATCGTCCCGTCCGGGCTAAAGGTCGCAGCTTCGACGTCGATCATCTGGAATCCGCCTGGTCCATTTTCGGAAAGGCTTTCCAACACGCTGGGCATCACGCTGACCCCCATCCGAGGGGGACGCGGCAGGGCTACCGCGATGCTTCGGTCCGACACCGCCATCATCTGGCCCGATGGCGTCATAGCCAAACCCGACAGCGAATGGAATTCGGGCGCGTCGCCATTCAGCCGCCACGCACCGGCAAGCCGGAACGTCCCTGCGTCATCAAGGTTGGCTCCGATGAGCGGCGTTGCCGAAATATTGACGGGAATGACCGCCCGGGCGCTTGCCGGCACCAGCCGCGGTGGAACATGGACGACGATCGCGGTCAGGACTGCCAGCCCAAGCGCTGCGAATACACGTCCCGGACGCCTCGCGGCCCCGATCAAATCCTGATCGCCCGGCCCGCCCGATGTTTCATCGGTCGCCCATCGGCCCGGTGAACAGCAACGGATCGAGCCGGGCATCCTTCCACTTCAGGCTCCAGTGCAGGTGCGGGCCTGTCGCCCGTCCGCTCGACCCGACGAGGCCAAGTCGCTGACCCTGCGTCACATGGTCGCCCTTCTTCACGAACAGCTCTTGCGAATGGAGGAACGCGCTGTTGAGGCCCATGCCGTGATCGATGATCAGCAGCTTCCCCTCAAGCGAGAAGTCTTCGACCGCCAGCACCACGACGCCATCGGCGGGTGCGACGTAAGCTGCACCCGCCCCCGGTGCGATGTCGATGCCCGAATGATAGCTGCCCGGTTCGCCGCGATAGATCCGTTGCGAGCCGAACAGGCCGGAAATGCGCGCCTTGACCGGCCATACGAAGCTTTCGCGCCAGCCGGTTGCTCCAGTCTTCATTTCGCGCGACGCATCGATCGACGCCAGTTCCGGAAGGCGACGGGCGAGGAATGCTTCTGTCGGACCGTCGGCGCGACGGGCGGCGTTGATGTTTTCGATCCGCCATGCGCGTGGGCTGATTTCCAGTGGCTTCGTTATCCGCGAACCGTCGCTGCGTTCTGATACAAGTGTAGCGATGGACCCGGCATCACGGTCGAATGCGGCAAGGAACTGGCCGTCCGCCGCAACCTCCACCGGCTCTCCGTTCAGGGTCAGCCTTGTGGTCCCGACCGGCGCTGTCCCGCGCAGCCAGCCGCCTTGCGTCATTTCACCTGTCAGCGTGAACACGCCGGCGGGCAAGGGGACGGGAGTTGGCGTGGGTGTCGGGGCGTCAATGGGCGCACGCCCGGCGGCTTGCGCGGCGGGCGCAGGAACGGATGACTGGGGGATAGCGGTGCAGCCAACAGATGCGGCAGCCAGCGCAGCCGCCAGCGCGATGATCGCAGTGTTCTTGTCGCTCATGCGTCCGGCGAAAGCCGCTGCGTAGCGATTTCACAGGTGGCGTAGGCTTCCTGCTTCTCCACGCTCCAGTACCGAAGCATGTCGAGCGGGATCGCAACCCCGGAAACGGAGCACAGGACATGGTCGCCGGCGCTGAGCTGGCGGAAACCGTTGGGACCGTAAATCAGGCGGGCCGGGCCTTTGGAGCTCATCAACATGCCTTCCAGATAGAGCTAACGACCTGTCAAAACAATGACTGCTGACCCGATTCCCCGGCGGGGCGCGACGGTTTGCGCGCAGGACGGGGCGGAGCGCCGGTGGTGACGTCAAGCGACCCATCCCGAAACTTGAGCGTGAGCGCAGGCTGCGTGGCTGCTGCGGCGCGGTTGGTGATCGCTCGACCCTCGGCATCGGTGATGATGGCATATCCTCGCGCCAGCGGAGCTTCGGGATTCAGCTGCGGCAGGACACGGGCCAGCGCCGCCAGCGCCTGCATCGCGTCGCGGTGGCGCACTCGGATCAGGTTCCGGGCATCGGGCACGCGGGCGAGGTCGCGGCGATGCGTTTGAAGATTGCGCAGCAAGAGTGCCGGACGCAGACCGCCGCCGCTTTGCGCCAATTGCGCGCGCGCGCGGTCCGCCCGGCCCGCTAGGCCCCGGCGCAATCGGTCGGTCAGGTCGTCCAGCCGCTGGCCCTGCGCCGCGACCAGCGCGGCGGGATCGGGCAGCCGCTCGCTCCACGCCGTCAGCCGTTCTCTCGCCAGCATCACCGGACGAATCACGCCGCGCCGTTTGCGGGCGGCATATTCGTCGAGCAGCGCGCGCAGTTCCTGTCGCACCGGAACCGCGATTTCAGCCGCAGCGGTCGGCGTGGGCGCGCGCAAGTCGGCGGCGAAGTCCGAAAGTGTCGTATCGGTTTCGTGACCAACTGCTGAAATAACCGGAATGGTACAATTCGCGATCGCGCGTACGACAATCTCTTCATTGAACGACCACAAGTCCTCGATCGAACCGCCCCCGCGCGCCACGATGACGAGATCGGGCCGCGGCACCAACCCATCGGGCGCAAGCTTTGAAAATCCGTCGACCGCGCTGGCGATCTGTTCGGCCGATCCCTGCCCTTGGACCATCACCGGCCAGACGATGACATGGCTGGGAAACCGATCGTTCAGCCGGTGCAGGATGTCGCGGATCACTGCGCCGGTCGGGCTGGTCACGACGCCAATCGTGCGCGGCAGGAACGGCAGCCGCCGCTTGGCCGACGCAGCGAACAGGCCTTCTGCCTCCAGCTTGTCCTTCAGTTTCGCGAGCAGCGCCAGCAATGCGCCCTCGCCCGCGATTTCCATCGATTCGATGACGATCTGGTATTTCGACCGGCCCGGATAGGTCGTCAGCTTACCGGTCGCGATCACCTCGATCCCGTCTTCGGGCCGGAACGCCAGCCGCGCCGCGTTGCCGCGCCACATGACGCCGTCGATCACGGCGTTTTCATCCTTCAGCGCGCAATAAAAATGGCCGCTGGCCGCACGTTTCACGCCCGAAAGTTCACCGCGTAAGCGAACGTGGCCGAAACGATCCTCAACCGTCCGCTTCAGCAATTGCGAGATTTCCGACACCGAAAGGGGTGCAGCGTTGTCCCCTTGGCGCTCGCGCGCTAGGAGCCCCGAATTCTCTTCATCTTCGATACCTGTGGGGCGGTTGGCCAATGAACTTCCTTTTGATCGGCTCGGGCGGACGCGAACATGCGCTGGCGTGGAAGCTGGCGCAATCCCGTCTGCTGAAGCCAGAAGGCCGCAAGCCGGGAAAACTCTATGCCGCGCCCGGTAATCCGGGAATTGCCGAATTCGCGCAATGCGTGTCGCTGGACGTGACAGACCATGGTGCGGTTGTCGCCTTTTGCGAGGACAAGCGCATCGGCCTCGTCATCGTGGGCCCAGAAGCGCCGCTGGTCGACGGTCTCGCCGATTCGCTGAGGTCTGAGGGTGTTTCGGTCTTCGGGCCGAGCAAGGCCGCCGCCCAGCTGGAAGGATCGAAGAGCTTCACCAAGGATCTTTGCGCCCGCGCGAACATCCCCACTGCCGCATATGTCCATGCCGACAACGAGGCAGCCGCGCTGGCCGCGTTGTCCGACTTCGCGATCCCGGTGGTGGTAAAGGCCGACGGGTTGGCGGCGGGCAAAGGGGTCATCATCGCCGAATCGCGCGAAGAAGCGGAAGAAGCGATCCGCGACATCTTTGGCGGCATGTTCGGCGCTGCCGGGGCCAGCGTGGTGATCGAGGAATTCATGACCGGCGAGGAAGCGAGCTTCTTTGCGCTGACCGATGGCGCGACGGTCGTCCCATTTGGCAGCGCGCAGGACCACAAGCGTGTCGGCGATGGCGATACCGGCCCGAACACCGGCGGCATGGGCGCATACAGCCCGGCACGGGTGCTTACGCCAATGCTGCGCGGCCAGGTGCTCGAACGGATCATCGCGCCGACCGTGCATCAGATGGCAAAGGACGGAACGCCCTATTCCGGCGTGCTCTATGCCGGGCTGATGCTGACCGACGAAGGGCCCAAGCTGATCGAATACAACTGCCGGTTCGGGGATCCCGAATGTCAGGTTCTGATGATGCGGCTGGAAGACGACTTGGGCGAATTCCTGTACGCCAGCGCCGACAACGCTCTTGGCAGGATGAGCGCGCCGCGTTTTTCAAAGGATACCGCGCTGACGGTAGTGATGGCCGCCAACGGCTATCCCGCCACCCCCGAAAAAGGCGGCGTGATCCGGGGCCTCGATGCAGCCGAGGCCGCGGCAAAGGGCGGCAAGGTATTTCACGCAGGCACCGCCGAAAAGGACGGCCAACTGGTCGCCAACGGCGGCCGCGTGCTGAACGTCACCGCGACGGGCGCAACCGTCGGCGAAGCGCAGAAGGCGGCCTATGCGATGGTCGACGCCATCGATTTTCCGGGCGGTTTCTGTCGCCGCGACATCGGCTGGCGCGAAGTGGAGCGTGAGGCGCAGGACTGACGCCCCTGCCTCACGCACCGAAATTCACCCGAGCCGATCTGCGATCATCACCTTGAGATCGGCTTCGGGCCGCGCGCCATAGTGGTTGATGACTTCGGCGGCGGCCACCGCGCCCATGGTGAGGCAATCCAACAGCGTCGCGCCGCGAACATGGCCGTGCAGGAACCCTGCGGCAAAGCTGTCGCCCGCGCCCGTCGTGTCGACCACCCGGTCGATCGGTTCGGCGGCGACTTCGGCGCGGCTTTCGCCGGCAATGGCGACTGCGCCTTTTTCGCTGCGCGTCGCCACCAACACGGGCAACTTCGGCGCCAGCGCGGCCAGTCCCGCTTCGAAATCCGGAGCGCCGGTCAGGCCCAGCAGTTCCACTTCGTTCGCGAACAGCACGTCGATCATGCCTTCGTCGATGAGGGCACGGAAATCGTCGCCGTGGCGGTCCAGCAGGAACGCGTCCGACAGCGTGAAGGCGACCTGCCGCCCGGCCTCGCGCGCAGCCTGGATCGCACCCTTCATCGCGGCGCGCGGACCGTCCGGATCCCACAGGTAACCTTCGAGGTAGAGCACTTTCGCGCTGGCGATCAGTTCGGCGTCGATCGCGCCGGACGACAAGTGCTGCGACGCGCCGAGGAAGGTGTTCATCGTACGCTGACCGTCAGGCGTGACGAGGATAAGGCAGCGCGCCGTAGGCGGATTGCCATCGCGCGGGGCCACTTCGAAATGGATGCCCGCGGCGCGGATGTCGTGAGCGAAAACCTCGCCCAGTTGATCGTCTGCCACCTGCCCGATGAACGCCGCGCGGCTGCCCAGGGCGGCCAGCCCGGCACAGGTATTCGCCGCGCTGCCGCCCGAAATTTCGCGCGCAGGGCCCATGTGGGCGTAAAGCGCATTGGCCCGGTCGGTATCGATCAGCGCCATCGCGCCCTTGTCCAGCCCTTCGGCGATAAGGAACGCGTCGTCGCAAGGGGATAGGACATCGACAATGGCGTTGCCGATGGCAAGAACGTCGAAACGGGTATCGGTCATGAGCGGCAAATATCCGGACTGTGATCGGGTAAAGGGGTGAATTGGCCGGGGGTTAGGCGCAAGCCGCGTTGACAGCAAGCGCGCCCTGCCATCTATCCTCTCGCCCCATGCAAGATGCCATATCCGCCATTTCGATTCCGCAGGCTTTTGCACTTGCCTTTGCCCAACTGGGCGACCGCCGGGTTATCCGGTTACTGGTCAAATCGATCCTCATCAGCCTTGTCCTCGCCGTCGCACTGGGCGCGGCGCTAGTCGTGTTGATGGGATGGGGCGTCGGCGCGATATTCGGGCTGGATTACGATCAGCAGGTGCCCGGCGTGGGCGTGGCCATGGTCGTGGTGCTGGGCCTTGTCGGGCTGATCGCAGCGTGGCTGGCGTGGCGGATCGTGTCCATCGCAGTGTTGCAGTTCTATGCCGACGATGTCGTCGCACTGGTGGAATCGGGGCATTACGCCGGGCTTTCCCCGCGCGACCTGCCGATGGGGGAACAGGCGCGCATCGCCCTGCGCGGTGCGGTTCGTGCATTGGTCGCGAACCTGATCGCATTGCCCTTTGCGCTGGCACTCGTCTTTACCGCTATCGGGCCGGCCATCGTCTTTGCATTGGTCAATGCCGTGCTGCTGGGCCGCGAATTACAGGACATGGTCTGGATCCGCCATCAACGCGACGGGGCCGCTGCTCCGCTGGGATTTGTCAGCCGGTTCCTGCTGGGCCTTTCAGTGGTAGGGCTTTTGGCCGTGCCTATTCTCAATCTGCTCGCCCCGTTCCTGGGTGCAGCCGCCGCGACCCATCTGGTGCATCGCGCCGCGCTGAGGCAAAGGGCGCGTCATGCCTAAGATTGCCGCTCACCATTTCGCCCTTGCCCTGATCCCGCTGGTCGCCGCCTGCGCTGCGCCTTCGGCACAATCGCCCGGAACCGTCGCTCCGAGCAGGGTCGTCGTTCCGCAGCAGCCTCAGGTCGCGCCGCAAACGGGTTTCCGCCCGGCGCGGATCATGTCTATGCCCGGACTAGAAGCCGTGATCGGTTCGGATGCGGGCAACCTTGTCCGCCAGTTCGGAACACCGCGATTGGACGTGTGGGAATCGGACGCGCGCAAGCTGCAGTTCGCCGGCAACGCCTGCGTCCTCGACGTATTCCTATATCCCGCCGCGCAGGGCCGCACTGAAACGGCAACATGGGTTGAGGCGCGCCGACAGACCGATGGCAAGGACGTGGATCGTGCTGCGTGCGTGGCAGCGCTCAAGCGATAGACGCGCGGCGATCTGCACAGCGCCGTGGGTTGGTCAGACGGTAAAGCTCTCGCCGCAGCCGCAGGCACCCGTGGCGTTCGGATTTTCGAAGACGAAGCCCGCCTGAAAATCATCCTCGCGCCAGTCCATCACACTGCCGATGAGATAGAGAACGCTGGCGCCATCGATGAAGAAGGTGCCGCCCGGCGTTTCGATCCGTTCGTCGAAACCGCTGGCCTCGGTCACGTAGTCGACCGAATAGGCAAGGCCAGAACAACCGCGACGCGGGGTCGACAGTTTTACGCCGATCGCGCCGTCGGGCGCTTTGGCCATCAGGTCGGCAATGCGCTGCTCCGCGCTGGCGGTCAGCGTCACGGCGGCTTTAGGAGCGGGGCGGGTTTTGGTTTCGGTCATAATTTCTTTTCCCAGAATTGGGCGCTGCCCATCGCAGGATCAAGGGCGTAGGTCGCAAAACCTTCGCTGGCGTAGAGCGATTTGGCCCCGGCATTCCCGGTCAGCACTTCCAAAGTGATCTTGCAGGCGCCGCGCGCCCGCGCCTCTTCCTCGACCGCACGCATCAATGCCCGACCCACGCCGCAGCCCCGGCGCACCGGCACGACCGCCATGTCGTGTATGTTGACCAGCGGCGCGCAGGCGAATGTCGAAAACCCGGTGAAGCAGTTGGCAAGGCCGATAGGCGATCCACCCTCCAGCGCGAAGATCGTGAAGGCGCCGGGCACTTTGGCCAGAGCGGGCGCGAGTTTGTCGCGCAAGGCCGGATCGAGCGCCTTGCCGCCGCCCTGCACGCTCTTGGCGTAAGTGTTGAGCAGCATGAACAACGCGCCCGCGTCGAACGCGTCGCCGTAATCCGCCAACCGCACGGTCATCGGCTGGTTCAGGGTGGGCGAGGCGGCTTGTTCGCGAAACAGGGCGATTTCCTCGCGCGCGATCACGGTAAAGCCGCTGTCGTCGCCGGTTTGGATCGCATCCTGGTTGAGCCAGATGCAGCCGATGGCACTCGCGGCGCTCTGCTGCAGCATTTCCGGTTCCGCAGGGTCCGAGGCAATCCGGATCAGCGCGGGCAGGGCCGACGGATCGTCGTCGATCATCCGCATCGCGGCGTCGCGATCGAAGGTATCGCCCGACGCATTCGCGAACATCGCGATCGCTTCGGCAGGAGAGGCGGGCGAGCGGCTCACAACATCCCGAGTTCGAGCTTGGCCTCGTCGCTCATCTTCTGCGGGTCCCACGGCGGGTCCCAGACGAGGTTCACTTCGGCATCGCCCACGCCCGGCACCGCGCCGACGCGCAATTCGACTTCGGCCGGCATCGATTCCGCCACCGGGCAATGCGGCGTGGTCAGAGTCATGGTGACGTTGGCGTGGCCGCTGTCGTCAATGTCGACGCCATAGATCAGGCCCAGATCATAGATGTTGACCGGAATTTCAGGGTCGAAGATTTCCTTCAGCGCAGCGATCACGCTTTCATAAAGATCTCCGCCCGGCTCGTTGCCGGACACATCCGCCGGGCGTTCCTTGAGAAAGCCTTCGAGATAATCCTTCTTGCGCTCCAGCTTTTCGCCAGCCGTTTCGGGGCCAGCTTCGAGGGCGCTCTCGTCCGCCACTTCCTCGACACGGGCGCGGCGCGGGGCGTCCACGCTGGTCACTTCCTCTGTCGGCGGAGCGTTTACGGGCGAGGGGGCCACCACGCGGTCGGGGGTGTTGTCGTCGGTCATCAGCCGAAAATCCTCTGCGTGCGTTCGATGCCACGGATCAGCGCGGCAATATCGTCTTCGTCGGAATAGAGCCCGAAACTGGCGCGGGCGGTGGCAGGAACGCCAAGGTGGTCCATCAACGGCTGGGCGCAGTGGTGCCCGGCGCGGATGGCAACGTTTTCCTCGTCCAGAATGGTGCCGAGATCGTGCGGGTGGATATCCCCCAGCTGGAAACTGACGATGCCCGCGCTGTCGTCAGGCCCGAACAGTCGCAGCGAATTGATCTTTGCCAGTTCGGCGCGCGCCTTGTGGACCAGTGCATCCTCATGCGCCGAGATGTTGTCGATGCCGATCCGGTCGACATATTCGATGGCTGCGGCAAAGGTGATCGCCTCGGTTATCGCAGGCGTTCCCGCCTCGAACCGCTGTGGAGCATCGGCCCAAGTGGTTTTGGCAAAGGTCACCCGGTCGATCATCGAGCCGCCGCCCTGATAGGGGGGCATGGCGTCGAGCAGGTCCTTCTTCGCCCACAGCGCGCCGATCCCGGTGGGGCCGTAAAGCTTGTGTGCGGAAAAGACGTAGAAGTCGCAATCGAGCGCCTTTACGTCCACTTTTGTGCGCGCGACGGCCTGACACCCGTCCAGTAGCAATTTCGCGCCGACCGAATGGGCAAGTTCAGCCGCCTTTGCGGTGTCGAGCCGCGATCCAAGCACGTTCGATACATGGGCAAGCGCGATAAGTTTATGTTGTTCCGTAACGATTTGCCGCGCAGCATCGAGGTCGATGCGGCCATCGGCGGTCAGCGGACAGACATCGATCTCGATTCCCACCCGTTCGCGCAGCAATTGCCACGGCACGATGTTCGAATGATGCTCCAGCACCGACAACAGGATGCGGTCGCCAGCCTTCAGGTTTGCTGCACCCCATGTTGCCGCAACAAGGTTGATCGCCTCGGTCGCGCCACGGGTGAAAACGATCTCGTCCTCATGACCTCCGATAAAGCTCGCGACCCTGCGCCGCGCCGCTTCGTAGCCCAGCGTCATTTCGGCACTGCGCGAGTAGACCCCGCGATGCACGGTAGCGTAATCCTTGCCGAGTGCGCGGCTCATCGCATCGACAACCGCCTGCGGCTTCTGCGCCGTCGCCGCAGTGTCGAGGTAATGCCACGGCGAACCGTCGGCATTGACCAAGCCGGGAAAATCCGCCTTGCGAGAGATGGTGCCGGTGGTCACAGGTGCGCCTCTTCCAGCGCGGCCAGCGCGCCTTCCAAAAGGCGCTCGGCCACATGCTCGGTTGTGCAATTCTCGAACGCGTCGGCGATGAAAGCCTGAACCTGCAGCTTGCGCGCCACTTCCGGCGGTATGCCGCGCGCAGCCATATAGAACCCGGCCTTTTCGTCCAGCGCGCCGATGGCAGCGCCGTGCGCGCACTTCACGTCGTCGGCAAAGATTTCGAGCTCAGGCTTGGTGTTTGCGCTGGCACCCTTTTCGAGCAGGATCGCGCGGAAGTTCTGCGCCGCGTCGGTTTTCTGCGCGTCGCGAACGACTTCGATCCGGCCAAGGAAATTGCCTGTCGAACGCCCCCATTGCACTGCCCTGACGACCTGATTGCTGGTCGCCCCGGGTTTGGCATGGATGACGCGGGTCACGAATTCCTGAATCTTGTCTCCACCGCCCAAAGTCACACCGCCGAATTCGAAATGCGCGCCTTCTTCCAGCGTCACTTCGATCTCGCAGCGTTCGTACGGCCCACCGGTGATGACAATGAAGCTCTCAAACCGACCGCCCCTGCCGACATGGACCCGTAGACGATCGGTCCAACCTTTCGCCAAGGGACCCGACGAGTGCTCGGTGTACTGAAATCGTGTTTCGCCCGGCGGCACTTCAAGCGTGCGCCAGTGGTTTATCGTCGCCGGGTTGGCATCGGCGAGATACTTGCCGTCGGCATAGCGCCAATCCTCGTCACGCGTGGTGGGAAGGGTCGTCAGATCGTTCACGCGACCGCCTCGTAGCCTTCTTCCTCGAGCTGGTGCGCAAGCTCCGGCCCGCCGGTCTTTACGATACGTCCCCCGGCAAGGATGTGGACCTTGTCCGGCTTCACGTAATCGAGCAGGCGCTGATAATGCGTGATGAGCAGGACGGCCTTGTCGGGGCTGCGCATGATGGCGTTGATGCCGTCGCCCACGATGCGCAGCGCATCGATGTCGAGGCCGCTGTCGGTTTCGTCGAGGATCGCGAATTTGGGGTCGAGGATGCCCATCTGGACCATCTCGTTCCGCTTTTTCTCACCACCCGAAAAGCCGACGTTTACCGGACGCTTCAGCATGTCCATATCCATGCGGAGCAGTGCGGCCTTTTCCTTGGCCAGCTTCAGGAATTCGCCGCCGGACAACGGGTCCTGCCCACGCACCTTGCGCTGCGCATTGGCCGCTTCGCGCAGGAACTGCACGTTGGAAACGCCGGGAATTTCGACGGGATACTGGAACCCCAGGAACAACCCCGCCGCCGCCCGTTCGTGCGGTTCGAGTTCGAGCAGGTCCTGTCCGTCGAATGTCACCGAACCTTCGGTGATCTCGTATCCGGGGCGCCCGCCCAGCGTATGAGCCAGCGTGGATTTACCCGCGCCATTGGGGCCCATGATCGCGTGGATTTCGCCCGCCGCGACTTCGAGCGTCAGGCCATTGAGGATCGGCTTTGGCCCATCGGCAGTAGCGACTTCGGCGTGGAGGTTTTCAATTTTCAGCATCAGTCTTCTCTGTTCGGTCCACGATAGGTGCGCGGCTTGTATTCGCCGCGTTCGCCATCGCTGCGCGGCCGGCGCGCCTTTTCGTCGAAGTGGGTGCGGCGTGCCTGTTGCCGGTCGGCAATGCGAAGGCGCATTCCGGCGGTGATGCGGGTAAGCACGGCGTCGATGTTTTCCAAAATGTCCTTGGCCGCGATGCGCATTACGCGGATGCCCACGGCCTCAAGGCTCTTGTCGCGGCGTTTCGCCAGCGCTTCGTCCTCGCCCTCTTCGTCGATGTCGATCGCCATGCCGAGGCTGTGGCAGTTGAAATCGACGATGGCGCTGCCGACGACGGCGTGCCGCTTGAAGGTGTGGCGGCCCAAGTCGGCACTCGCGAACTTGTCGGCCAGCACCTTGTGCGCCTCGCTCGGGTGACGACGCATTTCGCGCGCACGTTCGTGCAAGGCATCAAGCCGCGATTCCGAGATTTCCCAGCCGCGCCCCTTCTTCTTGATCGCGGGGGCGGCGTCGTCGGTTTGCACCGGCAGTTTCAACGTTTTCTTTTCGGTCATCTCGGTCATCCGACAGATCCTTCAAGCGAAATCGCGAGCAGCTTCTGCGCCTCGACCGCGAATTCCATCGGGAGTTCCTTCAGCACTTCCTTGGCAAAGCCGTTGACGATCAGCGCCACCGCCTCTTCCGCGCCCAGCCCGCGCTGCATCGCGTAGAACAGCTGATCGTCGCTGATCTTGGAGGTCGTCGCCTCGTGCTCGATCTGCGCTGTGGGGTTCTTCACCTCGATATAGGGCACGGTATGCGCGCCGCTGGTATCGGACAGCAGCAGCGAATCGCACTGGGTGAAGTTGCGCACGTTGTCCGCATTCGCGCCCACGCGGACGAGGCCGCGATAGGTGTTGCTCGAACGCCCGGCGCTGATCCCCTTGGAAATGATCGTCGAACGCGATCCCTTGCCGTTGTGGATCATCTTCGTGCCGGTGTCGGCCTGCTGGTAATTGTTCGTCACCGCGACCGAGTAGAATTCGCCGACCGAGTTTTCGCCGTTCAGCACGCAGGACGGGTACTTCCACGTCACCGCGCTGCCGGTTTCGACCTGTGTCCACGAAACCTTGCTGTTGCGCCCCTGACACAGCGCGCGCTTGGTCACGAAGTTGTAGATGCCGCCCTTGCCGTTCGCATCGCCGGGGTACCAGTTCTGCACCGTCGAATACTTGATCTCGGCATCGTCCAGCGCGACCAATTCGACCACGGCGGCGTGAAGCTGATTTTCGTCGCGCATCGGCGCCGTGCAGCCTTCGAGGTAGGAGACGTAGCTGCCTTCCTCCGCGATGATCAGCGTGCGTTCGAATTGGCCGGTGTTTTCGGCGTTTATGCGGAAATAGGTCGACAGCTCCATCGGGCAACGCACGCCCTTGGGGATGTAGACGAAGGTGCCGTCGGAAAAGACCGCGCAGTTTAGCGTCGCAAAGAAGTTGTCGTGCATCGGCACGACCTTGCCCAGCCACTTCTTTACCAGATCGGGATATTCGCGGATCGCTTCGGAGATGGAGCGGAAGATGACGCCCGCGTCCTCAAGCTCTTTCCGAAAGGTCGTGGCGACCGAAACGCTATCGAACACCGCGTCCACGGCAACCTTGCGCGCGCCTTCGACGCCGGCGAGCACTTCCTGCTCCGCAATCGGGATGCCCAGCTTGTCGTAGACGGCCTTGATCTCGGGATCGAGTTCGTCGAGCGAGCCGAGCGTCACCTTCTTCTTGGGCGCGGCGTAGTAATAGGCGTTCTGGTAATCGATGGGCGGAAAGTTCACCTTTGCCCAGTCCGGCTGCGGCATGGTGAGCCAGTGGCGATAGGCTTTCAGCCGCCATTCCAGCATCCATTCCGGCTCGTTCTTCTTGCCCGAAATAAAGCGGACGGTGTCTTCGGACAGCCCTTTTTCCGCAAACTCCTGCTCAATGTCCGAGGAGAAGCCATACTCGTAGGTTTCGAGCGCTTTGGCCGCGTCGCGCGCAGCGGCGTCCATTTCCCTTGGCGCGTCTATCGCTTGCTGTTTCACGTCGGTCATGCCGATATTTCCTGAATCAATTTGTCCTGCGGCGCTTTCTCATGCGCCAGATCGGCCAGCGTGATGGCGGAAAGCGCGCCGCGGATCGCGCGGTTCACCTGCGGCCAGTGCGCGCGGGTGCCGCAGCGCAGTTCGATGGCGCAATCGCCATGCTCTTCGCAGCACTGGGTCAGCTGGATCGGCCCTTCGATGGCCTCGACAATGTCGGCCACGGTGATCGCGGCGGCCGGACGGGCAAGGCGAAAGCCGCCCCCTGCGCCGCGCACCGAACGCAAGAGACCGCTGGACGACAGCCGGCTCACCAGTTTCTGCACCGTGGGCAGCGGGAGGCCGGTTTCTTCAGAGATTTCGGACGCGTTGGTGCGGTCGCCGCCGCAATGCAAAGCGGCGGCGCGCATCGCCACGACGGCATAGTCGGCCATGCTCGAAAGCCGCATTACGAAATCCATGCTCCTGCTGTCGTTTTCGGTCGCATCCGCTAATCGGAGCAATCCGGTCCGGTTTCACCTAGTAGCGGGTCCTGGCCAATTCAATGAAAACCCGACTGTTGCGAGTCGTTAGCAAGAGGCACGAAAAAGCCCGCGTCGGAATGATCCGACGCGGGCTTTTTCATCTGGAGACCTGAGGAAATCAGCGCTTGTGCGCGGCGATCCAGGCGTCGACGTTCGATTCCAGCACGGCCAGCGGCAGCGGCCCGTTTTCGAGCACGACGTCGTGGAATGCGCGGATGTCGAATTCGGCGCCCAATTCGGTGCGCGCCCTTTCGCGCAGTTCCATGATCTTCAGCTTGCCAATCATGTAGCTGGTCGCCTGTCCGGGATAGACGATGTAGCGTTCGATGGCCTTCGTCACGTCGGACTGCGGGTTCGGCGTGTTTTCCATCAAATACTGGATCGCCTGTTCGCGGGTCCAGCGTTTGCGGTGGATGCCGGTGTCGACGACCAACCGGCACGCGCGCCACAGTTCCATCTGCAACCGGCCGAAGTCGTGGTAGGGATCCTTGTAGAATCCCATGTCCTTGGCCAGTTCCTCTGCATAGAGGCCCCACCCTTCGGAATAGGCCGTATAGCCGCCGAACCGGCGAAACGCAGGCAGTTCGTCCAGCCCGGTTTGGATCGAAAGCTGCAAGTGATGGCCCGGCAGACCTTCGTGATAGACCAACGCCTCAAGCTCGTTCTTGCTCATCGCATCGAGCCGAAAGAGGTTCACGTAATAAGTGCCGGGGCGCGAACCGTCAGGCGCCGGGCTCTGATAAAACGCCTTGCCCGCCGTCGCCTCGCGGAAGGGTTCGACCGCCTTTACCTTTAACGGATCGGCGGGAAGAGTGCCGAAATACTGCGGCAGCGCGGCTTCCATTGCGGTCAGGTGCTGCTGCACCTCGTCGAGGTAACTTTCGCGCGTGGTGTAGTAGAAGCGCGGATCGGTGCGGGTGTATTCGAAGAATTCCTGAAGCGTGCCGGTAAATCCGACCTGCTTCATGATCGTGCGCATTTCATCGTGGATGCGGGTCACGTTCCGCACGCCAAGATCGTGGATTTGGTCGGCGGTCAGGTCGGTGGTGGTGTAGCGGTTCAGCAGCCCATCGTAATAAACGTCGCCTTCGGGCAGGTGCCACACGCCGTCGTCGGTTCCGGCCATCGCCTTTTGCCGCACCATTTCCTTGCGCAGCGTGAGATAGGCGGGACGTGCCGATGTGCCCCATGCGGCCCGGGCGCGGGCCATCATGTCGGCGCGGGTCGCGTCGTCCAGTTCTATCTTGGCAATCTTTTCGGCGAAATCGTCGATGATCGCGTTGCCGGCGAAATCGGGGCCGACCGGTTCGATCTGGTTGTCGATGTCCGACAGCACCCGGTCGTAAACCCACTTTGGCGGCATCAGTCCCTTGTCGGCATCGACGGAGGACCGGGCGATGATCGTCGTCAGCATCGGGCCGATGCCCGCGATGCGGTCGATATAGGCTTCAGCCTGCGCGGCATCCTCTATCGAATGGATGTTGATCAGGAATGCGGCAGGGGCGCTTTGCATCCCGCTCATCTGGTTGAAGGGATAGCCGTGGTCGCGGAAACGATGCATCCGCGCCGACTGCTGCGCCGAATAGTCGAACAGCGCATAGCTCAACCGGTCCTGCGCCGAAAGGGTGGCGGGATCGAAGGTTGCGCGCATCGCCGCCGCCGCCTGCTGGTCCGCCGCGTAATTCGCCGCTTCTGCAGCTTCGGTGTAATCGTCCCATTTGCCGTAATCGCCATCGCGGATGCCACGATAGGATTTGCCTTCGGGCGACCTCGCCAGTTCGGCCTTGTCGTACGCATCGAAAAAGGCGGCCATCGCCTGCGACCGCACCTTGTCCGCGACGGTCGCGGTGGAGGTGGGCGTAGCGGGCCGCTCGGCCTCCATCGCGCAGGCGGAAAGCATGAGGGTCGACGCCCCCGCCAGCATTATGGTCCGGATCGATTTTGGCAGGGAGTTCAACATGGAAGGCAGCGACTTTCGTTACAGATGTAATCGCTTTGCCTTCTACGCACTTCATCCCATCGGGCAAGCCCCTGTCGGTGAAAGGTCGACATGGCGGCCCGCTTGGCATAGGCGCGCTTCCCGATGGTCTATTCGCTGCTCCGCCCGCTGATCTTCCGCCTCGACGCAGAGGAGGCGCACGGCCTCGCTCTCGACGCGTTGAAATCGATGCCCTCTGCCCTTCTGGCCAGCCCGCCGCGTCCCGAACCGGCGCTGGCGATGGAAGTTGCGGGCCTGCATTTTCCCAATCCCGTCGGCATGGCGGCCGGGTTCGACAAGAACGGCGAAGTGCCCGACGCCCTGTTGCGATGCGGTTTCGGGTTTGCCGAACTGGGCAGCGTCACGCCCCTGCCGCAGCATGGCAATCCGAAACCCCGCCTGTTCCGGCTGGCCGAGGATCGCGCCGTCATCAACCGCATGGGCTTCAACAACGAAGGGGCCGACGCAGTCGAAGCGCGGATGAAGCGCCGTGCGGGCCGCCCCGGCATCGTGGGCATCAACATCGGCGCGAACAAGGACAGCACCGACCGCATCGCCGATTATGCGACGATGACGCGCATCATGGCGCCCTATGCCTCGTACCTCGCGGTCAATATCTCCAGCCCCAACACGCCGGGCCTGCGCGCCTTGCAGGACGAAGGCGCGCTGACCGAGCTGCTCGACGCGGTACTGGCGGCGCGGGGGACGACGCAGGTTCCGGTCTTCCTCAAGGTCGCGCCCGATCTCGAACCCGCCGACATCGACGCAATCGCCCGCATCGCGCTGGCCAAGCGGCTGGGCGCGCTGATGATTTCGAACACCACGATCGCGCGCCCTGCGCTGGCATCGAAGCACCGCGGCGAAGGCGGTGGGCTTTCGGGCGCGCCGTTGAAGGCCATGGCGCTCGAACGGTTGCGCGATTTCCGCAAGGCGACGGGCGGCGCAATCCCATTGATCGGCATCGGCGGCATCGCCACGGCAGAGGACGCATGGGAACGCATCCGCGCGGGCGCGAGCCTGGTGCAGCTCTATTCCGCGATGGTCTACGAAGGGCCGGGCATCGCGGCAAAGATCGTGCGCGGCTTGCCCGCGTTGATGGCCCGCGACGGCTTTTCCTCGATTGCAGAGGCGGTTGGCAGCGAATAGCCTGCGCGCCATGTTGAAACGCTTCCTGCTCGCCTTCGCCGCGCCCATGTCGCTGGGCGCGTGCGCCACCATTGTCGCCGAGCCCGTTGCTGACCCCGCGGCCAATATCCGCCCTGAAAGAGGCATGGTCAGCGCCGCCGACCCGCGCGCCGCGCAGGCGGGCGTGGCGATGCTGCGCGCAGGGGGCAACGCGACCGACGCCGCGCTGGCGACGATGATCGCGCTGACGGTGGTGGAGCCGCAGTCGAGCGGGATCGGCGGTGGTGGGTTCCTCGTGCTCGACCCCGAAGGCGATGGCGATCCCACCACTTATGACGGACGAGAAACCGCGCCTGCCGCCGCGACGCCCGACTGGTTTCTCGACGCCGAAGGCCAGCCTCTTGCCTTTCGCACGGCGGTGGAAAGCGGATTGAGCGTCGGCGTGCCGGGCAATATCGCGCTTGCAGCCAAGGCCCATGCCGAACACGGCGCGCTGCCTTGGGCCGCATTGTTCGATCCCGCCATCGCGCTGGCCCGCGACGGCTTTGTCGTCGGTCCGCGGCTGCGCGTCTCGCTCGACGCGAACCGCAGCACTGGCGGCGGAATGAGCGTAGAAGCGCGCGCGTTGTTCTTTGGCGAGGACGGCGAGCCGGTGCCTGTCGGCACCACGCTGCGCAACCCGGCACTGGCCGCGTTTCTGGAACGGGTGGCTGCCGAAGGGCCGCAGGCGTTCCAGACCGGAGCCAACGCCATCGCCATCGCGCGCACGGTGGAACAGCACATGCCCGCCCGGCGGCGTCCCGTGTCGGGGACCGAGGGTGGTGTGGCCGTCCCGCTGGTCAAGTTGCCCGATGCAATGACCACCGACGACATCGCCAATTATGAAGCGAAGGAGCGGATCTCGCGGTGCGGCACTTATCGCGCCTTCCTGGTTTGCGGTATGGGCCCGCCGTCTTCGGGGGCAACGACCGTGTTCGCAATCCTGAAGCAGCTCGAACCCGTCGACATGGCGGCGCACCGCCCGGAAAATCCGGTGGCATGGCACCTGATCGCTGAATCAATGCGGCTTGCCTTTGCCGACAGAGGGCGGTGGCTGGGCGATCCCGATTTCGTTTCCGTACCCACCGCCGGGTTGATGGATGGCGGTTACCTCCTCCGGCGCGGCGCGGCGATCCGCGCGGACACGACCATCGCCAGACCCGAACCGGGCCTGCCGCCGGGGGCGGGCGCGATCATGGGTCAGTCCGCGACGCAGCCCGAAAACGGCACTTCGCACTTCGTCGCAGTTGATGGCGATGGCGGCGTCGCGTCCTATACCTCGACCGTCGAAAGCGCGTTTGGGTCGGGCCTGATGGTCAATGGATATTACCTAAACAACGAACTCACCGATTTCGATTTCGCGCCCGTCAGCAACGGCATGCTAGTAGCCAACCGGGTCGAACCCGGCAAACGGCCACGCTCTTCGATGTCACCCGCCATCGTCTATGGTCCTGACGGCGCATTCCGCCTCGCCATCGGGGCGGCGGGCGGTGCGACGATCATCGCGCAAGTGGCCAAGGCGCTCGTCGGCGTGATCGACTGGGGCCTTACCGCGCAGGCCGCCATCGATCTGCCGGTGATCTTTGCGCCCGGCGATACCGTGTGGGTGGAGCAAGGCACGACGCTGGAAGCCATGATCCCGGCACTGCGGGCGCTGGGCCATGCCGACGTTCGCGCTCGCCCGCCCGGCTTCAAGGCGAATGCCGTCGAGCTGGTCGACGGGGCCTATGCCGGCGCCGCCGACAGCCGCAGCGAAGGAATGGCGGTTTCGGAGTAGCTTGCCGCCATGAATTGCCGGCCCTAGTAAGCTATTCCCGAGAGGTCATGTACGAAAGGTCGCCCTATGGCGAAGACCGCTAAAGGCGGCACGCACCAAGGCCCGAACGGCGCAACCATTGCGCAAATCGACGAAGCGGCAAACCTCGTGTCGCTGTTCTTCGATCGTGCCGACGTGCTTGGCGATTTGCCGTTTCTTTATGCCCGGCATGACGGTCAATGGCATTCGTTGAGCTGGCGCGAGGTCGCGCGACGGGTTGTCCTGCTGGCGGAATCATTGAGAAGTCTTGGGCTGAATCATGGCGACCGGGTCGCGCTGGTCAGCGAAAACCGGCCCGAATGGTGCATCGCCGACCTTGCGATCATGGCGGCGGGGCTGGTTTCCGTTCCCGCCTATACCACCAACACCACGGCCGATCACCTGCACGTGCTCGAAAACTGCGGCGCGCGGGCTGTGTTCGTGTCGAACGCGAAACTGGCCAAGCTGTTGCTGCCTGCGGTCATCAACAGTCCGGCCGTCGAACATGTCATTGCCTTCGAACCGATCAGGCAACAACAGGCGGGCACCGCGCGGTTCCATGCGCTCGACGATCTGGTCACCGGAAACGTCGAACTGGCGCGCACATCGGTCGAAATGCGGTTGCACGCGGTAAAGCGCGAAGCCATCGCCTGCATCATCTACACCAGCGGCACCGGCGGCGCCCCGCGCGGCGTGCGCCAGCATCACGGCGCGATCCTGATGAACTGCGCGGGTGCGGCGCGGATCATCGCCGAAGATTTCGGCTGGGATCACGAAAGCTTCCTGTCGTTCCTGCCCCTGTCCCATTCGTATGAGCATACCGGCGGACAATTCCTGCCGATCTGTCTGGGCGCGACGATCCATTATGCCGAAGGGCTCGACAAGCTTGCGGCCAATATCGAAGAGGTTCGCCCGACGGTCATGGTTGTCGTGCCGCGCCTGTTCGAAGTGTTGCGGGCCCGCATCCTCAAGCAATTGGCAAAGCAGGGCAAAGCGGCGCGGACGATGGCCCAAATGGCTGTCGCGCTAGCAGAACGGCAATCGAACGAACGCACCCGTCCGGTGATCGACGCTATCGAAGACGCCGTACTGGAAAAAGTCCTGAGGCCCAGGATCAGGGCTCGGTTCGGCGGGCGGATCAAAGCGATGGTGTCGGGCGGCGCCCCGCTCAATCCCGAGATCGGCTACTTCTTTACCGGCCTCGGCCTGCCGCTGCTGCAAGGGTACGGACAGACCGAAAGCGGGCCGATCATCTGCGTCAGCCGGCCTAGCGCCGGGCTGAAGATGGATTCGGTCGGCCCGCCGATCCACGGCGCCGAAGTGCGCATTGCCGACGATGGCGAAATCCTCGCCCGCGGCGAAATGGTCATGCACGGATATTGGCAGAATGAGGCGGAAACGGCGAAGGCGCTGGTCGACGGGTGGCTGCACACCGGCGACATCGGCCACTTCGACGCGCGTGGGCGGATCGTGATCACCGACCGCAAAAAGGACATGATCGTCAACGACAAGGGCGACAACATCGCACCGCAACGGGTCGAAGGGATGCTGACGCTACAACCCGAAATTGCGCAGGCGATGGTATCGGGTGACCGCAAGCCCTACATCGTCGGGCTGATCGTGCCCGATGCCGAATGGTCGCGCGAATGGGCGCGTGACAACAACACCGGTGCGGATTGGGAAACGTTGAGCGGCAATGCCGATTTCCGCGCCGCCGTGCGCGCCGCCGTCGATCGGGTCAATGCGGACCTGTCGGTGATCGAAAAGGTCCGCCGCTTCGAATTCGCGGACGAACCGTTTTCCATCGAGAACCACGAAATGACGCCGTCGCTCAAAATCCGGCGACACAAGATCCGTGACCGTTACGCGGACCGGGTCGCAGGGATGTACAAAAGCTGAGGCGTCCGAGCCGGGGCGCTCTCGCCCTTCAAAACCCGAAGGTGGACTGGAACTGCTCCAGCTCGATCGACAACACGCCATATGCGGCGTCCAGCACTTCCTCGAATGCCTCCGCCTCGATCTTGTCGGCGACCCATTGTTCGATCTTCACGCTGTCGCCTTCGCCGGTCATGGCATCGAACCGGGCGTGCCAGCGTTCCCGGTTCTGCATCAGCGCAGTGACGACGCCAGTAACGACAAAGGGCCTGCGCACCGCCAGTTTGGTCCAGGCATCGAGCGCGCGCACGACGCTCAACCGCTTGCCGTCGCCGCCGGTCTCCGCCTCTGCCAATTCGCGCAGCGCGATCAGCTGTTCGTGCACGGGAAGCGTCAGGTCGACTGCGTGTCCGGCAGCTTCGGCCACCATCAGCGTTTCGCAGACAAGCTCGTCGCTACGGGCATAGAGGTTCAGGCAGCGACCGCGCCAGCTGCAGATTTCATCCCAATGCGGTCCGTTGCCGCCGGTTTCGGGCACCGGCGTTCCCGTGATAGCGCTCAATGAATCTCCGCCGACTGGTCTTCGATCCAATCAGGATAGAAGCCAGGACGGCGCTTTGACCAGCCCGGAGCGCACGCGGCGGCCTCGCTGATCGAATGGAGGAGCAGCTTGCGCCGTTCTGGCACTATTTGCGGCATGGCCGAAGCGGCGCAGAACGACGCCGGCAGCCAAGGGCGCACTTCGGGGCCGAGCAGCCGTTCGTAGAGGAATCGGTATGCGGCGAATCCGTAGATGCAGCCCTGCGCCAGATCGAAGACGGTCAGCTTGATGAGCCGCCCGATGAATTCGTCCATCCGGTCGCCCGAACGCATCGCCGGGAACGCGGAGCGAAGCGTTCGCAGCTGCTGATAGGCGCGGGTCTGCCGGCGGATCGAGGACGCCTCGTCGCTATTGCGCGCCCAGCGGTCTAGCGCGTCAGCCCGATCGAGGCCGATGTCGAGGCTGCGTCGGATATAGCGCTGCTCTGCCGGGTCGAACTCGGCGAATTCACGCAATTCCGCGATTGCCAGAGATGCCGTGTCGAGCTGCGCCATGTCCTGTCCGGTCCTCCTGCACCTCGCCCCTTCAAAATGAGGCAGCGGGTGCGGCAAGGATGCGCGAGTCAGGGTTAGCATCGGGTTAAGGCGAAGCTGTTTTTTGCAAGCCTGGACGTCAAGTCCGCCCCGGATTGGACGCCGTCAGATCAACCCGGCCAGCGGGCTGGACGGATCGGCATACTTGCGCGTGCCCATGCGGCCGGCGCGATAGGCGGTGCGGCCCGATTCCACCGCCAGCTTCATTGCGTGCGCCATCAGGACCGGGTCTTTAGCTTCGGCGATGGCGGTGTTCATCAGCACTCCGTCGCAGCCCAGTTCCATCGCGACCGCCGCATCCGAAGCCGTGCCGACGCCCGCGTCGACCAGCACCGGCACGCTCGCCCCTTCGACGATCAGGCGGATCGTCACGCGGTTCTGGATACCGAGGCCTGAACCGATCGGCGCGCCCAGCGGCATGACCGCGACCGCGCCAGCGCTTTCCAGCTGCTTGGCCGCGATCGGATCGTCGACGCAATAGACCATCGGCTTGAAGCCTTCGCTCGCCAGCACCTCGGTCGCCTTCAGTGTCTCGCGCATATCGGGATAAAGCGTCTTTGCCTCGCCCAGCACTTCCAGCTTGACCAGATCCCAGCCGCCCGCTTCGCGCGCCAGCCGCAGGGTGCGGATCGCGTCTTCTGCGGTGAAGCATCCGGCGGTGTTGGGCAGGTAGGTAATCTTTTTGGGATCGATGAAATCTGTCAGCATCGGGGCCTTGCGGTCCGAAATGTTGACCCTGCGCACCGCCACCGTGACGATCTCGGCGCCGCTTGCTTCGACCGCAGCGGCGTTCTGCGCGAAATCCTTGTACTTGCCGGTGCCCACGATCAGCCGCGAACGGAACGTCAGGCCCGCAACGCTCCAGCTGTCGTCATCGACCTTGCCGCTATCGCCGCCACCCACGAAATGGACGATCTCCAACTGATCCGCCTGGACAAGACCGACACTTGCAAGCGTCGAGCGCGGCACGATCTCGCCATTGCGCTCCACCGCTACCTTCGCCGGATCGAGTTCGAGCAGAAGCGCGAGATCCGCGATGGAACATCCGGCGGGGACGCGGCGGGTTTCGCCGTTGACGATGATGGAGATCGAGTCCGAACTGATATTTGATGCCATGGGGCGGACATAGCCGCTTCGCGCCGCCGTTCAAGCGCGGCGCGCCTTCATCGGCGTCAGAAAGAATGAAAACGCAGGTTGAGGATGTGCGCCGCCGCGACACAGGCGACGCCCGCGATCGTCAGCATCGCTTCGCCCAAGCCATGCGGCCCCATCAGCGCCGCGACCATCAGGGCAAGGCCGATCCCGCCGAGCACCAGCGGCCCGATCCTGCCGTGCCGCCACACCCCCGCACCGATCGTCAACGCACCGATCAGCACCGCGAGAGCGAGCCCATATTGATGTATCGCAGGCGAAAGCAGCCATTCCCCGCCCAGCCCGAGCAGGCCGACTAACAGGATCGAACCCACGCAATGCACGGCACACATCCCTGACAAGGCAATACCAAGCCGGTCCAGTTTCAAGCGAGTCGTGGGCGAGGGTTGCTCCATGCCGGCCCAGATATGTAATAATGTATCATCTAGCAAGTGTTCTGCGGCTGACCGGTCGTAAGGCCGGCCCAGATTCCCCCCCTTGCGCTTTGCGAGAAACCGCCGCAGAGGCCGTTTCGACATGGAAACGGCAACGATCTACCCCCCGGACGCGGCGCGGTATGGCACCGAACGCCCCATAGGCCTGTCGCGCTGGCTGCTGTTCGTTGCCGCGCTCGTCGTGATGATGGTTGCCGTAGGCGGCATTACCCGGCTGACCGAATCGGGGCTTTCCATCACCGAATGGAAGCCGGTGACCGGCGCGATCCCACCGTTGAATCAGGCGCAGTGGCAAGCGGAATTCGAAGCCTACAAACAGATTCCCGAGTATATCGAGGTCAATGGCCCTGCCGGCATGACGCTGGCCGAATACAAGTTCATCTATTTCTGGGAATGGATGCACCGGCTGCTGGGCCGCGTGATCGGGCTGGCCTTTGCGCTGCCGCTGATGTGGTTCTGGGCTCGCCGCGCGATTCCCGCCGGGTACAAGCCGCGCCTCGTCGCACTGCTAGCGCTCGGCGGACTGCAGGGCGTTTTTGGCTGGCTGATGGTGAAATCCGGCACCGGCCCCGACGCGATGCCATCCATGCGCACCGACGTTTCGCATTACTGGCTGTCGATCCACCTGATGACCGCGCTGTTCACGCTGGGCGGGCTGGTGTGGACCGCGCTCGACCTGCGGAACTGGTCGCGCAACGATCCTCATGCGCGATTGCGCGGCTTTACCGTTGTCGTGCTGGCGATCCTTGGCGTCCAATTGCTTTACGGGGCGTGGATGGCGGGACTCGACGCAGGTTATGTCGCGGGCGGCGGCCTGTGGGATGCCTGGCCGATGATGCAGGGCAGCCTGTTTCCGGACGGCATCGACTGGTCGCGGGGCATGTTCCACGCGCTGACCGCCGATCCCTTTGCCGTCCATTTCATCCATCGCTGGTGGGCGTGGGTGGCCGTGGCGGCCCTTGTGATGATGGCGCGGCGGTTGCGGGCCAAGGACCGGCGGATCTCGATCATGATCCATGCCGCCTTCGGAACGCAGATCCTGCTCGGAATCCTGACCGTGTGGACAGGCATGGCCCTGTGGGTCGCTGTGGCGCACCAGGTCGTCGGCGCGCTCGTTCTGGCCAGCGCGGTCTGGGGCGCCCATGCGCTGGGTTATCGCGACCGCATGCCCAGAAGCGCCCTGCGTTAAGCGGAACTGGCCGCCCCGAAAGTCACGGTATCATTTTACCGCGCCGGAAACGCGCGGAAATGCTTGACTTCGCAAGCTTCGGCGCACAAAAGCGCGCCACTTCGCCTCGGTCTGTCCGGGGCGATTCTCGCATCTAACCAAAGGAACTGATGGCCATGAAGGCGCTCAGCACCCAGACCCGGTCGATCAAGCCGGCCGAGGTCGAAAAGAATTGGCACCTGATCGACGCAGAAGGTCTCGTCGTCGGTCGCGTTGCCGTGATTATTGCCAACATCCTGCGCGGCAAGCACAAGCCGACGTTCACCCCCCACGTCGATTGCGGCGACCATGTCGTAGTGATCAACGCGGACAAGGTGCGCTTCACCGGCAACAAGCTTCAGAACAAGCGCTACTACAAGCACACCGGTTATGCCGGCGGCATCAAGGAAACGAGCCCCGCGAAAATTCTCGACGGTCGTTTCCCCGAGCGTGTGCTTGAAAAGGCTGTCGAGCGCATGGTTCCGCGCGGCCCGCTGGGTCGTCAGCAGATGATGGCGCTGCACCTCTACGCCGGTACCGAACATCCGCATGACGGCCAGAAGCCCGAGCTGCTGGACGTCGCCGCCCGCAATCGCAAGAACAAGGTTGGTGCATGATGGCCGATAATGACGTGAAAGACCTGTCCGACCTCAAGGACCTCTCGGACCTCAAGGACCTGACCGAAGGCACCGAGATCGAAACGACCGCGCCGAAGGCTCCGACCATGCCGCTGCGCGAGCAGCAGCTGGACGCGCATGGCCGCGCCTATGCGACCGGAAAGCGCAAGGACGCCGTTGCCCGCGTGTGGATCAAGCCTGGCTCGGGCAAAGTCATCATCAACGGCCGCGATCAGGAAGTGTATTTCGCACGTCCGACGCTGCGTCTGGTCATCGATCAGCCCTTCTCGATCACCGATCGTCAGGGTCAGTACGATGTCGTCGCCACCGTCAAGGGTGGTGGCCTTTCGGGTCAGGCCGGCGCTGTAAAGCACGGCATCTCGCAGGCCCTTACCCGGTTCGAACCCGCGCTTCGCAGCACGGTCAAGGCCGCCGGCTTCCTCACCCGCGATAGCCGCGTGGTCGAGCGTAAGAAGTACGGCCGTGCCAAGGCTCGTCGTAGCTTCCAGTTCAGCAAGCGCTGATCTGCAACGCACGCGAGCTTCGGTTCATCCGAACACGAAAGGGCGGTCCCACGGGGCCGCCCTTTTTCGTGATGCGCCGCCCATCGGGCAAGAAGGCGGGGACCGATGGCAGCGCCGTGCGTTAAGCGCGCATGGACGAACGATTCTTTTCACTCGATGGCTATCACATCCTGCTTGTCGGATGTGGTCTGGTCATCGTTGCCGCCTATTGGCTGCCGCGATTGTTGCGCGGACGAGAGCCGTCGGCTTCGGGGCTGCTGATCCTTGGCGGCCTTCTGGTTTTTGGCGTGGTGCCCTCGGTGCCCGCAGCGCTCGATCCGCTGGAACGTCCTGAAATTTGGGAACGGTTGAGCGAATTTGCGGTCATCATCGCGCTGTTCGGCACAGGCCTGCGCATCGACCGGCTTGGCGGCCGGAGGCTGTGGAGTCCGACGGTGCGGCTGCTGGTTGTCGCCATGCCGCTGTGTATCTTGGCGGTAGCCTTGTTGGGGCTCGCGATCGGCATGACTATGGCAGGCGCCCTGCTGCTCGCCGCTGTGCTGGCACCCACCGATCCGGTTCTGGCAGGCGACGTACAGGTCGGCGCTCCGCACGAAGGGGGCGAGCACCCGGTCCGCTTCGCACTCACGACCGAGGCGGGGCTTAACGACGGGCTGGCCTTTCCGTTCGTCTATCTCGCGATCATGCTGGCGGCAGCGGGCGGCTTCGGCGATTGGGTGGCTAAATGGCTCGGCCTTTATGTCGTTTACAAGATCGCGATCGGTGCGATCGGCGGGGCGGTCGCGGGCTGGCTTTTGGGCAAGGTGCTGTTCGTCTTCCCCCGCGGCAATCCGCTCGCCGACAGCGGGTCGGGCGTCATTGCGCTGGCCGGCGTATTGCTGACCTACGGTCTGACCGAAATGATCGAAGGTTATGGCTTCATTGCCGCGTTCGTGATGGGCCTCGTCTTGCGGCGAGCGGAGCAATCTCACGCCTATCACACCCGATTGCACAGCTTTTCCGAGGCGCTGGAACATGCGGTCACAGCCATCATGCTGGTGATGCTGGGCGGCGCGATCCCCGCTGTCTTGCCGTATCTCGAGTGGCATCACGCGCTTATCGGACTGGCGCTGGTGTTCCTAATCCGCCCGATCAGCGGGCTGGTCTCGCTGGCGGGGACCGAATTCACCTGGCGCGAACGCGGCGTCGTCGCATTTTTCGGCGTCCGCGGGCTCGGTTCGATCTATTATCTGGCCTATGCTGGGGGCCAGATTGCGCTTGTTGACGAAGGGCCGCTGTGGGCGACGGTCGTCTTCACGATCCTTTTATCGTCGCTGGTCCACGGCTTTACGGCAGGGACCTTGGTGAACGCGGTGACCCGTTACAGGGGCCGCTCCAAAAGAGGTCGGATCGACGCAGCTTCGACCGGCGCCATCCGTACCGGCGAAAAAGGCGCCTGACCGCTCAGACCTTTTCCCGCCCCTTGAAGCCCTGAGCGATGACGTACCACTCCGAACTGTCCTTGCGGCTGGCGGGCGGCTTAGCGTGCTTTACCGCGCGAAAGTTCTGTTTCAGCAGGTTGAGCAACGCCGTATCGGTGCCGCCAGCAAAGACCTTGGCGACGAAGTCACCGCCCGGAGCCAGCGTCTTGATGGCGAAGTCGACCGCAGTTTCGACGAGGCCCATCGTGCGCAAGTGATCGGTCTGCTTGTGACCGACCGTGTTGGCTGCCATATCGGACAGGATCAGATCCGGCTCCTGCCCCAGCGCCTCCATCAAAGCATCGGGCGCAGCATCGTCCATGAAATCCATCTTGAAGATGGTCACGCCCGGCAGCGGATCGACATCGAGCAGATCGATGCCCACAATCCTTGCCTGCGGACGCACTTCGGCAACGATCTGGCTCCACCCACCCGGCGCGATGCCAAGGTCGATGACGGCATTCGCACTTTTCAGAAGGCCGAACTTTTCGTCCAACTCCCTCAGTTTATAGGCAGAACGGCTGCGATAGCCGTCGGCCTTAGCCTGAATGACGTATGGGTCATTCAATTGCCGCGCGAGCCAGCGGGCGGAACTCGCCTTGCGCTTCTTGCCGCTGTGCAGTTTCTGCCTGTCATTGCCCGAACGGCTCATCAGAGTGCCCTAACCTGCCGCGCAAGCGCGCGGTTCTGTTCGCTGAGCCGCGCACCCGCCATGAGGCTGCGCAGAATGCCTTCGCGGATACCGCGGTCGGCGACACCAAGCCGGGCTGCGGGCCAAAGGTCCAAAATCGTCTCAAGTATCGCGCAACCCGCGACCACAAGCTCTGCCCGATCCCGCCCGATGCACGGAAGCTCCTGCCGCTTTTCAGCAGAAAGCGTGGAAAGCTGCGCAGAGATATCACGCATGGCACTTGCCTCCACGATCAATCCGTCGACCGCGCGGCGATCGTACTGCGGCAGCCCGAGATGCAGGCTGGCCAGCGTCGTGACAGTTCCGCTGGTGCCCAAAAGGCGCGGGCTCGGCAAACCAGGTGCATTGCGAAACGGTTCGAGCCGCTCAGCAAAATCGCGGAACGATGTGCTGACCGCGAGCCGCATCTTGCGGTAACGTTGCAGCCGGTCTGCATCGCTCTCCGGTTCGTTGGCGGGGAAGCTTTCGGTCAACGAAACAACACCCCACGGCACCGATTGCCAATCGAGGATGCGCGGCACCACTTCTCCGGTTTCGATCAGCACGAGCTCTGTCGAGCCGCCGCCGATGTCGAAGATCATGGCCGGACCCTCGCCCTGTTCCAACAGGATATGACACCCCAGCACCGCCAGCCGCGCCTCTTCCTGCGCGCTGATCACGTCTAGCACGATGCCGGTCTGCTCGCGGACCTGATCGATGAACATTTCGCCGTTTTCGGCGCGTCGGCACGCTTCCGTCGCGACGGAGCGGGCGAGATGCACGTTACGACGGCGCAGCTTGTCGGCGCACACGCGCAAGGCAGCCATCGCGCGGGCCATTGCCTCGTCCGAAAGGCGGCCGGTCTGCGCCAACCCCTCTCCCAACCTTACGACGCGACTGAACGCGTCGATAACGACGAAATTCTCACCCGACGGGCGCGCAATCAACAGTCGGCAATTGTTCGTGCCCAGATCGATCGCGGCATAAGCCTGGCGGGGCGCAGCGCGGGACGTTACTCCGGGCTTCAGTGCCGAATCGGTCGCCTGTGCAACGCGAGAGGATGCATCGCGCGACCCGGCTTCTGCCGTCCTGTCGCCCTTGCTGTCATTCGCCTTCCGTTCCGGCGCGCTGTTTGCGGATCGGGCATCGGCCCTGTCCACTTCCTGATCCGGGGCGGTATCCTGCCTCTGTCGATCGCTGTCCTGCGGTGCCGACGGCTCAAGATCCGCCATGCTGTACTTTCCAAAAACGTCTGTGAACCGCGCGGGGCCAGTGGCGTTGCGCGGCGAACCTGACCACCATGCTAGCGGGGTGCGGGTGATGTGGCAACCTGACCGTCGGAATCGCTGCATCGAGCACCTTGACCTGCGCCGAATTGAAGCATAGAGGCACCCCCCGCAGCCGCTGTTCCAGCGCGCTGCCGCTGCCCTGTCGTCTAATGGTAAGTTTACCGCTGACCGAACAAAATCATAGACTTAGGCTCAAGAAGTTGCGCGAATATGCGCAAACTAGCGCAAAAAGTCGCACGCCGCCTCTTGACCATCATGAGAAATTGAGACGCAAAGATCAGATATCTTTCGTTGCCCTCAAAGGATGGAACATATAGAGAACTTTTTCTATGGTGAGGTCCGTTTTAGGCTGGCGGGCCAAATAGGGTTCTCGTTGGTCGCTTGCATCCGTTAGGATAAAGCGGCATCCAATTAGTACCGTGGAGCTGGGGCGCGGAGATCGATATGTTACAGGCATCGCTGAATTGAACATGATGGCCAAACTCGCCCCACGAGGTTCGGGTCCGGCGATCGCTCCAATTTCGCCCATGGTCGAGCTCGGCGCTTATGAAGCACTCTGGCTGGAAAAGGGTGCAACGTTTAAAACTTTGGCTGATCGCTTCGCCCAAGATCCCAATGCACTTCCGTCAGATTTTGTGGAACCCGGTGCTGTCGAAGCTGCTTTGAAGGAGGCAGTAGCGCACCTCAAAAATGCTAGCGTCGAACGATTTGGAGTGCGGATACACCATGCCGGCGACTACCCCGCAAAACTACGCGATGCCCGGCATCCCGTCGAAATGCTCTACTATCAGGGTTCTTGGGAGATCTGCGAGGCCCCCGCAATCGCGATTGTCGGCAGCAGGAACGCGAGTGACGAAGGCATCCGACGTGCAGCGCGCCTAGCCCGAGAGTTGGTGAGCCGCAATTACACGGTCGTCTCTGGTCTAGCTACGGGCATTGATATCGCGGCACATACGGCTGCAATAGAGAGCGGCGGGCGGACAATCGCAGTGATCGGCACCCCTCTCGGAACATACTACCCTGCGGCACATGCAGCGATGCAACGCAAAATTGCTACCGAACACTTACTGATTTCACAGGTGCCGATCGCTCGATATCACCGCCAGCATATTCACCAAAATAAGCTCTTTTTTCCTGAGCGTAATGCCACAATGAGCGCTTTGACGGAGGGCACCGTAATCGTCGAAGCCGGTCAGACGTCTGGTACGCTGACACAGGCTCGTGCAGCCCTCCATCAAGGCCGTAAGCTTTTCATCCTCGATTCGTGCTTCCAGCGAACGGATATCACTTGGCCTGAGCGTTTCGAGAAAATGGGTGCCATTCGGGTTCGGACACCAGATGATATTTGGTGCTCACTTGGCTGAGAATATACGCCTGACAGAGATCGACGATAGTAACCGCGACCTGCATCCGAGACTAACTTTGGATGATAAATGCGTCTTCTTATTCGAATATACATCAGGAAAACGTTGGGATTTCAGTACGACTAATGGACTAATTAAGACCTTAAAACGTAAGCCTGATCAAAAGGGGCAATATTACAAAAATCAAGAGATTGAAAAATGCGGCAATCTCTTCCGAACGACTCTCAGCGATGAGTGGCTAAGTAGTGGCACGCTCGTGCCGATTCCTCCCTCAAAGGCTTTTGGCGACCCTGCTTATGACAACAGGATGGAAAGGATTTGTCGTGCCATACGCCCAAATCTGGACGTTAGGTTATTAGTTTCACAACGCAATTCAACAATTGCAGCTCATGAGCGTGGCACCGCTCCCCGCCCCACTATCGAAGAGTTGATCGAAAACTACGAGATAGACGAGACGCTGACTCATCCCGCTCCATCGACAATTGCAATTTTCGATGATGTTCTGACTGCCGGCACGCATTTCAAAGCTGTGAAAACGGTTCTATCCGCTCGTTTCCCAGCGGTGCCCATTTACGGCATTTTTATCGCCCGACGCGTTTTCCCTGAGGTGCAGATCGAAGACTGGTTTTGACAGTTGCCAAAAGGCTCCTAGCATCCAACCGATTACCGGGGGGGAAGATAAGCCTACCCGCTGAGCCTCAGTAGCGGCGTGGAGTTTGAAACGCGTTCTAGACCGAGACGATTCAGAACGGCAATTTGAGGCGAACGTGACTTTGTCCTAAGGCAGCCGGATGCCATCCACTAATCGCACTATTTCAGAACCCATTTCTCCACCGAACCGGGTCCGTGAAATCCGAAAGATCCGCAATATGACTCTCACCGAGCTCAGCGCTAGGATAGGCATGGCGCATGGGCACTTAGCGAAGATCGAGCGCGGCCTGCGGGACTTGAACCACCAATGGTCCGTGCGGATCGCGCGAGAACTCAGCGTGCTCCCTGCTGATTTGATGACGACCGGCGATGGGGGTTTGACAGATACTGAGCGCCGGATCATCGACACCTACCGCCGTAGCCCGGAGAGTTGGAGAGTGGGTTACCTTGTGCTTTGCGATGCGCACAATATGGCGCTAAAATCCGAAGGCAAGGCTTGAAAGCTTAACTCCCATCAGAATCCAGCGACCATGACTTGTCGTCTAACTAGTGATTAGACGACATTTGCTTCGATCCCCTACGCCACGGGCGTGCTATTTTCCTCAAATTAGCCACTTTATCGAAAAAACTGTTTTAAATTAAGTAGTTTAAGTCAATCTCGGCCATCATCCACAAATCAGCGTGCTAGATATGAGGGGGCAGAAATTGTCCCTTGCGTGTTCCTGCCGCCCTGCTAAACGGACCCCCGGTCGCACGTGCGACGACTTTACCGTCGCACCGCACCATTTTTGAGATATAATATCTTTATATTTCAAACATTTAGTGATGCCCTGTCGTCTAATGGTAAGACTACGGACTCTGACTCCGTCAATCGAGGTTCGAATCCTCGCGGGGCATCCATTTTCTCGGTTACCGGAAAAAAAGTCGCGCGGTCACTACTGACGATCGCACGCCGTTGGGCCGCGCTTTATCGGCGCATTGCCTTAACGCGCGTCGCAAGGCCGAAAATATGCCGGTTAGCCGTCTGGTCTTGGCGCGTCAGACACCACGGCCTCGCGCAGTTTTTCGACTACTTTGGCGATGTGCTTTTCATATTGCGACAGGCCGCCGTATTTGCCGATTGTGGCGAGCGACAGTTCTGTCATCAGGTCGGCGTGTCGGAAAGCGCTGGCGACTATGGCTCGGCCCTCGTCGCCGCTTTTGTTGATGGCATTCATCAGTCCGGCCAGCACGATTTGCGTCGCCATCGCCTCTGCCGCCAGTTTTCCGATTTCGGTTTCAATGTCCATTGGTCGCCCCGCCTTGCAAGCATGGGCCACCTATAACATCGGTTTTCGCGCGCGTCAGTTGAACAGGGTGCGGTCGGTCTGAGCGCGCAGGTTGCGCAAGACGCGACGGGAAATCTGGCGCTGCTTTTCGCTGTCGAGCGGATGTTCCGGATCGAACTTCGCCTTTTCGCTGTCCGCAAAGACGTAGCGCGTGACGATTGCGCGTTCGATGGCAAGATCGCGGTCCAGCGCAACGATATCGTCAGGATGGACAGTGCCGGGCATGGTTGCGCGCTTGCGCAGCGCCTTTTTTGCAAGCTCCCGGCTCGCCCGATCGCGCATCGTCGTCTCATACCGGTCGAGCAAAGCGTCGAATGCTTCGATGGCGAGGCGGGATGCGGTCTCTGCCTCCACTCTCGGGGCCGCGCCCTCGTCCTCGATCTCGAACGGGGCATGATCGGCGGCGTCGATCAGCAGCGCGTCCAGCGACACCGTGCGAGCGCCCATTTTCCGCGCACCGTCACGCGAATCGAGCCGAACGCGATGGCGCGAGGCCTGCAGCTCGCAGCGCAGTTGCCAATTCACGAACGTGGTGAATCGCGCACGGGGCAGGATCGTAGTCGCAGATCGCGCGATGCACACCGATGGCGCAGGCTTGCTCTGCATCGTCCGCTATGTCGAGCAAGCCGTAAACGCGGGTAAAGTGGCGCACGCGCGGGGCGATAAGCTGCATGATGCGCGCACAATGCCGGTCCCGCCGCTGTGCCATGCGCGCATTGCGGTCCTGCGGGATGGTGCGGATTGCGGCGACTTCGCGTTCGAGCGCATCGGTAGTAACGGACATCTGGGCGCTGGCTCCCTGCTTGCGATCGGCGCGGGGCCGATGCGGACAGGGTTAGGGACTTTCCCCTAAGCGATTCCCGATCAGGACAGGGCCAGATCCGCGGCGTGGATGGCAAGGCCAACCAGTCCGCCGACGATCGTCCCGTTGATGCGGATGAATTGCAGGTCGCGGCCCACCGCGCCCTCGACCCGGTCGGTGATCGTCACCGCGTCCCAGCGCTTCACCGTTTCGGAGACTAGCCGGACAAGGTTGTTGCCATAGCGATTGGCGATGCCGACCGCGCTGCGGCGGGCAAAACGGTTGATCTGCGTTTGCAGGCGCGGGTCCTTGCGCAGCGCCTCTCCCAATTCGGCAAGTGCGCCGCCAAGCTGGCCCGACAGCGCCCCATCGGGATTGCGCGCGGTTGCGATCAGGTTGCGCCGCAGCCGTTCCCATACACCCTGCCACCATGCGCCCACGGCGGGGCTGTTTAGGATTTCGTGCTTGATGCCCTCAACCTTCGTTCGCATCGCTTCGTCGTGAACGAGGTCGTGGGCCAACTTCTGCAGCCCTTCCTCGACCTTGGCGCGCACCGGATGGTCGGGGTCCACCAACATTTCGGCGAGCAACCGGTACAACCCGTCCAGCACCGAATTGGCGAGCCGTTCGTCCAACCCCGTCCAGCGCAGCAAGGCATTGGCCCGTTCGTGGATCATCGCCCGCACCAGCGGCTCGTTCGCCTCCAACGTCAGTCCCGCCCAACGGACGGTCGCATCGATCAGCGACAGATGCTTCCTGTCGGCGATCGTCGCCTGAAGCACTTGCCCGATCAGCGGCGAAATCTGCAATCGATCGGCCTGCGATTTCAGCCCTGCACGAACCTGTTCGCCAAGCCTTTCGGGATCGAGCGATTCCAGCACTTCGGCGAACAGTTCGGCGACGCCCGCCCGCACGCCCACCGTACCGCGTCGGTTGGGATCGGCCAGGAAATCGCCCGCTGCCCGGGCAAGGTTCATGCCCCCCATGCGCCGTGCGACGACCTGAGGCGTCAGAAAATTGGTGCGCAGAAAGCCCGCCATCGTATCTGCGATGCGGTCCTTGTTGGTAGGAATAATCGCGGTGTGCGGAATCGGCAGCCCGAGCGGGCGGCGGAACAGCGCGGTTACCGCAAACCAGTCGGCCAGCGCGCCGACCATCGCGGCTTCGGCAAATGACATGACGTATCCGACTGCCGGGTGCAGGCCCACATACTGTCGCGAAACGACGTAAACCGCTGCCATCGCCACCAAAAGACCCGTTGCGACCATGCGTATGGTGCGGGCCTTGTCCGGTATCGCGACCGGCGACTGCGCGCGCGAAATCAGGCCTGCCAAGACGTTCCTTGGCCTATTCCGCAGGCACGATGCCACGATCGGCATCGGCGTCGCCCGGACGATATGTCAGCAGCATGTTGCGCAGTTTGGGTCCGATCCGTTTTTCGAAACCGTCGGCAAGGCTGAACCCCGCAGGCACGATGACCAACGTCAGCAGCGTCGACAGAAGCAGGCCGCCGATGACGACCGTTCCCATCGGCGCGCGCCACGCCCCGTCGCCGCCCAGCGACAACGCCGTGGGCACCATGCCGGCGGCCATCGCGACCGTGGTCATCACGATCGGCTGGGCCCGCTTGTGCCCGGCATCCAGGATCGCCTTTTTCTTCGGCACGCCGCTTTCCATTTCCTCGATCGCGAAATCGATGAGCAGGATAGAGTTCTTGGCAACGATGCCCAGCAGCATCAGCACGCCGATATAGACCGGCATCGATATCGGCTGGCCGATGAGCACGAGCGCGATCAGCCCACCCAACGGCGCGAGCAGCAGCGACGTCATGTTCACCAGTGGCGACACGACGCGCTTGTACAACAGCACCAGCACCGCAAAGACGAGGAAGATGCCAGTGACGACCGCGATCATGAAGTTGCTGATCATCTCTGCCTGCCACTCGTCTTCGCCCACGGTCGGGTTGGTAACGCCGGTCGGCAGGTTTTCGAGCGTCGGCAGCTTCGCTATCCGTTCCATCGCCGGACCCTTGATCGCGCCGGGCGCAAGGTCGGCGCCGATCAGCACGCGGCGCGACAGGTTGAAACGTTCGATTTTTGTCGGACCTGCGCCAAAGGTGATGTCGGCGACCCGGCCCAGCGGCACCGATCCGCCCGAGGCCGTCGGCACGGGCAGGTTTTCGATCGTCGCGATGTCCTGACGCGATTCCTTGGCAAGGATCACGCGTATCGGGATCTGACGGTCGGACAGGGAAAACTTTGCCGCGTTCTGGTCGATCTCGCCAATCGTGGCGATGCGCACCGCCTGGCTCAACGCAGCGGTCGTCACGCCAAGTTGCGCGGCAAGGTCGGGACGCGGCGTGACGATCAGTTCGGGACGCTGCAGATCAGCCTCGATCCGCGGAGCGAGCAACAGCTCTACGCCACGCATTTCGTCGACGACCTTGTTCGCGGTTTCTTCCAACAACTCGGGATCGGAACCGGCCAACATGACGGTAATGTCACGCCCCGTTCCAAAGCCCCCCGATTGCGACGCGAAACTGATACGCGCATCGGCAAAGGACTGGAATTCTTGCGCCAGCCGACGCTCGAACTCGGTGCTCGTCGTCGTGCGGTCTTTCTTAAGACCGACATAGATGCGCGCGGATCCTTCGGAAACGGATTCCAGAGCGCGCTCGACTTCCGGTTGTTCGTAAAGCAGTTCGGCGACGCGGTCGGCCACCAAGGTCGTCTGCTCCAACGTGGTGCCGGGCACCATTTCGATCCGGACCTGGCTCGTTTCCTGATCGATCGAAGGCTGGAACTGTTGCGGCACGACCATGAACATCACCATCGTGATGACCAGCGCGGCAATCCCACCGCCAAAGGCCCAGAACCGGTGATCGAAAACGCGTGCATGGGCGCGATGGCCAAAGGCGATAAGTCTGGACAATGGGCCGCCATGGTGATTGCGGGACATTCCCGACAACAGTGCGATGACATAGCTGATGCCGAATGTGGCAAGCCCGGCGATCCCGGCATAAAGCAGCGGCTTGCCCAGTGCGGCGCCCGCGGTAATCAAGGCGTTGCCCGAAGAAGGGCCGTAGTCCGCACCGGCAACGCCGACCGGCCCGGCCACGGCGAGCACGAAAATCGCGACGACCAGCGCGGGCACGAACATTTCCGCCCAACGCGCGGGGCGAGCCCGGCGTTCCTCCGCCTTGCTTTCGTCGAGCATGAAGGGGAGCACCTTCATGTAAACGTCCATCAACCGCCCTTCGCCATGTTCGGCATGGCCCTTCGATCGCAGGAAGTAGGCGGCCACCATGGGCGTTATCATTCGCGCCACGGCCAAGCTTATCAACACCGCGCCGACGACGGTCAGGCCGAAATTCTTGAAGAACTGGCCTGAAATGCCGGGCATCATGCCCACCGGCAGGAACACCGCGACGATCGACATCGTCGTTGCCACGACTGCCAGTCCGATTTCGTCCGCCGCGTCGATCGATGCCTGATACGCGCTTTTGCCCATGCGCATGTGGCGCACGATGTTTTCGATTTCGACGATGGCATCGTCGACGAGCACACCCGCGACAAGGCTGAGCGCCAGCAGCGACAGAGTGTTGAGCGTAAAGCCCATCATGTCCATCAGCCAGAACGTGGGTATCGCCGAAAGCGGAATGGCGATGGCGCTGATGATCGTAGCGCGCCAGTCGCGCAGGAACAGAAACACGACGACAATGGCCAGCAACGCGCCTTCGACCAGCGCCTCGATCGAGCTCTTGTACTGTTCCTTTGTGTAGGGGACTTGCGTGTAAAGCGGCGAGATGTGGATGCCCGCGTTGGTTTTCTGCAGTTCGTCGAGCTTCGCCACGGCTCCGTCATAGACGGTGACTTCGGACGCGCCTTTTGCCCGTTGGATGCCGAACGTCACGACCTGCCGGCCACGCAGTTTGGCGATACGGGTCTGTTCGGAATAACCGTCGTTGACGCTGGCGATATCCTTTAACCGGATAATCCGCCCACCCGACAGGTTGATGCGCGTTTCGCCGAGATCGTAGGCGTTGGCTGCATTGCCGAGCACGCGGACCGACTGGCGCGATCCGGCAATTTCGGCCTGTCCGCCCGCAGCATCGGTATTAACCTGCCGCAGCACGGCATTGACCTGCGATGCCGTCACGCCAAGCGACTGCATCTTCTGCGGGTCGAGCACGACGCGGATTTCACGATCCACCCCACCACTGCGTTCGACCGCGGCCACGCCTTCGATCGAAAGCAGGTCCTTCGATACCGTATCGTCGACGAACCAGCTGAGCTGTTCCATCGTCATGTCGTCGGCGGAAATCGCGAAATAGGCGATGGGGCCGGACCCTCCGATATCCACTTTGGTCACTTGCGGATCGAGGATGCCGTCCGGAAGGTCGCTGCGGATCTGGTCGATCGTATTGCGCACTTCATTGGTAGCGTCGTTGGAATCGATGCCCAGTTCGAACTGGACGAACGTCGTGCTCGACCCTTCGTTGGCGGTCGACTGGATTTCGTCCACCCCGTTGATCGACCTTACCGCCGCTTCGACTTTCTGGGTGATCTGGGTGTTGATCTCGCTCGGCGCCGCGCCCGGCTGGACGACGGTGACCGTCACGGCCGGAAAATCGATGTCCGGCATGTCGTTGACATCGAGATCGGCAAACGAGAACATGCCCGCCATCAACAGTCCCGCGAACAGGACGATGGGGACGATCGGGTTACGGATCGACCAGGCAGATAGGTTGCGAAGGTTCACGCCGCCTTGCCCGTCAGCCCGCCGCGCCGGCGCGCTGCGGTTTGACTTCGTCCCCGTCGAACAGGAAGCCGCCGGCACGCAGCACGACGCGTTCGTCGCCGGTCAGCCCTTCGGTTATGGTAATTCCCGCGCCCGTGACAACGCCTGTTTTTACGCCGCGGCGCTTGACGCGATTGTCCTTGCCGACAACGAAGACATAGGCACCGTTTTCGTCATTCTGGATGGCGGATTCGGGCAGGATCGGCGCGCTGACCCCGCCCGTGCCCATCACCGCGGTGGCAAAACCGCCGGGACGCAGGGCCCGGTCATAGGCAAGAGCGATGCGCGCCTCGCCCTGCCGGGAAGTTTCATCGATGGTCGGCGACAGCTGCCATATCTGGCCGGAAAACGTCTTGTCGGAACCGACCGGGCTGACTTCGGCCGATGCGCCGACCGCAAGCCGCGAAAGTTCGCTTTCGCCCACCAGCGCGGCAAGCTCCATCTCTCCGCCGCCCGCGATCAGGAACAGCGGCGTGTTGCCGCCGCTGACGACCTGACCGACTTCGACATTGCGTTCGAGGACAAGGCCGCCCGCCGGAGCCAGGATGTTGAGCCGGGCATTGCGGGCATTGAGTTCGCGCAACTGTGCTTCGGCGACACGGACCCGGGCCACTTCGGCATCGCGGGTCGATGTGAGCCGGTCGACGTCGGCCTTGGAGATGAAGCCGCGATCGACAAGCTTCAACGCGCGTTCCAGGTTCGATTGCGCCAATGCGGCATCTGCCCGGGCGACCTGCACTTGCGCGGCTTGCGCGGCGGCCTGTTGCGATTGCACGGAACGATCGATCACGGCCAGGACCTGACCCTTGCGGACCCAATCCCCTTCATCGACGCGGACCTCGGAAACCTGACCGCCTTCGCCGACAGAGCCGACCGGCAGGGGCTGACGCGCGGCCAGCGTACCGCTTGCGGTAATGCCGCCGACGACGCTTTCGGTTCCCGGCACGATGACGGTGACGACCGGTATCTGGCTGGCTTCGGCCCCATCGACGCCGGCGGAGCCGCCCTTGCCGAGGGAAAGCGCGATGGCGATGGCGACGATCACGAGCAACGCGATCGCACCGCCGATCATCACCTGCTTGCGGCGGCGGCGCTGGGCTTCGCCGTCGTCGATGCCAATGGTGTCGACATCGTTCACGAACACGTCCTGTTCGGAAGTTTCGTCGTGCCGATTATTCAAGCGCGTTTCATATTCCATCGCATCCAACCTGCTGGCGCCTGTGAAAACACGTTGCCTGACGGCAGTGTGTTACCCGTGTAAAGCACCTTAGACAAGCCCCCCGGATCGCGCGGCGATCACAACGGACGTTGCGGGCCCGCCGATATGGCGAGCCCGTTCCGTTTTGCGGGTATCAAGCTATGCCAATCGATACAATCGGTTCGCACGGCTTACTTGCAGAATTGTCAGCGAACGCGACCTCTCTGCACCAGATTGATGATCCCGAGCAGGATGATTGCGCCAAGCAGGGCCGAAATGAACCAGAGCAGCCAGTTGTCGCCGCCACCTACGTTCAACAGTCCGAGAACGAACTTGCCGACAAGTGCGCCGATCACGCCGACGATGATATTCCAGAATATACCCATCGAGGCATCGCGGTTCATGACCATGCTGGCGAGCCAGCCGGCGATACCGCCCACGATGATTACCAGAATCCATTCCACGGGCATCCTCCTTCTTCCATTGTTATGAAAGGGATGATGCCCGGATTACGGCATCGGAGCCATCCTTTTGAGCCGGAAATGGTGCAAAACAGGCGCTACGCACCGGTTTTACCAACGATATCAATACTTCATCTGGCGTTCGTAAAGATCGCGATAGTGCTGAATGCGTGTGACGCGCAGCCCCTTCATGCCCGAACGTTCGACCGCGCGCTGCCATGACGCGAATTCCTCAAGCGTCAGATCGTAACGCTTGCAGGCATCGTCGATGGACAGCAGGCCGCCATTGACCGCCGCAACGACCTCTGCCTTGCGGCGCACGACCCAGCGTTTGGTGCTGGGCGGGGGAAGATCATCCACCGTCAGTGGCTCGCCCAACGGGCCGATAACCATTGCCGCTTTGATGTTCTGGTTCTCGATCATGTACGTCCTCGAGCGTTCCCGTCCCTCGGCGTGGGGGTCGCCGGGGGGGCCATTTCGCCCCCATCTGTGTGAAAGGTGCGATCGGCCTTGCCTGAATGTTTATTACATTCGGAAGACTTAGGATTGCGTAAACGCGAGCCCTCGTCGCTTGCCGATTGTGAAAGCCGGGACAGATCCTCGGCCGCGAAACGCCGTTCGGGCATGTCGCCCGCCACTTGCGCGCCGGCGGCGAGGGAAAAGATCATTTCGGCGGCGCGGGGGTCGAAACTGCCTTCGGCCATTAGCGCGGCGATGCCGTGCAGACCATGCACGTCGCCCAACGAATTGCGAAGATCGCGTTCCGCATCCAGCTTCGCCAGCAATGCGTGCCAGTCGAGCCGCCGCCGTTTGGCGCCGGGTCCGGTCTCGTCAGAGTCCGTCAGGTAGGGGAATCGCGCGAACATCGACGCTACCATGGCGCCGACTTGGTCAAGAACCGGTAAACGCACTGGTCACGAATCATTAGGGAAAACACGCAATGGCCGCCACCTGCATGCCATCGGCGATCCGATCGAACCCGGGCCTTTTGCAAACCGCTCGATAAGTGTAGAGCGCACGCCATGCCCCCGATGCCCGCAGATATTTCGGATTTCGCCGCCGAAGGCAGCGACGCGAGCGATCTTGCCGCCCTGTTCCAGCTTGAACCGCCGCTGGCCGTGCGGCGCATCGTCGTCGCCATGTCGGGCGGTGTCGACAGTTCCGTCGTCGCCGCGCTCGCCGCCAAAAGCGGAGCCGAGGTGATTGGCGTCACGCTACAGCTTTACGATCATGGCGATGCGGTGAAACGCAAGGGCGCGTGCTGTGCCGGTGACGACATTCGCGACGCGCGCGCCGTGGCGGACCGATTGGGCATCGCGCATTATGTCTTCGACCACGAAAGCGCCTTTCGCGAAGATGTGATCGACCGCTTTGCCGACGAATACATGGCGGGGCGCACACCGATCCCGTGCATCCGCTGCAACATGGGGGTGAAGTTCACCGACTTGTTCCGCATGGCGCGCGAACTGGGTGCGGACTGCCTTGCCACCGGGCATTACGTTCAGCGCGTCGTGGGCGAGCATGGCCCCGAACTGCATCGCGCGGCCGACCCGGCGCGCGACCAGTCGTACTTTCTGTACGGCACGACCGACGAACAGCTGGCTTTCCTGCGCTTTCCGCTGGGCGGCCTGCCCAAACCGCAAGTCCGCGCCATAGCCAGCGAACTCGGTCTTGGCGTCGCGAACAAGCCCGACAGCCAGGACATCTGTTTCGTACCCGAGGGCGACTATGCCTCGCTGGTAAAAAAGCTGAGGCCCGCCGCCGCGACCGAAGGCGACATCGTCCACGCGACGAGCGGCGATGTGCTGGGCCGGCACAAGGGCATTATCCATTACACCGTCGGCCAGCGAAGAGGTCTGGAGATCGGCGGTCAGGCAGAACCGCTTTACGTGACCGGCATCGATGCTGCGAACCACGCCGTTCTGGTCGGCCCGAAACGCATGCTGGCCGTCGACGCGATGGAAGTGATCGAGGTCAACCGCATCGGCCCCCTCCCCGACAGTTTCGCGCCCGATGCGCCCCTTTCGGTAAAGGTCCGCTCGCTCGCCAAGCCGGTGCCCTGCCGGGTCGAAGGATCGCTGGGCGGGAACGCCACCGTGCGTGTCGTGTTCGATAATCCCGAATACGGCGTTGCGCCGGGACAGGCCGCGGTGTTCTATGCCGGGGAAAGGGTCGTGGGCGGCGGATGGATCGAGGATACCGAAAAGGTCTCCGGTTAGAGCCGGACCGCAAAAGCCGGGGCACATGGCTCGGCTTGTTGATCGGGTCGTGGATATTCCTTGCGCTTCTGGCTTGGTTCGATCCGTTCGGCATAGGGCGGCACCGATATGAACAGTCGGTCCGCGAACCCGAAATCACCCTTGTCACGCCGAAGCCAGGGATCGCTCTGCCGAAATCCGTCTGGCTTTCGGGCGACGGCTATGGCGCGCGTTTTGCCATGGGCAATATCGCTGACGCGCCGGTGCGGTACGGCACCGAAGATCAGCTCATGCGGTCGAGTTTCGCCACCGGAGGCCCGCAAAGCCTGACCGAGGCGATGGCCTTGCCCGAACAGGCGATCATCACCGATGTCGCACCCGCCGTGCGCGTCGTGCCGTTGATTTCCGGTGGGTACGATCAGTGGCAGGGTGGCGATGAACAGTTGCGGGTATTCGACTTGCCCGAACCTGCCGATACCGAGTTGCGCGGGCCAAAGGAGGGCCGCATCGTGCTGGCCCGCGGCTGTCTGCGGCTGGGCAACGGTGCGGGGCAGCTCGTCGTGCTGGGCCCGCGCGCCAATTCGGTGTTCGTGGATGACGAAGGGTGGCTTACCGTGGGCGGCCTGTCGGGCATGCAAAGCCTGCGCGTCGGAGAGCCTGGGATGATCGGAGTCAACCCGCTGCCGAACAGTCCCGCACTGCAACCCGCGCTCGCCGCCCTGCGCATCCAGTGCGGCGGTTATGAAGGGATCGTGGTGATCGACACCATTGCCCGCACTCCGGTCTGCGACCTGACCGAAGAGCAGGCGGCGCAAAACCGCGCGGCATTGAGCGTGCAGCAGCGCGAATTGACCGACCGCATGACGCAAATGCGCGAAAGCCAAGTTTCCGCCTGCATGGCGCAGGGGAAAACCCGGCTGTCCTGTCAGCGATCCATTCCGCCGATGCCGCCCCCGCCCGGAATGTCGCCGGATCAGGGGCAAATACTGCACAGGGGCCGCGCGCCCGGCGACATGTGCATTCCGCAGGGTCAGGTGCCCGTAGGCAAATGGTCTCGCGATCAACCGTCGTAGGGTTCGAGCACGCAGCCCCACCCTTCGCGCCAAGTCGCGGTCGTGCTGGACAACAAAGGGACGCTGGCCGTGACCGATTTGGCATCGTCGTCCGCGCTCAGCGAGACCGCGCCCATGCCGTCGACGAAATCTTTTTCGCAATCGCCGATCTCTCGCCCCGCGACATAGCGGCACGAACAACCGACCCGCGCGCCGAACGCGGTGCCCGCCTCTGCCTGCATCGTCAGCGGTTGCCAGCCCCAGATGGCGGATACGCCGATCAGCGCGCCCGCACCCAATGCCAGTTTCGTCTTGCGACGTTCGGGCTGGCGCGCGGCGGGACGTTGTTGTGCGGATTCGCGGGCGGAGGATGAATTGCCGGTGGGCATCGTGGTTTGCGGCTTGCCTTGCAGGGTCGATGTGTTGGACAGGCGGCACGATGCCGCCTCGCCTGCTCCCTATCCTTGCCGCCGCGCTGCTGCCAGTCCTTTGCGCCTGCAATGCGACAGGCGGCGCCGAAGACTTGCCGCCGCCGTCCGACGAATCGCTGGCCTCTGTTGCCAAGGGCGATGCCGGCGCGTCGCGCGAAGGGCTGGCCCGCGCCATCGACGGCGTTTTTGCCGATGATGTCGGCGAAACGCGTGCGCTGGTGGTGATGCACGACGGTAAGATCGTCGCCGAACGCTATGCGCCGGGTTATGGCCCGAACACACGCCACGTCGGCTGGTCGATGACGAAGACCGTGACCGGCGTCGTCATCGGTATGCTGATCGCGGACGGTTCGCTGGCGCTGGATCAACCCGCCCCCCTGCCCCGCTGGCAACGCGCCGGCGATCCGCGCGCTGACATCACCGTGCGCCACCTGCTGCAGATGCGATCCGGCCTGCGCCATGCCGAAGATGCCGATCCGTCGTGGTCGTCGGATTCCGCGCGAATGCTGTTTACCGAAGGGCGCAGCGACGTGGCCAATCACGCAGAGACTCAGCCGCTCGATGCCGATCCGGGCAAGCACTTCACCTATTCCACGGCGTCGAGCGTGATCCTCGCCGATGTCGCGACCCGCGCGCTGACCACATCTGACAATGCGGACGACCGGCGCGATGCGATGGCGGGGTACTTGCACGAACGGCTGTTCGGGCCACTGGGCATGGCCAGCGCGGTCCCCGAATTCGACGCGCACGGCACGTTCGTCGGCGGCAGCATGGTGCATGCCACGGCCCGCGACTGGGCGAAATTCGGCGAGATGATGCGGCAGGGCGGCGTTGCATCAAACGGCGTGCGCGTGATTCCGCGCAGCTGGATCAGGTTCATGACCACGCCAGGCCCGCGCGATCCGGCCTATGGCGCGCACGTCTGGCTGAACCGCGAACGACCCGAAGGGCGCGATCCCGTGCTGTTTCCGGGGCAGGCATCGGACAAGCTGTTCGCAATGCTCGGCTTTCACGGCCAATATTGCGTGATCTCGCCCGAACAGGACCTCGTGATCGTGCGGCTGGGTATTTCGAAAGGCGAAGAACAGGACCGGTTGAACGAAGCGATGGCCGCGCTCATCGCCCGCTTTCCTGCTTCCTGAACGGGTCAGTCCAAATTTCGCGGCCTAATACCGGAACAGGCCCTCTACGATCGTGACGCATGGCCCGCCGAGCCATGCCGTATTGCCGTCCAACCGACACGTCAGCCGCCCGCCGCGCCGCGACGCCTGAAATGCGGTGAATTCGGGCCGGCCCAGTCGATCGGTCCAGAACGGGGTCAGCACGGCATGGGCCGAACCGGTGACGCTGTCTTCATCCACCCCGGCGCCCGGCACGAAAACACGGCTGACGACGTCGGTTTCGTGCCCCGGCGCGGTGCAGATGAACTGGTGATCGCCCAGCGCAGCCAGCGCCTTCATGTCGGGTGACAGAGCGCGCACGGTCGCTTCGTCATCGAACAGGAACACGTTGTAGCGGTCGGGCGACCGGACGATGACGCGCGGGGTCGCGCCTAATCCGGCGACCGCGGCGGGAAATTCGCCCGGCGCGGTGGGAATGGCGGGCAGTGCGACTTCGTATCCGGCGCCCTCCTGTTCGGCACGGCGCACCGTCAGCACGCCGGCATGGCGCGTCATGAACCGCACTGAATCGCCCCCATCACGGGTCAACACGACATGTCCCGCCGCCAAAGTCGCATGACCGCACAGGCGGATTTCACAAGTCGGGGTGAACCAGCGCAACTGCCAATCCGCCTCTGGCCCGTCATGCGGCACGAGGAAGGCGGTTTCGGCAAAGTTGTTTTCGTCCCCGATGCGCTGCATCGTCACATCGTCGGGAAACCCCGCGTCATAGATCATCACCGCGGCCTGATTGCCGGTGAAAGGCTCACCCGCAAACGCGTCGACATGCCAGAACGGGATGGCGGGCATTATGACGCCGCGTCGGCGTGCGCCGTCGTTCCGTCGGTCCGCACGTCGGCGTCGACCCCATGGCTCAACAAATCGACCGGAATGCCCGCATCCGATTCGATATGGCCTTCGGGGTCGGTGTGGATGAGGAATTCGGTGTCGGGAAATTCGGTCAGCAGTCGCGCTTCGATGGCATCCATCACGTCGTGCGCTTCGGCCACCGTCATCTGTGGATCGACGGTAATGTGAAACTGCGCGAAATCATGCATGCCCGCCGTCCGTGTGCGTAAGTCGTGCAGTCCGTGCAGGTCGGGATTGTCGCGCACCGCATCCAGCAGTCGCTGCCGCTTTTCGATCGGCCATTCCCGATCCATCAGGTTGTCGACCGCCTGCTGGCTGGCCTGCCAGGCGTTCCACCCCAGCCACAATGCGATGGCCAGCGCAAAGATCGGGTCCGCGCCGGTCAGCCCCGCATATTGGTCGAGCGCCAGCGCGCCGATGACGCCGATGTTGAGCAGGATATCGGACTGGTAATGCACATGGTCGGTCTGAATCGCGACGCTGCCCGTTTTGCGAATCACATGTCGCTGCCATGCGAGCAGGACTACGGTCGCCCCCATCGCGATCAGCGACACGGTGATGCCCATGTCGGCTTCCTGCACCTTCGCCCCGGTCAGCCACACGCTGATCGCCCGCGCGGCGATGCCGACGGCGGATATCGAGATCAGCACGACCTGCACCAGAGCCGCCAGCGCCTCTGCCTTGCCGTGCCCGAAACGGTGGTCGTGATCGGCCGGCATGGCCGCGACCCACACGCCGATCAGGGTGACGAGGCTGGCCACGATGTCGAGCGCGGTATCGGCAAGGCTGCCGAGCATCGCGGTCGATCCGGTCTGCGCGGTGGCATAGATCTTGAGCGCCAGCAGCATCGCGGCGACCGACATGCTGGCGATCGCCGCGCTGCGCGTCAAAAGGCTGCGCTGCGCCGCGTTTTCCGACGTGGCCGTAGAGGCGGACACGGCGCTCACGGATAGAGAAGCGTGCTAGCCCACCCGCCGCCGCTGCGCGTAAAGCGGCGGCGTTCGTGCAGGCGGAACTGGCGATCCTGCCAGAATTCGATGGCCTGCGGGATCAGTCGGTATCCGCCCCAATGCGATGGCCGGGGCACGTCCTTGCCTTCGTACTGCCGTCGCACGGTTTCAAAGCGGTCGAGAAATTCACGCCGCTCCGCCATCGGGGCGGACTGGTCCGACGCTTGCGCGCCCAGCTGCGAATCGCGCGCACGGCTGGCGAAATAGCTGTCGGCCATCGCCGGGGTCACCGGCTCCAGCGGCCCTTCGATGCGGATTTGCCGGCGCAGGCTTTTCCAATGGAACAGCAGTGCGGCCTGCGGATTGGCGGCAATCTCGCCACCCTTGCGGCTAAGCTGGTTGGTGTAGAATACAAAGCCGCCACCATCGCCCAGATCGGCGCCATGGCCCTTTAACAGCACCATGCGCACCGATGGCGCACCGCTCGGGCTTGCGGTGGCCAACGCCATCGCATTTGCGTCGTTGGGCTCGCTTTCGCGCGCTTCGGCAAACCATTCTTCGAAAAGACGGAAGGGATCGCCGGTCGGGATCGCATCTTCGGCCAGGAGTTCGGGTTCCACTTGAGTGCCAGTCCGGTTGTTCGAGTTAGTTGCGAAATGCGCAGGTTTCGTCGCCTTCACCCTGCGGTGCCAACATAGGCATGCGCGCGGTTCCAAGCAAAGGTCCGTTGCGTAAAGTCCAAAGGCTACCTAGCTATTCGCACATGGCCGATCCCTATACGATCCTCGGCGTGCAGCGCACCGCCAGCGAAAAGGACATAAAGTCCGCTTATCGCAAGCTGGCAAAAGAGCTGCATCCCGATAAGAACAAGGACAATCCCAAGGCATCGGAGCGCTTTTCCGACGTCACGAAAGCGTACGACCTGCTTTCGGACAAGGACAAGCGCGCGCAGTTCGATCGCGGCGAAATCGACCTTGAGGGCAATCCCCAGATGCCGTTCGGCATGGGCGGTCAGGGTTTTGGCGGCGGTCGTCGTCCGGGCGGCGCGGGCGGTTTTCCCGGCGGCGGCGGCTTCGGAGGCGAGGAAGTCGACCTGTCGGACCTGTTCGAAGGGATTTTCGGAGGCAGCCGTTCGGCACGTGGCGGGCCCGGCGGCATGGGCGGCGGAATGGGTGGCGGAATGGGCGGGGGGCAGCGCCGCGCTCCGCCAAAAGGCGCGAACGTCCAGTATCGCCTTGCCGTGCCGTTGATCGACGTGGCCAATCTTGCGCCGCAGCGAATCACGCTGTCGGACGGAAAGACCATCGACCTGAAATTGCCCAACGGTGCCGAAGACGGCACTCAGATGCGGCTGACCGGCAAGGGTGAGCCCGGCCCCGGGGGCAGTGGCGACGCGCTCATCACCATTGTCGAAAAGTCCCACGCATTCTTTCATCGCGATGGCGACGACGTGCGGCTCGAACTGCCGATCACGCTGGACGAAGCGGTGAATGGCGCGAAGATCAAGGCGCCGACGACCAGCGGCGCGGTAATGCTCACCATCGCGCCCGGCAGCACGTCGGGCAAAGTCCTGCGGCTGAAGGGCAAGGGCTTTACCCGCAAGGACGGCAGTCGCGGCGATCAGCTCGTCACGCTCGCAATCGACATCCCCGAAGCCGACGTCGACCTGAAGAAAAGGCTGGACGGGTGGAGCGATGCGCGCGCCATCCGGGCGAAGCTGGGCGTGTGATCGCGACAATCGACCTTACCCCGATGCCATCGGGTGAGCATTGGTGAAGCGGCACATCAGGCATCACTATCACCGGGTCCGAAGCGAAGTCGGACCCGGCACTCGCACGTTCGAAGTGATCAAGCGCGTCGCCATCGGCGCGTGGGAAGACGGCTTCATCCATGCGGGCAACCTAGCCTACATGGCGATCCTGTCGCTGTTTCCGTTCTTCATCGTGGCCGCCGGGGTCTTTTCGCTGTTGGGCGAGGCGGCGGATCGCACGGCTGCGATCAACGCGTTCCTGCTCGCCGTGCCGCGCGTCGTGGCAGATGTGCTCGAGCCGGTTGCCAAGGACGTGGTGTCGGCGCGCAACGGCTGGTTGCTTTGGGCTGGCGGGCTGTTCGGATTGTGGACCGTAGGCAGCCTGATCGAAACGATCCGCGACATCCTGCACCGCGCCTATCATACCCGGCCGAGCGTAAGTTTCCTCAGGCATCGGATGCTGTCGGTAGCTGTCATCATCGGGTCCATCGTGTTGTTGATGATGTCGTTGTCGGCGCAATTCTACATTTCCGCCGCGCAGGAAGCGATCGAGGCGTGGTTTCCCGAATCCGTGGATGTGACGACGACGCTCGCGATCAGTCGCATCGTCCCTGCGCTGGGCCTGCTGCTTTCGCTTTGGCTGCTGTTCCTGTCGCTGACGCCAAAGGCATTTCGCGGGCCCGAGTATCCCAAATGGCCGGGCGCGGTGCTGGTGACGGTGTGGTGGATCGTCGTGACCATGGCATTGCCGTCGGTCCTCCACACGCTTTTCGCCTACGATCTTACTTACGGCAGCCTTGCGGGGGTCATGATCGCCCTTTTCTTTTTCTGGCTTGTCGGGCTAGGGCTCGTCGTCGGCGCAGAACTGAATGCCGCGTTGGCGACGACGCCAAGGTTCGACGACGATCTTGAGACGCAGACCGAGGGCGCAACGACCCCGGCAAGTCAGGAATGAGTGCATAGCATGGACGAACAGGGACCCATCACCGGAACGCTGATGCAGGGCAAGCGCGGGCTCATCATGGGCCTCGCGAATGACAAATCGCTCGCCTGGGGCATCGCCAAGGCGCTGAGCGCGCAAGGCGCGGAACTGGCCTTTTCCTATCAGGGCGAAGCGCTGGCCAAGCGCGTCAGGCCGCTGGCGCAAAGCCTTGGCAGCGATTTCCTGATCGAATGCGATGTGGCGAACATGGATGCGCTCGACACCGCGTTCGAAACGCTGGCCGAGCGTTGGCCGACGATCGATTTCGTGGTCCACGCCATCGGTTTTTCGGACAAGAACGAACTGCGCGGTCGTTATGCCGACACCAGCCTCGAAAACTTCCTGATGACGATGAACATTTCCGCCTACAGCCTTGTCGCGGTGACGCAGCGGGCGGCGGCAATGATGCCGAATGGCGGCTCCATCGTGACGCTGACTTACTATGGCGCTGAAAAGGTCGTTCCCCACTACAACGTCATGGGCGTGGCCAAGGCGGCTCTGGAAACCAGCGTGCAGTATCTTGCCAACGATCTGGGTCCGCAGAACATCCGGGTCAACGCGATCAGTGCCGGACCGATCAAGACGCTGGCCGCCAGCGGGATCGGCGATTTCCGCTATATCCTGAAGTGGAACGAGCTGAACGCGCCGATGCGCCGCAACGTCACGATCGAGGATGTGGGCGGCTCGGCGCTATACCTGCTGTCCGATCTCGCCTCTGGCGTGACGGGTGAAACCCACCACGTCGATTGCGGCTATCACGTCATCGGCATGAAGCAGGAAGACGCGCCCGATATCGCGCTAAGCTGATGCAAGAAACGGGTCGGGGCTTGCCAATTGCGGCGCCCCGGCTCCAGCCTAAGGACTTCGGCGATCAGTTGCCGGTTGGATTGGGCAGCGGTTCCGGGTCCACTTCACCGGCGGCTGCTTCTTCAGCCTTGCGGCGTGTTTCGTAGTCGGCTTCTATCGATTCGACCCGTTCCTGCGTGGCGCGCGCTTCCTCGTCGATCTCGGCAAGACGCGCGGCGCGCGCTTCGGCGACGAGCTTGCCCATCTGAACGTCGGAGCTGTTCGCCTTTTCGGCATAAGCCTGCTGGATCGCCTCTAGAGTGCAACCGGTCTGTCCGGCGGGGCCGACGGTGTTGCAACTGCCCACTCCGGTGTCGCCCACATCGCGATTGGCAGCAACGCGTTCGGACCAGGCGACGTTTTCCTTGTCGTCGCTCTGCCGCAGGGTCTTGGGAATACGATAGGGATCTTCCTGCCGCACGCAGACCACGATCTGCTGTTCGGTCGATGCCGGGCATTCCTGATCGCCATAGACGATGACCTGATTGACCGGCGCTTCGGTCTCTTGCGCGGCGGCGGGAATGGCGGCGGCGGTCAAGGCCAGCCCGAAACCGGCGGTGGCGGCCAATACGGCGATCGACAAGCGGGTCATACGATCTTGCGCCTCCTTAAAGCGCGGGTAGCGTAATTGCAGTATAGGGCGATCTGGCGCTGAATGACAGGTGAAGCGAGGCGCTCCACGGTTCAAACCCGCTTCGAAAGCGCGATGGCTGCGCGGCAGCCGAGCCGGATCGCGCCCGACAACAGGGGATAGCCCGGCGCTCGTTCAGCCCCTGCGGCCAACGCGGTGGCCCGGTGTTCGCGTTCGTCGTCGCGAAATTCACGGATCATCGCGCCCAGTTCGGCATCTTCGTCGCCCAGTTCGTCGAGCTGGTGCGAATAGTGGCGGTCGATTTCTTCCTCGATCGCGGCGGTGCAGGCCATCGCCGCCTCCGGCCCGATCAGCGCGGTTGCCGCGCCCAGCGCAAAACCGGCGACATCCCAGAATGGCTGCAAGGCCGTCGGGCGCACACCGCGTTCGGCCATCAGTGCGCTGAACCGACCAAGATGATCGGCTTCCTGCGTCGCCATCGCGGCGATTTCGCCAGCGCCCGGCGCGCGATCACCCATCACGGCAAGCTGCCCTGCGTAGATCCGCGTTGCGCCGAATTCGCCCGCCTGATCGACGCGGATCATCGCCTCGATCCGTTCGGATCTTTCCTTTTCGGTCATTGCGGGCTTGCCGGTCATCGTCATGCCTTATCCAACGCGCGAACGGCGGGTCCGTGCCGACAATACCAGTACCACGACCCCGGCGACGGTGGAGATCAGGAAATTCCACCCCGCCATCGAAATGCCCATAAAGCTCCACTGCACTTCATCACAACGCACGGTCGGCGCGTTCATGATGGCGTCCAGCGCGCTCTGCCCGTCGCCGATGGTCAGCGCGGTGCACTGCGTAAACCCTTCCCACCAGCCATATTCGACCCCGGCGTGAAACGCGCCGATCGCGCCCGACATCAGGATCGCGACGCCCGCCAGCCGCACCAGCCAGATGCGCAAGGGGCCGACCGGGACGACAAAAGCCAGCAACGCCGGGATCAGCGCCACGAAATGGGCATAGCGTTGCCACCAGCACATCTCGCACGGATACAGTCCGACGACATATTCGAAGTAGTAGGCCCCGACCAGAAGTGCGGCGGGAACGACCAGCGCGACGATGCGCGCGCGGGCGAAGTTATTGGTCATCAGGTGTCCCGAATTGGTCGCATGGATCAGGGAATTGGAGAATGGCGCAACCTCAGGGCTTGGCGACAGGTTTGGGCTTGCCCGTCACTTTGGTCCCCGTCGTTTTCGTCGTCGCCAGCCGCGTGTTGCGCAAGGTATCGATGGCGTAATGCAGCTGGAAATCCTCGATCCCCTGCTTTTCCAGTTCCTCTGGCGAGATCTTGAAGCGCGGATCGTCGATCTTGTCGTGTTCCAGTTCGCGTTCGTCGAGGTCGATTTCGTTGATCAGATGTCCACGAAGGTCGGATTCGCGAATGGCGCGCGCCGCTCTTGCGCGGGCGTCGGGGTCGGACATTTGCGGCACGGCAATATCGGGTTCGATCCCGCCTTCTTGCACGGATCGGCCTGACGGGGTGAAGTATCGCGCCGTGGTCAGCTTCAACGCGCTGTCGCGGGTCAGCGGAACCAATGTCTGGACGCTGCCCTTGCCGAAACTGCGTTCGCCCATGACGATCGCGCGGTGATGATCCTGCAACGCGCCGGCGACGATTTCCGATGCTGACGCGGTGCCTGAATCGATCAGCACGATGATGGGGACGCCACGCGCGATATCGCCGTTGCGGGCGACGTAGCTTTCGTTATCGCGCGCGAAACGGCCACGCTGCGAAACGATCTGCCCCTTGTCGAGGAACAGGTCGCTCATCGCCACGGCTTCATCCAGCAGTCCGCCGGGATTGGACCGCATGTCGATGACGATGCCTTCGGGGGTGCCGCCGATCTTGGTGCGGATGCCATCCATGGCCTTTTCGACTTCGCGCCCGACGTTCGCGCTGAACGTCGACACGGTGATGACCCCGATTTTGCCATCGACAGTGAATTCGACCGGTTGCAGATCGATGATCGCCCGCGCGACACTGACGTCGAAGGGTTCGTCGCGGCCTGGTCGATAGATCGTGATCTTGATCGCCGTCCCCGGGAGCCCGCGCATCTGCTCCACCGCTTCGTCCAGCGTACCGCCGTAAATCAGCTTGCCATCCAGATGGGTAATGAAATCGCCAGCCTTGATCCCCGCCTTGTCCGCAGGGGTGCCCCGCGTCGGCGCGATCACTTTGACGACGCCGTCTTCCATCGTCACCGAAAGGCCCAGCCCGCCATAGCTTCCCTCAGTCTGGGTGCGCAGGCTTTCAAAGGCGCTGGCGTCGAGATAGGACGAATGCGGATCCAGACTGGCGAGCATGCCGTCGATCGCGCCGCGCACCAGCTTTTCGTCATCGACCTCGTCGACGTAATTGGCCTGGATCCGTTGATAGATGGCCATCAGCTTTCCGAATTCCGGTGCGCCGCGTCCGTCCACGGCGGCAAGTCCCGCCGTCGTCGCAGGCAACAGGGCCAGCGCGGTAACGAGCGCGGCTGAACGCATGAATGGCGCAATGCTCAGGGCCATGGGCAATTCTTGTCCTTGTCGTCGGGCGTTGCGATTTCGCAACCCGGTTCTCGGTCAATGTATAACCTGTGAACGCTTAACGCCAGATGGCGGGATTTGCGCACGTTTCATGCAGAATCGTGATGGGGCCGATCGCGATTACGGCATCAGCGGATGGATCGTTCGCCGCCCCCGACGCAGTTCGTACAGGATCGCGGGGTCGGACCGGGCTGCCGATCCGATGGTTTCGCCGCGCCGCACTTTGCGCCCAGTCACAACATTCGCAGCACCTAGCCCGGCTATCAGGCTGGTCCGCCCGCCCGCATGGCGCAGGATGACGACCGTGCCATAGCCGCGAAACGGTCCGGCAAAGGCGACTTCTCCGGCCAGCGGCGCAACGACCACCGCTCCCGGCTCCGGCGCGATGGTGATGCCCTTGCTGCGTCCGCCCGCTGCGTCACGTTCGCCATATCCCGCCAGCATGCGCCCCGCGACGGGAACGCGGGGGACGTTTGCGGCATCGGTCCTGCTTTCCGCTGATCCCTGTCCCAGAAGGTTCGGAACCGGCAATGCCGTCAACGCAGCCAGCGTCTGCGCTCCTGCACGCTCTTCGGCCACGAGTTCGCCGATTGATGCCGCCTGCGCCCCGCGCAAAGTCGCCTCGCGTTGCGCCTTTCCAGCGGCGTTGACCAGTTCTTGCGCGGTCACGTGATGCCGCGCGCCCAGCTCCTCCAACGCCTTGCGCCGCTGGGCGAGATCGGTTCGCGCCTTCTGACCCTCTGCCCTCGCCCGGTCGGCTTCGACGGCAAGGTTGCGCGCCGTCGCAAGGTTTTTGCGCAAGTCTTCGGTTCGGCTGGCGATCTGCGGCTGGAGCCCTGCAACCATCGAGCGCATCCGCACGAAATCGCGGATCGACGACGGGCGCATGACCAGCAGCAAGGTCGGCCTGCGCGCCAGCCGCTGCAGCGCGGCCATCATCCGCGACAGCGGCGCACGACTGCGGGCAAGGTCATCGCGCAGCACCGCCAGCCGGTTATCGGCAATGCTCGCGCGGATCTGCGCGGCTTCGAACCGCGCTTCGGCCTCTGTCACTTGCGCGGCAAGGCGATTGGCGCGCGCCTCTGCCTTTTGCGCGCGATCTTCGATCAGTCGGGCCTGGTCGGAATATCGCGCCGCCTGCTTTTCGGCCAACGCGCGGGCGGCCTCCACCTCTCGCAAGCGATCTGCGTTCGTCACCGCGCCTGCCGCAGCAGGCATCAGCGCAAGGGCGAGGACGATAAGCCGCCAGCGCATCGTCATCCGGCCCGGTGGTAGGGATGACCGGCAAGAATGCTGGTCGCGCGCCACAGCTGTTCGGCCAGCATCGCGCGAACCATCAGGTGCGGCCATGTCATCGGCCCGAAACCCAGCAACAGGTCGGCATCTTCGCGCGCCGCGGCCCCGTGCCCATCGGCCGCGCCGATCAGGAAACGGGCCTCTCGCGCCCCGTCGTCGCGCCAGCGTTCGAGCAGATTCGCAAAGTCCTCGGACGACATTTGTCGTCCCCGCTCGTCGAGCAAGACTTCCTTCGCCGGTGTCAGAGGAGGAGGCACCGTGCCGCCCGTGTCGGGCAGCTCGGTCCATTTCATCGGCCAGGTCACGCGCTTGGCATAGCGCGCCACCAGCTCGGCCTCTGCCGATCGGCCGATCTTGCCGCGAGCGATGACGTGCAGGCGCATGCGGGCCTGTTACACCGTCGGGTCAATTCGCGTCCAGCGCCGCCCGCCCTTTTCCCGGGTCAGACGCGCTGACGGCGGGAAACGCAGGGACGCACGGGCGCAAATCAGGGCCGGACCAGGCCCCGATCGAGCTGCGTTCAGGCGTTACCGCCCTCGCCAAAGCCCCACATCCGTTCGAGATTGTAGAACGAACGCACTTCGGGACGGAACAAGTGGACGATGACGTCGCCGGCATCGATCAGCACCCAGTCAGCCGCGGGCAGACCTTCGATACGAGACGGGCCGAAACCGCCGTGTTTTACCCGCTCGGCCAGTTTCTGGGCCATGGCGGTCACCTGACGGCTGGAGCGACCGCTCGCGATGACCATGAAGTCCGCGATGGAGCTTTTCCCGGCAAGTGGGATGGAAACGATGTCCTGCGCCTGGTCGTCGTCAAGCGACTGAAGCACCAGAGCGTGGAGCGATCCGGGTTCGGCGTCGATTTCGGCGACTCCGTTCGCGGGTGTGGCAAAGCCGGAATTTTCCGGCATGGCTTGGGCCGTATTCATGAGGTAGATGTAGGCTCCTTGGAACTGCCATTCAATCGGCGGCGGCAACAGCCGCCCCCGGCCTGCACCATGCAGGTCGCGCGAAACCGGAATTTGGCTGAGGGTCGAACGCTGGAAAGCGCGCGGTTCAAGCCGGGTCCCCCGAGACCACTCTACGGGTCACCGCATCACGCGGATGAGCCGTAGACCAGGCATCGGCCCAATCGGGCTCTGCCATCCGCCGGGCTGTTGCCGAGCGCGGGTCGGGATCGAATGCCAGGTACACCAGTGCCGGTGCGCTCCAACTTCCCCGGTTTCTCAATCTGGCTGCCGGAACCCGGTAAGGCCGGAGCCAGGCCGTGGCAGGGCTTGTCACGGCACGCGCATCATACCCCGGACGCGCAATTACCGCAATCGGCATGGTGCGCGCGATCTTTCGCCAGTCTTTCCAGCGATGAAACTGCGCCAGATTGTCGCTGCCCATCAACCAGACGAACCGCCGTTTGGGATAGCGGCGAACAAGCGCGAGCAGCGTTTCCGTAGTGTAGACGGTGCCCAGATCGCGTTCGATCGCGGTGACGCGAATCGGTGCGCGGCGCGCCTGATGCCGGGCCGACGCGATGCGCGCGGGCAAGGGCGCCATGCCCTTTTTCGGTTTCAGCGGATTGCCCGGGCTGACCAGCCACCATGCCTCGTCCAGACCCAGCGCCGCCATCGCCGACAAGGTGATTCGCCGATGGCCGCCGTGGGCCGGATTGAAGCTGCCGCCCAGAAGCCCGGTATAGATCGGTGCTGTCACGCCTTCGGCCCGGTGCTCACGTTCCGCCCCAGTCAGGGCCGCGTCTGGCCGCTTCCGCGCACTTGCCATTTATAGGTGGTCAACCCTTCGAGAGCGACCGGTCCGCGCGCGTGCAGCCGCCCCGTCGCGATGCCGATCTCCGCACCCAGACCGAATTCGCCGCCGTCGGCAAACTGGCTGGATGCATTGGCCATGACGATCGCGGAATCGACGGTGTTTAGGAACCGTTCCGCCACCGCATCGTCCGCCGTCACGATCGCATCGGTATGGCCCGACGAATGCGCGGCGATGTGCGCCATCGCGGCATCCGGTCCATCGACCACGGCCACCGACAGCACGGCTTCGAGATATTCGGTGTCCCAGTCTTCGTCCGTCGCGGCCACGATCCGCGGATCGAGCGCCTGCGCCCTGCCGTCGCCGCGAAGCTCGCAGCCGGCGTCGAGCAACTTGCCGACCAGCGCGCTGGCGCCGGGATAGGCCGCGTCGATCAACAGCGTCTCCATCGCGCCGCAAATGCCGGTGCGCCGCATCTTGGCATTCAGCGCGACCGCCTCTGCCATGTCGGGCGCGGCGGCGGTGTGGATGTAAGTGTGGCAGATACCGTCCAGGTGGGCGAGCACGGGCACCCGCGCTTCTGCCTGAACGCGGGCGACGAGCGATTTGCCCCCGCGAGGCACAAGCATGTCGACCGCGCCCGATGCCTGAAGCAGCGCGCCGACCGCCGCACGATCCTGTGTCGGAATCAATTGCACCGCGTCTTCGGGAATCCCGCCCTTCGCCAACCCGGCAGCCAGAGCGGCAAGGATCGCACGGTTGGAATGCACCGCCTCGCTCCCGCCGCGCAGGATCACAGCGTTTCCGGCGCGCACGCACAGCGCCGCCGCATCGGCTGTCACGTTCGGGCGACTTTCGTAGACAATGCCGATTACGCCAATGGGGACGCGCACCCGCGACAAGCGCAACCCGTTGGGCCGTTCGGAACGGTCGATCACCTGACCGACCGGATCGGGTAGACCCGCGACCTGTTCTACCGCATCGGCGATGCCCGCCAGCCGCGCATCATCCAGCCGCAACCGGTCGAGCATGGCGGACGAAAGCCCCCGCGCCTCTCCCGCCGCGATGTCCTTGGCGTTTCCGGACAGTATGGCCGGGGCCGCATCGCGCAAGGCCGCTGCCGCATGGCGCAGGGCGTCGCCTTTTTGCGCATCGGTCATCGCCGCCAGCACGCGCTGAGCCGAACGCCCGCGGGCGGCCATGTCGGCGATAAGATCGCGCATCGTGTCTGCGGCGGCTTCGGCCGGCTTGTCCGCTGCTTCGCGAACCGGATTGTCTTGGTGCAAGGTCATGACCGCGCGCCTATCATCATGCGACCGCCTTGTCAGCGATTTTGCGGATGGGTTGGCTGTGCCGGCACGTCCGCGATCCTATTGAGCCAACCGTTGCGATTCTTTCCGGCATGGGATTCGACCAGCCGAAAGTGGGGCGCGAAACACATTGGCGTACTGTCCGTTCCCGGGACACTGTCGATAAATTCACACTTTTGCCTCAATTCACCCCGCCGGTCCCACGGTTCACCCGAAAGACAGATTTCGGAACTCGACGTTAACCCTAGCGCTGATAGCCAAAGCCCCGACGGGAAAACCTTGCACCCTTGGCGAGGTTGATTGGGACACGGGGTTAAACGTGACACAGGCCTTCAGCGGGCTTTCAGCCCGCTTGCAGAACTGGTTTCCGGATCGCGAATTCATCATGCGGTCACAGGGCCAGGTGCGGTTTGTCCGCATTAGCTCCAAATTCCAGAAGCGTGGCGCCGCCGCCATCGCCGCCCTCACCTTGGTGTGGACCGGGACCATGGCCACCGCAATCGTCAACGAATGGCTCCAGCATCGCAACGCGACAGAGCTTGCCAGCCGCGAAGCCAAGATCACCAGCGCCGAAAGCCGCGTTGCCGCTTATCGCGACGATCTGGGCGATGTTGCCAAGGATCTTTCCCACCGGCAGGATTTTATCGACGACATGGTCGAAAGCCACCTCGGCGAATTGCCGACGGTTAAGGACGTGACCGGGGTTCAGGACAGCACCGGGGAAAGCCGCCGCACCATCGACAAGGTCAGCGTCGCGATCCCCGAAGCCGCAGGCCTTGCCAGGATGGAAGCACGCCAGCTCGCCTTCGTCGAAGGATTGACCCGGCTTGCCGATCGCCGTGCGGCCCAGGCCGAATCGGCTATCCGCACTCTCGGGCTCGATCCCAAGGCCATTACCCGTAACGCCGACAGGTTCGCGATGGGTGGCCCGTTCGAAGCTTTCGCGAGCGGCGACCGCGGCATCGACCCCCGGTTCGAAAAGCTGGGCCTTTCGCTCGCGCGGATGAGCGCGCTTGAACGCGGGCTTCAGGGTATTCCCAACGTGCTGCCCGCCAGCATCGACATGATCTCGTCGGGCTTCGGTTTCCGCCGCGACCCGTTCAATGGCCACAGCGCCATGCACCAGGGCCTCGATTTCCGGGGCCCCGTCGGCACGCCGATCCATGCAACGGCCAAGGGCAAGGTCAGCTTCGTCGGATGGAAGGGCGGATACGGCAAAGTCGTGGAAATCAGCCATGGCAATGGGCTGATGACCCGCTATGCTCACATGTCTAAGTTCAAGGCGCGGATCGGCGATCCGGTCGCGGCCGGCGACGTAGTCGGCCTGATCGGTTCGACCGGTCGCTCGACGGGGCCGCACCTCCATTTCGAGGTCCGCATCAACAATCGCGCGGTCAATCCGCGTCCCATGCTGGAAAAGGGCGCAAGCCTGCTTGGAGCGAACCGTGTTCTCGCAGAAAAACAAAACGGCGGAGCCTACGCGCCCGCAGAAAATGGCTAATCCCGTGGCAAGCACTTCGACATTTTCGGTGTTCGGCGCCGATATCAAGATCAAGGGCGACATTTCGGCCACCGACGACCTGCACATCGACGGGAGCGTCGAGGGCGACATCGATTGCGGCACGCTCGTGCAAGGCGAAAAGAGCCGGATCAGCGGCACGATCACGGCGGAGTCAGCCCGTTTGGCAGGCACGATCGAAGGTGCAATCACGGCCAAGACGCTGGTCGTGCTGAAAAGCGCGAAGATCACCGGCGACGTTTTCTACGACACGCTGACCATCGAACAGGGCGCCTGCGTCGAAGGCAAGTTTGCCCAGCGCCCGCAAGGCTCCGCGAAGAAGTCGGACGGCGAACCGGTGCTCAGCCTCGCCAATTGAACCGCAACTTTGGCGGGCTGAAGGTTAAGAGCCTCAATCCGCCGGCGCTGCCTTAGCTTGACTGATTTCGGCGCGCAGGGCCTTGCGGTCCAGCTTTCCGATCATCGTCTTGGGCAATTCGTCGCGGAATTCCACGGCGCGCAGGCGTTCGTGCTTCCCCACCTGACCGTTGATCCAGTCGCGCAGGACCGTCGCATCCTCGCTCGCCCCGTCGACCAGCGTGACATAAGCCTTGGGCACTTCGCCGAGATAGCTGTCGGGTATGCCGATGACGAGCGCTTCCTTCACCGTGTCGCGCGCAAGGATGATATCCTCGATCTGGCTGGGGAAGACCTTGAACCCGCCGACGCTGATCATGTCCTTGATCCGGTCGACGATGGTGATGAACCCGTCGGCATCGATGGTGGCGACGTCACCGGTGCGCAGATAACCGTCGGCAAACACGCTGTCGTCGTTGGGGCGGCGCCAGTACCCGACCATCGTCTGCGGGCCCTTGATCGCCAGTTCGCCCGGCTCTCCCGGTGGGGCGAGGCGCGTCGGGTCTTCCTTGTCCAGCAGCCGCACGCGGGTCTGCGGCAGCGGCTGGCCGATCGTGCCGGGCTTTTCGAAATTGTGCCCTTCGAACGGATTGGTCGACACGATGCACGATTCGGTCAGGCCGTACCCTTCGATCACATGCGCTCCGGTCGCGTCCTCGAACTTGCGTTTCAACGGCAGCGGCAGGGGCGCACCGCCCGATATGCAGATCCGCAGAGTGGTGAAATCCGTTTTCGTCACGTCGGGATGGTCGAGCAGCGCCTGATACATCGTAGGCACGCCGGGCAGCGATGTGGCGCGCACGCGGCCCAACGCCTTTAGCGTCTGGCGCGCGTCGAAACGCGGCAGCATCACGATCATCCCGCCGTCCAGCACCGTGCGATTGAGCACGACGATGTTCGCAAAGATATGGAACATCGGCAGGACGCCGAGCATGATGTCTCGTTCGCCCCTGTGCACGTCCACGCGCAGCGTCTGACGCGCGTTGGCGCTGATGTTCTGGTGGGTCAGCATGGCGCCCTTGGGCAACCCAGTTGTCCCGCCGGTATATTGCAGGACCGCGATGTCTTTTTCGGGATCGATGGTGACCGGTTCCGGCTTTGCGCAGCCTGCCTTGAACCGGGCATAGGCAACGATCCGGCTATCGTCGGCAGGAATGGCGGTAATCTGGCGGCGGCCGACGATACGCAGCAGCGCCGATTTGAGCCGTGGCAACATGTCGGCCAGGCTTTCGACAACCAGTGTCTTCAGCCCCGAACATTCGAGCACCGCCTGTGCGGTCGGCAAAAGCGCAGACGAATCGATGGTGAACAGGATGGTCACGCCCGAATCCGCGACTTGCGCAGCCAGTTCCTCCACCGTGTAAAGCGGCGAGAAGTTCACCGCCGTCGCGCCCGCGATCATGATGCCGTAATAGGCGGCGAGATAGACCGGCACGTTGGGCAGGAACAGGCCGACCCGATCTCCCTTGCCGACCCCTGCCCGCTGCAGCGCGGCGGCAACCTGCTGCGCCTCGGCATGTATGTCGAGATAACTGGTCCGGCGACCGTAGAAATCGACGATCTTGCGATTGCCGGCAATGCCGACGCCGCGCTCGAACAAGTCGGGCAACGACATCGGTTCAAAGTCGCTGTCCCACGCGATCGGGTGGCGATAATTGCTTGGCGATGCTTCTCTCGGCCATTCGCCGGGCAGCATCCTCTCCATGTTATTTACATTCATGTCAGTTATTGTGGACTTTTATCGAGGCGACGACAACCCAGCCGCCTCGCACGCGCAGCAAAAGGCCCGGCGCCGCGATTGCGGGGCCGGGCCTTTCACGATGCCGTAACGGCACATTAGGTTGTCAGCGTTCGGGAACGCCCTCTTCGCGGCGGGCGGCGAGCCAGGCTTCGGCTTCAGCCTCTTGCGCGGCGACGACAGTGGCGCGGGCGGCGTCCTCGCGTTCTTTCTTCAGTTCGTCGATCAGGGCCTGCTTGTCGTCGACCAGCTTCGAATCGGGAACGACTTCGGTTTCGATGCCGGCCTTCTTCGCCGCCTTGGCGACCGCGGCATCAAGCTCGCGCTGCGAACAGAGGCCGAGCGTCACCGGGTCCTTGGGATTGATGTTCTGGATGTTCCAGTGCGAACGTTCGCGAATCGCGGTGATCGTGTTGCGAGTCGTGCCGATCAGCTTGCCGATCTGCGCATCGCTCATCTCCGCATGATTGCGCAGAATCCACGCGATGCCATCGGGCTTGTCCTGCCGCTTGGACACCGGGGTGTAGCGCGGACCCTTCGTACGCTGGATCTGTACGGGCGCCTTGTGGATCTTCAACTTGTAGGTCGGGTCGTTCTGACCCTTCTCAATCTCTTCGTTCGTCAGTTCGCCTGCGCGAACCGGGTCGCGGCCGGTGTATTTCGCACCGGCAAGGTCGTCGGCCATGGCCTGAACCTCAAGAATGTGAAGGCCGCAGAAACCGGCGATCTGTTCGAAGGTCAGGCCGGTATTGTCGACCAGCCAGCTGGCCGTGGCGTGCGGCATCAACGGTGTGGCTTGATTCTGGCTCACGCGAGCAACCTCTCGAAGCAAGGGCCCGACGCATGCGATTGGACGCGTTACGGGCGGCAAAAACGATAAGGGCCGCCCCTTTCCGGAGCGGCCGCTTGCCGAACTGATTTAGGGGATGCGCGCTCTTTGGGCAAGGGTGCATCGCACCAAGGCGCGCTTCAGGCTGTCATCGGGACATATCGGGGCAGCGCGGCGACCCGATCGAGCCGCCTTCCGATAGCCGGATAGCGGCCCGGATCAAAGCCCGCTTCGTTCGCGACGTGGGTATAGGCATAGAGCGCGATGTCGGCGAGCGAGACGCTTTTACCGACCAGCCAGTCGCGGCTTGCCAGTTCGGTGTCGAGCAGTTCCAGCGCCGCTTCCCCGCCCGTACGCTTGGCGCCGATCTGGCTGCGTTGCGCATCGGTCAGGTGCGCAAGACCGACGATGCGGAGCCAGAAACGCAAAGTCGCAACGTTCGGTTCGTGGTTGTATTGCTCGAAAAACATCCAGCGCAAAACGTCGGCCCGGGCAAACCGATCTTCCGGGATAAGGGCCGATCCGTCGGCGAGATACCAACACGCCGCGTTGCTTTCGGGCAGGAAGCGGCTCCCCACCTGCAAGACCGGGATGCGACCGTTGGCGTTAACGTCCCGCAGGAATTCGCCGGTCCGCGTTTCCCCCGCCAGGATATCGTATTGTCGGCGCTCCAACGAAACGCCCAGCAAGGCGGCGGTCAGGCGGATCTTGTAGCAATTTCCGCTGACCGGGTCTTCGTGAAGGACCAGTCGTTCAGACATCGAGCACGATCTTACCGACGTGGTCGCCGCCATCCATCCGTTCGTGGGCAGATGCCACGTCGCGCAAGGCAAAGCTGCGATCCATCACCGGGCGAAGCTGACCGCTGACGACGAATGGCCAGACCGTGTCGCGAATCTCCTCGGCGACCGCCGCCTTGAACTTGTCGGGCCGCGCTCTCAGTGTCGATCCGGTCAGGGTCAGCCGCTTCAGCATCACCTTGTGCATCGGGATCGTCGCCTTGGGGCCACCCATCACCGCGATGCTAACGTGGCGGCCATCGTCGGCCATGCAATCGATGTTCCGCGCGACGTAATCGCCGGAAACCATGTCGAGCACGACGTCAGCCCCATGTCCGTCGGTGATTCGCATGACTTCGGCCACGAAATCCTGCGTCTTGTAATTGATCGCGTGGCGCGCCCCTATCCGGCGTGCATCGTCACACTTTTCGTCGCTGCCGCAGGTGACGATGATTCGCACCCCGAACAAGTTGGCAAGGCTGATCGCCATCGACCCGATCCCGCTGGTGCCGCCATGAACCAGCAACCAGTCGCCATCGGCGGCAAGTCCTCGTTCGAATACGTTGTGCCACACGGTGAACAGCGTTTCGGGAAGCGCCGCCGCCTCTGCCAGCGAAAGCCCGTCGGGCACTGGCAGGCAGTGCGCGGCCATGGCGAGGCAATACTCGGCATAACCACCCCCGATGACGAGAGCGCATTGCAATGTGTCCATCATCGCGGGATCGACCCCGTCGCCCAGCGCCACGACAGTGCCGGCGATTTCCAGTCCGGGAATATCCGGTGCACCCGGCGGCGGCGGGTAAAGCCCTTTGCGCTGCATCACGTCGGGCCGGTTGACGCCGGCATGCGCGACCTTGATCAACACTTGCCCGGCGGCAGGGCGCGGCACGGACACCTGTTTCGAAACCAGCACTTCGGGCCCCCCGGCACCGTCGATCTGGATCGCCGTCATCGCTTCCGGCAGCATCGTATTCCCCTTGAAAGACCCCAATTTTGCACGTGAATGTCGATTTTCCCACGCGCAATCGGTTGACTACTCGTCGGACAGGTTGACAGCAAGCCGCCGAAACCCAAGATTGGCATTGCAAGATGGACGACGACGATCGCCCCCGGACACGCGGTGACTTTGCCAGCCGCCTCTCCAGCGAAAGCCTGGACAGCTATTCGCAGGACGAGCTGGAATTTCGCATAGCGCAACTCGATGCGGAAATTGTCCGCACGCGGACCCATATGGAAAAAGCGGCAGCCCACAGACAGGCCGCCGACGCGCTTTTCGGCGGACCAAGATCGGGTAGCCCGCCAGCATGACCGGACGTGCCCAAAGCCGTAAATCGGCAGTCGGGCACTCACACGTCGCATTTCTCTTTACGCATGTGCAGCAATTGTGCTGCACTGCAAAATGCATATCGTTTGCCGTTCGTTCAGACCCAGTCGGTTATAACGGCAGATGGACACGCTCCCCCGGCACAGAAAGGGCCTGACACGATGCCATCATTTGCCCAGAGCCTCGAAAAGACGCTCCATTCAGCGCTCGCCAACGCTGCTGAACGCAGCCACGAATACGCGACGCTGGAGCATCTTCTGCTCGCGCTCGTCGAAGACCCGGATGCTGCGCAAGTCATGGACGCGTGCGGGGTTGATCTTCCCGAACTGACCGGTGTGGTAAAGCAGTACCTTGACCAGGAATACCAGTCGCTGAAAACCGCGGACAAGGCCGATCCGTCGCCGACCGCCGGGTTCCAGCGCGTGATCCAGCGGGCGATCCTCCACGTGCAGTCTTCGGGCAAGGACACGGTGACCGGCGCCAACGTGCTCGTCGCGCTGTTTTCGGAACGCGATTCCTATGCCGTCTATTTCCTGCAGCAGCAGGATATGAGCCGTCTGGACGCCGTCAGCTTCATTAGCCACGGCATCGGCAAATCGGGGCGCGCCGTCGAACAGCGCAGCGCCAAATCCGGCAACGAGGAAGAAGCGAAGCAGGAAGAAAAGACCGAAGCCGCCAAGGGCAAGAAGGATTCGGCGCTCGACCAGTTTACCGTCAACCTCAATGAAAAGGCGCTGGCCGGTAAAGTCGATCCCTTGATCGGGCGCGGTCCCGAAGTGGATCGCACGATCCAGATCCTGTGCCGCCGGTCGAAGAACAACCCGCTCTATGTCGGCGATCCCGGCGTCGGCAAGACTGCGATTGCCGAAGGTCTTGCCCGCAAGATCGTCGAAGGCGACGTGCCCGAAGTGCTGCTCGATGCGGTGATCTATTCGCTCGACATGGGCGCGCTGCTGGCCGGGACGCGATATCGCGGCGATTTCGAGGAACGGCTGAAACAGGTCGTCAACGAACTCGAAAAGATGCCCGAGGCGGTCCTCTTCATCGATGAGATCCACACCGTCATCGGCGCTGGCGCAACCAGCGGCGGGGCGATGGATGCGTCGAACCTGCTGAAGCCTGCATTGTCGGGCGGCACGATCCGTTGCATCGGGTCGACCACTTACAAGGAATTCCGCAACCACTTCGAAAAGGACCGCGCTCTGCTGCGCCGGTTCCAGAAGATCGACGTGAACGAACCGACGGTCGAAGACACGATCAAGATCCTCAAGGGCTTGCGATCGGCGTTCGAGGATCACCACCAGGTTCGCTACACACCCGACGCGATCAAGACAGCGGTCGAGCTTTCGGCCCGTTACATCAATGACCGCAAGCTGCCGGACAAGGCGATCGACGTCATCGACGAAGTCGGCGCAATGCAGATGCTGGTCCCTCCCAGCCGCCGCAAGAAAACGATCACCGCGCGCGAAATCGAACAGGTTATCGCGACGATGGCCCGCATCCCTGCAAAATCGGTGTCGAAGGACGACAAGAAGGCGCTGCAAAGCCTTGAGCGCGATCTGAAGCAGGTCGTCTATGGGCAGGACAAGGCGATCGAGGTGCTTTCCACCGCGATGAAGCTGAGCCGTGCGGGTCTGCGCGATCCGGACAAGCCGATCGGTTCGTTCCTGTTTTCCGGCCCCACCGGCGTCGGCAAGACCGAAGTCGCACGGCAGTTGGCCGACATCATGGGCATCCCGCTGCAACGGTTCGACATGTCCGAATACATGGAGCGTCATTCGGTCAGCCGCCTGATCGGTGCCCCTCCGGGCTATGTCGGGTTCGATCAGGGCGGACTTCTGACCGATGCTATCGATCAGCAGCCGCACTGCGTCCTGCTGCTCGACGAAATCGAAAAGGCGCATCCCGACCTGTTCAACATCCTGTTGCAGGTGATGGATAATGGCCGCCTGACCGATCATCACGGCAAGACCGTGGATTTCCGCAACGTCGTGCTGGTCATGACGACCAACGCTGGCGCGGCGGACATGGCGAAAAGCGGCATCGGCTTTGGCGACGTGTCGAAACTCGACGCGGGCGAAGACGCGGTGAAAAAGCTTTTCACCCCGGAATTCCGCAACCGTCTCGATGCCATCGTGCCGTTCGCATACCTTGGCCGGGCGATCGTCAGCCGCGTGGTGGACAAATTCATCCTCCAGCTCGAACTGCAGCTGGCGGACCAGAACGTCCATATCCAGTTCGACAGCGATGCGCGCAGCTGGCTGGCGGAACGCGGTTACGACAAGATGTTCGGCGCCCGCCCGATGAGCCGCCTGATCCAGGACAAGGTGAAGCAGCCGCTGGCCGAAGAACTTTTGTTCGGCAAACTGTCGCAAGGCGGCGAAGTCCACGTTTCGACCAAGGATGAGGATGGCGCACCGGTTCTGGCGTTCGAACTCACGCCCGCGCCTCCGAAAGTCGTGAAGCGCCGACAGCGCACCGTGAAGAAGGGGGACACGCCCGTAAAATCGGACGAGACCTCGGACCATGGCGACGATCAGGCCGAATGATTTCGGGCCGAGATGGCCCGCATAAGTCGATGAGCGGAAAGGCGGTCCTGCGGGGCCGCCTTTCTCTTGTCAGCCGTCGTCCTTGGGCCGCAATTGCAGGCTCTCAACCATCCGCGCGACTTGCGCGCCGGTGTTATCGAGCGATGCGCCGGTGTCGATGACGTAATCGGCGCGGCGGCGCTTTTCGCCGTCGGGCATCTGGCGTGCGAGGATATCGGCGAATTTGTCTTCGGTCATGCCCGGTCGCGCCAGAACGCGGCGGCGCTGTTCATCCGCAGGGGCCGATACGACCACGACCGCGTCCATTCCTGCCCTGCCGGTCTTTTCAAACAGCAAGGGCACGTCGAACACGATCAGCGGTTCGTGCCAATTTGCATCGATGAAGTCCGAACGCTCCGCCACGACGGCGGGGTGGACGATCGCCTCAAGCCGCGAAAGCGCGTCGCTGTCCCCAAATACCAGCGCGCCCAGTTCGGCGCGCTTGACGCCTTCGGGGCCGGTCAATCCGGGGAAGGCGGCCTCTATCGCGGGCAACAGCCTACCGTTCGGCCCCTGCATACGGTGGACTTCGGCATCCGCATCAAACACCGGCACGCCAAGGTCGCGCAGCATTCTTGCCACCGTCGATTTGCCCATGCCGATAGAGCCGGTGAGACCGAGGATGAAGGGGCGCGGGCCGGTGCGGGTCATGGATGCCCCGTCATGCGGTCAGCATCCGGCGCAGCGCGTCGTCATCGTCGCGGGGTGCCGGCTGGCCAAAGAACCGCTCGAACGCGACAGCGGCCTGCCCGATCAACATGTTCAGCCCGTCAATGGTACGCAAACCGCGCGCCTTCGCCTCTGCCAGAAACGGCGTCTCCAGCGGGGCGGTGACGATGTCGTAACATACGGATCCGGGCGGCACGTGGCTGAAATCGAAGTTCAGCGGCGGTTGGCCGACCATGCCGAGCGACGTCGCGTTGACCACTAGATCAAAGCATCCCGCGCGATCGTCGAAAGCGAATTCGGTCGCGGCGGCAAAATGGTCGAGCGGGGCGACGTGATGTTCGCCTTTGGGGTCCAATTCGTCCAGCAACGCCCGCGCCTTGTCCGGATCGCGTCCGGCGACGACCAGTACCATCCCTTCGTCCGCCAGCGCGGCGATGATCGCCCGCGCCGCGCCACCCGTGCCGATGATCCGTGCCATGCGGAAATAGTGCGGCTTTGCCAGATCGGCGCGCAGCGGTTCGAGAAAGCCTGCCGCGTCGGTGTTGGTCCCGATCAGCGCGCCATCCCTTGGCACCACGGTATTTACCGCCCCGATCCGTGCGGCCACCGGCTCGATCCGGTCGAGGAGCGGCATGATCGCCTGTTTGTGCGGCATCGTCACGTTGCAACCGCGCCAATGGGGATCGACGCGGCGCGATGCGATATAATCGGCCAATTCGTTAGAGCGCACATGACAACGCCGGTATTCCGCCGCGATCCCGGCTTTTTCCAGCCAGAATCCGTGGATAGCGGGCGATTTCGATTGCGCGATCGGATCGCCGATCACTTCGGCATAGGACACACTGTCGCTCACGACGGCAGAACCCCTTCGGCGCGCAAGACCGCCAGAACGTCGAGCAGCGGCATGCCGAGCACGGTGAACTGGTCACCGTCGATGCTTTCGAACAACTGCGGGCCCAATGCCTCTATGCGGAAGACACCGACGCAATAGGCGACTTCGGGCCACTCGGCATCGAGATAGGATTCGATGAACGCGTCGGAAAGCTCGCGCACCTTCAGCCGTGCGATGCGGGCTATGCGGGCCACGACCCGATCGTCGCGGACGAGCACGACGGCGCTGTGCAGTTCCATCGTTCGCCCGGAAAAGAAACGGAGATGCTCGGCCGCATTTTCGCGACTGGCCGGTTTGTCGAACCGCTGTCCGTCGACCACGACAAGCGAATCGCTGCCCAGAACTAGCGCGCCGGGCCGCTGGTGCGCCACCGCCAACGCCTTCGCTTCGGCCAGGCTGTCGGCGATGGTGTCGGCCGATGCGCCGTTCATCGCCGTTTCGAGCGCGCGTTCGTCGACATCGGCGGGCACCGCCTCGAACGCAACGCCCGCTGCGGCTAGCATCGCCTGTCGCGACGCGCTTTTCGATGCGAGGACGATCATCGAGCCGGCCTTGGCATTCATACCGGTTTCGGTCCGGTGCGTTCAATCCGGCGTTCGTTGTGCAGGTTGATGACCGCGGCGGCGGTTTCCTCGATCGAGCGACGCGTGACATCGATCACCGGCCAGTTGTTGTCCGCGAACATGCGGCGGGCATAGCGTACTTCGTCCTCCACCATGTCCTTTTGGACATAATCGGTTTCGGGCGCCTGATTGAGCGACAGGAGACGATTGCGGCGCACCTGCACCAGCCGGTCGGGGGACGTGGTCAGGCCGACGACCATCGGACGCTTTAGCCGGAACAGCGCAGGCGGCGGCGGCGATTGGGGGACGATGGGTATATTGGCGCAGCGAAAGCCCCGATTGGCGAGATAGATCGCCGTCGGGGTCTTCGACGTGCGCGACACACCCGCCAGAATGATGTCGGATTCCTCCCATTCTTCCCACAACAGGCCGTCATCGTGCGCAATGGTGAACTGGATCGCTTCGACCCGGCGGAAGTAGGCGTCGTCCATCTGATGTTGGCGGCCCGGACGATGCAACTGTTCCTGGCCCAGGACGCGCGAAAGGCAGGTCGTTACCGCGTCGAGCGCCGATACCGTCGCCATCTTCGCCTCGGCACAGGCCGCCTCGAGGCTCACGCGGATTTCCTGATTCACCAGCGTAAAGATCACCAGCCCCGGGAATTGCGTGATTTCCGACATGATCCGATCGAGATGCTGATGCGAGCGAACCATCGGCCAGAAGTGCCGCTCGACATCGACGCCTTCGAATTGCGACAATGCGGCCTTGGCGATCATCTCCAGCGTCTCGCCGGTCGAATCGGACAGGAGGTGAAGGTGTAGCTTGGTCATGCGGTTCCGGATGCCTGTGGACAGGGACCGGGATAAACCACGGGACAGACAGAGGGACAAGTCAAAGCGGCGGAACGGTCCCCGCTGTCCCTGATTTCATACAGGGTATTTCTGGACAGGCCGCGATTCCGCCCACAGCCTGTGGGTAAGGCAGACAACTATCGTTTGACCACGCAACCGACCGGATTCGCCCAACCCGATTGGGAGTGGTCAGCGCGGGATAAATCGGGCAGGGCGCGCTAATCCCCAGTTTCCACAGGGCCAACTAACTTCAACAGCTCTTTTAAAAACTTATTTATTGTTGTCTTGAGGCGTCCATGCCCGGTCTTTTACTCGACACCCTGAAAGGGACGAATGCGTCCCACCGCCCCCTCTGGCTGATGCGTCAGGCAGGGCGATATTTGCCCGAATACCGTGCCTTGCGTGCGGAGAAGGGCGGTTTTCTCAACCTTGTCTACGATTGCGAAGCCGCGGCCGAAGTCACTTTGCAACCGATCGACCGGTTCGGGTTCGACGGCGCGATCCTGTTTTCCGATATCCTGATCGTCCCTTATGCGATGGGCCAGGATCTACAATTCCTTGCCGGCGAAGGCCCGCATCTGTCGCCGCGCCTTGCCGATGCGGCGCTGGCCTCGTTGGAAATGGTGCCCGAACGCTTAGCGCCGATCTATCGCACGGTAGAACTTTGCGCAGCGCGGCTCGATCCGACCAAGACCATGCTGGGCTTTGCAGGATCGCCATGGACGGTCGCGACCTACATGGTGAACGGCGAAGGCAGCCGCGATCAGCATGAGACGCGAGCCATGGCCTATGGCGATCCCGTCGCGTTCAAGGCGATCATAGACGCGATTGCCAACGTTACGGTCGAATATCTGGTCGGACAGGCCAATGCGGGCGCAGAGGCTGTGCAGCTGTTCGATTCATGGGCTGGCAGCCTTGCTCCCGATGAATTCGAACGTTGGGTCATCGCGCCGAATGCGGGGATCGTCGACCGGTTCAAGGCGCAGCGCCCCGACGTGCCGGTCATCGGTTTCCCCAAGGGTTCGGGTGAGAAACTGGTCGCCTATGCGCGGGAAACCGGGGTCGATGCGGTGGGCGTTGACGAAACGGTCGATCCGGTCTGGGCCGCGCGCGAATTGCCCGCGAACATGCCGGTGCAGGGGAATCTCGATCCACTGCTGTTGCTGGCGGGCGGCAGGCGTATGACGGATCGCGCGCGCTTCGTGCTCGACTGTTTTGCCGACCGGCCGCACGTCTTCAACCTTGGCCACGGCATCGGCAAGGAAACGCCGATTACCCATGTCGAGGAATTGGTGGCCACAGTCCGCAGCTGGTCTCGCTGAGGTTATTGTGGGTCAGGGTTTGCGCCGATCGCGTCGAACCCTTATTCGATAATCCATGCAGGAGGTTCTGGCCTTGCTCTATCCCTGGCTGAAAGTCGGCCACCTGGTCTTCGTGATCTTCTGGATGGCCGGCCTGTTCATGCTGCCTCGCTTTTTCGTTTATCATCAGGAAGCGCTCGCCGGATCGGAAGAGGCGACGCGCTGGGTCGAACGTGAATCGCGCCTGCGCAAGATCATCCTCAATCCGGCCATCGTGATGGTCTGGGTATTCGGGCTCGCGCTGGCCTTTACCGCCGATGCATGGGGGCAGGGGTGGTTCCACCTCAAGCTGCTCTTCGTGCTGTCGTTGTCGGGTTATCACGGGTGGATGTCCGTTTATGCCAAGCGTCTGGCGCGCGGCGAACCGACCCTGACGGGCAAGCAATTGCGGCTGTTGAACGAAGTGCCCGGAATCGCCGCGATCCTGATCGTCACCACTGTCGTCATCGGGCGATTTTACCTGACGTGACCGTCGGTGCGCGTCGTTTTTGCGCTTACGCGCGATTGACGATCGGCCTGGCGAGGCTTATTTAGGCATCAGCGGCGTCCTGCCGCGGATCGTGATTGCCGGGCTGCCGGCGGTGCGATCAGGTCCGCTTTCACCAAGCCCATAGACCAAGGCCCCCCGCGCCTGTCGATCGATCGATGCAAGGCACGCGGGATCCGCCAGCCCCTAACGGAATATTCGAGATATGCACCTCAAGGAACTCAAGCAGAAAACCCCCGCCGCGCTAGTCGAAATGGCCGAGGAACTGGGCGTCGAAGGCGCTTCGACCATGCGCCGTCAGGACCTGATGTTCGGCATTCTGAAGGAAGTCGCCGAGGACGAGGAAATCCTCGGCATCGGCACGATCGAAGTGTTGTCGGACGGTTTCGGATTCCTCCGCAGCCCCGAGGCGAACTACCTTGCCGGGCCCGACGACATCTATGTTTCGCCGAACCAGGTCCGCAAGTTTCAGCTGCGCACCGGCGACACGGTCGAAGGCGAAATCCGCGCCCCGCGCGACGGCGAACGCTATTTCGCGCTCACGAAGCTACTGAAGGTCAATTTCGACGATCCGGACGTGGTGCGCCATCGCGTCAACTTCGATAACCTGACGCCGCTCTATCCCGACGAGAAGCTGGTTCTCGATACCGTCGACCCGACGGTGAAGGACAAGTCGGCGCGCGTGATCGATATCATCAGTCCGCAGGGCAAGGGTCAGCGCGCGCTTATCGTGGCGCCGCCGCGTACGGGTAAGACCGTGCTGTTGCAGAATATCGCCAAGGCGATCACCGACAACCATCCGGAAGTGTTCCTGCTGGTCCTGCTCGTCGACGAACGGCCGGAAGAAGTCACCGACATGCAGCGCTCGGTGAAGGGCGAAGTCATTTCGTCGACTTTCGACGAACCGGCCCAGCGCCACGTGCAAGTCGCTGAAATGGTGATCGAAAAAGCCAAGCGCCTAGTCGAGCACAAGCGCGACGTCGTCATCCTGCTCGATTCGATCACGCGTCTTGGCCGCGCCTACAACACCGTGGTCCCGTCGTCGGGCAAGGTGCTGACCGGCGGTGTCGACGCCAACGCGCTACAGCGTCCCAAGCGCTTCTTCGGCGCGGCGCGTAACATCGAGGAGGGCGGTTCGCTGTCCATCATCGCCACCGCGCTGATCGACACCGGCAGCCGCATGGACGAAGTCATCTTCGAAGAATTCAAGGGCACCGGTAACTCGGAAATCGTGTTGGATCGCAAGGTCGCGGACAAGCGCATCTTCCCCGCTCTGGACGTCGGCAAGTCCGGCACGCGTAAGGAAGAGCTGCTGGTCAGCAAGGACAACTTGTCCAAGATGTGGGTCCTACGCCGCATTCTGATGCAGATGGGCACCATCGACGCGATGGAATTCCTGCTCGACAAGATGAAGGATTCGAAGACCAACGAAGACTTCTTTGCGACCATGAATCAGTAAGTTCGACCGGCGAGATCGCGTGAGGCAACTGCTTTATACCAGCAAGGCGGTTGCCGGCATCGTCGAACGTGACGTGCGCATGATCGTGGGGGCGTCGCAATATCGCAATTCTCTCGACCGGATTACCGGCATCCTGCTCTTCGACGGACTGCGTTTTATGCAGTTCATCGAAGGGTCGGACGTCGCGGTTTCAAGTCTTATGGATCGGCTCTACGCCGATGTTCGCCATCGTGAAGTGATCGTTATGCACGACGCGGCGGCAGAGCGGCGAAGCTTTCCGATCTGGTCGATGCGTTGGGTGCATCTCGACAACGCTCACGACGCGCGTCGCCATACGATTACCCGAATGGTGCCTGGCACTATCGATCCCGGAGTGCGGGACCAGTTCTATGGTTTCGTCGCGCCAGGCTGAACCTCAGCCCAGGTTTTCCGCAAAAAATCGAACCGTTCGCTCGTCAGCCAATTGAGCGGCTTCGTCATCGCGGCGCTTGCCGGTTTCGGTCGCGAAGCCATGATCCAGCCCCACATAGTCGTGCAACGTGACCTTGGGATGCCCGTCGAGCCCTTCATGCATCTTGGCTTGTGCCTCGGCTGACACATATCCGTCGGCGGTCGGTATATGCAGCATGAGCGGATGGGCGATGGCGTGTGATTCGTTCAGCATCTGGTCGATCATGACGCCGTAATAGCCGACCGAAGCATCGATATCAGTGCGCGTCGCAGTCATGTAGGCCAGTTTCCCGCCAAGGCAGTATCCCACCGCGCCGACTTTTGCGACGCGCGCTTCCCGGCGGATCCAGTGGATCGTGGCTTCGATATCGCGGATGTTTTCATCCGTTTTGTTGAGGCCGAACAGCTCGAACGCCCGCGCCATTTCACTGTCCACGTCGGGATCAAGCTCGATCCCGGGTTCGATGCGCCAGAAAAGGTCCGGAGCCACGGCAAGATAGCCCGCTTCGGCCCACTTGTCGCACTTGCGGCGGATGCCCGCATTTACCCCAAAGATTTCCTGAATGACGATGATGGCAGCCTTCGGCGTGCCGTCGGGACGGGCCACGTAAGCACCGAAGTTGTCGGTCCCGTCGAGCGTTGCGATGCGTGCGGTCTCGGTCATCTCAGTGTCCTTTGTTGCGTTTTGCCACGGGATATATGGGCGCGATGGACTTTGCCAGTGGGCTGTGACAGCTTGCCCCGACGTAAAGCTTGTCGCGCGTAGTGAAATGGCGCCGGCACATTGAGGGAACGAGCATCGATGAAAGTGAATGTCGAAGTCGAGTGCACACCCGAAGAAGCACGTCGGTTCATGGGATTGCCGGATGTCAGCCGTGCCAATGACGTTTACGTCGACAGCCTGGTCAACGCGATGAAAGGTGCCGGTAGCATCGATCAGGTACAGGATCTCATCAAGGGTTTCGCACCAATGGGTGAGATGGGCTTGCGCATGTTCCAACAGATAATGGAAAGCGGGGCCAAGGCCGCCTTCGGATCGAGCACGCCGAAAAAGAACTGACTTTTACGGTCGGCCCATGCGCGCTACGTCGCGCGGCATGAGCGTCGATACCATCTTTGCATTGTCGAGCGGCAGCCCGCCTGCGGCGATCGCAGTCATTCGGGTCAGCGGGCCTGATGCTGGTCTGGCGCTAACGCGATTGGGCGGAAGCGTTCCGCCGGCGCGCACGGCGAAAGTCCGGACATTGCGTGATCCCGATTCGGGTGATGTGCTGGATCGAGCGCTGGTCTTGTTTCTCCCCGGTCCCGACAACGCGACCGGGGAAGATTGTGCCGAATTGCACCTGCACGGTGGCAGGGCGGTCATCGCGGCTGTGGAACAGGCGCTCGCAGCTATCGCCGGATTACGTCGGGCAGAGCCGGGGGAGTTCACGCGCCGGGCTTTTTCCAATGGACGGCTCGATCTTGCCGAGGCTGAGGGCCTTGCCGATCTGCTTTCGGCGGAGACCGAACTGCAGCGTCGCAATGCGCAGGCGCTCGCCAGTGGCGCGCTTTCGGGGCAGGTGGAGGCATGGCGTATCGAATTGCTCTCGCTTGCGGCCATGGTCGAGGCTGATCTCGATTTTTCGGATGAAGACGACGTGGCTGATTTGCCGCCTGCTTTCATGGCGCGTTGCCTGGCGTTGGCGAACGAGATCGGACAGTGGCTTCAGGCACCACGCGCGGAAGTTCTGAAAGAGGGTTACCGGGTAACGATCGCAGGGCCTCCCAATGCCGGAAAAAGTAGCCTTTTCAACGCCATAATTGGAGAAGACGCAGCGATAGCGACGCCTATCGCCGGCACGACGCGCGATATTTTGCTGCGTTCTGTATCGATAAGTGGGGTCCCGTTTCTATTCTCGGATACTGCCGGCATCCGCGATGATACGTCGGATCAGATCGAACGCATCGGGATAGAGAGAGCGCGCCGGGAATTGGCGCAAGCAGACCTCGTTTTGTGGTTGGGGCCAGACGACGACGCACCCGCCTCGGCTTGGAATCTCGAGACGATGGTGGATCTGCCGCTTCACCGATCGAAGCTCAATCCCCGCCATCGGGTATCTGCCGTGACGGGTGAGGGGCTCTTGGAATTGCGTCATGATCTCGTCAGCCATGCCCTCCAGGCAATGCCGCAGCCCGGCCAAGTTGCCGTATCGCGCCATCAGGGCGAATTACTCGGAGAGGCCGAGACTGCGATTGCCGAGGCGGCGATGGCAAGTGATTCGCTCATCGTTGCAGAACAACTACGGGTTGCGCGCGTCACGTTCGACCGATTGACCGGCCGGGCCGCAACGGAAGATATGCTCGACGCGCTGTTCGGTAAGTTTTGCATCGGTAAATGATGTTCCACGTGGAACATGTGCTTCTCGTCGCCTTTGACGTTCGCTGCGTCAGGACGTAGGTCGGACCAATGAGCGAATTCGACGTAATCGTTGTGGGAGCCGGACACGCCGGCTGCGAGGCTGCCGCGGCAGCCGCGCGGGCGGGTGCGCGTACGGCGCTTGTCACGTTTGACAAGGGTCGAACTGGTGCGATGTCGTGCAACCCCGCTATTGGTGGCTTGGGAAAGGGCCATCTCGTCCGTGAAGTTGATGCGTTCGACGGCTTGATCGCACGAGCAGCCGATGCCGCTGCCATCCATTACCGCATGCTCAACCGATCCAAGGGGAGCGCCGTCCAAGGCCCGCGCGTACAGGCGGACCGTCGGCTGTTCATGGCAGCCATCCAGCAGATGGTTCGAACTCAGGAAAACCTGGCGGAAATCGAAGGCGAGGTGGCCGCACTGAGGTTTGTGGCTGGGCGTGTGGCCGGTGTAATATTGGCTGACCAGACGGAACTGGCAGCAAAGTCGGTCGTGTTGTGTACCGGCACGTTTTTGGGTGGGAGGCTCTTTCGCGGCGAAGAGGTTCTGGAAGGCGGACGGATTGGCGAGGGGGCGGCGCATCGCTTGGCAGAACAGATGCGCGAAGCGGACCTGCCGATGCAGCGTTTGAAGACGGGTACGCCGCCGCGACTTGATGGGCGCACGATTGATTGGGGTAAGCTTGAGCAGCAGCCATCGGACCCTGAAAGATGGACGATGTCTCCGATGGTTTCAGATCGGCTCAACCCACAAGTGTTCTGCGCCATTACGCGCACCAATTTGGCGACACATGATGTTATCCGCGCCGGGCTCGATCGTTCGCCTTTGTTCAGTGGTGCAATCGATGCACGCGGTCCACGATACTGCCCGTCTATCGAAGACAAGATCCACCGCTTTGCCGATCGTGACTCGCATCAGATCTTTTTGGAGCCGGAGAGTCTTTCCGATCATCTGGTTTATCCAAACGGTGTCAGCACCTCTCTTCCGACGGACGTCCAGCTCACCATGCTTCGCACGATCGAAGGACTGGAACGGGTCGCGATGGCGGTCCCGGGCTATGCGGTCGAGTATGACCACATTGATCCCCGCGCACTGCATCGATCGCTAGAGGTGAGGGCGCTGCCCGGCCTTTATTGTGCTGGTCAGGTAAACGGTACGACAGGATATGAAGAGGCGGCTGCGCAGGGGTTGATGGCCGGACTAGGTGCAGCTTGTGCGGTTGTTGGGAAAGAGTTTCCCAAGCTGGACCGTGCCAACAGCTACATGGCTGTTATGGTGGACGATCTTACTTTGAATGGCGTAACCGAACCTTATCGCATGCTAACAGCACGAGCCGAATATCGGCTGCGTTTGCGAGCCAATAATGCCTCAAGCAGGCTGACGCCTATGGCTCGGGATGTCGGTTGCCTTGGCGCTGTGAGGGCAGAATGGTTCGCCAATAGAGCCCAGCGAAAAGCGAACCTCGATCGTCAACTCGGAGAGCCTTGGACGCCCGGCAGGTTGTCCGAACGTGGCGCTGAGGTGCGTAAGGATCTCCCATCTGCGCCTTTGGCTGATTGGCTCCGGTTTGACAGTGTGCACTCTGTGGCGCGAAATCTAATCGGCGGCGACATTGACGACCTCGACGATGAACTGTTTGAAGAGGTCATCGAAGACGCTCGCTATGCGCCCTATTTATTGAGACAGGATGCTGAACTGCGCGATCTTCGTTCAAGCGAAGCTGTGCGTCTTGACAGCGATTTTCCATACCAGTCCATCGCCGGTCTTTCCCGAGAGATGGTAGAACGGCTGACCCAAGCGCGACCCGATAGCCTGTCGGCCGCGGGTCGCGTTCCCGGCATAACGCCAGCTGCTCTTTCGGCTGTCCTGGTTCATGCGCGCCGGATGGCGGAGATGGGCTGAGATGAACTTGTTCGATAATGACGATAGAGATTCTGCGCTCGCATGGCTTTCGAAACTTGGTTCGGTCTCTCCCGATGCATGTGATAAATTCGAGCAATTTCTAACATCTTTGGCGGCTGAAAATTCGCGCCAGAACCTTGTAGCACAGGGCACCTTGCCTTTTGCATGGACGCGGCACGTCGTGGACAGTGTGCAACTGATCTCCCATGTTCCACGTGAAACATCGGAAACGTGGCTCGACCTCGGAACGGGCGCGGGGTTTCCGGGACTGGTCTGTGCGATCGTGATGCCGCAAACAAAATTCACGCTCGTCGAGCAGCGACCGTTGCGCACCGCTTGGCTTGAGGAGCAAGCTGATGCCCTGGACTTACAAAACGTCACGATCAAGCCTGCCAATCTGAGTGCATTGGAGGTCGAGAGTTTTGATGTGATCAGCGCGCGCGCATTTGCGCCTCTGCCGCGTCTCCTCAAGTTATCCGCGGCCTTCTCCACAAACGCGACAACTTGGGTCTTGCCGAAGGGGCGATCAGCATCCCAAGAATTGTTAGACCTAAAAGGCTGGCAGCATATGTTCCACGTGGAACAATCGGTAACCGATCCGCAATCCGGAATCATTACTGGTAGGCTGTTAGGGCGGGTCGGATGAGGGGCCACTACTTATGATCACGATAGCGGTGGCCAATCAGAAGGGCGGGGTAGGCAAGACCACCAGCGCCGTAAACCTCGCAACCGCGTTCGCAGCGATAGGCTGGCGCACACTTTTGATCGATCTCGATCCGCAAGGAAATGCCTCGACAGGATTGGGTATTGCAAAGGATCAGCGGGAACATTCGAGTTACGAACTGCTCGTCGATGGGATCGCGCTTGGTGATTGCATCGTCGCCACGCAAATACCCGATCTTGATATCGTACCCGCCAAAGTCGATCTGTCGGGAGCGGAAATCGAACTGGTTGAGATGCACGACCGCACTGGACAGCTTCGCTTAGCGCTTGCCGAAGCGCATCATGATATCTGTTTCATCGACTGCCCACCATCGCTCGGCCTGCTCACGCTCAATGCGCTGGCCGCCGCCGATCGTTTGCTCGTCCCGTTGCAATGCGAATTCTTTGCACTTGAGGGGCTGAGCCAGTTGTTGAGTACGGTCGAACAAGTACAGCAGCGCTTCAATGCGGAGCTTGAAATCGTGGGCATTGCGCTGACGATGTTCGATCGCCGGAATCGTCTAACTGAACAGGTTTCGGACGATGTGCGCGGCGTATTGGGCAAATTGGTGTTCGACGCCGTCGTGCCCCGCAACGTCCGTTTGTCGGAGGCGCCAAGCCATGGATTGCCCGCCATCGTGTACGACCATAACTGTTCCGGGTCTCGCGCTTACATGGATCTTGCGCGTGAACTGATCGGACGCCTGCCCGAACGAAGGAAAGCCGCATGAGCGACAGCACGACCGCAAAGCCGTCTCAAAAGGGTCGGGCCGCCTTGGGACGAGGGCTGGGCGCGTTATTGGGCGATGCGCGGCGTGAAGAACCCGTGGCAACCGGGGGCCGTCGCTCGGGTTCGTCAAGCGCGTCGCGTTCGCAAATGGGGGAAGGATTGGCGATGCTCGCCGTATCGAGCATAGAACCGCATCCGGACAATCCGCGGGTTCACTTCGCCGAAGGCGCGCTCGATGATCTTGCCAAATCGATTGCGGCGCGTGGGGTAATCCAGCCTGTCATCGTTCGTCCTGGTAAAGACGGAACGTATCAGCTTGTTGCAGGGGAGCGGCGCTGGCGTGCAGCCCAGAAGGCACAAGTGCATGAAATACCAGCAATAGTTCGCGATCTTGACGAACGAGATGTAACCGCTCTGGCGCTGATCGAAAATATCCAGCGCGAAGATCTGAACCCTGTCGAAGAGGCGCGGGCCTATCATAAGCTGGCGACGCGCGACAGCATGTCGCAAGCAGACATTGCCGATCTGGTCGAGAAATCCCGCAGTCACGTCGCCAATTTGATGCGTTTGCTCAGCCTGCCCGAACCGGTGCTGGTCATGGTCGAGATGGGCGAATTGACAATGGGTCACGCCCGCGCGCTTATCAATTGCGAAGTGGCGGAGGAGATCGCGAAGCAGGCGGCCGGCGGCAAGTTGTCGGTACGCGATGTCGAAAAACGCGTTCGGAAGGCTTCGTCGAAGGACGCACCGAAACGCCGCGCCGCTCGTCCTCCGCGCGATGCCGACGATGCCGATATTGTCGCGGTTCAACGGCATCTGGAGGATTTCCTCGGTCTGCCGGTGCAGATCAAGGCCGATGCCGATCCCAAGTCGGGGCAGGTGATCGTACGTTACAATACGCTCGACCAACTGGATCTCGTTTGTCAGCGCCTGTCCGGCGGCGAAATCTAGATCCTGCTTGAAAGGATCGCGGCAACCGCCTCGATCCCGGCGCGGTCTTCTTCGTCAAAACGGGCGCGGTTCGGGCTGTCCAGGTCGATGACTGCAAGAACCTTCCCGTCGCGAATGATCGGGACGACCAGTTCGGACTGGCTGGCCGCGTCGCAAGCAATGTGGCCGGGGAATGCGTGAACATCTTCAACCAACACAGTTCGCGCTTCGGCCGCAGCAGTGCCGCACACGCCCTTGCCCATCGGTATCCGGATGCACGCCGGGCGACCCACAAATGGTCCAAGGACGAGTTCGTCGCCAATCGTGCGATAGAAACCCGCCCAGTTCAGGTGAGGCAGAAATTCTGCCATCAGCGCGGCGCAATTCGCCATGTTGGCGATGCCATCGCGCTCGCCGTCGGTTATTGCGACGACGGCAGCAGTGAGGTCCCGGTATAGGGCTGTCTTGTCGCCGTTGTCGGCGGGTGCGAAATCGAACATGCGCTGCTCATAGCGGTCGCGCGCGCCGTGCGCCATTGCCCGCATCCGACTTGCGACCTATCTAACGGACATGTCCACCAAACTTCGTAACACGCTCATCGCCCTCGGCATGGTCATCGTCATCCTGATCGGGATTGCCGCCTATTTCATCCGGGGTAATCCGGCGGAGATGACTCTGAATGCCGTATCGGGCACCGATCCGGTGATCGCGGAACCGAATTATGAGCGGATCCCGACCGTAAAGCTGCTCGGCCCCAGCGGCTGGGCGGATGGGGATGCCCCAGTCGCGGCAAAGGGCCTGCAAGTGGCGCGTTTCGCTGAAGAGCTAGAGCACCCGCGTTCGATGTTGACGTTGGAAAACGGCGACGTGCTGGTGGCGGAAACGAATTCCCCCCCGCGTGAGGTCAAGGGTTTGACCGGTAAGATCATGGAATTGTTCATGAAAAAGGTCGGCGCAGCAGTTCCGTCGGCTAATCGAATCACCCTGTTACGCGATGGCGACGGCGACGGGGTGGCGGAAAAGCGGAGCGTCCTGGTCGAGGGGCTGAATTCGCCGTTCGGCATGGTGGCGCATGACGGCAAGCTTTACGTCGCCAATACCGACGCGCTCGTCTCGGTTCCGTTCGAGCCGGGGCAGGTTCGCATCGATGCGAAACCTACGAAGCTGATGGATCTTCCCGGTGGCGGCAACCATTGGGCCCGCAACCTGGTGCTCAATCCGGCAAGCGACAAGATTTATATCGCCGTAGGTTCAGCCTCGAACATCGGCGAAGGCGGGATGGACAAGGAAGAGGGGCGCGCCGCGATCTACGAATTCGACATCGCGAGCGGCATCGGGCAGCCGTTTGGATCGGGCATCCGCAACCCCACGGGGCTGGCGTTCAACACCGATAGCGGCGAACTTTGGACCACGGTGAACGAGCGCGACATGATGGGCTCAGACGGACCGCCCGATTACCTGACGAACGTTCCGATCGGCGTGCAATATGGTTGGCCGTGGATATATTGGCGCTTCGAATACGACGCGCGGGTGGAAGCGCCGATGCCGCAGTATCTTCAGGAATATGTCCGCTATCCCGAATATGCGCTGGGCGCGCATGTCGCGCCGCTGGGTCTCGTCTTTGCGCAGGACAAGCCGCTGGGCAAAGGCTTCGAAAGCGGAGCTTTCATCGCGCGGCACGGATCGTGGAATCGCCGGCCGGTGGCGGGTTACGATGTCGTCTTCGTCCGTTTCGACAATCGCGGCAATCCTCTGAAGCAGCTGCCGGTGCCGGTGCTGACCGGGTTCCTTGACGGGGACGACGATGCGCATGGCCGCCCGACGATGCTGGCATGGGACAAGTCCGGCGCTTTGTTGGTCAGCGACGATACCGGCGGCATTATCTGGCGCGTGACGGGGCGCTAAACCAGCGCGCGTCCGGCGCGCCCTGCCAGTTCGGTGATGAAATGACGCGCGACGCGGCCCGATCGCGCGCCGCGTCGTTTCGACCATTCCAGCGCTTCCGAAACGTCCCACGTCAGCCCGTAATGGTCGGCATAGGCCTCGATTATGGCGAGGTAATCGTCCTGGCTGCAGTTATGGAATCCGATCGACAAGCCGAATCGGTCCGCCAGCGCTAAGGCGTCATCGACCGAATCACGCGGATTGATCGGATCGTCCTGTTCGGACAAGTGCCTGGCGACGATGGCGCGACGGTTGGAGGTGACCGCGATCCGGACATTGCCGGGGCGCGGTGAAACTCCGCCTTCGAGCAACGAACGCAGTATCCGCGCCTCGCTCTCTTGCCCCGCGCCGAAACCAATGTCATCGATGAACAACAGGAAACGGCGCTCCGACTGCTGCAACGTGGCCATCAGTGCGGGCAAAGAACCCAGCGCATCGCCAGCGGCCTGAACCAGTGCGATTCGCCCCGAATCCCCGGCGGCTGCGGCGACGGACGCGCGGACCAGCGCCGACTTGCCCATCCCGCGCGAACCCCACAGCAACATGTCGTGCGCGTCCGATCCCGCAGCGTGACGGGCGACGTTATCGGCTACCGTGGCCCGCTGGCGGTCAATCCCGCGCAACAGCGCCAGTGGCGGGGCGACGATCCGTTCCACCTGCGTCAGCGCAAGTCCATCCCAGCCATAGGCGGGCGCAGCCAAAAGATCGGCGGCACTGGCAGGCGGCGGTGCGATACGCTCCAGCGCGGCCGCGATGCGCGACAGGGTCTGTTCGCCGGATTCTGTCACGATTGGCCCATCCTTCTTGCCCGTTGTCCCAAGCGGCTATAGCGACGGGGCATGAGCGAAGCCAATGCCACGATACCGCGCGTCCTACCCGCCGATGCGCACGGCGTGGCAGAGGCCGTGGCTTTGCTGAAAAGCGGAAGTCCGGTCGCCCTGCCGACAGAGACTGTCTATGGCCTTGCCGCGCGTGCCGACGACGCGTCGGCGGTCGCGGCGATCTATGCGGCGAAGGGGCGGCCCGATTTCAATCCGTTGATCGTTCACGTCCCCGATATCGGGGCTGCGGCGCGGATCGCGGTTATCGACGATCGCGCACGGGCGCTGGCGGACCGGTTTTGGCCGGGCGCGCTGACGCTGGTGCTGCCCCTGCGGCAGGATGCGGCGTTGGCCCCGGCGGTGACGGCTGGGCTGCCCACAGTAGCGGTCCGCATACCAGCGCACCCGGTGATGCGCGCGGTGCTCACTGATTGTGGGCTGCCGCTTGCCGCGCCATCCGCCAATCGCAGCGGAGCGGTCAGCCCGACATGCGCCGCGCATGTTGCAGGGTCGCTTGCGGGCCGGATCGAACTTGTACTCGACGGCGGCGATACCGAACGGGGGCTTGAATCGACGATCATCGCGCTGCGGCCCGACGGTTGGCAAGTATTGCGCCCGGGTCCGGTGGCGGAGGCGCAGATCGCATCGGTGCTCGGTCCGCCGCTCTTGGACCAAACCGGAGCAATCGAAGCGCCGGGCCAGCTTGCCAGCCATTACGCGCCGGGAAAGCCGATTCGGCTCGCCGCGCATGACAGGGCGGAGGGAGAGTTCAGGATCGGCTTTGGCGCCGATGAAGGCGATTTCAATCTCTCGCCAACGGGTGACCTGATGGAGGCGGCGTCGCGGCTCTACGCAGCGCTCCACGCGGCCGCGGCAGCGCCGCAGGATCGTATCGCCGTCGTGCCCTTGCCGGGTGAGGGGATCGGCGAAGCCATTGCGGACAGGCTGCGCCGGGCCGCGGCCTGATTCCCGGCCTGGCCTATTCCTCGACCGGAAGGCTCGGCAGCAAGTCCGCGATTTCGGCATCGGTCTTGCGCGCTGCCTCGCACGCGTCTTCGTCACCTTCGTTGCAAAGCTTCATTTCCTTTGCCTGACGGCGCTCCAGCTTGCCGATCTGCTCCTCGCGCTTGCGAATCTCGCGCCCGCGCTTTTCGTCCGCTTCCGATTGGCTCGTCGTCGCCAGGTCCACCGCCTTGCTGGCAACCCGCACCGGCGCGGTCACGACATCGAGTGCGGTCTTGGCAAGACAACCGCCAAGCAGCGGACCGATCGCGATCAGCAGTACGGCAGCTTTGAAGACGGGTCGGCGCATGGTTCAATCCAATCCTGGAAATTCCATGCGCCGGATAACACCGTTCACATAACCGAGCGGTTAACCGCCGCAGGAATCACGATTCTTCGCAGACCAGCTTGCCGGAACCCATCGAATGAATCTCGCATTTCGCGCGACCGATCACGCGGACTTCGCCCGATCCCATGATATTGGCAGCGACGGTTCCATCGGACCGGAACTGGCCCTTGCCCGAACCGGCGATGTTGACTTCGGCCTTCTCGACCTGAAGATCCTTCATCTTCGCTTCGCCACTACCGGCAAGCGACAGGGTAAGTTTGCGGACCTTTCCGTCGACGCGAAATGTGCCCGAACCGGCGATGTTGATCTTGAGCTTGTCGATATCGACTGCGCCGCTGACCGCTGTGCCGCTGCCCGCAATGGTCACTTCGGCCTTGTCGGCAAGTCCTTGCGTCTCGACCCGGCCCGATCCGGCAACGACGATCGATTCCGGCGCCGGCATGGTGATCAGAACGGTCGCGTGTTCGCCCTTGGGTGCATCCTTGCTGCGCAGTATGCCAAGTGTGTCGCCCTTTAATGCAAAGCGCATGGCAGCGATCATCTCGTCCGATCCTTCGACGTCGATGGTCAGCGTCTCGCCCTGCTTCAGCTTGACCGTATCGGGACCCATGAGCGCGATCGTGGTCGGTGCCGCACCTGACGTGTCGAGTTCGGACAGCGGAACACCTTTTACGTCGCCGAAGGATACGTTTTCCGCATTGCAGCCGGTAAGGATGCCGCCGATCGCCAGTCCCGCGACAGCCGCAATCGCCTTGCCGATGCCGGGTAGCCGGATGTGAATGGACATTGTGTTACTCCCCATCTGTATTAACACAGTAATACACAGGGGTTATGGAGAGGACAAGGAGCAGGGCGCTGCCTTCGATCAACGTGCGACGCAATCCGACGAGCGACGCGACTTAAAGCGTCTGCTGAGGTTACTGGTAAGGCCGCATCATCAGGGCGCCACAAACGAAAGAGGCCGCCGGTTTCCCGACGGCCTCTTTTGCAGCGAAAAGCCTAGCCTGAAAGGATCAGGCGGCGGGCTGTTCGTAGTACTTGGGCGCATACTCGTTCAGAATCTCGAGGATCTTGGCGAGAGCGGCCGGTTCGTCGGTCTTTTCCATCGCGGCCAGTTCGCGTGCGAGGCGGCTGGATGCGGCTTCGAAGATCTGACGTTCCGAATAGGACTGTTCCGGCTGATCGTCGGCACGGAACAGGTCGCGGGTCACTTCGGCGATCGACACGAGGTCGCCCGAATTGATCTTCGCTTCGTATTCCTGGGCACGGCGCGACCACATCGTCCGCTTCACCTTGGGCTTGCTCTTCAGCACGTCCATGGATTCGCGCAGGGTCTTGTCCGACGACAGCTTGCGCATGCCGATGGATTCGACCTTGTTGAGCGGAACGCGCAGCGTCATCCGTTCTTTTTCAAACCGCAGCACATAAAGCTCGAGCTGCATGCCGGCAATTTCCTGACTTTGCAGTTCGATCACACGGCCAACGCCGTGCTTGGGGTAAACGACATAGTCTCCGACATCGAAGGCATTAGCCTTGGCAGTCATGCATTGTCCTTTCTAGGGCGCGAATGTTCCGCACGCCGCCTGCAACCGTTGGGGGTCGGCCACAAACCGGGCCGTAACCTTCCCCGTGCCGAAAAGTCCGGCCGGATTTCAGTTACGCCTGCGGGAAATACGCCTTTCCTGACGGGACCGGTCGACACGTCGTAGACCGGCTTGGCCAGCGTTTTACCATAATTTGACGTAAAATGCGAATCCTGAGTCGCGCACTCGCAACAAACGCACCAGATCATCGCAAAAGCGGGTCGGCCAATGCGATTCCGGGCGTGATTCGGACCAGATTACGTCCGTGCGCGGAGGGACTTAGTCGCCTTCGCCGGGCTCTGCCGAAAAGTACTTGTCGAACTTGCCCTCTTCGCCCTTGTGCTCGTCGGCGTCTTCGGGCGATTCACGTTTGACCGTGATATTCGGCCATTCGGCGGAATACTTGGTATTAAGCTCGAGCCAGTTTTCGAGGCCGCTTTCGGTGTCGGGAAGGATGGCTTCGGCCGGGCATTCGGGTTCGCACACGCCGCAGTCGATGCATTCGCTGGGATTGATCACCAGCATGTTCTCGCCTTCGTAAAAGCAGTCGACGGGGCATACCTCGACGCAGTCCATGTACTTGCAACGAATACAGGCATCGGTGACGACGTAGGTCATGACTCGTGACTTCCCTTCTCGTGGCGGCCACTCTTGGACCGTCCCTTGGCTGCTATGCACGCAGATTCGCTTCGTCAAGCGGTGCGCGCTTGTTGCGATCCACTCTCAATTTCACGATAGTGCTGGCGGGCTTCATCCGACCCGCTGCGCCGGTTCGGTAACATGAGCACCTCTATCACTCGCGCCGCCATGCCGTGCGGCATCGTGACGATATCACCGACGCCGATTTGTTGGGCGCAACGCACGATGCGTCGGCCGTTCACACGCAAATGGCCCTCGGCGACCAGATTCTGTGCCGCACCGCGTGTCTGTGAAAGCCGCAGCATCCACAGCAATCTATCGATGCGCTGGGTCTGCCGCGGCTCAGGCACCGGCTTCACCGGATAAGTCCCACAAGGCCAGCGAAGGGATTGCCTTCCGTGATCCGCACCTTGGCCTTTGGCGGTTGCATCGGCTCGGGCTTTGATCGGGGATACTCCTTCGTCCGCGGGGCGGGCGATGGCATGTTGCTGCGCGGACGCCACCGCCATAACGGCGGTTCCGGCGGGCCGAAGCGACCTTGCGTCATGGTTTGCGGTGTCCCTGCGACGAAACCGGCCTGGTGCAGCAATTCGGCATATGTTCGCGTCGTCAGGCCCATCGACAGGGCAAGGCTGGGGTCGAGCGCAAAACGTGGCGGCGATTCGTTGCGCTTGACGCGGCGGCGCGGTGCTCCACCCCAACGTTCGCGACGTTGATGCGCGGCATGCACCAGCCTTTCGACCAGATCCACGCGCACGAACTGTTCCCCGACCCGGCGATAGAACACAGGTGGCGCGCCCTCTGACGGCAAAGTGGCCGGAAGATCGGGGGCGACCGGTCGCGGCTTTGCGCCAGTTAACGCCGCCAGCTTCGCCCAATCGGCCAGCGGCGCGGCGCGCGCCATGGCGGGCACGAAAATGTCGAGCGCACCGACCTGCACGCCCAGCCTGCGCAACCGGTTCCTTTGCGCGGGATCCAGCGTTTCTATGCCCGAATCGCGGCGGGCCATGGCCCCGCCCGCATCGCGCAAAGCGATCAGCACGGCGCGTAGGTCGGGACCGCCCTCGGCTTCGTGTGCGGCGGCATCGATCCGCACCAATGGTTTCAGTCGCCGCCCGATGGCCCGCGCCAGCCATTCCTGCAGCGCCTTGCCGATTTTCTCGCGCAGGGGCGCCGCAAGCGACGCAAACCCGGCCTCGATCCGCACCTGCGGTTCGAGCAACCGGCGCCCCGGTTGCAACCGTGCGATGACCTGACCCTGCCAGCCGATCGCATCGGCTTCCCAGACCAGCGCCGCGCCATCCTGCGCGCAGTCGGCCAAAAGCTGGCTCGCGCGATCGTGAAGGATGCGCGGCAAATGCTTGTCCGCCGCCGCCAGCAGCAGTCGCCGCGTTTCCAGCCGCGCCTGCGGATCGACATCGAAACGGAACCCGTCGAGCCGCCCGATCTCCTCGCCGTCGACCAGCACTTCGCCCGCGTCGCCCACGGTCACCGGCAGCAACCCGGTATCGCCCAGCTTCTTCATCAGGACAGCGGTGCGGCGATTAACGAAACGTTCGGTCAACCGTTGGTGCAGCGCATCCGACAGCCTGGCTTCGACTGCGCGGGCGCGTTCGGCCATTTCCTGCGGGTCGCGGACCCAATCGGGCCGCTGCGCGATATAGGCCCAGCTGCGGATCGCGGCGATGCGGCCCTGCAACGTGTCGATGTCGCCCCGGGCATCGTCGAGGTGGGCGATCATGCCCGACACGTAATCGTGGCCTAACCTCCCAGTGCCGGTCGACAGGTCATCCCACAACCGCGCCACGAAGCGAGCATGGTTTTCCGATCCCAGCGAACGGAAGTCGGGCAACGAACAGGTTTCCCAGAACCGGCCGACCATCGCCTTGCCCCGCGCGCGTTCGCGAACTTTCGGATCGTCGGCCAGGATGCGCGCCACGGCAAGGTCGATGGCCTCTGGCGCAGGAGCCAGCGCGGGTTCGCCGGGCGGCGCCTCCAGATCTGCGATCAGCGCGTCGACGCTGTCCAGCCGGGGGCGCGCGTCGCGCCACATCAGCTTGTCGATCGGCGGAAAGATATGCTCCTCGATCGCATAGACTTCGTCCTCGGTGAATTCCGATCCCCGGTCGCCGCCGCTTGCTCCGCCCGTCAGCGTGCCGAAGGTGCCGTCTTTCTGATGCCGCCCTGCACGACCCGCGATCTGCGCCATTTCCGCGACGGTAAGGCGGCGGCGGCGATGGCCGTCGAACTTTGCCAGTCCCGCGAACGCGACGTGCGCCACATCGAGGTTCAGGCCCATGCCGATGGCATCGGTCGCAACGAGATAGTCGACCTCACCCGATTGAAACAATTCGACCTGCGCATTGCGGGTCTGCGGCGAAAGCGCGCCCATGACGACCGCCGCGCCGCCGCGAAAACGCCGCAACATTTCGGCCACGGTGTAGACCTGCTCCGCACTGAAAGCGACGATTGCGCTGCGCGGCGGCAGGCGTGACAGTTTCAGCGAACCGGCATGGCTCAGCGTGGAAAAACGGGGGCGAGAAATAATCTCCGCCTCTGGCACCAGCGCCTCTACCATCGGGGTGAGCGCGGTGGAGCCCAGGATCATCGTTTCGTCCCGCCCCCGCGCATTCAGCAACCGGTCGGTAAAGACATGCCCGCGTTCCGGATCTGCACCCAGTTGCGCTTCGTCCAGCGCGACGAAGGACAAGTCGGCGTCGCGGTCCATCGCTTCGACCGTGCAGAGTTTCCAGCGCGCATTGGGGGGATCGATCCGTTCTTCGCCCGTAATCAGCGCGACGTTGTCCCGCCCCTTGATCGCGACGACACGGTCATAGACCTCTCTTGCCAGCAGGCGCAGCGGAAAGCCGATCTGGCCGCTCGAATGGGCGCACAATCGCTCTACCGCGAGGTGGGTCTTGCCGGTGTTGGTGGGGCCGAGCACGGCCTTCACCAAACCGCCATCTGATACAGGGCGTGGCATGGTCATCCCAATTTGGCAGCGGGGTGCCCGACCTGCAAGATGGGCAAGCATGGTCATCACCGACCCGTTCGTCGCAGCCACGCGGCAGCTCGTCGCGCAACCCTGTTGAAGCAGGGGTTTGGCAACTTTGCCTGAGGCAAGTTTTCGTCCAGTCAGCCACCGGTGTCGCGCGCCATGGGATCGACGCGCGCATTCCGCATTTTAAACAAGGGGTAGGGCGCTGGACGCAGTCCGCATCCAAAATCCGGCAAACGGGCAGAAACCGGCGAACGGAATTACGAGAGGCGCGGCCGACGAGGTCGAGAAGCGCGACCTTGCGACCGTGGTGCGCCAATTCGGCCTGAAAAAGGGCGAGGAAGAGCCGTGGGTTACCGACCTGGCACAGGGGATCGGATCGCCCCGCTGGTATCGCAGCCTTGCCTTCATGCTTGTGCTTATCGCGCTGGCGCTGGCGCTTTGGCCTGACTTTTCCGCAGTGCAGGCCGCGCCCGACACGCGATTTTCGGACGAGGAGCGCGAGGAATACCGCGCCCAGATGATCACCCCGCTCGCGCTGGGCGCCGATACCGGCAGGCGCATGGGACCAAGCCGGCTGGTCGTGCCGCTGGCCAGTGCGCCCGAACGCCCCGTCGTCGAAATGACGGCGACACTGGGCGGCGACGGATCTCTTGATTCTATGCTGCGCCGTGCGGGCGTCGGCGCGAACGATGCCGCACGGGTTCAGGAGCTGATCGGCGGCACATTCCCTGTGGCCGACATCGAATCGGGCACCGGTTTCCAGCTGCGGCTCGGCCGCCGCGAATCGCCGAGCCAGCCGCGCCCGCTCGAAAACCTGACTTTCCGTGCGCGGTTCGACCTGCAACTGACGGTGGAGCGCGACGGCGGGCCGCTGGCGTTGCAAAAACGGGTCATCCGCGTCGACGATACCCCGCTGCGCATTACGGGCAAGGTCGGCTCCGGGCTTTATCGTTCGGCCCGCGCGGCAGGCGTTCCGTCGCGTTCGGTGCAACAATATCTCAAAGCGCTGGACGAGGCGATCGACCTTGATCGTTCGATGGGCGGCGACGACGAATTCGACGTCATCATCGAATACAAGCGGGCCGAAACCGGAGAGGTCGAAGTCGGCGATGTGCTTTATGCCGGGCTGTCGCGGCGCGGTACGCCAAAGGCGCAGATGCTGCGTTGGGGAAAGAACGGCAAGTTTTTCGACGCCAACGGCGCGGGCGAAATGCGCACCGGGCTGGTCGCACCGACCAATGGCGCGATCACGTCGCGTTATGGCATGCGGCGGCACCCGATCCTGAACTACAAACGCATGCACGCGGGCGTCGATTTCCGCGCCCGCACCGGCCAGCCGATTTATGCGGTGAGCGATGGCTCGGTCAATTACGCCGGGCGTCATGGCGGACACGGCAATTACATCAGGATCAACCACGGCGGCGGCTTGCAGTCCGCCTATGCGCACCTGTCGCGGTTTGCCGTATCGAACGGGCAGCGCGTCCGGCGCGGGCAGGTCATCGGCTATGCCGGGTCCACCGGCCTGTCGACCGGGCCGCACCTTCATTACGAACTTTATCGCGGCGGTCGGTCGATCGACCCGCTGTCGGTGCAGTTCGTCGTGCGGGCGCAGCTTTCCGACGCCGAATTGCGCCAGTTCCGCGCAAGACTGATGGAACTGAAGAAGGTGAAGCCCGGCGCAGCGCTCGAACAACTCGCACCCGCCAAGGCCGACGCGGCAGAGCCGCAGCGCGAGATTGACCGCCTGTCCAACGCCGCCTGATCCGCGCAACTGGCCCCTTCCATATTCGGGGCAAAACGGGCAGGAGGCGGGGCATGAGCCAGTATCCGCATCTCCGCCTTCGCCGAACCCGCGCCACGGCCTGGAGCCGGGCGATGTACCGCGAAACCGTACTTACCCCCGCCGATCTGATCTGGCCGCTGTTCGTGACCGAAGGGCAGGGGGTGGAAGAACCGATCGGATCGCTTCCCGGCGTATCGCGCTGGTCGTTGGACGGCATCGTGGCCCGCGCGAAAGAAGCGGTGGCGCTGGGCATTCCGTGCGTCGCGCTGTTCCCCAACACGCCCGCTCAACTGCGCGACGATACCGGGAGCGAGGCGCATAACCCGCAGAACCTGATGTGCAACGCGATCCGGGCGATCAAGGATGCGTTGGGCGATGACATCGGTGTGCTGACCGATGTCGCGCTCGATCCCTATACCAGCCACGGGCAGGACGGGTTGCTCGACGATGCCGGTTATGTCGCCAACGATGCGACGGTCGACGCCTTGGTGGGCCAGGCTCTGGTTCAGGCAGCGGCAGGCGCGGACATCGTCGCCCCGTCGGACATGATGGACGGCCGCATCGCCGCGGTGCGAGAAGCGCTGGAGGACGAAGGTCACCACAACGTCCAGATCATGGCCTATGCCGCCAAATACGCGAGCGCGTTCTACGGCCCGTTCCGCGATGCGGTCGGTTCGCGCGGGCTGCTCAAAGGCGACAAGAAGACCTATCAGATGGATCCGGCCAACGGCGCGGAAGCGCTGCGCGAGGTGGAACTGGACATCATGGAAGGCGCCGACAGCGTCATGGTGAAGCCGGGGCTGCCCTATCTCGACATCGTGCGCCGCGTGCACGAGGAATTCGACGTGCCTGTCTTCGCCTATCAGGTCAGCGGCGAATACGCGATGATCGAGGCGGCGGTCGCCGCAGGTGTCGGCGACCGCGATGCTCTGGTTCTCGAAACGCTCACTGCTTTCAAGCGCGCGGGCGCAAGCGGAGTGCTGACCTATCACGCGCCATTGGCGGCAAAGCTGCTGAATGGCTGACACCGTCGCCGAGACTGCGCGACTGATCCTGCGCACATGGCGCGAAAGCGACTTTGCGGACTGGTCGGCGCATCTAAACACGCCCGAAGTGCGCGTGCATCTTGGCGGGGTGCTTTCGGATGACCGGGCGCGAGAGGTCTTTACCCGATTGCTGGCGACGTGGGATCGCGAAGGGCACGGATTTCTCGCCATCGAACGCAAGGCGGACGGCGCGTTGATCGGGTCGTGCGGGACGGGTCCGATCGATACTGAAACGGCGCCCCCGGAACTGCGCGGCGGGTACGAGGTCGGTTACTCGCTGCGCGCCGATGCCCGCGGGCAGGGCCATGCAACCGAAGCGGCTACGGCCATTGTCGAGATGATATTCGAACGGTTCGACCAGCCCGTCGCCTATGCCCAGACATCGCAGGCGAATCGAGGGTCGTGGCGCGTGATGCAGCGGCTGGGCATGACCCGGCGCGCCGATCTCGACTATGACGATCCAGCCTATGAGGCCGAGGAAAATCCGACGATGGTATGGAGCCTTGCGCGCGAGGATCGGGCGGCATGAGGTTGGAAACCGCGCGGCTGATACTGCGCGACTGGCGCGACGAGGATCTCGCGCCCTTTCTTCTGCACACCAATACTCCTGCGGTCATGCGATGGCTGGGCGGGGTGATGGACGAGGCAACCTGCGCAACCATTGTCGGCAAGTTGCGCAGCTGGGCAGACGAATACGGGCACACGTTCTGGGCGGTACAGCGCAATGACGACGGCGGTCACTTGGCCGGTGAGATCATCGGTTTTTGCGGGTTGAAGCGTGCCGACCTGCCAACGGGGCCGCAGGGCGACTTCGAAATCGGCTGGAGGCTGCGTGAAGATGCGTGGGGCATGGGCTTTGCCAGGGAAGCTGCGCAGGCGACGCTTGCGGCTGCATTCGGGACATTCGATGCGCCGCATGTCGTTGCTTTCACTGTCGCGGAAAACACGCCGAGCTGGGGCCTGATGGAACGGCTTGGCATGGCGCGGCGCAAGGATCTCGACTTCATCCTCGAACCCACGGGACGGTTCGAGCGCGAAGACATCATCGTATATGCCATCACGCAAGAGGACTGGGAGAAACAGGCATGAGCCGGAACGACATCACTATCGCCGGAATCCACGGCAAGAGCCCCCGGATCCACGACAGCGCCTTTATCGCGCCGGGATGCCGTATCATCGGCGATGTCGAAATCGGCCCGGACGTGAGCATCTGGTACAACTGTGTCATCCGTGGCGACGTGAACCGCATCGTCATCGGCGCGCGCACCAATATCCAGGACGGGTCCGTCGTCCATTGCGACAGCCCCAAACCGTCGGAACCCGATGGCTGGCCGACGATCATCGGCGAAGACGTGCTGATCGGCCATCTTGCTATGGTGCACGGCTGCAATCTGCACGACCGCGCATTCGTGGGCCTTGGCGCCATCGTCATGAGCGGGGCCACGATCGAAAGCGACGGGATGCTGGCGGCAGGCGCGATGTTGACCGGGGGCAGGACCATCGGCGCGCGTCAGCTCTGGGCGGGACGCCCGGCGAAATTCCTGCGCGATCTGAACGAAGCGCAGTGTGCCGACATGCAGGTCGGCGTGGCGCACTATGTCGAAAACGGCCACGCGCATAAGGCTGCCTTGGCGGAATGATCACGCGCCGATGGGCAAGCCGAAAGCAAATTTGCCGTCAGCCGATTCGCTGCGCGCGCTGATTGACGAGCGGGGTCTGCTGGCCTTGCGGGTCACGCCCAATGCGGCGACCGATGCGCTGGCCATAGAGAATGGTCAATTGCGCGCCCGGGTTACCGCCGTGCCCGAGGATGGGCGCGCCAACAAGGCGGTGATCGCGCTGCTCGGAAAGGCGATGGGCATCGCGCCTGCGCGGATCGAACTGGTGCGCGGCGCCACCGCGCGCGACAAGGTTTTGCGGATAGAGGGTTAGGCGGCCACGTTTCGTGCCATGCCGCGCGCCATGCCGGTCAGGCGATCGGACAACTGCGCGGCAAGATCGCGGTCGGCAATGTCGCTTTCGGCGATCGCGCGCGCCATCGCATCGGCCCACTGGTTCGCGGTTTCGGCATCGATCGCAAAGCCGCCGTGAACGGAAAACATGCATCGGCCCGGATTGGCGTCGAACCATTCGCGTGGTCCACCCGCCCAACCGCCCAGGAAGCTGGCCAGCGCTTCTCGCATGGGGGCCAGATCGTCGCCGTGCATCGCGCGCAGCGGGCCATAGCTGGGCTCGCTTTCCATGAGGTCGTAGAACCGGTCGACGATGGCGCGAAACGTCGCTGCGCCGCCCAATGCTTCGTACGGCGATCTGGGTGCAGGCCTGGCGTCGGCTTCGGTCATGGGAAATCGGGCCTCTCTCGGTTGAATTATATCGGTGACGGTGCCCGATGCCCGACTGAGCGGCCATTTGTCCTTGATATCTGTCAATTGTCGGGCGGCAAGCCCTTGATATGCAGCGGTCAGGGTGGGAAGCCCGGTCGCAGCAGCCATCCGGGCAGCCTTGAAGGGTCGCATCCTTGTCCATCATGACGATCGCCGGGACGCGTCCGGAAATCATCAAGCTCGTGCCTGTCGTGCACGCCTTACACCGCGAAGACGGGGTCGACGTTCGCGTCTGCCATAGCGGGCAGCATGTCGATCTGGGGCGAGAGATCCTGAATGCGGCGGGCATCGTGCCCGAAGAAATGCTGGAACGGCCCGATGCGGCCGATGTCGCGGATCTGCTGGCCGGATTGGTCGTAAAGGTCGGCGCGGCGATCGACCGGCAAAGGCCTGACGCGGTCGTGGTGCAGGGCGATACGGCAACTTCGCTGGCCGGCGCGCTGGCCGCATTTCACCGCCAGATCCCGGTTGCCCATGTCGAAGCGGGCCTGCGTTCGGGCGACCTGTCGCGCCCATGGCCGGAAGAAGGATATCGCAAGCTCATAGCCACTATCGCCCGCCGGCACTTTGCGCCGACAGGGGCGGCACGGGACGCCTTGCTGGCGGAGGGGGTCGCGGCGGACACCATCCACATGGTAGGCAACACCGTGGTCGATGCGCTGCATTGGGCGGATGGTCGGATCGACGCGGACCCGACGCTTGGCCGTGCCGCAGAACCGTTGAGCGAAGCGGCGGAGGGCAGGGCATTGGTGCTGGCGACGATCCACCGGCGCGAAACGGGGCCAGACGCGTTGAAGGCAATCGCGGCGGGATTGCTGGCTATGGTGGAGCGGGAAGACGTCCATCTCGTCCTGCCGTTGCATCCGCGTCCGCAAAGTCAGGTTTTGCGCGAATTGTTGGGTGGTCAGGCTCGTATATCGCTCTCATCGGCGGTCGATTATTTTGCCTTCGTGCGGCTGATGCGCGCGGCGCGGCTGATCGTGTCCGACAGCGGCGGGATTCAGGAAGAAGCGACCGCCATGGGCCGCCCCGTGCTCGTGCTGCGCGAAACGACCGAACGGCCCGAAGCGGTGATGGCGGGCACCGCAAAGATCGTCGGCCATGATGCCGATGCCCTGTTCGCCGCCGCACGCCTGGCGCTGGCGCAGCCGATGCCCGGCCCCAACGATGTATTTGGCGACGGCCATGCGGGTCGGCGCATTGCCCAAAGGCTGGCGCGCGATCTGATAAACCCAAACCGCTGATCTAGTCGCGGATCATGGCCCTCAGCGTTGCGATCAGGTCCGCTTCGTGCGCGGGCTTGTCCTCGCGGATGCGGTTGATGCGCGGGAAACGCATCGCAACGCCCGATTTGTGGCGCTTGCTTTCGTGAACCGAATCGAATGCAACTTCCAGCACCAGCGACTTGTCGGTTTCGCGCACCGGGCCGAAGCGGTTGACGGTATTCTGCCGCACATGCCGGTCCAGCCATTTCAGTTCGTCGTCGGTGAACCCGAAATAGGCCTTGCCCACCGGCAAAAGTTCGCCGCCATTGTCGGGATCGCCGTCCCAGCAGCCGAAGGTGAAGTCTGAGTAAAAGCTCGACCGTTTGCCCGACCCACGCTGTGCATACATCAGCACACAATCGATCAGCAGCGGATTGCGTTTCCATTTGTACCACAGCCCGGTCCGCCGTCCCGAGACATAGGGCGCGTCGCGGCGCTTCAGCATAACACCTTCGATCGCATCGTCGCGCGCGCCTTCGCGGATTGCGGCGAGCGCCTCGAAACTGTCCGCCTCGATCAGTCGGGACAGGTCGAATCGTTCGGGATCAAGCCGTTCCATCAGCAGTTCGAGATGTTCGCGCCGCGTCGCCCAGCCAAGCTCGCGCAGATCCTCGCCATCGCGCAACAAGACGTCGTAGAGCCGAACGAAGGCGGGGGCCTCCTTCAGCATTTTCTTCGACACTGTCTTGCGACCCAATCGCTGTTGCAGTGCGTTGAAACTGGCCGCGCCACCTTGCGTCCTGTCGTTGTCTTCCCCGCCCTGGTGCGATCCGCGAACGAGCAGTTCACCGTCGAGCACAGCGGGAAAGTCGAGCGCCTGCGCCATTTCGGGGAAAGTTGCGGAAATGTCATCGCCCGACCGCGAATAGACGCGGGTGTCGCCATTCACATGGACAAGCTGCACCCGGATGCCATCCCATTTCCATTCGGCTGCATAGTCGTCCATCGACACCACCGTTTCGTCCAGCGGGTGGGCCAGCATGAACGGTCGGAACAGTGGCACAAGATCGGTGCGCGGCGGCGGCGCGCCATCGGCGGCCCATGCAAACAGCGTAGGATAGGGCGGATCGACGCCGTGCCAATACTCCTCCACCTCGTCCACCGACACGTCGAACGCCTGCGCAAAGGCGACGCGCGCCAGCCGGGCGGACACGCCGATGCGCATCGCCCCGGTCGCGAATTTCAACAGGGCATAGCGCCCGTTGCCATCCAGCCGGTCTAGCAATCGGGGCAGATCGCTCATCACCGAACTGCGGGTCATGGCACGCAGCAGGTCGACGACTTCTGACAGGCTGGGCTCGTCAGCCTGCGACTGGTCGTCCGGCGCGGGCCACAACAGGCTGGCTGTCTCCGCCGTGTCGCCGACATAATCGCGGCTCAGCGCATAAAGCACCGGGTCGACGCGCTCGGTCAGCAGATTGCGGATCGTGCTGCTTTTCACCGCCGGAAAGTCCAGCGCCCCGGTCAGCGCCGCCAGTGCCCAGCCACGGTCGGGATCGGGCGTCGCACGCAGGTAATCGGCGATCAGGTCGAGCTTCGCATTGCGGCTGTTGGTATAAGTCAGTCGGTCGACCAGCATGGCGAAGGCGCGCATCAGTCGTCCCCCGCCTGAATCACCCCCGCCTCAGTCATCCCCGCCTCAGTCATCTTCGTCCTCGTAACCGACCATGGCGAGCGCGCGCGCTCGCCGCTGATTCAGCTGGCACCAGCGCAGCAGCGCTTCCTCGCGCCCATGCGTTACCCATGTTTCGGCGGGATTAACCTCTCGGATCGTTTGCGTCAGTTCGTCCCAGTCGCAGTGGTCAGATATGACCAGCGGCAATTCGACATTTCGTTGCCGCGCGCGCTGGCGCACTTTCATCCATCCACTGGCCATCGCGGTGACCGGATCGGGCAGTCGGCGGCTCCACCTGTCGTTCAGCGCCGATGGCGGGCACAGCACGATCTGGCCCTTGAGTTCGTCTTTCTTCAACCCGGTCGCGCTGCGCAATTCGCCCAGCGGCACACCCAGTTCTTCGTACAGCGCGCACATCTTTTCCAGCGCGCCATGCAGATAAATCGGATCGTGATAACCCGCCCGGCGCAGTTCGGCGATCACCCGCTGTGCCTTGCCCAGCGCATATGCGCCCACCGCGACGCAACCGTCTGGTCGTTGGGCCCGCGCGTCGAGCAGCTTTTGCATTTCTTCGCCGATCGACGGGTGGCGGAACACCGGCAGCCCGAACGTTGCCTCTGTAATGAAAACATCGCAGCGCACGACTTCGAACGGTTCGCACGTCGGATCGAACCGCCGCTTGTAGTCGCCGGTTACGACCACCCGTTCGCCCGCCCGTTCCAGAAGGATCTGCGCCGAACCCAGTACATGCCCCGCGGGATAATATGTCGCCGTCACGCCCGAACCCAGTTCGACCGGTTCGCGCATCGGCACGGTCACGTCATGGCCCGCCCCGCCATAGCGCAGGTTCATGATCGCAATCGTTTCGCGAGTCGCGAAAACCTTGCCATGCCCGCCGCGCGCATGGTCGGCATGACCGTGGGTGACCAACGCCGTTTGCACCGGCTTCGACGGGTCGATCCATGCATTGCACGGCTCCACGAAAATGCCGTGGGGGTCGGGTTTTATCCACGAAAAGTCGGGTGCGGAGCGGAAGGCCATCGTGCTTCAAGAACCAGCAGCACCGCCAGTTCGTTCCGCCCCGTTTTTGCGCCGCATTCCATCACTGCATCATACGCCGGATTCGTCCTTGCCAGCGGGGCGGGCCGGGAGCATAGTTTTTCAGATGCGCGAAATCGTGTTCGATACCGAAACCACCGGCCTTGATCCCCGCTCCGGGGATCGCCTCGTCGAAATTGGCTGCGTCGAAATGGTGAACAAGGTCGCCACAGGCCGCGTCTATCATGAATATTTCAATCCCGATCGCGACATGCCCGCAGAGGCGGAGGCCGTCCATGGCTTGTCCGCCACGTTCCTGTCCGACAAGCCTCGCTTTGCCGAAAAGGTGGGGGACTTCCTCGATTTCATCGGGGATGCGCCGCTGGTCGCGCACAACGCGGGGTTCGATTTTGGATTCATGAATGCGGAACTGGCCATGTGCGGCCTCGACGCTATTTGCACCAGCCGCATGGTCGATACCGTCCGCATCGCGAAGAAAAAGCACCCCGGCGCGAAAGTATCACTCGATGCGCTATGCACCCGTTACGGCATCGACCGCAGCCACCGCACCAAGCATGGCGCATTGCTCGACGCCGAACTGCTTGCCCAGCTTTATGTCGAACTGAGCGGCGGGCGGCAGATCGGGCTGGAACTGGCGGTCGACAACACCGCCTCGCCCGATATCCAGTTCAGCAACACGATCGTGATCCGGCGCGAATTCCGCCCGGCTCGTCCCCACATGGCAAGCGCCGCGGAAATCGAGCGGCACCGGGCCTTTATCGCGACGTTGAAAGATCCCATCTGGGATGCAGGAAAGGTCGCAGGCTGATTGCCGAAAAGCATCAGGCTCCGGCCCTTTCGGGCAAGATGAAAAGAAAAGGAGTTGTCGATGGATATTCGCGTTTCCGGTCACCAGGTCGATACGGGTGCAGCCCTTCAGGATCACGCGTCCGACAGACTCAACGGAATCGTCGACAAGTATTTCAATCGGGCGCTGTCCTCTCAGGTAACCTTGGGTAAGGGTCCGCACGAAAGCTTCACGGTCGATATCGTCACCCACGTCATGCAGGGCCTGATCCTGAAGGGCCATGGCGAAGCGCAGGACGCGCACCAGGCGCTCGACAAGGCGGCGGAGAAGATCGACAAGCAATTGCGCCGCTACAAGCGCCGGTTGAAGGATCGCCATTCTCAGGTCGAACATTCGCTGAAGGAAGAAGCTGCGGCCTACACCGTGTTTTCGCCAATGGCGGAGGACGAAACCGACGAATTGAACGAGGCTGACGCGCCGCCGATCATTGCCGAGACGCGGACCGATATTCCCGAAACTTCGGTGTCGGACGCAGTTATGATGCTCGACTTGCGCGACACGCCGGCGCTTTTCTTCAAAAATGCTGGCACCGGTCGGCATAATATGGTGTATCGCCGCACTGACGGAACGATCGGCTGGGTCGAACCCTCACTTTAAAAAGCCTGCTGGACGCGTCGCTCGCGAAGGTCTTCTCCAAGGGGAAGTGCAGGCTGACCATCGGTTTTTGCGAATCAGGGAGATGAATTCGCAAAGCGCGTGACAGGACGGGGCGCAAAATCCCTGTCCCGTCTCGCGTATGACCGATCCCATCCGGACCTGTGGTGACAGCAGGCCGGAAGACGAAGGCTTGAGAGACCGATCAGGAAATGAGCGCGCTGTACACTCTCGACCCCGCTGCGGTGGGGACCGGCAACGCCCTGTCCAAAAGCGAAGTGCTGGTCGCGCTGGCGGACCGCTTTGCCACGGTTTACGATCTTGATGCCGCCACGGTGCTCGAAGCGCTCGAAGAACGCGAGCGGCTGGGCAGCACCGGTTTCGGGCGCGGCGTCGCCATTCCCCACGCGCGGATACCGGGACTTCGTCGTCCGATCTGCGCGGTGCTGCGATTGAATGCCCCGGTGAGCTTCGATGCGGCGGACGGCTTGCCCGTCGACCTTGCATTTGGCCTGCTGTCGCCGGACCAATCGGGCGCGGCCCATCTTCACGCTCTTGCTGCCATATCACGGATGATGCGCGACGATCGCCTGCGCGACCGACTGGCCGAAGCGCAGAGCGATGAAACCGTCTATGCACTCCTCACCAGCGATTCGGGTCGCACCGCGGCCTGATCGACGTTACGCGCGGTATATTGCGTCGGGCCGCTCGTGCCGGGCAATCGCGTAGATTGAGGGAGAGTGCGATGAGTGTCGAGGACAGCACAGGGGTCGCAACTGGCGCGGCGCTTCACTGGCGGGCACTGGAATCGCTTTATGCCTCCGCGCCGGTAAATCGCACCTTCGCCTCTCGGCTGGAAATACCGGCCGAAGGAAGGTCGCGGATCACGTTCGATGTCGACGAAAACGTGTTCCATGCCGCCGGCGCCGCTCATGGAACGATCTATTTCAAGATGCTCGACGATGCCGCGTTCTATGCGGCGAACACGATGGTTTCGGATCGTTTCCTGCTGACGACATCGTTCAACCTGCATTTTTCCCGCCCGATTCGCGGTGGCCGCATCGTGGCCGAAGGGCGGTGGATCAGTGGGCATCGCCGCGTACTGGTGGGCGAGGCGCGGCTGCTCGACGAAGACGGTGAAGAGGTGGGGCGCGGTACGGGCACGTTCATGCGGTCGCAGATCGCGCTGTCGGGCCTTCCCGGCTATCGCGTGCCGGATCGGACATGACGGACGCCCGTTTGCCCGCACATTTGGAGGTCGGGGCGATGATTCGCGCGGTCGAAGCCTCCGGAGGGTTCGCCACAGTGCTTAAAAAAGGTGAGCGCGAGGCGGGGTCGATCCTTGTCATAACATGCGAAAAGGGACGTGATTCAACGCTTTACGAGCGGATGCCCGACCTTGATGAGGGACGGAGATGGACTGAAATCAGACGGCAAGATCCTGAAAATCCCTTTGATTTCAACGACTACGTTGAAAAACGCGGACGCCAGGATCGTGATTGCTGGGTGGTTGAGCTGGATATCGCAAATGCAACACAGTTCATCCCGGGAATGACTTAAAAATCAGGTTACCGCTGTTGACACTTTTACGCCACAATTGCAGAGGCGCCAGCGAAGACGAGCGTGGGCAGTCGTCGCGTGCATTAAGGCACGTGTGGCAAGCGCGCAGACGGGGAACAACCGGCAGCGTCATTTCGAAGAACGTCTAAAGACAGTCGGGATCGGCTGTCAGTTCATCGAAAACGCTGTGACTGGTGTTCACCGCACTCGAACGAACAATGATGCGCCGTAAGGTAAAAAGCGCCAGCGTATTTTCGCTGGTCGCGACCCTGGGGGTCACACTGCTTGGAACGGACGGTTCCAGCGCCATGGCGGAAGCCACCGTAGCAATGCCCGAAGCGGCTGCTGCTACGACTCTTGAAACCCTAGCCGCCACGGACTCGAATTCCGTGAAGTCGGCAAACGCGGGTTCCACCAAAACCTTCATTTCACAACCGGTCGTGCAGCCGCTCCCCGTGGTCGAGCCGGCAGTCGCCGGTACGCCTCGTGCGGGGGCATCGCTTGCTGAACTGGTCGCGGACGAACCGGTTCCGGGCAAACTCGACGAACAGTTGCGCTGCCTCGCCGGAGCGATTTATTTCGAGTCCAAGGGCGAACCCCTTGCCGGTCAGCTCGCCGTGGGACGCGTCATCGTCGCGCGCGCCGAATCAGGCCGCTTTCCGTCCAGCTATTGCGGCGTCGTCTATCAGCGGTCGCAATTCTCGTTCGTCCGCGGTGGCAAGATGCCGTCGATCAATACGTCGAGCAACGCGTGGCAGAAAGCCAAGAAGTTGGCGATGATTGCGCACGAAGGCGCATGGGAAAGTGCAGCCGAAGGCGCATTGTTCTTCCACGCGCGCTATGTCTCGCCGCGCTGGAAAAATCGCATGACTCGGCTTGCCCAGATCGACAACCATATATTCTATCGTTAAAGTGGGAAGTGGAACGCGAACGCGCAAATCCCCCAAGTGCGCGCGTGAGCGGAAAGGCCGCCGGATTCCCCCAATCCGGCGGCCTTTCGACTCCACGAGTACCTGACGCTTAGTCGCGAACTTCGATCCAGACCGGAACGTGATCGCTCGCTTTTTCGCGACCGCGATATTCTTTGTCTATTCCGCATGATAGCAGGCGATCGGCCAAATCGGGCGACAGCAGTGCATGATCGATGCGAAAACCATGATCGCGCTGCCACGCACCCGCCTGATAATCCCAGAACGTCCACATGCCGCCGCGCGGATTGTGCAAATCGATCGCATCGATCCACCCATCGTGCAGCAGCCGGAAATAGGCATTGCGCGATTCGGGTTGCATCAAGGCATCGGCTGCCATGGCGTCGGGCGACCAGACATCCTTGTCTTCGGGAATGACGTTGAAATCGCCGATTACGACCGCAGGGATCTCCGCGGCGAACAATTCGGCCATGCGTGTCCGCAACCGCTGCATCCACGCCAGCTTGTAATCGAATTTCGGTCCCGGCACCGGATTCCCGTTGGGGAGGTAGATGCACACGACCCGCACACCCTTCACATCAGCTTCGATATAGCGGGAATGCGCATCTTCGTCATCGCCCGGCAGCCCGCGCATCACTTCGTGCGGCGCGTCCTCTCCGCGTTGGAGAATGGCGACGCCGTTGAAGCCTTTCTGGCCGTGCCAGATCGCGCGATAGCCGATTTCGTGAAAGGCATCGCCGGGAAAGGTTTCGTCGCTCGACTTGATTTCCTGAAGGCAGGCGACGTCCGGCTTCGTTTCGTCGAGCCATTCCAGCAGGCGTGGCATGCGCGCCTTGACGCCGTTGATGTTGAAGCTGGCGATCTTCACAAAAGCGGACTCATGCCGCTCAGATCGAAAAGCTGGAGCCGCAACCGCATCCGGCGGCGGCGTTGGGATTTTCCACCTTGAAAGCCGCGCCGCCAAGCGATTCGACGAAATCGACCGTGCTGCCGCGGACGAGATCGAGGCTGACGGGATCGACGACCAGTTTCACACCATCGCGTTCCACCACGACATCGTCGCCTTCGATTTCGCTGACCAGATCGAAGCGATATTGAAACCCCGAACAACCCCCGCCTTCCACGGCAAGACGCAGGGCGGCATCGCGACCCTGCTTCGCCGCGATGGCGGCGACGCGACCGGCGGCAGATGGGCTAAGGTTGATCGGTTGTTCCATGGTCATCGAGATAGGGCGCGCAGGGGCGCGGGGCAAGGCACTGTCCCCGCAGGATGGCGAAAGCCGCGATCAGGCGCTGTAAATGTAATCGCGCAGCGCCTTCGCCTCGTGCTCAATCTCGTCGATCCGCGCCTTGACCAGATCGCCGATCGAAACGAAGCCGACCATCCGGTCATTTTCCACCACGGGCAGGTGCCGGATGCGGCGGCGGGTCATGAGCGCGAGCGCCTGGTTTTCGCTGGTATCCGCGGTCACGGTCACGGCAGGCGAGGTCATCACCGCATCCAGTTTCAGCGCCAGCGCGTCGCCTCCATGAACCTTTAGACAGCGGATCACGTCGCGTTCCGAAAAGATGCCGACGACCCTGCCGTCCGGATCGGTGACCGGCATCGCGCCGATCCGGCGTTCTGTCAGCAGTTCCACCGCATCTGCCATGGTGGTGTCCTGGGAACAGGTGATGATCTCGCCTTTCCGACTCGCGATGATCCTGGCGATGCTCATGGTCCCGTCTCCAAACAGCTGTGCCGCCCCCGTCGCGGCGTTTGACCGCATCATGATGCCAGAAGCAGGGGCGACTTGCCAGCGCGCGCGCAGGGGTTCATTGACGCGAAATCATGACGCGCCACTCGCCCCTCGACGATCCGCAGACCGCTGCCCATGCATGGGCGCGCTATCGCTGGCTGATGAAGCTGATGTTCGGGATCACGAGCGTGTCGGTCGTGATTGCGATGGCATTCTTGTACTGGCGCAACGGTTTCGTTTCGATCCATCTTTACATCGCGACCGCATTGGGCGTGACGGCAGCGATGATGCTGATGGCGGCTTTGATGGGGCTGGTTTTCCTGTCCAGTGGGACCGGCCATGACGAAGCGATCGAAGACAGGCTGGGCGACGAGGCCCGCGACGCCTGGGACAAGCTTTCCTGATCTTACTTTTGGTCTAGATTTCCGCCAGTTCATCAGGGACGGTGAGCCGGAATTCTTCCACCGGTTCGCCGCCGATCAGGTGCTGCTGGATGATCCGTTCGAGCACATCTGGCGTACACGAATGGTACCAGATTCCTTCGGGATAGACGACCGCGAGCGGGCCGGCGATGCACAGGCGCAGGCAATTGGCCTTGGTCCGCATCACCCCGCCCGATCGATCGAGACCAAGCTCGGCCAACCTGCGTTTCAGATAGTCCCAGCTTTCGAGCCCCTGCTTTTTCGGGCAGCACTTCGGCTTGGCCTGGTCCGCGCAAAGGAAGATGTGCCGCTGAAACGCCGAGCCGCCGCCCATCACCGCAAGCTCAGCCCGTGCGCGCTTCAGCTTTTCCCGTCCGGAAACTTCTTCCATCGGGTCAGCGGCTGCCGGTGATCCGCGAAATCTCGTCCTGCACGATGCGCTCGACAATGCCTTCGAGATTGGCATCGAGCCACTCCTTCAGCAACGGCCGCAACATGTCGCGGACCGCGTCTTCGAGCGGGTGGGGCGTAGTCTCCGTCTTCGGCGCTGCGGCCGAAAAGTTGCTGAGAGCCGAAAGCTGATCGCGCATCGCAGCGGCGGTGGCGCCGGCGATCAGGCGATCCTCGCTTTCGCTAAAAATGGGTGAGGGCGCCGCCTCAGGCTTCGAAAGCGAATCGGGCTCGTGCATTTCCGATGCTGTCACCGCGACAGGCTCGTCGATATCGCCAGCCACATCCTCTTCCGGACCGGCAAATGCGGCGGGCAGCGGCACAGGCGCCGTGCCGATCGTCGCTTCGGGCTCTATCGCCCCGTCGTCGGGCGTCAGGTTGCCGAGATCGTAAACATCGTCGGCGTCTGAACCGTCATTCGTGGGTTCGGGCGCCGGATCGGACACGCTTTGCGACGTTGCGGCATAGCGTGCAAACGTATCGCGCGGCGCAAAGGTGCGGGCATTGCCGAACGATGGCGTCGCGCCGGCCTGTCCGCCAAGCGCTTCGTCATCGCGCGAGATGACTTTTTTGATCGAGCGCAGAATATCCTCGACCGAGGGTTCGCCGTCCTTCTGCACGCTCGACGCTCCTGTTGTCCGATTGGCCTGTTCGCTGGATCGCGGGCCGGGTTGCGGAATTAATTGCCCAGAATGTCTGCGTCTTGGGCAGGCGTGTCAACGGTGCGAGTCGACTGTGCCACAGGGTCAGGCTCCATCCGCCAGTCGAAGATCGCGCCCTTGACGCTATCGTAATGCACGGTCGGATCGTACAGCGGTCCCACATCGAAATTAAGGTCTTCCGCCTCTGCCTTGCCCATTGCGGCAAGCAGCGAGAATCCGGCGACATAGGCGTTGCGCTGCGCGGTGACCAATTGCACCTGCGTCGACAGCAATTCGCGTTCGGCATCGAGGATGTCGAGGATCGTGCGATTGCCCACGGTGTTTTCCGCGCGCACGCCTTCAAGGCTGAGCGCGGCGGCGGATACGGCGGTGGTGGTGGCCTCGATCACTTCGTTCGCGGCGATCCATGCGGAATAGGACGCACGGGTCTGCGCGATAACGTCGCGTTCGATCGCGATTTCGGTTTCCATCGTCGATTGCGAACGGGCCTGCGCCTGCCGTTCGAGCGCGGCGGGAAGGCCGCCTTGGAACAGCGGCACGGTCAGCCGCGCCCCGGCCTGCGCCGTCGTTTCCGACTGGCTGAACGCGCCCGACGAACCGCCGCCCAGCGTACCGAAGTAATCCGTGTAGTTGCCGCCGGTGAACAGTTCTACCCGCGGCAGGCGTGTCGATCCGGCAACGTCGATGTCGTATTTCGAAGCCTGGCTGCGTTCGCGCGCGGCGAGGAGGTCTGGATTGTTGGCCAGCGCCACGTCGACCGCTTCGTCAGGGCTGGCGGGAAGACCTGGCAGCGGCGGGGGCGGTTGCAGCGCGACCGGCGGCTTGCCGACCAACTGGATATAGCGTTCGCGACTGGAAATGAGGTTCGACTGCGAAGTCAGGAAATCGCTGCGCGCGATGGCGAGGCGCGAATCGGATTGCGCCACGTCGGTCCGGGTAATGTCGCCGATTTCGAACCGATCCTGCGTCGCTTGCAGGTTCACGCCCAGCGTGTCGACGTTCTGCCGGTTGAGTTGCACCACCGCGGAATCGCGGATCACGTCCATATAGGCGGCGACGGTCTGGGCGAAGATGCCCGACTCGGTCGCCTTCAGATCGGCGCGCCCCGCCTGCACCCGCTGTTTCGCGGCACGCACGGAGTTCTTTACCGCGCCGCCAGAATAGACCGGTACCGAGAGTTCGAGCCCGGCGCTCAACGCGCGGTCGGGCGCGGTGAAGCTGGAGCTGCTTTGCTTCAGATATTCAGTGTACTGCGCGCTGCCGCCCACGCTGGGCAAGCCGTCGGACCGTTCGATCGGCACGGTTTCGTCCGTCGCGCGAAGATCGGCGCGGGCGGCCTGCAACGTCGGGTTGGTCTGATAGGTCAATGCCAGCGCTTCTTGCAGCGTATCGGCAAGGGCCTGACCCGGAACGCACAACGCGGCGCCCGCCAGAAGGGCGGCTGCGCCCGATCGCAAGGTCATCAGAAGGACCACCCCTTTGCGGCGGCAAAGGCAGTCAGGACCGGCATTGCGATGTCGGCGACCGGGCGCATCGCGATGGCCTTGCCGGAACGACGGCCGACTGCGACGCGGGTCACGCCCCGATCGACGGTGCCTGTGACGATGCGGCCATCGTCGGCCAATTGCTGCGCGAAAGACTTGGGCAGGTCTTCGACCGCACCGTCGATGATGATGAGATCATAGGGGCCGCCCCGCTTCCAACCATCATTCAGCGGACAATTGTGCCAGCTTCCCGCCTTGGTCCCGGCTACTCCGGCAAGGCGGGAGTCATCCTCCACCACGTCGAGCGAGGCGACGAGCGGCGCGAGCACTGCGGCAAGATAGCCGGTGCCGCCGCCGACGAGCAGGGTTTTGTCGGTCGGTTTGGGCATCGCTTCTGAGACGAGGCGCGCCTGACTGAGCGGTGCGGAGAGCGAGCGCCCTTCGCCCAGCGGCAGGGAACGGTCGACATAAGCGATCGCGCGCTGGTCGCCGGCGACGTAGTTTTCACGCGGAACTGCATCGAATGCGGCGAGGATGATTGGATCGTTGATGCCGCTCACGCGCAGCTGACTGTCGATCATCGCGCGGCGGGCGCGGGTGAAATCGCCGGCAGAAGCGGTGGTTGGGGCGGAAGCAGCGGCAGCGGTGGCCATCGCGGATGCACTCTCTTTGCTTGTGGACGGGCACCGCGAAGGGCACTGTCCTATCCTGCTAACACGGTTGCGCTTTCGGCGCGGCGGCGTCAAGCCGCTTGCCCGCGGGCCCTACGCCATTAGCCGCCCGTCGCCAAGCCCGCCCTTCGCATCCACGGCATCTTGGCAGCGCGGGACACCGGGGCTAAGGCCCGCGCATTGGTTTTCAGGCAAGCATAGGGGCCGACGATGTCCGACATGGTGATGATCGAGGAACAGGATCTGATCGACAGCGTCGCCGACGCGCTGCAATACATCAGTTACTACCACCCGATGGACTACATCAAGTCGCTGGGCGAGGCCTACGAAGCGGAGCAGAACCCGGCGGCCAAGGACGCCATTGCGCAGATCCTGACCAACAGTCGCATGTGCGCCGAAGGGCATCGCCCGATCTGCCAGGACACCGGCATCGTCAACGTCTTCATCAAATGGGGCCAGAACTGCCGCCTCAATTCGAAGATGAGCCTGCAGGACGTCGTCGATGAAGGCGTGCGCCGGGCTTACAACAATCCCGAAAACAAGCTTCGCGCCTCGATCCTCGCCGATCCGGCCTTCACGCGTCGCAATACCAAGGACAACACCCCTTGCGTCCTGTCGGTGGACATGGTGCCGGGCGACACGGTGTCGATCGACGTCGCGGCCAAGGGCGGCGGCAGCGAGAACAAGTCCAAGTTCAAGATGATGAACCCGTCCGACAACATCGTCGACTGGGTGCTGGAAATGCTGCCGCAGATGGGTGCGGGCTGGTGCCCGCCCGGCATGCTGGGCATCGGCATCGGCGGAACGGCCGAACATTGCATGAAGCTGGCGAAGCAAAGCCTGATGGACCCGATCGACATGGGTCAGTTAAAGGCACGCGGGGCGCAGACCGATATCGACCGGATGCGCATCGAGATCTATGACAAGGTCAATGCGCTGGGCATCGGGGCACAGGGGCTGGGCGGACTGTCCACCGTGCTCGACGTCAAGATCTACGACTGGCCCTGCCACGCCGCGGGCAAACCGGTTGCCATGATCCCGAACTGCGCCGCTACCCGTCACGCGCACTTCACGCTGGACGGCAGCGGCCCCAGCTTTATCGATCCGCCCAGGCTGGACGAGTGGCCGAACGTCGGTTGGACCCCTTCGGCCGATGCGAAGAAGGTCGATCTCGACCATTTGACCCACGAGGAAGTGAAAAGCTGGCAGCACGGCGACCGATTGCTGCTGTCGGGCCACATGCTCACGGGCCGCGACGCGGCGCACAAGCGCATCGCCGACATGTTGGCCAAAGGCGAGGAACTGCCGGTCGATTTCAAGGGGCGTGCTATCTATTACGTCGGCCCGGTCGATCCGATCGTGGGCGAAGTCGTCGGCCCCGCCGGCCCCACCACCGCGACGCGGATGGACAAGTTTACCGACCAGATGCTCCAGCTTGGCCTGTTGGCCATGATCGGCAAGGCCGAACGCGGTCAGGGCGCGACCGACGTCATCGCCGAACACAAGGTCGCCTATCTCATGGCAGTCGGCGGCGCGGCCTATCTCGTCGCCCGGGCGATCAAGGAAGCCAAGGTCGTCGCGTTCGAGGATCTGGGCATGGAAGCGATCTATGAATTCAAGGTCGAGGACATGCCGGTCACCGTCGCGGTCGATTCCGAAGGGCGCAATGTCCACCGTCTCGCCCCGCTGGTCTGGCGCGAAAAGATCGCCCGGGAACATCTCCTTCCCGGCACCTGACCTGCGCTGTGAAAGAAGCGGCCGGGGCATAACGGCCCGCGCCGGGCGTTCTTTCGACAAAGCGCGGACTGGCTTCGACCGGGGTCGTCGCGGCACTGGTGCGTGGGCCGCGGCCGCCCTATCACGATGGCGTGAACACAGATAAAGCACCATCCGGCAGGCCCGGCGAAACGACCGAAGATGGCGGTGTCGGCCTGACGACAGTGCTGGTTTCCATGGTCATCCTGTGGGCGGCCTATTTCGCAATGGCCACTGCCCGCGGGCTCGTGCTGGAATTCGATTACCAGCAGGCCCTGCTCACTCGCCGCTTCGTCGTGGCGCTGGCAGGCGTGTGCGTCACCGTATTGCTGTGGCTTTTGCTGCGCGGGTTCGATCATCGCCGCATGGGCTTGCGTATTTTCGTGGCCGTGCTGGCCGCCGCGCCTGCGTCGCTGCTGCTCGCCTTCATCAACCAGCAGGCCTTTGCCGATGTCGAAGCGCTGATCGTGAAGAGCGTCGGCGACGACCAAGGCGTTCGCATCCGCCGGGATGAGGCGGGCAATCTGCTGGTCGACGTGCCCGGGGTGCCGAGCGAAGATGTACCGCCGATGCCACCCCCAATGCCGCCGACGCCGCCGGAACCCGTCGCAGGGACGGCCGGGCAAGCGACGTCCGCGCCATCGCCGCGGGTCGTGACCGAGGAAATCGTAGGACCGGTGCAACGCGGGGCCGGGCAGTCGGCAATCGCGGCCCCGGCAGATATGGTCAAGCTGGACGAGCCATTGCGCCGCAAATTGATGTGGCAGCAACTGACGGACATCGCGCTGGGCCGCTATTACCTGCTCCTGACGTGGTGCGCGCTCTATATCGCGATGAGCCAGGCGGTGAAGGCACGCGTGGCCGAACGGCGCGAAGGCGAATATCGCCGCGCGGCCAAGGCGGCGGAACTGCGATCGCTGCGTTATCAGGTCAATCCGCACTTCCTGTTTAACACGTTCAATTCGCTGTCGGCGCTGGTCATGACGAACCGGAACGAACAGGCCGAAACGATGATCCAGACGATCAGCACGTTCTATCGCCGGTCGCTGTCGGGCGATCCGACGCATGACGTTCAGCTGTCGGAAGAAATCGAACTGCAGCGGCTGTACTTGCAGATAGAGGCTGTGAGATTCCCGGATCGCCTGCGGGTGCAGATCGACGTACCGCACGATTTGTCCACCGCGCGAGTTCCGGGCATGATCCTTCAGCCGCTGGTGGAAAATTCGGTCCGCTATGCCGTGGCGTCGGTCAATCGCCCGGTAACGATCCGGCTGACAGCGGCAGAGGAATATGAACGGCTGGTCATCACGGTGTCCGATGACGGGCCGGGGGCCGGGGCGGACGACGGCCAGCACGGCTTCGGAATCGGGCTGGACAACGTGCGCAACCGACTGAAGGCCCGGTTCGGCGACGATGCGACAGTAGTCAGCGGGCCTGGGGTTAGCGGGCCTGGCGACAGCGGGCTGGGGAGCAGCGGTTGGCGGACGGTGATCCGGATGCCGCTGTCCTTTTCGGCCGAGGGGGAATGAAACGATGTCCGGGGGGACGACACATATGGGAAGCGATGCGGGCAAGACGCTGGCGACGCTGATCGTGGATGACGAACCGCTGGCGGTGGAACGGATGCAGGTTATCTGCGCCCGCATGCCGCAATTGCGCATTGTCGGCACCGCCGGCGACGGCGCTGCGGCGTTGCGGATGATAGAAGCGCTGACCCCCGATCTCGTCCTGCTCGACATGACGATGCCGCATGTCGACGGGCTTTCCGTCGCGCGGCGGATCGCAGAAAAAGTGCCGGACCCGGCGGATCGGCCCGCGGTCGTATTCGTCACGGCACACGACAGTTTTGCGGTCGAAGCGTTCGATCTCGACGCGGTGGATTACGTGCTCAAGCCCGTGGCGCAGGATCGGCTTGGCCGCGCCATCGATCGCGCTTTCGCCAGCCGGTCCAACGCCGGAAAATCGCCGCAGCCGACCCGGTGGATCGAGGAATTCTGGGTTCCGCACCGATCCGAACTGCTGCGCATCGCGGCACGCGACGTGCATCGCATCGATGCGGAGCGCGATTACGTGCGGCTCCATGTCGGTGATGGCAGCCATCTGCTGCTGGAAACCATCGGCGCGCTGGAAGAAAGGTTGGACCCCGAACGGTTCATTCGCGTCCATCGATCCACGATCCTGCGGCGCGATTTCATCACTGGCCTGCGCCACGAAGGACTGGGCGTATGGTCTGCCGAAATCGACAAGGGCGAACCCGTCCGCATCGGGCGCACGCATCTGAAAGCAGTCAAGGCGATGGCCGGACGCTGAACCCCGAAGACTTCCGAAAGAATAGGCGGTCGCCTTGCGTGGCGCCGCCCTGGATCGTGTTTTGTAAGCTTCCCATGCCTTGGGCAGGGAACGCCAGTCGGGATTGGTAAAAGCCCCGGCCGGGGGACTGGTCCGGCCGGGGCTCAGGTAATCGGCAGCTCGGGATCAGCCGCCAAAACGCGAATTGGCAATCTTCTGAGCCATTTGCGTCTTTGCCTTTGCCTGCGCGGTACGGACGCAAGCGGTTTGTTCTTCGGGCGAAACGAGCTGGCCGTTTTCGGCGTAGAGGCAGGCCTGGTACGTGGCCGAGCGGACGCGCTTCTTCATTTCGGTCGCGCCCTGATCGGTGGCGAGGTTGAGATCGCCGACCGCGACGCGGACGATGGTTCCGGAATTCGTTTCGCCGGCCAGCGCGGTGGCGGGTGCGGCGAGAATGGCGAGGCCGGCGATGGCCGGTACAATTAAGGTCTTGAACATCTGATTTCCCCCCAGGAAATGAAACTGTCGGTTGGCTCTTCGATGATCTTCTTATGGATCATCGTGGCGGTATCGTCCGTCACAAGTCTGTGAAGGTGTGCGAAGATCCGACAGACGCCGTTTGCTGTCGACGAACGACAATCGCCAATCGACGAGCGCCTTTACTTTTTGCAAACCATCTAGTCCACAAGTATTCCAAGATAATTATGCAGTAGTCACAAAAGAAACGTATAGTAATGACAATGCTATAAGTAACGACTTGTCTTTTGTTGCATCTGACTGAACATTCGAACTGCAAATTACGCGTTCCATCGAAACACAACGCGTCGCCAAGTCATGGCGCGCGCTATTGCCACGACGCTGGACGGCGTCATTCCATCAGGATTTCGCTTTCCACCCGATACCGCATGGTGCCGATAGAGTGCGGCCGCCGGGAACCGAGAGCATGGTTGGCGTTTTCCAGTGCCATGGCGAACGCGCAAAAGACCTGGTTGGTCATCAACCCCGACAGTGGCAGTTATGACGCAAAGGCGTTCGACGCCCTGTGCGCGTCATTTGCCGAACACGCGATCGAGCTTGACCGGGTGGTCCAATTTCCGTCCGAAGACCTGCCGACCATCGCCCAACTCGATGCGGCCGATGTCGATCTTGTCACGATATATACAGGTGATGGCACCATCAATGCGCTGGTCACGGCCCTTTATGGCTGGGGCGGTTCGATACTGATCCTGCCGGGTGGGACCATGAACCTGCTTTCGATCCGGCTGCATGGCGACGTCGACAGCGACACGATCGTCGCGCGCGTCGCCGAAGGCCAGTTCCGATCCCTGCGCCCCAGCGTCGTACGGTGCGAAGCGGGCGATGCTCTGGCCGGCCTGATGGTCGGACCCGGCACGGCATGGGGCGACGTGCGCGAAGCGATGCGCAAGTTCGACGTACTGGGCGTCGCCAGCGGCGCGGCTACCGCCATCGGTCAATCAACCGCCGGGGTTAAGGTGCGCGTTGTGGAACCGGAAATCGGCGAACCGGACGGATACCCGCTGATCGTCATGACGCCCGAACAGGGGAATATATCGGTCGCGGCCTATCACTCGACCACCGTTGCCGAGTATGCCCAGCAAGGTGTCGCCCTGCTGAAGCGAGATTTCCGCGAAGGGCCGCACGACGATTTGGGGACATTCGAAACGATGACTCTGGCCAGTGCCGATAGCGAACCGTTGCAAATCCTGATCGACGGTGAGGGCGCGACGCTTGATCCCCGCGCCCGTTTCTGGGTCGCGCCGTGCGAGGTTGATATCATCGTGACCGTTCGGGAAGATGAAGGCGTTCAGGCCGATGCGGGGACCGGAGATCATGCATGAATGATGCCGCCGTTACGGGCGAACGGTTGCTGTTTCACCTTAGCGACATTCATTTTGGACTGGCCGATGAACGTGCGCTGGCATGGGTCGCGTCCGAAATCGCATCTCGCCGCCCGGACGCGGTGGCCATTACCGGCGATCTGACCATGCGGGCGCGGCAACGCGAATTTGACGCCGCCTGCCTCTGGATCCGCGCTTTGGACGTGCCGGTAACTGTCGAGGTGGGCAATCACGACATGCCCTATTTCAACCCGATCGAGCGGTTCTTTGCGCCATATCGCCGCTTTCGCGCCATCGAAGATCTGGTCGAGCGGGAAATCGAGCTTCCCGGAGCGGCGATCGTGCCGTTGAAGACGGCGGCGCGGGCACAATGGCGGATGAATTGGTCGAAGGGCTGGGTCACGTCGGGTGCGCTGGGCGAATGCCTTGCCGCGATCGATGCCTTGCCGACAGGAACGCGGGCAATCGTCGCCTGTCACCATCCGCTTGTCGAAGTCGGCACGCGGGGTACGGCCCTGACTCGCGGTGGCGACAAGGCGCTGGCCGAATTGGCGAAGCGCAACGTGATCGCGGTGCTGTCGGGTCACGTACACGATGCGTTCGACCTTGTCCGGCAGACGCCCAACGGGCCGGTGCGGATGATCGGGGCGGGTACGCTGTCGCAACGGCTGCGGTCCACTCCACCCAGTTTCAACGAATTGCACTATGCCAACGGCGACATCCGCGTGACGGTGCGCAATCTGGAAGATGTGCCGAGCGCGGACATGATGATCGCCGACGTGCCCGAAAACGCCATGCCCCCACGGGAGCCCGGCGAACCCGTGGCGCCAGTGGGCCGGGTTCCGGCCAAGGACCCGCCAGTCCACTGATCATGCGCCCACCGATTGCGCCCCAACAGGCCAAATACGAAAAGGCCCGCCGGACACAGGTTCCGGCGGGCCTTTTCGTTTTTGTTGCGGCAAACGTCAGTTCGAAACGGCGGCCCCGGCTTCGGCAACTGGCGTCATGACCTGCGCATCGGCGGCGTCGGCACCCTGGGGCGCTTCTTCGGCTGCCGGCTCGGCGGCGTCACCTTCGGCTGCGTCAGGCGCTTCGGGCGTCGGCAGCGGCAGGTTCGACCCTTGTGCATTCAGATATGCGATCATGTTGGCGCGATCTTCAGGCTTGGAAAGGCCCGCGAAGCTCATCTTCGTGCCGTTTGCGAAAGCCTTGGGACTGGCGAGCCATGCGTCCATGTTCTCGAACGTCCATTGGCCGCCATGGCCCGACAGGGCAGACGAGAACGCATAGCCGCCCTTGCCCCCGCCGATCGTTTCGCCCATCGTGGCATAGAGGTTCGGGCCGATGCCGTTAGCGCCGCCCTGCGTTACCGAGTGGCAGGCGCTGCACTTGGCGAACAGCTTTTCGCCCGCTGCGACGTCGGCGGTCGCGAGCAAGGTCGCAAGACTCGGCCCGGATGCGCCTTCGCCTTCGCCCTCGGCGGCGACGATCTGGTAACCCGGCTCGTGCGGGGCATGCGGCTTGTCAGCCATGAAAATGCGGCCGCTCACGCTCGAAAGGCCGATGGCTACGATGCCCCCGAAAAGGGCCCAGCCGGCAATGGTGTTGAACTTGTCGCTCATTTGGAAAGCCCGTCGCGATGTCCCTGTCACAACCCCCGAACGGAGGTTCGCGCGCCGCTCTAGTTGCAGCCGTGCCCCAGCGCAAGGGCCATTGCGCCCGAAATGCGGCATTGCGGCAAGCCTCGCGTCCGGGACATCGGGCACGGACGGGCTTGGCACGGGCGTCGCACGGGCCTAACGCACCCCCCGCCATGCAAAGTTATCCTGCCCCCGCCCTCGCCCTCGCCGAGGAAATGAACCGTGCCGCCGCCGCCGATCCCGCACGGGCGGTGTCGTTTCAGGGTGCGCCCGGCGCAAATTCGCACATCGCAGCACTGCGCCACGATCCCAACTGCCTGCCGATGCCGTGCTATTCCTTCGCCGACGCGATCGACGCGGTGCGCGACGGGCTGGCCGACCGGGCGATCATCCCAATCGAAAACAGCGCAAACGGACGTGTCGCGGACATTCACTTCCTGCTGCCCGAATCGGGGTTGTCGATCACGGGTGAACATTTCATGCCGATCACCCATACGCTGATGGCGGTGGGCAAAGGACCGTTCATGGCGGCGATCAGCCATACGCAGGCTTTGGGCCAGTGCCGCGGCTGGCTGCGCAAGCACGGCATTGTGCCGATGGAATATGCCGATACCGCCGGTGCCGCCGCCAAAGTGGCGCAGGATCGCGACCCGACGGTTGCCGCCATCGCGCCACCACTGGCCGCGAAACTTTATGATCTGGACGTCGTGGCCGAAGCGATCGAGGACGAGCACGACAACATGACGCGGTTCGTCATCCTGTCGCGCGCGCCGCTGGATCCGGCGGAGATTGAGGGGCCGGCGATGACGACGTTCGTTTTCGCCGTCCGCAACATTCCGGCCGCGCTTTACAAGGCGCTGGGCGGATTTGCGACTAACGGGGTCAACATGACCAAGCTGGAATCCTATCAGGAAGGCGCCAGCTTCGCCGCGACGCGCTTTTTCTGCGACATCGTGGGCAAGCCCGGCGACCCTGCGGTCGATCTCTCGCTCGAAGAACTGGGCTTCTATTCCAAGAACTTGCGCCTGTTAGGGTGCTATCCGATGGAGCGTGAGCGCACCTGATTGCCGTAGATCGCGGTTTCGTGAAGGCCGGAGGCATCGGCGCGTCCCCGGAACATGCCGGGCGTGTTGAACGCAAACCCCGCGCTGCCGTCGTGCGCCGCAAAAATCACGCCGCCGTCTCCGCCCATCGCGCCCACTTCGGCCATGACCGCGTCGACCGCCTGTTGCGCGGTTTCGCCCAGCAGCCGCATGCGCGCCGCGATTTCGTGCGCGGCGGCATTGCGGATGAACACCTCTCCCGTGCCGGTGGCGGACACGGCGCAGGCGCGATCGTCGGCATAAGTGCCCGCGCCGATCACCGGCGAATCGCCGATCCGGCCCCAACGTTTGCCGGTCAGCCCGCCGGTGCTGGTCGCCGCGGCGACATGACCGCTTGCATCGACCGCCACCGCGCCGACCGTCCCGTACTTGAGATCGGCATCGAACCAGCCGGTCTTGCGTTCCTTGAACTCCTCCCACTGCCGCCGGCGTTCGGCGGTTGCGAACCATTCGCTATCGGCTTGTTCCAGTCCCATTTCTGAGCTGAACCGGTTCGCGCCTTCGTGGCTGAGCAGGACGTGAGGCGACTTTTCCATCACGGCCCGCGCCGCTCGGACAGGGTTTTTCGTATTGGTCAGGCCCGCGATCGCGCCTGCCGAACGGGTCGTACCGTCCATGACAGCGGCGTCCATTTCGTTGCGGCCTTCGAACGTGAAAACCGATCCGCGCCCTGCGTTGAACAGCGGGTTGTCTTCCAGCACCATCACCGCCGCTTCCACCGCGTCCAGCGCGCTGCCGCCGTCCGCCAGCACGGCCGACCCGGCGGCCAGCGCCGATTCGAGCCCGGCATGGCACGCATCTTCGTGTTCCGGCGTGAACATGCCCGGCGCCATGGCTCCCGCGCCGCCGTGAATGGCCAGGGTCCAGGGTGATTTCGGGTCGCTCATGCTCTTCTCCGCAAGCCTGAAGCCTCAGGCAATTGACAACCGTGTCCACTTGAACGCAACGCGCCGGTTGCGCCACCCCCTGCGCAAGTACATGGCTTAGGGGGCATGGCGTATGGGGCAGGGCGAGTGCCTGAATGATCGGACGGAGTCGAAGTGATGGTCGTTGAAACCGGGCCTTCCGCCCTAGCGCGGGCGAAAGCTGGCGCGATCACATTTCGGGAAGCCTCGATGGACGATCGCGACGCGCTGGTCGCGCTGGGCCGGGCAAGCTTCGATGCGGCGTTCGGCCATCTCTACAGCGCCAAAAACCTCGCCAGCTTCCTCCATTCCGCGCACTCCCCCGAAAAGATCGCGCAGCAAATCGCGGATCGCAACGTGGTCTACCGCCTTGCCTTTCGGGGGGAGCGGCTGGTCGGATATTGCAAGCTCGTCGAAGGCGCGCAGTTCGGCGGCCATTCCGACGCCGCACGCCCCATTGCGCTGTCGCAGCTTTATACCGATGCCGGATCGACCGGGAACGGCATCGGCAGCGGCCTGATGGAATGGGTGCTGGCAGAAGCAAAGACGCGCCGGGCCGATGCGATACAGCTTTCGGTTTGGGCGGAAAACCTCGGCGCGCAGCGGTTTTACCAGCGGCACGGCTTTGCCAAGATCGCGGACATCGACTTCTGGGTCGGCGATCACCGCGACGACGAATTCCTGTACGAACGGAAGCTCTAGATCCGCTCTATCGCAAAGGACTGGCATGTGCGGTCCGCCGGTAGGTTGATGGGCGCATAGCAAACCCTCGCCTCGCGCTTTTCGCCGGGCCGAAGGTTCTGGAATACCGCGAGTACCCGCTTGGTTTCGCCCCCCGCGATGACGTGCTGCTCCGCCGGCAGCAGGCGCACGCCACCCGCCGGCGTTTCCGAGGCCGCGCCGATGGCGAAGACCCTGAACGTGCGCCGGGCATTGTCGGCATTGTGCACTTCGACAAACACCGATTCCATCGAACTCGACGTCGTGCGGGTGGTGATCGAATCACCGTCCCCGCCAAAGCCAACCGTTGGAACCAGCGCGAGCGTCAGCACGACCACCGGGATGGCGAGCAACTCCTTGATGCGACCGAATCCTTTTGCCCCATTTGGGGTGAAAGGGTCGGTCTCCGGCGTGAAGATCGGGCGCGCGACCGGTTAGGTATTGGTCCCTAACGTCGCGCTGCCAGGCTTCAGAACCATTTCCACCGATAGAACAGGACAAGCTGCAGGATCAGGATCATGCCGCACATCCCGCTGACGACCCAGAACGCCTGCGGATCGTTCATGCCCGGAATGCCGCCGACATTGATGCCCAGAAGTCCGGTGACGAAACCCAAAGGCAGGAAGATCGCAGCCACTATGGTCAACAGGTAGCTCGTCCGTTCGGAACGGGATGCGGCGCGGGCGCGGATGTCGTCCTGCAGGACAACCGCGCTTTCCTTCGAAATGTCGATATCGTCGAGATAGCGGGACAGACGCTCGATCGTTTCTGCGATTTCGCGCCGGTCGTGATCTTCGAACCAGTCGGGGGCATCGCGGCTGATCCGTTCCAGCGCCTCGTGCTGGGGGCTCATGTGGCGTTTGAGCGCGAGGCAATTGCGCCGGATCTTCGCGATCTTTTCCAGCACGCGTTCCGTATCGACGTCGAGATCGGCATCCTCCATCTGGTCGATATGATCGTTCATATCGATGATCGAACGGTTCATGCGCGCGATCATGAATTCGATCAGCGAGGTAATCAGCGCGCCCGCATCGGACGGGCCGAACCCGCCGTCGATTTCCGCCAGAGTGTCGCGCGGCGTCTGGAGAGGAAAGCGCCGCAGCGTGATGACCCTCTTCCCATCGCTCCACAACTGCATCGAAACCATGTCTTCGGGTTCGGCATTGGGGTTGAAATTGATGCCGCGCAGCGTGGCGACCAGCGTGTCGCCTTCGCGAAAGGCGCGCGGGCGGGTCTGGTCGGACACCAGCAATTCGGCGGTCGGTTCGGAAATGGCCAGCGAAGTTTCAAGCCATTCCTGCACGCCCGGCCGGTTGCGGCACAGATGAAGCCAGATCATTTCGCCCGGAACGCCCGGCGACCAATCCTGCGCTTCGTCCCATGTCACCTCGCGTCCGCCCCCCTTGCCGTCGAGCACGCGCCCGAACAGCAGGGCGTCGCCACACCCCTCGCTCCGCTTGTCGCCGGAGCCGCCGTCGGAACCGGCATCGGCGCGATCGCCGGACAGGTCATCGGTCAGCTCGACTTCGTTCATGGGCTCTCCCGCATCTGTCGCGCCGATCATTTGTCGCGACATGGTCATCGCCGGCATCTATGCCCGCAGGCGGCGCATTTTCCTAACGCCCTCGAAACTGCTAGGAAACGCACCATGTTGAGATTTCGGTACGTTCGCGACGTCATTATCGATGTCGGACAGCGCCGTGCGTCAAATTCGAAAGGTTACGGGCCAAATTTATGAACGCGATCCGCCCATGGCGCACGATCGAGCGTCGCAAGAGCCGGCAGATCATGGTCGGCAAGGTTCCGGTCGGCGGCGACGCGCCGATCACCGTGCAGACGATGACCAACACGCCGACTGAAGATATCGGCGCGACGATCGACCAGATTCGCCGGTGCGAAGAGGCGGGGGCCGATATCATCCGCGTGTCCTGTCCGACCGAAGAATCGACCGCGCATTTCGACCAGATCACCCGCGCCGCCGAAGTGCCCATCGTTGCCGACATCCATTTCCATTACAAACGCGCATTGGAAGCGGCGGACAAGGGCGCGGCGTGCCTGCGCATCAATCCGGGCAATATCGGCAGCAGTGCGCGCGTCGCCGAAGTGGTCCGTGCGGCGAAGGCCAATGGCTGCGCCATCCGCATCGGCGTGAACGCAGGGTCGCTGGAAAAGGACCTGCTCGAAAAATACGGCGAGCCGTGCCCCGAAGCGCTGGTCGAATCCGCGCTCGATCACATCAAGCTATTGCAGGACCACGATTTCCACGAATTCAAGGTCGCGGTGAAGGCCAGCGACATCTTCCTTGCCGTCGCCGCCTATCAGGGGCTGGCCGATGCGGTGGATTGCCCGCTGCATCTTGGCATCACCGAAGCGGGCGGGCTGATCGGCGGAACGGTCAAATCGTCCATCGGCATCGGCAACCTGTTGTGGGCCGGAATCGGCGACACCATTCGCGTCTCGCTTTCGGCGGAACCCGAACAGGAAGTGCGCGTCGGGTTCGAAATCCTCAAAGGGCTTGGCCTGCGCACCCGCGGTGTCCGCGTCGTGTCCTGCCCTTCCTGTGCGCGTCAGGGTTTCGACGTGATCCGCACGGTTCAGGCGTTGGAAGAACGGTTGCAGCACATCAAGGTGCCGCTCTCGCTCTCCGTCCTTGGCTGTGTCGTCAACGGGCCGGGAGAGGCGCGGGAAACCGACATTGGCGTGACTGGCGGCGGTAACGGCAAGCACATGGTCTATCTGTCGGGGGTTACCGATCATCACGTGCAATCGGCCGACATGCTCGACCACATTGTCGGACTGGTCGAAGCCAAGGCTGCCGAGATCGAAGCGGACATGACCGACGCAGGCAAGACGACGGAAGCGGCCGAATAGCCACTGCGTCAATGGGCGGTCCGTCGCCCGTTTACCGGATGTTCAACCCGCCCTGCCATCGTGGCGGGATGAAATGGGGAATGATCATCACGCTGGGGGCGCTGGCCTGTGGCATCGGGGCGTTCATGCCGAACGGTCCGATGGCCCCGGCGAGAGATCAATCGGCCAATTCCACCATACCGGTCGGCTTCGATCCCGCGACCGCGGATGCGCAAGGGTCGGCCCCCGATTACCTCAGCGGTGAAATGGTCCTCCAACAGCGGCAGGACGGGCATTTCTATGCCAGCCCCACCGTCAATTCGGTGCCGATCGAAGCGCTGGTTGATACCGGCGCCAGCGTGATCGCGCTGACCGGCGCGGATGCCGAAGCGATCGGGCTGAACTGGGACCAGAGCGACATCGGCATCATCGGGCGCGGCGCGAACGGGCCGATTCAGGGCGTGCAGGTCCGGCTGGACACTGTGCAGCTCGGCAATTTCGAAGTGCATGACGTCGACGCGATGATCATCCCCGAAGGGTTGCACGTCACCCTGCTGGGTCAGAGCTTCCTGTCGCGAATCCCGAATGTGGAGATCGCGAACGGCCAAATGAATCTGTCCGAATATTGAATGGGGCGCTTCGTCGCAGTTCAGTGCAAAGTCAGACGCGAAGTGTTATAAGATTCGCATGGTAAACGGGTTGAATCGACGCAACATCCTCAAGGGCGCAATCGCGGCAGGGGCAACCCTCGCGCTGCCGATGCGTACTTTCGCGCAGGCCAGCCCGCTGACCCCGCGCGACCGGGCAGTGCTCGACGTCGCGAAACGAGAGATCGAGCGGGCAGGCAGCGCTATCTGGCGCAAGGATGTCGCCGCCATTGCCGATTACGGCGTGCATTCCGCACTGCCACGTTTCCACTTCGCCAATGTAGAGGCGGGAACGGTACGCAGCTTCCTCGTCGCACATGGCACGGGTTCCGACCCCGAACACGATGGCTGGCTCAACGAATTTTCCAACACGCCCGGATCGAACGCGACCAGCCGTGGGTCTTACGTCACCTACGAATGGTACCGGGGCAAGTATGGCACCTCGATCCGGCTGGGCGGGCTCGATCCCGAAAACTCGAACGCACTGCCACGTGCCATCGTCGCGCATTCGGCGGACTACGCCCGCGCATCGCACATCTCGCAATTTGGCCGACTGGGCCGTTCCAACGGCTGTTTCGCGATGAGCCCCGACGATTTCAACGAGGCGCTGTGGCACCTTTCGGGCGGCCGGTTGATCTATTCCGACAGGCTAGGGCTGGGCTGAGCGCCGAGAAGGTCGGCTTTCGGGTGAGAGTTTTGAGAGCGCGATGTCCGCGGTGGGGTGTATTCCGTTGAAAAAGTCCCGCTTGCGATCGCGTTGAAGTCCTGATTCAGTCTTCGTGGGCAAAGCGGAGATGTTACGATGATGGGTGAGAAAACGGTGATGCAGGAAGCGCTGTTCTACAGCTTCCGCATCGAGGATCACGTGCCGGCCGATCACCTGCTGCGCGCTATCGACCGTTTCGTCGATCTGTCTGGCATCCGCGAACATCTGAAGCCGTTCTACAGCGCGACCGGCCGCCCTTCGATTGATCCCGAACTGATGATCCGAATGCTGATCGTCGGCTACTGCATGGGCATCCGTTCAGAGCGGCGGTTGTGCGAGGAGGTCCATCTCAACCTCGCTTACCGCTGGTTCTGTCGGCTCGATCTTGATGGCGCCGTGCCCGACCATTCGACCTTTTCCAAGAACCGCCACGGTCGGTTCCGCGACAGCGACCTTTTGCGCAAGCTGTTCGAGCTGACCGTCGAGCGCTGCATGGCCGAGGGTTTGGTGGGTGCCGAAGGGTTCGCGGTCGATGCCAGCCTCATCCGTGCCGATGTCCACCGGCAGCGTTCGGTGCCGGGCGAAGAAGGTCTGCCGCACGATGCAGCCGGACGTGCGGTCACCGAGTATCTCGACGTTCTCGACGATGCCGCCTTCGGCGGATCGACACCTGTCCCGCCCAAGCGGATCAATCTGACCGATCCCGCTGCGCGCTGGACTGCGGCCACGCGCGAGCGGGCCTTCTACGCCTATTCAACCAACTACCTCATCGATCTCGACCACGCGGTGATCGTCGATGTTGAGGCAACGACCGCGATCCGGCAGGCCGAGGTGCTCGCCCAGCGGCGGATGATCGAGCGAACGCAGGAACGTTTCGGCTTGTGGCCCGAGAAGCTGGTGGCCGATACCGCTTACGGTTCGGCGCCAAACCTGGCCTGGCTGGTCGAGGACCGGGGGATCGAACCGCATATCCCGGTGTTCGAAAAATCCGCGCGCAGCGATGGCACGGTCGGACTTCAGCTACGACCACGAGGATGACAGCTATATCTGCCCAGGCGGCAACCGCCTGAGAAGATCCAACCGTAACTTCAGCACGCCGCGCGCCGGCGTCGATAAGGACGGAGCGGTCCGTTACCGTGCTCGGCAGCAGGACTGCCAGGGCTGCACCTTCCGACAGCGCTGCACACCCAACATGCCCGCCCGGAAGGTCACCCGCTCCATCCACGAGGGTGCACGCGACATGGCTCGCGATATCGCCAGCACAGACGCCTATCTCGTCTCAAGTCGCCAGCGAAAGAAGGTCGAGATGCTGTTCGCTCACCTCAAGCGCATTTTGAAGCTGGACCGTTTGCGCCTACGCGGTCCGAACGGCGCAAAAGATGAGTTCCACCTTGCCGCCGCAGCCCAGAACCTTCGCAAGCTGGCCAAGATACGGGCGGTGCCGCGCCTCGCAATGACCTGAGAGGCATCGCGGGAACGCTCGCCCGCTATCCGTTGCACTCCTCAACTCGAAACAGCAGCGAGTTTTTCAACGCAATAGGGTGGAAAGCGGACACTCGCGGGATCGCATGATCGAGGTCCGCTAGGTTTAGAAGCAGACCCGTGCCGGACGGATCAGGCAGGAAAATGAATTCCGCACAGTTTGTTGCCGTCGGGATCACGAAAATAGGCCAGTTCGATGGTGCCCATGGAAGCAGTTTCGCGCGGTCCGGGCGGAGCTTCGATCGATGTTCCGCCAGCGGCAACGGCGGTATCGTGAAGCTGCTTCACCTGCTCGGGCGAGTCGCAGGAAAAGGCGACGGTGCTGCCGTTGGCGACGCTTGCCGGTTCGTTGTTGATCGGCTGGCTGACGATGAAGTTGGTTCCGTTGCCGTTATTGTAGATCAGACGTGTATGGCCGCTGTCGGCGATGTTCCGCGTCCCTTCCCCTGCACCCAAGGTGCCGAGCACCGTGTCGTAGAAGCGCTTGGATCGTTCAATGTCGTTCGATCCGACCATGGTGTGAAAAAGCACGCATACTCTCCTGAAGGTTGATCAACTTTCGATCGCCATTAGCGGTCTTACCTAACAGGCACGTAACCCGCAGTCACCCCCGGCCCTCGGAATGTCCGCTATCGGTCGCTATCGGATAGTCGCGGCCGTTTTGAAGACCCGTCACCTACAGGCCCGGGTCTTCGATCGCCACGACCTCCTCGGTCGTTTCGCGGCGGCCGTCCTTGGCTACGCGAGGGGCGGCAAAGCTGGCGAGAACGGGTTCGTCGCGGCCATAGATGTCCTTGAACGACCGCATCACGCCGTCGATGTCCTGCGCCATCGTGAAATAGGTGATGTAGACCGGGATCTGCTTTTTCAGCGGCACCTTGGTATATTCGCCCGACTTGCTGATCGCGACCGCTTCTTCCTTGGGCACTTCGCCCAGCACCATGGCCAGCGTCAGCGCCAGTTCCAGCGCGCGTTCGGTGCGGATGCAACCGTGCGAATAGGCGCGATCCTGGGTGTCGAACAACTGTTTTGCCGGCGTGTCGTGCAGGAATATCGCGTGCGGGTTCGGCATGTCGAGCTTCATCATGCCCAGCGAATTGCCCGGTCCCGGCTGCTGCACCACGGTGATCGTGCCGTCGCCGTTCTTCGTCGCCTTGTAATTGTGCGAACGGGCATAGGCGGGGTTGTTCAGCACTTTCGCGCCCAGCCCTTCGCCCACCACGATCGATTGCGGCACGGTCCACGTCGGGTTGAAGATCACCCCTTCGAGCGTTTCGGCCAATTGCGGCGTGCTGGTCTTGCCCGGCTTGCCGACGATGGTGCGATAGGAGCGCACGATCCGGTCGTTCACCGTCATCCGCAGCTGGTATTCGGGCACGTTGGTCAACAGATAGCTCGGCCCCAGATCGCGGGCCAGCCAGCGCCAGCGGTCCATGTTGGCGCGGATCTTGGCGCGGCTGGCGCGGTCGCTTTCGGGCGTTTCCAGCAGCCGTTGCTTCAGCACCGCATAATCGGGATGGGTCGGGTTCAGCGCGTCGAGTGCGGAGACGATGTCATCGCCTGCCAGCGCATCTTCGAGCAGCGTCTTGATCGGCAGGCGTTCGGCATCGGGATCGACCACGAACCATTGCTTGCGCGAGTCCATTTCGGTGCGCCCGTCGCGCAAATCCTGTGCCACCCAGGTAAAGGTGCGGGTCGCCACTTCGTTCAGCTGTTCGCCGTCGCCCGCCGAAATCGCGGCCTCAAGCTCGGACGGTTTGTAGTCCCTGGGGAAGAGCCCTTCGTTACCCAGCCCTGCCACATAGCCAAGCAGGGTTTCGGCCTGTTCCATGCTCCACACCGGGGCCGCGTCGAAGAAATCGGTCGGCACGTCCTGAACCATCGGGCTGGACGCCTGCGCGGGTTGGGGCAACTGCCCCTCTCCGACATAGACCGCCGAGCGGCCCTGCGAGGCGTTCTGCGCCAAGGCGGGTGCTGCTGCCGCGACATTGGCCACGGCGACGGCGATGCAGCTGGTCTGGAAAACGGATCGCAGGGTAAGTTTCAAGAGAGGCTCCGCCTAAAATTTCGCAAGGGCCGATATGCCCTGTCTATCCGGTCAACGTCCATCGCGACCGGGAGTTTCACCCGGACTTTGTACGGGGTTGGCTTTCGTGATGCTGAATTCGCGGTCGACACGTGATGCGCCTGGGCAAGTTTGGGTTCCGATCCTAAAGCGCGATCCCCAAGGCCCGATCCTGAGCATTGACCGGGGCGATCCGAAAAGGCAGGACCGGCGGCATGATCGAACCTGCCCGTTACCGCACCGTCCTCGGCGCCTATCCCACCGGCGTCTGCCTGATTACCGCCGTTGACGATGATGGTGTTCGCACCGGCATGGTCGTCGGTTCGTTCACGTCGATTTCGCTCGACCCTCCGCTGGTCGGTTTCTTTCCCGACAAAGGGTCGAGCACGTTTCCCGGCATCGAGCGCGCAGGACGTTTCTGCGTCAATGTGCTGGGATCGGACCAGCTCGCCCTGTGCCAGCGGTTCGCTTCCAAAAACCCGGACAAGTTCCTCGATCTATCGCATGGGACGAGCCCGTCGGGACAGCCCGTGTTCGACGAAGCGCTGGCATGGATCGACTGCGCCATCGAACGGATCGAGGATATCGGCGATCACTGGCTGGTCGTCGGGCGGGTCGAGGCGCTGGACTTGTGCGGGGGCGATGCGCCGCTGTTGTTCCATCGCGGCGGCTATCATTCCTCCGTCGCGCTTTGAAGTTCCAACCCTGGTTCCTCAATGCGGGATATCGGCCGGGGCGTCATTGGCGACGGGCTTCTTCTTGCCCGGCCGAACCAGCAGCAGCAGCGGGATCGTGGCCCAGCAGGCCAACGCCATGAACCAGAAGTCGTTGAGGTAGGCGATCATCGCCGCCTGTTCGGTGACCATGCCGTCGATCACGCGCAGCGCTCCTTCGCCAAGGCCGCCGAGGCCCTGAAGCCTGTCGGTGTCGACCGGGAAAGAGCTATGCGTGATCCGCGCGGCCAGTTCGGCGTGGTTGATCTGGATGTTGCGCGACAAGAGCACGGTGCAGACCGCGATGCCGATCGAGCTGCCAAGGTTGCGCAACAGGTTCATCAGGCTTGACGCATCAGTGCGGTATTCGCCGGGCAGGGTGGCAAAGGCGAGGATGTTCAGCGGCATAAAGACAAAGCTGAATCCGAAACCCTGAACCAGTCCCGCCAAGACAATGCTTTCTACCGGCATGTCCGGGGTCCAGCCCTTCATCATCCATAACGACACGCCCATGATGATCAGCCCGATCGCCACGGAAAGTCTTGGTTCGAGTTTGCTGATCGGCTTGCCGATCACGGTCACCGAAATGAGCATGCCGAGCCCGCGCGGGGTCATCAGCCAACCCGCGTCGATCGCGGGATAACCGTAGATCTGCTGCAACAAACTGGGCAACAACGCCATCACCGCCAGGGCCACCATGCCGAACATGAAGTTCAGGATGATGCAGACGACAAGGTTGAGATCGGCGAACATCTGTCGCGGGAACAGCGCATGCTCCTTGGTCACCAGATGCACCACCGCCATCCAGAACGTCGCCATGGAAAGGACGGAATAGACGACGATCTCTGCCGAATTGAACCAGTCCAGCTGCTGCCCGCGATCGAGCATGAGCTGAAAGGATGCCACTGCGGTTGCCAGAAGCGCCCACCCGGCGAAATCGAACTTCTTCGTCACGCCCTTGCGGTTGGGCAGGAGCGTGAACAGGATCAGCCCGGCGATGATGCCGACGGGCACGTTGATCAGGAATATCCAGCGCCAGCTTGCGCTTTCGGTGATGTAGCCGCCGAGCACCGGACCCATGATCGGTCCGAGCAGGATGCCCTGGCTGAATATGATCATCATCCGTGGCCGCTCTTCTTCGGAACTGGCGTCGAGCATCACCGTCTGGGCAAGCGGGGCAAGGAATGCACCGCCCATGCCTTGGATCACGCGGAACAGCACCATCTGCGTCATGTTCTGGGCCAAGCCGCACAACACCGAAGCGATGACGAACGCCGCGACCGAACTGGTGAAGACGGTCCTGATGCCGAAACGCGTAACCAGCCACCCTGCCGATGGGAGCGCGATTGCGGTGGCGAGCACGTAGCTCGTTAATACCCACGTGATCGTATCCGTCGTCGCCGAAAGCGAAGCCTGCATGTGCGGCAAAGCGACATTGGCGATGGTGGTGTCTAACACCTGCATCACCATCGCGGTCATCGCTCCGGCAATAAGCAGCGGTCGATTACGCGTCTTTATGCGCGGTCCGTCGGCGAGAGCCGGCGCCGTTTCACGCTCGGCTGCGGGGTCTGGCACGCCACCTGCGACGGCGGCGTCACTCATCGTCGGTGAAAACCGTCACGTCGGCGGACAGCCCGGAAATCAAGGGGCGATCCGATTGCGAATCGATGCTGATCCGCACGGGCACGCGCTGCGTGATCTTCACCCAGTTCCCGGTCGCGTTCTGTGCTGGCAGAACCGAGAATTCCGATCCGGTGCCCGAACCGATGCTGTCGACATGCCCCTTCAGCCTGAGGTCGGGATAGGCGTCTATGCGGATCTCGGCTGCTTGCCCGGGGCGCATTTGCGCAAGGTCGGTTTCCTTGAAGTTCGCTTCGACCCGCGCGCCGCGATCCTGCACGATGGAAACCATCGGCAGCGCTGCCATGGCCGACTGGCCGACCTGAAGTCGCGAAACCTGTGTCACGCGGCCCGCAACGGGCGCGCGCACGACGGTGCGTTCAAGGTCGAGTTGCGCCTTTTCGCGCGCGGCGCGTCCGGCGGCGACTTCGGGATTGACGCCGGGGACCTGCGCGCCCGTGGCCAGTTGCGCCTTGGCCTTTTCCACTTCGGCCTGAAGCGAAGCGAGTTGGTCGCGCGCGCTGGCAACGGCGTGCGTGGCGGCATCCATCCGGGCGCGAGTGTTGAACCCACGGTCCATCAGTTCCTTTTCACGGCGATAGTTGGCCTGCGCCAGCGCTAGGTCGTCCCTTGCCCCGGCAAGATCGGCGGCGGTTGCGGCGACCTCGGCGTTGAGCGAGGTGATCCGCGCCTGTGCGCTGGCGATCTGCGCATCGGCCTGAGCGATGGCAACGCCATAGCTGGTCGGGTCGATCTCGAACAGGATATCGCCCTTTTTCACGACCTGGTTTTCGCGGACGTTGACCTTGACGATCTTGCCCGGAACCTCGCTCGCCACCGAAACGATATCGAGCTTGAGATAGGCGTTGTCGGTCGCCACTTGGCCCGGGCTGCCGAACCAGTACCACAAGCCGCCCAACAAGAGCAGCAGCGGCACGCCGAACATCAGCAGCCCGCGCTTCCAGCCGGATCGTGCGGGTGCCGGGGTGTCGATTTGCGTATCTGCGCGGGGCATGGTCACGGGATCGGCCTCAGCCATGTCTCGCCTCTACCGTTTCCGGTTCCATCAAAAGGTTGCAGCGTACACGATCGAGCAAGCTGATCAGCGCATTCCGCTCATCGACGCTCAGCCCATCAAGCGCGAGGTCCAGCATGTCTTCGACTTGTCCGCCCATCCGCGCGAGCAGCTCGTCGCCCTTGGCGGTCGCAAACAGTAGCCACGCGCGACGGTCTTCGGGGTCGGCCCGACGCTCGACCAGTTCGGCGGCGACCATGCGATCGATCATCCGGCCGGCGGTGATCGGCTCCACCTCAAGAAAGCTGGCAAGCGTCACTTGGTTGGCGCCCGGTTTCCGATCGAGATACAACAGCACGCGAAGCTGCGCGCCGGTCACGCCGATCGGGCGCGCGGCACAATCCAGCCGTTTGCGGAAAAGCCGGCCGATATCGGTGGCCAGATAAGCGAAATTATTGTCCATGCAGGCGGACATAATAACTATGCTTATTATAGGCAAGGTGAAAAAAGATCGGGGCGCATTTGCAAATTCGCAGCCGGCGACGGAATTGAGCCGTTCCGACGCTCGTTTCGACGTTTGGCCGCCTTGACGTGGCGCGCATTCCCGCGCATCGCGCGACCACGTTAGCAATTGCAACACGCCGCGGCACGAATCGGCAGACCAGCAACGCCGGCCGCGCATGACAGCCAAGGGGAATGATGGCATGACAGCAGTCGGCAAGGACACGCTCGGCACCCGTTCGACAATGACCGTGGGTGGCAAGGAATACGCCTACTACTCGCTCAAGAAAGCCAGCGAAAAGCTCGGCGACGTCAGCCGATTGCCGTTCTCGCTCAAGGTGCTGCTCGAAAACATGCTCCGGTTCGAGGATGATGGCTTCACCGTCTCCTCTGCCGACGCCAAGGCCATCGTCGACTGGCAGAACAACCCGCGCGGCCCGCATCAGGAAATCCAGTATCGCCCGGCTCGCGTCCTGCTTCAGGATTTCACCGGCGTCCCTTGCGTGGTCGATCTTGCCGCGATGCGCGACGCTATCGCCAAGCTTGGCGGCGACACGCAGAAGATCAACCCGCAGGTTCCCGTGAACCTCGTGATCGATCACTCGGTCATGGTCGACGAATTCGGCCACCCCAAGGCTTTCGAAAAGAACGTCGAACTGGAATACCAGCGCAACGCGGAACGTTACGACTTCCTGAAATGGGGCGCGAAAAGCCTCAACAACTTCTACGCCGTCCCCCCGGGCACCGGCATCTGCCATCAGGTGAACCTCGAAAACATCGCACAGGCGGTGTGGACCTCGAACGATGAGAGCGGGGCGGCCATCGCTTATCCCGACACCTGCGTCGGCACCGATTCGCACACCACGATGATCAACGGCCTCGGCGTATTGGGCTGGGGCGTCGGCGGGATCGAGGCAGAGGCCGCGATGCTGGGACAGCCGGTTTCGATGCTGATCCCCGAAGTCGTCGGCTTCAAGCTGACCGGCGAAATGGCCGAGGGCATTACCGCAACCGATCTGGTGCTGACCTGCGTCCAGATGCTGCGTGCCAAGGGCGTCGTCGGGCGGTTCGTGGAATTCTACGGCCCCGGCCTTGCCAGCCTGACGCTGGCCGACCGCGCGACGATCGCCAACATGGCCCCGGAATACGGCGCCACCTGTGGCTTCTTCGGCATCGACGACAAGACGCTGGACTACATGCGCCTGACCGGTCGCGAAGAAGACCAGATTGCGCTGGTCGAAGCCTATGCTCGCGAACAGGGCATGTGGTTCGATGCCGCTACGACCGATCCGATCTTTACCGACACCCTGTCGCTCGACATGGGCACGGTCGTCCCCTCGCTTGCAGGTCCGAAGCGCCCGCAGGACAAGGTCGCGCTCGATCAGGTGGACGAACTGTTCAACAACGACCTTCAAGCGACATACAAGAAGGCCGCTGCCCAGCGCGTCGCCGTGGACGGCAAGGATTTCGACATCGGTGACGGCGACGTCGTCATCGCCGCGATCACTAGCTGCACCAACACGTCGAACCCCGGCGTTCTGGTTGCCGCCGGACTCGTCGCGAAAAAGGCGCACGAAAAGGGTCTGACGCCCAAGCCGTGGGTGAAGACTTCGCTCGCACCCGGATCGCAGGTCGTCACCGACTATCTGAACAAGGCAGGACTTCAAACGCACCTCGACGCGCTCGGCTTCGATCTCGTCGGCTATGGTTGCACTACCTGCATCGGCAATTCGGGCCCTCTGGCGGAACCGATCTCGAAGGCGATCAACGGCAACGATATCGTCGCCGCTTCCGTCCTTTCGGGCAACCGCAACTTCGAAGGCCGCGTGTCACCTGACGTGCGCGCCAACTTCCTCGCCTCGCCGCCGCTCGTGGTCGCCTATGCGCTCAAGGGTACGGTGACAGAGGACATCACCACGACCCCGATCGGCAAGGGCCGCGACGGCACAGACGTTTACCTGCGCGACATCTGGCCCACCAACCAGGAAGTCGCCGACGTGATGGCCGCATCGATCAGCCGCGAAATGTTCCAGACCCGCTATGCCGACGTGTACAAGGGCGACGAGCATTGGCAGGCGATTAGCGTCGAAGGATCTGACACCTACACCTGGAACCCGACTTCGACCTACGTCGCGAACCCGCCTTACTTCGAAGGCATGACGATGACGCCGGTGCCGATCTCCGACATCATCGAGGCCAAGCCGCTCGCCATCCTTGGCGATTCGGTCACGACCGATCACATTTCGCCGGCAGGTTCGATCAAGGAAGACAGCCCGGCGGGCCGTTACCTTCTGGAGCATCAGGTCGCGAAGGCGGACTTCAACTCCTACGGCTCGCGCCGTGGCAACCACGAAGTCATGATGCGCGGCACGTTCGCCAATATCCGCATCAAGAACGAGATGGTTCCGGGCGTCGAAGGCGGCGAAACCGTTTATAACGGCGAACAGATGGCGATCTATGACGCGGCCATGAAGCACAAGGCCGATGGCACGCCGCTGATCGTCGTCGCGGGCAAGGAATACGGCACGGGCTCGTCGCGCGACTGGGCGGCAAAGGGCACGATCCTGCTGGGCGTGCGCGCCGTACTGGTGGAAAGCTTCGAACGTATCCACCGTTCGAACCTCGTCGGGATGGGCGTTTTGCCGATGCAGTTCAAGGACGGTGACACGCGCGCCAGCCTTGGCCTGATCGGCGACGACAGCTTCACGATCCGCGGCGTCGCCAGCCTCCGGCCGCAGCAGGACGTTACAGTCGAAGTCACTCGCAAGGACGGCTCGACCTTCAGCTTCCAGGCGCTGTGCCGCATCGATACCGCCAACGAGCTCGAGTACTACAACAACGGCGGCATCCTGCAGTACGTGCTGCGCAACCTAGCCGCCGCCTGATCGCAGCCATAGCGATGGCATGAACTTGCGACCGGCATCGGCCCTGCTTCCGGCAGGGCGGGTGCCGGTCGTTTGTCGTTCAGTTGCTTCAATTTTGGACGGTTGGCTGCGGGGACCCCGTCGTCGCGGGTCAGGCCGCGATTTCGAGCGCGGGTACCGTGATCTTGCGCACGCCGCCAAAGATCTCGCGCACCACGATCAAACCCTCACGCTCGAAATGGTCGAGTAACCGGCGCACTCGGCCCGGCGAGCTTGTCCCATAGGCGCGGGCCAGTTCGCCGTCGTCGGGGGCATCCCGTCCTTCGAGCGCGGATCGCGCTATGACCAGGAACGGCCCTAACAGATCGTCCGCAATCCCCTCGCCAATCGCCATCAGCCGCGCCCTGTCATGATCCGGCAGCCGATCAAGCCCGGCCAGCGCCATCGCGAATTCGCGGCGGAACGCGATCATGTCGAGCGGTGGGATATGTGCTCCGCGTGCCCGGCAATGAGCCAGGAACGATTGGTAAAGGGCGCTTGCCGTCTGGAACGGGCTGTCGGGATCGCGCGTCATTTCGGCCATTACGGCGGCGACCGTGGCCGTGGCATCGACCGGCGCGGCACGCTGGGCCGCCGGGGCTTCGGACCGCGCGGCGATCGCCTGACCCAAGGCCTGCACATCGGGCGCAGCGGGGCGCGGCGGCGGGGCGGGCGTGCGCGCGGCGACTTCCTGCGTCAACGCATCGTTCAACAGCGCCGCCATGTCTTCCTTCGGACCATCGGGCAGGGGGGTCAGGCCCGACACCGAACCCTTGCTGCCGGTACGCACCGATCCGATCTTCACCGTTACGGGACGGCGGCTGATCGCAGGGCCCAGCCCGACGAAACGCCCGCGTTCAAGGTCGCGGATCCGTTCAGCCTGTCGCCGCTCCATCCCCAACAGGTCGGCGGCGCGGATCATGTCGATGTCGAGAAAGGTTCGCCCCATCAGGAAATTCGACGCTTCGGCCGCCACGTTCTTGGCCAGCTTCGCCAGCCGCTGAGTCGCCACGATCCCGGCCAACCCACGCTTGCGGCCCCGGCACATCAGGTTGGTCATCGCCGACAACGTCATGCGCCGTGTATCTTCCGCCATCTCGCCCGCTGCGGCAGGGGCGAACATCTGTGCTTCGTCCACCACGACCAGCGCCGGGTACCAATGTTCGCGCGGCGCATCGAACAGCGCGTTCAGAAAGACGGCACAGGCCTTGATCTGCTGTTCGACCTCCAACCCTTCAAGCGCCAGCACGACCGACGCGCGATGTTCGCGCACGCGCGCGGCCAAAGCCTCAAGCTCGCCCTGCGAATAGGATGCGGCATCGACGACGATATGGCTGAAGACATCCGCAAGGCTGACGAAATCGCCTTCGGGATCGATGATGATCTGCTGCACCATGCCCGCGCTTTCCTCAAGCAACCGGCGCAGCAGGTGCGACTTGCCGGAGCCGGAATTGCCCTGCACCAAAAGGCGCGTGGCAAGCAGCTCTTCGATATCGATGAGTACGGGGCGGCCCTGCTCATCGCCAATGACGATCTCGGCTTTCACGCCTCCTCGTTACCCTGCCAATGGGCTTGCGGCCATGCGCCCATCGCCCGGTTTCCCCGGTTGCGAGCATGATGGCGTAGATGGGGAGGCTGTTCGGCGCATCGGGACAGAGGCAGGGAGGCGAACGGGGCGCACACGCGACCGGGCCGACCTTTGGCCAGCCGCGACGCTACTCCTCTTCGGCGAACAGGCCGCCTTGCAAGGGACGCGCTTCTGGCGGGGTTTCCGGTGGGGTCATCCCGATATGCTGCCATGCCCGGTCGTTGAGGCAGCGGCCCCGTGCCGTGCGCGCGACGAGGCCGAGCTGGATCAGGAAGGGTTCGATCACTTCCTCGATCGTGTCGCGTGGTTCCGAAAGGCCCGCGGCCAGCGTCTCCACCCCGACCGGCCCGCCCTTGTAGATGTCGGCGATCATGTGGAGATAACGCCGGTCCATCGCGTCGAGGCCGAGCGAATCGACTTCCAGCCGGGTCAGCGCATCGTCGGCCAGCGCGCGAGAAACCGTGGCCGATCCCGCAACATCGGCAAAATCACGCACCCGGCGCAACAGCCGACCCGCGACACGCGGGGTGCCGCGCGCACGGCGGGCAATTTCGGTCGCGCCGGCCGGTTCGATCGCCAGCCCCAGCAGCCGCGCGGCGCGCGTGACGACGTGCTCCAGCTCCTCGACCGTGTAGAAATTCAGCCGCACCGGGATGCCGAACCGATCGCGCAGCGGTGTCGTCAGCAACCCCTGCCGCGTCGTCGCGCCGACGAGCGTGAACGGGGGCAGGTCGATGCGCACCGACCGCGCCGCCGGGCCTTCGCCGATGATGAGATCGAGCGCGCGATCCTCCATCGCGGGATAAAGGATTTCCTCCACCACCGGATTCAGCCGGTGAATTTCGTCGATGAAAAGGACATCGCCCGATTCAAGGTTGGTCAGCAAAGCGGCAAGATCGCCCGATTTGGCGATGACCGGCCCGCTGGTCGCGCGAAACCCGACGCCCAGTTCCTTGGCCACGATCTGCGCCAGCGTCGTTTTGCCCAATCCCGGCGGTCCGAAGAACAGGACATGGTCCATCGCTTCTTTCCGCGCGCGCGCCGCGTCGATGAAAACCCGCAAATTGTCGCGCGCCGCTTCCTGCCCGACGAACTCGGCCAGCGATTTGGGACGCAACGCGGCGTCCGGATCTTCCGGCTGACGGTCGGGGGTGAGGATGGGGTTATCTGTCATTGGGGAACGTATGAATGCGCAGCCAGCCGCTCTCGAGCGTGAACCAGAACCTCGGCATTGAACTGGTCGGCGAAGCCGAGCGCCAAGGCTTCAAAGGACAGGTGGAGCATCCGGCGCTCCAGCAGCAATTTGAAACCGTCCGATTCCTTGCCCATAACGAGATCGGCAACGCATTCCCGCTCCCCCACGCGCCCGATCTTTTGCCGCGTTCTGGATAGCCGGATCGTCTTCCCGCGCTCTTCCGAAAGAGCATCTTCGAGCGCATGGATCGACTGCCACACCGCGTGCGCGAGCGTGCCTTGCTCCTCTGCAGGCAAAATCGCAAATAGCTTGAGCTTGGCCGCGCGAAATAGCTCGTCTTCGTTCATGGCTCGTGCGTTTTTGGCGATCGCCCGCAACTTGTCCGGCTGATCGCAGCTCGCGACATATTCGAGCATCCTCGTAACCTTGGGATCAACCATCACCCTGCCGCCCTCTTCAACGCCACGCGCACCAGCGTGTTGAGGTCCGCGTCCTCACCCAGTTCGCCTTGCGCATGGGCGACTGCCGCTGCTGCCACGGCGGGTTTGAAGCCGAGGTTTTCGAGCGCCGATACGGCATCCGCGCTCGCGCTTCCCGGAGGGCTGATCGTGTATACGCCGCCCATGCCGCCGGGTCCGGTCGGCAGGCCGCCGGCCTTGTCCTTCAGTTCGTTGACGATGCGCGCCGCAAGTTTCGGACCGACGCCATTGGCGCGCGACACCTGTTTGGCGTCGCTGCCGGCGCAGGCGCGCTGCAGTTCTTCGGTCGAAAGGGCGGACAAGATGGCGAGCGCAACTTTCGATCCAACGCCCTGAACCCCGGTCAACAGGCGGAACCAGTCGCGTTCCGCACCGCTGGCAAAGCCGATCAGGCGCATGTCGTTTTCCGAAACCTGAAGGTCGGTAAAGAGCGTGCACGCCTCCCCTCTCTCGCCCAGCGCGGTCAGCGTGCGGGCGCTGCAATGGACGAGATAACCGACGCCGCCGACGTCGATTATGGCCCAGTCGGACCCGGTTTCATCCAGTCTGCCGGAAAGTTTGGCGATCATGCGCGCGATGCTAGCGCGGGCGGAACGATAAGGGAACGCCCAGTGGCCGCAGGCGCAGGGTTTTCCCCTTAATCGTTGGCCTGCATCTTTTCGGGCACATCGTCCCACGGCCGGAAATAAAGCGGCGCGCATTCGTCCGCGCGGACCCCGCCGGTCAGCGTCAGGTTCTGTTTGTAGGCATCGACGATGAAATCGAGCGTCGAAAGATGCCGGTCTTCGAAATACATGGAATGCACGTCGTCGCGTCCGGCCCCATAAACCACGCGCGAAATTCCGGCCCAGATCGATGCCATCGTGCACATCCCGCACGGTTGCAGGGTGGAGTAGAGCGTCGCGCCCTCAATCCGCATCTCTCCCGCCGCCTTACCCGCCGCGCGCAGGGCGACGATTTCGGCATGGGCGGTGGCATCGCAGCATTCCGCCGTCTGGTTGACGCCGCTGGCGACCAGCTTGCCGTCCCGGACCACCAGCGCGGCGATTGGCGTGTCGGCGGGATTGGTGCCCTTGGTTTCGGTGGCCAGTTCGATGGCCCGTGCCATCCATGCTTCGTCTGTGGTGCGGTTATCGTCCATGTGGGGCGAGATGGGCATGCGCGATTGCGACCGCAAGCGCATCGGCCGCATCCGCGCCCTCTACCTTTGCGAGCGGCAGCAGGATCTTCAGCATCGCCTGAACCTGCGATTTTTCCGCCGCGCCGGTGCCGACGACCGATTTCTTGACCAGCCGGGCCGCGTGTTCATGCACCGGCAGCGACGCGCGCCCGCATGCCGCCAGCACCGCGCCGCGCGCCTGCGCCAGTTTCAGCGTCGATTGCGGGTTCTTGTTGACGAAGATTTCCTCCACCGCCGCGACATCGGGGGCATAGGCGCCCAGCACCGCGAACACCGCGTCGTGCAAATGATGCAGCCGGTCGGCCAGCGGGGCCTTGGCATGGGTCTGGATCTGGCCGTTGGCGACATGCGACAGGCGCGGGCCATCCACCCGGATCACGCCCCAGCCAGTGCAGGTCAGCGATGGATCGAGGCCCAGGACGATCACGGGCGGTGAGCCATCAGGATGACCAGAGGCATCAGATGGGAAGCCCGAACCGCGGCGCGACCAGCCGGAGCAGTCCGTAAAGGATGACCGTCAGCAGGCAGCCCAGCGTCAGCGAAAGCCAGAACGGTACGCCGTGGCGCAACAGGACAGGGATCACGAGGAACATGGGCAGCGAGGGCAGGACGTACCAGAACGTCGCTTCGCCATGCCGGGCCATGTTTTCGGCATCGGGCCGCGCATGCCACAGGAATATCATGCCCAAGACCGAAACAAGCGGCAGTGACGCGACCAGCGCCGCAAACGTCGGCAGGCGGCGGCCCAGTTCGGCAATGGCCGCGATCATGGCGCCGGCCAGCAGCGCCTTCGCCGCCCATGCCCACATCAGCGGTGCGCGGTCCGGTGCGAAATCACCCGAGCTTTTCCATGATTTCGTCGGACACTTCGTAATTGCCCCAGACGGTCTGCACGTCGTCATCGTCTTCGAGTACGTCGACCAGCTTGAACAGGGTCTGCGCGTTGTCCTCCTCGACATCGACGGTGATGTTGGGCTTCCACGCCAGTTTTACGCTTTCGGGTTCGCCCAGCGCCTTTTCCAACGCGGTGGCGACTTCGTGCAGCGCTTCCATCTGGGTCCAGATGACATGGCCGTCGTCGCTCGATTCCACGTCGTCGGCTCCGGCCTCGATCGCGGCTTCCAGCACCTTTTCCTCGTCACCGATGGCGGCGGGATATTCGATCATGCCAAGCCGCTCGAAACCATGCGAAACCGCGCCCGATGCGCCAAGGTTGCCGCCGTTCTTGGCAAAGGCAGTGCGCAAGTTCGTGGCGGTGCGGTTGCGGTTGTCGGTCAAGGCTTCGACGATGAGCGCGACGCCACCCGGGCCATAGCCTTCGTAGCGGATCTCTTCGTAATCGTCGCCTTCGTTGGCGCTCGCCTTGTCGATCGCGCGCTGGATATTGTCCTTGGGCATCGACAGCGCCTTGGCGTTGTTGACCGCCAGGCGCAGGCGCGGGTTCATGTCGGGATCTGGCGTGCCCATCTTGGCCGCAACCGTAAGCTCGCGGCTAAGCTTGGAGAACATGGCAGAGCGCTTCTTGTCCTGCGCGCCCTTGCGATGCATGATGTTCTTGAATTTGGAATGGCCGGCCATTGCCGCTGATCCTCGTCTTTTACGATATGTCTAAGGCTTTGCGCGCCCTTACACCGGGCAGCGCGGGTTGGGCAACATCAGTCTAGGTTGGGTCGCAGCCAGCGTTCGGCAACGGCAATGTCGACACCGCGACGCGCGGCGTAATCTTCCAACTGGTCGCGGCCAATGCGAGCGACTCCGAAATACTGGCTGTCGGGATGGGCAAAGTAAAAGCCGGACACCGCTGCGGTCGGCAACATGGCATGGCTTTCGGTAAGGACGATCCCGGCATTGTCCTGCGCGGAAAGAAGATCGAACAATATGGGCTTGAGCGAGTGGTCAGGGCACGCCGGATAGCCGGGGGCGGGGCGGATGCCGCGATACTGTTCACGGATCAGCGCCTCATTGGTTAGCTGCTCGCCAGTCGCGTAACCCCACAGGTTCTTGCGAACATGTTCGTGAAGGCGTTCTGCGAATGCCTCGGCAAAACGGTCGGCCAGCGCCTTTAGCAGGATGTCCGAATAATCGTCGTGCGCGGCCTGAAACCTTGCGATGTGCGGTTCGATGCCGTGGATTGACACGGCGAACCCGCCGATCCAGTCGCCCGCCGGATCGATGAAGTCCGACAGGCAGAAATTGGCACGGTCGCGTGACTTCTTCACCTGCTGGCGCAAAAATGTCAGGCGCGTTTCCCCAGCATCTTGGGCGTTCAACACGACATCGTCGCCATCGCGGTGACACGGCCAGAAACCCGCAACGCCCTTGGCAGTCAGCCACTTTTCGCTGACGATCTTTGCCAGCATCGCCTTGGCATCCACGAACAGGTTGCGCGCGCTTTCGCCCACGATCTCGTCGTCGAGGATGGCGGGATAAGTCCCAGCCAGTTCCCATGCGCGGAAAAACGGCGTCCAGTCGAACGTTTCGACCAGATCGGCAAGATCCCAGCCATCGAACACGTGGACGCCGGGATGCGCCGGAGGCGGGGCCTTTTGCGACATGTCGGCGACGAACCTGTTCTCGCGCGCCTCGTTCAGCGGCAAAAGGGCGCTCTGCCCCTTGTTCGCGCGCGTCACGCGAACTTTTTCGTAATCGTCGGCGGTGTTGAGGACGAATGAGTCGCGCTGCGTATCTGACAAAAGCTGTGATGCGACACCGACCGCGCGGCTTGCGTCGAGCACATAGATCACCGGACCCTCGTAAGCCGGGTCGATCCGCAGCGCGGTGTGCACCTTGCTCGTCGTGGCGCCGCCGATCAGCAGCGGGATAGTCATCCCCTCGCGCTGCATTTCTTCGGCCACCGTCACCATTTCGTCTAACGAAGGCGTGATCAGGCCCGACAGGCCGATGATGTCGGCATCGTGTTCTTTCGCCGATTCAAGAATTTTCGACCACGGCACCATGACGCCAAGGTCGATGACCTCGTACCCGTTACACTGGAGCACGACGCCGACGATGTTCTTGCCGATATCGTGCACGTCGCCCTTTACGGTCGCCATGATGATCCGGCCCTTGGCCTTTGCGCCCGGCTCCTTTTCCGCCTCGATATAGGGGATGAGGTGCGCGACCGCTTTTTTCATGACGCGGGCGGATTTGACCACTTGCGGCAGGAACATCTTGCCGCTGCCGAACAGGTCGCCGACGACGTTCATGCCGTCCATCAGCGGGCCTTCGATCACCTCGATCGGGCGACCGCCGCGTTCCGACGTCGCGGCGCGCATCTCTTCGGTATCTTCGACGATGTGGGCGTCGATCCCTTTGACCAGCGCGTGCTCCAGCCGCTTTTCGACCGGGTACGAACGCCACTCGGCCGCCTGTTTCTCGGCCTCCACCGATACGCCCTTGTAGCTTTCGGCCAGCGCGATCAGCCGTTCGGTGGCAGTGTCGAAACCGCTGCCTTCGGGCGGGGCGCGCATCAGGATCACGTCCTCGCACGCTTCGCGCAGTTTCGGTTCGATCTGGTCGTAGACGTCGAGCTGCCCGGCATTGACGATCGCCATGTCGAGACCCGCCGGGATGGCGTGGTACAGGAACACGGAGTGCATCGCGCGGCGCACGGTTTCGTTGCCGCGAAAGCTGAAAGACAGGTTCGACAGCCCGCCGGAATAGTGCGCATGGGGGCAAAGGGTGCGCAGTTCGGCCACCGCCTCTATGAAATCAAGCGCGTAGCGGTCATGCTCCTCGATCCCGGTTGCCACCGCGAACACGTTGGCGTCGAAGATGATGTCTTCAGGCGGAAAGCCGATGCCGGTCAAAAGGTCATAGGCGCGCTTGCAGATCGCGACCTTGCGTTCCTTGGTGTCGGCCTGACCCTTTTCGTCGAAGGCCATGACGACCACGGCCGCGCCGTAGTTCATGCACTTGCGCGCTTGGTCGAGAAACGCGTCCTCGCCTTCCTTCATCGAGATGGAATTGACGATGGGCTTGCCCGAAACGCACTTCAGCCCCGCTTCGATCACCTCCCACTTGGAACTGTCGATCATCAGCGGCACGCGCGCGATGTCAGGTTCCGCCGCGATCAGTTTCAGAAACGTGGTCATCGCCTCGACCGCGTCGAGCAGACCTTCGTCCATGTTGACGTCGATGACCTGCGCGCCGTTTTCGACCTGCTGGCGCGCGACTTCGACGGCCGCGGGATAATCGCCTGCCATGACCAGCTTCTTGAATCGGGCCGACCCGGTAACGTTCGTCCGCTCGCCGATATTGACGAAGCGCGACGAGGCGGAGGCAATAGTGGAATTCTGGGTCATCAGGCGGCCATGATAAAGGGTTCGAGGCCCGCAAGGCGGGTCTTGCATTCGATGGGCGGCAGCTTGCGGGGCGCGACGCTTTCGACAGCCTTTGCCATCGCTGCGATGTGCGCGGGGCTCGATCCGCAACAACCGCCCAGCACATTCACTTGGCCGGCTATGGCCCATTCGTGGACGAACCCGGCGGTGGTGTCCGGCATTTCGTCGTATTCGCCCAATTCGTTGGGCAGGCCCGCATTGGGATAGATCATGATGTATGTATCGGCGATCGCCGACAGCGATTTGACGTGCGGGCGAAGCTGAGTCGCGCCGAACGAACAGTTGAGCCCCACGGTCAGCGGCTTGGCGTGGCGCACCGCGTACCAGAACGCCTCGACCGTGTGGCCCGAAAGGTTGCGGCCCGAAAGATCGGTCAGCGTCATCGACAGCATGATCGGCACTTCGCGGCCCAGCTGCTGTTCCAGCTTCTTCACCGCCATGATCCCGGCCTTGGCGTTCAGCGTGTCGAACACCGTTTCGATCAGAATGAAATCGGACCCGCCTTCGACCAGCGCGGCCGCCTGTTCAAGATAGACATCGGTCAGGAAGTCAAAATCGATCTCGCGATAGCCGGGATCGTTGACGTCGGGCGACAGCGAAAGCGTCTTGTTCGTCGGCCCGATCGCACCCGCGACAAAGCGAGGCCTGATAATCCCATTTTCGGCGTCTTTGGCCGCGAATTCATCCGCAACGCGCCGGGCCAGCGCCGCCGATTGGCGGTTGATGTCGCCGACCAGATGTTCCGCTCCGTAATCGGCCTGGCTGATGCGGTTGGCGGAAAAGGTGTTGGTCTCCGCGATGTCCGCCCCGGCTTCGAAATAGGCGCGGTGGATCGATTCGGGCACATCGGGCCGCGTCAGCGCGAGGATGTCGTTGTTGCCCTTCTGATCGTGCGTCAGGCCAAGATCGCCCGCGTAATCCGCCTCGACCAGCCCTTTGGTCTGGATCTCTGTGCCGAAAGCGCCATCGGTGATGAGGATGCGCTGGGCCGCCGCCGCTTCGAACGCGGCGCGTGCCGTGGAAGGTGTCAGGGTCATGCTTTCTCTCCGATCGGACGAACGCCGAGCAGGTGGCAGATCGCATAGGACAAGTCCGCGCGATTGAGGGTGTAGAAGTGGAAATCGCGCACCCCGCCTGCATAAAGCGTGCGGCAGAACTCGGCGGCGATGGTCGCGGCGACCAGCTTGCGCGCGGCGGGCCGTTCGTCCAGCCCTTCGAACAGGCGGTCCATCCAGTCGGGTATGATCGAACCGCACATCGCGGCGAACTTGCGGGTCTGCGCCACGTTCGACACCGGCAGGATGCCCGGCACGATCGGCGCGTCGATGCCCGCCGTGGCCAGCTTGTCGCGAAATTCGAAAAAGCATTCGGGGCGAAAGAAGAACTGCGTGATCGCCCGGTCGGCGCCGGCGTCGATCTTGCGCTTCAGGTTGTCGATGTCCGCCTGCGGGCAAGTCGCTTCGGGATGGGTTTCGGGATAGGCCGCGACGCTGATTTCGAACGGGGCGATTTCCTTCAGTCCCGCGACCAGTTCGGCGGCGCTGGCGTAGCCATCGGGATGGGGCACGAATGTTCCGCCCTCCGTCGTCGGATCGCCGCGCAGGGCGACGATGTGGCGCACACCCGCTTCCCAGTATTGTTCGGCGACGGCGCGAATCTCGGCCTTGCTCGCTTCGACGCAGGTCAGGTGCGCGGCGGCGGGCAGGTGTGCTTCGCGGATGATGCGTTCGACCGTGGCGTGGGTGCGCTCGCGGGTCGATCCGCCCGCGCCGTATGTGACCGACACGAATGACGGGTTCAGCGGAGCCAGCTTCTCGACTGCATCCCACAACTGCGCTTCCATCTTTTCGCTTTTCGGCGGAAAGAATTCGAAGCTGACGGACACGTCGCCGGGCAGGTCGGCGAACAACGGCACGCCCGCAAGGGCGCTGGCAACAGATGGAGTCTGGGTCATTGGCTGGCTTTTCTGGGGCTGGCTTTTCTGGTCGTGTCGGTCCGGTCGCCACCGCGATCGGCAAGTTGATGCACCGTGCCCGGGCGCTTGCCGGTCCAGATGCGGACGGTCAACTCGGAACCCGACAGCGAACTGTCGGGACCCGGCGCAAAACCGGCTTCTTCGAGCAGGGCGCGCATCTGCCCGTCGGTAAAGCCAAGGCGGGCATGCGCCTGTTCGGTGCGCAGGTCTTCGCGCGAGTGCGCAGCGAAATCGACGATGGCGATCCGCCCGCCCGGCTTTGTTACGCGGGCGGCTTCGGCCAATGCGCGTTCGGGCGCTTGGGCATAATGCAGGACCTGATGGAACAGCACGGTGTCGAAACATTCGGCATCGAACGGAAGATTCAGGAAATCGCCCTGCAACAGCGACAGCCGCGCCGGGGGCAGGTGCTGCAACCGCGCGCGGGCGATGCGCAGCATTTCGGGACTTTTGTCGATGGCGGCGACATGGTCCGCGCTTGGCGCATAGATTTCCGCCATGCGCCCGGTGCCGGTGCCGATGTCGAGCAGGCGGCCCAGAATTCCCGTGGGCGGGGCCGGATCGTCAAGTGCGTCGGCGACACCCAACAGTCGGGTCAGCTCCGCCTCCACCGCTCCGTCGGGGCTGTGCAGACTGCGCAGGGCATCCCATTCGTCGGCATGGCGGGCGAAATATTTTTCGGCGATGTCCTCGCGCGCCGCGCGGATCGCGGCTAGCCGGGCACGGTCCGCGCCGCAGGTTGCGGCAAAGGCCGCGTCCTCCGCTTCGGCGGCCGCCAGCAGCGCTTCGGCCCGCGCGACGATGCTCCCGCCATCTTGGCCATTACCATCGTGTCCGGCAGCACTCAGGAAAACCCAGCTGCCTTCCTTGCGCTTTTCGATCAGTCCCGCTTCGGTCAGGATGCGGACATGGCGCGAAATGCGCGGCTGGCTCTGGTCCAGCACTTCGGCCAGTTCGCCCACGGCCAGTTCCATGCGCGCAAGCAGGCGCAGCAGCCGGAGCCGCGTCGGATCGTCAAGCGCGCTGATGAGATCGTGGACGTTCATCGAGGGAAGCATATAAAGAAATCTTTATATGTTTGCAACGATTGCCCGCAGTGCCGCTATCGCCTAGAGCGGACGCCTTATTTTTGCCACATGGGGAATCCCTGCGATGAAGAAAATTGCGCTGCTTGCAGCATCCGCCGCCTTTGCCCTTTCCGCTTGCGGTGCGACCGACGATCCGGACGCACCGGCCGAAGCCGACACGGTGGAAATGCCCGCTGACGAAGTGATGGTGCAGCCGGGCATGGACGAAGATCCGGCGGTTGACGAAACCATCACCGACGACACGGCACCGGTCGCTGAAGAAACGACCGCACCTGCCGACGACGCGGCCGATGCCGCCGCCGATGCGGCTGCCGATATCGAAGCGGCGATGGGCGAATAATGATGCGGTTCGCGCTCCCCGCCATGGGCCTGCTGCTGATGCTTGCAGCCTGCGGCGGGGAGCCGGACATGCCTGCTGCGCCCATGGCGGAGGAGGAGCGGGTCCTGCGCGAAGCAGCCGAGATGCTGCCCGATGACAGCCCTTCGGCCGAACCCTCTGCCAGCCTCGACGCGGCGGATTAGTCCCAGCCGGTTACCTTGCCGCGCCCGGCCTTTACCGCGCCGCGCACCTTTTTCCCTTTTAGCCGCTGGACCTTGCCGACGCGGTTCACGCGCGACTTGGCGCGCTTTTTCGGTTCGATCTGCGCTTCGACCAGCAATTCGGCCAGACGCTTGCGGGCATCGGCGCGGTTCATGTCCTGCGTCCGGTGGCGGCGCGCGTCGATGATCAGGTCGCCGCTCGACGAAACGCGGCTGCCCGCCAGCGCCTTCAGCCTGTGAAACACCGTCGGCGTCAGCCCCAGCTTAAAGATATTGACCCGCAACTGGACCGCGGTCGCGACTTTGTTGACGTTCTGCCCACCGGGGCCGGATGCCGTGACAAAGCGCTCTTCCGCCAGCGACTGCGCCCGATCTACGAGCGAAATTACGTCGAGGTCGTCTTCGTCAGACACCTGACGGGCCGGGTTCCGGCAAGTCAGCGGGAATCTGGCCGGGATCGACGAAGCCCAGGCGCAAGAAATCGGCGGGCATGGGCGAAGTGGCCGTGATCGCGGACTTGCCGTCGCGATGCACGGTCAGTGCGCTGGCATGCAGCATCGTGCGCGGTGCGCCGCCAGCGCCACCTTTCGGACCCTCGCCATAGACGGGATCCCCCAGCAGCGGCGCGCCCAGCCCGGCGAGCGCGTGGATGCGGATCTGGTGCGTGCGACCGGTTTCGGGCCAGAATTCGATCAGCGTCATGCCGTCCTTTTCGACCAGCTTGCGCCAGCGGGTCAGCGATGGCTTGCCCTTTTTGGCAGCAATCATGCGCCAGCCCTCTTCCTTCGAACTGATCTTTGACAGCGACAGCGCGATTTCGCCTTCATCTTCGGCGACCGTTCCAGCAAGGATGCCAAGATAGACCTTTTCGACCTGCCGGTCCTCGAATGCCTTGTTGAACCGCTTCAATGCCTTGGGATTGCGGGCCAGCAGCAGGCAGCCTGACGTATCGGTGTCGAGCCGGTGCACCGCCATCGGTGCGCGCTGAAAGCCAAGCTTCAGTTCTTCGAGCTGATCGTCGAGAGAGCGCCCGCCCGCGCGTGGCCGATCGATCGGCAGCCCGGCAGGCTTGTCGATGACAAGCGCCTCGCCGTCTTCGTAAAGGATCGGGATCGTGCTCATAACGCTGATACTGCTTTCTCGATGCGGTCGATCGCCGCGTTCAATTGATCTTCGCTGGCGGCAAAGCTGATCCGGAAACCGGCAAGCCCACAATGCCCGCCGCCAAAGGCCGATGCCGCGACCACCGCGACGCCATGCTCAAGCAGGTGGAGCGCGAGCGCACCATCATCGGCCAACATACCCCCTATCAGCGGCGATGCATCGACAAAACAATAGAACGCCCCCTGCGGCACAGGGGTGGAAAGGCCGGGGATCGCGTTGATCCGCGACACGACAAGGTCGCGGCGCTGGCGGAACCGTTCGCGCCAGTCGGCCAGAAAATCCTGCGGCCCTTCGAAAGCGGCGACCGCGCCCGCTTGGCTGATCGAACAGGGGTTGCCGCTCGAATGCGATTGCAGACGCTCCATCGCTCTGATCAACCATTCCGGGCCGGTCGCGACACCGATGCGAAGGCCGGTCATCGCATGGCTTTTCGACACGCCCGACACCGTCAGCACGCGATCGGCAAGATCGGGGCGCAGCGCGGCAAGCGTGGCGTGGGGCGCGCCGGTGTAGGTGAGCGGCGCGTAGATATCGTCGCTCATCACTAACAGTTCGGGGTGAGCTTCCATCACTGCAGCAACGGCGCAAATGTCTTCTGCGGTGAACACCGCGCCGGTCGGGTTGCCCGGGCTGTTGAGCAGGAGCCAGCGCGTACGCGGCGTGACGACTGCCGCAAGGTCTGCCGCCGAAAAGTGAAAGCCGGTTTCGGGCCGCGTCGGCAGAGGCACGACCGTACCGCCCGCAAAGCGCACGATTTCGGGATAGGATACCCACCAAGGCGCGGGGATCACGACCTCGTCGCCGGGATCCAGCGTGGCGAGCAGGGCGTGGAAGATCGCCTGTTTCCCCCCGGCGCTGACGGTGACCTGCGCAACATCGATGGCGATGCCCAGATCGCGTTCGAAATGCAGCGCGGCGGCGCGCTTCATGGCCGCGGTGCCGCCAACCGGGGTATAGCGCGTTTGCCCTGAGTCCAGCGCGGCCTTCATCGCCGCGACCACGTGGAAGGGGGTGTCGAAATCCGGTTCACCCACCGAAAGCGAGATGATGTCGCGCCCTTGTGCGCGCAGTTCGGTCGCACGATCGGTCATCGCGGTCGTTTGCGAAGGTGCGATCCGCGCCAGGGCGGAGGACAGGCGCGGGGATGGCATGGCGAAAGTCGGTCCTGCTAGATCGTTTGTGACGGCGCAATAAGCCGGGCCGGCATCAGCCCGCGCAGGGCATTGCCGATCCAGAAGCCGTCCGCAAGGTCCGCGCGTGTCAGATCGGCTTCGCGGGCGCGCCCTTCGTCGATCAAAGAGGCGCGCAGGACGCCGGGCAGCAATCCGCGTTCCAGCGGCGGGGTCAGCAACATGCCGTCACGCTCTACGAAGATGTTGGTGAAGCTGCCTTCTGTCAGGAAACCGTCTTCGCGCAAAAGAACCGCTTCCAACGCGCCTTCAGCTTCGGCGTCGCGTCTTGCTTCGTCGTAAAACGCGCGGTCCGTGGTCTTGTGCCGCAGGCGCCAGTCGCGCGGGTTCACCGGCAGGGGGCGAATGGCGACGGGCACGGGGCCGGGCATCGGGTCGGGAAGGTCCGACCCTTCGACGTCCCATTCCCCATCGAAGTCGACAAGTATCCGCAGTTTGCGCGGTTCGCGGTTCATGAAGCAGAACGCCTGAATCTGGTTACGCAGCGCATGGCGGTCCAGCGAAAAGCCCAGCGCCGCGGCGCTTTCCTTCAGCCGGCCGAGATGGAATTCGATCAGCGGCACGCCGACGCGCGGGTCGAAGGCCATCGTTTCGATCAATCGCACGTTCGGGCTCGCCGCCGCCACGAATTTCCCCTTCACCAGGCATTCCGCCCATTCGTCGTCGACCTGCGAATCGATCACAAGTCCTGAACCCACGCCCATCCGCGCGACACCGTTGGCCGCGCCGGTCAGCGTCAGGGTGCGTATCGCGACATTGAAAGCGGCATCGCCCGCAGGGTCAACCCGTCCGATCGCGCCGCAATAGAGATTGCGCGAGTTTTCCTCAGTATGGTCGATCAATTCCATCGCGCGGATTTTCGGCGCGCCGGTGATCGACCCGCAAGGGAATATGGCGCGCAACAGGTCGATGGCCCCGGTGCCATCGTGAAGCCGGGCCCGCACGGTAGACGTCATCTGGTGCACGGTCGGATAAGTTTCGATGCGAAAGGCATCGCGCACGGTCACGCTGCCCGGAACGGCAAGGCGGGAGACATCGTTGCGCATCAGGTCGGTGATCATCAGGTTTTCGGCACGGTCCTTTTCGCTTTGTGCCAATTCCGCGACCAATGCCGCGTCTTCGTCCGGAGTAGCGCCCCGCGGTCGAGTCCCCTTCATCGGTTTCAGGGTAACGTCGCCGTCCTTCAGCGCAAAGAACAGTTCGGGCGAGAGGCTGAGGTGATGGCGTTCCCCGTCAAAGACGAGCGCGCCGTACCCCGCCGCCGCGCTGTCGCGCAGCAGGGCATAGATCGCCGCCGGGTCGCCGGCCCAGCGTCCCATCAACGGGAACGTCAGGTTCGCCTGATAGATATCGCCAGCCTCGATCCCTGCGCGAATGGCGTCGAACCCCCGCGCATAGGCTTCGCGATCGATCGCGGGACGCAACGGAGACAGCAGCGGCGGGCCGTCGTCGCGAAGTGCTTCCGACGCGAGCCACGCAGGGACTTCGTCGGCCGGGATCGTGGAGCAGTCCGTGAACGCCGCCAACCAGACCAGCGGGGCGCCGTCACCTGCGGCGCGGGGCAGCTTGATCAGCCTGGCCTCGAAGGCAAGACCGGCTTCGTAAGCGATGGTGCCGGCAATGTGCAGGCCGCGGTCATGCGCGTCCTGCGCTGCGTCCAGGGCCTGTTCCACTTCGCCAGCGTGCATCGCGCGGAAAACGGCCACCGGATCGCGATAGAGCCGGGCGGCGGCAGGGTGGGCCGTGGCCGGATCGCGGGCATCGTCCAGCAGGATGAAGGGTTTACGCATTGCCGCGCCTAGATGGCCGTGTCGACGCGTCGCGGCAAGGGCGCATGGCGGAGTTACTTGACCATCGCGTGGCGGGTAGCCCACATCGGCAGCCTGAAATGCGAAAGGAAGCGGTTGCATGGCCGACAATGCGATTTTCATCGGACTGGCCGAAAACGGCGAACGGCAATGGCTCGAACTGTCGCGCGCCAACCGGCACGGGCTGATCGCGGGCGCGACCGGAACCGGCAAGACGGTGACGCTGCAAGGGCTGGCGGAAAGCTTTTCGGCCGCGGGCGTGCCTGTCTTCGTCGCCGACGTGAAGGGCGACCTGTCGGGCATCGCCATGTCGGGATCGCCCACGTTCAAACATGCCGACAAGCTGGAAAGCCGCGCGCGCGAACTGGGCATGGACGACTATGCCTATTCCGATAATCCGGCGATCTTCTGGGACCTTTACGGCGAACAGGGACACCCGATCCGCACCACCGTTTCGGAAATGGGCCCGCTGCTGCTTTCGCGGCTGCTAGATCTCAACGAAACGCAGGAAGGCGTGCTGGATGTCGCGTTCCATTTTGCCGACGAACAGGGGTTGATGCTGCTCGACCTCGACGATCTGCAGGCGATGCTGGCGCACACGGCGGACAACGCGAGCATGCTGAGCACGAAGTACGGCAACGTGACCAAACCCAGCGTCGGCGCGATACAGCGCTCGCTGCTGTCATTGCGTTCGCAAGGCGGGGACCAATTCTTTGGCGAACCGGCGCTGGAAATAGACGATTTCCTTGTCGTCGACGAAAACGGACGCGGTTTCATCAATGTGCTGGCCGCCGACAAGCTGATGCGCAGCCCGAAACTTTACGCGACGTTCCTGTTGTGGCTGCTGTCCGAACTGTTCGAAAGCCTGCCCGAAGTCGGCGATCCCGACAAACCGAAGCTCGTCTTCTTCTTCGACGAAGCGCACTTGTTGTTCGACGATGCGCCGCGCGCGCTGGCGGACAAGATCGAACAGGTCGTGCGGCTGATCCGGTCGAAGGGCGTGGGCGTGTTCTTCGTGACGCAGAACCCCATCGACATTCCAGAGGAAGTGGCAGGCCAATTGGGTAACCGGGTGCAGCACGCGCTGCGCGCCTTTACCCCGCGCGATCAGAGGGCGATCCGCGCGGCGGCCGAAACGTTCCGCATCAACCCCGCGCTCGACGTGGAAACCGCGATCACCGAATTGCGGGTGGGCGAAGCGCTTGTCTCTACCCTCATGGAAGACGGCGCACCGTCCATTGTACAGCGCACACTGGTGAAGCCGCCGCGTTCCCGGCTTGGCCCCGTGAGCGACAAGGAACGCGCGATCATACGTTCGGTCAGCCCGGTGGACGGCAAGTACGATACCGCCGTCGACCGCGAAAGCGCGGAGGAAGTGCTGTTGGCCAAAGCCGCCGACGCCGCGGCCACGGCAGAGGAAGTCGCAGAGAAAGGTCGCGAGGAAGTGGCCAAACGCCCGCGAAAGACGACATCCGTGTGGGAAAAGGCGGGGAAGGCGGCAGCAGGGGCCGCGGCCAGTTCGGCGGCGGCTGTCATCGCGGGAAAGATCACCGGCAAATCGTCGCGCGCCAATCCGACGAAAACGGCGGCCACGGCAGCTGCGGGCACCATCGCGACCAGCCTTGGCGGGGCGGTCGTGGGCCGGTTCGTGCGCAACCTGATCGGCGGCTTGATGCGCTGAACGGGCGTTTAATTCCAGGTCACAGCGGCAGGCGGATTTCCGCGCTCAATCCGCCTTGGGGGCGATTGGTCAGGACCAACCTGCCGCCATGCTGTTCGGCAATGGCGCGGGCGAGCGCGAGGCCAATGCCCGCGCCGCCGGTGCCCCGGTTGCGGCTGGGATCGCCGCGTTCGAACGGTTCCATCATCCGCGCGATTTCGTGGACCGGGATGCCCGGCCCTTCATCGGTGACGCGGATGACCGCTTCGGCCTTCTCCTTCGTGACCGTGACGCTTGCCCCGCCGGCATAGCGGATCGCGTTGGACGTCAGGTTACGGATCGCGCGCCGCAGCCAGGTCGCGCGGACGGAAAGTACGACCCGGTGCGTATCGCCAAGCTCCACCGGCTGGCCCATGTCCTCGAACTCTTCGACGACGGACGCGGTAAGCGCCGCCAGTTCGGTCGGTTCGATCGGGTCGGACGGGCGGCCGACGCGGGCCAGCGACAGGATGTCGTCAAGCGTCGAGGTGATGTCCTCGATCGTCCCCGCCATTTTCGCGCGCTCGTCGTCGTCTTCGACCGATTCGATCCGCACGCGCAGGGCGGCCAGCGGCGTTTTCAGATCGTGACCGATGGCGCCCAGCATCACGTCCTTTTCATCGAGCAGGGCGACGATCCGCGACTCCATCGCGTTATGCGCGGCGATCAGGCTGCGGGTGTCCACCGGCCCCTGCGGTTCGACCCTGCCATCTACGCCAAGCGTCGGATTGCCCGAAAACGCTTCCACCCGCCGGGTAAGCTGGGCCAACGGCTTGGTGATGCGGCGCAGGATCAGGGCGATCGTGCCCATCAGCACGGCATAGATCAGCAAGGTCTGCAGCAGCAGGCTGCGCATGAAATAGGGCTCGCGCTTTTCATGGAGCGCGCGCGCAATCAACCAGTCCTGCGCTCCGTTAACCCGGACCGCGGCGAACAGGATCGAATCGGGCGGCCCCCGATCACGCATCCGTCCGCGCCGGCCCTGCATGAAATCGGCCATCATGGTTTCGTCGAAATCACGTTCGAACACGTTGATTTCAGCAACTTCGACACCCTGGTCGTTCAGGATTTCGGTCAAACGAGCCTCGAACCACGGACGTTCCGCGTCACCGGCCGTCATCGGGGATCGGGGGGACGTGGCCAGTTGCGCAATGCGTGGATGGCGACCCCTTGGCGGGTGGAGTTCGTCGCCATCCGGCCCGCGCAGCATGCGGCTGCCGATCAGGCGGAATGCCAGCGCGTGGGCGATGGAATTATGCTCGCGCTCCGCCTGCGCGCGCATGGCGAGGCCAGCGCCGATCCCTTGCGCGACCAGCAACGCCAGCGCGACGGCCAGCAACATCTGGCCCTGAAGGGATCGCGGCAGGAAACGCTTCATGCCGGTTGCGAATCGGCCCGCGTCACGTCGGTCGCCAGCATGTAGCCGCCGCCGCGAACGGTCAGGATCAACCGCGGATCGGTGCGATCAGGTTCCACCTTGCGGCGCAGGCGGCTGATCGCGTTGTCGATGGATCGGTCGAACAGATGCGCCTCGCGCCCTTGCACCATGTCGAGCAGGCGGTCCCGGTCCAGCACTTGTCGCGGATGATCCAGAAATGCGCGCAACAGGCGGAATTCGGCCGAGGATATCGCGACGACCGCGCCCTCTGCATCGGTGAGCCGCCGTTTCAGCGGATCGAGCCGCCAGCCTTCGAACAGGAAATCCTGTTCCAGCGTCGGCGCGGCCTCTGCCCGGTTCGCGCGGCGCAGGACCGAACGGATGCGCGCGACCAGCTCGCGCGGTTCGAACGGTTTTACGACATAATCGTCGGCACCGATCTCCAGCCCGACGATGCGATCGGTGGGCTCGCCCTTGGCGGTCAGTAGGATGACCGGCGTTTTCTGCGCTTCGACAAGGTGGCGACACAGCGACAGCCCGTCTTCGCCCGGCATCATGATATCGAGCAGGACGATATCGGCCGGCATGTCGCGCAGGATCGTGCGGGCAGCGGCAGCGGATTCGGCTTGGCGGACGTGAAAACCCTGTTTCGCAAGATAAGCGGCCAGCGGATCGCGCAGGGCTTCTTCGTCATCGACGAGCAGGATGCGATCGGGAAGCTGGGGTTCGGTCATGTCCTGCTCTTTCTAACGGTTCGGGGCGCGCCGACAATGCCGGCGCGCCCCTTGCCTTTCGTTCAGTTAGTCACGCGATCAGTTGGGCTGACGCGCTTCGCGCTTTTCCATGCGGGTTTCGCGCATCTTCTCGCGGGCGACTTTGCGTTCCTCGACCGTCACGGTGCCGTCGCCGTTGGTGTCCATCTGGGCGAAGTGGGATGTCACGCCGGCATCGAACTCGGCGCGAGTGATCACGCCATCCTTGTTGGTGTCGGCCATCATGCCCATCATGCCCATGCCGCCATGGCCACCGCGCTTGCCTTGGCGGCCACCCATTGCGTGGTCGCCGCCCATCATATGCGCGCCGCCCATCTCATGCGCGCCACCCTGGCCGCGCATGCCGTGCATGCCGTGCATGGCATCGAATTCGGCCCGGCTGATCGAACCGTTGCCGTCGGTGTCCATTTTGGCGAATCGTTCGTCCTGGCGTGCCTTGCGGTCGGCGCTGTCGATCTTGCCATCGCCGTTCACATCCATGCGGGCGAACATTTCGCCTGACTTGGCCTTGGCCTCGGCCATGGTGACCGGCCCTTCGGCTTTCATCATGCCGGGGGCGGCATACGCGACGGTACCCATGGCAAGAACGGCGACACCGGCTGCTAAAAAGGTCTTTTTCATGAAGGTTCTCTCTTTGAAATCTGCGAAAATGGGCGAAGCCGCGAAAATGCCGGGACGAGCGAGGGGAGGGAACAAGGGGGATAACCCGTTGGCCGGCATCCTCGCGACTTCTTGTGACTGTTCTACAGGTCGCATGTCGCAGGTTTATGCCGGCTGAAGGCTACTTTGTCGCATCGTGTATCACCGGGGTGCGGCCGTTAATGCAGGCTCAAGCCTTTGGCTGAGTTTCAGCGTTTCGCGGGCGATGCGCGGTGTCGCGGGCCGGCGTTACGAACAGTGCGGTGCACGCGCCGCATGCGTCGGCGGTGTGCCAGACGCCTGCCGGATTAATCGCATATTCGCCGGCGTTCAGCGGAATGCGGATGTCGCCGTCCGGGTTCTGCTGAATCAGTACCATCGCGCCCTTCGTGCAAACGACCATCTCGTCGCCCGCCGGATGCATTTCCCAGTCGGTCCAATCCTCGGCAAAGTCATGCAACGCGACCAGCCGCCCTTCGCCGCCGGTGCGGTTGACGTAATCCTCATACCATTCGGATCCTGCGAACGCGGGCTGGACCTTTGCGCTGCCTGCTTCGCCCAGATGGGCAAAGCGGTCGCCCAAGGGGAAGGGGCCGTTGCCCGTCACCGCTGGCCAATCAGCGGGACAGCGGCGCGCACTGCACCTCCAGCCAGCCGAGCGCCTCGCCCGCCAGTTGCGGACCGACGACCGCAAGCACCTTGGCGTGATAATCGTCGATCCAGCCCCGCTCGCCTTCGGTCAGCAACGCGACATCAATCAGATTGCGGTCGATCGGCGCGAACGTGAGCGTTTCGAAGCCCATCATTTCCGTTTCCGCACCTTCGATCTCTTGCGGGATGACCAGCACGAGATTCTCGATCCGGATGCCGTATTCGCCGGTCTTGTAATAACCAGGCTCGTTCGAAAGGAACATGCCGGGCAGCAACGGTTGTTCGTTCGGGCGGCCGCCCTTGCCGATGTTCTGCGGACCTTCGTGGACCGAAAGATAGCTGCCGACGCCGTGGCCGGTGCCGTGCGCATAATCGACGCCCGCTTGCCACAGGAACATGCGGGCAAGCGTATCGAGCTGGCTGCCGACGGTGCCCTTGGGGAAGACGGCGGTGGCCAGCGCGATGTGACCCTTGAGCACGCGGGTAAAGCGATCCTTCACTTCCGCCGGTGCTTCGCCGGGGCCGACCCACACGGTGCGGGTGATGTCGGTGGTGCCGTCGGCGTATTGCCCGCCGCTGTCGACAAGATAGACGCTGTTGGGCTGAAGCGTGCGGTTCGTCTCCTCGCTCACACGGTAATGAACGACCGCGCCATTCGGTCCGGCGCCTGAAATCGTGTCGAACGACAGGTCGGTCAGCATGTCGCTTTCGGCGCGGAAAGCTTCGAGCCGGTCCGATGCATCAAGCTCCGTCACCCGTCCCGAAGGCGCTTCTCGCGCAATCCAGTTGAGGAATTTGGCGACCGCCGCCCCGTCGCGCGACTGCGCGGCGCGATGACCGTTTTGTTCGGCACCGGTCTTGATCGCCTTGGGCAGGACGACGGGATCGCGCTCTTCCTTCACGATCGCGCCCGCATCGTTCAGCGCGCGGAAGATCGCGGCCACCGAACGGTCGGGATCGACCGCGATCGTCTGGCCCTTTGTGGCGGCAAGAGCGTCCTCGAACGCGGCGCGGTCGCGCAGCGTGACGGCATTGCCGAGATGGGTGGAGAGCGCTGGCGTCACCTTTTCGGGCGCCATGAACAGTTCCGCCGTCCCGTCGGCATGGACGATGGCGAACGACAGCGCGACCGGCGTGCGCGACACGTCGTTGCCGCGGATGTTGAACAGCCACGCGATGGAATCGAGCGCGGTGATGACGGTCGCGTCGTAACCGTTCGCGACCAGCCATTCGGCGATTTCGCCGCGCTTCTCGGCGCTGGAACGTCCGGCCAGCGCTTCGTCATGGGGGCGGGCGAATGCCGTGCTGGGGGCGGGCCTGTCCTGCCAGACCGAATCGATGGGATTGGTTTCGACCGCGACAAGCGTCGCGCCCTTTTTGGCCAGCGCCTTTTCCGCCGCCTTGGCCCAGCCCGGCGAATGGAGCCACGGGTCGAACCCGATCCGCGCGCCTTCGCCGACATTGCGGCCCAGCCATTCGGCGGGGCTGGTCTGGGGGATGCTTTCGTAATCCCACAGCTTGCCATCGACCTGATCGCGCACTTGTATCGTATAGCGTCCGTCGACGAACATGGCCGCGCCCTTGCTGTCGATGGCATTCGCCAGCACGACCGCGGTCCCCGCCGATCCGCCAAACCCAGTCAGCCATTCCAGTCGCTGTGCGTATTCGCCGACATATTCGCTCATGTGTTCGTCGCTGATGGGCACGACGAACCCGTCGAGTTCGCGGCGCTTCAATTCTTCGCGCAGGGCGGCAAGACGAGCTTCGTGGGTCTGCATCAGCATGACGGCAACTTTCGTAAATAGGTGCGCGGTCCGCGCCGGACCGTCAAATGGGGTGGCCTTGCAAGGCCGCTGCCGGAAACATAGTTACACCGAACGGGTTGTTCCAGCACTGCGTTTCGGGCGCATGCTTTTGCCCAAACCCACGTCCCGCATCTCCGTCCGTTCGAACAGGATCCTGTCCCTTGACCGATACCACTGCACCGATCCAGCCGCCGGTCGCCGAAAAGCGGCTGCACAGCTTTACGCATCATGGCGTCAAGGTCGACGACCATTACGCATGGCTGCGCGATGCGGGCTATCCCAAGGTGGAGAGCGAGGAGATCCTCGATCACCTGAAGGCCGAGAATGCGTGGTTCGAAACGCGAATGAAGCCTTATGAGCCGCTGATCGACACGCTGTTCGCCGAAATGCGCGGGCGGATAAAGGAGGACGACAGCTCGGTCCCGGTAAAGGACGGCGAATGGTATTATTGGTCCGAATTCGTCGAAGGTGCGCAGTACCGGCAATGGTGGCGCAAGCCCGCGAAGGGCGGCCGCGACGGGACGGAAGGCAAGGAACTGCTGCTGGACGAAAGCGTGCTGGCCGAAGGGCACGACTATTTCCGGCTGGGTGCATTTTCGATCAGCCAGGACGGTACGAAGCTGGCCTATGCCACCGACACCGACGGGTCCGAACGCTATAACGCGGTTATTAAGGACCTGGCGACAGGTGAACTGTTGCCCGAAACCATCGAAGGCACGCTCGGCAGCTTGGTCTGGGTCGCCAATGACAAGGCCATCGTCTATTCGCTCGCCAACGAAAACTGGCGGACCGACAACGCCCGACTGCACTGGCTGGGCCAGCCGGTCGCGAACGACGTCGAGCTTTATCACGAAGTCGACGAAGGGTTTCGCGTCGGATCGGGGCTTTCGTCCGATGAAAAATGGCTGCTGATCAGCGCTTCGGACCATGAGACGGACGAAGTGCGGATCGTTGCGGCGGCCGACCCGCTGGGCGAACAAGTGCTGGTCAAACCGCGCAAGGCGGGCGTCGAATACGACATCGACATCGCCGGCGACCGGTTGTTCGTCCACACCAACGACACGCACGTGAATTTCCGACTGGCCAAGGCGACGCTGGCCGCGCCGGGAACGTGGGAAACGGTGATCGAAGGGTCGGACGAATTCTATCTCACCGGGTTCGAAATGTTCCGCGATTTCTACGTCACCGAAGGCCGCCAGCACGGGCTGGATCAGGTACAGGTACGATATTACGACGCGCCCGACCGGGTCGAACCCGTGGCATTTCCCGAAGCCAGCTATACCGCAGGCCTTGGCAACAATCCCGAATACGCTGCCGAGATCTTGCAGCTCAGCTATTTTTCCATGGTCACGCCCGCGACGGTTTATGACTACGATCCGAAAACGCGCGAACTGACCACGCTGAAAGTGCAGGAAATCCCGTCGGGATACGATGCATCGCAGTATCGCACCGAACGCGTGACGATCACCGCGCGCGACGGAACCGAAGTGCCAGTTTCGCTGATGATGCGTTCCGACACACCGATCGACGGCAGCGCGCCGCTGCACTTGTACGGTTACGGCGCCTATGGGTCGGCGATCTCGCCCTATTTCTCCACCGCGCGGCTCAGCCTTGTCGATCGCGGCTTCATCTATGCCATCGCGCATATCCGGGGTGGCGACGATCTTGGCCGGCATTGGTACCTGGACGGCAAGCTGACGAAGCGGGCGAATACCTTCAACGATTTCGTCGACGTGGCCAAGGGACTGATCGAACGCGGTTATTCGTCAAAGGGCCGCGTCACCGCATCGGGCGGATCGGCGGGCGGCGAACTGATGGGCGCCATCGCCAATTCCGACCCCGAACTGTGGGGCGCGATCGTCGCGCAAGTGCCGTTCGTCGACGTGCTCAATACCATGCTCGACGCATCGCTGCCGCTGACGCCGGGCGAATGGCCCGAATGGGGCAACCCCATCGAAGATGCCGGCGCCTTCGAACTGATCCGCGGTTACAGTCCTTATGATCAGGTCAGCGCTCAGGCCTATCCGCCGATGCTGGTGACGGGGGGGCTGAACGATCCGCGCGTGACATATTGGGAGCCGACGAAATGGGTCGCCAAGCTGCGCGAGATGAAGACCGACGATAACGAACTGCTGCTGAAAATGAACATGGGCGCAGGCCACGGCGGCAAGTCGGGCCGGTTCGACAGCTTGCGCGAAGTGGCAGAAGAATTCGCCTTTATCCTGTGGCAGATGGGCATGGCGGAAGCTGCGTGAAACGGCTTTTTGCGCTTCTGTTCGTTATCGCCGCGGCCTTTGGCGGTTGGTTTGTCGGATCGCGGCTTTACGCCGTGCACGACCTGTCACAGGCCGCGCGCGATGGCGATGTCGCCCGGCTGGAAGGGCGGGTCGATTTCCCGGCTTTTCGCGAATCGCTGAAATCCGAAGTCGGTGGCGCGATCGAGCGGGAGGATATCGGCGGCCTCGGCTCGGTGTTGGCCAAGGCAAGCGCATCGTTCGCCATCGACAAGTTCGTGAACCCGGAAACCGTGGCGCAACTGGTGCGCACCGGACAGGCGGACGGTGTGACCGTTGCGGTGCGAGCCGAAGAGCGCGAGCCGGTCGATTGGCGCATCGAAAGCGGCGATCTGCATGCGTTTCGCCTGACCGGGCCCGACCCCCGCGGCGCGCTGATCTTTCGGCGCGACGGGCTGGGCTGGCGGCTGGCCGGGATCGACCTGAATGACGGCTGATTCCGCGCCTCGCTTTCGCATGACCTTTACCGCTGGGGCGGAGCACATCGATTTCATGGGCCACGTGAATAACGCGGTCTGGCTGCAATGGGCGCAGGACGTGGCGACCGCGCATTGGGAAGCGGTCGCCGACCCGGCTCACGTCGATGCCTTTCTCTGGGTCGTGACCCGGCATGAAATCGATTATCGCGGCAATGTGACGCAGGGTGCGGAAGTTACCGCCGAAGCCCGGATCGAAAAGCCGCCGGTCGGAGCCCGCTTCGAACGGCTGATCGATTTTTTCGGACCGGATGGCGGCAAGCCGATCGTATCGGTTCGTTCGACGTGGGCGATGATCGGGCGCGACAATGGCCGGTTGATGCGCGTGCCGGCAGATGTCGCACGGCCGTTCCTGGCCTGAACGTCACCCCGCCCGGCGTTCCGCTGCCCGCCGGTCCTTCAGCCGCCGTTGGCGCGACGGCGGTTCGAAAACCTGGATTCGTTCGCTGATCAGGCGATTGCGACCGCTATATTTCGCTTCGTACAGCAACCGGTCGGCCTGGCCGTAAAGCTGGCGCATGGTGGACGCGCCGCCCGGCGGGCTTTCGACCAGACCCATGCTGGCGGTGACCGGAGTGTCGATGCCGTCAACCTCGTTCGCAACGCGGATGGTGATGGCCCGGCGCAACTGTTCGGCGCGCTGCTGCATCTGCGGCCCCTTCAGCATGACGACGAATTCCTCGCCCCCCATGCGAAAAGCGAGCGCGTCCTTGTCGCTGGCCAACACGGCGGCGACTTCTTGCAGGACGCGGTCGCCGGTGGTGTGACCGAACCGGTCGTTGATGCGCTTGAAATGGTCGAGATCGACGACGGCCAGCGCGTGAAATCCGCTCGACCGCAGTTCGGCAAAACGTTGTTCGAGCGCGCGGCGATTAAAAATGCCGGTAAGCGGATCGAGATCGATGAGGTTCGACAGCGCGTCGAGCCGGGCGTTCACCCGTTCGCGTTCGCGGCGCATGACTTCCATGCGGTGGATCACCGCAATGGATGCGGCCATCGCGTGGAAGAGTATGCCCGCATAGATCGTCGCATCGACAACATGCCCGGTAACGCCCAATCCCGAACCGCGCACGACCACCGCTGCCGTCGCGGCCATAAGCGGCGCCCACGTTGCGATCAGCCCGCGAATGGCGCGGCTACCCGCTTGCCATGCGCGCACCATGGCGACGACGATCGCAGCGATCAGCGGCAGCGGTACGATCAGCAGGACAACCGACCCCATGGGACGCAACGCCGGGATCACCAGGCAAAAGACAACGCCGACGATCGCGGTCGCAAGCGCCGTACGCATAAGCACTTTGCGCATAAAATCGCTAAGCGCGGGGCGTTCGAGATAGGTTACGAAATAGCCGGTTGCAAAAACCAGCGGCCCGACCTTGGCGATTGCTGAAAGGAAAGCCGTCGGGGCCATGCTGATATCGATGACCCGGTGATAGAGCCCGCTGGACACGACGACCAGCGCCAGCAGCGCCATTTCGTTGGCCAGCATCCACAGCACGAACCGTTCGCGCAAAAGACGATAGAACGCCGCGTTGTAGATCAGCGGAACGGCCAGGAAACCGGCCAGCAGCGCCAGCGCCAGCACGGCATTGTCGCTCCACCCCAGAATGTCGTGTTCTCCGTGCCGAGCTTGCAGCCGGGCCTGGGACATGAGCACAGGCGTCCATGGTTTTTCGATGGCGACGACCAGCCCGGTGGCCGCGAGCATGTCGGGCATGGGGAGTGCGAATTTCGGCCCGTTCACGAAATGGCTGACATCCGCCATGCGATAGGATCGCGAGCGCAGCGGACCATCGGGGCCCATTGCGATCAGCGTGAGCGATTCGAACCGCCCGATGTCGGTCACGAAATGGGTCGGCATCGTCCGCTGTGCGGAAAAGTCCTCCGGCGTGAAGAACAGCCAGGCCACTGGCGGCGTGCCCGTATAGCGGGTCTGGTCGCAAACCCACCGGTCGACGGGCGGAACCTCGGGCTTCGAGGTATTGACCGCACCTACAGTCGTGGCCGAACAGGCCGACCGCATTTCTTCGCGCGCGTTCGCCGCTGCCGGCAGAAAACCCACCGACACCAGCAAAAGCGCACCCAGCGCCTTGATCAGCCAGCCCACCATCGCCGACGACCATGGACTGCATCGTTTAGTGTCTGGTTAATGCCGGCGAAACAAATTACCGGCCCGCGGCGCCCACGATACTTTCGACCGATTTGTAGTCGTAACCCAGTTCGCGGGCCACAGCCTCGTACGTCACCATGCCCGCATGAACGTTGAGCCCAGCGGCAAGATGCGCGTTTTCGCGCATCGCCTGCTGCCAGCCCTTGTCCGCGATGGCCAGCGCATGGGGCAGCGTCACGTTGTTGAGCGCGTAAGTGCTGGTCCGCGCGACCGCGCCCGGCATGTTGGCGACGCAATAATGCACGACGCCGTCGACGACGAAGGTCGGTTCGGCATGGGTCGTGGCGTGGCTGGTTTCGAAACAGCCGCCCTGATCGATCGCCACGTCGACCAGCACCGCGCCCTGCTTCATCCGGCCCAGCATCTCGCGGGTGACCAGCTTTGGTGCCGCCGCGCCGGGGATCAGCACAGCGCCGATGACCAGATCCGCCTCGCACACCGCTTCGGCGATGTTCGCCTTGTTCGAAAACCGGGTCTTGGCGCGGCTTTCGAAATACATGCCCAGCCGTTCGAGCTGTTCGGGGCTGCGATCGAGGATCGTGACGTCCGCGCCAAGGCCGACCGCCATCTGCGCCGCGTTCCAGCCGACGACGCCGCCGCCGATCACGGCGACCTTGCCGGGCATGACGCCCGGAACGCCGCCTAGCAGCACGCCGCGCCCGCCATGCGCCTTTTCCAGCGCGGTCGCGCCGGCCTGAATGCTCATCCGTCCGGCAACCTGACTCATCGGCTTCAACAACGGCAGCGTGCCGCCCGGACCCGTCACCGTTTCATAGGCGATGGCCGTGACGCCCGACTTGACGAGGTCGGCGGTCTGTTCCGGATCGGGCGCGAGATGGAGGTAGGTGTAGAGCACCTGCCCTTCGCGCAGTTTCGCGCGCTCAACGGCCTGGGGTTCCTTCACCTTCACCACCATCTCGCACTCGGCAAAGATCGGGTCGGGGCCGTCGACGATTTTCGCGCCGGCAGCCAGATAGTCGGCGTCCTTGGCGTCGATGCCGAGCCCAGCGCCGCTTTCGACCCAGACTTCGTGGCCCTGCGCGACCAGTTCATGGACACTCTCCGGCGTCAGTCCGACGCGGTATTCGTGGTTCTTGATCTCGCGAGGACAGCCGATGCGCATGGGGTTTCTCCTGTTGCGTCGAGATTACCGCGATTCGACCGGTAAGTTTTGCCTTATTCGCATTGCCGGATCGTCTTGTTCGGGTATATTTCCCGTATAAACGCCAATATACGGAAAAATTTCCCGATGGACCGCACCGACTTCGTGCTTCTCTCCGCGCTTCAGCGCGATTCCTCGCAATCCATCGCGACTTTGGCCGAACAGGCGGCGCTTTCGACATCCGCGTGCCATCGCCGGGTCCGCGCGCTCGAAGAGGCCGGGGTCGTCGCAGGGTACGGCGCCCGGCTAGATCCGCAGCGCCTTGGCCTGACGCTGGAGGTGTTTGTCGAGATTACCCTGACGACCCAAAGCCGCGAGGCGATGGATCGATTCGAAGATTCGGTCCGGGATTTCGACGATATCCTGGAATGTCACCTGATGTCCGGCAAGGCCGATTACATCCTTCGAGTGGCGGCAAAGGATCTGGCGCAGTTCGACAGCATCCACCGCGACTGCCTGGCGCGATTGCCGGGCGTCGCGTCGGTGCATTCCAGTTTTTCGATCCGCACGATCAAGAGCTGGCAAGGTTATCCGATGGCGCGCTGATCCTGCGCTGAGCGTCACGTTTGGCAGAAAGCCCGGTCACAGCGCCTGACCGTCGCGGTCGCGATAGATTTCGCGCCGGCCGACATGGTTGGCGGGCCCGACCAGCCCGTCCTTTTCCATCCGTTCGATCCATTTGGACGCGGTGTTGTACCCGACGCCCATCTGCCGCTGAATCCAGCTGGCCGAAGCCTTCTGGTTTTCGAACACCATCTGGCACACCTGCACGTACTTGCGATGTTCGGGATCGTCGCCCGCGCCGTCCAGTTCGTCGAAGCCGAAGCCGCCGTCCTCCGGTTCCTCGGTCACCGAATCGATGTATTCGGGCGACCCTTGCGCGCGCCAGTGGCTGGCGACTTCCTCGACCTCTTCGTCCGAAACGAACGGACCGTGGACGCGGGTGAGCGGTTTCGAACTCGCCTTGTACAGCATGTCCCCCTTGCCCAGCAGCTGTTCTGCGCCCTGTTCGCCAAGGATCGTGCGGCTGTCGATGCGGCTGGTGACGTGGAACGATATGCGGGTGGGCATGTTCGCCTTGATCACGCCGGTGATGACGTCGACCGACGGGCGCTGCGTCGCCATGATCAGATGGATGCCCGCCGCGCGCGATTTTTGACTCAGACGCTGGATCAGGACCTCGATTTCCTTGCCCACGGTAATCATGAGATCGGCCAGTTCGTCGACGATCAGCACGATCTGGGGCAGTGCCTCGTACTCCAGCTGCTCTTCTTCGAATATCTCTTCGCCCGTTTCGGGGTCGAACCCGGTCTGCACCCGGCGGCCCAGCGGCTTGCCCTTGGCTGCGGCGGTGCGCACGCGTTCGTTGAAGCTTGCAAGGTTGCGCGCGCCGATGCTGCTCATCATGCGATAGCGGCGCTCCATCTCTTCGACCGCCCATTTCAGCGCGCGAACGGCCTTGGGCGGTTCGGTCACAACCGGGGACAAAAGGTGCGGAATATCGTCGTAGCTCTTCAGCTCCAGCACCTTGGGATCGATCAGGATCAACCGGCACTCGGCTGGCGTCAGGCGATAGAGCAGCGACAGCAGGATGGCGTTCAGGCCTACCGACTTGCCTGAACCGGTGGTGCCCGCGACCAGCAAGTGGGGCATGGCGGCCAAATCGGCGACGACCGGCTCGCCCGCGATATCCTTGCCCAGGATAATCGGCAGCATCCCCTTGTGATCGCCGAACGCGGCGCTTTCGATCAGTTCGCGGAAACTGACCATCTGGCGGTCGGCGTTGGGCAGTTCGATGCCCATCACGGTTTTGCCAGGGATGGAAGACACGCGAGCGGAAATCGCGCTCATGTTGCGGGCGATGTCGTCGGCAAGGCCCATGACGCGCGCCGCCTTGATCCCGGGCGCGGGTTCGAGTTCGTACATCGTGACCACCGGCCCAGTGCGCACCGCGGTGATCTCGCCCTTGACATTGAAGTCCTCCAGCACGTTTTCGAGAAGGCGTGCGTTGCGTTCCAGCGCCATCTTGTCGAGCTTGTGGCCCGACTGGTCCGGTACCGCGACCAGAAGATCGGGGCTGGGCAGCGCGAAATCGGCGTTGAAGAAATCGCCCTGCTTGGGCTTGGCCGCCTTGGCCGCGGGCTTGGGCGGGGTGGTCGGGTCCGCGATTTCGGGAGAGCGGCGCGGCGAAGTTTCGACCATGTCGGGATCGTCGTCGACCATGGTCTCGCGATTGGCGGCTTTCTTCGCCTTGCGCGCCGGTACGACGACGCGATCGTCGCCATCGTCTGCACGGTCCCGCCCCATGGCCAGCGGCAGCGTCAGCAGTCCCGCCCAGTCGAGCGTGAAGACTCGCCCCACGGCATAGGCGCCGCCCAGCAGTGTGAGCACCGCCAGCGACAGGATGACCCAGCCCGCATAGGGCGAAGGCGCTATGGTCGACATCGCATAGATCAGCTTGGACCCGGCCAGTCCGGCAATGCCGCCCATCCCGGCGGGAAGACCCCAGACCGGCCCGTCGACCAGCAGCGCCAGCACCGTGGCCAACATCAGCATCGCCAGCGCGAGCAGCGCCAGCGGGCGCCACCAATGCGGCCGCTCCGCCTCTTCGTGTTCGGCAAGTTGCCACAAACGGCGCGCAAAGACCCAGATCAGCGGCAGGATCAGCACTGCCACCGGGCCGAATGCCATGAACAGCCCATCGGCGGCATAGGCGCCCGGCACGCCCATCCAGTTCGCCGTCCCGCTGCCCGCCGCGGTGGAGAACGAGGCGTCGGTTTGGCTATAACTCGCCATCGCGAGCGCGAGGAACAGCGCGAACAGCAGCAATGCGGCCGCGCCCAGCAGTTCGCCGGTGCGGCTGACGCTATGCTTCAGCGCCGCGCGCCAGTTGGGCGCACCGCGACCCGCGGCACCTCTGCCCGGACCTGTCGCTATCCTCGATGCCATCTTGTCGGTTCCCCGTTCGTTCGCGGCGAAAATTACGCGCGTGGCATCATGCCGGTCAATCGATGACGAAGTGCCCTGTGGGTATCGCCCGCAATCTCCTAACCTGACAGCCCGTCGATGGCGGCCCAGCCGTGCGGCGACAACCCCCGCGCCCGCCTTGCATCCATCCCGCCCAGCATGACGACGGGCACTCGTGCCCGTGCCGCGATCAGCCGCGCGCGAACCGGACCCAACTTGCCTGCGCCGGGATGCGATCGCGTGGCATAAACCGGCGACATCATGACCAGATTGGCCCCGGCCCGGTGTGCATCGGCCAGTTCGCGCATCGAATGGACGGTGGCGATGCGGATCGCACCACCCGCCCCGGCCACCACATCGGACGCGCCATAAACCGCGTCTGCGCCCCAGCGCCGCGCCAATGCGGGATCGCCGCCCAGCGCCACCATGATCCCGCGCGCCTGCGCGATCCGGGCCAGTCGCATGAACCGCGCCCGCCGTTCGCCGTGTGCAAGGTGATAGTGACGAAAGACAAATCCACTTCCGCGCGGCATCCCCGATAGGACGCTTTCCAGCGCCGCATCGTTGCGCGCGTCGCTGATCAGCCAAAGCTTCGGTAAAAGTGCCGAACGGATTCGGGACAGGGTCTGGTTCTTCGTCACGGCATCGCTATAGCAGCGCGCCATGGCCGAAACAGCACTGACCGACATCACGAACCGCATTACCCACGCTGCCGGCATCGCCCGGCGCAAGGCGGACGACATCACGCTGATCGCAATCTCCAAGACGCGTACCGCCGAAGAGATCGAGCCCTTGCTGCAATCAGGCCATCGCCATTTCGGCGAAAACCGGGTGCAGGAAGCGCAGGCGAAGTGGCCGGAATTGAAGGCCCGCTATCCCGATGTGCAGCTTCACCTCGTCGGGCAGTTGCAATCGAACAAGGCCGACGACGCGGTCGCATTGTTCGATGCCATCCACTCGCTCGACCGGCCCAGCCTTGTCACCGCCCTTGCGCGTGCCTTTGAAAAGGCGGGGCGGTCCGTTCCCTGTTTTATTCAGGTCAACATCGGTGCCGAAGACCAGAAGGGCGGCTGCGCCATCGCCGAGCTTCCCGCGCTGCTGGCATCCGCGCGCGATGCGGGCATCCCCGTCACGGGCCTGATGTGCGTTCCGCCGCTGGACGTAGAGCCTTCGCCCTATTTCGCGCTGCTCGCCAAGCTGGCGGCGGACAACGGACTTACCGGCCTGTCGATGGGCATGAGCGGGGATTTTGAAAGCGCGATCCGGCTGGGCGCAACGCACGTTCGCGTCGGCACCGCGCTGTTTGGCGAACGCGGCTGAGGCATCCCGTCCGGAACCCCGATCGCGCCCCGCCCGTTGGGGGGCAAAGGAGATTCCATGCAAGACGTCACCATCACCCGCAAGGACAGCGACACCCACGGCGAATACCGCGCCAAAGTCGACGGCCACGATGAAACCGGAGAGCTTACCTATCGCAAGGAAGCCGACGGCCAGGTGCTGGTCGCCGACCACACGTTCGTGCCGCCTTCGTTGCGCGGGAAATCATTGGCCGGAAAGCTGGTCGAAGCGCTGATCGCCGACGCGCGCGAGGAAGGCTTCAAGATCAAGCCGGTGTGCAGCTATGTCGTCACCGCGTTTCAGCGCAACCCGGAATGGAGCGCGCTGAAAGCGTAACAGTAGCGGGGCAGGAATCGGCCAATAACCTGCCATTGCGCGTATTGCTGACCCAATTTCCGGTATCGTTGACCATGTCATGATCGTGTCCCCATAGTCTGCTGAATTTGCCGCCCGGTGCGAGTCGCCGTGGTTCGGTGCTTCAAGAAGGCGGAGAAGATCATGACACGTTTTCGTTCGTCCGGTTCCATCTGTGCGATTGCCGCCGCGTTCGGCCTTGCCGCGACGCCCGCGCTGGCAACCAAGGCACGCTCGTTGGTCGACATCGACGGCATGCATGCGTCCAGCGCCGAAGGCGAGCTGGCATCGCGCGGGTTCAAGTACATCGACGGCCACAAGGGCGGCGGCGGATCGAGTACCAGCAATTGGTGGCATAGCGGCGACCGCGACTGCGTGCAGGTCGAGGTTATGGACGGCCGAGTCATGACCATCAATGACGTGATGGCACAGGATTGCGGCCATACCGACAAGGGAAGTTCGGGTGCCGGAACCGCCGTGGCCGCCGTTGCAGGGGCCGCGCTTTTGGGCGCCTTGCTAAGCCACAAGTCGCACCATCACGACGACAAACAGCACCTGTCCGACGCAGAGGCGGAAAAGCAGTACGATCGAGGTTATACCGACGGGCTGCACAATGTCGCGTATCACAACCACGACAAGTCGGACGCCTATTCGTCGGGCTATCAGGCGGGCGTCGATCAGCGGAAGAACAACACCAGCCATCACCACGGCAGCGGCGGTTATGCGCAAAAGGCGCAGTTCAAGGACCTTGAGGGCGGTCGCGCGCAAAATTTCGGCCGAGTGCTCGAAGAACGCGGCTTTGCCAATGTCGACGGATTTAAATCTGGTTCGACCGCATATACCATCTGGGCCCGGCCGAATTCGGGCCAGTGCCTTCAGGTGACGGTCGCCGACGGGCGGGTTTACGACATCCGCGACATCGGCAAGCACCCGAAGTGCTGAGCACCTGTCGCTGAAACGAAAATGGCGGGACCGGAGCAATCCGTCCCGCCATTTTCGTTGGCCGTTACGGTGATTACAGGCGCGATATCCGGCCAGCGAATCTCCGTAATGCGTGACGTTGCAAACCTATTTCTTGGGCCCTGAATTGCCGTTGCTGCCGGACGTGCCGGAGCTTCCGTGGCTGCCGGAATTGCCGCTTCCGGTGGTGCCACCTGTCGTGCCGCCGGTCGTGGTCGTGCCGCCAGTTGTCGTAGTGGTGGTGCTGCCAGTCGTCCCATCCAGTTCGCTTTCGAAAGTCGCTCCGGAATGCTTGACGTTGGCGCCAAGGACCAGCGCAGCCGCGCCGATGCCGGGGCCGACCACGGCCAGGATCAAAGCGTATTCCGCCGCCGACCCACCGCTGTCATCTTTCCAGAACCGCTTGAACATGCCCATATCCCCTTCGCGCCGCCGCGCTTGTCCTGACGAACAGGGGCGGTGCGGTGTTCCATGCAATTACGCGTCGCCAATCGGCAGAGGAAGCTCGGTCATGGAGATGACGGAACTCTTCATCTGTGTAACGAAGCACTAACAGCACAAGTCAGACTAAAGCGAAAAGGTTAACGGGCCGCAAAGGACCATATGCGCCCGAAGCTGGGGTGCCGGTGCCGATCGCCACGCTCATGCCGGGAGGGTCGATGGTGCTGCTGGGGAGGATTGAACTCCCGACCTCACCCTTACCAAGGGTGCGCTCTACCACTGAGCTACAGCAGCTTGCGCCATCGATCTTGCGAATCCCTGAAAAGCCGGCAGCAGGGCCGGGCGGACCGCAGGGGCGCGCTATTGGCGGTGGGGGTGCCTGTTGTCAAGCGCCGCCTTGCACTGCTTGCGACCGGCGTCGCGCAATGCCAAAGGATGGCTATGACGGACGAACCGGCAAAGGGTCATGACATGGCCGATAACCCACGCGAAACGCGTGAGGATAGGCTTGCCCGCCAACTGCGCGAAAACCTTAAGCGCCGCAAGGCGCAGGCCCGCCAGATGCGCGTCCCCGATCGCGGTGAAGGGGACGATTGAGCACCTTGACTGGGACTGGCGATTGCTCCGGTTTTGAACAGCCCTGCATCAAGTGCTTGAGCGTGGCGCAATTTCGGTTAATCTTGACACAATCTGATCCGTGCTAGGCGTGGAACCATGATGGGACTGAAAATTCGCAATCTTCGCCGTGCGGCACTGACCGCGCTCACCCTGCCTGCCCTATTGCTGGGCGCGTCCGCCGTTCAGGCGCAGGACGCGGCCGCCGAAAAGTTTCCCGAGACTTTCGAGGCATTCATCAACGGGCCCAACGGCTCGGTGCTCGACGGGCGGCAGGCCGACGTCATGGTCGGTACTGGGCTGAAACAAAACCTATTCGCCGTTGCGCGCCCGGACAAGGGACGGATCGGCGTGGCCGCGCTCGACCTGTCGACGGGGCAGTCGGTGTCGATCCTTGGCGATCAGTCCTTCCCGATGGCCAGCACGTCCAAAATCGCGATCGCCGCGACGTTCCTCGCGGGCGTGGACAAGGGCATCTACAGGCTCGACAGCAAGTACCCGCTGATGATTCCGGTCGCGTCGCGCGCGTTTTCAACATCGGTCGCGCCGGTAAAGCCCGGCATGGAATTGAGCGCGCGCAGCCTGATCGAAATGATGATCACGCGCAGCGACAACGCCGCGACCGACGCAATGTTGAAGGCCGTCGGCGGTCCCGCCGAAGTGACCAAGTGGCTTCGCGCGCACGGATTCCAGAAGACGCGCATCGACCGTGACATCGCGACGCTGGTGCGTGACGATGGCGAATTCGATCCCGCCACGACCGTCGACGTGCGCGATTCGACCCCGCCCGAAGAAATGGTGAAGCTGGTCGCCGGTCTTTATCAAGGGCAGTGGCTAAGCCAGTCGAGCCGCGACGTGGTCATCGGCGCGATGACCCGCACCGTCACCGGAAGAGGCCGGATCAAGGCCGGGCTGCCGACAGGCACAAGTTTCGGTCACAAGACCGGCACGTTGAACAATACCGCCAGCGACGTCGGTTTCGTCAAGCTTCCCGACGGACGGGTGATCGCGATGGCGATTTATGTCACCGGTCAGGGCGGCCGTCCGCAGCGCGACGCGCGAATCGCGGAAATCACGCGCACGCTCTACAGCGGGTTCGCCAATCCGCGCATCGCCGCCAGCGCCACGAACGACAACACCCGCGCTCGCTGAATTCAGGAATAAAGGCTGGCGTAACGTTCGCGCAGCAGCTTTTTCTGGATCTTGCCCATCGTGTTGCGGGGCAGTTCGTCCACCGCGATGACCTGTTTGGGCACCTTGAACCCCGCAAGGTCGCGCTTCATCGCGTCGCGCACCGCATCGGTATCGATGGTGCCCGCCGCGCGAACGATCGCGACGACAGCTTCGCCGAAATCGGGATGCGGTACGCCGATCACGGCGGCTTCGGCCACGTCGTCCCTATCGTCCAACAGCGCCTCGACCTCCGCCGGATAGACGTTAAGCCCGCCGGTGATGATCAGATCCTTTTCCCGACCGACAAGCTGGATATAGCCGTCGGCGTCAATCAGCCCCATGTCGCCGGTGATGAACCAGCCGCCTTCGCGAAATTCCGATGCGGTCTTTTCGGGCATCTGCCAGTATCCGGCAAAGACATTGGGGCCTTTTACCTCCACGATGCCGACGTCGCCTTGGGATAGCGGCGATCCATCTTCGCTTGCGATGCGCACCGACACGCCGGGCAGTGGCGGGCCGACGAAGCCCGCCTTGCGCTCACCGTCATAGGGATTGCTGGTCAGCATCCCGGTTTCCGTCATGCCATAACGTTCGAGCACGCGGTGGCCGGTTCGTGCTTCGAATGCGCGGTGAACGTCGGCGGACATGGGGGCAGACCCGGATACGAACAGCCGCATTTTCGACGTCGCCTGCCGCGTGAAATCGGCTTCGCCCAGCAGGCGCGTGTAAAACGTGGGCACGCCCATCATTACGGTCGCATCGGCCATTGCCGCGATCACGGCCCGTGCATTGAATTTCGCCTGGAAAATGATCGTCGCGCCCGAAAACAGCGCACAGTGCAGCGCCACGAAGAGGCCATGGACGTGAAAAATAGGTAAGGCATGGATCAGGCGGTCTTCGGACGTGAAACGCCAGAATTCGACCAGCGTCTCTGCGTTCGAAATCAGGTTGCGATGGGTCAGCATCGCGCCCTTCGGCTTGCCGGTCGTGCCGGACGTGTAAAGGATTGCCGCGATATCGTCGGGCTGACGCGCGACAGGCGGGGCAAGACCATCGGGCAGGTCGGTGAACAGTTCATCAAGCGTCGCAATCGCCAGCTTGTCGCCCCCGATGCGCCGGAACAGGTCGCGCGATTCGTCCTGGCAAACTGCGATAACCGGGGTGGCATCGGCCACGAAATAGGCCAGCTCCGCCTCGGTGTATTCGACATTGAGCGGCAGATAGATTGCACCGATTCGCAATGTGGCGAGATAGAGTACGACCGTCTCGACCGATTTTGCGGTTTGCACCAGCACCCGTTCGCCCGCCGCAACCCCCCGTTCGCCAAGCCTTGTGGCCAGCCGTCCCGCCGCCATGTCAAGTTCGCGATAGGTCCAGTCGCGCGTATCCGCCTCGATTGCGACCTTGTCCGCAAAGCGCGCAAAACTCTGCGCGAAACGCTGGTAAAGGTCGCCGTCGTGCATTGCTGATCTCCTGTTTCGCGGCAGCCCGTCTGCACGTCGCCGCCCGGCCTTGCAAGAGCGCGCAACGCTTCGGTAAATTGACAGTTTCGCAAATGACCTAATCGTGTAATTGTCTGGCGATGCCAAGGGACCAGACGATGGAAGCACAGCCTGAACGACCACCGCTCCGGCTTGGCGAGCCGGCACCGCGGTTTTCTGCGCGCAGCACGCAAGGTCCTGTCGACCTTGCCGATTTTCGCGGCCGTTGGCTCATGCTGTTCGCCCACCCGGCGGACTTCACCCCGGTCTGCACCAGCGAATTCGTGGCGCTGGCCCGCGCGGCGGGTGAATTCGAAAAGCTTGATTGTGCGCTGATCGGGATTTCAGCGGACAGTCTCTATTCCCATCTCGCATGGATCCGCATGATCCACGACCTGACGGGCGAGACGGTCGGGTTCCCGGTGGTCGAAGACCCGACGATGGAAATTGCGCGCGCCTATGGCATGATCGGTCGCGGCGCGCAGGACGCCGGTGCAATGCGCATGACCTGCTTCATCGATCCCGACGGCGTGTTGCAGGCTTCGACCAGCTATCCCGCCAATGTCGGGCGATCGATCCCCGAACTGCTGCGTCTACTGCAAGCGCTCCAGCACACGCAAAACGGCGACGTTCTGGCCCCGGCGGACTGGCAACCGGGCGATCCACTGTTCAAGGCGCCGCGCGAAATGGCGAGCGATGCGCTGAGCGGAACCTTGCCGACCGATTGGTTCTTCACGAAAGCCGACAAGTGACGGGCAGGCCCGACCCGATCGCATCGCGCGACCGCGAGGCGGAGGCAGAATTGCTGCGGGCAATCGCACATGGCACGCGGTTGCAGATCCTGTCGGCATTACGCGACGCCGAACGCGCTGTCGGAGAGATCGAGGCAATGACCGGCATCGCCCAGCCGGGCTTGTCGCAGCAGCTGGGCGTGCTGCGCAAGGCGGAGCTGGTGGCAACCCGGCGGGAGGGGAAGCAGGTGTTCTATGCCATAGCCGCCCCAAGGCTGGGCGAGGCACTAGCCGTTATCGACGGGTTGATGCCCGTGTCGGCTGCGCCAGCGACGAGCAAACCCGAACCCGCGACCGGTGGTGAGGCTCAGGTTGCAGCGGATAGGCGCGACCCGATCCGGCGGCGCGGCGGCGCGGCGGTTTTCGCACGCATCACCGACTAGGCTTCCCAACTAGGCTACCCGACAGGGCTTAGTGCGGGATATTTTCAAACGTGAACGGCGGACGCGAAAAGGGCGCGGAAAGCAAAGCTTCCCGCGCCCCTTCGTTTTCAGCAGAAAGCTGAAGCTTAGTCAGCCTGAGCTTCGGCTTCGGGCTCGTTCTGCACTTCGGCTTCGACTTCGGCAGCTGCTTCGTCGGCGCCATTGGCGGCGTCAGCAACGGCTTCGTCAACGGCTTCAGCAGCAACGTCCACGTTTTCAGCAGTGTCTTCGGCAGCCGCATCAACGGTCGTTTCAGCAGCTTCTTCGGTCTTTTCCGAGCAAGCGGTGAGCGAGAGAGCAGCGCCGGCAACAGCGGCGGCGAAAATGATCTTGCGCATGAATATGCATCCTTGTTTCGTTTTTTACGTGACGAGACCCCTCGATCACGCAAGGCCAACCCCAAAGGAGCCAGTCTCTGCGCACATAAATAGGCGCAAGAATAGGAGGATGCAAGCGTTTCGCACAAAACGCCACGATCCTTATGGCAGGGGATCATGTCGAGAGTATGGCGCTTTGCGGCAAGATTGGGGCTCAGGGGCAGGTTTTTTCAACGGCAGAGCGACCGCTTTGCGCAAATGTTCGCTGACCTTCGGCGTCCGCGCTGCTACTCCACCGCGATGGAAGAAACCCAAACCGATGCCCCGACCGACGCTCCCGCCGCCGCGCCAAAGGAAGCCGCAACCCCCGTCGTTACGGATGCCGCGGGAAAACCGCGCAAACCGCACCTCTACCTCGTCGACGGCTCTGCCTATATCTTTCGCGCCTATCACCGGCTGCCGCCGCTGACGAACCCGCACGGCACGCCGGTGGGTGCGGTCTACGGTTATACGACGATGCTGTGGAAGCTGGCGCAGGATCTCGACGATGCCGAAGGGCCGACGCATCTTGCCGTCATCCTGGACAAGGCGTCGCAGTCGTTCCGCCACGATCTCTACCCCGACTACAAGGCGAATCGCCCGCCGCCGCCGGAAGACCTCGTTCCGCAATTCCCCCTGATCCGCGATGCGACCCGGGCGTTCAGCCTGCCGTGCATCGAGGAAGAAATGCTGGAGGCCGACGATCTCATCGCCTCCTATGCCCGCGCCGCGACGCGCAAGGGCTGGGACGTGACGATCGTTTCATCGGACAAGGATCTGATGCAGCTTGTCGGCCGATGCGAAGAACCCGACGATGGCGTCGAGGGCGGCTGCATCGACATGCTCGACACGATGAAGAACGCGCGCATCGACATTCCAGAGGTCGAGGAAAAGTTCGGCGTGCGGCCCGAACAGCTGGGCGACGTGCTGGCGCTGATGGGCGATGCGGTCGACAACGTGCCGGGGGTGCGCGGCATCGGGCCGAAGACCGCGTCGAAGTTGATCAACGAATACGGCACGCTCGAAGCCGTGCTGGCCGCCGCGCCGGGCATGAAGAAATCCAAGATGCAGGAAAACCTGATCGAGCACGCGGACATGGCCCGCCTGTCGCGCGAACTGGTGCAGCTGAAGGAGGATTGCGATCTTCCCATGCCACTGGAGGAATTCGAGCTGGATGGTATTCCGCCAGAACCGCTGGCCGAATTCCTGTCGTCGCACGGTTTCACGTCGCTGCTCAAACGGCTGGGCGCGGGCGCGGGCAGCCCGTCGCGGCCCACCGACCTGAACCCGGCTAAGGTCGTGAACGGCTCGGCAGGCGCGCAGGGCACACCGGGCGCCCAACGCCAACCGCTGCCCGAATGGCCGGCGGTCGATCTCGACGCCTATGAATGCGTGCAGACGGTGGAGCGGCTGGATGCGTGGATCGCGCGGGCGCATGCCGCCCATGCGGTCGCCATCGACACCGAAACCTCGTCGCTGGACGCGATGCGGGCCGAACTTGCGGGCGTCAGCCTCGCTCTCGGCCCCAACGATGCCTGTTACATTCCGCTGGGCCATGGCAGCGACGACATGTTCGACGAAAAGCCGGCGCAGGTTCCGATGGACGTCGCGATCGCGAAATTGAAGCCGCTGCTGGAAGACGACGCGGTGCTGAAGGTCGGGCAGAACATCAAGTACGACATCAACGTGCTGGCCCGGCACGGCATCGCGATGGCCCCGGTCGAAGACACGATGATCCTGTCCTTCGACCTCGACGCCGGGCGTGGCGGGGGCGGGATCGGCAATGCGCACGGCATGGATTCGCTGGCCGAAACGCATCTTGGTCACACCACGCTGACGTTCAAGGACATCTGCGGCACCGGCAAGAAGCAGATCCTGTTCAGCGCCGTCCCGCTGGACAAGGCAACGCGATATGCCGCCGAGGACGCGGACGTGACATGGCGACTTTGGAAAGTGCTGCGCCAGCGCGTTACGGACGAGGGCGCGGCCCGCATCTACGAACATGTCGACCGTCCGCTGATCCCGGTTGTCGCCGGGATGGAGCGCGAAGGGATCAAGGTCGACCGCGACCGGCTCGCGTCTCTGTCCGCGGAGTTCGGCGGGCAGTGCGACACGCTGGAAAAGGAAATTCACGAACTGGCGGGTGAGCCATTCACCGTCGGCAGTCCGAAGCAGCTTGGCGACATCCTGTTCGAAAAGATGGGCTACAAGGGCGGGAAAAAGGGCAAGAGCGGCCAGTATTCGACCGACCAGTCGGTGCTGGAAGGACTGGCCGCGCAAGGGGCCGATCTGGCCGCGCGCGTGCTGGACTGGCGGCAATTGTCGAAGTTGCGATCAACCTATACCGAGGCATTGCAGCAGGCGATCAACCCACGAACGGGCCGCGTCCACACCAGCTACAGCCTTGTCGGTGCGCAGACCGGACGCCTGTCGTCGACCGATCCGAACCTTCAGAACATCCCGATCCGATCCGAAAGCGGCCGCCGCATCCGCGAGGCGTTCGTCGCCGAAGATGGCCACGTCCTGCTGTCGGCCGACTACAGCCAGATCGAGCTGCGCCTTGCCGCGCACATGGCCGACGTGCCCCCCTTGAAAGAGGCGTTTGCCAATGGCGAGGACATCCACGCCCGCACCGCGCGCGAAATGTATGGCGAAGTGACTCGCGACACCCGCGCGCAGGCCAAGACGATCAATTTCGCGATCCTGTATGGCATTTCGCGCTGGGGACTTGCCGGACGGTTGGGGGTAGAGGCAGACGAGGCGCAGGCCGTAATCGACCGGTACTTCGAACGCTTCCCCGGCATTCAGCGCTACATCGTGACGACTTTGGAAAAGGTGCGCGAAACCGGCTATTCCGAAACGCTGTTCGGCCGCAAGACGCACTTCCGGAACATCAATTCCAAGAACCAGGCCGAACGACAGGGCAGCGAACGCGCCGCGATCAACGCGCCGATCCAGGGCACGAGCGCCGACATCATCAAGCGCGCGATGGTGCGCATGTTGCCCGCGCTCGCCGATGCCGGGTTGGGGCCCAATAAGGACGGTGGGGGCGTGCGGATGCTGTTGCAGGTGCACGACGAACTCGTTTTCGAACTTCCCGAAGGAGATGTCGCCGCGGCCAGCCCGATCATCGAACGGGTTATGGCCGAAGCCGCGCTGCCGTCGGTTGCGCTCGACGTGCCACTGGGCATCGATATCGGCAGCGGAAAATCGTGGGGAGAGGCGCATTGATGTGGATGGAAAGCGGCGCTTCAATATCAACATGGCGTCAATCGCATTGATCTTGAGTGATTTTAACAGACAGTACGGGCGAGGACGGTTAAGCAGACCAACTCATTGACGGGAAAGCAGGCTTCTGGTGTCGCAATCGGGAATGTCTCCTCCGCGCAATCGCGGGTTGAAGGGCAGACGTCGTTTTTCGGCGCTTCTGGTGTTCGTGCTGACCGCCGTCGGCCTTGTTGTCAGCCTGATGCTCGTCTGGTCGACCATCAACAGCGAACGGGCGCAGCGCCAACAGGCGAGCCGCACCAGCGAAATCATGACTGCGCTGCGCGATATCGACCGTGCCGCGACCAACGCCGAAACCGGTCAGCGCGGCTATTTCATCACCCTCGACCAGCGGTACCTGGCCAGTTACGAATTCGGCAGGACGCTCTATCCCCGCGCGGTGGAGCGGCTGGAAAGCAAAATCCGCCAAGACACCGTCGACACCCGGCAGGATCAGCTGCTTGCGGAAATCACCCGTCGCGGGGATGAAAAGTTCGCCGAGCTTGGCACGACGATCGCCATGATCCAGCAGGGCGACATCCGCGGCGCCCAGCAACGGATACTTTCCGACGACGGTCGTCTGGCGATGGAACGTTTGCGCGATGCGTTGACCGAGATGGAGGGCATCGAGCAGGGGCTGCTGGCCAAGGCAGTAACCAAGGCGGCGACGGCGGAATACCGCATCCTCCCCCTGCTGTCGCTCACGCTGCTGCTCACGCTCGGTTCGCTGGCTCTCGGTTTGTGGCAGACCGTGCGAGCAACCCACGCCGAAGCGCAGGCCGAACAGGCCCGCGATCTTGCCGAGGCGCGCGACCGTGCCGACCTGTTGGCCCACGAATTGAACCACCGGGTGAAAAACCTGTTCGCGGTCGTGCTCGCCATCGTGCGGATGAGCGCGCGGGATCAGCCCGATGCGAAGCCTGTGACGGAGGGTATTGCCGCGCGTATCCACGCGTTGCTCGACGCGCACGAAGCGACGCAGGGCAAGGACGCCGACGGCAATGCCAGCATGCGCGTGCTTATCGAAAAGGTGCTTGCTCCATATTTGTCGGAACGGAACCCGGTCGAAATTTCGGGGCCGGAGGTGACGATGACGTCGCGTGAGGCGACGCCGCTGGGCCTTGTCCTCCACGAACTGGCGACCAATGCGGTGAAATATGGCGCATGGTCGCAAGAAGGCGGGCACATCGCGATTGACTGGCGCTTCATTGGCGACGGTGCGGCGCGTGAGCTGGCGCTGAACTGGCGGGAAACTTCCGCAACGCCGACGCCGCCCAGTGGTCGCGAAGGGTTCGGCACGATGCTGATGCAGAGCAGCGCACGCCAGTTGAGCGGGACGTTCGAGCGCACGTTCGAAAGCGATGGCATGGCGGTCACCATGCGGCTTCCCCACCCCGCGTAAGTCCACTGGCGCGATGGGGATGTTGCGGCCGGCTAGCAACGCAGAGCTCGCCCATCCTTGCCCGTTGCAAACCAGCATAGTAGGCGCGGCGTCATGGACATGCTGAAAAACCTGTTCGCAGATCAGCCGGAGCTCGTGCGCGAAACCACCGTCGCAGCGCTTGCCGCAGCGATCGCGATCCTGACGGCGCTGTTGGCTCATCGCCTTATCTTCAAGCTGTTGCGGCGAGTGGCGAACAGCAGCACGAGCACGACCGACGATCTCCTGGTGCGCAGGCTGGCGCGTCCATCGCGCTATGCCCTCATCGCGCTCGCTCTCGTGCTCGCCGCACGGGAAATACCGGCGCTGGACGAAGTCTGGGAAAAGGTTGCCGGGTTTCTTATGCCCGCGCTTGTCGGGTGGATAGCACTGTCGATCATGCATGCATTTATCCATGCGATGACCGAGCGGGCCGATATCACCGTGGCCGACAACCGGCTGGCACGGCGCAAGCGCACGCGATTGGCGATCTTTTCCCGCATCGGTACGGCGCTGATCATCTTCGTCACGGTCGGCCTGATGCTGCTGTCGATTCCGGGCGTTCGCGACATCGGGGTGACGTTGATGGCTTCGGCGGGTCTCGCCGGGCTTGCCGTCGGCGCGGCGGCCCAGCCGGCGTTGAAGTCGTTGATTGCGGGTCTGCAGATGGCGATTACCGAACCGATCTCCATCGATGACGTCGTCGTTGTCGATGGGGAATGGGGCCGGATCGAGGATATCAAGACGACTTACGTCGTCGTGCGAACGTGGGACGAACGACGATTGGTCGTGCCGACATCGAAATTCCTCGAGGAATCCTTTCAAAACTGGACCAAGCAGGGCGCGGAATTGTTGGGGTCCGTCCTGCTTTATATCGATCCCGTTACCGACATCGCCCCGATCCGCGCCGAATTCGAACGGCAAGTAGCCGACCATCCGCTGTTTGACGGGCGGGTCCAACACCTTCAGGTCACCGGAACTTCGGTACAGGCGATGGAACTGCGACTGGTCATGAGCGCGCGCAATGCGGCAGAGATCTGGGACCTGCGCGTTGCGATCCGCGAGACGATGATGGACTGGCTGCGGCGCACCATGCCCGACGCGATCGAGCGAATGCGCCCTCCGCCCGCAGCGGTGCCCGGCAACGAGATCGGCCCGAAATTCACCTGAACGATTTTGGCCCGAAGAATATTGGCCCGAAGAATATTGGCATGACACGAAAAAAGGCCCGCTCGATGGGAGCGGGCCTTTTGCTTGTTGGTCGGTGCCGGATTATTCGTGCTTGTTGTCGCGGGTCGGCGTCAACATGCCCGGCGTCACGAAGCCGATGGGATTCATTTCCGCCGCGCGCCGTTTCAGTTCGCCACGCATCTTTTCGTATTCGCTGGCCATCTGGTCGGTGACCGTGGGCCGCGAGGATTTGAGCGCGTCGTCGAAGTCCGCCTTGTTGACCTCGGTTACTCCGGCACCTTCGCGCCTGATGGCGTTCAGGCCTGCACGCCGGACCACGTCCTCGAGGTCCGCGCCGGTGTAACGGTCGGTTCCCTTGGCGATGGCGGCAAGGTCGACATCGGCGGCCAGCGGCATTTCGCCGGTGTGGATCTTCAGGATGTGCAGGCGTCCCGGCTCGCTCGGTGCCCCGACATAGATCAGCTCGTCGAACCGGCCCGGGCGAAGCAGCGCGGGGTCGACCAGCGTCGGCCGGTTGGTTGCGCCGATCACGACGACCGACTGCAATTCTTCCAGCCCGTCCATTTCGGCCAGGATCGTGTTGACCACGCGGGCAGTGACTTGCGGCTCGTTACCACTAGACCCGCGCGCGGGGACAAGGCTGTCGATCTCGTCGATGAACAGGACGCAGGGCGCGACCTGCCGGGCGCGGGCGAACAGCTTGGAAATCTGCTGTTCGCTTTCGCCGTACCATTTCGACAGGAGGTCGGACGACTTCATCGAGATGAAGTTGGCCTCTGCCTCTTTCGCGACGGCCTTGGCCAGCAGCGTCTTGCCGGTGCCCGGCGGACCATAGAGCAGGAAGCCCTTGGCCGGACGGATGCCAAGCCGCTTGAACGCGTCGGGGTTCTTGAGCGGCAGTTCGACGCCTTCACGCAGCATTTCGGTCGCGTCGTCCAGCCCGCCGATATCGGCCCAGCCGACCGTCGGCGCCTGCACCATCACTTCGCGCATGGCGCTTGGCTGCACGCGTTTCAATGCGGTCATGAAGTCGTCGCGGTCGACTTTGAGGTCGTCGAGCACTTCGGGCGGGATCGTTCGGGCATCGAGGTCGATGCGCGGCATGATCCGGCGGACCGCGTCGATGGCGGCCTCTCGCGCCAATGCCGCGATGTCCGCACCGACGAAACCATGGGTGGTGCGCGCCAGCTCCTTGAGATCGACATCTTCGGCCAGCGGCATGCCGCGGGTGTGGATGGCGAGGATTTCGCGCCGTCCGTTTTCATCGGGCACGCCGACGACGATTTCACGGTCGAACCGACCGGGACGCCGCAGCGCCTCGTCGATCGCGTCGGGACGATTGGTGGCGGCGATGACAACGAGGTTGGAGCGGGTCTGCAACCCGTCCATCAGCGTCAGCAACTGCGCGACCAGCCGCTTCTCCGCCTCGCCCGAAACGTTTTCACGCTTGGGCGCAATGGAATCGATTTCGTCGATGAAAACGATGGCCGGGCTGTTCTTCTCGGCTTCTTCGAACACCTCGCGCAGGCGCTTTTCCGATTCGCCATAGGCCGAGCCCATGATTTCGGGCCCGTTGATGAGGAAGAAATTCGCCTCGCTTTCATTGGCGACGGCCTGCGCCAGCCGCGTCTTGCCGGTGCCCGGCGGGCCGTGCAGCAACACGCCCTTGGGGGGATCCACGCCAAGCCGAGTGAACAGTTCGGGATAACGCAGGGGCAGCTCGACCATTTCGCGCAATTGCTGAATGGTCTCGCTCATGCCGCCGACGTCGTCGTAATTGACCGCGGCGCGCGCGTCGCGCGGCTCTTCATATTCCGCCTTGAGCTCGACTTCTGTGTGTTCGTCGATGTGTACGATGCCCTTTGGCGTGGTGGCCACGACGGACAGGCGTATCTGCGTCAACGCGTAGGCGGGCGCATTGAACATGCGCGCGATTTCGGGCGGCATATCCTGCACCCGCTGCTGTCCGCGCGTGGCGACAAGATCGCCGGCAGTGAGCGGGCGACCGAAAAAGTTGCGGCGCAAAGCCTCTGCCGGGCCCTGCAGGCGCATTTCGCGCTGGGCCGGGGCGAATACGACGCGGGTGGCGGGGCGCGATTCGGCCTTGCGGACGCAGACATGCTCGCCCGAGCCCACTTCGGCATTGCCGCGTTCAAGCCCGTCCAGCCGGATGACGTCGAGGCCCTCATCTTCTGGATAAGGCAGCAGAGCGCGTGCAGGCGTTATGCGCTTGCCCTGAATTTCGATCACGTCGCCTTCGGTGATGCCAAGCGTCGCCATGGCGGTACGCGGAATGCGCGCGATGCCATGGCCGGATTCTTCTTGTTTCGCCGCTGCGACCTGTAGCTTCACTTCGCGTACGATCGCCGCTTCTGCATCAGCCATGCGATGGGTATCCTCGTCTATGTTGCGATCCCGCCATGGGGCGGGGACTCAAAGGACGAGATGGGAACTGGTTCCCTCCGTTGCAAACCGGCAATGTTTCGATGGAGCCGCGGATCGGCAAAAAACGGACAAAAAAAGGCCCGGGCGGAAAGACCGACCGGGCCGTGTAAGTTTGGGAGAGGATGCCTGTAAGGCCCGACCTAGATGCGCTGCCTCGCCTCTGTTCGCAAGTGCGAAAAGGAGCAGAGTGGGTGCAGTTTTTGCAACTATCGGGAAGTGGTTATTGTTTTCAATGGCATAACTGCTAACACTGGTGTTAGCTAATTTGGAAAAGATAGTTTCTGCCGGGACTATGGTGCACTGCATCAAACCAATGGCTCACACCGCCCAGTGTATATCGATCAGGGTTCGATAGGTCGCGCGCAACCTTTGCGCACCTCTTCGCCGATCGTCAGCGTGATGGTATAGGGATATTCGCGGTCGGACATGCCGTCCGAACATTCGGCGACCCGACCGGTCAGAACCATGTCCTGATCGTCCAATTTGGCGGTCAGCGCGATTTCGTCCTTGCCGGTCTGCTCGCGCGTATATTCCAGCGACTGGCCTTGCTGATCTTCGGGCGTCATGTAGCGCAGCCGTCCTTCGCTGACATGGACGGCCCAGAACGGTTCGGTGCCCAGCGCGCGAAAACTGGCCGGGAAACCGGTCTCGTCCTGCTCTGCGGCATCAATGGGGAGCGCGGGCAACGCGGCGTCTTCGTCGATCGCCACGGCCCTATCGCTGGCAGTCGGCTCAGGAGCCGGATCGCCCCCGCCGTTGCAGGCGCAAAGCGTGAAAGCAAGGGCGAGCGCGATGTGCGATGGGCGGTTGATCATGGTCGTACGTGCTATCACAACAAACAACGCCCCGCGAGATGCTTGCCCCCCGCCCCCCGCTCTGGCACCGCGGCGCGGAACGCCGCCCACCATGACGCACAAGAGACATTCCGCATGACCGACACGACATGGCGCATGCCGCCCGAATGGCACCCGCAAGATTGGCTGTGGATCGGTTTCCCGCATGATCCGGCGGAATGGCCGGGCGTCCTTGCCGAAGCGCAGGAAGAAATCGCCGCTTTTGCCAGCGCGGTGGCCGACAGCGGGCAGGAAGTCCGGCTGATCGTCCGCGACGGGGCCAACGAGATGCGGGCAAGGCAATTGGCCAGCGCGGCGGTGCGGCTGGAACGACGGACGTATGGCGACATCTGGTTGCGCGATACCGGACCGCTGGTGGTCGGCGACGGCGCGGGGCATCGCTTGGCGCGGCGATTCGGCTTTAACGGCTGGGGCGGCAAATACATGATGAGAGGCGACCAGACGATAGGCGCCGAACTGGCCACCGATGCGGGCCTCGCCGTGAGCCAGAGCGAATGGATACTCGAAGGCGGAGCCATCGACGGCGACGGCACCGGCTTGGCGGTCACGACCGAACAGTGCCTGCTGAACCCCAACCGCAATCCCGGCATGAACCGCAACGAGATCGAGGCGGCGCTTTGCCGCGATCTTGGCATGGACCGGGTGTTGTGGCTTGGCGAGGGTCTGCTCAACGATCACACCGACGGCCATGTCGACAATCTTGCCCGCTTCGTGGCTCCGGGGCGCATCGCATTGCCATTGCCCACGGGCGCGGACGACCCCAATCGCGCGATCTATGCCGATGCGCGGGCGCGGGCGCGGGATTTCGGACTGCGGATCGCCGACGTCCCATCGCCGGGCCTGATCACCTCGGGCGACTTCGTGGAGCCTGCAAGCTTCATGAACTTTGCGATCACGACGCATCTGGTCGTTGTGCCGACATATGGCAGCCTGCACGACGACGATGGTGTCGCCGCCGTCGCGGAGCTGTTTCCAGAGCGGCAGGTGATCGGATTGAAGGCAGGGGCCGTGCTGGCCGGCGGCGGCAGCTTCCACTGCGCCAGCCAGCAGATGCCGTCGGCCTGAGCTATTCCGATCCGGCCGCCCTGGCCGCCAGTTCGGCGATGGCCTGCTGCATCTGATCGGTACCGTAAGGCTTCACGATCATCGGCACGTCGGCAAAGCGTTCGGGAATGGTTCCTTCTCCGCCATAGCCCGATGCGAACAGGAACGGGATGCCCGCTTCCATCAATCGCTCAGCCGTCGGCATCGAATTTTCGCGACCCAGATTGAAGTCGAGCACGGCGAGTTCGATCCCGCCTGCATCAAGCGCCTTGGCCGCAACGCCGTTGCTTGCCGCAAGAACGACATCGGCCGCACCCATTTCGCGCAGCGAGTCCTCGGCGTCCATCGCGATCAGGGCACTGTCTTCGACCAACAGCACTTTCTTGCCACGCACGAAATCGCCATCGCCCTTGCTCGGAGCGGCGATTTTCTTCGTCTGCTCATCCCGTTCTCGGGAGCTGGCGATGTAGCGTTCGGGCAAGACGAAACGCGCTTCGAACCCGGCCATCTTGTAAAACGTCTTCGCCTCACCTCCCAGTTCGTGCGGGATCGACGTTTCGATCACCGTCGTGCCGAAGCCGCGCCGCTTGGGCGGCATGACGGCAGGTCCGCCGATTTCGCGCCAGTCGATGACGAGAGCGCCGTCGGGATCGATCTCCCACGCCACATGGACCGTTCCGCTATCGCTCAGCGCGCCGTACTTCGCGGCATTGGTGACAAGTTCGTGCATGACGAGCGCCATGACGGTGAACGCATCGGGGGTGATCGCGACATCGGGCCCGGTCATGCGGATCGCCTGACGGTCCGGCTGGAAATAGGCCCTGCCCTCGGTTTCGATCAGGTCTTCCAGCCGGGCTGGGCCCCATTGGTCGGCAGTCAACTGATCGTGCGCGCGGGCCAGTGCTTGAATACGGGAATCGAGCGTCGCGACGAAACTGTCGACGTCGCCCGCGTCGCGGCTGGTCTGGCCCATCAGTGCGCGGATCAGAGCGAGGATATTGCGCACGCGATGGTTAAGCTCGCTGATGAGCAGTTTTTGCTGTTCGGCGAACTTGCGTCGTTCCTCGCTCGCCGCTTCGGTCAGTCGTAGTACGACCTCCAGCAAGGTGGAGCGAAGGGCTTCGGCCACGCGCAGTTCGGAATCGCGGAACGGTTCGGCCTCGCCGCTGACCAGTTCGGACCACTCCTCGAAGCTTTTGCGCGGGGTCAGGCGGGGGCCATTGGGACCGTACTCGATATCCTTGTCCTGGCTTCCGGCCCAGCGGACGGAGCGCAGGCGTTCGGCCCGGAACAGGACGACGTAATCGCGCGGACGGCGCGAAATCGGAATGGCGAGCAGGCCTGCGGCCTTGTGCGCGTAAGTCCGCGCTTCGGGCAGGACATCGCCGATCCGGCTGGTCGTGAAAATCTGGCCCGCTTCCCGCCGATTGAGCGAACCGACGAGGGCGCGAAACTGGTCCTCGTTCGGGGTCAAGCCGCTGAGCGAAAGCCTGTCGTCCACGAAAACGCCCACGCCGTCGGCGGGAATGGCGTCCAGCACGAGGTCGCCCATCCATTGCGCATCGCTCAACCGGTCGCTGTCCTGCGCCGCGGCGGCCATCAGGCGGTCGGCAACCTTGCGAGCCTTGTCCTCATAGGCGGTAATTTCCGCATTGAGGCGGCTTTCGACCAGAAGCGAGAACATCTGGCCGAACAGCTCCGCCGCACTGCGCTCGGCAAAGCTGGGCAGGCGCGGGCTGTAATGGTGACAGGCGAACAGTCCCCACAATTTGCCGCCGATGATGATCGATATCGACAGCGACGCGCGTACGCCCATGTTCTTAAGATATTCGACGTGGATCGGTGAAACCGACCGGAACAACGACAGCGAAAGGTCAAGCGGTTCGCCGTCTTCGCGCGGTTCGATCGGGCAGGGGACATCGTCGACATCGGCGATGATGCGAAACACGTTGCGCACGTAAAGCGTGCGGGCCTGTTGCGGTATGTCCGATGCCGGGAAATTGAGGCCGAGGAAGCTGTCGATGCCCGGTTCCAGCGCCTCCGCCACGACCTCGCCCGATCCACCGGGAGCGAAGCGATAGACCATGACCCGGTCGAACCCCGTCAGGAGGCGAACCTGTCGCGCCCCTTCGCGCAGGATCGACTGGATCGAATCGGCCCGCTGCACCCGGGTGACCATGCTGCGCACGAGCGAGGAAATCTCGATCTCGTCGCCGCGGGCAGGTTCGCATTCGATGACGATAGACCGATCGGAAAAATGGATCGCAACGTCAAAGGTCCTGCCGCCCTCTAGCAAGCGCAGCGAAAAGATGCGTTCGACCGCATCGTCGCCACGCAAGTGCGAGGCACGACCCCGCAGCGATTTCATCGAATGGGGCAGGAACAGTTCGGCCAGCGGACGGCCCAGCAGACCTAACGGCTCGATCCCGAAATAGGCTTCGGTATTGGCCGCGCGCTGGATCATCCAGTCGGCGCCCACGGTGATCAGGAAGCCGAACGGCTGGATCGAACCGGGTATGTGGATCGGCTCGCGATCGCAGTTGGTAAGGTCGACGGAGCGCGACCCCAGATCACCAATCGTCAAGGAAGGTCCCCCGCTAACGCATCGGCTGCCCGACGGAACGTCTGGAAAGTTTCTATAGCCGCCTCGGTCGCCTCGTCCAGCCAGCCGGGGCCGCCCAAGGCAGCTTCTGCGTCGAGCGCGGCGCAGAATTCCTGCCATCGGGCGGACATATCGGCTGCGGCGGCAAGGTAACGGCAAGGCGATCCATGCGGCAGGCGCGCAGATAGCATGCGACCGCCGAGTTTCGACCCTTCGAGAACGTATTGGACGCCCCATGCCGCAACGGGCGACGCATCGGATGCGATCATCGGCACCGGAAGGGGCGCGTCCAACGCGGCAAGGTCGTCGGCAATGAACGGATAACGCGGCTGCCAGGACGACCAGCCACGCCCCGTAACCGCGAGTTCCAGCCGTGGCAGCGCAGTCGCATGCGCGGTTAGGAACGCGCGGTAATGATCCGGGCGCGAAATATCGAACGGCGCGAAGGCCGCCTCGGTCGCCTCATGCTCTTGACGCGACCGCTCCCGCAGGGCGAAACGCGGCGTCGTCAAACGCGCGGTCGGCGCATGGCCACTGTTGACCTGCGCCGACCCGACTTCGTTTGCAGCATGCGTTTGTCGCGCAATTGCGACCCCATTATCCATCTTTGCGAATTGCAACCCTCGCTTCACTTGGTGGTCTTTGTAAGCCGTCTGCTCAATCCTGAGCAAGCAGGGTCTTTTCGATGCGTGCAAACGGTTCACCCGTCAGCGTTTTGGCTTCTTCGCCGATGATCGCGGCCTCAAGATTCTTGTGATAATGGCGGCGCATCTCGCCCAGCGTCTTGGGGTCGGCGGCGATGCCGATCTTCTCGATCGTGCCGTCAAGCACGGCGGCATTCAGCCATTCCGACACCGCGGCGGCATGGGCCAACTCGTTCAGATCGGTGCTGCCCGTCTTCTGGCCGCCATCATCCTGATGACGCACGCCCGCGCTGAAATTCGTCGCGGTCAGATCCGGCTTGGCGACTTCGCTCAAGCTCGGCGCGTCGGGCGAACCATCGTTGCGCAAAAGCACGAAGCCTTCGCCGTCGACGATCGCAAGGTGGGCCTTATGCGGAAGGCGCATGGAAATTCCTTCGTTGTTTGTTGATTCCGTCTCCATGTTGAACGCGCGATACCGGCAAAAGTGCCCGCGAAGAACGAATTGCCCCCGCGTTTATTCACCTATCACCAGCTACTTACCCTGAATGCGACTGTGCCTGCGACTGCGACCCGGCGGATCGACCTGCCGCGCGCGCTCACGAAAAAGGGCCGCCGGATCTCTCCGACGGCCCCCTTTTTCGTGCGTAGTGGCGCGTGGCTTAGAAGCCCATGCCGCCCATGCCGCCCATGTCGGGCATTGCCGGCATCGAAGGCTTGTCTTCCACGACGTCGCAGATCGCCGCTTCGGTGGTGATCAGCAGGCCGGCGACAGAAGCCGCGTCCTGCAGTGCGATGCGCACGACCTTGGTCGGGTCGATCACGCCAGCAGCCACGAGGTTTTCGTAGACGTCTGTCGCCGCGTTGAAGCCCTGCGTTTCGTCACCTTCGCGCAGGAGATTGCCCGAAACGACCGCACCGTCGAAGCCGGCGTTCTGGGCGATCTGGCGAATCGGCGCCAGAATGGCCTGACGGATGATGTCGACACCACGGGTCTGGTCGTCGTTGTCGCCCTTGAGCCCTTCGAGAGCCTTCGTGGCGTACAGCAGCGCGGTACCGCCGCCCGGGACGATGCCTTCTTCGACAGCGGCGCGGGTTGCGTGCAGTGCGTCGTCGACGCGATCCTTGCGTTCCTTCACTTCGACTTCCGAAGCACCGCCGACCTTGATCACGGCAACACCGCCGGCCAGCTTGGCCAGACGTTCCTGCAGCTTTTCACGGTCGTAGTCCGACGTGGTCGATTCGACCTGGGCGCGGATCTGCTCGACGCGAGCCTTGATGTCGTCGGCATTGCCGGCGCCATCGACGATCGTGGTGTTGTCCTTGTCGATCGAGATCTTCTTGGCCTGGCCGAGCATGGCCAGCGTCACGTTCTCGAGCTTGATGCCGAGGTCTTCGCTGATCATTTCGCCGTTGGTCAGGATCGAGATGTCCTGCAGCATCGCCTTGCGACGATCGCCGAAGCCCGGAGCCTTGACGGCCGCGATCTTCAGGCCGCCACGCAGCTTGTTGACGACGAGCGTTGCGAGCGCTTCGCCTTCGATGTCTTCGGCGATGATGAGCAGCGGACGACCCGACTGGACGACTGCTTCCAGGATCGGGAGCATCGCCTGCAGGTTCGACAGCTTCTTTTCGTGGATCAGGATGTAAGGATCATCCAGTTCGACGGTCATCTTTTCGGCGTTGGTCACGAAATAGGGCGACAGGTAGCCGCGGTCGAACTGCATGCCTTCGACGACGTCGAGCTCGAATTCGAGACCCTTCGCTTCTTCGACGGTGATCACGCCTTCCTTGCCGACCTTTTCCATGGCTTCGGCGATCTTTTCGCCGACTGCCTTGTCGCCATTGGCGGAAATGACGCCGACCTGGGAGATTTCGGCCGTGCCGGAAACTTCCTTCGAACGGGCCTTGAGGTCATCGACGACCTTGGCCACGGCGAGATCGATGCCGCGCTTCAGATCCATCGGGTTCATGCCGGCGGCAACCGACTTCATGCCTTCGCGCACGATGGCCTGAGCCAGCACGGTCGCGGTGGTGGTGCCGTCACCGGCAGCGTCGTTCGCCTTCGAAGCGACTTCGCGCAGCATCTGCGCGCCCATGTTCTCGAACTTGTCCTTCAGTTCGATTTCCTTGGCGACGGTAACGCCGTCCTTGGTGATGCGGGGTGCGCCATAGCTCTTGTCGATCACGACGTGGCGACCCTTGGGGCCCAGCGTAACCTTAACGGCGTTGGCGAGGGTATCGACACCCTTCAGGATGCGTTCGCGTGCGTCACGCGAAAATTTCACGTCCTTGGCAGCCATGATATATTCTCCTTGTCGGAATTGTTGTCAGTTGGAAAAGTCGAACTCGCTCAGGCCATGACGCCGAGCAGGTCGCTTTCCTTCATGATGAGCAGATCCTTGCCGTCGACCTTGACTTCGGTCCCGGACCACTTGCCGAAAAGGACGCGATCGCCTTCCTTGACGTCGAGCGGGGTGATCGTGCCGTTTTCGGAACGGGTGCCCGAACCGATCGCCACGATGCGGCCCTCGGAGGGCTTTTCCTTGGCGCTGTCGGGGATGATGATGCCGCCGGCGGTTTTTTCCTCGGCTTCGATGCGTTCGACCAGTACGCGGTCGTGCAGCGGACGGAATGCCATGATGATGACCTCTTCCTAAAATTAGATGGTTTTAATCTTTGGCACTCCCGTCATGAGAGTGCCAGCGGGGCGGATATGGTTCGCATGAACCTGTGCGTCAAGCGCCATTCATCAAGTTTTTTCGCGATGAACGGTGGCGCAGGTGCAGCCAGCCGTGCAGAAACTAGCCCGCTTGCGTGACAAGCCCGAGACGTTCGCGTGCATGCCAGCGATAGCCGAGCAGCAGCGACGTGACGATCAGCCCGACGGCCAACCCGATCCACACGCCCAATCCGCCAAGCGGCGTGTGGAAACCAAGCACCCATGCGGTGCCGAAACCGAAGATCCAGTAACCGACGACGGCCAGCACGAACGGCGTGCGGGTATCGGACAGTCCGCGCAACAACCCGGCAAGGATCGCCTGCCACCCGTCGAACAACTGGAACGCGGCGGCAACGACAAGGTAGGTCAGCGCCAGAGCGACCAGCCCGGCGTTTTCCGGCGCGTCCACATCGATGTAAATGGCCAGCAGCAGCTTTGGCGCGGCCAGCATCAGGATGGCAAACGCCAAAGCAAAGCCGATCGACAGCGCCAGCGTCGCCAATCCCGCGCGCCGGATGCCGCCCGGATTGCCCGCCCCGTTGTGCAGCCCGACGCGGATCGTTGCGGCCTGCGCGATGCCGAACGGAACCTGAAACGCCAATGCGCCCAGCCCCAACGCGACCGTGTGCGCGGCCAGTTCCAGCGTGCCGATCGCCCCCATCAGGAACGCCGCGCTGGCGAACAGCCCGCCTTCGGCCAGGGTGATGGCCGCAATCGGCATGCCGACGCGCCACAGTTCCTTGAGCCGTTGCCAATCCGGCCGCCACAACCGTCCGAACAGGTAATGCCGCCGCATCCGCCGGTCCCATTGGATTATGGCGATATAGGCGGCCAGCACGACATAGGCGGTGATGACGCTGGCGATGGCCGCGCCCTTCAGCCCCCATGCCGGAAAGCCCCAGTTGCCGAAGATGAGCAACCAGTTGCAGCCCGCGTTGACGATAACCGCGAGCACTGTCACCCATGTCGCGACGACGGCGCGATCCATCGTCGATACGAAAATACGCAGGACATTGGACGCAATCACCGCGATCGAGGCTGGCGCCAGCCAGAACAGGTAGATCTGCGCAAGGTCAGCGATTTCCCGCGACTGCCCGGTCAGCACCATGATCCTGTCGGCGAACATGCAGACCGTCATCACGAAGATACCGGCAAAAACCGCCATCCACAGCGCCATGCGGAACGACCGGCGCACTTCGCGCACGGCATGGCGTTCACGCCCCAGCGCGGTTGCCGCCATTGGCGCGACTGCGCTGATCAGGCCCATCGAACACCACAGGGCAAGGCCGTAGGTGGAAACAGCCAGCGTGCTCGACGCCAGTTCGTCCGTGCCCAGCCGCGCAATGAAGATCACGTCGACGGCATAGACCGCCATCTGCAACAGGTTCGCCAGCGCCAGCGGCACGGCAAGCCGCGCGGTCGCCCCGAATTCGGCGCGCAGCGTGTGCTCCGCATGGTGCGAGCGCGTAAGAAGAGGGTGCTTGTCAGACATAAAGCCGGCCCGGTTAGGCGCGGACCGTGACGCCGCCAAGACAATTTCACTTGCAACCGGTTAAATCGCTTAAGCTTGCAGCAAGCGGGCAACAGTCAAAGGCAGGCGCAGTTGCCATGTCAGGACAGGATTGCCGACCGATGCGCCATCTCTCTGCCCCCGTACTTGCCGTCGCGCTGGCCACGGGCGCACTTTTCGCCGCGCCCGCCCATGCCGGCGAAGTGTTCGCGGGCGCCTATGTCCATGCGGTCGAAACGCCGTTCACGTTCGAAACGGGCGAAGGCGGGGTCGACGGCGTGGTCGGCTATCGCTTTGATCGCATCGAAGCGCTGTCGGCCATCGGCAAGCCTGCGCCCTATGTGCTGGGCGCGGTGAACAGCCGGGGCGATACCGACTTTGCCGCGGTCGGCCTCAGCTGGACCATCGGCAAGGGCGCGCTTTACGTGCGGCCCGCGGTCGGGCTTGCCATTCATGACGGCCCTTCGGAAAACTTCGGCCCGAACGGAGAGCATTACGAACTGGGCAGCCGCATCCTGTTCGAGCCCGAGATCGCCGTCGGCGCGCGGCTGTCGGACCGCGTTTCGGTAGAGGCGAGCTGGATGCACATCAGCCATGCCCAGTTGTTCAGTTCGACCCAGAACCCCGGCATCGACATGATGGGCGTGCGGGTGAACCTCGCGCTCTGACCCGCGACCTGATAGGCGGTTGCGATGTCAAGATTGATCCTGTTCAACAAGCCGTTCGACGTGCTCAGCCAGTTCACCGACAGGGGGACGGAGGGCACGCCCCGCCGAACGCTGTCCGATTTCGTCGATTGCCCCGGTGTCTATCCGGCCGGGCGGCTGGACCGGGACAGCGAAGGGCTGATGCTGCTGACCGACGATGGCCGGCTGCAAGCGCGGATTGCGGACCCCAAGTTCAAGGTGCCCAAGACTTATCTGGTGCAAGTTGAGGGCGAGATCGGCGAAGATGCGCTGGCCGCCCTGCGCAATGGGGTCAGGCTCAAGGACGGCGTGACACGGCCCGCCAAGGCAGAGGCGATCGAGACACCCGACCTTTGGCCGCGCGATCCGCCGGTGCGGTTCCGCAAGACGGTGCCCGACGGCTGGATTTCGCTGACGATCACCGAAGGCCGCAACCGGCAGGTCCGCCGCATGACCGCCGCCGTCGGCCTGCCGACACTGCGGCTGGTGCGCTGGCAGATCGGAGAATGGAGCGTCGAAGGGCTGGGCCTCGGCGAATGGCGCGAGATCGAGGTCTGAGGGGCGGGGTGCGGTCGGTTGCGGACATTGCGATTTTACCATTGTTTGGCAAACTTACTTTATGGATCAACTTAACTCACCTTGGAGTGCGCTATGGGCTGGGGCGGCTTTGCTTTGCGCAGGCCTCCTCCTGTGGCAGTTTACCAACTTGAGCGGTTTGGCGTGGCTATTTTTGGCTATTGCCGTCTCACTGATTTTCGAGGTCGAAGGCTGGCGTATGGGAGCCCGCTTTGCAGGTCTAATTTACGAGCTAGACACTGAAACCCTCTACAAGGAAGCATATACCTTTGCTTGGGCGTTCCCGCGTTTCTTGTTTCTCTTAGTTTATATGCTTGCCGTGATTGCTTGGCGAGATTTGGGATATCTGGACCCTAATTCCAAATCTCAGATCATCCTCTTATTTTCACCAGGGCTGATTTATCTCGCTTGGTCTCATCAAGCTTATCGCAGCCGTATTCGAGCATATGTTGCGGATAATTCAATTCAGAAGCGAGTCTGGGACAAAACCTAACGTTCGCTTTCCACCCCATGCCACCCCGTCGCCCCAACCAAAAAAGGGCGACCCCTTGCAGGGCCGCCCTTCTTGGTGATCTCGCGAACGAGATCGAAGTGTAAGCGCTAGGGCTTACTTCAGCTCAACGGTGCCGCCGGCTGCTTCGATCTTGGTCTTGATGTCTTCTGCTTCGGTCTTGTTCACGCCTTCCTTGACAGCCTTGGGAGCTGCTTCGACGAGAGCCTTGGCATCAGCGAGGCCCAGACCGGTGATGGCGCGGACTTCCTTGATGACCTGGATCTTCTTGCCACCGTCGCCGGTGAGGATGACGTCGAATTCGGTCTGCTCTTCAGCAGCCGGACCTTCAGCGGCGGCAGCCGGGCCAGCAACGGCAACGGCAGCAGCGGCGGAAACGCCCCATGCTTCTTCAAGTGCGGTAGCAAGCTCGGCGGCTTCGAGAACGGTCAGCTTCGACAGTTCGTCGACAATCTTCTGGATATCGGCCATTTTAATTCACTCCATTCAGTTCATGTCCGGACGGCCAGGTGCGGCACAGTCCGGAAAATCGCGTGAAACGTCTTATGCAGCGTCCTTGGCGGCGTAGGCGCCAAATACGCGGGCAAGCTTTGCAGCCGGTGCCGTCGACAGCTGGGCGATCTTGGTCGCCGGTGCATTGACGAGACCAACCAGCTTGGCACGCAGTTCGTCGAGCGAAGGCAGCGAGGCGAGAGCCTTGATCCCTTCGGCGTCGAGTACCTGCGAACCCATCGAACCGCCGACCACTTCCAACTTGGGGTTGGTCTTGGCGAAATCGATGGCGACCTTTGCCGCCGCAATCGGGTCGACCGAAGTCGCCAGCGCGGTGGGGCCGGTCAGGTAATCGTCGATCCCGGCATAGTCGGTATCCACGATCGCCAGCTTGGCAAGACGGTTCTTCGCAACCTTGTAAGACGCACCAGCATCCCGCATCTTCGCGCGCAGATCGGTGGACTGTGCCACCGACATGCCGAGATTGCGGGTGACAACCACCACGCCGACCTCGTTGAAGACTGCGTTGAGCTGAGCGACCGCTTCGGTTTTTTGCGAACGATCCATGTTTGCTCCTTCACGTTTGATCGCGCCCCGCCCGAAAGTGGGCCGCGATCGGCTCATTGTGTCCGCGCACGGGGCCTTGCAGCTCCGAACACGGGCGAGTCCGTTCGATAGGGAAGGAGGAGCGCCTGAAATGGCGCGAACGGCACCTGCCTGATGGCGAGGGCCGAAGAATCTCGTTTCCCCGTCTAGGCTGGAAATTAAGACCGGCCAATTCCGGTCACCAACTGTCTCGGACGGATGATCCCGGCATGCCAAAAGGCCCACCGACATCGCGGCGGGCCTCTATAGCGTTTGCGGCAAGAGTCAACTTTTACGTGACGTTTTCCGGTTCGGTCGTTTCCTTCTCGTAGCCCAAAAGATCGCCGGGCTGGCAGTCCAGTTCCCGGCAGATCGCCTCCAGCGTGGAAAAGCGGATCGCCTTGGCCTTGCCGGTTTTCAGGATCGACAGGTTGGCCAGCGTCAGCCCCACCCTGTCGGCCAGTTCGGTCAGCGTCATGCGGCGGGCATAGAGCAGGTCGTCGAGCTTGACCGTGATGCGTGTCGCTTCTTCCACCATCACACGGTTCCTTCCAGTTCTTCGCGCATCTGGGATCCCTTGCGGAACACGCGGGCCAGAATGAACAGGGTGAGGACGAGGAACAGGGTGTTGATGTCGAAATCGGTTTCCACCTCGATGTCTTGGCCGTGTTCCAGCACTTTTTCGAGCCAGGTTGCCGCGATGCTGACGGGAATGGTCATCACGAAGATGCCGAGCGAAAGCCACGCCATGTGGGCAAGGCGCATGGCATTGACGGGGATGAACGGATCGCCGTCGGCGACGGTGTCGACGATGTGGCGCAAGTGGGTGATGAACAGCGCCACCATTGCGATGAGAACCAGCGCCATGAGGATCATGCCGACGATCACGAAATAGGCGGACGCGGGGCCGCCGGATTCGGCGATCTCTGCCATGACCTTGGAATAGAATATCGCCACGCCGCCAAGGCCGACGATGGCGCCCACGAACCCGATGCCGACGAGCACGAGGCAGGCGGTGAGAATTGCCCGGGCTATGCCGAACAGCGGATCTTCGCGGAAACGGGACATGGCGTAATCTCCTTTGCGTTGGGCCGGGCCGGGCGCGGCTGTTGTCAGGCCAGTGCCGGCTGGGCGATCGCGGCGACTTGCGCATCGCTGACGGGGGCGATGGTCGGGGCCCACAGCGCGACGGCCAGCAGGACTGCGAACGAAGCGGCGGCGGAACGGGTAAGTTGCGATGACATTGTATGATCTCCGATAAATTCGATATCGCTAATCAATAAATGCGCGCGGCCTTATCGTCAATCGATAAATATCGAAAAACGATAATTTCTTGATTGTTTTACGGAAAATCTGCTGCGGTCGGGCGCGGGTGACCTGCCTATGTCCGCCCGATCCCTTTGACACGCGAAGGGCACGCGCCTATATGCAGCCTCGTTCGAAGGCTTCGAGCAAGGCGACCCTGGCGCGGGGGTCGACCCGGGAAGGAGGCCTTTCGATCCAGCATGACGACGCGACGGCTGTGGGCCGGGAACTCCTCGAAAGGGGCGGATTCCCGTTTGTCCCACGGCCTTTTGTCGTTTGCCGGATACCGCACCGCGTGCGCGAATTTCCTTACCGGCGCGATGGAGTGAACCTCTGTCGCGAATCGGCCAACACGAAGCAGAAGAGGTTTCTTCACCCTCATGGCGACCCAGCTCAACGAGACGGCTATCCGTCCGACCGCGAAGAAGCGCATCCGCAAGATCTTCGGCAACATCCACGAAGTTGTGGAGATGCCCAACCTGATCGAAGTGCAGCGCGAAAGCTACGAGCAGTTCCTGCGCTCGGACCCGGCAACGGGCTATGTCTCTGGCCTCGAAAAGACGCTGCGCTCGGTTTTCCCGATCCGCGATTTCGCCGGCACCGCCGAACTCGACTTCGTCCACTACGTGCTCGAAGACCCCAAGTACGACACGACCGAATGCCGTCAGCGCGGCATCACCTACGCCGCGCCGATGAAGGTGACGCTGCGGTTGATCGTGTTCGAAATCGATCCCGATACCGAAGCCCGCTCGGTGCTCGATATCAAGGAGCAGGACGTGTACATGGGCGACATGCCGCTCATGACCGAGAACGGCACGTTCGTCGTCAACGGCACCGAACGCGTCATCGTGTCGCAGATGCACCGTTCGCCGGGCGTCCTGTTCGACCATGACCGCGGCAAGACTCATTCGTCGGGCAAGTACCTGTTCGCCGCCCGCGTTATTCCGTACCGCGGTTCGTGGCTCGACTTCGAATTCGACGCCAAGGACATCGTCAACGTCCGCATCGACCGCAAGCGCAAGCTGCCGGTCACCGCGCTGCTCTACGGCCTGGGCCTCGACAGCGAAGGCATTCTCGAGCGGTTCTACGACATCGTGACGTGGGAACGCGGCGCCAGCGCCGTTGAAGGCGGCGGCTGGAAAATTCCGTTCACGCCCGAAGCATGGCGCGGCCAGAAGCCGGCGTTCGACATCGTCGATGCCGCCAGTGGCGAAGTCGTGTTCCCCGCCGGCACCAAGATCAGCCCGCGCGCAGCCAACAAGGCGGCGAAGGACGGCCTGACCGACCTGCTTATCCCGACCGAGGAAATCTTCGGCCGTTATGCGTCGAAGGACATGATCGACGAAAGCACCGGCCGCGTCTGGATCGAAGCGGGCGAGGAAGTCAGCCCCGAAAACCTCGAAGCGCTGGACAAGGCGGGCGTCGACCGGCTCGAACTGCTGGACATCGACCACGTCAACACCGGCCCGTGGATCCGCAATACGATGATGGTCGACAAGGCCACCAATCGCGAAATGGGTCTCGAGGCGATCTACAAGGTGATGCGCCCGGGCGAACCGCCGACCAAGGAAACTGCCGAAGCCCTGTTCGAAGGCCTGTTCTTCGACGGCGAACGCTATGACCTGTCGGCCGTCGGTCGCGTCAAGCTGAACATGCGCCTCGGCCTCGACGCCGAAGACACGATCACGACCCTGCGCACCGAGGACATCCTCGCCGTCGTCAAGGAACTGGTCGATCTCAAGGACGGCAAGGGCGATGTCGACGACATCGACAACCTCGCCAACCGTCGCGTCCGTTCCGTGGGCGAGCTGCTGGAAAACCAGTACCGCGTCGGCCTTTTGCGCATGGAGCGCGCGGTCAAGGAACGCATGTCGAGCGTCGACGTGTCGACCGTGATGCCGAACGACCTGATCAACGCCAAGCCGGCGGTTGCCGCGGTGCGCGAATTCTTCGGCTCGTCGCAGCTGTCGCAGTTCATGGATCAGACCAACCCGCTGTCCGAAGTGACGCACAAGCGCCGCGTTTCGGCCTTGGGCCCCGGCGGTTTGACGCGTGAGCGCGCAGGCTTTGAAGTCCGCGACGTTCACCCTACGCACTATGGCCGCATCTGCCCGATCGAAACGCCCGAAGGCCCGAACATCGGCCTGATCAATTCGCTTTCGACCTTTGCCCGCGTCAACAAGTACGGCTTCATCGAAACCCCGTACCGCAAGGTGATCGACGGCAAGGTGACCGGCGAGGTCCAGTACCTGTCGGCCATGGAAGAGCAGAAGAACACCGTCGCGCAGGCGTCGGCCGAGCTTAACGACGAAGGCAGCTTCGTCGAGGAACTCGTTTCTGCCCGCCAGAACGGTGAATTCGTGATGAGCCCGTCCGAACAGGTTACGCTGATGGACGTTTCGCCCAAGCAGCTCGTGTCGGTTGCCGCATCGCTCATTCCGTTCCTGGAAAACGATGACGCCAACCGCGCGCTCATGGGATCGAACATGCAGCGTCAGGCCGTGCCGCTGGTGAAGGCCGAAGCGCCCTTCGTCGGCACCGGCATGGAAGAGACGGTGGCCCGCGATTCCGGCGCCGCCATTTCGGCCCGTCGTGGCGGCATCGTCGATCAGGTCGACGCGACCCGTATCGTGATCCGCGCCATCGGCGATGTCGAACCCGGCCAGTCGGGCGTCGACATCTACACGCTGCAGAAGTTCCAGCGTTCGAACCAGAACACCTGCATCAACCAGCGCCCGCTGGTGAAGGTGGGCGAGGTCGTGCAGACCGGCGACACCATCGCCGACGGTCCGTCGACCGATCTTGGCGAACTGGCACTGGGCCGCAACAGCCTCGTCGCGTTCATGCCGTGGAACGGCTACAACTACGAAGACTCGATCCTGATCTCCGAACGCATCGTGAAGGACGACGTGTTCACGTCGATTCACATCGAGGAATTCGAAGTGATGGCCCGCGACACCAAGCTTGGGCCAGAGGACATCACCCGCGACATTCCCAACGTCGGTGAAGAAGCGCTGCGCAGCCTCGACGAGGCGGGCATCGTCTACATCGGCGCCGAAGTGCATCCGGGCGACATCCTTGTCGGCAAGATCACGCCGAAGGGCGAAAGCCCGATGACGCCGGAAGAAAAGCTTCTGCGCGCCATCTTCGGCGAAAAGGCCAGCGACGTGCGCGACACCTCGCTCCGCCTGCCGCCGGGGGTTGCCGGCACGATCGTCGAGGTCCGCGTCTTCAACCGTCACGGCATCGAGATCGACGATCGTACCCGCGCCATCCAGAACGAGGAAATCGAACGCCTCGCCAAGGATCGCGAGGACGAACGTGCGATCCTCAACCGCGCAACGTACAACCGCCTGCGCGACATGCTGCTCGGCCAGGTCGCCTCGGCCGCGCCCAAGGGCGTGAAGAAGGGCGACATCACCGAGGAAATGCTCGACGAGCTCGAGCGTTTCGAATGGTTCAAGTTCGCGGTCGCCGATGACAGCCGCCAGGCCCAGATCGAAGCCGTCAAGGAACAGTACGACGAGGCCGTGAAAGCCATCAACGCCAAGTTCGAGGACCGCAAGGAAAAGCTCGAACGCGGTGACGAACTGGCCCCAGGCGTGCTGAAGATGGTCAAGGTCTTCGTCGCGGTGAAGCGCAAACTGCAGCCGGGCGATAAGATGGCCGGCCGTCACGGCAACAAGGGCGTCATTTCGCGCATCCTGCCGGCCGAGGACATGCCGTTCCTTGCGGACGGAACCCCGGTTGACATCGTGCTGAACCCGCTGGGCGTGCCTTCGCGCATGAACGTCGGACAGATCTTCGAAACTCACCTCGGCATGGCCGCCCGCGGCCTCGGCCAGCAGATCACGGCTGCGCTGAACGAATGGCGCGAAGCCAATCCCGATCCGGATACGGCCGCACCGCCGTCCGCTGTCGTGGAGAAGCTGAAGGACGTCTATGGCGAGAACTACTTCGACGATCTCGACAACCGCACCACCGGCGAAGTCGTCGAACTGGCGCAGAACCTGAAGAACGGCGTGCCGATGGGCACTCCGGTGTTCGACGGCGCGCGTGAAAGCGACGTCACCGCGATGCTCGAAAAGGCAGGGCTGCCCGGTTCGGGTCAGGTTACGCTTTACGACGGGCGTACCGGCGATGCCTTCGACCGTCAGGTGACCGTGGGCTACATCTACATGCTGAAGCTCCACCACCTTGTCGACGACAAGATCCACGCACGTTCGATCGGCCCCTACTCGCTCGTCACCCAGCAGCCGCTGGGCGGCAAGGCGCAGTTCGGCGGCCAGCGTTTCGGCGAAATGGAGGTCTGGGCACTCCAGGCCTACGGGGCCGCCTACACGCTGCAGGAAATGCTGACGGTGAAGTCCGACGACGTTGTCGGCCGCACCAAGGTCTATGAAGCGATCGTCAAGGGTGACGACACGTTCGAGGCGGGCATTCCCGAAAGCTTCAACGTGCTGGTGAAGGAAATGCGCTCCCTGGGCCTGAACGTCGAACTGTCGTCGATCAGCGCCGACGACAGCGACGACATGGCCGAGGCGGCTGAATGAGACACCGCGGGCGGCTGCAAGGCAATGCTTGCCAGTCGCCCGCCGCTCATTCGCTGAAGAATTTCCCCTCTCAAGGGATTTGAGACATGAACGAACTGACCAAATTCGCCAATCCGGTCGCCAAGACCGAAACCTTCGACCAGATCCAGATCGGTCTTGCCTCGCCAGAGCGCATCCGTTCGTGGTCGTTCGGCGAGATCAAGAAGCCCGAAACCATCAACTACCGCACGTTCAAGCCTGAGCGTGACGGCCTGTTCTGTGCCCGCATCTTCGGTCCGGTAAAGGACTACGAATGCCTGTGCGGCAAGTACAAGCGCATGAAGTACAAGGGCGTCGTCTGCGAAAAGTGCGGCGTCGAAGTCACGGTGACCAAGGTGCGTCGCGAGCGCATGGGCCACATCGAACTGGCCGCGCCGGTCGCGCACATCTGGTTCCTGAAGTCGCTGCCTTCGCGCATCGGCCTGTTGCTCGACATGCAGCTCAAGCAGCTTGAGCGCGTGCTGTACTTCGAAAGCTACGTCGTCGTCGAACCGGGCCTGACCCCGATGGAGAAGTTCCAGCTTCTCACCGAAGACGAACTGCTCGACGCACAGGACGAGTACGGCGAAGACGCGTTCAGCGCCGGCATCGGCGCCGAAGCGGTCAAGATCATGCTCATGGACCTCGACCTCGAGGCCGAACGTGACGCGCTGCTCGAAGAGCTGGCGACGACCAAGTCGGAACTGAAGCCCAAGAAGATCATCAAGCGGCTCAAGGTCGTCGAAAGCTTCATCGATTCGGGCAACCGTCCCGAATGGATGATCCTCGAAGTCGTGCCGGTCATTCCGCCCGAACTGCGCCCGCTGGTGCCGCTGGACGGTGGCCGTTTCGCGACGTCGGATCTCAACGATCTCTATCGCCGCGTGATCAACCGCAACAACCGCCTGAAGCGGCTGATGGAACTGCGCGCGCCGGACATCATCGTCCGCAACGAAAAGCGCATGTTGCAGGAAGCCGTCGACGCCCTGTTCGACAACGGCCGTCGCGGCCGCGTCATCACGGGTGCGAACAAGCGTCCGCTCAAATCGCTGTCCGACATGCTCAAGGGCAAACAGGGCCGTTTCCGCCAGAACCTTCTGGGCAAGCGCGTCGACTATTCGGGTCGTTCGGTCATCGTGACCGGCCCGGAACTTAAACTGCACCAGTGCGGTCTGCCCAAGAAGATGGCGCTCGAACTGTTCAAGCCGTTCATCTACGCGCGTCTCGATGCCAAGGGTCTTTCGATGACCCTGAAGCAGGCGAAGAAGTGGGTCGAAAAGGAACGCAAGGAAGTCTGGGACATCCTCGACGAAGTCATTCGCGAGCACCCGGTCCTTCTGAACCGCGCCCCGACGCTTCACCGCCTTGGCATTCAAGCGTTCGAGCCCGTGCTGATCGAGGGCAAGGCGATCCAGCTGCACCCGCTCGTCTGCTCGGCCTTCAACGCTGACTTCGACGGTGACCAGATGGCCGTCCACGTACCGCTTTCGCTGGAAGCCCAGTTGGAAGCGCGCGTGCTGATGATGTCGACCAACAACATCCTGTCGCCCGCGAACGGCAAGCCGATCATCGTCCCTTCGCAGGACATGGTGCTGGGCCTTTATTACCTGTCGATGGAGCTGGAGCACGAACCCGGCGAAGGCATGGCCTTCTCCGACATCGCCGAAGTGCACCAGGCGCTTCAGGTCGGTGCGGTCACGCTGCACTCGAAGATCACGGCCCGCGTGCCGCAGACCGACGAGCACGGCAAGGAGTACATCGCCCGCGTTGAGACGACGCCGGGCCGCATGTTGATCGCAGAATGCCTGCCGCGTAGCCACAAGGTGCCGTTCGCGGTCGTCAACCGCCTGCTGACCAAGAAGGACATCGGCGACGTTATCGACGAGGTCTATCGTCACACCGGCCAGAAGGACACGGTCCTGTTCGCCGACGCGATCATGGTGCTGGGCTTCCGTCACGCGTGCCGTGCGGGCATCTCGTTCGGCAAGGACGACATGATCATTCCCGACAGCAAGGTCGGGATGATTGCCGAAACCAAGGCTCAGGTCGCCGAATACGAACAACAGTATCAGGACGGTCTGATCACCTGGCAGGAAAAGTACAACAAGGCGATCGACGCGTGGAGCCGTTGCGGCGATCAGGTCGCGGCCGCCATGATGGACGAGATCAAGGCGCAGCCGTTCGACGAGGAGACCGGCCGGATGAAGCCGATCAACTCGATCTACATGATGAGCCATTCGGGCGCGCGTGGTTCGCCGGCGCAGATGAAGCAGCTGGCCGGCATGCGCGGCCTGATGGCCAAGCCGTCGGGTGAGATCATCGAAACGCCGATCATCTCGAACTTCAAGGAAGGCCTGACCGTCCTTGAATACTTCAACTCGACCCACGGCGCCCGCAAGGGCCTTGCCGATACCGCGTTGAAGACGGCGAACTCGGGCTACCTGACCCGCCGGCTTGTCGACGTGTCGCAGGATTGCGTTATCGTCGAGGAAGATTGCGGCACTGAGAACGCGCTGGAAATGCGCGCGATCGTACAGGGCGGTTCGACCATCGCATCGTTGGGTGAACGTATCCTGGGCCGTACGCTGGCCGAGGATCTGGTCCACGCCAAGACCGGCGAAGTGCTGGCCAAGGCGGGCGACCTGCTCGACGAACCGGCGATCAAGGTGATCGAGGAAGCCGAATCGCAGGTGGCGAAGATCCGTTCGCCGCTGGTCTGCGAAGCGCAGCAGGGCGTCTGCGGCAAGTGCTATGGGCGTGACCTCGCCCGCGGTACGCCGGTCAACATCGGTGAAGCTGTCGGCGTCATCGCCGCCCAGTCGATCGGTGAGCCGGGCACGCAGCTGACCATGCGTACGTTCCACATCGGTGGCGCGGCGCAGCTCAACGAAACCTCGCACCTCGAAGCGGTGTCGGACGGCAAGGTCGTCTATCGCGACATGCCGATCATCGTCGACAAGCGCGGTCGTCGCCTGTCGATGGCCCGCAGCGGCGAACTGCTGGTCATCGACGCCGAAGGGCGCGAGCGCGAAATGCACCGCGTGCCTTATGGTACGGTGCTGATGCATGCCGACGGCGAAAGCGTGAAGCAGGGCGATCGCCTGGCCGAATGGGATCCGTTCTCGCTGCCGATCATCACCGAAACCACGGGCGTCGTGAAGTACCAGGACCTTGCCGACGGCAAGACGATGGAAGAGCGCGTCGACGATGCCACCGGCATCGCCCAGCGTGTGGTGATCGAATATCGTGCGCAGGGCCGTTCGAAGAAGGAAGACCTGCGTCCGCGCATCACCCTTCTGGGACAAGCCGGCGACGAGACCGAGGCTGCGCGCTACATGCTGGCGCCGGGCACGGCCCTGTCGGTCGAAGACGGTCAGGAAGTGCAGGCGGGTGACATCCTTGCCCGTGCTTCGCGTGAAGCCGCCAAGACCCGCGACATCACCGGTGGTCTGCCGCGCGTCGCCGAACTGTTCGAGGCTCGCAAGCCGAAAGACAATTCGGTCATCGCCAAGATCAGTGGTCGGATGGAATTCATCCGCGACTACAAGGCGAAGCGCAAGATCGCGATCGTTCCGGAAGAGGGCGATCCGGTGGAATACCTGATCCCCAAGTCCAAGGTGATCGACGTCCAGGAAGGCGACTTCGTCAAGAAGGGCGACAACCTGATCTCGGGCTCGCCCGATCCGCACGACATCCTCGAGGTGCTCGGCGTGGAAGCGTTGGCCGAATATCTCGTCAACGAGATTCAGGAAGTCTATCGCTTGCAGGGCGTGAAGATCAACGACAAGCACATCGAGGTGATCGTTCGCCAGATGCTGCAGAAGGTCGAGATCACCAACGGTGGCGACACCACGCTGCTGCCGGGCGAGCAGGTCGACCGCGAGGAAATGGACGAGTACAACGCGAAGCTCGACAAGGGTAAGCAGCCGGCCGAAGGCAAGCCGGTTCTGCTCGGCATCACCAAGGCTTCGTTGCAGACCCGTTCGTTCATCTCGGCCGCTTCGTTCCAGGAAACCACGCGCGTGCTGACGCAGGCCGCGGTCGAAGGAAAGAAGGACTCGCTGATAGGTCTGAAGGAAAACGTGATCGTTGGCCGCCTCATCCCCGCCGGTACCGGCGCGGGCATGAACCGGGTCCGCGTCGCCGCTTCCAGCCGGGATGCCGCACTGCGTGCCCAGTATCGCAAGATGCAGGAAGCGCTCGTGGCCGCCGATTCGGCAAAGCAGGAGCATGAAGCCGAACTGGCCCAAGGGCCCGAGGCAGCGATCGGCGACGATCCGCTGGCCGCGGTCGAGGGCGAGACCCACGGTCTTGATGCCGATGCCGGCGATTACCTGAACGCAGATGCCGCCGATCATGACGGCAGCATCGAGGAAATGAACGAAAACAAGGCTTCGGAGGAGAGCGGAGAGTAATCCCGGCTCGATCCGACCGAACATGAAAACCCCGCCGGACTTGGTCCGGCGGGGTTTTTCTTTGCGCTTCGGAGGCGGCTCTCGGTTCGAAGTCCATGATTTACCTGCGATTTACCTCCTTCGTTTACGCTGCACCTCCGACCGCTTCAGAGGAAAGGCTTGAAACACGCATGGGAGGGAGACAGGCCGCCCTTTTTGGACGCGAGGATTATCTGCTGACACGCAGATTGCAGGACTATGCGGAGCGCGGACAGCTCGCCGCAGCCACGTCCGCTTTCGGCGCATTCGTGACTTGCGTGATCCGCCTTGGCGGCACCGGCGTTCTGGCGCAGTTCGTCTGGCTGGCCTTCATGCTAGGGGTCAGTCTGGCCCGGGTCGAGCTTGTCCGCCGTTTTACCCCAACCACGATCGACCTTCGTTATTTCTACCGTCAGCGGCGTTACATGGTGGCACTCGGCGTCGCGGACAGCGTTGGATGGGGCGTCGGGCTGGTCATGTTCGCCGTCTATGCGCGCGGCTCCGAACTCTATCTGTTGAGCGTGCTCGCCGCTGGCGTCGTGACCGTATCGCTCATCTATTACCGCGCCTTGCCGCAGGTCTGTGCGGTCTTCGTGGCGTCGATGGCGCTGGCCGGCTGCGCGGTCAGTTATGCGATCCTGGAGCGGTTCGAACTCGTTGCCATCCTGTTCATCGGCGCGCTCGCGCTCGTGCTGTTTCGCGGCATCGCCGATGATGCGCGGCTTTATCGCCGCAAGTTCGAGGGTGAGGCGGAACTGGCCGAAAGCGCAGAGACGATCCAGCTTTTGCTCCACGATTACGAAGCCCAGAGCGCCGACTGGCTTTGGCAAGTCGACAACGGGGCCTGCCTTGTCACCGTCTGCGCCCGCTTTGGCGAAGCATCGGGCATGGACCCCCACGATCTCGAAGGCCGGGAACTCGTGACCCTGTTCGATGCGGGCCCGGCGCGCGAACTTCTGGCGCACCGGCTGCTGGTCCGGCAGCCCTTCCGCGATCTCAACGTCAGCCTGACGGTCGACGGCGATACCCGCTGGTGGTCGCTTTCGGCGAACTGCTGGGATGACGGCACGATGCACGGCGTCGCCCGCGATACGACCGACACGCGCCAGGCGGTCGAACGCATGAATTTCATGGCGCACCACGACATGCTGACCGGCATCGCCAACCGCTTCCTGTTCGGCGAAACCCTGCGTGAAGTGCTGGAACGCAAGGAGACCAAGGGGCGGCTCGCGCTGCTGTACCTCGATCTCGATCATTTCAAGCAGATCAACGATACCTGGGGCCATTCGACGGGCGACCGGTTGTTGACCGAAGCGGCCAAGCGTCTGGTCGGCTCGGTCAAGTCGCACGATCTTGTCGCACGGCTGGGCGGGGACGAATTCGCGATCCTGCTGACCCGGCTGACCGATCCGGTCGACGCAGTCGTGGTCGCCCAGCGCATTGTCGAGGCGATGGATCGTCCGTTCGTGATCGACGACCAGAAACTGTCGGCCGGGACCAGCGTCGGCATCGCCCACGTCCAGCCGCCGCGCGATGGCAAGCGCACCGCTCCCGACGATCTGCTGCGCCAGGCCGACCTTGCGCTTTATGCGGCAAAGGCGCTGGGCCGCGGCACGTACGCAGAGTTCGAACCATGGCTGGAAGAGCGCGACCGCGAACGTGCGCAGCTTGAAGCCGATCTCAAGACTGCGATCCAGAACGACGAATTCACGCTGCACTACCAGCCGCTATACGATGTCGAACTGCGTAAAACGGTCGGTTTCGAAACGCTGGTCCGCTGGCACAGTCCGATCTGGGGCGTCGTCATGCCCGGCGAATTCATCCCGCTTGCCGAAGACAGCGGGTTGATCGTCGCGCTGGGCGAATGGATCATTCGCAACGCCATCCACGAAGCATCGGGATGGGCCGAAAAAGAACGCGTCGCGATCAACCTGTCGCCGCTGCAAATGCGATCCCCGCGATTGCTGCCCACGATCACGGAATCGATCGAGGCCACGGGAATAGATCCGGACCGGATCGAACTCGAGATTACCGAGAACATGCTGATGCACGACAGCGAGCGCAACGTCGCCATGCTGCACGAATTCCGCAAGATGGGCATACGCATCGCGCTCGACGACTTCGGCACCGGCTATTCGTCGCTCAACTACCTGCGCAGTTTCCCGTTCGACAAGATCAAGATCGACAAGTGCTTTGTCGAGGATATCGAACTGCGCGAAGATTGTCAGGCCATCGTCCGGGCCATCACGCAACTGGCGGCCGCGCTGGGCATGTCGACCGTGGCCGAAGGGGTCGAACGCGAAAGCCAGCTGCAGTGGCTGCGTGGCGAAGGCATAACCCAGATCCAGGGCTATCTCATATCGTACCCGGTCAACGCCTCCGAACTCAGCGACGGCAGGCCGTTCAACGAAGACAGGCACAAATGGTTCAGGCTGCCGGGAACCGTTGCCGACAGCATTTCCGACGCGGCCTGATTTTCGACGCGGCCTGACACGCGTCGGCGGGCATCACGCCCCGGCTGGCAACGTCTGGAAAGGACGTGACAAGCTCCGTAATGGATACGCTTGCCGACACGGGGCGATTGCGGTGCCGGTCGACCCGTTCTAGCGTAAGAACATGCTATTCACGCCATACGTCCTGCTCGGCATAGTCTTCGCCACGATCGGCCTGTTCGTCGCGTTCATGGGGCTGGACGCGATGCGCCGCGGTCGATTGGGCAAGAACCGGACCCTGATCGTCAGCGGCCTGATCCTCGCGGCGCTTGGCATCGTGTTGGGCATCACCTGACGTTACCGAATAGGCGGAGCAGGGATCGCCGCCGAATAGCGCGCGTTGGCGCATCGGCGCCGCACTTGCTATAGTGCCCATCATGAGTGGTACGAACGACCACAACGGACTTGGCGCGGCGGGGTCTTGCCACGACGGTGATCGCCCCGGCCAAGACCATGGTGACCACCAAGGCCATCACCGCGCGGGGCACGAAGACGCGCCGAGTGACGGGCAGTACGACACTGTCCCGCCCGATCATGCCGGTGCGGTCTACACCTGCCCGATGCACCCGCAAGTGCGTCGGACAAGTCCGGGGGCCTGCCCGATATGCGGCATGGCGCTGGAACTGGAATCGGCCGCGCACGCCACCGAAGGGCCCAATCCAGAACTCGCCGATTTCACCCGCCGCTTTGGTATCGGGACGGTTCTCACCCTGCCTGTTCTGCTGCTTGCCATGGGGCATATAGTCGGCCTTGGCGCCATCCGACAGGCGCTGGGGCAGGACGTGGCACAATGGACCGAGCTGGCGCTGGCAACGCCGGTCGTGCTGTGGTGCGGATGGCCGTTTCTCGTGCGGGGTTGGAACTCGTTCCGATCGTGGAACCTCAACATGTTTTCGCTCATCGCCATGGGCGTACTCGCCGCATGGACCTACAGCGTAACGGCCGTGGTGGCGCCCGGCATATTTCCGTCAGGCTTTCGCGACATGCACGGCACCGTGCCGGTCTATTTCGAAGCGGCCGCCGTCATCGTCGTGCTCGTCCTGCTGGGCCAGGTCATGGAATTGCGCGCACGCGAAGGCACCGGCAAGGCGATCCGCGCGCTGCTCGATCTTGCGGCCAAGACCGCGCGCGTGATCCGCGACGATGGCCGCGAAGAGGAGATTCCGCTCGAACATGTCCGGGTCGGCGACCGCGTGCGGGTCAGGCCCGGTGAAAAAGTGCCGGTCGACGGCGAAGTGTCCGAAGGGCATTCCTCGGTCGATGAAAGCATGATTACCGGCGAACCCGTCCCGGTCGAAAAATCGGCGGGTGACCCGGTGACGGGCGCGACGATCAACGGCACCGGCAGCCTGATCATCGTGGCCATGCGCGTCGGCGCGGACACTTTGCTCAGCCAGATCGTCGACATGGTGGCGAAAGCCCAGCGTTCGCGCGCGCCGATCCAGAAATATGCCGACAAGGTCGCGGGTTGGTTCGTGCCGGCCGTGATCGGGGTCGCGGTGCTGGCCTTTGTTGCGTGGGCCATGATGGGTCCGGCCCCGGCGCTGTCGTATGCGCTGATCGCGGCCGTTTCGGTCCTGATTATCGCCTGCCCCTGCGCGCTGGGCCTTGCCACGCCCATGTCGATCATGACGGCGACGGGGCGCGGCGCGCAAGCGGGCGTGCTGATCAGGAATGCCGAAGCGCTCGAACGATTCGAAAAGATCGACACGCTGATCGTCGACAAGACCGGCACCCTGACCGAAGGCAAGCCGAAGCTGGTTGCCGTACTGCCCGAAGCGGGATTTACCGAAGACGCGTTACTGCGGCTTGCCGCCACGCTTGAGCGCGGGTCAGAACATCCTCTGGCAGAGGCTATCGTCAACGGCGCAGAAGAGCGTGGCGTGACACTGGGGAAAGCAGACGATTTTTCCGCGGTCACGGGCAAGGGCGTGACAGGAACGGTCGACGGCAGGCCCGTCGCGCTCGGCAATGCCGCGTTGTTGGCGCAAATCGGTCTGGATGCCGCCGGCCTTGCAACAATCGCCGATGCCCGCCGCGACGAAGGCGAAACGGTGATGTTCGTTGCCTGCGACGGCGTTGTTGCCGGAATGGTCAGTGTCGCGGACCCGGTGAAGCAGACCACGCCGGCTGCGCTCGTGGCGCTGCATGAACTCGGCTTTCGAATCATCATGGCCACAGGCGACAACGCGCGAACGGCAAAGGCCGTCGCCGCCCGGCTCGGCATCGATGAAGTCCGCGCCGATGTCCTGCCCGAAGACAAGGCGCGCATCATCGGCGAACTGCAGCAACAGGGGCGCAAGGTCGCCATGGCAGGCGACGGGGTCAATGATGCCCCGGCCCTGGCCCAAGCCGACGTCGGTATCGCCATGGGCACCGGCGCCGACGTCGCAATCGAAAGCGCCGGGATTACCTTGGTCAAGGGCGATCTTCACGGGATCGTGCGCGCCCGGCGGCTGACGCGTGCCACGATGCGAAACATCCGCCAGAACCTGTTCTTCGCGCTCGTCTACAACGCTCTCGGCGTGCCGATTGCGGCGGGCGTGCTCTTTCCGTCGTTCGGCATCCTGATAAACCCGATGTTCGCCGCATTCGCGATGAGCGCTTCGTCGATATCGGTCGTGACCAACTCGCTCCGCTTGCGGACGATCCAAATCTGATCCGGGCCGAATCTGATCCGGGCCGAATCTGAGCTGGGCCGAAGCTGATTTGGCGTCCGGCCCTGCCTCTCCGCCGGAGCGGCGAATTATCGACAAAGATCAGAAGTTAGTGGCGGAGACGGAGGGATTCGAACCCTCGATACCCCGATAGAGGTATGGCTCCTTAGCAGGGAGCTGGTTTCAGCCACTCACCCACGTCTCCGCACTGTTGCAGACCACGCGGGGGCTGCGACAGGGGGCGGGCTATAGCGGCGGGTTTCTATGGCATCAAGGCCTGTAACGCATTCGGCGAAATTGCCTTCGCCAGAGCCACGCCAAACCTCGTCACAAGCGCTCGTTTCGTCGCGGTTTCGATTCGATTCACCGCCCATTCATTGCCCGGACGCTCAGATCGTATCCAATGCCCCGGATAAAGGGGTTATTCCCGCGCGCCACGGGACCGGGCGACGGGGAAAACGACATTGGACAGGGAAAGACCCATGAAGCGCATCTTCGATAATTGCCGCCGTTCCGGCTGGGCGATGGCCATGGCCGCAGTTGCCGGCATGGGAATGGCCGTAATGCCCGCCCAAGCGCAGATGCAGACGATCGACCCCGACAGCGCAATCGACGGCGATCTGGCGCGGCCGGTGCCGGGCTCTGCCGAAAGCGGGGAATTGCCCGCCGTTTCGGGTGATCCCTATGCCACCAGCTATCGTGACGCTGCCGCCGCGACAGACGACTATCCCGTCGACCCCACCGATCCGTATGAGGAACCGGTCGCGCAGGTTCCCGGATCGTCGGCCACTGCCGAAACGAGTGTCGCGGCATCGACACCGGTCGCTTCGAATGCGACTTATCAGGAAGACGACCTGATCGGCGCCGCCGAAGGCGTTTTCGGCAAGGGCGCCGAGGGACTGGCCAACATCGTCCGCGACATTCTCAAGAAACAGGGCCAGCCCAACGCCTATATAGTAGGGCGCGAAGCCGGCGGCGCGATCGGCGTCGGCGTCCGTTACGGTTCGGGCACGCTGCACCACAAGGTCGAGGGTGAGCAGTCGGTCTATTGGACCGGCCCGTCGATCGGTTTCGACCTTGGCGCGAACGCCGGATCGACTTTCGTGCTTGTCTACAACCTGTGGGACACCGAGGAATTGTACGAACGTTACCCTGCGGGCGAGGGTCAGGCCTATCTCGTCGGCGGCTTCAACGCGAGCTACATGCGCAAGGGCGATGTCGTGCTGATCCCGATCCGCGTAGGCGCGGGACTGCGGCTGGGCGTCAACGCCGGCTACATGCGCTTTTCGAAGAAGCAGCGCTGGTTGCCGTTCTAAGGGACACACTCGTCGAATAACGCGCGGGGGCCGGGCTGAAATGCTTGCCCCCGGCGCATAGCGTGGGCATGGAGCGCGCGCCGCGACTCCATGCGCGGAGCGATCACAGTCAGGATGCCCGACCATGCTTGCCAATCTTCCCGCCCAGCCCGCCGATGCGCTGCTCGCGCTGATCAAGCTTTTTGCCGCCGACGACCGCGCGGACAAGATCGATCTCGGTGTCGGCGTCTATCGCACAACTGATGGCGCAACACCGGTGTTCAAGTCGGTCAAGGGCGCCGAAAAGGTGCTGGTCGATACGCAGGATTCCAAGTCTTACCTCGGCCCCGAAGGCGACATGGGCTTTGTCGAAGCGTTGAAGCCGATCATCTTCGGCAACGACTTCGCCGCCATCGGCAATGTAGACGGGATGCAGACGCCGGGCGGCACCGGCGGCGTGCGGCTGGCCGTTGCCCTGGCCAAATCGGCGGGCGTGAAGCGCGTGATCATGGGCACGCCCAGCTGGCCCAACCACGCACAGATCATGAAGGATCTCGACCTTGGCGTCGTGACGTTCAACCATGCCCGCGACGGCGCGGTCGACATGGACGCGCTGAAATCCGCCGTCGCGGATGCCGCGCCGACCGATGCGATCCTGCTGCACGGTTGTTGTCACAACCCGACCGGCATCGATTATTCGGTGGCGCAGTGGCGCGAAATCGCCGCTTTGCTGAAGGACAAGGGCCTGCTCCCGATCCTCGACCTTGCCTATCAGGGTCTGGGCGACGGGATGGAAGAAGACGCGCAGGGCGTTCGCATCGTGATGAGCACGGTGCCCGAAGCGCTGCTGGCCTATTCGTGCGACAAGAATTTCGGCCTTTACCGCGACCGTGTCGGCGCGTTCTATGTCATGGCGGACAAGGACAAGTTGCCCGCAATCATGTCGAACGGTGCGTCGCTGGCGCGGGCCAACTGGTCCATGCCGCCCGATCACGGCGCGGCTGCGGTTCGCATCATCCTTGAGGATGCGGCCCTGACGCAGCAGTGGCTGGCCGAGCTTGACGACATGCGCGCCCGCATGCGGCAGATGCGCGACAAACTGGCCGCCGCCGGTACTGCAGGGTCGGTGGACATGACGCCCTATGCGACGCAACACGGCCTGTTTGCGATGCTGCCGCTGTCGAAGGAGCAGATCGAAGCGCTGCGCGACGATCACGCCGTTTACATGGCAGGATCGGGCCGCATCAACATTGCGGGCCTGACGGCGGGCAACATCGACAAGTTCATCGCCGCCGTCGCCGACGTCAGCGCGTAAACAGCAACTGGACGCCAGGATGGACCGGCAGCCGACACTGATCGGTGCGCTGGTCCGCCTGCGCCCGCTGGTCGAAACCGATCGCGCGGCGCTTTATGTCGTCGCGTCCGATCCGCTGATCTGGGAACAGCATCCGGCGCATGATCGCTGGCGACCCGACGTGTTCGCGGCGTTCTTCGACGATGCATTGGCCAAGGGCGGCGCGCTGGCGGTGGAGGATGCGGCGACGGGCGCGCTGATAGGGTCTTCGCGGTTTCAAAACCACGATCCGGCCGACGGCGGCTCGGTCGAGATCGGCTGGACCTTCCTTGCCCGCAGCCATTGGCGGTGCGGGGTCAATCGCGACATGAAGCGGCTGATGCTCGACTATGCGCTGGCCAGCGTGGCGCGCGTGTTGTTCACCGTGGGCGAAGGGAACGCCCGGTCGATCCGCGCGCTTGAAGCCATCGGTGCGCGCTGGACGGGAGAGGTGGAGGATCGGCCGATGGCGGACGGCATCACCCGCCACTTGCGCTATTTCATCGAACGCTGAACCGTTACGCGGCGCGCAAATCCTGCATGCGCTTCAGATAGCGGGCCAGAACGTCGATCTCGAGATTCACGCCGTCACCCACCTGCAATGCGCCCAGCGTAGTAATCTCGGCGGTGTGCGGAATGATGTTGAGAGAAAAGCGCGCGGTGCCGTCGGGCAGGTCCTCTACCGCGTTCACGGTTAGCGAAACGCCATCCATCGTGATCGAGCCCTTGGTGGCGATATAGGGCGCGATGGCCGCCGACGCGTCGATTTCGAGATGCATCGACCCGCCGCGTTCCTCTCGCACCGCGACGCGGCCCACCGCGTCGACATGGCCGGTGACGATATGCCCGCCCAATTCGTCGCCCAGTTTCAGCGCGGATTCGAGGTTCACGCGCGCGCCGTCACGCCATTGCAGCGGCGCCGTCTTGCTGATCGTTTCGTCGCTGACATCGACTGCGAACCACGCATCGTTCGCCCCGGTCTCATTGGCGCTGCCGCCGCGTTCCACCACCGTCAGGCACACACCCGAACAGGCGATGGATGCGCCGATGGCGATCTTTGCCGGATCGAACGGGCAGGCGATGACAAGGCGCGTGTCGCCCGTGCGGGTGACGGAAGTGACGGTGCCGATGGCAGTGATGATTCCGGTGAACATGGCAAGGCCTTTAAGCGGTGCGGACGTATTCTTCCAGCGTGTCTTCACCCAATCGGCGCGTGTCACGCAATGTCCAGCGGCCATGCGCCCCGGCCAATGACGACACCCCGATATCCGCGACGCCCGTCCGACCCCCGCCAATGACGATGGGCGCGCGATAGACCAGCAGCCGATCGACCGCATCGGCGGCAAGGAACGCGGCAGCCGTGCCAGCGCCCCCTTCGACGAAAAGGTATTGCGCCGGCGACAGCGGCGACAGGTCGGCCGGATCGTGCAGCGCGCGCCAGCCATCGGGCGCATTGCCATGCGTCAGCACCCAGCGTTCCGGACTGCGCGGTTCGAGCCCGGGCAGGCGCACGTCGAGCCGCGGCGCGTCCGCCCGCAACGTTCCCGCGCCGATAAGGATCGCATCGTGGCGGCTGCGTTCGAGATGGGTGTGCGCGCGGGCGTCCGGGCCCGTGATCCACTGGCTTTCCCCGCTGGCCATCGCGATGCACCCATCGATGGACAGTGCCAGTTTCAGCGTCACGAACGGTCGGTTCTTCGCGGCGCGGGTCAGATACCCTGCCAGCGATAGGCGCGAGGCTTCGCAAGCAAGCTCGACCACGTCGACGCCCTTGGCGCGCAGCATGGCATTGCCCTGACCCGCCGTGCGCGGATCGGGATCGGGACAGCCGACGACGACCCGTACCACGCCGGCCTGCGCCAGCGAACCGGCGCAACAGGGTCCGCGCGCACTGTCATGGGCGCAAGGTTCGAGCGTGACATAAGCGGTGCAGCCCCGCGCCGCGTCCCCTGCGACGGTCAGCGCCATCTGTTCTGCATGGGGGCGGCCGCCCGTTTGCGTCCAGCCGCGCGCTATGACGCGGTCGTCCTTTACCAGCACGCAGCCAACGGCGGGATTGGGGCGGGACAGGGGGCGGGCGCGTTCGGCCAGCCGCGCGGCGGCGGCTAGCCAGCGGCGGTCCCGGATCAGGTCGGATTCAGTCGGCTTGGCGCGTGCCATCTTGCCGTGCTTCAATCTCGGCAAGGGCCCGCTCGCGCTTAGCCTTTTCGGCGGCGGCGGCGGCGGCGCGTTCGGCATCGCCTTCGCGACGGGCCTGTTCGACGTCGATGCCCGATGCGCGTCCGATCGCCTCGTAAACTTCGCGGGCCTGTTCCTCGCGCGCTTTCCGTTCGGCCGCCAAGCGCTCCTTTTCCCGCTGGTTGGCGAGGTTGGAGGCTACGATCTCGGCATCGCTGCGACCCGGTTCCAACGTAGTGATCCACGTGATTTCGGGCGGGCGCGGTTCGATGCGGTGTTCTTCCTGGAACATGACGGAAAACACCGAGATGGTCGCCACCAGAGACACCAGCGCGATGCGCCAGCGATAGGGGTTTTCCTGAACCCAGACATCGCGGAAATCACGCGCCGCGCGCAAGGGGTTGAGCATCGCGAAAAAGCGGGAGAGGGCGGTCGAATTGGCCATGGTCACAGCATTAATAGTGCGTCGCTCCCCAATGTGCCACCATTTCCACTTGCCGCAACAGCCATCGTTGGCCGCCCCTTAACCGAACGGTGCGTGCAGCGAGCGGCCATGCCGCTTTAGCCAAGCGTCCGCGGCGGGAAGGTCGTCATCGTAGATATCAGCCAAAAGCGCGTAGAACCGCGGCGAATGATCGAAATGGACAAGATGCGCCACTTCGTGCGCGACCACCGACCGGCGCACGAAATCGGGCGCCATGATCAGCCGCCAGTTGATCCGCACCGTCCCGCTGGTCGAACACGAGCCCCAGCGGCGTTGCGCCCGGCTCAATCGCAGGTCGGGTTCGGCCTGATCGGCGACCGCGCAGAAATGGGCAAGATCGCCGCGCGCAAGATCGAGCGCTTCGCTTTCCAGCCAGCGGCGCACTCGCCCCGCGATGTTTTCCGCCGTGCCGCCAAGGCGCAGGCTGTCGCCAAGGATCGCCGGAGTGCGCGGCAGGCGTTTGTCCCATGCGACGATCAGTTCGCGACCCCTGTAGGATACGATCGCGCCCGCGCCGATCGTCAGGGGCGCGGGCACGGCGTGCAAGTGCGCGACGAGCCAATCACCACGAGAGTGTGCAAAGTTGCGCCCTTCCGAAAACGGGGCCCAGCGCGGGATCGTGACGCGCACTTCGCCGCCGTCGGGCGCAAGCCGCAATGTCATCCGTCGGGCCGTGGCATGGCGTTTTATCCGCAGCGGCAGTTCGGTCCCGTCAGGCAGGGTCAACGTTTCGCGCGATTCGGTCGGCGGCGCTGCCTTGCGCTTCAAAAAGGCCTCGAGCCCGCGCCGCGCCTTTTCCGCTACCACCGCCGCCTCATCGCCTGCCGCCTCATCGCCTGCATCCCACCGTCAGCGATCTTCGAGATCGTCGATGTCGTCGGGCATTTCGAACAAGTCGTAACCTTCGATGATGACGTGCTCTTCGATCGGCCCGGCATCGTTTTCCGAAATCACGCGTCCCGCGACGGAAACGCCCCAAAGCTTCACCGTTTCGCGCGATCCGCTGATCAGGTAGTGCCACGCTGGCAGCGTTTCGCCGTTCGCACGGAGGCGATAGGCGCATGTTTCGGGCAGCCAGTTCAGCGTGCCCGCCGTTTCGCGCGTCAGTTGCAGGCAATCGGGCACCACGGTCCTGCGGTTGGCGTAATCGGTGCACTGCGCGGTGCAGGTGTCGAGCAAGTGACAGGCGACGTTGGTTTCGTAAATCGCCCCCGTATCTTCATCCTCCAGCTTGTGCAGGCAGCATTGCCCACAGCCGTCGCACAGCGCTTCCCAATCGGCATCGCTGATCGTGTCGAGCGGTCGCTCCCAGAACGGCGCCTCGCGGACTAAAGCCTTGCTCACTATCGTACCCACTTGGCGATTTCCGCAGCCACCGCCGCGCCACCTTGGTCCGTGGGTAAAAGCGCGATCGGATTGCCGTCCGGATCGAACAGGACGGTCTGGTTGGTGTGGCCGACCATATAGCCGGCGTCGCCGTTTTCGCTGGCGGTCGGCTCTCCCTTTTCGAACCAGACCGCGAATTTCTTTGCCGTTGCCTTCACCGCGTCGGGCGTGCCGGTCAGGCCGACCATGCGCGGGTGGAAATTGCCTGTGAATTCACCGACCACGGCAGGTGTGTCGCGTTCGGGATCGACGGTCACGAAGATGGGCGTGACTTTCGCGCCCAGATCCGGCTCCGCCTTTTCGAACGCGGAAAGGCCTTGTCCGATGGCGGCGGCATCGACCGGGCAGACATCGGGGCAAAAGGTGTAACCGAAATACACGATGCGCCATTGCCCGGCGAAATCGGACCACCGCACGGTCTTGCCGTCCTTATCCGTCAGCGCGAAATCGCCCCCGATCGCGGCCCCGGCCAGCGGCGCGGTTGCGAGGTCAGGGGCAGGGCTACCCCCAAGCGGACCGCAAGCGGCAAGCGCGAGGGCAGCGAAAAAAGGACCGGCGCGGCGCATCGGGCGACGCTGAGTCGAAGTGCGAATATCATCTGGCATGGCGAGGCGGTTCATGTCCTGCTAAGAGGCCGCGCGCAAGTGCATGCGTGGGCAGGCGCCAACGCAAAGGCACGATGAAGCTATGAAGGGTCACACAGTGTTTCGCATGATGGGACGTTTTCGCAGGATGGGGCGGGCGATCGTCATCGTCGCGGCAGGCGCGGTCATGGCTACCGCGATCCCGGCCAGCGCCCAGTTTTCCGATGGCTACAAGTTTCTCGAAGCGGTGAAGAAGCGCGACGGCGAAGCGGTGTCGAAAGCATTGAGCGAGCCGGGATCGACCATGGTCAACACCCGCGACATTTCGAGCGGGGAAACCGCGCTGCATGTCGTGGTCGCGCGGCGCGATCTCGTGTGGGTGACGTTCCTGTTACAAAGCGGCGCGAACCCGAACGTGCGCAATAACAACGGCGTGACCCCACTCGAGCTCGCGGCTTCGCTCAGCTTTCTTGAAGGGATCGACGCGTTGGCCGATTCGGGCGCCAACGTGGACGAAACCAATTCGACCGGTGAAACGGCCCTGATCCTCGCCACGCACATGCGCGACGCGGCCATGGCGAAGATGCTGCTGGAAAAGGGCGCCAATCCCGACAAGTCCGACAATTCGGGCCGCAGCGCGCGCGACTATGCCAAGCTCGACGGACGGTCGAGTTCCGTGCTGAGCGCGATCGAGCAGTTCGACGCCAAGAACGGCAAGGGCGGCGGCTACGGACCTTCGGTGCGTTAGGAGGATCATGGGAATTGATTTCACGACCCTGACGCTGCCGGAAATGGCGCAGGCGCTTGCGCCCGCCGTTGCCGATGCCGCGGTTTTCGACGGCTGGACCGACAAGGCGGTGACGTCCGCCGCGCAGGCCGAAGGGCTGGACCCCGATGTCGCACTACTGGCCTATCCCGCCGGGGCGATCGACATGATCGCGGCGTGGATCGCAACGGTCGATCGCGCGATGGCAGAAGCGCTGCCGGCAGAGGCGCTGGACCAGATGGGCTTTACGTCCCGCATCCGGACCTTGCTGGTGTTCCGCATCGAATACATGGCCGGACGGAGAGAGGCGCTGCGCCGCGCGATCGCCGTGATGGCGCGCCCGGTCAACATGGTCCACTCGGCCCGGCTCGGCTGGCGCACCGCAGACCTCATGTGGCGGATGGCGGGCGATTCGGCGACCGACTTCAACCATTATTCGAAGCGCGCGATACTGCTGTCGATTTATAGCGCGACGCTGGCGGTGCTGGTGGACGACGACAGTCCGGCGCAAGTCGAAACTTATGCGTTCCTCGACCGGCGGCTTCAGGATGTCGCCCGTTTCGGCAAGGCGAAGGCGCGGCTTACAGGCTCTGACCGTGAGCATTTCAGCATGGCCCGCCTGCTGGGCCGACTGCGCTATCCGGCCCGGTAAAACGCGTCGGGATTTGATCTCGATCAATTATTGAGAATGAGTTGCAATGGCGTTAGTTTTATGCGACCCGCCAATCAGCATGAACCCGATCACCGCGAAAATGGACCCCGCATCGACTTTGGCCGACAGGCCGCTGGGCAGCGCCGTTCGCGTCGTTTCGGTCGCGTGGGACCAGCTCGAAAGCGGTGAGGCACGCCGGTTGCGCGCACTTGGCATCGACGTCGGTGCCGTTCTGAAGCTTGCCCATCGCGGCATTTTTGCCGGGCGGGACCCTATCGCGGTCGAAGTGGGCCGGATGACCGTCGCCCTGCGTCGTGCGCATGCGTTGGCCATCATGGTCGAAGATGCGCCGGGCGAGGCTGTCCATCCCGCCGCCGCCGCCGATACCGCAACCGAAGGCTATACGGCCTGACATGACCAGAGGTCCGATCACCGTCGCGCTTGTCGGCAATCCCAATGCGGGCAAGAGCGCGCTGTTCAACGCGCTGACCGGGGCGCGGCAAAAGATCGCGAACTATCCCGGCGTCACCGTCGAACGCAAAGCGGGCCGCATGACGCTGGCCAGCGGCGAACAGGTGGAATTGCTGGACCTTCCCGGTTCTTATTCGCTCGATCCCACCAGCCCCGACGAAGCGGTAACCCGCGACGTGGTGCTGGGTCATCAGGCGGGGCAGCGCAAACCCGATGCGCTGATCGTGGTGCTGGACGCCAACAACCTCGAACAGCATCTGGTCTTCGCGCAGGAGGTCATCGCGCTCGGCCTGCCGACCGTGGCCGCATTGAACATGGTCGATCTCGCGACTCGCGACGGGCTGGTGCTCGATGCTTCGGGATTGGAAGCGGCACTGGGCGTGCCCGTGGTCGAAACCGTCGCGGTGCGGCGGCGCGGGCTGCCTGAACTGGCCGCAGCGGTTGGCCGCACCATCGACGCCCATCCCGACCATGCGCCGTTGCCCAGCCACGTCGACATCGTCGAACGCCGCGTCAGCGCGCGGGCGATGGCCAAGGCCGCGATCATTTCCGAAACGCGCAAGCGCCGCCTGCATCGCGGGCTGGATAAAGTGCTGCTGCACCCGTGGCTTGGCCCGATCATCTTGTTCGCGCTCCTGTTCATCGTGTTCCAGGCCGTGTTCGCATGGGCAACTCCCTTTGCCGATGCGCTGGAGGCAGGGGTCGGCATCCTGTCCGAAACTGCGATGGCGGTCATTCCCGCCGGGATCGTGCGCGACGCCATTACCGAAGGGGTGCTGGCCGGCGTCGGTTCGGTCGTCGTCTTCCTCCCGCAGATCGTGATCCTGTTTTTCTTCATCCTGGTGATGGAGGCGACCGGATACATGGCGCGCGCCGCGTTCCTGATGGACCGGCTGATGGCCGCAGTCGGCCTTTCGGGCCGTAGCTTCATTCCGCTGCTATCCAGCTTTGCCTGCGCCATTCCCGGCATCATGGCGACCCGTTCGATTGCCGATCCGAAAGACCGGCTGACGACGATCCTGATCGCGCCGCTGATGACCTGTTCGGCGCGGCTGCCGGTCTATGCCGTGATCATCGCCGCGTTCATCCCGCAAACCACCGTGGGTCTGGGCATCGGGCTTCAGGGGCTGGTGCTGTTCTCGCTTTATATCGCGGGCATCGTGGGGGCGATGTTGGTAGCGCTGGTCCTCCGGCGCAGCGTTGCCAAGGGACAGGCTTCGGGCTTCATCATGGAACTGCCGCGCTATCAATGGCCGCGGATGAAGGACATCGCCATCGGGCTTTGGCAGCGCGCGTGGATCTTTCTGCGCCGGGCGGGCACGATCATCTTCATGGTCACGGTCGTGCTATGGCTCATGCTCACGTTTCCCAAGGCGGGGCCGGGCGAGGATCAGATCGACGCATCGTTCGCAGGCACGCTGGCCAACGGGCTGGCCGTCGTGGTCGAACCCATCGGTTTCAACCGCGACATGGCGCTGGCGCTGATCCCTGCGATGGCCGCGCGCGAAGTGGCGGTATCGTCGCTGGCAACGACTTATGCCGTCGCCGCAGAGAACGAGGATGAAGCCGCACAGGCGCTTGGCGTGCAGCTTGCGCGCGATTGGTCCCTGCCGATGGCGCTGTCGTTCCTCGCCTGGTTCGTGTTCGCGCCGCAGTGCCTTTCGACGATCGCGGTGGCGAAACGGGAAACGAACGGCTGGAAATGGCCTGCGTTCATGCTCGCCTACTTGTTCGCGCTGGCCTATATCGCCGCCGGAGCGACGTTCTGGATCGCGACCGCCGCGGGGCTTTAGCGGCGCGCACCTGTCGATAAGCCGAACTAATCGCTCGGCGCGCAGTTGGCGGCGAGGCGGGGCGCACCCTATATCCTTGGACCAGAATCACCTGACACGGGCGCGCCGACATGCTGCGCCCTGAACTCCAAGCAAAGGCGGAAGCGAACATGGCTGGCTCACTCAACAAGGTCATGCTGATCGGCAACCTGGGCGCGGACCCCGAAATCAAGTCGTTCCAGAACGGCGGACGCATCGCCAACTTGCGGATCGCGACGTCGGAAAACTGGAAGGACAAGGCTACCGGTGAACGCAAGGAACGGACCGAATGGCACACGGTCGTCATCAATTCCGAAGGACTTGTCGGCGTGGTCGAACGTTTCCTGCGCAAGGGCAGCAAGGTCTACATCGAAGGCCAGCTGCGCACCCGCAAGTGGCAGGACCAGAACGGCAATGACCGGTACAGCACCGAAATCGCGGTCGGCGGCATGAACGGCACGCTCACCATGCTCGACGGCGCCAGTGGCGGTGCGGGCGGCGGCCAAGGCGGCGGTGCTGGCGGCGGTCGCAGCTCAGGCGGTGGCGGCGATTGGGGCGGCGGCCAAGGTGGTGGCGGCTGGAAACAGGGCGGCGGTGCCTCCGCCGGCGGCGCAGCGGCTGGCGGTGCGGGCGGCTACGACGATCTCGACGACGACATCCCGTTCTGATCGGGTTTTAGCGGTCCAACCCCTTTAACCCAACCCCTTCAACGCAGCCCCTTCAACGCGGCGAAGGGGTTTTCCTTGTCCGGCTCGCTCAGCCCGACTTTCTTGCGAACCTGCTCCGCCTGCGGTCCGGTCTTGAAAGGATCGATGGAAAGCGCGAGGCTTTGCGCCACCGCTTCGCCGAGATCGAAACGATCGCCATCGAACGGGATGTCGTCGCAGGCATTGGCGTCCAGTTCGATTTCCTCGTCCACGTCTTCGCCTGCGGGGACAAAGCGCAGTGCCAACGGCTCGTCGATCGAAACCGGCAGGTCCTCTCCCGACACCGCGCAGCTTTGCACGTACGCCGCCTTGATCCGGCCGTTGGCGTTGAACGCCGGTCCGTCCTTGTGCACGACGACGCTGGCCTCGAGCGAATCGACACGGACCAGATCGAACCGTTCGGCAAGCCGCTCCAGCTCCGCCTGATCCGCGATAACGTCGACGGCAAGGCCGCTGCACTGGCGCACCGCGACCCAGCGGCTCAGTTCCGACAATTCGTGGGTCATCGCGCAATCTCCCCGGCAAGCAGGCGCGCCAGCGGCGGCCGGTCGATATGGGCAGCCAACGCCCGTAATCCTTCGGCCAACGGCAGCGCGCTTCCCGCGCCTTCGGCCCGCGTCGTGTTGCGCTCCGCGGCTTGCGCCAAAGTCGCATCGTCGGCGGCCAGCCCTTCGCGATAGGCGCCGATTCGTCCGCCCAGCGCGCTGACCAGCTTGCCCATCGATTTGCCCACGACAAGATCGCCCACGCCCGCTTCGCGCAGCTGTCCGTCCATGTCGTCGATGAACAATTCGGTCAGGCGGGCGGCGTGCTCGGCCTCGCCCTCTCGCTCCATCCGGATCAGCACCAGCGCGGTGACGGCGGTGACCATGTCGAAGCGCCCTTCGACCGTGTCGGCCACCCCTCGCGATGCGTACCAGTGTTCTTCGCGCGCGATGGCGACGATGCGATGCCACAGCGCGACAAGGTCGCCGCCGGAAGCATTGCCGAAAAGGCGTTCGAGCAATCGGATCATCGTAGTCTCCGCGAAAGGCCGCCGTGGCCCGTTCATTCAGCACAGATTAAACCCGTGCGCGCCACGCCGCCAGCACCAGCCTGCTGCCAGCGCAGCTTTTGTACAGGACGCCCCTAGCGTCCCTTGTGCGCCGGGCGGACTGACACTAAGGCTTGCGCCGCGATATAGGTGCACGACGCGATTGGCAAAAGGCGCATAGATTGACGATGGTCCAGTTTCCCAAGAACACGGGTTTCCCTGCGTTGAAGGCGGCCGTTGCCGTGCTGGCTCTGCCGGCACTGCTGGGCGGGTGCACTTCGATCACCGACCGTCGCGGCTATGTCGCCGATCCGGTGCTGACCGGTGCGATCACGCCGGGCCTCGACAACCGCGAATCGGTCAGGGGCACGCTGGGCCAGCCCAGCTTCACCAGCCAGTTCGGCGATCCCGTCTATTACTACGTTGCCAGCACGACAGAACAGCGCGTCTTCGGCCAGCCGCAGATCGAAGTTCATCAGGTGATCAAGGTCGCCTTCGACCCTTCGGGCACGGTCAATTCGGTGACCTTTGCGGGCAAGGACGACGTGCGCGACATCAATCCCGACGGCGACAAGACGCCGACTCTGGGCCGCCATCGCGGCTTCCTGCAGGATCTGTTCGGCAATATCGGCGCGGTCGGCGCGGCGGGCGCTGCCCCGGTCGGCGGCCCTAACGGAAGCTGATCCTTCGGGGATCAAGCCTGATTGGCGATCGATATTGCATCGGTCATAGTTGAAGCCGCGCGCCGCGATCCCATATCGCGGCCATGGACGGAAACGCACAGGCTCACGGCCTTACTCCGTGGCACGGCACTACCATCATCGGCGTAAAGCGCGGCGGCAAGACCGTCGTGGCCGGTGACGGACAGGTATCCATGGGCAACACGGTGATGAAACCGAACGCCCGCAAGGTTCGCCGGATCGGTGAAGGCGGAAAGGTCGTCGCCGGGTTCGCCGGCGCCACCGCCGACGCCTTCACCCTGTTCGACCGGCTGGAACGCAAGCTCGAACAATATCGCGGTCAGCTGATGCGCGCCGCGGTCGAACTGGCCAAGGACTGGCGGACCGACAAGTACCTCCGCAATCTCGAAGCGCTTATGATCGTGGCGGACGCCGAAGTCCTGCTGGTCATCACCGGCAACGGCGACGTGCTCGAACCCGAACTCGGCCCAAGCGGTACGATGGTGACCGCCATCGGTTCGGGCGGCAATTACGCCCTGTCGGCTGCACGCGCGCTCGAGGAGTACGAGCAGGACGCAGAAGTGATCGCGCGCAAGGCGATGAAGGTCGCCGCCGACATCTGCGTCTTCACCAACAACAACGTGACGCTCGAAACCATCGAAGCCTGATCCCGAAAGACGTTAGCGAAATCATGAATTCGAACCTGACCCCCAAGGCGATCGTCGCCGCTCTCGACGAACATATCGTCGGCCAGAACGATGCGAAGCGCGCGGTTGCCGTGGCGCTGCGCAATCGTTGGCGCAGGATGCGGCTGACGGACGAACTGCGCGACGAAGTGACGCCCAAGAACATCCTGATGATCGGCCCCACCGGTTGCGGCAAGACCGAGATCAGCCGCCGTCTGGCCAAGCTGGTCGACGCGCCGTTCGTGAAGGTGGAGGCGACCAAGTTTACCGAGGTCGGCTATGTCGGTCGCGACGTCGAACAGATCGCCCGCGATCTGGCCGAAGAAGCGATCCGGCTGGAAAAGGACCGCCGCCGCGAAGCCGTGCGCGAAGCGGCCAGCGCCGCCGCGATGAAGCGGCTGCTCGACGCGCTCGTCGGCGATTCGGCCAGCGAGGCGACGCGCGAAAGCTTTCGCCAGCGCGTGGTGGACAACCATCTCAACGACAAGGAAATCGAGATCGAGGTGGAGGACACCCCGAACACCACGATGGAACTGCCCGGAATGGGCGGCAACGTGGGCATGATCAACTTGTCCGACATGATGGGCAAAGCGTTCGGCGGCCACAAGATGAAGCGCCGCAAGCTGACCGTGGCACAGGCATGGGACAAGCTGGTCGACGAAGAATCGGAAAAGCGCATGGACCAGGACGACGTTGCCCGCGTCGCGCTGCAGAATGCGGAAATGAACGGCATCGTCTTCCTCGACGAAATCGACAAGATCGCCGTATCCGACGTGCGCGGCGGTTCGGTTTCCCGCGAAGGCGTGCAGCGCGACCTGCTGCCCCTGATCGAAGGGACGACCGTGGCCACCAAGTACGGCCCGATGAAGACCGACCACATCCTGTTCATCGCATCGGGCGCGTTCCACGTGGCCAAACCCAGCGACATGCTGCCCGAATTGCAGGGCCGCCTGCCGATCCGCGTCGAACTGCGCGCGCTGACAGAGGATGACTTCGTGCGGATCCTGTCCGAAACGCGCGCCAACCTTGTCGAACAGTACAAGGCGCTGATCGGGACTGAGGACGTGACGCTGGATTTCCATCCCGACGCCATCCGCGAAATCGCCGCCACCGCGGCGCAAGTGAACGAAAGCGTCGAGAATATCGGCGCCCGCCGCTTGCAGACGGTGATGGAAAAGCTGCTTGAGGAAGTCAGTTTCGACGCCGAAGACCGCACCGGCACGACGATCGTCATCGACCGCGAATATGTCCGCGAAAAGCTGGGCGCGCTTGCCGGCGATGCCGATCTGTCGAAGTATATTCTCTAGACGCGCCTAGACGGACGGGGTCGGAAGCCACCGACCCTGTTGCGGCGGGTCACTTCACATCCAGCATGATGCGGCATTCGAGCCCGTCGGGGGAAAAAATCTGCTCTACGGTTCCGTCGGCCGCAAGCGCGTTCAAGATGAGCAGCGACCCAAACCCGCTACCGCGTTCCTGATCGACCGGAGGTCCACCGCGTTCCTGCCAGGCGATGACAACCGCATCTGCATCCTGCTCGAATACGACCTCGACGTGACCGACGTCATTCGAAAGGGCGCCATGCTTCGTCGCGTTGGTGAGCAATTCATGGAACACCAGTGCCAGGCCTTGTCCGGCAGAAGCGGCGAGGTGCGTTTCCCCGTTCACCGACATCCTGACCTGGTCTTCGAAGCCGCTAAGGGCGGACAATTCCGCTTCCAGAATAGCGCTGGGCTTCAGCGAGGCCGAGTAATCGCCCGTCAGCAATTGGTGGCTTCGGGCAAGGGCGCCGACCCGATCTTCCAATGCTTGCGTAAACGATGAAATGTCGGTTGCGCCGCGCGCCGACAATCTGACCATCGACTTGATCAAGGCCAGCATGTTGCGAACCCTGTGGTTCAGTTCGTCCGTAATCAGTCGAAGCCGCGCTTCATTTTGTTTCAAGTCGCTGATGTCGATGACATGGCCAATCAGCCTCACGACATTCCCGTTGGCATCCTGCAACGGACGTCCAGCGCCTTTTATCCAGCCTATGCGGTCTTCGGCGGTCCTGATCTGACACTCGAACGACCATTCCCGGTTTTCTTCGATCGCACTCTTTTGCAGTTCGTCGACTCTCGATCGATCTGCATCCACCACGTGCTCGAGAAATCGATCGTAGGTCCATTCCAAGAGCGGTTCGGAGTAGCCGAAAATCCTGTCATGCGTTTCGTTTCGCACAGCTTTGCCGGAATGGATATCGAGTTCCCAGATGCCTATCTGGCTCGTTTCCAGAACGAGACGGAGGTGATCGGGGCTTCGATCGTCAAACGGTTGCAAATCCAGCATCAAAGTCGATCTACGCCAAGCGACAAAGGGTGTCACTCACGCATTCATGTGCTGAACGAAGCGCCCGATAGCGGTTCATCGACTTTTCCTGTGCCGCACAGCGACCGGCTGTTTACCGCTCACGACGCGATAGGGGACCTTTTTGAAGCCCTTGTCATGCTTCCAGATCCATATGGCCCGCTCAAGCCGAAAATCGAGAAATGATCGGCAAATCATCGGCATCGCATCATTGGCAAAGCGCTCGAACCCGGCTCCGCTTGCGTGGCAAGGAGAAAGCCATGTCATACCGGAGCCGATACCCGTTCGCGATGGCTGCAGCGCTTTTGACGCTAACGTCATGTGGTGGAGGTGACAGCTCTGGATCAATCGATCCCGTTGCTCTTCCGCCTTCAGGATCAACGCCGACGCCGACGCCAACACCTTCTCCGACACCTTCGCCGACCGCGACACCAACTAAGGTCGCCCAAGCCGTGCCGGGGCAGGCGCTGGTGGGTTATGAAGCTTGCGCCAAAGGCCCGGTAACGCGCGATGCCCAAGGCCACATCACGGGAATTGCACTCACCGGGACCAAGATCGATAACGGCCTTAAGATACACTATCTCGCCGAGGACAAATACCAACTCGACACGAATGGGTTTGGCGGGTCGACGTTCGTGCCTTCGATGAAGCAGCCCGTCGGTATCGCGGGCTACGATCATTTCCTCGACCCCGTTCAGGGCGAATTCGAAATCTTTAGTGACGGAGGGTCAGATGGAACGATCCTGTTCGCTACTTTCGGCGCCGACTTTTCGTCGGGTCCGTGCTTTTTCGCCGCGGGCCTCCAGCCAACTCTTCCCACAATCCGGACAGCCGAATATGGTTTGTGGATCGACGGGTTGGCGCAAATTGGGGGTGTCACGTCGCGCCTGTATGGTGGGGGCAAAGGTCTCAGTCTGGATCTGGCCTCAGGCACCGGGACGATCACTCTGGCGCTTGGCGGCCGCGCCGACCCGTTTGGCGACTTTGCGAGCCAAACCATAACCCCGATCCAGACTGTCACCGCCACGATGTCGTTGCACGCAGACGGTACCTTTTCGACGGCGACCTTGTCCGGTGGAGGATACACCGGTTCGATTTACGGCAGACTGGTCAGCCAAGCGTCTGGCAACGTCAGCGGCGACGGGGGCGCGGGGGCAGTGTTCGTCTTCGAACTACAAAACGGTGCCGGAGATATGATGGTCGGGGCCATCGCAGGGGGCGCCATTCTCATATGACATATTGGGTTTGTCAGGCTGCCACTGGCGAAGCGGAGTTGGCTGCTTGAACAGGGTCGCGCCGACGGTAGAGCGCGGCGTGTGCCATGGGCTCGGCAGGCAGTCAGTCCGTTACGACATCGCGGTTCGTCGCCCGATACAGGGCAGATCCGCTTTCCACGGATGGGAAGGTGCTGGCTTGCCCCGTCCGTAATCGCGCCCTCTGACTTCTGCGGCCTCGCAGGTCGGAAAACGCGGAAGGTGGCGGCGGGCGAGGGGGCGGTGCGCGTGCGGTGCGGGTGCGGGGCAGGGGCCATGCACTCGCCCCGCACCCCGCTTACGCACCCCGCATCCCCTCGGGTCTTCTTGATGCGCCTTACAGTTCGTCGATGCTCTTGCTGACGAGGATGTTCACCGAAACCCGGCGGTTCTGCGCCTTGCCGGCGGCGGTGTCGTTGCTGGCCAGCGGGTCGGCTGCGGCCATGCCCGTGGGCGTCAGCATGCGATAGGGTTTCCAGCCGCAGGCCTGCTGCAGGTAATTGACCACGCGCCCGGCCCGCTTTTCGCTGAGCGTCTGGTTAACTTCATAGCTGCCGGTCGAATCGGTGTACCCGACCACGAGCAGGAGGGCGCCGTCCATCGCCTCGGCATCGGTGGCGGTGTCGCACAGATCGCGTTCGGCCTGCCGGGTCAGCTGCCATTTGCCGGAATCGAAGTACACGTTGGTCGATCCCTTGACGTTGTACTTGTCGATATCGCCCATTCGGCCGCGCAACGCTTCGGTTGCCGCCGCATTCCGGTCGATGGCTGCCTGATGTTCGGAAAAGCGTTGATCGGTGCCGTTGCGGATCATCGCCGCGGTCTTGAGGTCCTTGTTTTTGACATCGATCTGGCTTGCAATCAGGACATCGCCCGACTGCATCGTCTTTATCGTGACGGGCAATCCGTTGAGCAGGGATTCCATCCCGAGCTTGTTGCCGCCAATGCCGAGGAACCCGCCGCTCGCCTTGATCTGCGTGTCTTCGTTGACGGTGACTACCCTGCGGCTGCCGTCGACCGTGGTGACCTGCAAGCGATCTGCGCTGCGTGCGGAGATGAAACCTTCGATCTTGGGCCCTTCGGTCGCCGCATAGACGGTCGTCAGGACTTCGCCATCGGCAGAATCGCGTTCCTGCGCGGCGACGCTGCCGGAAACCGGTACGGCAAGCATGGCAAGCATGATGAGAACCCTGGTTCTCCCGGAAACGACAGTCATGATCCTACTCCTTCAAGCTTTCGGTGCCGGCCGAACAATGGCAGCAAGGCATTTCCTTGCAAAGGGTGGTAATGATCCGGTTAACAACCTTGGCCGTGTCTCGCGGCAAGAAGGGATATCTTGGGGGCAGTCGTGCGCATCGACTTTCGACCGGGCGAGACGATCTTCTCAGCTACTTGAACAAGTTACGTCTTCGCATCGCCGTGCGTTTCGATAAGGCGCCGCCAAATCGTAATGCCTGTCCTTTTTTGCCGACATCGCCGCCCGGTCGACGTTATGACCTGCGTTTCTTCGGCGATTCAGCGCATTGCTGGCTCCATCTATCCGAGATTTGCGTTGTGTCCGGCCTGTCGTGGCGGCCGGATCGGACCCATCCCGGCGTTGCGGCGTTGATGGGGCAGAACCAATTACCCAAAAGGGACGCAACCCATGACTACTCTTCTCAAGACTCTGACCGACACGACGTATGATTCGATCGAAGGTTATCGCAAGGCCGCCGAAAAAGCGGATAGCCCGCAGCTCAAGCAGGCGTTGAACCAGCGTCTGCAACAGCGCGAACAAACGCTGGCCACGCTGAACGCGGAATTGCAGCGTTCGGGCGAAGAACTGGTGACCAAAGGCACGCTGATGGGCGATGCCCACCGCCTGTGGCTGAGCATCGCCGATACGTTTGAAAACGGTGACGAAGCCGCGGCAGAGCGCGTCGAAGAAGGCGAAGATTATCTGAAGGCGAAGTTCCAGTCGGCGCTCGACGCAGACGATCTCGCGCCGCAGGAACGCGCCGTGATTCAGCAGTGTTATGCCGAGATCTGCGAAGGCGAACGTTTCGCCGATACGATTTCACAGCAGTACGACTGATCACATATTGAAAATTGTGAAAGGGCGCGGCTTATTCCCGCGCCCTTTTTCGTGCCTGAACCGTTCCCGATCCGGAAAGGCACCCAAAAAACCGTTTTCCTACACAAGGACGCAGCGCCATGGTGTGCGCCGCTCCTTGAAATCGTCGATCTGCCGGCCGCCGTTGTCACCCCATGCCAATCGTCGGGAAGCTGCGGTATGTGCCGGTTTGCGGCTCATTGCGACGGGTGACGGGGTGTCGCCTTTGTCAACCTGGCGCCAATAGGGCCTGCGCGGGCGGCCAATGCTCGCGGCGAGTGCTCGCGGGCAATGCTGGCGTTCAGTGAGGGGCCAGGCCGATTTCGACGCCGGTCTTGTCGGTCAGCGCATATCGGTCGACCAGGTCGGCGCTGGCGGTGTTAAGCCCGATGACCTGCACGCTCCGCCCGTTCCGCCGCATCCGGTCGACCACATTGTCTAGCGCCGCGACCGCCGAAATATCCCAGAAATGCGCGGCCGAAACGTCGATGACGACATGCATCGCCGGATCGGGCTGGCCGCTTTCCGGCCCCAAGGCCCGCTGAAAACGATCGACCGAGGCAAAGAAGATCTGACCGGCGATGCGGTAGACCGCCTTGTGGCCGTCACGACGGCGTTCGACCGTGAACATCCGCTGCACTTTGCCCGCAAAGAAGATGCCGGACAAAAGGACGCCTGAAAGCACGCCGATGGACAGATCGTACGTGGCGACCACCATGACGACTGTGACCAGCATGACGACCGACGATTGCCACGGGTGCTTGCGCAAGTTGGGGATGGAATTCCAGCTGAACGTGCCGATCGACACCATGATCATGACCGCGACCAGCGCCGGCATCGGAATCTGGCCCACGATCGGCCCCAGCATGGCAAGCAGGATCAACAGGAACACGCCCGCCGTCAGCGTGGACAGTCGCGTGCGCCCGCCGCTCGTCACATTTATCACCGACTGCCCGATCATCGCGCAACCGCCCATGCCGCCCACCAGCGATGCCGCGATATTGGCTACGCCCTGTCCGCCGCATTCACGCTGTTTGCTGGAATCGGTGTGAGTCATGTCGTCGACGATCTGCGCCGTCAGCAACGATTCCAGCAGGCCGACCGCAGCCATGGCCGCGGCATAGGGCGCGATGATCTGCAACGTTTCCCACGTCAGCGGTACGTTGGGCAGAACGAAACTGGGCAGCCCCTGCGGCAAATCGCCCATGTCGCCCACCGTATGAACGGGAATGCCAAGCGATATCGAAATCGCCGAAAGCACGACGATCGCGACCAACGGAGAAGGCACAACCTTGGTCACGCGGGGCAAAAGGTAAATGATGGCCAGCCCGCCTGCGACCATGGCGTAAGTATGCCAGGTCACATCGGTCAGTTGCGGCAACTGGGCCAGGAATATCAGGATCGCCAGCGCATTGACGAAACCCGTGATGACCGAGCGCGAAACGAATTGCATCAAAAGGTCGAACCGCAGCAGCCCGGCGACAATCTGGAACAAGCCCATCAGGATCGTCGCGGCAAACAGGTATTCGACGCCATGATCGCGCACCAAGGGTCCGACAAGCACGGCCACTGCCGCGGTCGCCGCACTGATCATGCCGGGCCGGCCACCGGTAAACGAAATTACGATGGCGATCGCGACCGAAGCATAAAGCCCGACGCGCGGATCGACCCCTGCGATGATCGAAAAGCCGATCGCCTCGGGAATAAGCGCGAGCGCAACGACGATCCCGGCAAGCATGTCGGCGCGCAGGTTCGAAAACCAGTCGCGCTTTAGCGCACCGGGTTGGATCATGGTCGTTTTCCGCTGTTTCGTGTCATCGGCAGAGTGTCCCCGCCAAGCTTGCTGCATCGGCGAAGTGCCCGGAAGGCCCCCAAAAAGCAACCCGTGGCCGATACGCCTTTCTAACCTGACGCTATTCTGGCATCAATTTCGCGGATCGAGGCGCGGGTCGAGGAGAGGCGAAATGCATAATGGCGGCTGTCACTGCGGCACCATCCGTTATTGCGTGTCAGGTGACTTGATGCATCATGCGCTCTGTCATTGCGAAGACTGTCGCCGCTGTGCCGGAGCAACCCCGGTCGCATGGATCGCGTTCAAGGCGGAGGACCTTGCGGTCACCCACGGGACCCCGAAAATCTATCGCTCTTCGCCGGGAGTGGAGCGGCACTTCTGTCCCGAATGCGGGACCGGTCTGTTTTATTATAACGAACCTATGTTGCCCGGGCTCGTCGACATCCAGTCGGTGACGATGGACGATGCGGCGGCACTTTCGCCCACGGCGCATATCATGATGGCTGAAGCCCTGCCGTGGGAAGCTTCGCTCGATACCCTGCCCAAGTTCGAACGCTTTCCCGGACAGGATTGAGCGCCGCTATTCGGCAACCGGGTCGAGTTCCCCCCGATCGGCTTCATCTTCGACTTCGTTCGCCTGACGCGCCCACATTTCGGCGTATAGCCCGCCGTGACGCAGCAGGTCGGCATGGCTGCCGCTTTCGGCCAAACGCCCCTGATCCAGAACGAGGATACGATCGGCGTCGACCACAGTGGAAAGCCGGTGCGCGATGGACAGGGTTGTGCGGTTCCTTGCCACCGCGCGCATGGTGGTCAGGATGTCCTGCTCGGTCCGGGTGTCCAGAGCGCTCGTCGCTTCGTCGAACAAGATGATTTCAGGGTTCTTCAATAAAGTGCGGGCGATGGCAACGCGCTGCTTCTCGCCACCTGAAAGCTTCAATCCGCGCTCGCCCACTTGCGTTTCGTAACCGCCCGGCAGGCGTTCGATGAAGTCCGCGATAGCCGCGCCCTTGGCCGCCGCCTCGATCTCACCGCGCAACGCACCTTCGCGGCCATATGCGATGTTGTAGCCGATGGTGTCGTTGAACAGCACGCTGTCCTGCGGAACGATGCCGATGTGGCGGCGCAGGCTGTCTTGTGTGACGGACCGGATGTCCTTGCCGGAAACAAGGATCCTGCCGCCTTGCGGATCGTAGAACCGGAACAACAATCGCGCGATGGTCGATTTGCCCGCGCCCGACGGCCCGACGATGGCAACCCGCTCGCCCGCTTCGACCGCGAAGGTCAGGCCGTGCAGGATCTCGCGATCTTTATCATAGCCAAACCGGACCTTGTCGAAGACAATCGTGGGCCGCCGCATGTCGAGCGCCGGGGCGCCGGGTGCGTCGGCAACCTCCACCGGCGTATCCATCAGCTTGAACATCTCGGCCATGTCGATCAGCCCCTGCCGCACCGTGCGGTATACCATGCCCAGCATGTCGAGCGGGCGGAACAGCTGGGTGAGATAGGTATTGACCAGCACGAGGTCGCCGGTCGTCAACTTGCCTTGGCTCCACCCCCACACGGTATAGGCCATCGCACCGCCCATCAGCAGGTTCATGATGACGGCTTGCGCAATGTTGAGCAGGGCGAGCGAGTTCTCGCTCTTTACCGCCGCATCGGCATAGGCGCGGGTCGATCGCGAATAGCGTTCGAGCTCGCGATCTTCGGCATTGAAGTATTTCACAGTCTCGTAATTGAGAAGTGAATCGACCGCGCGGGAAAGCGCCTGCCCGTCCAGAGTGTTCATCTCTGCGCGCAGGGCCGTCCGCCATTCGGTGATCCACCGGGTGACGAGGACATAGGCGACTACCGTAACCGCGGTTGCGACCACCAGCGGCCACCCGAAGTTGATATAGAATATGACTCCCACCGCGATCAGCTCGATCACCGTCGGGGCGATGTTGAACAGCAGGAAATAGAGCATCGTGTCGATGCTCTTCGTCCCGCGTTCGATCGTCTTGGTGACCTCGCCCGTCCGGCGCGACAGGTGAAAGCGCAGCGACAGGTGGTGCAGACGCGAAAACACGTCTTCGGCCAGATGCCGGGTCGCGTCCTGTCCAACCCGCTCGAAGGCGACATCGCGCAGGTTGGTGAAAAGGACCGCTCCGAACCGACCGGCGGTATAAGCGAGCACCATCGCCATCGCAGCCATGGCGCCCGACCTGCTTGGCGTGGTCATCGCATCGATTGCGGTCTTGTATGCGAAGGGCAGCGCGAGCGTCGTCGCTTTTGCCAACAGCACGAACATCATCGCCAGGACAATGCGACGGCGCAGCGCTGAATTGTCTTTCGGCCATAGATATGTGCCGAACCGGCGGAGAACCCGCCAATCCGTCGAAGCGTCGAGCGTTTGGAGCGAAGCGTGATCGGGAGGCATGGCCCCTATCTAGCGTGCGATGCTAACATCACCAGAGGCGCGGCGTTGTTAATGATGCAGACGGGAAATGAGAAAAGACAGTTTGGCCGATGCGGCCTGCTCGCCCGGAGTGATTGAATTGCCGCATCCTTCCTCCGAACGATCGATCCTGCATCTGCTCAGTCAATGAAATCTTAGGGGCGATCGGCAAAACAATCCGTTCAACCCGGTAAACGAGCGCCCGACCAAGTTGAAATCGGCCCATCACGTTGGATTTCTGTGTTTTTTGATGTTCGTAGTGCTGTCGTGCAATAAAATTGCAAAAGACTGTTGACCGACTCGTATGGTGTCCATATATGCCGCTTCACCGGAGGGAACGACGCTTTAACGGCAAGTTTCGGTACGGTCGCCAGCACAGACGGACAACAAG
>NZ_RXOL01000003.1 GCF_004004515.1 Croceicoccus ponticola
GTTCCGATATCTCGGGGAAATTCATTTCGGGGCCATCCTGATTGCTCCATCCAGACGGATCGTCTCGCCATTCAGCATCGGATTGGAAACTATCATTTCAACCATCTGAGCATATTCGTCAGGGTGGTTATTCCACCGTCACCGATTTCGCGAGGTTCCTTGGCTGATCGACGTCGGTGCCCTTCACGCAGGCCACGTGATAGGCCAGCAACTGTACCGGAACCGCGTAGACAAGCGGCGCGATCAGCGGGTGGACGCGTGGCATTTCGATCGTTGCCATGCAGCCCTCGCCCGCTTCGGCAATACCTTCGGCATCGGAAATCAACACGATCCTGCCGCCGCGGGCACGCACTTCCTGCATGTTCGACACGGTTTTCTCGAACAAGGGGCCCGACGGAGCCAGCACGATAACCGGCACCTTGTCGTCGATCAGCGCGATGGGGCCATGCTTCATCTCGCCGCTGGCATAGCCCTCGGCGTGGATGTAGCTGATCTCCTTGAGCTTAAGCGCGCCTTCGAGCGCGAGCGGATAATCCGGCCCGCGCCCCAGATAGAGCACGTCGCGCGCCGGCGCGATCAGCGGGGCCATCGCCTTGATATCCTCGTCGTGGTCGAGCGCGGCGTTGAGGCACGCAGGCGCTTCCAGCAGGTGCTCCACCACCTCGCGCTCTTCGGCTGCATCCATCATGCCTTTCTTCACCGCAAGGTGCGCGGCCAGAGCGGCCAGCACGGCCAATTGGCAGGTGAACGCCTTGGTCGAAGCGACACCGATCTCAGGCCCAGCGTGTGTGGGCAGCAGCAGGTCCGCCTCTCGCGCCATGGAGCTGGTCGGCACATTGACGACGACCGCGATCGTCTGTCCCGCCGCCTTGCAATGGCGCAACGCGGCCAGCGTGTCTGCCGTCTCGCCGCTTTGCGAGATGAAAAGTGCCAGCCCGCCCGGCGGTAGCACCGGGTCGCGATAGCGAAACTCGCTCGCCACATCGATGTCGACCGGAACGCGGGCGAATTTCTCGAACCAGTATTTCGCCACCATCCCCGCGTAATAGCTGGTGCCGCACGCCACGATGGTGATGCGGTCGATTGCGGCGATGTCGAAATCGATCTGCGGAAGCGCCACCGTGCGTTCAAGCTGCCGCACATAGCTGCGCAACGTCTGCGCCACCACGGTCGGCTGCTCGAAGATCTCCTTCTGCATGAAGTGGTGGTAATTGCCCTTTTCAGTAGCGGCGGCGGTTGCGCCCGAATGGACCACCGGGCGATCGACAGGGTTGTTGTCCTTGTCGTAAATGCGCGCTCCATCGCGCGTGATGACGACCCAGTCGCCTTCGTCGAGATAGCTGATCTTCTGGGTCAGCGGGGCAAGCGCCAATGCGTCGGAGCCGAGATACGTCTCCCCGTCACCGTAACCCACCACCAGTGGCGAACCCAGCCGCGCGCCGATCAGCATGTCGGGATGGTCGCGGAAAGCGACTGCCAGCGCAAAGGCGCCGCGAAGGCGCGGCAGAACGCTCTGCATCGCCGCTTCCGGCGTTTCACCGCGCTCGATCTGGCGGGAAACAAGGTGGACGACGACTTCCGTATCGGTTTCGCTTTCGAAATTGCGCCCCTCGGCGATCAGTTCGTCGCGCAGCGGCTTGAAGTTTTCGATGATCCCGTTGTGGACCAGCGCCACTTCTTTCGTCGCGTGGGGGTGGGCGTTCGCCTCTGTCGGGGCGCCATGCGTGGCCCAGCGGGTGTGGGCGATGCCGACCGTGCCCGGCGCGGGATTGTCGGCAAGCTCGGTGACGAGGTTGCCCAGCTTGCCCTCTGCCCGCCGGCGGACGAGCGCGCCGCTGTCGATCGTGCAAATCCCGGCGCTGTCATAACCGCGATATTCCATGCGCTTTAGCCCGTCGACGAGCCGCTGGGCGACCGGTTCGTTGCCGACGATGCCGATTATTCCGCACATTGATCTAAATTCCTTGCTTCGCCCCCAAAGGGGAAGGTTTTAGTGGGGGAACTTGCTGTCCACGAACATCCGCGCAAATTCGCGTGGGTCGGGTTCAGTGCCGTGGGTGGCCAGGAATTTCACCTTGCCCTTGTCCCAAACCTCGCGGATCGCGCCCGGCATCCCTGTGGGAAAGCTCATCCGCTGTTCGACGATCGATCGCCAGCTGCCCTGCAATCCGAACTTCTCGCGAAATTCGGGTTCCCTGATCCTCAGGCTTATATCCGCGGCCTGATCGAGATGACCGGTCGCGTCCAGTACATAGCTGTCGAGCAGGCGCAGGAACGGCTTACCGGCATAACGGCCCGTGGTCGGCAGTTCGCTCATGCCTCGCCACCTTTTGCGGCCGCCTTTTTCCGCTTCATCGCATCGTGGAAACGGTCGGCCCAGCCGGGTTTCACCAGTTGTTCGGCGCGCACCATGCGCATTTCGCCATCGGCGACGTCGCGGCTGACTGCGCTACCCGCCGCGACGATGGCATCCGCGCCGATTTTTACCGGGGCGATCAGCGAAGAATTGGACCCGATAAAAGCGCGGTCGCCAATCTCCGTCCGGTGCTTGAAATAACCGTCGTAATTGCAAGTGATTGTACCCGCCCCGATGTTCGCGCCTGCGCCCACAGTGGCATCGCCAAGATAAGTCAGATGGTTTGCCTTGGCCCCCTTGCCCAGCGTCGCCTTTTTCATCTCGACGAAATTGCCGACCTTCGATCCTTCGGCCATGACCGCGCCGGGACGCAGCCGTGCGAAAGGACCGACTTCGCAACCTTCGCCCACCGTCGCGCCCTCAAGATGACTGAACGCGCGGATCGTCGCGCCGCTGGCCACCGACACGCCGGGACCGAATACGACGTTCTGTTCGATCGTCACATCCTCGCCGATCTGTGTGTCATAACTGAAATACACGGTTTCGGGAGCCTTCAGCGTTACCCCTGCGTCCATCGCTTCTGCCCGCCGGAAATCCTGCCACTGCGCCTCGGCTGCGGCCAGTTCGCTGCGCGAATTGACGCCGGTGACTTCCTTGTAATCCTCACACTCCACCACTGCGCAACTGCGCCCGTCTTCGTTGGCAAGGTTCACGATGTCGGTAAGGTAGTATTCGCCCTGCGCATTGCGATTGCCGACGCGGGACAACAACGCGAAAAGTTCGCTGCCCTTTACCGCCATCACGCCCGAATTGCAGAGGGTGCAGGCACGCTCCGCCTCGTTCGCGTCCTTTTGCTCCACCATTTTTTCGATACGGCCGAAACGGTCGGCGATGACGCGGCCATAACCCTGCGTCGCTGGCGGCCGGAAACCCAGCACGACCACGGCGGGCGCATCGTCGGCGTGCAGCCTGTCGAGCATCGAACGCATGGTCGATGCCTTTACGAACGGGACATCGCCATAAAGGATGAGCACGTCGCCATCGAAACCGGACAGCGCGCCTTCGGCCTGTTGCACCGCGTGGCCGGTGCCAAGCTGCGGTTCCTGCACCGCATAGGCCACCCGGTCGCCCAGCGCGTCCTGCACCTGTTCGCGATATTCGCCGACGATCACGACAGTCTTTTCTGGCTGCAGTTCGTCGGCCTGTTCCAGCAGGTGGAGGATCATCGAACGTCCCGCGACGGGGTGCAATACCTTGTGCAGCCCGCTTTTCAGGCGTGTGCCCTTGCCGGCGGCGAGAATGACGGTAGCGACGTTCTTCATGTGATCCCCAGGAAGGCATGGTCAGACCAAAAGGCCCATTCACTCGCGCTGTGCAAAAGCCCGGTGCAACAGGCCTTGCCAGCTTTCCGTTGCGCTTTCCAGACTGTCGGGCCAAGGCCCACAGCCTTATGCAAGACTTGTCACGCCCCTCGTCCGCGCCTGTCCCTGCGCCGCATCCAGCCAACCCCGCGCGCGCGCTGCGGTTCCACGCCGTCGGTTTCGACCTCGATGGCACCCTGCTGGAAACTGCTCCCGATATCGCCAATGCCCTGAACCATGCGCTTCGCATGGCCGGGCGACCGACGATCGCGTTCGAACAGGTGCGCCCGATGATCGGCGGCGGGGCCAAGCGGCTTTTGGCAAAGGCATTGGCAGGCGATGGCAAAGAACGTGTCCCGGCCGAAACGCTCGATCCGCTTTATGCCGAACTGCTATCGCATTACGAAGCGAACATCGCGGTCGAAACCAAGGCTTATGACGGCCTGATGCCCGCGCTGGACCAGTTGGCCGAAGCAGGCATCGCGGTGGGTGTCGCGACGAACAAGCTCGAATCGCTGGCCCGTCATTTGCTCGACCAAATGGGAATGCTCGACCGGTTCGCCTGCGTCATCGGCGGCGACACGCTGGGCACGCAAAACGCCAAGCCGAAGCCCGACATGTTGTTCGAACTGCAACGCCAATGCGGCGGCGGTCCGGCGGCGTTCGTCGGCGATTCGATCTATGACACCGGTGCGGCGCGGGCTGCGGGGCATCCGTGCGTGGCGGTAAGCTTCGGTTATCGCACCCAGCCTGTGACAGAGCTTGGGGCTGATGCGGTCATCGATCATTTCGACGAATTGATACCCGCGCTTTCGATGCTTTGATCGGCGAAAGTGGTGTGGGGCTGGCCCGCCGCCCCCACTGACATCATTACGCGATGAGACAGCGGTGGTTCAGTCGACGAGCTTCACCAACCGCCGTTCGACCAGTGCCAGCACGTTGGCAAGTTCATGCCCGCGCTTCAAGACGTGGCCCGCTTCGCCGAACAGGGTCCACATGCCCTGACGTTGACGCAGCGCAGGCCGCTTTTCCAGACGCATTTCGGGCCGTTCGGAAGACCGGCGAAATGCTGCGAAATGGGCGGCGTCCTTCTGAAAATCCATCGCGTAATCGCGCCACTGTCCGGCGGCGACCATGCGGCCATAAAGATCAAGAATCTTTAGGATTTCGCCGCGCTCGAATCCTACTTGCAGCGGCTGACCCCGTGCGGGCGCAAGCGGCAACGGGACGACGTTATTCATTCAGGCGCTCCGCATCGGAACGAACTTTCCGCAACGATCATGCGCCGCGGGTTCCGTCTCCGTCGCGGGCGGCGCCGATGGTTTCGGGTTCGCCCGCCTGCGCACGCAGCCGTTCCAGTTCCGCCTTCATCGCGCCGATCTGCGCCTCAAGATCGTCGAGCCGGGGCGACGGTTCGCAGGGATCCTTGCACGGTGTGCCATATGGCATGAATTCACGCTGATAGGTTTCTGCCGACACCAGCGTCGAACGAGCCTTGACCCCGATCATGGTCGCCCCGTCGGGCACGTCCTCGGTCACGACCGCCGCCGCGCCGATGCGCGCACGCTTGCCAATGACGACCGGGCCAAGGATCTGTGCGCCCGAACCGACGATGGCGCCGTCCATCAACGTCGGGTGACGTTTTCCGGCGATGCCGTTGGTGGGGTTCGTGCCGCCGAGCGTCACGCACTGGTAGATCGTGACGTTGTCGCCGATCTGCGCGGTTTCGCCGATGACGGTAAAGCCATGGTCAATGAACAGGTTGCGCCCGATGGTCGCGCCTGGATGAATGTCGATCGCGGTCAGAAATCGCGAAAAATGGTTCACGAACCGGGCGGCAAAGAACATCTCCGCCTCGAACAGCCAGTGCGCCACGCGATGCAGGCCAAGTGCGAGCACGCCGGGATAAAGCATGATTTCCCAACGCGAACGGGGCGCAGGATCACGCTCGCGGACGCTATCGAGATAGGCGATCAAATTCTCGAACATGCCGGGATACTCCCACCTCGGCCGTGGATTGGCAAGATTGCCGCGTGCTAGAGCAGGTCGCCCTGCTCCGGCTCGTGGCCCGAAATCGCCTCTCGCCAGATCGTCTGCCGGGCGGGAGCCTTGCGCTCCATGCTCAGTCTGTCGATCTCGGCAATCAACGCCTCGACCGCGGCAAAGCTACGCTCCACCCGCGGCACGAGATAAGTGGTGGCCCCTTCGTCCAATGCAAGACCGCGCTGCGCAGCATGGGCTTCGACAAGGCCCGCCAGCATGGCGTCGTCAGGCGAATCGATCCCGAGATTGAGCGCCGCGCCAAGCCGCGAACCCAGATCGGGCAGCGTCACATTCCATTCCGAGGGGACTGGCCTACCGACCAACAGCAGTGGGCGTTTCGCGGCCTGTGCACGGTTCCATGCGTGGAACAGCTCATGTTCGTCCGCCAGTTCCGCATCGTCGATCGCGGTGCCAAGACCCGACGCTTCGAACCAACGGGCGATGAGCGATTTTCCCGAGCGCGGCGGGCCGGACAGGATCGCGGTGTGAAACGGCCAGTTGGCGTGATCCTCACATGCCCGCAAGGCTGCCTCGTTCGCGTTGCCGACGACGATGGATCGTTCGCGTCCCACCCCCGTAAGCGGCAGGACGATCTGGACCGGACGGCGCGTCACGCGCCGATACTCAGCGGCTGATCCGCAGCGCGTCTGTGCCCTGCGTGACTTGCCATCCGCGCGCCCGTAGCGAGCCTGCAAGCGCCGCGATGTCGCCCGAATATCCCACCTGCATGACCGACGTGCCGCCGATGGCGAGGCTGGACGTCGTCGTGCCGGTCACACCGGGAACGGAATTCAGCGCGCGCAAGGCCGCATCGAACGAAGCCGGATCGGGCGTTGCAATCTGCACCGCGATGGAAATGCCCGCTGGCGTAGCGGTTTGTGCCGGCGCAGGGGTTGCAGCGCTGGTCTCCCGGGCAACGGGCGCGGGTGCCGCGCCATCGTTCGCCGCTGCGGTCAATGCCGCCAGCAGTTCGGGATCGATGACACCTTCTTCGATGTCGAGCGTCTTGTCGGCGCTCAATTTCCCGCTGGCCAGCGCCTGCGCATAAATCGAATCGAGCTTGTTCACCGCTTGTGCCAGCATCGCCGGCAGCGCTTCTTCGGTCTTTGCCGTCATCGTGAAACTGGCAAGGTAAGTGTTGTCGGCGCCATAGCGGGCCGTAAACGTCCCTTTAACCGGCCCTCCCGGCCATTGCCGTTCCAGCCGCGCAACGGGGAATACCACGTTGGCGGCGCCGAATTCGTCGAGAATCACCCGCCACCACGACCGGCTGCGACGGCCCATCTGTCCTGCGGTCAGCAACAGCGATTCGCCGCCGCCGCCATAGGGCCGGACATAATCGATAGGGCTATTGGCATTGCGATATTCCGCCCAGGCCCGCTGCCACGGGGTGCGCATTTCATACAACTGGCCCACGCCGCCCTGATAGACGATCGGGACCACCAGTTGCGGCGCGGATCGCGTCAGGCTGTTGGTGGTACCGAAAATTTCGCCGGTGCGCGCACGATCGAAAATCACGCCAAGCGTCGCAATATAGCGGCGCGGGCCGATTTCCTCTCTCTCGATCACAACGGCAGAAATCATCGACTGCAATTGCGATTCGGGCAGCACGGGTGCCTTTTCGCCAGCGTGAGTCCGCTCGTAAAGCACTTCCCACGCCTTGCGCTGCGCTTCCTTCCACCCGTTTTCACGGGCTTCTATCGCGTTCTTGCCAGTGGTATTCACCTTGATCCCGCCGACTTCGAAATCGCCCGTGTTGGCAAACGGGGCAATGCCGCGATCGCCTTCGACCTGCGCGATAAGGCGCCATCCGGCGAGCACGGCGAGCGCCAGCAGTGCGGTGACTAGCACCAAACGCCATTGCGCATCGCGCCCGAAAGGCGGTCGGAAAAGGGCCGCGAACGGGCGTGAGGGAGCTGTGGCGGTGGTCATGGCGGGCAAATCAGCCGAGGATATCGGGCCGGGAAGCGAACATCGTTTGGCCTCTTTGCCGAATGAGACGTGGAAATCCAAGCGCGAAAGCGATAATCGCCCCGCAACTTGCGAGAGACCGAATGACTGACACCTCAAAACCGACCAGTGAAACACACGAAAGCTATACTTACGCCAAGGCTGGCGTCTCGATCGAAGCGGGCAACGCTCTGGTGAAAGCCATCGGCCCGCTGGCAAAATCGACCGCCCGGTCCGGCGCAACCAGCGAACTGGGGGGATTCGGCGGCTTTTTCGATCCTCGCGCCGCCGGTTACATCGACCCGCTGCTGGTCGCCGCGAACGACGGCGTGGGCACCAAGGTAAAGCTGGCCATCGATCATGACCGCCACGACGAGATCGGCATCGACCTGGTCGCCATGTGCGTCAACGATCTCATCGTGCAAGGCGCAGAACCACTGTTCTTCCTCGACTATTTCGCGACCGGAAAGCTTGAGAACGGTGTCGCCACCCGCGTCGTCGCCGGGATCGCCGATGGCTGCAAGATGGCCGGATGCGCGCTGATCGGTGGCGAGACGGCGGAAATGCCGGGCATGTACGCGACCGGCGATTACGACCTCGCCGGTTTCTGCGTCGGCGCGGTCGAACGCGGCGAGCAATTGACCGGGGAAAAAGTGGCCGAAGGCGACATCCTTTTGGGCCTGGCGTCGTCGGGCGTCCATTCCAACGGCTATTCGCTGGTGCGCAGGCTGGCCGCGGACAAGGGCTGGAAGCTCGACCGCCCGGCCCTGTTCGATCAGGATACGCTGCTGGTCGATGCGCTGATCGCGCCGACGAAGATCTATGTGAAGAGTCTGCTCGGCCCCATTCGCGCAGGGCGCATCCATGCGCTGGCCCACATTACCGGCGGCGGCTTGCTGGAAAACGTGCCGCGGGTCCTGCCCGACGGATTGCATGCTCACATCGACGTCGGCGGCTGGATGCTGACGCCGCTGATGGCGTTCCTACAGGCGCAGGGAAATATCGAGCCAGAGGAAATGGCCCGCACCTTCAATTGCGGCATCGGCATGGTACTGGCCGTCGAAGCGGGCGAAGTCGAAAGCCTGATCGCCGATCTGACTGCGGCGGGCGAGCAGGTCTTCGTCATCGGTGCGATCCGGTCTGGAGACAAGGGTTGCACCGTTGCGGGACGCGAAGGCGAATGGTCGGCGCGCGAAAACTGGAGCGCGACGCACTTCGGCTGAACGATGTCCGGTTCAGGTTGGGGGTGCCAAATCGCAGGCCGGCTCCGGCATTTGTGATACCGGGCGGTTCGATGACGCGAGCGATGGCTCGTCGCCGGTCACATCATCCTTGATCACTTTGGGCACGCTTTCGATATCCTCGCTCAGCGTGTCGCGCAGGTACAATTCGCGCACTCCGACAAAAGCGACCACCAGCAGGGCGCCGGCAAAGAAAACGCCGTAAATGCCGAACACAGCACCTGCGCCAAGAATCACGAACAGGGTGAGCGCTGGCGGAATGTTCACCACCTGCCTGTTGACCAACGGCGTAATCATCCACGCTTCCACCACCCGAATCACGAGGTAGGCTATCAGCGTATAAGTCAGGACATCGCCGTCCTGCGTTGCGGCAATGCCGATCGCGGGCAGCATTGCGACAGCCGGACCGACATAGGGAACGAATTCGCTGATCCCGCCCAGAATGCCGAGCGCAGCCCAATGCTCGACCCCCGCCAGCCATAACGATCCGCCGATCAGCACGGCCATCGCGGTCATCGAGATAAGTTTCGCCTTCAGCCACAAGCGCAGCGCGATGCCCATTTCGCCCAGCGCGCGATCCATCGTCGCCCGCCCGCCACGCGGGGTCAGCAGGATGGCGGCGCGGCGATAGGGGCCAGGATTTACGGCAATGAACATCGCGCCGATCAGCACGATCACGAAATTGAGCAGTATCGTCCCGACGCCCGCGACCAGCGAACCCAACCGATCCGCGATCGCACTGCCAGCGACTGCGGCCTGCACGGCTTTCACCACCGTTGCACCGACCGGGCTGGAGCCGACAGTCCTTTCGATCGCGGCGACGGTTTCGGGCAAATTGTCGATCAGGTTCGCGATCTGGGCGCCGAACTGCACGGTCAGCAGATACCCCATCACGCCAAGTACCGCGAGGCAGAGCACGATGCCCAACCCCATGGCAAGATTGCGCTGCCTGACCCCGAATCGCACGAAAAGGTCGCCGGCGCTGCGAAAAGCGACCGCGCCCAGAATCGATCCGAATGCGAGCAGCAGGAGGTCCGCCGCGCGCCACATTACGATCAGCACAGCCGCGATTGCGAGCGTATAGAGCAGGCGGCGCAAATATGGCGCATCTTCGGGATGCGGCCGAAACGGGACGCGTATCAAGCCATTGCCTGTGCAGGTTGCCGCGCGTAGGGACTGCGGCTCGTCCGGGTCGGATTATGTGTCATCTGACACAGAACCCCGCGTACCGGCACCCTGTTCCACGGTTTCGAGGATCCTCGCGCCATGATGCCGATCCGCGCGAAAGTCGCCGTCCTGATCAGCGGCACCGGTTCCAACATGGCCGCGCTGCTCTACGCCAGCCGCCGTGACGACTGTCCCTACGAGATCGTGCTGGTTGGATCGAACGATCCCGAGGCCGGTGGCCTCGCGCTGGCCAAGGCAGAGGGCATTGCCACTTTCGCCCTTCCACACAAGGGGATGAAGCGCGCCGAACACGATGCGGCGATGGAACGCGCGGTGCTGGATGCGGGCGCGCAGTACATCGCGCTGGCGGGTTACATGCGCATTCTGTCGCCCGAATTCGTGTCCCGGTGGGAGGGGCGGATGCTCAACATCCATCCCTCGCTGCTGCCGAAGTACAAGGGGTTGGACACTCACGCCCGCGCGATCGAGGCAGGCGACAGCCACGCCGGTTGTTCGGTCCACCTCGTCACGGCGGAACTGGACGATGGGCCGGTGCTGGGCCAGACGCCGGTCGCTGTCGTGCCCGGCGATACGCCCGCGACGCTGGCGGGCCGCGTGCTGTTCGCCGAACATCAGCTTTATTCGCGAATGCTGGAAAAGCTCGTCACTCGCCCCTTTCGCGCCGACTGGCTGCTGGAGCGGGTGGGCGAAATCGCGCTTGCTTTGCCAGAGGCTGAACCGCGCGACAGCCACGGCGCGCCAGGCTGGCGCACAGGCGGCAAGAGCGGCAAGTTCTTCGCCTATTTCAACGACCAGCATCACGGCGAACCGCACATCGCGGTGCTCGTAAAAACCGACGGACCGGACGAACTGGCCGCGCTGGTAGAGCGCGATCCCGACATCTGGTTCCGCCCGGCCTATTACGGGGCGAGCGGGTGGGCGGGACTGATCCTAAACCGCCCCGGCGTAGACTGGGACCACGTAAACCACTGGCTGATGCGCAGCTGGCGGCAGGTCGCGCCCAAACGGCTGACCCGGTTCATGGACGCTGCGGACGAATTCTAGCGATCGGTTGCGTGCCGGTTTAGGCCCGGCAAACGAATAAGGCCGCCTTCCTTTCGGAAAGCGGCCCTTTTCATCTGGCTCTTGAGAGACGAGATCAGCCGACGATTTCTTCGGGCTTGAAGAAGTAGTCGATCTCGATCTTCGCGTTTTCTTCGCTGTCCGAACCGTGGACGGTGTTCGCCTCGATCGATTCTGCGTAAGTCTTGCGGATCGTGCCTTCGGCGGCGTCGGCCGGGTTGGTTGCGCCCATGACGTCGCGGTTGCGCTTCACGGCGTCTTCGCCCTCAAGCACCTGCACGACGACGGGGCCGCTGATCATAAAATCGCACAGTTCGCCGAAGAAGGGGCGTTCCTTGTGGACCGCATAGAAGCCTTCGGCCTGTTCGCGGGTCATGTGAATGCGCTTGGATGCAACGACGCGCAGGCCGGCTTCCTCAAGCATCTTGGTGACGCCGCCGGTCAGGTTGCGACGAGTGGCATCGGGCTTGATGATCGAAAAGGTGCGGGTAACCGCCATGGGATGTTCCTTCGAATGTCTGTCTGAAATTGTTGTCGCGCCGGTCGGCACGTTGCGCGCGCCCCTAGCGCCGCTGACGCAAAGGCACAAGTGCCTGTAGGGTCATGCCACCCGGTCGGACGCGGTCCGTCTAGCTCCCAAGCCCGCTGCCCGCGATCAGCTGCACCGAAGTCCCGCCCTCGCGGTCGGACGCAGTGACGCTGAATTCGCGTCCGTCGTCCGTCTTGCCGCTGACCATGTGCAGCTTGCCGGTCTGCAACTGCGCCGCGATCTTGTATCCGGACTTTTCGCCTTGCGCCTTGTACCATTCGGCCACTTTCTGCGCGCCGTCTGCAGTGTCCATCGCCACCAGCGAACCGCTGCCCTGTTCGCCCAGCCCGACGTTGGAGACATTGGTCACTTTCGCGCCCGGATAGACGGCCAGACCGGCGGGCAGGTCGGGCGCAAGATCCTTTCCGGTGTCGACCGTCGCTTCGCCGTCAGGACCCTTCAACTGGATGTTGTTCGCATCTTCGTCGCCGGACATCCGGTAGGCGACATCGCCTTCGCCGGTCGCGATCGTGCCCTCTTTGTCGGACCCGCACCCTGCCAAGGCGATGGCGGCGATGGCGGGGACAAGGCAGTGGCGCATGACGGCGAAATTCAAGGCAAAAACCCTTTCACGGTCCGACTACCCAGCGGCCGTCGACCAGCTTCCAGTAATGTCGCTCGACATCGTCGCGTTCGCCCAACGTGCGCCAGGCGGCGCGCGCGCCGTCGATGGTGGCGGCATCGAAAAACAGCATTGTGCGATCGAACGCCAGCGCGTCGTCGCGCCATCTGCCGTCGGCCAGCGCAACCACTTTCGCACCGTTTGCGGCAGGACCGACTTTTGGCGCGATCAGGACGGGCTGAAGTTCTGCGCCGCGATCGCCCACCTCGCCGTTGGCGAGAAAGCCCGCCGCCGACCATAGCGCATCGGAAAGGGCCGCGCGCTGTGCGTCGTCATCCGAAACGACGAACAGCCGCTGCCCCTGTTCCAGCGCCTTTGCCGCGATCTGCGCCAAGGCCATCGGCGCGGGATCGCGGGAAAGGTGATAGAAATCGACGCGCATCGCGACCTCCGCCCCGAACCGGGACCCGAAACCCGGACCGCTCAGCCCTTGGCCGTGCTGCGGACGAAGCGGTCAAGCAGGCGCACGCCGAAACCGGTGGCGCCCTTTTCCCACGTCGCACCCGGCTTGTCGGCCCAGACCACGCCCGCGATGTCGAGATGCGCCCAAGGCGTGTCGTTTTCGACGAAACGCTGCAGGAACTGCGCCGCGGTGATCGAACCGCCATAGCGCGGGCCGACGTTCTTGACGTCGGCAATCTGGCTGTCGATCAGCTTGTCGTATGCAGGCGACAGCGGGAAACGCCACAGCGAGTCGCCGCTGGTCTTGCCCGCGTCCAAAAGGTCGCTGGCCAGATCGTCGTTGTTCGAAAAGATACCGGCATTTTCGTGACCCAGCGAGATCACCATCGCGCCGGTGAGCGTAGCGAGATCGACAATCCGCGAAGGCTTGAACGTCGCCTGCGTCCAGGTCAGCGCGTCGCACAGGACAAGCCGCCCTTCGGCATCGGTGTTGATGACCTCGATCGTCTGGCCCGACATGCTGGTCACGACATCGCCGGGACGCTGGGCATTACCGTCGGGCATGTTCTCGGCAAGGCCGCAGATGCCGACGACATTGGCCTTGGCCTTGCGCGTGGCGAGCGCGAGCATCGTGCCCGCGACCGCGCCCGCGCCGCCCATGTCCCACTTCATCTCTTCCATGCCGCCAGCCGGCTTGATCGAAATGCCGCCCGAATCGAAGGTCACGCCCTTGCCGACGAACGCGATCGGCGCGTCGCCGTCGTTGCCACCCTTCCAGTGCATGGCGATGATGCGGCTGGGACGGTGCGAACCCTGTCCGACACCGAGCAGCGCGCCCATGCCCAGCTTTTCCATCGCTGGAACGTCGAGCACGGTGATCTCGATCCCGGTACCTTCAAGCCGCGCCTTGCAGCGTTCGACGAAGCTTTCGGGATAGATCACGTTGCCCGGTTCGGAAACGAGTTCGCGGGTGAATTCGACGCCCAGCGCCACGGCGGCGGCATCGTCCCAAGCGCCTTCGGTCCCTTCGGGCGCGGCGACGGCGACGATTTCGGTCAGCGTCGGTTTCTGTTCGTCCTTCAGCTTGGTGCGATAAGTATCGATGCGCCATGCGCGCAGACGCAGGCCCATCAGCACGGCGGCAGCCTGTTCGGCCGAAAGCCCGCTTTTGACGAAATCGACGGCCATCGTCTTTTCGCCGGAGGTCAGGAATTTCGCGGCCAGGCCAGCGCCCGCCTTTTCAAGGTTGGCCAGCCGCTCCTTGTCGTCGGGCTTGCCCGCACCCGACAGCGCGATACGGCGCACTTTGCCGTCCATTTCCGCGAAGCCCTCGAACACCTGCCCCGACTTGCCGGCAAAGCGCGAAGCCGAAGCCCCTTCGGTCACCGTCTGCGGAAGACCGCCCGGCAGGGTGTCGGCGTCGGCGATCATCGCCACGAGGCGGACGTCGGCGGGCAATTCTTTGGCAAAGCGGATGTTCATGGGGACTCCTCGGGGATTTCTTGGCTCGCGGCGTACATAGTCTCTTTTGAAACCGGAATCACGCGGTTATCAGAAAGCCGCTCTATCGCCGTTGCAGTTAGGCATGAGCGGTGCGATAGGCAAGCCATGCCGCCCGGATTGCAGAGCCACCCCAACATGTTCGACTCCGCCCGAAATGCCGCCGATGCGGACGTGTGCCGCACTCGCGTGCCGCGCGGCCTGCCGCTGCTGGCGCTGGCGATCTCGCTCGCCCTTGCGCCTGCGTTCGCCGAAAAGGCAGCGGCGCAACAGTCCGATTTCTTCTGGACCGACGGCAAGAACCCCGAACCAGAGCCGGTCGAACCCTTTCTGATCGATGCCCCGGAAGACAGCGATTCCATCGGGTTCGAGGCCGATTCTCTCGATTACGACGCGGACAACGATACGGTTACCGCGGCAGGCAATGTTGTCCTGCGCCGCACCGAACAGCAGCTTTCCGCCGATACGGTCACGTGGAACCGCACATCGGGCGAAATCGTCGCCAGCGGCAATATTCGCCTGCGCGATGCGGACGGCAACGTCATCTATACCGACCGGCTCGAGCTGGACGACGAACTGCGCGCCGGCGCGCTGGAAAACATGCTGCTCGTCATGGACGGGGGTGCGCGGCTGGCGGCGCGCGATGGCACCCGGGCCGAAGACGGCTCGATCATGCTCGACTACGCGGCCTACAGCGCCTGTGCGATCGAAACACCCGGCGGCTGTCCGCGCGAGCCGAGCTGGCGCATCACGGCCAAGCGCGTGCGATACGATCCCGACACGAAGACGGTCAATTTCCGCGGTGCCCGGCTCGAAATGTTCGGTGCGCCGATCCTGCCGCTGCCCGGACTTACGGTCCGAACCGACGGGCGGCCGGTGTCGGGCTTCGGTACGCCCAACCTGCGCTTTTCGGATTCGAACGGCGTCGAGGTGATCGGCGAATATTATTGGCGTCTCGCCGAAAACCGCGAAGTGACGCTGGGCGCGAACGTCTATACCGATGTGCTGCCACTGATATCCGGACAGTACAAGGCGCTGACCGAGGATGGTGCCTATCAGGTGACCGGCTACCTCACGAACAGTTCGCGCATCCCGATTGGTTCTCCAACGTCGTCCATCGACAGTGAAAATGACTTGCGCGGCTATCTTGACACGAATGGCCGTTTCCAGCTGGACCCTAACTGGTCGATTTCCCATTCGCTGCGGTTCGCCAGCGATCGTACATTCCTGCGCCGCTACGACATCAGCCGCGACGACCGGCTGCGTTCGACGATCCAGGCCGAACGCATCGACGAAGACAGCTATCTCAACATCGCTGGCTGGGCGACGCAGAGCTTGCGGCAGGGCGAAGATCAAGGGCTGGTGCCATTTGCGCTGCCGCTGGTCGATTACCGCCGCCGCCTCGACGAATCAGTGCTGGGGGGGCGCATCACGCTTCAGGCCAATTCGCTGCTGCTGCAACGCGACGAAGGGCAGGACACGCGGCGCGCCTTTGCCGCAGCGACGTGGAACTTGCGCAAGCTGACCGGTCTGGGCCAGGAAATCGTCTTCACCGCGCTGGGCCGCGCGGATGTCTATCATTCGAGCGAAAACGAACTCACCACGGTCGACTTCTATCGCGGCGATCCGGGCTGGCAGGCGCGCGGCATCGCGATCGGTGCGATCGACATGAAATGGCCGTTGGTGGGCGGATTGCTGGGCGGCCAGCAGGTGCTGACCCCGCGCGTCCAGTTCACTGCGAGCCCGCCGATCCGCAACCTTTCGATTCCGAACGAAGATGCGCGGGCGGTCGACCTCGAAGATTCGAACCTCTTCGCGTTAAGCCGCTTTCCGGGCTACGACCGCGTCGAAGACGGAGCGCGTGTCACGTATGGCCTCGACTGGCGATGGTTGGCGCCGGGTTGGCGCATCACGACGAACGTCGGGCAAAGCTACCGTTTGTCCAGCCAGAACGACATCCTGCCCGATGGCACCGGGCTCAGTTCGCAAACGTCGGACATCGTCGGCCGAACCGAAGTGCGCTGGAAGGATTTCGTTTCATTCACCCACCGGTTCCGGTTGGACAAGGACCACCTTTCGCCCCGCCGGACCGAAGCCGACCTTACCGTCGGATCGCGCAGCACCTACGTCGAAGCGGGCTATTTGCGGCTGGACCGCAACATCCCCGACACGCTCGAAGACCTTCGCGACCGCGAGGAATTGCGCCTCGCCGCCCGGGTCGCTTTTGCCAATTACTGGTCGGTGTTTGGATCGACCGTCATCAACCTGACCGACCGCAGCGAGGATCCGACGCTCACGTCCGACGGGTTCGACCCGCTGCGCACGCGGCTTGGCGTCGCATACGAAGACGACTGCATGCAGATCGCGCTGACCTGGCGCGACGATCGCTTTACCGCGGGCGACGCGCAGCGGGGCAACACGTTCCTGTTCCGCTTCCGGTTGAAGAACATCGGCATGCGTTAAGGCAACGGCGGCAGCGGCTTTTGTGCGGTTTTTCGACCCGCGCGGCGGTGTTGCTGTTGCCCTTGGCGCAGGTGCCCCCTAAACGCCTGTGCGACAAGGGGGCGCCGTCTGGCTCAGCTATCGTTAAGCCGGGCCCCGCCATGCGCACCTCTAACGTGGCCGCTGCTTATCGCGCGGTGAAAGGATGTCAGGCTAGTATATGAGCAAGGTTGCAACGACCTCGGGCGATTTCGGGACCATGGGTGGCAAGGTCGCCCGGCTTGCGGGCCGCGTCGGCCTCGCGCTCGGCGCGGGCGCGCTTGTCGCATCGCCGCTTGCGGCTCAGGGCCAGACCGCAGCGGCACAGGCCGCGAACCAGGAAGATCCCGGCGCTAGCGCCGACCTGAACCTGCCCGCCAATGCATCGACCTTCGGCAGGGTGGATGCCAACCAGTTTCGCGGCGCGACCGCCATCGTCAATGGCGCGATCATCACCGGCACCGATATCGAACAGCGGCTTGCGCTGGTCATGGCTGCCAACAAGAACGAGATCGGCGCCGAAGAACTCGCCCGCCTTCGTGCGCAGGTCCTGTCGAACCTGATCGACGAAACGCTACAGATCCAGGAAGCCGAAGCATCCGACGTCGGCGTCGGCGACGCCGAGGTGGAGGCAACCTACAATCGCGTCTCGCAGCAAAACTTCGGCATGACGCCCGAACAGCTCGACGCCTATCTCGCTTCGGTCAAGTCGTCGCCCGCTTCGATGAAGCGGCAGATCAAGGGCGAACTGTCGTGGCAGCGCATCCTGCGCCGCAACATCGCGCCGTTCATCAACGTGTCCGAAGAAGAAGTGAACGAACGGCTTGAACGGCTAAAGGCGGACAAGGGCACCGAGGAATATCGCCTCGGCGAAATCTTTATCGCCGCAACCGCCGAGACCAAGCCGCAGGCTCGCCAGCAGGCCCAGCAGATCATGGAACAGCTGCGCCAGGGCGGCAGCTTCGTGGCTTATGCCCGCCAGTTCAGCCAGGCATCGACAGCGGCGGTCGGCGGCGACCTGGGCTGGGTCCGCACGGCGCAGCTTCCGCCTGAACTGGCCGAAGCGGCCAGCGCCATGAATTCGGGCCAGCTGGTCGGTCCGGTCGAATTGCGCGGCGGCTTTTCGCTCCTGTACCTCATCGACAAGCGCAAGGTGCTGATGGCCGACGAGCGCGAAGCATTGCTGAGCCTGAAGCAGATTTCGATCAGCTTCCCTGCCGGAACCACAGCCAAGCAGGCGGAGGCCAAAGCCAAGAAGTTTGCCGAGGACGTGAAGCAGATATCGGGTTGCGGAGCGGCCGAAACAGGCGCCGCCGCCATTGGCGCAGAGATCGTCAGCAACGACAACATCCGCGTCAAGGATCTGCCGCCGCAATTGCAGGACACGTTGCTCGCGCTGCCGCAGGGCGGGATCACCCAGCCGTTCGGCTCGGCCGAAGAAGGCGTGCGTGTGCTGATGCTGTGCGGACGCACCGATCCGCAGATGGCGGGCGGCCCGACCTTCGACGAACTGATGGCACAGGTCGAGGATGAGCGCGTCAACAAGCGCGCCCAGATCTACTTGCGCGACCTGCGTCGCGACGCGGTTATCGAGTACAACTGAGCCGATGGTATCGATACAGTGACGGTCCGGGGCCCGCTCGTCGCCTCTTCCGGCGATCCGGCGGGCGTCGGGCCCGAATTGTTGGCAAAGGCTTGGCTGACGCGGGCCGATCATGACCTTGCGCCCTTCGCCGTCGTCGCCAGCCTGTCACACATGCAGTCGGTTGCCGGCGCAATACCGGTTCGCGCCATCACGGACCTTTCCCAGGCCGCTGACTTGTTCGGCGCTGCGCTTCCGGTGCTCGATCTCGGGCCGCTGGACCAGACGCCGGGCATGCCTACGCACGAAGGCGCGCGCATGGCCTTGGCTTCGCTCGAACGCGCGACCGCGCTGACCGTAGCGGGAGAGGCGAGCGCGCTCGTCACCGGCCCGATTGCCAAGGCGGAATTGCAGAAAATCGGTTTTTCGCATCCCGGACAGACCGAATTCGTCGCTGCCGCCTGCGGCATCGCGGCCGACGATGCGGTGATGATGCTGGCCGGACCGTCGCTTAGGGTCGTGCCGATGACCGTCCATGTCGCGCTCGCTGCCGTACCGAACCTTTTGACCATCGACCTGATCGCGCGGCGCATCCGCATCGCGGCACGGGCTTTGCAGCGCGATTTCGGGCTGGCCCGGCCGCGCATCGCGGTGGCGGGGCTGAATCCCCATGCGGGAGAGCAAGGCCGCATGGGCGACGAGGAAATCCGTGTCATCGCACCGGCGGTCGAGCAATTGCGTGCCGAAGGGATGGGCGTCACCGGTCCCTTGGCGGGCGACACGATGTTCCATGCAGAGGCGCGCGAACGCTACGACCTTGCCGTGTGCATGTACCACGACCAGGCGCTGATCCCCTTGAAGGCGCTTGATTTCAATGCCGGGGTCAACGTGACGCTCGGCCTTCCGATCATCCGCACTTCGCCCGATCACGGCACCGCCTTTGCGCTCGCCGGTACTGGCCGCGCCAGCGCCGGGCCGACCGTCGCGGCAATCCGCATGGCCGCCGACTGCGCCGCGCGTCGGGCGAACTTCGCATGAGCCTGCCGCCGATCCGCGAGACCATCCGCCAGCACGGTCTTTCCGCGTCAAAGGCGTTGGGGCAGAACTTCCTGCTCGACGAACAACTGCTGGATCGCATCGCAGCCATTCCTGGCGATCTCCACGGGCAAGACGTGCTGGAGATCGGTCCCGGTCCCGGTGGCCTCACCCGCGCGCTGCTTCGCGCAGGGGCAAACGTCACCGCGATCGAAATGGACCGCCGCTGCCTGCCCGCGCTGGCCGAAGTAGAGGCCGCCTTTCCCGGCAAGCTTCGCGTGATCGAAGGCGATGCGATGGGCATCGATCCGGCCACGCTGTTTCCGGGTAACTATGCGATCGTCGCGAACCTGCCCTACAATATCGGCACCGCGCTTTTTACCGGCTGGATGAGCGGACGCGAATGGCCGCCGCAGTGGACTTCGCTGACGCTGATGTTCCAGCAGGAAGTCGCCCAGCGCATCGTCGCCGAACCGGGCGGCGGCATTTATGGCCGATTGTCCATCCTGTCCCAATGGCGTGCCCGTGCCCGCATCGCGATGAAGGTGCATCGCAGCGCCTTTACCCCGCCACCAAAAGTGATGAGCGCGATCGTGTCTGTCGTGCCGATCCCCGCACCGCCGGGTGTCGACAGCCCGGTGCTGGAGGCTGTCACCGAGGCTGCGTTTGGCCAACGTCGCAAGATGCTGCGCCAGAGCCTGAAACGCCTTCCCGGCGCGCTCGATGCGCTCGCCGCGCTTGGCATAGACGATACGCGGCGGGCGGAAACGCTGTCCGTCGGGGAATTCGTCGCGATCGCGGAACGTCTGTCGGCCTGATACACCGTCAGGCCGGCGGCAATCGGCGCTAGGCCGCGACACTTTCCATGCGGACGCAGTGCCCTTCCTCCTGCGGGCAGATCGCATAAGTCGCACCGGCTTGGCAGGCAAAAGCCTGCATCAAACCCGCGCCCATCCCGTTGGTGGACTTCCCGCCTGCGACATTGGTGCCGTCGCCCAAACCTATGCCGTTATCCCGAACGGAGACCGACCAGTCCGCATCGCCACGTGCGAACGCGACCTCGACCCGGCCGACGCGCCCTTCGGGAAAGGCGTATTTGGCGCAGTTGGTCAGCGCCTCGTTCACGAAAAGGCCGATTGCCACCGCAACCTGCCGCGGCAGGATGCAGGGTTCGACGTGACAAGTGACCTGCACCCCATCGTCGAACGCACCGTCGTGCATATGACCGACGACTTCGTGCAGATAGTTTTCCATCTCGACACTCGCGCCCTCGCCCTGACTGTCGACCAGATTGGCATAGGCGCGGGCAAACGTATGAACCCGGCCCGTCGCCTGCTCGATCGCATCGGCCACCGCCGCATCGGACGTGCGCCGTTTCTGTAGTTCCAGCAGGCTGGCGACGAGCGCGAAGTTATTCTTCGTACGATGCTCAAGCTCGGCCAGCAGCATGCCGCGCCGCTCGATTTCGGCATCGCGAGCGATGGCCGCGCCCTTTACCGCACGGCGGAACGCTTCGGCAAAAACCGCAACGACGGCGACCGAAATGAGGTTGATGGCGACGCGCGATGCATCGTTCGGCACCTCGAATTCGAAGCTGCCAACGGTGGGCAGGACATACCACCATGCCCAGAAGAAACTGATCAGATACGCGACCAACCCGCCGCGCCAGTGCCCGAACAAGGTGGCGATCAGCACCGTGGGATAGACGAGCGCGAAGGGGCCCGACGACGGTGCGATGACATCGACGAGGCTGCGCAACCCAATCATGGTCAGGGCGCACACCAGCCCGAAAAGCGCTTCGGCGGCCAGCCGAACGGCAGGCGAGCGAAAACGCGAACTTACGTCGTAACTGGCAAGACGATGCATTGCGACCCTCGCATCGAAGCTTTGGGGTCGCCCCCCGGGATAGCCGCACGATATGCGAAGACGGCCAATCCCGGGATTATAGACTAAACATCAGTATCAGGACAAGAATTTCTCGGAACGGGCGCTCATGCCCCGGCGGCGTTGCGTTCCTTCTTCACCCGGCGCCATGCATGAAGCAGCGGTTCGGTATATCCCGACGGCTGCTCCAGACCCTTGAACACAAGATCTTTGGCCGCCTGGAACGCGCAGCCGTCCTCGTTCCCGACAAGCGGTTCGTAGGCGGGATCGCCCGCGTTCTGCGCATCGACCTTGGCGGCCATGCGGCGCATCGCGTCCATCACCTGGTCTTCGGTGACGACACCGTGCAGCAGCCAGTTGGCCATGTGCTGGCTGGAAATGCGCAAGGTCGCGCGGTCTTCCATCAGCCCGACGTCGTTGATGTCCGGCACCTTGGAACAGCCGACACCCTGATCGATCCAGCGTACGACATAGCCCAGCAGCCCTTGCGCATTGTTGTCGAGCTCCTCGCGCAGTTCTTCTTCCGACCAGTTGACGCCATCGGCCAGGGGCACGGTCAGCAGTCGGTCGAGCGAGGGTACGCCCTGTGCGGCGATCGCGTCACGCAGGGCGAACACGTCGACCTGATGATAGTGCAGCGCGTGCAGCGTCGCGGCAGTCGGGGACGGAACCCAAGCGGTGTTCGCCCCTGTCATCGGATGGCCGATCTTTTCGACCAGCATTTGCCCCATGCGATCGGGCGCGGCCCACATGCCCTTGCCGATCTGCGCCTTCCCCGACAGTCCGTGCTTCAGCCCAATGGCGACGTTGCGCTTTTCATACGCGTCGATCCAGTCGCTGCCCTTCATCGCGCCTTTGCGGATCATCGGCCCGGCCTGCATCGAGGTGTGCATCTCGTCGCCGGTGCGATCAAGGAAGCCGGTGTTGATGAACACGATGCGGTCCTTCACCGCATGAATGCAGGCAGCGAGATTCGCGGAAGTGCGGCGTTCTTCGTCCATCACGCCAACTTTGATCGTGTGGCGTGCAAGGGCGAGCAGGTCTTCGACCGCGTCGAACAGGTCGTTGGTGAACGCGCATTCTTCGGGTCCATGCATCTTGGGCTTCACGATGTAGATCGATCCGGTGCGGCTGTTGCGGAACTTGCCCAGCCCTTCGAGATCGTGGCACGAGCAGGCGCTGGTGATCACCGCGTCCATGATGCCTTCGGGAATCTCGCTGCCGTCTGGCAGCAGGATCGCCGGGTTGGTCATCAGGTGGCCGACATTGCGCACGAACAGCAGGCTGCGGCCCGGCAGGTCGAACGTCTTGCCATCCGGCAGCGCATAAGTGCGATCCGGCTCCAGGGCGCGGGTCAGCGTCTGGCCGCCCTTCTGGAATTCCGCCGTCAGCGTCCCGCGCATCAGGCCCAGCCAGTTGGCATAGGCTTCGCGCTTGTCCTCGGCATCCACGGCCGCGATCGAATCTTCCATGTCGACGATGGATGTCAGTGCCGATTCCAGCACGATGTCCGAAATGCCCAGCGGATCGGTGGCGCCAACGGGATGATTGCGGTCAACATGGATTTCGATGTGCAGGCCGTTGTGCTTGAACATCACGCCTTCGGCCCCGCCGGTCAGCGTGGCGAACGGGTGCGGGCAATCGCCACCGCTCAGCGCCGCTTCCCAGCCGGGCAGCGCATCATTCATGAACTTTCGCCCCGCCGCGACCACCGCCGCGCCGCGCGCCGGGTCGTACTCCTTGCCGGTTGCGGGCGGCGTATCCGGCAGCGCGTCGGTGCCGTAGAACGCATCGTAAAGGCTGCCCCAGCGGGCGTTGGCGGCATTGAGCACGAAGCGCGCGTTAAGGACGGGCACGACCAGCTGCGGCCCGGCCATCGTCGCGATTTCCGCATCGACGTTTTGAGTGCCGATTTCAAAATCGCCCGGTTCGGGGACGAGGTACCCGATCTCGGTCAGGAAAGCCTTGTATTCGGCCATTTCGACCGGCTTGCCGGCACGATCCTGATGCCACGCGTCGATCTTCGACTGCAGCTCATCGCGCTTCGCCAGAAGCTGGCGATTGACCGGCGCGAACTTCGCCAGGAGGCCGGCAAAGCCCTGCCAGAACGCGCGGGCATCCATGCCCAGCGGCGCCAGGACATCGCTCTCCACGAACTGCGCCAACGCAGTCTCGACCAGGAGCCCTGCTTTTTCAACGCGATCAACCATAAACCTGCCTGCCTTTTGTTCGAATTGAAATCACGACCCTTCGCACGCGCGGATCGCAAAAATCGATCCGAACGCTCGTCGGGGAGGGAGGATGTAGATTCGCCGGGCCGGCTCATGCCAAGCACGGCGGACGCTGGCAAGCACTACCATCGGACGGGCCGGCGCGTTAGGGTCAGCACGCGGTGTTGGCAAAACCTGTCCACGACCGCTAGGGATCGTTGCCGATGAAACCTGATGCAACCGACGTGATCGAATTGACACCCGAAACCCGCGCGATGCTCGATCGCGTGGATGCGTCGGCAATGCTGCGGCGGACGCTGGAGTGGAGCGCGATCCAGACCGGCACCGGCAACCTGGCGGGCCTCGGCATTCAGACGCAGGCGCTGGCCGACGCTTTTTCGGCCCTGCCCGGCGAGGTGCGGCTGGAGGCTGCCGCGCCGGTGTCCGCCATTGATGCCGACGGGCGCGAGGTCGCGATCGAACGCGGGCGCAACGTGGTGCTTTCCGTCAGGCCGACATCGGAGCGACGCATCCTCTTGACCGGACACATGGACACGGTCTTTCCCGCCGACACGAGCTTTGTTGAGACGACCGAGCCTGAGCCCGGCGTGCTGAATGGCCCCGGCCTTGCCGATATGAAGGGCGGTCTTTCCGTGATCCTTGAGGCGCTGACCATGTTCGAAGGCTGCGACGCGGCACAAGCCATCGGCTACGACGTCATGATCAATTCGGACGAGGAAACCGGCAGCGCGGGCAGCGCCGCGCTGATCGAACGGCTGGCTCGCGGCAAGCTGGCGGCGCTTACCTACGAACCGTCTACCGAATCCGACGGCACGTTCGCCGGCGCGCGCGGCGGTTCGGGCAATTACAGCGTGATCGTCACCGGCCGGTCTGCCCACGCCGGGCGCAACCCTCAGGACGGACGTAATGCCATCGTCGCCGCCGCCGACATCGCGGTGCGGCTGGCGGCGCTGGCCCATGCGGATCTTCCGATCAACCCGGCCCGGATCGAAGGCGGCGCTGCCAACAACGTCGTGCCCGACCACGCGGTGCTGCGCTTCAATATCCGGCCCCGAACCACGGCAGCGGCGGAACGGTTCGTCGTCACGCTGCGCCGAATGCTCGACGAAGTCGCCATCGCGCGCGATGTCGGCGTGCACCTGCATGGCGGCATCTCGCGTCCGCCCAAGCCGGTCGACCAACGCGCGGCCCGCCTGTTCGAAACAGTCCGCGAATGCAGCGAACGACTTGGCCTGCATTACGCGCGCAAGGATTCGGGCGGCGTATGCGACGGAAACAATATCGCCGCCTGCGGCATCCCCGTGGTTGACACCATGGGCGTGCGCGGCGGGTCCATCCATTCGCATCAGGAGTTCATGATCGTGGACTCGCTGGCCGAACGCGCGCAACTCTCCGCTCTCGTGCTGCATCGCCTTGCGACCGGCGCGCTCGACAAGGGACGCTGATCCAGCACATGACTTACGTAATACGCCCGGCCCGCGCCGACGACTTGGAAGCGATGTACGAAATGGCCAAGCTGACGGGAGGCGGCTTTACCAACCTGCCTGCCAACCGTCCGGCGCTGTCGGCTAAATTGCAGCGAACAGAGGACGCACTTGCCCGCGACGAAGACAGCGTGGGCGACGACCTGTTCGTGATGATGCTGGAAGATGTCGAGACCGGCGCAATCCGCGGCACGTGCCAGATTTTTAGCCAGATCGGCAGATCGTGGCCGTTCTATTCGTACCGGATCACCAGCCACACTGCATACTCGCGCGAGCTGGACCGAACGTTTCGCAACCGGTCGTTGCAGTTGGTCACCGATCTTGAAGGATCGAGCGAGGTGGGTGGGCTGTTCCTGCATCCGTCGGCCCGCGCCGGTGGTCTTGGCATGTTGCTGGCGCGCAGCCGGTACATGTTCATCGCGATGCACCGCGCACGCTTTTCCGACCGCATCCTTGCCGAACTGCGGGGCATCGTCGATGCAAACGGCAATTCGCCGTTCTGGGACGGTGTCGCCGGGCGATTTTTCGGCATGAATTTCCGCGAGGCAGATGATTTCAACGCGCTGAACGGCAACCAGTTCATCGCCGACCTGATGCCCAAGCAACCGGTCTATGTCGCAATGATCAGTGACGAAGCGCGCAGCGCCATCGGCGTGCCCCACAAGACCGGCCGCCCTGCGATGCGCATGCTGGAGGAAGAAGGGTTTGCTTGGGAAAACTACATCGACATCTTCGACGGCGGACCGACGATGACCGCGCGGACCGACAATGTCCGCACCATCTCCTCTGCCGCACAGGCGATCGTTGCCCCCGACGCCGCCGACCATGGCATGAAGGCGCTCGTCGCGCGGGGACGACTGGCGGACTTCCGTTGCACGATGGGTGATGTCGAAGTCCGCGCCGACGGCACGCTGGCAATCGACCAAGCGGCGGGCGACGCGCTGCATGCACAGCCTGGCGATACCGTAAGCTGGGCAGCGCGCTGATGGGCGGGAACGAAAACCTCGTCGAAATCAATTTCGACGGCATCGTTGGGCCGAGCCACAATTACTCCGGCCTCAGCCTCGGCAACCTGGCCGCGACGAAAAGCGCGGGGAAAATCGCTTATCCCCGGGCCGCCGCGCTGCAGGGTCTCGCCAAGATGCGGCACAACATGGCGCTGGGGCTGACGCAGGGGTTCCTGCTGCCCCTGCCCCGCCCCAACACGCAGTTCCTGTCCGACATGTCTGTCGACGTTGACGCAGACCCCGCGCTTACCGCCATGGCATGGTCGGCCAGTTCGATGTGGACCGCCAACGCCGCGACCGTCAGCCCCGCGCCCGATACGGCCGATGGTCGGTGCCATCTTTCGGTTGCGAACCTCGTCACGATGCCGCACCGTTCCATCGAATGGGCCGATACGCTGGCGCAGCTGCGCGTGGCCTTTGCCGACGAACGTCACTTTGCGGTGCACGGCCCGGTGCCAGCGACCTTTGGCGACGAAGGCGCGGCCAACCACATGCGGATGGGTCAGGCGCATGGCGAACCCTGTGTCGAGATCTTCGTCTATGGCAGGCCCGGCGGCCGGTTCCCCGCGCGCCAGCACGAACAGGCGAGCCGCGCCATCGCGCGCCGCCACGGGCTTGGGCCCGAGCGCAGCTTGTTCATCGAACAGTCCTCTACCGCGATCGAGGCCGGCGCATTTCACAACGATGTCGTTGCCGTCGCCAACGAAAACGTGCTGTTTTGCCACGAACAGGCCTTTGCCGACCGGGATGCAGCCTACGCCGCGATCCGCGATGCCGTGCCCGGGGCGGAAATCGTCGAAGTACCCGCCAGCGCCGTCAGCCTTGAGGAAGCGATCTCCAGCTACCTGTTCAATGCGCAGCTGCTCACCCTGCCCGATGGCTCCATGGGTCTGGTAGTCCCCGGCGAATGCGTCGAAAGCCCTTCCGTCAGCGGCTGGTTGGATCGGATGCAAAGCGGCAATGGCCCGATCCGTCGGGTGCTGCCCGTCGACGTGCGCCAATCGATGGCCAACGGCGGCGGCCCGGCCTGTCTGCGTCTGCGCGTGGTGGCCGATCCGGCGACGGTCGATTCGCGTTTCCTGCTCGACGCCGAAAAGCTCGATTCGATTGCGACAATCGTGGAAGAATATTGGCCCGAGACCATCGATCCTACGCTAATCGGCAGCTTCGAACTTAGCGAACAGGTGGAGAAAGCACGAATTTTTCTTCTGCAATCCCTGAACCTTAACGAATTAGGTTAACGCTTTTGCTTCGGAACTTACTAGCGGTTACTGTTTTCTTAACGTGAAGGCTCGGCAGTCGGGTCGATCGGACGCAGAAGAAGGTAACCGCCGCGTGTTCCTCGCCAAGTGCAAGAAGCTGGGACGCTTGTTTGTCATCAAGACGCGCCTCGAAGTGTTCATGGTGATTTACGCACTCGCACTTGGTGCAATCGAACGGGGCACGACCTATCTCGGCCAATATCCCGGCATTGGCGGAAAACTGCTGTTCCTTGCCTGCACCGGTTCCGTGTTCATGGCCGGGGCCAAGATGCTCGACTGCGTCCGCCACGAAAAAGGTTCTCCTCAGGACAAGGCAATGCCCGCCGAAACCTGAGATCGATCGAGAAGTCACTAGCAAAATCGTGGGGCGGTTCCTGGTGGAATCGCCCCCTTTTTATGTTCACCCACCACCCAAAGCATGTTCTTCGGCGGTGACGGGATCGCCCTTAGACGGGGCTTGCTGCCAAGCGCCGACGATCCAGACAGTTGAAAGAACGATGATCGCCAGCAGGATGCTGAACAACAGGACATAGCGCATGATATGCGGCGTTTCGCCGCCACGCGCTTCGTCCGTCGGAATGTGCACTTCTTCGCCGATTCTCTCCATCGCGTACGCTCCGCTCATACGCGGCCCGGCATAGCGGCGGGGCGAACCGGCCGTAGGGTTGCACGGATTCGCGCGAGTTTCGCGGAGCGGGCCGCTATCATTGGCTGCCGGTCACGCATTCGCGAGGCAGCAACGGCACCATACCACGCGATGTCGAGTCGGAATAGAAAAGAGGGCGGCGCGGCAATATTCGCGCGCTTGCACGCAAACCTAAGGTGGAAGACTTCTGTTGCTGTCCGCCCGCCCATTATCTTTGGGGGGCTGGACCGTCCGAGTCGACTGCGCCATCAGCCTATCCATCGACGGTAAGGTGGGGGGACTTCTGTTGCTAGCCGCCCCCCGAGGCCCCGGTATCCCTTCTGTTGCCCGGTGGGTCCAACCGCGCTTTGGCTTTGTAAGATCAGGCCGTTAGGCCGTCAGATTACGCTGCGAGAGCGAGTGCTTCGTTATCGTTGGCACTTGTGGGTTTTTGAGCCTTAAACGGGTTACTCAGCCCGGGCAAAAACAGTGCCTTTCAACACACGTCGATCCTGGTTCGGCCCCATGATCCAACCCCACGGCCCCTCCGATAACAAGGGCTTGGCGGGGAAAACTGGTGGAGCCGCCGGGTACTGCCCCCGGGTCCGCTGTGCCTATTGCACACCGCAATTTATCGCCATATCCGGTCGAAACCGGCACGCCCTATATAGCGACCCTTGGCTTAATGTGAAGTGACCAATGGCCGATTTTGAGCGAAGGCGATCACGGCCGCTTCTTCAGTTCGGTCAGGATTTCCTTCAGCGTGTCGAGATGCGGATCGGTTGGCACCGACGGCGTATCGGCCGTCGCCTCGGCAGCCTTCTTCTCCTCCTCCATCGCGTCAATCATCCGGTTGACGCCACGGACCAGCAGGAACAGGGCAAAGGCGATGATGAGGAAATTCAGCATCTGCGTAATCAGATCGCCATATCCGATCATCGGCACGCCCGCTTCCTTCAGCGCGGCATAGTTGTCGAGCGCGCCGTCGTACCCTGCTGGCACGGAGCCCAGCATGATGAACTTGTTCGAAAAGTCGACCGAACCGAACACCGCGCCGATCAGCGGCATGATGATGCTTTCGGTAAGCGATGTCGTGATCTTGCCGAATGCCGCGCCGATGATGACGCCGACAGCCAGGTCGAGGACATTTCCCCGCGCGATGAATTTTCTGAACTCGCCGAACATGTGCTTGCCCCTTCAACGCTTGCGATCCCTCGCCGCCATCCTGCCCATGGATCTTCGTCAGGCAAGCCTTGGTTCATGACTATCCCCGAAACGTCCGCTTCCTGTTGCAGCGTTTCGAAAGCGCCTTATACTGCTAATACACCGTCGGCATCGCCAGACGCCTTTGCCGCGGGCCTGAATTCAAGAGGATACTGATCGCATGACCACCAGCTCCATTACTCGCGCTGTCAGGCTTGCCGTCGCCGGCCTTGCTGCGCTGACCCTTTCTGCATGCGGCATCAATTCCGTGCCCACGGCAGAGGAAAACGCCAAGGCTCGTTGGGCCGACGTGCAAAGCGCCTATCAGCGCCGCGCCGATCTGGTCCCCAATTTGGTGTCGACGGTGAAAGCCGCCGCCGCTTCGGAAACGCAGATCCTGACCAACGTGACCGAAGCCCGCGCCCGCGCGACCAGCATCAACATCACGACCGACGATCTGTCCAACCCTGAAGAACTGCGCCGCTTTTCGGAAAGCCAGAACCAGCTGACGCAGGCGCTGGGCCAGCTTCGCACCGTGGTCGAAAACTATCCGCAACTGCAAAGCCAGGCGCGCTTCGCAGATCTGATGGTCCAGCTCGAGGGCGCGGAAAACCAGATCAACGTCGCCCGCGTCCGCTACAATGAAGCGGTGCAGGAATATAACACGACGATCCGCACGTTCCCCGACATCATCGGCGCAAAGATCATCCATGGTGCAAAACCCATGGCTCCGTTCAACGCCGCACCCGACGCACAGGAGGCGCCGACGGTGGATTTCGGCAACATGGGTGGCGAACCGGCCCCGGCGGCCAATGACAATGCGCCTGTTGCCGACCAGCCAGCCGCTGCCGCCAACTGAGCCAATGGTGCGCATCCTGATCCGCTTCCTCGCGCTTTGCGCCCTGTTGGCCGGTGTCTTGTCGGCGCCGGCCTTCGCGGCCTATCCCGCGCCGCCCGAAGGCCCGATTCTCGACGCTGCCGGGATCATCCCGGATGCTGACGAAGCGGCGATGGACGCGCGCCTTCGCGAATATAACGAACGGACGGGTCGCGCCGTCGTGGTGGCCACCGTCAATGGCCTCGATGGCGAAACGATCGAGATGTACGCTGCCAACATGTTCGAGGAATGGGGCATCGGCGGCGCCAAGTCGGATCAGGGCCTGCTGTTGCTGGTCGCGCCCAACGAACGCAAGGTGCGGATAGAAGTCGGATATGGCCTGACCCCCATCTTCCCGGATGTTCTGGCGGGCCGGGTCGTGCGCAACCAGATCCTGCCCGCGTTCAAGGCGGGCGATTATGCTGGCGGCATCAATGCGGGGCTGGACGAAGTGATCGCACAGCTGGACCGCACCCCGGCAGACGCCAAGGCAGTCGCCGAGGCCGCTGCTGCGGCTGAAAAGGCGGAGGCAGAACAGGGCAGTCCCAGTTTTGCCGGGATCGGTTTCTGGATTGTGCTGATCGTCGTGTTCATGATCCTGTTCGGGCGTGGCGGCGGCGGGCGGCGTTATCAACGCGGTGGCGGCGGCATCAATCCGTGGGTCGTTATGTGGGGCGCCAGCGAACTGGCGCGCCACGCGGGCGGACGCGGATCGGGCGGATTTTCCGGCGGCGGGGGCGGTTTTGGTGGCGGCGGTTTTGGCGGCTTCGGCGGCGGGATGTCCGGCGGCGGCGGCGCGAGCGGGAGCTGGTGATGACCGGAGCGTTCCATGGTTAGGCCGATCTACCTTTCAGACGCCGAACACAGGCAGGTCAGCGAGGCGGTTGCCGCGGCGGAGATGCTCACCTCGGGCGAAATCGTCACGGTGCTGGCCGATCGGTCCGACGGCTATGCCGACATCGCGCTCGCCTGGTCGGCGCTGGCGGCGTTCACCGCGTTGGCGGTCATGGCGTTGTTGCCCGAATTTTATCTGGGCCAATTCGATCGTCTTACCGGAAACTGGAACCCGGAATGGAGCGCGGGCGGAATCTTCGGCATCGCGGCGGCGGTCGGCATACTCAAGTTTCTGGCCGCATGGCTCATCCAGTTGTGGCGACCGGTAAAGTTCGCGCTCATCCCCTCTCCGGTAAAGACCGGCCGCGTGCGCGCTCGTGCGGTGGACCTGTTCAAGGTGGGGGCCGAACGGCGGACGCATGGTCGCACCGGCGTCCTGATCTACCTTTCGATGCGCGAACACCGCGCCGAAATCGTCGCCGACGAAGCGATCGCCACGATGGTAGAGCCCGAAGTGTGGGGCGAGGCGATGGCCGCCATGATCGCGCAAGTGCGCGAAGGCCGCATCGCCGATGGTATAGTCGTGGCCGTGGCCGAAGTCGGCAAGGTCCTGGCCGAAAAGTTTCCGCGCTCCGAAAATGACGTCAACGAAGTTCCCGACAGACTGATCGAACTTTGAGCGATTTGCACGACGACGACCGGCCTGCGCACGATATGCACGATGACGAACACGTGATGTGGGAAGGCCAGTGGATCGTCGCGAAGAAGCGCGGTCGCTGGGAATATGTCAGTCGCGCCCGTTCGATCAGGGCGGCGGTCATCTTGGCCATCGATGACGGGCACGTCCTCTTGGTCGAACAGTTTCGCACGCCGTTGGCGCGTCCTTGCATCGAACTGCCCGCCGGTCTGATCGGAGACGGGGACAATGCTGATGAAGAGCACGCACTCGACGCCGCCGGGCGCGAGCTTGAGGAAGAAACAGGTTATCGCGCCGCAGAACTGATCGACGCGGGCGAATTTTTTTCCAGCCCGGGCATGGTGACGGAAAGCTTCACGCTGGTCATCGCACGTGGTTTGACGAAAGTCGGCGAAGGCGGCGGCACTCACCACGAAGACATCGTGGTCCACCGCGTGCCGTTGAACGGTGTGGAACGCTTCGTCGCCGACCGGCGCGCCGAGGGCAAGGCCATCGACGTTCGGATGCTGATGCTGCTGGCGGGCGGATTACTGGATCGGGCTGCCGCCGCCGACTAGGCGTGGCAACCCTCGATCCGGGAAGCCGTCAGTTCAAACCGATTTGTCGCGCTGCCAGATCGTCACGGGTTCCCGCACATAGCCAAAATCGCCTTCGCCCGACCACGCCCTTCCGTCTGGAAAGCGCAATTCGATGCCGACAAGGTCGCCCTCTTCCGCCAGACGCATGTTGACGCCCATCATCCCGTTCCCGAACTTTGCAACGGCGCTGTCGGTCAGGACGAAATGCGTCGTGCAGCCGCAGTTTGCGCAAAAACGGACTTGCGCCGCCGGATCGCCCTTGTCGGTCCGGCAATATCCGTGGGTCGTTCCAGCGACGCTCGCTTGTGACGGATCCAAATAGGCCCAGCGCGCGCCCGCTTTGCTGCACAGGCTGCAATTGCACTGATTGATGTAATCGGGCCGCGTGGCCAATTCGATGCGGACTTGGCCGCAATGGCACGATAAACTCAACATGGCGACGCCCATGCCCGAAAACGGCACGGCTGTCATGCCTCACGCCGTTCCGGTCTGTCCGACAAGCAGCGACGGATCCACGCCCTCCGCCTGCCACGTCGCGGTCCAGCGAGCATGCCATGGCGTGTCGAACAGGATCGCCTCTCGCCCGTCGGCCGCATACCAGCCGTGGCGGTGCATTTCCTCGTCCAGTTGGCCTTCGCCCCAACCGGCATAGCCCAGCGCCAGCAGCCAGCGTCCCGGACCCGTCCCGCCCGCAATGGCCCGCAGGACCGCAGCAGAACTGGAAAGCGCGCCGAGCGGACCGCCATCCAGCGTGCTTTCATCCCGCCAGTCGGCGCTGTGCAGAACAAAACCGCGCCCCGGTTCGACCGGCCCGCCGTGATGCACTTCGCAATCGGGCGCAACGCCGGGCTCTATGTCCAGTTCGTGCAAGACGTCGTGAAAGCTGATGCCTTCCCGCAGTGCGCCGATGCCGACGCCGAACGCGCCCGCGTCTTCGTGGACATAGATCGGGATCACCGCATGGTCGAAATTGGGATCGCCCATGCCGGGCATCGCCAGCAGGATTCGACCCGTCAGGTATTGCGCTTCGCTCATACCCCCAGGGTAGGCATTGCGGCGGCAGAGCGCAAAGGCCGCCCGATCAGCTTGCGCGGTCGCTGGTCAGTTGGACGAACACGTCCTCGAGATCCGCTTCGCGCGTCGTCACATCGACGATCGAATAACCCTGGCTGTTCAGCAGCGTCAGCACGTCGCCCGCGTTCATCCGGTCCATGTCATAAGTGATCGCCACGGAACGGTCGCCGGTGATCTCGCTCTTGCTGAAAGCTTCGTGCGCAGGGGCGACGTCGATGTCGCGGTCCAGCGTCAGCACGACGACTTTTTCGCGCCCCATCGCAACGAGTTCGCGGGTCGTCTTGTCCGCGATCAGCTTGCCGTGATTGATGATCGCGATCCGGTCGCAAAGCTCCTCGGCTTCTTCGAGGTAGTGCGTCGTCAGCACGACCGTCACGCCGCGCTTGTTGAGATCGACGACAAGTTCCCAAAGCTGCCGACGCAAATCGACATCGACACCGGCCGTCGGTTCGTCGAGCACGAGGATCGGCGGCGAATGGACCATCGCCTTGGCCACCAGCAACCGCCGCTTCATGCCGCCCGAAAGCGACCGGGCATAGGCGTCGGCCTTGTCCGACAAGTGCACGGCGGCAAGCAGTTCGTCGGTTCGCCGCTCGGACTTGGGCACGCCGTAAAATCCGGCGGTGTTGTCGAGCACTTCGGCAGGCGTGAAGAACGGATCGAACACGATTTCCTGCGGCACGATCCCGATCGACGCTTTTGCGTTGCGACGATCGCGGTCGATGTCGAAACCCCAGATCGACATCGATCCGCTGGTTTTGCCGACAAGCCCTGCCATGATGTTGATCAAGGTCGATTTGCCCGCGCCATTGGGACCAAGCAGGCCGAAGATCCCGCCCAACGGCACGTCGAAACTGACGTCGTCGAGCGCGAGCTTGCCCTCGTCCTGCTTGCCGGTGGGGGCATAGCGTTTGGTGATGTTGCGGATGGAAATGGCTGCTTCGGTCACGCAGCGCCTCATGCGGCATGACGGATGATGAGGCAAGACCGCGTACGAAGGGTTTGCACGCAGCGGGTGCGCAACGGGAACGCCACGGGTGGACAGATCGTCTTGCGGCAGCGCGGCAGCATTGGTAATGGCCGGGCCATGATCCAGCCGCCCGAAACCGTCCATACCGAATCGACCCGCGTGCAATGCGACGGCGCCGACGACATCCGCGCCCGCAACGGAGTTGCCCCGTCCGCGCTCGGCCATCCGCGCGTGTGGCTTGAAATCGACGAAAAGGGTTACGTCGATTGCGGTTATTGCGACCGCCGCTTCGTGTTGAAGGGCGGTCATGCCCACGACGTGACCGGCGCCCCGCCCAAAGAGGCCGCCTGATCTTCGCCAGCTTTGTCGAAATAGCGGTCAGGCAAAGGCCGCTCTTTTGATACGGTTACATTTGTGCCTATATGGCGCCGATGGAAAATTTCGCTGATCCCCGTGCGCTGCTCTACCGGCCGGAGCTGCTTGATCCCGATACCGCCAAGGCGCTGACGCATCAGGCGTTGAAGGACTGCGACGACGGAGAGCTGTTCCTTCAGTACACCACTTCCGAAGCGCTCGTTTTCGACGACGGGCGGCTGAAGACCGCCGATTATTCGTGCGAAAGCGGATTTGGCCTGCGCGGTATTTCGGGCGAGGCGACAGGTTTCGCCCATGCCAACGACATCAGCGCTTCGGCGATCCGCCGCGCTGGCGAAACGCTGCAACTTCTCGACCCGTCGAAGACGCCGCTGGCCCCACCGCCGCGCTCGACGAACCGGCACCTTTATACCGACGCAAGCCCGCTCGATGCCGTCGGGTTTGCCGAAAAGGTAAAGCTGCTGGAAACGATCGATGCCGCTGCCCGCGCCCGCGACCCGCGCGTGCGGCAGGTCAGCGTAACCCTGATGGGAAGCTGGTCGGTTGTGGAAATTGTGCGCCCCGACGGTTTTACCGCATTCGACGTCAGGCCGCTCGTGCGGCTCAACATATCCATCGTCGCGGAAACGAACGGACGGCGCGAAACCGGCGGATTCGGCCTGGGCGGGCGGCGGCTTTATGACGACCTGTTCGATCCGGCCACCTGGAACCGCGCGCTCGACAGCGCGCTTGAACAGGCACTGGTCAACCTTGAAAGCGTGCCTGCGCCCGCCGGGGTCTGCCCCGTGCTGCTTGGCCCCGGTTGGCCCGGCGTGCTGCTGCACGAAGCGGTGGGCCACGGATTGGAAGGCGACTTCAACCGCAAGAAGACGAGCGTGTTTTCCGGACGCATCGGCGAACGCGTCGCCGCGCCCGGCGTGACGGTAATCGACGACGGTTCGATCGCCGGTCGCCGCGGATCGCTCACCATCGATGACGAAGGCACGCCGACCAGCAGGACCGTGCTGATCGAAGACGGCATTCTCAATGGCTACATGCAGGACCGCCTCAACGCCCGGCTCATGGGGGTCGAGCCCACCGGCAACGGCCGCCGCCAATCCTATGCCCACGCGCCGATGCCACGCATGACCAATACGTTCATGGAAGCGGGCAACGACGATCCGGCCGAACTGATGGCGCGGATGAAAGACGGCATCTGGGCCAAGAATTTTGGCGGCGGACAGGTCGACATCGTTTCGGGCAAGTTCGTGTTTTCCTGTACCGAAGCGTTCAAGGTCGAAAACGGCAAGATCGTCGCCCCGATCAAGGGCGCAACGCTGATCGGCGACGGCCCGACCGCGCTGACAAAGATCGTCGGCATCGGCAACGATTTCGCGCTCGACGAAGGGGTCGGCGTTTGCGGCAAGGGCGGGCAGAGCGTTCCGGCGGGCGTTGGTCAGCCGACCTTGCTGGTCGAAGGATTGACCGTCGGCGGCACCGGGTAACGCGCCACTTGACCGCATCGGGGCAAGTCAGCCTCGGTTAAGCGCCGCTGTGCTACGACCCGTCGCGATAGGAGCGAGATGATGAAATTGACCAGCAAGCGCAGAATGATCGCGGCGGCGGCTCTCGTCGGATTGGTCGCGGCACCGGCCATGGCAGCGGCGAAGAAGGACCCCGAAGTCCGTCTGGCTGAACGGCTTGAAGGACGCGTTGCGGGAGAGCCCGTGCGTTGCATTGACACCAGTCGCATTCGCAGCAGCACGATCTACGATCGCACCGCAATCGTTTTCGAAGCCGGATCGACGCTTTACGTCAATCGACCTGATAATGGCGCCAGAGCGTTGCGGCGTAGCGATATCATGGTGACCAGACCGACGATCAACCGCCTGTGCAATATCGATACGGTAGAGATGCGCGATCAGTCCGGTTTCTACAGCGGGTCGGTCTTCCTTGGCGATTTCGTGCCGTACAAAAAGGCATCCTGACCGGCCGTTATCCTTTGGCGCGAGCACGCGATCGGGCGCGCAGATAACTTGCGACCAGCACCGGGCTGCTGATCAGCGGGTGCCGTTCGCGAAACCGCGTCAATGGCACGACCACGCCGGTATGCCGCTCTACCTTCCATGCAAGGTAGCGCGCCCCGCCTTCGAATGTGGTTGCGGCTCGTAACAGGCGAAGAATGTTAAGCGGCTTGCCCGCCCGCCTGCGTTGCGACCAGCGTTTCAGGATCGCAGCCTTTTCCGGTCCGGCAAGATCGGGTCGCAGCTTGTCGCCATCGCGGGCGAAGGCGATCCCACCCGCGCCCCATGCCAGCGGCAGCAAGCCATCGAAATGCTCGGCGCCGAAAGCCAGTATCTGCCCTTCGCGCCCCGCCTTTTCCACGCGCAATTCGGCACGATAGGTCGCGCGAAACAGCGCGGCCCAATAATCGGCTTCCGTCCCCTCTTCCGGGCCGAGCGCGGCGGCAAAGCGGCCAGCGGTCATCGCCGCTGTCCGGATCGCCCCAACAACGGCATCGCGCGCCGCATCGTCCGCGGTCCAAGCCAGTGCGCAGGGCTGGACGAAGCGAGCCCAGATCGTCGTGTCGAGGTGCCTGCCCGCTGCGGCATGGGCGAATGTCGCCAGGCGCATTTGGGCGACCTTGGCGCGCAGAGTGACGCCGTCCGCCTCCATCTCATGATATCCGACGCGCGGCCACAGTCCCCGTTCGCGCGGCCCATCGGTCAGGACATAGAAATCGAGCACGCCGTCGAGCACGCCCGTTCGTAAGTTCGACCCGTAGAAAATTACGGCGCGGGCCTCGCTTTCACGCGCCAGCCTGGCAGCAAAGGCGATGATTTCGGGTCGGACAGTGGCGGACAGGGCCGACATGACCCGCGCCGCGAGCGGATCAAGCGTCATCGCGATCAGGCGGTTGCGAAGCGTATGGGAGCGCCCTGCCGCAGCAGGTAGTCGCCGGCAGGAAACCGTTCGCCATCCAGCACGAAACCGCCTTCCAGCATTACGCGGACTTCTTCGGCATCGACCCGGTGGATGCCATCGCGTTCCAGTGCGGGCACGTCGACACCGCGCATGATCCGCACGAAATTGCGCAGGAATCGTCTAGGTGGCGCATCGACGACCAGCGTTTTCAGGCCGGCACGCCTTTCACCGAAAACCGCCGCATCGAGCGGTAGCCGTTCCATGGTGGACGCGAGAAATAGAAACCGCGCCGCTTCGCTGTCGAGCGTGGCGCCGTGGCGCGGGCGTGCGCCCTTGCCATAGCGGATCGCCATCTGCTTGCCCTGCCGCCAGGGCGAACGCGCGCCGCCGAAAAACGTGCTGAAAACGCCGCCGAACACCGACATGCCGACAGCCAGATTGTTGACCGCGCCCCAGCGATGGGTCGTCTGAGCCAGTTCCGTGGCATCGACGAAAGCGCCGCCGCCGAACAGGAAGCCGAGCACCGGCGTTCCTTCGCCCGCCAGTTCGATCTCGATCGGCGAACGATCGATCGTCGAGCCAGCGCGCCACGAAGCGATCAGGTCCGCAACCGTCGCATCGTCGGGCACGCCAAGGTCGATGGCGAGCGCATTGGTCTTGCCACAGGGCAACACTCCGATAACGGGTTCCGATCCGGCCCAGATTTCCGCGCCGCACGTCAGCACGTCGCGAACCGTGCCATCGCCGCCCGCCACGATCACGAGATCCAGCCCGTCCCGCACGAGTTCGGCCAACAGGCGGCGCAGTTCGGGCCGCGTCTTCGGCTCTTCGATGCGCACGCCTTCGGGCACTTCGAGACCACGGGTCTTGTTGCGGTGACTGCGCGGATTTGAAATGACGACGACGTTCGGAATAGCACCCGAATTGGCGCGACGATGTGGTGCTGGCTCCGCCTTTTCGCCGGGCGCGGCATCGCCTACGCTGTCGAATGCGAAGAGCGGCCTTGTGCAATCGTCGTAGATAGTGCCGTTCATCACGCTGCCCATAGCGGTTAACGGTGATAAAATCATCCGTAAAAAAACTGTCATATTCGGATATGCGCAACAGGGGCGACAAGGAAATCGGTTCGATCGCAGGGACATCCGCGTGCCGCCCGAACATCGCCGCCGTAGGGCGAGTCATGAAAGGGATAAGGATGCGACAGTCCATCACCACCATCGGCATCGCAAGCCATGGCCGCGGCATGATCGAAATCACTGCGCAGGTTTGCGACTGGGTCCGCGACACGGGCATGGCGACCGGGTTGCTCACCGTGTTCTGCCGCCACACTTCCGCTTCGCTCGTCATTCAGGAAAATGCGGCGCCCGAAGTTCGCCACGATATCGTCGACTGGCTGGACCGGATTGCGCCCGAAACCGCGCGCTACCGGCATGACGACGAAGGGGCGGACGACATGCCCGCGCACCTCAAATCGGTGCTGACCGGCGTGTCGCTGTCGATCCCCGTTCATGGGGGACAGCCGATGTTGGGCGCGTGGCAAGGCTTGTACCTTGTCGAACACCGTGTCCGCCCGCATCGCCGGGAGGTTGTCCTGCACCTGATCGGCGAGTAGGCGAGCGCCCGAGACCAGAATTATTTGACCGGCGCAGGATAGTTCGCGGCCGGCCTTCGTTCTGGCATTAACCTTCACCCCTTTTCGTTGCGAGACCCATGCCCGTCACCATCAAGGCGCACATCGCCTATCGCTTTTACGCACCGACCGACTTCCTCTTGCAGATGGAGGCCGCGGCGATTCCCGAACAGATTCTGTCGGGACCGGGCCTGACGTCGACCCAGAGCGAACACTTCGCGCGTATTGCCGGGCAGGACACGATCGGCGAACGCATCTGGTTGCGGGTCAACGGCGACTTCACCGCCGATTACACAATCACCGCGGAAGTTCAGCGGACGCTGGCGGATATTTCGACGCTCGGCGCGCTTCAGCCGCACAAGCTTCCTGGCGAGACAGTGCACTACTTGTTCGATTCCCGGTTCTGCCCGGGCGATCGCTTTCACAGTTTTGTCGAAGCCGAGTTCGGCGACGCCAAGGGCGGTGCCCGCATTGCGGCGATCCGCGACTGGGTCGCGGGCAACTTCACGTACGAGCCGGGCTCGAGCGTCGCGACGACGACCGCGCTCGACAGTTTTGTCGAACGGCGCGGCGTGTGCCGCGATTATGCGCATGTCGTGGTCACGATGGCGCGCGCGTCGGGCATTCCGGCCCGTTACGTAAGCTGCTACGCACCGGGCGTCGACCCGCAGGATTTCCACGCCGTGGCCGAAGTTTTCCTTGCCGATAGCGATGCGCCCGACGGCACCGGCAGTTGGCACATCATCGATGCGACCGACATGGCAGATCCAGCCAAGACAGTGAAGATCGGCGTCGGCCGCGATGCGGCCGAAGTCAGTTTCCTCACCTCATACGGCTTCGCCGAAATGCTGGACAAGCAGATCGAGGTCATTGGTTAGAACCAGCTTGTTGTGAACGTTCCCATGACGTAACGATGCTGGCTGACGACAATGTGGGCGTAACGCTGGTCAAGCCTTTCGGCGCTTGCTAACAATTCGCTTCGCACTCACCGTGAGGCCATTGCAACCATGATATTCGAAGCCGGGCAGGCCGGGGCATGACGTTCTCGGCCAACAAGCTATTGCTCTTTGGCGCGACCGGCGACCTTTCGCAGCGCATGTTGTTGCCTTCGCTTTGCGGGTTGATGAGCGACGGGTTGCTCCCCGAAAACATCGACATCATCGGCACGGCCCGTTCGGAACATTCCGATGAAAGCTTCCGCAACTTCGCCGCCGATGCGCTGGCAAAATTCCTGCCTGCAGGACGCGAGGTAAAAGTCGACTCCTTCCTGAAACGCCTGCGTTATCAGGATCTCGACGCATCGACGCCCGAAGGGTTCGATGGGCTGGCCAAGTGTGTCGGCCCGATCGGTGCGGGAGAGGACGAAGGGCTGTCGATCTTCCTGTCGACAGCACCGTTCCTGTTCGAACCCACGATCAAGGGTCTGGCCGCCAACGGCCTTGCGACGGGCAACGTGCGCATCGGGCTGGAAAAGCCGCTGGGCACCGATCTTGCCACGTCGTGCCAGATCAACGACGCGGTCGCCGCCGCGTTTCACGAAAGCCGGATTTACCGGATCGACCATTATCTGGGCAAGGAAACGGTCCAGAACCTGCTCGCCCTGCGATTTGCCAACATCATGTTCGAACCGTTGTGGAACGCGGCGCATATCGACCATGTCCAGATCACCGTGGCCGAAACCGTCGGCCTCGAATCCCGCGTCGGGTATTACGACACCAGCGGCGCCTTGCGCGACATGGTGCAGAACCACATGCTCCAGCTGCTAGCGCTTGTCGCGATGGAGCCGCCGACCAGTTTCGATGCCACCGCCGTGCGCGACGAAAAGGTCAAGGTGCTGCGCGCGCTGCGTCCGGTTCAGCCCAACGAGACCGTCACAGGCCAATACAAGGCGGGCGCGATCAACGGCGAGGCGGTTCCCGGATATGACGAGGAACTGGGCAAAGGCAGCGGCACCGAGACGTTCGTCGCGATCAAGGCGCATATCGACAATTGGCGCTGGAAGGGTGTGCCGTTCTATTTGCGAACCGGCAAGCGGATGCCCGAACGCACAACCGAGATCATCGTGAAGTTTCGCTGCGTGCCGCACTCGATTTTCGCCGACAAGGGCGCAAAGACGCTGCCCAACACGCTGGTCATCGGCATCCAACCGCGCGAAAATATCCAGCTTTCGCTTATGGCAAAAGTGCCCGGCCTCGATCGTGAGGGCATCCGGCTGCGGCAGGTTCCGCTCGATATCGCCATGCCCGATGCCTTTGCCGGGGCGGATCGGCGCATCGCCTACGAACGCCTGTTGCTCGACCTTGTCGAAGGCGACCAGACGCTTTTCGTGCGCCGCGACGAGGTAGAGGCGCAGTGGCACTGGATCGACGCCATCCGCGCGACATGGGCCGCTGAGGGAATCGAGCCGAAGAGCTATACCGCCGGAAGCTGGGGACCGTCCGCGGCCATAGCCCTGGCGGAACGCGACGGCGTCACGTGGCATGAGTAACTAACGTCGCAGGCCGGGCGGGTTTTCCGGTTTGAGCCTGACGGACAGCCCTGCTACGCTGCACTGCAATAATCGGTGGGACATCGGGAAGAGGGAGCCCGACAACCGCCCAATGACATGAAGGAACGATGTGGCCGAACTGCACCCTACCCTCGCCCGCGTAACAGAACGCATCGTCGCACGAAGCCGCGATAGCCGGCAGCGATATCTCGACCTCATGGCCAGAGAGGGCGCGCGGCATCCCGACCGGAATGTGCTGGCCTGCTCGAACCTTGCCCACGGTTACGCCGCGATGGGCGATGACAAGGCCGCGATCGGCGGCGGCAAGGCGCCCAATCTTGCCATCGTCACCGCCTACAACGACATGCTGTCGGCGCATCAGCCCTATGGCCGCTATCCCGAAGCGATGAAGATCTACGCCCGCGAAGTCGGCGCCACCGCGCAGGTCGCTGGTGGCGTTCCAGCGATGTGCGATGGCGTGACGCAGGGCCAGGACGGGATGGACCTGTCGCTGTTCAGCCGCGACACGATCGCGATGTCGACGGCCATCGCGATAAGCCATGAAATGTTCGACGGCATGGCCCTGCTCGGCATTTGCGACAAGATCGTGCCCGGCCTTTTGATCGGTGCGCTGCGGTTCGGGCATCTGGCGGGCATTTTCGTGCCCAGCGGCCCTATGCCCAGCGGCATCGGCAACAAGGAAAAGCAGAAGACACGGCAGCTTTACGCCGAAGGCAAGGTCGGCCGCGACGAGTTGCTGGCAAGCGAGTCCGCGTCCTATCACGCGCCGGGCACCTGCACGTTCTACGGCACGGCCAATTCCAATCAGATGATGATGGAGATGATGGGCCTGCACTTGCCGGGCGCAGCCTTCGTTTCGCCCAACACCCCGCTACGCAGCGCGCTGACCCGCGCGGCGGTCCATCAGCTGGCAAAGATTTCGACCCGAGGTTCCGACCCGCGCCCGCTGTCGGCTTGCATCGACGAAAAGGCTATCGTGAACGCCGTCGTCGGCTTGCTCGCCACGGGCGGTTCGACCAATCATGCGCTCCATGTGCCGGCCATCGCGCGCGCCGCTGGCGTGCTCATCGACTGGAGCGATTTCGACGAACTGTCGCACGCCGTGCCGCTGATCGCGCGCGTCTATCCCAACGGTTCGGGCGACGTGAACCATTTCCATGCCGCCGGGGGCATGGGTTACGTCATCCGCGAACTGCTTGATTCAGGCCTCGCGCACGACGACATCGTCACCGTGGGTGGCGCAAGTTTGGCCGATTATGCGATGGAACCGGTCATGGCGGAAAAGGACCTGTCGTGGCAGGCCGCCCCCGCCACCCCGCTCGACCCCACGATGCTGGCGCCGGTGTCCGATCCTTTCCTGCCCGACGGCGGAATGCGGCTGCTGACCGGAAATCTTGGCCGTGCGACGATCAAGACCAGCGCGGTGGACAAGGAACGGTGGGTAGTCGAAGCCCCGGCCCGAGTGTTCCAGACGCAGGAAGATGTCGCCCACGCGTTCAAGGCGGGCGAGCTTGACCGCGACGTCGTCGTCGTCGTCCGCTTTCAGGGCCCGCGCGCCAACGGTATGCCCGAACTGCATAAATTGACCCCGCCGCTCGGCGTATTGCAGGATCGCGGGTTCAAGGTCGCGCTGGTCACCGACGGGCGCATGTCGGGCGCATCGGGCAAAGTGCCTGCCGCGATCCATTGCACGCCCGAAGCATTGGCCGACGTCAACGGTACCAGCGGCCCGCTCGCCTATCTGCAGGACGGCGACATCGTGCGCGTCGATGCCGACACAGGCACGCTTTCGACCACCGCCGACCTGTCCGCCCGCGTGCCGGCCATCGCGCCCCCTGCGGCGCAGGGCGTGGGGCGCGAACTGTTCGCCATCATGCGGGCCGGGGCCGATGGCGCCGAAAAGGGCGGTTCGGCGATGCTGGCGCTGGCCGGACTTTAACGCGGAAATTTGCCGCGGGAATGCGATGCCGGATCAGGCACCCGCAGGATTTGAGGATTTTGACGACATGACCGACATCTATTCCATCATGACCATGGCGCCGGTGATCCCGGTGCTGGTGATCGACGATCTCGACACTGCCATTCCGATTGCAGAAGCATTGGTCGCAGGCGGATTGCCCTGTCTCGAAGTCACTTTGCGCACCCCATGCGCTCTCGACGCGATCGAAGCGATGAAGACCGTGCCCGGCGCGATCGTCGGTGCCGGCACCGTGCTGTCGACCAAGGACCTTGAAGCGGTAATGCGCGCGGGCGTCGAATTCGTCGTCTCTCCGGGCCTGACCGAAAACCTTGGCCGCGCGGCACGCGAGGCGGGCGTGCCTTTCCTGCCCGGCATCGCGACCAGCGCGGACATCATGACCGGCCTCGATCTCGGCCTGTCGCATTTCAAGTTCTTTCCGGCAGAAGCTAACGGCGGCCTGCCCGCGTTGAAGGCGATCGCCGCGCCGTTTGGGATGGCGAAATTCTGCCCCACCGGCGGCATCACGCTGGAAAGCGCGCCCAAGTGGCTCGCGCATCCGCAAGTGCTTTGCGTCGGCGGCAGTTGGGTCGCGCCCAAGGGGGCCGATGCCGAAACTATCCGCATGCTCGCCGCCGAAGCTGCCGCCATCACACCTTCCTGACGGGGAAAATCCGCCCATGAACCCCAAGATCGCCGCTCTCCACGAACGCCTGCGCGAACTGCACGATCGCACCCGCGACACCCCGCTGTTCAACCCGGTCTTCCAACTGGGGCTGGAGTTTTCGCGAAAGCTTGAAACGGGCGACATGGGTCTCGCCGACATCGACGATCTGGTCAGCTCGCTGGAATGCGAGGGATTGCTGGCGCGGGCGCAGAAGCTCGATCGCATGGTCGCGCCGATGGATCCGGAAACGAACCTTGCCACGTTTCGTGAACGGCCCGGCGATTTCGCTGCATTCGCCGAACGGTGGCGGCATCCGTTGCTGCACGTCGTGTTCACCGCGCACCCCACCTTCCTGCTGACCCCGGCGCAGGCCGGGACGGTCGCGCAATCGGCATCCGACGGTTCGATGGATGGCGCCCACGTGTGCACCGCCCCGTACGATCGCGTGCCGATCACGCTCGATTCCGAACACGACGCCGCGATGTCGGCGATGAGCCGCGCACAAGGCGCACGCGACCGCATCGTGCGCACGCTGTTGGCAAGCGCACGGGATGCCTTTCCGTCAGAATGGAAATCGCTCGCCCCGGTGCCGGTGCGGCTGGCGACGTGGGTCGGTTACGACATGGACGGGCGCACCGACATCGGCTGGAACACGTCCATCCGATACCGCCTGTCGGAAAAGGCCGAGCGGCTGGCCGGATATGCGGCGATGCTGGCCGAAGCCGCGCCCGATATCGCGGGCAAGCTGGCCGCCGCTGCCGAATATACGGGCGAAATGGCCGTCAATTTCGCCAAGGACCTGTCCGACCCCGCGCTGTTGAGCCATGCGGCCAACACGCTGACTGCTGCGCACCCGGACAAGCTTACCAGCCTCGCGCCCATCATGACGCAACTGGAAACCGCCGCGGCCGATGCCGATGACGCGACCGCCATCGGTTTGCTGACGGCGGTTGCCGCGATGCGGGCCGACGGGCTGGGCATGGGCTGGATCCACTTCCGCGTGAATTCCAGCCAGCTGCAGAACGCAATCCGCCGGCGGGTCGACCCGGAATCCAAGCTCGACCTGTCGAGCCAGGCTGCGCTGGGCGCCATCCGCACCGCGCTTCGCGAAGCGAGACCGCTGAACAGCAATTTCGCCGCGCTCGCCATCGAATCGAGCACGGCGATTCGCCAGTTCCTCGCGATGCAGCAAATCCTGAAGCACATCGATGCCGATGCGCCGATCCGGATGCTGATCGCCGAATGCGAACAGCCGCAGACGGTGCTGGCCGCGCTTTATTTCGCAAAGCTGTTCGGCATCGACGACAAGGTCGACGTCTCGCCGCTATTCGAAACCGAAACCGCGTTGGAACACGGCGGACGTTTCCTCGATGCACTGCTGGCCGAAGAGGACTACCGCGCTTACGCCAAGCTGCGCGGGCGCGTCTGCATCCAGACCGGCTTTTCCGATGCCGGTCGCTTTGTCGGGCAGATTCCCGCCAGCCTAGCGATCGAACGGCTGCAGGGTCGGCTTGCCGATGCGATGAAGGCCAACGGACTTTCTGACGTGGCGGCGCTGATCTTCAACACCCACGGCGAATCGATGGGTCGCGGCGCGCATCCGACATCGATGAAAGACCGGCTGGAATGGCCGCTGTCGCCATGGACCCGTCGCCGTTTCGTGCGTGCCGGGATCAGGCTGGAACCGGAGGTCAGCTTTCAGGGCGGAGACGGCTATCTCTGGTTCGGGACGCCCGAACTGGCGCTCGCCACGCTGACGCGGATCGCGGAAAATCCTCCCGGCGAAACCGATTCCGATGCGCCGACCGACCAGTTCTATCGCCGCACCGATCTCAGCCTCGATTTCTATCGCGCGATCCGACGGGTGCAGAACATGCACCTCGTTTCATCCACCTATAGCCGCGCGGTGACCGCGTTCGGGCTGGGCCTGTTGAACGATACCGGCAGTCGCCGTTCGCGCCGCCAATCCGATCTGGCATCCGACCGCAAGATGAGCCTGCGACAGATCCGCGCAATCCCACACAACGCCGTGCTGCAACAGCTGGGCTATCCGGTGAACGTGATCGCGGGTTTCGGCACCGCGGCGGACACCAACCGCGAGGAAATCGCCGCGCTGCTGGTCGAAAGCGAACGCGGGCGGCAGATGCTGCGGCTGGTTCGCGCCGCCGACGCATTGGCCAGCATCAAGACGGTGGCCGCGCACGGCGAACTTTTCAACTCCGCCTATTGGGCCAGCCGCCCCTATCGCGGGACCGAAGAACACCTGACCGACGCCTGCCTGTCGCTTGCCGAATACCTGACGAAGGATGACCGCGTCGGCGTGTTCCGCCGTCTTGCCAGCCGGTTGCGGGTCGATGCCATGCACCTGCACAAACTGATGGACGTGCTGCCCGAAGCGACAGAGGAATTGGGCGCGCCCATCTCCGGCCGCGAACACAAGCGTCGCTCGATCGGCTTGCTACAATCGCTGCGGCTGGCGCTGTTACAGCACATGTTCCTGAAAGCAGTACAGGTGCCCGTCTTTTCCCGCAGCAACGACATCAGCCGCGAAGACGTGCTGGAGATGGTGTTCACGTTGCGCATCGACGATGCGCTCACGCAATTGCGCCGCGCCTTTCCAACCAGTTTCCCGTCCATCGACGACTTCGCGGTGGATGAGCCAAGCGATTATCCCGACGGCGGCGACAGCGGTTACCTCGCCATCCGCCGCGATTTCATCGACCCCATCGAAAAGGCCTATGAGCTAGTTCTGCGGATAGGCACTGCCATTGCCAACGAATTCGGCGCACACGGCTGATCCACGGCGCGCAAGGGGGCACACGATGACCGGCTGGATAACGCGGCTGCGGCCGGACCCGTTCGTGCTGTCGCTGTTTGCGGCGATCGTGCTGGCATCGTTTTTTCCGCCACGCGGTAACGCGGCGCAGGTATTTGCATGGATGGCCGATGCGGGAATCGTGCTGCTGTTCTTCCTGCACGGGGCGAAGCTTTCGCGCGATGCCATTGTTGGCGCGCTGACGCACTGGCAGCTGCATCTCGTGATCCTTGCGGCGACTTTCGTGCTGTTCCCGGTCGTCACGTTGGCGTTGGCGCAAGTACAGGGGCTGGACGCCAATCTTGCGCGCGGCATGATCTTCGTCGGTGCCGTGCCATCCACGATGCAAAGCGCGGTCGCCTTTACCGCCATGGCGGGCGGCAATGTCGCGGGGGCGGTCTGTGCCGCCGCGGTGTCGAACATGGCGGCGGTGGCGATAACCCCGGCGCTTTCGGCGCTGTTTGCGGGCGGCGGCGGCGGGGCCGAAATCTCCGGCACCGCGGCGTTGCGCATCGTGATGCAGTTGCTGCTCCCCTTTGTCGCCGGTCATTTCCTGCGCCCGTGGATCGGTGCTTTCGTCGGCCGCCACAATCGTACGGTGTCGCTGCTTGATCGCGGTACGATCGTGCTGATCGTCTTCGTCGCTTTTGCCGCTTCCGTCGTCGAAGGGTTATGGCAGCGCACCGGCGTCGGCGAACTTATGCTGGTAATCGTGCTTTGCCTCGCGCTGCTGGCGGTGGTGTTTGCAGGCAATGCGTTGGCCGGACGCATCCTGCGCTTTTCGCGCGAGGACCGGATCACGATCCAGTTCGCGGGCTCTAAAAAGTCGCTTGCGGCGGGCATCGCCTTTGCCGGTGTCCTGTTTCCACCGGCCAGTGTCGGCGCAGTAATGCTGCCGCTCATGATCTATCACCAGCTCCAGATGATCGTTTCGGCCATGCTGGCGGCGCGCTGGGCGAAACAGAACACTGCGCGAATCGTTTGATCGCGGGGGGCCGACATGCAAAAGCGCGAACCCATTATGGCAAACCCGCTCGATCCGCATGACAAGGCCGTACTGGCCAAGGCCGAAACGCTGGTAGAGGCTTTGCCTTACATCAAGCGATACGCAGGCCGTACCTTCGTCATCAAGTACGGCGGCCACGCCATGGGCGACCCCGAAGCTGCGCTGGACTTTGCCGAAGACGTCGTGCTGCTGGGCGCGGTGGGCATCAACGTCGTCGTCGTGCATGGGGGTGGACCGCAAATCGGCGCGATGCTCAAGAAACTGGGCGTCGAATCGAGCTTCGTCGATGGACTGCGCGTTACCGACAAACAGACCGCGGAAATCGCGGAGATGGTCCTGTCGGGTCGCATCAACAAGGAACTGGTCAGCTGGATCGCCAATGCCGGCGGCCGCGCGCTGGGCATTTCGGGCAAGGACGGCGGGCTGGTGACGGCCACGAAAGTGCACCGCACGCGCAAGGACCCCGACAGCCTGATCGAACAGGTCGTCGATCTCGGTTTCGTGGGCGAACCGAAGAAAGTGGACACACGGATCATCGACACGGCCGTCAACGCGGGCCTGATCCCGGTGATCGCGCCGATCGGCGTGGGCGAAGACGGGCACACCTACAACATCAACGCCGATACCATGGCGGGCGCGATTGCCTCTGCGCTGGGCGCGGCGCGGCTGTTCCTGCTGACCGACGTGCCGGGCGTGCTGGACAAGGATGGAAGCCTGCTTACCGACCTGACGCCGGGCGATATTGCAAAGCTCAGGGAAGATGGCACGATCTCGGGCGGGATGATCCCCAAGCTCGAAACCTGCGTTCAGGCGGTTGAGGCTGGTTGCGACGCGGCGGTCGTGCTCGACGGGCGCGTGCCCCATGCGATGTTGCTGGAAATCTTTACCGAACGCGGCGCGGGCACCCTGATCAGGAACTGATCCGATGCGCGCGATGCTAATTGCCGTCCCATTCGCCTTTTCGATCGCGGGGTGCTCCGGCAGCGGCAGCCCGGCACCGGATACGGGCGACACCGCCACCCCGTCCGCAACCGCATCGCCAACAATCAGCCCCGAACCCGGCGCCAGCGCGACGGGCGACGCTTTCGCAGAACCTCTGCCCGGGCCGACCGACAAGGATCCGCTAAGCCTGCTCGTATACTGGAAGGGCGCGATTGAGTCTGGCGACTTCGCTGCCGCGAACAAGGCCTGGCGCGCAGGCACGACACCCGCCGCCGTGCCGCAGGGGACTAGCCCCGCCATCGTCAGCGTTGGCCTAGGCCAGCAGGAAGGCGCCGCCGGTTCGATATATTTCACGGTTCCGGTCACGGTGACCGTCGATGGCCCCGATGGCGAACAGATCCCCGCCACCGGCACGCTCACTGCACGTCGGGTCAACGACGTCGAAGGCGCCAGCGCCGAACAGTTCAGCTGGCGCATCGTTTCCATCGACTGGAATTAGGCGCAACGCCGAGGATTCGCGAAAGGACCGGATAACCCGCTGTGCGAAGCGCATGTGGCGGTTGATACACCGCACCACCGTGGGCTAGATGGCGGGCACCCCGCCACGGCCAAGGATAGATCGAGTGTTCCTGCTCACCCTGCTTCAGATCGTCGACCTTTTGGTCTCGGTGGTCGTATTCCTCATCATCGTGCAATTCGTGCTGTCGCTGCTGATTGCGTTCAACGTAGTGAACACCAGCAACCAGTTCGTGTCCGCAATTTACAGCGCAGTGAACGCCCTGCTCGATCCGATCCTGCGACCGATCCGGCGGTTCATGCCCAAAACCGGCGCAATCGACTTTTCGCCGCTGGTGCTGATCCTCGCGCTCAACATCATTCAGATCGTGCTGCGCAATCTCGTGATCGCCGGTTACTGATGGCCGATATCATCGACGGCAAGGCATTCGCCGCAGCGCTTCGTGAAAGCATCGCGGATGGCGTGGCGGATTTCGTGGCAAAAGCCGGACGCAAGCCGGGTTTGGCGGTAGTGCTGGTCGGCGAAGACGCGGCCAGCCAGGTCTATGTCCGCAACAAGCACAAGGCGACCATCGCGGCAGGCATGGAAAGCTTTGAATACCGCCTGGCCGCCGACACGTCGCAAGCCGAACTGCTCGCACTGGTCGAGGCGCTGAACGCCGATCCGGCGGTTGACGGTATCCTCGTGCAATTGCCGCTGCCCAACGGGCTGGACGAAAACGCGGTGATCCAGACGATCGACCCGGACAAGGACGTCGACGGCTTCACCACCACCAGCACCGGACGCCTGCTGACCGGGCTGCCGGGCTTTGTCGCCTGCACCCCGCTGGGCTGCCTGATGCTGCTCAAGGACCGTCTGGGCGACCTTTCGGGGAAAAGCGCGGTCGTCATCGGACGCTCGAACATCGTCGGCAAACCGATGGCGCAACTGCTGCTGCGCGAAAGCTGCACGGTGACCATCGCCCACAGCCGCACCGCCGACCTGCCCGCCGTTGTGCGCGGGGCGGACATCGTGGTCGCCGCGGTCGGCCGCCCCGAAATGGTGAAGGGCGACTGGCTGAAGCCGGGCGCGACCGTCATCGACGTGGGCATCAACCGAGTTCCCGCCGCCGAAGAGGGCAAGACGAAGCTGGTCGGCGACGTCGATTTCGCCAGCGCGAGCGAGGTCGCGGGCGCGATCACGCCAGTGCCGGGCGGGGTTGGGCCGATGACGATCGCCTGCCTGCTCTACAACACGCTCGAAGCGGCGAACCGCCGCGAAGGGATCGCTTGACCATGTATCGCCTTGGCATCGCCTTCGCCTGCGCAGCCCTGTTGGCCGGATGCGCCGCATCGCCGCGCGGACCGCAGACGGGCATGCGCAGCGAAATGCTCAAACCGATCGCCAAGCCGGGCGACGTCGTCGCGACCGAGCTCGCATTTGCACGTGCGGCAGGGGAAAAGGGCCGGTGGGCCGCATTCCGCGAATATGCCGCAGATACCGGCGTGATGTTCGTGCCCGAAATGGTGAACGCGCAAAGCTGGCTTAAACGCCGCGCCGAACCGACGACCCCGCTGGTGTGGGAACCTTACGAGGTATGGTCCAGCTGCGACGGTTCGATCGGCGTTACGCGCGGGGGCTGGCGGTCGGATACGAAAAAGGGATGGTTCACGACCGTATGGCAGCGGCAGGATGACGGTTCTTACCGCTGGCTGCTCGACCATGGGGACGAGGATGCGAAAACGCCCCCGCCGCCCGAAATGATCGAGGCGCACGTCGCGGAATGCCCCAAATTGCCATGGCCGCCGGCACAAACACTGAACGTGGCCGCGCCCGGCAACGGCGAATTCTTCGGCGGTGCGTCGGATGACGGCACGCTGCGCTGGGGCGGACGCGTCGACAACTGGGGCGGTCGCATCGTCACGATCGATGTGTTCAACGGCACCGAGTTCCAGCGCGTCCTGCATCAGACCATCGCACCCCCGGTCAAGGACTGAACCGTGTTCGAACTGTTCGTTTCGGCCTTCGTCACGTTTTTCGTCGTGATCGACCCGCCCGGCTGCGCGCCGATCTTTGCAGGTCTGACCGCCGACGCCTCTGCGGCGCAGCGCCGCAGCATGGCGATCCGGGCCACAGTCATCGCGACCATCATCCTCGTAATTTTCGCCCTGTTCGGGGAAGACCTGCTGGGCACGCTGCATATCGAACTCGATGCGTTTCGCATAGCCGGCGGGATCATGCTGTTCGCCATTGCCATCGACATGGTGTTCGAAAAACGCACCGAACGTCGCCATGACCGGGCGGACAAGGTTCTGGCGCAAAGGGACCCGACGCACGAGGTTGAGGATGTCGCGGTTTTCCCGATGGCCATGCCGATGCTGGCAGGGCCCGGCGCGATCGCGTCCATCATGTTGTTGATGGCGCGCGCGGGCGGGTGGGAACAGACCGCGGCGATCCTCGCCGCGCTGGCTGTCGTGATGTTGTTGACGCTGGTGGCCTTGATTGCCGCCACGCCAATCATGCGGTTGTTCGGGCAGCAATTCGAATCGGTGGTGACGCGACTTCTTGGCGTGATCCTTGCCGCGCTTGCCGCCCAGTTCGTGATCGACGGGCTGCGGGGCAGTTTCGATATCTAGCGCCTATCGCAAGAAACCATCACTGCAATGTCGATTGGTCGTCGCCGTCGTGGTGCCCATAAAACTGCATGAGCTGCACCAGAAGTTCGCACCGTTCGCGCAACCCATTGGCTTCCAGCAGCGCCTGTTTCGACGCTGCATCGAACGGAGCGACCTGCGACACGCCGTTGATCAGCGCGACATCATCCAACCGGCTCACCTGCTCCCAATCCACGGCATAGCCTTGGCTGTCGGCGAAATGGCGCGCTTCCTGTTCAATCGAAGCGCGTTCGACCGGATACAGGACCTCGTCTTCGTCTTCCTGCAGAAGCTCGGCATCGACTTGCCGAAACGGGGTCGTCACGTCGAGTTCGCGAACGATCCGGAAGCGTCTGAGCCCGTCGAGCACAATGTTGAAACGTCCGTCCTCCAGCGCCTCCACATCCTCGATCCGGCCAAGGCAGCCGATCTCGAAGAGGGGCGCACCCTCGGCCGGACGGACCGGCTGGATCATGCCGATCATCCGGTCGCGGGCCAGCGCATCCTTGATTAACGAACGATAGCGCGGCTCGAACACGTGCAACGGCAATTGCAGGCCGGGAAAGAGCAACGCCCCCGACAGCGGGAAAATCGATACCCGTGCAGTTTCGACGATCGATCCCATGCGCAATGCCATCCTCAGCCGAACAGGATCAGCGAGAGGCGACGACGGGTTGCGGAAACCCACGGATCTTCCATTCCGACCGCCTCGAAAATCTTCAGCAGCGTCGATTTGGCCGCGCCGTCGTTCCAGTCGGGCTCGTTCTGGATCATCTTCAACAGCGTATCGGCGGCGATATCGCGCTGGCCCGACGCAAAGGCGGCATTGGCAAAGGCGATCTGCGCATCCATGTCGGCAGGACGTTCGGCGGCGGCCATGCGCAGGTTTTCAAGCTCGCTGTCGTCGGGACGATTTTTCGCCAATTCGATCGCAACGGCAGCGCGTTCGACCGCGGCATCCTTGCGGACATCCTCGGGCAACGCGGCCAGCGCTGCATCGGCCTCTGCCACCTGCCCTGCTTCGACCATCGCGCGCAGCAATCCGGCGTGCGCGGTGGGGTTTTCCGGCGCCATGTCGACGATCTGAGTGAAGATGCCCATCGCCCGTTCGGCGTCGCCGGTGGCCAGCACTTCTTCGCCCATGGCCAACAGCGGGCCGACATCGGGGGCCGCGCTCTCTTGGCCATAGGCGCCCGCTTCGACCGGCAACTGGGTCAGGAGCTGATCGAGCACCTGCTTCAACTGTGTTTCACTGCGCGCCTGCGTCAGGTCGGCAACCGGCTGGCCCTGAAACATCGCATAGACCGTGGGTATCGACCGCACTTGGAACTGCGCGGCGATAAACTGGTCCTCGTCGACATTCACCTTGGCCAGAACGACGCCCTTGTCGGCATATTCGGCGGCGATCTTTTCCAGCAGCGGGGTAAGCGCCTTACACGGCCCGCACCATTCGGCCCAGAAATCGAGGATGACCAGCTTGGTCATCGACGGTTCGACAACCGTGGCGCGAAAACGCTCGACCGCCTTCTGCTCGTCGATTTTGAGGCCCATGCTCGCCAAGTCCGCTTCTCCTGTATGTCGTTCGTTGCACGCGGGGCCGGATAGTCGGCCGGGCGGCGGTCAGATGCGCAATGTGGGACAGATGCGGGCTTTTTCCAAGGGCCGGCGTGGAACGTTGCGATATACGGAAATTTCCGGTTGCAGCCCTATCGGGTGCCTGCTAATGGCGCGCCTCACCCCGACCGGAAGGGCATTTATCCAACCGGTTTCAGGCGTTCGAGCGGGCGTAGCTCAGGGGTAGAGCACAACCTTGCCAAGGTTGGGGTCGAGGGTTCGAATCCCTTCGCCCGCTCCATTTTTTGCACAAACGACATCATGTCTTCGGTGGCCCTTGCGGGCCGCCCGAAGGCATGTGCGCATGGTCACAGCGGCCGCAGGTCGTAGCGGCCGATCAGGCCGTCCTTCATTTCGAACCACACCATGAAATGATGGTCCGGGCCCGGTCCCTCCACCGCGCCGAGGAACGCGCCCCTGTTCCCTTCCATCACCATGTCGCGCACGTGGTGTGTGATCCCGGCGTCTTTCAACTGATCGACACGCGCGCTCAACAGTGCGTGCACCGCGTCGCGGCCATGGATGCGGCTCGGCTCTCCGCGGGCGAATTCGTGGTGCGCCCAGACTTGCGCGTGGCTCCATTCGACGTCCGGGTGAAACGCGGTCACGGCGATGTCCATGTCGCCCTTGTCGACGTGGCCGTAATAGATGTCCTGAAACAGGTGGTGGGCGCGCGCCTTGTCGCCGGTCTGGTCGGGCATCGTTTCGGTCATGCAAACTCCTGCGGTTTGGAAATACGGATCTGGGCCGGATTGATGAGGCCGTGGCGCCCCTTGTCCAGCGTCATGGCAAAGGCCTGCGGCAGCGCCTCGATCCCGTCGAGCGTGCAGCCGATCAGCGGGTCGAGCTCGATCCGCCCGCTGGCGACAAGCGCGACCGTTCGTTCGAACAACGATCGGGTCAGCACGGCGGGAAAACAGAACCGGATGCTGCGAAACCGGAAATCGGCATAGGGCAGCACCGCCGCCTCTCCGTCGAAGGCGAGGCCGACGATGCGTGCTTCGTCTCGTGCCATGCGAGCCGCCTGGATCATCGTCTCGTTTCCTGCCAGCCCGCGCGAAACCGGCCCGCCTGCGCATTCGAACACGATATCGGCGCCGCAGCCACCCGTCAGTTCCAGCACTGCCGCGACAGGGTCGGTTGCGCGCGCATCGACGACCGCGTCCGCGCCTAGTCGCAACGCCATGTGCAGCGCTTCGGGCCTGCGTCCCACCGCAATGGTACGGCCCGCACCGGCGGCGCGAACAGCCTGAAGGCAGCCGAATCCCATTGCACCCAGACCGATTACGACCGCCGTATCGTCCAGCGTCGGGGCCGCGGCATGGGCAGCGGCGACGCAATCGGTCAGCGCCTGAATCGATGCGCCGGCACTGTCGCTGACAGATGGCGGCAGCTTGGCCAGCAGGGTTTCGGGAAACACGCCCTGTTCGGCAAAGGCGCCGGGATAATCGAACCCGACGATACCTTCGGGATGGGAACCGCGTGCGCAGACGCGATCGCCGACCGCAAGGCTGGTGACGCCCTCGCCCAGTTCCACGACCTGTGCCGAAAATTCATGGCCGAAAATCGGGACCGGCCCTTCGCCAAGCCGCCGCGCGATGATGTCGTGGCCATAAGTGCGCTCACCCTGAAACAGCAGGATTTCGGTAATGCTCGGCTGCGCGGTCAGGACCTTCGCCCGCACCCAGCCCGGTTTCGGGCGCGGGTCGGGCCGCTCTTCCAGACGCATGTCGCCATAGCCATGGGTTATCCATGCACGCATCGCCATCCTCTCGTCTCTACGACTTTCCGCCCCGGCTCGAACCTACCCTTCGGTAGCACGCTTCCTGCACGGTTTCGCCAATTGCCTGAAACATAGCCGTGAATCGCGGCGGTGGAAATCGCCCGCGCACAACCTATCTCGGACCCTTCTCTCTCACCGATACGGATATGCACCCATGACCGATGCCTACACCCCACCCGAAATCTGGACATGGGACGATCAGGATGGGGGTGAATGGACTTCGATCAACCGGCCCTTTGCGGGCGCACGGACTGAAAAGACGATGCCGGTGGGGGACCATCCGTTCCAGCTCTATTCGCTGGGCACGCCCAACGGGCAGAAGGTGACGATCCTGTTCGAGGAACTGCTCGCCGCTGGGCACGACGCCGAATACGACGCGTGGAAGATCGATATTGGAGAGTTGGATCAGTTTTCGTCGGGTTTTGTCGAGATCAATCCGAACTCCAAGATCCCGGCGCTGGTCGATCGCAGCGGGTCCGAACCGTTCCGTGTATTCGAATCGGGGGCGATCCTGATGCACCTGGCTGAAAAGTTCGGCGCGTTCCTGCCGTCGTCTAGTCCCGCGCGGGCCGAATGCCTCAGCTGGCTGATGTGGCAAATGGGCAGCGCGCCATTCCTTGGCGGCGGGTTCGGGCATTTCTTCTCTTATGCCCCCTATCCCATGGAATATCCGATCGACCGGTACGCAATGGAAGTGAAGCGCCAGCTCGACGTGCTGGACAAGCAGCTGGCGACCCGCGAATTCGTCGCGGGCGACGATTACACCATCGCCGATATCGCCATCTGGCCGTGGTATGGCAGGCTTGCGCTCGACCAGTCCTATGCCAATGCGGGCACGTTCCTTCAGGTCAAGGACTACGGCAAACTGCAACGCTGGGCACAAACCGTGGGCAAGCGCCCGGCGGTATTGCGCGGGACAAAAGTGAACGCGCGCGACGGCATCCCCGAACGTCACAGCGCAGAGGATGTCGACGCGTTCTTTGCGTGATCCTGTCCGAATAGGCAGGTCCCGAAAGCCTGGATTTGACCCGAAGGGCCCGGCTCGTCATGAAGTCGGCAAGGACTTTGGGTCGGGGCGCTTTCGGGGATTGCGATGCTAAGCTGGATCGGGCTGATCGGTGGCCTTGCGCTGCTGATCTGGATGACTGTCAGGGGGATCAACATCCTCATCGCCGGGCCGGTGGCCGCTTTGGTCGTGGCGCTGACCGCCGGGCTCCCGCTGTTGCCGCCGCTCGCTGCGATGCTGCCTGACGGGACGGCCGCGCCCGATTTCGCCACCAGCTACATGGCGGGATTCTCCTCGTTTCTCGCCGACTGGTTCCTGATGTTCCTGTTGGGCGCGATATTCGGCGAGGTCATGGCCGCATCGGGCGCGGCCGCGTCGGTTGCGCGGTTCATCACGCAAAAGCTGGGCAGCAAATACGCGCTTGCCGCCACGGTATTGGCCTGCGCGGTGCTGACTTATGGCGGGGTCAGCGTCTTCATCGTTGCGTTTTCGGTCTATGGCCTCGCCGTCGAACTTTTCCGCGAAGCGAACCTGCCCCGGCGGTTCATTCCCGGCGCGCTGGCGTTCGGTTCGGTCACCTTCACGATGACGAGCGCCGGATCGCCCGAGATCCAGAACCTCATCCCCATGCCCTATCTTGGCACTACGGCCTATGCCGCGTGGGAGGTGAGCATGGTCGTGGCGCTGTTCATGGCGACATTGGGCTACATCTTCATTTCGCGGATGGTGAAAAACGCGGTGCTGGCCGGCGAAGGGTTCGACACGCGCGAATCGGACGAACGGTTCGAAATCGACACCACCTTGCCCTCGCCATTGCTGGCGATATCGCCGCTGGCGGGTGTGCTCGGCGTGTTCCTCGTGTCGCAGTCGCTGGGCAAATGGGCACTGGTGCTGGCGCTGGGTTCGGGCGTGGCACTGGCCTGCATGGTGGGGTGGAGTGAGCGGGGAAGGTTTGCCGCGACGTTTTCGCGCGGGGCGACTGGCGCGGTCGTGGCGATCACGAACACCTGTGCGGTCGTCGGGTTCGGTTCGGTGGCGAAGCTTTCGCCCGCCTTCATGCAGGCTCTCGACGCAGTGCAGGCCATTCCCGGCAGCCCGCTGATCGGCGCGGCCATCGCGGTGACGGTGATCGCGGGGCTGACCGGCAGCGCTTCGGGTGGGCAGACGATCGCCTTGCCGCTGATCGCGCCGCACTATCTCGATGCTGGCGCCGATCCGCAGGAACTGCACCGCATCGTCGCCATCGCGTCCGGCGCGCTCGATAGCCTGCCGCACAACGGCTATGTCGTCACCACAATCCGCGCGGTGTGCGGCGAAACCCACCAGGCCGCGTACAAGGCGGTGGCGGCAACGACGGTGGTCGTGCCGGCGCTGGGCACGATCTTGGCGCTGGTGCTGTTCTCGATCTTCTAGCGACGGCAGGCCACCGTTACAGCCGCGGCAGCGTGACCCCGCGCTGCCCCATGTACTTGCCCGCGCGATCGGCATAAGTCGTCTCGCACGGTTCGTTGCCTTTGAGGAACAGGAACTGGCACGCGCCTTCGTTGGCATAGATGCGCGCCGGAAGCGGGGTGGTGTTCGAAAATTCCAGCGTAACATGCCCTTCCCAGCCGGGTTCGAGCGGGGTGACGTTCACGATGATGCCGCACCGGGCATATGTGCTCTTGCCAAGGCAGATGACCAGCACGTCATTGGGCACGCGGAAGTATTCGACCGTGCGGGCCAGCGCGAAACTGTTGGGCGGGATGATGCAACAGTCGGTCTTGCGATCGACGAACGAATTAGCCGCGAAATCCTTCGGATCGACGATAGCGCTGTCGACGTTAGTGAAAATCTTGAATTCGTCGGCAACCCGCGCGTCATAGCCATAGGACGACAGGCCATAGGATATGCACCCGTCGCGGCGCTGCGCCTCTACGAAAGGCTCGATCATCGCTTCGGTCTGCGCCTTTTCGCGAATCCACTTGTCCGAAAGAATCGCCATAACCGCCCTCGTCTCCTCAACAGCGTGGTCCTTGCCCGTTCGCGGCGTCGTCCGGCAAGGGGCGAACGGTAACCGCCGGTGGATTAAGGGCGCACGGCGATCCACGCGACAGGCCCTGCGACAGGGGCGATGCGCAGGGCCGAATTGGCCGTCCACATCTCCCACGGCCGTCCGGCATAGTCCGGCTGAAGCCAGTCCCGCGCCAGCCACAGCCGCCGTTCCGACCGCGCGCCGAAATGATAGGCATCCTCGAACGCCGCCGACGGGGCGAGTATCGCGCGCTTGCCCGCGTGCATCTCGATCTGGTTCAGAAAAACGACCAGTTCGGATTCCAGCTCCTCGGCTCGGACGCGCGGTCGGCAATTCTCGCCCGATCCGCGCAAGATCACGGCCGGGGCCAGCAGGTCGCCATCCCTTGGCACCATCGTGACGAAATTGGCCGACTGGCGATCCGCGCCGATGCAGGGATCGTAAACATGCACCGCGCCCGCCTGCATCCCGGCTGCGCGCGCGCGCTCCACCGTGTCGACGAAGCGCGCGTTGTGCCCCTTCGCCCCGATGCTGGCGGTGACATAGGCAAAGCTTGCGCCATCGCCCGGCAGTTCGGAGATGGACACCGCGCTTTCGTCCCCAGTCAGCCAGACGCCCTGCACCGGCATTTCGGTGCGATCGGGGCGCCAGTGCGACAGTTTCCACCACAGCCCGCCCGCGATGCCCAGAACCAGCACCAAGGCCACCAGCCACAGACCGGGCCTGTGCTTGAACAAGTCGCGCAACATCGGTTCAGCCCCGGATGTGGAGGACGCAGATCAGCGTGAACAGCCGACGGGCGGTGGCGAAATCGGTGTCGACCTTGCCTTCCAGCCGTTCGAGCAGCAGTTCCGCCGCGTTGTTGTGCACTCCGCGCCGAGCCATATCGATCGTCTCGATCTCCTGCGGGCTCGCCTTGCGGATGGCCTGGTAATAGCTGTCGCAGATCGCGAAATACTCGCGAATCGGGCGGCGGAACCGCGCAAGGCCCAGCACCAGCACTTCGAGCGGGGCGCCGTGCTCGTCGGCGATCTCGATCGACAGCCTGCCGTCCACCACCGACAGGCGCAGTTTGTACGGTCCTTCGTTGCCGGCTTCGAACGAGCGAAGCGGCTTGAACGTGTTTTCCTCGATCAGGTCGAAGATCGCGATCCGCCGCTCCTGCTCGATATCGGGATTGCGCCACAGTATCGTCGCATCGTCCAGCGAGATGTCCATGATGCGGGGATCGGTCATTGCACGGCCAGCCATCGCAAATGCCGCGCTGCGGCACAAGCGGGCATTGGTCTCAATCGCGTTTGCCCGGGCCGAGCACTAGTCGGGCAAGGTCGGCGGGCGTGTTGACGTTCGCAGGCGGTATGGCGAGTTCGACCAGCCGCGCACCGGTCCGTTCGGCGAAATGCAGCATCGAACGCCGCTCTCCGCCGGTCAGGATCGTTTCGATCACTGGCAGAGCCGCAACCGGCCACAAGCCGACGACCGGCTGCGCGGCAAGGCACGCAGGCGCGGGCGACAGAATGACCCGCAGGTCATCGGGCAGCCCTATGCTGTCGACGCCGATGGCAAGGACAGCCGCAAAGCCGCCATCGCGCGCATGGCGCAACGCCCCCGCCAGTCCGCCGAGCGGGCCGAGCCCCGGTTCCGGCCAGTCGGCGACACCGGATGCGCCATCATCGCCCCGCCCTGCCACGACGACGGCGGCACAATGCCGAGCCAGAACTCCGACAGCACGGGACAGCAGGGTCTCCCCGTCCAGCAGCGCCAGCGCCTTGTCGCTGCCGAACCGCCGCGATTCGCCACCCGCCAACACGCAGCCCAGCAGCGGTCCATCCGTGGTCAATGTTCCGTTCACCGTCTTAATCCCTCGAATATTGCGGGTTTGCAGTGATCGCGTGTTGACGCGGGGGGCGCGCTTGCGTCAATCGGGTTCAGGCGTCGATCCGGGGGGAACCGATGCGGGGGATCACCATAGAAAGGTAGCGTTCCAAAGGCCATGTGGCGGCTATACCAGTTCCCGCTCTGCCCGTTCAGTCGCAAGCTTCGCCTGTTGCTTGCGGAAAAAGGCGTGCCTTTCGAACTCGTGCGTGAAAACCCGTGGGAAATGCGCGACGAATTCTTCCTGATGAACCCGACCGGCCGCACGCCCGCGATGCGCGAACCGGACAAGAACATCACCCTGTCGGACAGCCGCGCCATCGCCGAATATTTTGAAGAGACGGTGCCGAAAAACCCGATGATCAATGGGACGGCATCGAACCGGGCGGAAATTCGCCGGCTGGTGGCGCTGTTCGACGAAAACTTCTTTGGCGACGTGACCGGGCCGCTGCTGATGGAACGCTATACCAAGCGCGTCGTCACGCGTCAGGCTCCCAACTCTCAGGTGCTGCGCAGCGCCATGCGGTTGGCGGACGATCATCTCGACTACATCGACTATCTGATCGACCATCGCCCGTGGCTGGCGGGGTCGACGATGACGCTGGCCGACCTGACCGCCGCGGCGCAGATTTCGGTGGCAGACTACCTTGGCGGCATCAACTGGCAGGGCCACGAACAGGCGCGCGGCTGGTATTCGGTGTTCAAAAGCCGTCCCAGCTTCCAGCCTTTGCTGGCAGACCGGATGGAGGGCGTTGCACCGCCCAAACATTACGCCGACGTCAACGCCTGACGCCCCCAATCCGCGCCCCCATGAATTACGCGGACGGATTGGGCGCGGATTTTCGTTCAGGCACGCTTTTCGTGAAACCGCCCATGTTTGCGATACTGCACCATCCAGTCGTCGAGGAACAAGCCGATGGGCTTTGCCGCGATGCCAAGCTGCGCGAGCCCGGCATACTGGCCGCTGGCGACGTTTCCTTGAGATAGCATCGCGTACTGGTCCCCGGTGATCGGCGCACCCGGCAGCCAGCCGGTGAATGATGCAATGGCACGCCCCAGGAAGTCGGGCAACGGCAGGAACGCGCGGTTGCGATCCTGCGCCGCGGCGATACGCTCGTTCAGTTCCAGCATCGTGACCGTTTCCGGCCCGGCCAGTTCGTAAGTCTTGCCCGCCAGCGCACTGTTTTCGAGCACGGCGACGATCGCGGCCGAAACGTCATCGACGAAAACCGGTTGCAACTTCGCGGTGGGCGCAAACACCGGCAATGCGGGCAACATCGAAATCAGGCGGCCGAACATGTTCAGGAACTCGTCCTCTTCGCCAAAGATTATCGATGGCCGCAGGATGGTCGCGCCGGGAAATGCCTTGGCCACGGCGATTTCGCCTGCGCCTTTGCTGCGCTGATAGGCGACTTCGGATTCAGGGTTCGCGCCGATCGCGGATACGTGCACGAAAGCGGTCGCCCCGGCCTGCTTGGCCAGTTCCGCCACGCGCCCGGCACCCCTGCCCTGCACCGCATCAAGATCGCCGTCGAACGCCCCGACCAGATTCACGACCGCATCCGCACCAGCGACGGCAGCCGCGACGCTGCCAGGCTTGCGAACGTCGGTCCGCACAAATTGCAACTGGCCCAGGTTGGCGAGCGGCTTCAGATGCCAGCTCTTGTCCGGATTACGGCTCGCCACGCGAAGCCGCGCGCCGCGCGCCAGCAATTCCTGCGCGACGTGGGTACCAAGAAACCCGCTCCCGCCGATGAGAGTGACAAGCTTTCCGGCCAATGCAGAGGACGCCATGTCCTGCCCTTTCTTCAAACCCAAACCCGGTTCCCGGGCGCCCGTAAAGGCGGCCTGCGCTTTGGCACGCCGCCTGCGATCCTGCAACCTGTCGAATGGCCCGGCTTTTGGCGCGTCTCGCGGACCTGAAACGCCATTGACACCATCCAGTCCCCCGTCTAGTGGCGCCCACCTACCCGCAACGGCGAAACACTGTCGCCGCTGCTCCGGTGCCCAGATGGCGGAATTGGTAGACGCACCAGCTTCAGGTGCTGGCGCTCGCAAGGGCGTGGAGGTTCGAGTCCTCTTCTGGGCACCATACACTCCCTAAGCCCCTGAAATAAGAAAAGTTTCAGGTTTTCAGCCATTTGTAAACGCTCTTGTCGTACACACACTCGTACACAGGATCGACAAATGGAAGTGGTATTGATGTTCCTTCAGTGTGACATAAAGAGTGGCATATTGAGCTATCGACGACGGTTCCCAACGGACCTCGTAAGGCACATTCCGAGCAAAAGTCCCGATGGGCGAGGGCGTACCGAATTGAAGGTCTCGCTGCGCGTTTCGGACATGAACTCCCCAGGCGCGATGGACAGCTATCAGGCCATCGAGCGCGAATATGAAGACATCGTCCGCGCTGCACGCAAGCTGGCAACTGGAACCTATGACCGGCTGGATGAGCCGATGATCGCCTTCCTGGCTGAGAAGTATCGGGTGCAGGAGCTAAAAGATGACGAGGATCGTCGTTGGGACCCGAAGGCGAAGGCCCGGGGTGAGATGGTCACTACGGCTGCTGAGGGCGCTGGCTATAGCTTCTCCAATGCAAATCCGAGCGCGAGGTGGTCACAAGGCGTGCGCCTAGCGATTGAGGCTGCGTTGGATGTGTATCGGTCCTTCCGGGCCAATGGCGACCTTGAGGGGCTCGTAGACGCCTGGAGCGAGCATGCCTTTAGCTTGGCTTCTGATGCGGGCTATATCATCGCCGTAGACGATCCCTTCCTTGCGAAGCTCTGCAAGGCATTAAACGACGCTGCGATTGCAGCCCATGAGGCTCAACTGCTCCGTTTTGAGGGCGGTGCTTTCCCGACGCCGCCTGCACCTGAGCCTACGAAAATGGCCAGAGGATCGGCTTTAAAGCAGATCGGCATCATGGATTTGTATGAGCGATATGCGGCCCAGCCCGACCGCCATCCGAAAACAATGGCCCAGTGGCGACCCTATATAAGACGTCTCGCTGAGTTCATTGGCGATGACAATGTGCTTGCCATCGAGCACGACGACATCGTGGCCTGGCGCAACCATCTGCGCGACGAGGCGACATATCGAGGCAAACGCCTCAGCGCCAAGACGATCAACGGGAGTTACCTCGGTGCGGCGAGCGCTCTCTTCGCTTGGGCCAAGGGGGACGGACTAATTCCACGAAACCCAATGCTTGAGGTCACTAAGGTCAAACTTCCGGCGAAAGCTGTCACCCGCAGTAAGGCCTTCACGACAGAGGAGGCCCATATGATCCTGAGGGCCTCGTTAGAGCCATCGGTTTCGCCAGAAGGCGTGCATCTTAGGAATGCGAAACGATGGTGCACTTGGTTGATGGCCTACTCAGGTGCCCGCGTGAACGAAATCACGCAGCTTCGGAAGGAAGACATCTTCGTCAAGGATGGCGTCAATGTCATGCGGATCACTCCAGATGCAGGGACTGTCAAATCGAAAGCGCTCCGCGTGGTTCCACTGCATAGTCACCTAATTGAGCAGGACTTTCTTGAGTTTGTGGCAAGCCGACCTGAAGGACCTCTTTTCTACGACCCAGCGAAGCGCCGAAGTGACCACGCGATCAACCGTCAATCTAACAGGCTCGGGTCTAAGTTGGCCGCTTGGGTGCGGTCATTGGGCATCGATGGAGTGAAGCCGAACCATGCTTGGCGCCACCTCTTCATAAGCCAAGCGTCCAGGCACCAGATTGACCCCAGGGTAACCAGAGCGATCACAGGTCATTCACTCTCGGATGCCCACAGCGAATATGACCATGTCAATGAACATGCAGATGTGCTGTCTCGCGAATTAGAGAAGATGCCGCGCTTTCTTGAACTTACGACTGTTTGAGCTGGACGGCACGCCGAGACCAAGTAATGTCCGCCCCTAATAATTGATACTAAAGGGAGTTATTAGTGGCCGTCAATCTTCAGGACCTCTCCCGTCGCCTATTCCAGGCTGCCAACCAGCTCTGGACCAACACGGCGCTGAGACCTGACCAGTACGCCCTGCAGGTGCTCGCGCTCAGAACTTCTCGTGCTCGACAACCTGCTAGCCCACCGGGTCGCAGTTTGAAGCTGATTGAATCGAAGATCGTGGGGATCCGGCGTGTTTCTTGAAGATCTCCAGGCTCGTCCTTTGAACCTCGCCATTGACGGACTTACTCCAAGGGGTCTTCATCTCGGCAAGGGCGACCTCGGACTCGAAATCGTGGTGCTCGAATCGGGCGGCCGACCCAACGCAGGCAAGCTGGTCGAAGCTTGGAAGGGCCGCCGTGGCAGCCGGGCCTGCCCGGTGCTTGTCGTGGCTCTCCATCAAGACAGTGCCTCTATCGCAGGCCCCACGGGCGAGGACTTGCCCGTTCACCACGACCTCGATCCCTACGTCGTGGAAAGGCTCTGCAAGGTTGCACTCGATCTTCCTGATCGCCACGCAGCCCTGCAGTTTCTGGCCAACGCGCTTCCCTCCCTGGAAACCGCGGTCCCGGGCCTGCGCAACCAGGGACTGTTCGCCCTTCATGAGCTGACCGTCGATGCACCGCGCCAGCCGGACTGGATGGCTGCCGTGCAGCGTGGCCGGAGCATGATCGGCGCGGAAGGCCAGCAGCTCCTAATGCAGCTCGGCTTCGCAGCCGACCGGATCGACAACTTGACCCAGGTGCTGAAGGCGAAGGACCGGCGCGTCGCTCTTGCCATCCTGCTCGACAAATCCGACGTTCCCGAGGCCGCAACCGCCCGCTATGGCAACCTGTCTCCCGTCTCTTACGCCCTCCACAAGGCTGACCAACAGAGCCTCGACTGGGTTGTGACCGTCCAGGGAGATCGGCTGCGCCTCTACCCCGCCAAGGGGGGCAAAGGGGTCGGTCGACGGGGCCGGGCAGAGACCTACCTTGAGCTGCAGACCTCGCTCCTCTCCGAGACACATGCCGGCTACCTGCCTCTCCTCTTCTCATCAGATGCCCTTTTGCCTGATGGGTCGGTCGACAAGTTGCTGGAGGCTTCCGCTCGCTTCGCCTCTGAGCTCGCCAAGGGCCTCCGCGACCGCATTTACACCAGTGTCGTCCCGAGGCTGGCTGAGGGCGTCGCCCGCGCCCGGAATCTGCAGCGGCCGACCGCCGAGGACCTTGATCTCACCTATCGCATGGCGCTCACGCTTCTCTTCCGGCTGCTCTTCATCGCCTATGCCGAAGACCGCGACCTGCTGCCCTATCGCCTGTCGGAACAGTATCGCCGAGCCTCGTTGAAGCAGCTTGCCCAGGACCTTGGTGCTGCCTGGGCCGACCGAACGCCCGTGGGCGATGGTTCAGGGTATTGGGCGCGGGTCAAGTTGATCTGCGACGCAATTGAGAAGGGTGATCCCCGGCTGTCGGTGCCAGCCTACAACGGCGGCCTGTTCACCACTGACCCTCAGGTCAGCCGCGCGGGGGCAACGCTCGACGGCATCACGCTTGCGGATTCGGTCTTTGAGCCAGCCCTTAGGGACCTGCTGCTGGCGCAGGAGGAAGGCGGGCTACAGCCGGTCGACTTCCGTTCGCTTGGCGTGCGCGAGTTCGGCACCATATACGAGGGCCTCCTGGAGTCGGAACTATCCGTTGCAGAGCAAGATCTCGCTGTAGACGCCCAGGGCAACTATATCCCGGCCCGGGGCAGCCAACCGCTGGTGGTGCGGCATGGCGAGGTCTATCTCCATAATCGGTCCGGTGCCCGTAAGTCCTCTGGCAGCTACTTCACCAAGAGTTTCGCTGTCGAGCACCTCCTGGATCGGGCGCTTGTGCCGGCGCTTAATGAGCATCTCAACCGGGTACGGGCCCTCCCGGAGATGGACGCGGCGGAAGCTTTCTTCGACTTCCGGGTGGCAGACATCGCAATGGGGTCGGCCCACTTCCTGGTGGCGGCGATCGACCGGATCGAGAAGGCCTTCACAGGCTATCTGGCGGTGCCTGACGCCCCAGGGTCGGCCGGGATACGACGCCAGCTGCATGACCTTAAGCAGGCGGCCCGGGCCTCTCTGGGGGAGATCGCGGCCGATCAGATGCCGTTCGAGGACAGTCAGTTGTTGCGGCGCCTGATCGCCCGGCGTTGCATCTATGGCGTCGACATGAACCCCATGGCCGTCGACCTCGCGCGGCTGGGCATCTGGATCCACACCTTCGTACCGGGCCTGCCGTTGAGCGTGCTCGACCACAATCTGGTGCTGGGCAACGCGCTGGTAGGCGTGGGGACCATCCAGGAGATCCGGGACGCCATCGAGGCCGAGGGGGTCGGACTGTTTAACGTCAACGCGGACAAGCTGCTGAGCGCCGCGGCCCGTCCTCTCCAGCGCATGGCCAACAGCGCAGACGCAACGCTTGCCGAGGTGAAGCAGGCTCGAGAGGCTATGGCGGAGGCTAAGGCCGCCGTCGCGGAAGCCAAGGCGCTCTGCGACCTGGTGACTGCGCGGGATCTGGTAGAGCCTGATGACCGGGTGCAGTTCGAGGCAATCGAGGACAGCTGGGGACGGCTGGAGCATCTGCCTGAGACCCGCGCGGCTCGGGAGGTCCTCGATGGCCTCAGGCCCTTCCACTTTCCCGTCGCTTTCCCTGAGGTCTTCCTGCGGCCGCGAGCCGGCTTTGACGTGTTGCTGGGCAACCCGCCGTGGAAGGAGGCCACCCTTGAAGATCATGCGTTCTGGGCGAGGCACTTCCCCGGCCTCAGGGGGATGGCTGCAGCACAGATGGAGCAGGAGCGGGAGCGTCTGAGAGCAGCCCGGCCCGACTTGCAGCGCCTGCTTGAGAGGGAAATGGGCACCGTTGCCAAGTTCAGGCGAGCTCTTACCTCTGGCGCCTATCCGGGCATGGGAACGGGCGACCCCGACACTTACAAGGCTTTTTGCTGGCGGTTCTGGAACCTGACGGTCGCCGCGGGGGGGTATATCGGCATCGTGCTTCCGCGCAGCGCATTCTCGGCCAAGGGCTCAGAGAAGTTCAGACTGCAGATGTTCGAAGCCTCATCATCGGTCGACATCTGCATGGTCCATAACAAAGCGGGATGGGTGTTTGATGAGGCAGAACATCGCTACACTATGGCCTTCGCAGCCATCACCCGCGGCGAGCCTGAAGGCTATGCGGTGACCTTGCGAGGTCCCTATTCAGACATGGAGCGGTACAAGGTCGGGATTGAAGGCGTCGGCGCCGATTACACTGTAGCCGACATACTCTCCTGGAACGATACGGCCTCGCTGCCCCTTCTGCCGACTGACGCATCATTGAGTGTGTTCGCCCAGTTGCGTAAGGCGCCGCGGCTGGATTTGAACGATGGGCTCAGCTGGCGGGCGCGACCTGATGGAGAAATGCACGCAACGGCTCAGAAGCCACTGATGGACCAGTCGGGAACCACTCCCGAGGGCTATTGGCCGGTCTTTAAGGGGGAGAGCTTCGAGCACTGGAACCCCGATCGTGGCTCAGATTACTACTACGCCTGGGCGGACCCGGGACCTGCGTTGGCCTGGCTGCAACAAAAGCGCTCAAGGGCTCGGAAGGGCAGCGCTCATGCAGAGTTCTCGCGCTCATGGCGGGCCGATCCGAGAAACCTCCCGCCGAACAGGGCGCGGATCATTTTCCGCGACATTGCTCGCTCGACAGACACCCGGACGCTTATTGCGGCACTTGCGCCGCCAAGGGTCTTTCTAACCAACAAGGCGCCATATCTCCTCTGGCCAAGAGGCGACGAGCAAGACCAAGCCTATCTCCTCGGAGTCATGTCCTCGAGATCGCTCGATTGGTACGCTCGGCGCTTTGTCGAAATCGGGATGAACTTCTACATCTTCAACCCCTTCCCGGTACCGCGGCCCAGTCGGGAGCACCCGCTCTGGCAGCGATGCGTGGCTATTGCGGGAAGGCTTGCTTGCCCCGACGACCGCTTCGTCGATTGGGCGGCAGCAGTCGGCGTCGAGGTCGGTCCGTTGTCGACCGAAGAAAAGAAGGTCATGACCGACGAGCTCGATGCAGTGGTCGCCCACCTCTACGGGCTGACCGCGGATCAACTATCCCACATATTCGAATCCTTCCATGAAGGGTGGGATTACGCCCCGCGGTTGGCTGCCGTGATGCGCCACTACGAGGCCCATTCGCGGGCCGCCGCTGCCAATCGCCATCTGATCCCGCACCTGGTGGACTGACGCATGACCGAGCTCAACTTCGACTTTGTCGACAACCTGAATGGCAATTCGCTGGCCAACGTGCTGGTGCGGGCGTTGCGCTATGGCGTCCCCCATGGCGAGCTGCTTGGTCAACTCACAGAGCGCCCAGCCCGGCTCGACATCGCTTCGGCCTACTTCAGCCCAGCAGGCTTCGCCCAGATCGCTAACCATCTCGAGGATCTGGAACGCATCCGCCTGATGATCGGCGCAGAGCCCCCACGGGACGCCAAACCGCTTCAGCGTCGTCTAGACGAGACCGAGGCGGCCTTCCAGAAGCGGTTGATCCGGGAGGGGCTCGACGAGCTGGATCAAGGCCTGCGGCACGAACGCGACCATTTCCCCTTCACCAAGGCCGGACGGGCTTCGCTAAAGAAGTTGATCGAGGTGCTGCGGGCTGGCCGCATGGAGGCGCGGCGCTATGAGAAAGCCTTCCTTCACGCCAAGGCCTACATACTTTCCAATCGGGAGGGCGCCGACGCGACGGGCGCAGGGTTGTTCGCCGGCTCCTCCAACCTGACCCGGGCGGGTGTCACCAGCAACCTCGAGCTGAACCTCGGTCGCTTCGATCCCATAATCCATGGCCAGGCGACGGCCTGGTTCGAGAGGCTATGGGACGAAGCGGTCCCGGTCGACCTCGCTGCCCTCTTCGAGGAGGTCTTCGCGGAGTACACTCCTTGGGAGATCTACCTGCGCGTCCTCTGGCGCATTTATGGCTCGGAAGTGGCGCAGGAGCAGGATAACGACTCTGGCCTGCCGTTGACCAACTTCCAGAAGCACGGAGTCGCCCGGGCGATGCGCCTGATGGCGGAAAATGGGGGCGCAATCGTTGCCGACGAAGTGGGCCTGGGGAAGACCTTCATCGCAGGCGAGATCCTTCGGAGCTACAAAGAGCGGCGGTTACGAACGCTTCTGATCTGCCCGGCACAACTGCGGGATTCCACCTGGGCCAAGTTCCGCACGAACAACTTCCTGATGGACGTTGAGTGCGTTTCCTACGAGGAGCTTGCGATAGACCGCCAGATTGCGATGGCGGATCCCAACCAGTTCCAAGACAAATTAAAGCGTCCACTGGACGAGTACCAGTTGGTGGTGGTGGACGAGGCCCACAACTATCGGAACCCGGACGCGCCGACCCGAGCCCGAGTGCTCCGAAGGTTGCTATGGGGGCAACGGCGCGACGTGCTGCTGTTGACGGCGACACCCGTCAACAACTCGCTGTGGGATCTCTACAACCTGATCCGCTACTTCATCCGGCAGGACAGTCTCCTGGCGGACCGAGGGATCCTCTCGATCCGGGAACGTTTCGAGGAGGCGGCCCGGGAAGAACCAGACCAGTTGTCACCCGACATGCTGTTCCCAGTGATCGACGCGACGACGGTGAAGCGCACCCGCCACTTCGTGAAGAAGCACTATGGCGGGGACACGATCACCTTCGCAGGTCAGACGATGACGATCGTCTTCCCGGAGCCAAAGCCGATCACGGTACGCTACCCTTTGGCCGCGCCTATGCCGGAGCTTTTCGACCTGGTGGAAGCCGCGCTGGATCCGGCCGAGCTCGATGCCGGTAACCCGCAGGCCATGACGTTCGCCCGATACGCCCCGGGTCTCTATCCAAAGCGCCTCGACCTTCAGGATCAAGAGGAACGCGCCCGCGCGTCTGCCACAGTCGGCTTGTTGCGCTCGGGTCTTTTGAAGCGGTTCGAATCCTCTACCTTCGCCTTCGGCCGAACGCTCGCGAAGCTGATCAAACAGCATGAGGATTTCCTTGAACTGCTGGGCCAGGGGCATGTGGTGAACACTCGATTCCTGAAGGACCTTGCGGCCACCGATGATGACGTGGAGGGCTTGCTCTCTAACCATGACGGGGTGGAAAGTACTGCCTTCTATGACGTCCCCGGCCTGCAACAGGCTGTCGAGCGCGACCTTGCGACTCTGAGAGGTCTTGCCGGAAAGATCGCGGCTGTCGGCCCCCAGAACGATCCTAAGCTCGAGGCTTTGGTTCGCACGTTGAAGGAGATCGCCGCGGAAGCCGAGGCAGAAGCGAGCAGCGAAGACGACGCCCGACAGAAGCGGAAGGTGCTGATCTTCTCATTCTTCGCCGATACGGTGGGATATCTTCGCAATGCGCTTGCCGACGTGGCCCGCACGGACCCCGAGCTTGGGATATACGCCGGACGGATCGTGGCCGTAGCCGGATCGGTCGACGTCGAGGAGGACGAGATCGGCCGCAGGACGGCGGTGGAGGGTTTCGCGCCCATCTCGTCGGAAGCAGTGGACGGGAATGACCGGTTCGATCTGCTCATCACCACGGACGTTTTGGCGGAGGGCGTCAATCTTCAGCAGTGCCGCCACATCATCAACTACGACATCCCCTGGAACCCCATGCGCATGGTGCAGCGCCATGGCCGGATCGACAGAATCGGCAGCCCGCATGCGCGCGTGTTTCTGCGCACCATTTTCCCGGCTGATCGACTGGATGCGCTGCTGAACCTCGAGCAGCGGATCCTGCAGAAAATCGCCCTGGCGGCTGCGAGCGTCGGCGTAGTGGCTCCGGTGGAAGGGGCGGCCGACGGCTCCCAAGTCTTTGCGGAGACTCGGGAAGAGATCGAGCGCCTGCTGGCCGAGGACCCAACGCTTTTCGAGCGGGGGCTTGCCGGTAGCGCAGGCCAAACGGGCGAGGAATACCGCCAGACACTGCGCAAGGCCCTGGAGGCTGGAGGATCGCGGACGCAAACGCTGCCAATGGGCATCGGCTCGGGAATGGTGAAGGGCAAGGAGCAGGGCGTCTTCTTCTGCGCTTCGGTGGGAGACCGCACCTACCTGCGGTTCATCCCTTGCTCCACAGACTGGATCTACGATCCCGAACGCCCTCTTCATCGCGAGCTCGGCCGCTGCCTGCGTATTATCGAATGTGAACCTGGCACTGCAAGGCATGTGCCGGAGGCACTCGAAGCGAATGTGTTCGATCTCTGGGAGGTGGCAAGGGCATCAGTGCACGAGGCGTGGATGGCCGAAACGGATCCAGCTAACCTGCAGCCGAAGGTGCGCCCGCTCAACCTTAGGGTAGCGGAGTTCATCCGTCAGAACCCTCTACCCGACGGGGAGGCCCAGGATGTGCAGAAAGCCCTCGACATCTTAGAAGCCCCTTGGCCGCGGCGGGAGGAGCTTCTGCTGCGCGAATGGTTCGCAAACGAGGCGATGCAAGGGGCACCAAAGACCAAGGACCTGGTGCGGAAAATCAACGACAGCGGCCTGCCGCCGTTCAGCCAGCCGCCCGTCCTCCCCCCCATCACGCCCAATGATGTCCAACTGGTGTGCTGGATGGGCATTGTGAACGAGGCGGTACTCTCGGCCACATCATGATCTCCTATTTGCCGCTGTGCGGGCCATCATCGCCCACTGCTCATAGCGAACTGGGCAACCCTACAACTACCCTTCGCCTTTCGTCTGGCGGGCTTTCGATCGGGCAGTGAGTCGATTCCACATTTCTGTCCCAGTATGCTGTAAGTCCCCTGGCGGAGAGAAAGCAGGGCACCAAAGCCTGGGCGTAGGGGTGGTGTCATCGTCACCACCTAAGGGCACCGAGGGACCCATAGCGCAACACCGACGGTGGCAGGCCTATGGCCCCCTCGGCTACTTCAGGGTCACCAAGGGTAGGAATGGGTGAGGACACCCAACCACGTCCTGTAGGTGATCGTAAAAGGCCTGCTCGAGCACCTGCCGACCAACGTCTGCCATCGATCGTGGGACCACAATGCAGTCGTGAACCGGCAGGGCCGCAACACCATGGCTGTCTCGCATGACCTCGACAGCCGACAGGATGATTTCGCTCTCGTGATACTGAAGGTCGGCATTGGTCAGCCCGCAGGTCTCGAGGCTCTGGAGGATTGGGTGCCGTTCGATGAAGGCCTTCTTGACTCGGCTGAATGGCCTGCCTCCCGCAGACAGCTTGAAGCTGCCCAAGGCTATCGTGCACCAGGCCTTGGCTCGCTCAGTGCTGATCCCGTCTCCGATGTCGTATGGGGGCCGATGGTTATCGAACGGCTCCCCCAAGAGCCCGTATAGGATCGTGAGAAACGCGGCAGAGATGTCCGCCTCCATTACGGGTTCGCCCTCCAGTTCGATGATCTGTCTTCGCGTTTGTGCGCCACCCTTCCAGCTTTCGTAGGCGTCCCATCCAGGTAGGGTGTTTAGGCGTCCTCCCCATTGCCATTGAAAGCCCGGCAGGTTGGCGTTGGAGAAGATACGGCGCAGGCCCCCGAAGCTGAGCCCCTCGACCCTACCGGGTTCCAGGAGGAAGGCGTTCATGCGCTCCATGCGTGCAGCGATCTTGCAGGCCAACGGGTCTGAGGGGTCCCAGTCGAGATCCTGAGGCGGTGGTCGCTGTCCCGCTTGGTCTTTTTCGATCTTCTTTCGAGCCACGACCACTTGTGCTCCGTCGGATAGGTCGCGCTTCCCATGGGTGAAATCGGAACTGGTCTGCTTAGCCCGAAGGAGCTCGTGACCATCAGCAAGCTCCAGAAGAGCGGGGGTGGCCTGGAAGAGCGAGGGCACGTCGCGCTCAGTGCCGAACGGCCCTTCCTTCACGCGATGCCCCTTGCGGTGGTCGATGAGCCCCTCGGCGATCAGCGCGTTCATGACCCTACGAAACGCCAGACGCCCGACCGGGCATGGCGAGGAGAAGCTACCGTTCCGGACGCTTCGGGAGGACGCTCTTTGCTGACGGGTCGCATTGATGACATCCGCCATGATCGCCCCGAGCGCGTCGCCACACTTCTTCGCCGAAGCCGAGGTCAGCGTGCCCTCTGCTTTCAAGATCGAGGGCAGGACCCGAGAGGACATCAGATCGGCCACGAGCATCTGCGCCTCTGGCGTTCTGGCTCGGCCCTGTAGAGACATGAACCGCGCCCTCTCTTGCAGCGAACGACGGTCAGTCAGATCGAGATCAGAAAAGCGCAGAAAGGAAGCCTGGGCTCGTCTCGAAGCCGTGGCGAACTCTGACGCGGAACTTGATGAGGTGTCCAAGGGCAATGACCTGTACAAACGAGTTGCGCTCCATAGGTCTCCCGCAGCACCCACTCCAGCGCAATCGAGCTGATAGCCTCAACGCCACGGCCAAAAACCGGCTCAAGGAGGAGAAAGTAGCGGTTTCTGCGGCCTCAAAGCTGTTCAGCTTACCCGATTATTTCCTCATGCAGATCAGGCAGCCAACGCACGGTAAACCGAAGCCCTGCCGATCTTGAGCTGCCTGCTGATCTGGGTCGGGTTGAGACCCTCCTCCTTCAGCCGCCGTACGTCTTCCACCGGCACCGAAGGCTTCCTGCCCTTGTAGACACCGGCAGCCTTGGCCTTGGCTATGCCTTCCAGCTGACGCTCCCTTCTCAGGGCCGTCTCGAACTGGGCGAACACGCCAAGCATCTGGAGAAACGCAACGCCTGCTGGTGTGGTGGTATCAATTGGCTGCTCTGTGGCTTGAAGGTGGGCTTCCTTGTCCCGAATGACCTGTGCGATGGCCTCCAAGTCCTTCACAGAACGCGCCAGGCGGTCGATGCGGGTCACGACCAAGGTATCGCCCTCGTGCAGGAACTCCAGGATCGTATCCAGCTGATCGCGGCCTTGCCTGGTAGTGCCACTCTTTTTCTCTGAGCGGACGATGGTGCAGCCAGCCGCCCTGAGCGCGTCCTCTTGAATGGTGCAGTCCTGATCTTCGGAACTTGCCCGTGCATAACCGATCTTCGTTGTCATGATGAATGTGTCTCAATAGCTTCTTAGACCATTTCCACTAAATGTCCGAAATGCCAATGTCAATGCTAATGAGACGCTGGAACTGTCTCAGATAGGTGTGTCGGTGAGGTAAACCCTGCGGACGCCAACAAGGCCTGACGATGCCAGGGCGTAGTCAGGTTGTCGTGCGTTCAATGGGTCCCCTTCGGTCACACAGATGGTACCAAGAGTGTCGATGGTAATGCAGACTTGAAACAGGCGGCTTCGCTGCAAATCGTATATGCAGGCCGGACCTTGAGTGCTGTCGGCGGTGGCTCGCACAATGTAAGCCAATGCTTCGATTTGGATCCAGCGCCCCGCGAGGAGCTCTTAGCGAAATGCATCAAACCCAAGTCTTGCCCCGCTCACGCCGTTGACGGTGCTTATAGCAGCCATTTCCCACGCCAAATTACAGAAAGGAGCAAGCCTTTAGCCTTTCTATGTTTCCTAAACATGAAATCTGCTTTCAGTATCAATCAAGGCAAAGGTGCCTCCAGTGCCGAACGAACCATTTCCCCCCTCAAATCACGCTGTGCCCTGTTGTTCACAGCTTCTCGTGCTGCCAAACTGTACTCACTCGACAGGTTCTGCTCCATCACCTGGAGCTTTATTCCCGCGTCAACCGGTGCCTGCTCGCGCAATTTTGGTAGCCTCGCTAATTCAACCACCAAGGTGAAGAAGTTGGCCTTGTTCCACCACATCGACGATTTATTGAGGTTCATTTGGACAATGAAGTCGGCGGTCGCATTCAAAACTGAAAATAGTTCTTTCTTTTCAGGAAATACTTCTGACTTCTCATCGAGAAACTTACGAACTCTGTCGTTTCTATTGTAGTAGCCAGCGAGGTAGGTGCAGATAACGTTTAAGGAAAACATTAACGGAACTTTACGGTCAAACTCAAAGGTAGTGAATATCGCTTCAGTGCGGATTAGCGTGGCGAACGACCCTTCCGCATTCTCAACGATCCAATCCCAGGTGGCTTCCTCAATTCCCGGGTCCCTACTGAACATGTTGCCTGGAATGGTTTCGGCATCATCCTCACTCCCGACGTCGCCTAGTTCCTCAATCGGTACTTCAGTCTTTAGAATTTCTCCAGCCAGTGCCCTGGCGACGAGCAAGAATTCTGAGGCTGAGTATTCAGAGGCTAGCTTTTCGATAGCTGATAGTGCGTAATAAGTTCGATTTAGCCGATGAAAGACGTCTTTTAGTCTCGGATCGCCCGCCTCAAGGTCAAAGTCTATCACAGGGACTTCATATTTAAGGAAGTCTTCTTTTTGCCTTGAAGTGAGGTCCCGGAATGATTTCCCATCCACCTCAAGCTTACCGTCAATAAATTCTCGAATGGCATTCAAGCGTTGTTGACCGTCCACGACCGCCTGGCTGGATGTCATGTTCTCAACATCAATCTTTCCTCTAGCTAAGAAGATTTGCGGGAAGGGGTAGCCCCTTAAAATCGTGTCAATGAAATCGCGTTTATGAGCGTCCCTCCACACTAGATTTCGCTGGAAATAAGGCGAAAGCGTCAGGCTAGAATTCTTCATAGCTGTCGCAAGGTCAACGATTTCTCGTGATCTAACAGTATATTTCAATTCATTCTGCATGACATATTACCTCATCACGGTTGCTAGAGAACTGTCTTGTTTCCAGCAAAATGCATATTCGTTTAAGTAAATCGCCAGCGATATGCGTTTAAATAAATCCGTGTGTTTGCGGCTAACTCTCCCTTGGAAAGTTGACCAAGCAGTCTTAGTTTCAGATAGTGGCATAGCGTCTACTCTGATCATCCCGCGCTTGACAATCTGCTCACGAAAAACGTTAATTTCATCTGTCGTACGATGGCCAAATGGCGTGAGGTCGGTGAAAGCCCTCGTCGTCTCTATGACATCGATCCAAGCTCGCTGGAACAACTGAGCATCGATGCAGGCAGCATCCAGATCAGAGACCCCTGGTTGGAAGAGCTGGTCCTTATGGACGCTAAAACCAATTTGGGCTGATCCGCAGAAGCTTACAGCTGTATAGGGAATAGAAAATTGCTGTGAGATTTCCGTTTTGATACGGAATTCGCGATCCTGGTCTCTTGATAAAGAGGCGGGGCGCTCTGTTATGAAAAGGCGTCGAGCTCTTTCCTCGCGGTTTGGGAACCGCTTGCCAATTGACCGGACTTCGCCCTTCAAAATCTCTAGTGTCACTCTGCGCTTACCCCAAATTTCCGGTCTTCATCCGGCTCCTTAGGCCAGCTCACGGTAATGGGCACGTAAAATACTTAGCGAAGTGGCGTAATAGTATAGGAAACTTCCGCCTGCCTTAACTCTGTCGGATCGTCCTACTCATACCGGTTGACCGTTCGGATCTGATTTTCCCATGGTTCATGCTAGGCATTTGATGTGGGTCCCTGTTTAGGACCCGAATTGAGCCAAAGGCTTGAAACTTGTACACACAGGTAGTACACACAGCGTCGATCAAGAGTACAAGAAATAGCTGATTTCTGCGGTTCTTAGAGTCTACTATGGAAGTCCTCTTCTGGCACTCGAACCCGCCCCCTCTGATAAATCAGGACAAAACCCAGCCTTGGACGAGGACTCGAACCCGGAGCCCCCGACCTCTCCTCTTCTGGGCACCATTTAACTACTTCTGGACATAGCTGTTGGCAGCAATAAACTACTGTTACTCGGTGGCTTATTGTCTCTTTTGGACTCTGGCTGCCTCACTGTGTTTCTCGATAATCCACCCGATTCGGGCGCATCATTGGGGGCATTTGGCGAGTTTTAGGGTCCTCCTTCAGAAGAAGCGGCCCATGCCTCTCACCGACAAAGGAATTAAAGCTCTTTCTCCGCGTGCAAAACCATACAAGCGCGCTGATGAGAAAGGGCTCTACGTCGAGGTGATGCCTAGCGGGTCGAAGCTTTGGCGCCAGCAGTACCGATTTGCTGGCAAGGAAAAGCGGCTCAGCCATGGCTCCTAACCACTGCTCTGCGAAGATTTGAGGGGCCTGGGGATCACCGTCCGGTTCAGCGCGGATCCTGTCAGTGCCGTCCAAGCGGCAAGGTCGATGTGATCGTCGATCGGGCAATGCCTTGATAAATCCACCATGTCCCGCAACGGGAATGCCCTTCGATAAAGGGTTACCGCACTTGCGAGAAAGGCTCTTTCAGTTAATATTGGGTTTAGTGAGGGGTATGACCTATCCCTCGGGATCAGTTGAAGTCATTGTTTTGCTTATTGTTACTGCGATTTCACGTTTTGGCCCCGGACTAGACGGATCGGTTCGGCGGTCTTGATTCGCAGGTGGGGCGGCCAAGAGGGGTTTATGTTGTCTGAGCCGGACATTTTCATTTCCTATAGTCGCGAGGATCGACCGATCGCGCGCCTCTTCGCCGATGCACTCGGCGACGAGGGCTTTGATGTGTGGTGGGACGCTGCGCTCCATTCGGGCGAAACTTTCGACGAAGTGATCGAACGCAACCTTCGCGCGGCCAAGGCCGTGGTCGTGCTGTGGTCGCCGCGCTCGGTCGCATCTCGCTGGGTGCGGGCGGAGGCGACGCTGGCGGATCGCCGTGGCCGACTGGCGCCGGCGATCATCGAAGCGTGCGACCGGCCGATCATTTTCGAACTGACCCACACTGCGGAATTGTCGCATTGGGCGGGTGACCGCAACGACAACACCTGGGGCCAGTTCGTCGCGGATCTGAAGAGGTTGGTGAGCGAGAATTCGGTCGCCGAATCCCGCATCGCGACAAAGACAGTCAAGGCGACCATACCTGCCGCGCCCGAACCCGCGCCCCAACCCTCTATCGAGGTTCCCACGCCGCCTGTTTCCGAAGCACGGGCCGAACCGCTTTTCGGCGGTCGCACATCTTCGGCCTTTCCGCGCTTTACGCGCCAGGAGCCGGATGAGGATGACGGAAGCGATCAGACGCAGTTCTTCAGCCACGCCGACAGCCCATTCAATCAGGCCGAGCAACATGTGCTCGAACTGCTTGACGAAGGGGAGGATGCGGACAGCTACGCGATCGGTCCACTGGGCGTGCGGATTGGCCGGACAGCGCCGGCGGACGTGGTCCTGCTCGACCCCAGAATTTCGCGCACCCATTGCGAGGTGGTCTTCGCCAATGGCGAAGTGGTCGTGTCCGATCTCGATTCCACCAACGGCACTTTTGTCGACGACGAGAGAATAGAAGGCACGGTCGCCCTACCCGTCGGTTCGATCCTGCAGGTTGGCGGCATCCGCCTTGTCCACGAAGTTCGCGCGCCCGTCGCGGCACGCTAGGGATTCTTGAAAACTTGACGGCAACGCACCCACCGCGCCCGCGCCTTACCCTCAATGTAGGTATTACCGGCCATCGCGGAAACGCGATCGACGGCGATATCGTCGACGATCTTGGCATCCGCCTCGACACCGTGCTCGGATCGTTGCGAAACGGGGTGAGCGCCATGAGCGACGATGCACCGAGCTATTTCTCGCGCGAAGCGCCGCTGCTGCGGTTTCACACGGCGTTGGCCACCGGAGCTGACCAGATCGCCGCGAAATCGGCTCGCGGGCTCGACTATCAGGTGCGCGCGGTGCTGCCGTTTTCGGAAGCGGAATATACTCACGACTTCGCTTCGGGCGAAGAACATCGGGAGTTCAAGCGTCACGTTTTGGCGGCGGACGAAGTGTTTTGCCTGCCGGGTAGGCGCGCGCACGAAGACGATGCCTATGTCCTGGTCGGCAAGGCAATCATCGCAGCCTCCGACGTGCTCGTCGCGGTATGGGACGGCGAAGAAGGGCGCGGTCGCGGCGGCACGGCCCATGTCATCGAATTGGCCCTGCTGGCGTACGTGCCGGTCATTCATATTCAGGTCGATCGCGAAAACAGCACAATTGCCAACGCACGCCTTCTGGTCGGCGGCGACGTGATCGATCCGCTGGTCGAACCGATCGACGCTCCGTCAGACTACCTTCGCCTGTTGCAGCGCACTCTGGCTCCTCATTCGGAAATCGAAAAGGAACAGATGGGGGAATATCTCGAAGAGATCGAACGCCGCACCAACTGGCGCATCGAATATCCGGCGATGCTGGCGTTGTTGGGCGTAAAGCGAATGCCTAGTCGGCCCTGGCATCAAGGGCGCGTCGTCGATGGCCATGAATCGGGCAACGGAAAATCGGGCGATCTCGACACCCGGAACCTGGATGAGGCCTACGATTGGGCCAACTTCCTTGCCATCCGCTACGCACAGCTGTTCCGCAGCGGGCACGTTACCAACTATGGCCTGGCCGCGTTGGCCGTAATCGTCGCGTTGACCGGGCTGATCATGCCCACGATCAAGATCTACCTCGTCATGGTGGAACTCTCGATCATCGGGTTGTTGTTTTACAATACGCATATCGGCGGACAGGGCGAATGGCATCGCAAGTGGCTGCAATATCGCCACCTTGCCGAATCGCTTCGCCCCCTCGCCTATCTCAAGCGCACCGGATTGGCCGGACCGCCGGTTCGCGCCGATTTTACCGGACCCATAGGGCGGCATTTCGAAAGCGCCGACTGGACCCGGTGGTACGCTACCGCGATCTGGCGTGAAATGGCGGCGCCTGTCGGCACGATGACCGATGTGACGATCCGGCAGCTCGCTGACGACGTGCTGGAAGAGCAGGTGCGCCCACAGGCCGCCTACCACGAGGTCAACGCCAGCCGCATGCACAAGATCGACCACAAGCTGCACGAGGTGGGCAACTTCCTCGTCGGCGGGGTGATCGCAGCATGTACGCTATATATCTTCGTCTATTTCTTCCTGCACGACTGGGTAAAGCCGCTGACCGCGCCGTTCGTGTTCGTCACCGCAGGGTTTCCCGCGCTGAGCGCCGCCGCCTTTGGCCTGCGCGGGCATGGCGAACATCTCGTGACGGCAAGCCGATCGCACAACACCGTCCGTGCACTGGCCGCGAACGAGGCGAGGCTGGCCGAAATCAGGGAAATCGACGACCTGACCGCCGAACTGCGCAACACTGCCGCGATCATGCTTGCCGACCTCAACGAATGGTCGCTGGCCTATCGCGAACGCACCTTGCAGGTACCCGGCTAGTCTTCTTTTTCCATTTCGGTTTCGGTCTTGGTCGGCAGACGGTCGGACCATAGTCGTTCCATCATGAGGTATGTGAACGAGGCGCTCCACGTCACGAGCACCAGTCCTGCGAGCGCTTCCAGTCCCGCGACCATCCGGATCGCGCCATGCGGCACGATATCGCCAAGGCCAAGCGTCGTGTACGACGCGATGGAAAAGTAGAAATGGTCGACGAACCAGCCGGCCCCGCCATAAGTCGCGCCCATCAGCCTGCCGAAGCCCCCCGCTTCGATCAGGGCAAGCAAGATCGCGAAAAGCAGAACTTCGACAAGATGCAGCGTGAAGATCGTGAACAGCACGACGAGCAAGGGGCGTCGCACCTTCGGCTCGCGGTGCTGGACCAGCCAGGCCAGCCACCGCAATCCGAAGAAGTGCATCTCGATGCTAAGCGCCACGCCGATAAACGCGGCGATCAGCCCGACAACGGCGTCGGTCAGTATCAACGTGCTGATCCGGTCACTTCGCCGCCTTGGACCGGTTCAGCAAGGCCTGAAGATAGGCCTTGGTCTGCGAAGCCTTGACTACGGAATTGCGCGCTTCGGCATCGCTGGTCGTACCTCGCATCGACGCCTCCAGTGTGTCGAGGTAGCCTTTGTACTGTTTGGCGCTCTGCGCGCTCGCCTCGCGGATACGGTAGTTTTCCTTCTCTACATCGCTTGCGCCCGAACCGGGCTTCTTGCCGACCAACCTGTCGACTTGACGGGCGACGTCGCGCGCATCGCCGATCGTCCGTTCGAATTCGCGTTTGGTCGATCCCGACACGCCCGCCGTATCGACCGCCGAGGCGCTCGCCGTTGGCGTATCGCGAACTGCAGGACTTGAAGGAGTGGCCGCTGCGGTCGATGCAGCAGCGGTCGCCGCCGCCGTCGTGGCAAGGGCTGCCTCCGTCTGTGCGCCCTTCACCCGATAAGCGCTGGCAGCAAGAGTTCGGAACGTGCTGAACGCCGCCATTTCCTCGCGCACCGCCAGCAACGTGTTCGCGATGCCTTCGGCTTCTTCCACGGCGCCTGCCTTGACCTTGATCTCGGCAAGGCTCGCCTTCAGGTTGTCGGCAACCTTGCGCCGTTGCGGAATTTCCTTGCTGGCCGAATTGGCTTTCGAGGTGTTTGCCCATGGCAGGTCCCGAGCGACCGCGCCGGCTTTCGCATCACCAGCGGCCAGCGCAGCCACGCCGAACGCGCGCAGGCGCGCAATTGCATCGTCCTCGGTCTTCACGTCGCCGTCCTCGAGGACGAGAGCCTTGGTCGCGTCTGCGCCAAGACCGGCATTGGTCGCCTCTTCCAGCAGGGCCGCGAACATTTCAGGATATTGCGAGGCATCGGCCGGCGCCGATGCGATCGCGATGGGTGATGAAGGCGTCGGCCCCGTATCCTTCGAACCGCCGCTGAACATGACGAAGCCGGCAACGCCAAGAATGGCCAGAACGGCAACGATCGCCATCGCCGGCTTGGCGAGGCTTTCCTTGGCATCGTCCTTGCCGGCATCTGCCTTCTTGGCAGGGACCGGTTTGGACTTGTCGACAGGCTTGGCAGTGTCGGTCGGCTTCAAAGCAGTGGGATTCGGGGTGGCGGCGGCGACTGCCGCAGAGGCGCCTGCAGCTTTGTCCGCATCAGACGTCGTTGTCTCGGGCTCCGGCTTACGCGACAGCAGTTCGGAACTCGGCACTTCGGGCTTGGCAGGGGTCGACGCAACTTCCGGTGCCTTGGCGGTGGGCTTGGGCGCTGGCGTCGGGACAGGAGCTTCGGCCTTGACGAATTTTGCGTCTTCGGGCGCATCGGGCACGCCGGTGCTGACGACTTCCCCGTCGCCGAAACCCTTCGCCACCGGGGCGACCGGGACGATCTTGTCGGAACTCTTATCGAAATACGCGATCTTCGTCGCGTCGTCGTCTTCCTCGTCTTCTTCGATGGGAGGCTCGGCAACAGTGCCGATGTCTTCCGCATCGAACATGGACAGCCAGTGGGCGATCGAACGGGGACGTTCGTCCGGGCGGATCGTCATCGCGGTGTCGATCGCCTTGAGGAACGCGCGGCTGAAGCCCGGATAGTTGCCATCGGAAAGGGTCTTGCCCAATCCACCGTGCAGCCGCTCAAGCACTTCGGGCGGCTTTTCGCCAGTTACGCATTCGTACAGCACGACGCCCAGCGCATAGATGTCGGTCCACGGTCCTTGTTCGTAAGTCCGCACATACTGTTCGATGGGAGCATAGGGCGGCGTGTGGAACGTGACCTTCGTGCTTGTCGCATCGCCCGATTCAAAGCGCGCGGACCCGAAGTCGATCAGCACTGCCCGGTCGTCGTCGCCGACCATGATGTTGGGAGGTTTGATATCGCGGTGAAGCACGCCGACCCGGTGCGCACGTTCGAGCCCCTGTGCGATGGGCAGCATCATCCTGGACAGGGCGGACTGGTTGAATTTCGTGCCCTGCTTCAACAGGCGGGACAGCGGAGTCCCGTCTTCGAAGTCCATGACCATGTAGGCCGTGCCGTGAATTTCGAAAAGGCTGCGAACAGAAACGATGTTCGGATGGCGTGAAGGCGTGGAAAGATTCCACAGCAACTTCGCTTCTTCCACGAATTTCTTGAGGCCCAGCGCGTGGACCTCCTCCGCATTGGAATCGACGGGAACAACGGTGTCGTCTTCATCCCGTTCGCTGATCGAACTGGGGAAATATTCCTTTATCGCAACGAGTTCGTCGAAATAAATACCGCGGCCTTTATAGACGATGCCAAAGCCACCGACGCCAAGTACTTCCTCGAGGCGCCATTCGCGCAAGACGGTCCCGGGAGGCAATGCCTTGGTGCTATACGCCTTGCTCATTGCCCATTAGTCCATGCCGCTGTAGGTAAATGCCAATTCACACGGAAATGCGCGACTATTCAACCCACAAAGGCAGGTAGCTGGCCACTTATGAGCCCCAAATTCCTAAGCGCCTGCCAGACAAACGTGGGTCTTCGTCGAAAAGCCAACGAAGACAATTACTTGGATCGTTCGAACGATGGCATCTGGATCGTTGCCGACGGCATGGGCGGACACGATGCCGGTGAAGTCGCCAGCGCGATGATCATTGAGGCGATGCGAGGAATTTCGGCAGGACCCGATCCCAAACGCACCGCACAAGCCGCAATGGATGCCATTCAGGCGGTGCAGGTCGAACTTGTCGAGCTTGCCCGCGACGGCGTAAAGCCGCGGACAATCGGTTCCACGGTCGTGGGGCTGGTCATCGCATCGGGTCAGTACGTTTGCTTTTGGGTCGGTGACAGCCGCATCCTGTTGGTGCGCGACGGTGCGATCACGCGCCTGACCCGAGATCACAGCCTTGTGCAGGATCTTATCGATGCCGGGCTGCTTGCTCCCGCCGATGCGGAAGCGCATCCTGACTCGAACGTCATCACCCGCGCGGTGGGTGCGGACAAGGAACTGGTCATCGACAGCGCATCGGGCACGGTCAAGCAGGGCGACCTGTTCCTGCTGGCCAGCGATGGCGTCACCAAGGTAATGGCCGAGGAAGAAATGCTGCAGCTGTTGTCGACACGCAATGCGAAGCAGGCAACGTCGATCATGGGCGAAATGATCCTTGAGCGGGGTGCGCCGGACAACTTCACCTCGATCGTGGTCCGCATCCTCTAGCGCGCAGAAACCGCCGGACCGCAGGCCACCACGGACGGGGCCGCGGCGAACCTATCCCTGAAAATGAACGAAAAAAGGGGCACCATGACAGCGCCCCCGTTCTTACCGGATCGAATGTCCGATCAGATCATGCCGAGTGCGGCCATATAAGTTTCGAGCACGGCTTCCTCATGCTCGAAATCTTCCTTCTTCTGCTTGCGGATGCGCATGATCTTGCGCATCGCCTTGGCGTCGAAGCCGCGGGCCTTGGCTTCCGAAAATACATCCTTGATGTCTTCGGCGATGCCTTTCTTTTCTTCTTCCAGCCGTTCTGCACGTTCGATCAGCTGGCGCAGTTCTTCTGCGGTGACGTTGCCCTTGCCGCCCATGGCGGCATCGGCGGAACCGATGGTGTTGATTTCTTCGGACATGCTTGGACCTTCCCGATCTTGGATGAAGCGCGGATCGGCACGATGCGACCCGGCGCGAGAATCACGTGACGGCGCTGATAGCGGCGAGCGGGTCCGCGGTGAAGGGCACGACGGCGATTTCCACCGCGCGCCTTCATTGCTCCGTCAGTCCGCGTTTTTCCTGACGCTTTCTTCCATCAGCGCCAATTGCGCGGGCGTGGCCGGGGACTGGTGGCGATCTTTCCACTCTTCCATCCCCATGCCGTGGATCAAGGCGCGCGCCTCGGCCTTGTCGCCGGCATATCCCGCGTCGCGGGTCCAGTCGGCCAGGCAATTGCGGCAAAACCCTGCCAGGCCCATCAGGTCGATGTTCTGCGCGTCATGGCGATGGCGCAAATGGCGCACCAGCCGGCGAAAGGCAGCGGCCGCCACCGCGTCGGACAAGGCGTCGAGCGGATCGTTTTCGGCTGCGGGGAGGTCGGAATCGCAGGACAAGTCGTATTCTCCGTTCATCATCGCGTCGTCGAGGTTGCGTGCATGGAAGCTTGCGTGCAAAAAACCCAGCCAATAGTTCCCAACGACGCTCCCTCCCTCCCGTCGCAGGTAATCCCTTACGTGAACAAATTCGACCCCCGTGGCCGCAAGGTCAAGATTCTCGCCACTCTGGGCCCCGCCAGTTCCGATCCCGAAATGATCGAGCGGCTGCTGAAAGCGGGCGCCGATGCGTTTCGCGTCAACATGAGCCACGGCGAACACGCTATCCACGCCCAGACCATCGCCACGATCCGTGCGCTGGAGAAAAAGACGGGCCGCCCGATCGGCATCCTGTGCGATCTGCAGGGGCCGAAACTGCGCGTCGGCAAGTTCCGCGAAGGGCGGGCTGTCATCCCGCACGGCCGCCATTTCACGCTGGACCGCAACGAAGAGCCCGGCGACGAAACGCGCGTGCAATTGCCGCACCCCGAACTGTTCGGCCTGCTGCAAAAAGGCCAGCGTCTGCTGATCGACGACGGCAAGATCCGGTTGCGGGTCATTCGCGCGGACAAGGAAGAGATCCTGTGCAGCGCGGAAGTCGGCGGAGTGATTTCCGATCGCAAGGGCGTGAACGTGCCCGATGCCGAAATCCCCATCCCCGCAATGACCGAAAAGGACCGCCGCGACCTCGCCTTTGCCGTGCAGCACAAGGCGGACTGGGTCGCATTGTCCTTTGTCCAGCGGCCCGAGGACGTGGCAGAGGCACGGCGACTGATGGGCGGTTACGGCGCGTTGATGGCCAAGATCGAAAAACCGCTGGCCGTGCGCCATCTCGACGGCATTCTCGAATTGTCGGACGGCATCATGGTCGCGCGCGGCGATCTTGGCGTCGAACTGAATCCCGAAGAAGTGCCGCCGCTGCAAAAACGCATCGTTCAGCAGGCGCGCGCCGCGGGCAAGCCGGTGGTCGTCGCGACGCAGATGCTCGAATCCATGATCGAAAGCCCGGCCCCGACCCGCGCCGAAGTGTCCGACGTGGCCAACGCGGTCTATGACGGCGCCGACGCGGTGATGCTGTCCGCCGAGACCGCGGCGGGCAAATGGCCCGAAGAAGCCGTTTCGATCATGCACCGCATCGCGGCGCAGGTCGAAAACGATCCCGGTTACGACGAACGCATCCGGCTGACAGGGGTGGAACCGGACGCGACGACATCGGACGCGCTGGCCGCCGCATGTTCGTCCATCGCCCGCACGTTGCGGATTTCCGCGATCACCGTGTTCACCGCATCGGGCAGCAGCGCCCGCCGCGTGGCGCGCGAACGTCCGCGAGTCCCCTTGCTCGTGCTCACCCCGCTGCAATCGACGTCGCGCCGACTGGCGCTGTTGTGGGGAGTCCACGCCGTCCACACGCGCGACATCGGCAGTTTCGAAGAGATGATCGGCAAGGGCAAGCGCATGGCGCTGCGCAACGGGTTCGGCGAAGCCGGAGCCAAGATCGTGGTGCTGGCGGGCGTTCCGTTCGGCACGCCGGGCGCGACCAACCTGCTGCATGTCGTGACCTTGGCCGGGAACGAGCTCGAACGGTATGACGGCGATGCCGATGGCTGATCTGACCGACTGACCCGATCGCCCGGTGAAGGTTGCGCTCGCAACCGCTTGACGCAAAGGCTGCGCGCTGGAAAGGCGACTGCCATGCAATTCCTTTCGGACAATGCCGCCCCCGTGCACCCCAGCGTGTGGGAAGCCATGCGCCGCGCTGATGCAACCGACGCGCCGTATGACAACGATGCGCTGTCGCAGTCGCTCGACGCCGCGTTTTCGGACTTGTTCGGGCGCGAATGCGCGGTCGTCTGGATTAGCACCGGGACGGCGGCCAACTGCCTTGCGCTGGCCACATTGGTGCCGCCCTATGGCGGGGTGGTCTGCCACGACGATGCGCATATCGAACAGGATGAGGCGGGCGCGCCCGAATTCTTTACCCACGGCGCAAAGCTGATGCTGGCCCACGGGCCCCATGCCAAGCTGACGCCCCAAAACGTTGCCGCCGTGATCGATCCGATCCGCGACGACGTGCACCGGGTCCAGCCCACCGCCATCGCGATCACGCAGGCGACCGAACAGGGCTGCGTCTATGCGCCGGGCGAGATCGCCGGGCTGGTCGACTACGCCCGCTCCAAGGGGTTGAAGGTCCATATGGACGGCGCTCGGTTCGGCAATGCGGTCGCGCATCTGAACTGCACTCCGGCCGACGCCGGTCCCGCGCACGGCATCGACACGCTGTCGTTCGGCATGATCAAGAACGGCGGCATGGGGGCAGAAGCGCTGGTCCTGTTCAACCCGGCCAGCGCGGCAGAGGCGAAGCGGCGGCACAAGCGCGCGGGCCAGTTGCAGTCGAAAGGCCGCTACCTTGCCGCTCAACTGCTCGCCATGCTGAAGGACGATCTTTGGCTGGCCAACGCGCGCAACGCCAATGACGCTGCCGCCCGTATCGCGGCGGCGGCGGGCTCACGCCTGCTCCATCCCTGCGAGGCGAACGAGGTTTTCCTGCGCCTCTCTGTCGCAGAAAGCGAACGGCTGCGGCAACAGGGCTTCGGGTTCTACGACTGGGGGGTGGGCGCGGCGCGCTTTGTGACCGCGTGGAACACCGACGCCGATGACGCCGAGAGGCTGGCCCAGGCCATCGCCGCGCTATGAATGAGACCGCCGTTCCACGCGAGCGCCTGCGGTTTTCGGACCCTCGCGCTTTTGTGCCGTTCGTTCTTGTCGCGCTGATCTGGGGATCGACGTGGCTGGTCATAAAGGACCAGATCAGCGTCGTCCCGCCAAGCTGGACGATCGCCTATCGTTTCCTCGTGGCCAGCGTCGTCATCGTGCTGGTGCTCAAAGTGCGGGGACAACGCTTGCGCGTATCGCGGCGGGCATGGCCGGTGGTGATCATCGTCGGGGTCACCCAGTTCGTGATGAATTTCCACTTCGTCTATCGGTCCGAAGCGACGCTGACGTCGGGCATCGTCGCGCTATTCTTCGCACTGATCATGATCCCGAATTCGCTGCTCGCGCGGGTCGTGCTGGGCGAACGGGTATCGAAGGGCTTCGTTTTCGGATCGGCCATTGCGATTGCGGGCGTGGCGCTGCTGCTCGCGCAGGAATACCGCGCGGCCGGGGCGTCCGATGGCGTGATGCTGGGAGTCCTGTTCGCGATCCTGGCGACGGTCAGCGCATCGATCGCGAACGTCACGCAGGCTACCGACCGGGCGCACGACGAACCGTTCATGCCCCTGCTTGCCGCCAGCATAATCGTGGGCACGCTCGTGAACGTGGTCCTTGCCCTAATGCTCGACGGGCCGCCGGTCTGGGACTCGCGCCCATCTTACCTTGGCGGCATTGCCTATCTTGGCATTATCGGGTCGATCTTGACCTTTCCGCTTTATTTCATGCTGATCCGCAACATGGGCGCGGGGCGTGCGGCTTATATCGCGGTGGCGACGCCGATCCTTGCCATGTTGCTTTCTTCGCTGTTCGAGGGATACGACTGGACGCCATTGGCCGTCGGCGGCTCGCTGCTGTCGTTAACGGGCCTCGTGATCGCGCTCAAGGCACGCCACTAACCCTTCGCGATAAGTCGGGTATTGCGGACGCCAGCCCAGCAAGCGCTTGGCCTTGCCGTTCGCGACCCGGCGGTTTTCGGCATAGAAACCGCGCGCCATGGGCGACAGGTTCGCCTGTTCGATCGTCTGCATCGGCGGCACCGGCGCGCGCAGCATCCGGCAGGCGTATTCGATCACCTCGTTCTGGCTGCACGGATAGTCGTCGCCAAGGTTGTAGGCTCCGGATGGTGCAGACGACGCCGCGTTCAGAGCCAGCGTCACCCCGGCAGCGATATCGTCGACATGGACGCGGCTGAACACCTGGCCCGGAATGTCGATCCGGTGCGCCCGCCCTTCTCTCACCCGGTCGAGCGCCGAACGGCCCGGACCGTATATGCCCGGCAGGCGGAAGACCCGCGCGCCAAGCTCCAGCCAGCGCAAGTCGGCATCGCTGCGCGCGCTGCGCCTGCCGGTGCCGACCGGCGTGCTTTCGTCCACCCACGCACCGCCAGCATCGCCATAGACGCCGGTCGACGACAGGTAACCGAGCCAGCGGTCGGACCTCGCCAGCGCCGCGCCATACCGGTCGAGCACCGGGTCGAACCCTTCGCGGTTGGGCGGGACCGAACTCAACACCGCGTTCGCACGAGACAGTGCGGCATGGACCGCGCCTTCGTCTTCGAACGGGACGGTGCCGTCGCTGCCCGTCGCCTCGACCCGCCAGCCATCGCGCGCCAATCGGGCCGCGATGCCCTTTGCCGAATAGCCAAGACCGAAGATGAAAAGGTTCATGGCCAAGCGCCTAACCCGCGACAAGGATGCAACGCCACGTCTTTTTTGCACGATGTGCAGCGGCAATCCCGGATTTGGCCTTGTCTAAACCGCGAACAACCGCATCTATTCCGGCATGGACATCGCAAGCACCCCATCGAACCCGGCCGGCAATCCCGAAATGGCAGATGCCGCCGTCGAACCCCACGATCCCGCCACGACGATGCGGAAGAATTACCAGCCGCCCGCATGGCTGGTGTCGGAAATCAGGCTGGAGTTCGAACTCGGACTCGAACTGACGAAATGCGTCGCGACGATGCGGGTGGAACGCAATCCCGATGGCGACGGCGATCAGACGCTGCACCTTTCGGGCGACAATATCGCGGTCATGAACCTGAAGGTGGACGACGCCGATGCCGAAGGCTGGTCGATGTCCGGCCCGAACCTGCTGCTGCCGTTGAGTGGCGATGCGCACAAGGTGACGGTGGAAACCCATCTGCACCCCGCCACCAACAGCCAGCTCATGGGCCTCTTCGCGTCCAACGGCATGCTGTGCACGCAGTGCGAGGCCGAAGGGTTCCGCCGCATCACGTTCTTCCCCGACCGGCCCGACGTGCTGTCGCGCTACACCGTGCGGATGACGGGCGATAAGGCCACCTTCCCGGTGCTGTTGTCCAACGGCAACCTCGTCGAAACCGGCGAAAACGGCGATGGCAGCCACTGGGCCGTGTGGGACGATCCGTGGCTGAAGCCGAGCTATCTGTTCGCGCTAGTCGCGGGCCAGCTGGTTGCCAATCGCGATACCTTCACCACGATGTCGGGGCGCAAGGTGGATCTTGCCGTCTGGGTCCGCGAAGGCGACCTGGAACGCACCGATCACGCGATGCGCAGCCTCATCAATTCGATGAAATGGGACGAAGAAGCGTTCGGCCGCGAATACGACCTCGATCAATTCAACATCGTCGCCGTCGCCGATTTCAACATGGGCGCGATGGAGAACAAGGGCCTCAACATCTTCAACACCCGTTACGTGCTGGCGGACCCGGAAACGGCGACCGACGGCGATTACGACGGGGTCGAAGGCGTTGTCGGGCACGAATACTTCCACAACTGGTCGGGCAACCGCATCACGTGCCGCGACTGGTTCCAGCTGAGCCTCAAGGAAGGCTTCACCGTCCTGCGCGACCAGATGTTCAGCGCCGACATGGGCTCCGAACCGGTCAAGCGGATCGAGGATGTGCGCGTGCTGCGCGCCGCGCAGTTCCCAGAGGATTCCGGCCCGCTGGCCCATCCGATCCGACCCGATTCCTATCAGGAAATCAGCAACTTCTATACCGCGACGATCTATAACAAGGGCGCCGAAGTCATCCGCATGATGCACACGATGGCCGGGCCCGAACGTTTCCGCGAAGGCACCGACCTCTATTTCGATCGCCACGACGGCGAGGCGGCGACGTGCGAGGATTTCGTGAAGTCGATGGAGGACGGCGCCAAGCTCGACCTGTCGCAATTCCGCCTTTGGTACGAACAGGCGGGGACGCCAAAGGTCACGATGCACGCTACTTTCGACCAGTCCGAAGGCGCGGTTACGCTGCACTTCACGCAAAAAGTCCCGGCGACCCCCGGCCAGCCGACGAAACAGCCAATGCCGATCCCGATCAAGGTCGCACTGTTCGACCGCGACAGCGGCACGCACGGCGGCGAACAGCTGCTGATGGTGGACAAGTCAAAGGCGGACTTCACTTTCAAGGGCTTTACCCGCCCTCCGGTCATCAGCGCGAATCGCGGCTTTACGGCCCCGATCCAGCTAGATGCGGAGAACAATGACGACGATCTCGTCTTCCTCGCCGCGCACGACGACGATGCCTTTGCCCGCTACGAATCCTTGCAGCAGCTCGTCACCCGCGAACTGCTTGGCTCGATCGAAAACGGCCCTGACGAAAAGCGGCGCGGCGCGATTGCCGACGCCATGGGCGCAGTGATCGACGATGCGCAGATCGACGACCTCATGCGCGGCGAACTGCTGATGTTGCCGACGCTGACGTTCCTGCTCGAACTGGCTGCTCCGGCCGATCCTGTCGCGCTGCACCATGCCCGCGAACGTCTGAAGGCGCACATCGGACTGCGGCTGCGCGACAAGCTGATCGCGCTGCACGAACGGGCTTCGGCAATCCCCTATGGCCTCGACGCACGGGCGCGGGGCGCGCGCAAAGTAAAGACGCAGGCGCTCGTCATGCTGACCGCCGCCGATCCCAAGGAAGCCGCCGCCCGCGCCGAAGCGCAGTATCGGTCGGCCACCAACATGACCGACCGTCAGGGCGCGCTGATGGTGCTGGCAGGCATCGGTTGCCCGGCACGGAGCGAGCTTCTGGCCGATTTCCATGCGCGGTTCGACGGCAACGCGCTCGTCATCGACAAATGGTTCGCGCTTCAGGCGGGCTCGCTCGACCCCAAGGTGCTCGACCGAGTGGAAGCACTGGCACAACATGCCGACTTCACGATTAAGAACCCCAATCGCGTGCGCAGCCTTTACATGACGATGGCCGGCAATATGGCCGCGTTCCATGACGAAAGCGGGCGCGGTTATCGCATGATTGCCGACCTCGTGCTGCAACTCGATCCGCTCAACGCCCAGACCGCGGCCCGGTTCATTCCGTGGCTGGGTCGGTGGCGCAAGATCGAGCCAAAGCGCGCCGCGCTGATGCGGGCGGAGCTGGAGCGAATCGCCGCCGCGCCCGACCTGTCCAAGGATACGCGCGAACAAGTAACGAAAAGCCTCGATGCCTGATATCGTCAGATCCGCCGCGATTGCCGGGATGCCGCATGGTTTCCTTGGCCGTCGCGGCGGCGTTTCGACCGGGGAATACGCGGGCCTGAACGTCGGCACCGGATCGGACGACCTGCCCCGCGCAGTCGAAGCGAACCGCAGCATCGCCGCCGACGCCGTCCTGCCGGGCGCCGATCTTGCCACGGTTTATCAGGTCCATTCAGCGGACGTGGTGCGCATCGAAACACCGTTTCCGCTGGACGCGCGGCCCCACGCCGACGCGATGGTGACGAACCGCCCCGGCACACTGCTCGGCATTCTGACCGCCGATTGCGCGCCGGTCCTGCTGGCCGACGAGCAAGCTGGCGTGATCGGCGCGGCCCATGCCGGGTGGCGCGGCGCGTTTGCCGGGGTGTGCGGCAATACCGTTGCGGCGATGGAAAAGCTGGGCGCCGACCGCGCGCGCATTGCGGCCGCCATCGGCCCCTGCATCGCGCAATCAAGCTACGAAGTCGATGAAGGCTTCTATCTCCGCTTTTTGGCGGAACAGGATGCTTTCGAGCGCTTTTTCAAGCCCGGGCGATCCGGCCACCACCAGTTCGATCTGGCCGCATTCGTCGCCGCCAGCCTTGTCGACGCGGGCGTGACGCGGGTCGAAATCACGGGTCAGGATACTTATGCCGACGATACCCGCTATTTCTCCTATCGCCGGGCGACTCAGGCCGGGGAAAGCGGCTATGGCAGGCAAATCAGCCTGATCGGGCTTCCCCTTTGACCGATCCGGCCGACATCCGGGCATGGCAACGGATCGATGCCTCGACCACGACTTCGGGTCGGCTGCTTGCCGCAGACATCGACCGGTTGGCGGGCATCGGCGTGCGACACGTCGTCAACCTCGCCATGCCGGATCACCCCGACGCCCTCGCGGACGAAGACGCGCTTTGCGCTGCCCATGGCATTGCCTATACCGCGATACCCATCCCGTTCGATGCGCCGGTAGAAGCGCACTACCAGATCTTCCGCGCAGCGATCAGCAATGCCGCAGGTCCGGTCCATGTCCATTGCATCCTGAACTGGCGCGTCTCCGCGTTCTTCTACCGCTGGAATCGCGAAAACGGCATGGCTGAAAGCGGAGCGCGTGGGTTGATGGCGCAGCATTGGGATCCCGATGAAAACGACCATCCCGCCGCAGCAATCTGGGCCGCGCTGATCGGACGCTAGATCGTCGCGAACGATCGGGCGTCCGGTCTTTCAACCCATTCCCGGAACGAGCAGTGTGGTCAGGCAGGTCGTCGACATCACCAGCGTGAACACGATCCGCAAGCGCAAAAGCTGACGCGCCAGTTCGCGCGCGGGCGACACCGCCGTAATGCTCAACATGTAAAGCGCAGCCAATAGCAGCGGCAAGGCGGGCAGCCCGCGAATGAAGCTGCTTATCAGGATTTGCATGTATTCCCCCCGAAATCAGGGAAAGACATTACCTCACATCCGTTAATCCGCGCCCGGCGCAGGCTAGGCAGATCTACCTAGCCCACGTTATTCCGGCCACGGTCAGACCGCGACGATCTTCAACCCTTGCACCATCGCCAGAAACGCATCGTAAGCGCGTTCGGCCTGTACCTTGTCGTAAGCGGGGCCGTCGGGAACGGTCCAGCCGTGGTCGGCCGGATAGACTTCCACCGAACCCAGTGCGCCCGATGCGGACAGTGCTTCGCGCAGTTTCGTTTTTGCTTCGGGCTCCTTGACATCGTCGTTCTGCGCGATGGCGAACAAGTAATGCGCGCGGCCTTTCAACATCTTGTGCGGACTATCCGCTGCTTCGGTCACCAGCCCGCCGCCATGCATGGACGCCGCGACGGTGACCCGTTGCGACGCATTTGCGGCAAAGATGGTCCACGATCCCGTCATGCAGTGCCCGCGCGCGCCCATCCCCAGCGACTTGTCGACGACATCCTGCTGATCGAGCCATGCGACGATGGCCTTGGCGTCGGCCATGATCGTTTCGGCGCTGAACCGGTTGCGATATGGCGTGACTTTGGCAAAGCCGTCGTTGGCCATGAAATCGGCGAAATCGGTAAACGTCGCATGGCCCGCATCGCGCCAATACGGATCGGGCACGATCACCGCGAAACCTTCGCCCGCCAACCGCTCGCCCATCGCTTTTGCCGCCGGGCGTACCCCTGCGATGTCCGGCCACATGATGACGGCGGGGTGGTTACCGGCAGAGGGGTGATAGAACCATCCGCCGATCGTGCCGCCTGCGGTCGGGATGGCGACTTCACCGCCCAGCACGCCGCCCTGTGTTGCGACGGCCGTGCTGGCTTCCGCTTCCGCTCCGCCACTGGCGTTGCAAGCCGCAAGCATCGCGCCCCCGCCCGCTGCCGCCACGGCGGCGTTGAAACTGCGGCGGCTAGCCTTTCCATTTGGCTTGCTGCAGTCGTTGCGGCGAAAGGCGTCCAGTTGGTCCTGATCACACATGGCGCTTTGGAATTCCTCGATAAACTACCCGTCAGCGCCACACGATAGGGCCGCCCGCGCGCAGCACAAGGGCGCAACGCGGGCGGAAGAGGGAAAGGCCCGATCAACCAACGGCTGCGGCGATCCCGATAAGCACGCAAGCGCCGACCAGCAGCGCGATCTTCATCGCCGATGCCGCTTCGCCATAGAAGAACACGCCAATCATCACGCTGAACAGCGGGACCGTCGCGGCCAGGATCGGCAAAAGGATGTTGAGCTTTGCCCCGTTGTTCAACAACCATGCGAGCGAAAAGAACGAGGTGATCAGGACGACGATCGTCGCCGCGGTCCAGCCCGCGTGGGTAAAGCCGCGCGTCTTGACGAGGAAAGTGACGCCGACGACTTGCGTGATCACCGCGAAAAGAAACGCGCCGATCTGCGTTCCGGTCAAGGCACCCATAGACATTCTCCCATCCCCGCCCGTTTTTCGGTCGGTGTGGCAGCATGGCTAGGCGGCGGGCGGCATGTTTGCCACGCACCTTTCTATCAGGTGTCGTGAAACGAAACCATCAACCGCGAAAGTTCAGTTCCAGCAGGACATTGTTGGGATCGCGGACGAACAGCTGCGTCAGCCGAATGCCCGATACGCCGCTGACCCGGTAGTCCAGCCCCGCTGCATCCAGCCGCGCCTTCATGTCGTCGAGCCCGTCGCAATCGAAGGCGACATGGTCGATGGAACCGGTGGGATTACCGACGTTGTCGACGAAATATTCGCGCCGTTCCATGAATTCGCGGCGAACCATGTGCACGATCGGTCGCCCTTCGGCATCATTCAGCCACCGGATATCCTCCGGCTTCAGCGGTTCGGGCGGATCGGAAGGGATCAGGCCCAGGATATCGCGATAGAACGCCACCGCTCCCGACAGATCGGTCGTGACGATGTTGACGTGATCGAGCGTCCTTACAGACATGGCACCCCTTACCTTCTGCTAAGCGCAGCCTCGCTTTCGGCCAACAGTTCGGCGATGATGTCGGCGACCGGCTCTTCCTTCTTGACCATGCCGACCGACTGGCCTGCCATCAAGGAGCCGTTTTCGATATCGCCGTCGATCACTGCGCGGCGCAGCGCACCCGCCCAATAATGTTCGATCTGCAACTGCGCTTCGGACATCTCGATGCCTTCGCCGTCCAGCAGGGCCGCGACTTCGCGCTGCTTGGCGGTGAACAGCTCGGTGCCCTTGTTCTTCAACGCGCGGACCGGAATGACCGGAAGGCGTGGATCGACCTGCACGCTGGCGATCGCGTCGCGCGCGCCAGCGCGAAAAAACGCCTTCTTGAAATCGGGGTGCGCGATGGATTCGGTGGCGCACGCAAATCGCGTGCCCAGCTGCACACCAGCCGCACCCATTTCAAGGTATCCCGCAATCGCCTCGCCCCGCCCGATGCCGCCCGCGACGAATACGAGGTGCTCTTCGGCCAGTTCGGGCAGGAATTCCTGCGCCAGCACGCTGGTCGCGACGGGGCCGATGTGACCGCCCGCCTCCATCCCCTCGATTACCATGGCGTCCGCGCCCGAACGCAGCAGCTTCTTGGCCAGTGCCAGCGTGGGGGCGAAACAGATGACCTTCGCCCCGCTGCCTTTGATCTTGTCGACGCTGCCCTTGGGCGGCAATCCGCCGGCCAGTACAACATGGCCCACGCCATGTTTCGTGCAAACGTCGATCAGTTCCATGATCTGCGGATGCATGGTGATCAGGTTCACGCCGAACGGCTTAGCCGTCAGCTTTTTCGTTTCGGCGATTTCGTTGTCGAGCAGGTCAGGCGACATCGCGCCGCAGGCGATCACGCCGAAACCGCCCGCATTGCTGATCGCGGAAACGAGCTTGCGTTCCGAAACCCAGCTCATCGCGCCGCACATGATCGCGTGTTCGCTACCGAGGAATTGGGCGCCGCGCCGCATCAGCGCATCTGTTTTGGGATTAGTCGTCATGTCCGCGGCGTTAGGCTGCGTCAGCGCGCCCGGCAAGTGCGATACGCGCGTCATGAACCGGCGATTCGCGGCCCTTGACTGCGGAATGCGGTTCAATGCGTACATCCCCTAATCGCTTTTTTCTGTCTGGCTATGCAAGTTTGATCGTTTCAGCCGTTCGTTCGCGTGCGGTATGTTTCTCTATCAGTTAAAAAAACCGGAGGATGCGAAATGGACGTAGCGACAGGTTCAACGGCCGGCGGCGGCTGCCCAATGCACGGCGATGGCAGGGTTCGCGCGCTCTTGGGGCGGACCAACCGTGACTGGTGGCCCGACGCGCTGGCCGTCGACATTCTCAGCCCGAACGGCTCCGCCAACCCGATGGGCGAGGATTTCGATTACGCGGAGGCATTCAATGCACTCGACTATCACGCCCTCAAGGCTGACCTCACCGCCCTGATGACCGACAGCCAGCCTTGGTGGCCGGCGGATTACGGCCACTACGGGCCGTTTTTCATCCGCATGGCCTGGCACGCGGCGGGCACCTATCGCACGGGCGACGGCCGCGGCGGCGCCAACAGCGGCCAGCAGCGCTTCGCGCCGCTTAATTCGTGGCCGGACAACGGCAACCTCGACAAGGCCCGCCGCCTGCTGTGGCCGATCAAGCAGAAGTATGGCCAGAACGTCTCGTGGGCCGACCTGTTCATCCTGGCCGGCAACGTCGCCATCGAATCGATGGGCGGACCGATATTCGGTTTCGGTGGCGGCCGCGCCGACGTCTACGAGCCCGAGAAGGACATCTACTGGGGCGACGAGGACAAGTGGGTCAACGAAGGGGTGCAGACCCGGATCGACCCGGATCGCGGACTGCAGGACCTCGACGGGCCGCTGGCGGCCATCCAGATGGGCCTGATCTACGTCAATCCCGAAGGGCCAGGCGGAAATCCCGACCCGCTGCAATCGGCGCGCGACATCAAGGCGACGTTCGAGCGCATGGCGATGAATCACGAGGAAACCGTCGCGCTCACCGCCGGCGGCCACACCTTTGGCAAGGCGCACGGGAACGGCGATCCCTCGCTGCTCGGCGCTGCACCGGCTGGGTGCGATCTCGCCTCGCAGGGTTTCGGCTGGGTTTCCTCGCATGAGAGCGGCGGGATCGGCGAGCACACCGTCACCAGCGGGCTTGAAGGTGCGTGGGTCAATACGCCGACGCAGTGGAGCGAGAACTATTTCCGGCTGCTGCTCGACTACGATTACGAACTCGTCCACTCGCCAGCCGGCGCACAGCAATGGCAGCCGATCAACCAGAAGCCGGAGGACATGGCCCCCGCCGCCTGGGATGCGAGCATCAAGGTGCCGACCATGATGACGACGGCCGACATGGCGTTGAAGATGGATCCGGAATTCCGCGTGATCAGCGAAAAGTTCCGTACAGATCACGAATCGTTCAAGGACGCCTTCGCCCGGGCGTGGTTCAAACTGTGCCACCGCGACATGGGGCCCAAGGTCCGCTACCTCGGCCCCGAAGTGCCGGCCGAAGACCTGATCTGGCAGGACCCGGTTCCGGCGGGCACGATGCCGTCGGATGCCGATGTTGCGGCGGTGAAGGCGAAGATCGCGGCCAGCGGGCTAACCGTCAGCCAGTTGATCAAGACTGCCTGGGCTTCGGCCAGCACCTATCGCAAGTCCGACCATCGCGGCGGCGCCAACGGGGCGCGCATCCGCCTGGACCCGCAAAAGGACTGGGACGTCAACGAGCCGGCGATGCTGGCGAAGGTCCTCGCCAAGCTGGACGAAGTGCGCGGGCCGCTGTCGATGGCCGACGCCATCGTCCTGGGCGGCGTGGTCGGCCTTGAAAAGGCGATCCGGGATGCGGGCTTCGACGTCGAAGTGCCGTTCACGGGCGGCCGGGGCGATGCGACCGAAGCGCAGACCGAAGCCGACAGCTTCGCCGTGCTGGAGCCGCAGGCCGACGCCTTCCGCAACTACCTGCCGCGCAAGCTGCGCGTGAAGACCGAGGAAATGATGCTCGACCGGGCGGCGCTTCTCGGCCTGTCGGTGCCCGAAATGACCGTCCTGGTCGGCGGCCTGCGCGTCCTGGGCGCCAACCACGGCGAGCGGGGCCACGGCCACTTCACCAAGCGGTCGGGCCAGTTGACCAACGACTTCTTCGTCAACCTGCTCGAAATGACCAACGTCTGGAAGGCAGTGGAAGACAGCGATGACGAGGAATATGTCGCGACCGACCGCGCCGGCGGTCACGAGACCTGGCGCGCAAGCCGGGCCGACCTGGTCTTCGGCTCGAACGCCGAATTGCGCGCCGTGGCCGAGGTCTATGCCGAAAAGGGACACGAGACGAAGTTCGTGAAGGATTTCGTCAAGGCCTGGAACAAGGTGATGAATGCGGACCGTTTCGACGTGAAATAGACCTGCTCATACTCCCCAGTCATTCCGGATTGGGGAGTTTCAGGTTTGATGGCAACGGGTTACTGCGTTAACCGTGTTTGTCGACGTGACGGAAACCATGATGCGATAGGATTGACCAGCATTCTATTGGGAGACAATGGATGTTTGTTCTTTGCATCATGGTCCTTGCCGTCGGCGCGTTGCTTCTGTGGTTCCTGCCAATCCCGCGCGACCGGACGAAGCGCATGGCTTCGCAAGCCGGCGGGACAGCGCTGTTCGGGATCGGCCTTTGCGGCTTGGTGCTGCAATTGATGGGGCCCGTCGCGGCCTGATCCGCGCGAAAGACACCACGAACCTGATCGGATCGATTGACCGCGCAACAACGGCAATCGGTCGCTGAACTCAAACAGACGACTTGACGATGCAGCTACATCGGCTAACGGCGATGTAATGTTATATCATGCACGTATTGCCATCTTGGCGTCCACGACCATTGCCTCGCTAGCCCTGACCGCTCCAGCCCTCGCACAGGAACGCGCTGGCGATGCGCAACCTTCCGCGCAGGCCACCGACGACGATTTCCACGATTCCATCGTCGTGACCGCGAGCGGCATCGGGCGGATCGATTTCCTGGCGGGCACCACCGTCCTTGGCGGAACGGATCTTCAGCGCAATCTCGATGGGCAGATCGGCGAAGTGCTCGAAGGCCTTCCCGGCGTTTCGGCAAGCGGCTTCGCGCCCGGTGCCTCGCGCCCGATCCTGCGTGGCTTTTCGGGCGACCGCGTTCGCGTGCTGGTCGATGGGATCGGCGCGATCGACGCGTCCAACGACTCCGCCGATCATGCGGTCAGCGTCGATCCCCTGACAGCCCAGCGTATCGAAGTGCTGCGCGGACCCGCGACGCTGCTTTACGGCAGTTCCGCCATCGGCGGAGCGGTCAACGTCATCGACAAGCGCATCCCGTTGAAACTCCCCGACGAACCAATCCACGTCGACGTAATCGCCTCTGCCGACAGCGCAGCCAATGCTCGCGAAGCCGGCGCCTCGGTCGATGTGCCCTTGGGCGGTGGATTTGTCGTCCATGCCGACGGTTCGTGGCGCAAGACCGACGACCTGCACGTTGCGGGACCGCTGTTGGCGGACCCGCTGCGCATTGAGGTGTTGGCCGAAGCGGCGGAGGACGAGGCGCGAGACCCGGATCACGCGGCAGAGCTGCGCGCGCTGGCCGACGCGCAAGGCATCCTGCCCGACAGCGCGACGCGAACTCATTCGGCGGGCGCGGGCGTCGCATGGCTCGGTGGCAAGGCTGACCTTGGCGTTTCGGTTTCCTATTACGACACTTATTATGGCGTCCCGACCCGCCCGGGCGTCAGCCATGCGCACGATGCCGGACCGGATGAGCCCGGAGCCGGGGAAGAAGAGGAAGGCGCAGTCGCCATCGACCTGCAGCAAAAGCGCGCGGACCTGCGCGGCGGGTTGCGCTTCGACCGCGGGCCTCTTGCCGAAGTGCGCACGCGCTGGGGATACAGCGATTACGAACACGTCGAGCTGGAAGGCAGCGAAATCGGCACGCGCTTTCTGGTCGACGGCATCGAAGGCCGGCTCGAACTGGTCCAGCGCCAGCGGGGCGGCTGGTCCGGCACGGTGGGCGCGCAATATTTTCGCCGCGACCTCGAGGCTATCGGCGCAGAAGCGTTCGTACCGGCGAACCGTAGCGAAAACGCCGCATTGTTCGCCTTGCAGGAGATCGCTTTCGGACGAGCCACGGTCGAATTCGCGGGCCGCTTCGAACACGGCAAGGCGCAAGCCCCGGACGTATCGCTGGCCCGCAGCTTCGATGCTTTTTCCGGCGCGATCGGCGCATGGCATGAAACCGGCTCGGGCCTGCGGTTCGGCATCAACGCCAGCCGCACCGCGCGCATTCCGACGCCAGAGGAACTGTTCGCCGACGGACCCCATGCCGCGACTCAGCAATACGAAGTTGGTGACCCTCTGCTCGCGCTTGAAACCGCGTGGGGGGCAGAGGCTTACATGCGCGGTCGCGTAGGACCGTTGGACCTGTCCCTGACCGCCTATGCGAGTTGGTTCGACGATTACGTCTATCTCGCCGCGACGAATGAACAGACGGATGGATTGCCGGTCTATCGGCAGCAACAGCAGGACGCAACTTACAAGGGGTTCGAGGCCGAAGCCACCGTGCCATTGGGCCGGGCCGACGGCTTTTCGCTGTCGGCACAACTTCAAGCCAGCTACACCCGCGCCACGCTGGGCGACGGCACACCGGTGCCGCGCATCCCGCCGATGTCGCTGGGCGGGGCGCTGATCGGCAAGTCGGATCGGGTGGAAGCCCGGGTCGAGATCGATTGGAATTCGGCGCAACGGCGCACGGCCGCGTATGAAACCGGGACCGAGTCCTTTGCCATGGTCGACGCGTCGGTCGCGTGGAAACCGATGCGCGGCAACGAAAACCTGTCGATCATCGCCGCGATCGAAAACGCCTTCGACGCCAACGGACGCCGCCACGCAAGCTTTACCAAGGATTTCGTGCCGCTGGCAGGCCGCAACTTCAAGCTGAGCGCGAGGCTAAGCCTTTGACCTGAGAAATCCCGATGGCGCCACGGACCACTTTCGGCCCGTAGCGCCAACCGGACGAATCAGGCCGCGCCAGAAGCGTCGTCGAGTTCGTAAGCAGTGTGCAGGATACGCACGGCGAGTTCGGTTTCGTCCTCGTCGATCAGCACCGATACCTTGATCTCTGACGTCGAGATCGCCTGGATGTTGATTCCGCGATCGGCCATCGCCTTGAACATCGTGGCCGCGATGCCCGCGTGGCTGCGCATGCCGACGCCGACGATGGAAATCTTGGCAACCTTGGCATCGGTGATGATGCGGTTGAAGCCGATCGTTTCCTTGTGTTCTTCCAACAGTGCCTGTGTGCGCACCAGATCGGCACTGGGCACGGTAAAGGTCACGTCGGTTTCGCCTTTTTCGCGGCCGACGTTCTGAATGATCATGTCGACGTTGATGTTGGCGGCGGCAAGCGGGCCGAAAATGCTCGCCACGGCGCCGGGACGGTCGGGCACGCGGGTCAGGATGACCTTGGCTTCGTTCTTGTCGGCGGCGATGCCGGTGATCAGCTGGCTTTCCATTTCGATTCCTTCGAGCTCTTCATCGCTCACAATCAGGGTTCCGGGCAACTCGTCGGCCAGCGGCGCGTCGTCGTCCACGAATGACGACAGGACCTGCACCCGCACACCTTCCTTCATGGCGAGGCTGACCGAACGGGTCTGCAACACTTTCGAACCGACCGACGCGAGTTCGAGCATTTCCTCGAACGTCACCGCCTTCAGCTTGCGCGCCTTGGCCACGATCCGGGGATCGGTGGTGTAGACGCCGTCGACGTCGGTATAGATGTCGCAGCGATCGGCACCGACTGCCGCCGCGATGGCCACCGCGCTGGTGTCCGAACCGCCACGGCCCAGCGTCGCGACCCGCCCGTCGTCGCCGATGCCTTGAAAGCCCGGGATGACCGCGATTTCGCCCGCCTGCATCGACGCGATCAGTTCGTCCGCGTCGATTTCGCCGATGCGCGCCTTGGCATGGGCGTTGTCGGTGTGGATCGGGATCTGCCAACCCAGCCACGACCGCGCCTTGCAGCCCAGCGCCTGCAGCGTGAGCGCGAGGAGGCCCGCAGTCACCTGTTCGCCGCTGGCCACGACGACGTCGTATTCGGCCGGATCGTACAGCGGGTTCGCCTCTCGGCAAAAATTCACCAGTCGGTCGGTTTCACCCGCCATGGCCGAAACGACGACCGCGACTTCGTGTCCGGCGGCCTGGTGGCGGCGCACGAGATTGGCGACGCGACGGATGCGTTCCGTCCCTGCCATCGACGTGCCGCCGAATTTCATCACGATGCGGGCCAAGGCCACGCTCCCCTTCGTTGTGGAATCGCTACGGGCGCGCTGTTAGGGGTAGGTTATGACAAGCGCAACTGTAACTGGCGAAACGATCTCGCCCCTGCCGCCCACGGCCACGATCCGACCCGACGAGGCCGCCCATTTCGGCAGGTTGGCCGCCGAATGGTGGGACCCCAAGGGTTCGTCCGCAATGCTGCATCGGCTTAACCCGGTGCGCCTGTCGTTCATCCGCGACGCGATCGATTCGCACTGGGGCGGCGACGTAATGCTGCGCACGCCGCTTGGTGGAAAGCGAGCGCTCGATGTCGGCTGCGGCGCGGGACTTCTTTGCGAACCGCTGGCGCGGATGGGCGCGGCGGTGACAGGCGTCGACGCGGCGGCGGAAAACATCGCGGCGGCGCGGCATCATGCGGCGGGCATGGGGCTGGATATCGCCTACCACGCGGGCGAACTGGCATTGATGGAGCCGGGGACCTTCGACCTCGTCACTTGCATGGAAGTGATCGAGCACGTCGCCGACAAGCCCACGTTTCTGCGCGACCTTGCCACGCGGCTGGCGCCGGGAGGTTTGATGGTGCTGTCGACGCCCAATCGCACGGCGGCGGCCAAACTGTTGGTCGTCGAAGGCGCGGAGCTGCTGGGACAGGTGCCGCGCGGCACGCATCACTGGGACGATTTCGTCACGCCCGAAGAATTGTCCGAATTGCTGGCCGACGCTGGGCTGGACTCGGGGCCGCCCAAGGGCATCGCCTTTTCCGCGATGAGGGGGCTGCACCTCTCCGACAATCTAAAGCTGAACTACATCGCGACCGCCACGCACGTCTGAACGAGTCGAATGAACGGGTGGGGGATCAATAATCCTCCGATTCATTCGGTTCCGCTTCGTCGTCATCGCTCGTCCCCGACGGCGGAGCCATCTGCGCCGTCATGCCGCGCACCGCTTTGATCAGCGCTGGCATCGCCTCCATCATGCGCGGGAGGGTTTGTTTCATCCGCGCCATCGCCGCCGGGTCCATCCCCGCCAGCATGTCGCGCATCGTGCCCTGCCCCAGTTCGTCGATGTCGCCTTGGCCAAGCCCCATCCGGCCGACGAGTTCGCGCAACGGCATGTCCATCATCGGGCTGGCTATCAGGGTTTCGAATTTTTCAGTCATCTGCCCGGTCAAGCCGTGCATCGTCTCGTCCGAATCGTCTGCCATGGCATCCGGGTCCATTGGGCCAGCCGGATCGGCATATTCCACGTCGCCCATATCCTGAGCGGCGGCGGGCACAGTCGCGACAAGCGCGAACGCAGCGGCGGCAAGAATGGCTTTCACGATCGGGATCTCCCATGGCGGCGAGACCGGATAATATCCGACAAGTCGCTAAAAGGAAAGGAAAACCCCGGCATTCAGCGTGGCACCAACTATGCCGCGCCGACCAAGGCCTATTTCAACGCACCTTCCCAATCGGCTTCATCGAACCCGACCAGCAGGCCGCCATCGTGTTCGACGACCGGTCGCTTGATCGTGGACGGGTGCGCCAGCATCAAGGCTATTGCCTTGTCCGCGTCGATATCGGCCTTGTCCGCATCGTCCAGCCTGCGAAACGTCGTGCCCCGGCGGTTCAGCAACACTTCCCATCCCTTGTCCGCGACCCATTTGCGCAAAGCCGCTTCGGGCACGCCCTGTTTCTTGTAGTCGTGAAAGGCATGATCGATGCCATGGGCGTCGAGCCATTGGCGCGCCTTCTTTACCGTGTCGCAGTTGGGGATGCCGTAAAGGGTCGCGCTCATCGAATTCGGTCCTGCAAGTTGCCGCCGCACCCCCTCTAGCAACTGGACATTTGCGCGCAATCCGACGAAGAGGCGCGCAAAGGGGCCATGCCATGAGTTTCAACACGTTCGGCCGCGTGCTGCGGTTCACGACCTGGGGCGAAAGCCATGGCCCGGCGCTGGGCGCGGTGGTCGACGGGTGCCCGCCCGGTATTGCGTTGAGCGAAAGCGACATTCAGCCATATCTGGACGCGCGCAAACCCGGCACCAGCCGCTTCACGACGCAGCGGCGAGAGGCCGACGAGGTCCGCATCCTTTCGGGTGTTTTTGCCGGAAACGACGGAATCCAGCGCACGACCGGAACGCCGATCAGCCTGATGATCGAAAATACCGATCAGCGGTCGAAGGATTATTCGGACGTCGCGCAAAGCTATCGTCCCGGTCATGCCGATTATGCTTATGACGCAAAGTACGGTTTTCGCGACTATCGCGGCGGCGGGCGTTCGTCCGCGCGCGAAACCGCAGCGCGGGTCGCGGCAGGCGCGGTGGCGCGGTTGATCGTGCCGGGCGTCGCCATTCGCGGCTGGGTCAGCGCCATCGGCGGCGACGAAATCGACGCCGCGAACTTCGATGCGAACGAAATCGGCAACAACCCGTTCTTCTGCCCCGATGCCCATGCTGCCAAACGCTGGGAAGCGATGGTCGATGCCGCCCGCAAGGATGGATCGTCGCTAGGTGCAGTGGTGACGTGCGAGGCAACGGGCGTTCCGGCCGGTTGGGGGGCGCCGCTCTACGCCAAGCTGGATGCCGATCTAGCCGCCGGGATGATGGGCATCAACGCGGTAAAAGGCGTTGAGATCGGTGACGGTTTCGCCGCCGCCACCCTGCGCGGTGAACAGAACGCAGACCCGATGCGGCCTGGCGCAGATGGTTCGACGCCCCAATTCGAAGCGAATCACGCAGGCGGCATCGCGGGCGGCATTTCGACCGGACAGCCGGTGCGGCTGCGCGTGGCGTTCAAGCCGACCAGTTCGATCCTCATCCCTGTGCCCACCGTCACACGCGACGGCCATGCCAGCGAGATCGTCACGAAAGGCCGCCACGATCCGTGTGTCGGCATTCGCGGCGTGCCGGTGGTGGAAGCGATGATGGCGCTGGTGCTGGCCGATCATTCGATGTTGCACCGGGCGCAATGCGGCTGATCCGCGAAGCGGTGAGCGATGCGGACCGCAATGCCTTTGCCGCCAATTGCCGTGAATTCATCGATTGGTGCCGCAATCGTTATTCCGACCGGACGGACCTGATCGAAGCATACTTCGTTCCGCGTGACGCGGCGACGGAACTGGCCGAAATCGCGGCAACGTACCGTCCACCCGAAGGCCGCATCTTCCTGCTCGAACAAGATGGCGCCGTTGTCGGCGGCGGAGCCTATCGCCGCTTCGACGAACGATCTTGCGAATTGAAGCGCATTTACGTCAGTGCGGCGGGCAGAGGCAAAGGGGCAGGTCGCGCGCTAACCGAACGGCTGGTCGCGGCGGCTACAGCCGATGGCTTCACGCGTGTCATGCTGGAAACCGGGGACCGACAGGACGAGGCGATCGCGCTTTACCGGTCGATGGGCTTTCTCAGAATCGAACCCTATCGGGCCCATCCGGAAAATCTTGTTCCCCATCTGGTTTCGATGGTGAAGTGTCCGAACCCGAATTAGATGCATATCACGCTGCGTTGCGCCATTCACAAGGCAAGATAATCGGGGTTCCGTACAGGATTCATGCGGTTGATCGGTTTTCTCGATCTTCGCAATCGCAACATTGCACTTCAATCCTTGGCGCGATGCCTTATTTCCCCCAAGCGAGTTTCGAATCCCGCAATCCACACAGGAGCAAATATTACATGGGTATCATCGGCAGCACGATTACGCCGTTCAAGGCAACCGCGTTCCAGACCGGCAAGGATTTCTTTGACGTGACCGAAAAGGACATCGCCGGAAAGTGGGCCGTGTTCTTCTTCTACCCCGCCGATTTTACCTTCGTCTGCCCGACCGAGCTTGAGGATCTGGGCGAGCATTACGACATGCTGCAGAAGATGGGCGTCGAAGTGTTCGGCGTATCGACCGACACGCATTTCAGCCACAAGGCGTGGCACGACACGTCGGAAAAGATCAACAAGATCAAGTACGCCTTCCTTGGCGACCAGCTCCACACGCTGTCGAAGAACTTCGGCGTATTGCGTGAGGAAATGGGCCTTGCCGATCGCGCAACTTTCGTCGTCGATCCCGATGGCGTGATCCAGCTGATGGAACAGACCTGCGAAGGCGTTGGCCGCAATGCCAACGAACTGGTCCGCAAGATCCGCGCGGCACAGTACGTGCGCAACAACCCCGGCCAGGTCTGCCCGGCAAAGTGGGAAGAGGGTTCGGACACTCTCGCCCCGTCGCTGGATCTCGTCGGCAAGATCTGATCGCAAATACGGCTCCTGTCTTGCAGGGGCACCGATAGAACAGTGGCCCGGGGTGCCTTCCCGCGCCCCGGGCCGCTTTGTCTTGAAATTCCGGAGAATTCCCGATGCTCGACGCCAACCTGAAGCAGCAGCTGCAACAGTATCTCGGCATGCTGCGCGAGCCGATCGAGCTCGTCGCCTCGCTTGGTGATGGGCCGAAATCGACCGAAACCCGGCAGTTGCTAACCACGATTGCCGAACTGTCGGACAAGGTCACCGCCAGCTTCGACGGCGAAAATGCTCGCAAGCCCAGCTTCGTGATCCGCCGCGCATCCGACCACGACGTCGCCGTGACGTTCGCGGGCGTACCCCTGGGCCACGAATTCACATCGCTCGTCCTCGCCTTACTGTGGGCCGGTGGCCACCCGCCCAAGGTCGATGAAAAGCTGGTCCAGCAGGTGCGCGAGCTTTCGGGCACCCACGAATTCGACATGTACTTCTCGCTGTCGTGCCACAACTGCCCCGACGTGGTGCAGGCGCTCACGCTGATGAGCCTGTTCAACAAGGGCGTCACCGCCACCCTGATCGAAGGCGGCGCATTTCAGGACGAGGTGGAGCGCCGCGGTGTGATGGCCGTCCCCGCCGTCTTCAAGGACGGCGCGATGTGGGCCAGCGGCCGCATGGGGCTGGAGGATATCCTCGCCAAGGTCGACACCGGCGCTTCTGCCCGCGCGGCCGAGGAAATGGGCGCAAAGGCCCCGTTCGAAGCGCTCGTCATCGGTGGCGGTCCGGCGGGCGCGGCGGCGTCGATCTATCTTGCGCGCAAGGGCTTTCGCACCGGTATCGCGGCGGATCGCATCGGCGGCCAGGTTCTCGACACCATGGGTATCGAGAACTTCATCGCCACCAGCTACACCGAAGGGCCCAAGCTTGCCGCCCAACTGGACGCGCACATCGCCGATTACGACATCGACGTGCTGAAACCCGTCCGCGCCGCAAAGCTGACCCCGGCGACTGAGCTGGGCGGGTACCACACCGTCGAACTGGACAACGGCGCGCAGGTCAAGGCGCGCAGCCTGATCCTCGCCACCGGCGCGCGCTGGCGCTCGCTCGGCGTGCCGGGAGAGGCGGAGTACCAGAACAAGGGCGTGGCCTATTGCCCGCACTGCGACGGCCCGCTGTTCAAGGGCAAGCGCGTGGCGGTGATCGGCGGCGGCAATTCGGGCGTCGAAGCGGCGATCGATCTTGCCAACATCGTCGGCCACGTCACCCTGATCGAATTCGACACCCAGCTTCGCGCCGATCAGGTGTTGCAGGACAAGCTGCGTTCGTTCGCGAACGTCGACATCCTGACGAACGCGCAGACCACGCAAGTCACCGGCGACGGAGACAAGGTCAACGGTCTCGTGTGGAAGGACCGCGCAAGCGGCGAGGAAGCGACCGTCGCTCTCGAAGGGGTGTTCGTCCAGATCGGGCTCATCCCCAACACCGAATGGCTGAAAGACACCGGCCTCGATCTCACGAAATTCGGCGAGATCAAGGTCGACGAACGCGGCGCGACCAACCTGCCCGGCGTGTTCGCGGCAGGTGATGCGACCACTGTTCCTTACAAGCAGATCGTGATCGCCATGGGCGAAGGGTCGAAGGCGGCGCTGTCGGCATTCGATTACCTGATCCGCAACGAACCGGTCGAGGATATCGCGCAGGCCGCCACCACGCACGAGGCGCAGGTCGCCTGATCGGGCTTAGGTGGTAACAACCGAACGGGCGACCCCGGGCAACCGGTGTCGCCCGTTTCGCATTTGCCCAATTGCATTTTCAGGCCGGGCGACCTGCGCTAGACTTTCGCCATGACGCGCAGCATCTCCGCCGACCGCATCGCGGCAATCATCATCGCCATCGTCGGGCTGACGAATTTCGCGCTGCAGATCGTGTTGAGCATCGAAAAAACCGGATCGCTGGTGGGGGCCTTCCTCGTACTCACCCGGTTTTTCACCATCCTTACCAATGCCGCAGTCGTCTTCGTCATGCTGCGCATAGCAAACAGCCGTCATGTCGGCGGCGGCGTCCTGCTGGCGCTGGTCACCGCCATCGCGATGGTCGCGCTCGTCTATCACGCGATACTGGCTGACCTGCAGACGTTCACCGGGCTGAACATGGTAACGGATCAGGGTTTTCACACCGTCATCCCGATCCTCACGCTTTTGTGGTGGGTCGCGTTCGGTGGCCGTTTGGCGGCGGGCTGGCGCGATCTGGTCTGGGTCCTGCCGTGGCCGATCGCCTATTGCGCCGTGGCCTTGGTTCGCGGCGCGGCGTCGGGCGTCTATCCATATCCTTTTCTCGACCTGCCGAAGATCGGCTGGACTGCGTTGCTGATCAACGTCGTCGGGCTGGCCATCGCGTTCCTGATCACCGGTGGATTCATCCTCGGGATCGCAAGGTTGCGGCGCTAGTCCCCTCGCCCCCGGCGCAGGACGAGATAGAGCGCACCTTCGCCGCCGTGCCGCCGCTGTGCATTGCGGACCACCGCAATGTCCGATCCATGCGGCCCTGCGGCCAGCCAGTCGAGCACCTTGGCCCGAATAGCGCCGCGCCGCTCTCCCCTGTCCGCCGATTCGACCGGGCGCGATCGCCCCGTGACCAGCAATACGACCCGCGCGCCCATCGCCTTGGCCTGCGCCAGCCCCATGTCGAGCCGCCGGTGCGCCTGGTCCAGCGTGTGCCCATGCAGGTCGAGCGTGAAGTCAGGTTCCAGCACCCGGCGAGACAGACGGCGCTCCCAATGCGAATCGAGGCCGGGTGCGGGGCCCTGCGGCGGCGGTGGCGGGACGGCGGGACGCGGCGGTGGGATGCGGCCCTTGGGCTTGGCCGGGGTTGGCGGGGGACCGGCAACCTTCGCCGGCGCGACCTTGCGCAAGGGGGTGGGACGGATCGCGCGATCCTTGAACGGCGTCACCGTCTGGGCAACCTGCGACCAGAGCGCGGCTTCGGCCTCGCTCAACCCTTCGGGCGTGCGGACGCGGGGCGGTTTCATCGCGACCCGATGCGCGCAAGCGTACCCTTGGGCAGGAGGATCAGCGCCCTGCCATCGCTGCTCATCCCGCCGGCGATTCGCTTGGCATCTTCGCCCGCGCCCCAGAACGTGTCGAAGCGGTTGGCGCCCTTGATCGCGCCGCCGGTGTCCTGCGCGATCCACAATCCGTCCGCTTCGTCATGCGCGGCGTCGATGAAAACCGGCGCGCCCAGCGGCACGAATTTCGGGTCGGCGGCAACGCTGGCATGGGCCCGAACCGGCACGCCCAATGCGCCCAGCGGTCCGTCGCCCGTCAGTTCCTTGAAGAAGACCCACGACTTGTTTTCGTTCATTACGTCCGCGGCAGCGGCAGGATTGGCGTGGAGCCATGCGACGATACCCTGCATCGTCGCCTCTCCGGGCTGGAACACGCCGCGTTCGCGCAGCACCTTGCCGATCGCGACGTATTCGCGGCCGTTCTGCCCGGCATAGCCGATGCGGGTGACTTGCCCGTCGGGGCCGATCAGCTGGCCCGACCCCTGAATCTGCAAAAAGAAGAAGTCGATCGGGTCTTGTGCCCAGCCGATCACCGGCGCGCTGTCGGCGATGGCCCCCGACACGATCTCGGACCGTTCGTAATAGGGTACGAAGCGTCCGTCGGCGCCGATGCGGCCCTGCGGTCCGCGCCCTTCGCCAGTATAGGCCGGATCGCGGATCAGGTCGTCGGGAACTCCATAAACCGGCACGTCATAGCCGGTGCGCGCGGCTTCGACGCCCGCGATCTGCGGTTCGAAATAGCCGGTGAGGAAGGCATCGCCGCTGCCAACTTGCACGGTTTCGAACCATGCGTCAAAAAAACCAACCGGATCGCCAGACCAGAGCGGCGCCGCCTCACAAACCGGGGTCCAGTAAGCGCCGATACCGCTGCCGTCGTTGCGCGACAGGAGTTTCGGGCACGATTCGATGAAGGACAGCCGCGCCGCTTCGGCATCCGGGCGGGTAAGCCCGAGCGAAGCCACGCCCGGTCCGGCGGTCAGTCCGGTTTCAACTGCGTTGGTCGGTGTCGGCGCCAGCGGCGCTTCGGCGGGCGGAGGCGCGGCGCAAGATGCAAGCAGGGACGCGCCGAGCGCGATAGCAATCCGGCGCGCGACCCGCTTCATGTGCGAAACTTAGCCCTGGTCGGTTTCGTCGAGCAGCCAGTCGGGCCGCATCGCGGTCACCTTGCGGCTGAAGGTCCAGACATCCTGGCTTTCGACCGCATCGTCCAGCGACCCGGCAATCATGTTGCCGTCCTTGTCCTTCGTCAAAGCCGCAATGTCGCCTGCGAAACGCACGGTGATGCGGGCCATCGGCGAATCATAATCGGCAGACGTGATTTCCGCCTCATTGATGCGGATCAGGCGATTTTCCACCGTTTCGCCGGCGGCTTCGCGCGCGTCGATCGCGGCGGCAAAGCTGGCATAGACATCGTCGTCGCAAAGGTGGTTCAGGGTTTCCTTGTCACCCTTCCAGAATGCTTCGAGGATCATGCCATAAGCAGCCTTGGCACCTTCGACAAAGGCTGCGGGCGTGAAGCGGCGGTCGGCGGCTGCGATTTCCCGAAGCGCGCGGTGCGCCCCGGTGGGCACGCCGACAAGCGCCCGATCCATGACCGACCCTGCATCAACGACGCGCGCCGCGCCCTGATCGCCGGCGCGTTCAGTTGCCGGCTGTCGCGGGTCGGCTGCGCGCGGAAGATGGCCCATCAATGTTTCTTCCTCGTGCTCCGCCCTGCGACCCAGCACTGCATAGAGGCGCAGGCCGAGAAAAGCGGCGATCATGGCGAGGATGACAATTTCAACTATCACTGGGACCTGTCCCGTTGCGAGCGTGTGGCGCCATTATGGCGATTAAGTATGAACCTGCCCCAAATAGGAAGGAAACACAATTCGACAACTGTCGAATGCCGTACGGTATCCCGCAATTTGCGTAGGCATTTCCTCGCGGAACCGCCCGCAGGCCGGTTGCCGGGCCGTAGCAGCGGTGCTAGGCGCGCATGCGGGACCGCGTCCCCGCCCTGTTCCTTGGGGCCGGCGGATCGAATGCCCGAATTTTTCCTATCCCGTTCGACCCATATCCCAGCGAAGCGAAAGACTATCATGGCCGACGAAGGCAACATCATCACCGATCTTGGCGACAACGCAGGCCCGCAGCCCAATGGTGCCGATACCATGCCCGCAATCGGGCTGATATCGCAGTACATCAAGGACCTGTCGGTCGAAAATCCCAATGCGCCGCAATCGTTTCAGTGGCAGGGTCAGCCGAACGTCGACGTGCAGTTCAACATCAACGCCACGCCGATCGATGGCGAGGTGAACGAAGTCACGCTGAAGATCACCGTCACGACAAAGGCCGATCAGGGCACCGTCTACATCGTCGATCTCGCTTATTGCGGACTGATCGGCATGCGCAACGTGCCGGACGATCAGGGGCACATGTTCCTCTATTCCGAAGCGCCGCGCATCCTGTTCCCGTTCGCGCGCCGCATCATTGGCGACGCCGTGCAGGACGCAGGCTTCCCGCCGATGCTGTTGGACCCCATCGATTTCCAGGGCATTTACATCCAGCAGCTGAACCAGCGCCGCGCCGAACAGGACGATGCGCCGTTCGCTCCGGGCGGCGAAGCCTGAGCGCCAAGCCTTAGGCGGGCCGCAAAACCGCATGAGCCTTGTCCGCAATGTCGGAACGATCGGGGGGCTGACCGCGATCAGCCGCGTGTTCGGCTTTGCGCGGGACATGCTTCTGGCGCGAGTGTTGGGCGCGGGACTGGCGGCGGATGCCTTCCAGCTCGCCTTCATCTTGCCCAACACGTTCCGGCGTTTGTTCGCCGAAGGGGCGTTCTCGGTCGCCTTCGTCCCGATGTATTCGCGCCGCCTGCACGATGGCGATGCGGGCGAGGATGGCGCGAATCACTTCGCGCAGGACGTGCTGTCCATCTTCGTGTGGGTGCTGCTGGGCTTTACCGCCATCGCGATGCTGGCCATGCCGGGCATCGTCTGGTTGCTGGCCCGCGAATATCAGGCCGTGCCCGGCAAGTACGAACTGTCGGTCATGCTCAGCCGATTTACCTTCCCCTATCTGGGGCTGGTCAGTCTTGTCGCCATGTTGTCGGGCCTGCTCAACGCGCGATCGCGGTTCGCGCCGGGCGCCTTCGTGCCGGTGCTGTTGAACCTGACGCTAATCGGCGGGCTTGGCGCGGGATATTGGATCGGACACCACGGTGGCAGCGATGCCGACATCGCGACGGCGCTGGCCATCTCCGTGCCTGTCGCAGGCGCGGTGCAGCTCGCCTACATGTGGTGGGCGACGCGGGCCGCGGGCGTAAAGCTGCGGATCGGGACACCCAAGGTAACGCCCGAAATCAAGCGGCTGGGCATGCTGATCCTGCCCGCCACATTCGGCGCGGGCGTTTATCAGATCAGCCAGTTCGTCGACACGTTCTTCGCCACCACCTTGCCGCAGGGCACTCTGACCCTGCTGAAGCTGGCCGACCGGCTGAACCAGATGCCGCTGGGCATCGTCGGCATTGCGCTGGGCACCGCGATCCTGCCGATGCTGGCCCGCCATATCCAGACGGGCGACAAGGCCGAAGCACAGCGGTTGCAGGCCAACGCAGTCGAAGTCGGCACGCTGTTCACGCTGCCTGCCGCCGTGGCGCTGGCGATCTGTGCGCCGGCGTTCACCACCGCGTTTTTCGTGGGCGGCAAGATGACTCCCGCCGACGGCCTGATCATGGGCAACATCGTCATGGCGCTGGTCATGGGCCTGCCGTCCTATGTTCTCGTCAAGGTGTTCCAGCCCGCCTTCTTCAGCCGTGAGGACACGCGGACCCCGGTCTGGGTCGCGGCGGGCGTGCTGACGCTCAACATCGCGATCAACTTCTATGTCGTGCCGCGCTACGGCATCGTCGGGCTGGCGGGCGCGACAGCGTTCACCGCGACGCTCAATGTCCTGACGCTCTACGTCATCCTGCAAAAGCGCGGCTGGTTCCATTTCACCGCCAAACTGGCCGGTCGCATCGCGCGCCAGATCGTGGCCGCCGCCGTCATGGGCGCGCTGCTGTGGTACCTCGTGCCGCTGATGGCGGATCGCTATGGCGGGTCCGTGGTGGAACGCATATGGTCGTTGGGTGCGCTGGTGGTGGCCGGGATGGTGAGCTTCTTTGCCATCGCACTGGTCGTCGGCGCTCTCGACAAGGACCTCGTTGCCCAGCTACGGCGCAGGCGGCCTGCCAAGGTCGTCGATCTCTCCGAATAGACGGAACCGAAGAATGCGCATCGTTTCGGGCATCCAGCCCACCGGCAACCTCCACCTCGGCAATTACCTCGGCGCAATCCGCAACTGGGTGCGCATGCAGGACGAAGTCGCGGCGACCGGCGGCCAGTGTTATTTCTTCCTCGCCGATCTCCACGCCATTTCGATGCCGCACGACCCTGCAGAGCTGAAGGCGAACACGCGCGAGATGGCTGCCGCGCTGCTCGCCTGTGGGGTCGATCCGGCAAAGTCCGTCCTGTTCAACCAGGCGCAGGTTCCCGCGCATGCCGAATTGCAGTGGTTGTTGAACGGCACCGCGCGGATGGGCTGGTTGAACCGCATGACGCAGTTCAAGGACAAGTCGGGCAAGAACCGCGAAGGCGCCAGCGTCGCGCTGTTCACTTATCCCGTGCTTCAGGCCGCCGACGTCCTGTTGTATCAGGCGACCCACGTCCCGGTGGGAGAGGATCAAAAACAGCATCTGGAGCTTGCCCGCGACATCGCGCAGAAGTTCAACAACGACTTCGGCCCGGTGCAGCCCGACGGCACGCAGACGCCGGTATTCACCCTGCCCGAACCGTTCATCCCGCCCGAAGCCGCCCGCATCATGTCGTTTCGCGACGGTACCGCAAAGATGAGCAAGTCGGACCCGTCGGAGATGAGCCGCATCAACCTTTCGGACGATCCCGACATGGTGATGAAAAAGGTGAAAAAGGCCAAGAGCGACGCCGAACCGCTGCCGTCCGACCCGGCGGATCTTGCCGAGCGGCCAGAGGCGAAGAACCTCGTCGCCATTTTCGGCGCTATGACCGGACGCAGCGTCGAAGACGTGCTGGGCGAATTCGGCGGCGAAGGCTTCGGCAAGTTCAAACCCGCATTGGGCGAAATTCTGGTTGAAGCGTTGCGCCCGATCAGCGCGCGCTTCGTGGAATTGAAGCAGGACACGCCAGAGCTCGACCGCCTGCTCGCCACCGGTGCGGCGCGGGCGCGCGATGCGGCCGCCAAAACGCTGGCGGCGACTTACGAAGCGCTGGGACTCTTGCGCTGAGGCATAGCTTACCGAACTCGCCCGGATTGCGCGATGCCCCCTGCCAAGTCCTTATCTCCCTTCGATAATCATGACTTTTGTTAAGGTGACCATTCAAACACGGTTCATGGCCTTTAGTCCACAAAGCGTGCATTATTCGCGTTGCCCTGTACGACTCGCGTACATCCAAGGGGGAAATTTGTTCACGCTCGGGCGACGCTTGATTTTGGAGGGTTTCAAATGAAGTTCAACGCACTGCGCGCGATGAAGCTGGCTTCTGCTCCGCTGCTCCTGGCGGGACTTGCCGCTTGCGCCACACCGTTCAATGCCGACGTGTCGCGCTTCCAGACTCAGCTGCCCGCGCCGTCCGGCCAGACCTTTGCCGTCGTCGCGGACGATCCGGCGCTGGCGGGCGGGCTGGAGTTTTCGCAATATGCGGACTTCGTCGAAGCCGAAATGGCAGAGCTTGGCTATACGATGGGTTCGCCCGAAACGGCCGATTTGCTGGTCCGTTTCGATTACGGCGTCGATAACGGCCGTGAAAAGGTGGTCACCACCGGTTTCAGCCGCGATCCGTTCTTCGATCCCTGGTACGGCGGTTACGGTCGTCGGGGCTTCTACAGCCCTTATTACCGCCATTCGGCATGGGGCTACGGCTGGTATGATCCGTTCTTCGACAACGGTCCGGACGTGCGCAGCTACACCATCTACACAAGCGGCATCGACATGAAAATCGACCGCCGCGTCGATGGCCAGCGCCTGTTCGAAGGCAAGGCTGAAGCGGTCTCGCGCTCCAATCGCCTGCAGCATCTCGTGCCCAATCTGGTCGACGCGATGTTCACGGATTTCCCCGGCCATTCGGGCGAAACCATGCGCATCTCGATCGCGCCGGAAGATCGCGAGAAAAAAGTACGCCGGATCGATTGATCCGATTGTGAGGGGTTGGGCGGCAGATGTCGCCCAGCCCTTTGCACCATGACACGAGTTCCCCCGGGACAGGCCGGCCACGCCTGTCCCACGACTGTCCGGTCGCATGAGAGCCTCCCCAAGTGAGGCCAACGAGATTTGAGGGGCGACCGGGCTTTTTTGTCTAGTCCTTGCGGATCGGCTCGACCTTCGCGGAACCGAAGCCGGTCGAACCGAAGCCCCCCTCGCCGCGGCTGGTCTCGTCCAGTTCGTGTACCTCCAGCCAACTGGCCTGCACCACGGGACTCAGCACGGCCTGTGCAATGCGGTCGCCGCGCCTGATCTTGTAGGGTTCGACCCCGTGGTTGATCAGGATCACCTTCAGTTCGCCGCGATAGTCCGAATCGATCGTTCCGGGCGTATTGGGCACGGTGATCCCGTGCTTGAGAGCGAGGCCCGAACGCGGGCGGATCTGCACTTCGTATCCTTCGGGTATGGCCATCGCGATGCCTGTTGCCACCGCCGCGCGGTCGCCGGGGTTCAGCACGCGTTCTTCGGCCGAAACCACATCCATCCCCGCTGCGCCGTCGCTGGCATAAGCGGGCAGCGGCAAGTCGTCGTTGCCCTCAAGCCGCATGACCGGGACGGGGACGGGTTCATGCGATTTCATTGGCGATCCTGTCGATTATGGCGGCAGCCACTTGTCCCTTTGGCATGGCCGGCAGGCTTTCGGTGCCCGATGCGGTTACGATTTGAACGGTGTTGGTATCGCCGCCCATCACGCTTTGGCCCTTTGGCCCAGAAACGTCGTTGGCGACGATCCAGTCGGCGCCCTTGCGGGTCCGCTTTGCGGTGGCATGTTCGACGATGTCCTGCGTTTCGGCGGCAAAGCCGATCAGCAGGCCGGGCCGCTGCGGCGATTGCGCCAGCGTGGCGAGGATATCTGGATTTTCCATGAGCGCCAGCGGCGGGACCGCGCCCGATCCGTCCTTCTTGATCTTTTGCCCCGCGGTATCGGCGGCGCGCCAATCGGCGACGGCGGCGACCATGATCGCGACATCGGCGGGCAGCGCCTTTTCCACTTCGGCCATCATCTCGCGCGCCGATTCGACATCGACACGCTCAACGCCGGGCGGCGTATCGAGATGCACCGGCCCCGCGATCAGCGATACCCGCGCTCCGGCCTCTGCCGCCGCAGCAGCGATGGCAAAGCCCTGCTTCCCGCTCGACCGGTTGGCGATATAGCGCACCGGATCGATCGGTTCGTGCGTCGGCCCCGCGGTGATAAGCACATGCTTGCCAAAAAGCCTGCGATGCGCCTCGCCTGCAAAATCCGGCTGACCTGCCAGCGGGTCGGGCGCGACGCCGAAATCGCGGATCGCGGCCCAGATCGCTTCGGGTTCTGGCAAGCGGCCCGCGCCGAATTCGCCGCATGCCATCGGCCCTTCGTCGGGGTCCATCACCCGTATGCCGTCTTCTCGCAGCCGCGCCACGTTGCGCTGCGTCGCGGGGTGCTCCCACATCTTCACGTTCATCGCCGGCACCGCCAGCACCGGCTTGTCCGTCGCCAGCAACAGCGTCGTGGCAAGCCCGTCGGCAACGCCCGCCGCCATCTTTGCCATCAGGTCGGCCGTCGCCGGGCACACGACGACCAGATCGGCTTCCCGGCTCAGCTGGATATGGCCCATCTCGGCCTCGTTCTTGAGATCCCACAGCGTCGTGTGCACCGGGTTCTCGCTCAAAGCCGCCAGCGTCATCGGCGTCACGAACTGCGCCCCGCCATCGGTCAGCACGCACGTAACCTCTGCTCCGCCCTTGCGGATGAGGCGGACAAGTTCGCACGATTTGTAGGCCGCGATACCGCCGCCCACGATCAGGAGAATGCGTTTGGAACCTGTTTCAGCCATCGCGTGCAGTCCTGCCCCGTCGCGCTGCGCGCCGCAAGTGCGGCGATCCGCCCGCGCCCCCTATCCAACCCAGCCCAATACCATCCCGGCATAAAGCGCGCCCGCGCCGAGCGCCGCCGAAAGGGCATAGGGCAACACTGGCCTGCGCGTGCGTTCGCGGCGTTCCCAGATCAGTTCGATATCGGGCAGCGGCGGTGCTTCGGGCGCGCCACCCTTGGGCGGGAAGCGGTCTTCTATCCGGCGGATCAGTTCGGGGATGCGCAACAACGTCTGCGTGTCGGTGCGCAGCTTGTCCGCGATCGCGGCCTCTGGACCAAGTTCGTCGCGAATCCATTCGCGGACATAGGGCGCCGCCGTGTCCCACAAGTTGATCGAGGGATCGAGCTGTGTCGCGATCCCTTCGACCATGACCATCGTCTTTTGCAGCAGCAGCAGATGCGGCTGCGTCTGCATGTCGAAATCGCGGGTGATCGCGAACAATCCGTCGAGCATCTGGCCCACCGAAAGTTCGCCCACCGGCTTGCCCCGCATCGGTTCGCCCACGGCCCGCAGCGCGGTCGCGAATTCGTCGATGTTGTGATAACTGGGCACGTACTGCGCCTCGAAATGGATTTCGGCGACGCGACGGTAATTGCCTGTCGTCAGGCCATAAAGGATTTCCGCCAGCCACGCCCGCGCGCGCCGGTCGATCCGCCCCATGATGCCGAAATCGATCGCCACGATGGCCCCGTCGGCGCGCACGAACAGGTTGCCCTGATGCATGTCAGCGTGAAAGAAACCGCCGCTGATCGCCTGACGCAGGAACGCGAGCACCAGCCGCTGCGCCAGCGAAGGCAGGTCGTGCCCCGCTGCGATCAGCGCCGCGCGATCCGAAATCTTGACCCCGTCGATCCATTCGATGGTCATGACCCGGCCGTTCGTCCGGTCCCAGTCCACCGTCGGGATGCAATATCCGGGCACCGCGTGCATCGCTTCGGACAGTTCCGACGCCGATGCCGCCTCTCGCCTCAGGTCGAGTTCGCGCAAGGTCCAGCGTTTGAAATTCGCGATGACGAGCCGCGGCCGCAATCGCTTGGCCTCTCCTCCCAGCGCCTCGAGATGCGCGGCGGCCCATTCGTAAGTTTCGATATCGCTGGCGAACTGTTCGCGGATGCCGGGACGCAGCACCTTTACCGCGACGGTCACGCCATCGGTCGTCACCGCCTTGTGCACTTGCGCGATGGACGCTGCGCCGACGGCGACTTCGTCGATATATTCGTAAAGGTCTGACAGCGACCGCTCAAAGCTCGATTCGATCGATCGCGCGATTTCCGAAAACGGCACCGGCGGCAGCGAATCCTGCAGCGTGAGCAGGTTGCGCACTGCACGTTCGCCAACGATGTCGGGTCGGGTGGCCAGCGTCTGGCCCAGTTTGATCGCAGCGGGGCCGATGGCCTGAAACGCGCTGGCGAAATCGGGTTCCTTGGGCTGGACCGTGCCCAACCGGGCCAGCCGGCAAAGGCGGCGAACCTGCGCCGGGGTTTCGGGATTGCGTTCGATCGGACGCAACGCGCCGTGCCGCGCAAGGATGCGGCCCCACTTCAAAAGGCGGAAGATATGCGTGGCGGGACGGGTCATCGAATGGCGATCAGATCTTCCAGCCGGAATGGATCGCGACAAGCCCGCCAAGGATCGGCTCCACCTTGGTCTGGCTGAAACCGGCCTTGCGAATCATGGCTTCGAATTCGGGCATCTTCGGAAAGCGGCGGATCGATTCGATGAGATAGCGATAGCTGTCGGCATCGCCTGCGATGGCCTGACCGATCCGGGGCACCAGTTTGTGCGAATAAGTGTCGTAGACTTCCTTGAACCCCGGCCATTCGGTGGTCGAGAATTCGAGGCAGAAGAATCGCCCGCCGTGGCGCAGCACGCGATGTGCCTCTGCCAATGCGCGGTCGATGTGCGTAACGTTCCGAATGCCGAACGCGATGGTGTAGGCATCGAAAGACCGATCCGGAAAGGCCAGCTCCTCGGCGTTCTGACGAGACCAAACGAGGGTGTCGATCCCGCGCGAAACCGCCCGTTCCAGCCCGACGTCGAGCATGTCCTGATTGATGTCGGACACCGTGATCGTCGCGCCCTTCGCCTCCATGCGAAAGGCGATGTCGCCGGTGCCGCCGGCCATGTCGAGGATGCGTTCGCCCGGCTGCGGCTTTACCCGCCGCACGAAACGGTCCTTCCACAACCGGTGCATCCCAACCGACATGGCGTCGTTCATCACGTCGTACTTGCGCGCGACGGCCGAAAAGACGTCGCCGACGCGGCGTGTCTTGTCCTGCGGATCGATGTCGTCGTAGCCGAAGGATACGGTGGCGGACGGATTGCCGGGTTCGCTCATGCCTCAAGCCTCTAGGGCCGGAAGGGCCTCAGGAAAAGCAACTTGTGGGCAGGGGTGCAGGTTCCATGCCTTAACGCTGGCACTTGCGGCAAAAGAACGTGCTGCGACCGCCCTGCACCACCCGTTCCACCGTTCCGCCGCAATGGCATGGCTGCCCTTCGCGGCCATAGACCTGCCATTTCGTGGCGAAATAGCCCAACTCGCCATCGGGTTTGGCATAATCGCGCATCGACGATCCGCCCGCGGCAATCGATTCGAGCAGGACCTCGCGGATCGCGGGAACCAGTAATTTGAGCTTGGCGTAGCTCACCTTACCCGCCGCCTTGTCGGGCCGGATGCCCGCGCGGTGCAGCGCCTCGCAGACATAGATATTGCCCAGCCCCGCGACGATCTTCTGGTCGAGCAGAAGGACCTTTACCGGCGAGATGCGACCGGCAAAGGCGTCGGCCAGATGGCGCGCCGAAAGATCGGCCTCCAAGGGTTCGGGCCCCATGTCGGCAAAGGGGCCGAACGCGGCGAGATCGTCGGTCGGCCATAGATCGACAGAGCCGAACCGCCGCGCGTCGTTCAGCGCCAGCACATGCCCCGCGCCGGTTTCGAGCACGAGGTGATCGTGCTTGCCGATCTCTTCGGGATCGATCCGCCAGCGCCCGCTCATCCCCAGATGGAAGATCATGGTCTGCCCGCGATCGAGATCGACGAGGCCATATTTCGCCCGCCGCCCCAGCCGTTCCACCCGCGCGCCGGTCATCATCTGGACCAGTTCGGGCGGGAAAGGACGGCGCAGGTCTGCGCGGTTCAACACGACGCGCGAGATCCGCTCGCCTTCAAGGAACTGGGCAAGACCGCGCACGGTGGTTTCGACTTCGGGAAGTTCAGGCATCGTGCGCCCAGATAGGCATCATGGGCCGATCACGGAATAGGGACAGCGTTGGGGTGGCCGTTCGACGAGCAGGTCGTAAGCATCCGGGCCTTCGAAACCGCCGCCGCGCTGTTCTTTGTCCGCAAACGCATGCGCGGTCCCGGCGATGACGACACGATCGCCGAAAACCGTGATTGGCGTATCCTGCGCGAATCGCACCAGCGCAGGTTGCTCACCGCCCATGTCGAAAACGAGGCAGCCGTTGGCGACAGCGTAGTGCCCGTGGAACAGCGCCATCCGCGCCGGCGCAGGCTTGCCGTCGGGGCCGAGCGGAACGGACGCATGGCGCGCGACATAAATGTCGGCGAGCGGTTGTTCCTCTTGCGCAAAGGCAGTGGCCTGCGGCTCTGGCTCTGGCCCGCACCCGCCCAACACGACGAGCGCGAGGGCGGGCATTATCGATCGCATCAGCTCTCGAGCTGACGCAGCAGCGAGCGTACGTCGCCGTCCATGTCGGCATCGCGGGTGCGCAAGTCCTCGATCAGCCGCACCGCGTGGATCACGGTGGAATGATCACGGCCGCCGAACTTGCGACCGATTTCGGGGTAGGAACGCGGCGTCAGCACCTTGGCGAGATACATCGCCACTTGCCGCGGGCGAACCACGGCGCGGGCGCGGCGCTTGGACGCCATCTCGCTGCGGTCGAGCCGGTAGAACTGGCAGACCGTGCGCTGGATTTCATCGATGGTGATCCGGCGGCGGTTGGCCGACAGGATGTCTGTCAGCTGTTCTTCGGCCAGGTTGAGCGAAACGGGCTGACCCGTTAGCTGGGCATAGGCGATCAGCTTGTTCAGGCCGCCGACCAGTTCGCGCACGTTGCGGCTGATGGTTCGGGCGAGGAATTCGATCACGTCGCCCGGAACGTCGTTGCTTGCAAACCGGGTCAGCCGATGTTCGAGGATCTTGCGGCGCAATTCGATGTCGGCGGGCTGGATGTCCGCGACCAGACCCATCGACAGACGCGACAGCAGGCGCGGTTCGACCCCGTCCAATGCCTGTGGCGCACGGTCGGCGGCAAAGGCCAGTCGCTTGCCTTCGGCGAGCAGCGCGTCGATCGTGTAGAGCAGTTCTTCCTGCGCCGACGCCTTGCCGATGATGAACTGGATATCGTCCACCAACAGCATATCGAAGCCGCGCAGGCGGGCCTTGAATTCCATCATCTGGTTCTGGCGCAAGGCCTGCACGAATTCGACCATGAAGCGTTCGGCCGAACAATAGAATATCCGCGATCCGGGCTTGGCCGCCGCGAACTGGTGGCCGATCGCATGTAGCAGGTGCGTCTTGCCCTGTCCGGTCGCGGCCTTGAGATACAACGGTGAGAACTGCGGGGTCTCGATGGCCGCCATGCGCTGGGCCGCGTTGTAGGCAAGAACGTTGCCTTCGCCCGTCACGAACGTGGTGAACGTAAGCGAGGGATCGAGACCCGCCGAGCCAAGCTCGGTGATAGCCTCGACCGGGTTCTGCGGCGGCATGTGATCGTTGGCGGCCGAAGTGCCTACACGCAGTTCGGGCAGCTTGCGGCGACCGGGGTGAACCGAAACGCGCACGTTGCGAACTTCGATCCGCGCGATCTTCCAGGCCAGCGACAGGCGATCGGCGAAGCGATCATTGACCCAGTTGGCCGAAAATTCGGTGGGCAGGAACAGGTCCAGCGTCCCCGTTTCCTTGCAGAAATTGCCGACCTCTATCGGTCGGATCCATTGCGTGAAGACCTGATGCCCCAGATCCTTTTTCAGGCCGGTGCAGATATCCGACCAGTCCGCCGCCAATGCCTCACGCTCTTCCTCAAACATCTCGCCCGCCTTGTCGTTGCCAGGCGTACGCCCTGCCAGCGAGCCGAAACCCCCCGTTCGTGTCATGCGTTCTTGCCTCCGATCCGCAATCACGATTCAAGCCCCTCCCGACAAACGGCAAAAACCGTTCGTCGTCCGCCGACCCCCATCGGCAGGAAAGATTGTACCGCAATGTAAAGTGTTGCCAACCATGACCGATGGTCGACGAGCCATTTTGTAGAGTTGTGGATGGCGAACCGGCAAGGCTTGCAGCGTAAATAAACTGAAATAAAGCCGCTTGACTCGCGCAAGGTCGCAGAAACGCATTCATCTCGTTTCAACCGACTGAAATTTCACAATTTTATCGAAAGAGCCTCCCGAATCGGCGGATTCCCTGAGGTTTACCGTGACTGCGTTCTCGCCTGACAGGGCGATGTTGCAGCGCAACAAAAAAGCCGCCCTGTCCGGACGGCTCTTTTGCGACAGAGAATCACCCTCGCACACCCCGCGTCGGGGGCATGCAAGCGATTCGATCAGGCGATCAAAGTGCGGCGACGCGCTTCGAAAGACGCGACAGCTTACGCGACGCGGTGTTCTTGTGCATCACGCCACGTGCCACGCCGCGATCCAGTTCGGGCTGCGCTGCGCTGAGCGCCGACTTGGCTGCGTCCTTGTCGCCGCTTTCGATCGCCGATTCGACCTTCTTCACGAAAGTGCGAATGCGCGTGATGCGGTTGCCGTTGATTTCGGCGCGACGCTCATTGCGGCGGATGCGCTTGCGGGCTTGCGGCGTATTGGCCATGCTCGATCCTTAATTCTGCCACCCATGCGGCGGCGCGTGATTATCCAAAAGCTCAGTCTGCGTCCCGAACCGGACCGGCGCCATGCGATGGCATCGGCGAGGCCGTTGGGATGCGGAAAAACCCATGCAGACGATGCCGTTCCCGGCACACCCCCACAAGAAAGCGCGGCGCATAGCGACCGAAGCGCGAATCGTCAAGCAAGCGTCGCGCGAGCGACGTGACCGGCATGTCCGCCGCTTGCGCGCGCAGCCTTGGCCACCGGCTCGCTCGCCGCCTCTTGCCCGGCGGGCGATTGCGGGGCAAGGCGTGACCATGCTTACCCCCGACAGGCTAGACCGTTTCGCTCGTCATATCGTCTTGCCCGAAATAGGCGGGACAGGACAAGTGCGGCTGGCGTCGTCGTCGGTCATGCTGATCGGCGCGGGCGGGGTGGGATCGCCCGCCCTGCAATATCTCGCCGCCGCCGGCATCGGGCGCATTACCGTGGCCGATTGCGACGATGTCGACGCCAGTAACCTGCAGCGCCAGACGATCTTCAACCAGGCCGATATCGCCGCATCCAAGGCGGAGCGCGCCGCCGATTGGGTCCGCCGCTTCGACCCTGCGATCAACGTCGTGCCGCGCAACGTACGTATCGATGCCGACAATGCCGCCGGACTGATCGCGGGCCATGATCTCGTGCTCGACGGCAGCGACAATTTCGCGACGCGGTTGGCGGTGTCCGATGCCTGTGTCGCAAGCAGGGTGCCGCTGACGACCGTTGCGGTCGGGCGGTTCCAGGGACAGGTCGCCAACTTTGCGGGGCATCTGCCGGATCAGGCCTGTTATCGCTGCTGGGTCGGCGATGCCTTCGATGCCGAAGATTGCGACACCTGCGCTGATCAGGGTGTGCTGGGCGCCTTTGTCGGGATGGCATCGACGCTTGGCGTTATGCAGGCATTGCGCGTGCTGCTCGACGGTGTGGCCGATCTGGGCGATCCGCAATGGGGCAAGCTGCTGCTGCTCGACGGGTTGAAGCCCGCTATGCGCACGATCGCCGTCGCCAAGGATCCGACCTGCCGCGCCTGCGGGGGCTGAGCTCAGGCGTCGTCCCTGCTCGACACGTCCCTGCTCGACAAGGGCCGTCGCCATCGTCATACCGCCCCCACCATGGCCGAAACCGACAGCACAGAGCCTGAGATGCCCGCGCCCGAAACCTGCGAAAGGCTGGAGCCTCTGGTCCGCCGCGTGCTGGCCGGAAACGCCTCTCCCTTCACTTATACCGGCACGCAAACTTATCTGGTCGGGACTGCCACCGAACTGGCGGTGATCGACCCCGGCCCCGACGATCCCGAACATATCGCGGCGCTGGTCGCGGAAATCGGCGATGCACGGGTCGTCGCCATCGCCTGCACGCATACGCACCGCGACCATTCGCCCGCCGCCGCGCCGCTGGCCGAAATTACCGGCGCGCCGATCATCGGTTGCGCGCCGCTGGTGATCGAAAGCGACATGCCCCGCGCCGACGCCCCCTTCGATCAGAGCTATGCGCCAAACCGCGTCCTGTCCGACGGCGAAACCATCGCGGGCGAAGGCTGGACCCTGCGGGCGGTTGCGACGCCGGGTCATACGTCCAATCACTTGTGCTACGCGCTGGAGGAAACCGGCGCGCTGTTCACCGGCGATCACGTCATGGGCTGGTCGACGACGGTCGTCGCACCGCCCGATGGCGACATGGCTGCGTACATGGCGTCGATGGATCTGCTCTACGAACGGGAAGACCGCATCTACTATCCGGCGCACGGTCCCGCGGTCGACAATCCCCGGCAGCTGGTGCGGGGCATGATCGGCCATCGTCGCCAGCGCGAACGTCAGATTCTGCGCCATCTTGGGGACGCGCCTCAGGCGATCCCCGACCTGGTGCGCAAGATGTACGTCGGCCTAGACGAACGGCTGGTCGGCGCGGCGGGACAATCGGTGCTCGCCCATCTCATCGATCTCGAACTGCGCGACCGTGTCACGCGGTTCGATGGCGGCTGGCGGCTTTCCGGCGAACTTCGCCAGCCCCTATCTCCTAGCCCCTAGCTCCCGGGCCTGGGACATAGTAATATCGGCCCGCTTGTCCGCAATTGTCGGGACAGCGTGGGGGATAGGACAAAACTGCCATGGCAACGACCTTCGGCGCGCGATCGGCTCACGATGCCGAGCGGCGTTTTTTCTTTGTGCTGTCCACCGTCATGTCGCTGTGCATCGTGGCAGGCTTTGCGCTCAATCTCGCGCTGGGCCGATCCACTTTTGCGGTACCGCTTGTCTACCATCTGCATGCAGTGGTCTTCTTTGGCTGGGTCGCCCTGTTCATGGCGCAAGCCTTTCTGATCGACCGCAACAATGTCCACTTGCATCGGCGCCTGGGCATGGTCGCGTTCGCCTGGGTTCCGTTGATGGTCGTCATGGGCATCGTCATGTCCATCACCGTCATGCGCCGCACCGGTGGGCCGTTCTTCTTCGACCAGAACCAGTTCCTGTTTTCCAACCCCCTGCACCTGCTGTGCTTCGCCGGGTTGACTTATTGGGCGCTGAAAGTGCGCCGCCATGCCGGTTGGCATCGCCGGTTGCTCATCGGTGGCTATGCGGTGCTGACCGGCCCGGGGCTTGGCCGGTTGATTCCCCTGCCACTGGCCATCCCGCATGCGTGGCACCTGATGTTGCTGGCCATCATGATGTTCCCGGTGGCCGGCATGATCCACGACAAGATCCGGAAGGGCCGCGTCCACCCGGCATGGTTCTGGTCCGTAGGGGTCGTGCTGTTGGCGCAAGTTGCCGCCGACATTATCGCCTACTCCCCCTTGGGCATCGCATTGACCGAACAGCTCCTGGCCGGAACGCCGGGATCGGCGCGCCCGATGGAAGCGTTCTTGCCGCCGGGCTTTGCCATGTAATCGGCCGATTACGGTCTTAATGGCTTGAAGTCGAAGGGCTGGCAGGCCATCTCGCGCTCACACGACGGAGATATCGATGACCGCCCTGACACGCGAAAACCTTTCCGGCCTTGATCTGCGCGCCGAAATCGAACGCCTGCGCAAAGAGCGCAATGCGGTCATCCTCGCGCATTATTACCAGCGCCCGGAATTGCAGGATATTGCCGACTTTGTGGGCGATTCGCTCGAACTCTCGAAGAAGGCCGCGGCCACCGATGCCGAAGTTATCGCGTTCTGCGGCGTGAAGTTCATGGCCGACACGGCAAAGATCCTGTCGCCGGACAAGATCGTCGTGCTGCCCGATCTCGATGCCGGGTGCAGCCTTGAAGATTCCTGTCCGCCAGAAAAGTTCAAGGCGTTCCGCGAAGCCCATCCCGATCACATCGCGCTGACCTACATCAACTGCTCGACAGAGGTGAAAGCGCTGTCGGACGTGATCGTCACGTCGTCCAGCGCGGAAACGATCCTGCAGCAGATCCCCAAGGATCAGAAGATCATCTTCGGCCCCGACCGGCATCTTGGCGGTTATCTCAATCGCAAGTTCGATCGCGACATGCTGTTGTGGCCGGGCGTGTGCATCGTGCACGAAGCATTTTCGGAAACCGAACTGCTCAAGCTGAAGGCGCAGCATCCTGACGCGCCGATTGCGGCGCATCCCGAATGCCCGCCGCAGATCGTTGACCACGCCGATTATGTCGGGTCGACCAGCGGCATCCTGCAATACGCGAAGACGATGCCGGGCGACACGCTGATCGTGGCGACCGAACCGCACATCATCCACCAGATGGAAAAGGCGCTGCCCGAAAAGACGTTCATCGGCGCACCGGGTGCTGACGGCAACTGTAACTGCAATATCTGCCCGTACATGGCGCTCAACACGATGGAGAAGCTCTATATCGCGCTGCGCGATTTAGAACCGCGGATCGAAATTGAGGAGGGTCTGCGTCTCGCCGCGAAGAAGAGCCTCGACAAAATGATCGAGATGGCGTCGGGCACGATAGGCAAGGGCGATCTGGGCCGGGCGTGATCGCTTGCGCCCGACACCCGGCGCAGATGATCGCGCAACTCCGTCGACTTCAGGCGCGCTGGGCGAAGAACCACTCGCGTAATTGGCACCATTGCGGTCACGACGCGTTGAATTGCGGATGACCGCGCGGCTTCTCCCTCTTTGGAACCGGATCAATGCCAGTTACTGGTTCTGGCCGGCTACATTCTGCGTCCTCGCTTTCGCGCTGTCGCTGTTCACCATCCACCTTGATCGCAGCGGCGCAGCGGAATGGCTATCGGCCAACAGCGCCATCGCGCCCGCTCGGCCCGGCGGGGCCAATACGATGCTTCAGGTCATCGCCGGATCGATGATCGGCGTCGCCGCCACCGTATTTTCCATCACCATCGCCGCCGTCGCCTATGCCAGCGGCACGTATGGCCCGCGCCTGCTCACCAATTTCATGGAAGATCGCGGCAACCAGCTTTCGCTCGCGACCTTTATCGGCACGTTTCTTTACGCCACCATGGTGCTCCGCGTCGTGAGGGGGGAGGACGAGCGCGCGACGACGATCCGCGATGCCTTGTCCAGCGACTTGCCGGGGTTCGTGCCGCAACTGTCGCTGCTGGTCGCGACGGGGCTGATGCTCGTGTCGATCGGCGTGCTGGTCTTTTTTCTCAACCACATTCCGTCCTCGATCCGCATCAACAAGGTGCTCGAACAGATCGGTCGTCGGCTGATCGAACAAGTGCGCGACCGCTTTCCGACCGAATCCGTCGCCATCACCCGCGTCGAACGGCCGCAAGGAAGCCCGGTGATCGCGCGAGACAGCGGATATATCGAAGTCATCGACTTCGCGGGCCTCGAAGCAATCGCTGCGCGGCATGACGGCCAGATCGTGCTGCTGCGCGAAGCGGGCGATTTCGTTCATCCCGCGATGCCGCTGGCGCAGTTCTGCGGCGGCAAGGCCGATGACAGCGATCCGGATGAAGTCGATACTGCGGAGAAGCGTGCTGACGATATGCGCGGCTGTTTCGTGGTCAGCGGTCTGCGCACCCCCCAACAGGATCTGCGCTTTCTGATCGACGAACTGGTCGAAATCGCACTGCGGGCATTGTCGCCTGGCATCAACGATCCGTTCACCGCGATGACCGCATTGCACTGGCTGGGCGCCGCGACGGCGGAACTGGGGCAGCGCGAATTGCGCGTGTCGCCCACCGATGTGGACAAGCAGGACAAGAGCCGCGTGTTTCCGCTCCATTCCGATTTCGCCGATTATGTCGCGACCGGGTTCGGCTCTGCCCGTTCGGCCGTTGCCAGCAGCCGCAAGGCGACGCTCGCCCTTTTCGATTCGCTGTACAATTGTGCGATCTCGGTTCGCGGCGCGGACCGGATGGCGGTGCTGGCGCAAGAAGCCGATCGGTTGATGGATCAGTGTGCCGGGGCCCTCACCGGCCCCGATCTTGTCGAAGTGCACGAACGGCACCGCACATTTCAACGCGATGTGGCACGCATCGCAGCCGCCTAGACTTTGACGCTCTCGGTGTTGGCCACCTTTGGCTCTGCCACGCGAGCCAGCACCAGCGCGGCCGCCATCAAGGCCATGCCAAGCACGTCGCCCGGCGCCAGCGTTTCGCCGAACGCCAGCCAACCGCTCAACGCCGCAATCGCCGGTTGCGTCAACAGCGCCAGCCCGATGACCAGCGGGCGAAACCAGGCCAGCGCCCAAACCAGCACGCCCTGCCCTACGACCTGACTGCACAGCGCCAGCATCAGCAAGGGCGTCCACTCGCGCGGCAGGATGGTCTCGCCCAACATCAGCGCGCAGATCAGCAGGACCGGCGTGGCCGATAGCGATGATACGGTCAGCAACCGCCACGATCCCATGCCAGTTCGGATATGCCGCAGCATCAGGATGTATACGGCATAAAGAATCCCGGCCAAAAGGCTGAGCAGGTCACCGGTAAAGTTGCGCGGGCTGATTTCCAGCGATCCGCCCATCAGCAGCGCCGCCCCGCCAAGGGCTGCGCCAATGGCGGCAACCTCTGCCCTGAACGGTGCGCGGCGGGCCAGCATCAGGCCCCAGGCGATGAGGATCACGCTGCCCGCATTGCCGAACAGAGCCGCATTGCCGAGCCGCGTTCGTTCGATGCCCAGATGCCAGCTCGCGACATCCAACCCAAATGCCACGCCGGCGCCCAGCGCCAGCCAGACCACCATGCGGCCCGGCTGCTTTTCCCGCCCACCTTCGCGCCATGCGAGAAAAGCAATCAGCGGCAGCGCCAGCGCCAGCCGCCAGAATCCGGCCGCAACCGGTCCGGTATCGGCCAGCCGCACGAGCAGCGGCCCAGACGCCAGCGCGGCATTGCCGAGCAGGAGCAAGCCGAAGCGCCACGCGCCGGCGTGTGGTTGCGATGTTGTCATGGGTGGTCGATCGGGCGACGCTTGCGCGGTCAGCCTTCGTCCGGTTCTGCCTGCTGCGGAGCTTGCGACGACGCAACCGGCGCTGCATCCGCCCCACCATCGCCGGCAACGTCCGCCTCGCCTGCTTCCGGCGGGCCGTCAGCATTGGCCGCGGCGCCTTCGCCTTCGACGGCCGCATCGGTGGGTTCGAGCCGTTCGCCCTGAGAGCGCAACTGGTCGAGCGGGATCATGGCATCGCTGATCGAGCCTTCGATCACTTCGCCATCAGCATTGCGCGAATCTGAGCCGGCATCAGGCGCGTCGCCACAGGCCGACATCGCCAGCAAAAGCGCGGGGGCAAGAAACGGGATGGTCCGGGCAAAACGCATATCGTGATGGGTCCTAACAGAATTCACGTCGTCGGGCATGGCATGCCCAGCCGTTCGAAAAACGCATCGGCATGGCGCATCAGCGCGGCATCCCAATCCGCCACCGCCACGTCGTGGCCAAGCCGCTGCATGCTCGTCACGCCATATTCGGAAATGCCGCACGGGACGATACCGGTAAAGTGCGACAGGTCCGGCGACAGGTTCACCGAAAACCCGTGCATGGTGACCCAACGCCGGACGCGCACGCCGATCGCGCCGATCTTCGCCTCCCGCCCGTCGATGTCGCGCGTCCAGATGCCGATGCGACCTTCGGCCCGCCAGCTTTCGACTCCGAAATCGGCCAGCGAATCGATGACCCACCCTTCGAGCGCGTGGACGTAACCGCGCACGTCGCGCGCGCGGCGGTTGAGATCGATCAGGACATAGCCGATTCGCTGCCCCGGCCCGTGATAGGTATATTCGCCGCCCCGCCCCGCGGTCACGACATCGAATCGCGGGTCAAGCAGGTCCGCCGCCTTGGCACTGGTCCCCGCCGTATAAACTGGCGGATGTTCGAGCAGCCAGACGAGATCGGGCTGCGTCCCTTCGCGGATCGCCGCGTTGCGCACTTCCATCGCGGTGAGCGCGTCGCGATAGGGGATGAGGCCGCGCTCGCGCCGCAATTCGACGCCTTCGGCAATCATCACCGGCTTTTCCGTATCTGGCAGGGTGCCTGTCGTCATGGTCACGTTGCGTGGCGGCAAATGGCGTGCCAATCAAGAGCGATGAACGAACAGGACCATGTGCCCCCGCCCGCACCGGGCAATCGCAACACCCGTTTCGAGGCTGCCCGCGCGTGGAACGACGCGATGTCCTTGCTAAAGGCCAACCGACAGATCCTGACGGTGCTTGCCGGGCTATTCTTCCTTGTGCCGCAGGTACTGATGAATGCGCTGCTGCCAGAAGTGCGACCCGATCTGGAAGGAGAGGCCGCAGCCAAGGCAGCTATCGCCATCTTCGGCCAGTGGTGGCCGCTGATCGTGCTGGCCACCTTGATGCAGGCGACGGGCTTGATCGCAATCGTCGTCCTGCTGGCCGATCGGGCGCGACCCACTGTGGGCGACGCGATCCGCCGCGCATTGCAATGTCTGCCCGCCTATGTCGCGGCGACGCTGGTGCTGATGGCCGGCATCGTTCTGTTCGCGCTGATGGTGATGGTGCCGTTGACGCTTGTGGGCGGTCAGGGCGGCGCGGCAATCGCGATCGTGCCGATCATGGCCGCTGCGCTGTGGATCAACATCCGGACGCTGGTCCTGGCTCCCGTCATCGCTGCGGAACAGTCGCGCAACCCGTTCGAGGCATTGCGCCGCAGTTGGGCGCTGACCGCGGGAAAGGGTGCGCGAATCCTGTTTTTCCTGATGCTGTTCGTGGTGGCCGCGCTGGTCATTTCCATCGTGGCGACGGCGGTGCCCGGCACGATACTGATCGCAGCGCTGGGTCAGGAAACGGGTGGCGCTATCGTCGGCCTGATAGAAGGGTTCGTATCGGCCGCGCTGATCATGGTGTGGAGCGCGGTGATCGTCGCCGTCTATCGCCAATTGGCCGGTTAGGCCGGGGTTCCCGCCATTGTCGCAGGATCGGCCTCTGTCACGCGGCACGCATCTGCTACGGCGGCGGGCGATGGATCTTTCCACCCCCAGAACAGCTTGCATGGCAGGACGTTCAGCATCTCGAACCCCGATGAAATGCGCGTGAAGCGCCGCGCCATGAAATCGCGCGCCTTGTTCGAGAACTGGTAGACGAGGAACGCCCCGCCGTCGCGCAGGACGCGATGGGTCGAATCGACGATCTGCGGGCCGACACCATCGGGCAGTGTTGAAAACGGCAGGCCCGAAAGCACGTAATCGGCACCGTCATGGCCGTTCGCACCCACGATCTCTTCCACATCGGCGGCGGAACCCAGCACGGCGGTAAAGCGCGGGTCGGTGATCGTGCGCTGAAGATAGTCGATATAGAGCGGGTTGGTGTCGATCACGATCAACGCACCGTCGCGGCGCAACTTGTCCAGCACCGGTTGGCAGAACGTGCCGACGCCGGGGCCGTATTCGACGAACAGGCGGCATCGGTCCCAATCAACGGGGCCGAGCATCTTGGCGATGGTATAACGCGATGACGGGATGATCGAACCGACCATCACCGGGTGCTGGACGAAGCCCTTGAAGAAAACACCCCAGGGGCCGAGCGAACGCCCGATGCCGCCTTTTGCCTTATGCGCCGATGTCTCTTGCGCCAGTTCAGTCCCGGTCATTAGGTGGAATACCTCGTTTCAATCCCGCCTGAAGGCGTGGGACGTGGCAAATGCTCGGACGGTTTGCAAGGCCGCACAGAGACTTGTCCGGTTGCGGTCCGTCTCAAAGGATTTCGTGGACCTTCTCCTGCGGTCGGCAAAGCCGCACGCCCTTGTCGGTTTCGACAAGCGGTCGTTCGATTAGTATCGGCTCTGCCGCCATGGCGGAAAGCACGGTGGCATCGTCGGCATCGGGCAGGCCGCGTTCTTCGGCATCGGTGCCGCGGGTGCGCAATCCCTGCTGCGGCGTCAGCCCCGCATCCTTGTAAAGCTGAGCCAGCTTGGCAGCGGTCGGCGGCGTTTTGAGGTATTCGATAACCTCGACCTCGACGCCCGGCGTTTCCTCAAGGATTGCCAGCGTCTTGCGCGATGTGCCGCACTTCGGATTGTGCCAGATGGTGGCTTTCATAGCTCGCTCTCCGTCTTCAATCTTCGGTCTTGGCGGGTTCTGGCTCAGCCTCGAGCGCGGGTACGTCGAGAGCGGCCTGCGCGGGGTCGAGACCCGGCACCGGCAAGCTGTCCAGCCGTTCGCGGCTGCGGATCGCCCGGCCTGCGCGTTCGATCGCGCGCACGATGCGGGGACCCGCGCCGCATGGGCACAAATTGGGGATGGCCGCTGCAATCTCGTCCCGGTTGGCGCGCGGGTTCTTGGCTAGCAAGGCCGCGCCCGCCATCACGAAACCGGGGGTGCAGAACCCGCACTGGATCGCGCCTTCGGCCACCATCGCCTGCTGCAAGGGGTGCGACCGGTCGCCGGACAAGGCCTCGATCGTGGTGACATATCGCCCCTCAACCTCGGCCAAGGTGACAAGGCATGAACGAATGCCTTCGCCGTCGATGATGACGGTACAGGCACCGCAATCGCCGTTGCCACAGCCGTATTTCGCGCCCGTCAGGTTCGCCGCATCGCGCAGCGCCCACAACAGCGGGGTATCGCCATCCATGAGGAAGTGCACGGGGCGGTCGTTGACGGTAAGGCGGGTCATCGCGGGCGCTGTCTAGGGCAAGCTCAGGAAGCCAGCAATCCCCGTGCGACGAGGTCTGCTTCGAGCGCGTCGGCATTTTGGAAATGATGGACCTGCCAGCCAACGTCGGCGGCGGCTGCGATATTGGCGGCATTGTCGTCCACGAACAGCGTCGTGGCCGGATCGATGCCAAAGCGTTCCTGTGCCAGATCGAAGATCGCGCGACCCGGTTTCGCCAGCTTTTCCGTGCCCGAAACGACAATGTCGCGGAACCGGTCGAAAATCGGCTGGGTCCGGCGGAACGGCAGCCAGAAGGCGTCGGCGAAATTGGTGATGGCAAACAGCGGCACGCCCGCTTCGTCCAGCCGTTCGACCAGTTCGAGACTGCCGGGCACGGGGCCGGGAATCGATTCGTTGAAGCGGGTAGCGTACGCTTCGATCAGATGGGCGTGGTCGGGAAAGGCCTGCTGCTTTTCGGCGACCATGTCCTGAAGGTCGCGGCCCGCATCATGTTCGAAATGCCACGCTTCGGTGACAACGTTCGACACGAACCATTCCAGCTCCTGCGGATCGTCGATCAGCTTGCCGAACAGGTGCCTGAGGTCCCAGCGATAGAGGACGCGGCCCACGTCGAAGACAACGGTATCGATCATCATGCCCTCCAACGCGAAAACGCCGCGCCGGTTACCCGGGCGGCGCTTATGCTCAAAAGCGGAACGGGCGCCGCGAGCGGCGCCCCGATTCAGCTTCGGGCCGAATCAGCCCTGACGCGCTTTGAAGCGACGGTTCGTCTTGTTGATGACGTAAGTGCGGCCACGACGGCGGATCACGCGGTTGTCGCGGTGGCGGTTCTTGAGCGACTTGAGGCTGTTGCGAATTTTCATCTGTCTGATCCGTCGGTAAATCGTGGGTATCGGGCAGCAATCGCCAGATGGCGCGCATCCCGTCAAAATCAAGGCTGGGCCGTTAGGGCGCTGCCCCGACCGAGTCAAGCGTTTCAGGCCGGATCGCCCCCCTTGGCGCGAATTCCCGTAAGCTTTTTTTCCCATGCCAGCGCATGGCCGATGATCTCTTCCAGATCGGCATGGCGCGGCTGCCACGGGACGGTCGCCATGATGCGGCTGTTGTCGGAAACCAGACTGGGGACATCGCCCGGACGGCGCGGTTCGGTCCGGCGCGGGACCGGCTGCCCCACCACGCGATCCACGGCGTCCAACACTTCCAGCACCGAAAACCCCCGGCCATACCCGGCGTTCATCGTCAGGCTGCGATCGGGCCGTTCGATCAAAGCCTCCAACGCCAGCACGTGCGCTTCGGCAAGGTCGGACACGTGGATATAGTCGCGCACGCCGGTACCGTCGGGCGTCGCATAATCGTCGCCGAACACCGCGACCCCGTGCCGCTTTCCCAACGCCGCCTCGACCGCGACCTTGATCAGATGCGTCGCGCCCGCCGTCGACTGCCCGGACCGTGCGCGCGGGTCCGCACCCGCCACGTTGAAGTAACGCAGGACGCAATGGTTCATCGGGTGCGCCCGGCTGACATCGGCAAGGATGCGCTCGGTCATCAGTTTGCTCATGCCATAGGGGTTCACCGGCACGAGCGGATCATCCTCCGTCAACGGCTTCAGGTCCGGTTCGCCATAGACGGTGGCGGTGGACGAAAAGATGAAATGAGCGATGCCGCCGTTGACCGCCGCTTCCATCAGTGTGCGGCTCTTGGCGGTGTTGTTCTCGTAATACTTCAGCGGGTTGTCGACCGATTCGGGCACGATGATCGATCCGGCGAAATGCAGGATCGCCTGCGTCCCTTGTTCGGCGAAGACGCGCGCCAGCAGATCGGCATCCGCGATGTCGCCGCGATAAAGCGGTACGCCGTCGGGAATCGCCCATTCGAACCCGGTCGACAGGTTGTCGATCACCGCGACGGGCCAGCCGCGATCCTTCAGCGCGAGGACCGCGTGGCTGCCGATGTATCCCGCCCCGCCCGTGACCAGAACCGGTGCTTTCATGGCCTGCAAAATTCCCTTTCGACTGTGGATTGTCGTGTCAGGCCTAAACGCTTTGGCGCTCCGCGGTAAACCTTGGCCTGCTTCATCTGACCCCGCACCCTTGCTTTCGGGCACAGATTTCCCCATTTTTCAGAACAGTAGCGCCGAATCCTTCGGCCGGAGGCTTCATCATGTCCGCAAGAATGCCCTTGATCGCAGCATTGGCGCTCACGCTTTCCGCCTGTGCCACGCCGCCCGGCCCGGTTCAGGTCACCCGTTTCAACGCGCCGGAAAAGGCATCGCTGCTGGGTCGCGGCGCGATCGCGATCGAAGCGGCACCGGGCATGGACGCCGATTCGCTCGAACTCGCCAGCTATCGTGCGGCTGTGGCGCGCGAACTGGTCAGGTTGGGTTATACCGAAGCCGCAACGGGCCAGGGCAGCCAGGTCGCCGAAGTGCGCCTGCGCCGCGGCGTGGTGCAGCCGGTGCGCGAAGGCGGGCCGGTCAGCGTCGGTGTCGGCGGTTCGACCGGCAGCTACGGTTCGGGCGTTGGCCTTGGCGTCGGCATCGATCTTTCAGGCAAGCCCATGGAACAGGTCATGACCGAACTGGCTGTCGTCATTCGCCAGCGCGTAACCGGCGAACCGATTTGGGAAGGCCGCGCCGAATTCGGCGTCAAGGCAGGCTCTCCGCTGGCCGAAACGCAATTGGCAGCGCCGCATCTGGCCGAAGCGCTGTTCGTCGATTTTCCCGGCAAGTCTGGTGAAACCTTTGAAGTGAAGTAAGACCGCAAGACACATGGGCACCACGATTCGCATCGACTCCGCTTTCGATAGCGGCAACATCGAACTTGTCCGGGCGGACGGGGCCGAAGCCGTGCTGACGATCCGGAAAGACCGTGACAGCGATTTCTTTCAGTGGTTCCATTTCCGCGTCTCGGGCGCCGCCGGGCGACCGCTGGTGCTGAATATCACCGGCCTCAACCGCAGCGCCTATCCCGGCGGGTGGCCCGGCTATCGCGCCTGCGTTTCCGAAGACCGCCAACGCTGGTTGCGCGCGGACAGCGATTGGGACGCAAGCCGCGACGACGGCACGCTGACGATCCGGTTCCGGCCTGCGGGCGATGTGGCATGGTTCGCCTATTTCGCGCCCTATTCGATGGAACGGCACCACGATCTGGTCACCCGCATCGCGAACACGCCGGGGATGCGCCACCGCGTGTTGGGCCACAGCATCGAAGGGCAGCCGATCGACTGCCTCGAAACCGGAACGGGGCCCCGGCACGTCTGGCTTTATGCCCGGCAGCACCCGGGCGAATCGATGGCCGAATGGTGGATGGAAGGCGCGCTGGAAATGCTGGCCGATCCGGTCGCCGGGGGCTTGCGCGATGCGGCAACATTTCATCTCGTCCCCAACTGCAACCCCGACGGATCGCGTCGCGGTCACTTGCGCACCAACGCGCGGGGCGTGAACCTCAATCGCGAATGGCACGAACCGAGCACCGAAGCTTCGCCCGAAGTGCTCGCCATCCGCAATGCGATGGACGAAATCGGCGTTGATTTCGCCATGGACGCCCACGGGGATGAGGCGATCCCCCACGTTTTCATCGCCGGGTTCGAAGGCATACCCGGCCTGACACCTGCACAGCTCGACGATTATCACCGCTACCTCGCGTTATTGCTGGCCGCGACGCCCGATTTCCAGACGGCAAAGGGCTATCCCGTCTCCTCCCCGGGCAGGGGCAACCTGTCGATGTCTACCAACCAGGTCGCGCATCGGTTTGGCTGCGCCGCAATGACGCTGGAAATGCCGTTCAAGGATCATGACGACGCACCAGATGCCGCCGCGGCGTGGAGCCCGGAACGGTCGAAGGCGCTGGGCCGCGCCTGCCTTACCGCGATCGGTGACTGGCTGGCGGGGCGCGATCCCCGCGGCTGACGCACCGACTTTCGCCATCGCATTAGGCCGCAGATCGGTTCATTAAGAACTTGGTAGGAATTTGGGTCCATAAGGGATTCATGGCTCAAAAAATCGCCCGCGCTGTAACCCATTCGATCAACCATCGTGGTCAGACGATGTTGAATGCAGCCCGCTTTGCGATCGTCACCGGCTCGGCCCTCGCGGTCATCATGGCCGGTCCCGGGCTTCCTTTCTGATCTGGCCATTCTGATCGGGTCTTCCGGTCTTGCCTAACTCTCTCGACATTTACGGTTTTGCAAGCGACGCCGCGCTGGGCTAACGCGCGGCCATGTCCGTGACCCATTCTTCCGACAATTCGTCCCCCGACTCGGCCCGCTCGATGGCCCCGCTCGATCTGGCGCGCCGGCTGATCGCCTGTCCCAGCGTCACGCCCGCCACCGGCAGCGTGTTCGATGCGATGGAGGGAATGCTCGCACCGCTGGGCTTCGATGTCCTGCGCACGATCGACGGCGATGCCCCGGACGGTCCGGTCGAAAACCTGCTGGCCGTGCGCAAGGGACCCGAAGGTTCGCGGCATTTCGCATTTGCCGGGCATCTCGATGTCGTGCCGCCGGGCGAAGGCTGGACGAGCGAGGCGTTCGAGCCGGAAATCCGCGGGGACCTGCTGTACGGGCGCGGCGCGGTGGACATGAAGGGTTCGATCGCCTGCATGATCGCGGCGATGGCGGAATTGCCGACGGACGCCGGAACGGTCAGCTTCATCATCACCGGCGACGAGGAAGGCCCCGCCCGCCATGGCACGGTCGCCTTGATGGAGCACATGGCCGCGCGCGGACTGACGCCGGACCTGTGCCTTGTCGGCGAACCCACCAGCGTCAACCGGCTGGGCGACATGATGAAGATCGGTCGGCGCGGTTCGGTGAACATCTTCCTCGGCGTCGACGGTGTGCAGGGACACGTTGCCTATCCACACCTTGCCGACAATCCCGCGCCAAAGCTGGTGCGGATGCTGGCGGAACTTGATGCACTGGTGCTCGACGAAGGCACCGACTGGTTCCAGCCCTCCAACCTCGAAATAACCGAGATCCACATCGGCAACCCCGCGCACAACGTGATCCCGACCAAGGCGGAGGCGCGCGTCTCGATCCGCTTCAACGACCTGCATTCGGGCGAAAGCCTGTCGCGCATGGTGACCGAAGTCGCCAAAAAGCACGGCGGCTGGTCCAAACCGGTCATATCGGGCGAACCGTTCCTGACCGCCCCGGGCGCGTTTTCGACAATGCTGTCCGACGCCATCCGCGCCGAAACCGGCATCGAACCTGAACTGTCGACGAGCGGCGGGACGTCCGACGCCCGGTTCCTGAAAAACCTGTGCCCGGTCATCGAATTCGGCCTGAATAACGCCACGATGCACAAGCGGGACGAGGCGGTCGCCGTCGCCGATCTGGATGTGCTGGCCCGGATTTACCGGCGCGTGGCAGAGGCCGCGCTGGCCCAATAGTCTGGCAACGCTTGCGTAATGGAGCATCGCGCTGCCACAAGGCGCCATGATCGATCAACAGCAGCCCGCCGCCGCTCACGCACCTGTCGCAGTTTCAGTGACCCCCGCCGCCGATAGCAGCGCGCACCACCGCCGACTGCAATGGCAGATCCTGATCGGCTTCATCGTCGGTCTGGTCGCCGGGCTGGTGGCCTATACTTTCGCGCCCGGCGCGCCTTGGGTGGATTTCGTCGTCACATACATCACCGGCCCGGTCGGCCAGATTTTCCTGCGCCTGCTGTTCATGCTGGTCATCCCGCTGCTTTTTGCCGCGCTTGTCGTCGGGATTGCCGAAATGGGCGAGATTCGGTCGTTGCGGCGCGTCGGCATCCGCACTCTCATCTATACCGTCATCGTGTCTTCCATCGCGGTCGTCATCTCGCTGGCGGCGGTGAATATCCTGCGCCCCGGCGATGGGGTGGACCGCGCCGCGGCGAACGATTTGCTGGCACAGGGCGCGGCAGGCGCTGCCAGCATTGTCGAAGCGTCGGCCGAATCGAAGGCCGGGGTAGAGCAAGTGCTGGCGATCGTGCCCAGCAACATCGTCACGGCGATGAGCGAAAACGACATTCTGGCAGTCATGTTCTTCGCGCTGTTCTTCGGCATCGGACTGCTTCTGGTGCAAACGCCGCGCACCGCCATGCTGAAATCCGCGATAGAGGGCGTCTTTGAAGTGGCGATGCGCCTTATCGGGCTGGTCATCCGCCTCGCGCCGATCGCGATCTTCTGTTTCATGTTCAACCTGTCGGCGCAGTTCGGCTGGGATCTTCTGGCCAAGCTGGCGGCGTTTGTCGGTGTCGTGCTGCTCGCGCTGGGCATCCAGATGTTCGGCGTCTTCCCGCTCCTGCTCAAATTCCTCGCCCGCAAAAGCCCCGTCGCGTTCTTCCGCGAGACGCGCGAGGCAAGCGTCATGGCGTTTTCGACCGCCAGTTCGAATGCCACGCTGCCCACCGCGTTGCGGGTCGCCGAAAACGAACTGCGCCTGCCGCCGCGCATCTCCCGCTTCGTGCTCACCATCGGCGCGACGGCCAATCAGAACGGCACCGCGATGTTCGAAGGGGTCACGGTCCTGTTCCTCGCCCAGTTCTTCGGGGTCGAGCTCGATCTGGGGCAGCAGGCCTTCGTCATGCTGATCTGCATTCTTGCCGGCATCGGCACCGCGGGCGTGCCTGGCGGGTCGCTGCCGGTGATCGCGCTGATCATGGGCGGGGTCGGCGTCCCGCCCGAAGGGATCGGGCTGATCCTGGGCGTCGACCGCTTCCTCGACATGTGCCGAACCACACTGAACGTCGTGGGCGATCTGGTCGCCGCCACCGTGATCAGCGCCGGCGCCGGGGCAGAAGAAACGGAGCCTGCGGCAGGAGCGTATCTGGCCGTCTAGGAGCGCGCTTCCGGCTCAGACGCGGCCCTTCGGCTTCTCCAGCACCTTCTTTTTAAAGCTGCACAGGTCCACGACCGGACAGCGCCAGCATTCGGGCGTCCGCGCCTTGCAGACGTAACGCCCGTGCAGGATCAGCCAGTGATGCGCGCCCAGACGGAATGGCGCGGGCACCCGTTTTTCCAGCTTGGCCTCGACCTGTTCAGGCGTCTTGCCCTTGGCTAGGCCGGTGCGGTTGCCGACGCGAAAGATGTGGGTGTCGACCGCGAATGTTTCCTGCCCGAACCAGCAGTTGAGCACCACGTTCGCCGTTTTTCGTCCGACGCCGGGCAACTTGACCAGTTCCTCGCGGCTGTCCGGCACTTTGCCGCCGTATTCGTCGACCAGCAACCGCGACAGCGCGATCACGTTCTTGGCCTTGGAATTGAACAGGCCGATCGTCTTGATATGTTCGCGCAGCCCTTCTTCGCCCAGTTCTAACATCTGCTGCGGGGTCTTCACCTTAGCGAACAGCGCACGCGTCGCCTTGTTTACGCCGACATCGGTCGCCTGCGCCGACAGCGCCACCGCGACGACAAGCTGATAGGCGTTGCCGTATTCCAGCTCGGTCTGCGGGTCGGGGTTATCCTCTGCCAACAGGCGGAAGAATTCGAATATCTGATCTTTGGTCATGGCCTTGGGGCTACCGGCACCTACAGCCCCAGCACCTGCGGCATGGTATAACGGCCCGGCGCCTTCCCGATCAGCCAGCCCAGCCCCTTCACCGCGCCGCGTGCGAAGATCATGCGGTTTTCGGCCAGATGCGTCATGGCGATGCGTTCTTCAGGTCCTGCGAAATAGACAGTGTGCTCGCCCGCCACGGTGCCGCCGCGAAGCGATGCGAAACCGATCGCGCCGTCCGCGCGCTTGCCGGTAATGCCGTCGCGGCCGCGCTCGCTGTGCCCGGCAAGGTCGATGCCGCGGCCCTGCGCCGCAGCCTCTCCCAAAAGTAGCGCGGTACCCGATGGCGCGTCGACTTTCATGCGGTGATGCATCTCGACGATCTCGATATCCCAATCGTCGCCCAGCCGGGCAGCCGCCTCGCGCACCAAGTGCGCCAGCATTGTCACGCCAAGCGAGGTATTGCCGGTCTGCAGGACCGCGATCCGGTTTGCCGCGCGGTCGATGGCTGCGTGCTGCTCCGCCTCCAGCCCCGTCGTGCCGATCAATACCGGGATGCCCGCAGCTATTGCCGAGTCCAGTGTCGCCTGAAGCGCGAGGGGAGAGGAGAAATCGACCAGTGCGTCGCTTTTGGCCGCAAGCTGCGCGATATCGCCGTGCCCGCGATCGACGCCGCCTGCAACATCGTGCCCTGATGCCTCGATCGCCTGCGCCAGCGCGTGGCCCATGCGCCCTTCCGATCCGACGATTCCGATGCGTGCCATGTCGTGCTGCCTTTACCCTTCCATTCGGGCGTGCTTCATGGGCGACATGCCGATAGATCGCAATCCAATCCGCAACATCGTGATCCTGACCGGCGCGGGCGTTTCGGCGGAAAGCGGCATCGACACCTTTCGCGATGCGAATGACGGTCGCGGCGGGCTGTGGGAACAGCACCGGGTCGAAGATGTCGCCACGCCCGAAGCGTTCGCGCGCGATCCCGATCTCGTGCTCCGCTTCTATGACATGCGGCGCGAGGCGATCCAGACCAAGAAGCCCAACCCCGCGCACCATGCGCTGGCGCGGCTGGACAAGGAGTGGGAAGGCCAGCTTCTCATCGTTACCCAGAACGTCGACGACCTGCACGAACGCGCCGGCGCCCGCCGCGTGCTGCACATGCATGGCGAACATCTCAACGCATGGTGCACCGCGTGCGATGTGCGCAGCCGCTGGACCGGCACGCTGATCGAACGGCCTGCCTGTCCGCGATGCGGCGAACCTGCGCTGCGGCCCGACGTCGTGTGGTTCGGGGAAATGCCGTACGAAATGGATCGCATCTTTGCCGCGCTGCGCGACGCGGACCTGTTCGTGTCCATCGGCACGTCGGGCGCGGTCTATCCCGCCGCGGGCTTTGTGCGCAACGCCAACGAACTTGGCGCAAGGACGCTCGAACTCAATCTCGATCGCAGCCAGGGCTCGCACTGGTTCGACGAAACCCGATTGGGCCCGGCGGGCAGGATCGTGCCCGAATGGGTGGACGAAATACTGGCATGACAGGGCAGCCCGTCATCGTCACCGAACGGCTGGAATTGTGGCACCCGCAGCGTGGCGACATCGACCAGACGATCGCGATCGTCATGCAAGAACATACGCGCCGCTTCCTTGGCGCCAACCCGACCGTAGACGACAATCACGCCCGCTTCCTGCGTCAGGCCGGAAGCTGGATGATCTATGGCTATGGCGGGCTGACCGTTCGCGAAAGGGGCAAGGCGCCCGTCATCGGGTCGTGCGGCATATTCCACAGCCGCCGTGGGCTGGGCGACAGGTTCGACGACATGCCCGAAGCGGGCTGGATCATCGCTGCCGAGCATGAGGGCAAGGGGTATGCGACAGAAGCGATGCGCGCCGCGATCGACCTGTTCGCACGCGATCACGGGCCCGCCCGCATAATGTGCATCATCGATGCGGACAATGCGGCATCCAACCGCCTGGCTGGCAAGCTGGGCTTCGAACAGCGGGAAATCGGAACACTGCCAGACGGGTCGTCGATCCTGATCTACGACCGAATGGCCTGACCCTCCAGATCGCGCAGGCTGCGGCCGCGCGATTCGCGGCCCCATGCGGAAACGAGCAAGGCCGAAACCGCGACCGGCACGATGAGCAGTGGCGCGGCCCCTGCCAACGTCGGGACAAGACCGAAAAGCGCAAGGCCCTGAACCGCCATGCCTCCGAACTTGCTGCTTCCCGCAACCAGCCCGGTTGCCCGACCCCGAATACCAAGCGGATAGTTTTCCGCCGTATAAGGCAGCAGCACGGCGATCAGTCCGTTGCTGCCCACGACGAGCAGCGCGATGACCGCCGTGAGCGCGGCAGCGGACGACAGCGTCGAGGCAGGCAGCAATGCCCCGCCCAGCCCGGCCAGCATCAACAGGACCAATAGCACGACCGTCCCCTTGCTCGACCACCGGCTGTAGAGAAGCGCCGCCGCCACCACCGTCGGCAAAGCGATCAGCGCAGAACTGGCCAGCATCGCGCTGGCCACCGCCGGGTCGAAGCCGCGCGCGCGCAAGTCGCTGGGCAGCCAGAGCAACAGACCGAAAGTCACCACGCTCCACCCCAGCGCGGTCAGGACCAGAGCGCCGCCAAGTCGACGGCGCGGCTTCGTTACCGCGACGGCATCGGCAGCATCTGGCGCAATCGTGCGGGCGATAAAGCGGAAATCGCGGACGAGCCGATCCAGTTCGGCCTTGCGACCTTGTGCCAGCAGAAATCGCGGCGATTCGGGAATCCACCGCGCCAAGGCCAAAAGCAGCAGCCCGGTGGGCATGCCAAGGAGCCACAGGCTGCGCCAGCCGAACAGCGGTTCAAGCAGCCATGCCGCACCGCTGGCCGCAAGATAGCCGCCAACCGAGCCGACCCCTCCGATCAGGACCAGCACCCAGCTGCGGTGCCTTGGCGGCATGATTTCGGCCAGCAAGGCATAAACCACGGGCAGCATTCCGCCCGCCGACGCGCCCATGGCAAAGCACATGACGAGGTTCCACGAAAAGTCCGGCATCGCCCCACACAGCGAAGTCGCCACGAAGAGGACCGTCGAGAGCAGGATGGAGGTCCTGCGCCCGCAGATGTCGGCCAACCATCCCCAGAGCAGCGATCCCACCGTGGTGCCCGTCAGCGCCACGAAAGGCAGCAGTGCGGCGGTATCGGCATCGATGCCGTATTCATCGCGAACGCCGGGCAGCACGAAACCCAGCGTCGCGGGTTTCATCGTATCGATGATGAGGCCCAGCAACAGCACGCCGACGACCAGCGCGTGGCGCGAAGTAAGCGGGGCATCATCGGCAGCTTCGTACACCGTGTTGCCAAGATCGTCGGCATGGACGATCCGGCGCGGCATGGCCCCGACGAGCGCCAGCGGCAGGCCGAGCGCAATCAGCGCCATGCCCGCCGTCATCCACCCATCCATCGGCATGCCGACAAGGCGGATGCCAACGGCACCGCCGCCCATGCCATAGCCCATGGCCAGCATCGGCACGTGCAGGATAGCGCCCGCGACGATCGCCGCGCATCCGGCCCAGAACAACGCCGGCTGACCCCGAAGCGTCATCGTTGGCGCAACATCGCCCGCGCCGGTGTCAGCCGACGACTTCGGCCGCCGCCAGCACGGCCAGCGTCAGAACGTCGGGCGCGATCGCGGTCATCGGCGCAATCTGCACCGGCTTTTCCATGCCGACCAGCATCGGGCCAATTGTCGATGCACCGGCCAGTTCGCGCAGCAATTTCGCCGACAGGTTGGCCGATTGCAGACCTGGCATGATCAGCACGTTGGCCGGGGCGGACAGGCGGCTGAAGGGATAGAGCTTCATCACTGTAGGATTCAGCGCGGCATCGGGCGCCATTTCGCCCTCGTACTCGAAATCCACGCCCTCGGCATCGAGGTGGTGGACCGCATCGCGAATGTTTTCCAGCCACTTGCCCGACGGGTTGCCGAACGTGGAATAGGAAAGGAACGCGACGCGCGGTTCGTGGCCCAGCCGCTGGGCGACCTTGGCGGTTTCCTTGGCGATGTGTGCCAGTTCGCGGGCGTCGGGGCGTTCGTTGATCGTCGTGTCGGCCAGGAACACGGTATAGTTCTTGCCGATCATCAGGTGGATGCCGAACGGAATCTCGCCCGCCTTGGGGTCGAGCACCTGCTGCACTTCGCGCATCGTCTGCGCAAAGGGGCGGGTCAGGCCCGAAATCATCGCGTCGGCCTTGTTCGTGGCGAGGAGAAGCGAGGCGAAGACGTTGCGGTCCTGATTGACCATGCGGCGCACGTCGCGTTCGGTATAACCACGACGCTGCAATCGTGCGTAGAGATAATCCTGCATCTCTTCGACGTGTTCGGAATCGGCCGAATTCTGGATTTCGAAGCTGTCCGGATCTTCGACGGCAAGCTCGCGCAGCTTGTCCTTCACCTTTTCGGTACGGCCGACGAGGACGGGGTGACCATATCCGAAATCGCGGAACTGGATAGCCGCACGCAGGACGACATCCTCTTCCGCTTCGGCGAAGACGACGCGTTTGGGATTGGCCTTGGCCCGTTCATAAACGGACGTAAGCGCCGAAGTCGTGGGGTTGAGCCGCGCCTTCAGCCGCAGGGCATATTCGTCGAAATCGGCGATCGGCGACTTGGCGACGCCCGATTCCATCGCGGCCCGGGCGACCGCGGACGACACGACTTCCATCAGACGCGGGTCGAACGGTGCGGGGATGATGTAATCGCGGCCGAACTGGTGATTGACGCCATAAGCGGCGGCCACTTCTTCGGGTACGCGTTTACGGGCCAGCGCGGCGATGGCGTTGGCGGCGGCGATCTTCATTTCTTCGTTGATCGCGGTCGCCTGCACGTCGAGCGCGCCGCGGAAGATGAAGGGGAAGCCCAGCACGTTGTTGACCTGATTCGGATAGTCCGACCGGCCGGTGGCGATAATGGCGTCGGGGCGCACGGCCAGCGCTTCGTCGGGGCTGATTTCGGGCGTCGGGTTGGCCATGGCAAAGATGATCGGCTGGTCGGCCATGTCCTTGACCCATTCGGGCTTCAACGCGCCCGCCGCCGATAGGCCGAGGAAGACGTCCGCGCCCTTCAGCGCTTCTTCGAGGCTGCGGGCGTCAGTTTCCACCGCATGCGCGCTCTTCCACTGATCCACGTTGGCACGGCCAGGGTAGATCGGGCCGGAACGGTCGCAGACGATGACGTTGTCGTGCCGCACGCCCATCGCCTTGATCAGCGCGGTGCAGGCCAGCGCCGATGCGCCGGCGCCATTCACCACCATCTTGATTTCGTCCATCTTGCGGCCGGTCAGGTGGCAGGCGTTGATCAGGCCAGCCGCCGCGATGATCGCGGTGCCGTGCTGGTCGTCGTGCATCACCGGGATCTTCATGCGCTCGCGCAGCGCCTGTTCAATGATGAAACATTCGGGCGCGGCGATATCTTCGAGGTTGATGCCGCCGAACGTGGGTTCCATCAGCGCGACCGCGTTGATGAAGGCCTCGGGATCTTCGGTATCCAGCTCGATATCGATGGAATCAACGTCGGCGAACCGCTTGAACAGGACCGACTTGCCCTCCATCACCGGCTTGGCCGCGAGCGCGCCCAGGTTGCCGAGGCCGAGGATGGCGGTGCCGTTGGTGATGACCGCGACAAGGTTGGAACGCGCGGTATAGATCGCGGCAAGCGACGGGTCGCGAGCGATCGCTTCGACCGGCGCGGCGACGCCGGGCGAATAGGCGAGCGAGAGATCGCGCTGGGTCGCCATCGGTTTCGACGCGATGATCTCGATCTTTCCGGGACGGATCGTCGAGTGATAGAAAAGCGCCTCACGCTCGGTAAAGGTGACTTTCGCCTTGCTGTCATCGTCGGCCAATGAGCCCTCCATCAGTAATGTCGCGTCCGCTGCGCCTATAGCGCGATATGGCCTTTTGGATAGGGGCAACGCTTAGAGGGCTTGGCCAGCGGATCATCGGTTGGGGAACAGGCGGGGACAAGGCGCGGCTACGGCTTGGCCGAATCGAGCGCGCGTCGCTACGCCACCGGGCATGGCCGGCGGCGCAACCCCGATGATGCAGCAGTACTTCGCGCTGAAGGAGCAGGCGGGCGATTGCCTACTGTTCTACCGCATGGGCGACTTCTTCGAACTGTTTTTCGACGATGCGAAAAAGGCCGCCGCCGTGCTCGACATCGCACTGACGTCGCGGGGGGAAAACAATGGAGAACCGGTGCCGATGTGCGGCGTGCCGGTCCATGCCGCGGACAGCTACCTTGCCCGCCTGATCCGCGCCGGATGCCGGGTCGCCATCGCCGAACAGGTCGAAACCCCGGCAGAAGCGAAAGCGCGGGCCAAGCGCGAAGGCAGCGGATCGAAATCGCTCGTCGCGCGTGACATCGTGCGGTTCGTGACGGCAGGCACGCTGACCGAAGACACGTTGCTGGAATCGCGCAGCGCCAACGTTTTGGCTGCTCTCGCGCCGGTGCGCGATACGGTCGGAATCGCGGCGATCGACATCTCGACCGGCGAAATGGCGCTGGAATGCGTGGCCGCCGATGGCGTCGCCGCAGCCCTGTCGCGGATCGGCCCGGCAGAGATCGTCGTGCCCGAAGGGTGGGCCGGGATGCCCGACGGCAGCATCGAACGCCCTCGCGCGACATTTTCAAGCGAAGCGGGCGAGGCGCGGCTGAAGTCGCTGCATGGTGTCGCCACGCTCGATGCATTCGGCGCGTTCGACCGGGCGCACATGGCGGGGGCGGGCGGCCTGATCGCCTATCTCGACCACGTCGGGCGCGGCACGCTACCTCTGATACTGCCGCCGCGATTGCGCGAGGCAGGCGGGCACCTTGCGATGGACGAGGCGACGCGCGCCAGCCTTGAGGTCACCATATCCACCGGCGGAACGCGCAAGGGCAGCTTGATTGATTGTATCGACCGCTGCCTGACCGGCGCGGGCGCACGGCAGCTGGCAGAGGACCTGTCCGCCCCGCTTGCCGATGCGGGCGCGATACGCGAACGGCTGGAGTCGGTCGCATGGCTGCATGGCGATCCGCTGTGGCGCGAAGACTTGCGCCGTGCGCTGCGCGCGCTGCCCGACATCGGTCGCGCGCTGGGCCGGATCGTCGCTGGCCGGGGTAGCCCGCGCGATCTTGGCCAATTGCGCGACGGGTTGAGCGAGGCCCGCACCCTGCACGAACTGTTGCAGCAGGTCGATCCGTTGCCCGCGCTGTTCCGGCGGTTGCTGCCGGTGCTTTCGGGGCATGGCGCGCTGGTCGAACTGCTGACCCGCGCGCTGGTCCCCTCGCCCCCGACCGAACGGGGCAATGGCGGCTTCGTCGCCGAAGGGTACGACGCCGCGCTCGACGAATTGCGCACGATCTCCCGAAACGGCCGTCGCGCCGTCGCCGCGCTGGAAGCGAAATACCGCGACGAAACCGGCATCGCCACGCTGAAGATCAAACACAACGGCGTGTTGGGCTATTTCATCGAGGTGTCGGCCCGCCACGCCGACGGGCTGATGGCCCCCGACAGTGGGTTCACTCATCGCCAGACGATGAAGGACGCGGTGCGTTTCAACGCCTTGGCCCTGCATGAAGAGGCGAGCCGAATTGCCGAAGCGGGCGGCCGGGCGCTGGCCGCGGAGGATGCGCATTTCGAGGAACTGGTCGAACGCGCTGTCGCGGCAAAGGAAGCGATCGCGGCCACGGCACAGGCACTGGCCCGCATCGACGTGACGGCAGGACAGGCAGAGCGCGCGGCCGAAGGCGGCTGGACGCTGCCCGAAATCCGCGATGACAACGCCCTGATCGTAACCGGTGGACGGCATCCGGTGGTGGAAACGGCGCTGGCCGCATCGGGCGACAGGTTCGTCGCCAACGACTGCTCTTTGTCCGAACGCGACCGTTTGTGGCTGATCGGCGGCCCGAACATGGGCGGCAAATCGACGTTCCTGCGCCAGAACGCGCTGATCGTCCTTCTGGCGCAAGCTGGCGGCTTCGTGCCTGCGCAAGCAGCGCAGATCGGCATCGTCGACCGGTTGTTCAGCCGGGTGGGCGCGTCGGACAACCTGGCGCGCGGACGTTCAACCTTCATGGTGGAAATGGTGGAAACCGCCGCCATCCTGTCGCAGGCGACCGCCCGCAGTTTCGTGATCCTCGACGAAGTGGGGCGCGGCACCAGCACTTACGACGGGCTCGCGCTGGCGTGGGCAGTGGCCGAATCGGTGCACGAAACGGTGCGTTGCCGGTGCCTGTTCGCGACTCACTATCATGAACTGTCGCGGCTTGCCGAAACCTGCGACGCCCTCTCGCTCCACCATGCCCGCGCGCGCGAATGGAAGGGCGATCTGGTGTTGCTGCATGAACTCGCCGAAGGTCCGGCCGATCGCAGCTATGGTCTGGCCGTCGCGCGGCTGGCGGGATTGCCCAAACCTGTCATCGCGCGAGCCAAGACCATCCTCGACAAGCTGGAGAAGGGCCGCGTCGCAACCGGCGGGCTGGGAGCTGGCCTTGGCGACCTGCCGCTGTTCGCCGCGGCGGCAGAGGCTGAAGTCGAACAGTGCGACACTTTGCGCGAAGCTTTGCGGACGCTGGACGTCGATGCGCTTTCGCCGCGTGAAGCGCTCGACATGCTTTACGCGCTGAAACGCGACGCCGGCGATGGCCCCGCATGACAAGAACACATCGCGAAGCTTGAACGGTGGCCGTTGGTCGGTTCACGCTGGCCATCGCGATCTGCCCGTTGCATGGGGCAAGCATGGCGACAACAGGAACCCGCTGATGCAATTCGACGATCTGCTGCTGCGCTTTTTCGGCACAACCGACATGGACGCGATCGCGCCCGCCGCGCGCGAAGCCGGGGTCGAACGGATGCGGGTCGAATTCGGGCTTGAGCGCGATCCGGCCAAGCGGTTCGTCATCTGGGCCCTGCTGGCGATGAACGACGCCGAACCCGATCTCGACATCGCATTCGAAAACGAGGCCGAGCGGGAAGCTGCACGCAACCCGCTCGACCTCGTGATTTCAGCCAGAGAGGACTGACCTCGATTTAGCTATCGGAACTGCCGGGTTCGTCTTCCATCACGTTCGACTTGCCGTATTTGTTTTCGTTGTCGTCCATGTTCGGTTCGCCGCGATAGGCGGACATGTCGATGCCGCCCTTTTCCATTTTCTTCATGGTATCGACCAGGTCCTCGACATCGTCGTCGTCCGATGTAATCGAACCCTTGGGCTTTTCGCTGTCCGAAAGGCCGAAGCTGCTCGTCGCGCGGCCAATCGCCTCGTCAGCAACGGTCTGCGCCTGCGCATCTTCGTCGTTTTGTTCGTCGTTGAAGTTTTCGGGCGCAATCTTGTCTTTGTCGGCCATCGTAGGGTCCTTCTGTTCGTTCTTGTCGAACTTACGGTTGCCGGGCCCGCAGGTTCCCCGGCATCGCAATTGCAAACAAGCGCCAATCAGGATCGCGGCGCGGCCATCCCGTGACCGCAAATATCAGCGATTGGCGCCGGGAACCCACAGTACGTCGCTTTGCCCGTTCGCATTGGCCGCGCGGGCCAGCACGAACAGCATGTCCGACAACCGATTCACATAAGTCAGCGCCGCAGGATTGACCGAATCGCCCGCGGCCAGCGCGACGATCGACCGTTCCGCCCGCCGCACCGAAGCGCGCGCGACATGCAGCCTTGCCGCTCCCTCGCTGCCGCCCGGCAGGACGAAGCTGGTCAGCGGTGCGATATGCTCGTTCGCGCTGTCGATCTGCGCCTCGATCCAATCGGCCTGTGCCGGGATCATGCGCAGCGTCATTTCGCCGGGCGTGAAATCGTCCCCCGGCGTCGCAAGGTCGGCGCCAAGATCGAACATGTCGTTCTGAACCCGGATCAGAGCATCGCGGGTTGCACCCGGTTCGTGTGCGACAATTGCAAGGCCGATTGCCGAATTCGCTTCGTCCACTGCGCCGATCGCTTCCATCCGCGCGGCATTTTTGGGCAGGCGCGATCCGTCGACGAGGCCGGTTGTGCCGTCGTCGCCGGTGCGGGTGTAAATCTTGTTGAGCTTGACCAAGGTTCCGCGCCGATCAGCTGGCGAGCGCGAGCAGCAGCATGGCGATGCCCACGGCCGCTGCCTGATACTTGATTCGAGAAGTCATCGCCCGGTTCTGGCGCAGCTGCATTTCCTGCACCCGTTCGTCCCCGCTTTCGAGGTCCATCTTGGTGCTTTGGAGGAACGCGATGATGCCGCGGACCAGCGAGACGACGACCATGGCGACCAGCGCCACGAGAACGATGATGAGGATGATTTTCATGGTAACCAGTTAGGCATTCTCGCCGCCATTTGCGAGTCTCGAAAAGGTGAGGTTCGAAGGCAGTTGTCCGGCGCGCAGGGCATCGGCCAGTGCGCGCCCATCCTCACCCGCCAGCCGCCGGTCGAAAAGCGATGGCGAACCGCGACGCTTGGCGAGCTTTTCGCCGGTTTCGTCCAGCAACAACGCATGGTGATGCCACTGCGGCACCGGCAGTGCGAACAGCGCCTGCAATAGCCGATGTACGTGGGTGGATGCGAACAGGTCGGCGCCGCGCGTCACCACAGTCACGCCATCGGCCGCATCGTCGAGCGTGACGGCAAGGTGATAACTGCCCGGCGCATCCTTTCGCGCCAGAACGACATCGCCGAACAGGCCGGGGTTCGCGACCTGTTCGCCCGCAAGCTCGTCATACCACGTCAGCGGCCCAGCCTTCGCCAACGCCCTATCCATGTGCAGCCGCCATGCGACCGGCCCGGTGGGAACGAACGCGGCATCGCGGCAAGTGCCGGGATAGACCGGGCCATCGGGTCCGATCTTGCGCGCCGCCGCTGCGACTTCGGCGCGCGTGCAGTGGCAGGGATAGACCAGTCCGCGCGCCTTCAGGTCTTCCACCGCAGCGGCATGGGTGTCGACCCGTTCCGACTGGCGAATCGCCGGGCCATCCCATGTGAGCCCCAGCCAAGCGAGATCCTCCAACGCGCTTTCGGCGAATTCGGCGCGGCTGCGGGCCCCGTCGATATCTTCGATCCGCACAAGAAAACGCCCGCCTCTCGCGCGCGCCAGATCGTGCGCGACGATCGCCGACCATGCATGGCCAAGGTGCAGCGGGCCGTTCGGGCTCGGCGCAAAGCGGGTGACGGTCTCCATGCCCCCTGCGATAGCGCTTCGCACTTGTGGATGACAGGGGGACAAAGCTGTGCACCGAGTTGTGGAAACCCTGTGCGTTCCCCTCTTGCCCTTCGCGCCCGGTCATGCTGATTTCACCATGTGAAGCGTCATCACCCGGTCATGCTCGCCTGTCACAGCGCGATCCGAAGCGGACACCCCGTGCCGCCGCCGGGGGCTGCCCAACAATCGGGCAAGGTATTGAGGGGGCGCACAGGACGATGTTCCAGCAGGGCCTGATCGAAACACGGGCAAGGCTTTCGCGGGCGGACGACGATCCCGCCAGAAAGCTCAACAGTTGCCCCGCATTGGTCCTGAACGCCGATTACACGCCGCTATCCTATTATCCGCTCAGCGTCTGGCCATGGCAGACTGCGATCAAGGCGGTCTTCCTCGACAGGGTCGATATCGTCGCCAGCTACGAACGTCTGGTGCACTCCCCCTCGCTGGACATGCAGATCCCCTCGGTGATCGCGCTCAAGCAATATGTGAAACCGTCCGAATTCCCGGCCTTCACCCGTTTCAACCTGTTCCTGCGCGATCGTTTTTCCTGCCAATATTGCGGCAGCCCGCAACATCTGACGTTCGATCATGTCATGCCGCGCCGGCTGGGCGGGATCACCAGTTGGGAAAACATCGTTACCGCCTGCGCGCCGTGCAACATGAAGAAGGGCGGACGCACGCCGAAACAGGCAAAGATGGCGCTGCAGGTATCGCCGATCCGCCCGACCAGCTGGCAATTGCAAGAACGCGGCAAGGGCTTTCCGCCCAATTACCTGCACGAAACTTGGCGCGACTGGCTTTATTGGGACATCGAGCTGGAGGAGTAGCCCAGCGGCTAGACCATAGCCGTCGTTGCGACCTTCAGACCCACCCCTGCAATTCGTTGCGCACCAACGATTCCAGCATCGCCATCCCCGGTTCGCCGTCGTTGAGACAGGACAGCGCGTCATAGCTTTCGCCGCCGGCCGCAAGAAACGTGTCGCGGCCCTGCAACGCGATTTCCTCAAGCGTTTCGAGGCAGTCGGCGGAAAAACCGGGCATCGCCACCGCCATACGGCGTGTGCCAGCCTGTCCCTCTGCCGCTATCGTCACGTCGGTCGCAGGTTCCAGCCACTTTGCCTTGCCGAATCGCGACTGGAACGTGATGTCGACGCGCATCTCGGGGAATATCGGCGCCAGCGCCTCTGCCAACAGGCGCGCGGTCTTGCGGCAATGACAGTGATATGGATCGCCAAGGTGCAGCGTACGCTCGGGCATCCCGTGGAAGCTCAGCAACAAGACCTCGGGCAGCTGCGTCAACTGGCGAAGCTGAGCGGTGAGGTCGTCGGCCAGCGCCGAGATATAGGCTGGTGCATCGTGATAGGGCGGCAGCGTGCGGATCGCGGGCTGCCAGCGCATTTTGCCCAGCGCCGCGCCAAGCGCATCGACCGCCGTTGCCGTCGTCGCCCCTGAATATTGCGGATACAACGGTGCGAACAGGATGCGATCGTGCCCTTTATCCTTCAGCGCGGCGACCTTTTCCGCGATGGAGGGATTGCCGTAGCGCATCGCCCAATCGACGGTGATGGCATCGCCCAACCGCGACTGAAGCGCCCGGGCCTGTCGCGCGGTAATCGCTGCCAGCGGCGAACCGTCCTTGCCCCACACCAGCGAATAGGCGTGCGCCGATTTTTTGGGCCGGGTGGTCAGGATCACGCCGCGCAGGATCGGTTGCCAGATGATCGGCGGGATTTCCACGACGCGCCGATCGGATAGGAATTGCGCAAGGTAGCGCTTTACCGCGCCCGGTTCCGGCGCGTCAGGCGTGCCAAGGTTGACGAGCAGGACCGCGACTTTCCCGGTCGGCGCGGCGGGATGGTCGGCGGGGCGGGGCATTGCGGCGACAGGCGTGGTTTCCATCAATCGTAGCTCCCGGCATCGACCACCGACCCGTCGGGCAGGACCGAAGGTTGCGCATCCGGCAGAGCGGGATCGCCGCCTGCCCCGGCCTCACCCTCCGCCACAACCGGCTCCGCGGGCTTGGCCGATGGCGCCAGCGTCACTTGCGCCATCGGGATCGGCAGATCGCGGAACCGCTTGCCGGTCGCGGCGTGAAGCGCGTTGACCAGTGCCGGGGCCACCGCGACCATGCCGATTTCACCCGGATCGAACGGAGGCGCGTCATTCTGGGCAAATCCGACGCTGATTTCGGGCAAGCGGGACAGGCCCGGCAGGCGCAAGGCCGCCAGCGTCCGTTCCCGCGGCGATCCGCCGTCGTATGTCGCGCCAAGGCCGAGCGCGGCATTCATGCCGAAAATAAGCCCGCCTTCGACCTGTTGCAGCGCCAGTTCGTAATGGATGATCCGCCCGATATCGCACCAGGCGGAGATGTGCGAAACTTCGACCCCGGTTTCGCCGGGACGGGCGCGCACGATCACCGCGATGCGTGCGCCGCCGTCGGGCCGTCCCGCCGGATCGGCCATCTGCCAGCAGGCGATGCCCTGCGCCGTGCCGTCGCCCCCGCCGTCCCATTCACCCAATTGCGCCGCGCCCTGCAGGCAATCGGCCATGCGCCGGTTTCCGCCCAGCATCGCCATGCGATAAGACAGGGGTTCTTCCCCCGCCTGCCCTGCGATTTCGTCCAGGAAGCATTCGGAAAAGAAGCATGCCCGCGCCTCGGCATTGCCGCGCATCCGGCCAGCGGGCAGCCCGGTGCTGGCGGAAAGGCTCTCCACCCGCATGTTTTCGATCGCATAGGGCGGGGCCATGCCCGCAAGGTTGGCCGGATCGTGCAGCCCGTCCGCGCGGTCCAGCGCCTGTTCCGGGGTGGCATCATCGAACAGGCGGGCGAACATTTCGCGCGCGCCGGGCTGGGCCGCAATGCGCGAATGCCATGCGTGGATCGTCCCTTGCGGTCCGGCGATCGCACGCATTTCGGCGATGGCGGGCGGACGCGGCAGGGCGGTGCGGTGCTCCTCTGCCCGGCTATAGACCAATTGCACGGGGCGTTTCAGCGACTTGGCGATAGCCGCCACCTCTCGCGCGATGCGATGGTCGAGCCGCGCATCGAAACTGGCACCGGCGGGCACAGGATACAGCACGACATCGTCTACCGACAGGCCGATGGCATCCGCCGCCTGCTGCCGTGCCTGTCCCGGAGCCTGGGCCGCCATCCACAGTTCCAGCCGCCCGTTGGCGAAACTTGCCGTCGCGCTCGCCGTTTCGAGCGTACCGTGCAGCGCGGGCGCCATGGTGTAGCGTTCGGATTTGGCGCCCAACCCTTCGAGCGCGACGTCGATCGCGCCGCGTTCGAACAATACCTTGGGCGTGCCGTCGGCCAGTGCGGCATCCAGCCCCGCCGCGATGGTCGCGGCGTCGGGCATCGCGCGGCCCACCTTGAACCGTGGCTTCATCAAACCAAGCGCTTTTTCCGCAGCCCAACGGCTCGACCCGATGGCCGCCAGCCAACTGCGCCCTTCGACCCGTGCGATATAGCCGGTGACGCGACGGGCTGCTTCTTCGTCAAAACTGTCGAGCACCGCTTCGGCCAAGGGTCCGTGGGCGATGGCGGCATGGACCATTTCGGGCAGGCGAATGTCGCCGGCAAACCGGAACGAACCGTCGATTTTCGACGGACCGTCCAGCCGGGGGAACACGTCCGGGCCGCTGACCAGATCGGGTGCGTTGTCTGTCACGGGATCGGGGCGAAGCACGGCAGGGCTGGGCGGGATCAGCTTGGCCGCCTCGTCCGCCAGTTCGCCGAACCGCAGTTCCTTGTCGCCGTGAACGATAAATCCGTCCTGCGCCTCGCACTCTTCGAATGCCACGCCCCAGCGTTCCGCCGCCGCCATCGCCAGCACGGCGCGCACGCCGGCCGCAGCTTCGCGGATCGGCATTTCATAAGCGGCGATGCCGGTGCCCGCCGCCGTCGCCATCAGTCGGGTCTGGTTGGCGAAATTTCTGGCCAGAAAATCGTCGGGATCGTCGGCAAACGACGGCAGCCACGTGTCGCGCAATGCGCCCCAGTGCGCGGCGAGCACCGGATCGGCATAGGCCGGACTGATCGCCGCAGGTTCGACCGCGACCTGTCGCCAGTCCGCGCCCAGTTCCTCGGCCGCGATGCGGGGCAGCAGGGTCGTGACGCCCTGCCCCATTTCAAGCTGCGGCACGGCGACAGTGACGATGCCGGTTCGCGCGATCTTGATCCATGCGTTGAAGGCGCGTTCGCTCTCCCCCGCGGGAAGCGGCACGGGAAAATTGCGCGGCATCAGGGCATAGGCGGCGACCAATCCGCCGCCCGCCGCCGCGCCGATCAGCAATTTGCGCCGCGAAAGCTTCACGCGCCCACCGCCTCCGGCGTCTGGGTCCGGTCCAGCCATGCGCCGACCTGTGCCGCGATGGTGACAAATGGTTCGGCAGCTGCACCGTCTTCGGCTGCAGGCGGCTCTCCCGCATCGCTGCGGGTGCGGATGTCGATGGTCAGCGGGATGCGGCCAAGGAACGGGTGCCCCATCTCGTGCGCCGACGCCTCTGCCCCGCCGCGCCCGAACGGTTCGCTCGTCTCGCCGCAATGGGGACAGGCATAGCCCGACATGTTTTCGACGACGCCGATCACCGGCACGCTCGCCTTGTCGAAAAAGCCGACCGCGCGGGCTGCGTCCATAAGCGCGAGGTCCTGCGGCGTGGAGACGATCACCGCGCCTGCCGGCTTGAACCGCTGGATCATCGTCAGCTGCACGTCGCCGGTGCCCGGCGGCAGATCCACCACCAGCGTGTCGACATCGCCCCAATTGGCATCGATGAGCTGCGCCAGAGCATTGCCGGCCATCGGTCCCCGCCATGCGATGGCCTGTCCCGGTTCGGCAAGGTGACCCATCGACAGCATCGGCACGCCAAAGCGCGTAGCCACGGGAATGAGCTTCTTGTCGCGCGCTTGCGGGCGTTCCCCCTCGCTCGCCATCAGGCGCGGTTGCGACGGGCCGTAGATGTCGGCATCGACCAGCCCGACCTTACGGCCAGCCCGCGCCAACGCGATCGCCAGGTTCGCCGAAACCGTGGACTTGCCCACCCCGCCCTTGCCCGATGCGACCGCAACGATGCGCAAGGGCCGTTTGGGCGGCTGTTTCGCGACCGGTGCCGAATCGTGCGCCGATGCTTCGCCCCGTTCCGCCATTTGCGCCACGCGCAGCGGTGGTAATTCGTCCGAATTTCGCGCCAGATCGGCATAGGCGCCGCGCACCGCGATCTCCAACCGGTCGCGGCCCAGCGTATCGAGCCCGCCCACTTCGAGCACGACGGTCAGCGCATCGCGGCCCAGCCGAACGCTGGCAAGCCGGTCGCCTGCCACTGCGCCCAGCGCGTTGCGGACATCATTTTCATCGGGAGCGTTCTGGGCGGTCATCGGTAGATTCCTGCGGTGACACCGGCATCTTCTATTGGCATGCCAGCGCCTGTCGCACCATTGGCGCGAAAATCCAATGCCGAACCCCCTGTTTTTGCCGGCGACGATACCTATAAGGAGAGCATGATAAAAAAGGGTGGGTCCTGGAAGGACAGCATTTTGGCCATGGCTGGCAAAAGCCCGTGGGGCTCCGCGCCCGGTTCGGGCGGCAGCGGGGACGCTGATCGTGGCGCAAGCGGCGATGACGTTCCTGTTTCCGAAGGCAGCGATAAACCGCGCAACCCCTGGCTTCCGGGCGGATCGGACGATGGCAGTTCGCCGCCGGGCGGACCCGGTGGGCGCAAGGCTGCGAACATCGAGGACCTGTTCCGCCATCGGCAAGCGCGTCGTGGCGGCGGTGGTGGCGGCGGTTTCCCCCGCCTCCCCCAAGCGCCCGGAGGCAAAAGCTGGGCGCCGTTGATCGGCATCGGCATCGTCGCGCTGTGGCTTCTGGTCACGTCCATCCACCAGATCGGCCCCAAGGAAGAGGGCATCGTCACCACTGCCGGGCAATATTCGCGCACGATGTCGCCGGGCCTGAAATTCACCCTGCCCTGGCCGATCCAGGAAGTGGAGGTCGAGGACGTGACCTCGATCCGCACCGACACGATACCTGAGGGCGAGGCCGAGAAGCTGATGCTGACCGGCGACCAGAACCTTGTCGACTTGTCGTATATCGTGCGCTGGAATATCCGCGACCTGAAGCTCTACACCTTCCAGCTCGCGTCGCCCGACGAAACGGTGAAGGAAGTGGCGGAGGCCGCGATGCGAGCCTCAATCGCCGAAGTGACGCTGGACGATGCGCTGTCCGGTTCGGGCCGCGCGCAGATCGAACAATCGGTGCGCACCCGGATGCAGGCGCTGCTCGATGCTTATCGCGCCGGGGTCGTTGTGCAGGGTGTCGAAATCAAGAAGGCCGATCCGCCGAGCTCCGTGGTCGATGCATTCCGCGAAGTGCTGGCCGCGCAACAGGATGCGCAGTCCGACATCAACCGCGCCCGCGCCTGGGCCGAGCAGGTGACCGCTCGCGCCGAAGGCGAGGCCGCGGCCTTCGACAAGGTTTACAGCGAATATCGCCTTGCCCCCGAAGTGACCCGCAGGCGCATGTATTACGAAACGATGGAGCGCGTGCTGAGCCAGACCGACAAGACCATCATCGAGGCCGACGGCGTCGTTCCCTATCTGCCGCTGCCCGAAATGAAGCGCAAAGCCGCGCCCGCCCCAACCGAAGGAGCCAACTGATGGAGGCCCTCTGGCAAAGCTACAAGGTGTGGATCATCACCGCCGCGGTCGTGATCGTCGCGGTGCTATCCTCGATCTTCGTCGTCCCCGAAACGCAACAGGCGGTGATCCTGCGCAACGGCAAGCCCGTGACCGTGGTCAACAAGTTCCACCCGAACGAGGATTTCGGCCAGACCGGCGCGGGGATCTGGTATCGCGTGCCGCTGATCGACCGGGTCGTCTGGGTTTCGAAGCAGGTGATCGCGGTCGATATGCAGCGACAGGAAGTGTTGAGCCGCGACCAGCGCCGGCTTGAAGTTGACGCCTATGCCCGGTTCCGCGTCATCGATCCCGTTCGCATGGTTCAGACCGCAGGGTCGATGGACCGGCTGGAGGAACAATTGCGCCCGATCCTGAACTCGGTCCTGCGCCAACGGCTGGGCACACGCAGTTTCCAGGCATTGCTGACCGCCGAACGCGGCGCGGCAATGCATGAAATCCGCACCGGGCTCGACAAGGAAGCACGCGAATACGGCGCGCAGGTGATCGACGTGCGGATCAAGCGCGCCGATCTTCCGGCCGGCCGTCCGCTGGAAACGGCGTTCACCCGGATGCAGACCGCGCGCAAACAGGAATCGGACACCATCCGCGCGCAAGGGCAGAAGCAGGCACAGATCATCCGGGCAGGGGCCGACGCCGAAGCCGCCAACACTTATGCCGAGGCCTTCAACAAGGACCCCGAATTCTACGATTTCTACCGCGCGATGCAGAGCTATGACACGGTGTTTTCCGGGAAGGACGACAACAGTTCGTTCGTCCTGTCGGCAGACAACGAATACCTGCGTCAGTTCAGGGGCACGCGCCGCTAGGCATGGGGAACCACGGCCGGTCCATTCAATCCGCGTTCAGACGAATCCGGGTGGAATGCACCCCGGCAAGAGGCCGGTTGCCCGCACGGGCGCCGGCGCTCGACACCGATTGAGACGAAGAGGATTAGACACGTGCGTTACGCCTATACGCTCACCACTGCCCTGTTGCTCGGCGGCGCGGCGGTCTCGCTGGCCACCGGCTATCCGCTGGTCGCGCAGGTCGCCCAGAACGACGATTCCACAATGGCCCGCGTGGTGCCCCGTGGCGGCGCGCCCGCAAGTTTCGCGGACCTGACCGAACAGCTGCAACCCGCCGTTGTCAACATCTCCACCCGTCAGCGCGTACAGGTCCAGGCTGGTGGCAACCCGTTTGCCGGCACCCCGTTCGAAGGCCTGTTCGGCGGCCCCAGCGGCCCCGGTGGCCAGCCCACCACGCGTGAGGCGCAGTCGCTCGGCTCCGGCTTCATCATGAGCGCCGATGGCTATGTCGTGACCAACAACCACGTCGTCGCCGCGCAAGGCCGCAACGGCACGATCGAGGCGATTACCGTCACCACCACCGACGGCACCGAATACGAAGCCGAGCTGGTCGGTACCGATGCGCAATCCGACCTTGCCGTGCTGAAGATCAAGCGGTCCAAGCCGTTTCCGTTCGTGAACTTCGGTGACAGCCGTCAGGCGCGCGTCGGTGACTGGATCATCGCGATCGGCAATCCTTTCGGCCTTGGCGGCACGGTAACCAGCGGGATCATTTCCGCAGTGTACCGCGCCACCGGCGGCGGCGGCGCGTACGACCGTTACCTGCAAACCGACGCTGCCATCAACCGGGGCAATTCCGGCGGCCCGATGTTCGACATGCAGGGCAACGTCATCGGCATCAACAACGCGATCTTCTCGCCCACCGGCGGCAGTGTCGGCATCGGCTTCGCCATTCCGGCCGAAACCGCCGAACCGATCGTGCGCAAGCTTATCGCGGGCGAAAGGATCGAGCGTGGCTATCTGGGCGTCCAGATCCAGCCGGTCAGCGAAGACCTCGCCGCATCGCTCGGCATTCCGCACAACCGCGGCGAATTCGTCCAGTCGGTCGTGCCCGACGGCGCGGCGGCCAAGGCGGGCCTGCGTGCGGGCGATGTCGTGGTAAAGGTCGCGGGCAAGGACGTGACGCCGGAACAGACGCTGTCCTATATCGTCGCCAACACCGCGCCCGGCACGCGCATTCCGGTTGAACTGATCCGCAACGGCAAGCGGGTCACGATCAACGCGACCGTCGCCGCCCGGCCGAGCGAGGACGAATTGACCCAGTCCTATGCCAATCCGGAAGAGGAGCAGGATGGCTTCGCCAATCCGCGCACCGATGGCGACCAGTCCTATGTCGCTGAAAAGCTGGGCCTGTCGGTCACGCCCCTGACCGCGACTATCGCGCGTCAGCTGGGTGTATCCGAAGATACCAAGGGGCTGGTGATCGCGGCAGTCGATGCGTCGTCTGATGCGGCTGGCAAGGGTCTGCGCCGGGGGGACATCGTGCTTTCGGCCAACTATCGCGAAGTCGCGACGCTCGCCGAGCTTGAGGCGGTCATTCGCAGCGTGCAGGCGGAAAAGCGCGAAGCGATCCTGCTGCGCGTGCAACGTCGCGGACAGCCTGCGATCTACGTGCCGCTGCGGATGCGTTGATCGGCTGATTGCCCAAAAGAAAAGGGCCGCTCCGAACAATCCGGGGCGGCCCTTTTTCTTATTGGTCCGAAGGCTTTGGCGGTGGCGGTGGCGGGCCGGCTTCGCTTGCCTCCCACGTCGGCGGCCCCGCGATCAGGTCGGCAGCCATCAGCACCGGCACGAGGCTGTCACACCGCGCCTGTGTCGCGCAATGCGCCATCATGCCAAGCGACAGGGGGCGAACCGTGCCCGCCCCTTCGGCGAGATGGAGTGGCACAAAGACATGCACCCGCCATTGGCCGCCCCGATCCGGACCGCTGCGCAAAATGAGGGCGGGCCGTCCGTCGATCGCACCATTGCCGATGCGGCATGGGCCCAGTGCCGCGCTGCATTCGGGCTGTGCGCCATGCTGGCCAAAGTCGGTTGCGACCTGCGCGCCGGGCGCGTTCCAGACTTCCACCTTACTGTCGATCGGAATGGCGCTGTCGTCGCGCACGAATTCGGGCGGCAGCGTCAGGCGATGATCGGCATACGTGACGCCCACCCGGCCCCGGTCCGCGTCGTCGCACCCGGCAAGCGCCAGCACCAAAAGCGCGACCGCGCTGGCCCTAGCGGTCGTTGTTTTCAAGCGCCTGCTGGACATCGATGATCCGCATCCCGCTCGGCCCCGTGCGCCGGGCGGGCGGCTGCGCCGATGCGCCTTGTTGACGGCCCTGCGGGGCGCGCTGCTGCTGTTGCGCCGGATCGTCGCGGCCCGTTGCACGGTCAAGGAAATCCTCGTCCACCGCACGCGGACCGGTGGTGACGTTGCCGGTGCCGACCTCGCCGCGATAATCCTCCACCCGCACGCCGGGATCGTCGCGATATCCGCCCCGTGGCGGATCGCCCGGACGCCAACCATCGTCGGGCGGCGGCTGATACTGTCCGTCCGGCCCGCCTCCATAGGGTTCGACGCGATTGCCGTTTTCATCGACGAAATAATAATCGCCCGGATTGCCGAACCACGCCTCGTCGTCAGGTTCCAGTTGCCAGGCGGGCAGTTTAACCTCGGTTTCAAAATCCTCGACCGGGCGCTTGGCAGTGGCGAATTTCATGTAATCGGCAAAAGCGCGCGCAGGCGCGGTGCCGCCCTGCAATCCGGGAACGCGTTTGGCATCGTCGCGGCCCATCCACACGCCGGTGGTGATCCCGCTTGAAAAGCCGAGGAACCAGCCGTCCTTATTCGATGACGTCGTGCCCGTCTTGCCGGCTACCGGTCTGCCGATGCTGGCCGAACGGCCCGTGCCGATGCTGACGGCGGTTTGCAACAGGTCGGTCATCTGTGCGGCCACATAAGGCGCGACGAGCAACTGTTCGCGCGTCGCCCGCCGCTCGTACAGCAGTTGCCCGCTGGCGGTTGTGACCCGGGTGATGCCATATGGTTCGACCGAAGTGCCCTTGCCTGCCACGGCGGCAAAGGCGCGGGTCATGTCGATCACCCGCACTTCCGATGCGCCCAGCACCATCGACGGATATGTCGAGATCGGCGAGGTGATGCCGAACCGCTGCGCCATGCTGGCCACGGTGCTGAAACCGACTTCCTGACCCAGCTGTGCCGCCACGGTATTCTTCGAATAGGCAAAGGCCGCGCGGACGTCGATCTCGCCCGCATAACCGCCGCCCGAATTCTTTGGCGTCCAGCCGTCGATGGTTACCGGCTTGTCATCGACCGGGCTGTCGGGTGTGTACCCCGCCTCCAACGCGGCGAGATAGACGAACAGCTTCCACGCCGAACCGGGCTGGCGCAGGGCGTCGGTCGCACGGTTGAAATTGCTTTCAACGTAATCGGTCCCGCCGACCATCGCGAGGATTGCCCCGTCGCGGTCGAGGCTGACGAGCGCACCCTGCGATCCTTTGGGCACGTTGTTCTGGATCGCGGTCGTCGCCGCACGCTGCATGCCCACGTCGAGCGTGGTCCACACCTCGATCGGCTCGTAGGTTTCGGGCAGGATGAAGTCGAGCTGCGGCAGGACCCAGTCCGTGAAATAGCGGACCGAGTTCTGGCCGTATTCCGGCTTCAGCTCGATCGTATCGAGGTTCACTCTAGACGCTTCGCCGGGAGAGATCAGGCCCTGCTGCTGCATCAGCGCCAGAACGGTGTGCGCGCGGTTGACCGCAGCTTCGGCATCGGCGGTCGGGGAATAGCGCGACGGGGCCTTGACCAGTCCTGCGATGATCGCGGCTTCGCCGATGCTCAGGTCGGTGGCGGGGTGGGAAAAGAACAAGCGGCTGGCGCTGTCGATGCCGTATGCGCCGCCGCCGAAATAGACCTTGTTGAGATAAAGCTCGAGGATCTGTTCCTTGGAAAACTTGCGTTCCAGCGCCAGGGCGAGGATCGCCTCGCGCACCTTGCGGTCGAAAGTCTTCGAATTGTTGAGGAAGATATTGCGCGCAAGCTGCTGCGTGATCGTCGATCCGCCCTCGCGAAAAGCGCCCGTATCGAACCGGACTTTGACCGAGCGGGCGATGCCGATCGGATCGACGCCGAAGTGGTCGTAGAACCGCCGATCCTCGACCGCGATCATGGCCCCGCGCATCGATTCGGGGATCTGGTCGTAGGTCAACCAACGGCCATAGCTTGGCCCGATCGACACGATTTCCCGCCCGTCCTTGGCATGGACGACAATTGTCTGGCCGTGCTCGCTCGCCTTCAGCGAGGAATAGCTCGGCAGCGAATTCTTGGTCGTCCAGACCGCCATCGCCAGCCCGCCGACGGCGAGCAGGCCGAGGAAAACGAACAGGAAAATGATCCGCTTCAGCCAGCGGAACCGGCCTGGCGAGGAATCGGATTGCCGGGATCTGCGTCGACCGGATGATCGGGGCCGGTTGTTCTGGGCCATTGCCGCCTGTCACTATGCCCTCTGACGAGGGGTCTGGTTAATTATGGCCGAAACATGGCCATTGCTGGCGTAACGCTTGCTGAACGAAGTCGCCCGGTCAATCCGGCTATCAGTCCTTATCCGCCTCGAAATCAAGCGACGCGCTGTTGATGCAATAACGCAGACCGGTCGGGTTTGGGCCGTCGGGGAACAGATGACCGAGATGGCCTTCGCATTTTGCGCAGCGCACTTCGGTGCGAACCATGCCGTGCGAACTGTCCGTCAGTTCCTCGATCGCGTCGCCTTCGATCGGCTGGTAATAGCTCGGCCAGCCGGAGCCCGAATTGAACTTCGTGCCGGCATCGAACAGCGGCGCGCCGCAACCGGCACATTTATAAAGACCGGACGCCTTGTTGCTTTCGTATTCGCCGGTAAAGGCCCGCTCGGTCCCGCCTTCGCGGAGCACGCGATATTGTTCGGGGGTCAGGCGTTCGCGCCATTCGGCGTCGGTCAGCATGGTTTTATCGGACATGGCTTTATCGGACATGGGCTATTCCTGTATCAAAGGTTTTTCGTTGCCCGCGATATGGTTAGCGGGCGCCGGTCCGACAAGCAGGATCGCACCATCGTGACCGGTCACGGTCAGCCGGGCGCCCACCGGGGCATCCGGCCCTCTTGCCAGCCATTCGCTATCGCCCAGCCGCACGCGCCCCTCGCCGCCCTCGAACGCCGTGGTAACGACGACGTTCGTGCCGACAAGACGCGCACCGCGATCGTTCATCAGCGGGTCGCTCGTTTCCGTCCCGGCATAATCGAGCCAGCGCCGCGCCGCAAAGACCGAAAAGGCGGAGAAGACGATGAACGTCAACAGCTGCACCGACAACGGCACATCCGCAATCGCGGTGATCAGGCCGGTCAGCAAGGCCGCCGTCGCCATCCAGACAAGGAAATAGCCTGGCACGAGCATTTCCGCGCCCATCAGGACAATGCCTGCGATCAGCCAGAGCCACGTCGCGTCGAGATCCGAGAACCAGTCCATGCCGCCCGCTTCAATCCCCGCTCGTCCTGGGCACGCTCGGCGTGCCAGTGCGCGAAGGAGCGGCCTGCTGCGAAGCCAGGTTCATATGTGTGCCCGCGTTCGCAGGCGGGGTTACCGCATCGCGGACCAGCTCGCCGATCCCGCCCAGCGTTCCGATTAACTGCGTGGCCTCGACCGGGAAGAGGATCGTCTTCGCATTGGGCGACGTGGCAAAGGCGCTAACCGCCTCGACATATTTCTGCGCGACGAAGTAATTGAGCGCCTGCGTACCCGAAGACGCAATGGCCTCCGATACGACGCGGGTCGCCTCCGCCTCTGCTGCGGCAGACCGCTCGCGGGCCTCGGCATCGCGAAAGGCGCTTTCCTTGCGGCCTTCGGCCTCAAGGATGCGGCTCTGCTTGTCGCCCTCTGCACGCAGGATCGCCGCTGACCGGTCGCCTTCTGCCTCAAGGATCTGGGCGCGCTTCAACCGCTCGGCCTTCATCTGGCGGGCCATCGCATCCGAAATGTCCTTGGGCGGGCGGATGTCCATGATCTCGACCCGGGTGATCTTCATCCCCCACGGGCTGGTCGCGTGATCGACCACCGCCAACAGCTTGGCGTTGATGTCGTCGCGCTTCGACAGCGTTTCGTCGAGATCCATCGAACCCATCACCGTGCGCAGGTTGGTGGTCGTCAGCGCCTGGATCGCGTTCTTCAGCCCCGAAACTTCATAAGCCGCCTTGCCCGCGTCCAGCACCTGATAGAACACCACGGCGTCGACACCGACCATCGCGTTGTCCTTGGTGATGATTTCCTGCCCCGGAATATCGAGCACCTGTTCCATCACGTTGATCTTGTGCCCCACGCGGTCGATCAACGGGATGATGATGTGCAGGCCCGGCGTCGCCGGCTTGGTAAAGCGGCCCATGCGCTCGATAGTATAGACATATCCCTGCCTGACGACACGCACGCTCGAAAACAGAAATATGGCCAGCAAGACAAGCAGGACCAACAAGAACAGATCCATCAAAACCCCCTAAGCGTTCATGGGCACGAGTGGCCAGATCATCGCCTCGCCACCCTTGTCGCGGCACGACCCCAAAGTCCGCGATTCCACATCAAGATGCATATTGCGTCGTTCAGTCCGCTTTGGCCAGTTCCAAACAGGCCGGGGTGTCATAACGACCGAGACCGCCGGGTTCGCCCGCGACTTGCTCTACCCCCGTTGCCTCTGCGCCAAGGATGGCATTGGCGTCGTCGGTCGATTGGCCATTTGCCGCCAGTTCGGCACGAAACTCGGCTTCCAGCTTGCCAGCCCCTGCACCGCCGCCGGGCAACATGCGCATGATCGCAACGCATTGCGGCAAGGTTGGGCGAATCAATTCGGGCACTGTGGCGTCAAGCAGCACGAGGCACGGCGGCATGATCGCATCGAGCATGGCGCCATCCTGCAATTGCGTGGCCGCTTCGCGCATTGCGGCGGCGACGTCGGCTTCGCTCTTCCCGCTGTCGATCAGGCGGGTGCCGACCTGCACCATGAATTCCCGCCCGCGCCAGCCAAGCGGGTCATAATGCGTTGCCACGCCAAGGCCCTGACGCCCGGCGACAATGGCGAATGCCGCTGAACACCGCACGTCGGCGATCGCAGTGGCTGAAAGTCGAACTGGCGCTGCATAAGCGGGAAGCCCGCCAGCGGCGAGCAGGATCGTCGCCACGATGGGAATTTGCGAGAAAAAGGGTGGCATGGCGATCTTTCTGCGTTGTCCGGACGTTGCGAGTCAAACCGCGACGAATGTAAATCAGATGTTATTTTCTATCAGTAATTTTCACGCTATTGCGGCGAGATATGGCGTATGGAACCAGAGACAGCGGCGATCGAGCAGGCGACCCCCCAATGACTTTGGAACGGCGCCTGCGTGCGCTCGAAGAATACCAGATACTCGATACAGAAGCTGAACGCAGCTTTGACGACATCGTCTTTCTGACTCAAAAAATCTGCCAAACCCCCGCCGCGCTCATCAGCCTGGTCGCCGACGATCGCCAGTGGTTCAAGGCGCGAATCGGTTTCGAAGCCTGCGAGGTGCCGATCTCGCAATCCGTGTGCCGTCACGGCATGGCCAGTCGCGAACTGCTGGTGGTTCCCGACCTCACGCTCGATGCGCGGACATGCGACAATCCGCTGGTCGTTGGCGAACCGAACATCCGGTTTTACGCCGGGGCGCCGCTGGTCACGCCCGACGGGACGATCATCGGCATGTTGTGCGTCATCGACACGGCTCCCCGGCCGGACGGGCTCGACCCAGATCAGCATCGCTCGCTGAAAGCGCTTGCCGGGCAGGTCATCACCCAGCTCGAAATGCGCAAGACGATGCGAGACCACGAAATCGCTCTTGAAGTGGAGCGGGAAGAGGCCGCGATCCTTCGTCGCACGACGGCCCAGTTGCAGATGGCCGAGGAAGTGGGCGAGATCGGCGCGTTCGAGATCGATTTCACCAGTCGCGAAATCGTGATGAGCCGCGAATTCTGCCGCATCCACGGTTTGGAACCGCAAAAGTCCCTCCGGCTTGATGAACTCGATCGCCGCGTTCCGGGCTCTGCGCTGATCGGTGCCGCGTTAAACGATGCCACCGATTTCGAGCGTGGGGAATTTCGCATCACGCGCGAATCCGATGGCCACGATCGCTGGTTGGACATTCGATCGCGTTACAGGCTGGACGATGAAGGCAACCGCATCGGCGTGGCCGGCATCGTGACCGACGTCACCGAACAGCGCGCGGTGAACGAGGAAATCTCCCATCGACTGAAAAATACGATGGCGCTGGTGCAAGCAATCGCGGGGCACACCCTGCGCGGCATCGCCGACCCGGCGCCGGTCCATGAATTCAACCGTCGCGTATCGGCGCTGGCCACTGCGCACGATATCCTGTTGCGCCGCACATCGTCCGCCGCCTGCCTGCACGAAGTGGCCGAAGGTGTGCTGGCCGGATTGTCCATCGAAGATCGGGTCAAGCGCGACGGCAAGGATATCGAACTGACGTCTCGCGCCGTGCTGGTGCTTTCAATGTTGCTGCACGAACTGGGCACCAATGCGATGAAATACGGCGCGCTGTCGACGCCTGCGGGTCAGGTCTCGCTCACCACCTCGCTGGAGCCGGGCGACGATGGCGATCGCCTGATCATCGACTGGGTCGAAACCGGAGGACCGGAACCGCGCACGCCCGAACGGCTCGGTCTTGGCACCCGGCTGATCCAGCGCGGGCTGGCTCCCGATGGCGACGCCGAACTCAGCTACGAACCGGCCGGGTTCAAGGCGCGCATCATGGCGCCGATCAATCAGGTCGGCGCCTAGGCCATCCATACTTACGCCCGGGGCGGTTGCCGCCGGTAACTGAGCGCTTCGGCGATATGGATGCGCCCGATGTCGCGGGCGCCCGCAAGATCGGCGATGGTCCGCGCGACGCGCAGAATGCGAACGTAACCGCGCGCCGACAACCGCATCGCGTCCGCCGCCTGCAGCAGCAACTTGCGCCCATCCTCGTCAGGCTGGGCATGGCGGTCGAGCAATTCGCCATCGATGTCGGCATTGGTTCGCGCATCGGTTCCTTCGAGCCGTGCCGTCTGAATATTGCGCGCCCTTGCGACGCGAACGGCCACTTCGGCGCTGCCCTCCGCGGGTGGCGGCAGGGCCAGGTCGCGGGCCGAAACGGGGTCCACCTCGACATGCAGGTCGATGCGGTCGAGCAACGGGCCGGACACGCGGCTTTGATAATCGGCGGCGCATTTCGGCGCGCGCGAACAGGCCAGCGCCGGATCGCCCAGATGGCCGCAGCGGCACGGGTTCATCGCCGCGATCAATTGCACGTTTGCGGGAAAGGTCACGTGCGCATTGGCTCGCGCCACGCTGACCTCGCGCGTTTCGAGCGGTTGGCGCAGCGAATCGAGCACGCCGCGCTGAAATTCCGGCATTATGTAGCAAACGCACCAATACGCTGATAGATGTAACCGCACAAGATGCGTAATGTCATCATATGGCAGACACACATGTTTTGAGCGCCTTGAAGGCGAAGCGCGGCGAACTCGCTGGACGGATCGACGGTTTGCAGGACCAGCTACGCGAGGCGATGATCCAGATAGATCACGTCGATTGCACCATACGGCTGTTCGACCCTGACATTGATCTGGACGAGATAAAGCCAAAACCGCTGCCACCACGCCACCATGCGTTCAAGGGACAGGTAACGCGGGCCATCCTAACCATGCTTCGCAACGAAGGGCCGATGGACGCCAAGGCAATCACGATAAGGCTGATGGCAGAGCGCGACCTGAACCCGAACGACAAGACGCTCTCCAAGGCCATGAATAAGCGCATTGGGGCAGCACTGCGTAATCTGCGGGAACGGACGCTGGTGGCGTCTCGTAAGGGTGAAGGTGGGCTTCTACTGTGGAAAACTGCTGCCAAAATTAACGGCACGGAGTAGCCGTTAATTCTAGATGCCGACGTAGTCAATACAAATGGCGGATTTCTGCGGTTTGTTGATTAAAACGCCGCAATACAAAGGCATCGGATACGATGGCAATAGGATTTATCCTACGGTGATGGCGTTGCGCGTCGTCTCTGAATCGGGCATATGCCGAATCTAGGAACGGTGGCAGAGCGGTTTATTGCAGCTGACTTTAAATCAGCCGGAGTCGTCAGACACTTCCATGGGTTCGAATCCCATCCGTTCCGCCGACTTAGGCGCTACGAACCCTTGCGTTGTCGGGGTTTTCCAGTTAGGTCGGAATTGCGCTGAAAGCAGTCTGACCGGCTTTGCCGTGCTTATGCGCACTAGGGTTTCGGCCCTATGGCGGAACGGATGGTTTCGAAAGGGTCGCTCTAAAGGGCGGCCCTTTCAACTTTTAGGAAGCCCGCTGCCAATAACCCTTCCACTGGCGCGACACGCTGGCATCCATAGCAGCACCAGCTACCATCATGGCTTGCGCGCCATTGTCGGTGCGGCGGTTATCTTCGCGCCATGCGGCCTCACCGGCATAGGCATAGAGATACGGGCCAGCGATATGATGATGGGTGCCGACTTCCATCCGGCGAAGGCGTGAGAAGTAGCTTTCTGCCTGATTGGTGCAGACACCCTTATCCATGAACTGGACCGAGTGATTGACGCGGTGCGTATCCCAACCAGCGTGAAGGGCATCCCAACCGCTGCCTTCGTCGGCATAGATCGTTGCGAGGGTGCCAACGCGGTCGCGGACATAAGGAACTGCATCACCCTCATTGGCGACAACGAAAGGCAGCGAGCGGCCTTCACGCTCACGCATGATGACAACGCACTGGCGCTTGCCTGAGCGGTTGAACGACAGACGGCGGTCCTTGCGATCCTCTTTCTTGTTTTCCGGCTTCACGTATCCGCCAAAATATCCACCGTCGATTTCAACGATACCGTTCAACTTGGCATCGGCCATTTCACGCGCCATCGCTTCGCGCAGCTTGTGGAACAGGACGAACGCAGTCTTGTATTGAATGTCCAGATCGCGCGAGGCTTGCAGGGCGGAAATGCCCTTAGCGCCGTTCACGAAGATCACAATCGCAGCCAGCAAGTCGGTGAACGACAGCTTGCGCGAGGCAAAGATCGTGCCGCTGGTGACGCTGAACTGGTGGTGACAGGCAACGCACTTGAACTTCCGGCGCGAGGTGATGTTGTAAGTCTCGACGCAACCGCAGCGCGGGCAGATCGCCTCGCCTTGGTTCTCAGGCCAACGCAGTTCGCAGAACGTGCGATAAGCCGCATCCTCGCCCATGCGAAAAATCGCCTTGAGGGAGAGGGTGCGAGCCTTTGCGGAGAGGAGAAAGTGTTGTGCCATGTCATCGTTTCCAGTGCTTTTGCACTATATATGATGACATATTGAACTGTTGTCAATGATAAACGTATCGCCTATGATGACATTTCACATCATAGGAGCCGACAATGCCGGTTGCAGAGAAAGAATGGGAAGACCGCGTAAAGGGGATGCTCAAGGCAGAACTGAAGCGCCGGGGCGTGACCTATGCCGATCTAGTCGGCAAGCTGGCTGATATTGGCGTGATGGACACAGAGCCGAATATCAGGAACAAGATCAGCCGGGGCAAATTTACAGCGGTGTTTTTAATACAATGCTTGGCAGCAGTTGGCGCAAAAGACTTACGTTTGGACTAGTCGCAATTTTGGCTGTCGCAATTCTGGCGTTCTCTTATCTTCTATACAGAACCGCCTCCGATCAACAGGGCGCGATCGCATTAAACGCCAGACATAATGCCGAAGTAGCAAGCCGCCAAACCGCCGCAGAGATAAAGGCCAACTGCCAGACTGCTCGCGTTGCGCCTGAACGCGTCGATTGCGAGAACAGCGCCTATCAGCAGGCCGAGGCTACCGAGCGCGAGATTGAAGATCTTAAAGCCCAGCAAATCATGGCGCTCTGGACGCGCTACATGGGCCTTGCTGCGATTGTCGGGACGACGTTCGGCATATTGGGCGTCGGCTTGGTTTTTGTCACGTTCCAGGAAACCCGTCGAACCGCCGAGATTGCCGAAAAGAACTTTCAGGCGTTCGCCAAGATTGAAGCTGGCGCGGTCATCGTGAAGTTCGCGGCGACCCCCACCTTTTTCCGCGAAAACGGTAAAATGTGGATGCGGTTCGGACTGAAGTGCGTCAACATCGGTCGATCTGCTGTCGCCGTGGGGGCTGTTGAGATCGAAGGGCTGGACAAGGCCTATTACGGCTTCATCAGCAAGATCGACGGGGATGAGCCCTTCGGGGGAACGAACAAGATTTGCGTGGACGGTAAAGACCTGATCCGAGGCTACATCGAGTATTCTAATCAGGTTGAGATGAGCACTCGTAGGCGGTTCGTAATGCGCCTGACCCTCGCTGATATCCCCGGTGGATGCAAAGTCTCCCTTTTCACTGGCGGCATTCTGCGAAAGGGCGATCCCAACTATGACAAGCCATTCTATAAGCACTGAATTCCACTCCTTATAGGAGCGGCATCATCGTTAGCGATACACCTATAACTGTTGGCGATGATGTTCGCCGCTGGCTTGGTGCGTTTGCTACATAATGCCGTGAAATTCAGGCAGTTCGTCGAGGAACAAGACGCCAAGGTGCGCAAGGCTGACTTCGCCCGGCTTCACCTTCAGCCCGCCGCCGGTCAGGGCCGCCATTGATGCCGAATGATGCGGGCTGCGGAACGGCCGTGCGCGGCTGATGCGGCCATCTTCCAGCAATCCAGCGACCGATTGCACCATACTTGTTTCCAGTGCTTCCGAACTGGTGAGCGGCGGCAGGATGCCCGGCAGACACGACGCCAGCAGCGACTTGCCCGCGCCTGGCGGCCCGATCATGAGCAGGTTGTGGCCACCGGCCGCCGCGATCTCCAGCGCGCGCTTGGCGGTTTCCTGCCCTTTTACCTGCCGCAGGTTGGCCGAAGGTGGCGGGCTTTCCACCGCGCCCGCGACCGGCGCCGGCAACTGCTGCGTGCCCTTGAGGTGGTTGAGCAGGCTGATCAGGTCCGGCGCGGCGATGACCGCGCTGCCGTCGGCCCACGCGGCCTCGGCCCCTTGCGCCGCGGGGCAGATCAGGCGCTTTTCCTCTGCCGCGGCGTGCATGGCGGCGAGCAACACACCCGGCGTCGCGACGATTCGTCCATCCAGCGCCAGTTCGCCGACGACGACATGATCGGCCATCTGTTCGGCATCGGTCACTCCCATCGCGGCCAACAGCGAAAGCGCCACGGGCAGGTCGTAATGCGACCCTTCCTTGGGTAGGTCGGCGGGCGACAAGTTAATGGTGATGCGTTTTGGCGGCAGGGCAAGGCCCATGGCGGCCAGCGCTGCGCGCACGCGTTCGCGGCTTTCGCCCACCGCCTTGTCCGGCAATCCCACGATGTTGAATGCCGGAAGCCCCGGTGCCAACTGGCACTGCACTTCCACGCTGCGCGCCTCCAGGTCCAGATAGGCCACGGTGCGGACCAATGCGACCATGTCTTTGATACGCCCCCAGAAATTCGCCGATCCCCGTCATGGCGCAGGCGAGCGCCCCCTGTCGAGAGGCATGAGCGCCCCAACCACAGCCTTGACTCATGCCGCGCATGTCCGTAACGGCGCGTCCACACAGGTGGTCGCCTTGGTTGGCGGCCCTTTTTGTTATTTTTCTGAGGATTTCGCCATGAAGCGCACTTTCCAGCCGAGCAACCTCGTGCGCAAGCGTCGCCACGGTTTCCGCACCCGTTCGGCCACCCCCGGTGGTCGCAATGTGCTGCGCGCCCGTCGTGCCCGCGGCCGCAAGAAGCTGAGCGCCTGAGCCAAGCGAGTTTGCGTTCGGCATTGCCCGGACGCACCGCCATGCTCAACGGCCCGCGCCCGTCAGGGTTCGCGGGCCGTTGCCGTTTGCGGCGGCAGGGTGGCGCGTGCTTGAGAGCAGATCCGTTTTGCGCCAACCAGCGATCATGAATACCGCCACGATGCCCAAGGTGAAGCCGGAAATCATCCGCAAGCGCGCGGACTTTCTGGCGGCCAATCGCGGATTGCGTGTGGCGCGCCCGGGTTTCGTCCTTTTGGTCCGCCCCAACGGGCTGGGGCCGGAACGGATGCGTTACGGCATTACCGTGACCAAGCGAATCGGCAACGCGGTCGTGCGCAACCGGATCAAGCGGCGCTTTCGCGAATTACTCTGGGCGATCCTGCCCGAATCGGGACTGGCCGGGCACGATCACATTTTGATCGGCCGCGATGGCGGGATCGAACGCGATTTTGCCAAGATGGGCGATGAGCTGCGCATGGCGCTGGCCCGCGCCCACCAAGGTAAGGGCGATCCGCCCCGGCGCGGCGGCGGGCGCAAGGGTCCGCGTAAATGACCGTAACCAGGCAAATGACGCGGAGGCCGCGCAAATGAAGTGGATCCTGATCGCGATCGCGCGGGCATGGCAGATCGGCCCGTCGGCTATCCTGCCCCCGTCGTGCCGGTTCAGCCCGTCGTGTTCGCAATACGCGATAGAGGCGCTGAAAAAATACGGCGCGATTAAGGGTGGCTGGCTTGCGACCAAGCGGCTATTGCGCTGCCACCCGTGGGGCGGGTGCGGCCATGACCCCGTTCCCTGACGGTCGCAGACCAGCTCGCCCGACAATCGCGGCAGTCATTTTTCTGAACTTGTATATTCGAAGGCTCTGAGGTGGAAAACAACCAGCGCAACATGATCACGGCAGTGGTGCTGATCGCACTGCTCATGCTCGGCTGGGAGCTGGGGCTGAATTATTTCTACCCGGAACCCAAGGAGCAGCCGGTCGCCACCGCGAGCGAGGTTCCGGGCGGCACTTCCGAAAAGGATGTCGCCACGGTCAAGCACACCCGCGAAGGCGGGCTGACCGATGCGGACGCCATCGCAGTAGAGCAGGCCGATCTCGACCAATCGCTCGGCAGCGCGGACCGCGTGGTGATCGATTCGCCGGAAGTGCTGGGCTCGATCAATCCGGTCGGCGCGAAGATCGACGATCTGACGCTGAAAACCCATCGCCAGTCGGTCGACAAGGATTCAGGTCCTGTCCGTCTGTTTTCTCCCGACGGAACGCCTGCACAGCAATTCGCGCAGTTCGGTTTTGTCGGCGACAACGTAAAGCTGCCCGCGCTGAATACCGTATGGCAGGCCGAAGGCGGCCCGCTGGCCCCCGGCAAGCCGGTGACGCTGACTTGGAACAACGGCGAAGGGCTGATTTTCTCGATCCGGTTCGAGATTGACCAACATTACATGATCACCGCGACGCAGACGGTCGCGAACACCGGCGCCACCGACGTTGCGGTCAAGCCTTTCGCACTGGTCAACCGCACCAGCAACACCGCCAGCGTCGATACCTGGACCGTGCATTCCGGCCCGATCGGCGCGTTTGACGGTTCGGTCGGCTTTGGCAACGATTACGACGATGTTGCCGAAAAGGGCACGATCGCGGGGACGGGCGTTACCGACTGGATCGGCTTTACCGACATCTACTGGCTGTCCGCCCTGATCCCGCAGGACGGCGCCAAGAATAGCAGCAATTACCGGTCGCTCGGCGATGCGAAATTCCGGGCCGACGTCATCTACGATGCGATGGCCGTCCCCTCTGGCAAGCAGGTTTCGCGCACCACGCGCCTGTTCGCGGGGGCCAAGGAAAGCCGTGTTCTCGACATGTACGAGGAAACGGGGATCACCAACTTCGGCTTGGCCATCGACTGGGGCTGGTTCCGCTGGTTCGAAAAGCCGATCTTCTGGTTGCTGACCAAGCTGTTCGAGATTTTCGGCAACTTCGGCGTCGCGATCATCCTGCTGACCGTCATCGTGCGCGCGATCATGTTCCCGATCGCCCAGCGCCAGTTCGCCAGCATGGCGGCGATGAAGGCGGTGCAGCCCAAGATGAAGGCGCTGCAGGAACGCTACAAAGACGATAAGCAGCAGCTTCAGCAGAAAATGATGGCGCTGTATCGCGAGGAAAAGGTGAACCCCCTTGCGGGCTGTCTCCCGATGTTCCTGCAGATCCCGATTTTCTACGCACTCTACAAGGTGCTGATGGTCGCGATCGAGATGCGGCACCAACCTTTCGCGCTGTGGATCAACGATCTTTCTGCGCCCGATCCGCTGCACATTCTCAACTTGTTCGGCCTGCTCGATTTCAACCCGCCCGGCTTCCTTGCCATTGGCGTGCTGGCAATCCTGCTGGGCATCACGATGTGGCTGCAGTTCAAGCTGAACCCGGCCCAGATGGACCCGGCGCAGCAGCAGATCTTCATGCTGATGCCATGGTTCATGATGTTCATCATGGCGCCGTTCGCGGCCGGCCTGCTGATCTACTGGATCACATCGAACCTCCTCACCATCGGCCAACAGAAGCTGCTCTATGCCCGTCACCCGCAATTGAAGGCGGCGGCTGCGGACGAACAGAAGGACAAGCTGAAGGCCGATCTGGCCAAGGAACAGGCTGAAAAGCCCGGAAAGGCCAAGGGCTGACGTGGACGAAACGCTTCCCGAAGATCCCAGCCTGGCAATCTACGAAGAGCGCGCTCGCAAGCTTTTTTCGGGACCCGTGACGTTTGTCTTGTCGGCGCCGGAACTGAAATTCCTGCCCGATCCCACGGTGCCGGAAATCGCCTTTGCCGGTCGTTCCAACGTCGGCAAGTCGTCGCTGCTCAATGCTCTGACGGGGCGCAAGTCGATCGCGCGCACGTCTGTCACGCCTGGGCGAACGCAGGAGCTGAACTATTTCGACGTCGGCGGCGGCGAAGATGGCTCTCCGCCCGAATTCCGGCTGGTCGACATGCCCGGTTACGGCTTTGCCAAGGCGCCGCCCGCGGTGGTGAAAAAATGGCGCCATCTGGTGAACGACTACCTTCGCGGGCGTCAGGTGCTGAAGCGTTGTCTGCTGCTGATCGATGCGCGCCACGGGCCAAAGCCGGTCGATGCCGAAATGATGGAGATGATGGACATAGCCGGCATCTCGTACTGCGTCGTGCTGACCAAAGCCGACAAGATAAAGGCCAGCGAATTGGCCAGGATTGTCGCGATGACCGAGGCAGAGGCCCGCAAACACGCAGGTGCCTTTCCCGAGATCGCGATCACCAGCTCGGAAAAGGGCATGGGCATCGACGAACTGCGCGGCTTCGTGCTGAAAAGCGCCGAGGGCGGCTAGGCGAAATGCGGCGGTAGCGATGATGCGGCGTTCGCAAGTACTCCTCATTGCAGGGCTGAGCGGAGTCGCATCGCTGCTGCTGGTCCCTGTCGAAGCGATCGCACTCCTGCCTGGCCCGCCGACCGTGGTCCGGCTGCTTTCCATTATCCAGCCCGCAATCTTGACGGTCATCATGGTTTTCGCAGGGGACTGGGCCACCCGCCGGACCGGGTTGCATGCTCCCGTTGTCGATGCATGGCTGCAGCGCGATTGCGTATCGCCTATCGTGCGCCGCATGGCGGTTCCGGCGATTCTCGGCGCGATGATCGCGGGCCTAGCCGTGGTTGCGTTTGCGCTGAGCTATGGAAATGCGATCGAGCACGCCGCGACCGCTCGGCAATCGACCGGCACCGCATTCGCACTGCCGCTTGCGACCAAGCTGCTTTACGGCGGCATCAGTGAAGAACTAATCACCCGCTGGGGACTGGTTTCGCTGTTCTGCCTGATCGGATGGCGGATCACGGGGCGGCCTGCTCAGTTGCCCTATGCGGCGATGATCGTCGCGGTGTCACTTGCGGCGCTGCTGTTTGCGGCGGGGCACCTTCCGCTGCTATTCGCAATCGTCCCGGATGCAAGCACGCTCTTCGTGATCGCGGTAATCGCCGGAAATGCCTTACCGGGGCTGGTCTTTGGCGCGCTGTTCATCCGATACGGGATCGAGGCGGCGATCATCGCGCACATGGGCGCTTATCTCGTGTCTACCGCGATCCTCACCGCGATTTAGCACCACCCACTCGACACTCCGTCCTGCCCCCGCTAACCCGTCCGTTCAGATAACGGGGCGTTTTCATGAAATTGATCATCGGCAACCGCAACTATTCCAGCTGGTCGCTGCGCGGCTGGCTTGCGGCCAAGCAATCGGGCCTGTCGTTCGAAGAAATCACCGTCAACATCAGCGGCGAAGAGTGGGAAAACACCAAGCGCGAATGGGACGATGTCCAGCCCTCGTCGGGCAAAGTGCCGATCCTCTGGGACGGCGACGTGGTGATCTGGGACAGCCTCGCCATCATGGAGCATCTCGCTGACAAGATCGGGGGCGAAAACGGGCGCAACCGGTTCTGGCCAAAAGACCCCGTTGCGCGCGGGCTGTGCCGTTCCATGGTCGCGGAAATGCACTCCAGCTACATGCACCTGCGGCGCGAAATGCCGATGAACGTGCGCCGCCGGATCGAAGGGCACGCCCTGACCGACGACGCCAAGGCCAACGTGATTCGCGTGCTGAGCCTGTGGGCCGAAGCGCGCAGCCGATTCGGACGCGGCGGGCCGTACCTGTTCGGCACTTATTGCGCGGCCGACATTTTCTATGCCCCCGTCGTCAGCCGTTTCATCACATATGGCATCGGCGTTCCCGGCTTTGCCCAGGCCTATATGGAAGCGATGTGGGAACACCCGTGGATGCAGCAGTGGATCGAAGGGGCCGACAACGAAGACTGGACCATCGAGGCGTTCGAGGTCGAAGCCTGAATTTCGAGTCCCGAACCCCACGTGCCCGTGGTCGACGCAAGCTATGAAAACACGGTCGAATCAAGATAGAGGCTGTGCCACAATTCGCCTCATATAAGCTGATGTTATGCGGATTTCGCCATAACATGCTGTAAACACAGTATTTTAAAATTAGTCCAAAATGTGGCAAGAATATGGACACTGCAGTGCAGCGTCGTGTATATCGTCGTTGCCGCACTCATTGTGAGAATCGCGGCATCAGGGAAAAAATTACCATGAAGAAGGCTGCTTTCATTCTTCTCGCTTCCGCCACCGCCCTCGCCCTCGCAGGCTGCAGCCAGGAAGCTGCCGAGCCCGCTCCCGAGGCGACTGAAGCTCCCGCCATGGAAGCTCCGGTTGAGCCGGTCGTCGAAGCGACCGACGCTGCCGTCGACGCTTCGGTTGAAGCAACGGTTGATGCCGCTGCGACCCCGGCCGTTGAAGCGACCGCGACTGCCGCCGCCGAGTAATCTCGCGACGCAGAATTTGGCAAAGGCCTCGTTCCCATCCGGGAGCGGGGCCTTTTCCTTTGGTGGCCGTCAATTTGATCGAAATGCTTCAGACCGGCCCGCCACAATTGACCCTCCTCCGGCTTCTTGTTCGCATATGCAGCAATTTCCTTTCATCGCGCCGCATTGCAGCGTAGGATAGGCGACTGGCGCCGGTCCCGAATGCCCCCGGCCGCGCAGTCATGAGGGAAATTGAGATGCCGACAATCGCGATCGTCAGCCAGAAGGGCGGCTCGGGCAAAACCACGCTCGCACTTCATCTCGCCACTGCAGGAGCATACGCGGGCAAGAAAACCGTCGTCGTCGACACCGATCCACAAGCGACCGCCGCGGCCTGGGCCGACTGGCGCGGCGATTTCCTGCCCGAAGTCATCACCGCACCTCCCGCCCGGTTGGCCCGCACGGTCGAAAAGCAGATAAAGGCCGGCGTCGAGCTTGTCGTCATCGACACCCCGCCCCACGCCGACGCCTCTGCCCGTGAAGCGATCAAGGCCGCCGACCTTGTCATCGTGCCAAGCCGCCCGCGCGCATTCGATCTCCATGCGCTGGAAGCCACGGCTGAAATGCTCGGCTTCGTGGGCAAAGAAGGCCATGTCCTGATGAACGGCGTCCCCGCCCGCGCCACGCGGATGCTGGACGATGCGCGGGCGAAGGCCGAAGGACTGGGACTGAAAATCTGCCCCGTCATGTTCGGCGAACGCGCCGCATTTCACCATTCGTCCGGCGACGGCGAAGTCGCATCGGAACTTGATCCCGAAAGCAAGGCCGCGATGGAAGTCGACGAATTGTGGATCTGGGTTTGCGGCCAGACCGGCATGACACCCGGCACGGCGGCAAACGCCGACACATAAATTTGCCTGCGCGCGTCCTGACAATTTCTTGGGCCGGCGGGAATTTCGGTGTTACGCCCTCGCGCGGTCGCGCGTTGGGGAGAACCGGAATGAAGAAATTAGCATTGCTAGCGGCTTTCACTCTTGCCGCATGTTCGGGGGGCGAAGAAGCGCCCGCGCCCGCTCCTGAAGAAACCGCGACCACGGCGCCTGCAACAACTGCTGCCGTGGCGGCCATCGATGGCGGTTCGTCTGCCGGAACGTTCGAAGTGACATCGGCCGACGGTTCGACCAAGCTGACGCAGGTCCTTGCCGAAGACGGCACGCTGACGTCCACCGACGCCGAGGGCAAGGTCGTCACCGGCACGTGGACTCTCGACAAACCAGCGCATTATTGCTCGAAGCAGAGCGATGAGTCCGAGATGACCTGTTACACCGAGACTCTCGCCGAGGATGGCAAGTGGACCGCTACCAACGACGCCGATCCTGCCGATGTGTGGACTGTCGTGCGCGTCAAGTAGGTCTCCGATATCGGGCAAGAGAACGTCACCGCGCCGTGCGGGCGTTCTCTTGTCACCGATCGTTCAGCGCAAATCAGGCGCCGCCGCCTCCGCCCGCAGCATAGCAATGGCATCATCCAGCGTCATGACCTGCTGCTGCTGTTCGCCCAGTGTGCGGATCGCGACGGTGCCTTCGTCCGCCTCCCGCTTGCCGACGACAAGCAGGTGCGGGACTTTCGCGTGGGAATGTTCGCGCACCTTGTAGTTGATCTTCTCGTTCCGAAGATCGCTTTCCACCCGGATGCCCGCGGCCTTCAGCTTGGCCACTGCCTCTGTCGCGTAATCGTCGGCGTCGGACACGATGGTCGCCACAACGGCCTGAACCGGGGCGAGCCAGACCGGCAGGCGCCCTGCGAAATGTTCGATCAGGATACCGATGAAGCGTTCGTATGACCCAAAGATCGCCCGGTGCAGCATGACCGGGCGATGCTTGTCGCCGTCTTCGCCAACGTAAGTCGCATCGAGCCGTTCCGGAAGAACGCGGTCCGACTGGATCGTGCCGACCTGCCACGTCCTGCCGATCGCGTCGGTCAAGTGCCATTCCAGCTTCGGCGCATAGAACGCGCCCTCGCCCGGCAGTTCCTCCCAACCGAATTCCTCGGTTGCAAGGCCGGCTTCGACAACTGCGTTGCGCAGTTCGTTTTCGGCCTTGTCCCAATCGGCATCGCTGCCGAAACGCTGATCGGGGCGCAGGGCAAGCTTGATCGAATAAGTGAAGCCGAAGTGCTTGTAGACCCGATCCGCCAATTCGCAGAACGCGCGCACCTCGGCGACGATCTGGTCTTCGCGGCAGAAGATGTGCGCGTCGTCCTGCGTGAACTGGCGCACGCGCATCAGCCCGTGCAGCGCACCGTGCGGTTCGTTGCGGTGGCAACAGCCGTTTTCATAGATGCGCAAGGGCAGGTCGCGGTATGACTTGATGCCCTGACGGAAAATCAGGACATGCGCAGGGCAGTTCATCGGTTTGAGCGCCATCCAGTCGGCTTCGCCGCTGATGACCGGGCCCTCGTCTTCGGTGTTCGGCACTTCGTCGGGGATGACGAACATATTTTCGCGGTACTTGCCCCAGTGGCCGGACTGTTCCCACTGACGCGCGTCCATGACTTGTGGAGTCTTGACCTCGCGGTAACCCGCACCGTCGATGGCGCGGCGCATGTATGCTTCCAGCTCGCGCCAGATGACATAGCCGTGCGGGTGCCAGAAAACGCTGCCGTGCGCTTCTTCCTGAAGGTGGAACAGGTCCATCTCGCGGCCCAGCTTGCGGTGATCGCGCTTGGCTGCTTCTTCCAGCCGCGTCAGGTGCGCCGTAAGCTGCTTCTTGTTCAGCCAGCCGGTGCCGTAAATGCGGGTCAGCTGCGCATTGTTCTGATCGCCGCGCCAATAGGCTCCGGCGACGCGCATCAGCTTGAACGCCTGCGGGTCCAGCTTGCCGGTCGAAGGCAGGTGCGGCCCGCGACACATGTCGAGCCAGGCACCGTCCTCGTTGGGCTTGCCCGACCAATAGACGGTCAGTTCCTCGCCTTCGGGCAGTCCGGCGGCCCATTCGGCCTTGAAGGTTTCGCCGTCGGCAGTCCACTTGTCGATCAATTGCTGGCGGGACCATACTTCGCGGGTGAGCGGTTTGTCCGCCGCGATGATCTCGCGCATCTTGTCCTCGATCGCGGGAAGATCATCCATGCTGAACGATTCGCGCGTGGCCGGGGCCATGACGTCGTAATAGAACCCGTCGTCGGTCGACGGTCCAAAAGTGATCTGCGTGCCGGGCCACAATGCCTGAACCGCTTCGGCCAGAACGTGGGCGTAATCGTGCCGGGCCAATTCCAGCGCCTCATCCTCGTCGCGCGCGGTAACCAGCGCGAGCTGTGCGTCCCCGGTGAACGGGCGCGACAGGTCCACGAGTTCGCCATCGACCCTTGCGGCCAGCGCCGCCTTGGCAAGGCCGGGGCCGATCGCGGCGGCGACATCGGCGGGCGTGGAGCCGGCTTCCATTTCGCGCACCGAACCGTCGGGCAGGCTGATCTTCAGGAGTTGCGTCATCGTCTCTCGTCTCGAACCGTGGTGACGCGGGCCATGGCACATGGCGGCACGCGCGCAAAGGGGCCTGTGGGTTCCCACGGTGCTGGAGTCAGATCCCTCCGCTTGCTGCGCTTCGAAACCGAAACGACAAGGTCACGCGACGTAATGTCAATTAAGCTTGACTAACGCAGCGCGTTATGTCAATTACGCTTTACATCAGATCAAGGAGGCTTGACCAATGATCAAGAAGTTCACCATCATCTGGGCCGCTGCCGTCATCGGCATCGCGCTGCTCGACATCCTGACCGTACTACCGTCGGGGTCGACCAATGCTGCCGTGCTCACCTTCCCCGCGCTGGCGCTGGCGAACGGCAATTGCTTGCGGAGGTCGGCATGACGGGTACAAAATTCGGGTTGGCCGGTCGCCGGGCGTGGATCTGGGCCATCGCCTTTACCGGCGGCGCACTTCTGATCGCATGGGCCGAGCAGGCGGGGGTCATTGCGCCGCCATGGAACTGGCTGGCAATCTTCGTCGTCGCGCTCACCATCATTCCCTTGGCCCGCGCGACCAGCAACCGGCAGCGCGCCTGTGGTTCGCTGTCCCCTGCGATGCAGCGGTACAACAATCGCACGCTGGCTTGGGCGCTTGCCTATGTTGCGGGCGTCGCCATCGCGGTGATCGCGCGCGACAGGCTGGAACCGGAAGGGCCGCTGCTCTGGGCCATCGCCATCCTGCCTGCCCTGCCGATCCTCTACATGATCTGGACGATGGGGCGTTATCTGGTCGAGGAAACCGACGAGTATCAGAAGATGCGCCAAGTCCAGGCCGCGCTGGCGGGGCTCGGCGTATTGCTGGCGGTGGCGACCTTTGTGGGTTTTCTCCAGACGTTCGCCAACATCCCTGCCACCGCTGCATGGTGGGCGGTTCCGGTCTGGGCCATCGGCATGGGGCTGTACCAGCTTTTCCGCGCGCTGACCGAACGGGCGGAGGTGGAGCGATGAAGAACCGGCTCAAGGTCCTGCGCGCCGAACGCGATTGGAGCCAACAGGCGCTGGCCGATCTGCTGGAGGTTTCGCGGCAGAGCGTAAACGCCATCGAAACAGGCAAGTACGATCCCTCGCTCCCCCTCGCCTTTCGCATCGCCGACCTGTTCGCCTTGCCGATCGAGGAAATCTTCATCCGCAACTGACATCCGGCGACCCCACCTTGACTTCCCGCACGCCGCCGGGGAGTCTGGCGGCGGGGTCTAAATTTCGGGGGTCGCCAGTATCATGGACGAAAACACGCTGCGGTCGGAGGCTAATTCCGCCTTTGGCTTTTATGGCACTTGGCGCGAATTCGCACCGATCGCCTTTACCAACCTGCTGCTCATCATCGTGACGCTGGGCATCTATCGATTCTGGGCCAAGGCGCGCGAACGGCAGTACCTGTGGAGCCGGACGCGGTTCATCGACGAACGACTGGAATGGACCGGGACAGGCTTGGAACTGTTGATCGGCGCCCTGCTGGTGGTCGCGCTTTTCGTCATACCCTATGTTGTCGCCACGCAAATCGGTCAGGCGATGATCCTGCGCGGCGACAGTGTCGCGGGGGCGATCCTGTTCATCGCGCCTCTGCTGGCCATATTCTATTTGATGGGCGTGGCCCGATTCCGCGCGATCCGATATCGCCTTGGCCGCACCAACTGGCGCGGCATTCGCGGCGGCAGCGACGAACGCGGTTTTCGTTATGGCCTGTCGTCAATGTGGAAGACGATCGCGGGCTACCTGCCGTTCGGCCTCGCCATCCCGTGGTCGATGGTCAGCCTGTGGAACGAACGCTGGAACGCGATGAGCTTCGGCCCGATGCCGTTCCGTTCAACATCCTCCCCAGGGCCGCTGATGAAACGGTTCCTGCTGTTCTACCTCGCTCCCTTTCTGGCCGTGGCTGCCGCTGCTGCCGCGCTGCTGGCGATGGGACTTGGCATCGGGCTTGACGGTGACTTCGAACCCAAGCAAGCGCCAATCGGTTTTTTCATGGCGATCTTCGCCGCCGTTTTCCTGTTTTATTTCGTGCTCGGCTTTGTCTGGCTGGCCTATTTTGCAAAATTCTTTCGCACCGTCGTGGGCGGCATGACGCTGGGCGAGCTGGAATTCGAATTCGATGCCAAGACGTGGGACTGGATCAAGCTGGGGTTGGGCGACGTCGCCTTGCTCGTGGTGACGCTGGGCCTCGGCTTCGTCTTCCTTGGCTATCGCCACTGGAAATTCTTCGTCTCGCACATGCAGGCTTTTGGCGAGATCAACGTCGATGCCCTGACGCAATCGACCACCCGTCGCGACCGCCATGGCGAAGGGCTGCTCGACGCGTTCGACATGGGTGCGATCTGATGAGCAGGCATCGACGGATGCGGACGCGATGACCGGGGCCGAAGTCGCCGCGTTCTGGTATGATGGCCAAACCGCGCGGCGGCACGCAGGGGTCGTGCAATGGCGCGGCGGCGATGACCTGATCCTGCGCGGCGCGGATGGCGGCGACATGGCTGTCGCCATCGACGACCTGACTTACGTCGAACGCGGCGTGCTCGACGGCGCTTACTCGCGCCGGGCCGACGATGGCTTCCGCCTCGTCTTTACAGGGGCGGTTCCCGAAGAACTGGCCGCGCGCCTTCCGGGCGGGCAGAAATTCGGCAAGTGGATCGACCGGCTTGGCCTGCCCAAGGCGGCCGCCCTGTTCGCCGGAATCAGCGCCGTTCTGCTTGCCATCGTGCTGACCGCGCCGACATGGCTTGGCCCGCGCGTGCCGCAAAGCTGGGAGCGCAGGATCGGCGATGCGATGATCGGCGATCTCGGCAACCGGTTGTGCCATACGCCCGAAAGCGACGCGGCGATGGCGAAACTGGTCCAACAGCTCGATCCCGGCCGGCCCATAACGCGCGTCGGTATTGCCAATCTCGACATGGTCAACGCCGTAGCGCTTCCCGGCGGGCAAGTGCTGGTCTTCGACGGATTGATCCAGGAAGCGGAAAATCCCGATGAACTGGCAGGGGTGATCGGCCACGAAATCGGCCACGTGCGCGAACGCCACGTGATGCAGGCGATGTTGCGCCAGTTTGGCCTGTCCGTGCTTTTGGGCGGGCTGAATTCCGATATCGGAACCGGCGTGTTCGGCATCGCGGCGATGAGCTATTCGCGAGAGGCGGAGCGCGAGGCCGACATCTATTCGCGCGAACAACTCGCGCGATCCGACATTTCGCCCGCGGGCACGGCGGATTTCTTCGAATATCTGAAGGACGAATCCGGCGAAACCCCCGACTGGGCCAGCTGGATCGCCAGCCACCCCATGCCCGAAGAGCGAGAAGACGCCTTTCGCGACGCGGTGAAGAAGAACCACGCCTATAAACCCGCGCTGACCGGTGCCGAGTTCGCGGCGATCCGCGACGCATGCACCAACGACAAGGACGTGGAGGAGTTCGACTTCTTCTGAAGCGACACTACATAGGGCGGCGATGACCGTTCCCTACCTTCCCCCCATTCAACATTTCACCACCGATAACGGCCTGTCGGTCGCCTATCGCCATGCCGCTGGCAGCGCGCCGACGATCGTCTTCCTGCCCGGCTACATGTCCGACATGGAAGGCGGCAAGGCGGTGGCCGTGATGGCCGACGCCATGGCGCGCGGTCAGGCGTGCCTGCTGCTCGATTATTCGGGATGCGGGAATAGCGGGGGCGATTTTGCCGACGGCACCCTGTCACGCTGGCGGGACGAGGTCGTGGCGCTCATCGCCCATGTCGGCGCCGGCCTTGCCGACGTGCCGGTCGTGCTGGCGGGCTCCTCGATGGGTGGATGGCTGATGTTGTTGGTCGCTGAAAAGCTGGTCGCGATGGCCGGGCCGGATGCGGTGCGCGCGCTGGTCGGCATCGCGCCCGCGCCCGATTTCGTCGCCTGGGGCTATTCCGACGAACAGAAAGCGACACTGGAAGGCGGGGAAATCTGGCTGGAGGACAATAGCTACGGTCCTGAACCCACGCCCTATCACCCCGCATTTTATCGCGACGCACAGACCCATTTGCGGCTCGACACCGGGATCGGACTGTCGTGCCCTGTCCGCATCCTTCAGGGACAGCGCGATCCCGACGTGCCGTGGCAAACCGCTTTGCGGCTGGCCGAGGCGCTGGTCGCCGACGATGTGTGCATCCACCTGATCAAGGACGGTGACCACCGACTTTCCCGCGACGCGGATATCGCGCTGCTTCTTTCCACCGTGCGCGAGGTTTCGGCATGAAGATTTCAGTTCTGGATTTCGTTTCGGTCGTCGAAGGCGGCACCGTGTCGCAGGCGCTGGCCGAATCGGCTGACCTTGCAAAACTGGCCGAAGAGCTTGGCTGCCATCGGTTCTGGATCGCCGAACATCACGGCATGCCCGGGATCGCGAGTTCGGCGGTCGCGGTCTGCCTTGCCCACATCGGCCATGCCACCAGCACCATCCGCATCGGTTCCGGCGGGATCATGCTGCCCAATCACAGCCCGATGGTGATCGCCGAACAGTTCGGCACGCTGGACGCGCTGTTCCCAGGGCGCATCGATCTCGGCCTTGGCCGCGCGCCCGGCGCCGACCAGCGCATCGCGCAAATGTTGCGCAAGGACCTGCACAGCGCGGCGGAACGCTTTCCGCAGGACGTGGTCGAACTGCGCGCGCTGTTCGCAGGGGACGACCGCCTGCCGATGCAGGCCATGCCCGGCGCCGGAGCCTCACCCGAATTGTGGATGCTGGGCGCCAGCCTGTTCGGCGCGCAGCTCGCCGCGATGCTCGGCCTGCCTTATGCCTTTGCATCCCATTTCGCGCCCGCCGCGCTGGATGATGCGCTGGCCACTTATCGCCAAAATTTCCGCCCGTCCGAATCGCTAGACCGGCCGCATGTCATGGTCGCGGCCAACTGCTTTGCCGCCGACACGGTCGCCGAAGCGGAATTGCTGGCATCGTCGATGGACCAGTCTTTCGTCGCGCTGCGCACCGGCACACCCGGCCGCTTGCCACCTCCCGTGCCCGGCTATCGCGAAAGCCTGCCGCCTCAGGCGCTTGCGGGTTTGCGCGCCATGCGAGAGGTCAGCGCCATCGGCACCGCCGACGATGTAAGGGCCACGATCACCGCGCTGATCGCCCGCACCGAGGCCGACGAATTGGTGCTAACCGGGTCGACTTTCGACCCCAAGGCGAGGCACCATTCGCTGCGCATCGCGATGCAGGCGCTTGCCGGGCTGTAGCGACCGACCGTTTCCCAACCGATAGGACGATTGCGGGATTGAGCCGATCAGGTCTTGAACCGGGCGCATCCGGGCAGTAGCGCCCATACTCCGATGGAGGGAGACCGTATGGAAAACGCCGAAGTGCTGATCGTGGGGGCCGGACATGGCGGAGCGGCCGTGGCCGTTGCGCTGCGGCAACAAGGGTTCGATGGCAGCATCGTGATGGTCGGCCGCGAAAGCGAACCGCCTTACGAACGCCCGCCCCTGTCCAAGGAATACCTCGCCCGCGAAAAGGAATTCGAACGGCTGTACATCCGTCCGCCGCAGTTCTGGGCGGACAAGGGCATCGCCTTGCGCCTTTCGACCGCGGTCACGGCTGTCGATCCGCAGGCAAAGGTCGCCACGCTCTCCGACGGTTCGACGATGGGCTATTCGCATCTCGTCTGGGCCGCGGGCGGCGACGCGCGCCGGCTTTCCTGTTCCGGCGCGGACTTGAACGGCGTGCATGCGGTGCGCACCCGCGCCGACGCCGACCGGATGATGGCCGAAATCGACGCCGGCGCGAAACGGGCGGTCATTATCGGCGGCGGCTATATCGGGCTCGAAGCGGCGGCAGTGCTGCGCAAGCTTGGCATCGACGTCGTGCTGATCGAAATGCTGGACCGCGTGCTGGCGCGCGTCGCGGGCGAAGACCTGTCGCGGTTTTATGAAAAGGAACATCGCGACCATGGCGTCGACCTGCGGCTTGGCACCGGGGTCGAATGCATCGAAGGTGACGGACACAAGGTGACCGGCGTCAAGCTGGCCGACGGCAGCGTCGTTCCCGCCGACATGGTCATCGTCGGCATCGGCATCGTGCCCAGCATCGGCCCGCTGATCGTGGCGGGCGCGGCGGGCGCCAATGGCGTCGACGTCGACGAATTCTGTCGCACGACGCTCGAAGACGTCTATGCCATCGGCGACTGCGCGGCCCATGCCAACGATTTCGCCGAAGGCGCTGTCATTCGCCTCGAATCGGTGCAGAACGCCAATGACATGGCCAAGATCGTGGCGAAGGCGATCATGGGCGAAAAAGAACCGTACAAGGCGACGCCATGGTTCTGGTCGAACCAGTATGACCTGAAACTGCAGACCGTGGGACTTTCGATCGGCCATGACGAAACGGTTCTGCGCGGCGACCCCGCGACGCGCAGTTTTTCCGTCGTCTATCTCAAGGAAGGGCGCGTCATCGCGCTCGACTGCGTGAACAAGGTCAAGGATTACGTGCAGGGCAAGAAACTGGTCGAAAGCCGCGCAATAATCGATCGCGACATGCTGGCCGACGACAGCGTTGCGCTGAAGGAAATGGCTACGGCGTAACAGGCCCGAGCGCGATCCGGTCCAGCCGGGCGGCGGCCCAGTCCGCCGCCTCGGCCACGACCGGATCGCGATCGCTGCGTAATCCGGCGACCACGGAAATCAGCGCGGCATTGGCGCTGTTGCCTGCGGCGATCAGGCAATTTCGCATGAAACGGTCCCGCCCGATCCGCTTGATCGGAGAGCCCGAGAACAGCGCCCTGAACCCCGCATCGTCAAGCGCGAGCAGTTCAGTAAGACGCGGCGCTGCCAATTCCGCACGCGGCAGGAACGCCATGTTCGCCGCCGCGGCCTCAGCGAAACTGTTCCAGGGGCAGACCGCAAGGCAATCGTCGCAGCCATAAATGCGATTGCCCATCGCCTCGCGGAATTCGTGCGGGATCGGCCCCTTGTGTTCGATGGTGAGATAGGAAATGCACCGCCGCGCATCCACCACGCGCGGCGCAGGGAACGCATCGGTCGGGCATGCGTCCATGCATTTGCTGCACGATCCGCAACGGTCCACGTGGGCTTCGTCCACCGGAAGGTCGAGCGTGGTATAGATCGCGCCAAGGAACAGCCATGATCCATGCTGGCGACTGACCATGTTGGAATGCTTGCCCTGCCAACCGATTCCCGCAGCTTCGCCCAGCGGCTTTTCCATTACCGGCGCGGTGTCGACGAACACCTTCACCCCTGCATCCAGTCCGGCCCGCCGTGCTTCTTCGACCAGCCTGCGGGCGAGCCGCTTCAGCGCCTTTTTCACGACGTCGTGGTAATCGCGCCCCTGCGCATAGACCGAAATGCGCCCCAACTCGCCCCGGTCGGCCAGCGCCAGCGGATCGGCGGCGGGGGCGTAATTCATGCCCAGCGCGATCACCCGGCGCGCATCGGGCCACAGCGTTTGCGGCGCGGCGCGCTGATCCGCGCGGCCTTCCATCCATTCCATCGTCGCGTGGTTTCCGTCCTTCAACCAGTCGGTCAGACGGGCGGCGCGGGCAGGATCGGTGCCGGCATCGGCGATCCCGACGGCGGCGAAACCTTCCTCCGCCGCGCGCGCGATCAGCCTTTCGCGCAATTCCATCAGGACAGGACCGGTTGTTTCGGGCATGTGCGTTAACAGGTTCTTGCGGAATGATCGGCCATCGGGGGCAAATGTAAGTGCACAGGGACATGACCAAAAGCCCCAATCCATCCGAATTCGCCATCGCTTCGCCCGCACCGGATGCCGACACCGGCCCCCTGGCGATCGAGGCGCGCGATCTGGTAAAGCGATTCGACGGTACGATCGCGGTCGACGGCGTCGACATTTCAGTGCCCGCCGGCACGATTTTCGGCATCCTTGGCCCCAATGGCGCGGGCAAGACGACGACGCTGCGCATGTTGCTGGGCATCATCGATCCCGACAGCGGCACCCGCCGCGTGCTGGGCAGCGACAACCCTCACGCGATCGCCCACCGCATCGGCTACCTCCCCGAAGAACGCGGGCTTTATCCGGCGATGAAGGCGGTGGACGCCATCGCCTTTGTCGGCGCGCTGCGCGGATTACCGCGCGACGAAGGGCGCAGGCGCGGGCGCGAACTGCTTGAGGAATACGGTTTCGGCCATATCGCCGACCGTCAGATCCGCCAGATGTCCAAGGGGCAGGCGCAGACCGTGCAGCTGCTCGCCACGTTGGTCCACAAACCAGACCTGATCGTGCTGGACGAACCGTTTTCGGGTCTCGACGCGATCAGCCAAGGCCGGTTGGAAAAACTGATCCGCGGGCTTGCCATCGACGGGACTACGGTGATCTTTTCGACCCACGTGCTCAGCCATGCCGAACGCCTGTGCGAACGGATCGCGATCATCGCCGGGGGCAAGGTGCCGTTCCACGGCCTCGTTTCCACCGCGCGCGACCGGCTGCCGCCGCAAGTTCACCTTGAGACCCGCAATGTCGACGGCCCCTGGCGCGCGGCCCTGCCGCCGGAAGCGGAACCGCAATTACGGTCGACCGGCGGTGCGCTGTTCGATTTCAGCCTGACGGGAGAGGTCGAGCCGCTGTTGACCGCCCTGATCGAAGGGGGCGCGGGCATTCAGGCGCTGTCGATCGAAAGAGCAGGTCTGCACGACGCATTCGTCGCCATTGCCGGCGAGGCTGCGGCACGCGCGCTGGAACAGGACGCTGAAGGGGTCGCGCGATGAACATGAGCCATTCTGCTTTCAGTCGTTTCTGGCGTTCGATCATGGTCATCGCCAGCCGCGATTTCGGCGCGATCCTGTTCAGCCGGTCATTCATCTTCTTCCTGCTCGGTCCGCTATTCCCGGTCTTTGTTATCGGCATGGCAGGAGGCATCGGCGCCAGCGTCAGCGGCAAGGCCGTGACCCCGGTGCTGGGCATCGCGATGGAAGCGGCCGAAACCGATGCCTTTCTGGCCGCGCGCGACCGGCTTTCGGGGTCGGTAGCGCACTTGCCCGAAACGTTCATTGTTATCCGCCTGAAACCCGGCGAGCGCGTTATGGCCCGTTCGCTGCTCGAACGCGCGAAAAGCGGCAGCCCGGTCGTGGCGCTGCTGTCCGGCCCGCTCGCGAATCCGAAATTGACCGGTCCGGGCGGATCGGTGGACATGTGGAAAGGTCCCGTCGCCCTTATCGCGGCAGAGGCGTTGCGACCACAAAGCAGTACGCTGCCCTCCGTCACGGTCGACAAGACCATCAGCGCGCGCGCAGATACCGCCCGCAAACGCATCCGCACGGCACAGGCTTCGCAGACGCTGTTGTTCCTGCTGACGATGCTGCTTGCGGGCATGGTCATGTCGAACATGGTGGAGGAAAAGGCGAACAAGATCATCGAGGTGCTCGCCGCAGCGGTGCCGATGGACGCCGTGTTCTTCGGCAAGCTCATCGCCATGCTTGGCGTCAGCCTCGTCGGGCTGTCGGTGTGGGGCGTCGTGGGCCTTGCGATCATGCTCGCCGGTGGCGGCATTCCTTCATTCGCCCCGCCGGCTGTCGGCTGGCCGATGTTCGCGCTGCTCGGGCTGGTCTACTTCTCGTTCGCCTATCTCCTGCTCGGCTCGCTGTTCCTGACCATCGGCGGGCTGGCGGCAACCGTGCGCGAGGTTCAGACCCTGTCGATGCCGGCCACGATGCTGCAATTGCTGGTATTCTTCTTTGCCAGCTATGCGCTGGGCGCGATGGGCGAGCCGATCGAGCTGGCCGCAATCCTGTTCCCACTGACCTCTCCTTATTCGATGCTGGCGCGGGCGGCGGTCGAACCGGACCTGCTGCCGCATCTGGGCGCGATAGTCTGGCAGGCACTGTGCGTGACGCTGATCATCAAGGGCGGGGCGACCTTGTTCCGGCGCACGGTGATGAAGTCGGGACCGGCCGTGTCGCGCAACAGCTTTTTCCGGTGGCTGACGGGGCGGCGTAAACCGGCATGACCGCCGATCATTGTCCGTTCATCGCAGCCTAAGCGGTGAGCGAGTAGGACAACGACATGGCAAGATTTGCACGACGGACATTGCTGGGTATGTTGGCGGCAGGGGCAGCGGTGCCGATCCTTTCGGCCTGCGGATCGAAAGAGGCCGAGGCAAAGGGCAAGACCTTTCCCCTGCAACGGACCGACGCCGAATGGCGCAAGCGCCTGACGACGGATGAATACCGCGTCCTGCGTCAGGCCGGGACCGAGCGGGCCTATTCCTCACCGCTCAATGATGAAAAGCGTAGCGGGACTTATCGTTGCGCGGGCTGCGCGCATCCGCTGTTTTCATCGCGCACCAAATTCGAATCGGGCACCGGCTGGCCCAGTTTCTACGCTCCTATGAAGGGCGGGATCGTCACGACCACCGATTACAAGATCGGCTATCCGCGCACCGAAGTTCTGTGCGCCAATTGCGGCGGGCATCTGGGCCATGTCTTCAACGACGGGCCAAAGCCGACCGGCAAGCGTTATTGCATGAACGGCGTCGCGCTCGATTTCTCACCCGCTTGAACAATGGTCTCCTTTCCCCGTTCGACAAGGGCGTATTATCGGGCTAAGGCAGTGGCATGACCGCGGTACCGGCCACTCCCCTGCTCGACAACGTCACCACGCCAGACGATCTCCGCAAGCTGGAGCGCGCGCAATTGCGCCAGCTTGCCGACGAATTGCGAGCCGAGATGATCTCTGCCGTCGGCCAGACGGGCGGGCATCTCGGTTCGGGACTCGGCGTCGTGGAACTGACGACAGCCATCCATTACGTCTTCGACACGCCGACAGACCGGCTGGTCTGGGATGTCGGGCATCAGGCTTATCCCCACAAGATCCTGACCGGACGACGCGACCGTATCCGCACGCTGCGGCAGCCCGGCGGACTGTCCGGTTTCACCAAGCGCTCCGAAAGCGAATACGATCCGTTCGGCACGGCGCATTCGTCCACTTCAATCAGCGCAGCGCTGGGCTTTGCCATCGCGAACAAGCTTTCGGGCAGGCCCGGCAAGGGCATTGCCGTGATCGGCGACGGCGCGATGAGCGCGGGCATGGCTTACGAGGCGATGAACAACGCCGAAGCGGCAGGCAATCGCCTGATCGTCATCCTTAACGACAACGACATGTCGATCGCGCCACCAGTCGGCGGCCTTTCGTCGTATCTCGCGCGGCTGGTATCCAGCGGTCAGTTCCTTGGCCTGCGCGAACTGGCGAAACGTTTCGCGCGCAAACTGCCCCGCCCGCTGCACAATGCCGCGCGCAAGACCGATGAATTCGCCCGTGGCATGGCAATGGGCGGAACGCTGTTCGAAGAACTGGGCTTCTATTACGTCGGCCCCATCGACGGGCACGATCTCGACGCGTTGATCCCCGTGCTGGAAAACGTGCGCGACGCCGCCGAAGGGCCGTGCCTGATCCATGTCGTGACGCAAAAGGGCAAGGGTTACGGCCCGGCCGAGCAATCGGCAGACAAGTATCACGGCGTGCAGAAATTCAACGTCGTCACCGGCGAACAGGCGAAGTCCGCCAGCGGGCCGCCGTCGTATCAGAACGTGTTTGGCGAAACCCTTGCCAAGCTGGCCGAAACCGACGCGACGATCTGCGCCATAACCGCCGCTATGCCCAGCGGGACAGGCGTCGACAAGTTCGCCAAGGCGCACCCTGACCGCGCGTTCGATGTCGGCATCGCCGAACAGCATGCGGTGACTTTCGCCGCAGGGCTTGCGGCAGAAGGCATGCGCCCGTTTTGCGCCATTTATTCGACATTCCTGCAGCGCGCGTTCGATCAGGTGGTCCACGATGTCGCGATCCAGAACTTGCCGGTCCGCTTTGCGATCGACCGCGCGGGACTGGTCGGCGCGGATGGCGCAACGCACGCCGGATCGTTCGACGTGACGTACCTGGCCACTTTGCCCAATTTTGTGGTCATGGCCGCAGCGGACGAGGCGGAACTGGTCCACATGACCTATACCGCCGCATGCCACGACAGCGGGCCGATCGCGTTCCGCTATCCGCGCGGCTCGGGCGTCGGGGTCGATATGCCCGAAACGCCGCAATTGCTGGAAATCGGCAAGGGCCGGATCGTCCGCGAAGGATCGAAGGTCGCTATCCTGTCGCTAGGCACCCGTCTTGCAGAAGCGTTGAAAGCCGCCGACCAGCTTGAGGCCAAGGGCCTTTCAACCACGGTCGCCGACATGCGCTTTGCCAAGCCATTGGACGAAGACCTGATCCGCAAACTGGCCGCAAGCCATGAAGTGCTGGTGACGATCGAGGAAGGCTCCATCGGCGGGCTTGGCGCGCACGTCCTGACGCTGGCGAGCGATGAGGGGCTGACCGATGCCGGGCTGAAGATCCGCACGATGCGCCTTCCCGACATGTTCCAAGACCAGAACGCACCCGAAAAGCAGTACGAAGAAGCGGGCCTGAATGCGCCCGATATCGTCGATACGGTGCTGAAAGCGCTGCGCCACAACAGCGCCGGCGTGGAAGAAGCGCGGGCCTGAGAATCCGCCTATGCGTTGCGAAGCGCGGCGTAGGCGCCGTAGCTGGCCACGCAAAACGGCACTATGAAAGTGAGCGCTGCTCGCCACCATACCACGCCCTGCATGTCCAACAGACGATCCCCTTGATTGATCAGGTTGAGTATCAAACCGACAATCAGCGCCACGGCCAGCGAACGCCGCAGCATCGGCCATGCGAATACCAGCCCAAAATCGCCCTCTTGGGTGACACGCCTTATCTCGGGCTTGGATCGCGCCCGGGGTGAACCCCTGCCGCTTGCGGTTCGGCCAGTTCCTCGGTGCCTGCAAGCTCACCGTCTTCCAACGTGTCGAGATGCATCCACCGCTTCACGATGGGCGACAACATCAGTACGACGGCGCCGATGCCGATGGTCCACCAACCGATGGTGGCATAGATTGAAAGCGTCAGTTCCTTGCTCATCTCGCCGCTTTCGCCGCCCGTCGCTTCGCCGATCTTGCCGGCAACGAAATTGCCGACCGCGGTCATGTAGAACCACGCGCCCATGATGAAGCTGCCAAGGTGCAGCGGGGCGAGCCGGGTCATGGCCGACAGGCCGACCGGCGACAGGCAAAGCTCGCCCGTGGTGTGCAACAGGTAGATCAGGAACACGAACATGACACTGGTCATCACCGCCGGATCGCCCGTGCCCGCACCCCATGTAAACACAAGGAAGCCCAGCCCGACCTGAAACAGCGCCAGCGCGAACTTTGCCGGTGCCGAAGGTTCAAGCCCGCGCTTGCCAAGATATTGCCACAGCGCGGCGAAGAATGGGGCGAAGACGACGATGTAGATCGGGTTGATCGACTGGAACAACGAGGTCGGAACGCCGCCCCGGTCCACGAACTTGTCGGTGTAAAGCGAAAGCGAGCCGCCTGCCTGTTCAAACAGGCCCCAGAACACCGGGTTCAGGGCGATCAGGAAAAGGATCGCAAATATGCGCTCTCGCGCCTCCTTCGGCAGTTTGAACGCCTCGTACAATGTATAGGCAAGCATTCCGACGCCGGTGGCGATCAACAGCGTCTGGATCACATCCTGGAACTGGATCAAGGCCCAGATCACCGCGACCGACCCGATGCCGACCGCGTAAAGCAAGATTTCACGTCCACGCGCTAGCGGGACGGGTGGTTCGCCCTTGCCGCGCAAGGCCGGTTTGCCGATTACGAAGATGATCAGGCCCGCGACCATGCCGATGCCCGCAAGCCCGAAGCCCCACGACCAACCGATCGTCTCGCCCAGATAACCGACGAGGATCGTACCCAGCGCCGCGCCCACGTTCACGCCCATGTAGAAGATGGTATAGGCCGAATCGCGCCGCCCGTCGGTCATCCGGTAAAGCTGCCCCACGATGACCGAGATGTTCGCCTTCAGGAATCCGGAACCCACGATGATCAGCGCCAGCGCCATCCAGAACACGTTGATCGCAAAATCCGCCTGCTTGACGGTGGGATCGGTCGCGCCTTGCATCCCTTCGTAAGCCATGAACAAGTGGCCGAAGGCGAGCACGACGCCGCCGAACAGCACCGCCTTGCGCTGCCCCAGCCAGCGATCGGCGAGATAGCCGCCCAGCACCGGGGTAATGTAAACGAGGGAGGTATAGGCGCCGTAGATCAGGTTCGCCTTGCCGTCGTTGAACAGCCAGAACTTGGTGAGGTACAGAATCAGCAGGGCGCGCATTCCGTAATAGGAAAACCGCTCCCACATTTCGGCATAGAACAGGACGAACAGCCCGCGCGGGTGGCCCAGCACTTCTTCGCTGCGCCGCATGGCAAGCGCGCCGCCGATGGCCAACACGGCGAACAGCGCGACCGCTGCGATCGCGGCGATCCAGTCGCCTTCGTTCCACGAGCCCATGTCTTTCATGCTGTCCGCCATCCCTGCTCTATCTTGTCCGGATGGTTGCGAGACTTAGCGCCCAACGCGCGGTTGTGAAGCATTTTGTTGCAATTGTGACCAGTCTCGTTCGCGGCAGGAACGGGCTGTCGCAAAGGGCGCGCGAACTTGACCCGACACGGTGTATTATGGCACTAGACCACCTATGGCTCGCCCCACCGGCCCCCAGGCGACACGCCCCGTTTACCTGCGACTTCGCGACCAGATCGCCGCTGCGATCATCGACGGCCGCTATCGCGAAGGCGAACTGTTGCCGTCTGTGCGGGCCTTCGCTGCGGAACAGGGTGCAAACCCTCTGACGGTGGCGAAATCGTACCAGCAGTTTCAGGACGACGGCCTGTTGGAAGTCCGGCGCGGGATCGGCATCGCGGTTGTCCCCGGCGCACGCGGACGACTGCTCGCGGCAGAACGTGACCAGTTCCTGCGCGAAGAATGGCCATCGGTCGCGGAACGGATAAGGCTGCTAGACCTCGATCTGGATGAACTGTTGTTGCACCAGTCCTGATCCGCGCCAATTGTTGGTGATGCGCCGCCTGAAAGCATCGCGAAATCTTGTCGCTTGCGTTTAACATTGCATGGCCGCGCTGTGAGTGGCAAAGTCACCCATGTCCTTTCCTACGCTTGATTTTCCCGTGTTTGGGTTTCATGCGAGTGGCAAGGCATTGAACAGCCGGTCTCCGGGGGAATTGGGGGGACTTGCCGACAATGGCTGTTGCCGTCCATGTGGCAGCAACTGTCGATGGGGTCGCTACTCACGATAGACGGGGTTGTCATGATTAGATCCGAACTTATTCAGGCCTTGGCCGAAGAAAACCCGGAACTTCGGCCCGAAGAGGTCGAATCCGTGGTCACCTGTTTCTTCGATGCCATCGCCGAACGGCTGGCCAATGGGGGGCGGGTCGAGCTGCGCGGTTTCGGCGCCTTTTCCACGCGGGAACGGGCCGCACGAACGGGCCGGAACCCACGCACGGGCACGACGGTAGAAGTGCCAGGCAAGCGCGTCCCTTATTTCAAGGCGGGCAAGGACATGCGCGATCGGTTGAACACCGACTGATCGCAACTTTCCGCGCCATGGCGCCCTAACTGCGCATCGGGCCATCGCTTCGGCCAATCGCTTCGAAATGTCGTTTTTAATAGAGTCGGCGATTGCACGGTGTTGCGCCGCGCCCTAGTGCTGCGCTCGTTGCGGACGTGGCGGAATGGTAGACGCCGGGGACTTAAAATCCCCTGTACTTTGTACGTGCGGGTTCGAGTCCCGCCGTCCGCACCACCAACGGCGCGCAATTCCTGAATTTGCGGTCGAACCTGCCAATTCCTTAATACGCAACTTATTCGGTTTAGGGGTTTTTTCACCCTCGAAAGCCATAGTGCGTTAACGCGATTGCGCCATATCTCGGGCTATTGATCCCGGGGTAGCGTCGACCCCGGGCGGCAGCATCGGCGGCGACGGGGGAACCGGCACAATGAACGATTTGAGCCAAGCGCAATTCGCGTCCGTCAGACCGGCACTGGACTTTGGCCGCAAGCCAGAACGGATGCCGATCATCAGGACTGCCAAGTTGATCTTTGCCGGCGGCGAATACCCATGCGTGCTGCGCGACATTTCGGGCAAGGCGCTGCGGGTCAAGCTGTATGGCGCACCGCTGCCCGACGACGGCAATCCGTTCTGGCTCGAATTCGGCGATGGCGACCGGTTCGAGGTTTCGTTGATCTGGGTTCAAGACGATCAGGCCGGTCTCGCGTTTGCCGAAAGCAACGACCTGCTATCGCTGATCGGCGAAAAGGGTCCGTTCCGCAAACGCGCCATTCGCATCGCAGTGGATCTGCCCGCCAGCATCAAGTCGCTTGGGCGGACCATTGGCGTGGTCATCCGCGACATTTCGCACGAAGGCGCGCAGATCGAAACACCGGACCTGTTTTCGATGGACCAGCAACTCAGGCTCGATATTCCGGCTCTGGGCGAGGTTTATACCAAGGTGCGCTGGCGCCAGAATCCGCACTATGGCCTCGCCTTCCTCGAGACATTCAGGTTCGAACAAATCGCCGTGGTCGCGGCAAACCTGCAAGCGATTTCGCAAGGGTGGCGCGACCGGGCGCCCGTTGGCGTTGCATCCAACAACGTTGCGGCATGATCGGCGCCGTTCTGCAATAGCGGCGTCAGCAACCTGTAATTACATACCTTGAAAGTTGCGTGTTAACTTCCTCTTAGCCATTTTCCTGCAGGATTTACCTAGGGCCGCTGCAAAGGTCCTACGAGATATCCACGGGGGGCACAGTGCAGAACGGCAACAATTCGGAAGGGACCATCCAGGAACTGGATGTTGACGTCGTCATCATCGGGGCTGGCCCTGCTGGTTTGACGGCGGGTTACCTGCTGACGAAGGCCGGGAAGTCGGTCGCCATCATCGAAAAAGACGAGCGTTACGTCGGCGGCATCAGCCGCACGGTGGAGCACGAAGGCTACCGCTTCGACATCGGCGGACATCGTTTCTTTTCGAAATCGAAGGCCGTGGTCGATCTGTGGAACGAGATTCTGCCCGACGACTTCATTTCGCGCCCGCGGATGAGCCGGATTTATTACGAGGGCAAGTTCTACTCGTATCCGCTCCGCGCGTTCGAGGCACTGCGTAATCTCGGCATCTGGCGTTCGACTTTGTGCATGGCCAGCTTTGCCAAGGCGCAGGTATTCCCGCGCAAGCAGGTAAAAAGCTTTGAGGACTGGACGGTCAACCAGTTCGGCGAAAAACTCTATTCGATCTTCTTCAAGACCTACACCGAGAAGGTGTGGGGCATGCCCTGCGACGAGATGAGCGCCGACTGGGCCGCTCAGCGCATCAAGGGGCTGTCGCTGTGGGGCGCGGTGACCGATGGGCTGAAGCGTTCGCTCGGCCTGAACAAGCGTCCGAACGACGGCATGCAGACCAAGACCCTGCTGGAGGAGTTCCGCTATCCGCGGCTTGGCCCCGGCATGATGTGGGAAGCCGCGCGCGACAAGGTTCGCGATGGCGGCAACCAGGTTTTGATGGGGCACGCATTGCGCCGGCTTGCCGCCGATACAAAGGGCGGCTGGCGCCTGCACGCCACGATAGCCGCCGGTGGCGAACGGGTGATCCGCGCCCGCCATGCAATTTCCAGCGCGCCCATGCGCGAATTGGCCGCGCGGTTGGCCCCGGTGCCCGCATCGGTGCTCGACGCCAGCGACCTGAAGTATCGCGACTTCCTGACCGTCGCATTGAAGGTGCCTTCAAAGGATCTGTTCCCAGACAACTGGATCTACATCCACGATTCAAAGGTGCAGGTCGGCCGCATCCAGAATTTCCGTTCGTGGTCGCCCGAGATGGTGCCCGATCAGGGGGTCGCCTGTGTCGGCCTCGAATATTTCTGTTTTGAAGGCGACGGGCTGTGGGCATCGTCGGACGACGATCTGGTAGCGCTGGCCAGCAAGGAAATGGCGATCCTGGGGCTTTGCGATCCGGCCGACGTCATCGGCGGTTCGGTGGTGCGGCAGGAAAAGGCCTATCCGGTCTATGACGAATTTTACGCAGCGCGCGTCGCCACGATGCGCGAAGAGCTCGAAGCCAAGCACCCGACGCTGCATCTTGTCGGCCGCAACGGGATGCATCGCTACAACAATCAGGATCACGCGATGATGACCGCGATGCTGACGGTGGAAAACATCATCGCCGGGACGCGGATCTACGACACATGGTGCGTGAACGAAGACGCCGAATACCATGAGGCCGGCGCCGAAGGGCACGAGGCCGAATTGCCGCGATATTCCGCCGAAGATCGCGCCGCCGCGCTGTCCAGCATGCGTGACGTGCCCGAACCGGCCGTTGCGGACCGGCAGAACGCGGCGTGATCGAAGCTGCGCCCCTGCGCCGATTTGTCGCCTATGGTTTCGCCAGCGTCGCGGCGCTGGGTATCGACGTCGCGACGTTCCTTGCCCTGATGGCGATGGGGCTGACCGCGCCGATTGCGGCCGTGGGCGGCTATGGCCTCGGCATCTTTGCGCACTGGTTTGCATCAAGCCGCTTCGTCTTTGCCGGCCGGGTTGCCGAAACCGGACGCCACCGCGCCGCGCAACAGGGGCTGTTCGTGGCTTCGGCGCTGGTCGGTATGGCCATTACCTGGGGCGTCGTCGCGTCCGCCACGGCTGTCGGCCTTGATCCGCGCCTTGCCAAGCTGGGCGCGATCGGCGCAAGCTTTGTGGCCACTTTCGTCCTGCGCTGCCGGTTCGTATTCAACGAACGCATGGCAGAGGCATCGGTTGAAGCCTGACTGAAGATGGAGGGGACCGTCTTCGGAGAGCGCCGCCGCCCCCTGATCGCGCGCGAGCTGTTGAAGCGGGTCACGATCGTATGGGTGCTGCTGGCGATCCTGCTGACCGTTTCCGGGCTTCCTGCGATTGTGGGTCATCGTTTCGTCGATGGTGACGACATCCTGCGCCTTTTGGAAGTGCGCGACTGGCTGGCTGGCCAATCTTGGTTCGACGTCACCCAGTATCGCATCGCCCCGCCCGACGGGACGGCGATGCACTGGACCCGGTTGGTCGATATTCCACTCGCTTTCGTGACGATCCTGTTCGCGCCGTTCGTCGGCATGGGCCCGGCCGAACATGTCGCCGCAGTGCTGGTGCCGCTGATCACGCTGTTCTTCGTGCTGTTGCTGATCGGGCGGATGAGCTGGCGGCTGTTCGACGAGGAATCCACGGGACTGTCGTGCCTCGTCGCGGCCATGGCCCTTCCTTTGTTGCACCAATTGCGCCCGATGCGGATCGACCACCACGGTTGGCAGGTCGTCTGCGGCCTTGTCGCGGTGAATGCGCTGATGGGCCGAGAGCCCAAGCGGTCGGGATGGGTCGCCGGTTTCGCCATGGCGGTCTGGCTGGCGATATCGCTGGAAGCCTTGCCGATGATCGCGGTGATCATGGGCATCGCCCTGGCGCGGTGGCTGCGTTGCTGGGAACAGCGGGCGTGGCTCGTATCCATGCTGCAGTCGATTTTCGTCGGTTCCGCCCTGATCTATGTCGCCACGCGCGGCTTTGCCATGACCAGCTATTGCGATGCCATGTCACCGATGCAGCTGGCCGCATTGGGCATCGTGGCTATCGGCGCGACGGGTCTTGGCCGCGTTTCGCAGCGGCCCAACGTGTTCGTATTTCTCGTGCTCGGCACTGTCGGGCTGGCTGCGGTGGCTGCCGCTCTGCAGATTGCGCCCCAATGCACGAGCGGCGCTTTTGCCGATCTCGACCCGATTACGCGCGACATGTGGCTGGCCAATGTGCGCGAAAGCCGGGCGATCTGGGAACAGCTGCCATCAACCGGCCTTCAGATCGCGCTGCCGCCGTTAGTCGCGCTGTTCGTTTCGCTGGGCCTAGCCGCGCGCACCGGCGCGTGGGTGCATCGCTGGCATCTCGAATATGCGGTGCTGCTGGCCGCAGCGCTGGTGCTCGCCTGTCTTGTCGGTCGGGCTGGAGCCTTTGCCGCAGCCCTGGCCGCAGTGCCGCTGGGCTACCAGTTGAAACAGTGGCTGCGCGCGATCCGCAACCTGCACCGTCCGGGCAAGCAGGCGATGGCTGCCGTCGGCATCATCGCCGCGCTGTTGCCGACCCTGCCGCTCACCGTGCTGATGCTCGCCACGCCGAGCAATGCGGCTCCCCCGCACACGAACGCCGACGCCACGCCGTGCGAAATGGGACCGGCGCTGACCGCCATCGGCGACCGCCCGCGCAACTTGCTCGCACCGATCGATCTTGGCCCGCAAATCCTGCTGGAAAGCCCGCACCGGGTCGTGGCCACCGCGCATCACCGCGCCGGCAAGGCCATCAGCGACAATATGCGCGCCTATATCGAACCGGCTGACGCGGCCCACGCGATCATCGCCAAACGGAAGGTCGATTATGTGATGGTCTGCGCCTCGCTGCCGGAATTCACGGTCTATCGCCAGGCAGGTCGCGACGGGCTGGTCGATGGGCTGCTACGCGGCAATACCCCCGACTGGCTGCAACCGGTGCAGACGGCGGACGAAGGCGTGCTGTTGTGGAAAGTCGTCGGCTGACCGGTCAGCCGGTGCAGGACGAACAAGTCCCGCGCAGTTCGACCACGGTCTTGAGATCGGCGAAACCCGCCGCGGCGGCGGCTGCGCGCAATCCTTCGGTCAGGCGATCGTCGTCGACATGCTCGGCCCGCCCGCAATCGTCGCAGATCAGAAAGATGCAATCGTGGCGGCACCCCGGATGGCGGTTCGCCAGATAGGCATTCGCACTTTCGATCCGGTTGGCGAGGTTAGTCCGCACGAACAGGTCGAGAATGCGATAGACGCTGTTGGGGGCGACCCGTTTGCCACGCTTCGCCGAAAGCGCGTCGGCAATGTCGTATGCAGAAGCCGGAGCATCCTGAGAAGCCAGCGCATCGAAAACGTCGGCGCGCATCCCGGTCCACTGTTCGCCCGCATCGGTCAGCGCGGCACGCGCGGCGCGGACGAGCGCGGCGCCGCTATGTTCGTTATGCGCGTGACGGTGATCGGTGGTGGTCCCCATGTCCATGAATATAGGTGCCTCGGCGCGGCCTGTCAGCCCCGCCCTGCCGATGTCGTTCCGTTCAGCCCTTGCGGAACGATGCGCGGTAGTCGTCAGCGAACAGCGATTTGAGCGCGCGGACCTTCGGTGCGTCCCACCTTTGGATGTAAGGGTGGCTCGGGTTCTTCGCCATGAAGTCCTGATGATAATCCTCAGCCGGATAGAACGTCTGCTTCGGCTCGATCTTCGTGACGATTGGCTTCGACCACAGCCCGGCCTTGCCCAGTTGCGCGATGTAGGCCTTGGCGACTTGCGCCTGCTGCGCGTTCACAGGAACGATGGCGCTGCGGTATTGGGTTCCACGGTCGGGGCCTTGGCGGTTCAGCATGGTGGGATCGGCGACGACGGCAAAGAATATGCGCAGCAATTCGTCATAGCGCACGACGGACGGGTCGTATGTGATCCGCACCGCCTCGGCATGGCCGGTGTCGCCTCCGCCAACCGCGCGGTAATTGGCGGTCGCCTTTGTGCCGCCGTGATAGCCAGAAACCGCGCTGGTCACGCCGTTCACATGGCTGAACACACCTTCGACGCCCCAGAAACAGCCACCAGCGAAGATCGCGGTCTTCAGCTTGCCGCTTTCCTTCGCCTGAACTTGCGCGGGCGGCGTGCGGACGACTTCTTCGGCCAACGCAGGCTGTTGGCAAGCGCCAAGCAGCGCCGCACCCAGCGCGAGCGCGGTTAAATGGGAAGGAAGGCGGCGCGTGCCCTTCGGCTCGGAACCGATCAGTTCAGAACCGCTGCAATGGCCTGCATTTCGAACGGAAAGCCCGATGCGATGAACAGCCCGGCCGCTCCCAGAACGAATCCAATCGCGAAATTGCGCACGAGCGCCGAGTCGATGAGTGCCATTGCGAAGTCTTTCCGTTTTATCTGTCACCGCCGTATTAACCATCCAAGCCTGAAGAAAGCGTGAACCCTATGCCACGCTTCCGTTCAGAAGCCTGAACGGCGGATCAATGGCGGAAGTGGCGCATTCCGGTGAAGACCATGGCGATGCCACGTTCGTCAGCGGCGGCGATGACTTCCTCGTCGCGGATCGAACCGCCCGGCTGGATCACCGCGGTTGCCCCCGCTTCGGCGGCGGACAACAGCCCATCGGCAAACGGGAAGAACGCATCCGATGCCACTGCGCTGCCCACCGTCATCGGCGCGGCCCAACCGCAGGTTTCGGCGGCTTCCTGCGCCTTGGCGGCGGCGATGCGCGCCGAATCGCGGCGGTTCATCTGGCCCGCGCCGATCCCGGCGGTCTGTCCATCCTTGGCATAGACGATGGCGTTCGACTTCACATGCCGCGCGACCGTCCACGCAAACAGGCAATCCTTCAATTCCTGCTCGCTCGGCTGGCGCTTGGTCACGACTTTCAGGTCGGCCACGCTCACCGCGCCGGCGTCGCGGTCCTGCACCAGCAATCCGCCCGCGATGACGACCTGATTGACGCCCTTGCGGCGCGGATCGGGAAATCCGTCGGACAACAGCAGCAGGCGCAGGTTCTTCTTCTTGGCGAACACCGCCTTCGCCTCTTCGCTCGCGTCCGGGGCGACGACGACTTCGGTAAAGATCTTGGCGATGGCTTCGGCGGTCGCGACATCCAGCGGGCGGTTCACCGCGACGATGCCGCCGAACGCGGACACGCTGTCGCAGGCCAGCGCCTTGTCCCATGCCTCTGCCAACGTATCGGCAGTGGCGACGCCGCAGGGGTTGGCGTGTTTCACGATCACGACGGTCGGCGGGCCGTCACGGAATTCCGCGCACAGTTCGAGAGCGGCGTTCGCGTCGTTGTAGTTGTTGTACGAAAGCTCCTTGCCCTGCACTTGCACCGCTTGCGGCAAGCCGGACACGTGCGGGCCTTCGGGAACGTAGAGCGCCGCGTCCTGATGCGGGTTTTCGCCATAGCGCAGCGTGGACACGAGTTTCGACGCCATCGCCCGGCGCGGCGGGAATTTCTGGTCCTGATCGACATAGGCAAACCACTGGCTGATCGCGGCGTCATAGGCGGCGGTCGCGGCGAACGCCTTGGCGGCCAGCATCTTGCGGAACACCAGCCCGGTCGCGCCGACGCTGGAATCCAGTTCGGTGATCAGCGCGCCGTAATCCGCCGGATCGGTCAGAATGGCGACGTAATCGTGGTTCTTCGCCGCCGAACGCACCATCGAAGGGCCGCCGATGTCGATGTTTTCAATCACCGTTTCGCGATCCGCGCCGCTGGCGACAGTCTGCTGGAACGGGTAGAGATTGACGACCACGAGATCGATCGCGCCGATCCCGTGCGCTTCCATCGCGGCGGCGTGTTCGGGATTGTCGCGCACCGCCAGAAGCCCGCCATGAACCATCGGGTGCAGCGTCTTGACCCGCCCGTCCATCATTTCGGGAAAGCCGGTGATGTCGGACACGTCCTTCACGTCCAGCCCAGCCTCGCGCAGCGCCTTGGCCGTGCCGCCGGTCGACACCAGTTCGACCTTGCGTGCGACCAGCGCCTTGCCCAGGTCTACCAGCCCCGTCTTGTCCGACACCGACAGGAGTGCGCGGCGGACAGTGATCGGTTTTTCCATGGAACGGGCCTTTCGGGGGAGTACGCATTACGGCGGTAATGGCTGCGCCTCTAGGGCGTCGTCCCGCTGCCTGCAAGAACCCGAATGGCGGATTTGCGCGGGGTTTACCCCATCCGGCGGAATGACCACCCGATTTTTCCACCCTCTCGCCCGACTTGGCCGGTCACGATCAGCTGACGGATCTGGCGCGGGTGACCCCCGGCGTCGATCCACAGCGATTCTTCGACCGCCATGTTCAGCGCCAGCCCCTCGCCATCGGCGCGAAATTGCCAATAACCCCCTTCGGGCATGGCCAGCGCCCAACCGCGCCCGCTGTCGCCGCTCAACTCATGGCCGATCTCGATGCCCTGACCCAGATGGAAGTGGATCGCAAAACCGTGCTCGCCCCGCTTCGCCTTGCGCCCGCGCGGCATCAGCCGATCCTCGCCATCCAGCGCCGTGCCGTCGGGCGAAAGGGCGAGACTGCGTTCGTGGTAAAGTCCGTGCCGGGCGGCATAACCGTCGTGCGATGCGGTCAGCACCGTGCGCCCGCCATCGTGGCTGCGATCGAACGTCACCGCTTTTACGCCCGAACCCAGCTTGCCCTGCGGTTCGACCGGGGTCGAATCCGCGTCGCCCAGCGTCAGCGTCGAATGCGCTGCGCTCGACCGCAGGCCATCTTCGATCCGGCGCGGCACCGCAGCGCCGGCAAGCGCGGCGCCGCCGCAATTGACGACAATGCGCTGATCGCGGTGGCTGAATTCGAACGCGAGGGTGGAGGCGCAGGCCCCGCGCGCTTCGCGTGCCCCCGGCGGCGGGGCGGCATCGAACTGGACGACTGACTGGCGCGCGTGAAGCCGATGATAGCCCCAGTGCTGCGCATCGTGCAGCGGCCGCGCACGCGGTTCGGCGGCTTCGACCAACATGGCGACGCGTTCTGGCAAAATCGGCACCCCGCCCTGCCAGCTGCCCAGCGAACCGTCGGCATGGGTCAGCGACAATAGCGCGGGCGTCATCAGCGAAAGCATGACCTGGATCTGTTCGGGCGGATCGCGGCGACACGCGCGGTAACAGGCGATCAGCCGCAGCAGCAGCGTGATCGTGTCGACCTGTTCGACCGGGGAGCGGGACAGCAAGCCGCCATCCTCTCCCATCGCGTCGCCCAGCGCGGCGATCAACCCGGCTTCGCCATAAAGCCGGCGCGGCTTGCCATCGGGCAGCAACAGGCCGGCTGCCGTAATCGCGGCCCACGCGGGCAGGATTTCGCGCGACGGAAGCGAGCGTGCCGCCTGACGGTCGAGCCACAGCGCGCTTTTCGCAATGTGCTTGAGCATGCTGGCGCGAAACGCCCGGTCGCTGCCCGAAAGGATCAGCGGTGCATGGACCAGCCAGTTCAGCACGCGCAGGCCGGTATAGCCGACGTCCCATGCCGGACCCTCGCCGATTTCGCCGTTCACCAACAACCAGCGGCGCAGGATATCTTCGCTCACGGACGCGACCTTGTCCCGCGTTCCCGCAGCCTCAAGATCGGCGAGCCAGGTATAACCGTGTATCGCCCGCGCAACCGGCGGCGCAAGCGCTGTGCTGGCATAATCGGCTGTATCCGTACCGATCCGCTTGCCCGCAATCAGGAAGTGTCCGGCGCGGAGGGCCATGCCCGCCGCTCGTTCACCGGGCAAGGGTTCGTCGACAGTCGCCAAAAGGCGCAGGCGCGACGGCTTGTGAAACGGCCGCACGAGGTTGCGCGCCGGAACGCCACGCGCATAAAGAAAGCGCATCGCCCCGTCGATCATGCCAAGCCGGGGCGGCGAAATATCGGCCAGCGTCGGCTCGCCCGAAAGATCCGCACCGATGGTCGCAGCGGTCACTGCATTTGCGGGCGATTCGACGAGCCCGCCGTCATCCCGAGTGGCGTTCAAGGGTATCGCCTTTCGCCCCGGCGCAACGCCATTCCAACCGGCGCGTCGTCCAAGGCTTTCCGGCTCGACCCCCATCGCGCCATCAGCCCCCCGCCGCCTTCAGCGCGGCGATGTTCGCCGCATACATGTCCGGCCCGCCCTTGAACGTTGCGGACCCGGCGACAAGCACGTCGGCCCCTGCATCGACGCACAGCTTGGCGATTTCGGCATTGACGCCGCCGTCGACTTCGAGGTGGATGGCGCGGCCGGTCTTGTCGATCATCTTGCGCACCGCCTCGATCTTGCGAAGCTGCGAATGGATGAAGCTTTGTCCGCCGAAACCGGGGTTCACGCTCATGACCAGGACAAGGTCGATGTCGTCGATCAGGTAGTCGAGCATCTTGGCCGGCGTCGCGGGATTGAGCGATATGCCCGCCTTGCAGCCCAGCGCCTTGATCGCCTGCACCGTGCGATGGACATGCGGCCCCGCTTCGGGATGGACGGTGATGATGTCCGCGCCCGCTGCGGCAAATTCTTCGAGATAAAGGTCCACCGGACTGATCATCAGGTGAACGTCGAATATCTTGGCCGTGTGGGGGCGCAAGGCTTTTACCACCGCGGGACCGATAGTGATGTTGGGCACGAAATGCCCGTCCATGACGTCGACGTGGATCCAGTCGGCGCCAGCCGCGTCGATGGCGGCCACTTCCTCCCCCAATCTGGCGAAATCGGCGGAAAGGATGGACGGAGAGATGAGAGGTGCAGGCATGCGTTGCGAACTACCGCAGGCAAGGCAGCAGCCACAAGCGCAATCGCCGCGCTTTCCACATCGCAGCCCGATGTGCCACGCGCACCGACCGCAGAACCCGCGATCTGACCCGCCCCGGCACAGGCATCATGCATCTGCTTGTTTTTGCTCAAGCCAATGGTTAATTCCAACCCGGTTGCCGGACGCTTGGGGGCGTATGACAGGGGCAACCTGTTTCTGGGGTGCAATGACCGAACTAACTCCCGCAATGCTGATGATGCGAGAGTGTCGCGTTCGCGAAGGCATCGTTCCCGATACCCTAGCCGGAATGCGCATTGCCGTGGGCAAGAACGATATGGTGGGCGAAGAATTCCTGCTGCGCGACGATGGCCTTGCCATTTATTACAGGCGCGGCGACGGCGTGACTGTGCAGCTCGACGACCAGAGCAAGGCCGGAATGCTCGAACTGTTCCTGTCCGGCACCGTGCACAGCGCGATCGCGGCGCTGAACGGACTGACCCCGATCCACGCATCGGCGGTCGCCATCGACGGCAGGGCATTCGCATTTTCGGGCGCGTCGGGCGCGGGCAAGTCGACCACTGCCGCAGCGTTGCGGCAGCGCGGGCTTCCGATTGTGGCCGACGATACGCTGGTCGTGGATCTTTCCACGCCCGCCCCCAACTGCCTGCCGGGGCACAAGCGGTTGAAGCTCTGGCCGGATTCGCTGGCCCTGACCGGTCTGCCCAGCCTGCAACTGGTATCCGAAGATTATAGGAAGTTCTTTGCGACCGACAGCGGCAGCGATGTCGACGCGCCACTGCCGCTGGCCGCCATCATCGGGTTGGAAATCGGCGAAGATCCGTCGTTCGAGCCTGTTCGCGGAGCGCAGCGCATCACATTACTGGATGACGACCATTATACCGCCTACCTTCATTCGTCGGCCCGGGGGCACGACCGCGCCGGACGGCTCGCCGCGCTGGCGGCTCTGGCCAACCGGATCGAAGTCTTTCGCTTCGTCCGCCCGCTCGACCCGGCACGTTTTACCGAATCGATCGATCTCCTGATCGATCGGCTGTCACAGGTTTCCTCACGATGACGATAATCAGCAAATGCGAAGGCCGCTATGTCGAGACGGAAGTCGATGGCGAACTGGTCTTGATGAACACCGCAACCGGCCGCTTCTATGCGCTTGAAACCAGCGCGCTTGCCATCTGGCGCAGCATCGACGGCCAAAGCAGCCGCGCGCAGATCGCCGCCGCGCTGGCACGCGAATTCAACGTGGCGGAAGAAACGGTGGCGACGGACATGGCCGCCTTCCTGGCCGATCTGACCGATGCCGGGCTTATCGAGGAAAAGGCCGGGGCGTGATCCGCGTCCGCCTGCGCACGCTGGAGGCGATGGCGCTGGCGCTGATCGCGCGGCTGCTGATACGGTTTGTCCCGCTGGCCAGGTGGAGCCAGTTGCTGGGCGAATCGATCCCTGCGGGACAGTCCGCCGACATCGCCGATCATGACGAAACCGCCGATACCCAAACGGATGAAATGGTGCGCGCCTGCGCTGCGGCGGTCCGTCGCGCGACCATGCGGATGCCCGGGACGATTTGCCTTCCCCAAGCGATCGCGCTGCAATGGATGCTGGCGCGGCGGCGCATCGGATCGGCCATAATCCTTGGATTCGTTCCGTTGGCGCGCAGAGGAGTAGGTGACGATCTGCACGCCTGGGTCGAATGGAATGGGCGCAAGATCATCGGTGACACGGGTGATGCGCATGCCAGACTGTTACAATTCAGGACAAGTTACGATTCCGGTGATTGCAACAGCGGGACTTTTTGCTAGAGACTCTGTCGTGAATGCAATTGGTTAACGGGTCGTTTCCTTTTTGGGAGCGGCCATTTTTACAACTGGGGGAAACGGGTCATGCAGAACACTTCCAAGCGCAGCTGGAACAAGCCGGAACTGAAAAAGGTCGGCACGTTGCACGACGTCGCAGGCACCGGCATTGCTTCTGACCAGAGCGTGGGCAACGCGCAGGGCGTCGGCAACGGCCGTAGCTGACCTGTGCATGACCTTGGCGCCTGATTGGCGCCGGTTCTAACGATTTCATCATGATCGCGGCAGGAATCGATTGGGGGAACGACCCTCTTATCGACTTGTCGCGCATCGTGTCGGGCGTTCCCTCGGTTCTTGGGGGCGCTTCGTTCGTTGCGAATCTTGGCAACGGCGTCCTGATCGACACCGGCAAAGATCGGACATTCCAATCCGATACTTGCGGACATCCGCCCTTTTCATCGGCTGATCGGGTCTTGCGCGCACCTTCCGGGGCGCCCGTCCTCTTCAATGGCTGGCTCGACAATCATGCCACGATGGCCCGCGAGCTGGATTTACCTTCCGACGTACCGGCCGCGACGATCTATGGCGCTGCGGTAGAGGCGTGGGGGATCGAGGCGGAACGACGCCTGATCGGCGACTATGCCGCCGTGATGATCCCGGCCGACGGTGTCCTGCGCATGGCCCGCGCGCCGTGGTCGTCTCGCGGGCTTTTCTGGGCCGCATCCGGTGCCGCAATGGTCGCGGCATCGACGCTGAAGCCGATATTCGCCGCGGGATTCGTAAAACGCGCCAACCCCGATCGCTATGCCGAAATGCTCTACGGACTGGCCGACACTTGGGGCGACCGACATTTCTATGACGGCATCCACGCCGTTCCGCAGGGCTCGGTCGTCACGGTCGATCATGGGCGGGCATCGAGCGTCCAATGGTACGATCCGCACGCTCTCGCCCCGGTCAGGTTTTCGCATGATCGCGAATATGTCGATGCGGCCACCGGACTGCTCGCCGAAGCCGTCGAATCGGCGCTGCGCTCCTCGCGCAAGCCGGGAATCCTGCTGTCGGGCGGCCTCGATTCGCCGATCGTCGCGGCCGAAATGCTGCGGCAGTTGCCCACCGGACGCCGGCTGAAAAGCTTTACGTTCGAACCTTTGGCTGGCGAGCACGAACCGGCATTGTCGGGCCATTTCCATTCCGATCGCCCGGCCGTCGAACGGTTTGCCGCGATGCACCCCGCGCTCGATCCGCAATTCGTGGATAATGGCGGTATCGCGTTCGGCAACAGGCTTGATGACATGTTCCGGGCATCCGACGCGGCCTATCCGGGCCTTGTCGCCACGGAATTTCATGGGCCATGGCAGGCCGCCGCCGATGCGGGGTGCGATTGGCTGTTCACGGCCGACTTCGGAAACCAGACTTTCAGCTGCGACGGGCGCTGGGCCTTTGTCGAATTCCTGCGGACCGGACAGTTTGGCGAATTGATGCGATTGTTGCGCGACACTCCGGGCGACGATCGGCCGATGTTGCGCAGGCTGGCGACGCGGTCGATCCTGCCCAACCTGCCTGCCGCGATGCGTGCCGCCTTGCGCACGTTGGTCCACGGCAGTCCGCATCGGCCGCTCGTCCGCCGCGAAGTCGTCGAACGGCTCGACCTCGAAACACGTTATCGGAAACGTTACGGCGACCGCGAATGGGTGCGCAGCCGCGCCGATTTCATCGACGATGCCTGGCAATCGCTTTCGGGCGGGACCGAGATGCTGGCCGCTGTCGAACAGATGCACGGTTTTCGCATGCGTGCGGTGCCGCAATATCGGCCGCTCATCGAATTCAGCCTGTCGATCCCGACCGATCAGTTCGTGCGCGGCGGCACCAGCCGCTGGCTCGCGCGGCGCATGGCACAAGGGCGCATGCCCGAACAACAGCGGTTGAACACGCGATACGGGCGCCACGGCGTCGACTGGCACCAGCGCAATACGCCAAGGATAGCCGAAATGCGCATGGAGCTGGAACGGTTGGCCGACGACCCGTTGATGAGCGCCATCATCGACGTGGATCGTGCCGTCGACCTGCTCGACGAATGGCCGGATCGCCCTACCTATCGCGGCAAGCTGGAAGTCTTCATGCCGACCGCCGCCGCCATCGTGGCCGGACGTTTCGCGCGCTATGTCGAAGGGCGTAACTAAGCAATGGCCTGCCGTTTGGCCATGCTCTGCGCGCCCGCCGCACATACCTTGCGTGACGCAGCGCGCCGCAATCGCTAGAGCGGCGATCATGAACGGCCCGGCCATCACCATCCTGCGCGGCTTGCCCGTGCCGCAACTGGCGGGCCTGCTGATGCTGATGCTGGGCGTGGCGCTGACCGAAGGCGTGGGCATTCTGGCGCTCGTGCCGATGCTGGCCCTGCTTGGACAGGCGGCTTCGGCCCTGCCGTCGTGGGCCGAACCGTTTGCGCGACTGGTCGATCTGCCGATGCTGCTGGTGTTCTTCGTGGCGCTGGTCGCCGGACGCGCAGCGCTGCAATTCGCGCTGTCGCTGGCGCAACAGCGGGCGCAGCTGAAGCTCATCGACCGATGGCGCCACGAAGTTTTCGCCGCTCTCGTCCGCGCCAACTGGCGCACACTTTCGGCGATGCGCCGATCCGATCACGTCAGCCTGATCGTCACCAGCATCGACCGGCTGGGCTACGGCTTTTCCAACCTGCTGCAGATCATCGCGATGGCAGTGACGCTGGGCGCGATCTGGATCGTCGCCCTGTGGCTGGCCCCGGCGCTGGCGGCGGTGGCAGTTGTTGGCGGATTAATCGTGATCGCAGGGTTCATCCCATTGAAGCGCAAGGCGCACCGGTTGGGCGTCGCGCTGGGCCAGCGTTATGCCGCGGTGCAAGGATCGCTGGACGAATCGCTGCGGGCCATGCGCCTGATCAAGAGCCATGGGCGCGAAGCGGCGGCCATCGCCACGATGCAGGGCGGGATGACCGAGCTGCGATCGGCACAGATCGCTTTTCACAAGGCTGCTTCGCGTAGCCGCGCGTTGCTTCATGTCGGCGCGGCGATCTTGCTGGCGACGATCATCGCGCTGGCCAGCGCGCGCGACGTGCCGACGTCGGTGCTGTTGCCGTTGATCGTGTTGTTCGGCCGTTCGGTCCCGCTGCTCGACGCGCTGCAGCAGGGGACTCAGCAATGGGCCCACTCCGCCCCCGCGCTGGCAGAGGCGCAGGCGGTGCTCGACACTGCCCGTGCCGGCGCGGAACCGCCGGTCGGCGATGCGCTGCCTGTCGTGCCTCGTCAGTCGATCGCGCTCGACAATGCCACGATCGATCACGATGGCCGCCATCGCCCCGCCGTCGACGCGATCACGCTGACGCTGCCCGTCGCCACGACGACCGCGTTGGTCGGACCGTCCGGCGCGGGGAAAAGCACGCTGGCCGACCTGTTCGGCGGGCTGCTCGAACCCGATGGCGGCGATCTTGTCGTGGATGGCAAACGGTTGCGCGGCGAAGGCACGGTGCACTGGCGCCGATCGGTCGCTTACGTCCATCAGGAACCGGTGCTGTTCCCCGCATCCATCCGCGAAAACATGCTCTGGGCCGAACCCGATGCTTCCGATCCGCAAATCGAAACGGCCCTGCGCGACGCGGCGGCGGGTTTCGTCTTCGACCTGCCGTCGGGTGTGGACACGTTCGTCGGCGACGCAGGTTGCCAGCTTTCGGGTGGGGAGCGGCAGCGGATCGCTCTTGCCCGCGCATTGTTGCGCGACCCCGCACTGCTGATCCTAGACGAAGCGACAAGCGCGCTCGATGCCGCGAGCGAGGCGGCGATTGCCGATGCCATTGGCCGGATGAAGGGCGTTCGCACGGTGCTGATCGTCGCCCATCGCGGGATGCTGACCGATCTTGCCGACAGGATCGTCCATATGCGCGACGGGCGGATCGAACACGTCGAAAACCGCCGGAAGGTCGTCGCATGACGCTGACCCTGACAGAGCGAAAAAGCCTGCTGCTCGCTCTTGCCGGACCGGCGCATCCCGCGCCCGATGCGCCGCTTATCGAACGGCTGGACGACGACGACTGGCTGGCGATCGATGCCATGGCGGCGCAGCACCGGCTGATGCCGTGGCTGCATCACCGCAACCGTGGCGGCACGCTTCCGGTTGCTGTCCCGGCCGCAATTGCCGACCGTTGGAAGGAAACCTATCGCGACGCCGCAATCGGCGCGCTGACCGCTCAGGCAGCGCTGGTCCGGCTGGCCACGGCGTTCGGCGCCGCTGGCGTGCCGATGGTCGCGTTAAAGGGGTCGCGGCTCGCCTTTTTCGATTACCCAGAAGCCGCACTGCGCCCGATGCGCGATATCGACATCCTCGTCGCGCCCGAACGTCTGGCCGACGCGATCGATGCCATGGCCGATGCCGGGTGCGCGGTGCCCGCCGACCGCGATGCCGCGATCGCAAGGGCGCTGGATGGCGACAAGCACCTCGATGCCATCGAATTGCCTGATTGCCAGCGGTTCGTCGAATTGCATCACCGCATCGCCGAACCCGGCCTGCCGTGCATCCCGACTGGCGACCTGCTCGGCAATGCGCACATCGACCGGCTTGGCGGCGCGGCGGTGGCCTTTCCATCGTCCGAACACATGCTGGGCCATCTCGTGCTTCACGCGGTTTACAATCACAGGTTCGACTGCGGTCCGCTCGCGCTCGTCGATATCGGGATGTTGCTGGCGAACGAGGCGATCGAGCCGCGACGGTTCATCGACATGGCTCAGACGGGCGGCTGGCTGCCGGGCGCGCGGCTGGTGCTGGCGCTGGTGGACAGGTTCATGGGGCCGACCGGGCTCGACATCGGACAGGGGTCCGTGCCGGGCGCGATCATCGCCGAAAGCGAAAGCCTGCTGCTGCAGGATTTCGACCAGCGGCAACAGGTGCTGCTGGCCAGCCAATCTGCCAACGCGGGACTGGCTTCGACCGTAGTTTCGCGCCTTTTCCGGGGACTTTCCCGACGCCCGGCAGAGGGGCGGCTCCACTGGCTATTCTCTCGCGCAAACCGCACGATCCGTCAGGCCAGCGACCCGCGCGCCCGGTCCGAAGCGGCAGCGGGTGCGTCGCTGGCCAGATGGTTGGGCCACGATATGGGTGGCAAGGACCGGCCGACCCGTCCACAGGATGAAGGGTGAATTCAGCGCATATTCACGGCCTTGCACCTAATCCGCATGTCAAGTTGCCGGTATGGCGCAGTCCCGCACGGATTGCGTTCGGCCGGTTCACGGGGGCGACAGCACGGGTTGCATGCGCAAGGCAGCGCATCCACCTTTGCGCCTTGTCCCCCGCATTTTGATGAGTTCGTACCGGAGAATCCGATGATTGCTTCCAATCGCCTATCCAAGACCGTTCGCCGTGTCGCCGGCGGCCTGACCGCTGCCGCGGGCATCGGCGCGCTTGCCATTTTGCCGGCACCGGCGGTGGCCGCGCCCGGCGGATGTCAGGGCGACCTGAGCGGCAAGTCGTGGCTCAACGTCGAGGTGACGGGCGTCAAATCATCCTCGGGCCTGATCGCGGTGACGGTCTATGCCGACGATTCAAGCCGGTTTCTCGTCAGCAAGGGTTCGCTCGACGTCGTGCGGTTCCCGGCGCAAAAGGGCACTTTTCGCGGTTGCGTGAAGCTGCCGTCCACCGGCGTATATGCCATTGCCGTGTATCACGACGAAGACGGTAGCCGGAAACTCAACCGCACCGGCCTCGGATTGCCTGCCGAAGGCTATGGCTTTTCGAACAACCCCAGTACGCTGGCGGGCATCCCGGCATTCCGTTCGGTACGCCTGAACGCGTCGAAGCCGGGGCTGACGACGCGGGTCAACCTCACTTACCCCTGATCCGGATCGATTAATTCGGTAACATCGACGCCCCGGCCGCTCGACATGGCGGCCGGGGCGTCTATCGTTGTGGCATGCGAACATGGACCACGCCTGCGATGAACGACCTCACCAACGACGACCTTTCCGCCGCGTCAGAGGCCATTGGGCCGCAAATCACCGCCCTGCGCCGCGCGATTCATGCCGACCCCGAACTGGGCCTCGAAACCCCGCGCACGATGGCGAAGGTGCGCGAGGCGCTGGCCGACTTGCCGCTTGAATGGCGCGAAGGACCTTCGACCACGGGGCAGGTCGCGGTGCTGAAGGGCGGCGCGCAACGGGAGGGCGAATCATGCCGCCGGGTTCTCTTGCGCGGCGACATGGACGCGCTCCCCATGGGCGAGGAGACGGGGCTGGATTTTGCCTCCGCCATTCCGGGCCGGATGCATGCCTGTGGGCACGACAGCCACACCGCGATGCTGTTCGGCGCGGTCAGGCTGCTGGCGGAACGGGCCGACAGGCTGGCGGGCGAGGTCATGTTCATGTTCCAGCCGGGCGAAGAAGGCTTTGGCGGCGCGCGTCTGATGATCGAGGATGGGCTGATCGAGCCCCTTCCCGACGCAGCCTTTGCCTATCACGTCATTCCCAATGCGCCGTACGGGTTATTCGTCTGTCGCGAAGGGCCGCTGATGGCATCGTCCGATGCGTTCGAGATCGTCGTCACCGGCCGGGGCGGCCATGCGTCGATGCCGCATCATGCCGCCGATCCCCTGCCCGTCGCGTGCGAGATCGTGACCGCGCTGCAGGCAATGGTCACGCGCCGGTTCGCTGTCGCCGACCCCGTTGTCGTCACCGTAACGCAATTCCGCGCGAGCGATGCCGACAACGTCATTTCCGAACGCTGCACCCTGCGCGGCACGATCCGTACGCTTTCGCCCGAAACCCGCGAAAAGGTCCACGCCGCCTGCCGCGATCTGGTCAGCGGCATCGCCACGGCCCACGGCATGAAGGGCGAATTCCTGGTCAGGCAGGGATTCCCCGTCACTCGCAACGATCCCCGCGCCGTGGCGCTGGCGCGCGAGGTGGTGACCGAACGCTTCGGCAGCGAGGCATGGCATGACCTGCCCGACCCGCTGATGACGGCGGAGGATTTCTCCTATGTCCTGCAAGCCGTGCCCGGCGCGATGGTGCTGTTGGGCGCGGCCGATCCCGATGCGGACTGGCAACGCGCGCCCGGCCTGCACAGCCCGCACATGCACATCGACGAACGCATCCTGCCGCGCGGATCGGCGCTGCTGGCGGCGCTGGCCATAAGGACGCTGCACGGCGGGTTGCCTGCTGGCTAGGCATTCGGGCACTGCGCTGGACCCCATTCCCCCGCTAGCTGAGGCGGGGCCGACATAAATCGCCTTCGCCCCTGCCTTCTCATACCCGAACGCCTTTCGCAGGATGTTGGTGATTGGCGCAGACGCGTCGCGACACTGGTCGGCGCGGTCACAATCTGCATCGCCGCGCTGGTGTTCGCGCGGGCCGGCGACTTTCCGCTGCACGATTTCGAATCGCTGGCGGCGCGCTGGGCATGGTTCCCGATTCTGCTGACGCCTGCGGTCTATTTCGCCTGCGCCTGACTGACGCGGCTTGCCGCGCCAGAGGCAGCCGGTTCGGGCATCCTGCAGGTAGTTGCGGCCGTGCGCCATGAAAGCGGGACGGAGCGGTTGTTTTCGCTGAAATCGGGCATTGTAAAGATTTCGCTGACGGTGCTGGCGCTGGCCTGCGGGCCGAGACGCGCGCGGCGTGATCGTGATGCTGGGCATGGTCGCCTATTTCACCGGCGTCGTGTTTGCGCCGGTGAAGGCTGTGATAATACTTACCGAAACAACCGGGAACATCGGCCTGCTGCTGCCGCTGTTCGCCACCGCGCTGCTGGCTGACTGGGCCCGGGCGATGATCTGCTGCGAACGGCTTTATCATGTGCTGGCCAGCGATTTCCTTCCGCCCGAAGACAGGAAGCCCGACGAGGACGAGCCCGAACCGGCCAAGGCGAACCCAGCCGGAAGCTGAACGCTTTATCGCAGTGATCGCCTCGCCTATGGGTCGTGCATGAAAGACAAATGGGTCATCGGCGTCATCGGCGGATCGGGTCTGTATGAGATCGACACGTTACAGGACGCGCAGTGGATTGGCGTGGAATCGCCGTTCGGAAAACCGTCGGACGACATCCTGTTCGGGCGCATCGGCGCGGTCGAATTCCGATTTCTTCCCCGCCATGGGCGCGGGCACCGCATCGCCCCGTCCGATCTTAACGCGCGGGCCAATATCGATGCGCTGAAACGAGCGGGTTGCACCGATCTCCTGGCGATCAGCGCGGTCGGTTCCCTGCGCGAAGAGATCGAGCCGGGGCGCTTCGTCGTCGTCGACCAGTTCATCGACAATACGAAGGGGCGTTCCTCCACCTTCTTCACCACCGGCATGGTAGCGCATGTGTCGATGGCCGATCCGGTCTGTGAACGCATGTCGGCGCTGGCGGGTGCGGCCGTCGTGGCGGCGGGCGGCAAGCTCACGCAGGGCGGCACTTATCTCGCCATGGAGGGGCCGCAGTTTTCGACACGCGCGGAAAGCCATCTCTATCGCCAGTGGGGCGCCGATGTCATCGGCATGACCGCCATGCCAGAGGCGAAGCTGGCGAGAGAGGCGGAGCTGCCCTATGCGCTGGTCGGCATGGCGACCGACTACGATTGCTGGAGAGAGGGCGAAGCCGCCGTCGATGCCAGCACGGTCATCGCGCAAGTCCACGCCAATGCCGCAACCGCGCGCGACACCGTGTTGAGATTTGCCGCATCGTTGCCCGCATCCCGCACACCGTCGCCGATCGACCGGGCGCTGGATCATGCGATGATAACCGCCCCATCGGCCCGCGACCCGGCGGTGATGGCGCGACTGGATGCGGTGGCCGGACGGTTCCTGCGCCCGCGATGACAGTATATTTCATGCAGCTAACGGCACTCTTGCCTAGCATGTGCCGACAGGGCAGCTAGATTACCGATGCCGCCATGCGCTCGATTTCCTGCGCGATCCGGTGGCAAAACAGGGGGACATGTCATGGCCACGACCGGCCTGGACATCTTGCATATCGAAGACGACGCCCGCATCGCGTCGGACCTGCAGCAACTCGTGCGCGCGACGGGCGACCGCGTGACGTGGGAAGCGAACGGGACCGATGGCCTGCGCCGCGCCGGGGTGGGGCAGTTCGATGTCATCATCCTCGATCGCATGTTGCCCGACATCGACGGGCTGACGGTGATCAAGCGGATGCGCGAAAGCGGGATCGGCACGCCGGTGCTCATGCTGTCGGCGCTGGGCCGGACGGTCGACCGGGCCGAAGGGTTGGATGCTGGCGCGGACGATTATCTGGCCAAACCGTTCGAAGCGGCGGAACTGCTCGCCCGCCTGCGCGCGCTGCACCGCCGGGCGTCGGGCCGCGAACACGATGCGATCATCATCCACGGCACGTTCGAATGCCACGTGAAGGCGCGCACCGCCTTTCGCAGCAACCGCCACCTGCCGCTCAGCCCCAAGGAGTTCGAGCTGTTTCGCTATCTCATCGAAAATGCGGGCGAGGTGGTGACGCGCGAAATGCTGTTGCGCGACGTGTGGAAGATGAGCTTCGACCCGCAGACCAACGTCGTCGACGTCAATATCGGCCGCCTGCGCCGCAAGTTGGAGGAAGGTTTCGGATCCCCCGCTCTGGAAACGATCTGGGGTACGGGGTATCGCCTGCTCGACGGCAAGTGAGGCCTGACCGCATTTTGGCGGACGGGAGACTTTGTCGCGGGGGGAAGCGCGCTTGACGCAAGTCCATCTGCTCGATTCGATCTTCACCCGGCTCGTTGCCTGGTCGATCGCGGTGTGTACGGCGGTGGTGCTGATCCTCGGCACGCTGGTCGGGGCCAAATTCGAACAGCTTTCGGTCGACATGCAGGAAGCGGCGGTCAATGCTGACATGGCCACGCTGCTCGATGCCTATCGCGACGGCGGGCAGGCGTCGCTGGCCAGCCGGATCGATGAACGACTGAATTTCCGCACCCCTTCCGGCAATGCCCCGCATTACCTGTTGGTGGCGGCGGATGGCCGGCGGGTCGCGGGCGACCTGACCGACTGGCCCGGCATCGATACTGGCGAAATGACCGCGATCCCCCTGCCCGACGGATCTTATGTCCATGCCCGCGCGGTCGATCTTCCGGCGGGCCAGCGCCTGCTGGTCGCGCGCGAATCGGCGATGGACGAAATGGTCCTCAACGAAATCGGCATCGCCTTTGTCATTGGCGGACTGTTCGTGGTGCTGGCTGTCGGCGTAGCCGGGCGGATTACCGCAGGCCGGCTTTCCAAGCGGGTCGGGCGGATCAATGCGGCCTTCAAAAATCCGGATGAACGGCGGCTCGAACGATTGGACCGGGACCGCAACGCTCAGGACGAGATCGGCGAACTGACCCGGCATTCGAGCGAGGCATTGCAGCGCCTGAACCGGCTGGTCGATGCGCACCGCGACACGCTCGACCAGATCGCGCACGAAATGCGCACGCCGCTGATGCATCTGGACGCACGCCTGTTGCGGGCCATCCGGACCGCGCCGGACGATGCCGCCGCGCAAGGGCTAGTCGATGCGCGGGGCGACATCCGGACGGTCATCGCGACGCTCGAATCGTTGCTCGACATTTCGCACAGCGAAGCCAATCGAGGCGATCCGCGCGGGCTGGAACCGGTCGATCTTTCGGCCATGATAGAAAATATCGCCGACCTCTATGCCGGCAGCGCCGAAGAAACAGGCCACCGCTTCGAAGTGGATATTGCCCCGGGCGTAACCGTGCGGGGCGAAGAAATGCAGCTGACCCGGCTCGTCACCAACCTGCTCGACAACGCGTTTAAGTATACGCAAAGCGGCGGAACGGTCTGCGTGGAACTCGTCGCCGAAGGACCGGTTCTGACCGTCGCCGACACCGGACCCGGCGTGCCGGTCGAAGATCGGGATCGCATCTTTGAAAGGTTTATCCGTGCGAAAGGCAATCACGGCGCCAGCGGCGGATCGGGCCTCGGCCTTGCCCTTGCCCGCGCCATCGCGCGCCGCCACGGGCTGGTGCTGCGGCTGAAACCCACCTTGCGTGGCGCCTGTTTCGAAGTGCGGCCAGAAAGCACCGTCGACGCAGGGTGATGGCGGCCGTCAGATGGGCAGCCGCGTCGTCAGCTTGATCCGGCGCATCGCAAAGCTGGAACTGACCGACGCGACGCCGGGGAGATGGACGAGCACCTTTTTCAGGAACCGCTCGTAAGCCTCGATACTGCCGGCTACCACGCGCAGAAGGTAGTCGCTGTCCCCGCCGACAAGGAAGCATTCCACTATCTGGGGGTGGTCCATCACCGCCACGGCAAAGCTTTCCAGCGTGTCTTCGTCATGCCGGTTGATGCGGACATTGGCAAAAACGTCGACGCCCAGCCCTACCTTGGCCTGATCGATCACGACTTCGCGCCCGGCAATGACGCCGTCGTCTTCCAGCCGCTTCAATCGCCGCCAGCACGGCGTGTGCGACAGGCCCACTTTATCGGCGAGCGCATTGATCGAAAGATCGGGCTCGGCCTGCAGTGTCCGCAGAAGCTTCCAGTCGATATCATCCATATTCTTTTCGCAATCGCACCATAACGCGCAATGACTTTTGCCTGAGATGGCAGGATTTGGGAAGAGTTTCCTCAAAGGGCCAATATTTTCCCGAAAATAAGGAAAACATCCCACGCACAGTGCGTTACACTGACGCGAGCGGCTCAATGTCCCGCCGCGAGAGGATGCACGTGTGACGAAATCGAATCTGCCCCGGCTCGAACTGCACATCCCCGAACCGCCGTCGCGGCCGGATACCCCGATCACGTTCGACCACGTCAATCGCGGCGAAGCGGGCGCGGTGCGCCGGCCCGACATTGCCGAGCATGAAAGCAACATGCGCGACTTGCCGTACGAGCTGATCCGCGTGCTCGACGACGACAACCTCGCTGTCGGCCCGTGGAATCCGATGCTTGCGCCCGAAACCCTGATCAAGGGCCTGCGCGCCATGGTCCTGTCGCGCGCATTCGACGACCGGTTGTTCCGCGCGCACCGTCAGGGCAAGACCAGCTTTTACATGAAGTCGACGGGCGAAGAGGCGATTTCCGCCGCGCAGTCGCTGGCGCTGGACAAGGGGGACATGTTCTTTCCCACTTATCGCGCGCTCGCCTGGCTGCACGCCCGCAATTATCCGCTGACGACCTTGTGCAACCAGATCTTTTCCAACGCCGAAGATCCGCTGGCGGGCAAGCAGTTGCCGATCCTGATGTCGGCGCGCGCTTACGATTTCTATTCCATATCGGGCAACCTGGGCGTTCGGTTCGTCCATGCCGTGGGCTGGGCGATGGCGTCCGCTTACAAGAACGATACGAAGATCAGCCTCGCCTATGTCGGTGACGGCACCACGGCCGAAGGCGACTTTCACGAAGCGATGACGTTCGCCGCCGCCTATCGCGCGCCGACGATCCTATGCGTCACCAACAACCAATATGCGATTTCCAGCTTTGCCGGATTTGCCGCGCCCGAACGCCTGCCCTTCGCGGCCAAGGCGCTGGCCTATGGTTTTCCGGGCATCAAGGTCGACGGCAACGACTTCCTCGCCGTGTGGGGCGCGACGCAATGGGCCGCCGAACGCGCCCGCACCAACAACGGCCCGACGCTGATCGAATTCTACACCTACCGCGCAGAAGGGCATTCGACGTCCGACGACCCCGGTCGCTATCGCCCCAAGCACGAGGCGGAGCACTGGCCGCTGGGCGACCCCGTCGAACGGTTGCGCGATCACCTTATCGCCATCGGCGCATGGGACATGGACCGCCATGCCGCGATGGAAGGGGAAACGAAAGAACAGGTGAAGGTCGCGGCCAAGGAGGCAGAGGCCATCGGCACGTTAGGCCAGTCGAAGCCGCCGATCGAGGAAATGTTCGAGGACGTGTTCGCCGAAAAGGATTGGCGCCTGAAGGAACAGCTGCGCGAGTTGAAGGCGCGCCGTGCCGCCCGAGCCGAAACGCAAGGGGGAGCGGGCGCATGACCGAGACGAAGAAGATGAACATGATCCAGGCGCTCAACAGCGCGCTGGACGTGATGATGACGCAGGACGAGGACGTGCTCGTCTTTGGCGAGGACGTCGGATATTTCGGCGGCGTCTTCCGCGTGACCGAAGGGCTTCAGGCGAAACATGGCCTGAAGCGCTGTTTCGACGCCCCGCTGACCGAAGGCGGCATTATCGGCAGCGCCATCGGCATGGCCGCGTACGGGCTGAAGCCGGTGCCAGAGATCCAGTTCGCGGACTATATCCTGCCCGCCTACGACCAGCTGGTGTCCGAAGCCGCGCGGCTGCGTTACCGGTCCAACGGCGAATTTTCGTCTCCCGTCACCGTCCGCACCCCCTATGGCGGCGGCATCTTCGGCGGACAGACGCACAGCCAGAGCCCGGAGGCGATCTTTGCCCATGTCACGGGGCTGAAGACGGTGATCCCGTCGAACCCCTATGACGCCAAGGGTCTGCTGATCGCGTCGATCGAATGCGACGATCCGGTCATCTTCCTTGAGCCCAAGCGACTTTACAACGGCCCGTTCTATGGCCGCCCCGACGAAGAGCTGAAAACGTGGGCCAATTCCGGCCTCGCCACGGCGGAAGTACCGGTCGGCCATTACGAAGTGCCGCTGGGCCGCGCCGCGCTGGTGCGCGAAGGCAGCGAGGTTACGGTGCTTGCCTATGGCACGATGGTCCACGTCGCCGCCGCCGGGATCGCCGAATCGGGCGTGGACGCCGAACTGATCGACTTGCGCTCCATCGTCCCGCTCGACATCGACGCGATCACCGCTTCGGTGCGCAAGACGGGGCGTTGCGTGATCCTGCACGAAGCATCGCGCTTTGGCGGGTTCGGCGGCGAACTGTCCGCATTGGTGCAGGAACGCTGCTTCGATTACCTTCGCGCGCCGATCGAGCGTGTGGCAGGATACGACATGCCGTACCCCCACGCCTTTGAATGGGATTATTTCCCGGGGCCGATCCGGCTTGCCGAAGCGCTTTTGAACGCCGTGGAGTATCGTTGATGGGCACGTACAAGTTCCGCCTGCCCGATATCGGCGAAGGCGTGGCCGAGGCCGAAGTCACCGCATGGCACGTGAAGGTCGGCGACCGGATCGAGGAAGACGACGCCCTGTGCGACGTGATGACCGACAAGGCGACGGTCGACATGACCAGCCCCGTCGGCGGCACGATCCGCGCTCTGCACGGCGAAGTCGGTCAGATGAAGGCCGTGGGATCGGTGCTGGTCGAACTGGAAGTCGAAGGCGAAGGCAATGTCGCCGACGAGGCGTCCGCAGCGCCGACAACGGTTTCCAACGAAGCCCCCGAACGCCCGACGCCGCCCCCTGCGCCGTCTTCTGCTCCCACACCGACGCCCGCTCCGGCGAGCAAGCCTGCTGCGCAGCGCCCCGCGCCCGCACCGACCGCGACTGAACAGGCCTGCTTCCCGCTCGCCGCGCCGGCCACGCGCCGCCGTGCGGCAAAGCTGGGTATCGATCTGTCGAAAGTGCCCGGCACCGGTCGCCATGGCCGGGTCACGCCCGACGATATCGAAAATTACCTCGGCGGCGGCGATCCGCGTTTCGCGATGCGCGGCGGGGTGGACGAGATCAAGATCATCGGCCTGCGCCGCAAGATCGCAGAACGGATGGAAGAAACCTGGCGGCGCATTCCGCACATCACTTACGTCGAGGATTTCGACGTTACGGCGATCGAGGAACTGCGCGAAGTGCTGAACCGGGAGCGCAAGGACGGGCAGCCCAAGCTGACCTTCCTGCCCTTCCTCGTGCGCGCGATCGCCCGCACCGTGCCCGACTTCCCGCACATCAACGCGCATTACGACGATGACGCGGGCGTGCTGCGCCAGCACGGTGCGGTCCATGTCGGCATCGCCGCCGCAACACCGGCGGGCCTGATGGTTCCTGTCGTGCGCCATGCCGAATCGCTCGACGCGTGGCAGACGGCTGAAGAAATCGCCCGGCTTTCCACCGCCGCCCGCGACGGCAAGGCCAGCCGCGAGGAACTGTCGGGTTCGACAATCACGATCACCTCGCTCGGCCCCATCGGCGGCGTGGTGACGACCCCGATCATCAACCGCCCCGAAACCGCCATCGTCGGCCCCAACAAGATCGTGGAGCGGCTCGAACGCCGGAACGGCGAGATCGTCACGCGCAAGGTGATGAGCGTATCGTCCAGCTTCGACCATCGCATCGTCGACGGATACGAAGCGGCGAAGTTCATTCAGGCGCTGAAGCGGCTGATCGAGAACCCGGCCCTGCTCTATATGGACTGACCAAATCGGACTAAGCGGCACCGGCGGGCCCATCGCACTTTTCAAACGCGCGCGCGAACGCTAGGGGCTGCGGCTCCCAGTCACGCAGGAGCCCGACCCTTGTCCGACGTCAACCTGATTCTAGTTCGCCACGGCCAGTCGCAGTGGAACCTGGAAAACCGTTTCACCGGCTGGTGGGACGTGGACCTGACCGAATTGGGAGAGGCCGAGGCCAAGGCGGCCGGCGAATTGATGGCGGCGACCGGCATGATGCCCGAAGTCGCGTTCACCTCCTACCAGACCCGCGCGATCCGCACGCTGCACATCGCGTTGCGCGCCGCCGACCGGCTGTGGATTCCGGAGACAAAGGACTGGCGGCTGAACGAGCGGCACTATGGCGGGCTGACCGGCCTCGACAAGCAGGAAACCCGCGACAAGCACGGCGACGAACAGGTGCACATCTGGCGCCGCAGCTTTGACATTCCGCCGCCGGTGCTCGAACGCGGCAGTGAATTCGACCTGTCGAACGACCCGCGTTACGCCGGGATCGACGTGCCGATGACTGAAAGCCTGAAAGACACGATCGCCCGCGCGTTGCCCTATTACGAACAGGCGATCCAGCCGGTCCTCGCAGCGGGCAAGACGGTCATCGTTTCGGCCCACGGCAATTCGCTCCGCGCGCTGGTCAAGCACCTGTCGGGCATATCCGACGACGATATCTCCGCGCTGGAAATTCCGACCGGGCAGCCCATCGTCTATCCCTTTGCCAACGGTCAGGCATCGGGCGAACGCTATTACCTTTCGGACGCCTGAGGGCGGGAAACGGGGAACGAAGACATGACGGCACCGGTCGCAATCGTAATGGGCAGCCAGTCCGACTGGCCGACCATGCGCCATGCCGCCGACATGCTCGACGCGCTGGGCGTGGCAAGCGACTGTCGCATCGTGTCGGCCCACCGCACTCCCGAACGCATGTTCGATTTCGCCAAGGGCGCGGCTGACGAAGGGTTCAAGGTCGTCATCGCGGGCGCCGGCGGCGCGGCGCATCTCCCGGGCATGATCGCTTCGATGACGCATCTGCCCGTGCTGGGCGTGCCGGTGCAGTCCAAGGCGCTGTCGGGTCAGGATTCGCTGCTTTCCATCGTCCAGATGCCGGGCGGAATTCCCGTGGGCACACTGGCCATCGGCGACGCCGGGGCCAAGAACGCGGGCCTGCTTGCCGCCGCGATCCTTGCCATCGGCGACGACGCGCTGGCCGAACGGCTGAAGGCTTGGCGCAAGGCCCAAAGCGACAGCGTGGCCGAACGTCCGTCGGACGGGAACTGACATGCCGCAAATTCCGGTGATCAAACCGGGCAGCACGATCGGCATTCTGGGCGGTGGGCAACTGGGCCGGATGATGGCGATGGCGGCTGCGCAACTCGGCTATCGCTGCCACATCTATGCGCCGGAATCGGAAAGCGTTGCCGCCGACGTTGCCGCGGACTTCACGCAAGGCTCTTATTCCGACGAAGCCGCGCTGGCCGCTTTTGCCGCGCAGTGCGATGTTGTCACCTACGAATTCGAAAACGTGCCCGTCGGCCCGCTTGCCGCGTTGGGCGATGTGCCGTTGCGTGCCAATGCGCGCGCGCTGGAAATCGCGCAGGACCGGCTGGCCGAAAAGAATTTCGTCGCCGATCTTGGCGGCACGCCCGCGCCCTATCGCGCGCTTGCGGACGAAACCGGATTGTTCAAGGCAATCGCGGCGATCGGCACGCCCGGCATCCTGAAAACCCGGCGCGACGGTTACGACGGCAAGGGACAGTGGCGCATCCGCGATGGCTGCGACGCCGACGAACTGACCGTTCCGCCCATTCCGATGATCTACGAAGGGTTCGTGCGCTTCGCGACCGAATTTTCGGTCATCATGGTCCGCGGTCTCGACGGGCAAGTGCGATTCTGGGACAGCGCCGCCAACGAACACGATGGTGGTATCCTGTCCCGCTCCACCGTCCCTGCGGGCCGCGTCGTCGTGGCGCAGGTTCCCGCCGCGCGAAAACTGGCTGCCGCGGTGGCCGAAACGCTAGACTATGTCGGCGTGCTCACGCTCGAATTCTTTGCGACCGACGATGGGCCGGTGTTCAACGAAATGGCGCCCCGCGTGCACAATTCCGGGCACTGGACGATCGAGGGTGCGATCACCAGCCAGTTCGAAAACCACATCCGCGCGATTTGCGGTCTGCCGCTTGGCGATTGCGGTTTGCGCGTTCCCGGTGCAGTGATGGACAACCTTATCGGAACGACGGCGGAGGAAGCCCTGCCCATCCTGAAAGACCCTGCCGCCCACCTGCACCTTTACGGCAAGGGCGAAGCGCGCGAGGGGCGCAAGATGGGTCACGTCACGCGCCTTATCCTGCAAGAGGCTGACGAGTGAAGGGGCCCGAACTGTTCATCGTCGTCGCGCGGGCAGCCAACGGCACCATCGGTGCACAAGGGCGCCTGCCGTGGCACATCCCGGCGGACCTTGCGCATTTCAAGCGACTGACGATGGGCGCGCCGATGATCATGGGGCGCAAAACTTTCCAATCGTTGCCCGGCACACTTCCGGGACGCCGCCACATCGTGCTGACCGGCAATCCCGATTGGACGCCCGGTGACGAAAACGGCGACGGTGAAGACGACGACGTCGAGATTGCGTCGAGCCTCGATGCGGCGATAGCCCGCGCCAACGGTTCGCGGATCGCGGTGATCGGCGGCGCGGCGGTCTTTGCCGAAGCGCTGCCCCGCGCCAGCCGGATCGAAGTGACCGAAATCCACCGTGAATACGACGGCGATGTCGCCATGCCCGCAATACCCCAGGACGAATGGGAAGAAGTCGCGCGCGAACATCATCCCGAAGTTGGAAAGCACCCGGCCTACAGCTTCGTTACACTGCGCCGCCGGGCCTGACCAGCCGCAAACGGACGACATGGACGCTCGACACGCGATGATGCGGCTCTCCTCACTCGATCCCATGCCCCCGCAATTGCGCGGCGCGGTGATGGCTCTCGGCAATTTCGACGGTGTCCATGCCGGACACCAGGCCGTGATCGGCAAGGCGGTCGAACTTGGCCGCGCCGCCGGTCGCCCCGTCATCGTCGCAACGTTCGATCCGCATCCCGTGCGCCATTTCAAGCCCGATGCCGCACCGTTCCGGTTGACCTCTCTGGACCAGCGGCAGGACCTGTTCGCAATGCTGGGCGCTGATGCGATGCTGGTCTTCACTTTCGATGCGGCACTGGCCCAGACGAGCGCGGAAGATTTCGTCGGCGTGCTGCTCGCCGAAAGGCTGGGCGTTTCTGCCGTCGTCACCGGCAGCGACTTTACCTTTGGCAACGGCAAGCGCGGCGATGTCGCGATGCTGGCGCGGCTGGGCGCGGACAGCGGGATCACCGCCCATGCCGTCTCTCCGGTTGTCGAACATGGCGAAGTCATATCCTCCAGCCGTATCCGCGACGCGCTTTGGGCGGGCGATCCGCAGGAAGCCGCGCGCCTGATGACGCGTCCTTTTGCGATTCGCGGCCCGGTCCTGCACGGCGACAAAGTGGGTCGGACCATCGGCTATCCCACCGCCAATCTCGACCTCGGCAGCTATATCCGCCCGAAATACGGGATCTATGCGGTGACTGGCCACTTGCCCGACGGGCGCGTGCTGAACGGCGCGGCCAATCTTGGCATCCGGCCCACGTTCGACCCGCCCAAGGAATTGCTGGAGCCCTATTTCTTCGATTTTTCGGAGGATCTTTACGGTCAGGAGATCGAGGTCGCGTTCCACCATTTCCTGCGGCCCGAAGCGAAGTTCGACGATCTCGACGACCTGACCGCGCAGATGGAACGCGATTGCGCCCGCGCGCGCGAATTGCTGGGCGCATAAGCGCGCTTTATCCGCGCGCCGCTTTGTTCTAGGTGCGCCGGTTATGACCGATAAGCCCAGCGCCGAAACCAGAGATTTCAAAGATACGGTTTTCCTGCCGAAGACCGATTTCCCCATGAAAGCCGGGCTCCCCGCAAAGGAGCCGGGCATTCTGGCGCGCTGGCAGGACATGGACCTTTACGCCAAGCTGCGCGACGCGCGCCGGGGCCGCGAGAAATTCGTGCTGCATGACGGCCCGCCCTACGCCAACGGCGACATGCATATCGGTCACGCGCTGAACCACGTGTTGAAGGACATGGTCGTGCGCACGCAAAGCCTGCTGGGCAAGGACGCGCCCTATGTTCCGGGCTGGGACTGCCACGGACTTCCCATCGAGTGGAAGGTAGAAGAACAGTACCGCAAGAAGAAGCTCGACAAGGACCAGGTTCCGGCAAAGGAATTCCGCGCCGAATGCCGCGCCTATGCGCAGCACTGGGTGGACGTGCAGCGCGAACAGCTGAAGCGGCTCGGCATCAATGCCGACTGGGACAACCCGTACCTGACGATGCAGTTCGAAAGTGAGGCGACGATCGTGGCCGAACTGCTCAAGTTCGCCACCAGCGGCCAGCTCTATCGCGGCGCGAAGCCGGTGATGTGGTCGCCGGTCGAAAAGACCGCGCTGGCCGAAGCAGAGGTTGAGTACGAGGACATCACCTCGACCCAGATCGACGTGGCGTTCGAGATCGTGGAATCGCCGATCCCCGAACTGATCGGCGCGCATGCGGTGATCTGGACAACGACGCCGTGGACGATCCCGGTGAACCAGGCGCTCGCCTATGGACCGGACGTCGATTACGAGATCGTGGAGTGGGGGGCACCGACGAAGCGATATCTGGTCGCATCGCCTCTGGTCGATGATTTCATCAAACGCCTTTCGGCCGAGATGAACCGCGACGAGGCGATGGATATTCCAGACGTCCCGGAGGATGACCTGCTTGCCCTCGGCAATATGCTCGACGACATGCCGCCTCCGCCGCCAGCCCGGCGCTGGAAAGGCCGCGAACTGGCGGGCACGATGGCGCGCCATCCGCTTGCCGTGATGTTCGACGATACGATCATGGATGGCGATGCGCAGGAACGGTTCGAACGCGAGCGCGTCGACGAAAGTTTTGCCCGGCTGGTCAATATCCGCGAGCATGCCCGCTATTGTTCCGAACTGTTCGACGGCGTGCTGTCCCCAGATTCGCCCAAAGCCGAATTCTACCTTCGCCCTCGCCCCTTCCTGCCCGGCGATTTCGTAACCACCGATAGCGGCACCGGCCTCGTCCACATGGCGCCCGACCATGGCGAGGACGATTTCGACCTGTGCAAGGCGCACGGGATCAATCCGGTTTTCGCGGTAGAGGGCGACGGCCGCTATCGCGAGGATTGGGCCTGGCTCGGCGGCATGGGCAGCGTGATAAACCCCAAATTCAACGCTCCTGATGGCCCTATCTGCCAGACGCTTCGCGAAGTCGATGCGCTCGCCTCGGCCAGTGCCGACTACCGGCATTCCTATCCACATAGCTGGCGGTCGAAGGCGAAGATCATTTTCCGCTGCACGCCGCAGTGGTTCGTGCCGATGGATCAGCAGCGCGGCGACGATGGCACCTTGCGCGAAACCGCGCTCAAAGCGATCGACGACACGCGCTTCGTGCCCGCAAAGGGGCGCAACCGCATCGGTTCGATGGTCGAAGGGCGGCCCGACTGGGTGCTTTCGCGCCAGCGCGCGTGGGGTGTGCCGATCACGCTGTTCGTGGATCGCAAGACCGGCCAGTACCTTAACGATCCGGCGGTCAACGAACGCATCGTCGCCAACATCCGCACCCACGGCGTCGACGGGTGGGACGAAGAATACGCCGCCGACCTGCTCGGCCCCGATTACGACGTGGACGATTACGAACGCGTCGCCGACATTCTCGACGTCTGGTTCGATTCGGGTTCGACCCATGCCTTCGTGCTCGAATCCGGCCGCTGGCCCGACCTGCAATGGCCGGCCGACCTGTACCTCGAAGGCAGCGACCAGCATCGCGGCTGGTTCCAGTCTTCGCTGCTCGAATCGTGCGGCACGCGGGGTCGTGCGCCCTATAACGCTGTCCTTACCCATGGCTTCACCATGGACGGCAAGGGCGAGAAGATGTCGAAGTCGAAGGGCAACACGATCAGCCCGATCGACCTGATGCGCGATTACGGCGCGGACATCATCAGGCTCTGGGCGCTGTCGGTCGATTATACCGAAGACCACCGCATCGGGCCCGAAATCCTGAAGGGCGTGGCCGACACTTATCGCAAGCTGCGCAACACTTTCCGCTATCTGCTGGGCGCGCTCGATGGGTTCGATGACGCCGAACGCGTCGACGTGGCCGATATGCCCGAACTGGAACGGTATGTGCTGTCCCTGCTCGGCGCGCTGGATGCGAAACTTCGGCAGAGCGTCGACGATTTCGACTTCAACACTTACACTCGCGCGCTTTCGGATTTCTGCAACGAAGACCTGTCGGCGTTCTTCTTCGATATCCGCAAGGACATGCTCTACTGCGACGCGCCGACGGACATGAGCCGCCGCGCCTATCGCACGGTGCTCGACACGCTGTTCCATGCGCTCGTCCGTTACGCCGCGCCGGTGCTGGTGTTCACGGCAGAAGAAGTGTGGGCCACGCGTTACCCGCAGGCGGACAGCGTCCACTTCCTCGAATGGCCGGAAGTGCCGGCGGCGCAGGCCGATGCCGCCCGCTGGGATGGCTTGCGCGCCCTTCGCGAAAAGGTGAACGAGGCGATCGAGCCTTATCGCCGCGAAAAAACCGTCCGCTCCAGCCTTCAGGCCGAAGTCGAAGTGCCCGCCGCGGCTGTGCCCGATGGTTTTTCGGACAATGATCTGGCCGAACTGTTCATCACCGCGACAGTCACGCGCGGGCAAGGCGACGGCGTGATCGTGAAGCCCACCGACATGGCCAAGTGTGGCCGCTGCTGGCGCCATCTTCCCGAAGTGGCGGAAGACGGCGACGCTTGCGACCGCTGCGATGCGGCGCTGGCCGGGATGGAAACCGCCTGATGTCGTTCCTGACCGCAAACCGGACCAAAGGCATCGTCCTCGCGCTGGCGGTGATGGTCGCCGACCAATTGCTGAAATGGTACGTCCTTGCCGTGCTCCAACTGCGCTCGGTCGGGGTAATCGATCTCTTGCCGTTCTTCGACCTGCGCTATGCGGAAAACCGGGGCATTTCATACGGTTTCCTCACTGCCGAAAGCCTTGAGAGCCGGATATTCCTGTTCCTGCTGACCGGCACCATCGCGTTGGCCGTGTTGATCTGGATGATGCGGGAACACAAAATGGGCGATATCGCCGCGCTGGCGCTGGTGCTGGGCGGGGCGCTGGGCAATATCATTGATCGCGTACGGTTTACGTTCGTGGTCGATTATGCCGATTTCCACCTTGGCGTATGGCGGCCCTTTGCCGTGTTCAACCTTGCCGATGCGGCGATCACGGGCGGCGTCGTTTTGCTGCTTGCCCGTTCGCTGCTGATACGCGAAAAGCCTTCGGGCGACGACGATACCGATTTTCAGGCCGACCAAGTCACGACGACTTCGCGGCCCACGGAGTGACAATGATGCGTTTGAAATCCGCCCTGCTCGTCCTGGCTTCGTCGGCCACATTGGCCGGTTGCGGCGCCGGTCTGAACATCTTCAACCGTGACGCCCCCGACGAAATGGCCGTTTCGCGGCAGGCTCCTCTGGCTGTCCCGCCCGATTTCGCGCTGGTCCCGCCGACCCCGGGCGCCCCGCGTCCGCAGGAGCCGACAGCCAGCCAGCAGGCTCTCGAAGCGCTGTTCGGCGGCCCCGCCGCGCGCAGCGGCGTGGAAACGAGCGCCCTTTTGAAGGCTGGACAGGCCGAGCCCGGCATCCGCACCGCAGTCGGCGACTTCTCCACGCACACCGTGGACAAGGGGGTCGTGACGCGCGACATTATCGCCGCACCGTCGGGCGATGGCCGCGAAGCACGGGCCGTAATTCCCGGCTGATCCCGACCCGGCCCATCGCGGGCCGGGCAATTCCCGTTCAGATTTCTTCGACTGGCGCCGGGGCAGGCTTTTCGCGCGACGCGAGCAGCTTGTCGATCCGGCGCCCGTCCATGTCGACGATCTCGATCCGCCAGCCCTGTTCGCGGAAATATTCCCCCTCCACCGGCAGCCGTTTCATCATCCATAGGACATAGCCCGCCGCCGTGGCGAATTCGCGGCTTTCGGGCAGGTCGATGCCCAGCCCCTCGGCCAGCCGGTCCGCCGGCAAGGCCCCCGACAGCAGCAGCGATCCGTCCTCGCGCTCCACGATCAACGGATCGTCGCCATCGTCGGCATGGGCCACGAAATGGCCGACCAGCGCCGACAACAGGTCGGCAGGCGTCACGATCCCTTCGAAATGCCCGTATTCGTCGTGCACCAGCGCCATGGCGACATCGCCGTTGCGCATGATGCGCAAGGCATCGAGCGCGTCGATCTGGTCGGGGATGATTTCAGCTTTTTTCATCAGCCGGGTCAGGTTCGGCTTGCGCCCCTTCATCAGCGCGGCCAGCAATTCGCGCACCTTGATCACGCCGATGATGTTTTCCACCGACCCCTGACCCACCAGCAACAGCGAATGGGGGGACGCTGCGATGACCTTACGCATGTCCTCGATTCCGGCACGACGATCCAGCCAGTCGATCTCGGTCCGCGGCGTCATCAGTTCGCGCACCGGCCGATCGGCCAGCCGCAGCACTTCGGCCATGATGGTATGCTCGGCCTCCTCGATCGCGCCGGATCGCGTCGCCTCCAACATGATCATCTTGAGCTCTTCGGCCGTCACGCCCGAATCGCGATCCTTGCCCAGGCCGATCAGCCGCAGCAGGAGGATGGTGCTGTTGTCGAGCAACCAGACCACCGGCGCGGCCACCCGGGCCAGCATGGCCATCGGCGGCGCGGCGACCACGGCGATCTCTTCGCGTGCGCGCAGGGCGATCTGCTTGGGCGTAAGTTCGCCCGCAACCAGCGAGAAATAGGTCGTCAGCACGATGACCAGCGCGAAACCGACGTTGTTTGCGGTATCCTGCTCAAGCGGGAAGCCCATTTGCAGACTTATCACGGCCAGCCGTTCGCCGACCGGGCCGCCAAGGCTGGCGCCCGAATAGGCACCTGCGACAATCCCGATGAGAGTAATCCCGATCTGCACGGTGGACAAAAACTTGCCGCTGTCGGCGATAAGCGACAGCGCAACCTTCGCCCCCTTGCTGCCGTCATCCGCCATGCGGCGCAGCCGGGCGCTGCGCGAAGAGACGATCGCAAGCTCGGACAGCGAGAACAGGCCGTTGAGCACGATCAACCCGGCAATGATAAAAACGTCGGTCCAGGGAAAGGGGGACAAGAGGGTGCCTTGGGCGTTGTTGTCTGGGAAAGTCAGCAGATAGCGACAAACCAGCCCATGCCGCAAGAAAGACCGGTCGCAATCGCGACGGATCGTTCAGGAACCACCAAGCTGCTTCACGCGTTTCTGCTCACGACATCCGGATTGCGGCACGTTTCGTCCTGTCCGGAACCGATTTTTTTGAAGAAGGAATATTTCCTATGGCACGTCGCCGTTATCTTACCGCCGCTCTCGCTGCCGTTTCGCTTATCGGCGTATCCGCTTGCGTTACCGATCCCAACACCGGCGAAAAGAAAATTTCGCGTACGGTCCTTGGCACCGCTGGCGGCGCGGCTGCCGGTTATCTTCTGGGCGGCATCATCGGCGGCAAGACTGCCCGCATTGCCGGCGCAGGCATCGGCGGCGTCGCTGGCGGCGTGGTCGGTTACAAGATGGATCAGCAGATCAAGGAACTGAAGGAGCAGACTGCAGGTTCCGGCATCGATGTCACCGACGAAGGTGAATATATCAAGGTCAACCTGCCCGACGGCGTGACTTTCGCCACCGACAGTTCGACCGTGTCGCCTTCGTTCAGGGCCATTCTCGACGATATCGCCGCATCGCTGCTGCAGTATCCCGACAGCCTGATCGACGTGTACGGTTTCACCGACAGCACCGGTTCGGAAAGCTACAACCTTCAGCTTTCGGAACGTCGCGCCAAGGCCGTCGCCGACTACCTGATCTACAAGGGCGTGCCCGCAGCGCGCCTTGCGACCAAGGGCTTCGGTGAAGACCCGAACTACTTCGTCGCGACCAACGACACCGACGCGGGCCGTGCGCTCAACCGTCGCGTCGAAATCAAGATCGTTCCGATCAGTCAGGAAGAAGTGCAGGCCGCGAAGTAATTCCAGCCGGTACATCGCTTCCCGGTTAACAACCGGAAATACGACGGGTCAGGCGGACAACCGCCTGGCCCGTTCGCTTATCCGCTCCACCGCCGCGGCGTGGATCGCAGGGGCAGTCACCAACAGTCCGAACGAGCGCGGGTCGCGTTTGTTGTAGGCGAGCGGCTGGCCGTGTGCGTCGGTGACCGCGGCGCCTGCTTCCCGCGCTATCAGACCAGCGGCCCCGATGTCCCATTCGTAACCCCAGCGCAACGTGGCGACGAGATCGGCTTCATCCGCCGCGACCATTGCGATTCGCAGCGCGATGGAATTCGGCTTATCGACACAGACGAGGTCGATATCCTCCTTGGGCAGGGCATCGGCAGGCGTTCGCGACCCCGGCAGCGTTTCGCGCCGGCCAACCGCCAAGCGCTGCCCGTTGCGGAACGATCCCTGCCCCGCGCGCGCCGTCCAGTATTCCTGACGCGCTGGCGCGTTGAGCCCGGCGATGAGCGGGCGCCCTGCGCTGACCAGCGCGACGGAAACGGCCCAGCCGGTCCGCCCGCGCAGGAAATCGCGCGTCCCGTCGATCGGGTCGACCAACCAGATTAGCCCGCCGTCCAACCGTTCGGGCGCATCGACGGTTTCTTCGGACAGCCAGCCCGCCGACGGTAGCAAGTCGGTCAGGGCATCGCGCAAATATCGATCGACGGCCAGATCGGCCGCGCAGACCGGGCTATTATCGTCCTTGGCCCACGTTTCGGGCGCATGGCCCATGCCGGGCCATGAACCGAGCGCGATTTGTCCGGCTTTTGCCATGATGGCATCGAATTTGGTGCTATCGAGCATGGCCCGCCTTCTGATTGCAATTGCTTCGCAAAAGCAAATAAAACTCGCTTAAATGCGAGCTATGTCCGCCTTGCTTGAATTTGTAGACGATGCGAGGCCTTTTCAACAGGGCCACCATATGCTTTACGCACCTGCGAAAAGGGCGTGCTGGCCCTGCGGAGCAAAGGATCGGCGATGAACATTCACGAATATCAGGCCAAGGAACTGCTGGCCAAATTTGGCGTCGGCATTCCGGCAGGTCACGCAGCGCTTACGGTCGACGAAGCCGTCGAAGCCGCAAAGAAGCTTCCCGGGCCGCTCTATGTCGTAAAGGCGCAGATCCATGCAGGCGGCCGTGGCAAGGGCAAGTTCAAGGAGCTCGGCCCCGACGCAAAGGGCGGCGTTCGCCTCGCCAAGAGCCTCGACGATGTGAAGCATGACGCCGAGGAAATGCTCGGCAACACGCTCGTCACCATCCAGACCGGCGACGCCGGCAAGCAGGTCAATCGCTTGTACGTCACCGACGGCGTCGACATCGCGGAGGAATACTACCTCTCGATGCTGGTCGACCGTGCATCGGGCCGAATCGCTCTGATCGTATCGACCGAAGGCGGCATGGACATCGAAGAAGTCGCCCACTCGACCCCTGAAAAGATCACCACCATCACGATCGACCCGGCTGAAGGCTTCATGCCGCATCACGGCCGCGCCGTCGCTTTCGCACTCAAGCTTTCGGGCGACCTCAACAAGCAGGCGCAGAAGCTTTCGAAGCAGCTTTACGACGCCTTCGTCGCGCTCGACTGCGAGATGCTGGAAATCAACCCGCTCGTCGAAACCAAGCCCGATTCGTCGGGGGCCGCGCAGCTCCTCGTGCTCGACACCAAGATGAGCTTCGATGGCAACGCGATGTTCCGCCACCCCGACATCGAAGCGCTGCGCGACGAGAGCGAGGAAGATCCCGCCGAAGTCGAAGCCAGCAAGTACGACCTTGCCTACATCAAGCTCGACGGCAACATCGGTTGCATGGTCAACGGTGCCGGCCTCGCCATGGCGACGATGGACATCATCAAGCTCAACGGCGCGTTCCCGGCCAACTTCCTCGACGTCGGCGGCGGCGCGACGAAGGAAAAGGTGACCGAAGCATTCAAGATCATCCTGTCGGATCCTGCGGTCGAGGGTATCCTCGTCAACATCTTCGGCGGCATCATGAAGTGCGACATCATCGCCGAGGGCATCGTCGCGGCTGCAAAGGAAGTGAACCTATCGGTTCCGCTGGTCGTCCGTCTCGAAGGCACGAACGTCGAAAAGGGCAAGGAAATCCTCGAGACTTCCGGCCTGCCGATCGTTTCGGCCAACGACCTTGGCGATGCTGCACGCAAGATCGTCGCCGAAACCAAGAAGGCCGCCTGATCAGGACCGATCGTCCGGGCGGCGGCGCTGCCCGGATACGGTCTTCGCGGACCAGATGAATTACGACAGGGACGGCGGAAAAAGCCCGGATTCCGTAACGTCCTTGATTTCCCGGCAGGCGCATTCCAAACGCATCGCGCCGAATACTTTTCGAGCCGGCCAGAACGGCAGCTGACTGCCCCTCGCCGGCTGAAACTTGAGAGGACTTGCAGATGAAAGCCCTGGTGCCCGTGAAGCGGGTGATCGATTACAACGTGAAGCCGCGGGTCAAGGCGGACGGAACGGGTGTCGATCTCGCGAACGTGAAGATGAGCATGAACCCCTTCGACGAAATCGCCGTCGAAGAGGCGATCCGGTTGAAGGAATCGGGTGCGGTCACGGAAATCATCGCGATCTCCGTCGGCCCGGCCAAGGCGCAGGAAACGCTGCGCACCGCGCTGGCCATGGGCGCCGACAGCGCGATCCTGGTTGAAACCGATGACGAGGTCGAACCGCTCGCCGTCGCCAAGATCCTGAAGGCCGCAGCCGCCGAAGTGCAGCCCGGTCTCATCATCCTTGGCAAGCAGGCGATCGACGACGATTCGAACCAGACCGGCCAGATGCTCGCCGCGCTGATGAACCTGCCGCAGGGCACCTTCGCCAGCAAGGTCGTCGTCGAAGGCGATAGCGTGACCGTCACGCGCGAAGTCGACGGCGGTCTCGAAACGGTGAAGCTCTCGCTTCCCGCCATCGTCACCACCGACCTGCGCCTGAACGAGCCGCGCTACGCTTCGCTGCCCAACATCATGAAGGCGAAGAAGAAGCCGCTCGATGTGAAGACGCCCGCCGATTACGGCGTCGATATCACTCCGCGCATCAAGACGCTGAAGGTTGCCGAACCGCCGGTCCGTCAGGCCGGCATCAAGGTTGCCGACGTCGACGAACTGGTCGCCAAGCTCAAGAACATGGGAGTCGCGTGATGAAGACGCTCGTCTGGGTCGAACACGACAACAGCGCCATGGCCGACGCGACGCTGGCGGCGGTCACCGCCGCAGGCAAGCTCGGCGAAGTCCACCTGCTGGTCGCAGGGTCCGGCTGCCGCGCTGTGGCCGAACAGGCTGCGCAGATCGCGGGCGTGGGCAAGGTTCATCTTGCCGACAACGCCGCCTATGCCAACGCGCTGGCCGAAAACGTCGCGCCGCTGGTGGTCGATCTCATGAGTCACCATGACGCGTTCGTCGCGCCCGCCACTTCGCACGGCAAGAACATCACGCCGCGCGTCGCAGCCCTGCTCGACGTCATGCAGATCAGCGATATCCTGTCGGTCGAAGGCGAGAAGACCTTCACCCGCCCGACTTATGCGGGCAACGCCATCGCCACGGTCGAAAGCACCGATGCCAAGCTCGTCATCACCGTGCGCGGCACCGCCTTCGACAAGGCGGAAACGACCGGCGGCTCGGCCACGATCGAAGACGTGAGCGGTGCGGGCGATGCCGGCTTGTCCAGCTTCGTCGGCGCGGAAATCGCCAAGAACGAGCGTCCCGAACTGACCAGCGCGAAGATCATCGTGTCGGGCGGCCGTGCGCTGAAGGACAGCGAGACCTTCCAGCAGGTCATCATGCCGCTGGCCGACAAGCTGGGCGCGGGCGTGGGCGCATCGCGCGCCGCCGTCGACGCAGGCTACGTCCCCAACGACTATCAGGTCGGCCAGACCGGCAAGATCGTCGCGCCCGAAGTGTACATCGCCATCGGCATCAGCGGCGCGATCCAGCACCTTGCCGGCATGAAGGACAGCAAGACCATCATCGCCATCAACAAGGACGAGGACGCCCCGATCTTCCAGGTCGCTGACATCGGCCTCGTCGGCGATCTGTTCAAGATCGTCCCGGAGCTGACCGAAAAGCTCTGATTTCAGGCTACCACCGGATGAAGGGCGGCACCGGCGTGTGCCGCCCTTTTTCGTTCTGGGCCAACTCGCGCTTGGCCATGCCGCCCTGCCGTTCTATGTCCCGGCATATCCTTTTCGCGCCCGTTCGCGGTGCAACAAATTCCCCTGGGAGAGACATGACAGATCGCAAGGAACCGCCGCAGGAGCCCGGTGAAGCCGGACCCCACGGCAAGCCAGAACCTGCCGATCGCGCGCTCAAGCCGCGAAAATTCTACAAGGCCGAGCAGGAAGCCGCCTTTTCTGAAAGTTCGTTTACCCACACGCCGCAGACCAGCCACCCGGCTTATCGCCTCGCTTTTCGCGACACCGATTTCCTGTTGCGCGACGATTTGCGGCCGGTCCGCTTTCAGCTCGAACTGCTGAAGGCGGAAACCATGTTGGAAGAAGCCGGCGTCGGGTCGATGCTGGTCATCTACGGTTCGGCTCGCATCCCATCGCCCGAAGCAGCCGAGGCCTTGCTCGAAACCGCCGACACCGACCCGCGCGGGCGTGCCGTGATCGAAAGCCTGGTGGCGAAACAGCAATATTACCAGGAAGCCCGCAAGCTTGCCTATATGGCCAGCGCGGCGGCGATCGTCGAAAACGGCGAGCGGCATTTCGTCGTCTGTTCAGGCGGGGGTCCTTCGATCATGGAAGCGGCCAATCGTGGCGCGCATGAGGCGGGTGCCGAATCGGTCGGGCTGAATATCGTTCTGCCGCACGAACAGGCCCCCAACAGTTACGTCACGCCACGCTTGTCGCTGCAGTTCCACTATTTCGCACTGCGCAAGATGCACTTCCTGATGCGCGCACGCGCGCTGGCCGTGTTCCCCGGCGGGTTCGGCACGTTCGACGAATTTTTCGAGACCCTGACGTTGGTCCAGACGGGCAAGATGAAGCCGATTCCGATCTTCCTCTTCGGACGTTCGTTCTGGGAAAAGGTCGTCGATTTCGGAGCGCTCGCGGACGAAGGCGTGATCAGCCACGAAGACCTGCAACTCTTCCGCATCGTCGACACAGCAGAAGAAGCTTGGGAGCGGATCGTAAAGTTCTACAAGTTGCACCCGGCCAACTAATCGGTCCGGGTCAGCGCACGGCCTGATGGCCAATAGGGCCGTGCCCAGCGCCAAAGCCGGGTGCGGCCATCAGCGCTGAGCGAACGAAGCTGCGCGCCTGTGAGATGGCATCGACCAGTTCGAGGCCCGCGCCAAGTCCCGTAGCGATGGCGCTGGCCATCGTGCAGCCGGTCCCGTGGGTGTGGTGCGTCGCGATCCGCGCCGCCGACCATTCGCGCATTGCGTGTCCGGGGCGATAGAGCCGGTCGACGACCAGATCCCCTGGCGCATCGCCGCCCTTGGCCAGAAATGCGATCCCGCGCCGCTGCACGCCCGCCACATCGCCCAACGCCTGAAGCTCCGGCACGTTGGGAGTGGTCAATATCGCCAGCCGCATCAACCGTTCGAACGCGGCGATAGTATCGGCATCGGCCAGCACCGAACCGCTCGTCGCAATCATGACCGGATCGAAAACGACCGGGACTGAAATACCCTCCAGCAGATCCGCCACGGCATGGGCGATTGCGGGCGATCCCAGCATCCCGATCTTCACCGCATCGACGCCGATGTCGTCGATGCAGCTTTGTGCCTGCGCCACCACGATTTCGGGCGACAGCACTTTCGCCGCCTGAACGCCCGTGGTGTTCTGCGCCGTGATCGCGGTGATGGCGGTCATCGCATAGCCGCCCAGCATCGTGATCGTCTTGATGTCGGCCTGTACCCCTGCGCCGCCGGAACTGTCCGATCCGGCGATGGTCAGGATGCGGGGAGGCGTGGTCATGCCTGTCTGACGACTTTTTCCTGCGCCGCCTTGGACCGGGTGGGCCGGTCGACCAGTTCGCCGCCGCAATTGGGGCAAAGATCGTCCAGCGCATCGGCGCATTCGGCGCAATACGTGCACTCGAAACTGCAGATGAAGGCGCCCGGTGCTTCCGCCGGGGTCTGCGCGCCGCAACGCTCGCAACGAATGCGCATTTCCAGCATCAGGCGCTCCCGCTTCCGGCCTGTTTTACCGCGTCGCAGATGGCATCGACAACTTGCGCGACTTCGCCCGCATCATCGCCTTCGGCCATGACGCGGACCACCGGTTCCGTCCCGGATTTGCGGATCACGACGCGGCCCTTGCCCGCCAGCATGCCTTCGCCGTGGGCAATGGCGGTCTTGACCAGCGTGGTTTCGAGCGGCGCTCCGGTAAACCGCACGCTTTTGAGGATTTGCGGGACGGGATCGAACAAGTGCAGAAGCTCGCTCGCCCGCTTGCCCGACTGGACCAACGCTGAAAGCACCTGCAACGCGGCGATGGTTCCGTCGCCAGTCGTCGCGTGGTCGAGCAGGATCATGTGCCCCGACTGTTCGCCGCCGACGTTGAAACCGCCCGCGCGCATCGCCTCCAACACGTAACGGTCGCCAACCGCAGTGCGGACGAGGTTCAGGCCCTGCCCTTCCAGAAAACGCTCCAGCCCCAGGTTGCTCATTACCGTCGCGACCACTCCGCTGCCGCGCAAATGGCCATGCCGGTGCCATTCGGAACCGATCAGCGCCATGATCTGGTCGCCGTCGACGGTCTGGCCTTTTTCATCGACCACGATCAGCCGGTCCGCATCGCCGTCAAGCGCGATGCCGATGTCGGCGCCTTCTTCCACCACGCGGGCCTTGATCGCGGCCAGCGCGGTCGACCCGACATCGCGGTTGATGTTGTGCCCATCGGGGGACACGCCCATCGAAACGACTTCGGCGCCCAGCTCCCACAAGGCCGAAGGCGTCACGTCGTAAGCCGCGCCGTTCGCGCAATCGACGACGATTTTTACCCCGTCCAGCCGCACCTCGTTGGGCAGCGACGCCTTTACCGCATGGATGTACCGGCCGCGCGCATCGTCGATCCGGCGCGCCCGTCCGATGTCGCCGGGGGCGACGAGCAGTTGTTCCTGGTCGATCATCATCTCGACCGCGAGTTCGTCGTCGTCCGAAAGCTTGAAGCCGTCGGGGCCGAACAGCTTTATTCCGTTATCCTCGAACGGATTGTGGCTGGCGCTGATCATGACGCCGAGATCGGCGCGCATCGAACGCGCCAGGAGGGCAACCGCCGGGGTCGGCATCGGGCCGAGCAGGACCACGTCCATCCCCACGCTGGTGAACCCGGCCACCATCGCGCTTTCCATCATGTAACCCGACAGGCGCGTATCCTTGCCGATGACGACGCGGTGCTTGTGATCGCCGCGCAGGAAATATGTGCCCGCCGCCTGTCCGACCTTCATCGCCATCGATGCGGTCATGTTGCCCGAATTGGTCCGGCCGCGAATGCCGTCGGTGCCGAAATACTTGCGTCCCACGCCTGATGTCCCCGCTGTGATTGTCCGCCGCAGTGGCGATGCGAACCCGGCTTTCGCCGAATGTCATGGCACCGACATCTTCGCGCGTGAAGGGATAAGCCGCACGCCCTGCCGCGAAATATACTCAATTCTGCAACTTGACCCTCGTTGGCGCGTTAACATCTATGAACCCGAGATAACAGAACCCACTCAAGGAGCCCTTAATGGCCATTGCCTTTCCCGACCTGCCCTATCCCCACGACGCACTGAGCCCGGCGATCGGTGCCGAAACGCTGCACACCCATCATGGCAAGCATCACAAGGCTTACGTCGACAAGACCAACGCCGCCATCGAAGGCACGGACCTTGCCGACGCGTCGCTGGAATCGATCATCGCCGCCGCCGACGAAAAGGGCGACAAGGGCCTGTTCAACAATTCTGCGCAGAGCTGGAACCACGCATTCTACTGGCACTCGATGGCCCCGTCGAACGACGGCCCGTCCGGAGAATTGAAGACCGCGATCGAAACCGCATTCGGCTCAGTCGATGCCTTGGCGGAAAAGCTTCAATCAGCAGGTGCAGGGCACTTCGCCAGCGGTTGGGTGTGGCTTGCAGCAGACGGTGACGGCAAGCTTTCGATCGAGGAAACGCACGATGCAGGGACGCTTGCGATTGGTGGCAAAAACCCTCTCCTGACGCTCGACGTCTGGGAACACGCCTATTACCTCGACCACAAGAACGTGCGTCCGGACTATCTCAAGGCCGTGACGACGAAGCACATCAACTGGGACTTCGCGGCGGAAAATTATGCCCGCGGTTCGATCTGGTCCTATCCTTCGGCCTGATTTCGATTTCCCTGGATCGATTATCGGCAAACGCGAAAGGCCGGGCAGCGATGCCCGGCCTTTTGTCGTTCGGTTTATGGCGTCAGCCCGTCAGGCGGTTTCTTCGGCAGTGTCCCGCCGAAGGAAAAGCGGCTCTCCGAACAGGAAGCCGATGATGTTCGGGTGTCCCAGATGCTCGAACAAAGCGAGCAGAGTGATCAGAATGGGCATCGACAGGATCGCGCCGAGCACGCCCCAGATCCACGTGAAATAGCTGATCGCCAAAAGGATCAGAACCGGGTTCACTGTAAACCGCTTGCCCAGAATGGCAGGAGTAACAGCGTTCGCCTCCACCGCGTGAAGTGCGAGATAGGCGGCAGCCGGGATCAGGCCGGCGAAGATCGTATCGGCCCCGCCCAGCCCGACCAAAACAAGGATCCCGGTCATCGCAAGAGGGCCAAGGTAAGGCAGGAAGTTGAGCATCATGGCAAGCCCGCCCCACATGATCGGGGCCTCCATCCCCATGGCCCAAGCCCCCAGCGCCGCGACGATCCCGACGCCGAAGTTGATCAGGCCGACGGTGAGGATGTAGCTCGCGACCCGGTCCTGCACTTCGCGCAGCGCACGAGCCGCACGCAGCGAGGCACCGAATTCCGATCGTTCGAGTAGCAGCCGGCGGCGCATGCGCACCCGCGCCTCGATCATGAAAAAGGTCATCAGCAAGGTCAGCAGGGTTTCGAGCACGAACGTGGGCGTGGCCAGCGCCACGCGCTCGATCATCGAAGGTGTCGCGACAATCACTTCGCGCCCGGTCTTGGGCCCGGCCAGTTGTCCCAGTTGGCGGTTGAAGTCGTTGAGCCAGTCGAACTGACCGCGCAATTGCCCGAACGTCTGCTTGATCGAGGCCATCATTTCCGGAACGCGATCGAACATCACCACCGCTGGCTGCAGGATTGCCGCGGCGGCCAGCACGAGCAACCCGATGAACACCACCACCGCAAGCAGCGAGGCAAGGACATTCGGCACCCCGATGTGACCCAGCTTGTCGGCGAGCGGCGACAGGATGATCGTCAGAACCAACGCAGTCACCAGCGGCAGGAAAACGATCGACCCGATCGAAAGAACGAAGGGAAGGGCCAGAAACAGGCCAATGCCCGTCATCAGCAACATGGCCGAGAACAGGCGACCAATATCGAGATCGGGAATGGCGGCGGCTTCGCCGGAACCGGCATCGCCGGCCAGCCGTTCGAGCCTGCGCTCTGCAAGCCCCGGGGTGTCAGCGATACTGGCCGCGCCAAGTTCGCTTCCGTTCTGTTCCACGTCGCCCCCGTTCACGACGCCATCCGCCAGCGACTATCGCTCGGTGTTGGCTTGCGGCTCGGCCATACCGTCGAGCTCGCCCATGATAGCACCATGAGCGGCGACGTCATCAAGCGAACGATGCGGCACGGTCCCGTCTTCCATCATCGTGGTCAATGCGGCGCGCGCACGTCCGACCCGGCTTTTGATCGTGCCCACGGCACAACCGCAGATTTCAGCCGCTTCTTCGTAGCTGAACCCGCCGGCGCCGACGAGCAGCAGCGCTTCGCGACGTTCGGGGGGAAGAGTCAGCAGCGCACGATGCATGTCGGAAAGATGGATAGGTCCTTCTTGCGCAGCCGGTGCGACGAGAATGCGTTCCGCAACGCTTTCGTCGTAATCCGCCCGAAAACGGTTGCGGCGCATATCGGTAAGATAAGCGTTGCGCAGGATCACGAAAGTCCAGGCGCGCATCGACGTGCCGGGCTGAAAACGCTCTTGCGCTGCCCATGCTTTCATCAAGGCTTCCTGAACGAGATCGTCGGCAAGATCGGGACGTCCGCACAAGCCTCGCGCAAATGCGCGGAGATGCGGGATTACGTCCGTCAATTCTCGTTTGAAGTCGAAGTTGCGCACAGCCTCTTCATGGGCCGCGCCTTCGAGTGCGGGTTGCGCTCTCCGCTGGGCGTTGAAAGACATCAGTCTTCCGAATCGAGCTTCGAAAGGAGATCGCTGAAGCTGTCGGGCAAAGGCTCCTCTACGACAGAATCGTAAAGCTGACGCAAACCGGACGCCCAATCAGGCCGCTTTCCGGCTTTTTTGGGCGAGTGCATATGTTCGTCGTTTTTCTTCACGTCACTCATTCGCTTGCTAGCCATCGCCCGAACTGCGCCCCCGCCAAAAAATCGATCCTATCGACCGAACAGGCGGAAAGTGCGCGCTGGCGCCTGTTAAATGTTACCTTGCACAATGCAGGGAACGAAATGCGCGCCGAACGGTTCCCGAGCGTACCCCAATTAAGTGACGAGTACCAATTTGCCGAAGATCGAAGTCATGCATGCCCTTCCCCGCACTTCGCGGGAGGCTCGACCGGCTTGAACGCCGGGGCGGGGCAATAGGCTTATGGACAGCAGGACGAAGTCTGACCGCAAGGTCGCAGAAAGCCGGGGCCGGCGAGCTGACCCGAGCCTTGGGCGCGTCCTCAAGGGTTTCGTGCGTTTCCCGCGTGCTCTTCCGATCATTATCTTCGTCGCTATCTCCGCACTGACCGCCACGGGTGTCTGGGCCATCGAAAAGGCTCAGCGCAACGCCCGGCAGAACGAACTCGCCCAGATCGCCACGGCCGCAAGTTCGGCGCTGGAGCGTCGCGCCAATGCGAATGCCGCTTATTTGCGCTCGGGCGCTGCCCTGCTGGGTACGCAGGACGAAATCTCGCCTGCTCTGTTCCAGACGTTCGTCGGGCAATTGCGGCTCGATGCCAATTTTCGCGGAGCCGAAGGGATCGGCTGGGCTCCCCGCGTGGACAGCGGCTCGATCCCCAGCTTTGTGGCCGCGCAACGAGAGGCCGGACAGGACGATTTCACAGTCCACCCGATGCCGCGCCCCGATCAGGCCTACGCCGTACCCGTCACGTTCCTGCAACCGCTGACAGAGCGGAACCGGCGCGCGCTGGGGTACAACATGTTTTCCGAAGCCACGCGCCGTGCCGCCATGCTCGAAGCAGAGCGACTGGCGCGGCCGACCACGTCGGGTCGACTGGTGCTTATCCAGGAAGGGTCCACAAAGGCTGACACTGGCTTTCTCACGTACATGCCGGTGTTCAGCATCGACCAATTCGGCGGGCGCAGGCTCAAGGGTTATATCTACAGTCCCTTCAATGCGCAGGATTTCCTCGAATCCGCGGTCGAAGGAGAATTACCCAAACGGGCGCACATCGAAATTTACGACGGTCAGATCGCGCCTGAAAACCTGCTTGCCGAAATGAAGCTCGGCGAAACCGGCGGCACTTCGCTGGTCAGGCCAATCGTCATCGGCAACCGTCAGTGGACGATGCGTATCGAATCGCTCAAGACTTCCTTGTTGAGCGAGATTGCGGTCATCACGCTTCTGGCCGGACTGATCGTGGCGAGCCTTGCCCTTGCCATCGCATGGCTGCTGACGCGGCAGGCGGCAGAGGCGCGGCAGGTGATCGGCATTCTCGAAGAACAGGCGGCAATTCGCAATTCGCTGACGCGGGAGCTTAATCACCGGGTCAAGAACACCTTGGCCAATGTGCTTTCCATCGTCTCGCTGACGCGGCGCAGGGCGACCGACATCGACAGTTTCGCAACGTCGCTGGACGGGCGCATTCGTGCGCTGTCCGCAACACATGATCTGCTTACCCAATCGGAATGGGGGACCACTCCGGTACGTTCGGTGATCGAAGTCGAAATGGCGCCTTATGCGCTTGGTCGCGATGCTACGGTCGACATGGACGGACCAGATGTCGAACTGGCGCCGAATGACGCGCTATCGCTTGGTCTGGCCATTCACGAACTGGCGACCAATGCCGCCAAGTTCGGCGCGTTGAGCGTCCCTCAAGGCCGGGTCGAGGTCAATTGGGACCTAGTGTCATCGGGCCTCGTCCGGGTGCGCTGGCGCGAAACCGGCGGGCCGCCGGTGCCGCAGAATCGTCCGCGCGGTTTTGGCACCGAACTGATCGAAAAGATTGTTGCCCATGAACTGCGCAACCCGGTCGATCTCGTGTTCGAGCCGAGCGGCGTACGCTGCACTATGCTGATCCCGGTCCGCACCCGCAGCGAGTTCATGATCCGAGCTAAGGAAAACGCCCCTTCCTGAGACGGTTGGTTCGGGCGCGTGGCTTGCCGCTTATTCTGTAGTTGGCGCGGCTCACTTTTCGGCAGACCGACGTTCCCATTGCCGAACCATGGATTCGCGCCAGCTGATGCCCCGCTTCAGGCCGCGCGGGCATGCCGTCACGCGCTAATCCGACGTTGCCGCCGCTCCATACGCCGCAACCAGCAAAAAGCCCGCCATTCGCTTTGAATGACGGGCTTGAAGCCTGCTGTGTTTGCTCGATCAGGGCAGCGGTCGGCTCGACCCGAAGAACAGAGCCTGACTGATTGCGGCGCGTACCGTCGATTCCTGGAACGGCTTGGTAACCAGGTACGTCGGCTCCGGGCGGTCGCCCGTCAGCAGGCGTTCCGGGTACGCGGTGATGAAGATCACCGGCACTGACGCGATTTCAAGAATATCGTCGACCGCATCAAGCCCCGAGCTGCCATCGGCAAGCTGGATATCGGCAAGGACGAGGCCGGGCATGTTCTGTTCGATCACTTCACGCGCCTGAGTGCGCGTTGCGGCCGTACCGCAGATATTGTGGCCGAGCGAGCTGACCAGATCCTCAAGCTGCATCGAGATCAGCGGCTCGTCTTCGATGATGAGCACGCTGGTCGAGGATTCGCGGTCGATTTCCGCGACCGCTTCCTGAACCAGGTTTTCAACATCGCTTTCGGAGATATCCATGATCTCTGCCGCCTGCGCGATGGAAAAATCTTCCAGCGTAGTGAGCAACAGCGCCTGACGGTTCATCGGCGTGATGGCGTTCAGGCGATCCTGCGCGGCCGCTTCATGATCGCCAAGGATCGTGTCCCCATCGGCAATCTGCATATAAGCGCTGGACCAAAGCTTGTTGAACGCACGGTAGAGCGGAACCCGCCCACCTTCGCCTAGGCTTTGCTTCAGGTCGGAATCGGCGAGAACCGCTTCGAGCGTGGCACGGACAAAAGCGTCGCCGGTGCTCTGCGAACCTGACAAGGCCCGAGCATAACGGCGCAGATATGGTAGATTGGCGGCAACTTTGGCCCCGAGAGACATGCAAGCCCTTCCCGTAATTTGAATCAGGTGGCGAAACGTTCGCGCGCTAAGCCGGTTCCCGAAAATCTTGCCTGTGGCGACAAATCATAGCAAGGGCATGGCAGCGCGCGGCGTCGGCTGGATCGGCTTATCGCAGCGCCAGAGGTTAATGGACAGGGAAATTAACAGTTGAGCCTCGAAAAAGCGCGTCATGACTGCGTGAACTGCCCACTACTTGCTTGCCCCGGCCTGGACCAGCCGGAGCGGGAACGGCTTGAACAGATCCAGGAATTCAAGATTGGCGAAGTCGCGCTCGAACGCGGTGGCCAAGCCGTGATTCAAGGGGTGAGAAGCGCCCATGTCTATACCGTGCTCGAAGGTGTGCTTATCCGCTATCGCCTGCTCGACGACGGTCGGCGCCAGATCATCAACTTCCTTTTTCCCGGCGATCTGATCGGCCTGCAATCGGCATTGAACGAACCGATGACCCACGGAGCCGAGGCACTGACCCCGGCACGACTGTGCGCATTCCCACGGGACAAGTTCCGCGACTTCATCAGCCGCTTTACCGATCTCAGCTACGACCTCATCTGGTTGGCGGCCAAAGAGGAAGCCGCGCTCGAAGAGCATCTCGTTGCTCTCGGCCAGCGTAATGCGAAAGAGCGCATCGCCTATCTCGCCCTGTTCCTCATCGAACGGTCCGAAGCGACGGGGCGCACCCACGGCGATCACCGCATCGAACTTTCGGTCACGCAAAGCCAGATTGCCGACATGCTCGGCCTCTCGCTGGTTCACACCAACCGCTCGTTGCAGGCACTACGGCGCGAAGGATTGGTGACGTGGAGCCTCAACACCATCGAGATCCCCGATATGGAAGCAGTCCGGCAATATGTAAATTTCGACCGGTCGCTCGTAACGGTCCGCCCCTTCATATAATTTATAGTTATATTTCAAGATATTATAGGTTTTTTCGCGTTTCTGGCGAAAAAATCACGCGGGCATGGAACCCAACTTCGCATCGTGCATTCTATCCATGTCACCACTGAGACCCCCCCTCCCGTCCAAGCGGTGGTGATACGATCCCGAAAGGCCTTCACTCCCTTACCTGGGGAGTGAAGGCCTTTTAATTTGGCGCCTAGATATTGGGAAAGGCGGCCCAAGATTTAGTGTCGTGCCTGTCTTTCAAAATGACTGGTGAAACGTCAATTCGGCCGGCCCTGAAGGCCAGCCGGTAATTCCAATTATCAATTCGATTTTCTGGCGACAGGCCGTCAATCCGGCGAGATCGCACCTTTGATCCGGGCGAAAAGCCCCGTGCGCCGGGTGCCGGATACGGCCTCGATCAAAGCTTCGGGCGCGTATGGCTTGGTCAGCACGGTGCCGAGGCTCGCAATGGCCGGAGGGATGGCGCCGGGATTGCCGGTAGAAAACACGATACGCGGCGGTTGCGGGCCGAGTTGCGTGACGAGTTCGGCAACAGCCCAACCGTCGTCGCGATCGACAAGGTGTACATCGAGAACAAGGACATCGGGCTTTTCTTTTTCAAGAGCGGCGAGTGCCTGTCGCGTGCTTGCGCAAACGGTTACTTTCGGCGATCCCGCGCCCAGCAGGATGTCTTCGATCGAAAGCGCGAGGATAGGGTCGTCTTCCACGACCAGCGCCGTGCCGATGCGGTGATCGGTTTCCTGCGGCGACGGATTGGTGGACATCGGCGAACTTCCCTCAACTGGCTGCGATAGCCGTTTAGACGTGAACGCGGCGCAACTGCCCTCAGTTCCCGGTGCGGCGCTGCTGCCGCGAAATAATTCCACCCCCGGTCACCGCACCGCTCAAAGCGTCTTGCCGTAGATCGTGTATTCCTTGTTCACGCGTGCGTCGATGGCTTCGGCGATCGCGTTCATCCCCTGGTTGTCGTCGAGAATCCAGCCGATCTCGCTGCGCGTCGCACCATATTCGGTCAGCGCCGCGCGGCGGATATATTCGATCATCATGAAAGCTAGCTGGCTGGCCAGCCGCGAGCTTTGCAGATGCTTGCGCACCCCCATCAACGGAACGCGCATGTCCGCGTTCGTGGGCTTGCGGATCCAGTTGAGCAACTTGATGAAGCCAAAGGGAAACAGCTTTCCGCCGATTTCCTTGATCGGTTTGTTCACGTCGGGAAGCGTCATCATGAAGGCGACCGGCTCGCCATCGTAATCGGCGATCATGATCAGGTCTTCGCGGACCAGCGGTTTCAGCTTCTTGCCGGTATAGGCGACTTCGCGATCGGTGATGGGCACGAAACCCCAATTGGTCGACCAAGCATCGTTCAGGATGTCGAGAATGGTCGCCGCTTCGGCATCGAAATTGGATTTATCGACCTTGCGCACCGCAATGCGCGGGTTCTTTTCGCCCGAAGAAATCACCCGCTGGATCAGCTTCGGGAAATCCGCACGAATGTCGAGATCGTACGTGCGCAGCATTTTCGCCGGCGTATAGCCACGGGCTTCGACCCATGGCTGGTAATGCGCCGGATGGTGGCCCATCAGCACCATGGGCGGATGATCGTGGCCCTTGGTCAGCAGGCCCGGCTCTTCCCATACCGAAAGCGACATCGGCGCCAGCACGCGGGTCATGCCCTTGTCGCGCAGCCACGCTTCCGCGCGTTCGATCAGCGCAGTGGCGACGTCTTCACTGTCGGCATCGAACAGGCCCCAGTTGCCCGTGCCCGGACCCATGCCCTGTTTTGGCGGCATACCGAGCGCCAGCCGGTCGAAATGCGCCGAGATGCGCCCCACCGGCGCGCCATTGCGGCGGGCGATGAAAAACTGGACTTCGGCGTGATCGAAAAAGGGGTTTTTCGCGGGGTCGATCATCTCCGCCGCTTCTGCGCGCAGGGGCGGCACCCAGTTCGGGTCGCCTGCGTTCAGCTGGTAATGGACGTCGAGAAAAGCCTTGCGGTCACCCTTGGTGACGACCGGCTCTACGACGATCGCGCCGCGGATATCCCCCATAACTACTCCGAAAAATAAGCCCCGTCAGGCCGCGTTCGTATTTTCGACCGGCCCGGCATTGACCTTGGGGTCGAAGCCTTCCTTGCCCATCGCGCGACGACGCGGATGGCCCGACGCGATGCCGCCCGACAGATCTTTCACCCAAGGCCACTTAGCGGCGACATCCTCGTCATAGCCGAGGTTGAACACCGTGGGCGAACGCCTGGGGCGATCCTTCTTCTCATAATAAGTGCCGAGAATGCGGTCCCAGACATAGTTGGTGATGCCGAAATTGCCGTCTTCGTCGAAATAGTGATGCTCGACATGGCGCTGCTTCATCGTCTGCACCCATTTCCACTTCGGCTTGAAGGCGAGATGCTGGATGCAGTGCATGAATTCGTAATAACAAGTCGTCAGCAGACCGCCGGCAAAAGCCGCGGCCATGCCGCCGACGCCGCCGATGGCATAGCCGACCGGCATCGTCGCGATGGCGATTGGCGGCAACGTCGTGTGCAGCGCGCCGAACAGCACTTCGAGATGGTTAGGGTCCTGATGGTGGTCGTAATGGATTCGCTTCCACGTGCCGGCCAAAGGCTTGATCTTGTACATCCATTGCCCGTGCAGGACATATTGGTGCAACAGGTGCCAGACCAGCGGATAGACGACGAGCGCTGCAAGAAACGCGATCGCGGCGCGCAAGGGCGTCGTCGGCCAGATCACGAAAGCAACCACGCACAAAGCCGCCAGCCCCAGATAGGCGACGATCGTGTAATGCTGGAAATAGGCACCGACGAGGTCCCTGAAAGTCATCCGGTCGAGATAGTGCGACCGCTTCCAGAACGGCAGCTTCGCCTCGTCCAACGCGTCGGTGGTCTGGGTGTGGGCCATATTCGTCACAGTGCTCATGATCTCGCTTGTCCGCGCGCCCTTAGCACAAGGCTCATCCTCCGCGCCAGCAAAGGCGGGGCTGACTGGTCCGGGTCGCAAGGATTGTGCCTATCGTGCAACGCCTGAATGGCGCGTGAGCAGATGGCCTCACCGGGGACGGGCGACGGTTTTCCGTGCACCGCGCCATGCCTGCACGACGAAAGGGCCGCACCCGTTGCGGGGTGCGACCCTTCGTTTTCCGCGTCGACGTCAGCCGTTATCGGGCAGTCGTCGCATGGGCGGGTCAGTCGGTCTTGACGGTCAACGACGGCTTGCCATCGATGTTGGCGTCAACCGACGTTCCGCCGTCGTTGATGCTGGCATTCACGCCATCTTCGCTGATCGAGACAGTATCGCCGGTGTTGGCAGTGTCGGCGGTTTCGCCCGCGACGACCGGCTGCGTTGCCGTCGTGTCGGCGGTCATGGCACCGTCGGTCGTCGCGCCTTCGGCAGCTACGACTTCGTCGGTGGTGGCAACGGGCTCGCCGCCGTCACAGGCAGCAAGGCCGAGCGCGGCTACGGTGGCGAGGGCGGGAAGGAAAAACTTGTTCATCTTGGCGGCTCCATCAATTGTGGCCTAATTGTGGCCCAATTATGTGACAGACGCGCGAGCCGGCCCGATGGTTCCGCGAAAATTTATTCCTCGGTCCGCAACAGCACCAGCTCACCGATCAGAGCGAACAGGAAAAACGGCGCCCAGGCGGCCAGAAATGGCGGATATCCGCCGAAATTGCCGATGGCCAATGCCGCGTTGTCGACGACGAAATAAGTAAAGCCCAAACCCATCCCGATCACCGCGCGCACGAACAGCTGGCCCGACCGCGCCAGCCCGAATGCAGCCACCGCGCCCAATAAAGGCATCAGCATCGCCGATAGCGGGCCCGATATCTTGTGCCACCAGCGGCCCTTCAGCTCCTCGGTCCGCCGCCCTGCCGCATCCATCGCTGCGATCGACCGCCGCAGTGTCATCAGATCCTGCGCATCGGCATTGACCGAACTGATCGCGATTTCGCCGGGCGATATCCCCTCGCCGACAATCGTGTCAGGCGGAAAATCGAGCGAGGCGATGCCGACGGTAAAGCGCGACGGCTCCGTCATAAGCCAACCCGCGCCGGTCCATGTCGCCTTATCCGAACGCCATTGTTCGGTCAGCATGAGGTTGGGGTCGCGCCGGTACCATGTCACCCCGCTCAGAACCGTATCCGGTCCGCTGCCGCTGGCCGTGCGCGCCGCGAGGATCGCGTCACCTTCTGCGATATAGACGTTCGTCTTTACGTCGGAGGTGGGCGGAATCGGGCCGTAGTCGACCTTCTCCCACGCGCTCAACGTCGCGGTTGCACGGGTAACGACGCGTTCGTTGAACGCAAAACTCATCACCGAAACGATACCCGCGGTCAGGATCAATGGCGCAAGGATCTGGTGCGCCGAGAGGCCCGACGCCTTCATCGCGATGACTTCGCTGTTCTGGTTTAGCGTAGCGAGCGTCAGGATCGTCGCGAGCAGCACCGAATATGGCAGGAATCGCGCCATTAGCTGCGGAATGCGCAACGAAACGTAAGTCCACAACTCGGCTTCGCCGTTGCCTTCGACCGCGAGAATGTCGCCACTGGTGCCCAGCAGGTCGAGGATCTGCAACACCAGAACCAGCATCATCAGCACCGCGATAATGCGGACGATGAAAGACTTGGCGAGATAGATCGTCAAGCGGCGCGAAGGAAAGAAATCCAGCCTCACGTGTGGTCCTGCGCCATGCGTTTCAGCTCCTTGCGCCCGGTCAGCCGCATCAGTCGGAACAGGGCCACGATCTTTTTGGCAACGATGGCCGCAAACCGCTCAAGCCAGCCAATCGCCTGCCCGCCCGGGACATAGGCAACGCGCCAGTACATCCACAGGATCAGCGCGGCGAACAGCGCAAACGGCAGCCAAAGCGACAGGAACGGGCTTGCCAGCCCCAGCGCGGCGACATCTTCGCCGTACTGGTTGATCTTGTGATAGGCGACAACCATCACGATCGAAACAAAGACGCCAAGCGCGCTGCTCGATCGCTTTGGCGGAATGGCCAGCGCCACGGCGAGCAGCGGCAGCAACAGCATCATCACCACTTCCACCAACCGGAAGTTCAGGCTGGCCATGGTTTCATTGCGGGTCGCTTCGTCCACCCTCTCGCTCCAGCCGATCCGCAGCAGCTGTGGCAGGATATATTCGCGTTGGTCCCCGCCGCGATCGCGAAACGCCTCTATCTCGGGCAAATCGATCGGCAAGTCGTAGCTGCTGAACGACAGGACGCGCGGCGCGTTGAGATTGGCCTGATCCTGGATGATCGTCCCGTCGGTCAGGCGCAGGATGATCGTGTTCATGTCGTCGGCATTGGCAAGAAACCGCCCGCTGCGCGCGCTGATCGACAGCATGTCGCCGTCGGGATCGGTGACGCGGGCGAAAATGCCCTTCAATACGCGGCCGTTATCCTCGCTCTCTTCGATGCGAAGCGCGGTCTTGTCCTGTATCGTGTTGAATTCGCCCACATCGATGGACGCGCCCAGCGCACCCGAAGACAGTTCGAACGCCAGCCGCTGATAATCGTAGCGCGACACCGGCTGCACGAAGTAGACCAGCATGAAATTGACCACGACCAGCGCGAGCGTGATCAGGTACGGCACCCGCAGCAGCCGGGTGTACCCCAGCCCCACCGCACGCATCACGTCCAGTTCCGACGTCGTGGCCAGCGTGCGGAAAGCAAACAGGATGCCCAGCATCAGGCCCAGCGGGATCGCGAGACTCATGTATTCGGGCAGCAGGTTGGCCAACATCTGGAAGACGACGCCGATCGGCCCGCCTTCGTTCGCGACGACTTCGAACAGGCGCAGCATCTTGTCGAGGATCAGCAACGACGCCGCAAGCGCCAGCGTCCCCAGCATGGGCATGAGCACCAGCCGGAAGATATAGCGGTCAGTCGCGGTCAGAAAGGTCTTGAACAAGATGCTTGGTCAGTCCGTCGTGCAGGGGCCGCTATTGGCACAGAGCCAGCTTGGCAGCAACCGGCGACGCAAGTAACCAATTTTACGAAAAAACATATAGCCCGGAGCCAAAGACATCGGCTCTGACGCGCAATGCTTCAAAAGCGAAGGAGTTCAGGCCTTCTCCAGCGTGCATTGAAGCGGGTGCTGATTCTGCCGGGCGAAGTCCATGACCTGCGTCACTTTCGTCTCGGCGATTTCGTAAGGGTAGATCCCGCAAACGCCGACACCGCGCTGGTGGACGTGAAGCATGACCTGCGTCGCCTGCTCCATGTCCATACGAAAGAAGCCTTTAAGGACCATGACGACGAATTCCATGGGCGTGTAATCGTCGTTGAGCATCAGCACCTTGAACTGGCTTGGCTTTTTCGGCTTGGTGCGCGTGCGCGTGGCGATGCCGATCTGCCCGCCACCATTGCCGCCGTCGCCGCCGTCGCCCGGCCCGTCACCTTCGGGACCGGCCGCGACATGCGCCGACACGTCGGGGAATAGCCGCATGGTCACACCTGCACCGGTTTCAGAATCGTCGATCAGCTTCGCCATAGGATCAAGAATATCGTATCGATGCGGCTGACGACAAGGGGCTGTTCGCCATTGCACCATCCAGAAACGGAAAACCGGGCCAGAAACGGAAAACGGGGCCGGCGATGGTCTACCCATGCACCGGCCCCGTTCTCGTTCATGACATAGGGCAGGGATGCTGTCCGATGTCCGTATTGGTCGTGAAGAAAGCCGATCAGGCAGCCTTCATCTTTTCCATCGCAACCGAAACGCGGCTCGACAGCGGCTGAGCGGCGTCGTTAGCCAGCTTCAGCATCGCTTCGGTGTTCTTCGACGCGGCGGCAACCGACTTGTCGAAGTACTTGCGCATCATCGCGCTCTGCAGTTGGAAGAAATCGGTCGGCGACTTCACCGAAGCCAATTCCTTGACCTCTGACGTGATCGCTTCGAATTCAGCCTTCGAATCGGCGACGAGCGAACGGCTCAGTTCCTGCATGCCGGTGGCGAAGATTTTGCTGGCTTCGACCATGGCTTCGACGTTGCCCTTGGTGAATTCGCTGGCGCCGGACATCATGCCGGTGCTCTTTTCGAATGCTTCCTTCGACTTGAGCGTGATGTCGGACATGGCGTTCTTGAGGCCGGCGGCGAAGTTTTCGGGCGTATTCATTTTCACAAACTCCTGGACAATCTTGGTCGGTTTTTTAGCGGGCTCGGGTGCGACCGCCGCGATTTTCGGCGCGGGGGCAGCAACGGCCGCGACAACAGCGGCCTTCTGCGCGACAGGCTTGGGTGCAATTTTCTTTGCGACCGACTTGCGAGCAGTTTTCTTGATGATGGGCTTGGCGACGGCGGCCTTGGCCACCGATGCCTTGAGCCTCGGCTTATAAGTGCGCTTGACGGGCTTTTCCGCCTTCGGTGCCGGCTTTGCGGCAACGGCCTCGGGTACCTTGGCGGCAACCGGTTCCGTCTTCGGCTCGGGCGCCACTTCCGGCTTGGGCGAAGCAATCGATTTTGCTACAGCCGTCGGCTTGGTGGCGGCCGAGACGTTCGGCGTGGCGGTGGTGTCACCGGCCTTCGCCTTGATCGCCTTGTCGGCGCCTTCGTCCTTGGTCTGGGCCATTCGAGAATACCTCGTTTCGCTACATTTGCGGACGAAGCATTCGATGTCGCCTCTTCCGCAGCATTCCCACTTGTCGGGCTATGCTGCATTGCACAATAAGTGCCGAAACAAGTTATGTCAAGAAAAATTGTGCAGTGCACAAAATCTGTAATTTGGCCGCGGTTGCAGCATTATCGCGGTTTGCCGGCCAATGCTACGGGGTCTTTACGTAACGCCCCGGCGCATCTTCGATCACGCTGTCTCCGCGTCCGCCGGGCTTGCGCTTGCCCGTCGCCTTGACTTGCGTTGCGTCGAAACCTTCGATCCATCGGATCCAGTCCGGCCACCAGCTTCCCCGCGTTTCCACCGCGGCTTCGCGAAATGCGTCCAGCGTCGCGGGCGCGGTCTGCTTCGGATTGTCGGGCTCTCCGATGGACCAGTACTGGTACTTGCCCGCGGCCGGCGGATTGACGACGCCCGCGATGTGACCCGATCCCGCCAGCACGAAACGCTTCGGACCCGACAAATGCCCGGTCAGTTTCCACACGCTGTCGACCGGCGCGATGTGATCTTCGACCCCCGCCTGTATATAGGACGGCGTCACGTTTTCCCGCAGATCGATCGGCACGCCGCATGCCGAAAGCGCATCGGGCACGACCAGCAGATTGTCGTGATAGAGATTTTTCAGGTATTCGCGATGGAACCGGGCCGGCAGGTTCGTGGTGTCGCCGTTCCAGTGCAGCAGATCGAACGCGACATAATCCTCGCCCAACAGGTAATTGCGGATCACGTAGTTCCAGATGAGATCCGGGCTGCGCAGCAAGTTGAACGCAAAAGCGAGATAGCGGCCATCGACAAAACCTTCGCCGGCGAGCGAATCGACCATCGCCAATTGCTGCTCGTCGATGAAGGCTTTCAGTTCGCCCGCTTCGGAAAAGTCGACCTGCGCGGTGAAATAAGTCGCGCTCGCAACCTTGTCCGCTTCCCCGCGACGACCCAGCACCGCCAGCGCGGCAGCCAGCGTCGTGCCGCCGACGCAGTATCCGATGGTGTGCACGCTCGGCACCTTGAAGCGGTCGCGGGTCACGTCGATCGCCTCGATCATCGCGGCGATGTAATCGTCCCAGCTGATCTCCGCCATCGACGAATCAGCCGATTTCCATGACACCAGGCAGACCGTCAGCCCCTGTTCGACCGCCCATTTCACAAAGCTTTTCTTGGCGCCGAGATCGAGGATGTAGAACCGGTTGATCCACGGCGGAAAGATCAGCAGCGGCGTCTTCAGCACGGTTTCGGTGACCGGCGTGTACTGGATCAACTGGAACAGCGGCGTTTCGTAAACGACCTTGCCCGGCGTCGCGGCGATGTTTTCGCCCAAAACGAACGCATGCGGATCGGTATGCGTCAGCTTGCCCGCATCGAGGTCGGAGATCAGATGCTCCAGCCCTCTGACAAGATTTTCGCCCCCGGTCTCAATCGTCTTTTCCAGCACCAGCGGATTGGTCAGCGGGAAATGCGCCGGGCTCATTGCCTCGGTAATCAGGCGGGTGAAGAAGCGCAGCTTTTCCTTGCGCTCCTCGCTCAACCCCTGCGCGCTTTCGGCGGCAGCGATCATCTGCTCGCTCAACAACAGATAGGCTTGGTGCAGCAGGGCATAGACCGGCGTTTCCTGCCACTTCGGATCCTTGAACCGACGGTCCTGACGCGGCAGGCTCTTGCCCGCTGCGGCATCCGAACTGCCAAGGCCCATCTGGCCCAGCACACTCTCCCACATCGTCATCGAATCGGTGAGGAACTTGCCCTGCGCCTCTCCGCCGCCCATCGGCCACTGCTGCATCCAGCGCCCGGCCATTTCGGGCCAGTGCGCCGGATCTGCCACTCCGGAAGCGGCAATGCCCGGATGGCCATTCAGGAACTGCCCCCACATCTCGTTGAGCTTTGCGGCGATTTCCTCCCAGTGGGCCTTTTCGGGCTCCGAGCCTGCGCTGCCGGCGGCGTTGGTTTCCTCAGGCTTCGTCCCGCGCGAACCCGCGCCCAGAAACGCATCGAACATCGCTTGTGTCGCGCCGGTCTGCATCGCGACCATTTCGCGCATCGGGCCATCCATCATGCCAAGGAACGGACCTGCCAGAAGCGATGACAGCGCGCCCGGGCCCGACCCGCCCGTCGTCCCGTCGTCGCTTGTCGTCCGGGTCTTGTCTTTCGTGCCGGTGGCCATTCCAGTCTCCTGTCCGCCCATCGATAGTGCCGCGCAAAACGGGAAATGGCAATGACGCCTAATGGACAGCGAATGGCCGATAATTGCTCTTGCGCCGCGTAGCAGGAAACCGCATTGCCGCCGGTGTCCTGCCCGTATCGAGTGCAGGGCGCGGGCCCGAAACCCGCTTTGTCATGGGAAATTGCCGACCGATGGATACCGAGTTCTACCGCATGAAGCGCCTGCCGCCCTATGTCATCGCCGAAGTGAACGCGATGCGGGCAGAAGCGCGCCGCGCGGGCAAGGACATCATCGACCTCGGCATGGGCAATCCCGACCTGCCGCCGCCCGCCCATGTCATCGATAAGCTGTGCGAAGTCGCGCAAAAGCCCGATGCGCATGGATATTCCCAGTCGAAGGGCATTCCCGGCCTTCGCCGCGCGCAAGCCAACTATTACGCGCGCAGGTTCGGTGTCGAACTCAATCCCGAAAACGAAATCGTAGTCACCATGGGTTCAAAAGAAGGGCTGGCCAGCCTCGCCACCGCGATCACCGCGCCGGGCGACGTCATCATGGCCCCCAACCCCAGCTATCCGATCCACACGTTCGGCTTCATCCTGGCCGGCGCGACGATTCGCGAAGTGCCGACAACGCCTGATGACCGTTATTTCGAGGCGCTGGACAACGCGATGCGCCATTCGGTGCCGCGCCCCACGGTGCTGATCGTCAATTATCCGTCGAACCCGACGGCCGAAACGGTCGACATCTCGTTCTACGAACGGCTGGTTCCCTGGGCCAGGGAGAACAAGGTCTGGATCCTGTCCGACCTCGCCTATTCCGAGCTTTACTATGACGGCAAGCCGACCCGATCGATCCTCGAGGTGCCGGGTGCCAAGGAAGTCGCCGTCGAATTCACGTCGATGAGCAAGACTTATTCCATGGCCGGATGGCGCATGGGCTTTGCCGTCGGCAACCCGCACCTGATCGGCGCGTTGACACGGGTGAAGTCCTATCTCGACTATGGCGCGTTCACCCCGATCCAGGCCGCCGCCTGCGCCGCGCTGAACGGCCCGCAGGACATCGTCGAACGCAACCGCAACCTTTACCAGAAGCGCCGCGACGTGATGATCGACGCTTTTGCCCGCGCCGGCTGGGACATCCCATCACCCCCTGCATCGATGTTCGCGTGGGCACCGCTGCCCCCGGCGTTGAAGCACATGGGCAGCCTCGAGTTTTCCAAGCAGATGCTGACCGAAGCCGAAGTCGCGGTCGCACCCGGCGTCGGGTACGGCGAACAGGGCGAAGGGTTCGTGCGCATCGCGATGGTTGAAAATGAACAGCGCCTGCGACAGGCCGCGCGCAACGTGCGCCGCTGGTTCAAATCGATGGGCATCAACAACTGATCGGGACACCGAAAACGCGGTTTCTGCATGTTGGGGTCGGTTAAGGTCATTTGCCCGATTGCACCGCGCACAAAGACTCGCTAGTTGCGCCCCCTCACCAACGGTAGGGCCCGATGGCGGAGTGGTGACGCAGCGGACTGCAAATCCGCGCACGCCGGTTCGATTCCGGCTCGGGCCTCCATGGTGGGACGAAATGGCAAGCCGCCTTAGCTCAGTTGGTAGAGCATCGCATTCGTAATGCGGGGGTCACAGGTTCGAGTCCTGTAGGCGGCACCATCCTTCCCAAAGCCAGATAACTTCGAAAACACCGTAACTTACCGGCAAAGGCGCTTTGTCTTGGGTTTAGTCTGGGTTGCGGCTGGGTGTGCATCACCAGGAAATTCCGCTCGGACTAAGCAAAACTCTCTTCGAGGCACTGGTTGCTTGCAGGAATGACCGATTTTTTTCCTTTAGCTGGCGGACCAAGCTGCCACCCTCACTAGAAATGCCAATCCCGACCGTGGCAACCGAGTTACTGCGCTACGGTCAGGGCTCGCACGTCCAGGCAGCCAAAGTGATAGATGCTCGCGACCACTCTAGCGAGAGATTTTCGAAAAAGGGGCGCTTGCAATACCGCAAGCTGGCTGCCTAACATCAACCCCCAGACCAAGCCCCTACTAAGGTACTCTACACCACGAATGCCGATTGTTCTGGCCAACAGGGAGTGCGGATAAGATGGGCAGGATTGGCGTTGGTCTGATCGGTTATGAAGTGGGCCGAAGCTGGGCGGCGATGGCTCATGTTCCCGCCCTGCGGGGATTGCCCGAATTCGAGATCGTCGCCGTCAGCACCACGCGGGAAGAAAGCGCCCGCGCCGCTGCCACCGACATCGGCATCGATAGGTGGTTCACATCCGCACAGGACTTAGCCGCCTGTCCGCAGGTCGATCTCGTGGCCGTAACGGTCAAGGTTCCGCATCATCTGGCGCTGGTCGAAGCGGCGATTGCAGCGGGCAAGCACGTTTATTGCGAATGGCCGCTGGGCAACGGATTGGCTGAGGCAGAAGCTATGGCCGCTCACGTCAGCGCCGCAGGCGTGCGTGGCGTGGTCGGACTGCAAGCGCGCTGCGCGCCGGTGATGGCCTATGTGCGGGACATCGTGGCGGCAGGCGAGATCGGCGAGGTCCTGTCGACGACGATGTTGGGCAGTGGACAAGAGTGGGCCGACCGCGTCGATCCATACAACGCCTATCTGATCGACAAGCGCAACGGCGCCACGATGCTGACGATCCCGTTTGGCCATACGGTCGATGCACTTTGTCATTGCCTTGGCGAGTTCAGGCAAGTCAGCGCGACCAGCGCGATTCGCCAACCGTTCGTCAGGCGGACCGATACCGACGAGATGCTGGGCAAGACCAGCGAAGACCAATGGGCCGTCACCGGAACGCTGGAAAGTGGCGCGGTCGCTACGGTGCATTATCGCGCAGGATCGTCGCGCAGCGTCAATTTCCTATGGGAAATCAACGGCACCAAGGGGGACTTGCGTATCGAAGCGGATAGCGGCCACGCACAGATCTTCGACTTGCGCCTGTATGGCGGTTTCGGAGAGGAGCGTGCCGTGCGTGCGCTGGATGTGCCCGCACACTATCGCTGGGTGCCGCCGGGGATCGAAGGCGCTGGGACCAACGTTGCGCAGGTATATGCCCGCTTTGCCGACGACTTGCGCAATGGCACACGCACCGCGCCCGATTTTGCCGTCGCCGTGATGCGCCATCGTCTCATTGCAGCGATCGAAGCGGCCGCGGAAAGCGGACGTGCAACGCAGGTTTGACGGAAGCCTGTAGGTATCATGGACAGAAAATTGTGGCGTTCGCCCAGTTCGTCAGGACTGGCGAAAGCTATCGGATGGCACCCATCGGATACATACAACCCCAGATAACGCCTAGAACTAGGTTTTGCGCGACAGTTCAGCCGCAATTCCGAAATGGTCGCTGATCGTGATATGACCGATCGCTTTCCGCCCAGAAGAGTGAATTACCGGGCCCGTCGCAGCGGCATGATAAATTGGCCCAACCAGGCCGCATCGTGTCTCGGAGATAAAGCCGCTGCGACGGGGTCAGGCCGACAATCCCCATGTGACTACATGAAGGGATTGTCGGCCTTGCTCCTTAAGACCGTCTTGGTATTGCGGCCCCTGCCGAGACCATTACCTCGGCATCAACAGCCCGCCCTCAAACGATGGGGGCCAGTTGCTGCAGTTCCACCAAATCCGGCGCCACGAACGATGCCGTGATCGGGTTGCTGACCCCGCCGCTTCCGTCGCCGTCGATGCCGATCTGAAAACCGAAGTCTTCGAAATCGCCATCGCCATCGGTCAACCGGGCGTCGAATTCGAGCAGGTAGTCCGGCGGGTTGGTCAGGATCTCGATGTCGGACAGGCCTATCTTCACCGCGTTGCCGTTATCGTTGAGCAAGATGACGGTGTCGAAGAAATTGCCGGCCCCCAGATCGATCGTGATGGTACCGTTCTTACCGACAAAGCTGCTTCCGTCATCGACGAGATTCCCGTCGAGATAAGCTTCCCACGAATAGTTGAAGCCCTGTGCGGTCTTGGTGCCGATCTTGATGCCGGTAATGTCCTGGATCTGGTTGCTGGCGTTGTAGAGACTGAACGCCAGAGCTTCATCAGGATCAAGATTGCCGTTGGAAACCCCGACGTTGAGATTGCTCTCGTTGATCGCCGCGCCCTCTGTCGCAAGGTCGATCGTGCCCGAACCGTCGGTGTCAAAATAACCGGAAATCTTCACGTAGTCGGTGGTGTTCAACGCTCCGACATCAATGAAGTTGGTCTGCGGGCCGCCGGCCTTGATGTCGGTAACGTCGAGTTTGAGCGACCCGCCTGCGAGCTCGGCGAGCAATTCGAAGTGGTAGGTCGCCGTGCCGCTGCCGTCGTCATCGATATAGAGCGAATAGAGATCGGTGCCATTGAACGTGCCGATGATCTCGTGCTCTCCGACCTCGGCGTCCAGGTCGACGTCAGCATAGCGCCAACTGAAGCCGGTTGCCGGGAAGGGCGAGGTTGCGTCGAAGTCTCCCGGAGCGTCGATGATCGACCACAGGTGCACTGCATCGCTGACGTTGCTGAAGTCGAAGTCATCCTCGACCGTATCGCCGACCACGTTAGATACAAACAGGTTGGTTGCGATCGTCGTATCGTCGATTTCAGGTCCGTCATCCTCGATGTGGAAGACGTTTGCGGAAAGATCCATCTCGGCAAAGACCGAATCGCCATCCGCATCGGTGACGGTCTGGCGCAGCACGAAGGTTTCTGTTGTTCCGTCGACAAGCACCGAGACTACATCGTCATCGTCTGTCGTATCCCCGTGCCACACGTTCTGGGACTGGCTGAAGGTTACCTTTCCGAAATCGATGCTGGCGTCGTCGTTGTCTACCGAAATGGTAAAGTAGACGTCGGCCGCATCGTTCGGATCACCGACGTAACCGACGATGTTGTTACCAACCTTCGCCAGCAGGATTTCGGCTCCCTTGCCGTCGGTTTCCGAAGCATCGAGCGAGAACAGGCCCGAACCGATGCCATTCCCGCTCAGCAACAGCGAGTAGGCTGTTTCGCCGGCCCCGTCGGTTCCGTAACCCTCGCCCGTAAACAGCGCGCCGAGATTGGCAGTGGCCGACGTATCCCCTGCGTCGGCGTTGTTGACGCCATCGGGATCGGGCGAATCGTCCGATTCGTCGACATAAAGCGCCGTCGGCGTGCCAGCGGTGCCAGCCACCGGTCCGTCGTCCTCGACGAAGAAGACCCCGCTGCCGAGATCGCGATAAGCCGAGGAGGATTCGCCGTCGCCATCGGTCAGCGTCTGGACGATGCGCAGGTGCTCGCTTCCTCCGACGTCAAGTTCGACCGCATCGTCCGCATCGCCGTCGCCATTTTCCGGGTGCCACAGGTTTGCATAGTCCGCGCCGAACGCGAAGGTTACTTCACCGAAGTCGCTGCTGGTGTCGTCATTGTCGACCGTGATGGTGAAGATCGTGTCGAACGTCGGCACGGGATCACCGGGGCTGTCCCCGACATAACCGATGATCGTCGTGGCGTTCAACTGGTACAGCAGGACTTCTGTGCCCTTGCCGTCCACCGTCGTGTTGTCGAGCACGAAAAGCCCCGAACCGATGTCATCGTTGCTGAGTTCCAGCGCAAAGTCGGTCGAGCCTTCCTTGTCGCTGCCGAACGAACCGTTAAACAGGGCCGCGATCCCGCTGGTTGTTGCCGTGGTTGTGCCCGCGGGCGCCGCATTGTCGCCATCGGGATCGGGACTGGTCGCCGCGTCCGTTTCATCAAGAACCAGTGCCTCGGGCGTTCCGGTCGCGCTCGCCACCGGGCCGTCGTCATCGCCCAGCAGATCGGAACCGATCGCCTGGGTGTAGGTCTCGCCCTGTTCGATGTCGATCCGGCCGATGTCGAACGCGTTCGTACCGGCCATGCCCTGCACGGTGAAACGGTTGAACGTGCTGCCATCCTCGGCGTTAAAGGAAACGGTATCCGCCGTCATGATGCCCGTCACTTCGAAAGTGCTGTCCACAATCGTGATCGTGACGCCAGTGAGCGAGCCAGAGGTCGTTCCGTCGCTGTTCTTCGTGTAGAATTCTGCACCTCGCGTCACGGTGACCGATGCGACGTCCACCTCTGTATCGTCATAAAGCTCATCCTCGGTCGCAGGCGGGACGTCGGAATAGATATAGCCGAAGCTTTCTTCGGGCGTGGTTCCGCCGCCGGCTTCGAGCAATTCCACGCGGAAGCTGGCCGGCCCGCCGGTGCTCTGCGAAATGAATATCGACGCATTCCCGGTGTTGATGTAGCCGTCGTAGTCGATGTTCTCGACATCGATACCCGTAGCCTGCTCGTTCAGGGAGGTTTCGAGAGGTGCAAAGCCCGTGACCAGCGTGAACACGCCGACCGGGCCATCAATGGGAACGCCCTTGTCCTTGTTGCCGGTGAAGTGCTGCGACAGGATGCCAATGGTCGCGCCGATGCCGCCCTGACTGGTGTTCACGGTGTCAGACGGATCCGCACCGCCCTTGATGATTTCGCCGTACTTCGATGAAGCGGCGTCTCGATTGACGTTCAGGTCCTGTCCCGTGACCAACAAACCGGCATCGCCGTCGCCGACGGCGGCCCACAGGAAACTGCCGGATTCGAGATTGTCGAAGTCGAAGCTGAGACTGCCCGACACGCTGACGTTGAGCAGGTCGGTAAAGTTGATCGCATCGTCCGGATCGGTCGCGTCGGGATGTTCGAACGGAACGAAGAAGACCGATTCTATCTTCACCGGGAATTCGGGCGGATCGCCGCTCGTCGCTCCCGGTTCGAGGTAGAAGGCCGCAACCAGCGTGCCGCTGGACGCATCGACGCTGCTGGTCGTCGCCAGCACGATCGAGCCACCCGCGACGGTCCAGAGATAGACGTTGTCGCCGTCGATGGTCTGCAACGGATCGGTGGTCGCCGGGTAATCCAGCCAGACCTGGTCACCGTTGAGTGGATTACCGTCCGGGTCGGAGAAGAACACGCTATTGGCGCTCTCGCCCCCCGTAGCGGTGACAGTGAGGAAATCGGCATCGCTCGCCCCGCCGATTCCGGCTGCGTACGCCATTTGCGCATCGCTCAAGAACGTGCCGTTGTTCAGCCCGTTGAGGAATGTCAGGAACGTGGAGTCGAGCGCGCTGGTGGTGGTGTCGAAGGCATCGCCGGCAAGTGTGACGGTCAGCACGACATCATCGTCGTCGTTGTCGTCCAGCACACCGGATGCTTGCGGATCGGGGTCGTCATCGACGGGATCCTGAAATTGTATGCCGCCGCTCTCGTCGAGCTTGAGGACATCGCCTGAAACGGTTGTCTCGATCAGAATCGCCATGACACTACCCCCTTTAGGAAAGGCAACCCACAGGATGGACGCAGCATGTCGTCTTCACTCGAACCGGGAATTTCCGTCAGGCATTTTAAGGATGGCGGAAACGCACAAAAACCCACCCTGCCGGAAAAGAATGATCTTTTCACGGTCAGTTGCAAGTTCATGACGACTCAGTTACGCAGTGCGCTAAGTTAACTCTAAAGTTAACCAATGGTCAATAATCTAACATTACCTGTAATGTTACGTATTGATTTACTAAAAGTGCTGCTCCTAGCTTCCGAACGCTACGTCCCGTGGAGTCCCTTATTTATCCGACTCCGGTACAGAGCGATGATTGGCTCAGACCGATTCAGAATAGAATCCCTCCAAAGCACGTACACATCAACATCATCGGTAGGTTTACGCATGCAACTCGCGGCGATCGCGACCTACGCTCAACTGTCACTGGTCGGAGGGCAACATGATCCAATTGCTCAACGCTGTCGCCCTGTTCGACGAGCATTCGTTCGAGAATGCGCTACCCATTCCGGGCGTAATCGACACTTCGGCGCGATCAAAAATCACTGTCCAGGTCCGAGAGTATACGCAGTTTCTGGGGTTGTTCGATCAGGACGGGAACCAGTTGGAAACGACAGTCTGGGGTTACGAAGCGGGGAGCTATGGAGGGTATCCGGGTCCTACGATAGTTGCCTATAAGGACCATCCGATCACCATCAAATGGCAGAACCAACTCCCGGTGGATGGGCATTTGCTGCCGATCGATACGAGCATAGATCTTGTGCAACCGCTCAACCGGCCACTGAGCGCCGGTTTTGTGCCCATCGTGAGCCACCTGCATGGGGGGGCACACAGCGTCTGCCTTCGATGGTTTACCCGAGCAATGGTTCACCCAGAGCAAGAGCGGACCTGGCGGGAAAGGGCCGCGAGAGGTCGGTCCAGACTTCGTCAGTTCGACGGCCGAGTACCCTAATGACCAGCAGGCAGCCACCCTCTGGTATCACGATCATGCGCTCGGGATCACCCGGCTGAATGTGTATGCCGGCTTGGCGGGCTTCTACCTGCTCAAGGATGATGAGCGTCTGGAATTGGAGGACCGAGGGGTTCTTCCGAGCGGATCGTATGACCTCGGGATGGCGATCCAGGATCGCGCTTTTACAGCTGACGGACAGCTCTACTATCCGGCATACAAGAACGATCCGCTGAACGGCGCTGATCAAACCGTAGCCGACGTGGTGCCCCAGGCTTTCTTCGATACCTACGGTGAGGACGCTCCATCGATCGTGCCCGAATTCTTCGGAGATACGATCCTTGTGAACGGAATGGTCTGGCCGAACCTGAATGTCACGGCGGGAAGCTACGAATTCCGCATCCTCAACGGATCCGACTCTCGCTTCTATGTGCTTACCGCCAGCAATCCGGCCGTGGCCATTTACCTGGTCGGCACGGACGGGGGGTTGCTCCCGCATGCCGTAACGATCAGCGATGGCGACGGCGAACAGGAAACGGGAGAGTTCGTTCTGGTTGCCCCGGGTGACCGGGTCGAACTCGTGTTTGACTTCAGCAGGCTTTCCGCTGGCGACACGGTCAAACTGCTCAATTCCGGACCGTTGTTCGAACCTTTCAAGGGAGTTGCTGCAGATGGTCAACTGCTCGGAGATGCCGAAGCAGCCACCGCCGACGATCCAGTCGGCAACATCATGCAGTTTACCGTAACGTCAGGGGTGACGTTCCACGCGGAGCTTTTCGATGGCGCGGATGCAGTGCTGCTGGCCGCCAACTTCTCACGTCTTGCCGCCGATGAGAATGGCGATGGCGTCGCCGACGCGGCTAGCAACATTCGCAATCTGGGGCTCTTCGAAGGAGCGGATCAGTTTGGACGAGTGACCCCCATGCTCGGCAAGGCCGAGCCGGGCACCATTACGACGAGCGACGAGGACGCTACCGCTGACTTTGGCCCTCTATCATACAACGCGGAAGCTACCGAACGGCCCTTGCTTGGATCGACCGAGCAGTGGAACATCTTCAATTTCACGGCAGATACCCATCCGGTTCACCTGCACCTCGCGCAGTATCAAGTAGTCGAGAAGCGAGAGATCTTCTTCCTGGATGAAGACGAGAACGGGGTCCCAGACGACACGACCGGTGACGGAAATATCAGCTACGGCGTAGGCTCATCTCCGGATTACGCCGCCGCCGACATCTGGATCGGTGACTTAATGGCACTCCGACCCGAAGAGACTGGCTGGCAGGATACGGTCCATGTAGACCCAAATACGATGATGTCCCTTGTCGCAACCTTCGACTTGCCTGGTGAATACGTTTGGCACTGTCACATTCTGTCCCATGAAGACAACGAGATGATGCGACCACTGATAGTCGACAATCTTGTCTAACCCGTGGACAGGCCCAAGGTGGCATCGGTTTTCCATGAGTGTGATAGCTTCCTGGACGGTTTAAGCCATGCTCGTCGAGACAAGCCTGGCCGAGTGACGTCAGCTTGTCCCCGCCTCTCGCCTCCGCAGAATTCGCGGGGGTCACAGGTTCGAGTCCTGTAGGCGGCAGCATCAGCCCAAAGACAGATAACTTAGGAAGCGTCGGCGGTTGCCGGCGAATGCGCTTTGCCGTGGGTCGGGTTCGGGATGCGGCTGCGTGTGTTTTTGATAGACGAGCGGGGATTTAACCGCGTTGTGCCCCTTCCAACGCCGACAGCATGGCTCAAGGTGGTCAGCGCATTGACGGGAATGGTCACGACGAGAACTGCGTCCCATTCGGCACTTATTCAAGCCATACAGGCCTAGCCAGCATTTTGGCCTATGACTTGTGCGATCAACGCCTGCGATACGGCTCGCATGCGACGCCATCGTTATCGCCGTCCATGTCGGGGCGATAACCGGGCTGGCCGCGATAGAGTGGGGCGGCCCCGGCTGCGCGGGCGGCGTTACAGTTCCTGTAAAACACTCCCGATGGCCCCCCGCCCGATCCCGCTTGCGGCTGGCGCGCATAGCGGGGTGCGGCCAATGCCTTGGGATTTTTCGGCGATGGTATCGCATGGGGATTGGCCGCACGAAATTCTGACGGAGTTGCGAACGTTGAATTCCAGATGCCCGCCTTGCGATTGCGGGCGTGTTCCTCAATCTCGACATAGGCGGAGCTGAATTGAGGAAGGGCAATCGCCAATCCCGCATCGACCATGATTTTGCCAACGTCGCGACCGCCAGCGTTACAGACCGCGACCATCCGGCTAAACTGGTCCCTATCCATGTGTTGGCACTGCAATGACTGCCCCGCAATCAATTCGGCAAGCAATTGCTTGGCTTCGTCGCCGCAAGCCCACTCGGCATTGTCACGGGTACACGTCTGCTTTGCTTCCACGGCATCGATGCCGAACAACCGGACACGTTCCTGTCCAATATCGAGCGTGTCGCCGTCCAAGGCGGTGCCAGTGCCATACATCACCTGCGCATGGGCTAGTTGCGTGGGGGCGATAATGGCAAGAATGAATAGGGCGATGCGCATGGTGCTCGCACTCTTATCGCCGGAAAGTTACCAAATCCAATTCGCTTCCGTCCGCAGGCCAGGTTGACGTTAGGTCTGGCGGCGTGGTTGGATTGTGCCCCGTCAGTCCACGCGCGGCGATGGCCCGCCATATTGACTTCCGATTTGAGCGCAGGCCAAAGAAATGCCGCTAGCGTGGGGGGCAATTGTTCATTTTCGGAGTGGCGAAGACTTTGGGACAAATCGTTGTCACCCCGATCGGCACATGTCGGATCCACACGCCATTGCGCCGGGCGGAGGCGTGCTACGACATCACATGTAGCCGTGCGCGAAATTATGGCTTTACCCATACTGCAGCAGAAGCATTGCAGCAGTTGCGATTCATGATCGGGGAAAAGACCTTCGATCATCGGTCCTTGCCGGTGATATTTCGAGACAACAGCGATCTCGAAGCGTTGAATGCGAAGAACTGGAAGCCCGGCGACCTGCATATCGTGGAGATCAGTTCCGCCAAGCGGCTGACAGCGTTCGGGGACGAGCTGCAGTCCAATTATTTCACCAGAACCGTCAGCAACCTGTTTTCGGAACAGGCCACCGCCGCCAAATACTGGGCGTTGATGCGCACACAGGATCATGCCGCTCTCGAACATCTGGTGGCTGCGATGGATGCCGGTCGCGCGATGGACCCGCACCTTCGTGAATTGCTGGGCTCGGCGCGGCTGACAACTCAGGATGAAACTTCGATAGCGCGGGACTTGGCCGCGATCGTCGATATTCTGGGCGCAGACCGAACCGTTTTCGTAACGCACGTCGATGGAAGAAAGCCTGACGGGAAACCCATCGCCATGCGATCCCGCTTGATCGAAGCGGTAAAGGTCGCGGCGCGCCGACTTGGTGTCGCCTGTTTCGACCCGACCGAAGCGATGCTGCGCGTCGGACAGGATGTCGCTCTGCTCAGGGGCGGCGCCGATCTTACGCATTACACGACCGGTTTTTCGGATCTCGTGTTTCACGAAATCCAGAGCCAATTCATCCGGCCCCGCTTCGGTGAGATAGGTCACAAACCGGACGATCAGATCAGGCGCGACATCGCCGATCAGATCCTTGTCGAAAACATCACACTCGTCGCGAGCCGGAATTGGCGAGACGGCGATGACATGCTGACGAAGGCCTTGGCCGAACGACCTGACGCGGCCGGCCTCCTTGAGCTCAAGGCGCAGCGTTTGCTGTCCGAAGGCGAGCCAGAGGAAGCCGCGGCCATGCTCGCCGATCTTGCCGCGCGCCAACCGCTGTCTTCGAACGGCCAGAAGGTATTGCTTCAGGCCTATGTCCATCTGAGAAAGTGGGCTGAAGCACTCGATTGTCACAAATCGTTGCTCGAAGACGAGATCGACGATGCGATCGTGCTGGCGAACGCCGGGCTGGCACGGGAAAATCTCGGCCAACCGGAAACCGCGCTCGACCTCTATTTGCAGGCCTATGGCAAAGATCCGTTCCAGATCGGCGCGGCACTCGCGGCCCTAGCCTTGCTTGAACAGGCGGGCGATATTGCCAGGGCCGCGTCGCTCCGCGACAGAATTGCCCGCAACAGCGAAACCGGCTGCTCCGAAGCTGCCATCCTCATGGCATGGGCCGATCGTCATGGTGACGCCGGCATGAGCGAACTGGGCCAACGGATCATGCCCGCACCGGCTTTCGCGCCGCAGTGCGCCGAGGCCGAAGCCGCCCTCGCGGCTGGCAATCCCCGATTGGCGGCAGAGGCTATTGCCACGCTGGCAAACCAAGCGGCACGCGATGCAGCGGCGCATCGTCGCGTGCAACGACTGGCCGATGACATCGTGCGCAGCGCCAACTCGGCCGTGGCCGATCGCGACTATGCGCTCGGCCTTGCCCTCTATGACGCCGTAACGCCGATCGTGGGCGCGAAGGCCAGCGCCGCACGCCAAGCCGCCATGCGGGAATTTCGCACCGCGTTCTTCGCCTTGTTCACCGACGGCCAGTTCGAAGCGGCGGCCCGCTTCGCCGCGAAGGCTCCAGACCTCGTGCAAGAAAGCGCTGAGCTTGCATTGCGCTGGGCTGTCTCCCTGCAAAAGCTGGGGCGGATCGACGAAGCGTTGGATGTGATTTCCGTGACGCATGAAAAGTCGCCCAAGGATATCGCCGTCCTTCGCATGTATGCCCGGCTTGCCGCGATCGGCTGGCGCTATGATCTCGCCTATCCGCTTTTCAGGGATTTACAGAACAACGAAAATCCCGAAGCGCGGCAGCATTCCGTTGAAATCGAACGCTTCTTCGACAATGCCGAACGACGGGCGCTCAAGAACTTGCGTGACCGGACCGAGGCTTGCGAATTCGATATTGCGGTTGCCATCTGGCAAGAGATCGGGAGCGATATCGTCGACGTCGAACGCCATCGGACCTTCACTCACGATCTCGTACTGGCGATGCAGGAGCACTTGCAGACATTGCAGCCGGATGGCGCCGACGACGACAACCTCGGCCCACGCCTTTTACGAAACATTGCGATGATGGGCAGGGAACATGGACCCGCCATGTCGCCATCATCCGGACTCTCGCAAATCGGCCATGTCCAAGACTGACGAGGGTAGCCCGTCATCCCGGGCCGTGCGCCGCCAGCGTTGACCCGCGCGCTGGTTGTCTGCGGGTGGGGGATCTGATCGATCCTCGCCCGCCCCCCCGATCGGCATCCGCCCTGAACGACTTCGTAGCGTGGCGCATCGACGAGCCACTTTAGCAATGTTCAGGGGTTCTCGGATTTTGGGGCGAGAATGGAGCGGTAGCGGGAATCTAAACATTACATCAATATATTGATAAATATATGATTGTTGGAGTTTGATTTTGAATTGACCCCCAATGTGACCCCCGCACTCGTCTGCGACCCCATGCGTTCAGGTCAAAGCGGTACGCTCAGCCGTAGCCGGCCAACGCTCCCGCCGGGTAGTTCATCGGCAAACCGTTGGCCCTAAACCACCAGCCGAAACTCCAATTGAAGGCCAAGCAACCGACTACTGTGCTGGGAGGGGCCGGACGGTATGGCCAGAAAAAGAATTCCTTTTCCGGCCGGGACCCTGAGGGGGGATTCGATCTTGCCCAAGGGTAGGGGGCTTCATGGTGTCTCACAAAATTTGGCCAGAAATTTCCGGACAACTATCCAAAGAACGGAAAATTTCCTTTGGATGTGCTGAGCACGCTTTCCTAATCACACCTGCCGTAGCCATCAAAGTGGTCTGAGCTGCGGCTTCCGCCCATCCGCGCAATATTCCGCATCGTTGGATGACACGCTGAGACCTACCTCGTCCTTCATAAAGTAAGTCACGCAGACATTCGCCTCACGCGCGTCCGCGATCGCCTGGACGAGCCCTCGGGCCTTCGGGGCGGGATCATTCCGACCCAATTGGGCATCAACCTCCACGAGAGCGTCACGATATGCCTTAGCGCGGCTCTCTTCTGACTCAGGTAACACGCCTTCAGCCTGTTCCAGAGCAAGGAATTGGTCCTGAATGTTTTTCCTAAGCGCTTCGCGCTGCGCTTCGCTGTCGACACCCTGCAAGAATGGGCCCATGAAATCAGACACATTGCGGTCGAATTGTTGAGAGACTTCAACAAATTTGGTAACTGATGCCGAGCGCTGGGTTTGCTCTGCCTGATAGGAAAACATGAACGATTGGCCGATCAAACCGAGCACGGTTGCACCCACGGCAGAAGCGATCGACACAGCCCAAGTCCGCGCGTTCATGCTCCAGTTATCGGAGCCGTTGGAGCTGGCAGCACTGGCAGACACAGCAATCAGCTTTCCCTCTGGGCACGCATGGTTGTCGAAAGGCCAGTAGCATTATGCGCGTCTTGGGCCGCTTCGCATACCATTTTCCAATCCTCAAGTCGCATGAGCTTCAGCGCCCCTTCGACCTTTTTCGAGACCATTATAGTGCATTCGTCACCTTCGCCGCCGATGGTGTTGGACACTTCGATGGTCGGTGGTGCCAGCTGGGCGCTCGCGCCCGGCACCAAGGCGGCAGATAAAAGCGCGGCGATGACGAGGGGCTTAACGGTCTCGGCGATAAGGCGCTGGAAACCGATAGAGTTGATGTTGAGCTTCAGCTCAGGCGCCTCATCGGGCTGCTTGCGGAGACGGTCTATCGCATCCTTGAACGTGATCTCGCGCGTTTGGCCTTCTTCGAGGGCCAGCAGAACGCCGCTCACGTAGTTGACGAAGGTCTGGATATTGTAGTCGTCAAGGCTGGAGAAATCGTCCTGGGTCGTGTTCAGGCGGGCCGTGAACTCATTGTCGAAAGCGTACTGGTCGTACCCCGCTCGCAGGATTTCCTTCCGCAAGCTGCGGTCCAGCTGCATAATAGGGTTGGGGGTACCAAACCTGTCGCGGACATCGCGGGAGAAGGCCGCACGCGGCTTGGATCGCAGCCATTTGACCTCGCGGGCGGGTGCCATGTAGCCGGGATAGATCGCTTCATTACGAAGCATCGTTGGCGTGCCGACGATTTCCCCGATCAGGACATCATCATCGAAATTCGGCCCGGGCACGACGATGATGGTGCCGGGCTTCATGCCCCAATAGAGCCGCTTGATTGCGCCCACATATCGACCAAGACGCCTGCGCTTGTCCTTGCCGACGTAGGCTTTCAGGTCATCAGCGGGCTGCACACCCTTCTTGCCATCCTGAAGCCACTCGGAAATCGCGAGGGATCGAACGACCATTTGCCGAAGCGCCCGGTCTAATGGCGCAGGCTTGGAAAATTCGAGGTCCAAACCGGGGAAGTCGAGAAAGACGTGCTTCGAGCGCTTGTAGTGCTCATAAAGCCAGTACTTCCGCCCCGGCTGCACGATAAAGATGTCTTCCTCGTCACCGACCATGCGAGTGGCGATGTCAACGGTAACCCTGCCCGCGAAATCAGACTGCTTCAAGGTATGCTTCTCCAGCGGATTTCGCGGGTGCCCCGGTCCGTTCAGTGTCAGTTGAAAGGGAGTAATGCAAGACCGCCTCAAGTAATTTGGAACGAACTTTTTCAGAAATATCAAGACTGGCTTGGAGGTGATCACATAGCGTCATCAGCTCATCCACCTTCGCGACTATGCGACGCTGTTCGGCGAGCGGAGGCAGAAGAACTATAAGGGTTTCAACGCCGCCGACACGTAGATGCTGCACGGTCATGCCTATCGGTTTGTCTTGAACGCGATCCATCAAGTCAGGGTCCATGAGCGAATATAACATGAAGCGTGGGTTGATCGTGTCGGGCACCAGACGTGCAAGCATCATCCTTTGCCCAAGGCAAATCGTGGTATCATTAGGTATCAGGCAGACTTCACCCATGGGTGCTTCACGGGTGATCAAAATATCGCCGGGCTGTGACTTGGCCCTTGCGCTCCAGATTTCGTAGGTTTCCGGACTCACATACCGCTGGTCAATCGTGTTTAGCTTCCCGTCACGGACATTTGTGGTTCGGATAAGTCGAATACCGTTCTGGGTGTAGGGCGCTGTCTTGTTTTTGCAGTCGATGACCATCAACGCGCACTGCTGCAAGGTTGCATACTGCCATCCTCGTGGAAGCGCGGGCAACTCAATCGGCAAGGCTTGCTCGGCGACCTTTCGCTGTTGGGTTCGCGCCTCAGACACGTTGGGATAACCGGACCTCAACAAGGCCGAGCGGCTTGTCTCGATCTTGGCCAGCAGTTTCGAGGCTGGCTCGTCCATTTCATCTTGGTGGGTGAGTTTGCCCGCCAACGCCAACCGCAAAATGGTTTGGCGCAGTAGCTTGATCTGGTCGGGGCGCGTGGTCAGTGGGGCGAGGTTGGCAAGCGCGAAGCTGGCGTCCTGGTCGAAAGTTGCGGGATCGGTGTTGAGTTTGGCCAAAGTAGACAGCGTGAACGTGTCGCGCGCCGCCTCGCGCTCTGCCCGCGCCGCCTCAAGCTGATCGCACAGGGCCATCAACTCATCGACCTTGGCTACGATGCGGTGCTGTTCGGCCAGAGGGGGCACACCGATGGTTAAGGCGTATGCATCGGATCGACTAAGCCCCGGCTTTACCCCTTTGCCGAGGTGGTCGAGTCCGAGCGCGGACAACGCAAGCAGCAGATAATGAATGCTGAAATACGTGGGCGCTTCAACAAAATACGCGACATCTGTTGTCCATGATGGACTTGTGCAAAGGTTGAGTGCGCCCGCTGACCCTTTCCGCCCGACTATGATGGACGGCTTCTCGGTCAAGGCTGTGTGGGTGTAAGCGACAATGCCATTTGAGCCAAAGACCGGAACAGCACCGTTCTCCCGTCGCTCATTTGCATGCAGGCCCTTACCATACTGAAATTGCAGTAATTGTCCGAGTTTCGCTTCTGCCCAGCCGACTAGCTTTGAGTGGTGTTCAAATTCCTTAACCTTCACCGCCACCAGCAGTCCAGTTGCAGCTTCATCGCCTGCATCCTGCTCGACCAGCTTTCCGCGCACGGCCAAGTCCAACACAAACCGCCGCAACCGGGCGATGGCATCGGGCGCGTCGGCAATTCGCGCATAGTGATCGAGCAATAGCGCGGCATTCATTGGGCCAGCGCCTCGGCCAGAATGGCCTGCAATTGCGCGCGCAGGTCTGCCGCCTTGGCTTCGGCCTGATCCAGCTTTTCCAGCAATTCCGCCGGATCGCCGTGGTCGGCCTCCTCGCTGTGCGGGTTCTTGAAGTCGAGGTTATAGCCGCGCGCCTTCACCTCATCTGCGCTGACCTTCCACGCCTGCGGACCTTCTTTGCGGCCTTGGCGCTCCCCCCCGCCCCACCATTCGACGCAAGGGGCGAAATGCTCCACGCGGATCGGTTTCGTCATGGAATAGGCCTTCTGCCCTTCCGGCACCTGATGCTCGTAAAACCAAATGTCCTTGGTCGGCTCGCCCTTCTCGAAGAAAAGCAGGTTGGTGCCGATGGAGGCGTAGGGCTTGAACACCGAGTTAGGCAGGCGAACGACGGTGTGGAGGTTGCACTCTTCGAGCAGCGCCTCTTTCAGCCGGGTCTTCACGCCTTCGCCGAACAGGCTGCCGTCGGGCAAGACGATGGCCGCGACGCCGCCCTTGCGCAGCAGGCGGATGAACAGGGCCAGGAACAGGTCTGCCGTCTCACGCGTGCGATAGTGCTGCGGGAAGTTGCTTTCGATGCCGTCCTCCTCCTTGCCGCCGAACGGCGGGTTGGTGAGGATCACATCGACCCGGTCCTTTTGCTCCCAGCTGATGTAAGGCCGGGCAAGCGTGTTATCGTGTCGCACGAAGCTGGGGTCCTCTACCCCATGCAGCAGCATGTTGGTGACGCAGAGCATATGCGGCAGCGGCTTCTTTTCCACCGCCCGCAGCGATTGCTGCATCAGCGCTTCATCTTCGGGCCGCTTAACGTAGCGATCGCGCATATGTTTCATCGCGCAGGTCAGGAACCCGCCAGTGCCGCAGGAAGGGTCGAAGATAATCTCACCGGGTTTGGGATCGATGCGGTCGACCATGAAGGTAGTGACGGCGCGGGGAGTGTAATATTCACCCGCGTTGCCAGCGGATTGCAGGTCATTCAGGATCTGCTCGTAAACGTCGCCGAAGTGCTGGCGCTCGGTCAGGTTGTTGAAGTCGATGTCGTTGATCTTGTTGACCACCTGCCGCAGAAGCTGTCCGGACTTCATGTAGTTGTAGGCATCCTCAAACACATCGCGGACAACGCGGCGGCGGTCGCCCGGCTGGCCGGTTCGCTTGAGACCTTTGAGCGCCGGGAACAGCTGTTCGTTGATGAAGGCAAGTAGCGCCTCGCCCGTCAGTCCCTCAGGATCGGCAGCCCAATTGCGCCACTGGAATGGCTGAGGAACCGGCGATTGGTAGCCATCGCGCATCAGCTCCAGCTCCTGATCCTGATCGTCGATGATCTTCAGGAAGAACAGCCAGCAAAGTTGGCTGATGCGCTGGGCATCGCCATCGACGCCGCTGTCCTTGCGCATGATGTCCTGAATGGATTTGACAAGGGTACGGACTGACATGGATTAGGCAACTTCCTGATAGATTTCATGCTGAAGGGCGTGGACGGCTTCCTCGAAGCCAGCCTTCCCACCGAAGGCTTTGAGAAGCTGAAAGGGGGTGCCCATCTTGTTCAAGGGCGGGATGCGAAGCACATTGGCATCGTCGAGGTTAAGCACGCCTTCGTCAGCATACTTGGCTAGGAGCGCATCGAGTACGTTGCGAGCTTGCTCACCGTACTTGCCAAATATGTCCCGTTTTTTGACCTGCTCCGCCCTCTCGTGGCGGGTGAGCGGCTTGCGGTCGAAGGCGATGTGACAGATCACGTCAAAGGGGTCGAGGCCTTTGCCGAGCTCGTCCGCGATCACTTCAAGTGACAGGCCTTCGTCTGCCAGTTCATCCACTATGGCCTGTTTGCGGTCGGATGAGTTCCATCGCTTCAGGAAGTCGTCGAGGCTGGCAAAGTGCTTACGCAAGGCCTTCTTGCTGAAGTCCCGCAGGCTTTCCGTGACCAACTTGCCGCTCTCGTCGAGATATTCGACCCGTTCGGCCACGATGACCACCGGCACACCATCGACATAGACCTTGCCCTTCTTCTGCTCACCACCGTCGATGGAAATGTCTGTGCCACTGCCATCGTCGATAATGGTCTCGCCGTCGCCGGTGATGGCGTCTTGATCAGTATCCTCGTCGGCAATGTCGGTTTCGTCATCAGGGGGCGTGACCGGATCGTCTGCACTCGGCTCATAAATCTGGACGGGCTCGCCATCGAAGTCGGGGTCAGCAAAATGGTTGGTCGCTCCCCGGAAATCCATGAGCGTGAAGAAGAATTTGTGCGTATCCTCATGCACGCGGGTGCCTCGCCCGACGATCTGCTTGAACTCGGTCATGGACCCTACTTCGCGGTCCAGAACAATCAGGCGGCATGTTTGGGCATCGACCCCTGTTGATAGCAGGCGCGACGTAGTAACGAGCACTGGATAGCGGCTTTCCGGATCGATGAAGTTGCCAAGCTGCGCCTGCCCGTCCGGATCGTTGCCGGTGATCCGCATTACGTAGCGATGGTTCTCGGCAACGAGGTCGGCATTCTCGTTTATCAGCGCCTGCCGCATTCGGGCGGCGTGTTCCTGATCGACGCAAAACACGATAGTCTTCTGATAGCGGTCGCCGCTCGCCTTGAGGAACTCCGTCACCTTCTTGGCGACCAGCTTGGTCCGGTCGTCCAGCACCAGATTTCGGTCGAAATCCTTGGTGTTGTAGATACGATCCTCAACCTCGTTACCCTCCCGGTCGACCTGTCCCTTCTCCGGACGATAGCCCTCCACATCGCGGTCGATGTGAACCTTGATGACCTTGTAAGGCGCAAGGAATCCGTCGCGGATGCCCTGCTTCAGCGTGTAGCTGTAAACCGGTTCCCCGAAGTAGTGCATGTTGGACGCGTACTTGGTCTCCTTGGGGGTCGCCGTCAGACCGATTTGCGTCGCCTCCGAGAAGTGCTCCAAGATTTCACGCCATGCGCTGTCCTCTGCCGCACTTCCCCGGTGGCATTCGTCGATGACAATGAGGTCGAAGAAGCCCGGCGAGAATTCCTTGAACAGCTTCTGGCGCTCTTCCGGCCCGGTTATCGACTGATAGAGGCCGAGATAGATTTCATAAGCCGTGTCCACTCGTCGCTTCTTGTCCATGGCGAGTGTCAGGTCGATCTTAGTGCCGTCATCGCGCTCGATGGTCTTTGCATTGGCCGAGAGCTTGGCCATGGCGGGGCCGAACGGACGGAAGTCATTCACCATAGTCTGGTCAACAAGCACATTGCGATCGGCGAGGAAAAGGATGCGCTTCTTTTGTCCGCCCTTCCAGAGCCGCCAAATGATCTGGAACGAGGTGTAGGTCTTGCCGGTGCCAGTGGCCATAACCAGAAGGACGCGCCGCTGTCCTTTAGCGATCGCTACCATGGCGGCGTTGACCGCATTGACCTGATAGTAGCGGGGCGTTTTCCCGCTTCCGTCGTCGAAGTAGTCTTCCAGCACGATGCCTTCGGCTTCAGGCGTAAGCCCTTTCCATGCCGCATATCGCTGCCACAGCTCTTCGGGCGAGGGGAATGCGTCCAGGCCAAGCGTAGTTTCAAGCGCCTCACCGCTTGCCGTTCGGTCGTGGAAGACGAAGCCGTCGCCGTTGGAAGCGAAGACAAAAGGAATGTCTAGGGTCTCCGCGTACCCGAGGCCCTGCTGGATGCCCGCGCCTATCGGCTGGCGGTTGTCCTTGGCTTCGATGAGCGCCAGCGGAATGTTGGGCCTGTAATAGAGAACGTAATCTGCGCGTTTGCCCTGCCCGCGGCTGACCATCTTGCCGCGAACAATAATGCGGCCCTTCGTGAAGCTGACTTCCTCCCTGATCTGCGTCATCTCGTCCCAACCCGCCTCTTTCACGGCGGGTGTGATGAACTTCGTGCAGATGTCGCGTTCACTTAGCGATTGTTTGTCGAGCATAAAGGTCCACCCTGTGCGGCAGACACTAGGGCCGAAACGGCTATTTCGCCAAGACCTGCTTAATTTGCCATGCTTTATTTCTCGGTAGGAAACCAGAGCGATCGGAAACCGTCATCGTCGGACCACTGCCGTCGCCGGACGAAGCCGGCCTTTCGCAGCGCCACACCTAGTTCACCGGGATGGCACGAACCACGCCAGCGCCCCTTGAGCCCGACTTGCAGAGCTGAAAGCGACACGCCCCCTGCCAGCACCTCTGCGGGGATAGTCGCCAGCAACCGTGCCAGCCTGTCCTGAAGTGGGGTGAGGCGCTCCCGTGTGTCTTCAACCTGCGTCGCTTTCTGGCTGGCCAACTCCGCTTCTTCACGTTCGCTGGCCTCAATCAGCCGCGAAATGTAATAGCTCACGCACACCTCCTGTTGTGATTGGCAGCGAAATTCAGCGCCCCGGAAACCCGAAACGGGGCCGTTTCGGGATGAAGTCCATTCCCCGGAACCCCCGAATTCCCTTTAGGGATTCGGGGGCGGGAAGACTTTCGGGGATCAGGCAAGGCAGACCCCCAATTCATTGAGAATGATGTTGCCCTTGCGTAGCAGTGCCTGCACCGCTTCCTTAGCCCGGTCACCCTTCTTGATGGCGGGAGCATCCAGCGCAGCCGCCACTAGGGCTAGCGCGGCCTTGTAGTCGACGCCTTTTCCCGGCTGCTGGAGTTGATTGCGCAACGCAGCAAGTGCCGCCTTCTGGTGCTTCGTTTTCGGTTCGGTAAGTGTCAGGGCAGCAGCGTGAACGGCGTGCTGGACGGCGCAGCTCGTCACCGGGTCACCATACTCATCCTGATCGACGGTGTAGGAAATGAGGTCGAATTCCCGCTTCACGTCCGAGCTGTCGTCTTTGGCCTTGGTAATGGACCATGCTTTGTGCTTGCCCTCCACCGTGGCGACTTCGATGACCGCATCCATCGCGGCGTGCAGGGATGAGTGCCCACGCAAACCCATCGTACGGTTCTTTCCGGCATGATGGACCAAGATGACCAACCCCGCGACCGCGTCCGCAAGGCGCTTCGAGTTGGCGATGATCTTGCCCATGTCCTGCGATGTGTTCTCGTCGGCTCCCGGTGACGCCTGATTGAGCGTATCGACGATCACGACCGCCCCCATGCCGACTGCTGCCGCTATTTCCGCCGCCAGTTTGTCAATGCCTTCACCGGTCAGCAGATGGATGCCACGACTCCAAAAGCGGAGCTGATCGGGACAGAGCTGCTTGGTGTGGAGTTCGAGTGCGGCGGTGCGCTTGCCCATGCCCCCGAGGCCTTCCAGCACGACGTAGACGACCGGCCGCTGGCGAATGCGGAAACCGAACCATTCAGCGGTGCCAGCCGCAATTGCGTGCGCGAGGTCAAGGGCCAGGAACGACTTGCCGGACCCAGGTTCGCCGTAAATCGCAGCCAATCCTTGCGCCGGAAACACGCTGCGAACGACATAGGGAGGGGCGGGAATTTGGCGAAGCTGGCTGGCCGTCATCAGCAACGGCACAGCCGAGTTCCCCGGTGGCGGAGGAGGAGGCAGCACTTGCAGAAGCGGGGTCGGCTTGTCGGTCCAGCCGTTCTTGCGGGCATAAAAAGCAAGCGTGGCGATCGTAATGCCCCGTGCAGGGTCGAAGCTGTCGAACAGCTTGTCGAGAGCCGCCGCGTCGTAACGGTGCAGGGCTCGTTTGCTCCACGTATGCGCGAGATGCCGTGCGCACACCCAGCCGGTTGATGCAACCGAGTAAACAATATCGCGCCAAGTGCCATAATCAGTGTCGGACGAAATTGCGTCCAACATCGATAGGACCGGCGCCACGAATACTGGGTGCTCTGGCTGCGCGGGCTGTCCGAGCATGCCTTTTTTCGGAGGCTTGGGGGCACTCCTGTTGCCGAACCATTGCTGCTCCAGCGTGATAATATCGCTCGTAAAATCGCAGAGTGCGCCACGACCACCTAGCCCGGTGACGGTGACAAAACGCCCAGTTGCGTACAATTCCTTCCCGTCACCTGCATTTCCGCCCCGCACTACGGTGCGAGACAGGCCCAACATCCGTAAGCCTTTTCCGCTCGGTGAAACTTCGCCGTACGGTTGCCCCATCTCGGCCCACAAGAGTTTGTACTCCTCGACTCGAGAGACGCAATTATCTAGATCGATTGCGGTAAGAAAGAACTGCTCTCCAGCAACCGTGATGGGGTGCTGGTCGCTCAAGGCGATCCCGATGCCTTGCGCAAGCCCCTTTCTGCAAGCTTCCAAAGCGTCACTAATAGTTACCCAGTTTGACGGATCCACCGGACTGACATTCCGTCCGGTTACCGGATCAATAGGAACTTTATCGAATTTCCCGTTGGGCTTGTAGGGACCCGCACGCCAAGGCAGCCAGCGCTTAATCCCTTTGATCAATGGAGGGATGGGCGTGGGGTCCACAGGCGGAATTTTGGGATAAACCGGTGCCGACGTTGACGACATCACAGCCGCTCCTCTTCAAAGTCCCACTGCTTGGGGGTGAAGAAAATTTGCCCGGAGCCGGATAGCATGTAGCGAGCCAACTCGCGGCTGCATTCAGCGAGGAGTTTGAAGTCCGCTGAGGGCAGGCCACTCGCGCTAGCCAGCTTACGGATCGATGCCCGATAATCTGACCGCGAGATGCGCCCTGCTAACCTTAGCATCGCCAAACCCGAAAGTTGCACATTGATAATGCAACCGTCACTTTGAGCGACCCACTCAGCATAGCGCTCGGTGATGCGTTGAATTTCCGGACGCGCATTAAATCGAGCGAACCTCTGCGCGGCAGATGCGTCACTTCCAGTCATCTCTATCACCCGCGTGCAGCGTCGTTGTCGTTGCGGAGTGGCCAGCCGACTGGATCGGCGAGCCACTCGCGGACGTCTCCCATGCGCCAACCGGATGCGTGACGCGTCAGTTTGACTGGGGCAGGGAAACGCTGCTCGGCGACCTTGGCATAGACTGAGGCCCGGCTGAGGCCGACAAGTGCGAGAACATCGGGGAGACGCAGGACTGCCTCAGGGGGGAGGCTCGAATAGTCGGAATTGGCACGTGGCATTTGCGGTTCCTTTCGTTGAGGAACCGCAAATAATATGAGGCAATCCAGCGCCGTCTACCACCGGCTGGGCAGAAATGGCGCTCAATCACACAGCAACACAGTGCTGGATGATTTGCATAAATTACAGCGGTTTGGCGCGGCTTATCCTGCAATTTTTCCTGTGGATAATTGCGCGAGCGGCATCGGAATTACCTCTGCGCCGTCGCGCAGCGTATCAAGGTGATCGGACCACCACTGTGCCATCGCCACCCGCTCTTCCCAGTATTCAGCCCGGTTATAGGCCGCTCTGATCTTGTCGCGCTCGCCATGCGCAAGGGCACGTTCAACCACATCGGGTCGCCACTTGCCGGAGTCATTCAGCAAGGTGGACGCCATCGCCCGAAACCCGTGAGCAGTCATATCATCGTGGCCGTAGCCCAGCCGCCGGAGCGCCGCATTCATGGTGTTGTCGCTGATGGGGCGCTTGCCTCGCAAGCCGGGGAACACCAAGGCTCCTCCCCGGGAATATTTCTCCGTTTCGCGCATGATCGCCAAGACCTGTCGACTTAGAGGGACGGCGTGCTCCTTACGCATTTTCGTCCGGCTGGCAGGGACAATCCAAATCGCGCGTTCGAGGTCGAATTCGGCCCACTCGGCTTGTCGTAGCTCACCTGGACGAACGAACACATGCGGGGCGAGGCGCAGGGCGAAATGCGTTGACGGCTGGCCCTCGTAGCCATCGATTGCGCGCAATAGCTCGCCCACCTTTTTAGGATCGGTGATGGCAGCGTGGTTCTTGACGGTGGGTGCGGTCAAAGCCCCAATTAGTAGCGCCGCCGGATCGGCCTTGCAGCGGGTGGTGGCCACGCCATAGCGGAACACCCGGCTGGCGAAGGCCCTGATCTGTCGCGCGGCTTCAAGGGTGCCCTGCGCCTCCAGTTTGCGAAGGACATCAAGAACTTCGAAGGCCTCTATCTCAGCAATCGGACGGCTATGCAGCTTGTCCAGACTTGCCAAATGCCACTTGGCTTTGGCCACGGTAGCTGGCGCGGCCCCTTCACGTTGGCGCTTAGCGATATGTTCCTCTGCAACTGCCTTGAACGAATTGGCTGCGCTGATCGCATCGGCGACCTTGGCACGCTTTCTCTCCACGCTAGGGTTTTTGCCTTCCGCCAACGCGGCTCGTGCCTCGTCCCTTCGCTTGCGAGCCCTGGAAAGGCCTACCTCCGGGTAGATACCGATAGTGAGTTGCTCCTCCTTGCCCGCGAAACGGTACTTGAGACGCCAGAGCTTGCCGCCAGTAGGCCGCACGATGAGAAACAGGCCCATTCCATCGTGTAGCTTATATTGCTTTTCGCGGGGCTTAGCCAACCTGATTGCGGTGTCTGACAGCTTCATTGGGGGTCACTCCGATCATCTAGTTTTAGGTGACCCCCAGCGTGACCCCCAAAATGCGTTAGCTGCGCATGGACGAGACTGGACAGCGCTGGATGGCCCAGCGCCAATAATACACGGAAAACCGCCGTTTTTCTAGATGTCCGCGGATGTTTCTGGATGGAGGGTTGGAGCGGGTAGCGGGAATCGAACCCGCATAGCCAGCTTGGAAGGCTGGAGCTTTACCACTAAGCTATACCCGCTCGGTACGCTCGTTGCGCTTGCCACTGTCGGGCGGGATTCGTCAACGCCTGTTTGCGACTTGCCCCTTTCCTTTGCGTTAGTTTCCCCGATCGCCGGTGCCGCTAGGATAGGGCGATATCCATGGGAGAGCTTTGACATGCAGGTAATCGTAGCAGGCTGGATCAAGATGGCGGGCGATGCCGCGCCCACCTTGCAAAGCGCGACCGGGCACATCGATGCGGCGCTCGCCGAAAAGGGATGCCTCGCCTACGAATGGGCGGTCTATCCCGACAAGCCGGACACAATCCTCGTGTTCGAACGGTGGGACAGTGTCGATACGCTGATCGCGCACCTCAATGCCGAACCTTATTTCGCGATGGGCGGTCACCTTGAGGCCGCCGGAATTGCGGGCGCGGACGTCCTTTGCCACTCCGTCACCGGAAGCCAGAATATCTATGGCAACGATGGCCTGATCGCGGAGGAAATCTTCGGCCAGCGCACGCGCTGAACGGTATCGCCTGACAGAAAAGGGGCCGCCGGATCGATCCGGCGGCCCCTTTTTTTGGTCAGCATCGCCAAGAAGCTCAGTGCTTCTCGTTACGCCATACGTTGCGGTAGGCGAGGTATGCGAGAACCGACAGGATGATGAGGAACAGCACCACCGGCCAGCCCGTCTGGTGACGCTTGGCCAGCGTGGGCTCGGCGGTCCACACGAGGAAGGCGGCAAGGTCCTGCGACATCGCGTCGAGATCGTTCGGCGCACCGTCGTCGAAAGTCACCTGCCCGTCGGCGAGCGGAGGCGCCATCGCGAGGTTGAGGTTCGCGAAGTACGGATTGTAGTGCAGGCCATCGGGCGTCTTGGCGTCGGGGAATTCCTTCAGCAGTTCGGCCGGCTGGTCCTGATATCCGCTCAGCAGCGAATAGACATAGGCGGCGCCGTCGTGGCGGGCCTTGGCCATCAGCGAGAGATCTGGCGGGATCGCGTTGTTGTTGGCGGCGCGAGCGGCGACGTCGTTCGCGAAAGGCTTAGGGAAATAGTCCGTCGGCATGCCCGGGCGGGTATTCGCCTCGCCGGTGACGGCGTCGATGCCCGGCACCTGCCAGGTCGCGGCTTCAGCCTTAACCTGCGCTTCGCTGTAGCCCAGCTGCTCGAGGTCGCGGAAAGCGACGTGGCGCAGCGAGTGACAGGCCGAGCACACTTCCTTGTAGACCTTGTAACCACGCTGCAGCTGCTGCGTGTCGAAGTGACCGAACGGGCCGTCGCTGGCGAGGCTCAGTTCCTTCGGATGCTGGTGGAACTCGTGCTCCGCCGTCTTCACCGCCGGTTCGCTCGCCCAAGCGATGAAACCGACCACGAGGGTTACGAGAAGCCAGCCGCTGAAGAACAGGCCGACGAGGATTCCGATAAGGCGGACCATGATTTTCTTTCCCTAGTCTCGACCGTTCACTCGGCGGCAGCCGGCGCGTCGCCATGCTTGGAAAGCACGGCTTCGGTGATGGAATTCGGCAGCGGCTTCGTCTTTTCGACCATCGACACGATCGGCAGGATGATCAGGAAGTGGGCGAAGTAGTACGCGGCGGCCAGCTGGCTGAACATGACGAACGGTTCTTCGGCAGGCGCACCGCCGAGGTAGAACAGCGCCGCCATGCACGGCACGAAGCCGAACCAGATGAACTTGCGCAGCAGCGGGCGATAGCGAGCCGAACGCACCGGCGAGGTATCCAGCCAGGGCAGGAAGAACCACACCAGGATCGCCGCGAACATCGCCAGCACGCCGAGCAGCTTGGCCGGAATGAAGAAGAAGTCGAAGGTGAATGCGCGCAGGATCGCGTAGAACGGCCAGAAGTACCATTCGGGAACGATGTGCGCCGGCGTGCTCAACGGGTTGGCCGGAATATAGTTGTCCGGGTGGCCCAGCGCGTTCGGCATGAAGAACACGAACGCGGCGTAGATCACGAGGAACACGGCAAGCCCGAAGCCGTCCTTTGCCGTGTAGTACGGGTGGAACGGAACGGTATCGCTTTCCGTCTTCACTTCCACGCCCGTAGGGTTCGACGAACCGGGGATGTGCAGCGCCCAGATGTGCAGGATGACGACACCCGCGATCACGAAGGGCAACAGGAAGTGCAGCGAGAAGAAGCGGTTGAGCGCGGCGTTGTCGGGCGCGAAACCGCCCAGCAGCCAGACCTGCAACGGCTCGCCCACCAGCGGGATCGCGCCGAACAGGCCGGTGATGACCTTTGCGCCCCAGAAGCTCATCTGGCCCCACGGCAGCACGTAGCCCATGAAGGCGGTCGCCATCATCAGCAGGAAGATCACGACGCCCAGCAGCCAGATCATTTCGCGCGGCGCCTTGTACGACGAGAACAGGAAACCGCGGAAGATGTGGGTGTAAACGACCACGAAGAACGCCGAGGCGCCGTTGGCGTGCGCATAGCGCATCATCCAGCCCCAGTTGACGTCACGCATGATGTGTTCCGTCGAATCGAAGGCAACCAGCGCGTTGGGCGCATAGTGCATCGCCAGGATGACGCCGGTGATGATCTGCAGAACGAGGCAGAAACCGGCGAGCACGCCAAAGTTCCACCAGTAGTTCAGGTTGCGCGGCACCGGATAGCCCGAACCGATCGCGTTGTAGACGAAGCGCGGCAAAGGCAGCTTTTCGTCCATCCACCGCATGAACGGGTTGGTCGGCTGGTAATGTTTCGCCCAGGGAAAGCTCATCTTAGGTTCCTCAGCCGACTGTGACGGTGGTTTCGGAGGTGAATTCGTATTCCGGAACCAACAGGTTCGTCGGAGCCGGACCCTTCCGGATGCGGGCCGCGGTATCGTAGTGCGAACCGTGGCAGGGGCAGAAATACCCGCCGAATTCGCCCTTCACCTCGCCCTCGCCCGCGCCCAGCGGCACGCAACCGAGGTGGGTGCAGACACCCATGGTGATGAGCATGTCCTTGTGACCCGGCTTGGTCCGTTCTTCGAGCGATTCAGGATCGCGCAGCGACGAGGCCGGGACCGCATCGGCTTCGGCCACTTCCTTGGGCGTCAGGCGACGCACGAAAAGCGGCTGCTTGCGGAACACGGCCTTCACGGCCTGCCCCGGCTGGATCGCGGAAACGTCGATTTCGGTCGAGCTTTCGGCCAGCACGTCGCGCGACGGCGCCATCTGGCTGATGAGCGGGTACAGCGTGGCGAGCGCGCCAATGCCGCCGAAGCTCACCGCGGCGATTTCGATGAAGTCGCGGCGGCGTACGCCACCTTCGTCACCGTCCGCCACTGCGGGGTTGTCGATCGTCGCCTCTGCCATGCCTGGCCATCCCTGATCTGGCCGCCCGATGGAGCCATCGGGCAGGAAGGTTCGTACTTGTCCGGCAGGTCTGCCCCCCGGATCGATGCGTTTCACACGCACGGGCAACTCGCCCCGTGCAGGACCCGTCTTGGCGCGCCTCATAGACACGCTGGGCCAAATTTCCAACAGGCATTTTACCCTGTTTCCGCAACTGCGAACCCCGCACTTTCGGGCCATGCCGGGGCGCGGGCGCAAATTACGCGAAAAAGCGTGCCCATCTCCTCTGGCGCGACGAGTCGCCGTAGCGCTGCGAGAATGGCTTCGGCTTGCGCCGGATTCGCCCGTGCCAGCGCCGCCGCGCGGTGCCCGATACCCAGTGCCATGAGGAATTCGCCCTGCCCCGCCGGCCCCTGTGTGCGCAGCCCGGCGCGGGCCGCAGCCTGTATCAGAGCGCCGAAATCGACATGCGCCGTCAGGTCTGCCGTGCCGGGCGCGACGAAAGGATCTGCGCGTTCGTGGCGCGCAACTGCCTGAAACGTCGAACCGTGGCGCAGGTCCGCGAATCCGTAATCGATGGCGAGAATCGCCCCGCCTTGCGTTGCGACCCGTTCCGACACGGCGTGCATGATCGCGCTGGCCGCCGGACAGGTTTCGAGAATCGCGCCGTCCGCAACTTGCACAAGATGTGCGGGCACGGCAGCATCCATCGGCCTGTCGCCGACGACCGGGACGAGCCGGTCTGCTTCGATCCCCACCATCCGTTCGCGCCAGCCATTGGCGGTGCGCACCATCTGCCGCAGCGGCAGGGCGTCGAAGAATTCGTTGGCGACCACCAACAGCGGGCGATCCTCGGGCAGGGTCGAGATATCGTCGTGGAACGTGGCATCGGGCAAAAACCGCGCCTGCTCTTTGCGCAGGGCCGGCGATCCCTCGACGAGATGCACGTCGGGCCGGTGCCCGGCGCGTTCCAGCACGCGCAGCGAATCGCGCGCCAGCGTGCCGCGACCGGGGCCGAGTTCCACGTAAATGGCGTCGCGTGCGCCCGCGCCGCCCGCCGATCTGGCCCTGCCGCGCAGGTCGGCCAGCCAGCCGCCGATCATTTCGCCGAACATCTGGCTGATTTCAGGCGCGGTGACGAAATCGCCCGCCGCGCCCAGCGGATCGCGCGCGCTGTAATAATGGGCGTTGGCCTCTGCCATGTATTGCGCGAGCGGGATCGGCCCGCTCGCGCGAATCAGCCGGAGGAAATGATCTGTCAGGTCCCTTAGCGGCACACTCAGACCGTATCCGGAGCGCTTTGATTGCCGCCTGTTGCCTGACCGCCCGCCTTTTGCCCAATGGCAGGGCGAGTCAGCGCCCAGATGGCAAGGCCCAGCCCGATGGCGATCATCGGCAAGGTCAGCCACTGTCCCATCGAAAGCCCGGTCGCCAGCGCGAATTCGGCCAGCTGTTCATCGGGTTCGCGGAAGAATTCGACCGTGAACCGGCCCATCGCGATCCCCGCACCGAACACGCCGACCAGCAGGCCCGGGCGATAGCGCGCGCGGGTCAGCCAGAACAGCGAGAGCATGACGATGGACATGACCAGCCCTTCGAGCACGGCTTCGTAAAGCTGGCTGGGATGGCGCGCCATCGGTCCGCCGCGCGGGAACACCATCGCCCACGGCACGTCCGACGCACGGCCCCAAAGTTCGCCGTTGATGAAATTCGCGATGCGGCCGAGGAACATGCCGAACCCGACATTCACCGAGATATAATCGCACACCCGGATGAAGTTCAGCTTGCCCCGGAAACAGACCCACGCGATCGCCAGCGTTACGCCGATCAGCCCGCCGTGGAAGCTCATGCCGCCGTTCCACAGTTGCACCAGCTGCCCCGGATTGGCCCACAGCGACGGTTCGTAAAACGTCGCGTAGCCCAGCCGCCCGCCGATGATGATGCCCAGCGTGCACCAGAAGAACAGGTCTTCGGCATGGCGCTGCGCCATCGGCGCGCCGGGCTGTTTCAGCATCTTCGTCAGGTGCAGATAAGCAAGGACGATACCTGCCAGATAGGCGAGCGAATAGTATCGCAGGGTGAAGAAGCCGAGGTCGATGCCGGGCCGCAGGCCAAGATCCGCCCAGTGGATCGGTTCGGGGGCCGTCTGGGCCGCGACGGCGAGCAGGTCTAGCAAAGTCAGCGCTTCCTTGATTTCGGGGCACCGGGGCTGTGGCCCCGCGCGTCTGGCGCGCTTTTGGCACAAGGCGTGCGTCGATGGTAGGGGGCTTGCGGGCTGTGGGCTGGCTGACGAGGAGCGGGCTGGCGGGTTGCGGGCTGGCGCCCCGATGTGGGCCGCCATCGTCACACGCGCGAACGATCGCTCTTCCCTTGCTCGCCGCCGCACCGATATAGGGTTGGCAAACGAGCGAAGCGGCGCGACTGCCCCCAACTACTGGTACCCCCTGCTACCGGTGACCAGTTGCCCGCTCAAGGAAGGACCCGATTTGGCCACGCCCCGCATTTCGAACCAGCGCGCGATCATCGACCGGCGGCGCGTCGTCGCCGAACTCGATGCGCGCGTCGCAGCGATGGACAAGTTCGACCGCAAGCCGATCGTCGCCCTGCTGCGCACGGCGCTGGACGAAGGGCGCGCCGAAATCGCCGCCCGTCTGGCCGAAGAACCGTCCGCTGGGCACAAGGCCGCCGCCGCGCAGTCGTTCCTGATCGACCAGCTTGTCCGCATCATCCACGATCATGTCATCACCCACGTCTATCCGCTGGCCAACCGGTCGAGCGGGGAGCGGCTGACCATCCTTGCCGTGGGCGGTTACGGGCGCGAGGAAATGGCCCCGCAGTCGGACGTCGACATCGCCTTTATCACGCCGATGAAGAACACCGCGTGGTGCGAACAGGTGATCGAGGCGATGCTCTATTACCTGTGGGACCTGTCGTTGAAAGTCGGGCACTCCAGCCGCACTCTCGATGACATGGTCCGCATGGCCCGGCAGGACCTGACCATACGCACCGCCCTGCTCGAAGCGCGGTTCCTGTGGGGCGATCAGGTACTGTACGATCAGGTGCGTGACCGGTTCTGGAAGGACGTGGTCAAGGGCACCGAGCGCCAGTTCATCGCCGACAAACTGGAAGAACGCGACGCGCGGCACAAACGCATGGGCGATTCGCGCTATGTCGTCGAACCCAACGTAAAGGAGGGCAAGGGCGGCCTGCGCGACCTGCACACGCTGTACTGGATCGGCAAGTACATCCACCGCGTGCGCAGCGCCGCCGAACTGGTGAACGCCGGGCTGTTGTCGCAGGCCGAATATCGCGCGTTCCGCCGGGCCGAAAACTTCTTCCTCGCCGTGCGCTGCCACATGCACATGATCACCGGGCGAGAGGAAGATCGCCTGACCTTCGACCTGCAACGCGAAGTGTCGGAACGGATGAATTTCGTCGACCGCCCGGGCAAGAGCGCGGTCGAACGCTTCATGCGGTTCTATTTCCTGCAGGCGCGGCGCGTCGGCAGCCTGACCGGCGTGTTCCTTGCCCAGCTTGACGAACAGTTCGCGCAAAAGGCGTCGACCAAGCTGCTGTCCCGGTTTCGCGGGCGCAAGCGGACGGTCAAGGGGTTTGAAATCACCGGCGGCCGGATCAACGTGCCCAGCGACACGTTTTTTCAGAAAGACCCCACGCGGCTGATCGAAATCTTCGCGCTGGCCAACAAGGAAGGGCTCGAGGTCCACCCCGAAGCGATGCGCAAGGCCGACCGCGATGCCGTGCTGATCGACCGCGAGGTGCGCAACGACCCCAAGGCGAACGCGATCTTCCTTGATCTGGTGGCGAGCGAGGACAATCCCGAACTGGCCCTGCGCTGGATGAACGAGGCTGGGGTTTTCGGGCGCATCATGCCCGAATTCGGCCGCGTCGTCGCCCAGATGCAGTTCGACATGTACCACCACTATACCGTCGACGAACATACGATCCGCGCCATCGGCACGCTGGGCCAGATCGAAAGCGGGGAACTGGCCGAAACGCACCCGCTGTGCAGCGAACTGATCCCCAAGCTGAAATATCGCCGCGCGCTCTATGTGGCCACGCTGATGCACGACATCGCCAAGGGGCGCGGCGGCGACCATTCGGTGCTGGGGGCCGACCTGGCCCGCAAGGTCGGCCCGCGCATCGGTCTGAGCGGCGACGAGACCGAGCTGGTCGCGTGGCTGGTGCAGCACCACTTGTTGATGAGCGCCACCGCGTTCAAGCGCGACTTGTCCGACCCCAAGACGATCCTCGATTTCGTGGAAGTCGTGCAATCGGTCGAACGCCTTCGCCAGCTGGTGATCCTTACCGTGGTCGACATCGGCGCGGTCGGCCCCGGCGTGTGGAACAGCTGGAAAGGTCAGCTTCTTTCCGACCTGTATTACGCGGCCGAAGAACGTATGCGGCTGGGCCACAAGGTTCATGGACGCGACACCCGCATCGAAATGAAAAAGGCGCTGGTCGCCGATCTTTTGGGCGAAGATGCGGACCTGGTCGACCGGTTCGCATCGGCGATGCAGCCATCGTACTGGATCGCGGAGCCGGAGGACGTGATCGCCTCCAACCTTCGCCAGATGAAGGCGATGGGTGGAAACCCGCTCGCCATCAACACGCAGTATTACGCGGCGCGCGGCGCAACGCTGGTGACGGCGATGGCCGCCGACCATCCGGGCCTGTTCAGCCGAATCTGCGGCGCCATCCACCTTGCCGGCGGCAACATCATCGATGCGCGCATCCACACGACGCGCAACGGCCTGGCCGTCGATAACTTCCTGGTGCAGGACCCGCTGGGTCGCCCGTTCTACGAAGACGGACAGCTGGGCCGGCTGGTCAAGGGGATCGAGGATGCGCTGGCCAACAAGGTAAAGCTGGTGCCCCAACTGGCCGCCCGCCCCACCGCGCGCAGCCGTGCCCACGCCTTCGACGTACGGCCGCGGGTCAATTTCGATAACGAGGCTTCGAACCGGTACACCGTGGTCGAAGTCAACGCCCGCGACCGCCCGGCCCTGCTCAACAGGTTGTCGCGCGCATTGTTCGAATCCAAGACGCTGGTGAATTCGGCCCACATCACCAATTACGGCGAACGCGCGGCCGACACGTTCTATGTCACCGACCTGCTGGGCGACAAGATCACTAGCGAAAGCCGCCTGCGGTCGCTGGAAAAGAAACTGCTCGAAGCGGTGGAGGCAACCGAAGAGGCGGCCGCCTAGCCGTCATTGCGCCGGACCTGCCAATGCTTTAGCTTGCGGCCGGGGACTAAGCGGGTCGATAACCTTTCGATGGGAGAGGGATGTCATGGCTTGGTCCATCCTTACCGATTTCGTGCAGAAGTCCCTTGCGTCCGGCATCGGCCGCGATCGCATCCGATCGGCGCTGGAAAGCGCAGGCTGGCGGCCGGCGGAGGTCAAGTCGGCGATCGACGCCTTTGCGGTCAGCGACCTGCGCATCGCCGTGCCGCGCCCGTCGATCTCGCCCACGGCGCGAGAGTTGTTCTACTACCTTTCGGTGTTCTCGTGCCTGTACGTCACGATCATGGGGCTGGGCACGATCCTGTTCCAGCTCGTCAACCTGGCCCTGCCCGACCCTGCGGATTATTACGGCGACATCTATTACGCCCTTGCCGGCGGCGTTGAGGCAAAGTTGCGGTCGGGCGTCGCAAGCGTCGTCGTCTTCCTGCCCGCATACCTGTTGCTCGACCACCGCATCGAAGTGCTGAAGCGATCCGATCCCGGGCAAGGCGGCTCGTCCGTCCGGCGCAAGGTCACTTATCTCACGCTCTACTTCACGGCATTCGTGCTGCTGTCGGATGCCAGCTTCCTCGTTTCGTACTGGCTCAATGGCGAACTCGACGCGCGGGTCCTGCTGAAATGCGGGGTCGTGGCGGGACTGGGGATGCTGGTGCTTGGCCGATATCTGCACGAAATGACGAGCGACGAGCATTTCGTCGCGCGCCATGCATCGCGGGTGCGGATCGCCACGCTGGCCATCCTGACCATCGTATCGGCAGCGGCAGTCCTGACCGCGTTCGGCAACTTCGCCTCGCCCGGGACCGAGCGGAAGCGTCAGGCGGATCGCGCGCGGGAAACCGCGCTGGCGCAGATCGACAACGCGATCGTCACCTATTTCCGCGCTTACGAAAGCCTGCCGGAATCGCTCGCCATCGTGGCGCGGTTCCAGCATGTGCGGTTCCCGCGCGATCCGGAAACGGGCGTGCCCTACCGCTACGAAGTCGTGGGCGACAGGCGCTATCGCCTGTGCACGACATTCCGCCGGGCGCGAACAGCGGAAGAACTGATGGCCGAAACAGGTCCCTACACGACCTATTACGCCACTTCGGCTTTTTCCGAACATCCCGCCGGGCCGCATTGTTTCGACATGGAGGTCAAGGAACTGGCGACCTATGGCGGGGCGATCGGCGGCGAAATCGTCGAAGCGGTGCCGGTCGTGGCGCCGTGATCGCGACCGTCGGCTGACCGCCCGCCCGGCTCTCGACGGTCGCCCGGCGGCCTTTGCGACACGGTTCGTCGCCATGTCTCATGGTGAATGCCGGGTTAGCCGCACGCCTTAATTTGACATTAATCCGGCCACGCAAAGGAACGGTAAGCGCAGCGGATAACACCGGCTTTGCATGCATTTGCGCGGGAGGATGGAGACATCATGAAGAAGATTTTACTTGCGGGCGCTTCGGCGCTTCTGGCCGTATCGGCCGTCACTGCCTATGCGCAGGATGAAACGCCCGAAACCGAAACTCCCGACGTTGACGTCGAAGACGGCGACACCCCGATCGAACCGACCGCAGGCGGCAACGGCGCTCAGGTCGTTCGCGCGCAGGGCGACTTGCTAGAACAGGCGACCGACCCCGAAACCGGCGAACCGCTGTTCGACGAAACGACTGGCGATCCGATCATGAACGTCGTCGGCACGCAGTCGACCCATACGGTCACCACGCCCAGCGGCAATATCAACACCGTGACCAAGACGACCGATCTGGACGGCAACACCAAGACGACCGTCGACCACTTCCGCCCCGAAAAGGCCGAGCGGCCCGCCCGTGCGGAGCGGCCCGAAAAGGCCGAACGTCCGGAAAAGGCGGAGCGTCCGGAAAAGCCGGAACGCCCCGAAAAGCCCGAGAATGCCGGCCGCCCCTGAGGCCAACGGCGCGGGTTCATGACCAACGGGGCGCGACAGTCATGGGACTGCCGCGCCCCGCATGTTTGAAAACAAAAAAATTGCATGAGGGATCAATCGACATGAAAGTACGGAACACCGTGCTGACGCGACTGGCGACAGCCGGCTCGCTCGCCATCGTGCTGGCCGCAGCGCCGGCAAGCGCCGACGAATACTGGCAGTTCAGCGTTGGCGCCGACTATTCCACCGGCGACTATGGCGATGTCGCCGATACCACGATGCTGGCCGTGCCGGTCGGCGTGAAATACAAGGGCGACAACGTCTGGTTTCGCGCATCGGCGCCGTGGGTGCGGATCAAGGGCCCCGAAGGCGTCATTCCCGGCGAAGGCGGCGTCACCACCGGCAACGGTGGCGGTGCAGGCGACGTGGTCACCGACACGCGCAGCGGCCTTGGCGACGTGAATCTGGCGGCGGGCTATACCCTGCCCATCGGCGATGCGACCTGGTTCGACGTCATCGGCAAGGTAAAGCTGCCGACCGCTTCGAAATCGAAATTCCTCGGCACCGGCACCACCGATTACACCGCAGAGGGCGAACTGCTGCACAGCTTCGGCGGCGTTTCAGCGGCGTTGCGCGGAGGACGCCGCTTCAACGGCTCGAACAGCCTCTATCCCTTGCAGGACGTGTGGCAGGCAGGCGCGGGCATCTATGCCAAGGCGGGGCCGCAGCTGACGCTGGGCCTCGATTACGATTGGCGCGAAGGCGCTCTCGACACTTCCCCTGAACGCAGCGAAGCGACGGCATCGGCCACCTACAAGGTCAGCCCCGCCCTGTTGCTACAGGGTTATGGCTACACCGGCTTTTCCGACGGCAGTCCCGACGCAGGCGGCCGCGTGCAGATCCTCTACCGCATCGGGGCCCAATGATCGGCGAGCGGTGACCGGGTATCCGGAACCTGGAACCTGGAGCCTGGAGCCTTCAGCGGCGCGGGAGACATGCTCGATCCCGCGCCGCTGATGCGCCGGCGGCAGGTGTGCCGTGCACCGCGCCGATAAAAATGATTTTCCTACAGGGCCGCAGCGCGTCACGATGCGCGCGGCTCTTTCATTTCGTCGATAACCAACTGTTTTGCGCCCGCACGGCGTCACCCGCCTCGATGACGCCGTTATCGGCGGATATGCGCGGGTTTCGGGACATCGGCGCCGGGTGACAGGGTGTCGCCTTTGTTACCCGGCCCGTAAATTCAGGCTGGCGAACTCAGACCGCAGATCGCAACCGCGCGACGGCCCGTTCGCGCCCGATCAATGGCAACAGGACGCTCATGTCCGGTCCGTGATCCATCCCCGTCAACGCCAGCCGCAGCGGCATAAACAACGTCTTGCCCTTGCGCCCCGTCCGATCCTTCAGCGCGCCAGTCAGCGTCTTCCACGCGCCGCCTTCTTCCTTCCCGTCCCAATCCAATTCGTCGGCAACCGTGGCGGCATCGGCCAGAAATGCGCGGTCTTCTTCCGCCATTTCCGGCACGGCAACTTCGCCGGCAATAACGGTCCACCACTCGAGCGCCTCGCTCACCTTCTCAAGGTTGGGCCGCACCGCCAGCCACGCGGCTTCGTCCATCCCCTCGGGCAAGATCCCGCGAACCTCGGCATAGTCCATCGCATGCACGATCTGGGCATTGAGGCGGAGCAGTTCCGCATCGTCGAACCGGGCCGGAGCTCGACCGAACGTGGACAAATCGAAACCTTCTGCCAGCACAGCCAGCGAAGTTTCCGCGACGATGGGCTGCGACGTTCCGATCCGCGCCAGCAGCGAATTGATCGCCATCGGCTCCAGCCCCTGTTCGCGAAAGGCATCGACGCCCAGCGAACCGAGCCGCTTAGACAGTTTCCCCTCGCTCCCGATCAACAGCGCCTCGTGCGCAAAACGCGGCGGGATCGCTCCCATCGCGGTGAACATCTGTAACTGGACCGCGGTGTTCGAAACGTGATCCTCGCCGCGCAGGACATCGGTGATGCCCATCGCGATATCGTCGACCGCGCTGGGCAACATATAAAGCCACGATCCGTCGGCACGGCGGATCACCGGGTCGGACAGGCGGTCGCCCTCGAACTTCTGCGGCCCGCGAACGCCGTCTTCCCATGCGATCGGCTCATCCCGGTCGATCAGGAAACGCCAATGCGGCGCGATGCCCTGAGCCGCTTTTTCGGCATGGTCGGCTTCTGTAAGCGACAGCGCGGCACGGTCGTAAATCGGCGGCAGTCCCCGGCCCAACAAAACCTTGCGCCGAAGCTCAAGCTCCTGCGAGGTTTCGTAACAGCGATAGACGCGGTTCGATTGCTGAAGCTTTTCGAATGCTTCTTCATAAAACGCCAACCGCGCCGACTGCCGTTCTTCCGCATCGGACGTCAGGCTAAGCCATCCGAGATCGCGGCGGATCGCGTCGACATATTCCTCCTGAGAACGTTCGGCATCGGTGTCGTCGATGCGCAGCATGAACCGCCCGCCCGCGGACTTTGCGAGCAGAAAGTTGTGCAACGCCGTGCGAATGTTGCCGACATGCAGCCGACCGGTCGGCGAAGGGGCGAAACGGGTGATGATGGTCATCGCGCCGCTATAGCCACCGCTGGCACGGTGAAAAGGGGCTTGTGGCGTTGCCCTCGTCGGCGCGACGGTTAACGCCAGATGAATATGGCTTGCGGCAGGCGATGCTGCGCAGCATAGTGGCGGCGGCGGGGCGGCCGGAACACCGCCTTGATAAAGGGCGGGAGAGGCATCGATGGTGGGGACGATTCGGGTCCGATGGTGCCCGTGTTGCAGGGCGTGGGGACAGGCGATGCGAACGGTCGTCGATCCTGCACAGGCTTTTGTCGCCAGCCACAAGGCCGCGGCGATCCCGTTCGAATATGTTCGCGAAGAACATCGCTGCACCCAATGCCGCAAGGAATCGATGAGCACCCGGATCACGCGCTGCGATCCTGATCACGTATGGTCCGCGCGCAACGTTCTGACGAAATTGCGAACCAGTGATGCCGGCACAGCTTGCAAGCGGGCCATTCCGCTGTCGTGGGAAGGACATCCCGAACTGGCGGATTTTTCCGCCGTCCTGCACCCTACGGGTCCGGTTCTCAGCTAAATGTTCCTATTGGCGGAACAGCAGGACCGAACCGGCCTCGCCTGAAAGACGCACCCCGTTTTCCGGCGTCATTTCCACCCGTGTCGCGGCATCGATCGCGCGCACCATCGCCGAAAGCTGCGGCGGCAGGGACGCGGCGCAGGGTAGGGGTTTTGGCGCGATGTCGATGGTGACGGCAGGCGTGCGTCGGATCGCGATCGCAGGGGCCGCATAAGTATAGCGCCACGCGATCTGCTGGCAGTTGTCGAATTCGATCCGGTCCCGCCCGATGTGGACCGCTATCCCGCGCGACCCGACGAGAGGTTTACCGTCCACACCTGCCAGCCGCCATTCGCCGATGAGCGACGCGGGCGCAGGCCGAGGTATCGGTGGCGGCGGGGGTGGCGCAATTTCGCTCATCCGTGGTGCGGGAGGGGGCATTGGGATGTCGTCGGGGATGGGCAGCGCCGACGGTTCGACCCACGGCGCATCGGTGCGGATGAGCGTCACCTCGCCACCCATGCCGCGCCAGTGCTGATCGTCGGCATCACCCTCGATCACGACGAACCCTCGAGCAACGGTGTTGCTTAGCTGCTCCTCCGCGGGGGTCAACGGACGCAGGCAGGTCAGGCGGCCCTCCTCCTGCGTCAGCACATTGCCCCCTTCGACCCGATAGTGCCATTCGCGTTCGACACAGCCCGCTTTCATCACGATCGTGTCGTCGACCGTCAAAATTACGGCCTCGCGGTTTCGCACCGCTGCACCGCCTGCCGTGCGCAGCCGCCATGCGCCAGCGATCACGGCTTTGCCGGAAACTGTTGCTCCGTGCACCACTTCGTCGCGGGCCGAAGTGGCGACAGACTGCGATCCCGGCGCGTCCCCATCGTCGCACCCGGCCACTAAGAGCGCCGCCGCGAAGGCAGCCCACCGCATCACGCGGATCGGAACCGATGCGTGATCGGATAGCGCCGGTCGCGCCCGAAATTACGCGCGCCCAGTTTTACGCCGGGGGGTGCCTGACGCCGTTTATATTCGGCAATATGGAGCAAGCGTTCGATCCGCGTCACCGTTTCACGATCGAAGCCTTCGCCAACAAGCTGATCGACGCTCTTTTCATGCTCGACAAGGCCCAACAGGATACCGTCCAGCACCTCGTACGGCGGTAGCGAATCTTCGTCCTTTTGATCGGGGCGCAGTTCGGCGCTCGGCGGCTTGGTGATGACGCGTTGGGGGATCACGCGGCCTGCGGGGCCGAGGCCGATCTTCGGTTTGTGCTCGTTGCGCCATTCTGCGGCGCGGAACACCGTGGTTTTGTACGCGTCTTTCAGCGGATTGTAGCCGCCCGACATGTCGCCATAGATCGTGGCATAGCCGACGCTCATCTCGCTCTTGTTGCCGGTGGTCACCAGCATCGGGCCGAACTTGTTCGACAGCGCCATCAAGGTGACGCCGCGGATGCGCGACTGCAGATTTTCCTCGGTAATGTCGACATTCATATCGGCAAAGTCGTCGGCGAGCATCTCGTCGAAACCGGCAATGGCGGGCTGAATCGGAATGGTGGACAGCCGGCATCCGATCAACTTTGCGCATTCGGCCGCGTCATCCAGACTTTCCTGACTGGTGAACCGGCTGGGCAGCATGACGCACCAGACGCGATCCGGACCCAGCGCATCGGCGGCGATTGCGGCGCAGATCGCGCTGTCGATCCCGCCCGACAGGCCCAGGACAATGCCGGGGAAGCCATTCTTGTCGACATAATCGCGCAAGCCCACGACCATCGCGCAATAGATATCCTCGGGGTGATCGGAAAGGCGGTGCAACGCGCCCGGGATGCACGACCACCCGTTCTTGCCCTTGACCCAACGGGTGGTGACCTCGACTTCTTCCCAGTCGGGCAACTGCGCGGCAAGCGTACCGTCGCCGTTGATGACGAAACTCGCACCATCGAAGGCCAGCTCGTCCTGCCCGCCAACGCGGTTGAGATATGCCATGGGCACGCCGGTATCGATCGCGCGGCGCTTGGCGACGCCCTCTATCCGCAGGACGTCCTTTTCGATTTCATAAGGGCTGCCGTTGACGCAAACGAAAATCTGCGCGCCAGCCTCCGCCAGATGGCGGCAGACGGCGGGGTGCCAGATATCCTCGCAGATCGGCAGGCCGAGCATCACGCCGCGGAACAGCACCGGATCGGGCAATTCGCCAGGCGCGAAAAGGCGTGCTTCGTCGAAAGTGCCGTAATTGGGCAACTCGTGCTTGAACCGGGTGGCGGTGATCCGTCCGGCGTCAAGCAAGGCGACGCCGTTGTGCAGCGCACCATCGCGCACGAAAACGCTGCCCACCAGCATGGCGGGTCCGTCGCTTTCGGTCGCCTTGGCCAGCCGCTCCATCTCTTTTGCCGCGCGTTCGATCAGCGCCGGCCTCAGCACCAGATCTTCTGGTGGATAGCCGATCAGGTTCATTTCGGGAAAGACGACGAGATCGCTTTCCATTTTCGCCGCCCGATCGCGCGCGGCAAGCATCGAATCGGCATTGGCGCGGATATCGCCAACGATCTGGTTGCACTGAACAAGCGTGATGGCGAGTGTTTCGGTCATGGCGTCTTGGCTGGTTCCCCGTGGGGCGCGCGGCCCGAAGGTGATGGTGCTGGCGCAGCACAAACGAAACTCCGCCCGATCAAACGATCCGCATTCAATCGAAAGAGGCGATCAGACGCGCGAATTGGGGCAAGGCTGGCCATGTCTAACCCATCGGCTAGCGCAATTGATCGCCGCAGGACAGGGGTTTGCTAGCGGTTCATCATCTGTGCCATGCGCATTTGCAACGGCTGATCCAACCGCGTGTGCAGATGTTCCATGACTAATGCGGTCAACGGCTGCCGAAAACTGGCGCCGATAAAGGCTCCGTAGGTCCATCGCACGTCGGCGACCATCGGGCCGACATCTTCAAGCACGAGGTGGAACATGTCACCTTCCTCGCACGCCATCGTGTGATCGCGCACCCGGCATCCCGTTTCGGAAAATTCGACCACGGAAACGCAGCGTCCAACATAAGCCCCCGACTGAATCCGAGCAAAGGCCATACCGCGCCAACGGTGCCGCGTGCGTGTATCGAGCTCGGACAACGGCTTGTAAGTCACTTCATCCCGCCCCTGAACCTCGAGTCCGGCGCATTGATAAATGTAAAACCCAGCGATGCGAGCGAAATTCGCAACTGCAGCAAATCTCACGGCAAATGTCATGTTGAGCCGCCATTGACCGACTTCCCGACGAAGGCGGCACTGACCGGCCGCACCTTACAGAAGTTCAGTCCATTACCGAGGTTCTGCGCGCAAAAATGGCGCAATCACAGCGAAGCAGCGCAGGCGACCGCGCTGGCCCAGGCCCACTGGAAATTATACCCGCCAAGCCAGCCGGTCACGTCCACCGCCTCGCCGATGACGTGCAGGCCGGGGACGGTCTTGGCTTCCAAGGTCTTTGACGACAGATCCGCCGTCGCAATACCTCCGACGGTGACTTCGGCCTTGGCGAAACCCTCGGTCCCGTTGGGATGAAATATCCAGCGCTTCAGCCGCTCTCCCGCCATTCGCAGAGCCTTGTCCTTGGTATCGGCGAACGTCTTCGGTTCTCCGATACGGTCGGCCAATGCGACGGCCAGCCTGTCCGGCAATTCGGCGGAAAGCACGGAGCGGATCGTCGCCCTTGGATTCTCGGCCTTGGCCTCGATGAACCTGTCGGGCGTGCATTCGGGCAAAAAGTCGATCATGACCGTGTCGCCCGGCTGCCAATAGGACGATGCCTGCAAAATGGCCGGGCCGGACAGTCCGCGGTGGGTGAACAGCGCAGCTTCACGAAAACGGGCCTTTCCTGCAGAGGCGACAACTTCTGTAGCGACGCCCGACAATTCGCGGAACAGCACGTCATCTCCGCCCAGCGTCAGCGGGACAAGCGCAGGGCGCGGCTGCACGACTTTCAGCCTGAATTGCCGCGCAAGATCATAGGCGAAGCTGGTCGCCCCCATCTTCGGGATCGACGGCCCGCCGGTTGCAAGCACCAGCTTCGGCGCGCTGACTTCTCCGCCAACAGTTTCAACGGTAAATGCACCGTCCGCATGACGCACGGCCCGGATGGCGGCGTCGCAGCGCAATTCGACGTTGCCCTTGGCGCATTCGGCCAACAACATGTCGACGATCTGTCGCGCCGACCCGTCGCAGAACAACTGGCCCAGCGTCTTTTCATGCCACGCGATACCGTGCGCTTCGACAAGCTGGATGAAATCGCGCGGAGTATATCGCGCCAGTGCCGACTTCGCGAAATGGGGATTGGCCGAAAGATAGCGGTCCGGCGCGGTATGGACATTGGTGAAATTGCACCGTCCGCCGCCCGAAATCAGGATTTTCTTGCCGGGTTGATCGCACCCTTCGAGCAGTAGCACCCGAAGGCCGCGCTGTCCGGCGCGGGCCGCGCACATCAGGCCCGCCGCGCCAGCGCCGAGCACGATCACGTCGTGGCCGTCAGCCAACGGCTAATCCTTCGCGAACGGGTTCTTCGGGCTGCGCAGCATCAGGCGCACAGGCACCGCGCCGAAACCGAGATCGCGACGCATCCCGTTGACGAGATAGCGCCGATAGCTTTCGGGCAGATCGTCGAGCCGCGTGCCGAAGATGACAAATCGCGGCGGACGCACACCGGCCTGCGTGATATAACGCAGCTTGATCCGCTTGCCACCGGGCGCTGGCGGCGGATTGGCGGACAGCGCATCGTCGAACCAGCGGTTCAGCGCAGCGGTCGCCACGCGCTTGTTCCAGATATCTCGCGTTTCGAACGCCGCGCTCAACAGGGCGTCGAGCCCCTTGCCCGTGCGCGCGGAAACCGCGACCATGGGCACGCCCTTAACTTGCGCCAAACCTTCATCCAAAGCATGGCGGATGCCATTGAACAGGCCGCTGGGATCTTCGGCCACATCCCATTTGTTGATCGCCACGATAAGCGCGCGGCCTTCTTCGATCACGTGGGCCGCGATCTTCAGGTCCTGGTGCTCAAGACCCTTGGTGGCGTCGAGCAACAGCACTACGACTTCGGCGAAATCGACGGCATGACGCGCATCCGCCACCGCCAGCTTTTCAAGCTTGTCGGTCACCTTGGCCCGCTTGCGCATCCCGGCGGTGTCGATCAGCCTGACCGGGCGGTCTTCGCCCAGCTTGGGGTCGTGCCAGACCCAGTCGACAGCGATCGAATCGCGCGTGATCCCGGCTTCTGGGCCGGTCAGCAGGCGGTTTTCCTGCAATAACTGGTTGATGAGCGTGGACTTGCCCGCGTTGGGGCGCCCGACGATCGCCAGTTGTATCGGGCCAAGCGGTCTGTCCTCGTCCTCGCCGTATTCGACGACTTCCTCTTCGACCTGCAAAGGCTCGATGATCGGCAGCAAGGCGTCGAACAGGTCTGCCATGCCCTCGCCGTGTTCCGCGCTCAACCCGACCGGTTCGCCAAGGCCCAGCGAATAAGCTTCGAATATGCCCGAATCGCCAGCCTTGCCCTCCGCCTTGTTGGCGATGAGGATCACCGGCACGGATGACCGCTGCAACCACCGCCCGATCTCTTCGTCCAACGGGGTCAGCCCGGCGCGGCTGTCGATCACGAACATGGCGGCCGCCGCGCCGACCAGCGCGGCTTCGGTCTGCGCGCGCATCCGTCCCGGCAGCGTTTCGGCGTCCTCGTCTTCCCAGCCGGCGGTGTCGACAATCTTGAACCGCAGGCCCAGCAGGTCGACATCGCCGATGCGGCGGTCGCGCGTCACCCCCGGCTGATCGTCGACCAGCGCGAGCTTCTTGCCGACGAGCCTGTTGAACAGGGTCGACTTGCCCACATTGGGGCGACCGATGATGACGACTTGCGGAAGCATCCGCGCCAAGTGGCGATTGTGCGGCGTTAAGGCAAGGAAAATGCCATTTTGCGGGCTGTAGCGACCCGGCCCGGTCCGATCATCCCCGGCGAAACGCGCGGTGCATGATCGAATCGGACTTGCTTGGCCGCGCGAATCAGAGCGTCGTGAAAATCACGCCGAAGTCCTTGCCGCCAAGACCCGCCTTGTCGGCATTTTCATAAATTTCGGTAGCCTTCTGACCCAGCGGCACTTTCGCACCGCTCGCCTCGGCGGCGGCCATGGCGAGCCTCAGGTCCTTGAGCATCAGGGCAACCGCGAAGCCGCCGTTGTAGTCATTGTCAGCCGGGCTGGCCGCGCCCACGTTAGGCACCGGGGTATAATCGTTGAGCGACCAGCAGTAGCCTGTCGATTTCGAGCTGATCTCGTAGAATTTCTGCGGGTCGAGGCCATTGCGTTCGGCCAGCTTCATCGCCTCGCAGGTGCCGACCATATGGGCGGCAAGCAGCATGTTGTTGCACATCTTGGCGACCTGTCCGGCGCCGGCCTCGCCAGCGCGGATCACCGCCTTCGCCATCGGCTGAAGCACGGGTTCGGCGCGGGTAAAGGCGCTGTCGCTGCCTCCGACCATGAACGTCAGGTTGCCGCTGTTGGCAGCCGCGATGCCACCCGACACGGGTGCGTCGACCATTTCGTAACCTGCGGCAGTCGCCGTCTCGATCATTTCGCGGACGGTGGCGACGTCGATGGTCGAACAGTCGAGCAGCAGCGCGCCCTTCGGCGCATGGCCGATGACGTCATTGGTCAGGACGGCGCGCACGATGTTGCCGTTGGGCAGCATGGTGACGACCGCGTCCGCGCCCTCCACCGCTTCGCGCACGGTGCCAAACGTGGAACATCCGTTTTCCTTCGCGCGGGCGATAGCCTCTTCGGAAAGGTCGAAGGCGGCGACTTCGTGGCCGGCCTTTACGAGGTTTGCGGCCATGCCGCCGCCCATGTTGCCAAGGCCGATGAATGCGATTTTCATGTCAGTAATCCTCTTGCCCCAAATTCGGGAGAAATGCTGCGCCTCAGCGCCCCTTCCAGTTCCCTGCGCGCTTTTCGACGAATGCGGCCATGCCTTCGGCCTTGTCCTCGGTGGCCGTAAGCACCTGGAACATGCGGCGTTCGGCGATCAGACCCTGATCGAGCGTTGTTTCAAAGGCGGTATTGACCATTTCCTTGTTCATCATCGCGGCCAGCGGCGGCATTGCGGCGATCGTCGTTGCGGTCTTCATCGCGTCCTCGACCAGATCGGCCAGCGGCACGATCCGCGCGACGAGGCCGCTGCGTTCCGCTTCTTCGGCGTCCATCATCCGGCCCGTCAGGCACATTTCCATGGCCTTCGACTTGCCCACCGCACGGGTCAGGCGCTGCGAACCGCCCATGCCCGGCGCAACGCCCAGCTTGATTTCCGGCTGGCCGAACTTTGCCGTATCGGCGGCAAGGATGAAGTCGGCCATCATGGCCAGTTCGCACCCGCCGCCAAGTGCGAACCCGTTTACTGCGGCAATCCAAGGCTTGCGGACCTTTTTCACGATGTCGGCAGTCCAGCCGGAGAAGAAATCTTCGATGTAAAAATCGGCAGGGGGCTTGTCCGACATCTCTTTGATGTCCGCGCCTGCGGCAAAGGCCTTGTCCCCGCTGCCGGTCAGGACCGCGCAACGCTGCGACGCATCCGCTTCGAACTGCGCGAAAGCATCCGTCAGTTCGGCCAGAACCTGCGAATTCAGCGCGTTCAGCGACTTGGGCCGATTCAGCGTGATGAGCGTTACCGCGCCGCGCGTTTCGGTGAGGATCGTTTCGTAAGTCATAGCGGCTTCCATTCCTGATCTGCGGGCAGCGGCGCGAAGAGGCTTTCGACCATCTCGTCGGTCACGCCCTCTGGCGTGGCGGGTTGCCACTGTGGATTGTTGTCCTTGTCGACTAGCAGCGCGCGAACGCCCTCTGCGAAATCGTGGCGGTTGATCGCGCGCGATGCACCGCGCAGTTCCATCGCCATGTTGTCGGCAAAAGTGTTGCAAGCCGCGCCAAGCTCAAGCTGTTTGAGCACGTTCTTGCACGCCGACGGGCTTTTACCACGAAGGGTCTTCAACTCCTTCGCCGCCCATTCGCCACCGTCGGCTTCCAGCCCGGCGAGGATATCCTCGAACCGATCGGATGCGAACAGGCGGTCGATGATCGCGTAGTTCGACGCGATCCGCGCCTCTGGCGGGGCGAATGACTGCCCCTCCAGCGTGCCTTCGATATCGTCAGGGTGCGAGATGATCCGCGCCTTGACCTCCGACAGGCGTTCGTGCGGCACATAATGCGTGGCAAGGCCGATGGCGAGGCATTCGGACCCGTCCAGCCGTGCGCCGGTCAGGCCGATGAACTGGCCCAATCGTCCGGCAAGACGCGTCAGGTACCAGCCACCGCCGACATCGCAGATCAGGCCGATGCCGGTTTCGGGCATGGCGAATTTCGTGTTTTCGGTCGCAACGCGATACTTCGCAGGCTGCGAAATCCCTACGCCGCCGCCCATCGTGATGCCGTCCATGAAGGCGACGATCGGCTTGGGATAGGTAAACATCAGGTGGTTCAATTTGTATTCGACGTCGAAGAAGTGACGCCCGCTCGCGCCTTCGTCTTCCAGCGCCGACCGGCGCAGTAACGTCACGTCGCCCCCGGCGCAGAAGCCCCGCCCTTCGGCGTGGTCGAGGATCACGGCCTTCACGTCATCGTCGTCGCGCCATTCGAGCAGGGCGGCGATCATCGCCTCGCACATGGCGAGCGTCAGCGAATGGATCGCCTTGGGCCGGTTGAGCGAAAGGTGCCCGACCGCACCGTGGCGGTGGACATGGACTTCGGGAATGTGGGTGTTGTCGGTCATCAGCGTACGAGGTCCCTGCCCACGATCATGCGCATGATCTGGTTCGTTCCTTCGAGGATGGAGTGCACACGCAGATCGCGCAGCAGCTTCTCGATCGGATATTCCTTGAGATAACCGTAGCCGCCGAAGAGCTGCAGCGCGCGGTCGACGACCTTCGACCCAGTTTCGGTCGCGATCATCTTGGCCATGGCGGCAAAGCGCGTCTTGTCCGCCGCGCCGTTCGTCACCTTTACCGCGGCGAGATAGAGCAACGCGCGCGCCGCCTCCAGCTCTGCCGCCATTTCGGCCAGCGTGAACTGCGTGTTCTGGAAATCGGCGATGGCCTTGCCGAACTGCTTGCGGTCCTTGGTATAGGCGATCGCCTCGTCCAATGCGCGTTGCGCCCCGCCCAAGGAACATGCCCCGATATTAAGCCGCCCGCCGTCGAGCCCCGCCATCGCGATCGCGAAACCCTGCCCATCTGACCCGACAAGGTTGGCCTTGGGCACTTTCACGTTGTCGAGGTTGAGCGCGGCGGTCGGCTGCGAATTCCAGCCCAGTTTCTTTTCCTGCGCGCCGAACGACACGCCGGGCATGTCCTTTTCGATGACGACGCACGAAATGCCTTTGGGCCCGTCATCGCCGGTGCGGACCATAGTGACATAAACCTCGTTTTCGCCGCCGCCCGAAATGAACTGCTTCGAGCCCGAAACCTCCCAGTGGTCGCCCTTGTCGACCGCCTTTGTCCGCAGCGCCGCCGCGTCCGATCCTGACGAAGGTTCTGTCAGGCAATATGATGCGATGCGATCCATCGTGATGAGATCGGGCAGGTAGCGATCCTTCACGTCCTGCGACCCGTATGTATCGATCATCCACGCAGACATGTTGTGGATCGATATGAAGGCGCTGGTCGACGGACAGCCATAGGCCATCGCTTCCATGATCAGCGCTGCGTCCAACCGACCAAGACCGATGCCACCCGATTCCTCCGACACGTAGATCGACCCGAAGCCGAGCTCTGCCGCCTGCTTGATGGTGTCGCGCGGAAAGGTCTTGTGCTCGTCCCATTCCGCCGCGTTGGGCGTGATCGCGTCAGCGGTGAAACGCTGCGCCATTTCCTGAATGGCGAGCTGGTCTTCGCTAAGGCCGAACTGGTTTTCCATCGTGTCTCCCATGTTCTGATTCAGCCGCAGCTGATCTGGACGATCTTCATGTCGTCATCGTATGAAACGGTAAGCCGGTCGGGCCGGAAATCCATCGTCACCGCAGTGCGCGGCGGCACCCAGCGCAAAATGCGAGCACCGGTCGCCGACAGGAGCTGCGCCCCGACATCGGCGCTGGCGATCATGCCCAGCATCGTTTGTGCGGGCGAGGCGTTGCATTCTCCCTGCGCGCCCACGCGCACGGGTTCCTGGGTCGTCGGCGGGGTAGTCACGGTAACGCATCCCGAAAGCAGGAACGGCGCGGCGGCAAGCGCGGCGAGCAGGGGCTGGCGGATCATGATGCGCACCTTTCATAACGGAATGGGCCGGGGGCCGCGCCATCCCCGTATTCGCGGCGGATCAGCACGGTATTGCCATCCTGCGCGTCGAGCACGACATCACGCTGCCAGGTCTGCCCTTCGCCGGTAAAGGCAAAGGTGCCGCGCAGCCGGGTGGCATCGCGTTCGGCCGTTTTAGTCAGCGTGCCGACGCTTTCGTAGAATTTGAGGGTCTGGTCGCCGATCGTCAGCAAGCCCTTGGCATCGCTGCGAGAAGCATCGCAATCGTTGGCGTTCATGCCCCAACGGCCGCGCAGGGCCGACGGGATGGTCGGTTCCATCTCGTCCATGCCCTTATCGTCGCCCACCGGCGTCGTCCCGCCCGGTTCGGGCAATGGGGTCGCCCCGTCGCCGATCCCGCCATCGGGTTCGACCGGGATCGGTGCGCCCGTATCGGCGGTGTCGCCAGAGCGTTGGGCGGGAGTACCGCTGTCGCCACAGGCGCCAAGGCCCAGCGCCAGCACACCCACCATCAGGAACGTCTTCTTCATGGCACCCTTTCGAAACGTGAACGGCCCACCTTTAGGCGGGCCGTTCCATTTGGCGACTGGAGCTGGTTAGATGGCTTCCATGATGTCCTTGCCGAAAAGCTCTTCGTCGCTCGGCAGGGTCTTTGGCGTGGCCAGCGGCTTCGAAACCCATGTTTCGTTGATCAGGTCGCGCCACGTGATGTTGTTGTTCGTGCCGTTGCCGCCCCACGATCCGCATCCCAGCGAGAAAGTCTGGCGCATGCCGTTCCACAGGTTGCCCGAATTGGACGGCGACTGCGGCTGGTTGACCATGACACGGCTGGTGCGGGTGCCCTCTGCCAGCTTCATGATGTTCGCGTCGGAATTGGAATAGATGCCGCAGCTATGGCCCTGACCCTGATAGGCCTGGATCTTGTTGGTCAGCGCGATCGCCTCATCGATGTCCTTGACACGGTACAGCGCCATGGTGACGGTCATCTTTTCGCCCGAAAACTTGTAGTCCGGACCGGCGCCGGTTTCGGGAACGATAAAGAACAACGTGCCTTCGGGCACTTCGAACCCGGCATAGCCCGCGATGAATTCTGCGGGCTGAGCGACGACCTTGGCGTTGATGTGCTCGCCATCTTCCCAGATCGCGTTCTGCAACTTCGCCTTCTGCTCGTCGGTCACGACGTAACCGCCCTGACCCTTCAGCTTTGCCAGCATCTCGTCATAGATGGCGTCGAACAGGATGACCGCGTTGTCCGACGAACACGATGCCGCGTTGTCCAGCGTCTTGGAAATGCGGATCTTTTCCGCCGCGTCGTCGAGATCGGCGGTATCGTCCACGGTGATGACCGCGTTGCCGACACCGACGCCCAGTGCCGGAGTGCCGCTGGAATAGGCGGCGGTGACCATGGCCGAACCGCCGGTGGCAAGCACGCGGTCGCACTGCTTCATCAGTTCGTTGGTCTTGTTGACCGAAGGAATCTCGATAGCCTGAACCAGGTCGGCGGGCGCACCCATCTTGACGATGGCTTCGCGCATCAGGTCGACGATCTTCTTGTTGGTCAGCTTCGCCCGCGGGTGCGGCGCGATGACGATGGCATTGCGACCCTTGACCGCGCTGATCGCCTTGATCACCGGCGTCGCCTCAGGGTTGGTCGACGGCGACAATGCACCGATCACGCCGACCGGCTTGGCGATCTTGACGATGTTGCGCTCGGGTAGTTCTTCGATGATGCCGACCGACTTGTCGTGGATGATGTCCAGCAGCGTCGCGCGAGTCTTGCGCGCGATCTTGAGGTACTTGCCATCGTAATTGCCGAGCTGCGTTTCATCGACGGTGAACTGCGCGATTTCCTCTGCCACGCCGGGCTTGGCCACAGCCCACACCATCGCAGTGATCAGCTTGTCCACCTGCTCTTGCGTGTAATCGGCGATCTGCGCCTGCGCGACGCGACCGCGTTCGATCATGGCGGCGATTTCGGCGACGTCGTCGTTGGGTTCGGTCTGAAGAGCGGTAGCCATGCAAGTATCCTCGAAAAACACGCTTTGATTAAGCATTGCGGGTGGCAGGTTTACGGCCGGTTTCGCCAGAAAGGCGGCAGTCGTACGCCCACGCGTCACCATATCCGGCAACGGTACACGGTTTAGATGGCATTCGTGATGATTGCAGACAACCATAGATTCTGCATCTTCAACCTGCAATTATGCAGTTACCTCTGAAACCCCGGATCAACCGATGCAAACCGTGAACTGGAACGACCTACAGGATTTCCTCGCCATCGCGCGGACCGGCCAGTTGAGCCGTGCCGCAGATGCGATCGGCGTCGATGCCACCACCATGGGTCGCCGTTTGCGACGGCTGGAAACCCGACTGGGCCGCACGTTGTTTGAGCAGACCCGGCAGGGTCAGGTCCTGACCGAAGCGGGCGAAGCGATCCTTGCCGAGGTGGAGGCGATGGAACAGGCCGCCGCCCGCATCAACGAAGGTCGCAGCGAAGGCGAAGGCCCGGTCGGCACGTTGCGCGTGTCGTTGTCCGAAGGTTTCGGGTCGTGGTTCGTTGCCGACAAGCTGACCGAGTTCGTCGAAGGCCATCCCAGGCTTGTCATCGATCTTGCCATGTCGAGCGGCTTTCTCAGCCCATCGAAGCGCGAGGCGGACGTCGCCATAGTCCTGTCGCGTCCTCGCGCCGGGCCGCTGATCGCGGGCAAGCTGTCGGACTATTCGCTACGGCTATATGCCTCGCCCGAATACCTGCAATCCCACGGCAAGCCCGAGACCATTACCGACCTTGCAACGCATCACCGGTTGGTGGGTTACGTCCCCGACATGCTGTTCGCGCCGGAGTTGCGCTATCTCAACCGGCTACATCCCGATCTGGAACCGAGCCTGCGTTCGACGAGCATCAATGCGCAACACCGCCTGATCGCGGCGGGCGCGGGCATGGGCGTCCTGCCCTGCTTCATCGGAGATCGCGATCCTGCGCTGGAACCGGTGCTGCCGGAAAACCGCATCAACGGCAGTTTCTGGCTGGTTACGCACAAGGATACGCACCAACTTGCCCGCGTGCAGGCGTTCCGCAACTGGCTTACGCGGACCGTGCGCCGCCATCGCGACCAGCTTTTGCCGGCCTGATAGTGAATCTGCAAATGAGCCCGGATTGTCAGGCCCGCCGATTCAGGCCTTGGCGACCGGCGGTTCGTCACCCAAGTCTTCGTACCAGGCTTCGACCGGGCCGTTCAGCTTGATCGTCAGCGGGTTGCCCTTGCGATCCATCGACTTGCCGGCCTGAACGCGCACCCAACCTTCGGAAATGCAGTATTCCTCGATGTTGGTGCGGACCGTGTCCTTGAAACGTATGCCGATGCCGCGACCCAGCTTGTCCGCATCGAAATAGGGGCTGCGCGGGTGAATCGCCAACCGGTCCGGCGGGACGTCGGCGCCCGTGGGCGCGACTTCTGCTGCGGTGTCGGCGTTCTCTACGGGCTTGATGTCGTCTTCGCTCATGCAACGCGCTCTAAACGCACTGCCACGCTTGTCAATCGCCCCGCTTGCCAACCCAGTGCCTCTCTGGCAAAGGCGCGCCTCTGTTGGCGGACCGGAGCGATTCTGACGCTCTGCAAAGGTCTGCGGACGGGCGCGTAGCTCAGTGGTAGAGCACACCCTTCACACGGGTGGGGTCGCAGGTTCAATCCCTGCCGCGCCCACCATTCCATTTACGCTCCACGCTTTGGCGGGCTCGTTCGAGATCGTCCTTGCTGTCGATATCGATCGCCAACGCAGGGTCCAGTGCGATGGTCGCCGCATCGTGCAAAAGCGCCCCCGCGCCCCTGTCGCCGGATAACGCGGACAGCGCGCCGAAGTGCTGTGGCCCGAACAGCGCGGGCGGCATCGTGGCCACCCCCCATGTCGCCAACCGATCGCCGTCGAATTGCGCGACCATGTCGCTAAGGTGCGCGGCAGACACGAACGGCATATCGGCCAGCGCGATCATGATCGCCGCCGGATCATCGCGCATCGCAATCGCAACACCTTGCGCGATGGAGCGTGAGAGCGGCGCATCTGCAGGGGAGAGCTTGACGCATTCGAAGCCAAACGATCCAAGGTCGGGCGTGTCGTCGCTATAAACCGCGACCCTTGTCGCAAATGGCAATGCCGCAAAGGTGCGCGCGGCGTGAAATGCCAGCGGCATCCCGCCAAGCTCGGTAAGCAGCTTGCCCCCGCCGAACCGACTTGAACGGCCAGCGGCAAGGAGGACTAGGGCGACATCTTCAAATCGCACGACCTTATGTCGCGCAAGGTTCGTTATTGGCCGCTGCGCCTGTCGCGACGATCTCACGATAAGCAGCGACCACTTCGGACAGGATCGATAACGCCAGCGTCGCAGGATCGCGGGTCGATGCGATCAACCCGATCCGGCCCCGCAGCCTTTTGACCAGCGCTGGGTCCACGGCCATGTTCTCCAGCATCCGCAACCGGGCGTGCTGTGTGCGGCGGCTGCCGATAGCGCCGTGATAGAAAGCCGGCATGGCCAGTGCGGCGGGAAGGGTTGCACCTTCCCAGTCGTGGTCGTGGAACAGGAAAACGATGGCCGTCCATGGATCCGACGAAAGTCGGGGCGCGCGATGATGCGTTTCGACCCTGTGCACGGTGACCGGCAAAGTGCCGAATTCACCCGGCAGCGATTCGTCGGGTGACACCACCTCCACCACCGCGCCAAAGAACGAGGCAAGTCGCGCGAACACGGCAAGATCCTCTCCCTGGCCATAAGCCAGAACCCGAAGCGGCGGCACGAGCGTCAGCGCGTAACCGGTCGGATCGCAGCCTGTCGCGATGCCATTTTCCATGACGGCCACCGAAGCAGTCTCGCGGCGATCAAGTGCGGAGAGCGCAGCGCGGATCACCGCCGCATCGGGAGTGGGCGTGAACGTCAGGTCGATCCCGCCCCCGCATGGCAGCCGCAAATCGATATAGGGCGATCCGACGCCATACCGCACGGTCCGGCCACGCTGTTCGGCAATGGCCTCGATCGCCTGCGCAACGATGGCCGTTTCGATGCAACCGGCAGAAAACGACCCGACATGCCGACCGTCCGCAGCCACCGCCATCAACGTGCCGGGCGATCGAGAGGAATTGCCCTCGATCCCGACAAGCGTCACCAGCGCGGTCGCCGCTCCGCCCTCGATCCAGCCGAGCAAAATGCGCAGGATGTCGTGCGCGCGCGGCGCAAGTGTGCCGACCTGCGAGATCACCGCGCCCGAACCGTCGTCGCCCTGATTTGCTGTAGCATTCAAAATTTCGTGCCGCCTTTGCCGGGAACAAGGTCAGGTAGCGAGCTCCCGTCCGTCATCAGCGCGACACTGCCCGCTGAAAGCCATTTCGGCAACCGGCGCCTGCCAACGGTTGGCGATGCCAGTTGCCCCCATCTTTTGCACAGTGACAGTCGTCTGCCTTAAACGCTATGGTTGCATCTTCCCATGCCGCCCCGAAATGTCGGGGCCCATCACGGCATCGCGATACGAGGGCGAATTCAGATGACATCCGGTCCTGTGGCAACACGGCGCGGCGTGCTGGCAGGTGGCGGCGCGCTCGTCATCGCGCTGGCCATGCCGTTGAAGGCTCGCGCCGCGGCACAGGCGGCAGCGCCCTTTGCGCCCAATGCATTCATTCGGGTCGCACCCGACAACAGCGTGACGGTTGTGATCAAGGCGATCGAGTTCGGCCAAGGCGCGGCCACCGGGCTTGCCACTCTGGCGGCGGAAGAGTTGGACGCGGACTGGAGCAAAGTCCGCCTCGAATTCGCGCCCAACGACGATGCGTTGTACGCCAATCCGATGATGGGCACGATGGCGACCGGCGGATCCGGCACCATCGCCACCGCGCACACTCAGATGCGCGTGGCGGGCGCCGCGGCAAAGGAAATGCTGGTCGCCGCCGCCGCCAAGGCATGGGGCGTTCCCGCCGGCAAGATCGCGGTCGCGAACAGCATGCTGACCGCGCCCGGCCATTCCGCGACGTTCGGTGACATGGCCAGCGCGGCCAGCGCATTTCCCGTGCCCGAAAAGCCGACTTTGAAAACGCCCGATCAGTTCAAGCTGATCGGCAAGACGCTGCCGAAGCTGGACAGCGCAGTGAAATCCGACGGGCGCGCCCAGTTCACCGTCGATGTAAAGCGCGACGGCATGGTCACCGCGCTTGTCGCTCATGCGCCGATGCCCGCAGCCAAGGTCGCCAATTTTGAAGCTGCCGCCGCGCTTGCCGTGCCGGGCGTGCTGAAAGTCGCCAACGTCGACAGCGGCGTCGCCGTTTTCGCCAAGGACATGGCCGCCGCGCTCAAGGGCCGTCGCGCGCTGAAGATCGACTGGGACACGTCGAACGCCGAAACCCGGTCGAGCAAGGAACTCGAAGCCAAAGCGCAAGCCATGGCCGCCAAGCCGCCCCTGCCGGTTATGAACACCGGAGAACTGCCAAAGCCTGCCAAGGGCATCGCCATCGTCGAGGGCACCTATACCCTCCCTTATCTCGCTCACGCGCCGATGGAGACGCTGGACGCGGTCGTGCAGATCACGGGCGACCGGATGGACGTATGGCTCGGTTCGCAGTTCCAGACGATGGAATCGGCCGCCGTCGCCGAAGCCGCCGGCATCGCCAAGGACAAGGTCCTGCTGCATCAGCAGTATGCGGGCGGCAGTTTCGGTCGCCGCGCCACGTTCGATCAGGCTTTCGGCCGCGAGGCTGGCCGGGTGGCCAAGGCATGGGGCGGGCCGGAACCGATCAAGTTCGTCTGGACACGAGAGGATGACATCACGGGGCAGTACTATCGCCCGATGAACGCCCACAAGGTTCGCGCCGCGATGGATGCCAAGGGCAAGGTCGTCGGCTGGGACCATGGTCTTACCGGACAGTCGATCGGCAACTTCATGATGGTCGATACGCTCGACGGCCAGAAAGTCGATGCGCTGATCTTCGAAGGCGTGCGCGAACAGGGCTACGCCTTTGCCAATCACAAGCTCGGCATCGGCGTGCTGGAAAGCCCGATGAAGGTGCTGTGGTGGCGCTCGGTCGGGCACAGCCATACCGGGTACGTCATGGAAACGATGCTCGACCGGCTGTTTGCCGCGCAAGGGATCGACCCGGTAAAGGGCCGCCTCGACCTTCAGGAAAACGAACGCGCCAAGGGCGTCATCGCCGAAGCGGCAAAGATGGCCGACTGGGGCCGCAAGATGCCCGAAGGGCGCGCGCTGGGCATCGCCTTTGTCGAGAGCTTCAACACCTTCGTCGCCGAAGTGGCCGAAGTGTCGAAGGGCAAGGACGGTTTACCGAAAGTGCACAAGGTCTGGGCCGCGGTCGATCTTGGCCTCGCGGTCAATCCCGACGTGATCCGTGCGCAGGTCGAAGGCGGCATCGGCTATGCGCTGGGCCATGCGCTGCATTCGGAAATCACTTTGGGCGATGGCGGTATCATCGAACAGCGCAATTTCGATACATACCCTTCGCTGCGGATGTCGGAAATGCCCGAGATCGAGGTTTCGATCATCCCCAGTGACAAGGATCCCACCGGGATCGGCGAACCGCCGGTACCGCCGCTGGCCCCCGCGGTCGGCAACGCCTGGTTCGCGCTGACCGGGCAGGCGGTTGAACGGCTACCCTTTGCGCGCGGCATTGCGGAGAAAAGCGCATGAGCGTCGAATTCGAACTGAACGGCAAGACCATCGCCTATGACGGCCCCGCCGATACCCCGCTGTTGTGGGTCATCCGCGATTCGGCGGGACTGACCGGCACGAAATACGGTTGTGGCATCGCCCAGTGCGGCGCGTGCACCGTACATCTCGACGGACAGGCGCGCCGGTCGTGCGTCACGCCCGTCAGCATGGTCGCGGGCCGCGAAATCACCACGATCGAGGGTGCGGCATCACCTGCGGCCAAGGCTTTGCAGGACGCTTGGGTCGAACTGGACGTGCCGCAGTGCGGTTTCTGCCAATCGGGTCAGCTGATGTCGGCGACGGCGCTGCTCGAATGGATCGACAATCCCAGCGACGAGGATATCGACGGCGCGATGGCGGGCAACATCTGTCGTTGCGCCACGTATCAGCGCATCCGCAAGGCCATCAAGCTGGCCGCGAGCCGGATGGGAGAGAAGGCATGATTTCGCGTTCGCGCCTTGTGCTGCTGATCGGCGCCGGAACGCTGATCGGCGCGGCCGTCGCGGGGCAGACGATCGCGGCACCGGCAACATCGCTAAAGGGACCGGAGGCGTTTGCCGCCATTGCCGATCCGCAGGCCCGTTCGGTCGCGCTGTTCGGCGAAATGGCCAAGGTGATCGAATCGCCCCGCTGCCTGAACTGCCACCCGCGCACGGATTCACCGACGCAGGGTGACGACATGCACCCGCACAGCCCGCCGGTTTCGCGGGGCATGGGCGGCATGAGCGTGCCGGGCATGACCTGCAATACCTGCCACGGCGAAAGCAACTTCACCTTCGCCAATGGCGAGGGCAGCATTCCGGGCGATCCGGCATGGGCACTGGCCCCGGTCGAAATGGCATGGGTCGGCAAGACTCGCGGCGAAATCTGCCGCCAGTTGAAGGACCCCAAGCGCAATGGCGGCAAGACTCTGGCCCAGCTGGTCGAGCATAATGCCCACGACCATCTGGTCGGCTGGGGCTGGAACCCGGGGAAGGGTCGCTCGCCAGCGCCCGGAACGCAGGAACAGTTCGGCGCGCTGACCGCCGCCTGGGTCGCGAACGGAGCGCACTGCCCCGACTAAGTCGCCCCGAACGGTTTTCCTGACCGAGCCTTGCGCATTGCGCGTGCCCGGTCAGGTCCGCCGTTACATCCGTTCTACCGCAATGGCCGTCGCCTCGCCGCCGCCGATGCAAATCGAAGCGACGCCGCGCTTAAGGTCACGGGTTTCCAGCGCACCCAGCAGCGTCGTCATGATCCGCGCGCCCGAAGCCCCGATGGGGTGGCCCAATGCGCAAGCGCCGCCGTTCACGTTGAGCCGGTCGCGTTCGATGCCGAGATCGCGTTCGGCGATCAGCGCGACAACGGCGAATGCCTCGTTCACTTCGAACAAGTCGACATCGTTCATCGACCAGCCGATCCGTTCCATCAGCTTGCGCGTGGCAAAGACCGGCGCAGTGGTGAAGCGGGCCGGTTCGTGCGCATGAGACGCATGGCCGACGACGCGGGCCACCGGGTTCATGCCCAGCCGTTCGGCGGTGGAGGCGCGGCACATGACAAGCGCGGCGGCCCCGTCCGAAATCGACGAACTGTTCGCAGCCGTCACCGTTCCATCCTTGGCAAAAGCGGGGCGCAGCGACGGGATTTTCTCGACATTGGCTTTGCCCGGCTGCTCATCCGAAGAGACGACGGTTTCGCCCTTGCGCCCATTGACCGTGACCGGCGTGATTTCTCGTTCGAATGCGCCACTTTCCTGTGCCGCACGTGCCTGCGTCAGCGACCTGATCGCATATTCGTCCTGCGCTCCGCGCGTGAACTGATATTCCTGTGCCGCTTCTTCGGCAAAGGCGCCCATCAGCTTGCCTGCGTCATAGGCATCTTCGAGCCCGTCAAGAAACATCGAATCCTTGACTACGTCGTGCCCGATCCGCGCACCGCCGCGATGCTTTTGCAGCAGGTACGGCGCATTGGTCATGCTTTCCATCCCGCCTGCCACGATCACGTCTGCGCTGCCGCCCAACAACGCGTCGTGCGCCATCATCGCGGCCTGCATCCCCGATCCGCACATCTTGTTAATGGTCGTCGCCGTGAGATGTTCGCCAAGCCCGGCATGAATGGCGGCCTGACGCGCCGGAGCCTGTCCGAGACCCGCGGGCAGGACGCAGCCCATGATGATCTGATCGACCGCCGCCCCGCTGATCCCGGCCCGTTCCACTGCCGCACGCACAGCCGCGGCGCCCAGCATTGGCGACGATACGTCGCTGAAAACGCCCTGCATTCCGCCCATCGGAGTGCGTGCATAACTGGCGATAACAACAGGGTCAGTCATGATTGGGTGTTCCTTATGGCGCTTGTCTCGTCAGGTCGCCGTCCAACGGCAGAAACCTTACTCACCGGTATATTGCATTCTTTCAAGTTTTAAAGCAAGGTTCGCCGCGATGCACAGAGTGACCCCTTGAACGAGAATCCTTCACCCTTCCGGACGGCGGAGCAACGCGAAGCCGACCGCGAAAGCAAGCGGCTCGCCGTGCTGACCGCAGCCGCACGCATGTTCAACGAACGCGGATTCCACGCAACCTCACTGGATGATGTCGCAGCCTCGCTCAGCATTTCCAAGCCGACGATTTACCACTATCTGGGCAACAAGGAACAGGTGCTGCTGGGCTGCCTGAAAATCGGGCTGACGGAATTGCTGGAGGCGGCGGAAGCGGCACGGCAGGCACCGGGCAACAGCGCCGACCGGCTCAAGAATTTCCTCGCCCACTATGCTGAATTCAACCTTCGGGACTTCGGCCGTTGCGTGATCCTGACGAGCGAAGGCGACATGAGCGCGCAAAATGCGGCCCTGTTCCGAGCCGACAAACGCCGCATCCACGACATGATCCGCGCTATGATCGAAGACGGACAGCGCGACGGCTCGATCGTGTGCGAAGACGCAAATCTCTTTGCGCTCACGCTCGCCGGGGCGCTCAATTGGCCAGCGCGCTGGTTCGACCCGGCACTGGGTCGCGATGCGTCGGAACTGGTCCGGCGGATGATCGACATCCTCGCTTCGGGTTTCCTGCCGCGCAAAGCATAGTTTCCGGATAGGCTACCCCGCGCAGTATGGTTCCATCGCATGCGATGACGTAAGGCAATGCGATGCAGGCTGCTTCCGCTCTCGATTATCGCGAACTGGCGCGTCGACGCCTTCCCCGTTTCCTGTTCGAATATATCGACGGAGGCTCTTATGCCGAAGTGACGCTGGGCCGGAACGTGGCCGATCTTTCCGCCGTCGCATTGCGCCAGCGGGTGTTGCGCGACGTATCGCACCTCGACCTTTCGACCGAACTGTTCGGCCAGAAACTGGCGCTGCCGATTGCGCTGGCGCCGATCGGTTTGGCGGGCATGAACGCGCGGCGCGGCGAATGCCAGGCGGTGCGCGCGGCGCAAAACATGGGTGTGCCATTTACGCTTTCGACTGTATCCGTTTGCGACATCGAGGAAGTCGCCGCTGCGGCCGATCGCCCGTTCTGGTTTCAGCTTTACATGATCCGAGACCGCGGTTTCATGCGCGACCTGATGGCACGCGCGCGCTTGGCAGGGTGCGGGACGATGGTCTTTACCGTCGACATGCCGGTGCCGGGCAGTCGTTATCGCGATTACCGCACCGGCCTTGCCGGATCGCCCGGCATGGCAGGGGCGATGCGCCGCGCGTTGCAGGGGGCCATGCGGCCCGACTGGGCTTGGGACGTTGGCGTCATGGGCCGCCCGCATGGCCTTGGCAACGTTGCCCCGGTTTTGCGGGGCAGTACGGGGATCGAGGATTTCTTTGCATGGATGCGGCAAAATTTCGACCCCGCGATCACCTGGCGCGATCTCGATTTCATCCGCAGCGAATGGACCGGCCCGCTTATCATAAAGGGCGTCCTCGACCCCGATGACGCGCGCGAGGCGGCGGAACTGGGTGCAGACGGAATCGTCGTATCGAACCACGGCGGACGCCAGTTGGACGGCGTGCTGTCCACGACACGCGCGCTTCCCGCCATCGCCGATGCCGTTGGGGACCGGCTGACCGTGCTGGCCGACGGCGGCGTGCGATCCGGTCTCGATGTCGTGCGGATGCTGGCGCTAGGTGCAAAGGGCGTTCTGATCGGGCGGGCGTGGGCCTATGCGCTGGGCGCGCGTGGGCAAGCCGGGATTGAACATGTGCTGCGGTTGATAGAGGCGGAGATGCGGGTCGCCATGTCGTTAACCGGCGTCACCCGAATCGATCAGATTACCCGCGACATCCTTGCCGACATGCCGCCGGGCTGAAGCCCTGCGTCAAACGAAGTCTTCGGTATCGACCGTGGCGCGCGCCGCGTCGGGATAGCGGTGCCCGCGCACCGTCTGCTGATTGATCAGCGCGCCCGCACGATCAAGCACGTCGTCCGCAACAATCAAGGCGGCGGTGGCGTTGTTCTCGTCGAAATGCGCGGTCGAACGCGTGCCGGGAATCGCGTGCACATGGTCCCCTTGCGCCAATATCCAGGCCATCGACAGTTGCGCAGGGGCAATCCCCGCCTCTGCCGCAAGCGCGTTGAAGCTGGCCACCAGCGCGCGGTTATGTTCCCAGTTGCCGGGCAGGAAGCGGGGATGGGTGCGGCGCAGATCCCGTTCGGTCAGGGCCGCCGTGTCGACCCCACCGGCCAGCGCACCGCGCGCGACCGGCGAAAACGCCACCATCGCGATGCCAAGCTCACGCGTCGTGTCCAGCACGCCAAGTTCGACATTGCGCGTCCATAGCGAATATTCGTGCTGCACCGCGATCATCGGGTGCACCTCATGCGCTTCGCGGATGTGGGCGGCGGACCATTCGGACGCGCCATAGCCGCCGATCTTGCCAGCTTCGATCAACCGGGCCATCGCCCCGACCGAATCCGCGATCGGCACCTTGGGATCGAACCGGTGCATATAGAACAGGTCGACGTGGTCGGTTTTGAGCCGTCGCAGGCTGGCATCGATCGATGCTGCGATGGATGTCGGGCGGCAATCGATGCCCCGGTCAGGCCCTTCGACGACGATGCCGGTCTTTGTGGCGAGGAAAAATTCGTTGCGCCGATCCGCAATCGCTTCGCCCAGGATTTCTTCGCTTACGCCAAGGCCATACATGTTGGCCGTGTCGAAATGGTCGCAACCGTTGTCCAGCGCATGGCGGAAAAGGGCGACCGCGTCCTGCCGCGTTGGCGGATTTCCATAAGCCCATGCCACGTTCATGGTGCCGAGACCGACCGGGTTGACCCTGCTTCCGCCTATTGCACGCGTGTTCATCGACCGAAATCTTCCCGTTTTCACAAAGTCGGCCGCTCGTTCGACGATGGACCATACATAGTCAAGGAAGCAGGTCGGGCGGTCAGCGGCCTACAAACCGGGGTTTGCGCTTTTCGGCAAAGGCCGCGCATGCCTCGCGGAAATCGTCCGTTCCCAGCGCAAGGCACTGGACATGGTTTTCCAGTTCGATGGCCGCGCCAAGGCTGGGCGCGTCGATGTTCGCGCGCATGACCTGTTTGGTATGCTTGATCGCATAGGGACTGTTTTCGGCGATTTGACGCGCCACGGCGATGGCTGCGTCCAGCGCTCCGCCCGCTTCGGTCAGAGTCGTGACAAGGCCGATGGCATGGGCTTCGGCTGCGTCGACGGGACGCCCCGTCAGCATCACTTCGGCGGCGCGCCCCGAACCGATCAGGCGCGGCAAGTGATAGCTGATGCCGCATTCCCCCGCGCTTAGCCCGATCCGCACCGCGCCGTTCAGGAAGCGGGCCCCCGGCCCGGCGACCCGGATGTCGGCCCCAACCGCCAGCCCCATGCCGGCCCCAACCGCAGCCCCTTCAATTGCGGCCACGACCGGAAAGCGCGCTTCGGCCACTTCGCGCATCAGGCCGGAAAAGCGTTCCTGAAGCTCCATGTTCTCGATCGGGCCTTCGGGCGCGTCTTCGCCCATCAACACTTCCTTGAGGTCCAGCCCGGCGCAAAACGCCTTGCCCTGCGCGGCCAGCACGACGACGCGCACGCCCACATCGGCGTTCAGTCGCGCGATGGTCTCGCGAAATTTTGCAACCATCGGCAGGGTCAGGGCATTGGCCGATTGCGGCCGGTTAAGCGTCAGCACGGTAACGCCGTCGGACAGGGTTTCGGCGGCGATCATGGTTTCGTCAGCGATCATGGCTTCGTCGCCCATTCGCCAAGCTTCGTGCGCGGACCGGCAAGTCCGGGGATCTCGACCTCCATGCGAATCACCGCGCCCTTGCCCGGATGTTCGGCATTGCCGCCGGTGCTGACATAAAGCCCCCCCGGATCTGACGCTGCGAAATCGAGGCTGACGACATGCGGAAACGGCAGCGATACCGATTGCAGCATTTCTCCCTGTTCGGAAAACTGAATGACGCGCGCCGTGCTCCAGCATGCCACCCAAAGGTTACCCGCGCTGTCGGCAACCAGTCCGTCGCTGTCCTCGATTTCCATGAACAGCTCGCCCGGTCCTGGCATACCGTCGCCGTCGAGCGGATAGCGCCAGATCCCACGCGAGGTTTCGGAATGATAAAGCCATCGCCCGCAGGCGCTGGTCGCGATGCCGTTGGATGCAAAGACATCGGAGCGCAGTACCGTGATCGTTCCCCCTGCCGAAACGTGGAAGAACTTGCCCGGTGACGGTTCCGTTCCCTTTTCGAAAATGGACACGAAATCGATAGTACCGGCATAGAATCCGCCACGTCCGTCGCCTTCCATGTCGTTTACCGCGATGACCGGAACCCCATCGATGTGGGTTAACACATCGTGCGTATGGCCGGTGACCGGGTCGATCGTCACGATCCCGTCGCGCCCGCTGCACAGGACCAGACCCGATTCGTCGAACAGGATTCCGCCCACCCACTGGCGCCCCGGCAGCATCGCTTCGTCCGGATGTCCGGACCGCTTGCGATAAACGCCCCTGCCGGTGAGATCGCCGAACCACAGATCGCCGCACGGCGAGACGCGCGGCGCTTCGACGAATTCGTAACCTTCGGCGATCGTCTTGAAGTCGCCTAATGTTGTCGTTTGCATATGTCTCTCCCCCCTGCCTTATCCATTTTGTGCAGGGCCATGGCACTTCGTCATTTTGCCAGTTCGCATCCGGGCCGCGTGCTGGTCAACTCCGCACCGCGACGCTAGAGCCGGTGCGTGACCTTGCACCGTGATCCCGCAGCCCCGCTCGGCTCCATCGCTTTCGAGCAGGACCCGATCCGCTGGATGGCAAACAGCGCCACCTTTGCACGGCCGCAGCAACAGCGCAGCAAAGATGCGCTCAGCCGCATCATAACGTCGGCTGTCGCGCTGTTTTCCGAACGCGGTTTCGACACCACCCGCGTGTCCGACGTGGCAGAGCACGCGCAAGTGCCGGTCGGCACCGTTTACAAGCATTTCGCGGATAAGGAGGCGTTGCTCGACGCGATCGTCGCAGGTTATCGCGACTGTCGGATGCGCGAGATCACCGAACTGTGCACGTCGGCGCAGGCGATGGCGGCAAGCCCGCGGGAGCTGATCCAGCTGCACCTCGACATCGTGTTCAGCGCCTTTACCGTCGATGCGGGCCTGCTGCGCCTGATCGAACGGCGACGGCTTGAAGATGCGAGCGTCCATCAGGACCAAAGCACCGCCAACGAGACCGTTGCGAGCCTGATCGCCGACCGTCTCATCCAAAGGATGCCGGATCGCGATCCCGCCGAACTGCGGCGGCAAGTGCTCTACACCCATTCGATCATTCGCGGCGCGGTCGTCTGGTCGGTCCTGCCGACGGGCGGGGAAATGGGCAAGGGCCTGAAGGTCACCGATACGGACTTCGCCAACGAAGCTGTGCGGATGGCGCTCCGCTACCTTGGCATCGACGATTGAGCGCGCGGGCCCGTAAATAAGTGCCCTGTCCTTTATGATGAATTGACCCATCGGCCGCGATGCCTCATTCTCGGCATAAGTGAACATGAATTCATATTCATTTATAGGTCGAGTCCCGGCACTGGGAAAGGCCGAGGAGAGGGCTGATGAACGAGATTCAGAAAGTCATGCGGGATCGTTATCCCGGCAACACGTGGGCCGATGTCGCGCGGCGCGACGGCGATCTGCCCGACGTCCTGGCGATCCAGTCCAATCCGGATCAGGATCTGAGCGATATCGGGTTCGCGCGCTACACCGATCAAGCGTTCTTCGATGCCGAGATGGAGCGGGTGTGGAAACGTGTCTGGCAATTCGCCTGTCGCGAGGAACATGTCGCGGAAACCGGCGATTTCTTCGTCTACGACATCGGTCGCCAGTCCGTGTTGATCATGCGCGGCGAAGACGGGCTTAAGGCGTTCTACAACTCCTGCCTCCATCGCGGGACGAAGCTGAAGCCGTCCGGTGCGTGTGGATGGTCGGCCGACATCACCTGCCCCTTCCACAACTGGCAATGGAAACTCGACGGATCGTTCAAGGGCATGCCCTGCGATTTCGAATTCCCGCAGGTCGACAAGGCCACCGCCAATCTGGTCGAGGTACAAGTCGACACGTGGAACGGCATGGTCTTCGTGAATTTCGATCCTGCTGCCAAGCCACTGGTCGACTATCTTGAGGTTCTGCCCGAGCATTTCCGCAACTGGGACCTCACCGGCTGGTACGTCGCGACCCATGTGCGAAAGCATCTGCCCGGCAACTGGAAGCTGTCGATGGAAGCTTTCATGGAAGCCTATCACACGCCCTATGTTCACCCGGAAATGACCAACGTGGTGGGCGACCACAACATGCAACACGACGTTTTTTCCAAACATGTCAGCCGCGATCTTTGCGCCATGGCGTCATCCAGCCCGACGTCGACGGCGCAATTGAGCGAACAGGACCTGCTCGACATGATGCTCGTCGCTGACGGCAAGATGGTCGGAGAACGCCCACGCGTGCCCGAAGGGAAGACCGCTCGCTGGGTGATGGCAGAACAATTGCGCGAACAGATGCTGCAGCAATACGACCTCGACTATTCGCAGCATTCGGTACCTGAAATGATCGATTCGCTGAAATATCACCTGTTCCCCAACGTGATGATCTATCCCGCGCCCGGTCTGTGCCTGATCCAGCAGTTCCGCCCCGACGGCCATGACCGCGACCGTTCGACTTTCGATCAGTACGTGCTGCATCCCAAGCCAAGGGACGGCAACTTCGAAGTCGCCGAAGTGGAAGTCATCACCGAAGAGCAAAGCTTTACGAGCGTGGCCAGCATGGACCCCTTTCTGGCCAGCGTGCTCGATCAGGACACCGACATCATGCGGCTGCAACGCGAAGGCATGTACGCCAGCGGCAAAGGCGCGCAGACGCTATCAGTCTATCAGGAATCGCGAATCCGCCATTTCCATCATACGCTGGATCAATATATCGGAGAGCAGGCCGGATGAAACAGCACGTTCAGGGCGTCCACCACTTCGCACTGTCGGTGCCGGACATCGCGATCGCGCGAAAATTCTATATCGACCTGCTGGGCGCGGAAGAGATCAGCGGTACGGAATGGGAACCGGGCAATCCGTGGATCGATGCCATCGTCGGGCTGGACGGATCGGCGGCGCGGACCTTCATTGCGCGGCTGAAGAACGTGCAGGTGGAAATATTTGAATATACCTCCCCCCGCGCGCCGGACATGGACCCTGCCCGTCCGGTAAACCATTACGGTTATACCCACGTCGGTTTTCAGGTCGACGACATTCAGGCGACCTACGACAAGATGATCGCCGCCGGGCTGACGTTCCATACGGCGCCCGACATGACCACGATCACCGTGGACGAAAACGGGCACAAGCTCGGCTTTGCCGCCACTTACGGCCGCGACTTTTTCGGCAACGTCTTCGAACTGCTCGAAATCCACGAAAACGACATGATCAAGCCGGTCTGAACCGGCGAAAAACACTATTGGGAGAGTGACATGGACCTTGAGCTGAAGGGCAAGAAGGTCGTCGTCAGCGCGGCGACACGCGGTATTGGGCGCAGGATCGTGGAACAGTTCCTCGACGAAGGGGCGATCGTGTCCTTCTGCGGTCGCCGCGCGCGATCGGTTCAGGACAACCCCAGCGACGACAGCGTGTTCGCCAATCCGCTTCACGGCGACGGAGTCGAAGACGCGTTGGAGGCACTGTCCGATCGGGGCGAAGTTTACGGAACGGTCGTCGACTGCGGCTATTTCGATCAGGTCACCGACTGGGTGGCCAAGGCCGCTTCGGACATGGGCGGTATCGATATTGTCGTGTCCAACGCCAGCGCGCTGGGCGGCATTCCGCGCAGCAAGAAGGGTTGGGACATTAACTACAACGTCGACCTTTTGTCGGCCGTGGCGATGTTCGATACGGCCCTGCCCTACCTGAAGGCATCGGACGCGGCAGCCTTTGTCCAGATGTCGACGATCACCGCGATCGAAAACCATTCGTTTGGCGAGAGCGGCCTCAGTTATGGCGCGATGAAGGCAGCGCTGATCAATTACACGCATCAACTGGCCATAGATTACATGAAAGACGGCATCCGCTGCAATTGCGTCGGCCCCGGCCCGGTCTACATCGAGGACGGCAGCTGGGGTTTCCTCGAAAAGGAAATGCCGGACTATTTCGATGCCAATCGGCTGAAGCACCCGTCAGGCCGCTTCGGCAAGCCGCAGGAGATCGCCGACGCGGTGCTGTTCCTTGCGTCCGCTCGCGCATCGTGGATCACCGGCGTGAACCTGACGGTCGACGGCGGATTTACCCGCAACGTCAAATATTGAGGAACACGCGATGAGCACTTTGGGCGATGTAGCGGGGGGCGAAGCCGAACTGGGCGAAGACCGCAGCGAAGGGATCAGTTGGGCCGCGTTGATGGCCCGCGATTCGCGCACGCCGCCCGCCGTGTTGACCGAGGAAAGCTACACCTATCGCGGCTCCGAACCGATCCCGGCGAACCGTTACACGAGCGAGGATTTCGCGAGGCTAGAGCGGGAGCACATGTGGCCCCGCGTATGGCAATTCGCCGCGCGCGAAGAGGACCTGCCGGAGCCGGGCGATTACATCGTTTATGAAAACGTAGGGCGTTCATACCTGCTGGTGCGGCAGGACGACGGATCGATCCGCGCGATGCACAATGTCTGCCTCCACCGCGGGCGCAAGTTGCGCACCGAAGACGGCAGCGCGGACCGGTTCACCTGCCCGTTCCATGCCTTCACCTGGAAGAAAGACGGGAGTTTCGACCACGCGCCATGCCAGTGGGATTTCCCGCACCTAGCGCAGAAGAACATGGACCTTCCCGAAGCGGAAGTGGGCCGCTGGGCCGGCTACGTTTTCCTTCGCGAGGAAAAGGGAGGTCCCAGTCTCGAGGAATATCTCGCCCCGCTGCCCGAGCACTTCAAACGCTGGCGGCACGAGGAATGCGTCACCGTCATGCGCGTTGCCAAGGAAGTGGCGGCCAACTGGAAGGTGACGATGGAAGCGTTCATGGAAGCATGGCACACGGTCGTCACGCACCCGCAGCTGCTTCCCTTCACCGGCGATTGCAATGCTGCGTACTGGACCTGGGGCGACAACGTGAACGCCAACTTCACCCCCTTTGGCGTGACCAGCCCGCACATCACCGAAGGCAAGGGTGAGCAGTGGATCGTCGACGAGTTCGTGAAATTCAACGGGCGCAGTTCGGACAATTACGATCAGGGCGGCGATCCGATGGCGATCACCGTGCCCGAAGGCAAGACCGCGCGGCAGGCATTGGGCGAACGCATGCGCCAGCATTACACAGAGCAGACCGGTTACGACCATTCGGATGCCACCGATGCCGAACTGCTCGACGGGCTGGTCTATAACGTGTTCCCGAATTTCGGGCCGTGGGCGGGGTTCATGCCGAACATCGTCTACCGCTGGTTTCCCGGCAAGACGCCCGACACCTGCGTGATGGAAGTGCGCATCCTTGCCCGCGTGAAAAAGGGCGAGCCGATGCCACATGGCGCGCCGCTGAAATTCCTGACGCTGGACCAGAAATGGACCGAAGCGCCCGAACTTGGCGTGCTGGGCGACGTTTTCGAACAGGACATGGGAAACCTTCCCTATGTTCAAGAAGGCCTCCACTGTTCGAAGAACGGCGAGGTGCAACTCGGCAACTATCAGGAAATCCGCATTCGCCAGTTCCACGACACGATGATGAGATACATCGGGCCTGCCCAAATCGGCTGAGGCGCCCGACTGACGTAGGGGGCTTGACGCCCGGCGAGGGTAGCGACTATATACCCCCCATGGGTATTTTAGTTGAGGGCGAAGCGTGAGCGAAGAGAGCACCAAACCGGCGATCCTGAACCGGTTCAAACGGATCGAAGGGCAAGTGCGCGGCATCGCCGCAATGGTTGCCGACGACCGTTATTGCATCGACATCCTGACGCAGATGCAGGCGGTCAAAGCCGCTCTTGCCCGCGCCGAGACAGAGATCCTGCGCAACCATGCCGCCTGCTGCATCGCCGAAGCGATCGCCAGCGGCGACGAATCCGAGCAGCGCGCCAAGTTCAGCGAACTGATCGATCTTTTCGAGAGAGCGAAACGATGACCAAGACCGCAACCGTGTATCGCATGGTCATGCCCGGCCATGTCTGTCCCTATGGCCTCAAGACCGTCGACCTGCTGAAACGCAAGGGCTTCGCCATTGACGATCGCCATCTGACCACGCGCGACGAAACGAACGCGTTCAAAGCGGAGTACGACGTAAAGACGACGCCGCAGACGTTCATCGGCCCTAACCGCATCGGCGGATACGACGACTTGCGCGCGCATTTCGGTAAGTCAGTGCGAAAAGCCGGAGACACCACTTACCAGCCGGTCATCGCCCTCTTTGCCATGGCCGCGTTCGTCGCGCTGGCCTTTAGCTGGTTCGCTTATGGCGCACTGCTAACCGTGGCGGCCGGGGAATGGTTCGTCAGCCTGGCGATGTGCTTCCTCGCGGTCCAAAAACTTCAGGATGTGCGCAGCTTTTCTACGATGTTCCTGAATTACGATCTGCTGGCGCGACGGTGGTTGCCATATGGTTATGTCTATCCGTTCGGCGAAGCGTTGGCAGGCGTGCTGATGGTCGCCCACGTTTTGCCGATCATATCGGTCCCAATATCGCTGTTCATCGGCACTCTGGGTGCCGTCAGCGTGTTCAAGGCAGTTTACATCGACAAGCGCGAGATCAAGTGCGCGTGCGTCGGCGGCAACAGCAACGTGCCGCTGGGCTTCGTTTCGCTGACCGAAAACCTGTTCATGATCGGCATGGGACTTTGGATGGGAGCCAAGGCGATGGGCTGGATCGTGGCCTGAAGACCGACGGGACTGGCACCTCACTCGCCAGCGCACTGTCGCGCCGATTTTCGAGGGCGCAGACTGCCTGCACCGGTGATGTGCGCGTCATGTAGTCTGGGTTGCCGCATGTTCCTGAGCCTGGATGAAGCGCGCGGTGGCCAGCGCGCGCGGCAAGGCAAGCTGAAGGCGGCTCGCAATCGCCGGATCGGCCGGTTGTTCGCCGTCCCAACTGTCCAGCGTCGCTTGCAGGCCTCGCAAATCCATGCGTTCGGCCATGGCGTCGTCCTTGGCCAATCGTGCCAATTCGCCCGAAAGGTGCGCACGTTCGGCTTTTAGCCGCATCGCCCAGTCGCTCGCCTGCACCCCGCGGCGGTTTTCGGTGCGGACGGCTTCGGGAACGCGACCCTGCAACATCCGGCGGGCCAGCCGGCGATCCTGTCCGCGCTTCATGTACTGTTCGCTGGGGATGCCATGGCAGAAGTCGACGAGCGGGCGATAGGTCGTCGGGTCGCGAGCCGGGATGCCGTAAAGCTGGACGAATACCTGTTCGATATCACCCGTTTCGCCGCCACCGATATTCCGGCGATAGGCTTCCACCCTCGGTTGACTGCGGAACAGGATATCCTGCCCCATGTCGGCTGCCCGCTCCTTTACATGCATCCGGTTGGCCCAAGCAGGATTGATGGGACACCAGCTTGCAAACGGATCGACGGGCGCGCGTCCCGCGATCCTTTGCAGCAACAGCCATGCCGCATCGGGCAATTCGGGCGCGACGACCCGCGACAGCAAAGCGCGTGCCGTCGATTGCGTCCCTTGCCTCGCTGCCCGCAATTCTGCGAATAGTCGCCGCCACTGCCCGTTTCTGAACCATTCGCCAAAGGCCCAGTTGCCGTCGGCGCTGAAGGTCAGGTTTCCGGTGTTGCCTGTCAGCATGACATCGCGGCCATCGTCCCGCGCCCTGCTCCAGACATCATGAATCCAGTGCAGGTTGGCCGCATTACGGGGCACGATACCGGCAAGTTCGAAAATGTCGCCCAGCTTGTGGCCGAACCATTTGTCGGCGGTGTGAACTGCCTCCACTTCCAGCCCGTCATGCATGGCGGCGAGCGCCTCGACATAGGGCCATTCGTTGGCGAACGTGGGGTGGTGCGGATCGTCGGCAAAGCCTGCTTGCGGAACGCTGGTATACCCCTTTAGCCGCTCGCCCGAAGCAAGATGCGGCATCGCCGCGGCGGCAACCGCTTGCGAATCGAGGCCGCCTGAAAGGCTGATCGCAGGTCTGGCAAACCGGTCGAGCGATGAACGCAGTGCAGCGTCCATCAAGGCATTGGCCGCCTCGACATATTGGTCGTCGGATGCGAACCGCACTTCGGGCAGGTTCATGGCGTCGTAATACCGTCGGGTATGTGCAGTCGTTCGTTCGATCCAGCGGACGGAGCCGATCGGCAGCCGCGCAATATTGTCAAACCAGCTCCGCTCCACCTCTTTGTAATTGAGGATCAGGCTGTCGGCGATCTTCTGCTCGTCGACGGCTCGCGGCACGACGCCGGTTGCGAACAAGAGGCGCGGTGACGACGCGACGACCAACTGGTCGGCGTCGGACCAATAATGCAACGGAGACGCGCGAAGAGGGCTGCGAGCCAAGCGAACGGATTGCCCGTGCGGCGGTACATAAATGGTTGCATATTGGCCCGAGACGTAGGCATCGACTTCATCGCCCCACTTGTCGAACGCAGCGGCGTATAGCCGCGCATCGTCGGTACAAGTGATCGTTAAGGCTGCGCAAAGCGCATCGCGATCGTCGATATGGCCGTCGAAAAGCAGAGTGCCGCCGTCGGCGGTGACCAATGCAGGCGCACAAAGGCCCGCCGACACCAAAGCATTCGGGCCGATGGCAGAAAAGACCGCATTATGTGTGCTGATTGATGCGCCGGCAAAATGCTGGGCCGTTCCCGATGGCTGCAAGAACCTGTCGGGTGGGGGAACAGCTAAAGATCCCCATCGTAAATGCAAAGCAATCACGCAAAATCGCCCGTGAGCAAAACGAACTACTCAGGACGTTGCTCGCCTGCCCATCAGGGCAAGCGAGCAGAACGTTGATCAGTTGCGATCAGGAACCCTGATTGCCCTGGCCGTCAGAACCGGGATTTGCGGGAACAGCACGCACATCGCGGATGGTTCCGACAGTCTTCAGCGCAGGAACTGTCCAAGCCGAGGCCTGCACATTGGCATTCATGTCCGTCGTGAACGAATCGCGGGTCTGGTTGGTCATTGAATCAAAATCCCTAATTTTCATGTCGCAGCGCAACATATAGAGCGATAAGCGGCATGGCGTCAATTCTCATAATCGAATGATCTCAAACACAATAATCCCTGCTTGGTTCCCTCGGCACAAGGTTTAGATGTCTGGTTAATCATCGGCCCGACTTACATCGCCGACGCAACGTTCGAAAATCTACGGAAACGGTCTGGCCAAGCTGAATCGCTCTGTTATTCTCAAGATGCCGGGACCGGCCGCTCTATGGCCGGAAAGGTTTTGCTTTGCGCAGCAGGTCATTTGGGGTAATAGGCCCGCGCTGACGTCGAAATTTGCGACGGACTTCGGCGCTAAGTAAACCCGTGACCTTCCGTTCGGTGGTTGCGGCAGATCCTGACGGCGGCTTCCTTTCATATACGACACGACGCACGACGTCCGTTTGCACCTTGCAGATGGGCGGTTTCAAATGTTCTTGAAAGGAACACGTTATGCCGATCGGCACCGTAAAATTCTTCAATTCCGACAAGGGCTACGGCTTCATTCAGCCGGAAGACGGCGGCAATGACAGCTTCGTGCACATTTCGGCCGTTCAGGCAGCCGGCATGCACACGCTCGAAAAGGACCAGCGTCTTCAGTACGAAGTCGAAACCGGCCGTAACGGCAAGGAATCGGCTACGAACCTGGTTTCGGTCTGATTTGGCCGGGGGACTGCGTGCTTGTCGCGCAGTCCCCCACCCCAATTCCCAAGTCTCTCAGTTCAATCCTCTAAACTAGCGCAATCGTAACGGCCGCGCCGACGAAATCGTCAGCACTTTAAGGCGTTACCACTTAGGCATCGCGATGCCCGGCCAAAGGCGCTCTCGCCTGCCACCACTTGCCCTGCGATAATGTCCCGCGCACCTAACTTTCCCCATCACCGGATTCAAAACCGCCGCCCAGCGCGACGAACAATGTCGTGCGATTCTGCAGTTCGGCCCGCCGCGTCGCGATAAGCGTCTGTCGGGCTTCGAACAGGTTGCGCTCGGCGTCCAGCACCTCGAGATAATCGGCAACGCCTTCGCGATAACGCAATTGAGCTACCCGTGCGATCTGCTGCTGCGACGAGACAGCACGTTCGAGCGTTGCGACTTGTTCGGCCAGGTAGCGTCGACCGGCCAATGCATCGGCAACCTCCCTAAAGGCGGTCTGTACGGCGAGATCGTAGTTCGCGACCTCTTCCACCTCCCGCGCCCTCGCGAAATCGAGGTTTGCATCCCGCGCGCCGAAATCGAAGATCGGCAGGTTGATCGACGGACCGAAACTCCATCCCAAGGCATCCCCCGAAAACAGCCCGTCGAGCGAACCCGAAGCAAAGCCGGCACTGCCGGTCAAAGAGATCGACGGGAAGAACGCGGCCCGCGCGGCACCGATATCGGCGCGTGCGGCACGAAGCTGTTCCTCTGCCGCGACGATATCGGGTCTGGCCAGCAGCAGGTCGGATGGCAATCCGGCATCGAGGCGGCGACCGTCGACCTGTTGCGTCAGCGACAAGCCGTCGGGAAGGTCCACCGGCATCGTCCCGCCGACAAGCACGGCGAGGCGGTTGCGCAAGCGCGCCGCCACCAGCCTCTCGGACGCAAGCTGCTGTTCGGCTTGTGTCAGCAGAGTTTCGGCCTGACGAAACGGCAGGGCCGATGTCACCCCGGCATCCAGCCTCAGTTGCGCGATGCGAAGCCCTTCGCGCCGGCTTTGCGCCGTCGCCTCGGCAAGGGCGATCTGCTCTTCGGATTCGAGAATTGCGAAATAGGTGTTGGCCGTGTCCGCGATCAGCGAAAGATAGAAGGCCCGCTGCGCCGCCACCGTGGAAAGGTATTGCGCGCGGGCCGATTCCGAAAGGTTCGCGACGCGGCCCCAGAATTCGAGTTCGAAGCCGGTCACTCCCACGCCGATGTCGAACCGGTCGTAGGTATATGGCCCGTTCGCTGCGCCGACCGATGTCGATTGCGCCTGCCTCGTACGCGTCGCACCGCTGCTTGCCACGACTGCGGGCAGGCTGTCGCTGCGCTGGATCCGGTATTGCGCCCGCGCCTGTTCAATGCGCGCCGTGGCGGCGACCAGATCGCGATTGTTGGCCAGCGCGCTCGTCAACATGGCTTTGAGCCGCGGATCGGCGAACCAGTCGCGATAGGACATCTGCGAAGCTGTCACCGTGCCGTCGGGCGCGTATTCGGCGTCATAGGCCAGCGCGGTCGCCAGCTCTGGCCGCACGTGTTCGGGCGCAAGGTTGACGCATCCGGTCAGTGCCAGCGACGCCGTGGCGATGAGAAGGAGGCGCTTCATCATGCCGGCTCCTTCCCGTCCGCTTCGATTTCGGCAGACGCGCCCACCGGATGCGGCTGCCCCCTGCCAAGCTTCCGCCGGACCAGCAGGTAAAGGACCGGGATGACGAAGATGCCGATGGCCGTTGCCGCGATCATCCCGCCCATCACGCCCGTGCCCACCGCGATCCGGCTGGCTGCGCCGGCGCCGCTCGCGAACACCAGCGGAATCATGCCCATCGTAAAGGCGAGCGAGGTCATGATGATCGGCCGGAGCCGCAATCGCGCAGCGGATTTGACCGCGTCGATGCGCCGTTTTCCGGTCGCCTCTTCCTCTATCGCGAATTCCACGATCAGGATCGCGTTTTTGGCTGCAAGCCCGATAATCGTGATGAGCCCGACGTTGAAATAGACGTCCGCCGAAAGGCCACGCAGCAAAGAGGCGATCACCGCGCCCAGCACGCCCATCGGAACGATCAGCAAAACCGCCAGCGGCACCGACCAGCTTTCGTAAAGCGCGGCCAGCAGCAGAAACACGACGACCACGGACAGCCCCAGCAACATGCCGATCTGTCCGCCGGCCTGCTTTTCCTCGTACGAAACGCCGGTCCATTCGAACCCGATGCCCGCGGGAAGCTGCGCAGCGAGGTTTTCCATTTCAGCGAGCGCGGCACCGGACGATTCGCCGGGGGCGGCCATTCCCGAAAGTGTCATCGCGGGATAGCCGTTGTAGCGCGAAAGACTGACCGGTGCAGCCGACCATTTGACGGTCGCGAACGCTCCGAACGGAACGGGCGTTCCTTCTGCATTCGGAATACGCAAGGCCAGCACGTCTTCGGGCGTCATGCGTTCGGATGCGTCGGCCTGGACCAGAACGCGCAGGACGCGGCCCTGATAGTTGAAATCGTCGGCATAAGACGAACCGAACTGGATCGACAGGGCGCTGTTCACATCCGTCATGGACAGGCCCAGCGCCTGAGCCTGTACCCGGTTGATGTCGACGTCGAGCGTGGGGCTGTCGCCCTGTTCTTCCGGCCTGAGGTTCGCGACCACAGTGCTTTGCGACGCCATGCCCAGCAACTGGTCGCGCGCGTGGATCAGCGCTTCGCGGCCAAGTCCGGCGCGGTCCTCCAGTTTCATGGTAAAACCGCTCGCCTGGCCCAGCGATTGGATCGGCGGCGGTTGGATGGCAAAGGCGATGCTGTTGTCGATCGAAGCGAACGCCTCGTTCGCACTGGCCAGCATGGCCTCAGCACTGTTTTCGCTGCCGGTTCTTTCGCTCCAGTCCTTGAAGGTCGTGAAGATCATCGCGTTGCTCTGACCTTGGCCAAAGAAGCTGCGACCGCGCACGACCACCATGTTTTCGACTTCGTCCCGCGACTGCCAGAAAGCCTTTATAGGTACGATGGATTCCTCCAGCCGTTCGGTCGTGGCGCCCGGAGGAGCCTGCACGACGCTGATGAGGTAGCCCTGATCCTCGTCAGGCAGAAACGCGGTGGGAAGCCGCAGGAACAGCAAGCCGGTCACCACCGACAAGGCGACGAAGACGGCAAAGGCGCGCATGGGCCGCGCCAGGATGCGATCGTTGGAACGCCCGTACTTGCCGGTCATGTTGCCGAACCAGTGGTTGAAGCGCCCGAAAAATCGCGTGGTGTGCCAGCGCCCCTGCGCCAGCCTGTCGCGCCAGCCGGAGCCCTTGGGCAAGGTTGCATCCGCATCCCTTGCCTCATGGTCATCCGGCTTCAGGAACGTCGCGCACAGAGCCGGGGTGAGCGAGAGGGCAAGCACGGCGGAGAAGAAGATCGAGACCGCCAGAGTGACTGAAAACTGACGATAGATGCCGCCGGTCGACCCCGGAAAGAACGCCATCGGCAAGAACACCGCGATCAGGACCAGCGTGATGCCGACGATGGCACCGGTGATCTGGTCCATCGCCTTGCGCGTTGCTTCAAGCGGGCCGAGCCCTTCTTCGCGCATGATGCGTTCGACGTTTTCGATCACCACGATGGCGTCGTCGACAAGGATGCCGATCGCCAGAACCATGCCGAACAGCGACAGCACGTTGATGGAAAACCCGAACATCCACAGGCCTAGGCATGCGCCTGCCAGCGCGATCGGAACCACCAACGCCGGGATGAGCGTCGCGCGCCAGTTTTGCAGAAAAAGGTACATAACGAGGAAGACGAGTATCATCGCCTCGATCAGGGTCTTGATCACTTCATCAATCGATGCCTGCACGAACGGCGTGGTGTCATAAGGGATCGACCAGACCACGTCTTGCGGCAGGCTTTGGCCAATCTCGGCAAGGCGGGCCTTCACACCAGCCGCCGTGTCGAGCGCATTCGCCCCGGTCGCCAGCTGAATGGCCATGCCGGCCATTGGCTGACCGTTGCGCTCGGTAGAAACCGAATAGTTCTGCGCGCCGAGTTCTACTCGGGCGACATCGGCCAGACGGACAACCGCACCGCCCGAAGTCGCGCGCAGGATGACGTTTTCGAATTCCGCTGCCGTTTGGAAACGGCCCTGACTGGATATCGCGGCGGTGATCTGCTGCCCGTCGATAAGGGGCAGTTCGCCGATCGCCCCGCTTGCGGTCTGCGCGTTTTGTTCGCGGATCGCGGCAACGACGGCGGTGGGCGACAGGCCGTATGATGCCAGCGCCTGGGGATCGAGCCAGATGCGCATGGCATATTGCGAGCCGAACAGCTGCACGTCACCGACTCCGGGAACCCGGCGCAATTCGTCGACGACCTGGACCGACGCGATGTTGCCAAGGTCGGTGGTGGACAGGCTGCCGCTTTCCGAAGTCAGCGCAACGATCATCAGGAAACCGTTTGAGGCCTGCCGAACGGTGATCCCCTGCTGTCGCACCGCGTCGGGCAGTCGCGCCTCGACCGTGCTTAACCGGTTCTGGACTTCGGTCTGGGCGATGTCGATGTCGGTCCCGGATTCGAAGGTCAGGGTGATGCTCGCAGTGCCGTTGGATAGGCTGGATGAGGCCATGTAGAGGAACCCCTCCACCCCGTTCAGTTCCTGCTCGATCACTTGCGTGACGTTGCTTTCCAGCGTTTCGGCATCGGCGCCGGGATAGGCCACGCTGATGGTCAGCGACGGCGGTGCGACCTGCGGATATTGTTCGATGGGCAGTGAGCGCAGGGCAATGATGCCCGCCAGCAGGATACCGAGTGACAGGACCCATGCGAAAATGGGTCGATCGATGAAGAAACGGGCCATGGCCTACTTCGCTCCGGCGGCTTGCTTCGCGCCAACTTTGGCTGCGTTGCGCCCGGTCGGAACCGGGGTCGCCATGACCGGCGCGCCGGGCCGGATTTTTTGAAGATTGTTTACGATCACGCGATCGCCCGGCTTCAGACCGCTTTTCACGATCCACTGTCCTGCGACCATCGTGCCCAGTTCCACCTTGCGCATAGCGGCCTGACCCTTGGCGTCGACGATATAGACCGAACCGCCGGACTGGCCGAGCATCACGGCCCGCTGCGGCACGGCGATCCCGCCCGCGGCAAGCCCGGCATAGATGCGCGCCTTGACGAATTCGCCAGGGAGCAACCTGCCGTTGGAATTGGGAAATTCGGCGCGGATTTCGATCGTTCCCGTGCTTTCGTCCACCGTCAGCGCCAGAAAGTCGATGTAGCCGGGCACCGCATATTCTTCGCCATCGGCCAGGATCAGGCGGACCTCGATCCGGTCCGGATTTTCCAGTTCGATGACGCCGGAACCGATCTGGTCACGGATGGCGAGCAGCTCGCTGGCCGATTGGGCGAACGTGACGTAGACCGACTCGGTCTGTTCGATTCGGGTCAGCAGCGTACCTTCCGTCTGGCTGACCAGCGCACCTTCGGTGACTTCTGCCCGCCCGGCCCTGCCGCCGATTGGGGCGCGAACCGTGGTGTAGCCAAGCTGGAGCGAAGCGGCATCGAGCTGGGCGCGGATTTCCGCCACACCGGCGTCGGACTGCCGCGATGCCGCAACGGCTGCGTCGAATTCCTGTTTGCTGATCGCGTTTTCGGCGACGAGCGGGCGGTACCGATCGACCACTGCCCGGGCATTTGCGGCGGTTGCGCGGGCACGCTGAAGGCTGGCCTGCGTCTGCGCATAGCTGGCGCGCAGTTCGCGCGGGTCGATGCGGAAAAGCGGCTGTCCGGCCCTGACGAAAGTGCCTTCTTCATAGAGCAGCCGCTGCACGATCCCGGTAACGCGGGCGCGCACTTCGGCTGTCCGGACCGGTTCGACCCGGCCGGGCAGTTCGACTACGTTAGGCAGGCTTGCCGCTTTTACCGTATAAGTCTTGACCGGAACGGCCGCAGGCGCGGCAACGTCATCAGCCGCAGAACATGCGGTCAGCAACAGGGCAAGAGTGCCTGCCAGTATGGCTTTCATGAAAAAGGGCTTTCCAAGCGATTGTGCAAGTGCGAAGGTGTAATAGACATTACACAGGTGGTGAGCAAGGGCTTGGAGGATGGATTTTGAGAAATGGTCGTAAGACAGGAATGTGACAGGCTGGACCGCCGGCGCGAGGCTATCCTTTCCGCGGCAAGAGTGCTTTTTGTTTCAAAGGGTTTCGAGCAGACGACGCTGGGTGACGTGGTCGAACGCGCGGGCGGTTCGCTTGCGACCGTATACAAGCTTTTCGACAACAAGGAGGGACTGCTGGAGGCGGTCGTCTTCGACCGTATCGTTTCAGGAGAGGAAATGATTCGCCGTATCGTGGACGAAGAGCGTGATCCGGCGATGGCCCTGACGCGTATAGCCAAAGAGTTGCAACGAACCCTGCTCGACCCCGACGAAATCGCACTGGTGCGCGTGGTCATCGCGCACAGCATCCGCAACGAGATGTTTGCCGAACGATTCTTTTCGTCCACAGCCCGTTGCTCGCGCCTCGCACTGCAAGAAGCTTTCGAACGTTGGGCGGGACAAGGCGTAAAGCTGGCCGGTGAACCGCGCGACCTTGCCGACCTGTTCATCGGCATGATCGTCAGCGATATGCAGACCCAGGCGATCAGCCATGGGTTCGATGGCACGCCGACTTGCGATACGATCGCTTTCCGCCTGCAATTTTTCCTGCGCGGCGCCGGCCTGGCTAACTGAGCCTATATCGAACAGCCGGGCAACGTGCCCGGCCCCGCGTCAATCGGCTCTTTCGGGAAGGTCCATTTCCAGCACCGACTTGCCCACCGTCCTGCCGCTCATCAATTCGCAGAAAAGCCTGGGGGCATTGGCGATGCCGACCATTTTGTTCTCGCGATAGTTCAGCCAGCCCGACCGCAACCCGTCGATGTTGGTTTCCAGCGCGGCGTCCAGATGTTCGCCATAGCTGTAGAGCAGGAACCCTTTCAGCTCGAGTTCGCGGGTCACGATCTGCCAAGCATTGTACAACGGCGGCGGATCGTCCGCACGGTTGTATCCCGCGATCATCCCGCAACAGACGATGCGGCCGAACGTGTTCATGTTGTTGAACATCGCGTCCAGCGTCGGCCCGCCGACGTTGTCGTAGTAGATGTCGACGCCTTCGGGACAAGCCTCGCGGATCGCGGCGTCGAGATCGTCCGTCGACTTGTAGTCGATCACCGCGTCATAACCCATTTCGTCGAGCGCGATGCGGCACTTTTCCGGGCCGCCCGCTATGCCCACGACGCGGCATCCCTTGTGCTTGGCATATTGCGCACCGATGTGGCCGACCGCGCCGACCGCGGCGCTCATCACCACGGTTTCGCCGGGCTTCATCCGTCCGATGACGTCGAGCCCGACGATGGGCGTCTGCCCCGATCCGCCCAGCACGCCGACGTAATAGGTCAAAGGCATGTCCGCGGCGATATCCAGCTTCGTCAGCAGGACCGTGTCGGCGTTGACGATGGTGTAATCTTCCCACCCCATCAGGCCGCGCACGAAATCGCCGGGGTCGTATCCTTCGAGGTTTGATTTAACGACCTGCCCCATCGACAGCGCCATCAGCGTGCCGCCGATCGGAATGGGTTCGAAATAATTCTTGTCGTTATCGTCCAGCCAGCCGCGGATCGCGGGTTCCATGGAAATGGCCCGCACGCGCACCAGCATCTCGCCCGGCCCCGGCTCTGCTGCCTCGCCCGTTTCGATGCGGAAATTGTCTTCCTTCGGATTGCCATCGGGCCGGCTGGCTAGCACGACTTTGCGATTCTGGAGCACGGTGCTCTCCCTTGTCATCTTTTTCAGGCCAATCAATCGACGAAGCCCGGCGCCGTTCAAACTCTCTTATCTGGCAGGTAGTGCGCAGTCCGTGCGTCAGATCATCGGTTTTGCTGTAAATGGCCGCATTCCGGGCACGCAGCGCGGCAGCTTGCGTGCAACCTTTGCCTGGCCGGGCCCGATTTCGTACAAGAAATAGGCCTTCCCGTCATAACCTGCGGGCACGGATCCGATCCGTACGATCTCGGGCCTCGATCGGAGGCGGAGGTTGCTCAACAAATAAAACCGCCCGTCGCGGCGCGCCCTTGCCTCCAGCCAGCCGACCAATTCTTCGACCGTCGCAAAGCGTTCCTGCTGGTTCCAGCGGATCAGGTCCTGCATGCAGTCGGCCCGGGTCCGTTCGAACAGGATGCCAGTCATCGCCGAAACGCCCTGTCCATGCTGGGTGGGCAATGCGGCCCAGTGTTCGTCGCGCAATCCAAGATCGCCGATCAGCCTTGCGGTTTCGGGCGCGGTATCGAACGGCCGCGCAAGGTTGTTGCCCGCCGTCGCCAGTCCGGCGACCGCAATCAGCACCAGCCAGAAGGAAAAGAGAGAGTGCAGCCTTCCGCCTTGGACAAGAGCTCTCCACACCAGCGCGATCAACAGCACGGCGGCGAGCATCATGTGCCGGTTCTGCAAAGGGTAGAGGAAGAAAAAGAAGGCGAGCATCGAAGCGAGGAACGCGGTCATGGCGACCCGGTCTGCGGGTCGACCCCGCGTCTGGACCCACACGATGAGCAGAAACGGAGCCCACAGCGTCCAGCTCGCAACGGTCGGCAAAGGCATGTCCCACATGGGCCGATCGATCCCCTGCACGGGGAAAAACAGGATCGAGACCCGAGCCAGCCAAGCCTCCACGCTACTGAAATCGTGGTTCGATGGCGGATAGATCGGCACGACATCGGGCGCGGGCAGGACCGTCCATGCCGACACCAGCCCCAGCAGTACCCAGAACGCCAGCCCCGGCCACCAGACCGACCGTTCTTGCCAGCGGAACCAGACGAAGATTACAGAGATAACGCCGAACAGAAAATCTGTGAACGGCAACATCGCGATCAGGAACCAGACCAGCCGCCGCCGATCCCAGAACGCGACAATCGCGAAGATCAACATGACGCCCAGCGTATAGCCGCGCGAGATGGTGTTGAATTCGAACAGGACGAATTCAGACAAGGCGATCAACAACCGCGCCCAGCGTGGAAACGGGCTTTCGAACAGGATCAGGTATTGCGTGACGAACCCAAGCAGCAGGGCTGCTGCCGGCAATGCCGCATAAGGGCCCAAAACTTCACTCAATCCCCGCAGCAACAGGTACCAGAGCGGCGGATGTCCTTCATAAGACAGGTTTTCCAGCAAAGCACCGACATCGGGCGACTGCACTGCGATCTGCAACGCCTGCCATTCGTCGACGAATGGCCGGTGGGTCAGGGCAAGCCATGCCTGCAACGCGAATACCAGCGCTGCGACGACTGGCCAAGCGAAGCGCGAAGCCAACAGCCTCGCCAGTCCGGTCGCGGCCAGAAATGCGTCCCGGTTTCGCCACAGGCGCGCCACATGACCGTCCGACGAAGCAGAGCGGTTCGCAGGCAGGCGTCGATCCGATGGCGGCGGTATATTCAAACACGAACCCGAGAGACGAAGGACCGCTGAACCCATACGACACGCTAACGGCCCGCGATAGCGGCGCGCGGCGCTTTTCCCGATCCTGCCGCTTGCGCACATGGGTCCGCGATGAAACAATTGTCCTGCTCGAACGCTTGTGCAGCAACAAGGAGTGCGATGATGGCGGCAAGGGCATACTGGCAGGGGCAGATCAGGCTCGCGCTCGTTTCGATTCCGGTCGAAATCTATGCGGCCACGAAATCGGGCGCGCGGATCAGTTTCAACCAGATTCACGAGCCGTCGGGCAAACGCATCGCTTATGAAAAGGTGGTGCCCGGAATCGGCCCGGTCGATCGCGACGAGATCATCCGCGGGTACGAGGTGTCCAAAGGCAACTATGTCCTGTTGGAGGACGAGGAAATCGAGGCGGTCAAGGTCGAGAGCAAGCGCACGTTGGAACTCGTGCAGTTCGTCGATGCGTGCGAAATCGACCCGCTTTATTTCGAAAAGCCTTATTACGTCGCGCCGCAGGACGACCTGGCCGAAGAAGCCTTCGTCGTTTTGCGAGAAGCATTGCGCAAGGCGAAGAAGGTCGCGCTGGGCCAGCTTTCGGTGCAGGGGCAGGAAAAGCTGGTCGCGATCAAGCCGTGCGGCAAGGGGCTCTTGCTCGAAACGCTGCGCTACGAAGACGAGGTTCGAGGGGGGCAGGAGTTCTTCGACGGGATCGAGGATGCGAAACCGAAAAAGGAACTGCTCGACCTTGCCACCGCGCTGATCGACCAGAAAACCGCCCCGTTCGATCCGGGCGAATTCCACGATCGCTATTCCGACGCGCTGAGAAAGCTGATCGCCAGGAAAGCGAAATCTAAAACCGGCAAGGCGATCATCGAGGATGCGGGCGACACCGCCGACAAGGGATCGAACGTCATCGACCTGATGGCCGCGCTCAAGCAATCGGTCGGGCAGGACAAGCCGCCCGCGAAGAAATCGGTGACCCGCAAGCGCAAGTCCGCCTGATGCCCGCCAAGGACCTGCTCGCAGAATATAACGCCAAGCGCGATTTCGCCAAAACGGCGGAACCTGCGGCCAAGGGCGCAGCGAGGGGCAAAGGTGGCGGCAACCTGTTCGTCGTCCAGAAGCACGATGCGACGCGGCTGCACTGGGACTTGCGGCTGGAAGTCGACGGCGTGCTGAAAAGCTGGGCAGTGACGAAAGGGCCATCCCCCGATCCCGACATCAAGCGGCTGGCGGTGAGGACCGAAGACCACCCTTTGTCCTATGCCGATTTCGAGGGCGTCATACCCAAGAGCGAATATGGCGGCGGCTCCATCATGGTGTGGGACCGGGGAACCTGGGCGCCGATCGCGGGCAAAAGCGCGAAGGACATCGACGAAGGCCACCTGCACTTCACGCTGCACGGCGAAAGGATGAAGGGCGATTGGCTATTGATCCGGCTGAAGCCTCGCCCGGGCGAAAAGCGCGAGAACTGGTTGTTGCGCAAGATCGGCGACGAATATGCGCAGGATGGCGACCCCCTGGTCCAGCGCGCACTGACGAGCGTGCTGACAGGGCGGTCGATGGCGGAAATCGCCTCAGCCCAGCAGGGCGATGATCCGCCGGTTGGCCAGCAGAACGACGCCTTCGTCGCCCGGATGGAAAAGGCGTCGTCCTCCAATTCGTCACCAACCAAATCGCGCAAGGCAGCCGACGCGCCGATTCCGAAATTCCGCAAGCCGCAGCTGGCGACGCTGGTCGACGACGTGCCCGCCGGCAACGGCTGGATGCACGAAATCAAGTTCGACGGCTATCGCGCCATCGTCGCCGCCAAGAGCGCGGACGTTCGCATTTATACCCGCAACGGCAAAGACTGGACCGACAAGTTCGCGCCGCTAGTCGCCGCGCTGGCCACGCTCGACTTGCCTTCGTGCCTGATCGACGGAGAGATCGTTGCCACCGACGCGCGCGGCAATCCCGATTTTTCGGCGCTCCAATCCGTGCTGAAACGCGGGCACGGCGCGCAGGGCGATGGAGACGCCCTGTCATTCCACGCATTCGATTGTCTCGAACTGGCGGGACAGGATCTTGGCCCGCTACCAAATATCGAGCGCAAGGAGCGGCTGGAGGCGCTGCTGTCCCAAGCCCGGCCGCCGATCCACGTCGCCGACCATGTCATCGGCGCGGGCGAAAAGCTGTACGATGCGATGTGCCGCGCCGGGCAGGAAGGGATCATCTCCAAACGGATCGACGCGCCCTATGCCTCTCGCCGGTCGCGCAATTGGGTAAAGGTGAAATGCACCCGGCGACAGGAATTCGTGATCGTTGGCTGGAAAGCATCGAGTGCCAAGGGTCGCCCTTTTGCATCCCTGCTGCTGGCCCAGCACGAAGGCGGGGGCCTGATATACAGGGGCAATGTCGGCACGGGTTTTGCCGCCGACGATCTTGACGATCTGACCGCAAGGATGAAGCGGCTGGAGCGCAAGACCTCCCCTGTGGATGTGGGCAAGACCGAGGCGCGCGGCGTTACGTGGGTCAGCCCGCAGCTCGTCGCCGAAATCGCCTTTGCCGAATTCACCGCCGACGGGCGCGTACGGCACGGCAGCTTTATCGGCCTGCGCGGGGACAAACAGGCTTCCGAGGTTGCGCCCGAAACATCCGACGATCCGCCCATCCCGGAACCCGTTGCCATCACCAGCCGCGATCGCGTGGTCTTTCCCGAAAGCGGGCAGACCAAGGGCGCGCTGGCCGATTATTACGCCACCATCGCGCCGGTCATGCTGCCCTTTGCCGCGCGTCGTCCGATCAGCATCGTCCGCTGTCCGCAGGGGCGCGGCAAGAAATGCTTTTTCCAGAAACACGACAGCGGCGCGCTGGGCGATGCGGTGCGCCATGTTCCGATCCGCGAAAAGGACGGCGGGACCGAGGATTACCTTTACATCGAAGATATGCGCGGCCTGCTGCAATGCGTGCAGATGGGCACGATCGAATTCCACGGCTGGGGCGCAAGGACCGACGATGTCGAAGCGCCCGATCGCATGGTGTTCGACCTCGACCCCGACGAAGGGCTGGACTTCACCGACGTTAAGCGCGCCGCTAACGACATTCGCGCGCGGCTTGCCGACATAGGCCTCGTCAGTTTCGCGATGCTGTCGGGCGGCAAGGGTGTGCACGTCGTGGTGCCCCTGACGCCGGGGCATGGCTGGGACGCGCACAAGGATTTTGCCCGCCGCTTTGCCGAAGCGCTGTCGATCGCCGAACCGGACCGCTTCGTCGCGACGATGAGCAAGGCGAAGCGCAAGGGCAAGATATTCATCGACTGGCTGCGCAACCAGCGCGGATCGACCGCCGTCCTGCCCTATTCCGCCCGCGCCCGCGCCGGGGCGCCAGTCGCGGTGCCGATCGCGTGGGGGGAACTGGAGCGACAGGACAACGCGCATCCTTTTTCGATCGACGATGCCAAACGGCTGCTGGACCGGGCGCAATCGAAATCTCTTGCCGGATGGGGCTTTGCCGATCAGGCCCTGCCCGATGTCTAGGGCGGCGATGCCCCCCTTCACGAAGCCGCAACCTTGCGGCACTATTCACCCTGACCGAACAACCGTTTTCGCGATTAGGGAGAATATCGAATGGCAAGTCCGTGGGGAAATGGCGATGGCGGCATGATTGTCACAACCACTCCCACCGTGCAGGGGCGCGAGATCAGCGGCTATCTCGGCATCGTGACCGGTGAAGTCATCGTTGGCGCGAACCTGTTCCGCGACATCTTTGCCTCCATCACCGATCTCGTCGGTGGTCGTTCGGGCAAGTACGAGGAAGTGCTCGCCCGTGCGCGGCGCGAAGCCATCGCGGAAATGAAGGAAGAGGCGATGAAGCTTGGCGGCAATGCGGTCGTCGGCGTCGACCTCGATTACGAAGTGCTGGGCCAGAACGGTTCAATGCTGATGGTCAGCTGTTCCGGCACGGCGGTCGTGCTGGGCTAGGGCCCTTCACCCCGCCGCGCTGCCGATCAACCACATCGCACCGCGAAGCCGCACACTGTCGCCGTCGGCATAAACGCCAAGAGCCTCGCGCAGGGATGCGATGCTCGCGGCGACGATCTTGTCGGGTTGGTTGCGCAGCCAACTGTTGACCGCGCCGATCTGCGTCGACTGGATCACGGCTTCTTCCAACCCGCGCCCGGCCGCGATGTCGAGAACGAGGTCCAGCCGCTCAAAGCTAGGCGGCATCCAGCCAGCCGCGGCCAACACCTCGGTAACATGACCAGGATCAGCAAAGGCGAACATGCCGGGCGCGTGGGGCACAGCGACCGGGCGCGGCGGCAGGTGTCTTGCAACCGCCGCCATCGGCACCGCCATCCACGGGTTTTCGTCCAGCGCGCGCCAACACGCGATCGCCATGCGCGCACCCGGCGCGGCAGCGCGGCGCATGTTCGCAAAGGCCGCCACCCGGTCGCCAAAGAACATCGTGCCGAAAGCGGAGACAAGCAGGTCGTATTGATCCAGCGCTTCTGTTGCGGGATCGACCTTGCGCCAATCGACATTGGCGATACCGGCTATTCCGGCCCGCCGTTCGCCTTCTGCCAGCATCGGTCCGGAAATGTCGTAGCCCGCCACCCGCCCCGTCGGCCCGACAGCGTGCGCGAGCGCCAGCGTCGGTGCACCACAGCCGCAACCGATGTCCGCCACCTGCTGCCCGGGTTTCGGCGCGGCAAACGCCAGCAGCGCGTCGGTCACCGGAGCCAGCGTTATGTCGGTGTGTTCCTGCCGCGCGACCCATGTCTGCCCGCCGGCACCGTTCCAGAACGCCAGCATGTCGGCATTGATTTCGTCGGGATGGGGCATGAACATCTTCCTGTCGGGCGACCGTGGCCCTTTCTATTACGACGGGGTTGAAAAGCGAAACCGGGCGGGCGCGAAACGCCATTGATGGCACTCGTTAAAATCTCTTGAAGCCAAACGGACACAAACGCTGTATGGGCGCCGCAAAGCCGGCTGTGCGAATTGTTCGATTTGTCGGTTTAAAGCTTGCGGTATCCAGCGCTCCGACCTCGCGGTCTTGTCGCTCCGCAACGCCCCTGCATTCGGACTGCCGCCTTTGCGGCCAAAAAAATCGTTGGAAATCATGACATTCACTAATCTACCGCCGCTTTTCGGCGAAGCACTTGCCGAACGCGGTTACGCCGATGCCACATCGGTTCAGGCCGCCGTTCTTGCCTCCGAAGCGATCGGACGCGATTTGATCGTTTCGGCCCAGACCGGGTCGGGAAAGACCGTCGCCTTTGGCCTGTCGATGGCAAACGAACTGCAGGACACCTTCGGCATTCCCGCAGAAGGCCCGCTTGCTCTCGTCATCGCCCCCACCCGCGAACTGGCTTTGCAGGTCGGCCGCGAGCTCGAATGGCTTTACGCCAAGGTGGGCGCGCGTATCGCCACCTGCGTTGGCGGCATGGATCCGTCCAAGGAACGCCGGTCGCTGCGCGGCGGGCCGCACATCGTCGTCGGCACGCCGGGCCGCCTGCGCGATCACCTCGAACGTGGCGCGCTCGACCTCAAGAGCTTGCGCGTGGCGGTTCTCGATGAAGCTGACGAAATGCTCGACATGGGCTTTCGCGACGATCTCGAGGAAATTCTCGACGCGACCCCGACCGAACGGCGTACCCTGCTGTTTTCGGCGACAATGCCCAAGCCGATCGTCGCCTTGGCCAAACGGTATCAGCGCGATGCCCTTCGCATTTCGACCGCGGGCGATTCGCGCGGCCACGGCGACATCGCGTTTCAGGCGGTGACCGTATCGCCTGCCGAAATCGAAGCGGCGGTGGTGAACCTGCTCCGCTTCCACGAGGCGGAAACGGCGATGCTGTTCTGCGCCACGCGCGACAATGTCCGCCGCCTTCATTCGACGTTGCAGGAACGCGGCTTTGCCGTGGTCGCGCTTTCGGGCGAACATAGCCAGTCGGAACGCAATCAAGCGCTGCAGGCACTGCGCGACAAACGCGCGCGCGTTTGTGTCGCCACCGACGTCGCCGCTCGCGGCATCGACTTGCCCAGCCTCAGCCTCGTCATTCACGTCGAAATCCCGCGCGATGCCGAAACCTTGCAGCACCGTTCGGGCCGCACCGGGCGCGCGGGCAAGAAGGGCACCGCCGTAATCATGGTCCCCTATCCGCGCCGCAAGCGGGTCGAGGCGATGCTGCGCGGTGCGAAGATCGACGCCGAATGGATGAACGCGCCCACGCCCGAAGCGATCCGCGCACAGGATCGCGAACGGCTGATCGCCGCGATGCTAGAACCCGTCGAATTCGACGATGAGGATCGCGCGCTGGCCACCTTGTTGATGGCACAGCGTTCGCCCGAAGACATCGCCGCAGCACTGGCCCGCGCCCATCGCGCCGCCATGCCGCAGCCCGAAGATCTTGTCGAAAACACGCCCCAAGCCCGTCAGGCTGCGCAACAGGAACGCCATCGTCCAGGGTTCGAAGACACCGTGTGGTTCAGTATGGATATCGGACGCCGACAGAATGCCGATGCGCGCTGGATCTTGCCGCTGCTGTGCCGTCGCGGCCATATCACCCGCAACGAAGTCGGCGCGATCCGCATCGGTGGCAACGAAACGCATTTCCAGATTCCCCGCACGATCGCCGACAAGTTCGCGGCAGCGGTCGTCCGCACGGCGCAGGACGAAAGCGGCGAAGAAACGGTCCACATCGAAGCATCCGAGGGCCCGCGCGAGACTGCACGCGAAAACCGTTCCGGTCCGCCCCGCACGATGGCGCCCGGTGGCCGCAAGCATGGCCCGCCGGGCGCCGGCGGCCGCGTTGCGGGCAAGGGCGGCAAGCCCGGTGGCCAGCCCGGTGGCCAGCATCGCAAGGGCCGCAAGCCCTGATCCAATCCAGACCCGCATATGCGCTGTTCGGTCCAAAGCCTGACATGCATGTGCGGCCTGCGGACACGGCGGCGAGCGCGTTTTCGAACGAGATGCGCTCGCCGCACCCTGACCGGTCATGTTTTCGACAGTAGCGCCCGAATGGCATCGACCGTCTTCGTGGCTGTGGTGAGAAGCTCTCCCTCCTGATCGAGAACGATCTTGAATGCCTCCCGCTTGTACGCACGAAAATCGATACTGGCCCTTAGCGAACCATCGGTGACGGCGCTGGCGATGATGTCGATCAGGCGCTCGACACCATTGAGCCGTCCCCAAAGGTAGTCGTTTTCGCGCGCCTCGCGACTCATGAAACCGCCGAAACCGATCACGGACGACCCTAGCAGGCTTCGCGATTCCAAAAGATCCTTGAAGCTGTCGCCGTCGATCGGACTGATCCGGTCGACCAGAATATTGCTGAACGAATAAGTCTCGGGCCGCTGCGGATGCGATACGCTCATCGCCTGAAGGAGAACGATGTCCCAATACGGAAACCCGACGTATCCGGACCGGATCTCTTGCCGGTACGCCTCCTCCATCTGGTCCAGCAGCGGGGACGTCAGAAGTTCGTCGAGTTCTTCATTCGAGCCGACCAGCGACAGGGCATCTTCAAGCTCTTCGAAGAACTTCGTGATGTCCCCGTCGCGAACCGCGGCATAGGCCGCCGGGTCCGCATATCGCTCACATTCGGTGGAGCAGAACAGCATTTGCGCGCGACTGGCGAGCGCGGGATGATCGCGATACCCGAACGAACTGCGATCGATATCCTCAAGACATTCCGACAGGCGCTTCTTCAACTGGTCCAGATCGCTCGAAGAAGTCGTAGCGCCTCCCGCATCGTCGCTTCGCCGATACAGCGAATTGACGCTGCTTATAATCAGGGAAATCCGGCGCTTTTTATAGGGGATCGCAAAGTAGACGATGAACCGTGAAAACGCCGGCAGATCGGCATCTTGCGCGACATTATCGGGGATCAGGTAGTCGTTGATAAGAATGCCATGCGCCGTGCACCATGCCTCTACGACCTCCTTGACCCAGACCGCCTCCCGCGACGTCGCGCTGTAATGGCATAGGTCGTCGATTATCGCGGCAACGACGTCGATGCCTTCGCGTACCAGCGCCCGGATCCAAGGATCGTAGACCAGCGCCATTCGGGCAAGCGCATTGGTGGACGTGAGCCTGAGGTGACGCAGTTCGGCCTCCGACATCTTCCCCCCGATCGTCCCTTTCGTCGCTTGCTCTATCAACGCAATGACGTGCTTGCGCGAAATTTCGACGATCTCCTGAAGTCGGTCGACTTGTGCATTCAGCAGGCCGATTTTCTCCAGTTCTTCGTAGATCGGGATCGTGCGCGGCAAATCGCTCAACGCGCTGCGGATCGTCGAAAAGAAACCGGGAACCTCGAGAGCGCTGCTTGCGCCATCTCTTGCGGGGTGCGGATCGACGTAGACGAGGCGCCGGTCGACATCCCGATAGGCGTAATGTTCGGAAATGGCATCGATGGCCGCCTGAACCGGTCGGTTATTGAGCACGCTGCCGTCGAGAAAGACGAAATCCTCCGGCCTGGCGCCAGCGGCCAGATCGGCCGCGAAGTTGCCCTGGAAAAATGCATCCCTTTCGGGCCAATCCCGCCCTGTATTTCCCAGAAACCGATCCAGTTCGCCGACGCTGCACGGCGGAAACGCACCGGGGTAGCTCGCAGTCGCTCTGCTGGCGAACGCGAGCCCCGGGATATTGCCGTCGTCGAATTCGGATTCTGCCCTGAACCCCGGGGATCGCTGCGTCGTGAACCGGATCAACCGTTTGTGCTCGCGTTCGTAAACGACGGGTGGATCGTGAATGAAGATCGGTCTTTGGACCCCATGAAAATCGGTCACCGACAGGAACACGTCCAGAGAGCATTCGGACGGCAGAAGCGTGGCACCCTTCGCCATGTCACCCCTCATCGCCTCCAGCCCGACAGTCAACAGTTCGAGGAAATGAGTGCCATCCAACGGTGGCTTGAACCAGCGCGACCTGATGAATTTGGAAATGCGCCGCCGCATCATGACACTGCTTTCGGGTGGAAGCAGGCCCTCCTTCACCATCCTCACGAATAACAAGCGGGCAATCGGCCAGATGTACCATTTGCTCCACGATTTTGCCCTCGCTTCGGGGGCCAGCAGGCTGATGATGTCCGCCTGCTCCAGCCACATCGAGGTCTGTGGCGCCAGATCCAGATCATGTGCGATGGCGCGGCCCAGCGTGACGGCATTGATGCCACCTGCCGATGATCCCGAGATGATGTCGACGATCACCCGGAGATTGAAGGACTGCCCCAAGGCTTTCAAGAGATTGAAATAAACCGGCTCGGTCGACACCGGACCCTTGGCATTGCGGGATTGTTCGTAAGTGTGCGACGGGTCCTGCTTGATCGCCTGCGACCTTTGCGAATGATAGGACCGCGATGCCCGCACAAGGTTCAGAATCTCGCGATTGACGCCGTGCTGATAGATCGCGAGCGAAACGCCGCCGTAAAGGACCAGCGCGAGCCTAAGCTCTTTTTCCTTCACCATCGCACCTATCGGTTAGCCGGCATGGCGGAAGGCTTACGAACCCACCGTCATTGCGACTGTTCCGACCCTGACGGCCTTTATTCCCGATCCCGAAACTATAGCCCAAGTCCCCGCCATAGACCAGATATTCGCCCGCTCCACTTTGACAGTCAGAACGCCGGCGACTGACGCCAGCGCAAAATTGTGCTATGGCAAAGATGCGGGGAAGATCTGTTGAAAGGAAACTTCCGATGAAGGAAATCGACAGGGATCGCGTCGTCATGATCCTGAACCGTATCCTTGAGCAAGAGCTGGCTGGCGTCGTGCGCTATACGCACTATTCGTTGCTGGTATTCGGCTTCAACCGCATTCCCATCGTTTCTTGGTTGCGAAGCCAGGCCGATGAATCGCTGCTTCACGCGCAGCAAGCCGGTGAGATGATCACACTGCTTGGCGAACACCCATCGCTGAAGATCGGCCCGCTGCTGGAATCGCACAATCACGATATTGGCGCGATACTGCGGGAGTCGCTGGAATCCGAGGCATCGGCGCTTGCCCAGTACAAGGAGCTTTTGGGCGCGGTCGAAGGCAAGTCGGTCACGCTTGAGGAATATGCTCGCAAGATGATTTACCAAGAAGAACTGCACGCCGGCGAGGTCGACAAGATGTTGCGAAAGCCGGGTGATATCGCCGCCTATGCACAAGTCGAGCCTGCCTGATCGGCCGTTAGACTGGACCTGCGCGATATGGTAAAAACGCAACGGATATTTTACGCAAAGGCCAATGTGACGATGGCACCTCCACGGTCCGATCCACGCTCGCTTTACAAGGACCCGGAGTCCTTGCGCTGCGATACGTCGCTGCCGCTTGAAGAACGGCAACGCCTGCTCACGCAATGGAAAGACCTGCTGGACGAACGCCTCAATTCGGAGGCCGAGGGGATGTCGGCACCATCCCCAATGACCGCAGAAGCGGAGGGACGGATCGCGGATGAGGAGCGCAGGGTCAGCAACGCCCTGATCGCGATCGAAGAGGAGATGGCGGCCCGCACGCGATAGGCACCTGTTCGACGGACCGGGGCGCTTTGCCGCCGGGGTGTGGCGGGCAATGGCGCACTGTGCGTCGCATTCTAAAACCTTGCACGCGACTCCGCAGAAGGTGTATTCTCATAAAGTGGCAGGACTGTAATCCTGAGTTCCGAAAAGCGTCTCCACGAGCTTTTTAGCGAAGTCGACTTTACCCCGGTCGCCCGGAATGCTCGATAATTGAAAGCCTTTTCGTCCTGCCCCGCTGAGAGGAGCCGGATGATGGCTGTGGTTCATACCAACGAACGTCGCGTGCAGGCACACGACTATCCTGTTCGCGCAATATATTTGCATGACCTGCGGATTGCGCTTGGTCAGGGATGGCAGGATTTCTTGGCAAAGCGGGGCGATCTCATATTCCTTGGGCTCGCCTATCCCGTGGTGGTCGTGCTTGCCGCAGCACTTGTCATGAATGCTTCAATCCTGCCGCTTGTGTTCCCCCTCGTCGCCGGGTCCGTCATTTTCGGCCCCGTCATCGCCAGCGGCTATTACGAACTGGCCCGGCGTCGAGAGCTTGGACAGGATTCGCGCTGGCGGCATTTTTTCGATGTGCTGCGCGGTCCGGTCGCCATCCCCTTGGCCGGCCTGACGGGCATGACGGTGCTGGTCTTCGCGCTATGGGTCGTGGCGGCGTGGTTCATCTATGGCCCAACGGTCGGCGCGCTGGTGCCCGAGGGGTTTGCTTCGGCGCAGCAATTCCTGCGCACCGTATTTGCAACGCCGCAGGGGTGGACGATGATCGTCGTCGGCAATGTGGTCGGGCTGGCGTTCGCGATCCTCGCGCTGGCTATCTCGATGGTGTCGTTTCCGATGGTCGTCGACAAGCGGGTAGAACCGGCCGTCGCGGTGCGCACGTCCATTCGCGTCGTGCGGAAAAATCCAGTGACATCGGCGATCTGGGGCCTGATTATCGTTGCGCTTTCGCTTGTGGGCGCGGCATTTGCGCTCGTCGGCTTGGCGGTAGTGTTTCCGGTCTTGGGTTACGCGACATGGCATCTCTATACGCGCGCGGTCGTCCGGTAAGCCCGGATCGGTTATGGCTATAGCTCTGGGCCATAGCTTGGGGTCATAGCCTTGCCTGATCCCGATGGCTGGTGGCGAACACCGCCGGCCTCGCCGCAGTCAGTCGCGAAAGGCCGTCTGGCTCAAGCGGGTCAGGGGCGTGAAGATGTACGACAGGATCGACCGCTTCTCGCCAAGAAGGTTCACGTTCGCGATCATGCCCGGCCCGATGGCGAGGACGGAACCGGACTTGTCGCGCAACTGGTCGGTCGTCTGCACTTCGACTTGATAGAATGTTTCGCCTGATTGTTCGTTGAGCACGGCATCGGGCGAGATGGAAGTGACCTCCCCCTTCAGCGTGCCGTATACTGCCCGGTTATAAGCGGTGATCTCCAGATGCGCTTCCTGCCCCAGACGCACGTTGCCGATGTCGGAAGGGCGCACCTGCGCCTCGACATAGAGCACGTCGTTGGACGGGACGATCTCGGCAATGGGCAGGCCCGCGGAAACCGAACCGCCGACTGTGGTCACCAGCACGCGATTGACCTTGCCGCTCATCGGTGCGCGGATCACCGTGCGATCGACGCGGTCGGACAAGGCAGGAAGCTGCAATTGCTTGGCGGTCAGTTCGGCCTGGGCGGTGGATAGCTCGCTTCCTGCCCGGCTTAGCCAATCGCTCCGCGCCTGAGCGGCGGATGCGGCAGCCTCGGCGACGCCGGCCCTGGCCCGGGCCAGCGACGCTTCGGCGGAATCGACCTCTTTCTGCGCGACGAGAGCGGTATTGTCCGCCTTGATGAAATCCATCTTCGGGATGACTTTAGTATCCACCAGCGGGCGCAGCATTTCCACTTCGCGTTGCGCGGTCAGCAGGTTCGACCGCCGAGCCTCGAGCAGGGACTGAGCCTCGATCACCGCGCGTTCGGCCTGAACCACGCGGGCCCGGCTGACTGCCACGGCGCTTTGCAATTCGGCCATGCGCGCCGAATGTAGCGATTGTTCTATCGCGATCTGGTTGTCCGAAGCCGAGCCGTAATCGGGCGTGCTGCCACGCACTTCGCCGGTCAGGCGCGCGATCTTTGCCTCCAGCGCGCCGACTTCGGCATGCGAGCTGCCATAGGCCGCGTTCGTCAGCGTGGGCGAAAGCCGCACCAGCACATCACCGCGCTTTACGTTGTCGCCCACCTTGACGAGGATCTGTTCGACCACGCCTCCTTCAAGGTTCGATACGACCTGCAGCTTCGAGCTTGGCACGACCTTGCCCAGCCCGCGCACCGTTCGGTTAATCTCTGTCACCGATGCCCAGATGACGAGGACCACGATGAAGCCCATGATGATCCACAAGATGTAATTGGCCGATTTGCGGGCCGCGAACTCCTGGCTTTCGATCGAGGCTTCGCCTCCGGTGAGCCTTTCAAGCAGCGCGTTCATCGTTTTTCGCTCCAGATACCGTCCTCAATTTCGAAATGCGGGCGTTCACCGCTTCTGGCGTCCCGTCGGCCATGATCCGGCCCGCGGACAACATGATGATCCGGTCGGCCAGCTGCAGGAGCGAGGGACGGTGCGTGATGAGGATGAGCGTGCGGCCCTTGAATTCGTTGCGGAGATTTTCGATCAGCCGGCGTTCCGTTTCGACATCGACCGACGACGTCGGTTCGTCCAAAATGATCACCGGCGGACTGCCGACCAACGCCCGGGCAAGAGCGATCGATTGCTTTTGCCCGCCCGACAGGCCATCCCCGCGGTCGGCCAGCGAAAGATCGTAGCCCTGTGGCATGCGTGCAATGAATTCGTGGGCAAGGCTGACTTGCGCGGCGCGCACCATCTCGCTGTCGTCGACATCCTCGCGACAGAGCAGGATGTTGTCGCGGATCGATCCGGTCAGCAGGGTATTGTCCTGAAACAACGCGCCGACCTTGGGCCTGAGCGCCGCCGGCGAAAGCTGCCGAATGTCGACCCCGTCCATCATGATCAGGCCGCTGGTCGGCCAGTACAGCCCGATCATGAGACGCGCGATCGTGGATTTGCCGGAACCGATAGGACCGACGATCGCGACATGTTCGCCCGGCCGCACTTTGAAGCTCACGTCGCGCAGCGCCATTTCCGCAGCACCCGGATAGCGGAAATCGACACTGCGGAATTCGATGCCACCATCGACCCATGAAAGATTGAGCCCGGACCCTTCCGGACCTTCGACCGGCCGCTCCATCAACCGGTTGATCTGGGTATAGGCCGTGCGCGCGGCGTTGGCGCGCGTGAGCAGTTGCGCGATGGTGCCGAGTGGCGCAACGACCCGTCCCGCCAGGATCGAACATGCGATCAGGCCGCCCATCGTCAGGGAATGGTTGGCGATTGCGAACACGCCGAAGATCACCACGCCTGTATAGGCGGTCGTCTGGGCCGTGCCCGCGATGTTGATCGGGATTGTCGAAATCAGGCGCTGACGCAGAGACGCACCGGCATGATCAGTTACCGCCGCATCCCAGCGGCGGGTCAGGATCGGACCGGCATTGGCCGACTTGACCGTTTCGAGGCTGCCGATCATCTCGACGAGGACCGACTGCTTGCCCATTTGTCCGCTCAACGATTCCGCCGAAAGCTTGCGCATCATAGGCTGCGTCGCCAACGCGGCGATCACCACGAGCGGGATCATCATCAGCGGCACCATGACAAGCCAGCCACCGATGAGCGCGATCACGGCCAAGGTCAGAATGATGAACGGCAGGTCGACCAGCGCGGTTATCGTCGCCGAGGCAAAGAAATCGCGCAGCGTGTCGATCTCGCGCACCAGGCCCGAAAGGCCGCCGGTCGAATGGCGTCCAAAATCGAACCGCATCTGCAATATGCGGTCGAAGATGGCCTTGCCGATATCCCGGTCGACCCGGGCGCCCGCCACATCGACGAAATAGGCGCGGAGGATTTTGAGCACGAAATCGAAGAGCAGGATGATGACCAACCCGATCGACAGACCTATAAGGGAATCCGTCGCGTTATTGGGGACGACGCGATCATAGACCGTCATCGTGAACAGCGCGGTGATCATCGCGAACATGTTGATCATGGCAGCCGCCATGGCGACCTTGAGATAGATGGCTCGATTGGCCTTCAGCGGTTTCGACAGCCATTCGGCCATCCTGCCTTTGGGCAGTTCGATTTCCGTTAGCGACGCCAAGTTACCCCCCTTCGGCCCGTTTTCGGCCGGGCTGATGTCTCCGGATCGTTCGTCTTCGACTTCAACAAATTTTCGGCGTGGCTGTGTCGGGGGGAAGAAAACATCCGATATTGCATCGCTTTCTCCCCCCACATTCTTCGATCAGATTCCGCCAGATGTCGTGATCAGACGCATGTCAGGCGATCAACGTCATCTGGGTCAGATCAGCGGTGTTGTCGTTGACCTGCGCCATGGCGATGAGAGCGAACGGATCGTCACGGTCACAACAGTATTCGTCGCCGTTGATGGTGCCGAAATTGTTGAATTCATCGAGCGCTGCGTGAATGTCGTCCGCACCGTCCTTCCAGGTGGTGGAATTGGTCTTCACCGCCGCACCGGTCTTGATCTCGTTCAGGCTGATCTTGTCGTCGGAACCGATGGCAAGGCTCTGGAACCAGTCGATGGCATCGCCCAATGCTTCCTCGGGCGAATAACCTTCGGCGCCATAGCGGTCATCGAAACATTGGCCATCGTCGCCACCATTGGCGAGATAGTTCAGCCAGCTTGCGACCGTATCCCGGCCCAGAATCCACACCCCGTCAGCCTGCTTGCCAGTCAACTGGCGGTTGGATGCATTGATCAGTTCCTGCGCGGCGTCGAGCGAGATGAAGAGCGTGTCTTCACCGTTGTTCTCGATGCCGTCGCCGTTCCAGTCGCCGACCAGCAAGCCGGCCACGTCCGCTCCGTCGATGACGCCACTTCCGTCTGAATCGACCGCATATAGCAGTTCGCCGTCGGCAAAGCCGGGTTGTCCGGCATGCTTGGCTTCATCCCCTGCGATGCCGTTCCAGAAAACGTAACCGTTATTCGACCAGAAGCCCGGCGTGCCGACACCTACGCATTCCTCGCTCGGCAGTACAAAGTAACCGGCCTCGTTCTCGTCGCTGACGCCCTGATCGGTCGTCACCTCGGCGACATTGACATGGTTGCCGAGAACGGATTCGTATTGGTAGTAAACCTTTACGATCGCATCGGGAGCAAGGTCGAAGTCGATGACCTGATCCGTACCGGCCAGATCCGACCAGGTGCCACCGTCGATGTCCCATACGCCGTCGGCGTCATAGTCGGCATAGACCAGCGCTTCGCCGCCGGCATTGATCGTGTTGTAATCGAGGTTTGCACCGTCGAGAATATCCTCCAAGGTCACACCGGTCAGCGTGATGTTGCCGGTATTGATGAGGATGACCTCGAACATCACTGTCGTCGACGTGCTGGCTTGCGGCTTCGTCAGATCGTCCGCCGCCACATAGACGTTGCTGGTGTAATCGGTCTTGACGTTCTTCTCGATTGACACGTCGGGATCGCAGACCACCGGGGTCTCGACCTCGTTGCCCTGGGTGTCGGTGAAGTAGTGCGGATCGCCCTCTTCGCCAAAGTCGAACGTCGCGGCCACCGAGTTGGTGATCGTCTCGTCCGTCGCGCAAAGCTCGTCGAGCTCTTCCTGCGTGACCGTCTCGGTCCATTCGTAGGTCCAGGTCTCGCCGACCTGCAGCACGTTGTCGTCGGTATCCGATTCCAGGAAATCGTCGAAGATGCTCGCGTCGACGCCTTCGAACGTGTCGACCACGTCCACCAGGTTCAGCGTCACGTTGCCGGTGTTGGTGATCGTGATCCGGTAGGTCACCGTGTCGCCATCGCTGTCGACCGCATCGTCCGCCGTCGTCCCGGTGTCGCCGCCTTCAAGCTCGACGCCGCCCGATACCGACACGATCTCCTTCACCGCCGTGAACTCGGGATCGCAGACCACCGGGGTCTCGACCTCGTTGCCCTGGGTGTCGGTGAAGTAGTGCGGATCGCCCTCTTCGCCAAAGTCGAACGTCGCGGCCACCGAGTTGGTGATCGTCTCGTCCGTCGCGCAAAGCTCGTCGAGCTCTTCCTGCGTGACCGTCTCGGTCCATTCGTAGGTCCAGGTCTCGCCGACCTGCAGCACGTTGTCGTCGGTATCCGATTCCAGGAAATCGTCGAAGATGCTCGCGTCGACGCCTTCGAACGTGTCGACCACGTCCACCAGGTTCAGCGTCACGTTGCCGGTGTTGGTGATCGTGATCCGGTAGGTCACCGTGTCGCCATCGCTGTCGACCGCATCGTCCGCCGTCGTCCCGGTGTCGCCGCCTTCAAGCTCGACGCCGCCCGATACCGACACGATCTCCTTCACCGCCGTGAACTCGGGATCGACGCAGACGTCGACCGTGGCGTCGTCGTCATCATCGACAGAGGTGCCGGTCGTCGCGCCCTGGCCCGAAACATCGGCGACGTTATCAAGATCTCCGTCGCCGTCGATCCCGTTCGTATCGAGGTCGTCCTGGGTAACGGCGCGGGTGTAGGTGTATGACCAGACTTCGCCCGCATCCAGCATGTCGTTGCCGTTGGTATCGCCAACCCGTGCGACTTCGCCCGCCTCGAGCGTGTCGTCACCGTCATCCAGAATGACGACAGTGCCGTCCTCGAAAGTGTCGGTCACAACCAAGTTGCTCACCGATTCCTCGCTCGTCGGGCCGATACCGTCGAAATCTTCGAGGCTTACCTGAACCGTGTAAGTGATCGTTTCGGATGTGGCATCGGCGCATTCGTCCTCACCGTCGATATCGGCGGTCTTGTCGATGTAGACCTGCGGAATTAGCGGCCGGTTTCCGATTGGGTCGGCATAGTAAATCGTGCCAGGATCGTCGCTGCCCGAAACGACAATCGTGTCGTATGCCTGCGTCGTCAGGAAATCCGCATCCTCGTCCGCTTCCTTCACGAAATAGGTGAAGCCGGTCTTCACGCCGAAGAACTTGAATGATCCGTCTGCTTCGGTCTCGGTTGTCTGGAGAAGCTGGTCCTCCGTTTCGTCAAGAACGCCGTCGCCGTCCGTGTCGACCCAAAGCTCGATCGTGTAGGACGCCGGCGGAGCGCCTTCGCCCAAGTCCTTCTCGCCATCCGCGTCGGCATCGCTGAACTTCGTGCCGACAATCTTCACCGCGTTCTGCGTCCGCCACTCCTCGAACGTCGCGTCGGTATCGTAATCGTTGTCGTAAGGGTCCTTGCCGGTCGCATCCGGGATGGGGTCCGCAAAACCGAATTCGGAATACAGATACAGATACGTCTCTTCCGGATCGAGGCCCTCGAAATAGCTTACGGGCACAAGTACCGAAAGGTCGGACCGGCCCGAACCGGTCGAATAGGCGTCCGTAAGGATAATGGAAACATCGTACACACCCGAACCTTGCGGCACGAACGAAGCATTGTACGACGTCGCTCCATCCATGTCGTAGGCAATGCTCTGCGTAAACAGATTGGCCTTCGTGGTGATATCCGCATTATCGGCTGTAAATAGGATAAACCTGTCTAGCGATATCTGCGCGTTCTCAAGGCTGCTGTTGTTCTCGTTCGCATCCATGAGGAATTCGTAATACGCGTTGCCGAATTCATCGGTCGTAATCGCGATGTCCGCCAGCGTGATTGTGTGCGTGAAGTTCGAGGATGTCTTGATCTGGTTGTTGGACGTACTCGAACTGTCCGCGTTGAAACCGCCTTCGGTCCCGGTATTCTGAATGCCGAGAAAATCGTTGAAATTGCCCGTTCCCGAGTTGAGGGCCGCACCGCCTTCGAAGATCGCCCCGCCGATCTCGACCAGGCCGAGGTCGCTGGAACTGAAGCTGACCGGGTCGCCATTGCTATCGTAAGTGTAGCCGGTCAGGTCGAGATCGACCTTGCCATCACCGGTCAGATCATCATCGTTCGTGGACCCATCCACGTAGAGATCGGTAATCCCGTTAGCGAGGATGTTGTCCTTGTTCCAGGTGAACCCGCTGTAATAGTCGGTTGCTTTGTCCCAATACTTGATGATCGACATGGCTCAATTCCCCAAAAATCAAGCGTCAAAAAAAGCGCCTACAGCGGTGCTGCGGCGCCAACGGAAAGCTTACGGTTCGCCCCATGCCCACAAGGATGCAAATGTCCCCGATTGACCAAAACGCCTGAGCGCCATCGACGCACGGCAAAACCGTGGGCGCTGCGGTATCCGAATATTGGCTTCACGAAAAAAACGAGCCACCGATACCTCCATCCCGGACGGCACGAAGGTCGTCTCGGGTCTCCAAATGAGAGAAGTAGTCGCTTGTTACCGGTATAATTTACAAATCAGGGAAATCCCGTAGGGCAAATATGCGTAGACGCTAGTCACCGCCGACCCGATTGATGGAGTTGAGAGGCAAATAAAGTTGCGCATAGCTGCCGCCAGGGAATCTGCGCATTCAACAAACCAAACTTTTCAATCTCTGTTAACAACTTATTAACATGTTTCTACACTGCCTCAAAGGGCAAATCGCTGCGTGCAGATGGCCTGTTATGCTTGGCCTAACTTGAGTTAACTTGTCAAAACAAGAATCTGTTCGATTTCATCTATTTGCCGCACCGCATCACTCGCTAACATTCCCCGTTCATAAAAGCCTTCCAGTAAACCGGGCCAAGCCTTCAATAGGGAAATGGGTGGGACGCAGTCGTGTCGAGACTCGCACGAAGCAAGTCGAGTCGAACTACTCATCGCAATCTTTGCCAATCGGTGCCTCAAGACGAGCGCACTAGCCAAAGTGTCAGTCCGTTGAATGACGGCTCTCTCCTCCTATGCGTTTCAAGTACAAGAGATCGCAAAGCAGATGAGAGGATGCCGCATGGCGGGGATGGATATCGATTTCGACTTTCTGGTCGTTGGAAGCGGCGCTGCCGGGCTCGTCGGCGCCATCGGCGCCTCCATCATGGGCTTGCGCCCCCTGATCATCGAGAAGGCCGACGTATGGGGCGGAACGACAGCCATCTCAGGCGGCGTGCTTTGGATTCCCGGCAACGATGTGATGGCCCGCGATGGCGACAGCGATGATGCGCAAGGCGCGCGCAGCTATGTGAATGCGCTGCTGGGTGACGTGACAGAGCGTGAAATGGCCAAGGCCGAAGCTTTCCTGGCGAACGCCCCCGAAATGGCGCGCATGCTGGCAGGGGAAGGGCTGAACTGGATCCGCAGCCGGAAGCATCCCGATTATTATCCGCATGTTACGGGCAGCAGCGTCGGTCGCACCCTTGAATCGGCTCAGGTCGACGGCAGGATGCTGGGCGACAGGTTCCATACGATGCGCGCGGCCAGCCTTGATCTGCCGGCGATCACCAGCGACCAGTTTGGAACGGTGACACGGGCCAAGACGGCGCCCGGACCGCTTCTGGAAACCGCCCTAACCGTCGGCCGCTACAAGGTTCGCCGGCTGCTCGGCCAAAAACCTCTCGGCAACGGCCGCGCGCTGGCCGCGTCCTTGATGAAGATCGCAATGGCGCGCGGCATCCCGATCCGCCTTTCGACGCGCTTGATTGAATTGCTCCACACGGACGGAGCGGTCACCGGGGCCGTAGTCGAAAGCGATCATGGGCGGGAGCGACTGGATGCACTTGCGGGCGTGCTGCTGGCAGCCGGCGGCTTTGCGAGAAACGCGGCGCTTCGCAAGGAGTTGCAGGACAGGGACAGGGTATGGACCAACGCGATCCCCGAAGATGAAGGGGACGCCTATGCCGCAGCCTCCGCCATAGGCGCGGATCATGAGCGGACCGACGATTGCTGGTGGATGCCGTCGATTCAGGTCAGCCCATCGGCGAACGGCCTTGCGCTGGGCTTGCGCGCGCTTCCGGGCAGCATCGTGGTCAACGCCCAAGGGCGGCGCTACATGAACGAAGCTGCGTCTTATATGAGCACCGGCAAGACGATGTTCGAAAATGGCGCCGCGGACGCCGACCACTGGCTGATCATGGATGGCAAGTTTCTCAAGCGTTATATCTTCGCCGAACTCTCGCAGAAAGGCATTCGCGACCAGATGATGGCGCAAGGATACCTGAAGCGCGCCGCGTCGATCCGCGAGCTTGCGATCCAATGCGGGCTCGATCCAAACGTGCTCGAGGAGACTGTCGAACGGTTCAACACCTTCGCACGCGAAGGACAGGATCTCGACTTCGGACGTGGCAATACCGATTACGACCGGTATTGGGCCGATCCCAATCATGAACCGAACCCCAGTCTGGGTGAAATACGCCACTCTCCTTATTGGGCAGCGGTCTTGCGGCCCGGTGATCTCGGCACCAACGGCGGTATTAAAACTGACGAGTGGGCTCGTGTGCTCGATACATCCGAACGTCCGATCACGGGCCTTTACGCAGCCGGGAACTCGGCCAGTTCTCCCTTTGGTCGGACCTATCCCGGCGCCGGGGCAACTATCGCGGCGGCATCGACCTTTGGCTACATGGCAGCGATGCATGCCGCCAAACGGCACCGGAACGCGCCATCAGCACCCATGGCGCAGATTTAACATCGAATTTTAAGGAAGGTTTCGGCCGTAATCCGCCATGGGGGTCACGAATTCGATCATATTGCCATTGTTGTCGCGGACGAACAGAATCCGCCGTGCCGCGTCGGGTATATCGGTGGGCGGCAGTTCGATCGGCACTCCTCTTGCCGCCAGTTCGCGCGCAACGGCATCCACATCGGGGACAAGAAAGGCAAGATGGACGATGCCCCTGTCATCGAGAGCCTCGAAGACATTGGCCGGCTGACGTTGGTGCTGAAGTTCTTTGGGAGTTCCAACGACCTCGATCATGAAACCGTTCAGCTCAATATAGGCGACCTGAACACCGGGCAGGGTCGGGATGGTCCATTCGCGCTGAATATCGAAGCCCAGCTTTTCCCGATACCAAGTGATCGTCCCTGCGTAGTCCGCGGTGGAAATCATCACATGATCGGCGCGTATCTGCGCCAGCGGATCGGGGCTGGATGGTTCTGGGCCGGATAGTTCGAGGCTGGACGGTTTGACCGGGGTGTCAGCCGCCAGGGCCATCGGCGCGGCTAATGCCATTGCCAGCACGCTGGCGCCGGCAAGATGGGCGAGGGTACGTCGAAGATCTGCCAAGCCTGTCACTCCGGTTACATCGCCCATCACGGATGTTTTGCAGGTGAGTTTAGCGTTGCCAACTGTGCATTTCGGCAGACCGAGCCAAGGCATCCAGATATTCGTCATCGCTCGTTAAATCAGGCAATGCGATGTCCAAGGATGAGAGCCCCTTTCTCTAGGGGAAGTTCTTTTCGGCGTGGGTCGACAGCGTAAAGATGTCACTATGGCCCGACTTAAGCACCACGGTCCCGTCTCCCTGATGCACATCGAAGTCGAGAATCAGGATGCGCGAAACGTCGCCTTCCTCGATCAATCTGTTGGCAGCCACCGCAAGGTCATTAAACACAGTACCCTGCGCCGATGTTCGCTAGGACATGGTGGCTTCCACCTGCGCTATTAGCTGCAAACCCGTGCTTAATAGCCAGCTTTGCCGCGAGCCATGTCCCGCCCGGTGAGAGTTGCGATCTGTGCGCAGTCCGCTCGCCAATCGTAAAGCCGATACGCCGTTGCTTGGCGGCAGGACGGTGCAACTGATGACCTCTTCGCCATAATCCGGGTGGTGGATGGCTTCGAGCCACACCCTCGGCATGACTTGGAGCACACATGCAGCATCGTTACGCAGGTGATGGGCCCGACCACATCATGCGTTTCGAGGCAATCGGACGGTCACTGCTGCTCGTGAAACGGTCGATTGCCCATCAGTTCGCCAAGGCGCACCGGATGTTCCGAAGCCCAGTTTTCGTTGAAGGCGATGGTGTCATGCCTGAACAGCATCACGATCGTTGAACCCAGCAGGAAACGCCCCATTTCCTCGCCCTTCTTCAGCTCGATGTCCTGATCGGCATAGGTCCACTCGGAGATCTCGCCGGTCCGCTTTGCATTGACCACGCCGTGCCAAACGGTAGCCATGCTTCCGACAATGGTCGCGCCAACGAGCACCATCACGAACGGACCGTGTTGCGGCGACTGGAATACGCACACAACACGCTCATTGCGAGCGAACAGGTTGGGCACGCCCCGCGCGGTTGTCGGATTCACCGAAAACAATGCGCCAGGTACGTAGATCATGCGCCTTAGCGTGCCGTCGCATGGCATATGCAGGCGATGGTAGTCCTTAGGTGACAAGTACAGATTGGCAAAGCTGCCGTGGCGGAACAGGGCGGCCAGCTCAGCATCGCCGCCGACCAAATCGGCGGTCGTGAAACGATGACCCTTGGCCTGCAGGATGTGGTCGTCATCGATCGCGCCATACTGGCTGATCGTTCCGTCTACCGGGCACAGGAAATCGGCCGACGCCAACGGTCGCGCACCGGCTTTCAGCCGACGCGTGAAAAACTCGTTGAAGGTCTTGTAGCTGGCAATATCAGAATTCTCGGCCTCGCTCATGTCGACGCCATATTTGGCTACGAACCAGCGGATCAGCGCCGTCGTCATCGAGCCGCCCCGCGCTCCGGCGATACGCCCGGCGAAGGTAGTCAGACGCTGCTTGGGCAGCAGGTATTGAGGCAGGACTTTCAGGCGATCGGACATGCTATCTCATAACGCAAACAGGGGCGATATGCTGCCAGCAGTCCATGGTCAATTTTTGAGTCAGGAAAAGACAGTCTCCTTTGCGACGGCTATCAAATTTTTGGGTCATTCAAATGTAATTTGCGAGCAGATTCAGGTTGATCAGACTGATGACCGCCCGCTTTCTGAATCGCCATTTTCAGGCCTCAGAAGTATTTCGCGGAAGTCGTCGCCGACCGCAAATTAGCTTATAAAATCAGCCAGAGACCAGCACTAGAGGATCTCCGAGGTGTTCGCGATCAAGATCGCGGCCGGCAGCAGCAGAGCCTGCGCCAACAAGGTGCCGACCAGCCGGCTAATCGAAATCCATACCATTGTACGCCGGAACACGGTTTCGGGGATCGTGCCATCGACCACGTCGTCGGTCATGGCCGATATCTGCGGATCGATCAGCGCGAACAGCAGGATGGTGGCAAAGCCGTTGACGATGGCGGACATCTGCGATGCGGTGACCCGGAATTCGGGGCTGAGATATCCTGCGTAAAGCGATGACAGGACGCCCACCACCAAAAGCGCCTGCGCCAGGCAGTTGGCAAGCAACACGCTCCAACTCACGCCGCGCGGTTTGCCAAGGGCGCGCACGGTTTCGGACGACGGGATCGCAATCGATTCCCGTATGGTGCGCAAGCCCGCCGGCGTCGCGGTGCGCAGGATGAGCCGCGTCGTCGAACGGTTATGCTGAAAGGAAAGGATCGCCCGGGCAAACAGCCGCTGCCCCGTCGGCACCAGCAATATGCCAAGGGCAACCGCCAACGCGGCCGAGAACAGGACGATCCTCAGATCCCACAGCAAGGTCGCGCCCCCGCCGTCCGTCAAAAGCGCGGTCTCGATCCGTTTGGCGATGAAAGGACCGAGAAATCCGTTGGACGTGCGCGATATCAGCAGCAGGATGTTGAAGAGAGCGAAACTCAGCGCGATCCGCCGGGTCCGGACCCCTGCAATTCGCGCGGCATAGGCAAGCGCGCCGATGAGGTTGATGACCCCTGTCAGCAGGCAGATCGTGACAAGTTCGCTATCCATGTTCGGCGCTCCCAAACGTCCGGAATTCCAGGCCCTACGGATTGTCGGGCCGCCCCAGCTCGACCTAGAAGATCGGCCAGGCGCGGATGATCGAGAACATGCTGGTCGCAACCAGCACCACGGCAACCGCGCACAGCAACAGGCGAGGCTTGACGCGCTTGGCGATCACCGCGCCGAACGGTGCTGCGGCAACCCCGCCGACGATCAGGCCCATTGTCGCAACCGTGAACGCCTCCAGCCCGATCGATGCGATGAAGGTGATCGAGATCGAGGTGGTCAGCAGAAATTCGGCAGTGTTTACCGTGCCGATCGTCTTGCGCGGATCGCTGCCCTGAACCAGCAGGTTGGATGTCACCACCGGGCCCCAGCCGCCACCGCCCGCGGCATCGAGAAATCCGCCAGCCACTGCCAGCGGCGCAGTATACCGGGGATCCCGCACATCGGTTTGCAGTTCGCGAAACGCCTTCCACAACAAGTAGAAGCCGATCCCCGTCAGGTACATCATCACGAAAGGCTTAGCGACCGAGGCATCGATATTCGACAGCAAGTAAGCCCCACTCACACCGCCCAGCACACCGAACGGCACCAACCTGCGGAACAGGCGCCAGTCGATATTCCGGTGCCAGATGTGGCTGGCCCCCGAAGCGCTGGTCGTGAACATTTCAACGAGATGGACACTGGCCGAAGCGCTGGCCGGCGGGATGCCCAGAACGCTGACCAGCAAGGTCTGCGAAATCACGCCAAATGCCATACCCAGCGCGCCGTCGATCATCTGTGCCGCAAAGCCGACCGCGATGAACGGCAGCAGATGATAGATGGTTATATCCGCCATGAAATCGAACATGAGGTAGTCCCCTTCGCAAGTTCGCGATTGATCAGAATTTGGCGGCGATTGTAAGTCCGTACGTTCGCTGATCGCCGGGCTGCCCCACGATCAGGCCAGTGTTGCCCGATGGCACTGCGAGCTGCTCGAAGTATTGGGCATCAAAAGCGTTGCGCAGCCAGCCGAACACGTTGAGGCCGTCGTCGCTGCGAAATCCTGCGCGGAAGTTGGCGATCGTGTAGCCCCCGACCTGGGTGTAGATCGACGGCGTTGGGTTCGACGAGAAGCCGGATCGGGTGTTCGCATCGACGCCCACATAGACTTCGCTCTCTTGCCCCAGAAAGCTCACCGGCGCGTTCGCTTCGGCGCCATAGGAGAACACCCATTTGGAAATACCCGGCAAATCCTGCCCGGATATGTCGCAGTTTGCCGGGCTGTTGGTGCCAGGCGCGCCGGGACTGCCGATGACTGCGCCCGACCCGCCCCCCGACAATTCGGGCGGGCAGGGCGCGTCAGCGAACTGGCGATAGGTGGCATCGGTATACGACCCGGCGACATAGGCATTCAAACGCTCGGTCGGGCGGATCGATACGTCCCATTCGATGCCCTGCGTACGGACGGCTTCGGCATTCGCGAGATAGCCGCGCTGCACGCCGAACTGACCGTTGACGACCAATGCCTGATAATTCTGAATATCGGTCCGGAATGCCCCGAGGTTGAGCGTGACCCGGCCGTCCCAGAACTGCGACTTTACCCCAACTTCATAGTGCGCAACCGATTCGGGCAGCACCGTGCCCGCAGCCAGGATCGGATTGCCGACGGCATCGTTGGGCACACCGTTCAGGTTCACGCCGCCGGGCTTGAAGGTCTTGGCGTAAGTCGCATAGCCGTGGACGTCATCGCCCAGACGGTACGTCGCCGTCAGGTCGTAACTGAAGTTCCAGTCTGAAAATTTGGGCGCGAACCGCTGGGGCGAAGCAACCCCGCGCTGCGCCACGATGCGGGGATCGGTGCTGGCAAAAGTGACGAGTTCCCCGGCCCCGTTGACGACCACGGAGTCATAGAGTCCAACCTTCTTGTCGTAATTGACGCGGAAACCGGGCTGGATGCTGAGCCGGTCCGAAACCTGCCAGGTAAACTGGCCGAACACGGCAAGGCTGGTGTTGTCGAGACGGATGTCGTTGTTGGCGGTCAGCCCGTCCAGAACGCTCGGATCGTTCGACAGCGCGTTGGACGGCGCAAGCAGCCAACGGCTGGCAGCAGGCCCGAAGCGGGTCAGACCTTCGGTCCGAACTTCCTGCCTGAAGCCAAAGGCCCCGAGCAGGAAGTCGTAGTTTTCGCCTTTCTGCGAATAGCGGAGCTCTTGCGTATATTGGGTTTGTTGCGACGGATTGTTGGACGCCGTGTTGATCGGCAGCCCGGTGAAGTCGCGATCGTTTTCAGGCAACCAGTCCCAATAGCGGTATGCCGTGATCGACGTGAGCGTTCCGGGTCCCGTGTCCCAGATCACCCGCACCGAGCCGCCGCCGATTTCATTATCGGCATTGAGCGGTGCATCGACGTCGGTCAGCCGATCAAACGGGTTCGTGCTTACGACCGCATACCCCTGCGCCGCGGCAAGTGCATCGTATTGCCGATCGAGCGTTCGCTGGGTCGCCGCGGTGCGCACGTATATCTGGGCGCAGCATTCGGGGTTCTGACGGCTGACGTCGCCTGCGAAAAGCACTTCGACATCGTCGCTTGGCTGCCACAGCAGCTGGGCGCGCAATCCAAGATTGTCCTGTTCGTTGATCCAGTTGTTCGACGTGACGTTGTAAATTGTTCCTCGCCGACCGGTCGATGAAATGGCGAAGCGCGCCGCCAATTCGTCGGCCAGGGGGCCGGACAGCGATGCCTTGGCCTGCTTGAAACCGAGGTTGCCGAAAGTGACCTCGGCACTCCCTTCGAAATCGAAGGTCGGGCGCCGGGTCGTGATGTTGACCGCGCCTGCCGTGGTGTTCTTGCCATAGAGCGTGCCTTGCGGCCCGCGCAGCACCTCGATCCGATCAACGTCGAGAAAGTCGAGCGTGGCCGACGCGATGCGCGCGAAATAGACGTCGTCGACATAGATGCCCACGCCTTGGTCGAACCCGTCGTTGGTCAGCCCGAACGGCACCCCGATGCCACGGATGTTGATAGCGGTGTTGCGCGGATTGGACGAATAGAAGTTCAGCGCCGGGGTCAACTGCTGCAGCCGCTGGACGTTGAACGCGCCGGTGGCATCAAGCTGTTCGCCGCTCAGCACGCTGATCGCCACGGGAACTTCCTGCGCGGTTTCCTCCCGCCGGCGTGCGGTTACCATGATGGTATCGCCGGACACTGCGCCGGAACCGGCAACGGCGACGGCACCGGCAACGACACCGGTATTGGCCTTAGGTTCAGGGATTGTGGCAGCAGATTCGTCCTGCGCAAAAGCAGGGGTCGTGGGGACGAGCGTCGCGCTGAGCAGCAGCAGGCCGTGGAATGATTTCGAATGCATGGTTTCGCTTTCAGAAACTGGAATGCATCCGGCTGTCCGGTCTGCTGGTCGTAAGGATGAAGATGGTGGCGCATATGGCTTGGGATTTGGTGCGGACCTGTCTTGGGGTCCGGTCGACCGCTCAGTCGCCGATCCGCCTGCGTTCGGTCACGTCGATTTGCATGACCCGCCCGTCGTGTACCGTGAGCTGGATCGCGCCATAGCGCAGACGGGAAAGGGCGTCGGTGATGACACCCAGCGTTTCTGGCAAGATTCCGGCGGTCTGGCCGGTTTGCTTGTCGTCTTTCGGCATTGCCTGACCTTTCGTTTAACGGCTTAGCACCGCACCGACTCTCTATTCTCAAGCAAATAAGTTGACAATATGGCGGCCGCCAAAGATTTTGAACTTGCGGCAAAAGGCAGGCTTTGCGCGGTAGGTCGCGCCTGTCAGGAAGCGGAGAAGTCCTCGTCCGTGAAAGCAGGGACGGGTTCGATCCGATCCGACAGGCGCCTGGAATCGAGCAGGCGCGCCGTGTGGTCCCGCACGTCGAGCATCAGCGCGCGAGTTCGGCACTCGCCTTCTTCGACACAGTTCTTGCATTTTTCATGCGCAAAGCGACTGGCGCAGGGGACCAGCGCCAGCGATCCGCGCATGATCCGGATCAGATCGCCATATGTGATGTCGATGGGCGATAGCGCCAGCCAGTATCCCCCATCGCGCCCGCGCTGCGATTCGACGAGGCCGAAGCGCGTCAGTTCGGACAGGATCACGGTGAGGAACTTGACCGGGATATTCTGCTTTTCGGCGATCTCGGCCAGCTGCACGGGGCCTTGACCATGGCAGTCGGCCAAGTGCTGCATGGCGCGTATCGCGTAACGGGTTTTCTGGGATAACACGGCGCCTTGTCTATCGCGCCGGTAGAATATCCAGTCAAGATTGATGCCGCGCTCAGACTGTCATGTGAAGCGCCAGCCCCAATCCCGCCGCCACGGCAAGGGTCCTGACGATGCCCCATTTCAGTCCGAAGATCAGCGCCGCAGACACCAGAGCAATCAGGGCCGCGCGCCAATCAAGACTGGCAAGATCGGGCGCCTGCCAGCGGAGCGGGCCCATTTCATTGGACGTCAGCTTCGCAAACAGCACATGCAGCATGAACCACAGCGCGAGGTTGGCGATCACGCCCACGACAGCTGCCGTAACCCCTGCAAGCCCGCCCTGAAGCGCGGGCGATCGCTGCATCCGGTCTATCCATGGGGCAAAGACGAAAATCCACATGAAGCATGGCGCAAAGGTCACCCATGTCGTCAGCGCCGCACCCAGCACACCGGCAAGAATTGGCCCGAAGGGATCGGGCGCGCGCATGGCCGCGAGGAACCCGACAAACTGGGTAACCATGATGAGCGGTCCGGGTGTCGTTTCGGCAAGGCCCAGCCCGTCAGCCATTTCGCCCGGCGACAGCCAGCCGAACCCGCTCACCGCCTCTTGCGCCATATAGGCCAGCACCGCGTAAGCGCCGCCGAAAGTGACCACGGCCAGTTGCGAAAAGAACACGCCGATGTCCCACAACACATGGTCGCGCCCCAGCAATACCAGGACCGCGATCATCGGCGCTGCCCATACCGCGCCCCAGACCACAGCCGCCTTGACGCTTGCGGGCCACGCACTTGCCAAGGGTTCGGAAGTCGGTTCCAGCGGCTTTACCGCCAACAGGCCCGGTCGCCTCGCGGCCACAAGCGCGCCAAGCGCCAGCGCAGCCAGCATGACCAGCGGAAACGGCGCGTCGAACAGGAACAATGCGACAAAGGCAGTGGCCGCGAGACATCGCTGGAGCGTGGTTTTCAGCGCGCGCCCGCCGATCCTGATCAGCGCCTGCACGATAATGGCCAGCACCGCCGCCTTGATGCCTAGAAACAGACCGGCGAACCACTGCAAGTCGGCCGCCACGGCATAGAGCATCGACAGCGCCAGCATCACAAGCGCGCCCGGAACGACGAACAGGCCGCCGGCTATCAGCCCGCCTTTCCAGCCATGCAGCTTCCAACCGATCCATGTCGCGAGCTGCTGCGCCTCCGGCCCCGGTAGCAGGTGGCACAAATTCAGGGCCCGTAGATATTCGTCTTCGTCGACCCAGCGCCGGTCTTCGACCAGCTCGCGATGCATCAGCGCAATCTGCCCCGCCGGCCCGCCGAACGACAGGCAACCGATGCGCGCCGAAACCTGCGTCAATTCCGACAAACTGGGGAAATGGTTGGATGTAGCGACCATACTCGCAAGACCTCCGGTCCCGCCGCGGCAGGTTCATGAGGCAACGCTTGGGCGAACCGCCTGACCGGGAGGTTGCTCTGGCCCGCACAAGAGTGATTAGATGCAATCGATCCGGCAGGCAACTCGCAACACTTGAAAGATTGCAGTCCGTTTTAAAACCCTCAATCCGGAATCGAATAACCGCCAATATGTGAAATGGCTGAGCTTGGGACGCTTGGAGACGGTCGGCTTTCGGAAGTGGGGGCGGGCGAGTTGGCCGGCATTTCGCCACAACATCGCGCGCTCTCGCCCACGACTCAGAATTTGGGGGCGTCAAACCCCGCAGAACTGCGCCACTTTCATGCCACAGGGCACCCGAGGGCGACATTATGTCTGCTTGGCTGACTGTTTGGTGCTCTCGAGAAGACTCGAATTTAATGACAAAACGACCGCAACTTTTGGCATTCCATTATCAAGGCCGATATTGAGTGATCAGTTTCGGCACCCCAAATGACCGATCTGGACCCTAGCGCGTCTCCGAGCCGAAAACCGGCAGGGCCCGCCCGATCCCGGACGGGCAGTTTTCTGCCAAAGGTTTTTAGCATTTGATCATAATTTTTCAGTAGTTTAGGACTGTTTTGTGCCCGCGCAGACTATCCAACTTTTGTTGCGTTTGACCCCAAGTGGACCTTTGCCGAATTTCGTCGCGTAGTTTCGGATCCTTGAAGGCCGCCAGTCTCCAATTTTGACCCAATGGCGGATCTGAGTTCGGTTTGTTGATCAAGTGCACTCGCCAGGTGCCGCCTAGCTTTCCCAACGCTCTGAGTTCGACAGGTGGAAATCCCTAAATAGCAACTGCTGGTTCAAGCATCCTGATCGATCCAGCATGGGCATCGATCTCAACCCGGACACCAACGGGGAGGCAGAACTGATTGGCCACGTGCCCGATGTTCGCACCCGAGAACGCAGGAACGCCGAGCGGCTCCAGATACTGGCGCAAAACTTCGGGAATGGTGAAGCCTGCATAGCCGGGAATGTCTGTTGTGCAGCGCGTGCATTGTCCAAAAACGACGCCTGCGACCCTCCCGAGAATTCCCGCTTGCCCGAGTTGGGTCATCATACGATCGATCCGGTATTCGGCCTCACCTGCCTCTTCCAGGAAAAGGATCGCGCCATCAAAGTCGGGCAGCCAGGGCGTGCCGACCAGCGCAGCAAGAACCGAAAGGTTGCCGCCGAGGAGTTTTCCCGAGGCCTTGCCCTTGCGGATCGTTGTGACGCGCCACCGATCTGGGGCCGTCGCTTCATTCTGGTTCACATAGGGGCTTGTGAATGTCGGTGTCCCGCCATCGAAGGCGATTTGCCGCAAACTGTCCAGGCTGAGTTCCTGCCAGCTGTAGAACGAGTTGGGGCCGTGGATCGTTGGGAAGTTTGCACGAGCGGCGATTGCGAGGTGAAGTGCAGTGATGTCGCTCGAGCCAATCAACAGCTTCGGATTTGCGCGGATGAGGCTCCAATCCAACAGCGGAAGAATCCGCGCCGACCCCCAACCGCCATGAACGGCGAAGACTGCGCGGACGCTCTTGTCGGCGTACATGGCGTTGAGAGCCTTGGCCCGTTGCTGATCAGTGCCGGCCAGATAGCCGTATCGTGATGTCACATTCTCGCTGACCTTGGGGTTGAGACCGATGTCTGAAATGGTGCGCTTGATCTTTTCCACTTCACCAGCGTCATCACTGAACATTGCCGGCGCAACCAACCCGACTGTGTCGCCTTCGCGAAGACGCGGAGGCTTGCGAACGCCATTCCGTCCGGACGCAAGAACAGGCATTCTCCACGTGGCCGCCACACAGAATCCAGCAATCGCAGAGCGCCGACTGATCATGGCGTAAGTCGTATCAGGTTCAGGCGGGCGAAGACACCAGCTCCCGAAAACCAAAAGACAAATGACCGAGGCTTGCCTGGATCTGATTCGTCCGATTGCGCGATATACGATCTACCTCGAGCATCGCACGAACAGGAAGCGCGAGCAGGAGGAATGCATCGGGGGCCAAGTGATGGGCTGGGGAAGCATTCCTTGGCTCAAAATGGACACGCCCAATCGACTTTCGTCGCCTAAACCGACCAGGCAGATGACGAAAACAAAGCAGCTTTGACCTGAGGCGAGGAAATTCCGCGCAGAGATTTTCGCACGTTCTTACCCAATAGTGAGACCATCTGGACTGTCTCTGGCCCCAGGGGGCACAATGGATGCCCGTGAAGCCCGCAGAACTGCGCCACTTTCCCCGAAGGGCAAGTTAAGTACTTGTCTCGGAAGGGTTTTTCTACTGCTTGGTGCGCGACGCAGTCCCGAGCGAACGGGTCTCTACGCTGTTTTCCCTGATATACAGGGAATTTACAGGGAAAGTGCATTTTTCGGCACCCAATCCGACACTGCCGAGGCCTTCGAAACCGCAGGATTCAGCCATTTCCTGGGTCAAATTCCCTGCGCGCAGAACAGGGAATCTTTCTGCCCGAACAGGGAGTAAAATTTTGCAGATCAGTGAATAGTTGCCGGCGGAACAGCGTACCGGTTGAGGGTCGGTGAGCCCGACCGACTTGACGCCAGTCAGTCGGTCTCGGCGCCTTCGGCGTGGAGCAGGATCATCGTCCACCCGTCGTTCTGGACTAGCACCTGCTCGCTCAGCAATTCCACCTTTCGTGCGGCACCCGAGCTCAACCAGATCTCCGGTTCGCACTCCTCCAACTGAGAGGCCTGCCCCGGCAAGAGCTGATGTCCATTGGCGATCGAGTCCATTGGAACAGCCTCGCCAATCCTGGGTGCGATCCACGGGAAGTCATCTGGCCGATGGGCCTGAACAAGCCGTCCATCCCTGACGACGACGAGGGCGAGCGTCTCGCGATGTGCATCAACGTAGCTTCGCGCCATCGCCGCCTTGCTGACGTTGAACTCGCCGGCCAACCGGACGGCTTCGTCGAGGTCCGGCTGCCGGCTCCTGAGATTGGACCGGATCCGCTTCGGCGGCATGAGTAGCGAAGCCGCGAAGCGGTTCGCCTCGACCTCCATCTTCCTTGCCCGGTTGGCTTCGCGAGGATTTTCGAGGCGCAGGTCTGCGTGCGAGCAGGCGAACTGTTCGCCATCGCGCGGCCGATGGCTACCGATCAGGAAATGACCCAACTCGTGCCCGATCGAGAATCGCCGACGCCGGGGCGACGTGCCTTGCGCTACGACAATGGAGCCCCACGCCTTGTCGGGGTGCATGAGCAACATCGCAGCGAACGAGGTCACGGGCTGGTCCTCGATGTCCAGAATATCGAGCCGCCGGCACAAGTCCTCGATCGAGAAATCTAGCGCCAGATCAGGATCGAGTTCGTGGATCCGCGCTGCGAGTGCAGAAGGCGAACCGACCCCATCGAGCTCGATCCGACTTAGCGTCAACCCTCTTGTTCCCGCCGCTTCTTCAAGGTCTCCATCATCAACTTGATTGTTTCGCGATCGCCGCGATCGAGGTTCTTAAGGTCGCGAAACATGGCGACCACCTCAGCCGGTTGGTCGTCGGCCTCGGGGTTTTCGCCGACGAGGTCAGCCACGCGCACGCGGAACAGTTCGGCCAGTTTGACCACGAGGTCCATAGACGGGTTCGCCGTGATCCCCTTCTCAAGGTTGAAGACGTGGGCCTTCGATATGCCGACGGCGTTGGCGACGTCCTGGAGTGACAGGCGCTGGCCGACGCGCAGGTCATGCAGCTTGCTGGCGAAGCTCATTGGAGGGTCCGTTCAATCGAGAATGCCGATATCATACGCCAAGGATTGACATTTGCAAGCGTTCAGTTTATGAGTACGGCTTCGGTCAAAACGATTCGGAGGTCGAGATGGGCATTACACAAGTCACGGATCGGGCAATTACCTCGCTCCGTCCCTACACTCGCAACGCGAGGACGCATTCAAAGAAGCAGGTCAGGCAGATTGCCGCTTCAATCGAGCGGTTCGGGTTCACCAACCCCGTGCTCATATCGGACGACGGCGAGATCATCGCCGGCCACGGTCGCGTGGAAGCGGCTAAGCTGCTCAAGTGGAAGACGGTGCCGACTATTGCGCTTTCGCATCTCTCCGAGACCGAACGTCGCGCCTACGTGCTGGCCGACAACAAGCTCGCGCTCAACGCCGGGTGGGACAAGGAAATCCTCGCGATCGAGCTCCAGACACTGGTCGATCTCGAGTTCGATATCGAGCTGACCGGGTTCAGTCTTGCCGAAGTCGACTTCGTGATCGAGGAGGCCGGCGAGGCTGATCCCGATGCCAGGGATGCGGTCGACGATGCGGTCGTCATAGCTACCGGCCCCGCAGTCTCGCGGCGGGGTGACATGTGGCTTCTTGGACGGCATCGGCTGCTGTGCGGCGATGCCCGCAGTGCGGTCGACTTCGAGGCACTGATGGAAAGAGAGAAGGCTGACCTCGTCTTCACCGATCCGCCTTACAATGTGAAGATCGATGGCAACGTCTGCGGGCTCGGCACCGTCAAGCACCGCGAGTTCGCGTTTGCGTCGGGTGAAATGAACCGGGCGCAATTCACCGGGTTTCTGACTGAGACCCTTGGTAATGTGGCCTCCGCCATGCGCGACGGCGGCATCGCCTACGTCTGCATGGACTGGCGACACATGGGTGAACTGCTCGCCGCCGGAGAGGAGGCCTTCACCGAGCTCAAGAACGTCGTCGTGTGGAACAAGACCAACGGCGGCATGGGCGCGTTCTACCGCTCCAAGCACGAGCTTGTCTTCGTGTTTAAGCAGGGTACGGCCGAACACACCAACAGCTTCGGTCTCGGCCAGACAGGGCGTTACCGCACCAATGTCTGGGACTACGCCGGGATCAGCTCGATCGGTGCGAGCCGTTCGGAGGAGCTCGCGATGCACCCGACCGTAAAGCCGGTCGCACTTATCGCCGACGCGATCCGCGACTGCTCGCGCCGCGGCGAGATCGTGCTCGATGCGTTCGGCGGATCGGGGTCGACGCTGATCGCCGCCGAGAAGACCGGGCGTTCGGCGCGCCTGGTCGAGTACGACCCGCTTTACTGCGATACCATCGTCAGACGCTGGGAAGCTTACACCGGTAAGCGCGCCACGCTTACGGTGACGGGCGAGACCTTTGAGGCACTCACTGAAGCCCGCCTTGGTCTCGAGCTTGGCAGCGAGGCGGCGTGATGGCCGGCGGGGCGCAGCGTAAAGTCAGGGACCAGGAGAATGACACAGCTTCGGAAGCTGACAACCTGCCAGCCACATACGCGGTCGGATACGGGAGGCCACCTGCGGAACATCGGTTCGAGAAAGGCCGCTCGGGCAATCCTTCCGGCCGACCACGCGGCGCAAAGAACAAGGTGCCCAAGGGCCAAGGTCTCGACTTCGGAACCCAGCCCGCCAATCAGATGCTGCTTGAAGAAGCCTATCGCACGATCAGTATTCGCGAAGGCGAACGGATCGTCGAACTCCCGGTCATCAAGGCCGTGTTCCGGTCGATGGGTGTCTCGGCGATGAAGGGGAACCGGCTCGCCCAGGCGACGATGGCGGAACTCGTGCGCGGTATCGAAGAGGAAGACCGCCGGCTCCGTTCGAGCCACTTCGAGACAGCATGCGAGTACAAGATCGGTTGGCAGCAGGCGTTCGAGCACGCCCGCAAGCATGGCCTCCCTGAACCGGACGTCGTCCCCCATCCCGACGATGTCATCCTCGACATGCGCCGTGCGGAGGTCCGCTACGAAGGGCCGATGACACACGACGAGAAGATGAAGTGGGATCGGATGCTCGAGCTCCGCGACGAGCTGCAAACGGAGATCTCGATGTTTGCTGCCAGCTACCGCGAGTGCGCGGCCATGAAGAAGCCGCCGTTCGATCACATGCGATCAACGGCAGGCCTCTGGGAACGCTACACCGCAATGTTCGACCGCATGAACGATCCGCTCCCTGACCGATACAAGCGGCGGCTCGAGGATCGGTTCTACCCAATCATGCGCGAAAAATTGGATGGGAACAAAGCCGAATGACCCCTCGACCTGTGAATATTCCGAAGTGGGTCCAACGCGAGCTGGAGCGCACCGACGCGAGTCGTGTTGTCGTTGCTGCGGTGCTGAATATCGGGAGCGAAAAGGTCGACAGGTACCGCGGCCTCGGATTGGCTCTGAGCGATGGAAAGATCGTTGCAAGCCCCCCTGCACCGCCGCCCCCGTCATCCGGCAAGTACGCGCGCCGGAATCTGGATGGCTGGACCGACAGGCGTGACGACCTTCCGCTGGAGAGCCGCGAGATTTCGAGTTGGGCTCCGAGCTGGAAGAGCGCCAGCTTTCACCTGATCAGCCGCCAGATCGACGCTTATCCGCTCGAGCATCACTCTGCGAAACTGCTTACCATCTCGGCGAGCGCTGTAGAGAATTTGGTAGATGCTGCGCTGGTCCGATTTCGGGTCGACCAGCCTCTTGACCGAGAGACAGAGAGTTTTGCTGCCGACCTTCTGTTCAACGTGCACCTTCTTCGGGAAGCCATCGGGGAAGCGCACGTATTCGACGCTGATCTCTCCGATGCCGATTTCGCCCGAATACAGCACGTCGACTGGGAGCTTTTGCCAGTCGGCTCGACGGATCGCGTGCTGGAGCGACTTGCGTCTCGAAATCCGAGAAATCCAGAGCGACTGAGAGTTGCTGGCGAAAGACTAAGAGTCCTTGATCGCCTCGGTCATGATGGCTTCATTCTTGGAACAGGCAAATTTGCAGGCTACTTCGGGGCGAAATTCGGAGATCGCCTCGTCGCTCTCGAGAACCTCGAATATGGAAATGCGCTCTATGTGTTCGAAGCGGATTGGGAGATTCTCACGCAACTGAGCCGGACCGAGTTGACCAGGCTTCGAGATCCGTCAGTACACCGTTTGCCCCACCTGCCGGGATGGCAATCCGCAATTCGGAAGCTGGTTAGACGATAATAACCGCCATGCGCCCTTATTGTGGTGAAAAACTCGCTGCTGGTTCGAGTTGAGGAGTGCAACGGATAGCGGGCGAGCGTTCCCGCGATGCCTCTCAGGTCATTGCGAGGCGCGGCACCGCCCGTATCTTGGCCAGCTTGCGAAGTCCTGGACTGCGGCAGCGAGGTGGAACTCATATTTTGCGCCGTTCGGACCGCGTAACCGCAAACGGTCCGGATTCAGAATGCGCTTGAGGTAAGCGAACAGCATCTCGACCTTCTTTCGCTGGCGACTTGAGACGAGATAGGCGTCTGTGCTGGCGATATCGCGAGCCATGTCGCGTGCACCCTCGTGGATGGAGCGGGTGACCTTCCGCTTCACTGCGTCACAGCACTGTAAGCAGACAATCTCCTTCGGCCTAGGGTCAGACACCGGAAAGTAGGCCGCCAGCGACAAATCTGTAAGTGGTCATTCAATTTAATGATACTCCAATTCGAAGGCCGGTCGTGAACTCGGGCGCGCCCTCGGACATGCCCGCCGATCCGTACAGCCCGAGCGAGAAAGCTTTGCCAAGCCGGCTGTTGAGGCCAGTGATCAGACGTTGGTCGCTGGCGACCAGTTCGCTTGCGTTGTCAGCATAGCGGTAGGACACGTAAGCTTGCGTTCGGGAGCCAATCATTGCGGCAAGACCTCCCGTTGCAGCATAGCTGTCCTGCAAATTGTAGCCTTCCGGACTGCCGGGCAGCGTATAGTTGACGCTGGCAAATGGGATAATGCCACCGGGAAGCGGTTTAGACACTTCTGCCCCAAGCGTGTAGTCGCTTTTGCCGGTGCCGAGATTGTTCTCTGCGGTCGGCAGCTTGACCCAACCCGATAGCGCCATGTTCAGGATTTTCGACGGGACGAAATAGCTCGCACCGATCTCGAGATCGCCCCAACCTTCGCGCGTAACGTTGTCACTTTGCGGTTGGTTTGGATCGAAGAGGATCGGCAGGCCGAGCACTCCACCCGGGACGACGTTCGAAGGGCCCTCGACCCGTCGGTAGGGTAATGTTGCCACAAGCTGGAGACGGCCAGTCGCTACTTTCAGGCTCGTCGGCGCCGATAGAATGTTGATCTCGGTACCGGTGCCATAATCGCCTTCTTCGTATTCCACACCGGTTGAAATCTCGAACTGGGGCCCGCCATTCTTCTCGGGCGAAGCCGGGGCCGCACTTTCATCGGCAAAGGCTGCAACCGGTGTGAGAAGTAGCAAGAAGGAAAGCAGGCTACGCATGTTTCTGATCCAGTCGATTTGATGCAGGCCACGGCCACGAGAAGCAGATGCCTCGCTTGCTTCGGTTTCCGTGGCGCTATGGTCGTCGTTTCAGGGTGCTCCCGGAGAAACAGTCCGCTTCTCCGGGAGCACTGACGGTCAGGGGTTATTCGGCTGCGTGGTCCTCAGCCTGCTGTTCCGCGACCTGGCGGACTTCACCCTCGCTCATCGCGGAGACAAGCGCATCGCCGCTGGCGCTGAAGTTGCCGGCCGGGAGCAAGGCGTTCATTCCGTCGACACTGACCAACACCTGCTCGACCTGCCCTTGCGCGTCCGCGGTTAACTGGCTGACGGTGCCGAACGCATTGCCATCGGGTCCGGAGACAGGCGTGCCGCTAGCAATTGCGAAGGCTCCATCGACCTGCGCAGCAGCACTGCCCGCGGCGGCGAGTTGACCGGCGGCAAGTCCGGTAATGCCATTGGCCGAACCCTGAGCGGTGCCGGAGACATTGCCCGCGACGTTCGCTGCGGTGTTCGCTGCACCATTAACCGTACCCTGGGCCTGAGTGGCAACGCTGCTCGCGGCCCCAACTGCAGAGCCCACAGTCGAGCGAACCTGATCGGTTCCGATCAACTGGGCATTGGCGCTGCCGCTACCTGAGGCCGATCCACTAGCCGAACCGGTTCCGGTAATATTTCCGACAGGGGCCTGGGTGGCGTGAGCAACCGAGCCTGCAATGCCAGCGTCTGCGCTACCATTGGCCGCAACGCTGCCGCTTCGCGTATCGACCGACTTGTTACCGTCCGCCTTAGCGGTGGCATCGACTGTGCCGCGCGTTGCAGATCGCACGGTCTGGGTCGGCGCGCTCAGCGGCCCGCCAATCGAACCTTGGCCATTCAGTGTGCCGCCGATCATTCCGCCAAGGCCGCCGCCGCCTCCGAGGATCTGGGCGTTGGCGGGAACCGCCACCGCGAGGACGACGAGTGCGGTTGAGATAAAGAAGGGCTTCATGATCTTGTCCTTTCATCGAATGTGCGAACGGGGCTTGTTCCGTCCGTTCGATGAGAAAACGGATCGCGGCTGACGTTTAATTCACGTCGGGCGAAAAAAATTCGTCAAGGACGGCAATCACCGCATAGAAGGCCGCGACCGTAGGTATCGTCGGCCCCCTTTTTGCCGAGATCGACGGCTTCCTTGTCGAGCTGAGCGACGATCTGCGATCGGCTGCCGGTATGGGCGGCAGCGCGGGCGGCTACCAAAGGCACGGCAAACGAGGTGCCGCGTACTCGCGTACGCTCGCCCTCAGCGTTGCGGACACGCAGATTGGCACCGGGCGCAGCGTAATCGAGATGGCGTGCCTTGCCCACCTCGAGTAATGCGCGATTGCGCCCGTCTACAGCGGTTACAGCCAGAACGTCGTTGTAGGATGCAGGGTAGGCGGGCGGTGCAGCCGGACCATCGTTTCCGACGGCGGCGACAATGATCACACCCTGGCGCTGCGCAGACGCGACCGCTTTTTCCAACAAGGCATTGCGGGGGCCGACGAGACTTATGGAGATCACCTTGGCGCCCCCTTGCGTCAACCAACCGAGTGCCTTGGCGATGGCCAGTGCATTGCCGCCCGCCGGATCGGTGCCGTAAACATCGGCCACGCGAAAGTCCTTAATGCCTGCGTATCGAAGCAGCGAGGCGATCGCGCTGCCGTGATTGCTTGGATAGGGCGCGCCCTCTACAAAGCCGCGTATAGACGACGGCCTAACATGATTTCCGGGCGCACCGTCGATCATGCCGACGGCGGAGCGGATCGATGTTGCCGACGCGGCCAACATTACGGGGATGGCCGATGCGGCCGCCCCACCGGCAGGGAAGTGGAGGTTGTCGGCGCTTACGGTGGCATCGGGCAACAGGTCGCGCAATGCCTCTTCGGCGTCCGCCAAGGACAGCGACCTGGGAACGATCAGTCGAACCAGTTCTATGTCCAGACCTTCGATTTTCTCGGTATCGCGGACGACAAATCCCGCTTGCCGGGCAATGGCCAGCGCTTCGGGGGGGGCATCCAGCAGAAACAATTCGCCGCGCCTTGCCGGATCGCCGTTGCTGTCCCGCTCAATGGAGTCGGGATGACTGCGCAGTAGCTTCGCAATCCTGTTGTCGCGGATTTGGAGCAAATGTCCCGCAACGCGCGTTGCGTCTGCAGTCGCATCCTGAACCGTATCGCCGACCGCGTCTGTGACATTTCCGAGCGGCGGAACGCCGATCGGTGGCAACCGCAGTTGCGCCGTCGCGGGCAGTGCCGTGACCGCCAGAACGGCCATGATCACAAGGAAAATGCGTCTCATCGGTGCCATTGTCCAAAAATCTGCCTTAAGCATGGATGAAACGCGCCACCCTATCCGTTTAATCCATGAAAGGCAGAGAAACCCTGAGCAATCGTTTCGAAGATGGCGTTGTGGCCCTGTTGCCTCGGTTGCGACGTTTCGCGATAGGCCTCTCGCGCGATTGGGCCGATGGGGATGATCTTTGCCAGATTACCATCGAACGCGCCCTTACTCGTCGCGAAAGCTATGAGCCAGGCACGCGCCTCGACAGCTGGATGTATCGGATCATGCGGAATTTGTGGATTGACGAACAGCGTGCACGGGGACGCCGGTCGCAGACTTTCGTATCGGAAGAGGCTGGCGTGGCCATCGGCGCGCTGGGCGCACAGGACGCTGCCGTTCAGTTGGGCGACGTGGACCGCGCCATGGCGAGCCTGCCCGATGACCAGCGCGAGGCGGTGCTTCTGGTGATGGTCGAAGGCTACACTTATCGCGAAGCGGCCGAGATCGTTGGCTGCCCGATCGGGACCTTGAATTCCCGGCTGGTTCGGGGCCGTGAAGCCTTGTTGGTAAAGCTGGGAGAAGCGGCATGAGCCTGACGCGCGAGGAACTGGCGGCGTTCGCCGATGGCGAACTCGATCCGGAACGGCACGCCGAAGTCGAACGTGTCGTGGCGGCCGATCCCGAACTGGCACGCGAAGTCGCGGCGCACCGTGCCTTGCGCGCCCGGCTGTCGGCGCACTACGCGCCAATCCTGGACGATCCGGTGCCGGAACACCTTGGCGCCTTGTTGCAGCGCCAGGGCAACGTCGTCGATCTGGCGAAGCGACGTGAATCCCAGTCCGCCGTGCGGTCCGGCATTCCGCGGTGGGGGTGGATCGCGGGACCAGCGCTAGCCGCATCGCTTATCCTGGCATTGTTCATCCCTCGCGATACCGCGTACGAGGGTTATGCGGGCAAGCAGGTCGCCGCTGCTCTCAACGATCAGCTTGTTGCCGCGCAACCTGCCAATGCGCGTGTTCGTATTCTGCTCAGTTTTCGTGACCATTCGGGTGCCTATTGCCGTGCCTTCGCTGAGGCAGAACAGGGCGGTATCGCGTGCAAGGATGCGCAAGGCTGGCGCGTGATAGACCGCCTTGACGGCAGTAACATCGAGAGTGGCGTATATCGCCAGGCTGGCAGTGTCCGCGCGGAACTGATGGCACATGCGCAAGAGATGGCCAAAGGCTCAGCGCTTGATGCGGAACAGGAAGCAGAGGCAAAGAGAAGGCTTTGGCAATAAGGTCAGTGAAATGTCTGTGATTTTGTAATTCTGCCCCAAACCAGACAGTCCGGAAACGGCCCAGACTGCGCCCCACGCCGAAGGCAAATGGCTGGACCGTCACAGCCCGGCATCAGGCAGCTGCAGAGAGTTCCTGCGGGTCGTCCAGTATGTAGCCGCGGCCCCAGACCGTCTCGATGTAATTGTCGCCGCCGCATGCCGTCGCCAGCTTCTTGCGCAACTTGCAGATGAAGACGTCGATGATCTTCAATTCCGGCTCGTCCATCCCGTTATACAGGTGGTTGAGGAACATTTCCTTGGTCAACGTCGTGCCCTTGCGCAGCGAAAGCAGTTCGAGCATCGCGTATTCCTTGCCGGTCAGGTGCACGCGCGAATTGTCGACTTCGACGGTCTTGGTGTCGAGGT
>NZ_RXOL01000004.1 GCF_004004515.1 Croceicoccus ponticola
ATGGCCGACGAAATCTTGCCGAATTCCTCCAGCACGATCAGCGCTTCGATATTGCCCATGCCAAGCCCGCCAAGGTCGCTCGACACGTTGATGCCGAGAAAGCCGAGCTCGGCAAAACGCTTCACCAGTTCGCGGCTGGGCGGCTTGTTGTCGCGTTCCAGTTCGGCCGCGATGGCGGGCAGCTCGCCACGGGCGAATTCGCGCGCCGCTTCCTGAAGCTGGCGCTGGTCGTCGGTCAGGTTGAAATTCATGGGTTCTGGTTCCGCGACAGTCTTGAGACGATTTGGCCTGATACGATTTGGCCCGATACAATTTCGAATGCGGAAATGAGGCTACGCACCGCCTTGTGCGGTGGCTACCTGTGCCAGCCTGTCCCACGTTAAATCCGTGATTCCCATTTCACGAAGTTCCTTTTTGCGGACCTTCTCTGTCGCAGTAAGAGGTAGGCCGGACAGAAACTGGACATAGCGGGGCACCATAAAAGCCGGAAGCTCCCGTTCACAGCAGGCGATAATCGCCGCGGCGTCGGGTTCGGCGCCTTCTTGCAGAACGACAAATACCATGACCTCGTCCTCGCCCCCCGCCTCGTCGGCGCGGACGCCGACAACGGCGCAGTCCTGAACCGAAGGGTGTGCTCGTACTCCGGCTTCCACCTCGAACGACGAGATATTTTCACCGCGTCGGCGCAATGAGTCCTTCACTCGATCCGCGAAATAATACCAACCCCGCGCATCGCGGCGCATGCCATCGCCGGTATGAAACCAGAGGTTTCGCCATGCTTCGACCGTCTTCTCCGGCATGCCGAGATATTCCATGCAGATGATGCAATCGGCGCGCGGGCGCACGAGCAATTCACCAACATCGCCATCGGCGACATCGCACCCGGTTTCCGAATCGACAAGACGCACTTCGAACCACTGGTCGACCAGCACTCCCGAAGCTCCGGCCGGTCGAGGCTCGCCCGGCGGGGTCATGAAGACGTTCGAAATCTCGGTCTGCCCGAAACCGTCGACATAGTCCGACACTCCGAACCGTTCGGTAAAGCGCCGACCCAGCTCAGGGTCGAGCGGAGCTGCGTAAATGGTTCGCACCGCGTGCGCTTGATCGTCGGGCGTTTCCGGTTTCGCCAGGATAAACGACATCGTGGCGCCAAGCAGGTTGGTGACGGTCGCACCGCTGCGGACAGCGCGACTGGCCCAGTCGCCTGCGCTGAAACGCGGATAAAGCGCGAGGCCCGCCCCCGCGATGAGCGCGGGATAGACCGAGAGAAATTGCGCATTGCCGTGGAAAAGTGGAAAGCCCGTCATGTAGACGTCATCGGCGGTCAACCGGGTAAGTTGCAGGTCCTCTTCCGCAAAGAAGTAGAACTGCGAATGCGACATCAGAACGCCCTTCGAAACGCCGGTGGTGCCAGACGTCATCAGCACCGCGACCGGATCGGTCGGTTGCACCTTTACGCCCGGATCTTCCACGCGATCGCTCACAAGATCGGTGAAGTCGCGCACCGCTATTCGGTTGAAATCGGGGCAGATGTGGCCCGAACCGTCATCGACCAGGAATATCGTCTGCAAACCCGGCAGGTCGGCTTCGATTTCCCGCACCCGTTCGGCGAGCTGTGCGGTAGTCACCAGAATGCGCGCCTTGGACAGGTTGATCGGATGGGCGAGAAAGCGGCCTTTGTATGCATCGCTGATCGCAACTTCGACGGCGCCGATCTTGGCTAGTCCGAACCACGCGAAAATAAATTCGGCGCAATTGGGCAAAAGCAGACCGACCATGTCGCCCTTGCCGACACCGTGGGTGGCGAAGCCATGCGCCAGGCGGTTGGCCATGGCGTTGGTTTCGGCGAAGCTGAAACTCGGACCGTCGTTCCACGTCAGATAACGGGCACTGCCGCGCACCCGGGCCTGGTGTTCGAGCACCTGTGGCAAGGTCCACTGTTCGCGCGGAAAGGTCGGCTCGAAGTGGGGAAATGTCAGCATTTCTCGCTCATCGTCATTGATCGCCTCAAAGCCCTGGCTGGGTCCGGTTTCGTGACCTGAACTGTGCACCAGGGTCCTGCGCCATCAGTTGCGTTTTGACTGCGTATCGGCGCGATCCGCCCGGGCCATGGCAAGGATGTATTTGCGCACCTGCTCGCGCTGTCCAGCGGAAAGCTCGTCGAACTTCGGCATGCCGCGCGACGCCAGTATTCCATCCTCCAGGACCGAGGCAAGCGCGTCGGGAGACCTCACGACCATCGAGGCGCGCAGGTCGGGTGCCGGGCCAACGGCGACCGCACGCATGCCGTGGCACACAGCGCATCTTTGTGCGTAAATCGGAAAACCGGCATCTTCCGCTGCCGGGTCGGGCGCACCCAATCCTTCAGCGGATATCTCGACCGGGCTCTTGCGCTCGACGGGCAGGCGCACCTTTCCGCCAAGAGCGAATGTCAACACGCGCCGCCGTTGCTTGGCAGGCGTCAGATTATATTTCGCCAGCATCGGTCCGAGATAGGCGCTCGACGTGCCAAGACCGCTGAGCACGGTGACGTACTGCCTGCCTCCTGCGCGGTAGCTGATCGGCGGACCGATGATCGCGGTACCTGCGTCGAACGACCAGACTTTCCTGCCGGTTTCCGCATCGAAGGCATTGAAAGTGCCGTCGACATGCCCCTGGAAGACAAGCCCGCCGCCGGTCGCCAGGACCCCGCCGCTCACGAAACCGGGCGTCTCGACGCGCCAGCGCTGCTTCTGGGTGAGCGGATCGATCGCCACCAACGCGCTGGACGGCTGGTTGTCGAGCGGGAAGCTTGCCGCGATACCGCCGTCGAGCACGTTATCGGGCGGGCGTTGCCACGTTCCCGGATCGATGACCGTCGGATCGAAGACCGTCGACGACTGGATCGCGGGAATATAGGCCAGCGAGGTCTTCGGACTGAACGCCATCGGCATCCAGCTGTGCGCGCCGAAAGTTCCGGGAGCCATCGTAAACGGCCTGTCGGTTGACCGGAGTCCATCGGCCTCGATCGGGCGGCCGGTCTTCATGTCGATGCCGGTGGCCCAGGTGACCGGGACGTATTTCTCGGCCGAGATCAGCTTGCCGTCGGTCCGATCGATTACGTAGAAGAACCCGTTCTTGGGCGCAGTCATCAAGACTTTGCGCAATGTCCCACGGATCGGCAGGTCGGCAAGCTCGATATCCATCGATGCGTTGTAATCCCAGCTTTCGGCCGGGTTCGTCTGATAATGCCAGATATACTTGCCCGTATTCGCGTCGAGCGCGACGATCGAGGACAGGAACAGGTTGTCCCCCTTGCCTTCGGAACGGATGCGGTAATCCCAGGGTGCCCCATTTCCGGTGCCGATGTAGATCCGGTTTAGATCGGCGTCGTAGGTGATGGCGTTCCAGACTGTACCGCCACCCCCATGTTTCCACCATTCGCCCGACCAGGTCCCGGCCGCCATGGCCTGCGCGTCGTCCTCGAACCCGTCTGCAGGGTTGCCCGGAACGGTGTAGAACCGCCACAGCTGCTTGCCGGTCTGCGCGTCATAAGCAGTGACGTAACCGCGTGTCGCGGCCGCGTCGGCACCGCCGTGTCCTATGATCACTTTGCCGTCGAACACGCGCGGGGGGCCAGAAATGAAGCGGTAATCGCCTTCTTCCAGCGTCATCACGCTCCATACCGGTTTCCCGGTCCTGGCGTCGATCGCGATTAAGCGGCCGTCCTGCGTGCCGGTATAGATCATGCCATCCCACCAGGCGACGCCCCGACTGCCCCAGCCCTGCCGCAACCTTCTACCTGCGGCTTCCGCAGCGCCAGGGTCGTACTCCCAGATCATTTTTCCGGTTTGTGCATCGAGCGCCTGGACGTGGCTGTAGCCGCTCGCAAAATAGACAACGTCGTCGATCTCAATCGGTCCCGTCGCACTGTTCTCGTTGGAGACCAAATCGTGGCTCCACGCCAAGCCGAGGCCCCCGACCGTGTCGAGGTCGATCTGCGTCAAAGGACTGTAATGTTGCTCACCATAAGTTCTGCCAAATCCCGGCCAGTCGTCACCGCTGGAATCGTCGGCAAGCTGCGCGATGGCGGAATTCGCCGTAGGCGCCGTGGCCACGGCCGTCGGTTGACAGGATGCCAAGCAGGTGGCGCCCATCGCACACAGCAGGCTGGACCAGGCAAATGGCATGGACAGTCGCGATATGATCCTCTCGGCGATGGACTGCATGTCAGGCATCCGAGCGAGTGGATGGCTGACGGGCGGGAAAAAGCACAAACGCACCGACCCAGTCAGCGACCATCGCCGCGCCGAGCATGCCCGTTCCCAGCAAGATCTGTTTCAAAACAACCCCATCCACTTCGGATCACCCCATCCCGCAGACAAATCGACGGTCTAAGCCCGCAAGCAATGCCGCCATTAATTTAGAATATACGGAAATGTGGCTTTTTGAATACTAAAATCTCTGCCGGCATTGCTGCGTCTCTTGAAACAGGGGTCGCTGCGGTGCAGCGAGCTCGGCTTGGCAGGCTTGCACGAGCGCACCTTTTACCGACTCCCTCCACTCCCATTTCGTTGACACACCCCGCAAGTTGGCCTGAAAACCAGAAACTGCTTGCACCGAGTGGCGCCGTGTATATTTTCGGTGTGTCTGAAGTATATATATTTTCGCAAGAGTTCGATTTCGACGTGATAACCGCAGCATTGCGCGGGTCAGCGTCCGGGGGGAAGGGTTAGATCGGTCCAATGTCCGAAGCGGAGCAACCATTGGTGGTGGCACGGGTGGGGCTCGTCTCCAGGATCACGCTCAATAGGCCAGATGCGATCAATGCTTTCAACGAGCCACTTCGCCAAGCTTTCAAGACAACGGTTCGTCAGCTTGAGGAAGACGAGAACACCCGCGTCATCGTTTTATGCGGGGCGGGCGCGCGCGGCTTTTGCGCTGGCGCGGACGTGAAGGAAGGCCGCCAGATCGGCAGCCCGGTGGCCGAACGGCGCAGGTTGGTTCCCACAAGCTGGATCGAGGTGCTCGACGAATGCACCAAGCCAACAATCGCGGCGGTGCACGGCATCTGTTACGGCGGCGGTCTGGAACTGGCGCTGGCCTGCGACATTCGAATGGCCGCAAGTGATGCAAAATTCGGGCTCACCGAAACGCGCCTGGGTCTGATCCCCGGTGGCGGCGGTACGCAGCGCCTTTCGCGGTTGATCGGTTTGGGTCCGGCCCTCGATCTGGTGCTCACGGCGGACAGGATCGATGCCCAGCGCGCCTATGAACTGGGCCTCGTTACGCGCCTCAGCGCGGACCGTGAGGCGCTTGTGAATGAAGCCATGGCGTTGGCTGCATCGATGGCGGAAAGGCCGCCGGCCGCTCTGGCTTACGCCAAGGAAGCGATGGTTGAAGGGTATTCGACGGATTTACGAAGCGGGCTCAGGCTTGAAAAAGCACTCTTTGCGCTGCTGATGGGTACGCAGGACAGGATCGAAGCTGCAGAAGCGTTCAAAGACAAGCGGCAGCCGGTTTTCAAAGGCCGATGAAGACGGGATTGGGCATGCGCAATGAATACGGGGCGAAACGATAATGCCTGAACGGGAAACGGTGGTAGTCGTGGGCGCTGGCCTGATGGGTGCCGGTATCGCGTACGCTTTCGCGTCGTCGGGCTGCAACGTCATACTCGCCGACAATTCAAGCGCCTCACTCGAAAAAGCGCTCGACACGATCAGCGGTTCGTTCGGCGCAGGGGTGGAGCGAGGCAAGATTACGCCCGAAGCAGCCGAAGCGGGTCTGAACGCTATCACCACCGCCGAAGGGGTCGACGAGCGCGCAAATGCGGCATCGTTGCTGATTGAAACGGCGACTGAAAACCTTGCGGTTAAATGCGAGATAATCGCCGAAGCCGCATCTCGCCTACCGCCTCATGCGGTTATTGCGACGAACACATCGGCGCTTTCGATCAGCGAAATCGCCAACGCCTGTACCGCGCCCGACCGCGTCATTGGCATGCATTTCTTCAATCCGGTGCCTAAAATGAAGCTCGTCGAGATCATTCTCGGTCTGGAGACTTCGTCTGAAACGCTGACCCGAACAATCGAATGGACCGGCCGGATTGGCAAGGATCATATCGTGGTGAACGAAGCGCCCGGCTTCACCACCAGCCGCATGTCGGCATTGATGGGTAATGAGGCGATGTACATGTTGGCCGAGGGGGTCGCGAGCGCAGAAGACATCGACAAATCACTGCGCATGGCCTTCAATCATCCGATGGGACCATTGGAAACCGGCGATCTTACAGGCTGGGATACTCGGCTCAAGGTGCTCGAATACCTCTACGATGTGATGGGCGAACGCTTTCGCCCCTGCCCGCTCATCCGCAAGATGGTGAAGGCGGGGCGGCATGGCCGCAAGACTGGCAAGGGCGTTTATGAATATGACGCGACCGGCATCCGCATCCCCGGTTCGGGACTGAAGGTTTCGCTATGAGCGGTACTGCCAAATCCGCTCTACATGACGTGTACATAGTCGATGCCGTGCGAACCCCCATCGGTCGGTTTCGCGGAGCCTTGGCCAATGTCAGGGCCGACCACCTGGCGGCAGGCCTGCTCAAGTCGCTAGCTGCCCGCAACGACCTTGACCCCAACGACATCGACGACGTCATTTTCGGATGCGTAACGCAAGTCGGGGAGCAATGCGGCAACATTGCGCGCACCGCGTTGCTTTCCGCCGGATGGCCGGAAACGATCCCGGGAATGACCGTCGATCGCAAATGCGGTTCTTCCGAGGCGGCAGTACACACCGGCGCCGCCTTCATCGCGTCAGGCATGGCGAACCTCGTCGTTGCCGGCGGTGCCGAGAGCATGACCCGTGTGCCTATGGGCGGAAACCGCGACGTGCACGGCGAAACATTCGGGTGGCTGCTCAACGATCGTTTCGCTCTTTCATCCCAAGGCGAAGCGGCCGAGCTAATTTCCGACAAATGGGACATCTCGCGCGCAGATCACGACGATTATGCGATGGAAAGCCATCGACGCGCTGCCGCCGCAGCCGATGCCGGGCACTTCGCAAACGAGATCGTCCCGGTCGCCATTTCTGAATTGGCGGAAAAAGGCTCCGATAATTCGCGCAGCACTCTGCGCGATGACGAAACGATCCGGCGCGACACCAACCGGGCCAAGCTAGACACCCTCAAACGTGTTTTTCGCACTGACGACGGAAGGGTTTCAGCCGGAAACGCATCGCAGATCTGCGACGGCGCTGCCATGGTCCTGCTCTCCAGCCGCGAAGAAGCGCAGCGATTGGGCTTGCGCCTGCGCGCCAGAATTGTCGCCACGGCAGTCGTGGGCTCCGATCCCGAACTGATGCTCACCGGTCCGATGCGAGCGACACGTGAAATTCTGGACAAGGTCGGTCTCGCCCTCGAAGACATCGCGCTGTTTGAAGTGAACGAGGCTTTTGCCTCGGTTCCAATCGCCTGGATGAAGGAGCTTGGCGTTCCAGCCGACAAGCTGAACGTGAATGGTGGCGCGATCGCCTTGGGTCATCCCCTGGGCGCGACAGGTGCGCGCCTCATGACCACCATGCTCAACGAACTGGAACGCCGCGGCGCACAGTATGCTTTGCAGGCCATCTGCTGCGCAGGCGGCATGGGTACCGCAACATTGATCGAACGTCTGGACTGACATGGGAAATAAGATGAGAACCCTCGAAATAGGGCGATCTGGCGTAATCTGCTCGACCCTCGGGCTTGGCTGCATGGGGATGAGCGAATTTTATGGCGAAACCGACGATGAAGAATCCCTTCGCACCCTGGCAAGGGCCCTCGAACTTGGCGTCACGCATTATGACACGTCCAACGTTTATGGACGGGGTGCGAATGAACGGCTCGTCGGAAAATTTCTAAGGGGACAACGTGACAAGGTCACGGTCGCCAGCAAGTTCGGCGTGGTCCGTGATCCCGACGGGCCGCTTGGCAGTGTCTATGACCGCGAACTCGATAATTCCCCGAAATACATGCGGCAATGCTGCGAGGAATCGCTTGCACGTTTGGGGACCGACACCATCGATCTCTATTACGTACACCGGGCTGATCCCACGATCGCGATTGAGGAAACCGTCGGTGCGTTGGCTCGCCTGAGGGATGAAGGCAAGATCAGGGCCATTGGCTTATCCGAAGTCGATGCAGCGACGTTGCGCCGCGCGGCGAACGAAACGCAGATCGATGCCCTGCAATCGGAATACTCGTTATGGACCCGTGATGTCGAAGCCGAAGTGCTGCCCACCTGCCGCGAATTGGGCATTACCTTTGTGGCGTACAGCCCGCTTGGTCGTGGTTTCCTGACCGGACAGATCACCAAGGCTGACGACCTTGCCGATGATGACTTCCGACTGACTTCGCCGCGTTTTCAAGGCGAAAATTTCGACCGTAATTTCGCCCTCGTCGACCATGTGCGCGAACTGGCCGCGGCCAGAAACTGCACCGCCGGGCAGATCGCGATTGCCTGGTTGCTGCATCAAGGCGACGATATTCTGCCTATTCCGGGCACCAAGCGTATCCGGTATCTTGAAGAGAATGTCGGCGCCATTGGCGTTACGCTGACAAAGGATGACCTCGATCAGATCGATGCCATACTCCCGCCGGGCGGCGCAGCTGGCGATCGATACGACAAGTCCTTCAAGGGCAATCCGGAGGCAACACGATGAGTGACGTGTTTCTCGATCAGGACTGGTATCTTTTCGACTGGCCATTCTTTGAAAAGTCACACCATGAACTTGCGCAAGAAGCCCGCGATTGGGTCAGTGCGCGCGCCAACCAACCGCATGACGCAGATTTTTCCGCCCATTGCCGATCGATCGTGGCTTCCTTGGGGGATGCGGGCCTGCTCGAAGCGGCGGTGCCCCAACCGGATCAGCCTTTCGATGCACGCTCATTGTGTGTTCTGCGCGAAGTGCTCACGTACGAAGACGCCTTGTATGATGCCCTCTTCGCGATGCAGGGTATCGGCACGCTCGCAATTCGTAACCATGGTACGGCACAGCAGAAGGAACGCTACCTGACGGGCTGCCGCGACGGATCACGCGTCGCCGCCTTTGCTTTGACCGAACCTGACGGTGGATCGGATGTTGCCGCTACTGCGACGATCGCGCGCGAAACCGATGATGGCTGGGTGCTCGATGGGCGAAAAACCCTGATCTCAAATGCCGGCTTCGCGGATCAATACTTGGTGGTTGCGCGCACTGGCGAAGCGCCAGGCGCAAGAGGCCTGTCCGTCTTCATTGTCGATGCGGATGCACCGGGGATCAGTTTTGGCGATCCGATCGAATTCATTGCCGAACACCCCGCAGCGCCGGTTAATTTCGACGAATGCCGCATACCGGCAAACGCCTTGCTGGGCGAGCGGGGCAGGGGGTTTTCGGTGGCCATGGGCGCGTTCGACGTGTTCCGCCCATCCGTCGGCGCTGCAGGCGTCGGTCTTGCCCGTCGAGCGATGGCCGAAGCGTTAGGTCGTGTGCGCAACAGGACCCTGTTCGGCCAGTCGATGGCCGAGCAACAAGGCGTGCAGATGATGATTGCCGATATGGCCAGCGATCTGGATACCGCCGCTCTTGCGGTATATCGCGCAGCATGGATTCACGACATCCGCGGCGATCTGACGCCCTATGTTGCCAGCATGGCAAAGCTTGTAGCCAGTGAGGCAGCGGGCCGGGTCGTCGACAAGGCCGTCCAGTTGTCGGGAGGTGCCGGCGTTACACGCGGCAACCTGGTCGAAAAACTATATCGCGAGGTTCGCGCGATGCGGATCTACGAAGGAGCTTCAGAAGTTCAGAAACTTATCGTCGGTCGCGGAATGCTCAAAGGTAGCGCCCGCCCCTGACGCCAAACCGATGAGAGGTTGCTGGTCATGACAGGCATCGAAAGCCGCTTGGACAGAATTGAATCGCGTTTCGCTATCGAGGAACTTTGCATGCGATACTGCATCGCTTGCGACGATCGCAACGTGGCGATGCTGTCCGATTGCTTTACGCGGGACATTTCGATCGTCGCGTCGAACGGTTCGATGAATGCACAAGGTCGGGATGTGGTCATGGCGATGTACGATCGTCTGTTCCGCGTTCGCGGGCCTGGCTTTCACTGGTCACATGACAGAACGATCACCATCGATGCCGTCGACCCCAACCGTGCCACCGGCCTTATTCTGGCCCATGCCGAAACTTGTCCGGCAGGACGGGTCAGCATTGCCGGCATCCGATATTCCGATCATTACGAACGGCACGAAGGGAAGTGGTTTTTTGCCAGCCGCGTGCTCGATTTCGTATATTACCTGCCGATCCAGGACTATATCGAACGCTTCCCCAAGCGCGACCGCGTCCTCACGCCCGATGGATGGGCGCAAGCTGAATTTCCCGAGGGTGCGGCAAGCTGGTCGCAATGGTACGATGCCGAAGCGAGTCAGTGAGGCATCAGTTCCGGGTGTCGGACAGGGCGCTTTCGCCCATCGAGATGTAGTCGGCCAGCACATCGCCCGAAAGCGTGACATGGCGGCGCATCGCGTCGGATGCACGGTCGCCGTCACCCGCCAGGATCGCAGCCAGGATTTCCTCGTGGAATGACTGATTCTGCTCTGAAAGTCCGGGGCGGGTCAGCTGGAAACGGCGGTAGGCCAGGGTGTGCAAAGCCAGCTTGTTGACGGTTTCGACCAACACGCTGTTGTGGGTTGCCTGCATGATGATCGAATGGAAATGCCGACCATAGCGCGCGTAGTCATTTGCGTTGCCATCCGCCAGCGCCTCGCCCGCCAACTGGTGCACTTTCTGCAGTTCGTCACGTTCGCGAGAATTTATGCGGTCGGCGGCATAGCGCGCGCACAATGCTTCCATTTCAGAAACCGCTTCGTACATATGGACCAAACGGGGCAGGTCCAGCTTTACGACGGTGGGATGTCGCCGTGGTTGCTTGTTGATCAAGCCACCCTGCTGCAGCTGCAACATCGCTTCTCGGATCGGCGTACGAGAGACGTTGAACCGCGCGGCAAGCTCTTCTTCGTCGATCGGACTGCCCGGTTTCAGAACGCCGGACAGGATATCATTCTCTATCGCCTGGCGGATGGCACTGGCTTGCGTGATACGCGCCTTTGGCTTTACCACCGCATTGGCCTGATCATCGACTAACCTATTATTGCTTGCCATCGTGTCTCACTTGTCGCCTTGCGCCAACATATCAATCTTTTGATCGGTCGGCCAACAGTCTTGCCGCCTCCCGCGCCGACATACCCAATTCAACGCCCGCCGCGCGCGCCAGTTTGTTCGCGCCCGTGATGATCCCGTCACGGTAGCTCGAAAGCCCATCTCCCATCGCCGCTAGACGCGCATCGACTGTCGCGCCAGCCAATCCTTCGGCTTCTACGATCTCGAGCCCGGCTCGTCCCGAACCGTCGCGACCGCCACCGCCGTCGGAGCAGATGAAACCATGGGGTGCAATACTTAAAAGATAGGGCACGGCACTTCGCCCGGTATGCCCGGCGGTGACGAGAACGTTGTCGGCGTCCTCGGGCAAACCGAAGGCGATGGAGTCGGTGCAGATGATCTTGCGGCCATTGGTCCCGACATCGACGAGTGCGCGATTGGTCACCTGCGCAGCGGCAGGCTCGCCGGGATCGTTGGCGAGCATCATTTCTGCGGCAACGCTGACGGGCATGCCGGGTCTGACGCCGCAGTCCGCGGCGGGCCGATTGACGAAACTCACGACGCCGCGGTTATACAGATCGACACCGTTGCCCAGTTCTACCGTCATGACATCGGCAACAGCCGCTGGCATATTGAGCGCTTCGAGATACCACAGACCGGCAATCGACGCCCCGCCCGGACCAACTCCGCAATCGACCCCGATAATCCCGCGAGGTGCCTCGGCCCCCAGAAATCTAGCGGGAAGCACACCGCAATATGAGGCGTTGACCACGATGTCGCGATCACGATTTTCGGGCACGACATGGTAAGCGGAATCGCACGCGACGATACGTCCGCGATCCGTTTTCGCCATTTCGGTCTGGAGGCTCCCGATCATCGCGCCGCCACCGCGTCTTCGCGGATGATGTCACTGGCCCGCCAGGCGACAGCCATCGCAGGCGCGCCGGTGTTCTGCGATGTTTGCGTGGGAAACACCGAAATGTCGACGACGCGCAGGCCATCCACACCGCGCACTTTCAGCCGGTCGTCCACTACTGCCATTGCATCGTTGCCCATCCGCGCCGTACCGCACGCATGGTAGCCGGGGCCTGAGTAAGTCGCAAAGGCCTCCAGAATCTCGGCATCGGTTTGCACATCCTTGCCAGGGATCGTTTCCTCCGCGACGATACCGGCAAGCGTGGGATGCTCGATCAAAGCCCGCATTTTTCGGAACATGTGGATCGACACCCGGCGATCATATTCGTCGGTCAGGTAATTCACGCGAATCTCAGGTGCCTCGGCCGGATCGGCTGATCGGGCGTGCACGCTGCCTTGGCTTTGCGGCTGACTGGGGTAGCCCATCAGCTGCATGCCGGGCAGCCGTTCCAATTGCGGCCCCTTCGTCCAACCATCCCACGAACCCAGGTCCATCGAAGTGCGCGAAAAGATCAGGTGGGCATCGGGGTGGGTTGCCTCCGGGTCGCAGGCGACCAGCGCCGCCGCATCGAACCCGGGAAAGGCCATCGGGCCCGACTTAAACGCCAGCCAGCGCGCAACGTTCTTGGCCAGTCTCCATCCCTCGAACTGGCCGTTGAGGCTCCAAGGCTTGAGCAACCGGCGCTGCATGATGATCAGACAGTGCTCGCGCATGTTTTCGCCGACACCTGGACTATCCTGGATGACATCGATGCCGATGTTGGCCAGCCGCGATGCCGAACCGATGCCGGAGAGTTCGAGAACCTGCGGCGTCTGCAGCGCGCCACAGGCCAGGATCACTTCCTTGCCAGCGGCGAAAGTGCGCACGCGATCCCCGGTTCGCACCACGACGCCGGTCGCTTTGCGATTTTCAAACTTGACCCGCTCAACCAGCGTTTCGGCAAGAATTGTGAGATTCCGCCGGCCCTGTGCCGGTCTCAGGAAAGCCTGCGCCGCTGCGGAACGCTTGCCATTGCCGATATTGAAGGGGGTATAGCCGATGCGGTCACCGCCCGGTTCATTGAGATCCGCCACCTCATCCCAACCGCATTCGCGCCCCGCCCGGATGACGGCGTGCATGAGCCGGCTTCGTTCCGGGTTTATCGTCACCTTCACAGGGCCGCCGACGCCGCGAGCTTCGCCTGCGCCGAGGCAGTGGTCTTCCATCTCGCGGAAAATCTTACGGATTTCCGGCCAGCCCCAGCCGCGATTGCCAATCGCCTCCCAGCGGTCATAATCCTCGGGCAATCCGTGGAAATAGAGCATCCCGTTAATCGAACTCGATCCGCCGATCATGCGCCCACGCGACCAGACCTCTCCGCCCGGTTTCGCACCATTATCCGGACCAGTCTGGAAGTAGCGCGCGCGCGCTTCACTCAGCAGCATTTTGGCAAAGCCGCGCGGTATTGCGATCAAGGCATCCTCCTTGTCCGGCCCTGCCTCGATCAAAAGGACACTGACGGCGGGGTCCTCGCTCAACCGCGCCGCGACGACGCATCCTGCTGCGCCGCCGCCGCACACAATGTAATCGAATGTGCCTTCCACCGCGTTGGGATCAGGCATCCAGATAGCTCCCGCTCATCAGGATCTGCTTCTGATCGGTGAATTCGAAAATCCCCTCGGCACCGCATTCGCGGCCCCAGCCGGATTGCTTGAATCCGCCAAACGGTTCGGTCAGCGAAACCCCTGCCGCATTAATGGCCACACCACCTGATTGGATCTTGCGAGCCACATCCATCGCAAGGTCTGCGTCCTGCGTGTAGATGGACGATGCGAGCCCGAACTTGCTGTCGTTTGCAATGGCAATTGCCTCGTCCATGTCGCGATAGGTGATGACCGCCGTGACTGGCCCGAACACTTCTTCCTGAGCGATTTCCATGTCGTTGGTTACATCGTCAAGCAGGGTGGGTTCGTAAAACCAGCCCCGGTTGAGGTGCGCCGGACGGCGGCCACCGGCCACGACCCGTGCGCCCTGCTCTACTGCGCGGTTCACCATGGATTCGGCACGATCACGGCCACGCTTGACGGCGATTGGCCCGCGGTCGACGCTCGGGTCCCAAGGCAGACCGACTTTCAGTCCGCGATAAGCTTCGCCAATGGCTTCGACCACTTCGTCATGCCGTTTTTCGGACACTAGGATCCGCGAAAGGCTGACGCAGACCTGCCCCAGAAATCCACTTGCCCCGGCCACCAGCGTGGGCAGGACGGTATCGAGCGGTGCATCATCGGCAATGATCGCCGGTGATTTTCCGCCCAGTTCCAGGATCGTGCGGGCAAGGCGCGGCGCCGTCCGTTTGACGACGTCTACCGCAATGGCGGTTCCTCCGGTCAGCGCGACCATGTCGACACCTGGATGGCTTACCAGGTGCTGCGTGACAGTCGTCCCTGCAGCAAGCATAGAAACTACGCCTTCGGGCAGTCCTGCTTCCTCGATCGCTTCGGCCACGAGCCGAGAAGTGAGCGGCGATTCAGGGGCCGGCTTGATGATCACGCTACAACCGGCAAGCAAGGCCGGAATGACTTTCATGCCCATCAACACCACAGGGCCATTATAGGTCAGGATGGAAAGCACGACGCCGAGCGGTTCCCGGCGAATGACCGTTCGGCCCATCGGCCCGTCGCGAACTTCTTCGAAAGGCAAGGTCCGCGCCTTTTCGATGGCGTTGCGCCAGACGAGCTTGCCGGCACCCGAGTTGATCATTTCGCCATGCGCGATAGGCGCGCCCGCCTCCAGCATCCAGGCAAGATTCATGGTTGGCAGCCGACTTTCCAACGCATCGGCGAGACGGCTACACGCATCGGCACGCTCATCGATGGTCATCCGCGGCCATGGCCCCTCATCGAACGCCTTTCGCGCGGCGGCGACGGCACGGTCGGCATCCTCGACCGAGGGCATGCGAACGCTGGCAATTACTTCCTCGTCCGCCGGACAGATAACGTCGAGCATCTCTCCACCGGTCGAGGCGACAAAGCGGTTGGCGACGAAGACTTCGTCAAGCCCCGGAATTGCGGGAAGCTCTGGCTTCTGAATCATCTTTACTCTCTCCGGTTATCGCGCCGCCTCAAACGGCTTTTCGATTGACTAGGTAGTGCGCGGCTTCGCGCGCGGGCATCCCCACTGTGACGCCGCAGGCCAACGCGAGGTCGTTCGCCGCGCTGATCGTACCATCGCGATACGTGCTCATACCGTCACCCAATCGTGCGGTGCGCGCGTCCACAGTTGCGCCGGCAATGCCGAGTTCGTTCGTAATGGGCAGCCCTGCGATCCCCGAATTGTTCCGGCCCATGCCACCGTCGGAGCAGATGAAACCGAACGGGCCGACCGTTTCGATGTGACGTGCGCCGCTGCGCCCAGTGTGTCCGGCGGTGACCAACACGTTGCGGCGGTCCTCGTCCGTTCCGAATACGATCGAGTCAGTGACTATGACTTTGCGACCGTCAGGTCCGTCCTCAACAATGGTTCGGTTTGTGACGCCGTAGGCGCCCGGAGTGGCGGGATCGTTTTCAAGCATCAACATGGCGGCTTCGTGAGCGGGCATGCCAATATCCACCCCGCAGTCGCGTGCGGGTCGATTGGCGAAACTGATACGGCCATTGTGGTAAGCGTCGATGCCATCGCCAAGAATGATGGTCATGACGTCGACTGCCGCTGCGGGCACGTTTAGCGCTTCGTAATACCAAAGCCCGGCAATGCCGACCCCTTCGGGACCCACCCCGCCATCGAAGCCGATCACGGCGCGGGGTGCATATTCCATGGCGAGTCGCGCCGGCAGAACGCCAATGTATGATGCCGTCACGGCAACATCGGCACCACGATTGCGCTCATCAAGATCGGCAGCACTATCCATGGCCATTATGGCACCACGGGCCGTGCGCGCCATCTCGTGCTGCAGATCTTTCACGCGCTCTCCGAAAATATATTTGACACCGCAAGTATATATACAGAGATATCTTGGCCAGCAACACTGAAATGGTGGCGGAGAGTATGCGATGAGTTTGGCCGAAGCAGCGCAGTCGTGCGCACACGCAGGTGCCCTGCTCGATCAGCCGGGTCTGCTTTTCAATGACATGATCCGCATCAATGCTCGCCGGTTTCGCGATAAGGCGGCGGTGATCTGTGGGGACGATCAGCTGTCGTGGACCGACTTCCACCGACGCACGAACATGGTCGCAAACGCGTTAATCGGCGAAGGTCTGCGCAAAGGCGACAAAGTTGCGCTGGTGATGAACAGTTCGATCCTGATGTTCGAACTGATCTGGGGCACGGTCAAGGCGGGTGGAGTGATCGTCCCGCTCAATCGCATGATGTCCGGCGACGGACTGGAAGCCACCATCGATAATTGCGACGCACGCTATGTTTTTGCCGATCACGACGCGACCGAGGCGCTCGACCCATTGCGCGAAAGACTCTCGAAGGTCGAGAGCGTTGGATGGTTCGTTCGCGGTCCTGCCACATCGCGGTGGCGCGACGCGGCGGCATTCATCGACCATGCTGAAGAGGATGAGCCAGAAGTCGCCCTGACCATGGCCGATCCGATGAACATCATCTATTCATCCGGCTCTACCGGTTCGCCCAAGGGGATCGAGCACAGCCAGATGGCGCGGCACATCTACACCTTCGGTTTTGGCCCGGGGCTTGAAATGACGCGCTTTTCGGTGCCGATCTGCTCCACGCCCCTTTATACCAACGGCACCTGGATTACGATGCTGCCCGCAGTCTATCTAGGTTCCACGACGGTCCTGCTCACCAAGTTCAGCGCAGATTCCTTTCTCGAAGCAGTGCAGCGCCATGGCTGTACGCACGCCTTTGCGGTGCCAACGCAGTTCATCGTCCTGCTCGAATCCGGTCGGATCGGATCCTATGATACCAGCACCCTGAAAGTATTCATGAGCGGTGGCCAAGCGATCGCGTCCGATACCAAGGCCGGAATTGCCCGCGAATTGCCGCATGTCCGCCTTTACGAATGTTACGGGATTACCGAAGGCTTCAGCACTCTCGCCTCGCCTGAAGACAAGGCGCTTCCCGGCAAGGACAAGACCGTCGGCATGGCGCTTTTCGGCGGCGAACTGGTCATCCTCGACGACGACGGCAACATCCTGCCCCCCGGCGAAGTCGGCGACATCACCGGCTATGGCCCGGCGCTGATGACCGGCTATTATCAGAGCCGGGACGCATCCGAAAAATCGATCTGGCGCGACGCGCGCGGACGGACATTTCTTCGTTCCGGCGATCTCGGTTTCATGGACGAGGACGGCTATCTGTATATTGCCGGTCGCGTGAAGGACATGATCAAGTCCGGCGGCATTAACGTCTACGCCTCCGATATCGAAGAGGTCTTCATGCGTCATCCGGCGGTGGCGGAAGTGGCCGCGATCGGCGTTCCGCATGTGCGCTGGCTCGAAACGCCCCTGCTTCTCGCGATCCTGCGCGATGGCCATGACATCAATGCCGACGAATTGCGCGACTGGGGCAATGCCCAACTCGGAAAGTACCAGCGCGTTTCCGCAGTCGAGTTCCGCACAGAATTTCCCCGCGCAACGCACGACAAGATACTGAAACGCGCACTGCGCGATCCTTACTGGGCCGATGCCTGACGCCCCCTCTCAAAAGGTTTTACGATGGCTTACCAATATCCCGAGTACGAATCCCTGAAGTTCGACCGGCCAGCAGACCGCATCCTCAGGATCACGATGGAACGGGGCAAGATGAACGCGATGGATTTCGAATTCCATCACTCGATTGCAGAGGTCTGGCGCCATGTAGAAGAAGATCCCGACACAAGCGTCGCAATCCTGACAGGTGCGGGCCGCGCGTTTTCGGCAGGCGGCGATTTCGACCTCGAGGAAAAGGTTATCGCCGAATTCGATTGGAAAGCACGCATGTGGAAGGATGGGCGCAACCTGGTCCTCAACATGCTCAATTTCTCCAAACCGCTGGTTTCTGCCATCAACGGCGCAGCAGCTGGTGGCGGTCTTGCCGCGGCCATGCTCTCGGATGTGACGATCATGGCCCGTTCGGCGAAGCTGGCCGATGGACATGTCCGGCTTGGTGTTGCGGCCGGCGATCATGCCGCCATCATCTGGCCCCTGCTTTGCGGGATGGCGCGCACCAAGTACTATCTGATGAGCGGCAAGGCGCTGACTGCGGAAGAGGCTGAGCGGATCGGCCTGATCACCATGTGCGTGGATGACGACAAGCTTCAGGAAACAGCTTTGGAAGTGGCTCTCGATCTGGCGCAGGCGGCACCTTCCGCCATCCGCTGGACCAAACACGCCCTCAACAACTGGATGCGGATGGCGTGGCCTGTGTTCGAAACGAGCCTAGCGCTCGAAATGCTTGGTTTTGCCGGGCCAGAGGTTCGCGAGGGACTGGATGCGCATCTTGAAAAGCGCCCCCCCGCCTTCAACCCTTCCTCGCCGCTGTGATTGACAATCCGCTCGATTTCTCCGGAAAGACGGTGCTTGTCGTCGGCGGCACGACAGGCATCGGCAACGGGATCGCCAGGGCATTCCGCGACCGAGGCGCGGATGTCTTCGTCTGGGGCACCAGGACCGGCATTGACGAGTACGCGGATGAGGACGGCGACATGTCGGGCATGACCTACACCCAGATGGATGCCACCGACGAGACGGCGGTATCCGGCTGGATCGCGCCGTTCGACCGATTGGACGTTCTGGTCTGTTCGCAGGGCCTCGCCCTTTATGAGCGCAAGGAATTCGAGATTGCGAATTTTCGCAAGGTCATCGATGTAAATCTCGAAGCAAACATGATCTGCGCGACCCGTTTTCGCCAACAACTGGCGCAAACCGGCGGTTCGATTGTGTTCGTCAATTCGGTCGGCGCCTTCCGCCCTACGCGCGGCAATCCTGCCTATGCCGCATCCAAGGCGGGCCTTCTCGGCCTGACGCGGGTGCTGGCACAGGCTTGGGCTCGGGACGGTATTCGGGTCAATGCAGTCGCACCAGGTCTTGTCGAAACGCGCCTTACCAAAGTGACGACGGACAATCCCGAACGATTGGCGGAACGCATCAAGGGAATTCCCGCCGGGCGACTGGGGACCGTTGACGATATGGCCGGAGCAGCGCTTTATCTGGCGTCGCCGCTCGCTCATTATGTTTATGGGCAGACCATCGTGGTCGATGGCGGCAGGATGCTGTGAGCATCAGCGAGGATCCCGATCGTCCGCAAAACGAACTGGTTCTCGACCCCTACCTGGCCATCGTCGATCCGCACCATCATATCTGGGATCGCGGCGGGCACCGTTATTTGGCGGGCGAACTACAGGCCGATCTCGATTGCGGCCACAGGATCGAGGCGACCGTCTATGTAGAATGCAGAAGCGCCTATTTTGCCTCAGGGCCGGAGGAGCTTCGCCCGACGGGTGAAACGAGGTTCGTTCTCGAAAATTGCGACCGGCCATTGCCGACGGCGCGAGGTCCGGTCAATGCTGCAGCAGGAATTGTCGCCTTTGCCGATCTCACCCTCGGCGACGGAGTTGACGTGGTTCTAGATGCGCACGAAGCGATCGGAGCGGGCCGGTTGCGGGGGATCAGGCATGCCATCGCCTGGCACGAAGGAAGCGCGATCCGCTCGCACTATCCCACAACGCCACACATGCTTGCCGATCCCGCTGTCCGCGCTGGCATCAGAAGGCTCGGGGCTCGCGGGCTGACCTTCGATGTATGGGGCTATTTCACCCAGCTTGAGGATCTGGCCGAAGCGCTTGATGCCTGCCCTGACACCACGTTCGTGCTCAATCACTGCGGCGGTTTGATCGGGATCGGGCCTTGGCAGGATCGTCGCGAGGAGGCGCTGGGCCGCTGGCGACCGATGATCCGGCAGCTTACGCGTCACGACAACCTTGTCGTCAAACTTGGCGGACTGGGCATGCCCTTGGCAGGCTTCGCCTTTCACAAACGAGAATCGGCCCCGGACCACACCGAGCTGGCTTCAGCATGGGCGCCTGTGATCGAGCACTGCATCGACAGTTTCGGTCCCAACCGCTGCATGTTCGAAAGCAATTGGCCGGTCGATGCTGCGGCAGGCAGCTATCGCACCGTGTGGAACGCCTTCAAGCTATTGGCCTCCAGTCACTCCGCGACCGAACGCGAAGCCCTTTTTTCTGGCACCGCAAGGCGGGTGTACCGGATAGACTAAGCTTCCGCTCGCTCCTTCGGGGGCACCCCGTGCGCCACGGGCGACTGCTCGAACAGACGCACCAGGGCTTCGTCATCCTCGGCCGCCACGACCTTGGCGACCCACGAATGGAAGTTCTGGTTCCCCAGTTCATTGCGGCCAAGGTAAAGGTTTTCGATGTGGCTTCCCGGCAGCGTATCCTGAATCGAATAAGCCATGGCAATGTCCTCGCGTTCGACCACTTCTTGCAGGAACGCAAACTGCGCCTCGGCTCGATCGGCCAGCTCCTGCGTTTCGGGCAGGTTTTCCATGATGTAATATTGGTAAGTCGTGCTTTCGCCGACATTTTCACCTGGCAGAACCTGCGAAATCATGACCCCGCGCCCACCACCGCCGAACGACGCAATCGAAATGCACGGAAAGACGGTCCAGACGCCATAGGACATGGTTTCAAGATCCCACTCCGCCTCCGCCAGATCGGCGATCCGTGCCATATAACCAAGCGTTTCGGTGGCAACATGGTCGGGAGTAAGATCAGGGGTCTTGATGTGCTGATGCGGACCCCAAGTATAATACAAGCCGCGGTTCGTCGTATCACGGCCGAAGGTTTCGCCGTGTAATACCGGGACGTGATAGAATTCAAGGTAGCCGTCGAAAGACAACTTCCAGTTCGGACACTTGAACGATCGTTTCGAGAAAAACTTCCACTCAGAGAATCCGAATAGGGCGAGAATCTCGTCATAGCCCTTCAGAAAAGGCTCGATAGTCAGGTTTGTATCCGGATTTACGATAGCCCAGATCATTCCGGCTTTTTCCAGAACCGGAAACTCTCTCAGCCCGAGTGCACTCTTCTCGACGTCCCCAAAATCCTCGCGCGCTGAAATGCCGATCAGCTTGCCGTCGATTCCGAACGTCCACCCGTGAAACGGGCAGACGAACCGGCTCGCGTTCCCGCACGACTCTTCGGTCACCTTCACGCCGCGATGGCGGCAAGCATTCATGTATCCCCGGATCTGGCCACTCTTGTCGCGGGCAACGATGATGGACGCCTTGCCGATCTTCATCGTCTTGAAGTCGCCGGGCGCCGCCAACTCGCTTGAGGGGCCGAGGATAAGCGGCAGGCGTCCGAAAATCCGATCCATCTCGAGCGCGAACTGCGTTTCGTCCGAATAAGTGTTGCCGGGTAACAGCATGACGTCATCGGCATATTCCATCGCCTGACGATGACCGAGGCCAATTGCATGGCGCGCCATGGACTTGAGAAGTTCGAGGGGCTCTCGGGTCATCGTTCGCTCTCCATCGGAATCGCTGTATCGCTATTGCCGAAGATGCAAATATTAGATCAAAGTCCATTTTTTGCAACTGATCTCTATGCTGGGGTTTCGCACTTCCGCACAACCTGTCAGGGCTTTCCCATGATGCTGCAGAAGTTCGCGCCTTGCCGGTGAACGAAATAGAAGTGAACGCCCCGACGCGGGCTTATGCCAGCAAGCGAATGCTGGATCGTCGCCGCAAGGTCCTTGCAGCGACGCGCGCGGTCATGGCCGAATTCGGGCTGGATGGCTTCACCATGCGTCAGATCGCCGACCGTGCCGGCGTTGCGACGGCTACCTTGTTCAACAACTTCCAGTCTCGCGAGGCGCTGGTGAGCCAGGCGGTGCTCGACGCCTTCAGTGTGTCGCGCGAGGACGGAGCGACTGACAAACCTGAAAGCTTCGAGGCGCTCGAAGCCTATGTCCGATGGACCGCGCGCGAGATCATCGCCCTGGACCGGTACGTCGATGCCGTCGTTGCCGCCTATTTCTCTCGCGCCGTGCCAAACCCGATCAGGGATATACTCAAGCACGAAGCAGAGGCGCCCTATATCCATTTCCTCGGCTGGCTGGACGGCAAAGACATGCTGCGGCCGGCAACCGACATCGAGTTTGTCGCCCACACGATTTCGAGCCACATCTTCGCGCAGATGCATGCCTGGTCGATCGGGGAGATCGCCAATCCCGATCTTTCCGGAGCGCTCGTAGAGGGGGTGATGTCGATCGTCAGGGGCCAACTCGCCCGTAGTCAATGAACTGCACGAGCCCCATGCGTTCGATGACTATCGAGACGGCCACACGAGATGAAGGTCGCGCATCGATCGCATCTGCTCGCTCGTATGGCCTGGCCACGTGCCGGGCTTCAACGAAAAGTCGGGAATGCGTTTCAGGAATTCCTCGATCGTCACCTTGATTTCGAGCCGGGCGAGATGTTCGCCAAGGCAGCGATGAGGACCTACCCCGAATGCCGTGTGTACGACATCGTCGCGGCGCAGATCGAACTTGGACGGATTGGTACAGGCGTCGGGGTCACGCGACGCGGCCGCGAGGTTGAGCGCGATGCGGTCCCCCGGTTCGAATGGAACACCGGCAATCTCGACCGATTTGGTGACGGTCCGGGCCGGAGCGACAACCGGCGCGTATAGCCGCACGGTTTCTGCAACTGCGTTGTCGACAAGATGCGGATTATCCAGCAGATCTTTCCTGATGTCAGGGTGTGTCGCCAGATGAAAAATCGAGGCGGCGACAGCGTGCGTCGTAGTCGCCAGACCGCCAAACACCACGTCGAGCGCGGCATAGACCCTGTCCTCCCAAGGGCAAGTTTCGCCATCCTTTTCTACGCCCGCGACGATACCGTCGACAATGTCACCTTGGGGCGGCGATGCGTGCCGGCTGCGGAGAAAATCCTCAAGATAGCTTTGCACACGCTCAAACGCCGCAACCCGCTCTTCAAGAGGTCCGAAGGAATAAACGTCGATATCGTCGAACAACTGCGGAAGGTCTTCGAGCGGGACCGGAAAGATACGCTCGAACAAGATGATGCCCGGCAACTTTGCCGCAAATTCCGCGACGAATTCACATTCGCCTTTCGTCGCAATGGAATCCAGAAGTGTTGCTGCTTTTTCGCGAACGTAGTCGGTCAACTTGGCAATCGACGGTTTGCTGAACGGCGGATTGAGCACTTGGCGCCATTTGTCGTGATAGGGCGGATCGCAATCTTCCGGCAGGATTGTGACGTTGCCATCTGGTGCATTCAGCATCCAGCCGCCCTCACTGCTGAAGGTGCGCCAATCAAGCGCGCAGGCACGCACGTCCTTGTACCGATTGATCACCGCATAGCCTGTTCCTTTGCGACTTTTCGCGACAGGACATTTGGCGACGAGTTCATGCATCACTGCTTCGAAATTCGAACTGAGCGAGGGGTCATCGATGTCAAAGTCTGTGAGCAAATCACGTGGATATGCGCTGTCTCCGGACATTTCGACCTCTCCTTATATAAACTAACGTCATCGTAGGCAGGTCGATAAACTCTGTATATATATTTATGGTCGGATGTCGCATCATCAAATGATGGTGTCGTCGGCGAGGCGTTCAAACGAGCCGGGACTGCGAGGTGCAAGCGGGCGGAATATTCGGCTAAAGCATAATCAAAGGTTATGCTTTCCGATCCTGCCTACCCTAACGCCAAGTCCGGCTCTGTTTACCTGTTCAACTGAGCGCCTCAATGGCTCCCGCCCTGACGCGACATCTTGCCAAGGTATGCGACCGCGCGCCCTCGACATAAAAAAGGGGCGACGGCCTCGGATTCTTGCAGAACCACCAGGCCATCGCCCCATGCTGTCATAATCTAGACAGACTAGAAGGTCTTACGAACTTCAACCCCGTAACTACGTGTAGGACCACGATAGTTAACGCTGAAAAAGCCCAGCAGCGGCACGATTTCCTGGTAGTACTTCTCGTTCGTCAGGTTGTCGCCGAACGCCGAGACTTCCCAGCCGCCTTCGCTACGCAAGCTGAGACGCCCCTTCAACAGACTGAGCGGATCGCGGCGCGTGCCCGGCGTGTTGTTCGCGTTCTGCCAGAACGGGCCAAACCGGGTAAACTCGACGCGAGGCACCAGCATCAACGTGTCCGACAGGGCGATGTCCTGCGCCACGCCAAGCGAGAGCGTATATTCATACGTCTTGGGCGACACATTCCCGACGAAGGCCGGGTTCCCGTCGAACTGCGCGATCCGGCCATGAACATAGCCGGCGCTTCCGTAGACATTCAGTCCGCCCGGAGTGTTCAGGTTGAAGTCGGCATCTAGGCCCTTCAGCTTCACCTTGTCGATCTCGACGATGGTCTGCAGGCCGACACTGGGCGAGAAGTCGAACTGCTGCGCGCCGGTCACGTCTGTTTTGAAGGCAGCCACATTGAACGACAGCATCCGATCGAAAAGCTGGGTTTTCAGGCCGGCTTCCCAAGATTTGGACACTTCCTTGCCGTACTGATCCTCGACGAAGACGCTGTCGGGATCGGCGCCGGCGTCGATCGCCGACTGACGGAGAGCCTCGCGAGATCCGATCGGGTTGAACCCGCCCGACTTGAAGCCCTTGCCATAGCTGGCGTAGGCGCTGACTTCAGGCGTGAACTTGTAGGTGATGCTCGCTTTGGGCTGGAACGCCTTAAAAGTCCTGCTGCTGTAGCAATCTTCAAGACTGCGGCCAGTCAGCGCGACGCACAAGTTGTAGCTCGCCCCGGTCAGCGGGTTGATATCCGCCGTCGTCAGCTCGCGGACCGAACGCTTCTCCGTATCGTAGCGCCCGGCCAGTGCCAGGGTCAGTTTGTCCGTCACGTCGAATTCGACGTTGCCGAACGGCGCATAGCTGGTCGTCTTGTAGAACGGATTGCCGAACGCGACGGTCGGGAAATCCGAAGTGGGCGGAAGGATCGAGCCCACGGTTTCCGGAACCACGCCCAATGTGTCGGCCATCAAGTGCGAAGTCTGGTCGCGGTCGTAGCGCAAGTAATAGAAACCAACCTGCCAGCGGAACTTCTGGCTACCCGGCGATGTCAGCCGCATTTCGCCTGAGTAGCTTTCATCGCGGATCGTATATTGCTGGACCGTCGCACCCGGAGTGCCCGTATCCGGCACATAGGGTACGCCATCACTACCGTAATACTGATCCAGATTGTTGTAGGCGCCGATCATCGTGAGAGTAGCGAAGTCCATGTCGTTTTCGACTTTGAGCGTCGCGTCCCAGAACGTTTCCTCGAAAATGCCGCGAACGTCGCTGACAAAGTCGATGACATAGTTGGCATCGATACCCCGGTCGACCGGCAGGCCACCGATGCCCGCGCCTGCGATGTGGGCGTTATAAGCGATACCCCCGCCTTTGGTATCATTGATGCCGATCTTTGCGTCGACGGTCAGGCCTTCACCATTGTCGAACACCATTCTCCCGCGGCCCGACATCACACGGTTTCGCAAAACGTTCTCGCCGGTCGTGATGCTTTTGAACGGCCCGTCGGTGTCGCGATAAGATGCGGCTAGCGCAAAACCCAGGGTATCCGATAGGGGGCCCTGCACGTTGCCGTTGACACGCTTGGTGTCGTGGTTGGCGTAAGACGCAGTGAATGCGCCTTCGAAGACGTCTGTCGGCTTCTTGGTGTTGATGATGATCGCGCCGGCAGCCGCGTTGCGGCCATAGAGCGCGCTTTGCGGGCCTTTCAGCACTTCGATCTGCTCGATGGCAAACAGGTCCTGGTTGAACGGCTTAAGGCTGGACAGCGTCACGCCGTCCATGACGATGGCAACGTTCGGGTCACCGTTCCGCGCGCCGGTTTGGCCGCGGATGTTGACGAAGACCTCACCCGCATTGTCGGCGATGAATACGACGTTCGGCGTCGTATTGAGAAAGTCCGCGGGACCGGTAATGCCGCGATCCGTGATCACTTCGTCGGTGAAAACCTGCACGGAAATAGGCACATCGACCAAACTTTGGTCGCGCTTGTTACCCGTTACGATAATTTCGCCGGTTGCCGGTTCACCCCTGTCCGCGCCAGCAACCTGCTGTTCGTCTTGCGCCAACTGTGCGTGCGCGGGAAACGCAATGCAACAGGCTATGACCCCCACCGATGCGGCGCACTCTCTCAATCTCTTCATGGTTCACCCTCCTCTATTTTTATGCCCAAACTTTAGTTTTAGGTCCGAAATTCTCAGCTCGCGGTGTTCGTGCCGGCCCGGTATGTCCATCTTCATATCGTACTTGCTTGCCGCAACCAAGTGGATAAGTGGTGTTTGTTCCACCCCTTTTTTCGTCGTCAAATCTGTGACGTGTAGCCTTTGTCTAGCTCGGTCTCGGCATCCTCGACCGTGACAAAACGGATTGCGCTACGATCGAACAGGTTCTCTTCGTCTTCACCGATGATCCGCGCATTATCCGGGTCCGAGATATGGGCCATGCCCACGTCGAAATCGGCCCGGTCATCGAACCAAAGTTCGGTGATCACGTCGTAGGGCATGTCGTCCACGCCATCGTCGCCAACGGGATTCAGATAGTGCCGTACATATTTCTTCAGATTTGGGAGCATGCGCTTGCCCAGCAAGGCGTGGGTAGTCTCGTAATAGGATCGGAATTCCTCGACACTCATCCCATCCTTGCGCTTTAAAAATACAAAGGCCTTGAACATTTCAGCGCTCCTTTCCCTTTATCATTTTCCTGTCACAGCGGCGTCTAATCAAAGGCGAACCCAGTGGTTCTCATGTGATAGAACAACCCGGAATCCTGCGAAACGAACGAAGTCATCCGCGATTTTCCGCGGTTGTAAATTGCGTGGACAGCGCACGGCGGGGTGATCTGCACCAGTCCATGCCGCCAGCGACAGGACACCCCATCGACTACCGATTCCAGTTCGTCCTCGGAAAGGCACAGCGTGATCGCAGCGGCGTTATGATGGTGCGGGCGCTGGACGCCGCCAGCCTCCAGCGTGGTAATTGTGGAGATCAGGGCCGGCATCGTCGTACCGTAGGCGCCACCGCCATCATGGGTCAGGAATACGGCGCGACCGGTCAGGTCTTCGTCATCACCACGCTCGTAAACGGCGGCAAGCTGCCGCTCGATATCTTCTGCGGGATAGCGGATCGCCGGCACACTTGCCGAAGGGCGGGCACCGAGAAACGAAAGCAGCGGCTCGTCGGTGATGCAAAAAATGATCGCATCCTCTCGCGCCCTAATGATGGTTCCGACAGCCGGTAGCAGCAAGGCATCTCCAGATGCCCATTCGAACGAACGGTCAGGACAGATCGCAACGCCCACCCCGCGCAGGACGTAACCGGCCAATCCAGTGGCGAAGAGGTCGCATGCCAGCTCTTCGCCTGCGCGGATGATGGCATATCGGCCCAGCATTAACGGGGTGGTTGCCAGATAATTGCATCCATAATGCGGACCAAGGTCGAGCGGTATGAAGCCGGTCTGCCGCCCTGCAGTAAATGCTTCCTCCCGTTCATTTGCAAAGGCATGAATGGGCACTTCCGCCTGCCGGGTGCGGAATACGTTGACCGGCGTCATATAACGCGCCTTCGCTTCACCGCTGCTGCCGGCCTGCCCCACTGCCATTTCCGTCTCGACGCCCAGCTTCCGTCAGAAGACGTCGAACGAAGCGGGCTTGGCATCGAGGATGACGGTTTTGGTCTCAAGGAACGGCATCAGCCCTTCCTTGCCGCCTTCACGCCCGATGCCAGACTGCTTGAACCCGCCGAAAGCGATGCTGAAGTCGGATCGAAACGCGTTGTGCCCCACTGTACCCGAGCGAAGTTGACGTGCAGCGGAATAGGCCCGTTCGATATCATTGGTGAAGACAGAGGCATTGAGACCGTAGATGGAGTCGTTGGCGATCTCGATCGCCTGCGCCTCATTATCGGCCGGGATCACAGACAGAACCGGCCCGAATATCTCTTCGCGCGCGATCGTCTGATTGTTATCCACGTTGCCGAACACTGTCGGCTCAATGAAAAAGCCGCGGTTGAGATGTGCCGGTCGGCTGCCACCAGCAGCCAGCGTTGCCCCCTCGGACACGCCCTTGGCGATCAAATCTTCGACACGGTCCCGTTGGCGACGCATGGCCAGCGGCCCCATACCCGATCCTGCATCGAAGGGATCACCGACGCGCACGGCACGAAACGCTTCACCCAGTGCTTCGACCAACTGGTCATGACGATTGCGCGAAACGACGATGCGCGTCAGCGCAGAGCACACCTGGCCTGTCAGGAAGGTCGTCGATCCCGTGATGGTTTGCGCAGCAGCCGCTACATCGTAATCGTCCAGCACGACAGCGGCCGACTTACCGCCCAGTTCGAGCGTGCAGCGCGCAATGCGTTCGCCGCATAACGAGGCGATGCGCCGTCCGGCCATGGTCGATCCTGTGAAGGTTATCTTGTCCACATCCGGGTGACGAACAAGCTTTTCGGAAACTTCGCGGTCGGCGGTCAGGACATTGATGACACCTGCGGGCAAGCCGACCTTTTCGCAGATCTCGGCTAGAACATATGCCGATCCCGGCGCTTCGGGCGAGGCCTTTACGACGATGGTGCAACCGGCCAGAAGCGCAGGCGCGCACTTATGCGCGATCAGCAATGCCGGGCCATTCCACGGAATGATGGCACCCACCACGCCCACCGGTTCGCGAACAAGCAAACCGACATTGCCGCCGCCTTTGGGCTCGTGCTCTTCGACAAATGGAAAGTCATCGGCGAGATCTGCATAGTATCGGTAAATACCGCTCAAGGTCTGCGACACCGGCTGAGCGACGTTGAACACCGTGCCCGATTCAACCGTCCAGATCTGGGCGATATCGTCTGCGCGGCGATCGAATTCATCGGCAATCGCATCAAGGTAGCCAGCGCGCTCCTTGTGCGTCATGCGCGGCCACGGCCCCTTGTCGAAGGCATGGCGGGCAGCCGCAACTGCGGCGTTGACGTCCGCTTCTTGCGCTTCGGCCACGGCAACATATAGTTCTTCCGTCCCCGAGTTGATCACCTCGATGATCGATGAGGAAGACGGATCGGACCACTTGCCACCAATAAATAGCTGATCCGGGCGTTGGAACGGGGCCGCCTTTGTGTCGAGCATCTCAATTTCCTCTCTCGTGTCGCGCTGAAATCTGCGAGCGCGCCGTGTTGCATTACCCCGCGATGCCGAGGTCGATGATCCGGGTCAGGGCTTCAAACCGTTGCGGTTGGCCAGTGTCTTTGCCTGATCGCCCACGAACTGGCGGATCGATTCCGCCTGATGCGGCGTCAGTGACTTGGCGAAGCTGACCATGCCGTTGTCTTGCAGCGCTCCACCGATGACGATGTCCTGCCACAGCTGCGCATCATGCAACGCGACAGATCTGCGCAAATCCGGGACGATACCGCCCGACCACGCTTCCAGTCCGTGACAGGCTGCACAGACCTTGCCAAAAAGCAGTCGTCCGGTTTCGACGCGATCGGCAGACATGGCGAAAGTGGGGGCTATGATTGGCGGTGCCACTGCTGCGGTCTTCGCGGGAAGTTTCGCGGTGCCATCAAGACTGAAGACCAGCACCCTGCCGTTGATGGGAGTGGTTGGCCCATCGAAGGAAGGGAGCGAAAGCGGAACCGCCCCGCCGTAGCCCGCCAAGACTGCGATGTATTGTTTGCCGCCCGACTGGAAACTGACAGGCCCTGCCATCACGCCGGACTGGGCGGCAAACGACCAAAGTTTCTTTCCGTCACTTGCACGATAAGCGTCAAACGTTCCGGCAGCGGTGCCCTGGAACACGAGATCACCCGCAGTAGCCAGTGTTCCACCGTTCCACGGACCATCATGTTCCGCGCGCCAGACCTCTTTTTGGGCCACCGGATCCCATGCGCTCAACCAGCCGGTAAGGCTGGCCTTGATCTGCGCCTGAACCACTGGATCGCTCGGCATCTTGCTGGTCATCATGTCGTAGCCGAGATTCCATTGCCCCGGCTCGATCTTGAAACCCTCTTCGTGATTATAAAGCGCAGCCAGCATCTGTGTCGGCAGATAGACGAGCCCGGTTTTCGGGCTGTAAGACATCGGCTGCCAGCTATGCGCTCCCGCTCCTGCCGAGGTGGCGAGAAAGGCGCTGTTTTCATATCGCGCGCCCGGCGTTTCGACCGGACGCCCGGTCTTTAAGTCGATACGTTCGGCCCAGTTTACGGGGGCGAACTTTTCGGCTGAGATAAGCTTTCCGCTCCTGCGATCGATTACATAGAAAAAGCCGTTCTTGGGCGCGTGCATCAGCACCTGACGATTGGCACCACCGATATCGAGCGTCGCCAGCATGATCTGTGCAGTCGCGGTAAAATCCCAAGTTTCGCCAGGCACTTCCTGATAATGCCAAAGATATTTGCCGGTGTCGGGATCCAGCGCAACAATCGATGACAGGAACAGGTTGTCGCCCTTGCCCTCAGATCGGTCTTTCAACGTGAGCGGCGATCCATTTCCGACGCCGATGTAAAGCTGGTTCAGTTCCTGATCGTATACGATCGCATCCCAGACTGTTCCGCCACCGCCAAGCTCGAGATACTTGTCACCAAACCACGTCGGCGACGCCAATTTGGAGAGGATGTCGTCAGATGCGGCTCCATCTTTCTTGCCGCGTTCTCCAGGCACCGTGTAGAAACGCCATGCCAACTTTCCGGTTTGCTCATCATAGGCGGAAACATAGCCGCGGACGCCGAAATCTGCTCCGCCGTTCCCGATATACACTTTGCCTCGGGCCACCCGCGGCGCACCGCTGATCGTATAAGGCTTGGTGACGTCCGTCGTTTGCGTGATCCAGTCAGGCGCGCCAGTCTTGGCATTGAGAGCAACCAACCGGCCATCCAGCGTGCCGACAAACACACGACCATCATGATAGGCGACGCCGCGATTTACCACGTCGCAACAGGCGTTTACTGCCGTCTTCCCCGGAACTTGCGGGTCATACATCCACAGCTGTTTACCGGTCGCCGCGTCATAGGCGTAGACCTTGCTCCACGCTGTCGATGTATAAAGCACGCCGTCGACGACAAGCGGGGTTGCTTCCTGTCCGCGGGCGGTATCAAAATCCTGATACCATGCCAGTTGCAGCCCGCTGACGTTCCCCGCGTTTATCTGGTCTAGCGGCGAATAACGCTGCTCGTCAGCGGTTCCGCCATATGTCGGCCAATCTTGTGCCTGAAGCGAAGCGGCGAACGCAGGATTTCCTGACGAAGTGTTGACGGCATCGGTACCGTTATAAGCTCCGCAACCGCCAAGCAGGGCCGTGACAGCGATCGAAAGAATGGTCAGGTATCTGCGCTTCATTGGCTCGGTCCGGTTTGTTGAAGGTCTTCAGTTCGGCGGGGAAAGATGAGTCGCTGACTTTACGGCCAGATCACACGTTCTTCGCGGGAGAGGAAACCGCGTGACCCGTCCCGGTCTGCAAATGTATCGAGCATGGCCAGCGCACCATCTGGGCCATCATCGGTCCAGGCCGCTTCGAAATGGTCCTGATCTTCGAAGGACACTTCCACGACGCCATCGAAAAGCGGTGCGTCAGATCCCTGCAAAGGCAGGGCCGCTGTCAGCCCTATGACCCCCGGCAAGCTTCCCAGTGCTTTCGAGAACTCGGCCATATGACCTTCGAAATCGGAAGTGCCGGGCTTTTGCTTGATGAAAACCTGCGCCTTGATCGGAGCGAACGCCTTGTTCGTGGGAGACACGCAACGGCTGTATTCCGTCGTAAACAGCCAAGCTGCCTTGTCCCGGATGTAGAGTTCGTCGACGTCGCGATCCAGCGGTGCATAAAGCGGATCGGCGACCGCAGCCTCCAGATCGGAAAGTTGATCGACCCAGACCGTCGGAATACCGAGGTAAGGCATGGGCGTCAGACCAGGCAGTGTCGGCAAGCTGCCGATACCGTGGTTTTGAACGTATCGCTTGAAGTAGGGAAGCGTGGCGGTCAGCGTGCCGTGAGGGTCACGCCAGTGCGCATGAAATTGCTCGTCAGTCAGGCCAGGCTTCTTGATGATGAAAGCATAGACCTTAACTTTCTGGCCCTTTTCCCCGAGTGATGCCGTGCTGGTGGAAATGCCCGCGCATTTTGCGACGTCGGCCGCCACAGTGCCCTCGCCAGCCAGAACGACCGACGGCGAAGCAATCAAGTACAAGCCGGATGCGGCGATCAAAGAGGCAAGTATACGCATGAACAAGCTTCCTGATTTTGCGTTAGAACAGTAGCTTCCGCGGGCCATATTCACGTCAATTGGTTTCCGCCGCTTGAGAGACCGAAATCGTGCGAGAGTGCTTCGAAGGTCGATGACGCACCCACGCTACACCAGTAAAGCTGTGTTCTGGCGCGAGTTTGGCGCGATCTGGCCCTTACTGTCGACGTGAGGCCGCTGAGTGAACCCATCGCGCAAAGTGATGATCACGAACCGCAGGCAGGCACAATCAGTCCCCAGCCAACATCAAGCCATGCACGCACAAAGGCAGCCCCATGAATCCCCTCTCCACTCAAGTGGCCCCACCGCTCGGCCCTTATTTCATACTCACCGTATATTCCTGAGTAGGCCCGCGTATTTTTGATTCGTCAAATAAAAATAATGGCCATTTTGGCAAATCACTAATCCGCTAACATTTGAATAAAAAGCGCACGTACGGCTCAATCCGCTGACCGCAAGTCAAGTTGCGCACCATCGAATCATGTAAATGTTGTGAGGTAAGCAAAGCAAAGGAATGATATCCGCAAGAAGCGGATCATTTTATTCAGTCGGACTTGACAACGTGCGTTTCAGAATCCTTCCACTGCACGTCCATAGGACCCGAACTGATCAAAAGAAACGTACATCCGTCGGGCCCAGCCTCCTCCGGGCCGTAGACCACGTTGGCACGCGCCCAGCGCAAGTCGCCTTCCTTGTACCATCCGCTGCCGTCGTTGAACGTCATGGTACCTTTGATGATATAGTAGATTGTGTCGTAGTTGTGGGCGTGCGCATCAGCCTTGCAATTGGGCGGAAACTTGTTCGGGACGATCCATGGCCCCTTTTCCCAGTTCTCGCCCAAGAACTGGACGGGGATCGGCTCACTCATGTGACTGAAGAAGCCGGGGTCGGTTTCGGGATCAGCGAAAAACTGCCACTCATTATCTTCGATTCGGGAACGACCAATTCCGTTTTCGACGAAAGCTTGACCCTTCAAAGGACCTCTCCATATATTTATATCCCTTGTGTATATACTCGCTGATGCGTGCACAAGGAAATTATGGGTGCCAGAAGAGGCGCTTTACCATAGACGAAATTCGCCCACTTCGCCTGATGAGGTTTTGCGCGGGAGGCGTTTGGCCGATCAAGCCCATCCTTCAGGCGATGGTTTTCTGGGAATTCGGACTTTGGTGCTGACCGATCCGATTTCGCCACAAGTTCCGATACCGTTTGAGTACCGACATGAGTCTGGATGTTTTCACCCAAAATATGCGAATAGGGTGGTTTTTATATTCGAACAACCGAGATGCTGGGGAGGGTCGCACGTGTTTGAAGGGTTCAGGCAGTCGACCGAGATCGTCGACGGGATGGAAATCGCCTTCGTCACCGGAGGGAGCGGGCCTGCCATCCTTCTTCTCCACGGATACCCGCAAAACCGGTTTATGTGGAGCCGGGTTGCTCCGTTGCTCGCGCGCGATTTCACCGTGGTGTGTGCGGATCTTCGCGGTTACGGCGACAGCGCGAAACCACCTGCCGGGCCGGATTGCGAGGCCTATTCGTTCCGCGCCATGGCCCGAGACCAGGTGCTCTTGATGGAACGATTAGGCCACTCCCGGTTCATGGTCGCAGGTCATGATCGAGGCGGCAGGGTGGGTCACCGGATGGTTCGCGATTGGCCAGACCGTATTGCGGCGTTTGCAGCTCTAGATTTGGTGCCGACATGGCGCATGTACCATTCCATCACTCGCGACCTGGCGCGTACTTACTGGCAATGGTATTTTCTGCCCCAGCCCGCTCCGCATCCTGAACGGATGATAGGCGCAGATCCCGATTACTATTTCGAACACTGCCTTGGATCGAACGGCGGCACCACGCTTGATGCTTTTGATCCGGCGGTGCTGGCCGAATATCGTCGATGCTGGAATAATCCCGCCATGATCCACGCTTCGTGCAATGACTATCGGGCGGGGATTGGCATCGACTTGCAGCATGACGAAGACGATCAAGGCAAGATCCTGCAATGCCCGGTGCTGGCTTTATGGGCGGGTCAGGGAATTATGCAGACCTTGTTCGACATTGGCGCCGAATGGCGTTCGGTTGCCGATAACGTGACCACTGGCACAATTGCCGGCGGGCACTTTTTCCTCGACCATCAGCCTGAGGCAAGCGCCGAGGCGCTTGCCACGTTTTTCGCCCGCAATATCCAGTCGGCAGACATGGACGGATAAGCCAGGATGACCATGAACGACAAACAGATCCGCCAGCTCGTCCTCGACGCCTGTCACGGCCTGGCTGCATCAGGATGCGGCAACACGATTGGCGGGCATGTCAGCATGCGGGTGCCCGGCCGCGATCTATATTGGACCAACGCTCTTGATCGGGCTCTTGACGAGATGGAAGACGATGACCTGTTGTTAGTGAATTTTGACGGCAAGGTTGTCGAGGGGAACCGGCCGATCAGCCCCGGCATCGATTTCCATCAAGGCATCTATCAGCAGAGATTGGAGATCAACGGGGTCGTGCATACTCACGGCCCTTGGGGCACGACACAGGCCGCGTTGTGCCGGCCCGTTCGAATGTACCATAATCTCTCAACCTACTTTTATAACAAGGTCGGCGTCAGTCCAGACGATACGATCGAAGCAATCGCACCTGTCCTGGGCGATAACGTGGCCATAATGATCCCATGGCATGGTGCCATAACCATCGGTAAAACGCTGCCCGAAGCAGCCGCGCTCCATGTGACGTATGAATATGCAGCCCGGCTCGACGTAAAGCTTGCCGCAACCGAGGCTCCCGAAATCCCGGCTGACGCCTGCGACCGCCTGCAAGCTCTGTTGAGCAAGGCCAACTATCTGGACCTTACATGGGAGTTGATGCTAAGGCGTGCCAAGGCATCGCCGGGTCTGCCCGAGGCCTGAGGTTTGGAGCAGCTTATTGCGGTGTGATGGCCTCGCGACGAGGTACCAACGGACCGCAGCGAGCCAGAGACGCTGCAATCCCGCCCGTGGGCTTTCTTCTACCTCAACTGCAAAAGCGCACCGTTAAACGGCGATGCTTTCTCCAAAATTATGTCGACACTGAGAGCATGATGGCACTCGTTTTACGCGGACACTGCCAAGGTCCGTGCGCCGCGGATCCAAAGCGAAGGCAGCCAATCCGTGACCTCATCGATCTTGCGGATGGCAGGCATCCGTTCCAGCACCTTGGCGATTGCAATGCTGGCCATGCGTGTTCCAAGCGATGCGCCGGGACAATAGTGCGGACCATGGGCGAAAGAGAGGTGGCCGTGCGGATCGCGGCCGAGAACGAAACGGTCGGCATCTTTGAACTTTCGTTCGTCGCGATTGGCCGAACCGATATAAGACAATACGTGTGAACCCGCCGGAATACAGCGATCGTGCAAATCGATGTCGCAGGTCGCCGTTTGGAACACGAGATTGACCGGCGACCAGTAACGCAGTGTTTCATCCACCAGACTTGGCACAAGGTTGCGGTCGGCCATCACTGCATCATTCACTTCGGGCTGTTCGAACATCGCGATGAGCGAACTGCTGATCAGGTGAGATGGCGTCTCCGATCCCCCGAAATGAGTCAGGATGGCGGTGCTCAACACCTGAATGCCTGTCAGGGTATCGCCACCTTCTTCAGCCTTGATCAGCATGGAAATGAAATCGTCGCGTGGCTCCTCTCGCCGCTCGCGAATGACCTGTTCGAGATAACGGCGCAGTTCGGAAACACTGTCGCGAATGCGGCTCACTTCTTCATCGGCGAGGGCCGCGCGGTTGGCGGCATTGAGTAGATCGGCCGTCCAGATCTTAAAGTTTTCCCGTTGTTTCGGATCGACGCCGAGCAGTTCCGCCGTAACGCTGACGGGGATATAGGCCGCAAAGTCGTTCACGAAATCGAAGGTCCTGCCGCGTCCCTGTATTTCGTCGAGCAGCCCATCTACAATGGCCTCGATCTTCGGAATCATCTTGCGGGTGACACCGGGCGAGAAGGCATGGCTGGTCAGCTTGCGCAGTGGGGTATGATCCGGCGGATCCATGGCGATCAGCGATGGCGTCTCGGGCACCGGATCAAGATCGCCGAACGCTTGGCGAATGAAATCTCTAGCCGAATAGAGTTCCGGATGCATGAACGCGTTCTTGCAGTCCTCGTACCTGAACAGGCCCCACGCGTTAAGCGGTTCGATGAAATGAACCGGCTCCTCCTCTCGCAGGCGCGCATACCACGGGTATGGATCGATCTGGACGTCGCGGTGGGTGGGATCAAATAGCAGTCGTGACATGGGTTCGGCTCGCAATGCTTGTTTTGGACGATCGGCGCCGGCGCAGGTCGGCAAAGGTGCGACCCACTGCATCGCCGCTCGCGATAACATTGCGGGCAACAAGGCGGGAGGGGACCGTAAAGTCCATCATCTGTTTGAATCGATATGTCGCAGGCGGTCATTCATATCGAGCTCGGATGAGCGCTTTTGCTGCTGGTCCGCACCTGAACCCATTGCCTTTGTCATCTCCGCAGGCGCTCCGGGATCGTGCCCGGCATTTCACCAAACCGATACCCGGCCTTTATTTATTGAAGATATCTTCAATATCGGCCCTGTCAAGATATTGAAGATATCTTCAACTGATGCCAGAGGCAGTTTATGCCCAACCCGTCTGAGTCATTTTCTTTCGACTTCAACACCGGTGGAGTTACTAGCCCGCCTGTGATCGGACGCTATTGATGCAGGGCGAGGACAATCGCCCACGTGCTTCGCGCATGTCTCCGCAAGATCGGCGGGAATATCTGATCCAGTCGGCTATTCGCACCTTCGCCGATCGCGGGATAGGCGAGACGAGCCACAGTGCGCTTGCCCGAGATGCGCGCATAGCGTTGCCGACGATGTTTCATTATTTCCCGACCAGATCGGACATCGTCAAAGCGGCGCTCGACGAAGTCATGCGCTTTCTCCTCGAAGACCTTCTGCGCGGCCATGCCGGTCCCGAGCGCGCAGCCCCATTGGCAATCGAAGCCATCCTGATGGCGTTCTGCGACGCGATCGACACGTACGATCATTACGTTCGCGTCTGGCTGGAGTGGAGCGTTTCGATCCGGGGCGATCTCTGGAAAAGCTATTTGGTGTTTTACGAGCGCGCGCGCGAGGGTCACAGGCAAATTCTGGAGCGAGGCATTCGCGAAGGCAGCGTTCGACCCGATATTGTTATCGATGATGCCACCCGCATTATTGTCGGCCTGGCTCACGTCATTGTTCAGATGAAATATTCGGGCAGTTCGCGTGAGCAAGTCACCCGCACAGTCCACTCGCTCGCGATCGAGTATCTGTCGACTGAGCATGCCGCTGGAAAATGCACCGCTTCAGCATAACCTCGCCCCTTCACCTTTCATTCAAGTGCATTTGCTTTGACATTGCCTGATGGTTCGATCGGGAGAGTGAATGGTGATGCGGATGCTGGTCGGTTTGTTGCTGCTGACCCTGACTGGCGGCTCAAACCCGCCTGTCGTGAAAATCGACAGCGGTGAAATCGCCGGCAACAGGTCCGGCGCGGTGACGAGTTTCCTTGGCATCCCATATGCGGCAGCACCGGTCGGGCCGCTACGCTGGCGTCCCCCTTCGCCTGTTACGGCGTGGACGATCACCCGCCAGGCCAGAGTTTACGGAAGCGATTGCGCGCAGGCGCCGTTTCCGCAAGACGCTGCACCCATCCGGACAGCACCTTCCGAAGATTGCCTGTTCTTGAACGTGTGGGCGCCATCTTCCCGCGCGAACGGCAAGGCCTTGCCGGTTATGGTCTGGATTCACGGCGGAGGCTTCGTCAACGGAGGCGGCTCTCCGGCAATCTATGACGGATCCAATTTTGCGGCCGATGGAGTAGTCCTGGTAAGCTTGAACTACCGACTTGGGCGGTTCGGCTTTTTCCTGCACCCCGCAATCGAAGGCGAAAGCGAAACCGGCAATTTCGGTTTCCTCGATCAGATCGCGGCACTCGAATGGGTAAAGCGGAACATAGGCGCCTTTGGCGGCGATCCCGAGAACGTGACCATATTCGGTGAAAGTGCGGGCGGAATGTCGGTCCACATGCTCATGCAATCGGACAAGGCTCGCGGACTGTTCCACAAGGCCATCATCCAGTCAGGCGGGGGCACTGCATGTTCGCTGCCCTATGCGTCCCGGCAACAGGCCATCGGAGCGGGAAGCCGGTTCGCACCAGGATTGACTGCTGACGCTCTTCGAGCCTTGCCTGTGTCCAGCGTCGTCGGTGACCTGTCCCTCTCAAACATCGAGCGCGACGACTATTCTGGCCCGATGTTCGATCGCATCAATCTGCACGCCCAACCGGTAGAGGCCATCGCCGCCGGCCTATACGCTGATGTGCCCATCATGTTGGGCACGAATTCGGCGGACGGCTTTCCGCCCACATCCGATAAACAGGAAGTGTTGCGCATGCTGGCGACCGCGGGACCGAGAGCGCGTCAGCTATACGATCCTGATGGAACAAAGTCTGGACTCGAAATGGCCACAAAGATCAGTGCCGACCAGATTTTCATTGGCCCCGGACGGGATGTCGCCCGCAGGCTCGCCGCAAAAGGCAGGAAGGTTTTTGTCTATCGGTTCGACCATATCGGTGGCGCGACCGGCAAGGCGATGGGCGGAGCTCCGCATGCCAGCGAGATCCCCTATGTATTCGCCCTTCCCGAACAGCGTATCGAAAAGGGTGGCGACGGCAACGATGCTGCGGTGGCCAAGACGATGCACCGATACTGGATCGACTTCACCCGCCACGGGCGGCCCACGCACAAACACGGGCGTAAAGCGTGGCGGCCCTTTTCGCCGGATTCTGACCGCTTGCGGCTGATCGGTACTGAAGGCGCGCACGACATCCCTGATCCGCTGCGAGAGAGGCTGGACTTCGCTGCAAAAATCGGATGCCAAGCACCGCCGAGCCCAGACCAGAACAAGTGACAAGCAGGTGCGGGTCAGGCCGCCTTCCCCCATCCTTTGCCGCACCTGCCATGCTTTGCTTCAGCGCGTAAAACCGGCGAACGGGCTCAGGTAGATCGCTGCGCGGCTTTTTGGGTCACGTACATTTCGTAAAGGTGCCAGTGCCAATGTCGAACGCCGCGCATGTGGGCCATGCGCCCTCTCCGTATCTCTGCCGCGAACATCGGACCGAAACTATTACAACACAGCCGAACCCGTTCGTGGCAACGGTCATACCCGCGTTCGAAGAGCAGATCTTCCACGTTCCGCAGTGAAAACGAATATCGCGCGTACAACATCATAACCATGCCGACGATGTCCGGCGATGAGTGAAAACGTCTGAACGGATAATCGGCCTTGCTCATCCGGACCGGTTAGCAGTGTCGCCCTTGCCCGGCCGTCCTTTTGACAGCGCCCTCGCATCAACTACCTCGATCCGGTCACGTTTCAATTAGGTGCCTTTGCTTTGACCGCCCCCTTACGATAAACCAACCTGCCTCCGAAGTATGTCGCCAGCACTTCTGCCTCGCCGATTTCTGTCTGCGGAATCTTGAAAAGATTGTGGTTGAGCACGATCATGTCGGCAAACTTACCGGGCATGATCGAGCCTGTGCGATCGTCGATCTTGTTCGTCCAGGCGGAATCGAGCGTATAGGAACGGATCGCCTGTGCCAGCGTGACCGCTTCGCTTGCCAACAGGGGCGGTTCGTCTGTGCCGTCGGGCGGCATGCGCGTGACCGCCACTTCGATGCCCTGCAACGGATTTGCCGACGCCACGGGCCAGTCGGCACCATAGGCAATACGCCCGCCGCCCTTCAGCACGCTTGCCGTGGGATAGATGGTTTGCATGCGCAGGTCGCCGACCGCTTCTGCGGTGAGGCGCATGTACGGCTCCCATACCGACCAAAGGGGCTGAAAGAGCGCCGTGACCCCAATCTTGCCGAACCGCGGCTGATCCGCCGGATCGATGATGTTGAGATGCGAGATCATCGGACGGGTCTTGTTGTAGTCGGCCTGTTTACCGACAGCTTCGAACACGTCCAGCGCCTCTCGGGTCGCCGCATCGCCGATGGCGTGCACGTGCGACTGGTATCCCATTGGATCGACCTGCGACACCGCTGCCAGCAGGACTTCCTTTGGAATCTGGGTCTCACCATGATCGTGCGGATCGTTCGAATAGGGTTCGATCATCGCCGCGGTATGCTGCGGGATCACGCCGTCGAGATAGAACTTGATGGCTGTGGCGTCGAAGCCAAGCGTGCGGGCGCGCTCGGTCACTTTCACGATATCCGCAATCTGATCCGTCTTCCGCTCGTTGTCCCACATGATCGCAAGGCTGACGTGCGCGGACAATTGGCCGCCCGATTTGGCGGCTGCATAGGCATCGAGGATCTCGCTGGATCCGTCGGGACCGTATCCGATGCCGGCATCGTGCCAACTGGTGATGCCCAGACTGTTGAACAGGCGCGTAGTGTAAAGGATGGCATCGCGCTGCTGTTCGATCGTTGGCGGCGGGATAAACGGATCGGCCAGCGCACGTGCGGATTCCTGCAGCGTGCCGACCGGCTCGCCGGTTTTCGCGTCGCGGTCGATCAGGCCGCCGGGCGGATCCTGCGTTTCCTTGGTTATGCCAGTGAGTGCGAAAGCCGCCGAATTCATCCAGTAGCTATGCCCGCCGACCGACTTGAAGATCAGCGGACGGGTGGTGGAAACTGCGTCGAGCAGTTCCCGTGTGGGAATGCCCTTGGGTGGGAACAGGCCGTCTTCCCAACCTACGCCATAAATCATCCCGTCACCCGGTTTTTCGGCGAGGCAGCGGCGGATGATCTGCTGATAATCGGCGATCGACTTGCCCGCGTGAAGCGAACAGGTCGAATACGCCATGCCACCGAAAACCGGGTGGTTATGCGCATCATTAAATGCCGGCAGTAGCATGCCGCCGTCCAGTTCGACAACTTCGGTCCGCACACCTGTCAGCGCGGCGATTTCTTCGTCAGTGCCCACCGCGAGGATGCGGCCGTCCTTCACCGCGACAGCCTCGGCCCATGGATTTTTATCGTCCACAGTGTAGACCGCTCCGCCGCGCAGGACGAGGTCGGCGCTTTCCATCGGCGGCGTGGCGACGGTCTGGCAGCCGGACACGCCCGCCGCCACGAATATCAAGCCAATCGATCCGAACTTGTGTCCCATGGAAATAGTGCCCTTTAGATGAATCTCGGTCCTCTGAATTCAACACCGCCGCCGCTCGAAAGCCATTCACTATCAAGGTAACGCATATTGCAAACGGGTAATGCCACCTGTGTTGCAGTTGCAGCCTCATCCTTCAGCTTTACCCATTTGGCAGCAAAGTTCCCTCTTTGAAGTCTGGGCCGCGCAGTGCATCCGCCATACGATCGCCGAATTCGCAACGATACAGTGGACTACCGCCAATGAAGCCCGACGACGGCCATGATTTCGGCGAGGAATATGCGACCGCACCCCTCCCCGCGATGAAAACCGTATCCGGTTGGCGCGTGGCGTTGGTCGTTGGTTGTTTCACTATTTCGCTGCCGACATTCCTGAACGGAGCGGAAATCGCCCTGTCCATCGGCCTTGTCGGAGCCGTTCTGGCAGCGATCGCCGCCGGGACGATTTTGGCGATCGGCGGATCCATCACGTCGGCGGTCAGCGTGATGACGCGGCTGAACACTTACCTTCTGGTGCAGCGCTCGTTCGGGATTGCCGGGGCGAGCCTTGTCAACGTGGTCATCGCGGTCATCCATTTTGCATGGTTCGGCGTCAACGTCTCGTTCTTCGGCCAGGCAATGGTGTCCGCGGCGGACGAGGGTTACGGCATTGAGGGCAGCTTCGCGCTATTCGTGATCCTGGGCAGCATCATGATGACGGTGACGACCGTCTTCGGCTTTCGCCTGATCAACAAGGTCGCCCTTGTCACGGTGCCGTTTCTCGCCGCGATCCTGATCGCCATCGCCGTCGCCGCAACCGCGCGCAACGGCGTTGTCTTCGATCCGCCCGAAATCCCGATGGAGGCGATGACGTTCGGCATCGCCCTATCTTCGCTGATCGGCGCAGACATGCTTACGATTACCGCGATGCCCGACCTGTCGCGCTACACCCGCACGAAAGTAGGCGCGATCTGGTCGATGGTGGTCTCATTCCCGGTCTTCGCCCCGATCGTGATGACCACGGCGGCCCTGGCGGCGCTAGCCATGAACGAATCCAACATTATGGCGCTGATCGTCGAGCTTGGGCTTGGCCTGCCGGCGTTGCTTCTTCTGGTCATCTCTGCCTGGACGATCAACACGCTGAACCTCTACTCGGCCAGTCTGTCGCTCGCCGCGACCTTTCCGAAAATCGGGCGCAGCGTTTACGTAGTCATTGGCGGTGTGATCGGGTGCGGCTTTGCACTATTGGGCATCATCGAAGCGTTCATACCATTCCTGGTCCTGCTTGGTCTGCTCATTCCACCCATTGCGGCGATCTATGTGATCGATAGCTACACCCGCTTTCGGAACCGCGACCCTGCGGAGACCATCACGAACATCCCGGCGTTCCATTGGCGCGCGGTCGGCACCTGGCTGGCCGCCGTTGCGATTGCCCTGACGGCCCATTATTCTGGCGTCAGCGTCACCAGCGTCCCGGCGCTCGACGCCACGATCGGCGCGGCGCTGGCCTACATTGTCGTTCTTCACATGACAAAACCGGTGAAGAAGCCGGTGAGGGCGTCATGAATATCGTCGATCGCCGCCGTTTCCTGGCGGGTGGAACCGCCCTTGCCGCACAGATGGTGCTCTGGCGTAAAGCCGCCCTGCCGCGTAGCGGGCCGATGATAGAGACTGCCTTTACCAATGGCCACGTCTGGACCGGCGACGGAGCGGCCGTCTTCAGTGACGCACTGGGCATCACGGGCGGTCGAATCGTGGCACTCGGGCGCGATGCAGTTACCGCGTTGTCCGGACCCAGGACGCAGGTCATCGACCTTGCCGGTGCATTTGTGACGCCGGGAATCATCGACCCGCATGTGCATTTCACGACGGGCGCTCTGCAATTGAGCCAGCCGGTGTTGCGCGATGCGAAAAACCGCGGGCAATTCGCCGAGGTTGTCGCGCGGGCGGCCAGTGCCCTTCCCCCCGGCCAGTGGATTACCGGCGGTAACTGGGACAACGACGGTTGGGGCGGCGAACTGCCTCACCGGAACTGGATCGACGCGGTGACCGCCGACACGCCGGTCGCGGTGACTCGTTACGATCTGCACATGGTGCTCCTGAACTCGCGGGCGCTCGCGGCCATAGGTGTGGACGAGAGCATCGCCGAGATCGCAGGCGGCGTGATCGGGCGCGATGCTAGCGGTAGCTTGACCGGAATCTTCAAGGATGCGGCAAAGGACTTCGTCCTCAGCCTGATCCCCGCCGAAAGCGACACAATGGTGGATGCCGCCAATCGAACGGCGATGCAGATCGCCTTGTCGAAGGGCATTACCCAGCTGTGCGAACCCGGCATGGACTGGCTCAGCTTTCATTCGATGCGGCGGATCGACGCGTCAGGCGAAATGCCAATGCGGTTCAATGCAATGGTTCCGCTGGCGGACTGGTCAAAGCTGGCCCGGATCGTCGCCGACGAGGGCAAGGGTGGCGACAAGGTCCGGTGGAGCGGATGCAAGGCGATTTTCGACGGTTCGCTGGGTTCGCGCACCGCACTGTTTTATGAACCGTACCTCGATGATCCGACGACAAGCGGGATCATCGTCACCGACCCGGACGATCTACGCGCATGGATGACCGACGCCGACGCCGCAGGACTGCAGCTCTGTATCCATGCGATCGGCGACAAGGCCAATGACACGGTGCTCGACGTGATGGATGAAGTGGCCGCCAAGAACGGCCCGCGCGACCGTCGTTTCCGCATCGAACACGCCCAGCACCTGAAGGCAGAGGCGATGCCGCGCTTCGCGTCGAGCGATGTCATCGCTTCGGTGCAACCCTATCACGCCATCGACGACGGGCGCTGGGCCGTGCGTCGGATCGGCCCCCAGCGACTGGAAACCACATACGCATTTCACTCGCTGATGGAAAACGGAGCCACGCTTTGCTTCGGAAGCGACTGGCCCGTCGCGCCGCTCGACCCGCTGACCGGGCTTGATGCGGCGATCACCCGCGCCACGCTGGACGGTGAACATCCACAAGGATGGTATCCGCGCCAGCGTGTTACTGCGGGACAGGCTTTGCTGGCCTATACCCGCAATGGCGCGCGCGCCACGATGCGCGACGACACCGGCACTCTCGCTCCCGGCAAACATGCTGATTTCGTGGTCTGGGATCGCGACCTCACTGGTGTATCGGGCAAGGAATTGCTGTCCGCCAATGCGCTGCAGACTTGGGTGGGCGGCACCAAGCGTCACGGGTGAGCCTTCCGCTTTTCAAACCATCGATCTGAGCAGAATGCTGGTTTCCGAATTCAGCACTCCGTCGATGGAGCGAACTTCGCGCAACACTCGATCGAACCGGGCGAGATCGTCCGCCTCCATCTCCGCGACGAGATCCCACGCACCATTCGTCGTGTGAAGCGCCCGGATTTCCGGAAGCCCGCGCATCTGACGAATGACGTCGTCAGTAGACTTGCCCGATACTTCGACGAGCATGACCGCGCGGACCCGATCGGACCCCGCCGGTTCTCGCGCGCGGATAGTGAAGCCGAGGATCGCGCCGCTCTGCATCAGCCGATCCAGTCGCTTCTGGACCGTAGCCCTGCTCACGCCGAGAATGTCCGCCAGCTTCGCCACCGGTGCGCGTCCGTCCTGACGCAACAACGCGATCAAATGACGGTCGAGGCTGTCCATGGCTGATCTCACATTTTACTGGAGGGTGGAGCAATGTGCAAAGTCCCGCCTGCGAAACCGTACAGCTTGGTCATTTTGACTATCACGATGCGCAGCTAAATTGGACCGGTCGACTAGAGTAACGACAGGGGAAAACGTGTAATGGTCGCCTACCTGGGTGTTTTGCAACTGCGCCAGATCGTCAACGAAATCGGAACCGAGACGCTCATCGCCGCCCTGGCCGACCGTATCGAGGCCGATTTTCACCGATGGCCCGAATTCGACAAGTCGCCGCGATACGCCAGCCATTCGGCACGCGGCGTGGTCGAACTGATGCCGGCCGCCGATGCCGAACGTTTTGCCTTCAAATACGTCAACGGGCACCCGGGCAACGGGCAGCTTGGTTTACAGACCGTAGCCGCTTTCGGCATGCTGGCCGATGTCGATACAGGTTATCCGGTCCTGATCAGCGAGATGACGATCCTCACAGCGCTACGCACGGCGGCGACGTCGGCCATGGCTGCGCGGCATCTCGCCCGCAAGGACAGCCGCACCATGGCTGTGATCGGTCTTGGCGCGCAGTCGGAATTCCAGTCGATCGCATTCAGCGAACTGCTCGGCATCGAAAATCTGCGGATCTGGGACACCGACCCGATCGCCACGAAAAAATTCCTGGTCAACATGCAGGGGCGCGGCATTGCCATCCATGTTGCATCAGGCGCCGAGGATGCGGCGGCCGGAGCCGACATCGTCACGACCGTCACTGCCGACAAGAAACGCGCCCGCATCCTTTCCGGAAACATGATCGCGGCCGGCACTCACATCAACGCGGTCGGCGGAGACTGCCCCGGCAAGACCGAACTCGGTCCCGAAATTCTCGAGCGCGGCCGGGTCTTCGTCGAGCATACGCCGCAAACGCGTATCGAAGGCGAGCTCCAGCAGATGCCAGCTGATTTTCCCGTCACCGAACTATGGCAGGTTATCCGAGGGGAAGCGCCCGGGCGAACAGGGCGGGACGACATTACGGTTTTCGATTCGGTCGGCTTTGCGATCGAGGATTTTTCGGCCCTGTCGCTCATCTACGACCTGCTTTGCGAACGGTCCGACATTGCGCGATTGGACTTGATCGCCAGCCCGTCCGATCCGCGCGACCTGTTCGGCCTACTGACTAGCGGCGAGAACCCGCAGGTGCTGCGCAGGGCGGTTTAGAAACCGGCGGAGAACTCGAACCGCAGCCCAGCAACAAGGGCATTGCCAAGAGTGGGATCGGCCGACGGATTGATCACGTACTGCACCGTCGGCTGCATCGTCAGGTAATCGGACAGGACAGCGCGATAGGTGGTTTCAACCACGAATTCGCCTCGCTGCGCCTCTCCGGTCAGCCGGTAGTCGTCCGAAGTCCATGCCCCGGCAAAGGCCAAGCCAAGGGCGTCGTCCCGACGCAATCCCGACACGACAATGCCCGCGCTGGTGAAACGGTCGAAGGCGTTGAAACGGCCATCCGCCGTTCCAAGCCTAAAGAAGCCGTCGAGGCGAAGATCGTCACGCATCAGCAATTGAGCTTCACCGCGCAGGTAATAGCCGACATTGCCTTTTCCGGCCTCACCGCGAAAATCCTGAAAATCTTCGGTATATCGCCAATGGCCGGCGAGCAATTTCGCGCTGCCGATCAAGTACTCGGCCTCTCCGATCAACAGCGCGCCTTCCTCGCCGTTCAGCCGAATGGAAGTTCGGGCCGGACGGTCGAGATCGCCGGGCACCGCATCGAGTGCAGCGACACGCAGGCGCAGCCCGGGCGTCAATTCGGCTTCGAAACGCAGCGCCAATGAGGTGACCGGAAATATCGACGGACCGTTCTGCCCCGTCTGCGCGATGTCCATCCCGATGCCATGGGCGCTACCGACGAACACGCTCGCGGTTTCAAGCATGTCGAATTCCGAATTCAGATCGTAAAGCCCGACCTTCACTGAAGCATTCTGACCCAGCGACTGAGAAAGCCATGCTTCGAGCACGCGGAATGCCCGTGTGCCAGTTTCGATGTTGCTGACGGCCATCGCATCTCCGACAAGCTCGCTGATCGAGGCACCATTGTTGTAGATCGCATGGACCGATGCACTCGCGCCGCGCCATCCGGCCAGATGCTCCAGATCGGCAACGAGCACTAAATTGAGATTGTCGAGGTAGCGGGTGCCGCGACCCGCCCCACCCGACAGGTTGGCCATGACATCGACGGTATAGACAATCTCGAAGTCTATCGGGTCGACCGCGCCGGATGCGTTCGACGGTTGCGAACGATCGTGACGATCCTCCACGTCTGGTGTCGCATGGTTCGAAGCAATTGCAGCCGCGGACACCAGAAACGACGTAAACACTGTCATCGGGCGCGGCGTGCCGCCCGCCGTCGCTGCCAGAGCTGGACGCCGACGATGGCCATGACGATCAGCCATACTCCGGTCAGCATGACCAGAATGCGGCCTAGGGTTCCGGCCGCCTCGCCTGTGTGCAGCGGATAGAGCGAGCCCATCAGGGCCCGCGCTGGCGCCGCTTCGGTCCCAGGCCAAGCACCGCGCACGCTACCGTCGTTCGCATCGACGATCACGAGGCTACCGCCATAGCCGCCCCGGTAAAGCTCTCCTGGCCCGCGCACCCAAGCGTAATAGCTGGCGTCGTCGACCGAGGGCATGGTTGTCCCGACAAAGCGGCTGCCCGGTATGGCGTCGACCGCTGCCCGTGCGGCCAGATCCAAGCCGACGGGTGCACCGCGCGCAGGATTGGCGGGCAAAGTGATTTCCTCAACGCCGATCGCATCGCCAATCTGGTGTTCGAAAACCATCAGCGACCCGACAAGAATGCTGACAGCTGCCGGAATGGCGCCCCACAGGCCCACGGCACGGTGCCACGAATAACTGCGCGCCGATGGCCCCGCGCTGTTCACCGGCACGAGCGCACGCCGCCAATGCCCCGAACGCGGCCACGCCATGTAGAGACCGAAAAGGATGTTCGTGAAAAGCAGCAGGCCCGCGATCCCCAAAATCCAGTGGCCGACATTTCCCGACAACAAGGTCAGGTGGATTTCGCGCATAAGACCGAGAAACGTATAATCGTCCGCCGCCGCATCGCGGAGCACGCGACCGGCCCCGTCGATCTTGGCGGTTCGTTCGTCGCCATCCGGCGCCCGATAGAGCACGACATATCGGTCGGGCAGTCCGGCGGTCGTCCATACCCAGATCGTGCCCGCCTCGCCCCCCGCATTGTCCAGGCCGGACATGTGCTGCTGTATAGCGTCGAAATCGGTAGGCACCCGCTCAGTACTCAGCAGCGCGTCGTCGGCTTCGAAATGGAAGGCGAGCAAGACCCCTGTCGCCGCCTGAAGCATCCAGATGATCGCAGCCGCCAGGCCTAACCAACGGTGAAGGCGGGCGATCAGGCGCAAGCCGCCACGGCGCTCCGCGACAGCCATCAGTGTGCCACAGCTGCAGATGCGTGCGCGGATACGAAGTTGTGCGGTGCCGGAAATTGCATGGCTTTGCCCTCCAAGACGCTCAGCATCCACAGGCTCAGTGGATCGATAAACAACCAATTTTTCATAATTTCAGGGGTCCAATCAATCTCCTCGGACCGCCTCGGTCAGTAGGGCGATCGCCGCTAGTGCCTCTTCGGAGTTCAGGCTGGCAAAGCCGAGCCGCAAGCCGCGAGCCGCGTCGCTGCGCGTCGTGTAGCTACGCGACCCGGCAAACTTCAGGCCTGCTGCGCTGGCCCGATCCTCGATCTTGTCGAGATCGCCGCGAAATCGCACCCAGAGGGCAAGTCCGCCATCCGGCATGCGAAATGATATCCTGTCGCCCAGTTGCCGCGCCAATTCGGCGGCGAAAGCCTCTCGCCGCTCGGCATAGACCTTGCGGGCTTTGCGTGCATGGCGGCGCAGTTCGCCGTTTTCGATCAGGATGGCCGCGGCGTTCTCGTTGAGGGTGTTGCCCATTCCATCGGTCAGCGAAACGTAGTGGGCCAGAACGTCCACCATCGATTCCGGCGCGACGACGTACCCAATCCGCAGCGTCGGCAGCATCAATTTCGACAACGAGCCCAGATAGATGACCTGTTCGGGCGCGATCGCTGCGATGGGCAACAGGGGCTGCGACCGGAAGTGGAACTCGTGGTCGTAATCGTCCTCTATGATCGCAAAGCGATGTCGGCGCGACAATTCGACCAACCGCATGCGCCGGTCGGGTCGCAGCGATACAGTGGTCGGGAATTGATGATGCGGAGTGAGAAATATCGCACGAACCTGCTCGCGCAGGCATACCGTTGCGACCTCATCGACATCGATTCCGTCCTCGTCGATGCCAACCGCCACGACCCGCGCGCCCAGGGCCTTGAACGCGGCCACCGCCGGCTCGTAGGTCAGCCCCTCCACCACGACCAGGTCGCCCGGCCTGATCAGGGCGAGCGCGGTCAGAAACAAGCCGTTCTGGCTACCCCGGGTGATGAGCACATTGTCTTCGCGCACGGGCAGACCGCGCTGAGTGCGCAGCATCTCGGCGATGGATCGGCGCAGGCGTTCCGAACCGCGCGAGTCGCGATACCCGAATCCGTCCCTGCGCGCCGCCTCACGCGTTGCCACGCGAAATGCGCGGATCAGCACGTCTGCCGGGAACAGGCGGCCATCTGGCGACCCTTCGTCGATTCGGTTGCTCGCGGTGCCGATCGTCGCCAATCGACGAGCCGGTTCGGCGGGTATCACATAGCCAGCCATGCCGAGCCCCGCTTGCGGTTCCAGCCTGGCCACGCCCGGGCCGCTTCCATCGGGCAGGTTGTGCGCCACGATCGTCCCACGCGTGGCCGAAGTGGTCAGCCAGCCTTGTGCGATGAGATCCTCGTAGGCGAAGACCACCGTCTTGCGATTGACGCCCAGAATGCCAGCCAGTTCGCGACTGCTCGGCAGATATGTGCCGGGGGCAAGCCGCCCACTTTCCACGTCGCGGATGATCGCCTGGCTGACCTGCATATAGAGTGGCATCGGACGCGACGGGTCGATGCGCTCGCTCAGAATCACTTGCCAAGGCTGGCGCATTGGTCCCCCCGAAATCCCCATTTTGGCGGTTGCTTGTAATCCACGCGATCTGTTTGGGGAAGTCATGGCTACTGTCGAAAACAGCAACGTGGATGCGGGCTCGACGTTCGAGAGATTTACGCCAGGTGACGTGCGTCTGCTGATCGAGACGTATCCGCTCGCATGGTTGGAAGGGATGGATCGAGGCAGGGGGGCAATGCTGCCGCTGATCGGGGTGTTCGACACCAACGACATCCTCGTCGAACTTATCGGTCATTTTCCCAGAAGCCACGACCTCCACGACGCATTGACGCACAACGGCGCAGCCGTCGCGCGGTTCTGCGGTCCGCAAGGCTACGTCTCTCCAAGCAACGCCGGTCGGCGCGATTGGGCGCCCACCTGGAATTTCTGTTTCGTCGAGGCCGTGTTGGCGGTGGAGGTATCGGATGCCTTTACCGACACCGCGCTCGATACGTTGGTCGATCACATGGAGGCCGACCGAACCTCGCCATGGCGCAAGGAAGAACTGGGCGAACGATTGCCGAGGATGCGCGAGAGGATCGTGGGATTTCGCGCGCGGGTGGAGAGCATTCGCGGACGCTTCAAGCTGGGGCAGGACGAAACTGTCGCGGATCTGCAGCATATCATGAACTCGCTCGCGAACGATGATCTCGCCTTTTGGATGAGGCGGATGAACCGCAATCGCCTGCCGGGCGCTGACGCTTGAAATCCGACACGCACTTGACCAGCCCCGCCCGCCTAAATCTTGATCACGTCCTGACCCGAATATTCCGGTCGCGCATTATTCCTGCATCGCCAGTTGGGCGACGCGCATCACGCATGGCTGACGGCATGGCCTGAACAGCACGAGGCGCGGCACGCTTCGACATACGCTTCCTGATGCCAGAAATAGTCATCGGTCCGGGCCGACGAGAGCGCCACGGGCGGAGCGGCACCGGCGGACGGACCTTGCCCATACGGTTCGAGCAGAGCATCGACCGAGTGCATTTCTCCGTCGCGCAGGACATGTCGAACGTTGGCTGCGTCGACGACATCGGCCAACGGATCGCCCTTTACCAGAATGAGATCGGCCAGCTTGCCGGGCGCAATGACGCCAAGCGGCTCCCCGAGGAAATCGGCGGCATGCGCGGTCGCGGTCAGCAGCGCTTCGTAAGGCGAAAGTCCGAACCGGGTCATTGCGCGTAGATTGAGATGATAGCTGATGCCGATCGTGTCGATCGGGGCATCGGTGCCTGTATGAACGTGCCATCCATTGTCCATCATCGCCCGGATTTGCGCCACGTTGGCCTCCAGCATCGCCAGCAGGCTCGCCCGGTTTTCGCTTGCCCACTCCACCAGCGCGTCGAGGCGGGCGAGGTCCCATGGCGGAAGCAGTGTTCGCACCCGTTGGTCCGCCACCAGATCAGGATAGTCCGGGAGCAGCGCCCTGGCGCTGAACAAGGTCGGCGTTCGCCCTGCCTGAGCGGCGGCAAAAAGCTTGCTGACATCTTCGTAGGCTCGGCCAAGGGCCGTGACAGTCCGCGAAAAGCCGAAGCGATTGGTGGCACCCATATGTTCCGTGCAATCGCCCCCCTGCCGGAGCGACGGATAATGATAGTGCGAACTGGTCGGCATCCCCATCAAATGCGACCGCGCGATCACCTCCGCCTGTGTGGCGTGGTCCATCCGCACATAAGTCTTGATCATGTCGTAACCGAGCGCTTCGGCGCGGGCCATTTCGCGATCGAGCTGGCCCGGTTCGGTGACGGGTCGCATGAAGTTGTAATAGATCCGCCCACCGTCGAGCGCTTCGCCAGTAACGAAATGCCGCGGCGCGAGGCGAAGGCCGGCATCCGTTGCCTCGCGATCCTCGATGATCTCGTAAGCCGCTCCGCCGGGCGATCGCGTACTCGTAATCCCCATGGCGAGCAGGGCCAGCCCAAAGCGCCGGCCATAGGCATAGCCGTGCACGCACCGATGCGTGTGCATGTCGATCAGGCCGGGCATCAGCGTCAGCCCATCTGCTGCAACCACCTGCGCCTGCGCATCGTCCACCGCACCGAACGGAGCGACCGCGGAAATCCTGTTCCCCTCGATGACGACATCGGCCCGGCGGTATTCTGGCGCTTGCCCGTCCCACAGCCGCTCCGCCCGGATAACCTTGCGGCGGGCAGGCGCCGGCAATGCCCAGGTCAGGCGCAAAGGGACCGGCACCGGTTTCGCACCGACAAGTTCCACGATCCGCAGCTTTCCCTCGCTCAGGTAAAGCAGTCGATCCGACAACCCGTTCCAACTCGGTGCGTCGGCGACGTCATCCGCCAGTTGCCGCGGCTCACCCGCAAAGCGACCATCTGGTCCGACCGGTTGTACCCACAAGCAACTGGCAAAAACATAGGCGAACCACTTGCCGTCGGGCGACCAGACCGGCCCGTCGACGCCGCGCGTCGCCAGCGAGCGTTCGGACATGATCGGCTGATAAGTGCCGGTCGATTTGTCGAGAACGACGACTAGCACCTCGGACAGCCCCTCGCGAAAGCGCGCGGAGATCGGCTTGAACGCGGCATATGCTATGTGACGGCCGCCGGGTCCGAAGCTGGGCCGACCGGGAAGCCATAGCGCATCATAGATCTTGCGCACGCTGCCATCCGCGAGGGTCAGCAGATGCAGCGCACCGGCGTGATCGAGGAAGGCGATCTGCTTGCCGTCGCCGCTCCAGCAGCACATGGTCGCGCCGATTTCGGACAATCGAGTGAGCCGGCGGTCCTCGCCACTGGCCAGATCGTGCAGCCACAGGTCGTGCGCACCGTCCCGGTCCGACGCATAGGCGATCGAACGACCGTCGGGGGACCATGCGGGGTAACTCTTGTGCGATGGTCCGCTGGCGATCTTTCGCGGCACTGGGTCGCCGACATCAAGCAGGTAGACGTCGTTCAATGCGCAAAAGACCACCTGCTTGCCATCGGGCGAAAGCGCTGGCGCGGCAATACCGACGGCGGGTCGAGAAGATGGCGAAGTGAAGTCACGCGGCTTGCGCACATATTGCGCGCGCGAAATCGGGACTTGGACCTCGAACGGGATGTCTTTCGCCTCGCCGATGCCATGAATTTTGCGAATGCGCCCGTCGCCGGAATAAAGCAGCGCGCCATCGGGCATGACGTCGGCGCGAAACGGAAACATGTCCTGGCCCGCGATCACCAGTGCGCCGACGACGACGCGCTCTGCCAACTGGTCGACGATGCGGACGTAAGTCAGCGTCCCGTCGGGCAGATAGCTCGGCGCAGCAAGGATGACTGTTTGCGACCCAGAATGCGGAACCGATACCGACGCGACAGACCGGATGGTACCGTCGGTCAGCTTCTCGATAATCGATTGACCATCCCTGACCCAGGCGATGCGCGAACCGTCGGCCGAAAGGCAGGGCTCGCTGCATTGCCCTTCCCCACAAGCCACAGCCGTAATTTCGCCTGTCGCAACGTCGATGCGGTGTATGGCATAGCGCCCGGTAAGGTCGGACGAACAATAGATGTGGCGGCCATCGGCAGCGTAGAAAGGCTCGCGAAAATCGTGGAAACCTCGGGTCAGTTGCCGCGCTTCGCCGCCGTCTGGTGCAAACGTCCAGATGTGGAAATTACCCGATCGATACGACTGGCAGGCAATCCAGCTACCGTCCGGCGACCAACAGGGCCAAGCCAGATCGGCAAATGCGTCGGTCACCATCCGTGCCGCCCCTCCGCGGGCGGGCACCGTCCACAGGATGCCAAGCAGGTCGAAAGCGATGGTCCGACCATCAGGCGAAAGCGCCACGGCGAAGTTCGTCCCCTCGCGCAGGGTCACTCCTCTGACCGGGCCGGGCCCCATAGTCTTTCCCACCGGTGCGCAACCCGCGGAAAGCGCGGTGGCTCCCGCCCCGACCAAACCGATGGCCGCCCGGCGGTTCACTTTTCCAATCATGTCGCTACCCCGTCCATCTGACGAATGGTCACCCGGCCTCCCGCACGGGACAATCCGCCGTAAGGGTAACCGTCCGGCCAATCGGGTAACCCTGCAGTGGCGCGGCGGGTAAGTAAAAGCGCGGAATTGCCGGGCTAGCGTTGCCGAGACGTTCGCTTACCCGTCTTTCGAGCGCTTTACCCTCCAAACCGAATACGTGCTGGCGCTAAGTGGTGTTGAATGCGGGAGCCGGAATTCGCATGCCTGAAACAGGACGGCTCCGGACCAAAGCAACGGACGATAATGGGGGTTTGACGAACATGAGCTATCACCTTCCCGCTCGGGCCATGCGCGCCCATTGGACAGCGGCCTTGCTCGCGACGACGGCAGCAGTGGTCCCCTGCGTGGCACAGGCACAGGTGCAGGACGCCAACGAGATCATCGTGACGGGCCGCGCCATTACCGCGACGAAAACCGACACGCCACTCGTCGAGATTCCGCAGTCGATCAGCGTCGTCACCGAAGAAGAAATGCGCGACCGTACCGTCGTCGATTTTCAGGACATCTACCGCTATAGCGCCGGCGTTCAGACCACCGGCAGCATCGACTCGCGCGGCGACTTCATTCTCACGCGCGGCTTCGATGCGGCCCAGTATCTCGACGGGCTGAAACGGATGCCTGACTTCATTTACGGCGCGCGCCTTGAACCTTTCTCGCTCGAACGCGCCGAAGTTCTGCGCGGTCCATCGTCCGTGCTTTACGGTGCTGGCGGTTCAGGCGGCGTGCTGAACGGTGCCAGCAAGATGGCGAAGTTCGACTTTGGCGGTCAGGCCGGTTTTGCGGTCGGGACCGATAGCCGCCTGCAAGCGCAGTTCGATGTCGGTGGGCCGCTAAGCGATGTAGTGGCTGTGCGCATGGTCGCGCTTTGGCGCGATGGCGAAACGCAGTGGGGAACGCCCGACGACCGCGTGCTGTTGAGCCCGTCGATCACTTTCCGGCCGACCCAGAACACGGAACTGACGCTGCTCGGCCTTTACCAAAAGGACAAGCAGGGCTCGCTCGGCTATGCGCCGCTGTTCAAGACATTCCTCGAGAACGATCCGAGCCCCGACGTCGCCTTCAACTTTTATCAAGGCGAGCCCGGTTTCAACGGCATGGACACCGAGTACATGTCCGGCACGATCCTCCTGTCGCACGACTTCAGCGAAGCGCTGACGTTCCGCAGCGCGACGCGTTGGAGCGACATGGATACCGACTACAAGGAAGTCTATTCGAACTACACCGCAAACCCCTGGGCCGACGCGGCCGAGACGATGCTGAAGCGCGAATTCTACGTCAATTACGAGAAGAGCCGCGTTTTTAATACCGACAACAACATGCAGTTCGACATTGCCACAGGGGCTATCAGCCACACCTTCTTGTTCGGCGTGAACTATCACAAATTCCGCCAGCAAAAAGACGAGGGCTATTCCTACGACAACATCATCTTCCCTCCTGGCCTGCCCTTCGGCTCGCCGCCGCCGATCAATATCTATGACCCGCAATATGGCGCCGATTTCGATTTCGGGCCGTTCGTCTTCACAAACTTCCGCAGTTCGCAGCTCGGCTTCTATGCACAGGACCAGTTGAAGTTTTTCGACCGCATCAACGTCGTCCTCGGCGTCCGGCGCGACGAGGCGAAGTCCTATTTCAACGGCGTGAAGCAATACGACGAAGTCGCCTGGACTTTCCGCGGCGGTGTGATCGGCGAAGTAGCGGCGGGCATCTCGCCGTTCTTCAATTATGCGGAATCGTTTTTGCCGACACCGGGCGGGGACTTCTTCGGCAATCCCTTCGCGCCCCGCGAAGGGCGCCAGTACGAAGGCGGCGTCAAGTGGGAGCCGATGCGAGGCGCGCTGATCAGCGCGGCCTATTTCGACATCAAGGAATCGAATTACGTCTCGCCCGACCCCGACAACATCCAAAACTTCCTGCAGGGCGGCGAAGTCGGCTCGACCGGGTTCGAGTTCGAAGCCACGATCCGCAAACAGGACGATTACGAACTGACCGCCTCGTACACCTACATCGACGCCAAGGCCCTCACCAATACCAGCACGCTTGCCGAGGGTGATCGCCTGCTGGGTCAGCCGAAGAAGCTGGCTTCGGTCTGGGCGTCTAAGACATTCCTGATGGAAGGCGATTGGATGTTCCGGGCCGGTGGCGGTGTACGATATGTCGGCAATGTAAAGGGGACCGGCGGCTATATCGTCCCTTCGGTCACGCTGGTCGACGCCATGGCGTCGGTCGGCATGGGTCCATGGCTACTGTCGGTCAATGCCGCGAACGTGCTGGACAAGAAGTATTATGCCTCCTGCTCGCTCCTCGGCGTCGAGCACGGCCTTTGCACCGCGGCCAAGGACCGCACCTTGTTGGCCTCCATCAGCTACAACTTCTGATCTTGGAGGATCGGCGGCAGGCAGGATCGGTCCAGCCTGCCGCCAACCTCACGGGCCCCGTGCAAACCGAAACTTTACGTAGATCTAGTGTCCGAGCCTAGACACGTCGGCAGTCCCCACCGACCGACGGACTCTATGGCGATTCCATCGCGATCCGCATGGTGGGCGTGATCGAACGACTGGGCACGGTCAGGTGCCGCTCATCCTCCAACACCTCGATGCGAGCGCGCATACCATACCCGGACAGCGGTCGCAGCCGCTCGACCAAGGCGACGCTGTCGTCGACCATGACCGGGTATTCTTCCTCGGCCCCGATCAGGACCAACAGACGGGAAATGCGCTCGACCCGCTTGCTTGCGAGCAGCCGATCGCGGAACACTCGCTCGTCGTTCAGGATCTGCTGATCGTCCCACCACAGCGCCGGGCTGGCGGCAATGGTAGCGTGGAACAGCCCGGGCTGCGTATAGAGAGCGTAAAGCGCGAACAGTCCTCCAAGCGAGTGGCCGTAGAGCGACTGGCGCGAGGCATCGATGCTGAAGCGTCGCGCCATTTCAGGCATCAGCGTATCCGTGATAAAACCAAGAAAGGCCTCGCGCCCGCCACTCCTGTAATCCCTGAACTTCGCGGCGAGCTCTGCCGAGCGGAACGGCGCGGTAAAGTCCTCCATCCGGCGAGGCGCATAGGGAGTGTCGACCGGATAGCCGATCCCGACAACGATCATCTTGTGATGATCGCCGAAATAGCCCGTGTGAATCCGCCTTGCCTCGGCGAAACCGGCGAACATCGCGTTGGCATCGAGCACGTAAAGCACCGGATACCCGCCCGGAGGTGCTTCACCGGTGGGGCGTGAAACGAAGATGCTGTACTGTATGCCGGCCTTCGATCGCAGGGTCAGCGTCTCTGTCTCGGGCATGACGTATCCGGAAGACGCGGCAGTTTCTTGCTGTGCCAGCGCAGGACCATTCGCGACTGCCAATGCCGCACCGGCCAGCGTCCAAGCAAGTCTTCGCATCACAACCCTCCGTAGGCCCACCCGTCAAACGACGGCGGCATTCTCCCAATTATTCAGGATTTCAACCGGCACATAGGTCTCGCTAAAGCCGAAAGCGGCGGGACCGACAAGGGTCAGGGCATGACTCTCGCGCAAACGTGCCGGAGCGGCCGCGGCCACAACCTTGACCCGTTGGCCAAACGCCAGACGCTCCGTGGTAATCGTATCGGCAGTCTCACGATCGAGGATCGAGATCAGGTCAGGCACCATCGCGCGCACGGTTCCATCCCTTTCGCGTGCGCAAAGATTTTCGTTCTGGAATTCGATCTCCAGCGTCCGATCGCCGGTCAAGGCCGAGACGATGACCCGCCCAACGGAAAAACCATCTCGCGTTTCTCGTTGCAGGTCCACGATCTTGCCGTCGATCAGCACGTCGCAAAAAGGATAAAGCCCGCTTTTCGCCAGCGCCCCCGCCAGCGCCGCAATGGGATCGGCTTTCTGCGCGCGAGCCTGGCGGATGGCAGCACCGGCGGCGATCGCGGCCGAAAAGCTGCCGGCAATGGCGTGGTCTTTGGCTTGCCGCCCCGTCAGTGGATATTCGACCATGTGGGCAATCCCCCCCATTTCGATCGAAATCGCGCGGGCGATCCGTTCGTGCTCAAGGTTATCGGGCGTGTCGATGACCCTGAGCGAACCGTCGGCCCCGGTGATGACCGACGGGCAGGCGCTGAGACCGCAAATGTTGAAAATCGCCATCTGAGATTCGGGAAAGGCTCGGCCCATGCCATCGGCGTCGGCGACAGGCAGGCCCAATTCGGCCGCTGCGATGAGATGGGCAAGTCCGTTGCCGCCACCGATCTCGATCGGCATGACTGCGCCGATCTTACGGCCCATAATTTCCTCCAGCTTGCGCAGGCCGTCGACCGCCTCGCGTCCGTTAGGCAGCTTCTCTACCGATACGGTTGGCGCACCGATCCAACCACACGGGACGACCAGCGCATCGTCGTCGAGGTCGGCCAGCGGCAGCAGGGGAATGGGGCCAAGGCGCTCGATCGCGGCCTTGGCCAGCAGCGTTCCGTAATAGGGATCGCCCCCGCCGCCGGAACCAAGGAACGCCGCGCCGCAGGCCAGATCATCGATCTGATGCACATCAATCAGCATTGCCGAGGGCAACCTTCTCTTTGTCTTTGCTTTGTACGAGGGCAAGGTCGCCGACGGCGCGGATGCGCACTTGTGCCGACCGGCCAGGCAGGTAGCTCAGAAACACCTCGTCGATATCGACGATCCGCGCGCTGGCCACGTCGCCGCCGTTCGACACCACTTGTCCGATGGCGATGCCACTCAGCCGAGCGAGCGCCTCATCGCGGGATTCGACATCGTAGTCGACGACCTGTTCGACATGCCCGCCGATCTGCGCGATGGCGGCACCGACCGCGTTGGCGACCGCGGCATTCGCCGGCCGGAGCACGCGCGCCACTCCGGGGATATTCTCCCCTACCAGAAATTCGCCGCCGCCGACTGCGATCACGTCGCAATCGGTCGCCGTCGTCTTCATCCGGTCAACCCCTTCGGCCACCATCGCTTCTATCCGGGCCCATGCCGCATCGCGCATCGCTTCGGGCAATGGCAGGATGCGCGAGGGATCGCCAAAGCCGACCCGCCCGCAAAGCGCGGCGATGTCGCTTGCGGTAAGTGTCTTGCCGCCGAAAAGCTGCCCTTCCTCGACAATGCGATAGCCGACGGAATCCGGCCCGATCCGCACCCCGCTTTCGGCCGCCGGATCGAAATGTACGCGCGACCCTCCGCCCAGGCCGACAGCCAGGATGTCGGGCATGCGGAAGTTCGTCCGCACCCCACCGACATCGACCGAGATGGAGGATTCACGAGGAAAGCCGCCGACGAGCACGCCGATGTCGCAGGTGGTGCCACCCACATCGACGACGATCGCATCCTTCGCGCCGGTGAGATATGCAGCCCCGCGCATCGAGTTGGTCGGCCCCGAAGCCATCGTCACCACCGGATAGCGGCGGGCACGATCAGCCGGAATCAAGGTGCCATCGTTTTGCGAGATAAACAGCGGCGCGGTCAGGCCGAGTTGATCTATCGCGCGTTCGAACGAAGCCACCACTGTCGCGGCCAGCGACATGAGCGCGGCATTCAGAATTACCCCGTTCTCGCGTTCGACCAAGCCAAGTCGGCCGATCTCGTGAGACAAGCTGATGCGCGCCTCGTGATGCTCCTCGGCCACGATCGCTGCCGCGCGAAGCTCCATCGCCGGATCGATAGGCGAGAATGCGCTGCTGATCGCAATTGAACGGATCCCGTCGTCCCTCAGTTCGCGCGCGGCCACGCGGATGCGATGTTCGTCGATCGGTGCGATCTCGCGGCCATCGACTTCAAAGCCGCCGGGCAGCATGTAATATCGCCCCCCGATCCGTTCGATCAGGTCGCGCGGCCATGCCGTCATCGGCGGCAGCGCATCTCCAGATGGGCTTGCCAGCCGCAATACCCCGACACGATCGAGCCGGTCACGCTCGACAAGTGCATTGGTGAATTGAGTGGTCCCGATCATGACCCACAGGATTTCTTCCGGGAGGACGGCGGCGTCGGCCAGCACCCGTTCGATCGCGGCGGAAACCCCCGAACTAACGTCGGCGGTGGTCGCACCCTTGGTTGTTGCGATAACCCTGTCGCCGTCGATCAAGACGGCGTCGGTATTTGTCCCACCGACGTCAACACCAATGCGCACGCAAAATTACCCGATGTCATCGCCCCCTCGGCGACTGGCCCGCTGATTAGACGATGGTGCGCGACGGCGGGCAACGCCCGAAAACGGGTGCACGGGGTAGCGAACGGGTAATCCGTGATCTTGCAGCCCACACCACCGCGCAGCGAGGTTGCGTGGCACCGGGCCTCGCCGTAATCTCCGTATTTCAGCAATCGCTTCGCAACGGACGGGCTGCCACGTAATGAATTCAATCATTGCCGCCAAACTGGAACCGCCACGATGGATGGGCGACCAAATACGGCGCGATGGCCTGTTGCAGCGGCTTGACGGGGCCATGAACCACCGCCTCACGCTGATCCACGCCCCGGCTGGCTATGGCAAGACCAGCCTCCTTGCGCAGTGGCGGGCACGGATGGAACAGGGCGGGCAAAAAGTCACATGGCTGACGCTTGAGCGCGACGATTGCGATCTTAAACAGATGGTCCGTTACCTGCTGGCCGCAATCGCACCTGTCGGCGGACAGACCGGCGCGCGCAAGCAGGGAACGGCCAGCGACATGCCACCCCGCGCCGCCCTGTCGGCGATCGTCAACTGGCTGGCACAAGACGGCAAACCCTCAATTGTCATTCTCGACGATCTGCACCGCGCCACAAATCGCGATGTCTGCGAATATCTGCAGTCGCTGATCCGCCTTGCACCGCCCCATGCTCATTTCGTAGTCGCGTCGCGCGATTACCCGTGGCTAGGGCAGACCATGCTCGCAGCGGAAAACCAGCTGCTCGAGCTTGGCGCGCAGGACCTGCGTTTCTCGCTAGACGAAGCCAAGGTTCTGCTGGGCCGGAACGGTCATACTCCCGAAGGGCATGATCTCGAGGCAATCCTCAGCCGCACCGAGGGCTGGGCGATGGCCTTGCAGCTCGCGTCGCTGATGATGGGCAGCGACCGCCGAGCGGTCGAGCAATTTCGCGGCTCGCGCGCCGATCTTGCGCGATATCTTTCCGAACAAGTGCTCATGGCCCTGCCCGACGAATGGCGGGACATCGTGTTGCGCACCGCGTTGGTCGAACGGCTGACCGGCGATGTCGTCGACCTCTTGTGCCAGCGTCGTGACGGGTGGATCGTGCTCGAACAGCTTGAGCAGCAGGGCATCTTTTTGACGGCGATCGACGCCGACCGGCGCGCATATCGCTACCATCAGCTTTTCGCGGAATACCTCCGCGATCGTTTTGAGCGCATGGCCCCTGACACATGCGCCGACCTTCATGGCCAATTGGCGAGATGGTTCGCGGACAAGGATGATACGGTCGAAGCGGTCGACCATGCGATCAAATCCGGACAATACGAGCTTCTTGGCGACATCGTCGATAGGGCTGGAGGCTGGCGGATGATTCCGCTGGGCGCCCAAGGCCTGCTGGAACGGGCAATCCTCGCGATGCCGCGGGCCGTCATCGAAGCACGCCCGACGATCGCGCTGGCAGAAGTCTACCTGCTCATGAAAAAGGGCGATTTGGGAACAGCGCGCAAGGCGTTTGACAAGGTCGTCGCCGCGGCAGCACCTGCGCTTGCCAATGCCGAGGTCATGACCGAAATCCGTGTCGTCGGCGATACGCTCTCGGACTATGCGAACGAGCCGGTGACGTTTGACGACTTGCTCGAACGAGAGGCGCTGCTGCGCAAGCTTCCGGCGGACGACCACCTCGTCATCGCCAATATCAGCGAAACACTGGGTGCGAAGTTCTTCGAGGGTGGCTGGCTGGAACGCGCCTTGCAGCCGATCCTGTCCGCCGGAGAGCACTATCATGCGATTGGCGCTCTTTACAGCGAGGTGTTTACGCGGTTCCTGGAGGCGCGCATCAAGCGTGCGCAGGGAAGGCAACGCGAGGCGGCGATCATTCTGGAAAACGCCGCCGCCGATATCGCGGGGAACTTCGGCAACCGATCCGACCTTGCCGCAAATTGCGCCGCCTTTCGCGCAGAGTTGTTGTACGAGGAAGATCGCGTCACCGAAGCGCAGGATCTCCTCGGCTGGTCACTCGATCATATGGAACGGTCGGATGCCTGGGTCGACGTCTATGCGGCTGCCTATGTGACAATGGCGCACATCCTGTCTGGCCATGGGCGATATGACGAGGCTCGCGACGTGATGGAGCGCGCCCGGCGTGTCGCTGCGAGACGCGGGCTCGACCAGTTGTCGATGCTGATCGATATCTGCGAATTTGACCTCAACCTCGTGCATGGCGGCTCGTTGGACGAGATCGTGGTGACCGCCGAATGCATCGGTCTCGATCGGCTGGCCGATTGGATGTGCGAACAGTCTCCACGATATCGGCCGGTTGCGATCGCCGCCATGCTTGCCCGGATCAGGTTGCGCCTGCTGACCTCGCAATTCGATGCCGCGGCAGTGGACATCGAAACGATGCGCCGCTGGGCACGCGAGCGCGGTGCCGGGAGGCTGCTGGTCGATGTCGATCTGCTCTCAGCCTATTGCCTCCACCGAACCGGTTGCTTCGAGGAGAGCCGCGATGCGTTCAGTGAAGCCGTGGGCATCGCTATGTTTCAGGACCTGCGCCGTCCGTTCGTCGACTTGCGCACCTTTGTGCAACCCTGCCTCGATGACCTGATCAAGCGGGAGCCCCAGATGGATCGCACCCGCGCGCAATTCGTGAAGATGATCATCCGCTCGGTCGCAAACAGTCGCAACACGGTCACGATGCAGGGCATATTCAGCGAGGCCGAGGCCGAGGTGCTGAATTATCTGAGCCAAGGCCATTCGAACAAGGAAATCGCCCGGTTGATCGGGATGTCACCCGACACCGTGAAATACCGCCTCAAGGCCGTGTTCAAGAAGCTGGGGGTGAGCAAGCGCCGCGACGCGGTTCGCATGTCCGCCGAGCGCGGCTTTCTGAACGGGGTAGCGGGCCTGCCTGCAACTACCGACAGGATGCGCGAAGCGGACCTGCTCGACTGACGCCTCAGCCCGGTGCGGTTGGAGGTGCGGCGCGCAAAGCGCGCGGCAGAAGCACCAGCATCGTCGCCGCGACAAGCCCGCCCGCCCCCATGACAAGCGCAACCGTCAGCAGCCCCGCCCCGCTGGCAAACAGTCCCCCGGCGATGACCGGGCCGACTGCCGATCCGCCCCGTCCTACGCCGATCACAAAGCCGATACCGCTGCCGCGCAAGTTCGCCGGAAAGGTCTGAGCCAGGATCGGATAAAGGCCGACGACACCCGCGTTGATGAAAAAGGCGGCGACTGCCACAGAGATCGAGATCGTCGCGATCGTCTCGAGGCCAGTGCCGAAAACTGCGATCGCTGCTGACCCTGCAACCATGGCGGCAATGACGAGCGGCCGAACGGTGAAACGTTGTGACGCCAGGCCGATCAGCACTGCCGCCGCCAGATTACCGACGTTGGCGGCCACCAGCACGCGCCCCGCGTCGGCATCGGCAAATCCCATGTCAGCCACGATCTTGGGCACCCACTTCATCACGAAATAGAACAGCATGATCTGGGCGAAATAGGCGATGGTCAGCAACACCGTGACGGCGGCGAAGCGCTTTGAAAAAAGAGTAAGGATGGACTGGCCCACATCGCCTGCACCAAGCTCGGGAAGATGCGACAGGTGTTCGTGGCCCAACTTGCCGAGCGTGCGATTTATCCTTGCAAGTGCCCCCGCCGGACGTCGCGCAGCAAGCGACTGGACGGATTCGGGAACGAAGACTGCCGCCAACGGCAACATCACCAAGGTCGCGATCCCGCCGAAGACGAAGACGCTGCGCCATTCGCCGCTGCTTTCCAGCAAATAGGATGCGACCAGTCCGCCGAAAATCGCGCCTGTCGAATAGCCGGCGATATTCAGCGATACGTTGAGGCCGCGGCGCCGCGCGTTCGAGTATTCGGCGACCATCGCACTGGTCGCGGAGAGCATTCCGCCAATGCCGAGTCCGGTAAACAACCGCGTGGCCGAAAGCATCGTCACCGACGTTGCCAGAGCCGATGCCAACATCCCGACAGCCATGACCGCGAGACAGAGGAGGATTGTCGGACGTCGGCCGATGCGGTCGGCAACGTTCCCGAGCAAGACCGAGCCAGCAGCCATGCCGATCAATTCCATGGATAGGACCACCCCGAGAACGGCCGGGTCGATGCTCCATTCGCGGGCGATGCCGGGCGCGGCAAAGCTGATGGCAAGGACATCGAAGCCATCGAGCGCATTGAGCGCGATACAGATGACGACAACAAGGATCTGACGCCAATGCATGGGCGTCTGGTCCAGCGTTTTACTCGGATCGGCGAGGCTCACAGTATACCCTCCGTACGGGTGGTGCCTGTGGCCCACCCTTCTATTCTTGCAGATGATCCAGCATTGCGATCTGCTTCGCGATGATCGCCGCGATCGCGGAGCGGCGATCGAGGCAACGCGAGACCGGGCCGACCACCACCGCCGACAGCCGTTGCCCGCGATAAGGCAGCGGCAGCGACACGCCGGCAAGGTCGGGCGTATATTCGGCATTGCTTTGGTGGAACCCGCGTTCCTTCCCGGCCGCGAGTTCGGCTTCCACCGCCTCGGCGCTGTCCGGTGTCGTCGGCGAAAAAGTCTCGAACGTCAGGCGCCGGTAAAGGCGCTGCCGCTCGTCGCGTGACATCTGGGCCATCAAAGCCCGCCCGGCGGAACTGGCGTAGATCGGGACCTGTGATCCGATCGATGTCGTGTAGCGAACCGGTTGAGAAGATTCCTGCACATCGAGAAAGATTGCCTGGTCGCCCGCCATTGCCGCGATAAGCGAGGTTTCTCCGGTTTCGCGGACGAGCGTGCGCACGAACGCATGCAATTCGTTTGGCACCGGGTCGGAACGGGTAACCCGCTCGGCCAGATCGAGCCACCGCGGGCTGGGATAGTATCCACCACGAGGGCGCGGTTCGTAGAGATAGCCTTTCGCCGCCATAGTGCCGACCAGCTTGAAAGTGCTCGAACGCGGCCAACCGAGTTCTTCGGCAATTTCGGCCGCGGTAGCGGGCGACAGCCGCCGGGCAAAGTATTCGAGGATTTCGAGCGTGTTTTCGGCGCGACGAACCGTCATCGTCTTTCCTACCATCCGCGCGGTTCGGACGCCCGCGCATCTTAGCGAGCGGTAAACCCGCCATCGACAGGCAACGCAACCCCCGTCACAAAACTTGCCTCATTCGATGAAAGCCAGATCACCGCATCGGCGACTTCGCCGGCCTGGACGAGCCGGCCCATCGGCACGGCGGCCATCAACTTCGCCTCGTTCGCGGCGGCCTCGGCAGGGTCGCCGCTACGTCCGGTAAATCCAACCTTCATCGGAGTATCCGCAAGTCCGGGGCAAACCACATTGACGCGGATATTGTCCGGCGCCAGCGCCAGCGCCAGCGACTTGGTGAGGCCAACCACCGCCCATTTGGCGGCCGAGTAGATCGGGCTCATCATCGAGCCGACAAGGCCTGACACGGACGATGTGAATACGATCGAGCCGCCGCCTCGCGCCCGCATGTGCCTTATCACCTGCCCCGCACCGATCGTGGCGGACGTGACGTTGAGGTCGATCGCCTTGCGATAGGCCGCGATGTCCAGGTCTTCTACCGATGCGGGTCCGGGCATTCCGGCATGGGCCCACAAGATGTCCGCTCCACCCAAGGCGGCGACCGCCGATTCGATGCTGTCGCGCGCGTCGTCTTCGCGCGACAGGTCGGCGCGGATCGGGAATACCGTGTCGACACCGAACGTATCGACGAGTGCGGAAAGCGCCGCCATGTCGATGTCGATCGCCGCGACGCGGGCGCCTTCACGTACGAAGCGCTCGACCCCTGCACGCCCCATGCCCGAAGCCGCCGCGGTGACAATTGCCAGTTTGCCTTCCAGACGCATAGCCTGTCTCCTCAATTGGCGAAGGGGTCGGCAAACGTGCCGGTGGTGGAAATGACGGTGGTGCGGGTTTCAAGATAGGAATCGAGCGCCTCGATCCCGTTTTCGCGGCCCCAACCGCTCTGCTTGACGCCGCCATAGGGGGTCGACCAGCGAATGTAGCGAAAGGTGTTGACCCAGACCATGCCGGCATCAATCCGGTTGGCGACGCGATGTGCGCGTCCGACATCCCCGGTCCACAGGCCAGCGGTCAGTCCATAACGGGTGCCGTTGGCGATCGCGATCGCCTCCTCTTCCCCGTCGAACGGTATGATCGCCGCAACCGGGCCAAAGATCTCCTCCTGCTCGATCCGCATGCCGGGTGCCACGTCGGCAAAGACCGTCGGTTCGACGAAATAGCCGTTTTCCATGCCCGAAGGCGCGAGACGCGATCCGCCCGCGATGAGGTTAGCGCCCGCTGCCTTGCCCAGTTCGATGTAGTCCAAGGTCTTGGCCAATTGCTCGGCGTGTGCCTGCGGCCCCATGTGCGTGGCCGGGTCGAGCGGATTGCCGACCCTGACGCGACCGGCCCGCTCGCGGAAAGCTTCGACGACACGGTCGTAGATCGGAGATTCGACGAGCACGCGCGAACCCAGCGCACAGCTTTGGCCGCACAGGGCCCAGGCCGATCCAGTGGCAGCGTTTACCGCCTGCTCGACGTCGGCATCGGCAAAGATGATATGCGGTGCCTTGCCGCCCAATTCGAAGCTGAACCGCTTGAGCGTATCCGCCCCGGTCTTGAGGATTGTCTTGGCAGTCGCGCCCTCGCCCGTGAAGGCGATCTTGTCGACATCGGCGTGCGCCACGAGATGCGCGCCAGCCGTCGCCCCGTCGCCGGGCACGATGTTGACAACGCCCGCGGGAAATCCCGCTTCCTGAAAGATTTCGCCTAGCGCCAATGAAGAAGCCGGCGTTTGTTCAGCGGGCTTGAGCACGACGGTACAGCCGGCGGCCAACGCTGGGCCGAGCTTCCACGTCGCCGCCATTAGCGGTACATTCCAAGGTGTTATCGTGCCGACTACGCCAACCGGCACGCGCGAGGTGAAGGCATGGACGCTGTCGTCCATCGGGATAGTTCGACCCGATAGCTTGTCGGCCAGTGATGCGAACCATTGCCAATATTGAGGATGCAAACCGATGTCGCCGCGCGATTCTCGAATGGCACGACCGTTGTCACGCGATTCGATTTGAGCAAGCGCTTCGACCCGCGTCGCATAGAGGTCAGCAAACTTGCGAAGCAAGGCCGCACGTTCCCACGGAGCCATCTTCCTCCATGGCCCGGCAAAAGCCTCGCGCGCCGCAGCCACCGCTCGATCGACGTCTGCCCGACCGCCATAGGCGACATCCCCCCATGGCCGACCAGTCGACGGATCCGTCGATGGCCGCAGGCCTCCATCGATAGGCTTTACCCATTCACCGCCGATGTAAAGCCTATCGAACTGCACGCGACTGCCCCCAAATTGTCTTACATATGAGATAATTTATTTCTACATGGAGATTATGTCAATCTCTCCGTTCGGCAGTAGGTTAATGTCGGGGTGCTGACGTCTAACGCTAAACGGTCTCCACCTGCGGCGCTTCGCCGCCTAGTGGATCCGGCATGAATCCCATTTCGTTTAAACGACAGCGCTGTCCGCTGGATGTGATCCGGCTTGGTGTTTGACTCTGCTATCGCTTCGCACTCAGCCTGCGGGACGTCGAGGATCTGCTCGCCGAACGGGGGATCGATCTCTGTTACGAGACGGTCCCGTGCTGGGCGAACAAGTTCGGGCCCCTCTTTATCTGCCTGCCTCCCACAATTCCCCATGTCGTCGTGCAAGGAATGCAATAAGCGGTTGCCAGAGAACCGAAATGCCGCTCATTTATCAAGCAGGCGCCACCCGGCCGGAGAGAGACGGTGGAGGGTCATGCCGCGATCATCCTGCATACAGGGTGGCGTGAGTACCGTTCAATAAGGCAGCCATAACAATTTGGGATGATGGGATGAAGCAAGGCAGTACACCGCGCGTACGTTATCTGACACTGGCGCTGGCGGGCGCGACCGCGGCGATCGGCGTCAGCGGCTTGCTGACCGCATCGCAGGGCGAAGCGAAGGTGCAGGCTCCGGCGGGCGAAACTCGTTTTTGGGTCGAGGAGGTCGCTGTCGATCTCGACCGCCCGTGGGAAATGACGTGGCTACCCAATGGCGACATGCTGCTTACCGAAAGGCCCGGCCGCCTTCGCATCGTTCGGAACGGCAAGCTCTTGCCCGATGCCGTGACCGGCACGCCCGAAGTGCTTTCGACCAGCATGTTCGACGGTCTGCTCGACGTAAAGGCCGATCCCGATTTTGCCAGCAACGGCATGCTCTACCTCACCTTCATGACCGGCGACGACAACGCGCGCGTCGGCCACATCATGAAGGCGCATTATGCCAACGGCGCGCTGACCGATCAGAAGGTGATCTTTACCACTGCGGTTCCGGCCCCGGCGGGTGGGCCGAACATCATGCGCATCCTCTTCCTGCCCGACAAGACGATGTTAGTCGGCATGGGTTCAGGCGGACAGGGCAGCCGCGGCATGGTCCAGCGGCTCGACAACCATGCCGGCAAGATCATCCACCTGAACCGCGACGGCAGCGCCGTGGCCGACGGGCCGATGGCCAAGACCGAAAGTGCACTGCCCGAAATATGGGCGATGGGTTTTCGCAACCCAACCGGCATAGCGCGCACCACCGACGGTGAAATCTGGGCCATCGACGTCGGGCCCAAGGGCGGCGACGAGCTGAACCTTGTGAAGCCGGGCGGCAATTATGGCTGGCCGCAGGTGACTTGGGGTTTCGATTATTCCGGGCGCGCTATGTCGGAACAGCAGGACGGCGGCGATTACGTCGATCCGGTCGCGAACTGGGCCCCCTCGCGCGCGCCGTCCGGCCTCATCCAGTATACCGGCGACCGTTTTCCCGAATGGAAGGGCGACCTGTTCACCGGCGAACTGATGGGCCACGTCATCCGCCGGATCCGGGTGAAAGGCGGCAAGGTCGTGCTGGAAGAAGCGCTGATCGGCGACTTTAACGAACGCATCCGCACGGTTGCACAAGGGCCGGACGGTTACATCTATGCACTGACGGATTCGTCGAGCGGGCGGCTTCTGCGCCTGCGCCCCGGCGAGCCGACCGCATCGGAAAAGGCAAAGGTCGCCAAGCCATCCTCCGCTCCGACCGATGCCGGCATGTTCGGCGACTTCGCCAACCGCGGCGTGTATCAGGAAAAGTTCTCGCAGATCATGAACAACTTCAAGTACGACGAAACGCGTGCGAAAAAGCTGTTCGGCCAAAACTGCGCGGCCTGCCACAACGCGGGTACGTTCAAGAGCGGAGAGATGGGACCCGATCTCAATACCGTCTATTTCCGCAAGTCTGGCACTCTGCCCGGCTACAACTACTCGGCAGCGATGGCCGATCCGAAGACTCAGGTGACGTGGGACGGCTTCAGCCTGCAGGCCTTCATCGCCAATCCGCAGTCCTATTACCCGGGAACGAAGATGGCGGTCCCGCCTATCAACGACTTTGAGGTAGTGCTACAACTCGACGCCTATCTGAAGTCGCTGAGCCAACCCGAAACAGTCACCGGAACCGGTGCGCAGGTCGGGCACTGAGCGAACGTCAGAGACAAGCCTGAAGGCTCACCCATCGGCGCGGGACACGAACCTGTTCCGCGCCCGCTCCCCTTAGTCGGTGGTGTCCGTCCGACGCTAAACCTTCTCCACTTGGCGCAGATAGGACCATGTGTCGACGCGCTCATGCTGCAAGATTTTGCCACTTGGCGAGAGCAGCCGAGCGGCGAGTCTTGTGGTGGTGTCAGTCCAATGCGAACTCGTCTCCACCGGGCGCAAGGAAGCCCAGACGATTACGCCCTCATGCCGCAAGATTCTGCCACTCGGCCAAGGCGGCCGAGCGACGGGTCTTGTAAGTCTGGCGATCGACGAGGTGGCGTTCCTGGTTAAAGTGATTGTGAATGGAAGCGTGAACCGACGCGAATTTCTGTAGCGACTTCATTTGCCTGAATCTCAGCATCGCTCGCTCTCGTCGCCGGAACGGGAGGTGCGAATTCTCGGCGCGATTGTTCAACCATCTTCCCATCTCGCGACAGTCCTGGTTGCCGAGTTCCTTCATGGCGGCAGGGTAGGATTTCAGGCCATCCGTGACAATTGTTTCAGCCTTGCCATGACGCTTCAGAGCTTTCTTCAAGAACGCCAGCGCCGCGGATTTGTCCCGTTTCTTGGTGACATAGCTTTCGAGCACTTCGCCCTCGTGATCAACGGCACGCCACATGTAGTGCCGCTCGCCATTGATCTTCACAAAGACCTCATCCAGATGCCACCACCATTGGCGGAAGCCCTTCATTCTACTGACACGCTGCCGGCGAATATCAGCCGCAAACATCGGACCGAACCGATTCCACCAGAGCCGCACCGTTTCATGGCAGATGTCGATCCCGTATTTAAACAGCAGATCCTCGACGTTGCGTAAGCTCAACGGGTACCGGACATACAGCATCACCGCCATGCGGATCACTTCAGGCGATGAGTTGAAATACCGGAATGGGCTGGCTGGTTTGCGGGGTCTAGGCATGGACCCGTATTACCCTCGCCCGATCACTTTTCCATCAGGTACGTTTGCTTTGACAGTGCCAACCTCTGTCATGGACGCCTCCTTCTCTTAGGTGATCGATGAACACCTACCTTGGCACATAGATGCCGTCGGGGGGCGTCCACCCCATCATCTCATCGAGGTTCCAACGCCAATGCCGGAAACCGCGCATTCGGCTGACGCGCCGTCGCCGAATTTCTGCGGCGAACATTGGCCCGAACCGATTCCACCACAGCCAAACCGTCTCGTGGCAAAGGTCGTAACCGCGCTCGAAAAGGAGGTCCTCGACGTTGCGCAGCGACAGCGGATATCGCACGTACAGCATCACGACCATGCGGATGATATCTGTTGACGAATGGAAGTATCGGAATGGATTATCGGCCTTGCTCATACGGCCGGATTACAAGCCCTGCCCCTGCTCGACCATCCTTTTGACACTGCCCCTTTGACACCACCTTTGTCGCAGGTGAAATGGGCCCAAACAAAACTAAGGTGCCCTTTAGATTTGAGACGCAGCGGAGCAGCAAACTTCGCGCAGGGATGAGGGGACCGAGATGGAAGATCTACGTGCCGATCTGCAGGCCATGTTCGACAGGCAAGCAATCTACGAAGTGCTGACGCGCTACTGCCGGGGCGTTGATCGTTGTGATGTGGAGCTGCTTCGCTCCGTCTATCACGAGGATGCGACGGACGATCACGGCATGTTCAAGGGGCTGGGTCACGACTTTGCAGTCTGGATTGTCGCCTGGGAACGTCAGAATCTGCGGATGGGCCAGCATCTCATCGGCAATTTTCGCTGCGAACTCGCCGGTGATGTCGCGCATACCGAAACCTATTGCATCTCGTTCAGCGAGGATAAGGAGGGCCGCAATGCGACCGTTTACAACCGTTACATCGATCGGTTTGAACGCCGTCACGACGAATGGAAAATTGCAGATCGCGTTGTCGTCATCGATATGACGCGCGTAGACGAACCGGGAGCGCCATTCGGTGACGTGCCAGGGTGGGATTTCACGTTCGGAGCGCGTGACCAAAGCGACAGGTCCTATGGACAAAAAGGGAACTGAGATGGACAACGAATTTGCCGGGAAGTCGGTCATCGTTACTGGCGCTGCGCGAGGACAGGGGCGCGAAATGGCGTTGCAATTCGCGGCTCGCGGGGCGAGCGTGGCCGTATGCGACCTCGGGAAGGATCGTCTGGCGACCGTGGACTATGAAATGTCGGGAGGCAGCCTTCTCGACGAGACGGCTGCTACGTTGCGTGAGTACGGCAATAAAGTGCTCGCCCGCGCCTGCGACGTGCGCGATCAGCAAGCCGTCGATGCTTTCGTCGAAGCCACGGTGGCCGAGTTCGGCGGACTCGACATCGTGGTGAACAATGCCGGGATTTTGAGCGGGAACCGTCCCGTTCATGAAATGTCCGACGAACAGTTTACGACGATGATCGACATAGCATTGTCACGTTAACTGACCATGCCCGAGTGATAGCGCAGGGTTACTCGCGCGCACAAAACCAAAGTTGTACTGTCGCCGCCGATAAGGGGAGATGCCATGAATAACTCGAACGTGCGAAGGGAAGGCGGCTGCTTATGTGGCAGCGTGCGGTATTCTGTCCCCTTCGAACCGCTCGCGACGGTGGTCTGCCATTGCCGCAATTGCCAGAAGCAGGCAGGAAGCGCGCTTTCCGTTGTCGCCGTCTTTCCGAGGGACGAACTGGCACTCGACGGCGTCCTGACCGTGTATGAGGACAAGGGCACCAGCGGGCAGAGAGTGTTCCGTCGATTCTGTGGGACCTGTGGTTCGCCGGTCCTCACCGACACGGAAAGAGCGCGTGAGCAGGGAGTGATCTTCGTGAAGGCGGGAACATTTGACGACATCTCGACGCTCCGCCCCACGACGCATTACTGGGTGAAGAGGGCACACCCGTGGCTCACTCTGCCCGATAATGCCGATCTTCTGGAGCAGGAATAGTTTTGTCACTTCGCCTAGATGATTGATCATCTGAGTGCGGGACTTTTGTTGCTCTGTGCGATTGCCAAACCAATGCATAGCAACGTGTAGGTGCAGCCAGTCGGATGACATGTTCAACGACAGTCACCATGGTACGCTGATTCTGAGGTGAGCGCCGTCCACACCATCTCTACATGGCGGCCGATCACGGCTAGATCTGCGGGCATGAAGCTCATTTCCTACAAGCGTCACCGCTTCCCGCCTGATGTGATACGACTGGCGGTCTGGCTATATTTCCGCTTCACAACGAGTCTGCGCGACGTCGAAGACATGCTTGCCGAACGTGGGCATTCCGTGAGCTATGAAACGGTCCGCTGCTGGGCGAACAAGTTCGGTCCCGCCATTGCCGCCAACATCCGCCGCAAACGTGGCCGGGCAGATTGCGTGTGGCACCTGGACGAGATGATCGTCCGTATCAACGGCCAGCGGATGTACATGTGGCGGGCTGTCGACAAGGAGGGCGAGGTTCTCGATGTCCTCGTCCAGAAACGCCGGAACAAAACAGCGGCACTGAAATTGCTCAAGAAACTACTCAAGAACCAGGGCTTCGCCCCGGAAGCAATTGTCACCGACGGTCTGCGATCCTACCCTGCGGCCTTGCGCGAGTTGGGCGCCCTCGCCCGACACCAGCCTGGTCGATTGCAGGAAAACAATCGAGCGGAAAATTCACACCTACCCGTCCGAAGACGGGAGCGAAAAATGCAACGCTTCAAGTCTCAGGGTCAGGCCCAGCGGTTCGCATCCACCCACTCAGCAATCTACAATACCTTTGCCATCCAGCGTCACCTCGTCTCCCGAAACACAATGCGACTTTTCAGAGACCGCGCGTTTGCGGAGTGGAGTGCTGTGTCCGCTGCGGCGGCGTGAGATTTCGGGTTCGGGCTTTCGCTCGACCGGGCAAAGTTACCCTGACAAAACCGGCACATTTCGATGCCGTACGGGGGCCGTCCACTCCAACAAGGTCAGGTTCAACGCTTCGTTTCAACGCACAGCGCAATCTACAATTCGTTCAACACCCAGCGTCATCTCGTCTCGCGAAACACAATGGAAATTCCGATCCGCCGCCATGGCGGAATGGAATGCTGCGTCCGCTGCTGCAGCATGAATTTTCGGGCTCGGGCGCTCGCTCGCCCGGCAGTCAGTTAAGCTGACAATACCGGTCCGGCTGGCAATTCACCCGCCATCAGGCCATCCTTATGACAATGCCCTTTTGACACTCCCAGTGTGGCCGTGCAGATTGAACCACAGGGTCCCGTTCGCCAGAAAGAAGCTTATGGCAGAGCCTGCTGCATCGGATGTTACGCCTGAGAAAACTACCAACGAGCACTCGCCAAAATATTCAGCGCAGGCGGTGCATCTCGTCCGCACGGCAACTCAGTCCAATCTCACGCTCAGCCAGATGGCCGACCAGAAAGCCAGCATGCTGATGGGCGCGACGTTTCTGGTGTTCACCATCGCCGTCGGACAGGCCAGCCGGGGGCAATTTTCGGCAGCGCTTGTCGTGTTGGCTTTCTTCGCGCTTCTCTCCGCCGTTTTCGCCATCGTCGCCGTGGCGCCGAGCGTCAGGGCCTCCCGTCATAACGGCGGTGCAAGCAACCTGCTGTTCTTCGGTGTTTTCTCGCACATGAGCGAGGATGAATTCATCGCCACGGTCAAACATGAGCTGGTCGATGACGAACTGATCTACTCGGCGATGCTTCGCGACATCTACCAGAACGGTCAGGTTTTGCAGAAAAAGAAGTACCGCTTCGTGGGCTATGCCTATGTCACTTTTCTGGTCGGCTTGACCCTCACTTTCGCAATCTTCCTTTATGGCATGGTCTATTCCTGACTCGCCATTTGCCTCAGCGAATGCCGAGCCTTGCGGCCTCTGCACGAAGCTGCGGGGCCGCATCGGGCATGGCGGAAAGCCCATCGCGCAAGGCCACCGATGCCTTTTCCGCCTCGCCCAGTTGCCGCCAACTGCGCATTAGCATCAACCAGCCATCGAGATTGCCCGGATCTCCTTCCAGCCGCACTTGGAGCCGCGCCACCATATCGCGCGCCATTTTCTCCTGTTCGGTTGGCGGAATGACAGAAGCGGCCCGCAGGTCCGCCTGCGTCGGGCCGCGGGGTGCGGTCGCCATCGGGGCAGGCTGTCGGACGGTAGCCAGATTGTCCGCCACTTCGATATCGTTGATCTTGCCGACCTGCTCGATCGTGCGCCGAAGGTCTGGCTCCCACGGCGCATCGGGCGGCGTGTCGGCCAGCAGGGCCAGCCATTCGTCGATCGCCCCTTGATGATTGCCGGAAAGGTCGCGATCGACCGCCATGAAATAGCGCGAACGCGGGTCCTTGGGATCGATCGCCAAAGCGCGTTTGAAGTCGGCAACCGCCGCTGCGGGCATCGGATCCCGTTCGCTCGCCATGATCCGCGCTTCGCCCAGCGACGACCATGTCGCGGCATTTTTCGGATCGACCTCGGCCGCCTTGGCAAAGGCATCGCGCGCCTCCTCGTATCGACCACGCTCGAAAAGGGCCGTTCCCAGTGCGGACCATGTCGCTGCATCGTCAGGATCTTGCGACGCCTGCTGCTGAAGCGCCTCGATTGAACCGGGGGCCGCGCTGGCGGAAAGCTCCGTGGGCGACTCGTTCGATGGCCGCAATTGGCGCAGCACGATGACGGCAATCAGAAGCCCCGCGGCAAAGAGCAGAAAAAGCCGCGCAAGAAGCCTCGTCCTCGATTGGATTTCATATCCGTTCTGTGTCACGTTCACCTCTCGCCGGGGGAGCACTGCATCTGGCACGGACAAGACGGGCCTGTCGCGCGATCCTAGAGCCGGTATGGCTGTGTGGAAAGGCGGCTGGCACGGCGAAGGGGTGGATTGAGTGACTGACCGTGTCCGCATCGCTATTGTCGGATCGGGGCCGGCAGGGCTGAGCGCGGCTGGCCGTGCGGCGGCGCTGGGGATCTCCCACGTGCTGCTCGAAAAGGAAGATCACCTCTGCGACACGATCTTCCGGTACCAGAAGGGCAAGCACGTCATGGCGACGCCGACTGCGCTGGTGCTGCGTTCCGACCTCGAATTCGATGCAGGCAAGCGCGAGCCGATCCTTGAAATCTGGGACCGGCAGGCGCTCGATGCTGGCATCGCCGTGCGTTGCAACGCCAATGTCACCGCGATCACCGGCGAAGCGGGCGATTTCACCATCGCCCTGGCCGACGGCGAGACGATCAGAGCCGAGTCGGTCATCCTCGCCATCGGCACACAGGGCAATCCCAACGTCTTGCGTTGCCCGGGCGGCGATCTGCCCCACGTGCAATATCAACTGGACGATCCCGGCGAATATATCGACGAGCACATCACCGTCATCGGATCGGGCGATGCGGGGATCGAAAACGCGCTCGGCCTTGCCGCCGATCCGGCCCAGCGCAATGTCGTCACCATCCTCAACCGCGGCGCCGATTTTGCCCGCGCCAAGGCCGCGAACGTCAAGCTGTTGCAAGAATCAGCAGGGTCCGGCCGGATCACCATCCGCACCGACACCTCCCCGGCCGAAGTCCGCCCCGGCGAACTGGTGCTCGACACCCGCGATGGGCAGGAGGTGATCCGGTGTGACAGGATCATCGCCCGCATGGGGTCGACCGCGCCGCGCAAGTTCATTGAATCGTGCGGCATCGCCTTCACCAGCCAGGACCCCGGGGCCTTCCCCGTCCTATCGCCCGTGTTCGAAACGACCCGCCCCGGCATCCACGTGATCGGTGCCTTGGCGGGCTATCCACTGATCAAGCACTGCATGAACCAGGGCTATGACGCGGTCGAATTCCTGAACGGCAATACCACGCTCAGGCCGGCCGACGAGCCGATCCTGGCCGAACTCTTCGCCTCCTTGCCGGGTGGACGAAGCGTGGACGAATGGCTGGCGCTGCTGGCTGCGAACGTGGAGATCTTCCGCGATCTCTCCGTCCTGCAGCTGCGCGAATACCTGATCGACAGCGAAGTACGTGCCTATCGCGCCGGAGAGACGATTTTCGAACGCAACGCCTACGGCTCGTCGCTGATGGCCATCGCGCTCGGTTCGGTTGCGGTGGAAGTCGACCCGCAAAAGCCCGAACGCACGGTCGCCATCGAACAGGGTTGGATCTTCGGCGAGATCGGACTGATTTCGGGACGGCGGCGCGGCGCGACCGTCCGTGCTGCGGAACCGGCCATCATCGTGGAGCTGTCGCGCACGGCGGCGCTCAAGTTGCTGGCTACCTCTCCCGGCGCTTCGCGCGTCGTCACCCGCATTTCGATCGAGCGCCAGCTGCTGCAGATCTTCGGCTCGGGTCTTACCGCACAGGACATTGCCGAACTGGTCACCGGCGCGGAAGTGCAGGAAAAACGGGCCGGCGAAGTCGTGCTTACCGAAGGCGATGCGGGCCGCGACATCTACGTCATCCGGCGCGGATCGATGATCGTGGAAAAGACGATTGGCGGCAAGCCGGTCTTCCTCAGCTACCTCCCCGCCGGGGCATATGTCGGCGAAATGGCTCTGATTGACGGCAGCCCGCGTAGCGCAACGGTAAAGGCAGCGATCAAGTCCGAGGTTATCCGTCTCGACGGCGAGGCCTTCGTCAGGCTGCTCGCCAGCAAGCCGGAACTGCTGCAGAAAGCGCGGGCCGACATGGCGGCAAGGCGCGAGACCAACGCCTTCATCGAGAGCCGCAAGGACACCTTCTCCGACGTCGTCGACATGTATTCCAGCACGGCCCGGTTCCTGATTGATAATGGCATCGGCGAGGCGACCGATGTCTTGCTGATCGACGAGAACCTCTGCGTCGGCTGCGACAATTGCGAGAAGGCTTGCGCCGACAGCCACGACGGCCTGTCGCGCCTCGACCGCGAGGCGGGGCGGACTTATGCCAGCCTCCACGTTCCCACCAGCTGCCGCCACTGCGAACATCCGCACTGTATGGCCGATTGCCCCCCCGATGCGATCAGGCGCGGACCGGACGGCGAGGTTTCGATCGACGACAGCTGCATCGGCTGCGGCAATTGCGAGCGCAACTGCCCCTATGACGTGATCCGCATGGACAGCGTGCCCCCGGAAAAGCCGGGCCTGCTGAGCTGGATGTTCCTGGGCCGCGGCCCCGGTCCGGGTGAACCGGACAAGCGCTGGCGGAAAAATCACGCCCCTGCCGGAGCGGAAGCACCCAAGATCGCGATCAAGTGCGACATGTGTGCGGGCATCGACGGCGGCCCGGCCTGCGTCCGCGCCTGCCCGACCGGGGCAGCCATTCGCGTCGCGCCCGAGGATTTCCTGTCGGTCTCGAAGCTGGAGGACGATGCCTGATGGCGAGCAGGCAGGCCAGCCCGACACAGCTCCGCGACAGGGGTATTGCCGGACACGAAGGTTTCCTGAGCCATGCCCGCCATCGCTGGCTGAAGCGCGCCATCATGCTGGCCGTTGCGTCATTCGCCGGGTACTTCATGGCCGATGTCGATCCGCGCCCCAACGGCGGAAGCTGGTACGGCTATCTGTTGGGCACGACCGCGACCGTGCTGATCGTCTGGCTGGCCCTGCTCGGCATCAGGAAACGCAGTTTCACGCCGGGCGCATGGTCGCTGAAGGCATGGACGTCGGCGCACGTCTATCTTGGCCTCGCGCTGGTCGTCGTAGCCACCCTGCACACCGGCTTCCAGCTCGGCTGGAACGTCCATACGCTCGCTTATGGGCTGATGATGCTGGTGATCGTCTCGGGCATTTATGGCACGGTCGTCTATGTTACCCTGCCCCGCGCGCTCAGCTCCAATCGCAAGGAACTGACCGAACGCGAAATGCTCGCCGGCCTTCGCGCGGCAGACCGGCAGATCCGCGAGGCCGCACAACCTCTCCCGCAGGATCTCGCATCGATCGTCCTCGCTGCGCTGCAGCAGGACCCGTTTTCCCGCTCGATCGTCCGGCGTCTTAGCGGTCGCTATCCCGCCTGCGCCACGCAAGCCGCGCTGGACGGACTGGAAACGGCGGCACCGGACGATCCCGTTGTCGAACGCATCCAAGGCCTGCTGGTCAGGCGCAAGGCGCTCCTGGCGCAAATGCGGCGCCATATTCGGCTGAAAGCCATGCTGGAGGTATGGCTCTACGTCCATGTCCCCGCGACGGTCGCGCTGCTGGCTGCGCTGACCGCCCATATCGTCAGCGTTTTCTATTACTGGTAGCCGGTAGCAAGCCATGACCTTCCGTCTTCGACAGATCGACACGGCAGCCAGCGGGCGCGAGATCGTGCGCGAGACGCTGCTTGACCGGTCCTCGCTCACCATTGGCCGCGCTGCGGAAAACGAGATTCACCTGCCCGATCTCGCGGTCGAACCGCATCAGGCCCGCATCGCCCTGCGCGACGATGGCCGCATCGTGGTGCAGGCGATCGGTACCCTGGGCTTCACGCTGAACGGCGCCAAGACCACCTCGGCCACGGTCGACAGCCGGACCGGGGCAGAGCTTGGCTTTGGCACCTACCGGATCGCGATTTCAGCAGAGCCTGACGGAGCCGTCGCGCTCACCGTTCGCGTTCGCACGTCCGCCGGCGGTCCATGGGACGAGGCGGACAAGCACAAGTTCTCTCTCGCCGCCGTCCTTCCCGGCAAGCGCAGGACCGGGTGGACCCTTGCCGCCCTGATCCTTGTCGCCTTTCTGGCGGTGCCCGTGTTCAGCCACCTTACCCGTCCGGCCGAAGCCCAACATTCGGTCATCGGCGACCGCAGCTGGAGTACGGGGCAACTCAACCTCGCCCACCACGGACTGGAGGACAGTTGCGAGAGCTGCCACGTCAAAGCGTTCGAACCCGTAAGCGATGACACCTGCCTTGGCTGTCACAAGGCTATCCACGATCACGCCGACGCGCCGCAGCTTGACGTGGCGCGCGCTAGCGGTGGCCTTGGCGATCGGGCGCTCTGGGCGGTGGCGCACCGCTTTGGCAAACCCGGACCCGGCGCATGCAGCGACTGCCATACCGAGCACGAAGGCCTGCATGTACCGATCAAACCGGCGGGCCAGAAGTTCTGCGCCAGTTGCCACGCCACGATGGACCGTCGGCTTCCCGCAACGAGCCTTGGCAATGCCGCGGACTTCGGCACGGCCCACCCACAGTTCACGGCCCGCATCTCGACCGGGGCCGGTTCTGTCAAGACCGTCCGCGTGTCGCTGGACGACAACCCCAAGGAACGGAGCGGTCTTTCCTTCTCGCACCGGTTGCACCTCGATCCGCTGGGCGGGGCCGCGCGCATGGCGGGCAATATCGGGGCGGAGCGCGGGTACGAAGGCGTGCTCAGATGCAAGGATTGCCACCGCCCGACCGAAGACAAAGCGCGCTTTCGGCCGATCGAGATGGAGCGCGACTGCGAGGGCTGCCACAGCCTTGTCTATGACCGCGTTGGCCCGACCTTCCGTTCGCTCACGCACGGTAACGTCGCCCAGATGATCGCGGGCCTGAGGGCGACCGACCGTAGCCCGTCGCGGATTACGGGGCTGGGCCTGACACGCCCGCGACCCGGCCGCTATTCGGGGACCGGGCGCTATCACGCCAACTTCGCCGTCCCGGTCAGCGGCGAGGTGCTGCTGCGCCGCGCGCTTTCACCCGGCGGCGTTTGCGGCGAATGTCACACTCCGGACTTCAGGAATGGCAACTGGACCGTCAAGCCGGTCGCGCTGACCGAACGCTACATGACGACCGGCTGGTTCGATCACGCCCCCCACCTTCGCGAGACGTGCACAAGTTGCCACAAGGCGGGACAATCGAGCAAGGCGTCCGACCTGCTGATGCCGAAAATCGCCCAATGCCGGACCTGTCACATGGGCGAAGACAATCACAAGGCCGATGTTCCATCCACCTGCGCCATGTGCCATTCTTATCACCCTGGCGACATGGCGCCGTTTTCGCGCAGGCCTGCCCCCCTGCAGAAGTCTGCATCACTGCAGAAAATCGAATGAGACGGGGACGCATGTGCTGATAGCCCAGATCACCGACATCCATCTCGGTTTCGAGCATAACCGGCTTGACGAACCCAATCGGCTGCGGTTCGACAGGTTGCTTGCCAACCTAGTCGAAGGCCCCGATCGCCCCGACCTGCTGCTCCTGACCGGCGACCTCACCGAGCATGGCGATATCGAGAGCTTTCGTGCGCTGGCCGATGCCGTGCGCGACCTGCCCTTCCCGGTCTGGCCGATGCCCGGCAACCACGACAAGCGCGGCGCCCTGCTCGAAACCTTCCCCAATTTGGCGGGCGAAAGCGGCTTCATCCAATACGCCCTCGATCTTGCCGGACTGCGGATCGTGATGCTCGACACCTGCGAGCCGGGGCGCCACGGCGGGGCGTTCTGCGAAGTGCGGGCGGACTGGCTGGCCCGCGAACTCGCAGCCCATCGCGAAACGCCGACGCTGATCGCGATGCACCATCCCCCCGCGCAAACCGGCATAGCGTGGATGGACGTCGATCCGCACGAACCGTGGCTCGCACGGCTGGCAGATGTATTGCATGGACAAAACCAGGTGCTGGGTATCATCTGCGGCCACTTGCACCGCGCCATCGTCACCGTGTGGCAAGGCATTCCGCTCGCCGTCTGCCCGTCGTCCGCACCCGCACTGGCTCTCGATCTGAATGCCATCGATCCGGCCAGACCCGACAACCGTGCCCTGATCGTCGATGCCCTGCCCGCCTACGCGCTGCACCTTTGGACGGGCAGCAGTCTCGTCACGCATTTCGCGTCGCTTGATGAAGATCCGGTGCTCGCGCGCTTCGATAGCAAGATGCAGCCGCTAATCGCCGACATGATGGCGGAGCGGCCCTGATCCCTTGCCGCGACTGGCCGTCTGCAAGGCCGGGCGCCAGAGGTGCATGTCGATGTCGTTGCTGACCTTGTATGGCCGACCATTGGCGTCGAGGAACAGCGCTTCCATCTCGCTGCGGGTGAAGGGCCGCGAGCCGAGACGACCGAACACCGCCATTTGCCCGCCCGTTTCGTCGACCGCCCGGTCCCGGTCGAGCCCCTTCGACAGCGACAGCGCGGGCGAAGGCGTTCGCGCCCAGGCAATCAATTCGGGCTTGGGCGCCGGCGAAAAGCCGTAGAAATTGGGCTGACTTTCGGGCGAGGTAAGCTGAATGACCTTCAACCCGTTCCGTCCGTCGGCCACATAGGCAAAGGCAGAGGCATTGGTGGAAGCGACGATCACGTCCTGCGCATCGTCCATCCGGCCACCGAAGTCTTCCCGCAGGTAGATCCTCGGCGCGATCGGGCGGGTTACGTCAACGATCACCAGCCCTTCGGCGCCGGCCGCGACATAGGCGTAAGTGCGCGCGACATAGACCCGCCGCGCATCGGCCAGCGGCACCGTCGCGGCTGGCATGGCGACGGGATCGTGCAGGTCGGTCACGTCGAACAGCTTGAGACCATCGGCATCGGTGACCCACAGATGGCGGAACTGGACCGCGCTTGCCCGCGCATCCTTCAGCGGCCTGATCGCGGCCAGCGCCGGGTGCAGCGGGTCCGACAGGTTTACCACCACCAGCCCGGCTTCGGCGGCAATATAGGCCACTTCCCCCGCCAGCACGATATGGCGCGCGCCATTCAGGACGCCCTGTGGATTCCAGGTGACCGCCCGCTTCAGCCGGTTGTTGCGAAACTCGCCATCGGCCAGCGACTCGATATTGACCATGATCAGCCCCTCGACGCTGTCGGTGACCGCGGCATAGCTGTAGATCGGCAGGAACGGCTGTTCCTGGTTCATCTGCCGCAGTCCGGGCGTGTTGCGCAGCGGATTGACCGGCTGGTTGGTTGCCAACGCCATGCAGGTGGCGTTCTTCGATTTCACCCGCGTCTTTTGGCCCAGCGGCGAAAAGGGTGCGGCGACGATGCGATCGGAAAAGCCCTTGTTGCCGACCGAGGCGGCGTCATAGACGTTGAAACCGCCCCTCCCCTCGGCAAGGAACATGTATTCCCCGCGAAGCTGAAGGCAGCCGACTGCGTCGCGCGTGCCCTGAACGACGTTGACGAATTCTTCCAGCGCGTGCGTTTCGCCCGAGGCACTGGCGTCGAAAGTCTTGCCGCGTACCCAGTTCTTCAGCTCGCGCCCGTTCGCTTCGACATGCAAGGCATAATAGTCGGGATAGGCGTATTTCTGCAGGTAGGAGCCGATCACGGCCTGCGGTTCATCCCATTCGGTCACCCGAACCGCTTCGAAGCCGCCTGCCAACCCCGCCCAGGCATGAAGTCCGACGAAATTGACGTAGTTCGTGCCAAGCAGCAGCAGCTGCGCCATGATCGCATTGTTGTCGTCATCGGCGGAAAGGTGGCAATCGACGCAAGTCTTGGTCTCGGTCGTGCGCACGGTGTGCGGAAAGTGGGGGGCAAAGGCCTGCGAGGAAAAGCCGATGCCGCTGATCGGCGGCTGCTGGATATAAATGCGCTCACGATTGATGTTGGTGGACGACAGCACTAGCCCCGAACTGGACCGGACCGGCGCGATCTGGTTGCCCTTGGTCGTCATGTGGCGCCCAAGCTGGAACATCTCGTCGCGGGCCACCTGCGGGTTATAGGTCGCAAAGTTGCGCGTCTCGTCACCTTCATAATGGTGCGTCCGCGTCTTCCAGTTCGCCTCGACCGGCAAGTGACACCCGCCGCAACTGGTCGTCCAGCTGAGGTGGCAGGTGAAGCAGGCCATCTTGTCTTCGCCATGCGCCCTGTCGGCCAGCGGCACACCGGGGCCGAAGGCAAAGCCGTTGGTCGCGACTGACGTGCTCATCAGCTTGGCCCGCGCGGCCTTGGCGTTGAACCGCGGGGAACTGCGGTCGACCGTGTCCTTCACCAGGCTCACCCGCCATTCGAGGTCGGGATCGACGATCGATCGCTGGATCAGCACCGTGCGGTTCGTGTCGTCCACCGTCCATTCGAAGCGGCGCTTGCCATCCGGGTTGCGCAGCAGGGCCAGATTGGTGCCGCCGGGCGAAGCGGCGGGGCCGGAGGTCCGCAGGTTCGGATAGGCATCGGCTGTCCCGTGACAATCCTTGCACCCGATCTCCACCGCATTGGCCACTTCGCCGTAGATCAGGCCGTTGCCATGACTGTCCTGCGCAAAGTGACAATCAGCACATTGCAGGCCCTTTTCGGCGTGAATGTCCATGAGGTGCACGCTCTTGCCCGGGTTGGTACCCGGCGGGACGAACCTGCCTTCGTCACCCTTGCGCCATTTCTGCGGATCGTCGGGCGCAACGACCTTTCCGTCCGCGTCGAGCAGGTTGCCCTCGCTGTCGCGCTTCAGGACCGCGCGGAAGTTCCAGCCGTGCCCGTGATAGTCGGCAAACTGCGTGTCTTTGAGTGCGGGATTAAGGTCATGAACGTTGCGCAGAAAATCCAGATCCGCCCATTTCCCGCGCGGCGCCGCACCTTCGGGATTGCGCTCCAGCACTGCGTGAACTTCAGCAGCGGTGGGGTATTTCTGCGTTTCCGGCCACATCGCGGGCGCGTCGGCTTCGTAGTCCCACATGGTATAGCCAAGGTAGGAATTGAGGAAGATGTTGGGCTGGTGCATGTGGCAGTTCATGCATTGCGCGGTGGGAATGGCGCGGGTGAAGACATGGCGCAGCGGATGGCCCGTTTCCTTCTTGACCACGCGATGTTCTTCGCCCCCGGTGTCGTGCTCGCCCTTCAGCGCGCCATGCGCCGCCTCGGTCTTGCCAGCGATGGTCGGGTCCACCGTAACGCTCTGCCCGTCGCGCCCGTATTGCGCGTAGATCAGGCTGTGGCGCGGCTCGCGGTCGTTGGCGTAGATGACGTGACAGCCGGTGCAGCCGGAATGGCGATAATCGCCCGGCTGGTCGTTGGTGCCCATGAACCACATGAGAGGATCGTTGAGGCGGGTCTTGTGGATGTTCAGCACGGGGATCGCGATGCGCAGGCCCGTGCCCGGCCCGCGATTGGATTGCCTGAGATCGGGTCGGCCCGGTTCTTCCAGCCGCTGGATGCTGCCCGCAGGATTGGGCAGGCCGACTTCGGGGAACTGGGTGGCGATATTGCGCCCGCCCCGTTCGAACACCCGGAACACATCGCCCGGCGGGATCACCTGCCATCGCGGTAGCGGATAGAGCTCCGCCAAGGCACCGCGTGCCTTCTGCCGCTCGGTCACCTGGCCAGGTTCCTTGCCGGGCGAGACGATCTTCGCCGGCTGGCCGTTGCGGGTATAGGCCTCGCCGAAAATGTAGTTCTTGAAGGGGACGATGCCGTTGTTATAGGCCGCGCCGCCCCACAACATCGCGCCCGACGCCATGAGCGATCGCTCCGCCACTTCGATCACCGGCAGATGGCACGCGCCACAAGCCTCTCGTGCCACCCGATAGTCGCCCGGATTGACGAAGCGAACATATTCCGGCGCTTCCTTGTTGAGCAGGGCGTAACTGCGCTTGGGATTGGCGGACGACGGGTAGTGCCAGCTTTGGGGATAGCGCGGCAGCACGTGCGCCCTTTCGCGCGCGGCGACATAGGCCGGATCGTCGTGCGCGAGCGCCGCATTGCCCATTATCGCGGGGTCGCCGCCGTGGCAATCGGTGCAGCCCAGACGAACCGCCGGGGTCGCGTGCATCGTCGGTGAGTCGGATTTGACATGGCACGAAACGCAGCCTGCCGATTTCAATTCGGCTTCGGCCGCCGTTTGCCGCGCGGGTGCCGGCGGATAGAGCGCATAGTTACGCTCGACCGGCTTCTCTTCGTCGCTCGCGCGGCCCGGCTCTGCCGACACGATGGCCAGCGCCAGCGCGATCATGGCCAGCACGAGCGCATTAAGCCTGAGGGGAGCAAGGCGCATCAGTAGCTCACGATCGCGTTGGCAAGCAGCGAATAGTAATTGCGGTTCCCCCCGGCATTGTCGAACAAGTCGCGAAATCCGCTGCCGGGCAGCAAGGCCGCCCCCGACAGGCGGAACACGATATTCTGCGTCGCCATGGGCCGCCAGATCGTGGCGACAGACAGGTCCCAGCCAATATTTGCAGGAATGCTGCCTTCGTTGCGCAAGGCTTGCAAGGTGGCCGTGTTTTCGAACCAAAGGTGGTTGGCATTGCCCGAAACGCGCAGTTCCGGCGTAAGGTCGAAGTCCGCACCGCCGCCCAGCAACACCGTTCCGGGATTGTTGAAATTGGACTGCCCCTGCTCTTTCGAGGAGCGCAGCGCATTCAGGATGCCGTTGCGACCGTTGATGGCCACCGCCCTGCCGCCACCTGCGAAAGGCAGGCTTTGCCTGATCCAGTAACTGGTATCCGCGCCTGCGAAGATCGGGTTTTCGAAAATCGCGTCAAAACCGTTTTCCCGGTCATCGTACGGGTCGGCATCACCGCTGGCATATAGCGCAGAAAGGCGAAATCGCATCCAGTCGCGGTCGTAGCTCAGTTCTGCCGCGCCGAAGACGGCCCGGATGTCAGCCGGCTGATCGGTGAAGAAGCTGTTCCTGTCTTCGCCCAGCGCGCCATAGGCAGAGGCCGTCAGGTTGATCCTCCCGATCCGGCCATCCGCGTTGTAGCCGATGTAAACCACATCGTAATCGCGCGGGCGCAGCGTTCCCAGAAGCGCCGGCCGAACGGGGAAACCGTTGTCGTCGATCTTGAGCCGGCCTGCTTCCCGATTCCGGTTGTATACCACCGTGACCTGGCTGGTGAGCGCGGGGATCAGGAAATCCTGCCGGTAGATATTGGCGACAAAGATCCAATCGTTGCGCGGCCGGTCGGTGAGGTTGTTCAGGCCGCTGTTGGTGTCTTTCTCCAGCCGCCAGAAGGCACCGAGATTGTACTGCACCCGGTTGTTGTCCCGCGTGCCGAACAGGCGCACGCCCAATTGCTGGTCATTGAAGAGAAAGCCGCGAAAATCGTTCTGGAAAGGCTGGATGCCGACGCGGATGGAATCGAAGTCGTACCGGTCGGAGGTGTTGCGGATATGATAGTCGACGAAGGCTTCCTGCACCCCCAGAAAATGGTCGGTGCGCACGCTGGGCTTCGACGGTTCGACGAACAGGATGCGGCGTTCCGCGACGTTGGCGTGATTGATATTGAGCGCCAGCGCCAGGCGGTATTCGATTTCAGGCGGCTTGAACGCGGTGCTGCCTTTGATGAGCGCAGCACCCGCAATGAAGGTCTGCGAGACGAGGAAGCTCGCATCCTTGCCGAATACGTCGAGGCTACCGGGCCGCTCGGTCGTCTGCACTCCAACGGGGATCGGGAACGTGCGCGGCTCGATGACCGTGTCGCTGACCAGATTGGCGGCGAAGAACCAGTCGTCCCCGGTGATCGGCAACCACGGCACCTTCGACCGGTCGATCGGGCGGTCGCCCTTCAACGTGTTCTGATGATAGGGATCGAACCACCGTGCCTTGACCATGCCCAACGTTTCGATGAGCCGCCAGCGATCGGGGATCGGGAATTGATCGGTGGGAAAGGCCTCTGGCGGCGGTGCGCGAACCGCATCGACATTGTGTTGCGTCACCTGTTCGGGCAGGGGCTTGACGTAACCGGGCCTCTGCCGCCCCTCCAGCATTTCGTCCTCGACGTCGGGAACCGGGATCGCATCAGGGTCCACCACGGGTTCGTCGCCAGCCTCAGGCGCGGCAACGGGCGGGGCTACGGCGGGTGGAGGCAATCCGGAATCAGGCTCAGACCCCGCAGGTTGGGCCAGCGCGGCTTGGGCCATCAGCAGGGCCAACAGACAATGGCCCGCCACCGCTACAACCCTTCGCACACGTTCTGTTGGCTGCTATCGAGGAACGGCGCAAACGGACAGCTGACATAGCGCAGCCGCACGCTGGCGCCGGTAATGCTGACCACGATATTATCCCCCCGCATCGCCGTCGGCGCATTGCCCAAAGTGCCCAGCGCCCGCCCGGCATGGTGTACGCCAAGGAAGCTGATCATGTCGTCCTGATCGATCCCATCACCCGAAACGCCAATGGCGCCGACCAGTTGGTTGCCGCGATAGATCGGGACCGAGCCGGGAAAGATCTGGATGCCGTTCTGCAGGCGATTGCGCCCCGGCGCGACTTCGGGCAGCCGCGTGCACGCCCGCTCGACGTCCACCGCGCTTGCGCCTGAGACAAAGGCGAGATGTTCGCCCAGCCGCGCAAGGATCAGCGCCGATTGCAGCCCAGTGGAGAACGGATTGAACTGTTCGATCGGGCGTGAGAAGGGACCGTTCGGCCTGCCAACCTCGCCGTCCGGAAAATAGGGTCGCGAAAGATTGCCGGCTGCGCGGTCGGTAAAGGCGAATCTGCCCGTCAGTGCGAAGGAATCGTTCAGGAAATCGCGCGCGGCAGCGACGAACCCGGCCACGTCCGCACTGGGATCCTGCAATAGTTCGCTGGCGGCCTGTTGCCCTGAAAAGAAAGCAGCCGTTCGCGCCTTTTGCAGGCTGACATCGATGCCGAAAATCGGCGCATCGGGCGATCTGACAATCCCCAATGCCTGCCCGCGGGTATCGACAAGCGAGATCGAGACCTGGGCCTTGCTGTCCAGCGGCTGACGTATCTGTGCGCGGGCACGCGTCATCACCGCGAAAGCTTCGGACAGGATCGCGCGCGCTTCCGCAGAGGTCAGCGGCTGCGGAACGTCGCCACCATCGGTCCCCGCACGCACGGGAAAACGCCAGTTTCCCGAACCGTCGGACAAGACGAAGGCATCGGGGTCGGCGAATTCGGTTGCCGCGGCCTGCCGTATCCCGGAATCCTCGGTGCCATAAGCCGTCCCGGCACGGAGCGTAGGCGCAGGATCGCCGTAATAGCCCTTCAGCGCGACCAGGTGACCCAGAGCGGGATTGGTCGCGGCATAGCTTGCCGAAGCAAGGTTGGTCAGCGCGCTGTAGCCCGTGTCGGAATAGCGAAGCTGCGTGCCATCGACGTAAATACGATCGGCCCGGATAGCCGCTGGTGCCTCGAAGCCGATGGTCCCGGCAAGCGCAATGCGCTCGTCGACGTCGCGGTCGACGTCCTGCACATTGGGGTCGAACGCATAGGAGCCGTCGGCGATGACCCCAATGCCGCCTACCAGCACGCCATTCTTATAGATCGGAAACCCGCCGGGATCGGCGGCAAGCCCCAGCGGGGATCGCTTGGGCCCGATAAACTCGCCGGCACCTGCGCCGACGTAACGCGTCGCAAGATCGGAGCACGGCAACTGGCTGAATTGAACGCCGAACAGCGGACCGCTCTCCAGCCCGGCAGTCGACGGGGCGGGCGGAAAATGCTGCTGCACGATCATGCTTGCCGTGCGGCTGGAGAACGCATTTCCGCCGCTTGAAAGATAGGCTCCGGTGATCGCCTTTGCGAGTGCGGCAGCACCTGACGGCACGTTCAGACCTTGCGCATCCCGGTTGTTGCCGTTCGGCGCAGCACTGATGTTCGCGATCGCAGGCGCACCCGTCATCATGAACAGCGCCAGCACGTTCCCGACCCGGTCCACCACCGCGATCGTGGCAGGCGCGCCATCGGCCCGGGCCTGTGCCGCTGCCTGCGCGACGATTTTGCCGACGTCGGCGACGCTCAGCGCGACGGATGCGGGAATGGCATAGTTGGCGGAACCTGACGGCGTGGCGCTGGGAGTCGGACCGCCGCCCGAACCGCCCGGCGGGATGACGACCGGCGGATTGCCCGACGAATCACTGCCGCCACAGCCCGCCAGCGCGATCCCGGCAAGCAGCATCAGGCTGAGCCGCCGCCCCCGCATCATTGCAGCGCGGCGACGCTGCGCGCGGCATTGCCCAGCGCGGCGCGAAAGGCCGGCGGGTTGTAGTCGTTCGGATCGCTGACCGCCGCATATGCGCGATTGACGTCGCGCCGGATCCCGGCGGCGGCCCCAAGCGTGATCCGACCCTGTTTGACCAGCGCATTGAGCAGGGTGTCCACGGCCATCACCGCTTGGGCCGACCCTTCGTAATCAGTGAAGCGCGCAGATATCGCCTGTCCGGCAATCCGCGCTATCACCACGAACGCGGTATCCGGGCCATACTGGCCTTGCGCCAGTTCTGTGGCAAGCGCCCCAGTTGCCTGGTCGAGCCGCCGCGCCGCCGCCACGGTCTCGACTCTTCCGTTGCCCATGGCGGCATGGAAACCGCGGGCGGCATTGTCGAATGCCGTCGCCTGGCGCGGCGCCAGCACCTGCGCGACGGCCGAAAGCATGATGATGTTCTCGTCATTATAGGGCGGCATCCCGAACGGTATGGGCCGTCCCGGATTGACCTCGAAGCGACGGGGCAGGCCGGGGCCATCGGCAATGCGCCGATGGCAGCTGTGGCAGTCGTAGAAATAGAACTCGGGGAATATCCCTTCCATTCCGAAATCCTGGCGGGCGAAGAGATCGAGCGAACGGCGGATCGCCAACGCCTGACCCACGGCCCACAACTGAACCGAATCGGTGCGCTGCTTGCGGCGGACGTAGTCGGCATCTTCGTCATGATGTTGCTGTAACGTCGAAAACAGGTCCAGCTCGAAGGAAATGCGCGGGTGGCCCGCGGCCATCATGCGATGCGAGACGAACTGTCCGGGTCGGTCGCTGCCGAAATGACAGTCGAGGCAGGTCGAAGCACGCACGTCGGGGCGTTCGAGCGGCCTGAGTCCGGCGGCGATGTTGGATTGATGCGTCGCCGGGACCGCATAGTGCGAGCTGATCCAGCCCGAGGATGCGCCATGGCAGGATTCGCAACCGACCCCGTCGGAAACGAGGAACCGATCGCCGCGCTGCATGGGCGGGACGAAAGTGGCGTGACAGCCCAGGCAAGCCGGTGCATCGGCGGCGCTGCCAAGCCCCAGTTCGGCCGCGATCCTGTTGCCTCGCCGTCCGGCCAGCGCATCGTAGGTGCGACTATGCGCGCCCGAAGCCGACGATGGTTCCTGCCAGTGCAAGAGCTCGTCCTGCCGCACGACCTTGCCGTTGCCTTCGGACCGGCCATGGCACGTCGATCCCGCACAGCTGGCGACGCCTTCATAACGCACCGGATCGTTGGCGAAAGCCGGTTGCTGGAATTCGGGAAGCAGCAGGATCAGGACGGCGAACGCCGGGATCACCAGGACGGCCGAACCGATTTGCCGCAAGCGCCTGCCAAACGGCCGAAACACATTCGAATGAGCCGCAAAAACGATCACATCCCCCTCGATCCCCCCTGCCGCATCCGGCAGGCCCGACCCGCAGGGTAAGGCAGGGCGGCGTGGCAAGGCAAGGTCGTAAATCGCGAACGGGGCCGGGTGCGCAGGTGGCCGGGCGGCGATCCCATGGCTACCGGATCGCTTTGCGAGAATTGCGCTGTCTGGTAACAGGGCGCAGGAGACTTATGGAAGCTGAATTGGGGGAAGTTGTCATGTCGCTATCACCCGTCATGAAATGCGTGACTGCCACGTTCCTTGCTGCAGGCTGCGTGACCAGCGTTCCGCTGACGGCGCAAACCATCGATCAGCTCGACACGCTTTCCGACGCATCCGTCGATGCCGCAGCCGGCATCGCCATGGCACGCGAGCAGGCGGGCCGCAGCGAATACCTCGACGCACTGGCGACACTGGAACGCGTTCTTGCCGTTCACCCGAAATCGCACGAGGCACGGCTGATCCACGCGATCTATCTGTGCAGGATCGACGATACCCAGGGCGGACTGGTCGAAATCGGCAAGCTCAAGGAGAAAAACTACAGCAAGAAGCTGTTGGCCGAAGCTCGCCAGATGTGCGCGCAAGGCGGGGAGGACTGAGCCATGGCCAAATCGACCCGCTTAAACCGCTCGCTTGCAGCCTGCAGTGCCCTCGCCACGGCGCTGGCCGCCACACCCGGCCTTGCCCAGCAAGTCGAGATCGGCAATGCCTCAGCCGTTGTCGGCAAGGTCGAGATCAGCGACGCCGAGGCTCCGAAACCGCGCGCCGTAGTACGCAAGGAACGGATCGCATGGGGCGACCTGATCGACACGGGCAAGAAATCGCAGCTCCAGATCCTGTTGCTCGATCGCACCAGCTTCGGCATCGGCGCCAAGTCTCGCGTGCGGATCGACCGCTACGTCTATGATCCCAATCAGGGCCGTTCGCTCCTTGCGACATTCATGAAGGGCGCGCTGCGCTTCTTCTCTGGCCGTCAGGATGGGACCAACAGCGCCGATATAGCGACCCCGGCCGGACGCATCGGCATTCGCGGCACCGCGCTCGACCTGCTGGTCGGCGAGAACGCAGTCGATATTGCCAGTCAGGAAGAAGCCGTCGGCAAGGTGGATAGTGACAAGGACGAGGCGACGCTGGTCGTCTTGCGCGGCCCCGGCGCGGCCACCCTTGGCGGCCTGACCCCCGGCCGCGCCGAAGTCGAAGGGGCGGGCAAGACGGTCGTGCTGGACCGCCCCGGCCTGGCCGCCTACATCCCGCGCAAGGGTGCGCAGCCGATCGGCCCCTTTCTAATCTCCAACAAGGGTCTGTCCAAGGTGCAGGAAGAACTGGCCCCCGAAATGGCCCGTGCGGCAGAGGGCGGCGGCTTGCTCGAGGCGCTTATTCCTGCGGTTCTGGGTGCGGCTGCCCTGGGCATCCTGCTCGATGGCGACGGGAGCAAGGATGTCGTCCGAAATCCGCAGACCCCGGTGCCCAATCCGAACCAACAGATCCAAGGCAGGCCGCAATAGTTCCGCTATTTCTGCGTGACCTGAAAGACTCCGTCCCAGCCCGCGGCTGGCGGATTGGCCTCGAGCGTGGCGACACGCTGCTGGAAAAGGTCATTGAGGCCGACGATATCGTATTCCTCGTACACGGTGCGGCCTTGCACCAATGCCTCGCGGGCAGTGCCCCATTGTTGCGCGTGATACGCCTCCAGCATGGCGGCATGCGCTTGGCGCAGACGGGCAAAGCTCTCGCTCCCAAACACGTTTCCGTCGCCGAGCAGCGCAAAGATGGTTTCCGGCGCATCGCGGCCCACGACGCGCACCCGGTCCAGTTCGAGCAAGGCGAAGTCACGCTGAAGCTCTGCCGCCAAGGCGCTGCCAACGATGATCGACACACCATATAGCTTGGTGAGCCCCTCGAAACGCGAGGCGACGTTCACGGTATCGCCGATCAGCGTGTAGGAGAGCCGCTGACGCGACCCCATGTTGCCGACGCAGCACAGGCCCGAATTGAGGCCGAGGCCGATCCGGACATCGCCGGGCCAGACCTTTCCGTTTCGCGCCGTCCCGTTTCGCACCGGCCCCTCATGCGCCGACATGGTGCGGTTCAACTCCTTGGTCTTGGCGATCATCTCCAGCGCTGCGGAAGCCGCATTGCGATGCTGGTCGGGATCGTCGAGAGGCGCATTCCAGAAGGCAAGGATCGCATCGCCGATATACTTGTCGATCGTCGCGCGCCGGGCGAGCAGGATATCACTCAGCGGCGTGAGCAGGTCGATCAGGAAATCGATCACTTCATGCGGGGCATAGCGCTCCGAGATATGTGAAAAGCCGCGGATATCGCACATCAGCACCGTCATCTCCCGCTCTTCGCCGCCAAGCTCCAGCTTGCTCGGGTCGGCGGCGATCTTCCTGACCATTTCGGGCGAAAGATAGCGGTCGAAGGCGGCATGGATATAACGGCGCTGGCGCTCCTCGCGGTAGAACACGACAACCGTCTGCACCACGTAGACGGCAGCGATGGCAATCATCGGATAAGTCGGATCGAGCAGGTAGTTGCCCCGCGCAAAGGCGAGCCAGCTCCCGCCCGCGATCATGCCCGCACCGGCGAGCGCCGCCATCGCTCCGCGCGTAGCGCCCAGCCGCGGCAGCAGCAGGGCCAGACCGCCCCCCGCGACCAGTACGAGCAGAAGTTCCAGCCCGAATGCCCAGTCGGGCCTTTCCAGAAAGTCGCCGTCCAGCATCTGCGACACCGCGGCAGCATGGACGTTGACGCCCGCCGTAAGCCTGCTGCGCGGGGTCGAGACGAGATCTTGCAAACCCGCCGCGCTGCCACCGACAAAGACGATCCGCCCCTTTATGGCGCGGGCTAGGGCATCGTCGGGGATCGCGCCCGTCACGATCTGCCAGACAGGCAATACTTCGTGCGTGTCCCTCTCGGGAAATCGAACCCACATCTCGCCCGCATCGGTAACCGGAATTTCCCTGCCTCCGATCCTTACTGCAACGGCCGCCCCCGGCGCAGAGGCCGTCTCGCCGCTTCCGTCGCTGGCAAGAAAATTGGGTGCCTCCGCTCCCAGCGCCAGTCGCACCGCTTCGAGCGACAAGCCCGGGACGAGCGTTCCGTTCTGGATCGCGACGAGCGGAACACGGCGCACGATGCCGTCCGCATCGCTTTCCAGACTGACGAATCCGTTACCGGCGGCGGCATTCTCAAGCTCGGGTAGCGGCTGCAAAGCGCCGGCGTAACTGCGGACATGTCTGGTCGGAAGATGGCCGTGCAAGGTGAAGCCCACCTTGGGTTCGACATCGCGGCCACGGTCCACCCGGTCAAGGAAGTACCCGGTGACGACCGGCACCTGGCGGAAGCTGTCTGCAAACAGGGAATCGTGACTGGGCAGGCTCGCGAAACGTTCGTCCAGCGCCTCGCCCATTCCGGTGTTCTGGTATCGTGCCGCAATCGCAGCCGGTGAAGTCCGATCGGGCTCCGAAAAGACAATGTCGTAAACCACGACCGACGCGCCGGCCTCGCCCAACCGGCGGGTGAGCGTCGCCAGCTCATCGCGCGGCCATGGCCACTGTCCTAGCTGCTTGATCGACTCTTCGTCGATGTCGGCGACCATAACCCGTCGTTGCGTTACATCCTTGCTTGGCCCGGCAAGTTGCAGGCCATCGAATACCTGCAGTCTCAGCCGTTCAAGCGGGGCGAGATCGACGAACTGCAAGAGCACGACAAGCGCAAGCGTCGAAAGCCCGATCAAGACCGGACCAGTCTTTCCCAGCCATTTCAAATGCGTCACCATCGAATTGCCGGTGCACTCACCCATATGCAGGACTTGTCTCGCAAACCAAAAGGTAAAACTTCCCCGCAGGCCGCATGCTTCCAGACTAATGCCAATCTCTAGTCTGCAGTCCGTAATCGAACCGACAGTGCAGATTTGCAACCTCCATCACGAGGTGCTGTCATCTGTGGATGGCCCTTGCGCTGCAAGGGGTAAATTGAGTTGCTGATGTGATCTGTCGGGTGTGGTTATCTGTCCGCCCGGTGCTGCCCGTCATCGAAGTGAAAGTTCGGGATTGAGATTCGCCATTATGTGAAATGACCGTCTCCCAACATTCGGACCGACCTCCCACAAACCGCTCGACTTCGCTGCCGGTTCGAGCATTGCTGTCGTCACCGGCAGCGGCGTAAATCGCCCGCCTCCGCCCCGCCCAATCGCTTAGCCTGCGTGATCCGGGGCTGCACCTGGTAGGAGCGGCACGGTGCTGCTCCCGATCAGGAGAGCCACCATGGCAAAGAAAACCGAGACCGCCGCAGCCGAAGCGGCAGCCACCCCCACCACCAAGATCGGCACGGTGATCGCGTTGCTGCGCCGCGAGGACGGCGCGACCCTCGCCGAGTTGATCGCGGCCACCGGCTGGCAACCGCACTCGACCCGCGCGGCGCTGACCGGCCTCAGGAAGCAAGGCCACGTCATCGAGAAGAGCAAACGCGATGACGTGACCTGCTACCGCATCACCGGAGCGGCGTGATGGCAGCGGACGGTGGTGTCAGTCCAACGCGAACTCGTCTCCACCTGGCGCAAGGAAGCCCAGACGATTACGCTCTCATGATGCAAGGTTCTGCCACTCAGCGAAGGCGGCCGAGCGACGGGTTTTGTAGGTCTGGCGATCTACGAGGTGGCGTTCGGAATTGAAAAGGTTGTGAATGGAAGCGTGGACGGAGGCAAACTTTTGTAACGATTTCATCTGCCGAAATCGCAGCATGGCTCGCTCTCGTCGTCGGAATGGCAGGTGTGAATTTTCGGCTCGATTGTTGAGCCATCGGCCCATCTCGCGACGGTCCTGATTGCCGAGTTCCTTCATGGCGGCAGGGTAGGATTTCAGGCCATCCGTGACAATCGTTTCAGCCTTGCCATGACGCTTCAGAGCTTTCTTCAAGAACGCCAGCGCCGCGGATTTGTCCCGTTTCTTGGTGACATAGCTTTCGAGCACTTCGCCCTCGTGATCAACGGCACGCCACATGTAGTGCCGCTCGCCGTTCATGTTCGCTGCGCGGCCCTACGGGTCACGTACATCTCGTCAAGATTCCAGCGCCATTGTCTAAAACCGCGCATGTGGTTCACACGCCGCCTCCGGATCTCGGCCGCGAACATCGGACCGAAACGGTTCCACCACAGCCGAACCGTCTCGTGACAGAAGTCATATCCGCGCTCGAAGAGCAGGTCTTCGACGTTCCGAAGTGACAGCGGATAGCGCACGTAAAGGTGCTGTCAGTCCGACGCTAACCGCTCTCCACTTGGCGCAGAACGGGCTCCGTGTTTACGCGGTCATGCCGCAAGGTTCTGCCACTCGGCCAAGGCAGCCGAGCGTCTTTCCTTAAATGTTTCTCTGTCGACGAGATGACGTTCTTGGTTGAAGTGGTTGGAGATCGAGGCATGGACCGACGCGAATTTCTGTAGTGACTTCATTCGCCGAAATCGCTGCATCGCCCGCTCTCGTCGGCGGAATGGCAGATGTGAATTCTCGACCCTGTTGTTCAGCCAGCGTCCCGTCTCATTCCGGTCCTGGTTGCCCGGTTCCTTCATCGCTGCCGCGTAGGATTTGAGGCCGTCGGTGACGATCGTCTCCGCCTTGCCATGGCGCTTCAGCGCCCTCTTCATGAAGGCCAGAGCGGCAGATTTGTCCCGTTTCTTAGTGACGAAGCTCTCCAGCATCTAGCCTTCGTGATCGACGGCGCGCCAGAGATAAACCATCTCGCCGTTGAGTTTCACGTACATCTCGTCGAGGTGCCAACGCCACTGGCGAAAGCCCTTCATACGATTAACACGCTGACGCCGGATGTCGGCAGCGAACATCGGACCGAAACGATTCCACCAGAGCCGAACCGTTTCGTGGCACAGGTCGCAGCCACGCTCGAACAGCAGATCTTCGACGTTTCGCAACGACAAGGGGTATCGCACATATAACATCACCACCATGCGGATGACGTCGGGCGAAGAATGGAAGTACTTGAAGGGGTTGTCGGCCTTGCTCATCCGGGCTGGCTAGCAGCGGTAGCGGTGCCCCGCCATCCCTTTGACAATGCCGAATTAAACGGTTGTGAAAGGACGCATGGACCGAGGCGAACTTTTGTAGCGATTTCGATTGTCGAAATCTCAGCATCGCTCGCTCTCGTCGCCTGAACGGCAGGTGCGAATTCTCGGCGCGATTGTTCAGCCACCTGCCCATCTCGCGACAGTCCTGATTGCCGAGCTCCTTCATGGCAGCATGGTAGGATTTCAGGCCGATGGTGACGATGGACGCCCTTCATTCTACCGACACGCTACGAATATCAGCCGCAAGCATCGGTTCGAACCGGTTCCACCAGAGCCGCACCGTCTCGTGGCAGATACCGATCCCGTATTTGAACAGCAGATCCTCAATGTTGCGTAAGCTCAGCGGGTACTGGACATACAGCATCACCGCCATGCGGATCACTTCTGGCGATGAGTTGAAATACCGCAATGGGCTGGCTGGTTTGCGGGGTCTGGGCATGGACGCGTACTACCCTCGCCCGCTCACTTTTCAATCAAGTGCATTTGCTTTGACAGTGCCAGTTACTGTGCCAATCGGCCCTCTGCGTTTGCAGATCGAGCTGGCCGGCGCGTGCTTTTCGTCCGACGGGTCGGTGCTGTTCGTCAACGCCTTCAGCCCGGCGGCGACCTTCGCTATCCGCTTTCCGAGAAATCAAGGGCCGCCCGGAAGCGCGCCTACGCCTCGCCCGGTTCCTCGGCGACGGCGACCGTGCTCTCTCTGAACAAGCGGTCGAGCGGCAATTCGTGCTTCACGAATGGCACGCGCAGTACGACGTAACTCTGGAACTTGCGGATGCCGAGATCGGCCACAAGCAACCCCTCCATCACCTCCTGGAAATGCGAAACGCTGCGCGCCACGATGCGAAGCAGGAAGTCATAGCCGCCGCTGACGTTGTAGCATTCCATGATCTCGGGCACCGCGGCGGCGGCTTTCTCGAACCGGCGCAGGTGCTGGCGGCGGTGCGCGTCGATGGTAACCTCGCTGAACACGATCAGGTAGTCGCCCAGCCGCGCCAGGGCGACGTGGGCGCCGAACCCTTCGATCACGCCGGCCTGTTGCAGGCGCTTGACCCGGCTAAGGCAGGGGCTGGGGCTGAGCCCGACCATTTCCGCCAGTTCCACGTTCGAGCAGCGCCCCATCTTCTGCAGATGGTCGAGGATCTTGAAGTCGATCCGATCCAGTGCGAACCGCGACTGCATGGACGGTCAGGCCTTTCGTTCAGTTCCCGGCGGCGGCTTCGGCAAACGATTCGTCCAGCGCCGCGATCACCATATCAGCCTGCCCTGCATCGAGCACCATCGGCGGCCTGATCTTGAGAACATTGTGGCCCATCGCACAGGCGCTGATGAGAACGCCCTTATCGCGCAGCAGGTTGACGACCCGGCTGGTCAATTCGCGATCAGGAGTTCGCCGGGCGCGGTCCGAAACGATCTCCACGCCGACGAACATGCCGACGCCGCGAACGTCGCCGATCGCTTCGTGACGCTCGGCCAGCGCGGCGATCCCCTCGCGCAGGTGGGTACCGATGCGCGCGGAGTGGGCGATAAGCCCTTCCTGCTCGATCGTGTCCAGCACCGCCACGGCGGCGGCGCACGAAACGGTATTGCCGGCAAAGGTGTTGAAATAACGGGAATCGCGTCCGAACTGCGCAACCGCATCGTGTGTGACCAGCAGACCGGCGATCGGCTGGCCGTTGCCCATCGGCTTGCCCATCGTCACGATGTCGGGCACCACGCCGTGCCGCTGGAAGCCCCACATGTGTTCGCCGGTACGGCCGAACCCGGGCTGCACTTCGTCGCCGACAAACAGGCCGCCCGCCTTGCGGATCGCCTCGACCGCGCCTTTCAGGAAGCACCGCGGATCGGGCAGGATGCCGTCGCTGGTAAAGATCGAATCGACGATCAACATGGCCGGCTTGATGCCATGGCGCTTCAGATCGGCGATCGCCGCCTCGACATCGCGGGTAAAGCGTTCGCCAAGGTCCGCGCCATCGGCATGATAGGCGCGCGGGGCAGGCACGAGCCGGACATGCGCGCCTAGGTCCACCGTCACGCCGAGCGAGGGCGAGAACTGCGACACCGCGTCGGTAAAGCCGTGATAGGCGGTTTCGGTGACGATGATGCCGGTTCCGCCGGTGCGGACCTTGGCCATGCGATAGGCCAGGTCGTTTGCCTCGCTGCCGGTGCAGGTCAGCATCATGTGGGCAAGATCGGTGCCCGGCACGGTCGCCAGCAGGCGTTCGGCCAGCTCGAGGATCGTTTCGTGCAGGTAGCGGGTGTTGGTCGCCAGCGTCGCAACCTGCCGGGTGATCGCCTCCACCACCCGCGGGTGGCAGTGGCCGAGCGAGGTGACGTTGTTGTAGATGTCAAGGAAGCGGCGCCCGTCGCTGTCGATCAGCCATGCGCCCTCGCCCTTCACGATATGCAGCGGGCGCTCGTACATCAGGCGATAGGCCGGGCCGAGCAGGGCATCGCGCCGCGCAATGGTTGCCGCCGTTTCCGGTCCGACGTCGGCGCGCCCAGGGATGTAGGCGTTCACCATGTTGAGGTCGATCGTGCTGGTCATCGGTTGTCTCCGTTGCGCACGCGAGCCAGCATCTGGTCGCGGGCGTCTTCGCGGGAAAGGTCGGCCATGAGGGTGAGGCCTTCCCAGGCCCCCGGATTATGGCGCATGATGTAGTCGCGGTTTTCCGGGTAGCGGCGCGAGCGCCACTCCGAAATCAGGACGGTCACGAGCTGCCGTGTCGCCACCAGGTCGGCGACGATGTCCTGCTCTTCGGGCAGCAGCGGCAGAACTTCGTGATAGGCGCCGATGAATTCGGCTGCCGCTGCCATGGGCTCTGCGGCTTCCTTCATCTGGTAGGCGGTGGCGGTCGCAACTTCGCCGACGAGCGCAGCGTGGAGCAGATCGCCGAAATCGATGATCCCGGTGACCCGGTCGGTATCGCCCGCATCGACGAGGACGTTATAAAGGTTGAAGTCGTTGTGGATCACCTGCCTGCGCACGTTGCCGAGCCGCGGCAGAACGACGCCGACAAACCGGTCCATGAAGTGGCCCACAAGGCTGCGCCTGTCGTTGCCGACGATGTCCTCGGCAAGATGCGACAAGCGGTCAGCGCGCGACACGTTCCACAACAGGTCGTGCGACGCGGCGGGATGACTGAAGCCGTCGAGCGCGAGATCGAGTTCGGCGAGCGCCAGCCCCATGTCGCGGCGTTGGGCGGGGGTGTGAGCCGTGCCCTTTACCGGCAATCCTTCCAGATAGGTCAGCATGCGGATCGTCGAACTCCGACCGTCTGCCAGTTCGGCCCGACCCCGCGTCTCCCCGCTCAAGGTCCGCAGGACGCGCGGCACCGGGATCGCGGCGTCCCTTGCGCCGACATGTTCGAGACACGCGGTCTGCAGGTCGACGACGCTGTCGGGTTCTGACGGGTTGCTGACCTTCAGCAGGTAATTGACCCCGTCTGTCCCTGCGAGGCGGAAGTTGCGGTCGCGCTCGCTGGTCAGCAGATGGGCGCTGCCGGCGATGCCGAAAAGACGCTCGGCGATGGCTGCCGCCTCCTGCAACGACAGTTCGGGAACGCTCGCCGCCAATTCGGAGTCGCCGGAAGACGGATGGCCGGGACCCTCGATTCCGGACTGGACGCTCATGAACGCTCTCGCTGGCATGAAGTGGACGGGCCCGTCACAGGCCAAGCAGGCCCGGCAACTGGCGAACGTCGGTCAGCCGGCTGACGCCGTAATCGGTCGACGTCGGCTCGTGCCCACGGTCGATGAAGGCCTTGGCCATGAAGCCGAGATCCGATGCCGACATCAGGTCGTAACGGAAGCTGGACGAGCAGTGCATCATCCGCTCGGGCGAAGAGCCCAGCATGTCGAACATGTACTCGAACGTCGGCAGCCGCGGCTTGTAGGATTGCGCTTCTTCGGCTGTATACACCGCGTGAAACGGCGCTTTCAGGTGCGCGACACTGGCCGGGATCAGGTCGACCATCGAGTTCGATAGAATGACCAGCGGATAATGCTGCGCCACGAGTTCGAGTGTTTCGACCACGTTAGGGTGCGGTTGCCAAGTGGGGATCGCGGCATAAAGCGCCTCGACATCGCTAGAGCGGCATTCGATGCCGTGCCTGGCGCAAGTCCGGCGGATCGAGTTTTCGACCACATCGTAGAACGGCTTCCATGCACTCAGCACCTCGTCAAGGCGATAGGCCTTGAAGGTGGCGAGAAACGGTCCCATCCGCGCCGCGTCGAGGCGATCTGCGAAAAGCTTTTCGGCGGTCGGACCCATCTCGAAATTGATGAGCGTGCCGTAACAGTCGAAGCTGATGTAGTCTGGCCGGAAAGTCATGGCTGCCTCTTGGTGCTGGGTGACTTCCCGATGTTATACGGCCGCCGATTTCGGTCTTTATGCCGTAGTGGGCGCAGAGCGGCGCATTTCTGGCTCCGCGAACGAAGGCTTTCGGCACACGGTGGGGTGCTGTCAAAGCTAATGCACCGCCGTTTTCCATTTTGGTAAGAGCGCAATTCAATGCGAAAGAGGTCGTGCTTCGTTGATGTTATGGTGCTGTAAGTCTAACGCTAACCTCTCTCCACTTGCGGCGTTCCGCCGCCTAGTGAGACCGGCATGAAACCCATTTCCTTCAAACGACACCGCTTCCCGCCGGATGTCATCCGGCTGGCTGTCTGGTTATATTTCCGCTTCACAACCAGCTTGCGCGATGTCGAAGACATGCTTGCCGAACGCGGACATTCAGTGAGCTACGAAACCGTCCGCTACTGGGCGAACAAGTTTGGCCCGGCCATCGCCGCCAACATTCGCCGCAATCGGGGACGAGCCGATTCCGTCTGGCATCTGGACGAAATGGTCGTTCGGATCAACGGCCAGCGGATGTACATGTGGCGTGCCGTGGACAAGGAAGGCGAAGTGCTGGATGTCCTTGTCCAGAAGCGCCGCAACAAAGAAGCAGCACTGAAATTGCTTAGGAAACTGCTGAAGAACCAGGGCGCGGTGCCAGACGCCATCGTCACCGACGGGCTGGCTTCGTACCGCGCGGCAATGAAGGTCCTGGGTTGCCAGGACCGCCACCAACCGGGGCGATTACGCGAGAACAACAGGGTCGAGAATTCACACCTTCCCGTCCGACGACGAGAGCGAAAGATGCAGCGGTTCAAATCGCAGGGCCAAGCTCAACGCTTCGTTTCCACCCACTCAGCAATCTACAATACCTTTAATACACAGCGCCATCTCGTCTCCCGCAAGACTCTCCGCATCTTCCGAACCGCCGCCATGGCGGAGTGGAATGCCGCGTCCGCCGCTGCGACATGAATTTTCAGGTGTGGGCTTCCGCTTGGCCATCAGCGGATAACCTGACAGTACCACAGCCGCCGACTTCGGCATTGCCGTCGATGACGACAGCGGAGAAGCCCAGCTCGCGTGCCTTGTGGAGCTGGTACATGCCTGCGAATCCGGCTCCTACGATAACGACGTCATAATTCGTTTTGAACTGCTCGACGGACATTCTCTCTCCATTGGGACCGATTGCTTCGTGTGGACCCGGGTTTCTGGCTGTAGTTTAAGGCGCAGGCACCGCGGCAAGGCGGCAGCGCAACGCAGTGATCAAAGACTGCAGCAGCGCTTCTGCGTCGCGGATCAGCGCGCCCATGCTAATCAGGCCATGCATATGATTGGAAAAGTGCAATTCGGTTACTTCCCCGCCGGCATCGATCAACCCGCGGGCATATGCTCGGCCTTCCTCGCAAAGCGGGTCGTGCTCCATCGTGACGACGAGCGCCGGAGGCAAATCGGCCAGCGAAGCTGCACGCAACGGCGAGGCGCGCCAATCCTGCCCGTCTTCGGGCGATCCGAGGTAGAGATCGCGGAACCAGCGCATCGTAGGGCCAGTAACCGGCATTCCTTCGACTACCCGAGCGTAGCCTTCGCTTTCGCCGCCAAGGTCGGTGACAGGATAGACCAAGCCCTGAAAGGCGACAGGGGGCACCATGCCTTCGCGCGCAGCGATCGCGGCCACTGCGGCAAGGTTGCCGCCGGCGCTGTCGCCAACCACAGCGATGCGGGCTGGATCGATGCCCAACGCCGCCGCCTCCGCATGGAGCCAGCGGATCGCGGCGAACGTGTCGTCGACTGCTGCGGGGAAACGATGTTCGGGTGCCAGCCGGTAGTCGATCGCGACGATCGGCCAGTGCAGTGCGTCGCAAAGGCGGCGACAGATACTGTCATGACTATCGAGGCTGCCGACAACCCAACCACCGCCATGGATATAGAGGATTGCAGGGGCCGCCGCTTCGGCCGAATGGAGCGGGCGGTAAAGCCGCGCCGTGAACGCGCTGGCGCCTTCACCGATGGTGCGATCTTCGACTGACGCGACATCCAACGCCGGAAACGCGCCGACAGCCGTGAATTCGCCCGAAGTCTCGCGCGCCTGTTCGACAATCATCGCTTCATATGGGGGGGCATTTGCGGCTCTGGCCGCCTCTAGCAGTGCTACAGTATCAGGATGCAGCGCAGGTGCCTTCGGCTTCGACGTCATGGTTACTTCCCTTCCTGTGGTGCTGTCAGTCCGACGCTAACTTCTCTCCACTTGACGCAAGAGCAGCTAGGCCTTCAATCAGTTATGCCGCAAGCTTCTGCCACTCGGCGAGCGCCGCCGAGCGTCGTGCTTTGAATGTCTGTCGATCGATGAGGTGGCGTTCCTGATTGAAATGGTTGGAGATCGAGGCGCGGACCGAGGCGAATTTCTGCAGTGACTTCATTCGCCGAAATCGCTGCATGGCGCGCTCTCGTCGTCGGAACGGCAGATGTGAATTCTCCGCTCGATTGTTGAGCCACCTCCCCATCTCGCGACGGTCCTGGTTGCCGAGTTCCTTCATCGCCGCGGGGTAGGATCTCAGGTCGTCGGTAACGATGGTGTCCACCTTGCCATGGCGCTTCAAAGCCTTCTTCATGAAAGCCAACGCCGCAGATTTGTCCCGTTTCTTCGTAACGTAGGACTCGAGAACTTCACCCTCGTGATCAACCGCGCGCCACAGGTAAACCATCTCTCCGTTCAGTTTCACGTACATTTCATCGAGGTTCCAACGCCAATGCCGAAAACCGCGCATTCGGCTGACGCGCTGGCGCCGGATGTCCGCTGCAAACATCGGACCAAAACGATTCCACCAGAGCCGAACGGTCTCGTGGCAGATGTCGTATCCACGTTCGAAAAGCAAATCTTCGACGTTCCGGAGCGACAGCGGATATCGCACGTAGAGCATCACCACCATGCGGATGATGTCCGGCGAAGAATGGAAATAACGGAAAGGCGACGGGAGCTGTCAGTCTAACGCTAACTTGTCTCTGTCAACGGTCAATCGATCGGATAGATGGACCAGCATGAAACCCATTTCGTTCAAACGACACCGCTTCCCGCCCGATGTAATCCGGCTCGGGGTTTGGCTCTACTATCGCTTCACCCTCAGCCTGCGGGACGTCGAGGATCTGCTTGCCGAACGGGGGATCGATCTCTGTTACGAGACGGTCCGGTGCTGGGCGAACAAGTTCGGTCCCGCCATCGCGGCCAACATTCGCCGCAAGCGCGGACGCGCCGATTGCGTCTGGCATCTTGATGAAATGGTCGTCCGCATCAACGGCCAGCGGATGTACATGTGGCGGGCCGTCGATAAGGAAGGCGAAGTGCTGGATGTACTCGTCCAGAAGCGCAGGAACAAAGAAGCAGCACTGAAATTGCTCAGGAAACTTCTCAAGAAGCAAGGTGCCGTGCCGGAAGCCATCGTCACCGATGGACTTAAATCATATCCCGCAGCACTGAAGGTCCTGGGCTGCGTCGACCGACATCGACCGGGCCGATTACGCGACAACAACCGCGTCGAGAATTCGCACCTTCCAGTCCGACGAAGAGAGCGAAAGATGCAGCGGTTCAAATCGCAGGGCCAAGCTCAACGGTTCGTTTCCACCCACTCAGCAATCTACAACATCTTCAATACCCAGCGTCACCTGATCTCCCGAAACACCATGCGCAATTCCCGATCCGCCGCCATGGCGGAATGGAATGCCGCGTCCGCCGCTGCGGCGTGAAAGGTCAGGGTGCTGTCAGGCAAACCATAACTCGTCTCTGCACCGCAGCTTTTCGCGGCTGGAGCTTCGGGGCTGCTGCAGCATTAGATTTCAGCTTCAGGCCTCCGCTCGCCCGCCATTAGCGATCCTGACAACACCCTTTTGACACTGCCCATATTCGCGCAAATTGCGCATTTCATTAGTCGTAACAAATTTTTCTTGAGCGCTTGTTCAATCTAGATTAGCTCTCGTTTCCGGCTCAACCAATGATCGCTGAAGGAAAATATCGAACGGACGAGAGCCAAGGGTCGATACCACGGAGCGTCCTGCGCGGGCAGAGCCAAACAGGCTGCCGCGACAGTTCGTCGAAGCTAGGGAGAGGCAAAATGCGACTGGAAAGGTACTTCAGCAGTTCAGAGAGCCCCATGGCGGTTGCCGGAACGGCATCGCTGGCGGCACTCGGCTTTGCGCTGTTTCCGCTCGAGGCACGGGCACAGGAAACCGAGCCATCGGCCGAGACCGCGGCCAGAGGCAACACTATCATCGTCACCGCCCGCAAACGCGAGGAAAGCCTGCTCGACGTTCCGGAATCGGTAGTCGCGATCGGTGCCGAAGATATCCAGCGGCAAAACATCAAGGGCCTGAACCAGATCGGTCAGAACGTGCCCAACCTCAACCTTTCGATGCGCACCGACGGCTATCCCAACGTCTCGATCCGTGGCGTCGGCGCATTCGGCCTGACGCAGGGGGTTGGCTTCTATCTCGACGATGTCCAGCTCTTCGGCGACGCCTCCTCGCGCTTCGGTGATCTGGCCCGGATTGAAGTGCTGAAGGGCCCCCAAGGCGTCCTGTACGGAGGCAGCAATATCGGCGGCGCCGTGAAATATGTCAGCGAGCGGCCCGATCCGGAACGCGTTTCGGGGCGCGTCAAGCTCATGGCCGGTGAGCAGAACGTGCTTGACGGTGAAGCCGCGATCAATCTTCCGCTCGGTTCGAGCTGGGCAATGAGGGTGTTCGGCTTCGGCCGCACCGACGATGGCTTTCTCTACAATCCCAATTCGCCCGCCCCCGTATTCGGGGTGACCTACGACCAGCCCCGCGACGTAGGCGCTTACGAGGAATTCGGCGGCCGTGTGGCAATTGCCGGCGATCTGACCGACAACTTCTCGCTACAGGCATCGGCGCGTTACAACGAATACGATGGCCCGGCCAACAACTGGTCACGCGAGCTCGGCAGCCCGGGCAATTTCACCTACCCCAAGGCCCTCGATGTTAACCGCAATCCCAGGAACGAGCGCAAGACATTCGGCGCGAACCTGGAGCTGGAACTAGACCTGGGCGGAGTCCTGGTCACTTCGATCAGTTCCTATACCGACTCCAAAAGCGACCGCGTCACCGATGTCGATCTGACCCAACTGTGGGCTTTCAATACCATCCAGCCACAGACCTTCGAGGTGTTGACGCAGGAATTGCGCTTCACTTCGACCGACGACGGACCGTTCCAATGGATTGTCGGCCTGTACGCAAGGGATCTCCAGGAGACCATGAATTCGACACTCGAATTCGGCTGGATCTTCATCGAATCCGATGACCCCTTCGCCTACGTCACCGTGCCGTTCGTCACGAGTGAGGAAAACAAGAACAACGCCGCGGCGTTCGGCAATGTCACCTACGAACTTGGCAACATCGAGTTGGGCGCAGGACTGCGTGTCGATCGCTGGCGCTCGCAGGAATGCGCGCTGGATGTTGGGCACTGTGCTTCCAAGTCGGAAACCGAGGTCCTGCCGCGCCTGTCCCTGACTTATGATCTGAATGGAGACGCCATCATCTACACCACCTACTCCAAAGGGTTCGAACCTGGCGGATGGAATGGTATAGCAGACGGGGCCCCCTTGATCTTCGGACCGGACGGCATGCCAACCTTGGTTGGATACGAACCGGAAAGGTCGGCCCAGTACGAAGTCGGCGTCAAGAGCGAGATACTTGGCGGAATGGGCTCGGTCACGGCGGCCGCATTCTATACCACGTACAAGAACCGGCAGTTCGAATTCATCGTGCCGAATCCGGGCGGCGATGGACTGATCGAAGGGATCACCAACGTCGGCGATTCCACCCAGTGGGGCCTCGAATTAAGCGCATCGATCAGGCCCGTCGACTACTTGACGCTGTCTGGCGCATTCGGTCTCGTCGAAGCGGAATGGGATGACGGCACGGTGCTGATCGACGGCCTCGACCTCAGCGGAAAGACGCCGCCGAACGTCATTGGCACCAGCGCGAATTTCAATGCGAACCTCGCTCTGCCACTGTCCGACGAGATGGACTTCATCGCAGACTTGCAGGTGAGCTACAAAGGCAAGATGAAGGGTGGCAAACCCTGGAACAACGTCGAAAATCCAAGCTACACCGTCGTCGACATCCAGACCGGAATCGCCCGCGGTCCTTGGGAACTCATGCTCAACGTGCAGAACGTGTTCGACCAAGAGTATTATACGGACCTTGAGCCATTCCCCAACCTGGGGATAGACGGTCTGACCGGGACCGGCCCGGAAACCTTCATCATCGGCACGCTTGGCCATCCACGCATCGTCACGGCCAGCATCAGCTACAAATTCTGACGTTCTTTCCAACGGAGGAAGGGCGCTGGAGCAATCCAGCGCCCTTCCTCGTTTCGGGAAACCACGAAACGCCCGGACCGGGCGGGCGGACGATGTCGATCAGGAGGGCCGCGGAATCTGGCCCGCCATCCATGTCGCCAGCCAGTCGTGAAAATGCCGGATCCGGTTCTCGTCGTCGCTAAGGACGGCTTCGTCGAAACCGGCCGAATTCATCCCGGCCTGCATGTAGGGCAGGTAGAAGATGTCCTGATCGACCGTTTCCGTCATACTCATCGAACCATTGGTCACATCGGCCTGGGTGAAGACTTCGCGTTCGGGGCGCTGACCTGACTTCATGGCCTTCGCCGCCTCCACATCGCCGATCAGGACCAGCGAAGTCTCGTCATCGCTTTGCCGGACCGGCATCGCCAGCGTGATCTTGTCGAAGAAACACTTCTGCGGGTCCGTGGGATGCGGCCGTTGCCGCATGATCCAGACCTCTTCCGGCTTTACCGTCATGATCGTGTTCGGGAAAAGATTGTATTGCCAGATGTCCGACACCTGGTCGTCGGTCAGTGCGGAATAATCGAAACCGGCACGTGCCCCCAGCTTGCGCTTCTGAACTTGCGCGGCACGACGGATCTCGTCGACGCGACCATGGAAATCCCCAGGGTCGAGCCCCAGCGCCTGCAAAGCACCGGACAGGATCGGCGGCGGTTCGTCCGGCACGGGGTAGCGCGGATTGACGACGTAGCCATCAACCCGAAAAACGGTATGGCCATAGGGAAACAAGTCGACGCGCGCATCGCGGCAATTGACGAAGCTGGCGTGCTGGGCGTGGATGAAATCGACGTGATAGACTTCGGCGAAGTTGTCGATCACGGTTTTCCAGTTCGCATCCAACTCGCAGGTCTGCTCGCGCACGACATGCATCGCTTCGAGCCGGTAAGGCATCAGTTCGCCAACCAGCGAGCCGAGAAAATCCTCCAGCGGCAGGGGATCGACGGCAAGATTGACCCAGATCAGCCCATTGCTGGTGCCGACATTGACGGATTTCAGCGATTTCGCCGCGCAATCGACGCCTGGGGAAAACCGATCGCGATCCGGAACGTTCAGGAGCGTTCCGTCCAGTCCGTAGCTCCAGCCGTGATAGGGACATGTGTGCGCCCGCGCGACGGATCCGTACGGCTGGATGTGCAGCCTGTTCCCACGGTGCTGGCACACGTTGTAGACCGCGCTCAGACCGCCATCTTCGGTCCGGGTGATCAAGATCGATTCATGCGCGATGTCGAACGTGATGAAATCGCCCGGTTCCTCGAGATCGCGTTCGATTCCGGCGATCAGCCACGCCTTCGTCCAGACGGTGTCGAATTCCTTCTGCATGGTGGCTTTGCCGCAGTAGTGCTCGCGATCGAGCGTCGCCCGTTCAGTCGGTTGCGGCGATACGTCGCCGCCAAACGCAACGAAGCTGTTTTCCTGCCACATGTCTGCCTCCGCTCTTTCCCAGCAATGCTTTTTCCGGACTTCCATTACGGCCATCGCTTTCCGGACAGCAACAAAATAATTACAGGTGATGAAAGTTTTCCCGTCCACCACGCAGCTTCGATTTCATCGCGCCTGCGTTCCTGTTATGGGCAGACAAACGATCCCGTGATACCAAACGATGAGCAGCAGCCATGGACCGAACAAGGTCGAACCCGACTTCGTCACGCCGACGCGCTCGAGGAAAGAACTACCCGAAGAGCGCCGAAACCGAGGCTCTGATCATGGAGGCAGCGGTGTCATGCCTTTACGAACAAGGCTTCCACAAGCTGACCCTCCAGAATGTCGCCCACCGCGCCAATATGACGCGCAGCGCAATCCAGTATTACGCCGACACCACGCACAGCCTTCTTCTGCTGCTGCAGGAATATCTCGTCGACAAGATCTGGGGCGAGGAACTGCGCCAGTCTCTTGCTCTGCCGTCTGGCCCGGAAAGCCACGGGGATGCGATCGACATCATTCACGATCACATCGATTCCCGTTATTTCATCGCTTGGAACGAGCTTCTCATCGCCGCGCGCACCGACGATACCCTGAAGCCGATCGTTGATCGCGGCAACCAGTTGCGGGAAACGATACATCTGCGGCTGACCGACATTTTTCATACCGGTGCGGACGCCGAACGGCTTCGCGTCTACTCGGCCCTGGATGACCTGTTCGTCCTGGTCCTGCATGGAGCAACCTTCGTCAGCTTTGCCAACGATACGGCCGAACGGGTGGAGGCTGCGAAAAAGGTGTTACGCGACCTCTACGTGCAGGTTCACGACAGCGCGGGCCGCCCGGCGGCGCTGTCAGTCTAACGCTAAACGGACTCCACCTGCGGCACGGGCCGCCTAGTTAGACCTGCATGAATCCCATTTCCTTCAAGCGGGTGCTGTCAGTCCGACGCTAACTTCTCTCCACTTGACGCAAGGGTGGTGTCAGTCGGTGCTGTCAGTCTAACGCTAACTTGTCTCTGTCAACGGTCAAAGGTGCTGTCAGGCAAACCGCAACTCGTCTCTACATGGCGGCCGATCACGGCTAGATCTGCGGGCATGAAGCCCATTTCCTACAAGCGTCACCGCTTCCCGCCTGATGTGATACGACTGGCGGTCTGGCTATATTTCCGCTTCACAACGAGTCTGCGCGACGTCGAAGACATGCTTGCCGAACGTGGGCATTCCGTGAGCTATGAAACGGTCCGCTGCTGGGCGAACAAGTTCGGTCCCGCCATTGCCGCCAACATCCGCCGCAAACGTGGCCGGGCAGATTGCGTGTGGCACCTGGACGAGATGATCGTCCGTATCAACGGCCAGCGGATGTACATGTGGCGGGCTGTCGACAAGGAGGGCGAGGTTCTCGATGTCCTCGTCCAGAAACGCCGGAACAAAACAGCGGCACTGAAATTGCTCAAGAAACTACTCAAGAACCAGGGCTTCGCCCCGGAAGCAATTGTCACCGACGGTCTGCGATCCTACCCTGCGGCCTTGCGCGAGTTGGGCGCCCTCGCCCGACACCAGCCTGGTCGATTGCAGGAAAACAATCGAGCGGAAAATTCACACCTACCCGTCCGAAGACGGGAGCGAAAAATGCAACGCTTCAAGTCTCAGGGTCAGGCCCAGCGGTTCGCATCCACCCACTCAGCAATCTACAATACTTTTGCCATCCAGCGTCACCTCGTCTCCCGAAACACAATGCGACTGTTCAGAGACCGCGCGTTTGCGGAGTGGAGTGCTATGTCCGCTGCGGCGGCGTGAGATTTCGGGTTCGGGCTTTCGCTCGACCGGGCAAAGTTACCCTGACAAAACCGCGCGATCAGTTCAGCCGCGGTCGCGGCATCCTCTGGACATCGCAGCTCCAGGGGATCGAGCGCCTCCGGCAGGAATCTTCCTTCGCGCTCTGCACACCTACCGGCTCGGGCAAGACCCTGATCGCAAATCTCGCATTGGTGCGAGAGCTATTGCTGCGCGAAGTTGATGGGCTCGCACCGCTCGCCATGTATCTCGTCCCCTCGCGCGCGCTGGCCGGCGAGGTTGAAGCCAAGCTGCGTTCAGAGCTCGGCAGCGACATGACGGTGACAGCGCTCTACGGCGGCGCCGATTGGGGTATCACGGATGCGTGGCTGACCGGCGACCAGCCAACCGTGCTCATCGCGACCGTCGAGAAGGCCGATGCCCTGATGCGCTATCTCGGACCAATCCTGACGGCGCGGCTGAGGTTGATTATCGTCGATGAAGCCCATCAGGTCGTCCCCGAAGCCAACGAGAACACCCGCATCAGCTTCTCTGAACATAGCAATCGCGCCATCCGGCTCGAGCAGCTGGTCTCCCGCGTGATCGTCCAGCGTCCCGATGTCGTGCGGATCGCGCTTACCGCCGTTGCCGGCGGCGCCGCTGGCCCGGTCGCCAAATGGATCGAAGGCCGAGCGGACGCGACTGCCGTGGGCGTGCGTTACCGCAGCACGCGGCAGGTCATCGGAGTGTTGGAGACGGCGCCGGGCGCGCAAGGCCGAATCCTGCTCGATATCATGAACGGACGGACACTCTTCATCCGCGGTCAGGAACAACCCGTCTATCTGCCGCTAAGGATGCCGGCGATGCCGAACCTTCCTGCGCGCATGCGCAACAGCCTCAATCGCTTCAACTGCCTGAGCGTCCTATGGACCGCGCTCCATCTCGTCGAGGAGGATCAGCGGATCCTGATCTCCGTGGCGCAGGAGCCCGAGCAGACCATGCGCTGGTTCAAGGAAGCTCTGCTGCTTCCGGCGTGGGCGAACGCGCCGCAGTTTCAACTGCCCGAAGGCTCTCTACGCGACCGCTTCGACGAAGCTCGGGCCGCGTGCCGCGACTATTGTGGCGAGGATTCGTTCGAGATGTTCCTGCTCGAACGCGGCATTGCCTCGAGCCACGGCCAGATGCCCCAGCGCCTGCGGCGACTGATGACCGAGATGATCGAACGGCGGATCTGTCCGATCACGGTCGCGACGGCGACGCTGACCGAAGGCGTCAACTTGCCCTTCGATCTCATCTTCCTGACATCGCTTAAGCGGCGGTCTTGGGATCAGGTCGCCCAGCAGCAGGTCGTGACCCTTCTGCCCACGTCAGAAATCCGCAACCTTGCCGGCCGCGCGGGTCGTCCCGGCGCCGCCAAGGGCATTGAAGGCATGACCCTCGTCGCCATCCCGACGCGCGAGGCGGCGACTGCGCCGAACACGATTCCGGTTCAGCGCCGCCATCGCGTCGAGCTGCAGCGCGACTACGATCGCATGAGCGAAGCGCTTCTGATCGAAGAAGCCGATGCCGGCGACGTGGAAAGCCCGCTGGCTCTGCTGCTGTGGACGATCCGCGAGCGGGCCATCCGCGTCCTTGGTATCGATCCCGATGATTTTCTTGACTGGCTCGAAAGCGCGGTGCCGACTGATATCAGCGAGGAAGCCGGTGAAGATGCCGTCGATCGCCGCTCCCGCCTGGCGGACGCGGTCGACGAACTGGACGGCATCTTGCTGACTGCGATCGAAGAGGTCGCTAAGGCCGAGGAACAGGAAATGTCGCCGGCCCGCGCCGAAGAGCATCTCGCGCAACTCTGGAGCACCACATTCAGCGCGGTTGCGGCAGAACAGGAAGCGTGGCTCGAGGAGGCTTTCGTTCAGCGCGGACGCGGGATTGTCGAAACCGTCTATCCCGACGCCGCCGAACGACGCCGCCTCTATCAATACGGCTTCACCCCTCTGGTGGGAAGGCGCTTTGAAGCGGTCGCGCTGCAGATTCGCGCCCTCATCGAACGCGCCGATCGCTTTGGCGAAGACGAGGCGACGGCGCGTATCGATGTGTTCGAGGCGATCGGTGATCTGGTCGCTGCCGACCGTGGCTTTGGCTTCCGGGTGCGCAGCACCGACACGGACCAGGCTCTACTCGATCGTTGGGCAGACGTGCTCGGATGGTGGATGAACGAACCCGACAGCGTCGATCCCGATGCCGATGCGCTGCGAAGCTGGCAACGGTTCGTTGCAGACAATCTCGAATTCCGGCTTGGCGTCGCAATGGGCGCCGTCGTCTCCCAAGCCTGGTCCGAGGGGGCGGCCGACGCTTTCGCTGTGCCGACGCTCGCGGAGTGGAAGGAGACCACTGGGATGCCGTGGTTCGGCTTCTGGGCTCGAGAGCTGTTGCGCTGGGGCACGCACGATCCCTTCGTGGCCTTCGCCTTGTCTCAGGGCTTGGCACAAACGCGAGAGGCGGCGACGGCGCGGCGCGGCGAATTCGAAGCGTGGCTTGAGGACGAGCTCGACGAGGTCGCATCGGAAGACCTGATCGACCCGCAACATTTCCTGCGCTGGCAGCTCAGCCTGGGGCGCGACGTTCGCGACGTATTTGAGGATCTTCCCGAGCTAGTCGAACTGACCGGCACGAATGGCCGACGCCACCGGTATAATGTCATTCCTGCGCGGCGCGACGGGCATGTGCGTTGGATCGATCCCGCCGGTTTCGAACTGGCGCAGTCCGACGACATCTTCGACGAATTCGGTCCTGGCGCAATTCATAGTGATTTCGAGCTGCGCACTGAGGGCGCTGAAGCACAGGTGTATCGGACCTTCGTGGCGGGCAGGTAAAGTCAACATTTTCGGGTTGTGAACGTAGCACAGGTTTCGAGAATGCCATCTGCTGCCTCGAATGGCGGCTATTTGCGGCGCAAGCGATCAACGGGTCGAAGCGCTTGGTATGTCCAGTTGCGTCTTAAGCGGACGTGACCGGCGCTGCACAGGAATCGCGGAAGTTGGTCGACTCCGGACGCCGACACCGACGCATCCGAATGTCGACTATATGATGTCGTAGCCGTGAAGCCGCCGTTCCGGATCGTCCAACAACCCTGCCGTCCCGTCCAAGCGACAGCAACGTCCGCTCTTAGGCGGTCCCCTTTTGAGAGTGAATGACCGCAGTTGGGGCGCGTTCCAGACAATCCGCTCGACTTCACCGGTAAAGGAAGCATTGATGTTTGTGTAAATCGCAGCCGACGCGATCGGCTGCTGCCCTGATCGGCGTGATCGACAGGGCTGTGGGTGGTGGGAGCAGCAATTGTGCTGGTCCGAACCGGAGAACCACTCATGACCCAAGTGAAGAAACCCCGCACGCGCAAATATGCGCGCCAGCTCTCCGAGACGGATGCGCCGGAAGCGCGATGCCGCACTGCCGCGAAGAACGCCAAACCCCAATCCAAGTCTGATACTCTCGTCGCGCTTCTCAGCCGAGGGGAAGGTGCCACACTCGATGACATGATCGCTGCCACCGGCTGGCTGCCGCATACGACACGCGCTGCACTGACCGGTCTTCGCAAGAAGGGTCATGACATCACCAGTGAGAAGGTTGATGGCGTACGCACATACCGCATAATGGTGGCGGCGTGAGCAAACTGGACAGGGGCATCGCATCGATCACGGCGATGTCAGCTCGCGAACGCAAGGCCGAGTGGCGCAGGGTCTTCGAAACCCCTGCGCCACCGGCCTATAGTTCCGACATGCTGGCACGGGCACTGGCCTACCGACTGCAGGAGAAAGCGTCTGGCAGTCTCAGCAAGGCAGACCTTCGCCGCATCGCTGCAATCGGCAGCAGTAGGGAAAGCGCTGCTTCGCCCTCGCCTTCGCTCAGGCCCGGCACCTGGCTTTCCCGCACGTGGCATGGCGAATCCCATCTCGTCATAGTGCTGGAGAACGGATTCGAGTATCGCGATGAACGATACTCCTCGCTGAGCGCGGTGGCGAAAAAGATCACCGGAGCGGCCTGGTCCGGTCCACGCTTCTTCGGCCTTTCCAGCCCGCGCCTTAGCAAGCTCGGCATAACCGCGAATGGCTAAGGCACCTTCCCCCCGACTGCGCTGTGCAATCTACACCCGCAAGAGCACTGACGAAGGGTTGGACAAGGACTTCAACAGTCTCGATGCCCAGCGTGAGGCATGCGCTGCTTACGTAATGTCACAGCGGCACGAAGGATGGGTACTCCATCCTGATCCATACGACGACGGCGGTTGTACCGGCGGCAACATGGAGCGGCCCGGGCTCCAGCAGCTCCTCGATGACGTGAAGGCAGGGCTGGTCGATATCGTGGTCGTCTACAAGGTCGACCGCCTGACTCGCAGCCTCACCGACTTCGCCAGGATTGTTGAGGTGCTCGACGATGCGGGCGCCTCTTTCGTCAGTGTTACCCAGGAATTCAACACCACCAACTCGATGGGACGTCTCACGCTCAATGTTCTGCTTTCCTTTGCGCAGTTCGAACGCGAGGTAATCTCGGAGCGCATTCGTGACAAGGTTGCGGCATCGAAAGCCAAGGGCATGTGGATGGGCGGTCCGGTGCCACTGGGGTATCGGGTTGAGCACCGCAAGTTGATCGTTGCCCCCGAAGAGGCATCGGTCGTCAGCGAGATCATGCAGCGATATCTGGCTTGCGACACCGTTACCGAGCTACTCGCAGAGATGGAACAGGACGGCATCGTGACGGCCAGGCGCGCGCAGCGCGATGGCTCGATCCGTGGCGGCGTGCCTTTTCGTCGGGACGGCCTCATCAGCCTCCTGTCGAACCGCATCTACGTAGGCGAGATCGTCCACAAAGGAGCCAGCTATCGCGGCGAACATGAAGGGATCATCGATCGCGACCTGTTCGATCAGGTCCAGGCGAAGCTCGCAAGTCAGCCCAAGCCCCGGATCCAGTCCACGCGTCATCGTATTGTCAGTATGCTTGCCGGTATGCTTTACGATGATACCGGCAAGCCGATGGTGCCAACGCACACTCGCAATCATGGCAGGCGATACCGCTATTACGTAACCAGGCCTAGCGAGGTCGGATCCGGGGTCGCGACGAGCCTGCCCGCTCCGGACCTCGAGGCTGCTGTCCGCACCGCCTTGGCTGGCTATCTGTCCGACAGCGGAATGCTTCGCAAACTGGCCTCTGACCTTCCCACCCATCAGCTCGCAGCTTTGATCACCCATGCAGGCTATCTCGCCGATGGTATCGTCAGCGCATCACCGTCAGACCTGCGAGAAGCCCTTCAGTCGCTTGGGTTCACGGCAACAATAAATCGGGACGGCGTATCCGCTTCGATCTGCCAATCAGCCTTGCTTCAGGGTGCGAGCATCGACGCTGACGACGGACATCGCATACCGATCGAAATTCCATACACCTTCGAGAACCATGGACACGAGCAACGCCTACGTCTCGATCCCCTGCGGTCTGAACAAGCCAGGCTCGACGAGCAGCTGCTCGATCTGCTGGCTCGCGCCTTCAACGCCCGGGACCAGCTTCTGGCGATGGATGAAGTCCATGCCTCGTCGACCTCTGCTACCGAGATCCGCCACCTTCGGCGCATCGCGCGGGTCAGCTATCTCGATCCTGTGATCATCAAGTCCTTCCTCGATGGCACCCAGCCACGCGATCTCACTTCGCGGAAACTCTGGCGGATCGGCACTCTGCCCATCGCCTGGCACGAACAGAAGTTCGCGCTTGGCTTCTCCACCAACTGACTTCACCCAATCCAAAGCGTGGTCACCAAAACCGCCACCTGAGAACCAGCCCATATTCTCGGCAGAAGCGCGCGGTCAGCGCGTCTCTTGACCACGCGGCGACGTAAACCATCGGCCCAAAGCGCCGGAAATACGGGGATATTCTGGGAGAACGGTCGAGGCGTCTCTCGACGCCTCGATACCTAGGACTGGGTGGTGGAGCCGAGGGGAATCGAACCCCTGACCTCGTCATTGCGAACGACGCGCTCTCCCAACTGAGCTACGGCCCCGTTCCAGTCGTTTGCCCATCCGGGCGAGGCGCGCTGTTAGCAGTCGGCACGCGTGAGTAAAAGCCAAAACGATCGCCGCTCCGCCCCAGCCTTAAGAGCCGGTTTCGGTCACACCAGCGCCCGCGACCGGCATCGGCGCAGGGATTGTCACCGGCATTGTCACCGGCGCGCCCGGACCATACGGCACATCGGCCGAAGGCTGGAGCGGATTGGAGCTAGGCCGACGATAGGGCACGCCATAGGTCGCAAAATAGCTGGCATCCCATGCCGTGGCCGCGATCCGGAATGCCTCGTACTCCGTGAAGAATTGGAGGAATACGGTTTCGAGCTGGGGCAACAGAGTGGCCGCCGCGACATCGAGATTGCCGTTCCCCACCGCCATCAGTTCAGTGCTGACATTGAACGCCGCGGCGCAAAAGCGGGGCAGAACCGGCGGCATGGCGAAATAGTTGTAAACCTGCGTCATATAGCGGTCGCGCACGTCCTTGTAGCCGGGACCGTACTTCTGACGAAATTCGCTATCGAGAGCGCGGTTGGTGGCCGACAGTTCGCGTGCGTGCCCTTTCAGGAATTCGCCATACCGTTCGGCCATGACCAGATGGTCCGCGCCCTGGCAATTGAGCGCCGCGACGTTGTAGGCCGAACGCAGGTTCCAGGTCGTCTGGGCAGAGGTGAGCCCTGTATTTACCGTCTGGCGCACGCCGAAGGCATCGATTGGCGGCACGGCAAGATTTTCCTGCGCGTAGCCGGGCGCAAGCGGGCGGGCCGGAAATGCCTCAACCACCGGCGGCGGCGGGGGAGGCGGAGCGGGAGGCGGCGGCGGCGTACAGCCCGACAAGGCCGCGATGCCCGCCAAGGCACAAATCTGGACAATTTTCACGACCTTGGTTGCCACCGCTATTGGCCCTCTTTCCCGAACTTCGAATATCCAGCCACTTTGCACGAAGTTTGCTTGCGGCAGGATTAAGACACAGCCCCAAGGGGCAAAGACAGTTCATGCATCGATGATCGATCGCGCGCATCAGCACGTCCTCCACCATCCACAGGGAAAGTTGACGAGACGACATGAAATTGCCGACGAACCGCATGAATTCAGACAAAAAAACGCCCGGCGCGGACAAACCGGCCGGGCGCTTCGGATCCGCTGGCTGGCCCGATAGGACCAGCCATTTGGCAATGATCAGTCGCGCTGGCCCATGAACGCGAGCAGGAACTGAAACATGTTGATGAAGTCCAGATACAGCGTCAGCGCGCCCAAAATCACGGCCTTCCCAAGGAAGTCACTGCCGGCAAGGTGATAATACTGCGCCTTCAGACGCTGCGTATCATATGCCGTCAGGCCCGCGAAGATAAGGACGCCCAGAAAACTGATCGCCCACTGCAGAGCGCTGCTCTGCAGGAAGATGTTGATCACCATAGCGATCAGCAAGCCGATGACGCCCATGATGAGGAAGCTGCCGAGGCCCGACAGATCCTTCTTCGTGGTGTAGCCAAACAGAGAGAGGCCGGCAAAGGCGCCAGCCGTTGCGAAGAACGTCGCCGCGATCGAAGCCCCGGTATAGACGAGGAAGATCGTCGACATGCTGATGCCCATCAGAACCGCAAAGGACCAGAACAGTATCTGCAGTGTACCTTGCGAAAAGCGGTTCGCGCCAAAGCTCATCGCAAAGACGATGCCCAGCGGTGCGAAGATGAACAGGAACATCAGCGGCGAGCTGATGATCGCCAGCCCGAATGCCGTGTTGGCCATCGCGATTGCGACGAGGCCAGACAACAGCACGCCCGATGCCATGTAGTTGTAGATCGACAGCATGTACTTGCGCAGGCCCGCGTCGAAGCCGGCCCGCGTGCTGGGCACGCTCGGATTAAGGCCCGGAGCCGCGCCGAAGCCCGCCTGAGCGTTCCTGCTCGAGGGCTGGGGGTCGTTCCAGTTTGCCATTGTCGTTCAAAGCTCCTCTGTGGCCCTCACAAGGCGGGGCCGTCGCGAGCAATATCGCAATCGAACGCGGTAAATTCAAGGAAAACCGGACATGAGCAGAATCGGATCAAATCGCTCCAAACAAAGGAAAACAACGCGTTAACCCTTTGTCGCGATTGGTATCAGTCTTTTTTGCGGGCCTCAGCCGACATTTCCGCGCTTCGCTCAGCGGCATCACGCAACGTATCGGTTACCAACTTGAGCAAGCGATCGTCCGCATCCAACGTGCGAAGACCCGCCTCCGTCACCCCGCCAGGCGATGCAACCCTGCGCGCCAATTCCGCCGGGGCGTGCTCGCTCGCCAACGCCAGCGCAGTCGCGCCATCCACCGTGGCGATCGCCAGCCGACGCGCCTGATCCTCCGGCAGGCCAAGGTCGGTTGCCGCCGCGCCAAGCGCATCGATAAATCGATAGACAAACGCTGGCCCCGATCCGGCGAGCGCGGTGACGAGGTCGAACCTGTCTTCGCCGATCCACTCGCCCTGCCCCAAGGGCATCATCAGCGCATCGACCATCGCGACCCGTTCCGCAGACACGCCATCGCCTGCCAGCGCGACCGGCGACTTTCCCAGCGCGGCGGACAAGTTCGGCATCACACGCACCACCGCGCCCGCTCGCGGAAAACGAGCCGCCAGCGTCGCCAATTCGACCCCGGCCAAGAGTGAAAGCAGCACGGTTTGCGGACCCATGACCGGCTCGATCGTGGGAACTGCATCAATCAGCCCCTGTGGTTTGATGGCCAACAATACGACGTCAAACGTCTCGTCCGGTACCGTGCGCAGCAAGCGAACGCCGTCGGGCACAGCGTCGACATATGGGTCGACGACAGTGAAATTTTCGCCCGCCATGCCGCCGCGCAGCCAGCCGGCCAGCATCGCGCCACCCATGTTGCCGCAACCGACCAGCAGCATCTTTTGCGGAAGTCCGGCCACGTCTCAGGCCTCGCCCGCTGCGTCGATCAGCGCGCCGGCCAAAGCCTCGGACGCGCTGCGGCCACCCCAAAGGACGAACTGAAACGCAGGGTAGAACCGATCACACTCCTCGACTGCGTGTTCGACCGCCATCTGCGCCTGGCTGATCGAGAGCAGGCCGTCATCGCCCAACATGAGGCCATGGCGGTAAAGGAGGACCGAGCCCGACGACCACAGATCGAAATGCCCCAGCCACAGCTGTTCGTTGACGAGGCTCATCAGCTCGAACATCTGCGTGCGCTTGTCGTCGGAAACGCGCACTTCGGGCAGGCACAGCAATTGCAAAACGTTGTCTTCGCGCCGCCAGATCGCGCGGAGCTGGTACTTGGCCCAGGCGCCCTGCACCTCACCCGAAACCTCGTCCTCTCCGATCAGTTCGTATGGCCAGCCGCGCGCCTCGAACAAAGCAACGAGCATGTCGACCGGCGCTGCGTCATCGTCGCGCTGCTCTTCTTGCTGGCCTGTTCTCATGGCTATCCGTCCGTCGTTGAAGTTGTCGTCGATCCCGTCGCCTTCATGAATCGTCAGTGCCGGTTAGCACAATCCGCCAGCCGCAAGCCGGTGGGCATAAGTGCACAGGATTGTTCGTAGCTTGTGGACAAGGCCGGTATTGGCTGGGGAAAGAGGCCTGTCCCTCGAACTTCGGGCGCTACCTCGATCCCCCGGACCGCTGCATCTGATCGGTGCGCGGCGCTGGCGAAATTTGAACCCCGCCGGGAAATGCGGGGAATAGGCCAAGGTTGGCCGCCGCCGCCTGCTGCGCCCGTGACAACCGCGGTATCGTGTCCATATACGGGCCGATCTGTGCTGCGAGGTCGGGCGGCAGTATCCGATCGAGCACTGCGCGCGCTTCGGCCGGACGACCATCGATCGCCAACATGAAGGCGTGTGTGCGCCATGCCGCGCGGTCCTGCACGTTCAGCAGCGGGCGCAACATCGCATCGCCGGTCGCAAAATCGCCGATGATCGCCAGGCTCAGCGCATAGCGACGCGAGATTTCGTCGTCGGGCGACTGTCGCCGCGCCAATCCATAATAGTACTGGGCTGATGGCTGGTCGCCAATCAGGTCGTAACCGAGCGCACGGTCGGCAACGAACGGCCCCTCTCCCGCCCCTGCCTTGTCCGCCTCGCCGAACAGCAGCAGCCCCTCACGCGGGCGGCCGCGATGCACCTCGATCGCACCCCGCGCGGCGGTGACGATCGGGTCGCCCGGGGACAATTGTTGGGCACGCAAGGCGTAGGATGCGGCCATGTCGACCATCCCAACTCGCATCGCGGCCTGAATCGCGTCGCGCAGCGCGGCGACATCGCCGGGGTTGCGCATCAATCTTGCCCGCGCATCTTCCAGCGCGCGCTCGCTGGTCCCCGGGACCGAGCGCACCGCCTGTGCCATGGCTGGCGCGGCCAAGAGCGTACATGCCAGCACAAACGCCGCCGCGAGCCGGACTATCGATCCGGACCCGCAGCGGCGTCCTGTTTTGCCGGCGTTTGCGTCAGCGGTTATGACGGCCGAGGAAGCGCGGAATATTGAGGGCCGCACCATCGTCATCGTTGTCGTCCTGGCTCTGTCCTTCGGGCTGGGAGCGCGACAGGCTGGCCATGCGTTCGAACAGGGTGCTGCCGCCCGATTGCGGTGCCGCCGATGGAGCCACTGCCGGTTGAGCGACAGGCGCCTGAGCCACGACAGGCCGGGTCAGTTCGTCGTTGGCGGTCGCCGGATGCCAGCCACCCGTCGCTGCGACGCGCGGCGAAGCGGCTTCGAAATCGCCGCCGAGCAGCAATTCGTCGGACTGGGCGGCTGCAGGCTGAGGTGCAGCGCGCGTTTCGGCCTCTTCACTCAGTTCCAGCGGGAGATCGAACGGTTCTGCGTCAAAGCCGCCGGTAGCGGCAACATTACCCGTTGCCGCATCATTGAACGAAGGAGCTTCCACGGGATTGGCCGCAGGAACCATGCCGGGGCGCATCGGGGCGCGGCCCGAACCCAGCGAGAACGGCTGTGCGCCTTGCGAGACCTGAACCTGCTCGGCCGTATGATCGATGCCGGTCGCGACGACCGAAACGCGGATCTTGCCCGCAAGATCGGGATTGAAGGCAGAGCCCCAGATGATGTTCGCGTCAGGATCGACGAGCTCGCGGATGTGGTTCGCGGCTTCGTCGACCTCCATCAGGCGCATGTCTTCGCCGCCGATGATCGACACGATGACGCCCTTTGCGCCCGCCATCGACACGCCGTCGAGCAGCGGGTTGGCGATCGCCTTTTCGGCAGCTTCCAACGCGCGGTTTTCACCTTCCGCTTCGCCGGTGCCCATCATCGCCTTGCCCATTTCGCCCATGACCGAACGCACGTCGGCGAAATCGAGGTTGATGAGGCCCGGCATCACCATCAGATCGGTGATCGAACGAACGCCCTGTTGCAGCACTTCGTCGGCGAGGCCGAAGGCCTCCTTGAAAGTAGTGTCGGGGCTGGCGACCAGGAACAGGTTCTGGTTGGGGATGACGATCAGGGTGTCGACGTGCTTTTGCAGTTCTTCGATGCCCGCATCGGCGCTGCGCATCCGGCGCGAACCTTCGAACATGAAGGGCTTGGTCACGACGCCGACGGTCAACACGCCCTTTTCACGCGCCGCCTTGGCGATGACGGGGGCCGCACCGGTGCCGGTGCCGCCGCCCATGCCGGCGGCGATGAAGCACATGTGGACGCCGTCGAGCATCCGGTCGAGTTCGTGCATCGTTTCTTCTGCCGCCGCACGACCCACTTCGGGCCGCGATCCCGCGCCAAGGCCCTGCGTGATTTCAGGGCCGAGCTGGATGCGGTCTTCCGCGATGGAATTGTTCAATGCCTGCGCGTCGGTGTTGGCGACGACAAAGTCGACGCCTTCGATCTGCGCGCGGATCATGTTGGCGATGGCGTTGCCACCCGCGCCGCCGACACCGATGACGGTGATGCGCGGCCGCAGTTCTTCAACTGCCGGTGGACCGATATTGATGCTCATGAACGTCTCCGCAAAATCGCTGCGTCCAGCGTGCCCCCGAAATTAACCCCTATGTGCCACAGATCGATTCGGCGGAGCAAAGGCTTTGCGGCGATTTCCACACTTGTCGTCGGCTTTTCGCCCCGGTGCGGCGAGCTTTTGCCAATAAGGTGACAAAGGAGACACCGTGTCACCCGCGCCCTGCCCCGAAATCCCAAGGATTTACGCTGGTTTGGGCGAGGAGCGTCATGGTGACAGATGGGCGAGCGATACGTCATGGCGCGATGATGGCGGCGCGCAGACCTGTAGGAAAATCAAATCCGGACCGCCGCAGAAAAGACACGCGCCCTTGCCAGAAGTTACCCGGCCAAAAGTTACCCTGTTTGACTCCGCTACCGGTGATGGCCAACGTCGGCGGCGGGTCGCCGATCGCACATCGCGGGGGCGAAGGCGAATATGGGCACGGCAACGACGCGCGGGGCGGGGTATATCACCCACCTCCACGCATTCAGAGGCATTGCGATCATCCTGATCGTCGGTGCGCACGCGCTTTCGATGACCTTCTGGAAGCTGGGCGTGCATTCCCGGCCCAACCCCGACATGGTTCTTCTCGCTCTGTGCGAGACGATCGCCCACAACAGCACGATCTTCTTCGCGCTGATTTCCGGCCTGCTGTTTTCGGTGATCCTTGCGGGGCGCGGCTGGTCGCGCTTTTTCAAGAACAAATTCCTGAACGTCATCCTGCCCTATTGCCTGTTCAGCGTGCTGTTCACGATGTTCAACTGGCACTTCATCAATGGGTTACAGGTGTTTTCAGGCAGCCCAGTCGAATTTGTCAGTGAAAGCGGGATCAACATCCTGTGGGGTCGGGCAGCAGCGCATTTCTGGTATATTCCGGTGCTCGCCGTCCTGTTCCTGCTCACCCCGGCGCTCAGCTGGCTGATGGATCGCCGATGGGCCCTGGCTGCGCTGGCCGTCATGCTGATCGCGCCGATGTTCGTGTCCCGAACGTTTCCCGACAATTCGGTCCAGAACGTGATCGTGTTCCTTGCGCCCTACACTTTCGGGATTTGGCTGGGCGCGCGGTACGAGGACCGGATCGCGATGGTGCAGCGTCTGGCGGTTCCGCTGACGGTGGTGACCGCGCTGGCCAGCGTCGCGACGTTCGCCCTGTTCTATTTCGAATACGGACCGCTGATGGTCGCGTGGGAGGATCCGGAAGGCCCGATCAACTGGTTCGAAACGGCGAGCTACGTTCAGAAGATGGCGCTTGCCTGCATTGTGCTGCTGTGGCTGCGGTCACGCGGCGAATGGATGCCGCGCTGGCTGGATTTGCTCGCGGTGAACGCCTTTGCGATATATTTCATCTATTTTTTCATGCTGATGACGTTCTACGAACTGGTCAATCAGGTGGTGACAGCGCCGCCACCGCCGTTGATCGCGGGGCTTGTGGCATTGGCGGTGTGGGCAGGCGTGCTGGCGCTATGCGTCGGCATATCCGTGACCATGCAGAAACTTCTCGGTCACCGTTCGCGGATGATCATCGGGGCCTGACCGGACCCCGCGCCCCGCCTCAGAAATATTCGCGGATCGCGCGCATCACCCGGCCGGGAAGGTTCATGCGGCCAAAGCGGCTCGAAGTCTGCCATGCGCTGCCGTGGGTGCGGATGTCGATCGGGTCGGCGGCGGCGTAAAGCACCAATCCGGTCAGCGCGGCAAAGCCGGGACGCGCATGCGCTTCGGGCAAGCCCTTCATCGCAGGCGGCCGGCCCGTGCGCACCGGTTTGGCCAGCGCCTGCTGCACGTAATCGGCAAGCCCGGCCAGTTCCGCGCCGCCGCCGGTCAGGACAATCTGCCGCCCGTTGCCGCCGCGTCCGGTGACGAAGCCAAGGCCCTTCAGCGCCTTGGCCACGTCCTCGGTCCAGCGCGAGAGTTGGCTATTGATGACGCTGATCAGGTCGGCGCGGGGGACTTCTTCGCCCGCATGGTGCTCGTCTGCGGAAAGGGGGATCTTCTCGCGATGGTCAGTCGGGCTGGCGATGGCCGAACCGAACACGCATTTCAGCCGCTCGGCCTGCGCCCGGCGGATGCCGAACGCGCCGGCGATGGCGTCGGTCAATTCGTTGGAGCCATAGGGCAGCACCGAAACGCCCACCAGCATCCCGCCGACGTGGACCGAAACGTGGGTGACTTCGGCGCCGAAATCGACGACCGCGACACCAAGCTCGCGCTCTTCCTCTGTCAGGCAGGCATGGCCGCTGGCGACCGCTGCGCCGACGACGCCCTCAACCTCAAGGTGCGCGTTCTGCACCGCTTCCATCATGTTGCGAAGCGGGCCTGCCTCAGCCTCCATCACGTGGACCGCGACGGCCAGCCGCTGGGCATGGAGCCCGCGCGGGTTGGACACCCCCTGAGCCCCGTCGAGCACGTAGTGCGCAGGCTGGGCGTGGAGCACGACGCGCGGTTCGCCGGTTTGCGGGACGATGCGTTCGCGCGCTTCGGCCAGGAGGTATTCGACGTCGTCCTGATCGATGCGGCGGCCGCCGATCTCGATATCGACTTCGCGGATTTCGCTCATCAATCCGGCGTTGGCGCAACCGATCCACACGCTCGACACCTGCGTATCGGCGGCGCGTTCGGCGCGTTCGATGGCGTCGCGGATGGCATGGGTCGCGGCGTCCATGTCGGTGACATAGCCGCGTCGGATGCCGTCGGCGGCGCGGTGGCCCGATCCCAGCACGATCATTTCACCGTCGCCCGTCAGCCCGGCGATCATCGCCGAAATGCGGAACGATCCGATGTTGATCGCGCCGAATACCTTTTCGATCCTGAGGTTCGCCATGTCCGTCAGTCCCCGCCTGCCTTGCGCGCCGTTTCCGCCGCGAGCTGCTTTGCCTCTGCCCGCGCCGCGCGGTCTTCTTCCGCCCGCCCCGGCACACGCATGTAAATCTTGCTGGTGTCGCGCATGTCGAAAACCGCGACCTTGCCGCCCAGCATGCGGTTCATCCCGTCCATCTGGGCAAAGGCGACGAGCGCGTCGGCGGCCTCTTCCTCTCCTTCGGGCAGGGCGATGACCTGATCGGTCGAAAACGTCAGGTTCCAGCGGCGATTGCCGATCCATTCGGCCCCGCGCACCTGTTTCTGCAAGGCGGGCGCGGCATCCAACAGGATGGCAAGATCGGCTGCCCGTTCGGCCGCGCCGTCACCCTTCATTACCAGCATATTTTCCGCCCTGGACGCAGGCACGGGTTCCAACCTGTGGCCCGACGGGTCGATCAGCACGAACTTCTCGCCCTGTTGCAGCACCGCATGGGGCGTGCGTTCGATCACGTCGATGACCAGCGTATCGGGCAATTGCCGCGACACCCGCGCATCGCGCACCCATGGCAGCAGGACGAGTTCGTCACGCAGCGCCGATACGTCGAGCCGTGTCATCGGCTGCGCCTGCGCGGCGATGGCGCGGCGGTAGATTTCCTGTTCGTCCATGCGTTCGACGCCGTGCACTTCGACTCGGCGCACGGCAAAACCGGTGTCGGCAGCAAGCCGCCCGATCTTGTCGTCGGCAAAGGCGGGCAGCCCCGATACGACCGCAAGAGCCCACAGAACCGCCATCGCGACGAGGACGATGAACCCTGTGAACAACCGCTGCAACGCGCGTTCCGACAGGCCCAGCGATCCGAACAGGGAATTGAGCAGCCCGCCGGTCCGCGCCTTGGCGCCTGCGACCGCGCGTTTCTTGCCACGGGCCGAAGCCGCGCGCCTGACGCCCTTGCCGCCGCGCTTGATCGTCGTGCTCATAAGGCGGGCACCACTTCGGTCGCGCCGAATTTGCCGACCCGGCGAATTTCCCATTCGAGAGTGATGCCCGAGTGTTCCTTGACTCGGCGGCGCACTTCTTCGCCCAGCATCTCGATGTCGGCGCTGGTCGCCTCGCCCCGGTTGATGAGGAAGTTGGTGTGCTTTTCGCTGACCTGCGCATCGCCGATGACCAGCCCGCGACAGCCCGCTTCGTCGACCAGCTTCCACGCAGACGTGCCTTCGGGGTTCTTGAACGTCGATCCGCCGGTTTTGGTGCGCAGCGGCTGCGATGCTTCGCGCGCTTCGGTGATGCGGTCCATTTCGGCCTGGATCGCGTCGGGCTCGCCCGCTTCGCCGCGCATGGTGGCGGACACGACGATCGCGCCTTCGGGCAGGTCCGAATGGCGATAGGTGTAGCCCATGTCGGCCAGCGCCAAAGTCTTGCGCGATCCATCGCGCAGCACGACGCCGCAACTGGTGAGCACGTCCTTCACCTCTCGCCCATAGGCCCCGCCGTTCATCCGCACGAATCCGCCGACGGTGCCGGGAATGGATTTCAGGAATTCGAGCCCCGCCACGCCCGCATTCCGCGCGCAAGAACTGGCGAGCACACCGGGCGTGCCGCCGCCGAATCGCAGGGTGTTGTCGCCCAGCACTTCGGCTTCCGAAAAATGCTTGCCCAGCCGAACCACGACGCCGGGAACGCCGCCGTCGCGCACGATCATGTTCGACCCAAGGCCCAACCCCATGACCGGCACCCATTCGGGCAGCGCGGCAAGGAAAGCGGCAAGATCGTCGGCATCTTCGGGTTCGAAAAGCAGTTCGGCAGGGCCCCCGCTCTTGAACCAGGTCAGTTTGGCGAGCGGGGCGTTGGCGGCCAGTTTCCCGCGCGGCGCAGGGATAGTGAATTCCCCACCGTCGAGCGTGATGGCCAGCCTGTTACCCTGTTCGCCGATCTTGGCCATCAGCCCGCTTTCCGCGCGTTGATGGCGTCGGCAAGACCCGCGGCCCATTTGGTGATGTCGCCTGCGCCAAGGCACACGACCTGATCGCCCGGCTCCACCGTCCCGGCCAGCGCGTCGGCCAAAGCGTCGGCGCTGTCCACCACCCTGACGGCGTGATGGCCGCGATCCTTCAAACCGGCGACGAGAGCGGCGGCGTCAATGCCCTCTATCGGCTGTTCGCCCGCCGGATAGACCGGGGTGATATAAACGACATCGGCGTCGTTGAACGCCTGCTGGAATTCGGCCATGTGATCGCGCAGGCGGGTAAACCGGTGCGGTTGTGCCACCGCGATGACGCGGCCGCCATGACCCGTGCCCGATGCCCCTTCGCGCGCGGCGGCCAGCACGGCGCGGATTTCGACCGGGTGATGGCCGTAATCGTCGATAACCAGCGCGGGTTCGGCTCCGGTCGCGATCTCGCCCACCTTGGTGAAGCGGCGCTTGACCCCGGTGAAACGGGAAAACCCGTCCTGAATGGTGAAGTGCGGGCACTGCATTTCCAACGCCACGGCAATAGCGGCCAGTGCGTTCTGCACGTTGTGCCGCCCAGCCATCGGCAATTCGACGCCTTCGATCCGGTCGATATGACCGTCGCGGTGGCGCACCGCCACGTCGAACCGGTTGCCGCCGGGATAGGGCTGAACGTTTTCGCCGCGCACGTCTGCCTGCGCCGAAAAGCCATAAGTGACGACGCGGCGGTCGCGGATCTTGGGCAGGATCGACTGCACTTCGGGATGATCTATGCACAGCACCGCCGCACCATAGAACGGTACGTTCTCGATGAATTCGACGAAGGCGTCCTTCACCGCGTCGAAGCTGCCGTAATGGTCGAGATGTTCGGGATCGATGTTGGTGACCACCGCGATCTGCCCATCGAGCCGCAGGAACGAGCCGTCGCTTTCGTCCGCTTCGACCACCATCCATTCGCTTTCGCCGACGCGGGCGTTCGAGCCATAGGAATTGATGATGCCGCCGTTGATGACGGTCGGGTCGACGCCGCCCGCGTCCAGCAGGGCCGCGATCATCGATGTGGTTGTCGTCTTGCCATGCGTGCCCGCGACCGCGACCGTGCGTTTCAGCCGCATCAGTTCGGCCAGCATTTCGGCGCGGCGCACGACGGGTATGCGGTTTTCCAATGCCGCGACCACTTCGGGATTGTCGCGCCGTACCGCCGTTGACGTGACCAGCACCGCAACGCCGTCGAGATTCTCGCCCTTTTGCCCGATCATCACGGGGATGCCCTTGGCGCGCAGACCTTCGACGACATAACTTTCGTTGATGTCCGACCCCTGCACCGAATAGCCGAGGTTGTGCATCACTTCGGCGATGCCCGACATGCCGATCCCGCCGATCCCGGCAAAATGGATCGTGCCGATATCGTTCGAAACACCTTTCATGCCGCTGCTCCCGCCGTGCGCGTGCCGGCTTCCATGGCAGCCCCGCGGCCCATCCGGATCACGTCCATCAGCGGCGCACCGCCAAAGCTTTCGACAAGATCTGCAAGATCCTTTGCCGCATCGGGCCGCCCGCAGTTCCACGCCATGTGCGCGGCATTGCCCAACGCTTCGGGATCGGCGGCCATCGCCTCGATCTGGCGGGCCAGTTCGTCGGGCGTGAACTTGTCCTGCCGGATCGAGCGTGCACCGCCCGCATCGGCCATGTCGCGGGCATTGGCGGCTTGATGATCGTCGGTTGCGATGGGCAGCGGGATCAGGATGGCGGGGCGACCCACGGCGGTCAGTTCCGCGATGGTCGACGCGCCCGCGCGCCCGATGAACAAGTGCGCATCGGCCAGACGTTCGGCCATGTCTTCGAAATATGTGCCCAGTTCGGCGGGAATCTCGTGGCGCTTGTACGCGTCGCGCACCGCTTCGATATCGGCGGCGCGGCACTGCTGCGTCACCTGCAGCCGGTGGCGGATGCTTTCGGGCAACAGCGCCAGTCCGTCGGGCACGACCTTCGACAGGATCGCCGCGCCCTGACTGCCGCCGGTGACCAGCACGCGCAGCAAGCCGTTGGCGGTAAATGCGGGATAGGGCCGGTCGCGCAACGTCAGCACTTCGGCGCGTACCGGATTGCCGATCAGGTGCACTTTGTCCGCGCAACCTTCGGGCATGCGTTCGACCCGGGCATAGGCGGTGGCGATCGCGGCGGCTTTTTTGGCCAGGAACCGGTTCACCCGGCCCAGCACCGCGTTCTGTTCGTGGATCACTGCCGGAACGCGCGCGGCGCGGGCGGCAAGCAATGTCGGCAGCGCGGGATAGCCGCCGAAACCGACGACCGCGCTGGGTCCGAATTCGCGCAACAGCGAAAGCGCCAGCCCCCGCCCCTTCCAGATCGCGAACAAGGCGCGGACGCGGGCGAACACGCCGCCCTGCATGCGGCCTGCGGGCAGGACATGAACGTCCAGTCCATCGGGCACGCCAGGAATGGCCCGCCCCCGTTCGTCGGTGACAAGCGCGACCCGGTGCCCGCGCGCAAGCAGTTCGCTTGCCAGCGCAAAGGCCGGGATCATGTGTCCGCCGGTTCCCCCGGCGGCCAGTACGAAGTGGCGCGACACGCTCATCGCATCCATCCTGAAACCGACACCATTATCTCCTGTGCCCCATCGGCAGTCCGTCGCGCGTCAGATAGGGGTTCCGGCGCGTTACCGCCAGCAACAGTCCCACTGTCAGGCACAAGGCGATCATCGACGAACCGCCATAGGATATGAGCGGCAAGGTCATGCCCTTGGACGGGAACAGTTGCAGGTTCACGGCCATGTTGATGAACGCCTGTCCGCCCAGCAAGGCGGCAAGCCCGGTGCCCGACAGCAGCGTGAAAAGATCGTCCTCACCCGCCAGCCGCCACAGGACGCGCACCACCAATGCGCAGAACAGCAGCGCGATGCCCGCCACCGCAACCAGCCCGAATTCCTCTCCGATCACGGACAGGATATAGTCGGTGTGCGCTTCGGGCAGGATGTTCTTGCGCTCGCCCATCCACAGGCCGCGGCCGAACCATCCGCCGCTGGTCAGCGTCTTGTTGGCGATGTCGACCTGGCTATAGGCTTCACTGCCGCCAAGGAACGCGTCGATGCGATGCCGCGCGTTGTCGTAGAAGAAATAAGCCCCGACCACGAGCGTGACTATCCCGCCCACTGCCCAGCCCACCCGCTGCAACGGCATGCCGACCGTGACAACCAGCACGAACCACACCCCGCACAACAGGATCGCGGTACCGAAGTCTGGCTGCAGCATCAGCAAGATGCACGACACCGCCAGCACCGCGCCCGACAGGACCATCACCGGCAATTGCGGATCGCGCACCCGCCACGACAGAATCCACGCGCACAGAATGGTGAACGCGGGCTTGTAGAATTCGGAAGGCTGGAACCCGACCCCTAGCCGGATCCAGCGCCGCGCGCCGTTCACTTCCGCCCCGACAAAGGGCACCGCGACCAAAAGCAGGAACATGCCCGACGCCAGCACGATCGCGAACCGGCGCGCCGATTCGCGTGGCAGCAGGCTCGATGCGACCATCACCCCGATCCCCATCACGAGATAGGCGAGGTGCATCCAGAAGAAGTGCAAATCGGTCAGCGTAGTTTCCGCCGTGGACAGGCGCCGCGCGCTGGCGGCGGACCCTGCGGCCACACCGATCACGCCCGCCATCATCAGCGCGGCAACGATGCCGAGCAGTACCTTGTCGATCTCACGCCACCAGACGGTGAGTTCGTGCCAGCGGCCCTTGCGTCGGGGCGACTGGCGACGGGCGATATGCACGCCGCCTGCGCCGCGCTGAAAATTTTCGTTTTCGAATTGCGGCGTCACGCTCATCGCGCGTCTCCCCCAAGCGAATGGACCATGCTGACAAAAGCCTCGCCCCGCTTTTCGTAATCGCGGAACTGGTCGAAACTGGCGCATGCCGGGCTGAGCAGGACGACATCGCCCGGCCGCGCGGCGGCGGCGGCGGCGCGAACCGCCTCTGCCATCAGTTCGCTGCGCACGACGCGCGGCACCCGGCCTTCGAGCAGGTCCGCGAACATCGCGCCAGCTTCCCCGATGGTATAGGCGGTGGCGACATGGCCCAGATGCGGTTCGATTTCGCCCAGCGTATCGCCCTTGGGCAGACCGCCGACGATCCAGTGAATGCGCGGACCCGCATCGTCCGGCGCGAACGCCGCCAGCGCCGGTGCGGTGGAGGCCGGATTGGTCGCTTTGGAATCGTTGATGAACAGCACGCCGCCGATGGTGGCCACCCGCTCCATCCGGTGGGGCAGGCCGGGAAAGCTTTTCAACCCTGCGGCGATCACGTTGTCGTCCAGCCCCAGCCGACGCGCGGTGGCGACAGCGGCAGCAGCATTGCCGAGATTGTGCGGACCCTGCAGCGCGGGCCAGTCGGACTGATCGCCGGGCAGCGCGACATCCTCGATCACCACCGGTGCGCGGTGTTCCAGCGCGCGGGCGACCGGGCGGATGTCCATCAGCGAATGGCGGTCGACGATGGCCAGCCCCTTGCCATGCTGCATTTCGAACAGGCGCGCTTTCGACGCGGCATATCCGACAAACCCGTCGTCATAGCGGTCGAGATGATCGGGCGAGATATTGAGAAGGATGGCAACGTCGCACTCCAGCGTGCGCGTCAGGTCGATCTGATAGCTCGAAAGTTCGAGCACATAGGTGCCGGCGGCCGGCAATGGTTCGGTTCCCAAGATCGGAATGCCGATATTCCCGCCCAGCCGTGCGATCTGCCCCGCGCTTTCCAGCAAGTGGTGGATCAGCGCGGTGGTGGTCGATTTGCCGTTGGTGCCGGTGATGCCGATCACGCGGTGCGGCGGCAGGTGCGGACGGGCCAGTGCGAACAGTTCGATGTCGCCGATCAGCGGCACGTTGGCGCTGCGTGCGACACCTGCGATGGGATGGGCATTGATCGGCACGCCGGGCGATACGACGATGCCGTTGCAGCCCCTGACGCTTTGCGCCGTCAATTCCGCGATTTCGCAAAGGCCCGTATTGTCCGACAGCATGGCCTGCGCCGCTTCGCGCGCATCGGCACTGCGATCCCATGCCACGACCTGCGCGCCCGCACGGCACAGCGCGCAGATGGTCGCCAGCCCCGTGCGCGCCAACCCCAGCACCGCATAGCGCGTTCCGGCAAAAACCGCCTCCGGCAGGATCGATGCGGCGTGTTCGCTCATCGCACTTTCAGCGTCGCAAGGCCGATGACCGCCAGCACGATCGATACGATCCAGAACCGGATGACCACGGTGCTTTCGGCCCAGCCCTTCTGTTCGAAGTGATGGTGGATCGGCGCCATGCGGAAAATCCGCTTGCCGGTCCGCTTGAACCAGAACACCTGCACGATGACCGAAACCGCCTCCAGCACGAACAGGCCGCCGACGATCGCCAGCACGACTTCGTGGTGCGCCGCGACCGCGATGACACCCAGTGCGCCGCCAAGCGCGAGCGAACCGGTGTCGCCCATGAACACCGCGGCGGGTGGCGCATTGAACCACAGGAAGGCAAGCCCCGCGCCGATGATAGCGGCGCAAAGGATGGCGAGTTCGCCCGCGCCTTCGACATAGGGGATCCCGAGATAAGTCGCGAAATCGGTCCGGCCGACGAGATAGGCGATGATCGCGAACGTGCCGCTAGCGATGATGACCGGCATGATCGCCAGCCCGTCCAGCCCGTCGGTCAGGTTCACGGCATTGCCCGCACCCACGATCACGAACGCGGCAAAAACGTAATAGAATGGCCCCAGCGGAATGCCGAAGGTCATGAACGGCAGGTACAGCACCGTGTCATCGACCACCAGCCACGCGGCAAGCCCGGCGACCGCGAATTCGAAAGTCAGCCGCACCTTGCCCGAAACGCCTTTGTGGCTGCGCTTCGTCACCTTGTCGTAATCGTCGAAGAACCCGATCGCGCCGAACCCGATGGTCACCGCGATGCAGGCCCACACCATCCAGCTGGTCAGGTCCATCCACAGGAGCATCGAAATCAGCACCGACGTCAGGATCAGCAATCCGCCCATCGTCGGCGTGCCGCGCTTGGCCAGATGCGTCTGCGGCCCGTCCAGACGGATCGGCTGCCCCTTGCCTTGGCTGACGCGGAGGTATCCGATGAAGCGCGGGCCGATGATCATGCCGATGGTCAGCGCGGTCAGCAGGCAGGCGCCCGCCCGAAAGCTCTGATATCGGATTAGGTTGGCCAGCCCTTCGAATTCGAACAACTGGGCAAGAAGGTACAGCATCGGCGCTCCTCAAGTGCGGGCGGGGCACATCCGGCGGGCCACGCGCAACATGGCGGCAGGATCACCATGCTGCCATGCGCGAAGCGGCCCGCCTTGTGAAGCGGGCCGCTCTCTATTTCCCCAGCGGGTCGGCCTAGCTCCCTCGCGGTTCGGCTGGCACAGACCGGTCATGCCGCCGCGATCACACCGCGACGGCCCGGCGTTGCGGTTCGGACGCGCCCGGCTGCATGGCCAGCGCCGCACAACCGAGCGATGCGCCCGCCGCGCGCATCGCGCCGAACACGGCAAGGCTGCCACATGCATCGCCGAACCTGTCGCCAAGAGCATAGCACATGCGCTGGCCCATGATTTCGGTCGTCACCAGCCAGCCGCCAGTCGCACCGCGCACGGCATCGAGCAGGCAGATGTCAGCGCTGGCCTTGCGGCCATAACCGAAGACCTGCGCGCCAGCGTCAAGCGCGGCGGCGCGCCATGCTGCGAAATCGGGGTGATCGGCGGGCAGCACGGCCGCACCGCCCGATTGCAGCGATCCGCTGGCGCGGATGCCTTCGGCCCGGCCCAGTTCGCGACCGCCCATGAACAGGTGCGGGCGCAAGCGATCGATCGACGGCGCCCCGCCGATTGCGAACAGCGCGTGGCTGCGATCCGCGGCCAGCCCGGCGAGCCCTGCATCGAGCCCGTCTTCGGCAGACGCGGCATAAGCCAGCCCGCGGCTTGCGCGATCCAGCGCGTCGAGCAGCACGTCGGGGGCCACGTCGCCGGCAAATCCAGCATGGGCGATGATGGTCGCACGCGCCCGGTTCCGCGCCGCACGGGCCAGTTTCGCCAGAGCGACATCGATATCGTCGACCTGCACATGCGCGCCGCGCACGGGCCGGGTGCTGACGACACCGACCGCGCCGCGAGCTAGTGCTGCGACCGCGTCCACTTCGCCGCGTGCGAAATATAGCGCGCCGGGGAGCACTTTGGCCGGGCTCATCGCAATCGAATGCGCCGCGAATTCGCCATGCGCGATGCCGCCGACAGACAGCGCCACCGTGTGCGCGCGCCAGAGCGTTCGATAGGCGGTCCCCTCGCTTTCCTCGATAATCGCGCGGCGGGTATCGTTCGGAACAGGCTGGGCACTCATGCGGCACACTCCCTGGCTACGGTGACGTCGTCGAATGGGTGGACGCGGGTGGCCTCTCCGCGACCATAAATCTGGCCTTGTTCGTGGCCCTTGCCGGCGATCAGGACGATGTCGCCCTTGCCTGCCTGTGCGATCGCGGTGGCGATGGCTTCGCGCCGCCCAGCGATTTCAGCGATATTGTCCGCCGCGCCCGCACCCGCCACGATGGCAGCGCGGATCGCTTCGGGGTCTTCGCCGCGCGGGTTGTCGTCGGTCACTATGGCGACCTCGGAATGCGCGGCCACGATTTCGCCCATCGGCGCGCGCTTGCCGGTATCGCGGTCGCCGCCTGCGCCGAACACGGTGATGAGCCGGCCCGTGACATGGGGGCGCAGCGCAAAAATCGCGGCTTCGAGCGCGTCGGGCGTGTGCGCGTAATCGACATAGACGGGCGCGCCGGCCCGGTTGATCGCCGCGCGTTCCAACCGCCCGCGAACGGGTTGCAGCCGGGACAGGCAGTCGAACACCTGCTTCGCCATCGGCCCTGCATCGTCCGCCGTCGCCAGCACCAAACCCGCCGCGACGAGCGCGTTGGCCGACTGATAGGCGCCGATCAACGGAAGGCGCACGGCATATTCGTCGCCTGCGTAAGCCAGCTTCAGATCCTGACCCAGTTCGGTCGGCGTGCGATCGAGCAGGCGGATGCCCGGATTGGCGGCATCCGCCTGCTCGCCCACAGCGAACAAGTGCAGACCCCGCCGGCGCACATGTTCGCAGACCGCGCCACTGCGCGGATCGTCCATCCATACTACAGCCGATCCACCGTCGGATACGACCTCATCGAAAAGGCGCATCTTGGCGGCGAAGTAGGCCTCCATGTCGGCATGGTAGTCGAGATGGTCGCGGGAAAGGTTGGTGAAGGCCCCGGCGGCAACGCGCAGGCCTTCGTTGCGGAATTGCGATAGACCGTGGCTCGATGCTTCGTAGGCGACATGCGTCACCCCTTCGCGGGCCAATCCGGTCATGTTCGACAGGAACGTGACGATATCAGGCGTGGTCAGCCCGGTCGAAACGCTTTCGTCGGGCGTGGTAACGCCCAGCGTGCCGATCGACGCGGCGGAATATCCGCACATGCGCCAGATCTGGCGGGTCATTTCGACGGTGCTGGTCTTGCCGTTGGTGCCGGTGACGGCAACTACGGTGGCGGGCTGCGGGGTGAAGAACCCGGCGGCAAGTCGCGCGAAAGCCTGGCGCGGTTCGTCGGATGCGATGTGGATCGCGCCGTCGACCTCGACACCGGGACGCGCGACGATTGCGATGGCTCCGGCGGCGATAGCGGCGGGGATGAAATCCTCGCCATTGGCCTCGCTGCCCCGGAATGCGCCGAACACGGTGCCGGGCGCGACCTTGCGGTTGTCGATGGCGAAGCCGGTGACGTCAGCGTCGCCGTCGATCGCAATGCCCGCCTTTTGCGCCAGCGCCGAAAGCTTCATCAGTGCGCGCCCCCGTGTTCGATCAGCGGGCGCACGTCGGTCAGGTCGATATCGCGATTTTCGTCGGGGTACACGCCCAGCATCGGGCCGATGCGCGGGACGATCCGGCCAACGGCGGCAGCCGCGTTCCACGCCGCGGTGCGCTGATAGCTGGTTGCCGCCGTGCCCTTGGGTTCGTCGTACATCGTGATCACGACAAAGCGCGGATTGTCCATCGGGAAGGCAGCGGCGAACGTGGTGACAAGCGATGTGCGATTATAGCCACCCGCACCCGGCTTTTCGGCAGAGCCGGTCTTGCCGCCCAGCCGGAAGCCCGGGGCGTCGGCCTTGCGGCCCGTGCCGTCGGTCACGATCATGCGGAGCAGCTGGCGCATGCGGGCGCTGGTCGCTTCCTTGAACACGCGGCGGCCCTTGGGCGCTTCGCCGGGCTTCACCTTCTTCAGCGTCGCCGGCCGCCAGATGCCGCCGTTGACCATCGTCGCATAGGCGCTGGCCAGGTGCAGAGGCGTAACCGCGATGCCGTGGCCATACGACACCGTCATCGTCGTCAGGCGAGGCCATTCGCCGCTGCGCCAGATCGGGAAACCGCGCGCGGGCAGTTCGATGTAGGGACGCTCGTTGAAGCCGAGCTTTTCCATCATCTTCTTCATGCGGACGCTGCCCAGTTCGTCGGCGATCTGCGCGGTGCCGATGTTCGACGAATGGATCAGGATTTCCGGCACGTTCAGATGCTGGCCGATGGTGTGACTGTCGCGGATAGAAAAGCGCCCGACGCGCAACGGCGCGCCCGCCGGAAAGGTGCGGCCAAGATTGGTGATGACGCCTGCGTCGATCGCGGCGGCGATCGTCAGCGGCTTGAACGTCGACCCGAGTTCATAGACCTGGTTCGTCACCCGGTTGAACATCAGGGCCATGCCCTTTTCATCGATGTGATTGGGATCGAAACTGGGCAGCGATGCCATCGCGACGACTTCGCCAGTATCGACATCCATGACGATACCGCCCGCGCCCTTGGCCTGCGCCAGACCCATGCCGCGCAGCAATTCATCTTCCAGCGCGGCCTGGACGCGGGTGTCGATGGCAAGAACCTGTTCGCTGCCGCGCGTTTCGGGATCGCTCAGCGACGTGTTGAACACTTCTTCCATGCCGACATGGCCCTTGCCGTCCGCACCGACATAGCCGAGCACGTGGGCGGCAAGATTGCCTTCGGGGTAATAGCGGCTGGGTTCGGCGGGCGGCGACAGCGCCGGTTCGCCGATGCGGAACACGCGGTTCGCCTCATCGGGCAGGATGCGGCGGCGCAAGTACTGCCCTTTGCCGCTGGCCAGCCTTTTTTCAAGGTCGGCCTCGTCCATGTCGGGGAAAATCTCGACCAGCTTGCGCGCAACTTCGCGCGGCGAACGGGTCAGCGGATCGCCGCCTTCCATCGCCTTGGGATTGAACCACAGGGCATAGGATTTAAAATCGCGCGCCAGCGGCACGCCATTGCGGTCGACGATCGTGCCGCGATCGGGCAGCAGGGCATTGCCGGCGGGCGTGAACGAACCGGTGCCACCGAACACCCCGATCATCGCCACGCGCAGCACCAGCACCGCCGTCGCCAGCGCAAAGGCAAAGGCGATCAGCGCGACGCGCTTGCGCGCCAGTGTCAGGGTCGTCGCACGAAGATCCGCCCGGCGCGACGGCGCGGGCGGCGATGCGTGAACCGAAATGCGGTGGCCGTGGCCATGCCCGGAAAGGCCCTGGGCCGTTCCGAGCGGTATCGATGCCATCAGCGCTGGCCCTCTGCGATCACCGAATCGAGGTCGAACCGGTCGGCAAATGACGCCGGGGCGGCGGACGCGGCCTTGACCGCCGACTTCACCGCGGTCTTCGCCATGGCTTGGGGCGCTTTGACGATTTCGCGCGCGACCAGCTGGCGCATCATGGTCGGCCCTTGGGCCAACCGGATCGGGGCGTCGATCTTGCCGGCATCGCCCTGCAACTCTGCCCGCGCGCTGTCGGCGCTGGCCATGCGGACCGGCGCGGCGTCGCCGGCGTCGGGCTCTGCGGGCAGTTGCGCGGCGGCGGCCATGCGGATGGGTTCAGCCTCGATGATCCGGACCGGCTTGCCCAGCGCGGCCAATTGCGCACGGCCGTCGAGGAACTGGCTCGCCTGCGGGGCGACATAGCCGAAGTCCACTTCGTTCCAGCGGACCAGCTGTTGCTGCCGGGCGCGAGTCTGGAATTCGGTTTCCAGCACCGCGATCTGCTGCTTGGTCGCGATGATCGCCTTTTCACGCTCCGCGATCTCGCTGTTCACGGCCTTCACCTGCAGCATGAGCACGAGGCTGAGCGCGGTAGCCAGCACGACGGCACCGGTCCAGAGCAGCGAATGCAGGCGGTTGCGGTGGGTCATGCGGAGATCCTCTCGGCGGCGGGACGTGCGGGAGCAGCGGTGCGGATAGCGGCGCGCAAGACGGCGGACCGGGCGCGCGGGTTGCGCGCCAGTTCGGCCTTGCCCGCGCGCACGGCCTTGGCGGGACGCTGAAACACCGGGGCATGGGCGGGCGCGACGTCGGGCATGTGGCGCGACGGCGCGGCGGCAGAGCCCGATGCGTCGCGCAGATAATGCTTCACGATGCGATCCTCGAGGCTGTGAAAGCTGACGACGGCAAGGCGTCCGCCTTCCTTCAGAAGTTCCTCCGACGCGGACAGCGCTGCGGCCAATTCGTCGAGTTCGCCGTTCACATGGATGCGGATGGCCTGGAAACTGCGAGTCGCCGGATCCTTGGGCGCGCCGGGGTAATATCCGAGCGCCTTGCGCACGACCTTGGCCAGTTGGCCGGTCGTTTCCAGCGGGCGCGAGGCGACGATGGCGCGGGCGACGCGGCGCGACTGACGTTCTTCACCATATTTGTACAGTACGTCGGCGATCGCTTCCTCGCTGGCGGTGTTCAGGAAATCGGCAGCGCTTTCGCCTTCCTGGCTCATGCGCATGTCGAGAGGGCCGTCGGAAGAGAAGGCAAACCCCCGTCCGGGCTGGTCGAGCTGCATGGAAGAAACGCCGATATCCATGACGACTCCATCCACTTGCGCCACACCGGCTTCGTGCATTGCGTCGGCCATTTCGGAAAAGCGACGGGGATGGAGCACCAGACGCGGGTTATCCCCGACGGTTTCTTCCCAACGGCTTCCGGCTGCGATCGCATCGGGGTCGCGGTCGAACCCGTGGACCGTCGCACCGGCGTCGAGCAGGGCGCGGGTGTAGCCGCCGGCGCCGAACGTGGCGTCGATGATGACGGAGCCGGGCCGCGGGGCAAGCGCGGCGACGACTTCGTCCAGGAGAACGGGGGTGTGTGGGGCCGTGGTGGCGGTGCCTTGCGTCACTTGCCGCCCCGCTTCGGCTTGTCGGTTTCGGCCATCATCGCGTTGCAGGCAGCCTTTGCCGCAGCCCAGTCGTCGCCCATTTCCATGAGCTTTGCCGGGTTCCAGATGGTGAAGAACGCGCCGCCGCCCTGAAAGAACACTTGTTCCTCCAGCCCGCCGAGGCCGACGAGATAGTCGGGCATGATAAAGCGGCCCGAATCGTCGAACGGCACTTCCATGAAACCGTAAAGCTGTGCGGAGCGGGTATCGCGGTCGAAATCCTTGTCGAGGCGCAAGGCGCGCTCTTCCTCGCGGTCGAGCTGTTCGTCGAGCTCGTCCATGCGCGAAAGGCCGAAACCGGTCAGGCAATCCCAACGGTCATGCTTGGCGACGCAGAGGATGCGCTGATCGTTCGAGCTGTCGCGGACGACCTTGCGGAAGGCCGGCGGCAACACGAAACGACCCTTTTCGCCGCGAAGCGAAAAGCCCTGTCCCCTGTAGCTGAATGGCCTTACCGCCACGAATACCCCAAGCCCTAGTGTCGATCCCGTCGGAACACAGCTTCCCCGCACCCGGTCGTGCCTTAGCGCGGCCCGGTACACCCCCAGCGGGTGCGGCAAACGAAGCGTTCCATGAACAGCAATGGTAATACCCCGGCTTTAGCGGGGATGAAAGGGGAAATTACGGGAAAATACGGTTTTACCGCACTCTACGGTGGAAATCCGTGGATTAGCACCTGGATTGCGATGCCAGGAATCGCCGAACAAGCCCCTCAATTCAAGGCGAATCCCGTGATTTCACGAGAGAATCGGTGTTGGGCCCGTGCCCGTCCCGTCATTTCCCCGGTGCGCGATTGCACGCGGCCGGCAAACGAGGCTCAAGTGGCCGTAGCGGGCCCTTCGGCAGCTTGAATAAGGTCGAAAAGCAGGCCCTCGCCCGCAGCTCCCGCGTTTTCCCCGTCGGCAAGGAAAGTCGCGTCAGCCATCAGCATGACCTTGCCCCCGCCCACGCGGCACCATGCGACAAGGCCCTCGCTGACCGATTGGCAATTGCTGTCGTGGCCGCCGTCGGCCAATTCGAAGCGTCCGCCGTCTTCGACCGGGAAATCGCGGGAGCCCCATCGGGCGATGTGATCGCCCCGCTCGTCCGGCAGGAGCCTCATACCCCAGCGGGCGAGGATAGGCGACAGCATCGAGATAGCTTCGGGTCGGCGGCGATCGCCAAATCCGTAATGGGAGTGCGCGTCGAGCATCGGGTCGACGATCAGCAGCACTCGGCCGCCCGCACGGACGAACGCGTCGAGCGCGACATTTTCCCCTGGCGAAAGCGCGCGGGGCTGCGCCATCACGATCGTGCCCGCTTCGGGCAGAGTCGCCAGCGTGTCGATGGGCACAAGGTCGTACCGGCTTTCCAGCGCGGTGCGGGCCCAGTGAACCTCTGCCGTTTGCGACAAGATGTCGCCAAGCCCCCCTTCGGACCACAGGATCGGCAGGCTGGTGAACAGCATCAGGTCCGGTTTTTCGGCACCCGGGCCGACGTCGGTTCCGGCGTCTGCCTCGGCCTCGGTCTGCGCGCCTGAATCTTCGACGGACTGATCGGTTTGGACCGGGGACGCGGAACAGGCCGCGAGCAGGAGAGGCACGACCAGCGTGATCGCCATGCGCCGAGACATGACCGTCAATTCCCGGCGGGAGCGGGCGGCGCGGCGGGCATGTCGCCTTGCGCTGCGGGCGGCATCTGGTCCGCGGGCAGATCGGGCACGACCACAGCTTCGCTGCCCGGCAGTTCGGGGGCGACGCCGATATCGACCAGCGGATCACTCGACTGTTCGTTCGCGGTTTCCTGTTGCGTCGTCGTGGTGCCGGTTTCGTCGGCCTTTTGCGCGCTTTCGAGGATGGAACCGGCGATGGCGACCAGGAACAGTACCGACAGCAATCCGCCGACGCCGACCTTGAGCCGATGCATCGCTTCGCCGCGCGTGCCGAACAGGCCCGATCCGGTTTCAACGCCGGCGGAAGCCGAAGCGGTGGCGCCGGGAACCGGAGTGCGGGAAAGGCGGCGGCGCGGCAGCATCAGTCGGCCAGCCAGGGAAATACGGGCAGGCCCTTTTGTTCAAGCCATGCGCGGTTGTAGAGGCTGGACAAGTAACGGAAACCGGTGTCGCACAGGATCGTCGCGACCCGCGCCGGACGGCCCAGCCGTTCGGTCAGTTCGCGCCCCAGCATCACCGCGCCCGCGACGTTGATGCCGCTCGACAAGCCGAGGCAAAGCCCTTCGTCGGCCAGCAGGCGACGGACCCATTCGATACCTTCTTCGTCCGAAATGCGATATTGCGTGTCGACCGGCGCACCTTCAAGATTGGCGGTGATGCGGCCCTGCCCGATCCCTTCGGCGACCGAAGATCCTTCGGACTTCAATTCGCCGTCGCGGTAATAGCTGTAGAGCGCCGCGCCGTGCGGGTCGGACAGGGCAATGGTGCAATTCTCGTCGAACGACTTCAGCCCCATGCCCACGCCCGCCAGCGTGCCACCGGTGCCGACGGCGCAAGTGAACCCGTCGATGGCGTGCTCCATCTGCTCCCACAGTTCGGGCGCGGTGGTTGCGATGTGGGCGCGGCGGTTGGCGATATTGTCGAACTGATTGGCCCAGACCGCGTTCTGCGTTTCTTCCGCAATCCGGCGGCTGGTGTGGACGAAATGGCCCGGATTGGAAAACGGCGCCGCGGGCACGAGCACGAGTTCGGCCCCCAGCGCGCGCAAGGTGTCCATCTTTTCCCGGCTTTGCGTTTCCGGCATGACGATCACCGTCTTGTAGCCCAGAGCATTGGCGACCAGCGCGATGCCGATGCCGGTATTGCCCGCCGTCCCTTCGACGATGGTGCCGCCCGGTTGCAGGATGCCGCGCTTTTCCGCGTCGCGCACGATCCACAGCGCCGCGCGGTCCTTTACCGACGCACCGGGGTTCATGAACTCGCACTTGCCGAATATTTCGCAACCCGCCGCCTCGCTCGGCCCGGCAAGGCGCACGAGCGGGGTGTTGCCGATCAGCGAAAGGGTGTCAGTAACGGTGTGCATATCACGCGGAGAGGTAGGACGCCGAACCTGTCAGGGCAATGAAGAAAAAGCTTCGCCCGGCAGCAGCCGAACTTGCCGCAGGGGCCCAAACCTTCCGCGACCGCAAGGCGACGATCATTCGCGCCCGCTCATTCACGAGCGGCCCGCAACGCCGCACCCGCAGCAAAGGGCGACATCGCGACGAGCACGAGGCTGACCGCCGCCGTCAGCGCAATCCCGCCCTCGCCCACTGCCGAAAGGCTGCCCGCCCCGAAAATCAGCAGCGGAACGGCCAGCGGCATGATCAACAATCCGGCCAACGCCGCCCCGCCGCGCAGACCCGCAGTGACCGCCGCGACCGCCACGCCCAGCGCCGCGAGCCCCGGCGTTCCCGCCAGCAGGCCCAATTCCAGCGTCATCATCTGTTCGCCCGAAAGGCCCAGCAGCACGCCCGAAATCGGCGTCGCCAGCATCAGCGGCAGGGCAAACGTCAACCAGTGCGCGACCATGCGAACCGCGCAGGTCCATTCCTCCGCCAGCCCGCGCAATGCCCATTGGTCAAAGAAACCAGCCTCCAGATCAGGCTCTATCAATCGGTCGAGCGGAAGGATCGCGGCCAGCAGCGCGGCGACCCACACGACCCCGCCGCCGGTGCGCGCCAGCAGTTTCGCATCGGGCCCCACGGCAAAGGGGTAGAGCATTGCGACGGCAAGGAAGAACAGCACCGGCAACAACGCGCCGCCCCGCCGACCGCCGCCCAGCAAAAGCGCGATATCGCGTTTGAGGATCGGCCAAATCATGCCCGCGCCCTCACGCCCGCCCCCCTCATGCCGCAAACTCCGCGATTTCGAGCCGCCGCAGCCCGGTCACGCCCACCGGTTGGTGCGAAGCGAGAACGCAAAGCCCGCCGCCCGCGCAATGTTGCGCCACCAGCCGTTCGACCATCGCGACCGATGCGGTGTCCAGCCCGTTCAGCGGTTCGTCCAGCAACCAGATCGGCGCACCCTGCAGGATCGTTCGCGCCAATGCCGCCCGCTTGCGCTGACCCGTCGACAGGTATCGCACCGGCACGTCCATCAGATCGCCCAACCCGACCGTGTCGGCCACTTCGTCCAGACGCGCAGGCGCGATGCCATCGACCCGGCCCCAGAACGCCAGCGCTCCGCCCAGCGGCAGATGCGTGTCGAGCGCAGGACGTTCGTCGAGCAGCGCAAGCGCGCCGTCCCGTTCCACTTTTCCCGCATAGGGTCGCAGCAATCCGCAAAGGATGCGCATCAGGCTCGATTTCCCAATCCCGTTGGCACCGGCCAGATGCAGCGCATCGCCCGGTCCCAGCGCCAGCGAAAGCCGCGCGAACAACAGCCGGTCGCCACGCCGACAGGCGACGTTTTGGGCTCGCAGGGATGGCTCGCTCGCATTCATTCGAATGCTGCCCTATGGGATCGCGCGGAAACTGCCAAGCAGGAGGATGGGACCAGTGATCGAACGACTGACGGGTGATGCATTACACGGCGCAATCGCGGAATTGACGGGATGGGAATTGCGCGGCGACGGGCTGGCCATCGAACGCAAATACGCGTTCGCCGATTTCATCGAGGCTTTCGGCTTCATGACGCGCGTCGCGATTATGGCCGAAAAGGCCGATCACCACCCCGAATGGTTCAACGTCTATAACCGGGTGGAAATCACGCTGACGACCCACGACGCGGGCGGCGTGTCACAACGCGACATCGCGATGGCAAAGGCGATTGCGGCGCTGGTGGCCTGACGCTTCGGGCATTGTTTCTGCCGCTCAGGATCAAAAGGGCGTTTCAATCGTTTAGGAGGTCAGCAAAGGAAGGAGAATGGTCATGCGCCACCTCTTTATAGTCTCGCTGGTATTGCTTTCGGCGTGCGCATCTTCCCGACCGATAGAAGTTCACACGACTGCGGACAGCGCCGTCTTGGCCAACGCCGAATCGGTGGAAATCCGGCTTGCGAACTTCAGCTTCAAACCGTCCGATATCCACTTGAAAGCAGGCCGCGCCTATCGGCTTGTCCTGTTCAACGAAACTTCAGGCGGGCACAGTTTCGCCGCGCCGGATTTTTTCGAGTCGGCGCAAATCGCCCCGGCCGATGCGGATAAGGTGTCGGACGGCACGATCGACATTGCGGGCAATGCGACCGAAACGGTCGTACTGATCCCCACAACGGGCACATACGATCTGGTCTGCGGCCACTTCGGCCATGCCGCGCTGGGCATGACCGGCGAACTTGTCGTCGACTGACGCTTGCCGGAAGAAATGCGGACTTGAGTGTCGCGCGCTAGAGCGCAGCGTTCTGATAGTAGTGCCAGATGAACACCGCCGCGGCGCCACGGTGGGGGTGCCAGGGTTCGGCCAGTGTGCGGGTTTCCTTTTCGCTTGGCCGTTCGGGCAGGCCCAGCAGCTTGCCCGCGCCGATCTGCACCGCAAGATCGCCGGCGGGCCAGATGTCCTCGCGTCCTTCGGCGAACAGCAGGTATATTTCCGCCGACCAGCGCCCAATGCCCTTGATCCGGGTCAGCTGTTCGATCGCCTGTTCGTCATCGTGGGGCAACGAAGTGAAATCAACCTCGCCCGCCGTCACCAATTCGCAGAGCGAGCGAGCATAGCCCTGTTTCTGACGCGACAGGCCGCAGGCGCGCAGCGCGTCGAATTCGGCGGCCAGCAATTCTTCGGGCGGGATCGTTTCGCCCAACAGCCCTTCAAGCTTGCGCCATACCGAATCGGCCGCCGCGACCGACACCTGCTGCCCCACGATTGTACGCAGCATCGTGCGATATCCACGGTCGCGAATCCGTGCGGCGGGATAGCCGACTTGGTCCAGCGCGCGGGCCATGGCCGGCTCTATCGCCGCGATGGCGTCCAGCCCGGTTTCAAGTTGCGCGCGTGTAAGGCCCAAGATCATGCTCCCGTAACAGCCGCTTGCGGCAATGCCGTGCAGCAAGGTCTTGCCAATTCGAGTTTCAGCCAGTAGCAGCCCCGACCATGACGTGAAACGGGCTTGCGCGGAAGCGGGGTCCAAATGACCGGGAATTGCGCTTCGTATGCCGAAACTGATCGTTGTGAACCGCGAAGGCGAAGAATCGACCGTCGATGCGGCCGAAGGACTTTCCGTAATGGAAGCGATCCGCGACAACGGTTTCGACGAACTGCTCGCCCTTTGCGGCGGCTGCTGTTCGTGCGCAACTTGCCACATCTATGTCGACCCCTCCTTCAAGGACAAGCTTCCTGAAGTGAGCGAGGACGAGGACGATCTGCTCGACAGTTCGGACCACCGCAATGAAAATTCGCGCCTGTCCTGCCAGATCCCGCTGACCGACGATCTGGACGGGTTGAAGGTGACTATCGCGCCCGAAGACTGAGGCGCGATCGACGATTTACGGGGCAGCTTCGCGCTGTCCCTGAAAAGTTTGGAGAGGAGGGAAGCCCCGGTGCCGCGCAGCGCCGGGGCTCTCTTTTTCAGGAATCCTGAAATGCAACCGAACTTCGGCCCCGGCGTGTTGGCCGCAGGGTATCGCGTTAGGCGAAGCGCAGCCCGTCAGGCGTAGGGAGGCTTGTCCAGACCGGTGGGGCTTTGCGTGAAAATCTCGCAGCCGTCTTCGGTAATCCCGATCGAATGTTCGAACTGCGCCGAAAGCGATCGGTCGCGCGTCACCGCCGTCCAGCCATCGTCGAGCAGTTTCACCGAAGCCTTGCCCAGGTTGATCATCGGCTCAATCGTAAAGAACATGCCGGGTTTCAATTCGGGACCGGTACCGGGACGGCCTGCGTGGATCACTTCGGGCGCGTCGTGGAACAGGCGGCCAAGGCCATGGCCGCAAAAATCGCGCACCACGCCGTAACGCTGGCTTTCAGCATGCTTCTGGATCGCCGCGCCGATGTCGCCCAGCCGGTTGCCCGGCTTGGCCAGCTCTATGCCGATCATCAGGCATTCGTGCGTCACGTCGACCAGCCGCTTCGCTTTCAGCGAGGCTTCGCCGACGATGTACATCCTGCTCGAATCGCCGTGCCAGCCGTCCAGCAGCGGGGTCACGTCGATATTAAGGATGTCGCCTTCCTTGAGCGCTTTCGACCCCGGGATGCCGTGGCAAACGACATGGTTGATCGAGATGCAGCACGAATGCGCGTAGCCGCGATAACCCATCGTCGCGGGCACTGCCCCGCCCCGCACCGTCAGGCGGCGCACTTCGTCGTCGATTTCTCCGGTCGTCACGCCGGGACGGATCAAGGGCACCATCGCATCGAGAATCTCGGCGGCAAGGCGCCCGGCCTTGCGCATCCCTTCGAAGGCCGAAGGTCCGTGCAGCTTTATCGTGCCGTCGCGCGGCAGCATGTCGTGTTCGTCGACTACCATGTATTCGGTCATGGAAAGTCATGTAGCGTCGCATGGTGGGAATTGCGAGGGGGTGCTGCGCGCGAGATTTGAGGCCACTCGGGATTCGGGCCACTTGCTTTTCAGGGTACCTGAAATGCCCGCCGGTATTCGGGCCGCACCGCATCCAGCAGCGCGGGCGTAACCGGCACGGTGATGTCGTAGGGTCCTTCGGCATAAGGCCCCGCGTTGTAAGCCGGGACGAGAAAGCCGATCCGGTCGAATGCCCTGCCGCTGGCCGAACCCACGATGACCGTGCTGTTCGCCACAGGCGCGATGCAGTCGTTGAACGGATCGCCGCTGCGCACGACCTTCGTCCCACGCCGGCGTTCGCGCATCTTGTCCAATTCGCGGCAGAACGCGGCCTGCGTCACCTCGTCGATGGCGCCGGGCGATCGAAACATGTCGACCGGTTTCACCCACTTGCCGCCTTCGCGGTCCCAGACCAGCGCATCGAACACCGTACCCCCATGCGCGCGCCCGGTGTAGGAATAGACCGACGCCGATAACGACAGCCAGCGCGGCAGATCGGCAACGACCTTCCATTCCTTTTCATATCCCCGGCTTCGGCATGGCACGCAATCGGGCGGCGAATCGCCCTGCGCCTGGTCCCATTCGCCGCGCCATTTCGCGTATGCCGCCTTGCGTTCGGCATCGAGGCGGGCGGCAAGGGCGGGAATAACGCTGACCGCGGCGGGCCAGGAATAAGTGAATTCAAATCGCCCGTTGTCACCGCCGGCCGTCTCGTTCTGGACGAACGGCTCGGCCCTGGCGGCATTTTCCGGCGCTCCGGTCGAGGCAGCATTGACAGGTGCAGCGACCGGATCGGAGCCGGAGCCATCGGTCGTCGCGTCGGTGGGCGGCGCGCTGGCCGTATTGCAAGCGGACAGGAACAGCGCGCACGCGACAAGCGTTACGAACTTGATAGAATTAACTCGCAAAAACGATCTCCGAAAGGCTAACGACTTCCAGCATGAACGACAAAGAAGCGCTGATCCAGCCTGATCGCGGGCAGGACGCCATCACCATCCACCTCGTCGACGGCGACGGTTTCGAGGCTTGGGCAAAAACTCTGTCCGCCCCGCAGCGCGCCGCGCTGGCCGGACAGAAATTCACCGGCAAGGGTTACCAGACCGCCATCGTGCCCAACGGCGACGGCTGGTTCGCGGCCTGCGGCGTGGCCGATACGGCAAAACTCTCCAGCTGGTGCATGGCCAAGCTTGCCGGCGCGCTTCCGGCGGGGACCTATCGCCTTGCGGGCGGACAGCCCGGCCCGGCCCTGTTCGGCTGGCATACCGCGCAATACAGGTTCGACCGGTACAAGGAAGATGGTGACAGCGAAGGGCCGCGCATCCTGTTGACGCAGGACGTGGCCGCGATTGCCGCCATCGTGGCGGAGGCGGAGGCGACGAACCTCGTCCGCACGCTGATCAACACCCCGGCAGAGGACATGGGCCCCGAACAGCTGGAGGCGGAAGCCGCGCACCTTGCCAAGGCGCACGGCGCGAAGCTGACGGTGACGCGCGGCGACGCGCTCGAAAAAGGTTTCCCGATGGTCCACGCCGTGGGCCGTGCCGCCGCGCGCAGCCATGCGCCGCGCATGATCGAGCTGGAATGGGGCGCGGCCGATGCGCCGCGCGTCGCCATCGTTGGCAAGGGCGTTTGTTTCGATTCGGGCGGGCTTGATATCAAGCCGACCAGCGGCATGGCGCTGATGAAAAAGGACATGGGCGGCGCGGCCCACGCACTGGCGCTCGCCTCGCTCATCATGGGTCAGGGCCTGAAGGTGCGGCTGCACCTGCTGGTTCCGGCGGTGGAAAACGCGGTGTCGGGCAACGCTTTCCGCCCCGGCGACGTGCTCGCCAGCCGCAAGGGGCTGACTGTCGAAGTCACCAACACCGACGCGGAAGGCCGCCTCGTGCTCGGCGACGCGCTGACCAAGGCGTGCGAGGACGGCGCGGAATTGGTCATGGACTTTGCCACGCTGACCGGCGCGGCGCGCGTGGCGCTAGGCCCCGACTTGCCCGCGCTGTTTGCCCGCAAGGATGAAACTGCCGACGCCTTGCTGGCGGCGGGTGACAGCGTCGACGACCCCAGCTGGCGCCTGCCGCTGCACGACGGGTATCGCGACATGCTGAACAGCGACATTGCCGATCTGGTCAATTCCGCCAGCAGCGGTTTTGCGGGCGCAACGACCGCCGCGCTGTTCCTCGACCGGTTCGTCGCCGACGATGTCGACTGGGTCCATTTCGACACTTTCGGCTGGCGTCCGGTGGACAAGCCGGGGCGGCCCAAGGGCGGCGCGGCACTGGGCCTGCGCGCGGCGTGGCACATGCTGCGCAAGCGCTACGCCGGCTGATCCCGCGCACCTGTCGCCGGGTCAGGTCAAAGGTCGGTCCATTCGGCAAAGGTCGCGGCTTGACCGTGCCGGTGGCCCGCCGCGTCGATCAGGTTCCACACCGTCGCGCGGCCGATGCGGAATCGCTGTCCTGTCGCGGCGATGCGCACGCCAGAATAATCGTCGATGAACCCGTTTGCGCCCACTCGGGCCAGCAACCTGTCGCGCTCCCCCCTTTCCGGCGCCTCTGCCGACAGCCGTGACGGCATGGCCATCAGCGCCCGTCCCGTCAGCGCAAAGCGGTCGAGCGCGGCGCGATTGGCATAGAAAAACACCGGGTCGTCCTCTATCCCGTGGGCAAGCACGACGGCTGGCAAATGCCAAAGCGCATCGGCCACATCGCCATCGCACCGCGCAACCAGCGCCTTGCCCGTCAGCGCGGCGTGACTTTGCGCGATCAGCGCGATGCGTTCGGGCCTTGCGTGGCGTTCGATCAGATCGCGATCCGGCATGCCTTGTCCCCAGCCTGCGGGCCCGCCGACAGTGGGCGACCATCTGCCGCCTTGCCTCGCGCTCGCTCGCGGTTTAAGCGCGCGACTTCCTTCGACACAAGATCGCAAACGACACCCTTGACCAATTCGTCCCCCGCCAACCTCGAGTTTGCCAGTTTCTCGCTCTCCGGCCCGTCGCGTCACGTTCGCGACGGTAACTTGCCGGTGCGTGGCGATCTTGCGCACATTCGCCTGGCGGGTGAAGTGTTCGTGCCGCACTACGCCGTGCCGATGCCGCATCGGGTCATCGCCGATGCTGTGTTGGTCGCCGCGTCGCGCGACGACGCCGCGGCGATTGCCGATGTGCCAGCCGGAACCTCATTCGACGTGCTGGACATGGCAGGGGCATGGGCCTGGGGCGTCGTGGGCGAAAACGGCCCGGTCGGTTACCTGCCGATTGCGGGGTTGGAGTCCGGGGGGCTGGAATCCGGGAAATTGGAGCAGGCCTGATGGCGAAAAGCGTATTCATCGACGGCGCGGCGGGCACGACCGGCATCGAAATCGCCGAACGGCTGGCGGCGCGGTCCGAATTTTCGATCATCACCCTCCCCGACGACCGGCGCAAGGACGATGAAGCCCGCGCCGAAGCGTTGAACGATGCCGACTTCGCGGTGCTGTGCCTGCCCGACGATGCGGCCATCGCGGCGGTCGGCATGATCCGCAACGACCGTACGCGCGTCGTCGATGCGTCGACAGCGCATCGCGTGGCCGACGGTTGGACCTACGGTTTCCCCGAATTGGTCGGCGTTGGGGCGGTGCGCGATGCCCGCTTCGTTTCGAACCCGGGTTGCTATCCCACTGGTTTCCTCGCCCTGATCGCTCCGCTGGTGCGCGCAGGGCTGATCGCGGCCGACTGGCCCTATGGCTGTCACGCCGTGTCGGGCTATTCCGGCGGCGGCAAGGCGATGATCGCAACCTATGAAAGCGGCGCGCCCGCTCCTGCTTTCCGCGCCTATGGCCTGCACGGCGGGCACAAACACTTGCCCGAAATGCAGGTGCACGCAGGGCTTGTCCGCCCGCCGCTGTTTTCGCCCGCGGTCGTGCCGACCTTTCGCGGCATGATCGTCGAAGTCGCGCTGCCCGCGTCCGCATTCATCGGACACGATCCCGACACGCTGCGCAACGCGCTGTCGGCATTCTATGCGCGTAGCCCCATCGTAAACGTCAGGGCGCCGGACCCGGCCATGGGCGAGCTATTGCTGCCCGCCACGGTCGAACCCTGGGACGGGATCGACCTCTACGTCTTTGGCGGCAAGCGTGCGGAACAGGCGCGCCTGATCGCCGTGCTCGACAATCTGGGCAAGGGGGCCAGCGGCGCCGCACTGCAGAATCTTAATGTCATGGCGGGCCTTCCGGGCGAAACGGGGCTGCGGCTGGACCGGGAAATAACTGCCTAATTTTTGGGCATAGCCTGAAAAACAGGCAAAAGTTGCCCGCGGTCTGGTCAACGCTGCCGATACGTTTCGCAATCGCGGCAAATCGCGCAGCAAAAACCTTCGCAAACGCCCTCTTCCCCCTTTCGCGGGGTGTTCCCATCGCCTAGGTTGCACTGCACGCAAGTGTGGCACGATTCTTGTTTGAACGGATGGGCGCGACGGCGTCGCCGGGACGGTTTGTAACGCGGGGGCTCAAGAAGTACGGACGTGAAAAAGATCGAAGCGATCATCAAGCCGTTCAAGCTCGACGAAGTGAAGGAAGCCCTTCACGAAGTCGGCGTCACCGGGATCACCGTGACAGAGGCGAAAGGCTTCGGCCGCCAGAAGGGCCATACCGAACTTTACCGCGGCGCCGAATATGTCGTCGATTTCCTGCCCAAGGTTAAGCTGGAGGTGGTTGTTAACGACGACCTCGCCGAACGGGTGATCGAAGCAATTGCCGGCGCGGCGCAGACCGGGCGGATCGGCGACGGCAAGATTTTCGTGTCGCCCATCGAAACCGCCATCCGCATCCGCACGGGCGAACGCGACGCCGACGCGGTCTGATTTTCCACGCAAGGGGCCGTGACGGCCCCATCATCATAGCCATCCCCCGGCAAGCGCCGGGCAAGTTCAGTCGAAAGGGATGAAAATGGCCTCTGCAAAGGACATCCTCAAAAGGATCAAGGACGAAGAGATCGAGTGGGTCGATCTCCGCTTTACGGACCCCAAGGGCAAGTGGCAGCACCTCCAGATGCTCGCCGGCCCGCTTGACGAAGATCAGCTCGAACAGGGCCTGATGTTCGACGGCTCCTCGATCGAAGGCTGGAAGGCCATCAACGAGTCGGACATGATCCTCAAGCCCGACCTTGACGCCGCCTATATCGATCCGTTCTCGGCCACGCCGATGATGGTGCTGTTCTGCGACATCGTCGAACCGTCGACCGGCGAACTTTATGCCCGCGACCCGCGTTCGACCGCAAAGCGCGCCGAAGAATTCCTGAAGTCCACCGGCCTTGGCGACACGATCTATGTCGGCCCGGAACCGGAATTCTTCATGTTCGACGACGTGAAATTCTACGACGGCTACGACGGTTCGGGCTTCCGCATCGACGACATCGAACTGCCGGGCAACACCAACAAGGACTACGAAGGCGGTAACCTCGGTCACCGTCCGCGTGCCAAGGGCGGCTACTTCCCCGTGCCGCCGGTCGACAGCTGCATGGACATCCGCGCCGAAATGGTTTCGACCATGGTGGAAATGGGCTTGCCCATGGATAAGCACCACCACGAAGTGGCCGCCGCGCAGCATGAACTCGGCATCACTTTCGGCAAGCTGACCGAAACCGCCGACCGCGTGCAGATCTACAAGTACGTCGTGCAGATGGTCGCGCAGGCCTATGGCAAGACCGCGACCTTCATGCCCAAGCCGATCCGCATGGACAACGGTTCGGGCATGCACACACACATGTCGATCTGGAAGGATGGCAAGCCGACTTTCGCCGGTAACGGTTACGCCGGCCTGTCGGAAACCTGCCTTTACTACATCGGCGGTGTCATCAAGCACGCCAAGGCGCTCAACGCCTTCACCAACCCGACGACGAACAGCTACAAGCGTCTCGTCCCGGGCTTCGAAGCACCGGTGCTGCTGGCCTATTCGGCCCGCAACCGTTCGGCGTCGTGCCGCATTCCGTACGGTTCCGGCGACAAGGCGAAGCGCGTCGAGTTCCGCTTCCCCGATCCGCTCGCGAACCCCTATCTGTCGTTCGCCGCGCTGCTGATGGCCGGCATCGACGGGATCAAGAACAAGATCCACCCGGGCGAAGCCATGGATAAGAACCTCTACGACCTGCCACCGGCAGAGCTCGCCGAAGTTCCGACCGTCTGCGGTTCGCTCCGCGAGGCTCTCGATTCGCTGGTTGCCGACCACGACTTCCTGCTCGAAGGCGGCGTGTTCACCAAGGACCAGATCGACGCTTACATCGAGATCAAGTGGCAGGACGTGTACAACGTCGAACAGACGCCGAGCCCGGTCGAATACGACCTGTATTACTCGGGCTGATCTACGCGATCATCTGAATTGGGAAAGGGCGTCCGGGCAACCGGGCGCCCTTTCTCGTTAAGCGCCCGACAGCGCTTGTTGCATCGCAGCACGATCAGGCCATATTGACGCGCATGGCGAAACCGAAATCCAGGACCGCAACGACGGTCCTCGTGCTTCAGGGCGGCGGGGCACTCGGCTCCTATCAGGCCGGGGTTTACGAAGCCTTGGCCGAATGCGGCGAGATACCGTGCTGGGTCGCGGGGATTTCCATCGGCGCGATTAATGCCGCGATCATCGCGGGCAACCCGCCCGAACGCCGCATCGAACGGCTGCGCGCGTTCTGGGACCTTGCATCGTCGCGCGTGACGATCCCGTCGCTTACCCGCGATGGAGAAGTGCGGCGCTGGTTCAACGAAATGTCGGCGGGCATCGTCGCGATGACCGGCATTCCCGGCTTTTTCGAACCGCGCCTTATCCCGCCCGGCATGCTGTGGCCCGACATTCCGCAGGCGATCAGTTTCTACGACACCGCACCTCTGCGCCAGACGCTGCTCGATCTGGTCGATTTCGACCTGCTCAACGCGAAAAAGGGCGTGCGGTTCAGCGTCGGCGCGGTCAACGTGCTGACCGGCAATTTCGTCTATTTCGACAATCGCGAACGCGAAATCATTCCCGAACACATTATGGCGAGCGGCGCGCTACCGCCCGGATTTCCGCCGGTGTTCATCGAAGGAGAGCCCTATTGGGATGGCGGGCTCGTTTCCAACACGCCGCTGCAATACGTGCTCGACACCAGTCCCAACGGCGGGCTCACCATCTTTCAGGTCGATCTGTTCAGCGCGCGCGGGCGGATGCCGCTGACGCTGCCCGATGCGTTGCAGCGCGAAAAGGACATTCGCTATTCCAGCCGGACCCGGCTCAACACCGATCTCAACAAACAGATGGAACGCTTGCGCGACGCAGCGCGGCGGCTGGTCGAAAAGCTGCCTGACGAATTGCGCGATGACGCCGATGCGCGGATGCTGGCCGAACTGCCGACACACGGCGGGGTTTCGATCATGCATCTCATCAATCGCAGCGAAATGAACGAAAGCCATTCGAAGGATTACGAATTTTCACGCTATACGATCGACGAACATTGGGCGACCGGCCACAAGGACGCGCACCGCTCGCTTCACGATGATCGCTGGAAAGGGCGCGATGTCCACGCCAGCGGCATCGCGACTTTCGATCTGACCAGCGACCTTTGACCCACAGTTTTTCGACCTCCTCTGAAGCTCGATTTTAGCCACGCTCCGGCCATCCCGGTGCGCTCTCGCTCTGTCGTGCGCCCATCCCAGAACGCACGCACTTCGGAACGCCGCGCCCCCCACGACGTTGTGGGGGAAAGGAGAATTCACATGCGCAACTTTCTGATGGGTGTTGCGGCCATCGCTCTGGCCGCTGGCGGGGCCCACGCCCAACCCGGAAACGGTAACGGCAAAAACGACGATAACGGCGGCGGCAAGGCCAAGTCCGAAGCGAGCGGCCATGCCGGCAAGGCTGCCAACGGCGGCAGTGGCCACGGCAACGACAAGTCGCCCGCGATGAAGGGCAACGGCGCGGATCGCGTTGTCCAGTCGAACGGCAACGACAATAAGGTCAAACCTGTCAATCATGGCAATGGCGGGTCGAAAGCCGACCGTGATGGTTACGAGCGTTCCGATTACGCCGAAAAGGGCAAGAAAAACGACAACGGCAACGGCAATAAGGCCATGCGCATGGATCGCGACGACGACGGCCTGTTTTCCTATGGCCGCCGCGATTCAATGGCACGCGAATATGGCCTCGTCGACGGGTGTCCCCCGGGTCTGGCCAAGAAGAACAACGGCTGTACACCTCCGGGCCTCGCCAAGCGTGAGGACTATCGGTACGACCGCGCGAATTACTGGGGCCTGCCGGGTCTGAGCGACGGGCGTTATCGTTATTACGACAACAATCTCGTCCGTCTTTCCGACACCGGTTCGATTCTCGGCTACTATCCGCTGCTCGGCGGTGCGCTTTCAGCCGGCAACGTCTGGCCGAACTGGTTCGATTACCAGCCGGTTCCAAGCTATTACGAGAGCTACTATGGCCTCGGTTCGTCAAATAGCTATCGTTACGCCGACAACGCGCTTTACCGCGTCGATCCGGAAACCAGCGCGATCACCGCAATTGCCGCCTTGCTGACCGGCGACAACATAAAGGTCGGGCAGCCGATGCCGTCGGGCTATAGCGTTTACAACGTGCCCTATGGTTATCGTGATCGTTACGCTGACGGTCCGAACTCGATGTATCGTTACAGCGACGGCTACGTCTATGAGATCGATCCGACGACTATGCTCGTCAGCTCAGTCATCGAAGCGATTATCTAAGGGGACATGAGATGAACCGGAAAAATCGACTTCGCAGTGGCGTGATGATCGCCGCGACCTTGGCGCTTGCCTTGCCCTTGGCTGCTTGTTCGCAAAGCGAACAGGCGGCGACGGGCGAAACCGTCAGCAACGATACGCTGGCAGGCGAACTTGGCTCGGTCGACACCCTGTCGACGGTGAGCAGTGCGATGAAGGACAGCGGTCTTGCGCAGGTCTTCGACGGCACAGCCAGCTACACGCTGCTTGCGCCAACCGACGCTGCGTTCGGGGCCTTGGCCGACAAGGATCTCGACAAGCCCGAGAACCGCGCGCTTGTCGCTGAAATCCTGCGCGATCACGTATTGCCCGGCGCCATCAGCGCAAAGGACATCGCCAAGGCCATCGAAACCAGCGGCGGTCCGGTCGAGATGACGACGATGGGCGACACTACCGTCACCTTCAGCATGGACGGCGACAAGCTGACCGTCACCGGCGCAGATGGCACCAGTGCTCATGTTGCGGGCGAAGAAGTGCTGGCCAGTAACGGCGCTGCGCTGCCCATCGATGCGGTCTTGCGCAAACCCTGACGCGCATTTCGGCAAATTACCGACTACGAACGCCGGCCCCAGTGGCCGGCGTTTTCGTATCAGTAATCCTTGCTGATTTCGGCTTCGATTGCATTGTTGCCGAGCGAGGACACTGTCGCCAGCAGCGACAGCCACGCGGTCACGCGATATTCCAGTTCGGTCGCGCTATAGCCCTGACCGTCAGTGACCAATTCGACATAGAAATCGCGGCCAAGGTATTCGCCCACCGCAACGCTCGTCCCCCGGCCCAGCGCCTTGTCCGCGCCAACGACGCGCAGCCGGTCCAGCCCGATGGCGCCGCGCAGCTTGTTGATCGGGTCCAGCCCGCCCCCACCGCCGCGCATCGACGCCAGCGCCGCCCCAAGCTGCAGCGCTTCGGGCGCAGAAATGTTGGAGATTGAATCCCCGAACAGGAGCCGCGACAGCACTTCTTCTTCGGGCAGGGCCGGGATCGAACTGAACGTGATCTGCGGTGCGAGCGCGGTGCCCGCGATGGAGATCTTGGCGTTGATGTCGTTGATGTCCGCTTCTGCCACGATGTCGAGCCGCGGGGCGGGCGGACTTTCGCCTGAAAAACGGATGCGGCCGCGGACCAGTTCGAAACGCTTGCCGGCAAATTCATAGCCGCCACGAACGAGGTTCGCCTCGCCGATGATGCGCGGCGCGTCGACATTGCCGCGAAGCTGCACGTCGGCGCCCCATTCGCTGTCGAGACCCATTCCCTTAACCACGAACCGATTGTTTGCGGTAATGTCGATCAGATACCGCCACGGCGCGGTTCTTGCCACGCGCGTGGCGCGGTCGGGCGGCGTGTTGATCTGACGCTTGGCGATGTTGGGCAGGGTCGCCAGCGCCTCCGCGTTGCCAAGTGCCCAGCGCCCGCTCACCACATCGAGCCGCCCGGCGATGATGCCGGCACTGTCCTTGGCAACGATCCGCAGCGGCCCCGTAACGGTCGCGGCCATGTCGTCGCGATCCAACAGCCGCGCGTTTCGGGCGGCGGCGCGCAAATCCATCGTCAGCCCGCTGGTCAGGATGTTGGACAAATCGATCGAGCCGCTGCCCGATACCGTGCCGCCGTTCGCGGCCGTTCCGGCGAACCGCGACAACCGCAGGACCGAACCGTCAAAACTACCCCGCGCCGAAAGGCCGGTGATATCGGTGCCCGTCAGGGTCGATTGCAACCGCAAGTCGCTGGCGCGCAGCGTGCCGCGCACGACCGGGTTGTCCAGCGTCCCGCGCACGTCGCCGGCAACCGCGATCGGGCCGGTGAGGTCGAAGATTTCGATCGCGGCAAGCCGCCACAGTGCATCGGCGGGACCGGAATAGCGCATCTGCCCATACAGATCGCCCGCCCGCAGCCGATCGACAAGTAAACCGCTGGCGGGAAGGTTCGAGATGCGCGCCTGAAGCCTGCCGTTGCGCTTGCCGTCGTCGGTAAAGACCGCCCGGGCCTGCGCATTGCCCGGCGCGAGTTCGGCGACGAGCGCGATGTCGACGGGCCGCGACGTGAGCACGAGGCCAGACCGCGTCAAGTCGTCGAATTTCAGCTTGGCCGTGCCGGTCGCCAACTGGTTCGGCGCATCGGCATATTCGACGACGCCCGAAACCGAACCGCCCAATCCAAGGTCGGGCACGAACAGGTCCGCGATTTCAAGCGGCATTTTCGCGACCTTTACCGTCAGCCGCGTGGCATCGCCCAATCGCCCTTCGGCCTGTATCGCGCCCCCTGCGAAATTGACCTGGCTGGTCTGGAGCACCCAGTCGCCGCCCTCCTTGGTCAACACCGCGCGCCGCGGCATGGATATAGCCTCACCGGCATAGCGCCCCCTGACGCCCAGCGTGACGCGTTCGGGCGCGATGTCGCCGACAAGCCGCAAGTTGAAGCGTGCCGTGCGACGTCCCGACACTTGCGCCCGGAAACTGCCAACGCCGTCGCGCATTTGCCCTTCGGCGGCGAGCCGGCCAAGGAACAGGTTGCCGCGCTGCACGCCTTGCGCATTGATCGCGGCCTTGATCGTGCCGCCTTTGCCCAGCGTGCCGTCGGCCACGATATGGGCGATGCGCACGGTGATCGGCGTCGGCCCTTCGAAACGGGCATTGCGCAGGATGACGTCGGCCGCGACGCCCTGTCCTGCGGGTGTGGGCGTCAGGGCAATCGTGCCCTCTGCCCCGCCGCCGGTCAGCGCCAGATTGCCTGCCGCGCCGCCATCGCGCAATTCGATGCTGCCGGCGACGGAGGTGTTCGAGATCGTCAGCCGCTGGATATCGACCCGCGTCGGCCCGCCTGCGGGCATGACGACGAAGAATTCGCCATCGAACGGTCCCAGCGTGCTACCGCCGTTGGCGACGATGCCAAAACCGTCGCCACTGGGATTCAGGGCGACGCGCACATCCTTCAGCCCGGCGGCGGGATAAGGATTGGCAAAGACCAGCACCGCGTGCGGACCGGTCCCGTCGATGGTGCCATCCACCGTGAACGCGCCATAAGTCGCCTGATCGCCGCGCCCGGTCAGTTTCACCGTACCGTCCAGCGCGCGACTGCCCGCAAGCGTCATGCGCAAATCACGCGAAGTCAGCCGAGCGCTGCGCACCAGCAGGGGAGCATTACCGGCAGTGGAAATATTCGCGGTGATCGCAATGGCCGGACCCGCAAGGTTGGCGAGCGTGGCGTTGGTGACTTTCGTCAATTTGCCGTCGACGCGCGCATCGATGCTCCAACCCTGCGGCCCGCCGATGACCGCGCTGATATCGGCCCGCGCGTTGGCCAAGCCCAGCCCTTCGAGCGGAAGTCCCTGCACCGCGACCGGCCCGTTCAACGCATAGCGACCCGCCGAAACGTCGCCGTCCAGCGTCATGCGCGCCTCTGTTCCTGGCGCAACGAGTACGAGATTTTCGGAACGCACCCGCCCCGCGCCGTAAACGACGGTGCCGGTCAGCGCGGCGCCCTTCAGGCGGGTGTCCACCAGTTCGATGCCGGTATCGATGGTGTCGGCTGTCATTTCGACTGGTAGGACCAGCTTGGCCCCATCCCATGTCGCCGTGCCGCGCGCGTCGATCCCGGCAAGCTGCGTCGTGCCGATGGCAATCCGCGAACCGGTGACGTCGTAACCGATTTCAAGATCGCCGAACGGTCCGTCGAGTTCGAGTTCGGCGAACAGCCCCTCTGTCCTGATGCCCAACAGGTCGGGATCGGTGACCCGCGCCTTCACCGACATGGCGTCGAACGCATTGTCAGCGAGATCGAGCACACCGTCGGCGGCCAGCCACGCCCCGCGCCCGACAAGGATCGCCTTGCCGTCGAACACGCTGCTGTCGAACGTGGTCGATAGCTTGACCGATAGCGTGTCGCCGACCGCGCTGGCCGGGATGCCGGTCAGCAGGTCGCCTGGGAAAAGCTGCCCCAGTGCGCCGTAAATCTCGTCCTTCTTGGTCAGCAGCAGAAGCGCGAAAGGATCGCCGCCCTTCACGATGCTGAAATTGCCCTTCCAGTCGTTCCAGCTTCCCTCGCCCGAGACCAGCGCGGCAATATCGTCCTTGGCCCCGACCATCTCGGCCAGCAAGCCGCCCGCCGGGGCGTTGTAACGGGCGGTTACGTCGAACCGGTTCTTCGGCTCCGAAGCGTCGAGCCGGACGAACAGCTGATCCGCCCCGCCCAGTTCGCTGATGATGTTGAGCTTGGCCCGGCCATCGGCAATGTCGGCGCTGGCTTTCAGGTTCACGTAGCGCCCGACGCCCGCCACCGCTTTGTCGACATACAGCCGGTCGAGCTCGAAACGGTCGATGCGGATCGGAAAATCGGGCAGGATCGGCGCATCGGGATCGCCCGGCTTCAGCTTCGGCAACCGCGTCAGCGTGCCGCGATGGGCGACCACCTTGCGCACGTCGAGCCCGCGGCTGAACCATTTCAGCGGTCGCCAATCCAGCTCGACTTCGGGAAACGACAGGAACTTGCCTTTGGCATCGTAGAATTCGACATCGTGCAAGGTCGCGCGCGACATGATCGAGCCGTCGATCCGGCCGATCTTGACCCTGAGCCCCGAAGCCGGGGCATAGGAAGCGATATTGTCGACGATTAAGCGATGGCCGATCGGGCTGTCGATCATCAAAGCGCCCGCGCCGATAAGCAGGATCAGGCCAACAAAACCAGCCAATATGCGCCGACGCCAGTACTGGCCCCAGTCGCGTTTGGGGCGAGCCTGCACCGCTTCGGGCGCGGCGTCGATCGCCGTGTCGGCACCCATCGGTTCGTCGCCGGCCATCAGAACGCCTGGCCCAGCGCGACATAGACCGCGATGCGGCCATCACCAGGCCGCCGGTTGAGTGGGGTGGCCAGATCGATGCGCAGCGGGCCGAAGCTGGTGTGATAGCGGACGCCGACCCCTGCGCCGAATTGCAAGTCGCGCAGTCGCGGCGTCGTCGTCGTATCGACCGCGCCCGCATCGATGAACGGCACGACCGAAAGCGCGCCGTCGAACATCCCGGTGCGCACCCGCGCCTCCAACGAGAGTTCGGACAGCGCACGTCCGCCGGTCGGTTCACCAAGGTCGTCCTTTGGCCCGATCTGCTGATAGCCATAGCCGCGCACCGAACCGCCGCCACCGGCATAGAACCGGCGCGATGGCGCGATACTGCCAAGCGCCGCGCCCTGAATCATGCCCAGCTTGGCGCGACCGGCCAGCACGATGCTGTCGCTGAACGGCTGGTAATAGCGGCCTTCAAGGAAGGTGCGCGCATAAGTCGATGTCACGCCTTCGTTTGCCGAAACCTCGGGCGAAGCCCAGGCCTCCAGCCGCCAGCCCTTGGTCGGGTCGAGCAGGCTGTCGCTCTGGTCCAGCAGCACCGATCCCGGCAGCGCGGCCACGAAATAGGTCTCGCGCGGGCCGGTCTCTCCGCCTAGCGTGCCTTCGCGTTCCTGCGTCGCGACCAGCTCCACGCCGATCGAGTAGGACACTTCCTTCTGGTAGATCAGTGTCGACAGACGCTCGAACTTGGCGATCGCGGAAATCGTCCGCGCTTCATAAGCATCGCGGTCGATGGTGTTGGCGAACACGTCCAACGACAGCACCTTGTCGCGCCCGCGCCAGTTGTTGCGCCGCACCGTCGCCCCAAGCAGCTGTTCTTGCGTGCCCGCGATGGCCCGCACGCGCAGCAAGCCTTCGGGCGGGAAGAAGTTGCGATGTTCCCAGCTCACCTCGGTGCGGATGCCATCGGTCGAGGCATAGCCGACGGAGCCCGCGATGGTGCGCAGCGGCGCCTTCGTCAGGTCGACGTCGATGTCGACGATGCCCGGTTCGCCGTTGGCGGGCGCCTTCACTTCGCGCGGTTGGATCGCCAGGGTCGAGATGAGCCCCGTGGCGAGGATCGCGCGGCGCAGGTCTTCAACGTCGCTTTCCTTGTAGACCTCTCCCGCATCGAAGCGGGCGATTTCGCCAAGGTGTTTGCCCGAAAGGAATTTCGGCATCGAACTGATGACCGATCCGAACACGTATTTCCCGCCCGGTTCGACCGGTAGGTTCAGGTCGGCCTGATCGCGGGCGTGGTCGACCAGCAGGTCTGCCGCGCCGACTTCGGCAAAGGCATAGCCATTTTCGCCGAGCGCCACGTCGAGATCGATGCGTTCGAAGACGATCGCGTCCTCATAAACCGGATCGCCGGATTGAATGCCGAACGCGGCGCGCAACACGTCGTAATCCGCGCCGACTTGCGCCAGCTTGCCAAGATCGATCGCGCCGAACGTGAATTGCGGGCCGGGATCGATGGTAAAGGTAAAGCGGGCATCGCTGGCCATGACCGCGCCCGCTTCGCCTGAACCTTCGCCCGGCGGCGGGGTGCTCACCCGCTGCGTCACTTCGCCGTCGTAGAAGCCATAGGCGGACAGCAGGGTTTCGAGCAGTTCCTGATCGGCCTGCGCCCGGTTGGTCAGCTGGGCGAGGTTGTCGTCCTTGTCCGCTAGCTGCACGATGTCGGACAAGTCGCGGAAGCGCTGTTCGAATTCGTCCTTCTTTTCGAACTTCGCGAATTCCGATGGGTATCGCAGCGTGATCTGCTTCGCCAGTTCGTCGCTGACCTGCCCGTTGGCGTTCGCCCCGCGATTGTCGCGGGCCATTTCGGGCAGTGCGATATCCTGTGCGGGGCGCGGCGCGCCAGCCGACAGCGCCTCGGTCAGCGCAGGGTCTTCCTCCAACGGCTCGATCGCGATCACCAGATCGTCTTCGGGCCAGTCGATGGTGAACAACGGATCGTCGGTCATCGGCGTGTCCGGGTCCGGGCCGATATCCTCAGGCGCTTGCGCGGCGAGAGTGTCGAGCGCCCAGCTTTCCGGATCGGCAATCGCCGAATCGGGGATCAGGTCCTCCAGCTCGGCGTCCGCATTCAAGGACTGCGCATGCGCGACATGCGGAGCAAGCCCCGACACGGCGAGCGCCATGACGCCGCCAAGCAATGCGGCGCGGCGCGCGATTTCAGTTCTGCGGGACGGAGTCGGGAGCGAACGGCCCGGACGGCTGCAACGATCGCTGATCGACGATATTGTCCTTGGACAATCCGTCACCCTCGACGGCGCGACTGGGACTGGCAGCGACACTGGCGATAAGCGAGCCTTGGCGATCGGCGTCGAACCGTTCCCAGCCGTCGGCGCCCAGCCGTTCGAGCGGGCGATAACGCACCTTGTACTGCATCCGCGACGACCCCTCGATCCAGTACCCGAGGTACACGTAAGACAGCCCCGCTCCGGCCGATCTCTGGATGTGATCGAGAATGATGTAATTGCCAAGCCCGGAGCGCGTTTCGTGATGGGGGTCGTAGAACGAATAGATCATTGAAAGACCATCGTTTTGACGATCCGTCAAGCACGCACCCACCAATCGGCCGGGCGTGTCGCCATCCGATGGTTCACGATATTCGATAACGTAGCTGGTGACGGGCGTCTGCTCGACCATGTCGGCATAATCCATCTCGTCCATCGCGGACATGCCGCCGCCCGGATGGCGCGATGCGAGATAGGTTTGCAGCAGCTCGAACTGTTCGACGGTCGACCACGGGCGGCACGCCGTAGCGACCAGATCCGTATTGCGGGCAATCGTCCGCGCCTGCGATTTAGAAGGTTTGAATTCCGAAGCGACGACCCGCACCGAAACGCACGAATTGCAGCCCGCGCACGAAGGGCGATAAGCGACGGTCTGGCTGCGACGAAAACCGATCCGGCCCAGCGCATCGTTAAGCGCATCGGAATCGGAACCCGAAAGCTCAGTAAAAACCTTCCGTTCCTGTCGTCCCGGCAGGTACGGACACGGCGCGGGCGCGGTCACGTAAAATCGGGGGAAACGCACAGGAGCCGTCACGAAGTTACCTGCATCCTCTTACCAGAAACCAGAGCGGCGTGGCCGGCCCGGGCATTGGGCCGACCCACCAACCAGCGCCCGTGCGACAACCAGGACAGTCGCGAACGCAGCGCTCGCCCCTCTTATGCCCCGAAAGGCGAAAGTGTTAAAGACCCTTAACCACGATTGCGCGATTGCGGCCGAGCCGATGCGCCCCTGTCCCGAAACGGGTCGGCGAAGCAAATTACGCGATGCCAAGCGGCGCAAACGCCTTGCTCGATCGGCTCTGCCGCTAAGGGCAATTACCTAGGCGAGTTCGGCCTCTGTCACCGTATAGCCCTGCTCGGTCAGCGATGCGATCAGCGAGTCGATCTGATCGCGATCGCGCGCCTCGCACTCGATATCGGTGATCAGCCCCTTGGCCGGCAGGGTCGTAAAGATCCGCTGGTGATAGATTTCGATGATGTTCACGTGATGCGCGTTGAAGGCGTGCATCACCTTGAACAAGGCGCCCGGACGGTCCTGCAACGTGATCCGCAACCGCGCAAGGCGGCCCGAACGGGCAAGATCGCGCAACAGCACGTTGGCCAGCAGCCGCGTATCGATGTTCCCGCCGCACAGCACGAGCCCGACCTTGCGCCCGGCAAAGCGCGCCCGGTGGCTCATCACCGCAGCCAGCCCGGCTGCGCCCGCGCCTTCGACGACCGTCTTTTCAATCTGCAACAGCATCGCCACCGCGTTTTCCAGCGAGCCTTCGTCGACCAGCACGATGTCGTCGACCAGCCGGCGAATGACCTGCGATGTGATTTCGCCCGGCGCCTTCACCGCGATGCCCTCTGCCAAAGTGTCACCGCCGCATTCGAGGTCCTCGCCCCGCATCCGTGCGAACATCGACGGGTAGAGCGCCGCTTGCACGCCGACGATCTCGATGTCGGGCTTCATATCCTTGGCAATGGTCGCGATGCCGGAAATCAGGCCGCCGCCGCCGATCGGCACGACCAGCGTGTCGAGTTCGGGAACGTCTTCCATCATTTCCAGCCCGACGGTGCCCTGTCCCGCCGCGACGACCGGATCGTCGAACGGATGGATGAAGGTCAGGCCCAGTTCGATCTCGAGTCTGCGCGCATGGGCCGAAGCCTCGTCGAACGTCTCACCCTCCAGCACGACCTTGCCGCCGACGGATTCGGTCTGCATGATCTTTACCGTCGGGGTCGTGCGCGGCATGACGATCGTGACCGGAACGCCCAGCCGCGTGCCATGATAGCTCAGCCCTTGCGAATGATTGCCCGCCGACGCCGCGATGACGCCGCGCGCGCGTTGTTCGGCAGTCAGCTTCAACAGCGCGTTCAACGCGCCGCGCTCCTTGTAGGCGGCGGTGAACTGCTGGTTTTCGAATTTTAGCCAGATATCCGCTCCGGTAATGGCGGACAGCGTCTTCGAATACATGATCGGCGTTCGCACGACCTGCCCGGCGATGCTTTTCGCCGCGGCCCGAACGTCGTTGGCATCGAACGGCAGGGCATCGCCCGGTGCCGCCATGTTCGTCGCTGTATTGGTGTTTGTCATAGAAGGCGGCCCCTATCGGATATGGCGCCCGATTGAAATGCCGTTTAAGGCGGCGGCCATGATCGGTCGCACCAAGATTTCCGCCCTCCTTGCCGCCACTGTCCTTGCCACCGCGCCCATCGCGGCATGGGCGGACACGCTTGTCGACGACGTTCAGGGCATCAGGGTCGCACCCGACGGCACGGTCGAACGCTTTGCCGCGATGCTGATCGACGATGCCGGGCGGGTAAAGGCCACATATCGGCAGGGCGCGAAAAAGCCCAAGGACAAGGACGTCGACTATCGCGTCGAAGGCAAGGGCCGCGTGCTGCTGCCTGGTTTCATCGATTCGCATGTCCACCTGTCCGCCATCGGCTTCAACGCGATGGGGCTGGACCTGTCGGACACGACTTCCATGGCAGAGGCGCTGACCCGGATCGCCGATTACGCGCAGCGCAACCCGACCAAGCCGTGGATCATCGGGCGCGGCTGGAACGAGGTTGCGTGGAATCTCGGCCGCCTGCCCACCGCGGCAGAGCTGGACGCGGCCGTGCCAGACCGCCCCGTCTGGCTGCTGCGGGCCGATGGCCATGCCGGTTGGGCCAACGGCCTCGCCCTGCAACGCGCAGGCGTAACCGCGCAGACCAAGGCGCCGACAGGGGGCCGGATCGTGCAGGCAGGCGGTGTGCCCAGCGGCATCCTGATCGACGCCGCCACCGCGCTGGTCGAAAGCAAGCTGCCACCACCCCTGCCCGAAGAACGCGACATCGCATTCCGCAAGGCGCAGGAAATGCTGCTGGCGCGCGGGATCACCGCCGTGGCCGACATGGGCACGACCCTGCTGGACTGGCAGGCGGTTCGCCGCGAAGCCGACGTCAACCGGTTGCACTTGCGCATCGCATCCTATGCCAACGGCGTCGACGACATGGTGACGATCGCGGGTCCGGGGCCGAGCCCGTGGCTTTACGGCGACCGGCTGAAGCTGATCGGCGTGAAGCTTTGGCTGGACGGCGCGCTGGGATCGCGCGGGGCGTGGCTGACCAAGCCTTATGCCGACGCGCGCGACAGCACGGGCTTGCAGCTGATCGGCGGCACGCAATTGCGCAACCTGATGAGCCGGGCGGCCATGGACGATTTCCAGATCGCGCTCCACGCCATCGGCGATGCCGCGAACCGCGAAGCGCTGGACGCCATTTCGGAAATGCAGGCCAGCTATCCCGGCGACCGGCGCTGGCGGATCGAACATGCGCAGGTTATCGACCCGGCGGATATCCCGCGTTTCGCGCAATTGGGCGTCATCGCCTCGATGCAGCCGCATCACCAGGTTTCCGATCGCACGATGGCCCAAGCCCGGCTTTCGCCCGATCGGCTCGCCGGGGCCTATGCGTGGAAATCGCTGCTGAACAGCAAGGCGCACCTAGCATTCGGCTCCGACGCCCCGGTCGAACTGCCCGACGTGTTCGAAGGGATCGCCGATGCCATCACGCGTCAGGATAAGGCCGGCGAGCCGTTCGGCGGGTGGCAACCGCAAGAGATCATTTCACGCGAACAGGCGCTGGCCGCCTATACTGAAGGCGGTGCCTATGCCGTCGGCGCCGAAGGTCGTTTTGGCACGCTGGCCAAGGGCGAGTTTGCCGATTTCGTGCTGGTCACGGTCGACCCCTTGCTCGCCCCGCCGGCAACGCTGCGACAGGGGCGCGTGCTGGAAACGTGGATCGCAGGGCACAAGGTGTGGTCGCAAAGCGGCGGCGGGTTGAACTATGGCGCGGCGACGAGCGCGGCGACCGGTAAAGCAACGAGCGGGCCGACGGGTAACGCGGCGGCACCCGAAGGGCGTTAGGGAGCCTCGCTCTCACTCTCGACGAGTTCGGGCTCCGGCTCTGACTTTGCCCGCAACTCGCCCAGCCGCATCAGAAGCAGCGATCCTTCGAACAACAGGATCAGCGGCGTAGCCAGCATCAGCTGCGATACGATGTCGGGCGGCGTTATCACGGCGGCCACGATGAAGATGGCGACGATCATGTAACGCCGCGCGCCCGACATCTGGACGTGGCTGACGATTCCTGCGCGGTTCAGCAACAACATCAGCACGGGCAACTGGAAACTGATGCCGAATGCCAGGATGAACTGCATGACGAGGCTGAGGTATTCGCCCATCGCGGGCAAGGCCTCCTGCTCCAGGCCGCCGACGCTGCCTTCAAAGCCCAGGAACCATTTGAACGCGGTGGGCATCACCACGAAGTAGGCGAGGGAAGCTCCGGCTACGAACAGGATCGGCGACGCGAACAGGAACGGCAGAAACGCCTTCTTTTCCTTGGCATAGAGCCCCGGCGCGACAAAGGCCCACAGCTGGTTGGCGATGATCGGAAAGGCGAGGAAGAACGCGGCGAAGATCGCGACCTTGATCTCTACGAAAAACGCTTCGTAGAGCTTGGTATAAATGATCTTGCCCTGCCCCGGCGGGAAAGCCTGCGTCAGCGGACGGACGAGGAACCCGAAGATCTTGTCCGACAGCGGCATGCAGATGGCAAAGGCGACGATCAGCGCCAGCACCGCGCGCATCATGCGGCGGCGCAACTCGATCAAGTGATCGAGCAGCGGCGATTCGGTTTCGTCGAGATCGGGTACCTTGAACATGGGTGCGCCGGTCAGTCCTTAGCCGCGTCGCGTTTGTCGTCGAACAGTGGCAGCGGCTCCATCTGCGGGTCGGCGACAGGGTCGGGCGCGGGCGGCGCGGAAGGCGCGGGCTGATCGACCAAGCTTTCGGGCGTGGCTACCGGGCCTTCGGCGATCTCGGCAGAAGCATGCTCAAGCCGTCCGGTTTCGGGGTCGGCAGTGGGGTGTTTGGCCATGATCTCGGCGTTGCGCTTGTCCCATTCCTTCTGCATGTCCTCCATCTCCGCCTCTCGCACGATGGCGTCGAGACCGGCGCGGAAATGGCCGGATACCTTGCGCATCTTGCCGATCCAGCGACCGGCGGTGCGCATGGCGAGCGGCAGGTCCTTGGGGCCGATGACGATGACCGCCACGACGATGATGAGCAGCAGTTCGGTGGCGCCGATGTCGAACATGGGTCAGCGGTTATCCGGGTCGCGACGAATGGGCAGAGCGCGCGAGATCAGGCGATCTTGTCGCCGTCCGTCGTCGTTTCGGCAGGCACGGCAGTGTTCGAAGTGGTCGCCGAAGGGGTCACAGGCGCGCTGGATGCCGGCGGGGTCGCTTCGCGTGACTGTTCAATGCGCATCATGTCCTTGCTGCTTTCATCGTTCATGCCCTGCTTGAAGCTCTTGATGCCTTTGCCGAAGTCACCCATCATTTCGGAAATGCGACCGCGCCCGAACAGGACGAGGATCACGAGCGCGATGATGATCAGTTGCCAGGGGCCGACGTTCACGGGAATTCTCCTAATCGGGCCAAGAGCCCTTGTGTCCGCCCCTATCTAGGCGCTTTGATCGCCCATATCCAGTGACGGCGTGTCGCCATCCATCGCATCGTCTTCAACGGATTCCGCCGACTGCGAAGCCACTTCTGCATGCGCGTCCATTTCGCGCTCCATCGCTTCTGCCACCGGGTCCAGCAGGCCCGCAGCGCGCAATTCAGCCAATCCGGGAAGCTCGCGCCGAGTGGCGAGGCCGAAGTGGGTGAGGAATTCGGGCGTCGTGGCATAGATCACCGGACGGCCCGGCACGTCCCGCCGCCCGGCGATGCGCACCCAGCCCGCCTCCATCAAGACGTCCAGTGTGCCTTTGGCCGTCTGCACCCCGCGAATCGATTCGATTTCGGCGCGGCTGACGGGTTCGTGATATGCGACAATGGCAAGACATTCGGTCGCCGCGCGCGACAGGCGCCGAACCTCCTCCCGCTCACGCCGCAATAGGTGGGCAAGATCGGGCGCGGTCTGGAAATGCCAGAGCCTGCCCCGCTTCACGAGGGTGACGCCCCGGGTCCGGTAGGTTTCCTCCAGCTCCGCCAGCGCTTCGCGCACGTCCGCGCCGCCAAGATGTTCGCCGATTTCTTCGCGGCTTAACGGGCGTTCGGATGCGAACAGCACCGCTTCGACCGCGCGGACAAGGTCGTCGGGCTCGCTCACTTGTCGCCCTTTTTCAGCACCCGGAGACGCAACGGCCCGAACGTTTCGTCCTGCGCCAATTCGGCCCGCCCCTGCTTGGCGAGTTCGAGTGCGGCGACGAAGCTGGAGGCGAGCGCCGATTTCTTCAGCTTCGGGTCGGCATGGGGCGGCAGGAACTGGCGCAGTTCCATCCAGTCGATCGCGACGCCCAACATGGCCGACACCCGGTTCAGCGCGCTTTCCAGCGTCATCACCATGCGTTCGCGCACCATGTGGACGACCGGCGCGGTGCGGGCCTTTACCTGTCCGTACGCCTGCACGAGATCGAACCATTCACACTGCCACGCCCGTTTCTTCAGCACGCGCAACCCTTCGGGCGCGTCGCGGCCAAACACGTCGCGACCCAGCCTGTCGCGCGCCATCAGCCGCGCCGCCGCCTCTCGCATCGCGGCCAGCCGCTGCAACCGCAGTTGCAGCCGCAGGGCGAGCTCCGCGGGGCTGGGGTCCTCCTGCTCCTCCTTGGGCAGCAGCAGCGCGGATTTCAGGTAGGCCAACCATGCCGCCATGACGAGATAGTCGGCGGCGAGTTCCAGCTTCATTTCGCCCGCCCGGTCGATGAATGCGAGGTACTGGTCGACCAGTTCGAGGATCGAGATCTTGCGCAGGTCGACCTTCTGCCGTCGAGCCAGATCGAGCAGGATGTCGAGCGGCCCTTCCCACCCGTCGATGTCGAGATAGAGCCGGGCGGGGTCGTCGCGGTCCGGTTCAGCCCGCTCGCCCGCAGCATCGTCGGGCCATGCAAAATCGGGCATGTCCGCCGTGGCGAGCGGCAATTGCTGCGGCTCGCCCGGATCGGTCATGCCGACACGCCCGCAGCTTCCAGTAACGCGTCGCGTTTGGCGATCGCCTCTGCCCGCTCCTCCGCCCCATCGAAGGGACAAGCAACGTTCGCGCCCGCCATTGCGGTATCGAGCCGGGCGCGCGATTTGGCGCTCATTTCGGGGAGGGCGGCGCATATGCCCTCCATCTCGTCCATTCTTGCCCAGCAGTTCAGCACGACGTCGCAACCGGCGGCAATCGCGGCGGCGGACCGTTCGGGGATCGTGCCCGAGAGCGCCTGCATGTCGATGTCGTCGGTCATCAACAGGCCGCCGAAACCGATGCGCTTGCGGATGATGTTTTCTATCACCGTCGGCGATTGCGTCGCGGGGCGCAGCGGGTCCCACGCTTCGAACACGATATGCGCGCTCATCGCCATGGGCGCGTTCCGCAACACCTCGAACGGGGCAAGATCGACGGCCAGTTCTTCATCGCTGGCGGTGACGGTGGGCAGGTTCTTGTGACTGTCGCACAGCGCTCGGCCATGGCCCGGCATATGCTTGACGATCCCGACCACGCCCGCGTCCGCCAATCCGTCCAGCACCGCCCGGCCCAGCGCGGCGACGCGCATCGGATCAGACCCCAACGCCCGGTCGCCGATCACGTCGTGCGCGCCTTCGTGCCGGACGTCCAACAAGGGGAGCGCATCGCTGCTGACGCCCGCTTCGGCAAGGTCGAGCCCGATGGCGCGGGCGTTGCAACGCGCCGCCTCCATCGCGCTGATCGGCGCGACATCATACAACCGGTCGAACACGCCCTGCGGTGGATAGGCGGGCCATGCCGGCGGTTTCATCCGCGAAACCCGGCCGCCTTCCTGATCGATCAGGATTAGCAGCTCGTCGCGTCCGTGCAGGCCGCGCAAATCGTCGGTCAGCGCGCGCATCTGATCGGGCGTGTCGCAGTTGCGTCCGAACAGGATGTACCCCGCCGGATTGCACGAGGCGAAAAAGGCCCGTTCCGCGTCCGTGAGCATAAGGCCGGACATGCCGAAGATCGCTGGCGTCATAATCCCGCAAGGTTCCCGCATGGATGGCCGCGAAGCAAGGGGTGCGATGCCGCCATGCCCATAATTCGCGCGCCGTTTCTTCGTGGCTTTGCGCCCTTAGCGCTTCACCTGGCACTCGATCCCGTTGCGGCGCATGTCGTCGCACAGGGCAAAGGCCGATGCAGTTGATCCGGCGATGGCCTGCAGGCGATAGACGACGCCGATGTCGGCCCGGCCCTGCACGATGCGCCGGTCATATCCGCCCAAGGGTTCGTACCGCGTGCGCAGGAAATCCCAGCCCGTTTGCGCGTCGGCTTCGGTCGAATAGGCGCCGATCTGCACTGCTACGCCCGATAGCGGCGGCGCGGGCGTTGCGGTCGGTGTCGCGCTCGACGATGGCGTCGCCACGGGCACGGCGTCGGCTTCGCGTTCGGCCAGCGTCGCTTCGTTATCGACGCCCTGCCCCACTTCGTACGAACTGTCGCCCGTTCCCGCGACGGTCATGCCGCCCTTGTCCCTCGGCCGGACCTTATAAGGCGCGTCGGGCGCCTCGATCAGCGATCCGTCGCCTTCGGGCGGGGCGCTGGCCCATTCGCTTGTCGCAACGGCAATGGCGGCCAGCGCCAACAGGATGATCGCGACGATGCCGACGAACTTGCCGATGCGGCCCCAGTCGAGCCCTTCGTCGATGTCTTCGTCAGCCGATTCGAGCCACGGCAGGCGCAGTTCCGGCTCTCCCAGCGCGAGCCGACCTTCGGTGTCACCTGCCTCAGTATTCACGCGCGACCTCGCTCAAAGCTGCTCCGCCGCTTCGACCCCGAGAATGGCAAGGCCGTTGCGAATCACCTGTCCGACTTGCGACGCGAGATAAAGCCGCGCGCCCGACAATTCGGCATTGTCGGCGACCACGAAACGCTTGTCGACCCGGTCATTACCGATGTTCCAGTATGCGTGGAACGCGGCGGCCAAATCGCCGAGGAAAAAGGCGATCCGGTGCGGTTCGCGCGCCCTTGCGGCGGCTTCGACCATGCGCGGGAACTGCGCGGCGACCTTGACCAGTTCCATTTCTTCTTCGCCCAGCAGGTCGAGATGCGCGGGCGACGGTCCGAAACCGGCCTCCGCGCCCTTGTGCAGGGTCGAACAGATGCGCGCGTGGGCATACTGGACGTAGAAGACGGGGTTGTCTTTCGACGCCTCGACCACCTTGGCGAAATCGAAATCCATCTGCGCTTCGGGCTTGCGTGTCAGCATCGTGAAACGCACGACGTCCTTGCCCACTTCCTCCACCACGTCGGCCAGCGTGACGAAGCTGCCCGAACGCTTGGACATCTTCACCGGCTGGCCGTCGCGCAGCAGCTGCACCATCTGCACCAGCTTGACATCGAAGGGCAGGTCGCGGCCTTCGGCGCCTGTCAACGCGGCGACGGCGGCCTTGATCCGCTTGACCGTGCCGGCATGATCCGCGCCCCAAATGTCGATCAGCGCGTCGGCGCCCTGCGATTTCTGGAAGTGATAGGCGAGATCGGCGCCAAAATAGGTCCAGTTGCCGTCCGATTTGCGGATCGGGCGATCCTGGTCGTCGCCAAACTGGGTCGAGCGGAACAGCGGCAGTTCCACCGGCTCCCAATCGTCGAGCGTCTTGCCCTTGGGCGCTTCGAGCACGCCGTCATAGACAAGGCCCTTTTCGCGCAGGAACGCCTCGGCAGCCTCGGGCTTGCCGGCGGCCTGCAATTCGGCTTCGGAGGAAAACAGGTCGTGATGAATGCCCAGCAGCGCAAGGTCGCTGCGGATCATGTCCATCATCGCGGCGACGGCGCGGGTGCGGAACAGGTCGAGCCATTCGCTTTCGGGCGCGCCGATGTACTTGTCGCCGAATTCCTCGGCCAGCGCCTTGCCAATGGGGATCAGGTAGTCGCCGGGATAGAACCCTTCGGGGATTTCCCCGATGTCCTCGCCCAGCGCCTCGCGATAGCGCAGGTGCGCCGACCGGCCCAGCGTCTGGACCTGCGCGCCGGCATCGTTGACGTAGTATTCCTTGATGACCGCGAACCCTGCGAATTCCAGCAGGCCCGCCAGCGCATCGCCGACGACCGCGCCGCGGCAATGGCCCATGTGCATCGGGCCAGTGGGGTTGGCCGAGACGTATTCGATGTTCACGGTGCGCCCCGCTCCCATCGCCGACCGGCCATAGGCATCGCCCAGCTCCGCGATGGCGGCCACTTCGTCCAGCCACGCTGTCTGCGCCAGCCGCAGGTTGATGAACCCCGGCCCCGCGATCGTAGCCTCTGTCACGTTGGGCAGCGCCGACAGTTCGGCGACCAGTGCTTCGGCCAGCGCGCGGGGATTGGTCTTGGCCGGTTTAGCCAGCACCATCGCCGCATTGGTGGCAAGATCGCCATGGGCGGGATCGCGCGGCGGTTCGACCGCGACGTTTTCGCGGCTGACATCGGCGGGCAGCGCGCCCTTGGCGACAAGAGCGTCGAGCGCGGTATCGACGGCGCGGGACATGATGCCGTGAATGGTCGTTGTGTGGGTCATGCCGGCGCGCCTAGCCGACATTGCCACCAAGGAAAAGCGCACAAGAGCAAAAGCGCCGCCCCGGCAAAACCGCCTTTGGGCCGTCGCTTAACGCGTGGCGTTATAAGCGAGCTGTTCCTGAGTCAGTTGGAATCCGATCAGAACCTCGAACGTGGCGCGGGCGATCGCCGCCTTCACCTCGGGATCGGCCAGCGGATCAAGCGCGGCGTCGGTGTCGCCCGCCTTGCGCCGCTTGGTGATGCGGTCGCGGATTTCGGCCGGAAGCGTCGCGGCGGCGGCATCGACATAGGCCCCAGCCCGCGCCGTGGCTGTCGCGCGATCCTGTCCGGCGGCGAAATTCACGCGGGCAGTGCCGACCTGTTTCGATACGACGGCGGAACCGCCCTGCATCACGGTGACGAAATAGGGCAGATCGACGCTGCGCGCGACAGAAGCATCGCGGCGCGTGGCGATGACGTCGAACGTCGCTTCGGAATAGACCTGCGCGCCGGTTTCGTTGCACGTCGGACGGACATTGGTGATGACCCCCGTAACGTCGAGTGCGGACGCGGTCTGTGCGCCGGGCTGGCTGAACAAGGTCACGTTCCCGGTGTAATCGGGCACGCCCACGGCAGGACACAGCGTACGCACCGCGGTGATGCCCACGCCTTGATCGACCACGAGATCGCCTTCGGACTTGCAACCGGTAAGGGCAAGGGCGGCAACCAGCGCCATCGCGGCGGCGGGACGGAAACGGAAAGTCATCGGTGGCGTAACCCCTGCCAAGGATAAAGATGAGAAGGTCTTCTTGCGCGCATGCCCTAGCCGCCAAGCGCCGCAACGGCAATGCGCGGATGGCATCTTGCCCCCTGTTGGCCCGATAAACCTGTCTCCAGCGTTTACGAGCGCACCTTTGCCTTGCAAATTCGTCGCGCCAGATCGGTCCTTGCCAGACCGGCGCTTTACCTTGGCACCCCCACGCGCTTAAAGGGCGGCACGATGGAAACCACCCCACTTGCCCGAACCGACGCACATCCCGCCGCTGGCGACAGCGACAAGCCGCTGCGCCTGCTTATCGCCGCCCCCCGCGGGTTCTGCGCCGGCGTCGACCGCGCGATAGAGATCGTGGACCGCGCGCTCGCCCGTTATGGCGCGCCGGTCTATGTTCGGCACGAAATCGTGCACAACCGCTTTGTCGTCGATTCGCTGAAAGCCAAGGGCGCGATCTTCGTCGAGGAACTGGACGAAGTGCCCGACGGCGTGCCGGTCGTCTTTTCCGCTCATGGCGTGCCCAAATCGGTGCCCGCGGATGCGGAAAGTCGCGGGCTCGACTATCTCGACGCGACTTGCCCGCTGGTCAGCAAGGTGCATCGCCAGGCCGAACGGCAGCTGGAGGCTGGACGCCACATCCTGTTCATCGGGCACAAGGGCCATCCCGAAGTCGTCGGCACTTTCGGACAGGTGCCCGAAGGCGCGATGACCTTGGTCGAAACCGAAGCCGACGTGGCGAAGCTCACCTTCGGGCCAGATCAGGAACTCGCCTATCTGTCGCAAACGACCCTGTCGGTGGACGACACCGCGCAGATCATCGCCGCGCTGGTCGCGCGCTATCCGCAGATCGTCGCGCCCAAGGCCGACGACATCTGTTATGCGACGTCAAACCGTCAGGCCGCGGTCAAGGCGATCGCGGGCGAATGCGAGCTGTTGCTGGTTATCGGCGCGCCCAATTCGTCCAATTCGCTGCGCCTTGTCGAAGTGGCCGAACGCATGGGCACCCCCGCCAGGCTGGTTCAGCGCGGTAGCGAAATCGATCCCGCATGGCTTGACGGGATCGAAACCCTGGGGCTTACCGCCGGGGCTTCGGCACCCGAAGTGCTGGTGCGCGAAGTGGTCGATGCCCTAGCCGCGATCCGGCCGTTGACCGAGGAGGTCGTGCGCACCGCGCAGGAACGGATCACCTTCAAGCTGCCCCGCCAGCTGCAGGACTGAGGCGAGAAGCGCATGGCCGTCTATACGCGCATCGGGGCCGAGGCGATGGCCGAGCTTATCGCCGCATTCGACGTCGGCGAACTGACCAGCGCGAAGGGCATTGCCGAGGGCGTGTCCAACAGCAACTGGCTGATCGAGACGACAGGCGGGGCCAAGGGCACCGGTTCGAAAGGCAGTCGGCGCTTTATCCTCACCGTTTACGAGGAACGGACCGAGGTGGAGGAACTGCCCTTCTTCCTCGGACTGCTCGATCACCTCGCGGCGGCGGGCTGCCCGGTGCCGCGCACGATGCACGATCGGTCGGGCGCGGCTTTCCGCGAATTTGCGACCGATACGGGTGAGATGAAATCGCTTGCCCTGATTGAATTCCTGCCCGGTATTTCGGCCGACAAACCCACACCCGCGCAGGCAGAGGCGGTCGGGCACGCGCTGGCGCAGGTCCACCTTGCCGCCCTCGACTATCCGCGCAAACGCGCCAATTCGATGGGGCATGCAGCATGGCGCCGCTTTGCCGGGGCATGCGACGGACGCTGGGGCGAAATCGATGCGCGGCTCGCCGTCGTGCCTACCGCGGTGGAGGAAGTGATCGCCGCATGGCCGCAGGGCCTGCCGCAATCGGTCATCCATGCCGACCTGTTTCCCGACAACGTCCTGTTGGTCGGCGACGCGGTGTCGGGCCTTATCGACTTCTACTTCGCATGCACCGGGCCGATGGCTTACGATCTCGCGGTGACCCACGCGGCGTGGAGCTTTTCGCCCGACGGCAAACGCCACGACGCCGCCATCGGCCGGGCGATCCTGACAGGTTACGAATCGGTCCGCCCGCTCAGCCCCGAAGAACGCGCGGCGCTGCCGATCTTGGCCGAAGGGGCGGCGCTCAGGTTCGTTCTGACCCGCGCCTACGACTGGTTGAACACGCCCGCCGACGCGCTGGTGACGCGCAAGGATCCGTGCGCCTTTTTCGAACGGTACGAATTCTATCGCACCCATGGCGCGCAGGCGTTCGCGGCATGAGCCGTATCGAAATTTACACCGACGGCGCGTGCAAGGGCAATCCCGGACCAGGCGGCTGGGGGGCGTTGCTGCGCAAGGGCGAGACGGAACGCGAGCTTTCGGGGCGCGAGCGCGACACGACCAACAACCGCATGGAAATGACCGCGGTGATCGAAGCGCTGAACGCACTGACCCGCCCGTGTGAAGTCGACCTGTTCACCGACAGCAAGTACGTGATCGACGGCATCACCAGCTGGGTGCACAACTGGCAGAAGCGCGGCTGGAAGACGGCGGCGAAAAAACCCGTTCTGAACGAAGACCTGTGGCGCGCCATGCTGGACGCCACGGCCCCGCACACGATTCGCTGGCACTGGGTAAAGGGGCACGCCGGCCATCCCGAAAACGAACGCGTGGATGCGCTCGCCAGCGATCAGGCGCTGATCGCGGCGGCGTCGTAGCAACGGTCGGTCGTTAGCCGGTCAGTCGGTCGTGGTATCGACCACTTCGGCGGTCGGCCCGTTCTTCAGAATCGAATCGATCGCATTCTTCGCGCTCGATTTCGATGAATAACCTTCGGTCCAGAACATGGTTTCGCTGTTGTAGCAGAAATAGGCGACGAACTCGCCTTTCTTGTTTTTACGGATTTCGAAACGATGGGCCATCCATTGTCACTCCCGGTTGCAGTCAGGACCCCGATTTTAAGCCGCGTGTGCCGCTTCGCAACCCCGCATCAGCCAAATCGCGCAGGCGCATAGGCGGCAGGGTCGATCCCATCGGCGATCGCAAAATTGCGGTTCAGCAACAGCCCCGCTGCCAGCGCCGATGCGGCGGGCGCGGTCTGAATGCCGAAACCGCCCTGCCCCGCGCACCAGAAAAAGCCCGGCACGCGTGCGTCGAAACCGTAAACCGGCAGCCTATCGGGGGCGAAACTGCGCAGGCCAGCCCACTTGCGCTCCACCGCCTCGATTCGCCAGTCGACGACGCCCTGCAAGCGTTCGACGGCCACCGCCACGTCAAGTTCTTCGGGCGCGGCATCGCACGGTGCGGATGGCGTTTCGTCGTGCGGGCTCAGCCAGACGCGCCCGCTCTCGGGCTTGAAATAGAACCCGCCGTTGATGTCAAGCGTCAGCGGCAGCGTGTCCGTCGCGGCGGGCTCGGTGCGCAATTGCACCACCGTGCGGCGCAGCGGCACAATGCCCAGCGGCGCGGCACCCGCGATGCGCGCGATATCGTCTGCCCATGCCCCCGCCGCATCGACCAGCACGTCGCAGCCCAGCCGCGCTCCGTCCGCGAGCGTCAGGGTCCAGCCGCCTGCACCTCGTTCCGCCGCTACCAGCCGCGACCGCACGCGAATTCCTGCCCCCTGCCCCTTTGCCTCGGCCAGAAAATGGGCGTGAAGCGCGCCAACGTCGATGTCGGAGCATGATGGCTCCCACGATGCGCAAGTCCAGTCTTCGCGCAGCCACGGCACGTGCCGTTCCATGGCTGCGCGGTCCAGTAATTCGATCTCGGCGCCAAGCCTCGCGAATCGGGCGACGAACGCCTCCACTTTCGCGCGGTCGGCTTCGCGCCCGATATTCATCGCGCCGCGAAAGGACAGGAACCCGCCATCGCGCAAGTATGGCCCCGACGCGGCGGTCAGCGGAAAGACGCCCGGTCCGCCATAGGTTTCTTCCCAGAACGCCGCCGAACGCCCGGTCGCGTGGTATCCGGGCTGATCTTCCCCCTCGATGACCAGCACCGATGCGTGGGGCGCGACCATGGCGGCAAGGCTGGCCCCCGCCATGCCTGCGCCGACGATGACGATATCGACCTTGTCCGGAATCATGCGCGCGGCGCCCGCTGATCGAGGAAATCGCGAATCGCCGCCAGTGCCCGGTCGCGCACCGGATCGACCTCGCGCAGGATTTCGTGTGCGGATTCGGGCCCGAATTCAACCAACTGCGCATCGGGTAGCAGCGCCGCCGCCTTGCGAATCGCGCGGGGAGAAACCAGTCGGTCCGCTCTCGACGCTATGATCAGGATTGGGGTGCGTACGCGCGCCAGCGAATCGGGTGCCATGATCCGGCGCATCGACGCCAACGCCTGTTCCAGCCAACCCCAGCTTGCCGGGCCCATGACGAGTTCCGGGCGTTCCTCGCGCCAGAATTCCTCGTCCGCGTAACGTTCGGCATCGTGGGTCAACAAGGCGGCGCGCCCGGCGGGCAATTCGCCTGGCTTCTCGCTCCACTTCCAGGCCGGGCGGCGGCTATCGCCCGTGCGCGATCGCAACTTCGCAAACGCGTGAAGCAAGGCATAGGGCAGCGGCACGCCGGCAAAACCCAGCATCGGCGCGACCAGCACCGCCGCGGCGGGATCGATCGATCGCTCCTCCAACGCGCGCAGGACGATATGCCCGCCCATCGAATGGCCCAGCACCACGTGCGGTCCCGGCGTTTCGCGACACCATTCGCGCCAGAACGCGACGAGATCGTCGACCCACTGGGCGAAATCCGCGACATGTCCGGTCGTCGCGTCTAATCCCAGCCGACCCGATCCGGCTTGTCCGCGCCAGTCCAGCCCCGTCACTTGCCATCCGGCAAGGTACATCTCGTGCATCGACTCCAGATATTTTTCGTAACTGTCGCCCCGTCCCGGCAGGAATAATAGCGACCCGCGCGCCGCGACGTCGCCTTGCCCGCCACCCCGATCGATGCGGCGCCAATCGATGCGGCGTAATCGATGACCGTCTGCCGCGATCCACGCTGTTTCGGTCGCGGCATCGGGGATGACCCGGCGAATTTCGGAAGCTGTCTGAATCACGTGGCTAACGGCGTCCCCTGTCGCGTGGTTACTGTTTGGTAAGCCATCCCGCCTAGACCGCACCCATCAAGGTAAATTTTTCCAACCCGGGCCGATTTCGCGCCGGGGGCGGACCATGAGGGGCCCGACATGAACGCAGGAATGGTCACTTACGGATTGCTTGCCGGATTGGCAATCGCAGTGCTTTACGGGGCGTTCACCGACATCCGTTCGCGCAAGATCACCAATCGGCTGACGCTGACCGTCGCGGCATTCGCCCCGGCGTTCTGGTGGGCGTCGGGACTGGCGATCTGGCCGGGCGTCGCGGTGCAATTGCTGCTGGCGGCGGGCATGTTCGCGTTCGGTGCGCTCATGTTCAGGCTGCGCCAGATGGGCGGCGGCGATGTGAAGTTGCTGACCGCGATCGCGCTGTGGCTGCCGCCGACGACGTTCGGCGTGCTGATGCTGATGATCTGCATCGCCAACGGCGTGCTGACGGCGGCGATGATCGCGCGCCACCGCCGCATCAAACGGTCGGGGCTGGAGGCAAAACAGTTGCAGGTTCCCTACGGCATTTCGGTCGCGGTTTGCATGCTGATGCTGCTCGCCGGGCGGTACGGTCCGGGGCTTCATGCGACGATGACAACGAATTCCATGCTGTCTTGACCTGATTTTAACCATTGCCGGCCAACTTGCCGGACATAGCGGTGATCCAAGAATCGGAAATGGGACGCCGGGATGCACACGACGAAGGGGCCTTGAGCCATGGACAAGAAGAAGCTGATATTGCTGATGGTAGCGCTGTTCGTCGCGGTGGGAACCGCGCTGATGGCCCGTTCCATGTTCGCCGGCAATGCGACCCCTACCGTCGCGGCTGCCAACAAGACGCCCGAAGGTCCCCGGGTGCTGATCGCCACGCGCAAGCTGCCGATCGGCACGATCATCACGGCCGACGCGCTGCAGTTCAAACTCTGGCCCGAAGAAATGGTGCAGGACGCCTATTTCGTCGAAGGCCAGGCCGACATGAGCCAGCTGCTTGGCACCGTGTCGCGCTTTCCCATCACCGCGGGCCAGCCCGTGACGCAGGGCGCGCTGGTAAAGCCGGGTGACCGCGGCTTCCTTGCCGCTGCGCTTGGCCCCGGCATGCGCGCCGTCACCATCCCCGTTTCGGCCAAGACCGCCGTCGCCGGCTTCATCTTCCCGGGCGACCGCGTCGATCTCCTGCTGACGCAAAGCGTGAGCGGCGGGACGGAAGGCGAACCGTTCAGCGCCACCGAAACCGTGCTGCGCAACTTGCGCATCCTCGCCACCGACCAGCGCACCGATAGCGAAGTCGTGGACGGCAAGACGGTGGTCTCGCGCACCAGCCTCGTCACCATCGAAGCCACGCCGCGAATCGCCGAAAAGGTTGCCGTCGCCCAGAAGCTCGGTTCGCTGAGCCTGGCGCTGCGCCCGCTTGCCGACACCCGCGCCGAACTCGACAACGCGATCGCCAAAGGCGAAGTCGTCGTCCCCGAAGGCGCCAGCGCCGACGAGGAGGAGGAAATCCTTCGTCTCGCCATGAACCAGCCGCAGGAAGGTCGCTCTACGTTCCAGACCGGTGGCGACGTTTCGCGCTTCCAGTCGCGCTTCTCGAACGGCGGATCGCGTGCTCCGGCAGCGGCGCCTAGGTCGGCGGCACCCGCCTTCATGGGTGGCGATACCGGCAACACCGCCCGCACCGCACCGGCCATGCCGAGCGGCCCCACCGTCCGGATCACGCGCGGCACGAGCATGCAAGCCGTGTCGGTGGCCCGCTAAGGCCGCCCTGCGAACAAGGACCGGACGACCATGAACAAGATCATTCATTCCCAGGGGGGAACCAAGATGAAACGCACGTTCGCGAGCATCGCCTTCGCCGCCACCGCACTGGCGTCGATCGGCATGGCCGGGATCTCCGGCACCGCGGCGGCCCAGACGATGGCCAAGCCGACCAACGAAGTGGTCGTGTCGATCGGCACCGGGCAGCTGGTCAATGTCAGTGGCCGCATGGCCGACATCTTCATCGCCGACGAATCGATCGCCGACGTGCAGGTGAAGTCAACCAACCAGGTCTTCGTACTCGGCAAGAAGCCCGGTGAAACGACGCTTTACGCCAGCGACGCCGGTGGCAACATCGTGTGGTCGTCGGTCATCCGGGTCGGCAACAACCTGTCCAGCATCGACCAGATGCTCGACCTGGCGATGCCCGAAGCGCGTATCCAGACCGCGACGATGAACAACACCGTCCTCTTGACCGGCACCGTTGCCGCCCCCGAAGACGCAGCCGAAGCCGAACGGCTCGTATCGGCTTTCGTCGGCGCGGAAACCAACGTCATCAGCCGCCTGCGCCTCGCCACCCCGCTGCAGGTCAACCTGCGCGTCCGTTTTGCGGAAGTCAGCCGTTCGCTGGTCCGCGTGCTGGGCGCCACCGTCAACACTTATGACAGCACCAGCGGCTTCAAATTCGGCGTGGCCCAAGGCCGCACCGACTTCCTGCCCAAGTGGACTGTCGACGGCGACCTGTTCGTTGGCGGCACCGCGACCGGCGCGAATTCCAGTCTGATCAAGCAGAACGCACCGGCAACCACGCTGGGCGGCCTTGGCAAGTTCCTCGGCCTCGACCTTGCCGCCGCGCTCGACGTTGGCGAAACCTCGGGCCTCGTCACCACCATTTCGGAACCCAACCTCACCGCGCTGTCGGGCGAAACCGCGGATTTCCTGGCGGGCGGCGAATATCCCATCCCGGTCAGCTCGGGCCTCGGTTCGACCTCGATCGAATACAAGAAGTTCGGCGTGAGCCTGTCCTACACCCCGACGGTGCTCGCCAATGGCCGCATCTCGCTGCGCGTCCGTCCCGAAGTGTCGGAACTGTCGAGCCAGGGCGCGGTCGTCGTCAGCGGCTTCCAGATCCCCTCGCTCACCGTGCGGCGCGCCGAAACGACGATCGAGCTGGGTTCGGGCCAGAGCTTCATGATCGCGGGCCTTTTGCAGAACAACTGGAACAGCGCCATCGACAAGACGCCGGGTGTTGCCGACATCCCGATCCTGGGCAATCTGTTCCGCTCGAACAACTTCCGCAAGGGCGAGACCGAACTGGTCATCGTGGTGACGCCGTACCTGGTGAAGCCGGTTGACGATGCCGACATCGTGCTGCCGACCGACGGCCTGCGCGCGCCCGGCGAGTTCGAGCGTCTCTTGCTCAACAAGAACACCGACGGCGTAACCGGCGCCCGCAGACCGATGCCCAGCGCGACGCAGGACATTGTTTCGCCCGGCATCAGCGCGGCCACGCCGCAATCCGCCAACCCGGCCGACAAGCCGGTCCGTAGCGCCGACGCGGGCGGTTCCGCCCCCGGCTTCTCGTTCTGATCGAAGGACAATGGTGATGACCTTGCACACTGACAAACGGTTCACCCGGACGGTCCGCCCGCTGGCCCTCGCGCTGGTCGCGACGATCGGCCTCTCGGCCTGCGCCGGCGGCGTGGCAACCAATCGTTCGCTCTATTCCGACAACCAGCCGGTCGTCAGCCGCACGAACTACGTGTTCGACGTGCAGACCAGCGCTTCGGGCATCCCGACCAGCGAACAGCGCCGGCTGACGGACTGGTTCGACGCACTCGATCTCGGCTATGGCGACAAGGTTTCGGTCGATGCGCGAAGCCTCAGCATCGCCGCTCGCGACGATCTGGCCGAACTGGCGGACAACGAAGGTTTTCTGCTCAACACCACGTCGCCTGTAATCGACGGCGTTGTCGCACCGGGCGTCGCCCGCGTGGTGGTGACCCGTTCGGTCGCCAGCGTGCCGAACTGCCCCAATTGGAGCGCGCAGTCCGATTCGAACCCGAACAATGCCACCAGCCCCGGTTACGGGTGCGCGATCAACGGCAATCTCGCCGCGATGATCGCCGATCCTGAAGACCTTCTGCGCGGTCAGCGCGGATCGGGCGAAACCGTCGTGATGAGTTCGACCAAAGCCATCGAGGCCTACCGCGAAGCGAAGACCACCGGCGAAGGCAACAAGGTCAACGAAGTCGCGTCTGACTCCAAATAAGCGAGGATGAAACCGATGAATGCTCCCTGGACACCTGGCGTCGGCATGTCGGCCCAAAGCGATCGCGACAGTTTCGCCGCGTTTCTTTGCGACGAAGCGTCGATGGACGTGGTTCGCAACGCAGCCTCCGAACTCGGGCTGTCGCACGAAAAATGCAACAAGGGCGGCCTGCGCAATGCAGTCCAGACCCTCTCGGTATCGGCCAGCCCGTCGATCCTGCTGGTCGACCTATCCGAATGCGGCGACCCGCTGGGCGACATCAACGCGCTGGCCGAAGTCTGCGAACCCGGCACGGTCGTCATCGCGATCGGCCAGGTCAACGACGTGCGCCTTTACCGCGACCTGACCGCCAGCGGCATCCAGGATTACCTCCTGAAACCGCTGACCGAAGATGCCGTGCGCGATGCCCTGATCCAGGCTCAGACCGTGTTCAGCGCCCCGCGTTCGTCGGGCGACACCAGCGGCGCCCGCGATCACGTGATGACCGCGGTCGTCGGCACCCGTGGCGGCGTCGGCGCATCGACCATCGCGACGTCGATGGCGTGGCTGTTCAGCACAGAACACAAGTTGCCGACCGCCCTGCTCGACCTCGACGTGCATTTCGGCACCGGCGCCCTGACGATGGATCTCGAACCGGGCCGCGGCCTGACCGATGCCATCGACAATCCTTCGCGCATCGACGGATTGTTCATCGAACGCGCGATGGTTCGCGCCAACGACCACTTGTCGGTGCTGTCGGCCGAAGCGCCGATCCACACGCCGCTGATGACCGATGGCTCAGCGTTCGTGCAGCTTGAGGACGAGTTCCGGCAGGCCTTCGACATGACCGTCGTCGACTTGCCGCGCAACATGCTCATCAACTTCCCGCATATCCTGAACGGCGCGGACGTGTTCGTGCTCGCCACGGAACTGACGCTGGCTTCGGCGCGCGATGCGATCCGCATCCTGTCATGGGCGTCCAGCCATGCCGAACACGTTCGCCCGATCATCGTGGCAAACCGTGTTGCGCAAGGCACGGGCGAGATCAGCCGCGCCGACTTCGAAGCATCGATCGAACGCAAGATCGACTATGTGATCCCCGCCGACGTCAAGGCCGCGACCCATGCAGCCAAGCTGGGTCAGGTCATGGTCGAAGCGAGCCGGGGCAGCAAGGCGTCGATGGTGCTGCGCGAACTCAGCCGCGAAATCGTGTCGAGCGGCGGCGAAACCGTCGTCGGCACAGGTTCGGGCAAGGGCAAGACAGGCGGCAAGGGCAAGGCGGACAAGGGATCGCTGATGAACAAGTTCGACCTGCGCTCGATGCTCGGCTCCAAGCAGAAAGCCTGAGCCAAGGCGCGGGAAGACCGGGTCATTTGACGGAACACTGAAGGACGCAAACGATGGATATGGCGCAAATCGGCATTATCGCCCTCGGCATGTTCGCGATCATGTTCATCGCCTACATCATGATCTACGGATCGTCGGCGAGCAGGACGCAGAACAAGCGCCTTCAGCAGATCCGCTTCCGGCATTCCGAAAACGGCGAAGCGAAGGTCGAAGCCCAGTTCAAGAAGGCGGTCGCCGCGCGCCGGGTGAAAACCCACATGGTCGCAGGCTCGGATTCGAAGATGGCGGCGCTCGCGCTGCGGCTTCAGCGGACGGGCAAGGACGTCACCATCAACCAGTACATCTATGCCTCCGTCGGCATAGCCGCGCTGACCGCGATCCCGATCATGCTGATGTTCAGCGCACCGCTGCTGGGCCTGATGGTCGGGGCGATGTTGGGCGCGGGTGTGCCGCACATGGCAGTCAAGTATCTGATCGCCAAGCGGATCAAGAAGTTCAACACCAAGTTCCCCGACGCCATCGAACTGCTGGTTCGCGGCCTGCGCTCCGGCCTTCCGGTCACAGAAACCATGAGCGTGGTGGCAAGCGAAGTGCCGGGCCCGGTTGGCGAGGAATTCAAGGCGGTCGTCGATCGCGTCAAGGTAGGCAAGTCGCTCGACGATTCGCTGCAGGATACATCGGACAAGCTCGACCTGCCCGAATTCAAGTTCTTCTGCATCAGCCTGGCCATCCAGCGCGAAACCGGCGGCAACTTGGCCGAAACGCTCTCGAACCTGGCCAAGGTGCTGCGCGAACGCATGCAGATGAAGCTGAAGATCCGGGCGATGAGCTCCGAAGCCAAGGCGTCGGCCTATATCGTCGGCGCGCTGCCCTTCATCGTGTTCACCATGGTGTACATGCTCAACCCCAAATACCTCGGCGGTTTCTTCACCGACGACCGGTTGATCGTGACCGGGCTTGGCGGCCTGGTGTGGATGAGCCTTGGCGGGTTCGTCATGTACAAAATGGTCAGTTTCGAGATCTGAGCGGGAAAGGGCACAGGCAATGATCAACAATCCCGCAGGTCCAACGCTTCTCGGCTTCGACGTCATCCTCGTCGGAACCCTGCTCGCCGGCATCGCCGCACTTGCCGCGATGATGGCAGTCTATGCTGCTGTCACCGTCCGCGACCCGATGGCCAAGCGCGTGAAGTCGCTGGCCGCAAGGCGCGAAGACCTAAAGGCCGGATTGATGGGCACGATCAACGTGCGCCGCTCGATCCGCCGCAAGACCGACGTCACGAACAAGATCCGCGACATCCTCGGCTCGTTGAAGATGTTGCAGGATTCGCAGCTGGCCACGATCGAACAGAAACTGACGCAGGCCGGCATCCGCCGCAAGGAACTGGCCTATATCGTCGTGGCGGCGCGCCCGGTCCTGATGATCACTTTCGGCCTGTTGGCCGCGACCATGATCTATTGGACCGACATGTACCCCGGATGGGGCAGCATCCGTCGCTTCAACACTTTCGCCGCGATCCTGATCTTCGGTTACAAGGGGCCGGACATCTGGCTCAAGAACGTGATCGGCAAGCGCACGACGGCAATCCGCAAGGGCCTGCCCGATGCGCTCGACCTGTTGGTGATCTGCGCCGAAGCCGGCCTGACCGTCGACGCCGCCTTCGGTCGCGTGTCAAAGGAACTGGGCCGCGCCTATCCCGAACTCGCCGACGAATTCGCCCTGACCTCGATCGAACTGTCGTTCCTGTCCGAACGCAAGCAGGCGTTCGACAACCTCGCCTATCGCGTTGATCTCGAAGCGGTGAAGGGCGTGACGACGACGATGGTGCAAACCGAACGTTACGGCACGCCGCTCGCCAGCGCGCTGCGCGTGCTTTCGGCCGAATTCCGCAACCAACGCATGATGCGGGCCGAGGAAAAGGCGGCTCGCCTGCCTGCGATCATGACCGTGCCGTTGATCCTGTTCATCCTGCCGGTGCTGTTCATCGTGATCCTGGGTCCTGCGGCCTGCGCCATCTCCGACACCTTCCTCAACCGGAAGTCGTAGGCGGCGTCAGCACAACGAAAAAGGCGGCGGGGATCACGTCCCCGCCGCCTTTTTGTTATGACCGCCGTATTTGTCGCGCCGGCGTCGCGGGCCACCCGTGCGAGACGTTCAATTCATGTCGGTGGCACGGACCTGTGCGAACAGCTTGTCGAGGATGCGGCGCAGGCTGCGCTGTTCCGCCGCGGTCAGGCATTCGACCAGCCGTTCTTCCAGGCTGAGCCCAAGCGGCATGATCTGGCTGTGCATTTCGCGCCCCGATTCGGTGAGTTCGAGCAGATGCGAGCGGCCATCGCTGTCATTCGGGCTTCGTGCGACCAGCCCGCGATCCGCCAGGACCTTGCACGCGCGATTGACGGCGACCTTGTCCATGAACGTGGCACTGACCAGCTGGCGCTGGGTCAAAGCGCCGACATCGCCCAGCACGGCCATCACGCGCCATTCGGGGACGTTGACCCCAAATCGCGTCTTGTAATCCGCTGCAATGCGCGCGCTGACAGCGTTTGAGGTTACTGAAAGGCGATAGGGCAGAAAGTCTGCCAGACGGGGTTTTACTGGGGCCATAATCCCGCCTGATACGCAAATGATCGCTATCCGCCAACCAAAAGTAACAACCAGAATGCCATGTTGTCGAAATACCACATTTAGTTACCGAGCCGGGCTAAACGCAGGATTACATGCCGCCCCCTCGTTTCATGGGAAACCGACTCCGTTGCAGTGGAAACCTGAGCCTGCGCTTGACCGGAGTTTAAGGGCTTAGAGAATATGGAAATAACGCGCATTTTACACAATTGTCAGCGCGCCGGGTCCGGCAGAAGTTTGTGCAAGCGCGAACGCCAGTCCGTCCGCCAAATTTTGTGATGATTAAGCAACAGTCGGTCCATAATATTCTCAAATGAGACTATCTGCTTTTGCATTAACCGGTCCGATGTTGGATGCCACTTCTATTCCCGGCGTTCCCCTGAAGCGCGTGCGGGAAAATATCCCGGCTTTTGGGAAGAGGTCGGGATCAGAAATGCAAAGGGACTGCATCACATGAAACTCAACACCATTCGCAAGCGTGCGCTAGAGGCGAGCTCCGCCCTTAACGTGCTCGCTCTGGTCGGCGCCGGCGTATTCGCGTCAGTCGCTCTGCCGACTGTCGCCTCGGCGCAGGACGTTACCGCAGGTTCGCTCTCGGGCACCGTCACCGACGATTCGGGCAACCCGGTATCGGGCGCTGCGATTTCCGTCGAATCCAGCGAACGCGGCTTTTCGCGGACCACCACCACGAACGCTAACGGCAACTTCTCGCTGTCGCAGCTTCCGATCGGCAACTATGCCGTGACGATCACCGCTCCCGGCTACCAGACGACACGCAGCGAAAACGTTGGCGTGAACCTGGGCGGTTCGAACTACAATTTCCCCGTCTCTGCCGTCGTGACCGAAGGTGACGTGATTGTCGTGACCGGTCGCGCCGTGCGTACGGTCGACTTCTCGGGCACCGCCACCGGCGCTGTCTTCAACGTCCAGAACGTTGTCGAGAACATTCCGGTCCCCCGCAACATCGAAGCCATCCAGCTGCTCACCCCCGGCGTGACCTCGGGCGATTCGGCATTCGGTGGCGTTTCGATCTCCGGTTCGTCGGTTGCCGAAAACGTTTATTACATCAACGGCATGAACATCACGAACTTCCGTACCTTCGTGGGCGGAACGACGGTGCCGTTCGAGTTCTATGACCAGGTGCAGGTGAAGACCGGCGGCTACCAGGCCGAATTCGGTCGCAACACCGGTGGTGCGGTTATCGCCCTGACCCGTTCGGGCGGCAACGAATTCCATGGCGGCTTCAACGCCAGCTACATTCCGGATTCGACCCGCGAAACCGTTCCCAACACCTATTCGCAGAACAACTCGCTCGACAAGCGCACGCAGATCGAAGGCAACCTCTGGCTGTCCGGCCCGATCCTCGCCGACCGCCTGTTCTTCTTCGGCTTCTTCAACCCGCGCCATTTCACGCAGTCCGACACGGCGCGCGTCGAAGATCAGGATGAGCAAGGCAACCTGCTCGGGACGTACACCGACACTACCTTGACTAGCCGCAAGACCAACGATCCGTTCTACGGCGGTAAGCTCGACCTGAACTTGTTCGACGGTCACCGCGTTGAAGCCACCTACTTCAACGACAGCCAGGACGAAATCGTCAATCAGACCGTTCTGGATACCGGCGAATCGACGCGGACCACCAACTTTGCCGGTGGTTCGAACATGATCTTCAAGTACACCGGTGCCTTCACCGACTGGCTGACCCTCTCGGCTCTCTACGGCAAGTCGAAGTTCGACCAGACCTCGCAGGGTGACGCTGACACGGTTCCCTACGTTCTCGACGGACGCAGCGGATCGCTTGTCTATCAGGCCGGTAACCCCGCTGGCGTTATCGACACCGGTCGCGACACGCGCGAAAACTATCGTGTCGATGCCGACATCAGCTTCGACATGCTGGGCTCGCACAATGTGCGCATGGGCTTCGACCGCGAAAACCTGACCGCCATCAACACCACGCAGTACTCGGGTGGCACCTACTATCGGTATTACCGTTCGGGTGCCAACGGCGCGCAGGGTGGCCTGATCGATCCGAACACGGACTATGTCCGCGTTCGCGATCTCCAATCGGGTGGCGAATTCGGATCGAAGAACACCGCGTTCTACATCCAGGACGACTGGGACGTAACCGACCAGATCAACCTGTCGCTCGGCGTTCGTAACGACAAGTTCGAAAACTCCGACGGTAACGGCAACACCTTCACCACGCTGAAGAACCAGTGGCAGCCGCGCATCGGCATCAACTTCGACCCCACCGGTGAGAAGCGTGCCCGTCTGTCTGCCTTCTACGGTCGTTATTACATCCCCGTTGCAGCAAACACGAACATCCGCCTTGCGGGTGCCGAGTTCTTCACCGAGGATTATTACACGCTTCCGGTCGACGGCAACGGCAACTACAACGGCAGCCTCGTCAATCCGACGCTGGGTACCAAGGTCGTGGCGAACATCCTGGGCGACGGCGAAGTCGTTCCGGCTTCGACGCTCGTTTCCAAGAACCTGAGCCCGCAGTACCTCGACGAATTCATCGTCGGCGGCGAATACAACGTGTCGTCGTTGGTCAAGCTCTCGGCCAACTTCACCTATCGTAAGCTGGGTGCGGTTCTCGAAGACGTCGACTTCGACGGTTCGGGTTCGTACAACTCGATCACCGAAGCGTACTGCGCCACGCAGACTCTCGAGTGGTGCTCGCCTGACGCAGTTCCTTCCTTCGGCAGCGGCGGTTACGTCCTGTTGAACCCGGGCAAGGACCTGATCGTCGATGCGGTCGACGAAAACGGCGAACTGCACGAGTTGACGATCCCGAACTCGTTCTTCAATCTGCCTAAGGCCAAGCGCAACTACTACGCGGCCGAGTTCAAGATGGAGCGTGCATTCGACGGCATCTGGGGCCTCAACGCCTCCTATGTCTGGGCACGTTCGAAGGGCAACTACGAAGGCGGCGTGAAATCGGACAACGGTCAGGACGATACCGGCCTGACGCAGGACTTCGACGAACTCGGCTGGATGGACGGTGCCAGTGGCTACCTTCCCAACCACCGTACGCACACCTTCAAGGTGTTCGGCAACGTCAAGCCGGTCGACAACTTCAACCTCGGCTTCAACGCGATCGTTCAATCGCCCCGCAAGTTCGGTTGCGTCGGCACCTACCCGGTGGGTGACGGTCGCGCCACGGACGATCTTGCCGCTTCGTGGTACTGCAACGCGCAGATCGAAGCCGGTAACGTCGAAGGCACGCTCAACGAGCCGGTTGGCCGTGGCAACGTGTTCGACAGTGACTGGACCAAGCGTATCGATCTGAGCGCCGCCTACACGATCCCGTTCCCGTCGACCGACGGTGGCGTGACCTTGCGGATGGATGTGTTCAACGTCTTCAACTTCAAGAGCAAGCTCGACTTCAACGAGTTCGGCGACCTCGACGATCAGGACGTGATCAACCCTTACTACCAGCGCGTTACGTCGTTCCAGACGGGCCGCTACTTCCGCTTTGGCATCTCCGGCCAGTTCTAAGAACCGGTCGCGATCCACGCGAAATTCGGGGGCGGTGCGAAAGCACCGCCCCCTTTTTCATGGCTGCAATGAACGTGCGGTAGTCCCATCGCGCACCGTCATCCGGTGCCGAGGGGACGGCTCAGCGGCGGAAGGAATCGAGCAATTCGCGGTGCCCCGGCAGCGCGTTGATCGCCCGGCGATGCGTGTCGTCGATGGTCTGGCGCAATTGCGCCCATTCGCCGGGATCAAGCGTCCGCTCGGGCCGCAATTCGCCACCCTTGTAGAAACCCTTGCCAAACAGCGCGGCGAGATAGGTGTTGTGGTCGAAGTAGTTGGTCGGCTGCACGTCCGCCTGCACCGGCAGCGCATGGCGCCAGATCGCGAGGTTCTCGGCCAGCCGTTCGGGCAGCTTCGGTTCTGTCCGCTGCGCGCGCCAGTATGCCGTGTCGGCGCGATTGGACAGGTGGTAGTGGAGCGCGATGTATTCCACCACTTCGTCGTAAAGCGCGGCGGTCCGCTGGTTGTAGCGATCGGCCAGCGACTGGGGAAAATCGCTCGTCGGAAAATAGTTCATCAGCCATTTGAGCGAGGTTTCGACCGTATAGATCGCCGAAGCCTCAAGCGGTTCGACAAAGCCCGAACTCAGCCCCATCGCGATGCAGTTGCCGACCCAGTTGCGACTGGCCCGGCCGATCCGCATCGGGATGATGCGCATCCGCTCGGCCAGCTTGGGATCGCCCAGATGCGCGGCAAATTCCACTCGCGCATCGTCGTCGCTGATGAACCGGCTGGAATAGACGTAACCGTTGCCGGTACGGTGATAGAGCGGCACGCGAAACGCCCAGCCGTGACCCAGCGCGGTGGCGCGGGTGGCCGGTTCGATCTCACCCATGGCCGGCCAGTCGAGCTGGATCACGGCCGCCCGATCGTTGAGCAGGGTCTGCGAATAATCGACGTGCCCGATGCCGAGCGCCTTCTTCAGGATGACGCCGGCAAAGCCCGTGGCGTCGATCACCAGCTCGACCGGATGGCGGCCGCCCTTCGCAAGCAAAAGACTGTCCACGAAACCGTCTTCGCGCAGCGCCACGTCGACCACGTCATCGGCGACATGGACAACGCCGCGATGCAGCGCGACCTTCTTCAACAGCCCGGCATAACGGCTTGCGTCGGTGTGATAGGCATAGCGCAGCACCGCTTCGAAATCGCCCTGCCCGATCCGGCGCGGCCCCCTGGTCCGTTCGATCGCATCGCGGCACGGCGATATCGTCGCGGCGTAATCAGGCGCATCGCCAAACGGCTTGCCTGCCAGTTCAAATCGTTCGAATTCGTACCCTGCGGTCAGGTAACCGATGAAGGGATTGACCCATGACATCGGCTGCCCGCGCGCGCCGACGTCCCAATTAAGGAAATAACCGGCCAGCTTGAAGGTGGCATCGGTCTCGACCATGAACGCGCGTTCGGGAACGCCAAGCGTTTTCAGCGTCTCGGGCGCGGCGGGCGACAGCGATTCGCCCACTCCGATGATCGGGATCGTCGGCGATTCGACGACCGTGATCGTCATCTTTCCGGATGTGATTCCCGGTTCGAAACGCGTGGCGAGGAACGCGGCGGCCAACCAACCGGTCGTACCCCCGCCGACGATGGTGATGCTGGTAATCGGTGCAGGCATGCCCCATGCCTCGACTATCGCACCTACGCTGTCAATCGGGGCCGATCGCTGCCGCAACCGGCCCCGGATAGACTGTCGCTCAGTTGCGCGAAATCAAGCCTTGCCGACCCCGATGGCCAGCCCGCCGTCGCCCTCGTCGATGCTAACCGTGCTGCCGTCGGGGATTTCGCCGCGCAACAGCATCTCCGCCATCGGGTCCTGAAGGTACCGCTGCACCGCCCGCTTCAGCGGCCGCGCGCCATAGACCGGATCGTAACCAACGCGGCCCAGCCAGCGCTTGGCGGCATCGGTCAGTTCGAGCACGATCTTGCGGTCCTTCAGCAGCTTCTGCACCCGGCCCACCTGGATCTCCACGATCGGGGCCATGTGTTCCGCGCCCAGCCGGTGGAACAGGATGATTTCGTCCAGCCGGTTGAGGAATTCCGGACGGAAATGCCCGCGCACGACTTCCATCACCTGCGGCTCGACATCCTCCACCTTTTGCCCGTCCTCAAGATTGGCGAGATACTGGCTGCCGAGGTTTGAGGTCAGGATGATCAGAGTGTTCGAAAAATCGACCACGCGGCCATGACCGTCCGTCAGGCGACCATCGTCAAGCACCTGCAAAAGCACGTTGAACACGTCCTGGTGCGCCTTCTCAACCTCGTCGAACAGCACGACCTGATAGGGCCTGCGCCGCACTGCTTCGGTCAGCACGCCGCCCTCTTCATACCCGACATAGCCCGGAGGCGCGCCAATCAGGCGGGCGACAGCATGCTTTTCCATGAACTCGCTCATGTCGATGCGCACCATCGCGGTGTCGTCGTCGAACAGGAATTCGGCGAGCGCCTTGGTCAGTTCGGTCTTGCCGACGCCCGTGGGGCCAAGAAACAGGAAACTGCCCAGCGGCCGGTTCGGGTCCTGCAGCCCCGCACGCGCGCGGCGCACGGCCTTGGACACGGCTTCGACCGCCTGCGCCTGCCCGATGACGCGCTTGCCGATCGCGTCCTCCATCTTGAGCAGCTTGTCGCGCTCGCCTTCCATCATCTTGTCGACGGGGACGCCGGTCCACTTGGACACGACGCCGGCGATGTCGTCCTCGGTCACTTCCTCACGCAGCAGCGAGTTTTCGGACTGGGCCGAGGCTTCGGCCAGCTTGCGTTCCAGTTCGGGGATCTTGCCATAGGAAAGCTCTCCGGCCTTGGCCAGATCGCCGCCGCGCTGCGCCTGCTCCAACTCGATGCGCGCGGCATCCAGCTCTTCCTTGACCTTGCCTTCGGCCGCGATCTTGTCACGCTCGTTCTGCCAGCGGGTGGTCAGTTCGGACGACTGCTGTTCCAGATTGGCGAGGTCTTCGCGTAAGGTCGTCAGCCTGTCGATGGAAGCCTGGTCGGTCTCTTTCTGGAGCGCCTGCTCCTCGATCTTCAACTGGATGATGCGCCGGTCGAGGTTCTCGATCTCCTCGGGCTTGCTCTCCACTTCCATGCGGATGCGCGACGCCGCCTCGTCCATCAGGTCAATGGCCTTGTCGGGCAGGAAACGATCCGAGATATAGCGGTTCGACAATTGCGCCGCGGCGACGATCGCGCCGTCGGTGATACGCACGCCGTGGTGCAGTTCGTACTTTTCCTTCAGCCCGCGCAGGATCGAAATCGTATCCTCGACCGTCGGTTCACCCACGAAGATCGGCTGGAACCGCCGCTGCAGCGCCGCGTCCTTTTCGACGTATTTCTGATATTCGTCGAGCGTCGTCGCGCCGATGCAGTGCAGTTCGCCGCGTGCCAGCGCAGGCTTCAACAGGTTACCCGCATCCATCGCGCCTTCGGATTTGCCCGCGCCGATCAGCGTGTGCATTTCGTCGATGAACAGGATGATGTGCCCTTCGGCGGCCTTCACTTCGTCAAGCACGGCCTTCAGCCGCTCCTCGAACTCGCCGCGATATTTCGCGCCCGCGATCAGGCTGCCCATGTCGAGCGACATCAGCGCCCGATCCTTAAGGCTGTCGGGCACGTCGCCATTGGCGATGCGCAGCGCGAGCCCTTCGGCGATCGCGGTCTTGCCCACCCCCGGTTCGCCGATCAGCACGGGATTGTTCTTGGTGCGGCGGGCAAGGATTTGCACCGTCCGGCGGATTTCCTCGTCGCGGCCGATGACGGGGTCCAGCTTGCCTTCGCGCGCCGCGGCGGTCAGGTCGCGGGCGTATTTCTGCATCGCTTCATAGCTTTCTTCCGCGCTCGCGCTATCGGCCCGGCGACCGCCGCGAAGGTCAGTGATCGCGGCTTCGAGCGCTTGCGGCGTGAGGTTCGCGGCTTTGAGCGCCTGCCCGGCCGCCGTCGTCGTCGCCAGCGCGATCGCCAGCAGCAACCGTTCGACCGTGACGTAAGCATCGTTGGACTTGGTCGCGAGTTGCTCGGCCTGATCCAGAATGCGCACCGCATCGTTGTCGAGCCCCGGCGTCTGTTGCGCTCCGCCGCCCGACACGGCGGGCACCTTGGCCAGCGCCTTGTCGACTTCCTGCTGCGCCAGGACGGGGTTGCCGCCGGCGCGCTGGATCAGGCCCGAAGCCATGCCCTCGCCATCTTCGAGCAGGGCTTTCAGGATATGATCTGGCGAAATCCGCTGATGGTTCATGCGGATCGCCACGGTCTGCGCTGCTTGTAGGAAACCCTTGGCCCGGTCGGTGAATTTCTCGAGGTTCATGCGCGTCTCTCCTGAATGCCGACCTCAGATGGTGTTGCAGATTAGCAACACAAGGATTGGCGCGCGAATTTTTGCCTGTCGACCGTTCGTCGCTTCTCCCGTTCACGAAACATAGGCTAGCGAATGTGCAATGCAATTGATGCAGGACAATCCGGCAGGTAGACCGTGCCACGGCGAACACAAAAGGGGCCAGCTATGTCGGTAGGCGGAACTTACGAAATCACCACCAAGACCCCGATGGGCGACCAGAAGGGCACATTCAGCGTTGTTCCGTCCGATGACGACAAGAGCTTCACCGGCGCGTTCACGGGCCCGCTCGGCTCCATCGATATCGAAGACGGCGTGATCGACGGCAACGCCCTGACGTTCAAGGTGACGATGACCGCGCCCATGCCGATGACGATTGAAGGCAAGGCAAGTGTCGATGGCGATGCGATCACCGGCGAAATGATCGATGGCGGTTTCGGCGCGCTTCAGATGTCGGGAACGCGCATCGGCTAAGGCACGGCGCCAGTCATGAAAACCGGTCATGAAAAAGGGGCCGCAGGTTCGATCCCTGCGGCCCCTTTTGCCTTGCCCTTCGCGGGCGAAGCGGCTGATCGTCAGCCCAGCTTGGCCTTCAGAATTTCGTTGACCACGGCCGGATTGCCCTGCCCCTTCATGGCCTTCATCGTCTGACCGACGAAGAACCCGAACAGCTTGTCCTTGCCGCCGCGATATTCGGCGACCTTTTCCGCGTTGTTGGCCAGAACCTCGTCGACCACGGCCTCGATCGCGCCGGTGTCAGAATTCTGCTTCAACCCTTCGGTCTCGGCGATTTCTTCCGGCTCGCGGCCGGTTTTCAGGACGATCTCGTAGATCTCCTTCGCCTGACCGCCCGAAACCGTATCGCTCGCCAACAGGGCAAGGATGCCCGCATTGGCGCCGGTGGTGTCATTCGCCTCGTCGACGTCGGGAACGGCGTTCTTCACGCCCGGCGCGACCGACAGCACCCAATTGGCGACTTGCGTGGCCACGGCCTTTTCGGGCTTGTCGAGCTTGATCGCGGTCGCGGCAAGTATGTCCTCGAACCGCTTGTAGACATCGACGTCCATCGTCAGCTGCCCCGCGTTATACGCGGTCATGCCAAGCTCGTTCTCGTACCGCAGCCGCTTGGCATCGGGCAATTCGGGCAAGCTGGCGCGGCAGGCATCGAGGAACGCGTCGTCGAGTTCGAGCGGCAGCAGGTCGGGATCGGGGAAGTAGCGATAATCGTGCGCATCCTCCTTCGACCGCATCGTCCGCGTCGTGCCGGTGTCGGGGTCGAACAAGCGGGTTTCCTGGTTCACCGCACCACCGTTCTCGATCACGTCGACCTGTCGGTTCGCCTCGTACTCGATGACCTGCATCACGAAACGGACCGAATTCACGTTCTTCGTTTCGGTGCGCGTGCCCAGTTCACCGCCCGGCTTGCGCACGGACACGTTGACGTCGGCGCGCATCGAGCCTTCTTCCATGTTGCCGTCGCACGATCCGACATAGCGCAGGATCGCCCGCAGTTTGCGGACATAGGCCCCGGCCTCGGCAGGGGAACGCATGTCGGGCTTCGACACGATTTCCATCAGCGCGACGCCCGACCGGTTGAGATCGACATAGGACATCGTCGGATGCTGATCGTGCATCAGCTTACCCGCGTCCTGTTCGACGTGGATGCGTTCGACCCCGATGCGCTTGACCGCGTCGGGGTTCTTGTCGTCAAGGCTGATGTCCAGATGCCCCTCGCCCACCAGCGGGTGGTAAAGCTGGCTGATCTGGTAGCCCTGCGGCAGATCGGCGTAGAAGTAGTTCTTGCGGTCGAACCGGCTCCACTTGTTGATCTGCGCGTCGATTGCCATGCCGGTGCGCACGGCCTGACGGATGCATTCGCGGTTGGGCACCGGCAACATGCCGGGCATCGCCGCATCGACAAGGGAGACCTGCGTATTGGGTTCGGCGCCGAACGCGGTGGCGGCGCCAGAAAACAGCTTGGCGTTCGACGTGACCTGCGCATGGACTTCAAGGCCGATGACGACCTCCCACTCGCCGGTGGCGCCCTGAATCGTGTAGTTGCTCATTTCTCGTTCCACTTCGAGCCGTGCTTGGCCTTCCACGCTTCGTAGGCGCGCTTTCTCTTTCGCTCGATAGCCTGATCTGATGTCGACTTGTATTCAGGACTGACCAGACCGGTCAGTGACGCCAGAAGAGACAGCAGCTCACCGAGCCATTTCACCACCACTTCTCCGGTTTCGCCGTGAACCCGGCGCGCTGTTCAATCGCCAACCCGGCGTTCAGCACGCCCTGTTCGTCGAAAGCCCTGCCGATGATCTGCAGGCCCAGCGGCAGCCCTTCGCTGTTCAGGCCCGCCGGAACGCTCATCGCCGGAAGCCCGGCAAGGCTGGCGGGCACGGCGAACACGTCGTTCAGGTACATCGACAGCGGATCGCTCGTCTTGTCGCCCAATGCGAAGGCCGCGCTGGGGCACGTGGGGGCGAGGATCACGTCGCACTGTTCGAAAGCCTGTTCAAAATCGCGGGCGATCAGCGCGCGAACCCGCTGTGCCTGATTGTAATATGCGTCGTAGAAGCCTGCGCTCAGCACATAGGTGCCGATCATGATGCGGCGCTTCACCTCTGCCCCGAAACCGTCGGCGCGGGTGGCGGCATACATGTCCTGCAGCCCTGCACCCTCTGGCAAATCTCGCAATCCATACCGCACGCCATCATAGCGGGCGAGGTTCGACGATGCCTCGGCAGGCGCGATAATGTAGTATGCGGGAAGCGCGTATTTCGTGTGGGGCAGCGAGATATCGACGACTTGGGCGCCCGCATCCTTGAGCCACGCGATGCCGTCATCCCACGATTTGGCGATCTCGTCGTCCATCCCGTCCATGCGGTATTCGCGCGGGATGCCGACCTTCTTGCCCTTCATGTCGGGGTTCAGGCCTGCTTCCCATGCGGGAACAGGCATGTCGAGCGAGGTCGAATCCTTGGGATCGAAGCCCGCCATCGCCTCCAGCATGATCGCGCAGTCGGTTACATCGCGCGCCATCGGCCCGGCCTGATCCAGCGACGATGCGAACGCCACCACGCCCCAGCGCGAGCAGCGGCCATACGTCGGCTTGATGCCGGTAATGCCGGTGAATGCGGCGGGCTGGCGGATCGAGCCGCCGGTGTCGGTGCCGGTCGCCGCCGGGCACAGCCGCGCCGCGATGGCCGAAGACGAACCTCCCGACGAACCGCCCGGAGCCAGCGCGGCGTTGCCCGGAACGCCATTGGCGTCGTTGCGCCGCCACGGGCTGATGACATTGCCGAAATAGCTGGTCTCGTTCGACGAACCCATCGCGAACTGGTCGAGGTTAAGCTTGCCCAGCATGCCCGCGCCCGCGTCCCACAGTTTCTGCGACACAGTCGATTCGTACTGCGGCACGAACCCTTCGAGCATGTGGCTGGCCGCCGTGGTCTGCACGCCGTCGGTGGCGAACAGGTCCTTCATGCCAATCGGCACGCCGCCCATCTTGCCCAGCGATTCGCCCTTGGCGCGTTTTGCGTCCACCGCCTCAGCCGCGGCGATCGCCTTTTCCGGCGTCGCGACGATAAAGGCGTTGAGCGCATCGGCGGCGGCGACATTGCCATTGAATGCCTCGGCCACTTCAACAGCGGTGAAATCGCCGTCGGCCACGCCCTTGCGAATCGCGGCGACGGTCAGTTCCGTAAGATTGCTCATCATTCGATCACCTTGGGCACGCCGAAAAATCCGTGTTCGGCGGCGGGGGCATTGGCCAGCACCTTTTCGCGCACGCCGCCGCCGGTCAGCGGATCGGCATCGACGACATCGTCGCGCAGGCGCAGCGTGTTGGGGATGACGGCGGTCATCGGCTCGATGCCGGCGCAATCCACCTCGCCGAGTTGTTCAACCCAACCCAGGATCTGGTTCAGTTCGGGGACCATCGCCTCCACCTCCGCATCCGTCATGCGAATTCGGGCGAGCGAGGCGATCTTTGCGACCGTGGCTTTATCGACAGACATGGCGCGCGGGTTAGCTTTCCCGCGCCCCGTTGCCAAGCGTGAGAGTGGCCTTGCCCCCTCTCACATGCGAAATTATTCGCCGACGGGTGCCCCGGGCATGCCCTGCGGCCCCTGCGGACCCATCGCGCTGGGGTCGATGCCCATCTGCTGCATCTGGCGTTGCATCGCCTCGATCTCGGCCTGCGTGCGGAAATCGACGAGTTCGACCGTAAACGTCAGGTCGCTGTTGGCGGGGATCGAACCCTTCGCTTCGGTGCCATAGGCGAGTTCGGCGGGGATGAAGACTTCGTAACGGCCGCCCTTCTGCATCTTCTGCAGCGCTTCGGTAAAGCCGGGGACGACGCCGTTGACGGGGAACGGCACGCGCTCACCCGAATCGAACACGGTGCCGTCGGCCAGACGCCCTTCGTAGTTGACGAGCACGATGTCGGTTTCAGCCGGGCTGTTGCCGGTGCCGGCGGACAGGGTGTCGACAGTCACGCCCTTGTAGCTCGTGGCCCAGGCAGCGCCGGCGGCGAGCAGGATGGCAAAGGCGACGCCAAGCCAAAGCTTGCCCAGAATGCCCTTGCCGATCGGCTGCAGGGGAACGCGGGTGACTTCGGTCATGATCGTGCTCTTTCATGTTTCGTGCGTCTGGCGTGATTCGTACATCAGGCGACTTGAATGGCGGGCAGCAAAAAGGGCACCCGACGAATGTCAGGCGCCCCTTTGGCTCAAGCAGGCGGGCGCGGCAAGCATGTTTGCGCGCCCGGCCATGCCGTTATGCGATATTACCGCGAACCGTCGCGCTCGACGCGCTTGCGCTCCAGCTTGCGGGCGCGGCGCACGGCAGCGGCCTTTTCGCGGGCGCGCTTTTCGCTCGGCTTTTCGAAGTGGCGGCGCAGCTTCATCTCGCGATAGACGCCTTCCCGCTGCAGCTTCTTCTTGAGAGCGCGGAGGGCTTGGTCGACATTGTTATCGCGAACCATGATCTGCATAAAACGATTCTACCTCAAATCCATAAACCGAGACGGCATGCCGGCAACATCTGTGCCGATCGCCACGGTGAAAAAATGCATGAAGGCCGAATCCCTCACGGAATCGACCAGAACGGCGCGGCGGCTACCAGCAGGAGCAGGTAAAAGCAAGCACCCTCGCGCCTCTTCGAAACCCGAAGCGGCGCTTTGACGTTGTTTACATAGCACAGGTCGTTACCCTTTCGCAAATCGCCCCGGGTCGCTAGGGAGCGCGAATGATTGCACCATCCTCTGTTGCCGCTTCGCTGCTCGTCGCCCTGGGCGGCGGGACGGGCGCGCTGCTGCGCTTCCATCTGGGGCGCGCGGTGGGCCGGCTGTTTCCGGCGGCGTCCGGTGCATTTCCCTTTGCGACACTGGCCGCCAATGTCATCGGCAGCCTGTGCATGGGCCTGCTCGTCGGCATTCTGGCGCGGCACGGCAGCGACAAGGGTATGGGCGCAGAAGGGTGGCGTTTGCTCGTCGGGGTTGGCCTGTTGGGCGGCTTCACCACCTTCTCGTCGTTTTCTCTCGAAATCTTGAACCTTTGGGAACGTGGCGATCCGGCGCTTGCGGCGATTTACGCCGCCGTATCGGTCGCTGCCGGAATTGCCGGCCTGTTCCTGGGTCTAACCGTCATAAGGATCGCCGGATGAGCGCGTACGACGAAAACGAAGTCCGCCAGTTCATCGTGGGGCACGACGACGATGGCGTACGGCTGGATCGCTGGTTCAAACGGCACCTGCCGCAAATCGGCTTTGCCACCATCAGCCGCTGGGCCCGCACCGGCCAGATCCGCGTCGACGGCAAACGCGCCAAGCCCGAAGACCGGTTGCAGCCCGGCCAGCAGATTCGCGTGCCACCCGGCGGTTCCGCGATTCAGGGGTCGGGCACTTATGTCGAACCGCTGACCGAGGAAGAGTTGGATCAGGCCGACGCGATGCTGCTGCATCGCGACCGCGCGGCCATCGTGCTGAACAAACCGCCCGGACTTGCGACACAGGGCGGCACCGGCACGAAACAGCACGTCGACCGTCTGCTCGATGCCTTTACCGGCGACACGAAGAACGCGCCCCGCCCGCGGCTCGTCCACCGGCTGGACAAGGATACCTCCGGCGTCCTGCTGACCGCCGCCACGCCCGGCAGCGCGGCGTTCTTTTCCAAGCGATTCTCGGGCCGTTCGGCCAAAAAGATCTATTGGGCGCTCGTCGTCGGCGTTCCCGACATCGCGGCGGGCATCATCGAGCTTCCGCTGGCCAAGCAACCCGGCACCGGCGGCGAAAAGATGATGGTCGACGACGAAGGCCAGGCCGCCAAGACCCGCTATCGCGTCGTCGACCGCGCGGGCAACAGTGCCGCGTGGGTCGAGCTTGAACCGCATACCGGCCGCACCCACCAGCTTCGCGTCCATATGGCCGCGATCGGCTATCCCATCGTGGGCGACGGCAAATACGGCGGGCAGACCGCGTTCCTGACCGGTTCGATCAGCCGCAAGATGCACCTGCACGCGCGCCGCCTGATCATCGATCACCCCGACGGGACCCAGCTCGACGTCACCGCTCCCCTACCCGAACATTTCGCGCAGAGCATGGAACAGCTCGGTTTCGACGAGGGGTTGAGCGATGCCGAACCCGAAGCCGGCCTGCCGCCGATGAATAAGGACGACCTGAAGCAGGCCGCCCGCCGCCATGCGAAGGATTACCGCAAGGCCCGGCGCGGCGAGCGGCGGTCGCGAACCGTAACGGCCGAGAGAGAAGCGCCAAGGCGCGCCGGCAAGGCCACGGCAAAGGGACTGCCCAAGGGCACCGTCAAGGATCGCGACAAGGAACGCGCCCAGCAACGCACCAAAGCTCCGCCCAAACGCGCGTCAGGCGATGCCGAAATGGGAGCATCCAAGGGCGCACCAAGAGGCGCGGGCAAGACCGCATCCAGAGGCCCCGCCAAGGGACCTCCAAAGGGACCGGCAAAGGGACCATCTAAGGGCCCGGCAAAGGGATCGCCAAAAAGCCCGGCGCGCGGCGCGGCCAAAGGTCCTTCGTCGCGGGGCGGCAAGCCCGGTGGAGCGCGGAGCAAAAGCCGCTGATGCATCCCCATACAGCCTTCCGCAGCGACGACCGCGCCCTGCACGAAGCGCTGATCGAGCAGATCGGTTTCGGGACGATTTTCGCGCATACGCCCGACGGTCCGCGCGTGGCGCATACGCCGCTATGGTCGACGGGCGACGGGGCCCTGCAATTCCATCTTGCGCGCGGGAACGCGCTGACCCGCCATGTCGCGGGGCACGACGCGCTGGCGGTGGTGAACGGGCCGGAAGCCTATGTCTCGCCGCGCTGGTATGCCGACACCGCGCAAGTGCCGACCTGGAACTACGTGGCGCTCGAACTCGAAGGACCGGTGCGCCAGATGGACCCTGAGGGGCTGACCGGCTTTCTCGATACGCTTTCGGCGCGCGAAGAAGCCCGGATCGAAGGCCCGGCATGGACCAGGGACAAGATGGGCGCGGACGATTTCGCCCGGATGCTGGGCGGGATCGTCGGGTTCGAGATGGAAATCAAGGCGTGGCGGCCAACCTTCAAGCTGTCGCAGAACAAGCCCGACGCCGACCGTCAGGGCGTGATCGAGGCGCTGGAACAGCGCGGTTCGCGCGCGCTGGCCTCCTTGATGCGGGAACTGGCGTGATGCAGGATCCGACATCATGACCCGGCTCGCGATCTTCGACTGCGACGGAACGCTCGTCGACGGGCAGGCCAACGTCTGCATCGCGATGGAGGAAGCCTTTGCCGCGACCGGCATGGTCGCACCGGCCCGCGCGCTGATCCGCCGCGCCGTCGGGCTGTCGTTGCCGCAGGCGATGGCGATGCTGCTGCCCGAAAGCACGCCGCTGCAGCAGGATACGCTGGCCGAACGCTATCGCCTGGCCTTTCGCAGCCAGCGCGAGGCGGGACTGGTTTACGAACCGCTGTTCGACGGGATGGAAGCCTTGCTGCGCCATCTTCGCGCAGATGGCTGGACGCTGGCGGTGGCGACGGGGAAATCGGATCGCGGACTTGCCCACTGTCTTGCCGAACACGGCATCGCCGACCTTTTCGCCAGTCTGCAGACCGCGGACAGGCACCCATCGAAGCCGCACCCGGCAATGATCGAGCAAGTCCTGCTCGAAACCTCGGCAAAACCGGCACAGGCGGTCATGATCGGGGATACCAGCTTCGACATGGCGATGGCCGAAAACGCGGGCATCACCGCGATCGGCGTCGCGTGGGGTTATCACGACAACGACGAACTGCTTGCCAGCGGCGCACGCGGCGTGGCGGAAACAATCGCCGACCTGCAGGCCATGCTGGAAGATGCCATGCAGGAGCGCGGATGAATACCGAGCGCGACCCGGCGTTTTCCCGCTGGCTGGTCATTCAGGCCCTGCGCACTGCGGGAATGGTGCTGTTCATCTATGGCTTGCTGGCTGCGAACGGGCGGGCGCCGTGGTTCGCCGGCGTGCCGCGCGAATGGGCGATGGTGCTGTCCGTGATCGGGATGTTCGACGTTTTTGTCGTGCCCATCCTGCTGTCGCGCAAGTGGAGTTCGAACAAAACGTGAGACGTTTCTACAAGTCGCCCGAAGTCGGCGCGCAGGCAGGCGGTTGGCAGGTCAGCCTCGACGGGCGCGCCCTAAAGACTCAAGCTGGGCGGTCGCAAATCGTGCCGACCCGCGCGCTGGCCGAAGCCATCGCCGCCGAATGGGACGCGCAGGGCGAAGAGCTCGACCCCGCGACCTTTCCGATGCGAGACATGGTCGATTACGCGATCGATCAGGTTGCGCCGGACATGGACGCCGCCGTCGTGGCGGTCCTGCCATATGGCGATACCGACACGCTGTGTTATCGCGCCGCTGACGGCGAAAGCTTTCGCGCCCGGCAGGACGAGGCGTGGGAGCCTATCCTGTCGGCGACCGAGGCACGCGAGGGCGTGCGCTTCGTCCGGGCCAGCGGCGTGCTCCACGCCCCGCAGCCCGTGGCCACCCGCGAACGGCTGAACGCCCGGCTCGCGACCTTCGATCCGTTCACGCTGGTGGCGGTGCACAACATGGCGGCGATCAACGCATCGCTGTGCATCGCGCTTGCCGCGCTGGAAGATGACGTCGATCTCGACGCCCTGTTCGGCGCGGCCAATCTGGAAGAAGACTGGCAGGCGATCCAGTGGGGCTGGGACGGCGATGCGCTGGCCCGGCGGGATTCGCGGCTTGCCGGCTTCAAGCTTGCCGCCGAACTGGCGCGGCTGGTGCGACAGCCGGACTAATAACAGCGGATCAGGCCAATCGGCGAAAGGCGATTTTAGCCGGCCTTGCCCGTCAACCACGTCGCCACTTCGCCCGCGACCGTATTGGCCGCATCGTTGAGCGCAGGGGCAACCGCCGCCGCGGTCGGCGCGATGCCGGTGACTGTCGCACCGAAACGGCGCTGGCGCATCGTTCCGTTGGGGGCGACGGCCACGGCATCGTACATTACCGTTACGCTGGACCCTTGGGCGTTGTATCCGACCTCGATCAGGCGACCGTAAAGCCGCGTCTGCACGGGAACGCCGGGATCTTCGCCTTCGATCACCAGACCGCCGGTGCGGGCGCGCATGGTTTCGGCGACGAGATGCTGGAACAGCCGCGCCGGACGGTCGACGTAAGTCGCGTCGGCGAGATAGGCGACGCCCGTCGGGTCCACCTGTACCGGCACGCGATTGACGTCGAGCCGGTCGTCGACCTCAGGCTCGATCACCACGATGGCGTCGTTGACGTCACCCGCGCTGGCGGTGCCCGGCGGCGCGACTTCGCGCGGGGTAAAGGTGATCAGCTGCTCGGGCGGCTTGCCACCGCCGCCGATCGATACGCATCCGCCCAAAACCAGGGCCATGGCGAGCGGAGTCGCCAGCGTGAGCAGTTTGGGGCGCAGGAACATGGACGGCATCTCCATCAAGGCTTGTAGTCGGGCAGCTTCTCGCCGCCGATCAGACCACCGGCCCCGTTTTCGTCGAGCTTTTCGGTAATGTTGCGCAGCGACCGCGTGGTCGAACGCAAGTCGCGGATCGCAGCCTCTGCCGCAGGCAGGGTCGATTCGGAAATCTGCCGGACCGCAGGGCGCGCGTCCGCCGCTGCGGCCTGCAATTCGTTGGCGGCGAGTTCGGCGGCGTTGAGCGTCTTGCGCATCTGTTCTGCCAGCGAAGCACCCTCGCCGTTGATGAGCTGGTCGGTCGACGACGCCACCTTTTCGAATTCGCCAAGCGTCATGTTGGCTTGCCGCAAGGTCGCCTGCAGTTCGGCCATCGTCGCGTCGATCCGCGGCGTCGCGTTCGCAAGATCGCGGCTCATCCGTTCGGTATTGGCCAAGATGCCTTCGATCGACTGCTGGTTCTTGTCCGACAACATCATCGTCAACCGTTCGGTCAACGTCGCCAGCCGTTCCATCAGCAACGGCGCATTGGCGAGCAGTTCGCCCAGCCCGCCACGCTTTGTCGGGATGACCGGCACGCCTTCGGGCCCGATCTTGGACAGCCGGGGCGCATCCTTGTCCGCACCTTCGAGCTGGACCGTCGACACGCCGGTAAAGCTGCCCTGCACAAACGCGGTGGTCAGCGTCGTGACGGGTACTGCGGAATCGATGGAAACGCGCACTCGCACGAATTGCGGATCTTTCGGCCACAGCTCGATCTGCTTCACCTGTCCCACCGGAACGCCCGAAAAGGCGACTTCGGACCCGCGGGCCAGACCGCTGACCGACTGCTGGAAAAAGATGTCGTATTCGGCCTGCGAACCTTCGTTCAGGCGCGCGAGCCAGATGATGAATGCCGCCAGCACGGCCAGCAGCAGCAGCGTTACCGCCCCGACCCAAAGATGATTAGCCCGCGTTTCCATTCGCCGTGTCTATGCCCCGCCCCTAGCGCTCTTGTCCATCGCGGCCTTCGTCGGCGCGATGATATGTCGTGTCGGCCGCGCGCCCGCGCGGACCGTTGAAGTATTCCTGGATCCACGCATGGTCGGTCGCCAGCAGTTCGGGAATGGTCCCCACCGCGATGACCTTGTGGTCCGCCAGCACCGCCACCCGGTCGCAGATCGCGTAAAGCGTATCGAGATCGTGCGTGATCAGAAAAACGGTAAGTCCCATCGTGTCCGCAAGTTCGCGCGTCAGATGATCGAACGCAGCCGCGCCGATGGGGTCAAGGCCGGCGGTCGGTTCGTCGAGGAACAGCAGTTCGGGATCGAGCGCCAACGCCCTGGCAAGACCGGCGCGCTTGCGCATGCCGCCCGAAAGCTCGGAGGGATATTTGCTCGTCGCCTCTTCCGGCAGGCCCGACAAACGCACCTTGTACCGGGCGATTTCGTGCATCAGGTCGTTGGCGAGTTCGGGATAGAACTGTTTCAGCGGCACTTCGACGTTTTCCGCCACGGTCAGCGTCGAAAACAGCGCCCCGCCCTGGAACAGCACGCCCCAGCGCGACCGGATGTCGATATCCTCATCTTCCATCGCGTCGGTGATCGACTGGCCAAGCACGTCGATCGAGCCTTTTTCGGGAATCTGCAATCCGATGATCGAGCGCATCAGGACCGACTTGCCCGTCCCCGAACCGCCCACCACGCCAAGGATTTCACCGCGCCTGACCTTAAGCGACAGGTCTTCGTGCACGACCTGTTCGCCGAAGCGGTTGGTCAGGTTTTCGATCACGATCGGAAATTCGCCGGCAAATTGCGGCGGAACCTCGTGGGCCTCGTGATCGGCCTCATGCATCAGTTCGTCGGCGCGTTCGTTGCTCATCACGCCCAGCCGATTTCAGTGAAGAAGATCGCGAAAAACGCGTCCAGCACGATGACCATGAAGATCGCCTGCACCACCGCCAGCGTCGTGCGCAGGCCGACCTCCTCGGCATTGCCGGAAACCTGCATGCCTTGATAGCAGCCGCTCATAGCCACGATCAGGCCGAAGACCGGCGCCTTGATCAGCCCCACCCAAAGATCGGTCATCGGCACGACTTCGCGAATGCGCGACAGGAACGTCCAGAACGGGATGTCGAGCGCGAAGTTGGCGATGAACGCGCCGCCGATGATGGCGATGACCGACGAATAGAAGCCCAGCACCGGCATCATCAGTACGGCGGCAAGGATGCGCGGCACGACCAGCCGTTCGATGGGCGACACGCCGATGGTGCGCATCGCGTCGACCTCTTCGGTCAGCTTCATCGTGCCGATCTGCGCGGCAAAGGCGCTGCCCGAACGGCCCGCGACCATGATCGCGGTCATCAGCACGCCCAGTTCGCGCAAGGTCAGCCGCCCGGTGAGGTTGATCGTGTAGATTTCCGCCCCGAACTGCTGAAGCTGCACCGCGCCCTGTTGCGCGATGACGATGCCGATCAGGAAGCTCATCAACCCGATGATGCCGAGCGATGACACGCCGACCAGTTCGAGCTGCCGCACCAGCGCAAGATGCGGGAAACGGCGCGGATGGCGGATCAAGGCACCAAAGGCCATGATCGTGAGGCCGAGAAAGGCCAGCATGTCCTTCACCCCGGTGGCGAATTCGGTGACCCGCTCACCGACCGCCTCGGGCACGCGTTCCAGCGCCTTGGGCCGGACGGGCGATATGGGTGCGGTGCTTTTCGCGTTGCTGACCGCCTCGATCAGCCGCTGCGCCTTGTCGCTGGCGCCTTCGATCTTCGCGTCAAGCTCAGTCGACGCGCGCCAGATCGACCAAGCGCCGACGGTGTCGATATCGCTCACCTTGCTGATGTCGATGGCGGCAAGCGTCGTCATCTCGCGCAGGCGCATGTCGAGCGGCGCGATGGAGGCCACCACAAGAGGCCCGCTGACGCGCAGGACTGGTCCCCCAGCGCCCTCTACCGTCTCGAAATCCGCCCAATTGCGCATATGGCCAGCCTCATGGGCGAAAAACCTCTATTCGACAAGCGTATCCACTCGGCTTGTCCCGTGGCGGGGCGTCGCGGCGTCCGATCGCCACTTGCCCCGCCACATCGGCGCTGGCAAAGGCCACGACCATGAGCGACAGCAGCGACACGACACCCGAAGCGGCCACCGAAACCGGACTGGCCAAGACTTTCGATCCGGCCGGCATCGAAGCGAAGTGGTATGCGCATTGGGAACAGGGCGGCCTGTTCCGCCCCGCACGCCCCGACGCCGCGCCCTTCACCATCGTCAATCCGCCGCCCAACGTGACCGGATCGCTGCACATCGGCCACGCGCTCGACAACACGTTGCAGGACATCGTGATCCGTTACGAACGGATGCGGGGCAAGGACGCGCTGTGGGTCGTGGGCACCGACCATGCGGGCATCGCAACGCAGATGGTGGTGGAACGCAACCTGAATTCCCAAGGGGTCAAGCGCACCGACATGACGCGCGACGAATTCCTTGCCCATGTCTGGGAATGGAAAGCGGAATCGGGCGGCACGATCACGCGTCAGCTGCGCCGGCTCGGCTGTTCGATGGACTGGAGCCGCGAGCAGTTCACGATGGACCCGCACTTTACCAAGGCGGTGGTGAAGGTCTTCGTCGACCTGTTCAACAAGGGCCTCATCTATCGCGACAAGCGGCTGGTGAACTGGGACCCGGCGCTGAAGACCGCGATTTCCGACCTGGAGGTCGAAACGCGCGAGGTTCAGGGCGGCTTCTGGCACTTCCGCTATCCGCTGGCGGATGGCGTGACGCTGGATTCGGGACAGGATTACATCGAGGTCGCCACCACGCGGCCCGAAACGATGCTGGCCGACATGGCGGTCGCGGTTCACCCCGACGACGAACGTTATCGCTCTGTCATCGGCAAGGATATCCTGCAGCCTATCACGGGCCGCCGGTTCCGCATCGTCGCGGACGAACACGCCGACCCGGAACTGGGTTCGGGCGCGGTGAAGATCACGCCGGGGCACGACTTCAACGACTTTGACGTCGGCAGGCGCGCCGGGATCGCAGCGGGCGACATGCTCAACATGCTCGATGGCGAAGCGCGCGTGGTGCAGACCGCCGACGGGCTGATCCCGGAAAACTATCTGGGCATGGACCGGTTCGAGGCGCGCGACATGATCGTCGCCGAAATGAAATCGCTGGGCTTCCTGATCTCGCACGTGACGCGCGACAAGGAAGGCAACGAGACCGAGCACGACGCCGAACCGCGCACGATCCAGACGCCCTATGGCGACCGCGGCGGCGTGGTCATCGAACCGTGGCTGACCGACCAATGGTACGTCGACGCCGAAACGCTCGCCCAGCCGCCGATGCAGGCGGTTCGCGACGGCCGGATCGAGATCGTGCCCAAGACGTGGGAAAAGACGTTCTTCAACTGGATGGAAAACATCCAGCCTTGGTGCGTCTCGCGGCAGTTGTGGTGGGGGCACCAGATCCCGGCGTGGTATGCCGACGGCGGCAAAGTCTTCGTCGCGCAGACCGAGGAAGAGGCGCAGGCCATGGCGGGCAGCAAGACGCTAACCCGCGACCCCGACGTGCTCGACACTTGGTTCTCCAGCGCGCTCTGGCCCTTTGCCACGCTCGGCTGGCCCGATGACACCGAACTGGTACGCAAGCACTACCCCAACGATCTGCTCATTTCCGGCTTCGACATCCTGTTCTTCTGGGATGCGCGCATGGCGATGCAGGGGATGGAGTTCATGGGTGAAGTCCCGTGGAAGAAGCTCTATCTCCACGGGCTTGTCCGCGCGGCCGACGGCGCAAAGATGTCGAAGTCCAAGGGCAATGTCGTCGATCCATTGGGCCTGATCGAGCAGTACGGCGCCGATGCGCTGCGCTTTTTCATGGCCGCAATGGAAAGTCAGGGCCGCGACGTCAAAATGGACGAGCGCCGGGTCGAAGGTTACCGCAACTTCGCGACCAAGCTGTGGAACGCCGCGCGGTTCTGCCAGTCCAATGGCATCGGCGCATCGGCCACGCTGGCGGCCCCCGTGGCCACCAGCGCCGTCAACAAGTGGATCATCGGCGAAGTCGTCGAAACCGCGGCCGCGCTGGATCAGGCGATGGCCGACCTGCGCTTCGACGCGGCGGCGAACACGATCTACCACTTTGTCTGGGACCAGTTCTGCGACTGGTACATCGAACTGGTAAAGGGCAACTTCGACGAGGAAACCAAGACCGTCGCGGGCTGGGTGCTCGACCAGATCCTCGTCATGCTGCACCCGTTCATGCCGTTCATTACCGAGGAATTGTGGCACGCGCAGGCCGCCGTATCTGGCAGCGAGCGCCCCTACGAACTCATCATCGCGAAATGGCCCGAACCTGCCGCCACCGTCGATGCCGCGGCCAAGGCCGAGGTCGAATGGCTCATCGCCCTCACTTCCGCCCTGCGCGGCGCGAAGAACGAGCTTGGCCTTGCCCCCGGCGCAAAGCTTGAGGCTTGGCTGACCAGCACGGCAGGTCCGGCGCACGGGATCATCGAACGCAACTTCCCTGCGATCGACCGGGTCGCGCGGCTGTCGGCGGTGCATTTCGAACAGGCGCCCGCTGGTGCCGCGATGCAGGTCAACGTGGGCGAGGACACCTTCGTCATCCCGCTCGAAGGGTTGATCGACGTCGACGCCGAAAAGGCCCGGCTGACCAAGGCGCGCATCGTGTCGGAAAAGGAACGCGACAGCCTCGCCAAGCGGCTGGAAAACCCCAGCTTCGTCGAACGCGCCAAGCCAGAGGCAGTCGACAAGGCCCGCGCCGATCATGCGCACCACGCCGCCGAAGTCGAACGGCTGGGTGCGGCGCTGGAACGGTTGGGCTGAATGACGCTCACGCTCGCCACCACCGTTCCGGGCGAGCCTGAGATCTTCGCCTCGCTACAGGGTGAAGGGCCGTCGATCGGGCGGCCCGTCGCCTTTGTCCGGCTGTCGCGCTGCAACCTTGCCTGCACATGGTGCGACACGGCCTATACCTGGCATTTCGAAGGCGATAACCGGCCCCACCGCGACGGCGTGGCGTTCGACCGCAGTGCCAATCAGGTCGTGCTGGACGAAACCGAGGTCGCCGCCCGCATTGCGGCGCTGGGACAAAGTCGGCTGGTCATCACCGGCGGCGAGCCCTTGTTGCAGGGCCCTGCGCTGGCCAAGATGCTGGAGCATCTCGATACCATCGCACCGGGCATGCAGGTCGAGATCGAAACCAACGGCACGGTGCGGCCTACGGCCCGGCTGGACGTGCGGGTGGACCAGTACAACGTCAGCCCCAAACTCCCGCACAGCGGCAACCCGGCGACCCTCGCGCTGATACCCGAAATGCTGGATTTCTGGGCCGACGACCCGCGCGCCTTCCTGAAATTCGTGGTCTCCGAACCGGCCGACCTCGACGAAGTCACGGCGTTGATCGAAGCCCATCGCCACCCCAAGGATCGCGTTTTCGTCATGCCCGAAGGCACCGACAGCATAACTCTGCGCGAGCGGGAAAGATGGCTGGCGGACGCGGCGCTGGAACGCGGGCTACGCATGACGGACCGGCTGCATATTCACCTTTATGGCGATACGCGCGGGACTTGAAGGGGAATGGGGGGCTGGCGCGACGGTTGCGGAATTTCGCCGACCTTCATCAGTCCGCAGAAACCTTCCCCACAAATCGATGCGCGATATGGTCAGCGATGAACGATCGACACCAGACAGCCGGGGTCCGCGTCCGTCATTTCGACCGTAGCAGACAATTGCGCAGCAAGCGCATTGACGATCCCGGTGCCCAGCCCGGGCTTGCCGCTATCGTTTCCGCCTGCAAGGCCAATTCCATCGTCCGCCACCGTCAATACCCACCCATCGTCTTGCGAATGAAAACCGACCTTGATCGCGCCCTTCGATGAAGGGTCCGGATAGGCATGTTTGAGGGAATTGATTACGAGCTCGGTGACGATCAATCCCATGCTTACGGACTTCTCGGCGGTTGTGACGCTCTCGTCCGCTTCAACCGTCAATGACAGCAATTCTGGCTCGGCGATCATCGATGCTCCGATGCTGGAGCACAAATCGGTAAAATAATGGCGCAAGCGCACCTCTCCGGTGGCTGTCGATGCGAGTTGCCGTTGCAGAGTGGCTATGGACATGACCCGATGATGAGCATCGCGCAAATGTCCGCGCGCTTCTTCTGATTGAACGCTACGCACCCGCTGCATGAGAACGCTGGCGATGATTTGAAGGCTGTTTGCGACGCGGTGGTTCAGTTCCTGAACCAGCACATGCTTCTCTTGAAGAAGCGCGTCATTCTCGCGTCGAGCCTTTCGGGCTTCCGTGATGTCGGTCAACGCCATGACGATGCGCGGAGCGTCGTGGTCACTCTGGTCCAGAACATGGGCATTGACGATCAAGCAGCGCACTGACTCGCCATCCCGCTTGAAGTCCATTTCGTAGGCATCGATTGCGGCTTTCCCGGCGGCCGTCGCCGAGAGAAGTGACCGCAACTGAGGAATATCCCATTCGCCATCACCAAGGCTGAAAAGCACCATCCCGGCGGCAGTTTTTGGATCGATCGAAAAACTACGACAGAAAGAACCGCTGGCGGCTTGGACGATCAGTGCGTCGTCAAGCAGTATCAGCGGCGTACTGGAAGACATGACGAGCGCCATGCCAAGGCTGCTCGCCGACTCGGGACTCATTGGCGTAAATAATTCCATGGCCGCAGCCTTCGGAGGCCGGAGACTCGCGGTGCGAAAGCCATACCCGGCGCTCGCTATGTAGTTGAATTGTCCCGGCGAACACGGGAACACACGGACCCTAGCACATAAGGAACGCAGGTGCCGCATGCCAAATCGAGGTTGGGCAGGAGAGGGCGACAGGGCGAATGTCAGCTTCCCGCGCCATCCCGGTCAATCGCCCGGTCGCCCGCCGATTTCGCTGTCCTACAAACACCTGCAGCGTCATCATCCACGCCGCTCTTTGTCATCGTCGAACTTCGCCGCAAACCTGTCACCCGCAACCGGACAGGCCGAAACCCAGCCTTCACGCAGGTTTCAAGCACCGAACGCAGGGTGACACCGTGTCGCCTTTGTCACCTTTTGGCTTGAGCACTCATCAACGATGCTGCGCCCGCCACCGCGTGACGATGCGATCCACCGCTTCTTCCTCGCCGCCGCTTTCGTTCCACAATTCGCTGAAGCTGGGATCTTCGGATGCCGGGCGCTTGTGTTCGTCGAGATCGTCGAACGTCACGCGCATCGGGATCGCGGTGCCTTCGCCGCAGACGATGCATTCGCGGTTGCGCAGGGCCGGGATCGTGTCGAGAAAGCCGCGCGCACCTTCGGGCATGGCCGCTTTCACGAAGTCCTGATCTCGTTCGTTGTTCAATCGCATGGCAAGGATCGTGCCGCACTGCGACAGCACGCCTTCGGCCAGATCGGACGGTCGCTGGGTGATGAGACCCAGCGAAATGCCATATTTACGGCCTTCCTTGGCGATGCGCGACAGGATGCGACCGACGCTGGAACTGTCCGCGTTCTTTTCGTTGGGCACATAACGGTGCGCTTCTTCGCAGACGAGCAGGATGGGGCGCGTCTTTTCGTCGCGGCCCCAGATCGCAAAGTCGAACACCATGCGCGACAACATCGCGACCACGGTGCTGGTGATTTCCGACGGCACGCCCGAAACGTCGATGATGGAGATCGGCTTGCCGTTGCTGGGCATGCGGAACAGTCGCTGGATCACCTCGCTCATCGTATCGGCGACAAGCATGCCGCTGAACATGAACTGGTAACGCGGGTCGGCCTTGATCTCCTCGATCTTGGTTTTCACGCGCAGGAACGGGGCGGTATTCGTCGCTTTGTCCAGCCTGCCCATCTCGTCCTGAATCGCGTTCGTCAGGTCCGACAAAAGGTAGGGGATCGGCGAATCGACCGTCAGTCGGCTCATCTGGTCGGCCATGCGGTTTTTCGCACGGGCCTTGAGCAGGCACTTGGAAAGAATGTCGAGGTCGGACTGCCGGTCGGTCCCCTTGTTGGTGACGAAGACCTCGCAATGCTCCTCGAAGTTCATCAGCCAATACGGCACTTTCAGGTTGCCGACGTCGAGAATCTGGCCCGTGCCCCGGAACGCGGCGGAATATTCGCCGTGCGGGTCGATCATCATGATGTGCCCTTCGGGCGCGGCTTCGACGATGCGATGCAGGATCAGCGCGGCGCTGGTCGATTTACCGGTACCGGTCGAACCCAAGAGCGCGAAGTGCTTGCCCAGCATGGCATCGATATACAGGCCGGCGCGGATGTCCTTGGTCGGGAAGACCTTGCCGATCTGGATGTTGGCCCGCCCGTCGGACGCATAGACTTGCGCAAGGTCGGCGTTGGTCGCGGCAAATACCTCTGCGCCGGGCACCGGATAATGCGTGATGCCACGGGTGAAGTTGCGGATGCGGCCGGTCAGCTTTTCTTCCTGCCCTTCGCCGAGGAAGTCGATCTCGGCGATGATCTCGCCGGTCGCGCGGTCCAGCGACTGTGTCCGGACGCTGGCGAGCAGCCAGATCTGCCCGACGCGGACCTTGATCTGGCTGCCGACAAGGCCGGCAAGCCTGACCGAGGGATCGAATTCGCCGGCGCATTCGGCCAGCCGTTTGGGATCGAGCACAGCGCGCGACGACGAACCGGCGATCTGCAGCACTTCGCCGATGGCGATATGCGCGGTGGTCTTGCGGCTTTCTGGCGCTTCAACGTGACTTTCGTCGCCATCCCCACCGACCGCAGGCTCCTGCTCCGGTTCTGGCGCGCGGGCGTATGCCGGGGTTTCGCGAACGACGGGGTCGGGGTCCGCGGGGGGCGAAGGTACCTTTACCGGCCTTGATTCGGCGGCGAACCCGCCCGGAGGAGCCGGCGGATCGATCGGACGCTGACGCTCCTGCTGTTCGGAATGGGCGGGCGCAGCGGATCGCTCGGAAGGTGGTGCCGGCGGTGCGATCGAATGGCCGTATGCGGGGGCTGACGATGGCGAGGCACCGGCGCCTGATTGCTGAGGCATATCGGTGCCATGATCGCTCGGCGGACCCGGAGGCTCGATCGACGGCGGCGCGACGTCGGGCGGCGATGCGAAGCGTTCGGCGCCCTGCGGCGGGGGCGCGCGGTCTTGCGGCGCGGCGTCCGCCTCTTCGCTGATGGAGCGGCGATCGCCCGGGGCAACCCGTTCGAACGGGCGACGGAAAGGATGACCGCCGGGAAACCGGTTCATGTCGTTCATGTGCGCGCGCCTCTTGTCATGCCGCAGGTTCTTGTCCGGCATCCTAGGGCGACAGGGTTAACGTGACGCTAAAGTCATAGCTGGGCTGTCATCACGCGACGCCGACCGGAAACCCGATCAGGCCAGCGCGAACAGCCTGCCCGCGACCCAGCCCATCCCGACCGACAAAAGGACCGCGGCAATGCCGTAAAGCAGCGCGTCCTCGTGGCTCCAGACTTCGATCGCGCGTTCGAAGCCGCGCTTGGCGACCGTGACCTCACTGGTGGCCGAAGCAACCACGCGGCCATCCCTTACAGCGAAAGTCTCGGCGCGATAGCGTCCGGTGATCACGTTCGACGGCAGGGGAATGCGGGCCTGGTAAAGCACGCCCTGGCTGATCGTCACCCCGGTTTCGTCCTGCCGGTAAAGACCACCTGCCACCCGCTTTTTGACCAGCCCAGCGGCAAAATGGTCCTGCTCCGACTGCTCTATGGATCCGATCGGCGACAGTTGCAGCCAGTCGAGCCCCAGTTCGTAGATAGCCCGCGTCTTTGCGTCGGTCACATCGTCCAGCGGACGCGAGCTGGCCAGCGCATAGAACGACGGGGCAGAGCGATAAGAAGCGTTGTCGGCATTGATCCACATGCCCAGCCGCCGCTTCTTTTCGCGCAACGAGATCGCCTGACTCGGCCCCTTTAGCACGACGATGATATCGTAGTTGGCGCCCTGTGCCGCGCGCGTGCCGTCGGGTTGCAGGACCGCGCCGTAAAGCAGCAGGTCGGCGCCGGTAAATCCCGTGCGCACGACGACTTCGTGCTGCGAGATTTCGGGAACGAGGATGGGATCGCGGGCCGCGGTGGAGCAGGCGAGCACCGCTCCCAGCACGGCGATCCGGACAAGGAGCCGCCGCATCCCGATCACAACGGCACCACCGTGAAGATCTCTTCCGGCCTGAACGTCAGCCCCACCGCCATGCGAACGGCGATCAACAGAACCAGCATGGCGAGGATGAAACGCAGCAGTTCCGGCCGGACGTCGGATGCAAACCGCGAACCGATCTGCGCGCCCGACACCGATCCGAACAACAACAGGCCGGCCAGCACGATGTCGACCGCATTGGTCGTCAATGCGTGCATCATCGTTGTCGCGATCGTGGTGAACAGGATCTGGAACAGCGACGTACCGACAACGACATTCGCGCTCATCCCCAGTACATAGAGCATGGCCGGAACCAGCAGGAACCCGCCGCCGATGCCCATCAACATCGTCAGGATGCCTACCGCCATGCCAAGCAAAAGCGGCGCGAGGGGGGAGATGTAGAGCCCCGAACGATAGAACCGCCAACGCAGCGGCAGGCTGGCGACCAACGGGTGATGCCGCCGCTTGCTGGGGACCTTCCCCAGTCTGGCCAGCCGGCCGCCAAAAAGCTCGGGGATGGCCTCTCGCGCCATGATGACGCCGACACTGCCCAACACCACGACGTAAAGCACGCTGATGGCGACATCGATCTGACCGATGGAGGTCAGCAACCGGAACAGCAGCGCGCCGATGCCGGTGCCGATCACACCGCCGACGACCATGACCGTGCCGATCTGAAAATCGATGCCGTTGCGCTTGTGCTGGTAAATCGCGCCCGAAACGCTGGCGCCGGTAACCTGCGAGGCGGCGGACGCGGCGGCAACCGTTGGGGGAACGCCGTAGAATATCAGCAACGGCGTGGTCAAAAACCCTCCACCGACTCCGAACAGACCTGACAACAGCCCGGTTATCCCGCCCAGAAGGACGATGACGAGGCCGTTGACCGAGAGGTTGGCGATGGGAAGGTAGACGTCCATAGCTTACCAACGGGGTTAGGCGGATGCTGCCTTAATGCAAGATGGCGAAAGTGCTGTCAGGGCCTCTGCTGCGCATTTCCCGGCTAAAAACCCGCAGAAATCGTCACGACCGGCCCCGAACCGGGTTCGGCGTCCCCATGAACCCGGTGTCGCCAGTCGAGACTCGCGCGCCCGAACACCTTGTCGCCGATCGGAAACCGCATCGCGGTGGTGGGGCCGATGTCGAACCGCTCCACTCCGCGCTGGGCCCCGCCCCATGCGCCAACACCGGCCTCCAGCCGAAAGCGCGAGCCATCGAACACGGACACATCGCGCACGGCGCGTACCTGCCCATCGGCAAAGGCCGTGGCGCCCGTACCGCCGACATTGCCGGCCTGCGCATAGATTTCGGCCCGAACGGCCAGTGGGAGGACCATCGACGGCGGCCCCAGCACCGCCATCACGGCTGGCCTCACGCGGGTTTCGCCGGGGCGCAGGCGGGCGTCGCCGAAAAAGCGCAGCACGCGCCCCTCTGCCATCAGGTCCAAGGGCAGAGCGCGCAACGGCCTGACGGCAACCCCGGCCGCGCCCTCAATCTCGCGGTTGCCCGAAAGCGTGGTCGTCGCGCGGAAATATGCACGCGGGTCAAAACGGCTGTCGGGCGCAATTCTATAGCGAAGCACCGCACCTGCCTGGCTGGCGCCATATGTTCCACCCCCGACCAGCGCGGCACCCGCCTTGCCCTTGTCGCGCCAAAGGGCCCATCCATCGGCGGACCAACGCCGTCCGGCGCGAATCTCTGGCGGGACTGCTCCGAACGGGATTTGCTGGGGCGGGGGCACGGCGCGTGACGGGGCGGGCTGCGCGGCGGCGGCGTCCGTATCGCGCCAGTGCGGCGGAATGGCGGCACGGGACGGCTTATCGGGTTGCGCAGCGGTGACGGCGCGAGGAGGAGGTACGACTAACTGTGCCGTGCGCGCTGGCGCGACCGTCACCGTTTCGATCGCCGGCGCTTTTGGCGCAACAACGGCCACAGACGTCGCCATAGACTTGGGAGGAGCAGCTGCCAGCACCGGCTCCACGCGACCAGCCACGGTCGGCGGCAGCGGCAGCGGAACTTCAAGCACGCGGTCGACCGGACCCCACGCCCGGGCCGCGACCCACAAGACCAGCACCCCGGCAAGCGCCAGAAGCGGCTGCCCGCGCCGTCGCCGCGCCATCACGCTGGCCGACGCGATGAGGGCTGAAGCGATCCAGAACGGCCTGCCGCATGTTGATCCGCCGGGTGCAGGTCATGCTCGGTCTTGTCCCAGCGGGCAGGCTTGCCGAACAGGGTGGCGGCATAGAGGAACACTGCGCGCCGGGTGGCGATGATAGCGATGACGTTGGCAACCGGGATGCGCAGGACAGCGGCCAGGCCATCGGCCCAGCCATATTCCCGGCCCACCAGCACGAACCGGATCGCCGCCCTCCATGCAAAGGCGAGCGTCGTAACGATCAGCACCCAATAGACCAGCGTCGGCAACTTGCCCGCCGGGTACCAACCCATTGCGTCGGCCAGCCACAACAGACCCGTCAAAACGACCAGCAGGTACGCTGCTGCCAGCACCACCGCGATAAGCGGACCGCGCCGATCACGCAGGCGCATCCACAATTCAACCGGGCGCAGGCTCCATCCCAGTTGGTCCCAACCGTCGAAAGCAATGCCTTGAACCCAACGCGATTTTTGCCGCACCGCCGCGTCGAGGCTTGCCGGGAAATAGGCGCGTGTCGCAACCAGCGAACCATCGGCGACGCGGATGCGCAAGAAGCGACCGCCCTTGCCGCCCGGCCAGCTGCCCTTGCGGCCGATCAGCATGCCAAGCTCGTAATCTTCAGTCATGGCGTCGGGATCGAAGGGATCGCCATCGCGACCGTTGCCGCGCCATTCGGCGACTTGCTCCAGCGCGCCGCGGGCAAAGGCGCAGCCGACCCCTGCGGCAGGAAGCCCGGCGCCAAGCTTGTCGCGCACGACCATCTCGCGCGCATGGGCATCGGTAAATTCGTCGGCATAATGGTTGCCCACCCACGGCGAGCGATCCTGCATTTCGGGGCGAACCGGAATCTGGACGAAATCCGCATCGTCCAGCGCGCGATCGATCGACGTCAGCGCGTCGGGATGGACCATGTCTTCGGCGTCATGCAGCAGGACGGCGCGGGCGCGGATGCCGTCTCGCGCCTCGTCCTCCCGCATCGCGTGGTACAGGCGGTTCAGGCACTGCCCCTTGGTGGTCGGCCCCGGAACTTCGTTGACGACGACGCGCAGGCGCGGATCGTCCCCGCCCGCCGCGAGCATCGCCGCCCTGGTGTCCGGATCGTTGACGTAGCAACCGGCGTAAACACGCAAATCGCGGTGGGGCCAGACAGCCAGCGTATGGCGGATCATCGGTCCGATCACCCGCGCCTCATTCCATGCAGGCACGAACAGCGCGATCCTGCCGCCGAGGTCGATCGGCGTGGGCCCGTCCAACGTTTCGGTTCTGGCCCGACCGGTCAGCAACAGCCAGAACCACGCTGCATCTATTGCAAGCTCGTCCAGCGCGCCAAGCAGGAACCAAAACCCGGCGAAGAGCAACAGTTCGAGGCGGGCCGCCTCCACGAATGTCAAAAGTTCAAGTAACCAACCTTGGGCTGCGACCCCCATATTTCCCCCTTAGATTCCGCGCCTTTACCCCCCGACGCGGAACTTGCAGGCATATGAGAGGAAGCGCCGGGTTGCAACGCCGGAGGTTTTGGGGAAAGGGTCCGCCATGACCGAGGCAGCCCTTAATCCCGACCGCCAGCCGACCTCTCGCCATTGCGTGCGAGGAATGCAGCCATGAAATCCACAGCCAAAGTGATCAACAAGACGCTGAAGGCGTTCTTCGACAACGAAGCCGCGTCGGGCATCCTGCTCATCGTGATCGCAGTGCTGGCGATGATCGTCGCCAATTCGCCGTTGGCGCATGAGTATCACGACCTGTTCCACGGAACGTTGGCGTGGACGCCGATCGCCAAGCTCGACAACCTGCACCTGTGGATCAACGATGGGTTGATGGCGGTATTTTTCTTCGTCGTCGGGCTTGAGATCAAGCGCGAGGTTGCCGACGGCGCATTATCCGATCCATCCGCGCGCCGCCTGCCGGTCATCGCGGCGGCAATGGGCATGGCTGTGCCTGCCGTCGTGTTCCTGAGCGTAATCGCAGGCGAAGGCGCGCCCGAGCTCACGCGCGGCTGGGCAATCCCGGCTGCTACCGACATCGCCTTTGCGATGGGCGTGATGGGCCTTCTGGGCAATCGCGTGCCATCCTCGCTGCGGCTGTTCCTGCTGACCGTGGCCATTGTCGACGACATCGGCGCGGTGGCGATCATTGCCGTGTTCTATACCGTCAACCTGAAGTTGATGTGGCTGATCGTGTCGCTCTTGGTCCTGGCGGTCATGATCGGGCTCAACCGGTTCCGCGTCGACCGCTGGTGGGCTTATGCGATCCTGTCGCTGGTGCTGTGGTATGCCGTACTCAATTCAGGCGTCCACGCAACTATCGCGGGCGTCTTGGCCGCCCTCACCATTCCGATGCGGCTCGATGCGCGGGGCGACAGCCTGCTGCTGCGTTTCGAACACGGTTTGCTGCCGTGGAACGCCTATTTCGTGGTCCCGCTGTTCGGCTTTGCCAACGCAGGGGTCGCGATGGCCGGGATCGGGCTTGCCGGGTTCCTCGATCCGCTACCTCTGGGCATTGCCGCCGGTCTGGTCATCGGCAAGCAGGTCGGAATCATGGCCGCGATCTTCGCTGCCGAAAAACTGAAGCTGGCGCCCAAGCCAGATGATGCAACCTGGGCGCAAATCTGGGGCACCGCCGTTCTGTGCGGCATCGGCTTTACGATGAGCCTGTTCATCGGCGCCCTCGCCTTCCCGGGCTATCCGCACCTGATCGAAGAAGCGAAGCTGGGCGTACTTGGCGGATCGCTCATCTCTGCGCTGCTTGGCTATGCCATTCTTCGCTTTGCCAAGGGCGTGCCGGAGGACGAGGACGACGACGACCTGGCGAGGCCGGTCACCAACCCCGCCTGACCAAGTCAGCCAGAATTTTCGGATTATCGAAACCGGAAACGCCGCCAGCCTTTCCAGCGGCCAGCATTACCAGCTGCCGGTGTTTTCCATGCTGGCCCATGGTTCGCGCGGCGGCAGGTGGCCGGCCTGAAGCAGTTCGATCGAAATGCCGTCGGGCGATTTGACGAACGCCATGTGCCCGTCCCGCGGCGGGCGGTGGATCGTGTGTCCCGCATCCTTCAGCGCCTGACAAGTGGCGTAGATGTCGTCCACCCGATAGGCGAGATGCCCAAAATTGCGCCCGCCGGCATATTGCTCGGGCGCGCTGCCATCTTGGGCGGGCCAGTTGTACGTCAGCTCTACCTCGGCCACGCCCTCTTCGCCCGGCGCGGCCATGAAGATGAGCGTGAAGCGTCCCTGCTCGCTTTCATGGCGGCGGACTTCATTCAGCCCGATCAGCGTGAAAAAAGCGATGGCGGCGTCCGGGTCGGTGACGCGGATCATGGTGTGCAGATATTGGGTCATGGCCCGAAAGGTAAGCCATCGCGGCGCTGGCGCAAGTGGCACGAGGGGATGAAGGACTGCGCGGTCGTCACAACGCAAAACGGCCCGCAACCGAAGTTGCGGGCCGTTCCTTTTGGCTATTCGCCCTGTCGGTAAAGCTTAGAAGCTTGCCGACAGGGTCGCGACGATCGTGTCGTCGGTGAAGCCGTCGATGCTCGGGCCTTCAACGCCGACATAAGCAACGCCGAGTTCCAGACCCATCGCCGAAACCGAAGCGCCGAGCGACCAGTCGAAACCGGTTTCGTCATTCGAACCGGCAAGAAGCGGCGGAGCCAGCACGCCGTCGGTGTAGCCGAGGTGAGCCGAGAACGACACCGGGGTTTCCGGAATGCCGAAGCCGAGGTCGGTGTAGACGTACAGGTTGTCGTCACCGCCGAGCGAATCCTGTTCCCAGGCATAGGCGACGCCCACGGTCACTTCGGCCGGGCCGACGGCGCCGGTCACCGATGCGTAAGGCTCGAGGTAGTCGTAGTCGCCGTCGGGGGCGTCGGGGTACAGATAGTACAGCAGGCCGACATCGACCGACAGCGATTCGGTCAGTGCGCCGCTCCAGCCGCCGTAGATGTCGACTTCGGTCGATCCGTAGCCGCCGTCTTCTTCAAGCGACGAAGCCCAGGTGCCGACATAGAAGCCCGAAGCATGAGCAACGTCCATGCCGCCCTGAAGCGCGAAGTCGCCGCCCGAAAGCGAGACGCCGCGGAAGCGGTAGTCGGTGGTGTACGCGACGTTGGCCGAAACCGTCAGATCGCTGTCCTGTGCCATCGCGGGAGCGGCGGTTAGGGCAGTACCGGCGAGAATGGTGGCAGCAAAAAGGCTGCGGAAAGAAATCGTCATATATATTCCCTCATGATCTTCAAGGATCCTCGACCCCTCCGGGTTTCACCGCCTGAGCATCGTTCATTGCGTACTCATGTGCAGGTGCGTAACAAAAGTGCAGTGTCGTGGTGCAGTGCACAAGAGACATTCGCTCGCCGCTCGCAATGTGCCGAAAGACTGTTGATTTTCTGCAACGCATACGATGCCGCAACGCAACCTTACGTTCCCTGTGCTATACCGTGGTTGTGAACGCGATCATCGCCCATTAGAAAGCCGTCGGATCCGAAACGAAGCTCCCCCGTGTTAGAAGCAATCAGCAATTTCTTCGGCCGCGCGACCGCGCGTGCGCAAGAACGCCCCGCCGTTCCGGCCGGTCGGCGGGTTTATGCGGTGGGTGACATCCATGGCCGGCTGGACCTGTTCCAGGACCTGATCGAAAAGATCGAGGCGGACGATGCCGCGCGCGATTCGATGGACACGCTGGTCATCCTGTTGGGCGATCTTGTCGATCGTGGACCGGACAGCGCCGGCGTCATCGCCGCGGCGCGCGACTGGCAACGACGCCGCCCCGTCCGCATCCTGGCCGGCAATCATGAAGAGATGTTCCTGCGCGCAATGGCCGACGCGACCTCGTTGCGGCAATTCCTGCGCGTCGGTGGCAAGGAAACGCTGCTGAGCTACGGCATCGACCGCGACATCTATCGCGACCTGTCGATTGACGAACTGCATGGCCGCCTGCCCCGGTTGATCCCGCAAGCGGACATCGCCTTCATGGAAGAGATGGAATCGCTTATCCGTGTCGGCGATTATGTATTTGCCCATGCTGGCATCGATCCCGAACGCGATCTGGACGAGCAACGGATCTCGGACCTGCGCTGGATCCGCGAACCATTTCTCAGCCATCCCGCCGCGCTCGACGTGTGCGTCGTGCATGGCCACACGATCCGCAACGATGTCGATATCCACGCCCCGCGACGCTGGCCCAACCGCATCGGCATCGACACCGGTGCATTTCGGACGGGCAAGTTGACCGCTGTCGGGTTGCAGGGAGCGGATCGCTGGTTCATGGAATCGTCTTCGAATTGACCTAACCGCCATGCGGGCCGGAATATACCGGTCGCATTCGGTCATCTGCAGGGGATTGCGATGAAGATCGCCATGGTTGGCTCGGGCTATGTTGGCCTGGTGTCAGGCGCGTGTTTTGCCGATTTCGGACACGAAGTCGTTTGCATTGACAACGATCCGGCCAAGATCGAGGCGTTGGAAGCTGGCATCATGCCGATCTACGAGCCCGGCCTTGCCGAACTGGTCGCCACGAACGTGCGCGCGGGACAGCTATCGTTTTCGAACGACTTGGGCTCCGCGATCGAAGGGGCAAACGCGATCTTCATCGCGGTCGGCACCCCGTCGCGCCGCGGCGACGGCCACGCCGACCTGACCTTCGTCTATCAGGTCGCCCGCGAGATCGGGGCAAAGCTGTCCGGCCCGGCTGTGATCGTCACGAAATCGACAGTGCCCGTCGGCACCGGCGACGAGGTCGAGCGCATTCTCAAGGATGCCGGTACGCCGCACCGCTTCGCCGTCGTGTCGAACCCCGAATTCCTGCGCGAAGGGGCCGCGATCAGCGATTTCAAGCGCCCCGACCGCATCGTCATCGGCGCCGAAGACGATTTTGCGCAGGACATCATGCGCGACGTATATCGCCCGCTGTTCCTGAACCGCGCGCCGATCCTGTTCACCGGCCGACGCACCAGCGAGTTAATCAAGTACGCGGGCAACGCCTTCCTTGCGACCAAGATCACCTTCATCAACGAAATGGCGGACCTTTGCGAACGTGTCGGCGCGGACGTTCAGGACGTGGCGCGCGGCATCGGCCTCGACAATCGAATCGGTTCGAAATTCCTCCATGCCGGACCCGGCTATGGCGGATCGTGCTTTCCCAAGGACACGCTCGCCCTGCTGAAAACGGCAGAGGATTACGACAGTCCCGTCCGCATCGTCGAAGCCGTGGTCAAGGTGAACGAGGCGCGCAAGCGGGCGATGGGCCGAAAGGTCATCGATGCGCTGGGCGGATCGGCAGAAGCGCGCGGCAAGAAAGTCGCCATGCTGGGCCTTACGTTCAAGCCGAATACCGACGACATGCGCGATTCACCCGCCATCGCCATCGCACAGGCGCTGGACGACGTCGGCGTGAACATCGCCGCATACGATCCCGAAGGCATGAAGCTGGCCGCGCCGATGTTGCCATGGGTCGAAATGACCGACAGCCCATATGCCGCGATCCAGAATGCCGACGCCATCGTCATCGTTACCGAATGGGATGCGTTCCGCGCGCTGGACCTCGACCGGGTGCGTTCGATCGTCAACTCGCCGACGATGATCGACCTTCGCAACGTATACGACCCGGTCGCCATGGCCGATGCGGGCTTTGCCTATACCGGCGTGGGTCGCGGCGGCTGATCGCCGGACCGGTTCGCAATTCAGGTTCGTTTGAGGAAAGCGTCGACCGCCGCGCGGTGTTCTTCGCCCATGTGCATCAGCGCCTGCGTCGAAGCGGCCTGATCCAGCACGTCGTCTAGCGCGGCATCCCGCGCCAGCGTTTCAGCAGGCGCTTGGTGATCCGCTTCGTGCCTGGCGGATTGGCGGCGATCCGTGCGGCAAGTTCGAACGCGCGGTCGATCAGTTCATCGTCCGCAACGACCTGCGACACCAGCCCGATGGCCAGCGCCTGTTGCGCATCGACCCAATCGCCTGTCAGCGCCATTTCCGCGGCGCGGGAATAACCGACCACGGCGGGCAGCAGCCATGCGCCGCCATAGCCCGAAATCAGGCCAAGCTTCACGAAACTTTCGGCAAACCGCGCCGAAGCGCCCGCGATGCGGATGTCGCACATGCAGACCAGATCGCAGCCCGCCCCGACTGCCGCGCCGTTTACCGCGGCAATGACGGGCACCTCGATCGATTCGAACAAGCGGGGCAGGCGCTGGTTGCCATGGCGATAATTGTCGCGCGTCTCGGCTGGATCTTCGCTAACCAGCCCCGCACCCGGAATCATGTCGCTGAGATCGCCGCCGGTGGAAAAGGCCTTGCCCGCGCCCGTCAGCACGACGCAGCGGATACGGCGGTCGGCATCGGCTGTCATGATGGCCGCTTCGAGCGCGTCGAGCATGACCACGCCTGTCAGCGGCTTGCGTTATTCGGGCATGTTCAGCGTCAGCAGGCGCATCGTGCCCCCGCCCCTGTCCTCGATCAGCACCGGGTCCTGCACGATCGTCTCCATTCCTATCCCCAATTTGCACCGAGGGGCCTGTAAGCCGGGTTCTGTGACGCGGACGGTATGCCAAAGCGACACCGTATCCTCGCCGGCAGCCATTCATCTCGGCGCTGCGTTGCCACAGCGCTCCAGCAGCCAACCCGGACGATCACGGGGCGAAACGCCCCTGCCCTGCGCCTTGTCCCGAAGGATTTCGGCCGGACGCGCCGTCCCTATTCGGCCTTGCTCCGGGTGGGGTTTGCCGTGCCGCTTCCGTTGCCGGTCGCGCGGTGCGCTTTTACCGCACCCTTTCACCCTTGCCTGTGCCTTTTGACGGGCCATCGGCGGTCTGCTCTCTGTGGCACTGTCCCTGATCCGCCCCGAGAGGCAGACCGGCGGGCGTTACCCGCCACCCTTGTTTCGTGGAGCCCGGACTTTCCTCGGCATTCCATGCGGAATGACGCGGCTGCCCGGCCCCCCGGTGCGACACCCTATCTAGCGACGCGCCGCTATCTCGCAAGGCCCCTGTCCCGTTCGATCAGCAGGCCGAACAGGATAGCGCGCAATTCGCCATCGATTTCACCGTCGATCCGTTCGGGGCGAAAGCGGCGCTGGAACGCGGTAACCGCCGCGTGGCCGTCGGAAATGTCATATCCGAACCGCTCGAGCGCGAGGTAGAACGACCCGTCGTTGTCGAACGGGTTGCCAAGGTCGAGCTTCGTCGGGCGCGGCAGGGCCAGCCGATGCTTGGCCAGCCGGGCCCAGTCGAACTTTTCGCCGGGATCGTCCTTGCGCTGCGGGGCGACGTCGGAATGGCCCACGATGTTGGCGCGCGGAATGTCGTGACGTTTCACGATGTCGTTCAGCAAAAGGATCAGCTGCTGCATCTGTGGTTCCGGGAAATCTTCGTAGCCCCAGGTATGGCCGGGATTGTCGAGCTCGATCCCGATGCTCGCCGAATTGATGTCGGTGTGACCGCGCCAATATGATCGGCCCGCGTGCCACGCGCGCTTGTCTTCTTCGACCAGCTGCACGATCTCGCCCTGCCGGGTTATGCAGTAATGGGCGCTAACCTTGCTTTCGGGGCTGCACATTTTTTCAACCGCCTCCCTGACATCGGGCATGTCGGTATAGTGAAGCACCACCATCGTCAGCGGCAGCGCGCGTTCATCCCAGTTGGGTGAAGGTGCAGCCCAGTCGATGTCCACGCGCGGACGGAACGGCCGCCGCTCAGGCATGAAGCCCCGCGCCTGTTGCATGCTCTTGACCAGTGTGCGGCAGGATCGCGCCAAGCACGAGCGCGCCTTCCGTCTTGGCGTGCTGGACCCCGCCGCCGCAGCCCGCGCTGACCAGCCGGATCAGTTCAGCAGGCGCCGTATGAGCATTGAGTTCGTCCATCGGCATATCTCCGTCGAGAGCCCTGCCCACTTCGGTGGCAAAGGCAATCCGGGGCCCTTCGGCGCGGATGGCGATTTCGTGGGCGGAACCGCTGTCCTCCACCGCCAGTGTCACGGTACCGCCGCGGGGCAAGGCTTCGATTGCGAACAGCGCGAAATTGAGCAGGACCTTCACCGCCGCCTTGGGCAGGCTGTCCACGTTCAGCGTCCATTGGACCGAAACATCGCGCCCTTCGGCGGCCAGCGCGTCGACCAGTTCGCGGATCTCGGTAATCGGCAAGCGGGCATCGAAGCCCCCCGCCGCCCCGAAGGCAAGTCGGAAATAGCGCAGCTTCGTCGCGGTGCGCCGCGCCCCTCGCGCCAAAAGATCGATGCACTGTTCGCGCATGTCCGGATCGGTTTCGTCGACCAGCAGCTCGATCCCGTTGTTCATTCCACCAACCGGCGAAAGCAGGTCGTGGCACAGCCGCGAACACATCAGGTTGGCAAGAAGGGTGGGGTCGATGCTCATGCGGCGGCTCTCCTTTTCACGTCGAGGACCGATAACCTGAATACGTTTACGAACCAGGTGCACCGGAGAAAAAACGCCTCCGTGCCGGTGACCGGCCCAGAGCCGGCAATCGCCCGAGATGGCGGCGTCATGATGGGGCGCGCGGCAGGTTCAACCATAATCGCCAAGTCCATAGCCGCGCCTACGAGTTGAGGAAAGCCGCGTAAGTATCGGGCGTCGCTGCCCGACTCCGGACCTGACCGGGAAACGAGGGCGAGGCCGCGCGGCGACAGAAAGATCGGATACGGACGTATCTGTAAAAAATACTGGTTCGGTAGTGGCGCGAGCGATCCTATTAAGCATCCCAGAGGCTCCTATAGGTTCTTCTAGGTTTCCAAGCGTTCGATTTCCCGCGAGAACATCGGCGTTGGTAACCGCGGCAAGTTCCATGCCGCGGCACAACATCGGTCAGGTCCGGATCGATGTCACGGGAGCGGCCTCTCGGGGGATAGGCCGCTCCCGTACGAGTTTGGGGCGCAGGTTCGTGTGAAACCGCCATCCGATATGCTGGCCTTGTCGTTCCGCCACCACCCTATCGCCTCGCCCGCCACGATCGCCCAAAGCCTCCCGTCACCCGGCGCCATTGCGCGATCGGTTGCCGACGGTTCGGGCAAACCCACAGGGTGCGAGTGATAATAACCGATCACTTCTACGCCACCCGCCCGCGCCGCCCGGTGCGCGGCGATCAGCGCGGCCGGGTCGATTTCGAAATGGCGTGCAGGTTCCGGGTGCACGTTGCGACAGGACCGGACTTCGCCGACCTTCCCGTCGCGGCCCAGCAACAGGCCGCAACATTCATGCGGATGCGCCGCTTTCGCTTCTGCGATCAGGCGCGCGTGAAGCCAGCTTGTCGTTTGCCTTTCCATCACCCATCTACCTAGCGATGGGGGAAGTCGAAGTCATTCGCGGCGTTATCGAAACCGGCGGTCAGCGGCTGGACAAGGCGCTCGCCGATCTGACCGACATGTCACGAGAGCGGATCAAGGCGCTGATCGCCGAAGGGCGCGTCCAAATTTCCGGAAAACCTGCCACCAGCGGCTCGGTCAAGCCAGCGCCGGGGGCGAAATTCGCGATTGCCGTGCCCGCCGCCATCCCGGCAGAAGCGGCTGCCCAAGCCATCCCCCTCACCATCGTGTTCGAGGATCAGCATCTCGTCGTCATCGACAAGCCTGCTGGCATGGTCGTGCATCCCGCTGCCGGGAACGCCAACGGGACCCTGGTGAATGCGTTGTTGCACCACTGCGCCGGTCAGCTTTCGGGCATCGGCGGGGTGGCCAGGCCAGGCATCGTCCATCGCATCGACAAGGACACCTCGGGCCTGATGGTCGTCGCGAAAAACGACGCCGCGCACGAAGGTTTGGCCAGGCAATTTGCCGATCACTCGATCGAACGGGTGTATAACGCAGTGGTCAAAGGGCATCCCAATCCGATGTCAGGCACGGTCGAAGGGTTGATCGGACGCAGCGACCGGGATCGCAAGAAAATGGCGGTCTTGCCGGAATTCACGATGCGCGGGAAACATGCGGTTACGCATTACACGACCCTGCGACGGCTGAAAGGCGCGACGCTGGTGGAATGCAGGCTGGAAACCGGGCGCACCCATCAGATCCGCGTTCACATGTCGTCAATCGGAAATGCGCTATTAGGTGATCCTGTCTATGGACGTCCCGATTCGCGCCTCAGGCCGCTTCTCCAGCGGCTGAATTTTTCGAGACAGGCCCTTCACGCGGCCGTCCTTGGCTTCCTCCATCCCGTCACGGGCGACCGGCTGCACTTTTCCAGCGACCTGCCCCCTGACATTCGGGAACTGATCGAGGAATTGAATGCTTTAGATTGATAGAATCATCAACACATCGGGTGCGAACGGGTCTATAAGGAAGGATGTGGCTCGCCAGTGCGGATGCCCAGCCGGGGTCCCAGCAGCGAGTTGACGCTAGAAAGGTTCGGTAGGACGTGACGATTAAATCAAAAGTGCCAGCGCTGGGCGGAGAGCAAAGCCTCAACCGCTACCTGGCCGAGATCAAGAAATTCCCGGTGCTGAAGCCCGAGCAGGAATACATGCTCGCCAAGCGCTATGCGGAACATGAAGACACTGAAGCGGCGGCCCAGCTGGTCACCAGCCATCTGCGTCTCGTGGCAAAGATTGCCATGGGCTATCGCGGCTATGGCCTGCCCGTGTCGGACCTCATCTCCGAAGGCAACGTGGGCCTGATGCAGGGTGTGAAGAAGTTCGAGCCCGATCGCGGCTTCCGCCTCGCGACGTACGCGATGTGGTGGATCAAGGCGTCGATCCAGGAATATATCCTGCGTTCGTGGAGCCTTGTGAAAATGGGCACCACCGCAGCACAGAAGAAGCTGTTCTTCAACCTGCGTCGGATGAAAAAGAACCTCGAGGCTTTCGAGGATACCGATCTGCATCCCGACGACGTCACCACGATCGCGACGCAGCTTGGTGTGCCGGAGCAGGAGGTGGTCAACATGAACCGCCGCATGCTGATGGGCGGCGACGCTTCGCTCAACGTGTCGATGCGCGGCGACGAAGAAGGCGCCGGCCAATGGCAGGACTGGTTGACCGACGACCGCCCGCTTCAGGACGAAACGGTCGCTGACGCAGAGGAAAAGCAGGTTCGCCACGAAATGCTGGTCGATGCGATGGACGTGCTGAACGATCGGGAAAAGCACATCCTGACCGAACGCCGGCTGACCGAGAACCCGCAGACGCTTGAGGAGCTTTCGCAGGTTTATGACGTAAGCCGCGAACGCATTCGCCAGATCGAGGTTCGCGCCTTCGAAAAGGTGCAGAAAGCGATGCAACGCATCGTTGGCGAAAGGCTCATGCCTCTCGCGGCTTGATCGTGAACACGAAAATCATGGGGCGGCGGCGATGGACAATCGCCGCCGCCCTTTTCGTATCCGCGTTCTGGCCGCGCCTTGTCGATGTCGACGCCCTGCCCGCGAGCGCACCTGCCTGAGAGTTCGGGCAATAAGCCCCGACCTCAAGTCGTGTCTCCATCCGGCCATCTCACGCAACGGGATTTGAGGCGGCAGTCGTGCGGCCATGACGCTTGTCGACGTTGCGCGACGGACGTGCCAGTCGCTCCCTCCCCATGACGTGATTTCACTTGCCGCCGTTCACCGCGGAGGTATCAACCGACACCTGTGGCACGCCATGCTGCCGGAGAATTCCCATGACCGTGCATATCGAGGCTGAATCGGGCGAAGACCTTGCGCATGTTAGCCCCGGTACGGTCCGCAACCCGGTCATCTTCGCGCCGCTATTCGCGCCGTTCGGCGTCGGCAGCGGCTATGTCTCGGTCACTTTGGCATACCTGTTGGGCGAAGCCGGGCTGACCGTTGCGATCATCGCCACGCTGATCGCGGTCAATGCCTGGCCACAGACGGTGAAGATGCTGTGGGCGCCGTTCGTCGATACCATCGGCAATCCCAAGGCATGGTACGCCGTGGGCGCATTCAGCGTCGGAATTTCCATTCTGCTGATGTCGATCCTGCCCAAGACCGAGGCGCAGATTCCGCTGTTCATGGCGCTGATCGCGTTTTCGTCGGTCACCTCGACGTTCATTTCAATGTCCGCCGAAATCTTCATGGCGAACCAGGTGCCCGCCGAAATGCGCGGCAGGGCGAGCGGCTGGTCGCAAGCGGGGAACCTGGGCGGTGCCGGCATCGGCGGCGGCGTTGGTCTGCTGCTGGCTGAAAACCTTGCGCAGCCGTGGATTTCGGGTGTCGTCATCGCCGTATTCTGCATGGCTTGCTGGCTGGCGACCTTATGGCTTCCGCGCTTCGTGAAGATCACCACCGAACTCAACTACGCGGGCGAACTGAAAGAGGTTCTGCGCAATGTCTGGGCCGTGGCGCGGTCGCGCGTCGGCTACCTCGCGCTGCTCATCATGCTGCTGCCGATCGGGTCGGGCGGCGTGCCGTGGGCCGCCATATCCAAGGAATGGGAAGCGGGCGGCAACATGGTCGCGCTGGTCAACGGGTTGGCAGGCGGTGTCGCATCGGTCGTCGGCGCGCTCGTCGCAGGGTTCGTGTGCGATCGGATGGAGCTGAAACGCGCCTATTCCTTATTCGGCATCCTCGTCGGCATCGTCGCTGTCGGCATGGCCTTTACCCCTCGCACTCCGATGGTGTTCGTCGTCGGCGTGCTTGCCTATCAGGTGATGATCGGCATGGCTTATACCGGCTATGCCGCCATCGTGCTCGAAGCGATCGGCAAGAAATCCGCGGCCACCAATTTCAACCTCATGGCGGCCCTGTCGAATATCCCGATCGCGGTCATGTCGATGGTCGACGGATATATGCACGACACTTACGGCACCGACGCCATGCTGCTGGGCGAACTGGCGTTCCCTGCGGCTGCGCTGGTCCTGTTCTGGCTGTTCGTCGCGCTGACCGGCCCCCGCCGCAGATCGGCGTAAGCCGGGTGGAAAGCGTCAGACCTATCCGCTAGGGGCAGGACATGGCCAAGGCACACACCCGCGGCATTTTTGCGCGCATTATCATTGGTATCGTCAAGATCGTCATCGCCTTCGTGCTGTTCAGCGCGCTGTGGGTGCTGGCCTATCGCGTAATCCCGGTGCCCGTCACCGCCACGATGCTGATGGATGAAAACGGCATCACCAAGGATTGGGAGCCTCTGTCGAACATCGATCGCGACATGGTCCGCGCGGTAATTGCGGCCGAAGACGGAAAATTCTGCACCCACGACGGTTTCGACCGCGAGGCTATCGAAAAAGCTATTCAGAAAAATGCCGAGGGCGGTCGCATTCGCGGCGGTTCGACGATCAGCCAGCAGGCCGCGAAAAACGCATTCCTGTGGCAAGGCGGCGGCTATTTCCGCAAAGGACTGGAGGCGTGGTTCACGTTCCTAATCGAAAAGCTGTGGGGCAAGCGGCGGATCATGGAAGTCTATCTCAATGTCGCGGAAACCGGCATCGGCACTTATGGGGTCGAGGCCGGTTCGGTGCGCTATTTTGACCACGGCGCTGACCGCTTGTCGACGACAGAGGCTGCGCGCATGGCCGCCGCGCTGCCGCTGCCGAAAAAGCGATCGGTGAAAAACCCGACCGGCTGGCTGGCGCGGCATGGCAACACGATCAGGTCGCGCATCGGCGTGGTTGCGCGTGACGGCCTCGACTCCTGCGTTTACGAGTGACGGCCATGGGCGACGGACACACACACCACCATGCGCACGGGCACGGGCACGGGCACGGGCATTCCCATGCGCCTGCCGATTTCGGGCGTGCTTTCGCCATCGGCGTGGTGCTCAACACCGGGTTTGTGGTGGTGGAGGCCCTGGCGGGCTTTCTCTATGGCTCCATGGCACTTATCGCGGATGCGGGTCACAACCTTTCGGACGTGCTCAGCCTGCTGATTGCATGGGGGGCCAGCGTGCTGGCGAAAAAACCGCCATCGTCGCGGTTTACCTATGGCCTGAAATCCAGTTCGATCCTTGCCGCCATGGTCAATGCGGCGCTGCTGTTGATGGCGCTGGGCGCGATCACGGTAGAAACGGCGCAACGGCTATTTTCGCCCGAACCGGTGGAACCCGGCCCGATCATGATCGTCGCCGGCATCGGCATCGTGATTAATACAGCCACGGCTTTGCTGTTCATGCGCGGGCGCAAGGGCGATCTCAACATTCGCGGCGCATACCTGCATATGATGGCGGATGCGGCAGTTTCAGCAGGCGTGGTCGTGGCCGGTATGCTGATCTGGCTTACCGGTATGAACTGGATCGACCCGGTGACATCGCTCGTCATCGTGGCGATTATCGCGGCGGGAACTTGGGGTTTGCTGAAGGACAGCGTGAAAATGGCGCTGCTGGCCGTGCCCGATGCGATCGACGAGAACAAGGTTCGCGCCGAATTGTCGGAATTGCCGGGCGTCAACGGCGTGCACGACCTGCATATCTGGCCCATGAGCACGACCGAAACCGCGTTGACTGCCCATCTCATCATGCCCGGCGGCCATCCCGGCGACGCCTTCCTGCATGACATCACCGAACGGCTTCACCACCGCTTTGGAATCGAACATGCGACGATACAGATCGAACACGACGCGGCGGCATGCGCCCTGCATGACGATGGCGTCGTTTGATAAGTATCTGAAAATAAAAGACCAGTATTGTTGGGTTCCGCTAATCTAAATGACAAATCCTGCCATCGTCTTGCCCTGATCGATGGACTGAAATACCGTTGCCAGCGTACGGGGCTTCGTACCTGCTACGACGGGGGAATTTGTGACGAGAGAGCGGCTAAAGGGGATTTTGCTGCGTATCGGATTGGTGCTGGGCATCCTGGCATGTCTGTTGACCATGTTCGTCAACCTTGCCGGATTGCGGTGCTTCAACGCGATCTTTGACGCGACATGCAGTGTCTCTACCACGCGCAATGTCGTGGCACTGACCTTCAGCGACGGGCCTAGCGAACAGGCGGTGACACAAGTCCTGCCCATTCTGGCCACCCACAATGCCAAAGCCACTTTCTTCCTATCGGGCCAAAAGCTGGAAAACGCGCTTCCTGCGGCCACACGAATGCTCGCTGCTGGCCACGAATTGGGCAACATGGGCTATTCGAACCAGGTGATGGAGGATCGGCCGCAGTCATTCCATGCCGAAGAAATCGCGAAGACCGATGCCCTGCTGCACAAAGCCGGAGTGGAAAATCCGCGCTATTTCCGCCCGCCATTCGGTATTCGCTCGGTCGGGCTGCTGTGGGAACTCTACCGTGCAAAATACAGCCTGATCATGTGGGACGTGTCGGACAATGGCCGCAGAGAGGCACCGCCTCAGGCCTATGCCAACGCCATACTTGCGCAAACGCGGCCCGGTTCGATCATCATGCTCCACGCGCTCGGCCCCGATGATGAAGAGGCGCGCGCGGCCTTGCCGTTGATTCTTGACGGGCTGGACAAGCGGGGGCTGAAGTCGGTCACCGTGTCCGAACTTCTCGCAGAACGCGGCAAATAGTTGAAAAGCAAACGGCGCGCCCCGTGGGGGACGCGCCGTTCGTATGGCTCGGTCAGGATGTGCCGCCGATCAGGCGGCAGCTTCCTTGCCCTTGTGGACCTGGATCGGTTCCTTGCGACCCTCGACCACGTCTTTGTCGACGACGACCTCAGTCACGCCTTCCAGCGTGGGCAGGTCGAACATCGTGTCTAGCAGGATCGCCTCGACGATGGAGCGCAGGCCACGCGCACCGGTCTTGCGCTTGATCGCCCTGTTGGCGATCGCCTCAAGCGCATCGTCGGTAAACGTCAGTGCCACCTCCTCGAGGTCGAAAAGCTTCTGGTACTGCTTGACCAACGCGTTCTTCGGCTCGCTCAGAATCTTCACGAGAGCCGGGACGTCGAGGTCCTCTAGCGTGGCGATGACCGGCAGGCGGCCGACGAATTCGGGGATCAGGCCGAACTTCAGCAGGTCTTCGGGTTCCGCCTTCGACAAAAGCTCGCCGATCTGGCGCTTTTCAGGATTGGCGACATGCGCGCCGAAACCGATCGACCGTTTCTGCAGGCGATCCGAAATCAGCTTTTCGAGCCCGGCAAAGGCACCGCCACAGATGAACAGGATGTTCGTCGTGTCCACCTGCAGGAACTCCTGCTGCGGATGCTTGCGCCCACCCTGCGGCGGGACGGATGCGGTCGTGCCTTCCATCAGCTTCAACAGCGCCTGCTGCACGCCCTCACCCGACACGTCGCGGGTGATCGACGGATTTTCGGACTTGCGCGTGATCTTGTCGATCTCGTCGATGTAGACGATGCCGTGCTGCGCCTTTTCGACGTTATAGTCGCTGGACTGCAGCAGCTTGAGGATGATGTTTTCGACATCCTCGCCCACGTATCCCGCTTCGGTCAGCGTGGTAGCATCCGCCATCGTAAAAGGAACGTCGAACGTGCGCGCCAGCGTCTGGGCCAGCAGCGTCTTGCCCGAACCGGTCGGACCGACCAGCAGGATGTTCGACTTCGCCAGTTCGACTTCGTTGCCCTTGCCACTGTGCTTCAACCGCTTGTAATGGTTGTGCACGGCAACCGACAGCACGCGCTTGGCGCGATCCTGACCGATCACGTAATCGTTCAGGGTCTTGAAGATTTCAGCCGGTGTCGGAACGCCGCCGTCCTTCTTGCCGGCAATACCGGCCTTGGTCTCTTCGCGAATGATGTCGTTGCACAGCTCAACGCATTCATCGCAAATGAATACGGTCGGCCCTGCGATCAGCTTGCGCACTTCGTGCTGCGACTTACCGCAGAAGCTGCAGTACAGGGTGCTCTTGCTGTCGGATCCAGTGACTTTGGTCATAACCCATCCTGAAGCGCCCAGAATCGGGCCGCTTTAATCGAATTTACGCGTGGACCTGCGAGAATCAACCACGTCGAACAATGCACATCCAGGCCAGTGCATAACTGCAACGGCCTGACCGTGCCCTTAACTTTCACGAAACAGGGTTCCGGGGCAATGCGCAAGCTTGCGCTTTGCCCCGTCCCGTAACGGATCGGACCAACAGATCAGGTGCCGCTTTCGGCGTCGGTGCGCGACACGAACACCTTGTCGACCAGACCGAAGGCCTCGGCCTCGTCAGCCTCGAGGAAAGTGTCGCGATCCATCGCCTTCTCGATCTCTTCGAGCGTCTTGCCCGTGTACTGAACATAGAGATCGTTCATGCGGCGACGAATGCGCAGGATTTCGCGGGCCTGGATTTCGATGTCGCTGGCCATGCCGCGCGCGCCGCCCGAAGGCTGGTGCACCATGATGCGAGCGTTGGGGAGCGCGATGCGCATGCCCGGTTCGCCGGCTGCCAAAAGGAAACTGCCCATCGACGCCGCCTGACCGATGCAAACGGTGGAAACGCGCGGTTTGATGTACTGCATGGTGTCATGGATCGCCATGCCCGCCGTGACGACACCGCCCGGCGAGTTGATGTACATCGAGATATCCTTGGTGCTGTCCTCGCTTTCGAGGAACAGCAGCTGCGCCACGATCAGCGAAGCCATCGTATCCTCGACCTGACCGGTCACGAAGACGATACGCTCGCGCAGAAGGCGCGAAAAGATGTCGAAGCTGCGTTCGCCCCGGCTCGTCTGTTCGACGACCATGGGGACAAGCGCGCCGGTTACGGGATCGGTGGTGAAAGAACCCTGATTTCCAAAGGCGGTCGCGCCGGTGGCGCCAAACAGGTCGAGCATGGATATCCTCTTACGATTGCCCGCCCTATGTCGGCGCTGGTTTTGCCGACTTCAAGGGGTTTAACCCTTGCCGGGATAAGTCGTGCCGGGGCAGAACATCTTCCCATGACAAAGCTCCATGCGTTGACCGCGCTTCCGCTCCTTGCCCTCATCGTCGGGTCCGCTGACATCGCCCATGCCGGCGACCTCTCCGTTCCGGTCGAGGTCTTGCGTCAACAGGAACGCATCCGGGTCCACGAAGACGCGGGCGATGCGATCAACGCGATCATCGTTGCGGCCCCCGATGTCGAGGCGCAGACCGCCAAAGCCGCGGCCTCGGGCCTGCCGCTGGCGGGACGAACGGTGCTGGTGAAGGACAATGTCGAAACCCGCGACTTTCCGACAACCGCAGGCAGCCTAGCCCTGATCGCAAACGATACGAAGCGCGATTCGCCGCTAGTCGCCCGACTGCGCGCGGCTGGCGCTGTCATCTCGGGCAAAGCGAACTTGTCCGAATGGGCCAACATCCGTTCGTCCGGATCGACCAGCGGGTGGAGCGCGGTGGGCGGCCTGACCCGCAATCCCCATGCGCCGACTCGCAATTCCTGCGGGTCGTCATCGGGCAGCGGCGCGGCGGTGGCTGCGATGTTCGCCTGGGCCGCCATCGGGACCGAGACCGACGGTTCGATCACCTGCCCCGCCAGCGTCAACGGCGTGGTCGGGCTGAAACCCACCGTCGGTCTGGTCAGCCGCACGCATATCGTGCCGATCAGTTCGAGCCAGGATACCGCAGGACCCATGGCGCAAACGGTATATGCGGCAGCGCAAATCCTCACCTCGATTGCGGGAAGCGATCCGGCCGACCCCGCCACGATGGCAGCGGACGAGCGGCGCGGCGACTATACATCGGGCCTCGCCACCGCATCGCTGAAAGGCGTGCGCATCGGCGTAATGCGCAAACAGGTGGGTGAGCGGGAAGACGTGAGTGCCCTTTTCGACGCGGCGCTGGCCGATATGAAAGCCACCGGAGCCGAACTTGTCGAGATCCAGTGGGAAGCCGATTCACGGATGTACGAGGCGGAGTGGACGGTCCTGCTCTACGAACTGCGTGAATCGATGGACGCCTATCTCGCAGGATCGCCCGCGCAGATTCCGGTGCGCAGCCTTGCCGACGTGATCCGCTTCAACGAGGCGCATGCGGCTGAGGAAATGAGATGGTTCGGACAGGAGATCTTCGTCGAGGCGCAGGGAACGGTCGATGCCGACGCCTATGCGTTGGCGAAGGCCGATGCCTATCGCCTGGCGCGCACCGAAGGCATTGAAAAGCTGCTGGCGGACAACGATGTCGCGGTGTTGATTGCGCCGACGACCGGACCGGCATGGTCGACCGACCTCGTCTACGGCGACCATTATCCGGGCGGGATCGGCATCGGATCGATCGCCGCGATCGGCGGCACGCCGCACCTGACGGTCCCGATGGGCACGGTAAAGGACCTGCCGGTCGGGCTTTCCTTCATGGGACCGGCATGGGCCGATCATGACGTGCTGAAGATCGGTGCGGCCTATGAACGAGCGCGCACCGCAAAACTGGCGGTTGCTCCGGTAGCGCGGGTCGCAATCGTGTCGGAATGAAAGCCGGGTCCTCGCGAACCTGATGGAAGCGCCCGGCGAGACGAAACCATCCACGCCGGGCGCCTGAAGCAACAGTTGATGGGATCCCGCGGGCGTGGCCCCGAAAAATCAGGCCGCGATGCCGACCGTTGCTGCAGTGGTTTAACTGTTCGATGCCGTCTCCGACGCAATCTTCGCCAACACATCCACCTCTTGCCGGGCGGCAATCTCAGACAAGGATCGTCAGCAACGAAGGGCGCGATCTTGCGAAAGTGGATGAGCCCCACCCAAAGTCCGTTCAAGTCCCTTACGATGACGCCGTAAACGGCAGGGCCGGGAAAGGTCATACCCTCCCCGGCCCCGGTTTTCGTGATCGGCGAAGTGGCTTACTCGGCCTTGGCAGCCGGCTTTTTGGCAGCGGCCTTCTTGGCAGGAGCTTTCTTAGCAGGCGCTGCCTCGGTTTCGGCCACATCGGCATCCGCCTTCTTGGCCGGAGCCTTCTTGGCAGCGGCTTTCTTGGCAGGCTTCGCCTCTTCAGCGGGGGCCGCATCTTTGGCCTTGGCGTCGTCGGCCTTGGCTTCAGTGGCCTTCTTGGCCGCAGGCTTCTTGGCCGGGGCCTTCTTCGCCGCTGGCTTGGCTTCTGCGACTTCGCCTTCTTCGGCTTCGATCGCGGCCTGCAATTCTTCCTTGGTCACTTCACGTTCCGTGACTTCGGCCTTGTCGAACAGGAAGTCGACGACCTTGTCTTCGTAAAGCGGCGCGCGGAGCTGGGCGGCGGCCATCGGTTCGGACTGGATGTACTGCATGAAGCGCTCGCGCTCTTCGGGACGGTACTGCTGCGACGCTTGCGCGACCAGCATCTGCATTTCCTGGTTCGAAACCTCGACACCGTTCGACTGGCCGATTTCCGAAAGCAGCAGGCCAAGACGCACGCGGCGTTCGGCGATGCGCTTGTAATCGTCCTTTTCGGCCTCGATTTCCTTCATCGCGGATTCGGGATCTTCCTCGCGCGCAGCTTCCTGCTGGAGCTGGGCCCAGATCTGCTGGAATTCGGCTTCGACCATGCTTGGCGGCACGGCAAAGTCGTGACCGGCAGCAAGCTGATCGAGCAGCGAACGTTTCATCTGCGTGCGGGTGAGCCCGGCAGTTTCCTGCTCCAGCTGACCCCTCAGCAGACCCTTGAGCTGGTCGAGGCTTTCGAGGCCCAGGTTCGTGGCAAATTCATCGTCGATCGTGGTTTCGGTGGCGACCTTCACTTCCTTGACGGTAATGTCGAAGGTCGCGTCCTTGCCCTTCAGATTTTCGGCGGGATAATCGGCGGGGAAGGAAACCGTGATGGTCTTTTCCTCACCGGCCTTCGTGCCGATCAGCTGTTCCTCGAACCCGGGGATGAACCGGCCCGAACCGATTTCAAGCGCAGTATCCTCGCCCTTTCCGCCTTCGAATTCCACGCCGTCGAGCTTGCCGACGAAATCGATGATGAGCTGGTCGCCGTCTGCGGCCTTCTTCGTCTTGGCCGCGGCCTTGAACGACTTCTGCTGACCGGCGATGCGCTCGACCGCTTCCATCACTTCCTCGTCGGAAACAGGAACGGTCAGCTTCTCGAGCTTAAGGCCGTCGATCGACGGCGCCTTGATCTCGGGCAGAATTTCCAGCTCTACCGTGACTTCGGCGTCCTTGCCCTCTTCATAGTCCTCGCCCAGCGAGACCGAAGGCTGCATTGCGGGACGCAGCTTTTTTTCCTGCATCACCTTGTCGACGCTTTCGCGCACCACTGTGTTCAGGGTTTCGGCATGGATCGATTCGCCGTGCATCTTTTTGACGAGATTCGCCGGAACCTTCCCCGGACGGAAGCCGGGCATGCGCACTTGCGGTGCGATGCGCTTCACTTCGGCGCTGATGCGCGCACTGATTTCGGATGCCGGAATGGTCACGGCGTATGCGCGGGCGAGCCCGTCGTTCTTTGTTTCGGAAATCTGCATGGGTATCCCTTCTAGGGGTATCTTTCTTGACTGGCGTATAGTGAACGCCGCAAGGATCCGCTCCGGGTGCCGCCGTTTCGGCCTGGTGCGGGCGAAGGGACTCGAACCCCCACATCTTGCGATACCAGAACCTAAATCTGGCGCGTCTACCAATTCCGCCACGCCCGCGTCACGCCTTCGCCACCTTACGGCACGAAAATCGGCTCGGGCGCCTCTATCCAACCAATGCCGAAAGCGCAAGCGTTGCGGACGGTTGATTCGGGATACGACGCCCGCGACATGCGTTTAGATCGCATGGCTACCACTCCCGACCCCGCGCCCGACACCATCGAGCCTGTCGCCCCGCCCGAAACTCCGCCCGTCGTCACCCCTGACGAACAGCCCCTGATCGACCCGACCCCGGGGCCGGGCGAATTCACCGAACCCGCCCCCGATACCGTCGAGCCGGGCGACAATCCGACCGAAGCGCCGCCACCGCAATAACGCGTCAGCGCCTCGCGAACGCGTCGAATACCGCCATCCACCGCGGCACATCGACCTCGCGGGCCAGCAAGCGCGCAGACGGCGGACAGGCCATGCACCGCGCCTCGATCGCGGGGGTTCCAGCCATGCGCTCGAAATCTTCGAGAGCGCTGCCGAGCACGGCATTGCGCTGAGCGACCGCGAATTGCGTCATCGTGACTGCGCCGCGCGCTTCTTCCTCGTTCCCAAGGCTCTGGAAAAATGCCTGCAGCCTGCTGGGTTCGGCTTCGAGATACTGGGCATGCCATTCACCGTCGCTCAGTCCCGCTTTTTTCGCGGCAAATGAAATTGCATCGTCCAGCCCGCCGAATCGGTCGACCAGACCCACCTGCCGCGCCGGACCCCCGGCCCAGACGCGCCCTTCGGCCAATGGCAACAGCGACACGCGATCCTTTCGCCGCGATTGCCCCACAACCGACAGGAACAGGTTGTAGGCGTGTTCGGTCTGGGCCTGCAGCACCTGATCCATTTCGGGCGTGAACCCGCCGAGGATGTCGGGCTGTCCCGACAGCGGCGTGGTCCGCAGGTCGTCCTGCGTCACACCGATCTTGCCCAGCATGTTCTCGAACGTCGGAACCACGGCGAAAACGCCGATCGACCCGGTGATAGTCGACGGATCGGCAAAAATCGTGCTCGCCGGTGTCGACACCCAATAGCCGCCGCTCGCAGCCATGTTGCCCATCGACACCACGATCGGGATGCCGCGCTCCTTGTGCCTCAAGATTGCCTGACGGATGCGTTCCGAACCCGTGATCGTGCCGCCGGGCGAATCGACGCGCACGACCAGCGCGGCAAGATCGTCCTCCAGCGCATCGTCCAGCAACTTGGCGATCCGGTCGCCGCCGGCCGTTCCCGGGCCGGCCGTGCCGTCGACGATGCTGCCCGCAACGGTCACGATGCCGATCGCCTTGCCCGCATCGGACAGCGGCGAGGCACGGTTCCACACCTGGTAAGTCGTGTGCGCAAAGGCGCCGGGATCGTCCGGCGTGGTTTCATCCTCGCCCGCGATTTTCGCGACCCGGGCGGCAAAGGCTTCGCGCGTTCCGATCTTGTCGACAAGACCCATCGCCAGCGCCGCCTTGGCCGGATCACCGCCGGCCGCCTTCAGCGTGCCCACGGGGTCCATCGCCATTTCCCTGACTCTCGCCTTGGGTCGCGCCTGACGGACTTCGACCTGCCAGTTTTCCCAAAGACTGTCGAACAGGCCCGTCATGTCCGCCCGCGCATCGTCCGAAAACCTGGTCAGCGAATAGGGTTCGACCGCGCTCTTGAACCGGCCCGCCTTGTAGACGTGGACGTTCACGCCCAGCCGTTCGGCAAGGCCGCCGTAAAAGGTCGCGCTGCCGCCCGGCCCCGCCACCATCGCGCCGCCCATAGGGTCCAGCCAGACTTCGCTGGCGTGCGAGGCGATCTGGATCGAATCGGCGGTGTAGGCGATGGCGTGGGTGAGCACCGGCTTGTTCGCGGCGCGCACCGTGTCGAGCGCTGCTCCGACTTCCGACAAGTGGACTTGGCCGGCGCCAAGGAAATAATCGAGGTCCAGCACCACGGCCTTGATGCGGTCGTCGGTCGCCGCACCTTCGATAGCGCGCAGGACGTCGCGGGCACGGTGTTCGCGGGTGGGCACGCCGCGCGATGCGATCAGCGTCCATGGATCGACCGCTTGCGGTTCTTCGACGATCACCCCGTCCAGCTTCACCAGCAGCGCGCCGTCGAGGACTTCCTCTGGTGCAGGGCGCATCGACAGGATGGAATAGAGCGCGGCAAAGAACAGCAGCATGAAGATGAGCACCAGCCCGTCCTTCACGCCGACCAGCAGTTTCCAGACCTTGCGAGCGAATGCCATCGTGACCCCTGTGCAACCCATTGCGCGGCGGGCGTTACGCTGCCTTGCGCGGTTTCGTGGGCGCATAGCTAGAAGCTGCGACGGCAGGGGCAAAGGGAAATTCGGCGAATGCCTTTGTCATCCGTCTTGCGCGCGTCGCATCTTGCCCTTCGGCCCGAACATGCATAGGGCACGGTTCCCGAGATGAGCGACGCGCCCCCTTCTTCCTTCACCCGCTATCCAGCAGGTGGCGAGGCGTTTCCCCACAAGGACCTCACCGGCATTTCCGAACTGGCCCCGTGGCAGATCCTGTACCTGTTGGACGAAGCGGAACAGTGGGTCACACTGAACCGACAGGCCACGAAGCATGTCGACGCCCTCGCGGGCCTCACGATCATCAACGCCTTCTTCGAAAATTCGACGCGCACGCTGCTGTCGTTCGAAATTGCGGGAAAGCGGCTGGGCGCCGACGTCGTCAACATGCACGCCGCGCAGTCCAGCGTGAAAAAGGGCGAAACGCTGATCGACACCGCCGCGACGCTGAACGCGATGCAGGTCGATGCCATTGTCATCCGCCATGCATCTTCGGGCGCGGTGCGGCTAATCGCGGACAAGGTCGACTGCCCGGTGCTGAACGCGGGTGACGGGCGGCACGAACACCCGACGCAGGCGCTGCTCGACGCATTGACGATACGGCAATGGATGCGCGCCCGCGGCGAAGAAGAATTCAACGGGCTGAAAGTCGCGATTTGCGGCGACATCCTGCACAGCCGGGTCGCACGGTCCAACATCTTGCTGCTGTCCGCGCTTGGGGCCGAAGTGCGCGTTTGCGCCCCGCCCGCGCTGATGCCTGCCGCCATCGAACAGATGCGTGTTTCGCCTTACACCAACTTCAACGAAGCGATCGACGGCGCCGACGTCGTAATGATGCTGCGCCTTCAAAACGAACGGATGAGCGGGCCGTTCATCCCGTCTGCACGCGAATATCGCCACTTGTACGGCCTGACGACCGAACGGCTCAAACGCGCTGCTCCCCATGCGCTGGTCATGCATCCCGGTCCGATGAACCGCGGCGTAGAAATCGATTCCGATGTGGCCGATTCAATTGAACGCAGTGCGATTACCCGGCAGGTCGAAATGGGCGTTGCGATCCGCATGGCCTGTCTCGACGTGCTGACCCGCCGCGCGCGGGGCGTTCCGGGGTGGGAGCCGCTGAAGGCTGAGGAAACGGCATGAGGCCGATGGCCCCTCTCACCATCACCGGCGGCAGATTGCTGACCGGGCAGAAATCCGGCGACAAGCGCGAACCTGCGGCGGGCGCGATCCGCTGCGACGGCGACCGGATCGTCGCGGTAGGCGATGTCACGCCACAGGACGGCGACCGCGTCATCGATGCGCGCGGCAAGATCGTGATGCCCGGCATTATCGACCTCGGCGTGTTCGAAATCGACAAGCCAGCGTTCCATTTCGGCGGGATCACCCGCGCCGCGCTGATGCCCGATCAGCCGCCGCCGTTGGATTACCCTGCGCGCGTTCGATTCGCGGCCAGCTTTGGCAAGCCCGATCTGTGGGTCCATCCCATCGCGGCTGCGACCCGAGGGCTGGAGGGGGGCGAATTGCCCGAACTCGGCCTGATGCGCGAAGCAGGGGCAAAGGCGGTATCGTCAGGGCGCAAGTGGATCGCCGATTCAGGCGTCATGCTGCGCGTGCTGCAATATACCGCGATGCTGGGCCTGCCGTTCATCACCCATGCCGAAGATGCCGGTCTTGCCGCTGACGCGGTTGCCACAGACGGCGAAACGGCGACCCGGCTCGGCCTTGCGAGCGCGCCTGCGGAGGCGGAGGCGCTGGCCGTAGCACGCGACATCGCGCTGGCCGAACTGGCCGGAGCGCACATCCATATCCGGCAGGTGACGACCGCCGCCGCACTCGATCTCGTCCGCGCGGCGAAGGATCGCGGCGCGAAGGTGACCTGCGGCGTGACACCGGCGCATTTCATGCTCTCCGACATCGCGGTGAACGGTTACCTGACTTTCGCCCGGCTCTCACCGCCCTTGCGCGCAGAGGCTGACCGTCAGGCGGTCCGTCGCGCGCTGGCCGACGGAACCATCGACGTGATCGCATCCGGCCACGACCCGCGCGGGCCGGAAGACAAGCGCCTGCCCTTTGCCGATGCGGCCCCCGGCATGGCGGGCGCGGAAACGCTGCTGCCGCTCACGCTCGGACTGGTCCGCGACGACGTGATCGACATGGCGCGCGTCGCCGACCTGCTCTGTGCCAATCCGGCCGCGATCCTCGGCGTGCCGGCGGGACAGCTGGCCGCGGGGCTGGAAGCCGACATCGCGGTGATCGATCCGGACCGGCCATGGATCGTCGATTCTGACCGCATGGCGGCACAGGCGGGCAACACGCCCTTTGACCGGCAGCCGATGCAAGGCCGCGCCGTCGCCCTGTTCAAGGGCGGTATGGAACTGAAAACCTAGTCCGCCCCGCGCGCTTCGTCGGCCAAGGATTGATCGTCCAACGTTGATTCGGCGGGCGACGATTTGGCCAGCGATGTCTCGGCAGGTCCGGGTATCGTCCAGATCGCGATGTTCATCGCCATCACGGCGGCAAGGATCGCCATCAGCGCCATGCGTTTACGATCCCCTCGCTTCCACGCTAGCCATGCGCCGACAATCATCGCGAAGACACCGAGAACCAGCAGGGAAAGTGCGACATCGCTCATGCGGCGCAGCGTTAGCCGCTCCCTTCGTCTTGTAAAACCCCCATCGGGGACTCGGCCCGTCGCAGGGCCGGGAACGGAGCCGCCCCTCGATCGCTGAACAAGCAAGAAGCCGGGTCGCTCCAGTGCACCCGCCCACGCGATGAAGGGGAATTTGCTATGAGTATCTTCGGCAAGATCAGGGACGCCATCTTCGGCAAGAAGAAGGACACGCCCAACGTGCAGATCAGCGTCGACGGCAAGGCCGTAAGCAAGGACGGCAATCTCCAGTCCACGCCTGCAGGCGGCATGCCTTCGCCTACCGCGACGACCACGAACGGCGGGGTGATGTCCGATGTCGATGTGGAGCACCAGCTTGGCACCATGTCAGGCGCAGACGGCCTCAACTGGCGCTCGTCGATCGTCGACCTGATGAAGCTGGTCGGCATCGATCCCAGCTATGAGAACCGCAAGGAATTGGCACACGAGCTTGGCGATACTGATTATTCAGGCAAGGCCGAGGAGAACATCGCGCTGCACAAGGCCGTGATGCGCGGCCTGCAAAAGAACGGCGGCAAGGTCCCGGCCAATATGGTCGACTGATCCTTGCACTCGGCGCGGCCCACACTGGTCGCACCGGTGCCGATCAGCCCAAATGAAAAGCCCCGCCGACCCGGATTGGATCGGCGGGGCTTTTTTCATGCCCGAAGGCGCGTTCGGTTTAAGCCGGAAGCGCGTTCTTGGCCTGCGCGATGATCGCAGCAAAAGCGCCGCTTTCGTTCATCGCGAGGTCGGCCATAACCTTGCGGTCCAGTTCGATGCCGGCCAGCTTGGTCCCGTGCATGAACTGCGAATAAGTAAGTCCTTCGGCGCGGACCGCGGCGTTGATGCGCTGGATCCAAAGAGCGCGGAAGGTGCGCTTCTTAACCTTGCGGTCACGATAAGCGTACTGACCGGCCTTTTCGACAGCCTGCCGTGCGACGCGGATCGTGTTCTTGCGACGGCCGCGATAGCCCTTCGCCTGTTCGAGAAGCCGCTTGTGCTTGGTGCGGGTGGTTACACCCCTCTTGACGCGTGCCATGTTCCGTTACTCCTCAGTTCAGCCCGTAGGGCGCCCACTTTTTGATCGTCTTCGCGTCTGCGTCGCTGACGACCGTGGTGCCGCGGTTCTGGCGGATGTACTTGCCGTTGTGGCTGATGAGGCGGTGGCGCTTGCCGGCAACGCCGTGCTTGATCTTACCGGTAGCGGTGAGCTTGAAGCGTTTTTTAACGCCGCTCTTCGTCTTGAGCTTGGGCATTTTCGTCTCCTTGTCAGAAACACGTTACAACCAGCCCTGGCAGCCCTTACGGCCAGGCCGGCAGATGAATCACGTGTTGTCGAAGTGCGCGCCCTTACAGAGCGCGGGCGGCAATGGCAAGCGCTGCGGGCCGTGCGAGCGTCGATCCGGCCGATCGCCCGCTTAGTCGAGTGATTGCAGAATGAACCACGACAGTCCGGTGCCGCCGATGAAAAGCATCCACGACCACGGAAAGGACACGCTCTGAACATGCATCGTGTGCACCATAAGCGCCCCGCCGGTCGTGCCGCCGCTCTTAAGCACCATCGACACGATCCATGAAAAGAGCGCGCCGGGTATCAAGGCCTTGTAAAGTGCAATCATTGTCTGATGGACCTGTACGTTTCAGTTTCGGTCTGGACTCACGTTGCCTTCCCAGGGTTAATATTTCGCTTACTCCGGCCGGAATCGGGCAAATTTCTCTTGCGCGCTTACCCGCCGCGTGCGGAACGATCGCCATCGGTGCCACGCGTCAGCGACCGTTGCGACTGGCCAGGATCGGCGCGCCGACCTGATCCAACCATGCCAGAAAATCGCCGCCAGGGACCGTTCGCGCGCGGTCCGGCACCGTGGCGCGCCAGAGATAGGCCTGCGCCGTCGCCGTATTGCGCGCGTAGTCGCATCTTTGGCGCACGCGGATTGCGACCCGGCGGTATTCCCGCCCTTCGTACCGATCCAGCCTTGCAAGATCGCCCGGCGCAAGGTCGATTTCGGCCGAAATCCCGCTGATCCGCCCCGTGCCGGGCAGCATGGCGGGAAACCAGCCGCTGGACGAAGGAATTGCGATCATGCGGCCCGGAGCGACCGCAGGGATGGCGGTCCGTACGCGGTCGGCCAGCCAGCGCGCCATCGGCGTGGCCGCATCGCCCATCAGGGTCCCGTACAAGAAGAGGCGCATTTCCAGACCTGGGTGGCCGATGGCTTAGTGGGCCGTTAGTGGCGGCAGGCCAGCGCCTCGACCACGTCCTCCAGCCGCGCCGGATCGCCCAGCGCGATGACGTGGCCATCGCTGTCGGCGTTCAGCGGATCGCCGCTCCAGTCCGCCATCGTTCCGCCCGCGCCTTCGACGACAGGTATCAGCGCGGCAAAGTCGTAAAGCTTCAGCCCCGCCTCGCACACAACGTCGAGCTGCCCCGATGCGAGCATGGCATAGTTGTAGCAGTCTCCGCCCATGACCATCCGTTTGTGGTCGGTCTTGGCGGCGAGACCCATGAAATGTTCGCCCTGATGATCGTCGAAATAGTGCGGGCCGGTCGTCGCCAGCGTCGCCTGCGACAAATTGCCACAGGGGCGGCAGCGGATTTCCGCTCCGTTGAACAGCGTCGGCAGACCCATCGCGCCCACCCAGCGTTCGCCTGAGATCGGCTGGTCGATCACGCCGATCAGCGGCCAGCCGTCGACCATCAGCGAAATCAGTGTGCCGAATATCGGCCGACCGGCCAGGAAGCCCGCCGTGCCGTCGATCGGGTCCAGCACCCACTGGCGGCTCGCGCCGGGACGCTCGCTGCCGAATTCTTCGCCGATGATGCCGTCCTGGGGCCGTTCGGTGCCAAGGATGGCCCGCATCACCTTCTCCGCCTCGCGATCGGCGATGGTGACGGGTGTCGCATCGCCCTTCCGGACGCTGTCGAGCACGGTGCGGAAATGAGGCCTGATCGCGGCGCCCGCCGCATCGGCAAGGCGCGCGGCTAGCGCGATGTCGTCGGTGAGGTTCATGACACCGCACTCGCGCGGGTGGCCGCGGCGGTCAAGGGGAAATGGTCGGGGGCCACCCGCCGTACCGCACCGCCGTGCCGCCCCGCGCATTATTGCCGTGCGGCGCTCAGTCGAACAGGCTTGAAACCGAACTTTCGTCGGCGATACGGCGGATCGCTTCCCCGATCAGGGTAGCGATGGAAAGGACGCGGATCTTGTCCGAATCCTTGGCCGCGTCGGTCGGCATGATCGTGTCGGTGATGACCAGTTCGGTCAGCGCCGAATTGGTAACCTTGGCCACCGCGCCGCCCGAAAGCACGCCGTGGGTGATATAGGCGACGACCGACTTCGCACCCTGATCCAGCAGCGCCTGCGCCGCATTGCACAGCGTACCGCCCGAATCGATGATGTCGTCAATCAGGATGCAGTGCCGGCCGGCGACGTCGCCAATGATGTTCATAACTTCCGATTCGCCCGGACGGTCGCGACGCTTGTCGACGATGGCCAGCGGAGCATTGTCCAGCCGCTTGGCCAGCGCGCGGGCGCGGACCACGCCGCCGACGTCGGGCGATACGACCATCAGATCCTGATCGCCGTAGCGCGCCTGAATGTCCGCAGCCATCGCGGGCGCGGCATAAAGGTTGTCGGTTGGGATATCGAAGAAGCCCTGGATCTGCCCGGCGTGGAGGTCGACCGCCAGCACGCGGTCGGCGCCGGCGCGGGTGATGATGTCGGCGACCAGCTTGGCCGAGATCGGCGTGCGCGGGCCGGGTTTCCGGTCCTGACGCGCGTATCCGAAATAGGGAATCACCGCCGTGATGCGCTTGGCCGAAGCACGCTTCAGCGCGTCGATGCCGATCAGCAGTTCCATCAGGTTGTCGTTCGCGGGATAACTGGTTGACTGGATGATGAAGACATCCTCGCCGCGCACGTTTTCGTGGATCTCGACGAAGATCTCCTCGTCCGCGAAGCGCCGCACGCTCGCATCGGTCAACGACTGTTCGAGGTAGCCTGCGATGGCGCGCGCCAGCGGCAGGTTGGCGTTGCCCGACATGATCTTCATCGCATCACTCCGTTTATCGATGGGCCCGATTCCCCGATGGCAGCGGCCTTAACGGGGAGTCTCGCGATTGCAACATGCCGAGGCTGGTTTCGGCGGATTATTCCGAAGCGCCCGCATTGCCGCGACTTGCGATGACAGCACGGATGAAACGGCCCTTCTCTTCTCGATAGTCGTCCATGTCGCCGCCGTCGCACCGCGCTTTCAGCGCGTTGTAGGCCGCGACTGCAGCTTGGTCGGTAACGAGTGCACGGTGGAAATCCAGAAAGAAGTCGTAGTCGCTACCGAACGCGGTCAACAGGATACCGAGCTGAGGATCGCGGTCGTCATCTTTGAAAGAGGCGAAGTCGGCAGTGCGGATCGTTCCGATATTGGGGTCGAACCGCTCGGCCAGTGCGCGTTCGGCAGTTCCGAATGCCTCTGCCGGCAGGCGCACGATTATGTCGAGGTCGCCCTTTGTCAGGCATCCTGCAATCGACGTTGCGCCGATATGATGTATTTCCGCCTCCGAAGGCAGGATCGCGCGCAGCAAGGGAACGAGTTCCGCAAAGGTCGCCTCGGCACGGCGGCGCGCACGGTCGGCATCGGGGGCTAGGACAAAACGCTCTCGCATCGCACCGGACCCGCTGCCGGCCCTGCTGTTTCAGTCGACCTTGTGGTGTTCGCCGCGAACCCAGCGAACCGTGCCCGAAGACGCGCGCATGACGACGCTTTCGGTGGTCATCTTGCCACCCTTCAGATGCTTCACGCCTGCCAGCAGCGACCCGTCGGTCACGCCCGTTGCGGCGAAGATGCAGTCGCCCTTGGCAAGATCCTTCAGTTCGTAGATCCGGTCGAGATCCTCGATCCCCCACTTGCGCGCGCGGGACCGTTCGTCGTCGTTGCGGAAAAGCAGCTTGCCCTGGAACTGCCCGCCGACACAGCGCAATGCGGCGCAGGCCAGCACGCCTTCAGGTGCGCCGCCCGAACCCATGTAGATGTCGATCGTCGTGTCGGGATTGGTCGTTGCGATCACCCCGGCAACGTCGCCATCGGGGATCAGCACGATCCCGCAGCCCAGCGAACGCAGTTCGGCGATCAAGTCGGTGTGGCGCGGACGGTCGAGCACGCAGGCGATGATCTGGTCGGGGCGCACACCCTTTGCATCGGCAAGCGACTTCACATTGTCGCTCGGGCTCTTGCGCAGGTCGATCGTGCCTTCGGGATAGCCGGGACCGATCGCGATCTTTTCCATGTAGACGTCGGGCGCGTTCAGCAGGCAGCCTTCTTCCGCCGCTGCCAGCACGGCCAGCGCGTTCGGACCGGCCTTGGCGGTGATAGTCGTGCCTTCCAGCGGATCGAGCGCGATGTCGATCTTCGGACCCTTGCCCGGTGCGCCGCCGACCTTTTCGCCGATGTACAGCATCGGAGCTTCGTCCCGCTCGCCTTCTCCGATCACGACGGTGCCGTCCATGTAGAGATCGTCGAAGGCAATCCGCATGGCTTCGACCGCGGCATGGTCCGCCGCCTTTTCGTCGCCGCGTCCGATGAGGTGCGAAGCCGCGATCGCCGCCGCTTCGGTCACGCGGACCAATTCGAGGACGAGAACGCGGTCGAGTACGTCGCTTGCTTTAGTCACGTGTGGAATTCCCCTGATCGGATTTCGGCGGAGCCGTAGCGGCGCCCGGCACCCTTGTCGAGCGGACCGGTCAGACGCCTTTCAGCCAGCGCGCCTTCGATAGACGCTTATTGTTTCAGGATGTGCATCACCAGCGGCGGTTCGGTCAGGCTGTCGGATCCGGCCAGCAGGTCAAGCGCCTTCACCACGCAGCCTTCTTCGCCTTCGTGCGTGACCATGGCGACCATGACGGCCCCGTCCGAGCCCTCGCCCTTCTGGATCAGGCTTTCGATCGAAACCCCGCCGTCGCGCATCGCCGCGGCGAGTTCGGCCAGAACGCCGGGCCGATCCGCGACCATGAACCGCAAATAGGCCTTGCCCACGCGGTCACCGGTCTGGGCTGGCACCGTCGCATCCAGTTCTCCTACGGGGATCGAGAATGCAGGATCGATCTCGTTCTCGCTTTCCCAATGGCGCGCGATGTCGATGATGTCGGCCACGACCGCGCTTGCGGTCGGACCGTCCCCCGCGCCCGCGCCCTGAAACAAGAGGCGACCGGAAAAGTTGCCCTCTGCCACGACCGCGTTGGTCGCGCCGTCGACATGGGCGAGCGGGTGGTTCTTTGGCACCAGATAGGGGTGAACGCGCTGGAACAGGCGCTTTTTCCCGTCCTCGCTGCCCTCGACCCGCGCCATGCCGATCAGGCGGATGACATAGCCCAGCGATTCGGCCTGAGCGATGTCGGCGGCCAGCACCCGGCGAATGCCGACAGCGTCGACCGAGGAAAAATCGAGCTGCGTACCGAACGCGATGCTGGCGAGGATCGAAAGCTTGTGCGCTGCGTCGATGCCGTCGATGTCGAACGTCGGATCGGCTTCGGCAAAGCCCATGGCCTGTGCTTCGGAAAGGACATCGGCAAAATCGCGTCCGGTATCTTCCATCGTCGACAGGATGTAATTGCAGGTGCCGTTGAGGATGCCGTAGACGCGCTCGATCTCGTTCGCGGCGGCTCCTTCGCGCAGGCCCTTGATGACCGGAATGCCGCCCGCGACCGCGGCTTCGAACCGCATCGGCACGCCCGCACTTTCGGCCACCCGCGCTAGGCCCAGTCCATGGTGCGCGATCATGGCCTTGTTCGCGGTGACGAAAGCTTTGCCGTCGGCAATGGCCTTGCGCGCCAGAGTTAGCGCCGGGCCGTCGGACCCGCCGACAAGCTCGACCACGACATCGACATCGTCTCGCGCGGAAAGCGCGGTCATGTCGTCTTCCCACGCATAAGGTGTCAGGTCGACGCCGCGATCCTTGCCGCGATCGCGCGCGCTTACGGCGACGATTCGCAAGGGGCGACCGCAACGACGCTCGATCAGGGCGGCATTGGTCTCGATCAGGCGGATAACGCCTGCGCCCACGGTTCCAAGGCCCGCCAAAGCCAGGCGGAGTGGCTGTTTGGTCGTTTCGCTCACTGGTCTCGTCTCTTTGCTATTCCCGCGCCCGTTAGGCGAGCCGGGCGGCAAAGGCCAGAGCCAAGCGTAAGGTTTGGGCAGGTGCGATTACCTGCTCCAATGTCAGTAAACCCGCTGACGACCGCACGGACCCAGTTGCCGCATGACCAGTGCATAGTCCCGTGCCGCCGCCTGTCTCAGCGCAGAATCGGACGCGATCTGCGCCGATGCGGGAAGCTGTGCCGGAAGCGTGCAGGCCAGGCGATACCAGGCCAGCGAATCCGGTGCCGGCGGCGCAGCGTCGGGATTGACCAGTTCGCCGGTCGAAAGCCCCCAGCGGACCGGCTCGCTCGGACTACGAAGCACGGTGATCGACGCAGATTCGCCCTTGGCGGTTTTCAGGAAGATCTGGGTCTCGCCCTCACCGGCAAGGTTGCCCGGCGTGTGATAGGCATCGCGAACCCCGGTCACTTGTGGCGCGGCATCGAGAGCAGCCAATTCTGCCAGCAGCGAGCGGAGCCGCGCTTCACCGATCAGCCCGATTGCAACTTGCGCATCGGGGGCGACAAGCTGGAGCTCTGCCGGCTGCCCCGCTACCGGGCGCGCAAAAACAACCATCGTCTGCTTCTTCAACTTGGGCATGCGCCCGTCGGGGTCCAGCTTCACGTCCGCAAGATATTTCACCTTGCCCCCGATCGCAGCGCGGCCCGACAACAATGCCTTGGTATCTGCTTCCACATATGTGCGGACCCAGCCTGCACGGACCGGGCCGGTGCGTTCGGGATCTACTTTCGACGCCTTCTTCACTTGGACGACGACGACCATGGGTGCCGAAGTCACAAGATCGGCCAGGTCGGCGTAAGCCAAGAGCGGGCGCGATGCCAGGTCCCGCGAATCGGCAGCGGGGACTTGCGCCGCAACGGCAAACGCTGCGGTGCTCAATGCCCCTATACAAAGCGATAGGCAGCCGACGGCCATGCGAAGGGTACGTTTGCTCATCTTTTGCTCAAATCCAATCATCTCATTGCCTTGCACGCCACCCGGACTCGCCTTCGCGCCGTATCCACTGGCAAAAGGGCACGAGCATCGTAATGCCATCAACGTTATCGATGGTGAATTGGTCCTTAATCGACAAAGGAATTGCGTGGTGGGTTCTTCGGCGCTAACAATCCCAAAAAAAGGGGCTGGGCACGATCCGGCTTAAGTTCGAGTGCGTGTTCAACGGTTGCGAAATCTTCGATGTGAGGTCGATGGCAGCCGGTAGCAGGTACCCCGGAGGATAATTCCGGCAGGGTGGAATTCTATGGGGCGCACGGTATGGTAGGAGACTGCCGTTCCGTGCGATAGTCGGGTGTGCCCAAGTGGCGATCCTTTGTAAGTTTTTTGGAGTGAACCGTCTGAATGGCCTACGCTGACCAACAGATGAGCGGTAACAAGATTGTCGCGATAATTGTCGTCGCGCTGATCCATATCGCGCTTGTCTATGCTCTCGTCACTGGACTCGCCTATGAGGCTATCCAAAAGGTGAAAGAGACGGTGACCGCGGTTAATATCTCGGAGCCACCGCCACCGCCACCGCCACCGCCGCCTCCGCCGCCGGAAGATATGCCGATCCAGCCGCCGCCGCCAGTGGCACCGCCGCCGATGGTTCAGATCACGCGCCCCGCGCCTCAGATCCAGACCATCCCGACGATTCCGCCGCCGTCGCCGCCTGCAGTGCGTATTCCGCCTCCGGTCGCAGCACCGCCGCCGCCCAAGCCCGTATCGAAGGCTCGTGGCGTCGCACCTGACGGCCAGAGTCGTTGGGCCGCTCGGATTCAGGAAAACTACCCGAGCCGCGCGCTTCGCAACGAAGAAGAAGGCCGCGTTGGCGTTCGCGTCACCATCGGTCCTGACGGCAAAGTCAGCGCCTGCTCAGTCACGAGTTCTAGCGGCTCGGCTTCGCTGGACGAAGGTGCATGCGACGGTATGCGCCGTTACTCGAAGTTCAAGCCTGCGCTTGACGATGCCGGTAACCCGACGTCGGCAAGCTGGAGCACCACAATCGTTTACCAGCTCAACTGATCAAAGGCCGGGCACCCATTCGGGCGTCCGGCCTCACCCCTCCTTGAAACCGACAAATTAGTTTGATTGAAGGATATCCCGTAATGCTCATCGAAATCATGGCCGTGGCTGCCGAAGCCGCTCCGCAGAACAAGTTCGGCTTCGCTGAAGCTCTCGAACAGGGCGGTTTCATTGCTTATGCAACCGTCATCATCCTCGGCATTATGTCGTTCGGATCGTTCTACATCCTGTTCACGAAGTTCTTCGAACAGGGCAAGATCATGCGTCAGGGCCGCGAAGTGCGCTCCAACTTCTGGCGTGCCAACTCGCTGCGCGAAGGCGCCGGCAAGCTGGAAAAGAACTCGGCTTACCGCCAGATAGTCGACGACGGCATCGCCGCCGAAGAACAGCACGCCAAGATGACCGACAGCCTCGAAGCTCATGACTGGCTGCACGGTTCGCTCGCGCGTTCGGAAGCCACGATCAACGCCAAGCTTGCAGGCGGTCTGCCGTTCCTCGCAACGGTCGGCGCAACCGCACCGTTCATCGGCCTGTTCGGCACCGTGGTCGGCATCTACCGCGCTCTGATCGCAATCGGCATCGCCGGTTCGGCCTCGATCGACAAGGTCGCAGGTCCGGTCGGTGAAGCACTCATCATGACTGCGCTGGGCCTGCTCGTCGCCGTTCCGGCCGTGCTCGCCTACAACTACCTTCAGGCACGCAACAAGCGTATCGCAGAGCACCTGAGCGGGTTCTCGACGGACGTGCTGGCCAACATCAACTCGGGCGGCACCGTGAAGCCGGCCATCGTTGCTGCAGCTGCTGCCAAGAAGCCTGCCCCGGCGACGACCGCCGCCGGCGTGCAGGTCAAGAAGTAAGAGCGAACCGGCGTCGCGGCCGTCCTGGTCGCGACGTCGAACGCCGCCGCGACTGTCGCGTCGGCTTGGCCGTCCCCGCAGCGGATGGCCGAACGCTCAAGAGCAAGTACGAGATAGGATGAGATAATGGCGATATCTGCGGGACCCGGCGGCGCTGAAACGCCGATGTCGGACATCAATACCACGCCACTCGTCGACGTGATGCTGGTGCTGCTGATCATCTTTCTGATCGCGATTCCCATCGCGATTCAGTCGATCGAGCAGATGAAGTTACCGATCCTCGTGTCCGAGGAATCCAAGGACAAGGTCGAGAACCTCATGGTTTCGGTCACTTCGACCGATGCCAACGGCGTCAGCCCCGGCGAACAGGGCTACCAAGGCGCGGCCCGCAATGGCGAATGCCGCATCTACATCAATGCGACCCCGGTCGATTCGACCGAGCTGAACAAGCGTGCTTTCGAACGCCTCGACGCGATCGTGCAGCGCGAAGGTGGCATCGAAGCCATCGCGGAAGACCCGGAAAAGATTCCCCAGGTCCACATCCGCGGTGACATCAACGCCCCTTGGAAATGCGTGGCCGGTGCGATCTATCAGATCCAAACGGCTGGCTTCCCGACGGTCGGCTTCATTTCGAACCCGGTCGATCCCAACGGCTGACCGCCGCTTAGATATTTAAAGGAGACATTCCATGGCAATGTCAGGCGGCAAAGATGATGGCGCCCCGATGATGGAGATGAACACGACGCCGTTGATCGACGTCATGCTCGTGCTTCTCATCATGTTCATCATTACCATTCCGGTTGCGACGCACGCCGTGAATATCGATCTTCCGGCTCCTTCCGAGGTGCCTCAGAACGTTGATATGAACCCGATCAAGAACAAGGTCATTCTTACGCAGGATGACCTGATCCTCTGGAACGGAACCCCGTTGAACCAGAACCAGTTCGTCGCGACTCTCCAGCAATCGCTGGCGCTTCCCGTCGAACCGGAACTGCAGTTCCAGCCCGACGAATTCGCGAGCTACGAGCTGTCGGCGCAGGTGCTGCGGATCATCAAGGGTTCGGGCGCGACCAAGTTCGGCTTCGTGGGGAATGAACAGTACCGAGATTTCGGTTCTGGCCCCAAGGATGTGAACGCGACGACCCGGGTCCCCTGATCGGGGGCAACCGAGTAAGAATGCGAAAGGGCGGGCCGCAAGGTCCGCCCTTTTCGTTTGGACCATGGCGTGGTCAGCTGGACAGCCGCCGCGCCCAACTCCGGCGATCAGTCCTACGCGTCCGGTCGCATGGCCACCCCGCCAAGGGTCTCCGCCTCCAGCAACAGTTCGTCATCGGCTGAACCCGATGGCACGGTCTCACGCCCGATAACGACCATGACCGGCACCGCGAGCGGGCTGACCCGCTCGAGCCTCACATGCACCAACTGATCGGCTGCACGATCCAATAGGGAAGCCAAGCGACCGATGTCGGTCATCCTCGTTCGCGCCTCGGCCCAAGCCGCCTCGATCAGGATGTGGTCGGGTTCGTATTTCTTGAGCACGTCGTAAATCAGGTCAGTCGAAAAGGTGACCTGCTTCCCGCTTTTGCGCTTGCCCGGTTGCTGGCGTTCGACAAGACCGCCGATCACCGCCGCCTCGCGAAAGGCGCGACGCAACAGGTGAGATTCCTGAACCCATTCGACGAATTCGTGCGCGAGTATGTCGGGCGAGAGGATCGCGGCGGGGTCCTCGATCGCTTTCAGCCCCCACACCGCCAGAGAATAATCGTTGGCGACAAAGCCCAGCGGCGACAGTCCGCGGTCTTCCATCCGCCGGGTAATGAGCATCCCCAACGACTGGTTCGCGTTCCAACCTTCGAACGTATAAAACACGCTGTACTCGCGTTTCGCGTGCGGAAAGCTCTCGACCAGCAACTCGCCCGGACCCGGCAGGTGAGATCGCCAGTCCTGCACCTCCAGCCATTCGCGCACATCGTCCGGAAAGCGCGCCCACGCCGCGCGATCGACCAGCATGGAACGAACCCGGTCGGCGAGGTGCGTTGTCAACGGCATCCGGGCCCCGCCATAACTGGGGATCATCGCCGATTTCTTCGATCCGCGAACGATGACTTCGCTGTCCTTCAGCGATTCGACCTCCACGCTCAGGCCCGCGAACTGAAAGGTGTCGCCGGGCCGCAGCGCGGCCGCAAACCGTTCTTCGACTTTGCCGAGCGAGCGGCCGTTGCGGAACCGTACGGTCAGCATCTCGCCATCGATGATAATCCCCGCGTTTAACCGGTGCCGCGCGGCCTGTTCGGGATGAGTCAGGCGCCACGTGCCGTCGGGCTCGCGCGTGATGCGCTTGAACCGGTCATAAGCTCGCAAGGCATAGCCGCCATCGGCGACGAAGTTCACAATGCGCTCGAACACGTCTGCATCGACCCAGGCATAGGATTGGCACGAGCGAATTTCGCGAAGCAGGTCGTCCTCGCGAAACGGTGCAGCGCAGGCGCAGCCCATGACATGTTGGGCCAGCACGTCGAGGCTGCCGGGGCGAAAGTCCTCGCCGTCGCGCACGCCTTCTTCGACCGCATCCTTCGCGGCCTGCGATTCGAGGAATTCGAACCTGTTGCCGGGCACCAAAATCGCGCGGGATGGCTGGTCCAGACGGTGATTGGCGCGGCCGACGCGCTGTAACAGCCGGGATGAGCCCTTCGGAGCACCCATCTGGACGACGCAATCGATATCGCCCCAGTCGACGCCAAGATCGAGGCTGGACGTCGCGACCAGCGCGCGCAACTCGCCCCTCGCCATTGCACTCTCGACCTTGCGCCGCGCTTCTACCGAAAGCGAGCCGTGATGAATTCCGATGGGCAGCGTGTCGTCGTTTACGTTCCACAGCAGCTGAAAGATATATTCGGCCAGAAAGCGAGTGTTGGTGAAGATCAGCGTGGTACGATTGCGCCGGATCTCTTCGTACAATTGCGGCACCGCCCATGCCGCTGCATGCCCTCCCCAAGGGACGCGTTCCTCGATCGGCAGCAGGATTTCGATCTGCGGTGGCGCTCCGGGCTCGCCCACGATTTGCGTCACGCTATCGATGTCGCCCCATGGCGCCAACCATTCGCGATAGAGTTCTGGGTCCGAAACCGTGGCCGACAGGCCGATTCTCCGTAAGTTCGGCGCGATCGCCTGCAAGCGCGCGAGAGACAATGCGAGCAGGTCGCCACGCTTACCGGTCGCGAAAGCGTGGATTTCGTCAATGACGATACGCTGAAGCCCGGCGAACATCGCAAAGCTTTCGGGATAGGACAGAAGCAGCGACAGCGATTCGGGCGTCGTCAGCAAGACATGAGGTGGCCGCGCCCTTTGCCGGGCCTTTTTCTGCGAGGGTGTATCGCCAGTGCGGCTCTCCACCCGGATGGGCAGGCCCATCTCCTCTATCGGGGTAGTCAAATTGCGTTGCACGTCCGTGGCGAGCGCCTTAAGCGGCGAAACATAAAGCGTATGCAAGCCTTCGGGCGCATTGCCCTTCAGCCGTTCGGGGGCAAACGCCGCCAACGTCGGCAAAAACCCCGCCAGCGTCTTGCCAGCGCCGGTGTCGGCAGTGAGCAGGGCGCTTTGCCCGGCATCGTCGGCCGCAAGCATATCGGACTGATGCCGCCTGATCCGCCAACCGCGCGCGTCGAACCAGTTTTGGATGGTCTGGGGAATCGCCATGGTCCGTTCCTAACGAACGAAACACGGTTGCGGGTGCGCATGATGCGAAAAGACAAAAAAAGGCCCGGCGGGACAAGCCAGCCGGGCCATGTAAGTTTGGGAGAGGATGCCTGAAAGGCACCCTCTTTGTGCATCGCAGCATCCCTTATTGCAACTGCGAAAAGCGCATTCCGCAGTGAATTTTTTGCAACAGTGTCAATAAGCCTTGGGAAACAAGGGATTGGCACATGAATCGGGTTTCAATTTTTCTGCAAGCGCTTATTCCCAATGGAAATTGTGCGAACTTTGATAAGAGAAATATGCAATGAGACCTATCCCTTTGGATAGGCCTCTGTCGCGAATCACCCCTTCGCAGTTGCGAATAATCAGTGCCCGGCCTGCGGGCCGCGTTCGATTCCCGATAGTGCAAGCTGCTGGTCGATCTGCGCCATCAACCGCTTCAGCCCTTCTTCCGTGTCGCTTTCCGCGCGCGCGACCAGCACGTCCTGTGTGTTCGACGCCCGCAACAGCCACCAGCCGTCGGCACCCGTCACCCGAACCCCGTCGGTAGAGTTCACCTCGTCGGAGCTGTCCTTCAGCCGGTCCTTCACCTCGTCGATCACCGCGAACTTGCGGCTCTCGTCCACCTGGAACCGCAGTTCGGGCGTGTTGATCATGTTGGGCATCGCACCACGCAGTTCGGTCACCGAACGATTCAGCCGCGCGCTCGCGACCAGTAGTCGCACGCCGGCATACAGCGCATCGTCGAAGCCATAGTATTCGTGCGCAAAGAAGACGTGGCCGCTCATCTCTCCGGCCAGTGGCGCACCAGTTTCCTTCATTTTGGACTTAATCAGCGAGTGCCCGGTCTTCCACATCAGAGGCTTGCCCCCCTGCGCCGCGATCTGGTCGTACAGCGCCCGGCTGGCCTTCACGTCCGCAATAATGGTGGCACCGGGGACGATCTTGAGCAGATCCTCGGCAAAGATCATCAGGAGCTGATCGCCCCAAATGACCCGTCCCTGCCCGTCAACCGCGCCGATCCTGTCGCCGTCGCCGTCGAAAGCCAGTCCGAAGTCGAGGTTCTTCTCAGCGACAAGCGCCTTCAGATCAGCCAGATTTTTCTCCTCGGTAGGATCTGGATGATGATTAGGAAAATTTCCGTCGACCTCGGTAAAGAGAGTGAAATGCTCCCCTGGCAGCTTGGGGACGAGCGCTTCGATGGCCGGCCCCGCCGCACCGTTGCCCGCGTCCCAACCGACCCGAAGAGCGGACAGCCGATCACGCCCGACATCGCCCAGCGCGACGATGGGCTGGAGCAGTCGCTCGATATATTCGGCCATGACTTCGCGCGTTTCGACCGCTCCGGACCCGTCGACCCACTCCCCGGCGGCAGCCATCCGTCCGATTTCGAGGATGTCGGCTCCGAAAAACGGCCGGCCCTGAAATACCATCTTGAAGCCATTGTAATTGGGGGGATTGTGGCTGCCAGTTATCTGAATGCCGCCGTCCACATCTTCGGCTGACGCTTCTGCGTAATACAGCATGGGGGTCGGGCCCATGCCGACCTTGACGACGTCGCACCCGCTTGCGGTCAACCCTTCGCACAGAGCATGTTCAAGGATCGGTGAACTGACGCGGCCATCATAGCCGATGGCAACTTTCTTGCCGCCGGCGCGGCGCAGTAAAGTGGCAAAGCTGCGACCGATTGCGCGGGCGTCGTCAGGGCCGAGGGTTTCGCCGATTATGCCGCGGATGTCGTATTCACGCAGGACTGTTGGGTTGAAGGTGTGCGTCATGGCTGGCCTTTCGCTCGGGCATTCTGGGCGCACGAACGGGATCGCCCGCGCGCGAAATGGAACTTGCCTGTACTAGTCGTTTTTGGAGCGAGTTTGTTCCAGCAGCAAGTCGCGCGCCGTGTCGATTTCATGCACGGCGTCGGGCGTGCCACCCTTGTCGGGATGCGCATCCAGCATCGCGCGGCGATGTGCCGCGACGATTTCGTCCTGCGTCGCGCTGCGCGATACGCCCAGCAAGGCGCGGGCCTGCGCCTGTTTTTGCAACTTTTCCGATTGCGCCCATGCCTGCCAAGGCCATGAACCGAACAGCATGCGAAAGGCGATCCCCGCCACGAGGACGAGGATGACGACTTTCATCACGCGGCTTCTCCCAAGGTTTCGGCCGCTTCCATCTGGTTCGGCACCGCGCGTTCGGGGATCGGCAGGTTCAGCCCCTTGACCAGCGCGCGCAGTTCCTGTCGCGCGACGAGGTGGCTGGTGCCCAGATCGCCCAGGTATCCTTTGTCCAACAGCGTCAGTCCTGATGGGAACAGTTCGCGATAAATGACGCGTTCGGACAGCCCCGATGCGACACGAAATCCCACCCGGCGCGACAGTTCAGTCAGTGCTTCGTCGATGCGGCGCATGTTGCGTGCTTCCACATGCTGAACCCGGTTCCGCAGCACGACCCAGTCCATTTCCCGCTTGCCTTCATTCACCGTGGCCAGCCCACGCTTCTTGCGCGCGTCCCAGATCATTTCGGCATAGAACGACAGCTTCTTCACCTTGAACGTTTCGGCGTCGACTTGCCCGATCAGGTCGAAATCGACGAAACTGTCGTTGAGCGGCGTGACCAACGTGTCCGCCTGCGTCGCCACGTGGCGGGCATATTTATCGTCGCGGCCCGGAGTGTCGAAGACGAGGAAATCGAGCCCTTCGCTGATTTCACCGATCATTTCGTCAAGCGCTTCGACGCTGGGGCCGCCGAACACGCCGACGGAAGCGCCGGGCAATTCAATTTCGCGCCGTTTTTCGGTGTCGAGCCGGTTTTCGAAATACCGATAGAAAGTACGCTGACGGGGATCGAGATCGATCGCACCTACTTTCGCGCCCTGATAGGCGAGTGCGACGGCGACGTGGACAGCCGTTGTCGACTTGCCGGTGCCGCCTTTTTCGTTGGCGAAGACAATCTTGTGCGGTTGGGTCATCAATCCTCGCTTAATGGGCGCCCCTTGCCGATTGGCGGGCAGACGCTACAGCTTGCCGCGCGAGTTTACCGGAAGGGCCGAACCACATGCAAACAATCTGCGCGCTCAATCCACTACGGCAAGCAACCGCGGGGTTGCGGCGGGCCGGTGGGCCGGGTGCGCGGCTAGCGCTGGTGCCCACGATGGGAGCGCTGCACGAAGGCCATCTGACGCTGGTTCGCAGAGCGCGCGAGTTGGCCGAAATCGTCACCGTGTCTATTTTCGTGAACCCCAAACAGTTCGGCCCGAACGAGGATCTGGACGCCTATCCCCGCCAACTGGAACGCGATTCAGACCTTTTGGCCGCAGAGGGCGTGGACCTGTTGTGGGCACCCGACGTCGCAGCGATGTATCCCGACGGTTTCGCCACCAACATTTCGGTCGAAGGCGTGAGCGCAGGATTGTGCGGCGCGGACCGGCCCGGCCATTTTGACGGGGTGGCGACGGTGGTGTGCAAGCTGTTCAACCAGGTCGCCCCCGACATCGCCCTGTTCGGGGAAAAGGATTGGCAGCAGCTTGCCGTCATCCGACGCATGGCCCGCGATCTCGACCTTTATGCGCCGATGCCCGATGCCATCATCGGCGTCGCGACCGTCCGCGAAGAAGACGGCCTCGCCCGCAGCTCGCGCAACGCCTATCTTTCGGCTGCACAACGCGCCGCCGCCGCCGCCCTGCCCCGCGCAATGCGCGCCGCGGTGGCCCGGATGGCGGCGGGCGATGCGGCGCAACCGGCGCTCGACGAACTGACTGCGGCATTGCTGGCCGCCGGGTTCGGCAGCGTCGATTACGCAGAATTGCGCGATGCCGACAGCGTTGCCGCGCTGGCCGAGCCGAACGGAAATGCCCGGCTGTTCGTCGCGGCCCGGATTGGCGGCACGCGTTTGATCGACAATATCCCCATCGACTGACCGGTCGCGCGTCAGGCTGCGAATTGGGCGGCGTCGACGTTTTCGAACAGGATATGCCGGATCGGCTCGCCATCGCGGGTATTGATCAACCGGGCACCGCGCGCTTGCGACCAGGCGAGCAGCGGAGAATAGGACAGCGTGCCATCGTCCGCCTTGTCCAGCGGCATCAGGATGAATATCCGGCCGCCCGGCTTCAGCATATCGATAGCGAGCCCGTGGAGAAACTGGCGCCAGTGTTCGACCGGCCAATAGTGCCGCTTGCGCTTGATCGAGCGGCGGTGGAATACCGGCAGCATGATCGTGATCAGATCGAAGCGACGGTCGATCGGGCGATAAGGCACCCCGGCTTCGACCGGAGCGATCACCCGTTCCGACCCCGCCAGTGCGCATAGTTCGTCGTACCACGGATCCGCAACGTCGGTACCCACGGCGCGATGGCCCATCGAATTGGCGACCATCACGAAATTGCCCGGCCCCATTCCGATGTCGAGGATGTCGAGCGCCGTCACCCGGTCGAGATCGAGACGTTGCGCGACTTCGACCTGATGATGGACCCAGAACGGAAAGTCGGCGTATTTCACCGGGCCAAACGGATCGAATGCAGCGAACCGATCACGGTGTCGTTGCAGGAACGCCTCGCGCTCCTGCGACTCTATCGTGGCGAGGGCCTGTTCCAGATTGCGGCGCGACCGATCGGTCAAAGGGGTTTGTGCATTAAGCAATGCCACGCCGTCGGCGAGCGGACGCAGGGGATCGAACGTCCAGTCCGAAAGCGGGCCGGTATAGGTAAGCGCGCCGCTGTGCGTCCCTGCCTCAAGGCCGTGATCGGGTTCCATCATGCGCGCAGGTCTGTTCGCGCCGGGACTTGGCGACAAGGCACAACACCACGCTTTCCCCGGGTTTTCCGCGATCGGCGCGGTTCGCGCTTGTCTCAGGGTTGCATCAGCACCCGGCCAAAGGGATGCGATTCGGCGACGAAACGGTGCGCCTCAACCGCGTCGGCCAATTTGAATACGCGTTCGATCGGCATGACCAGATCACCGCGCGCCATTCGGCGGGAAAAGCTGTCGATCAGCGCATGTGCGCGTGGCGTGTGCATTTCACCGCCGAACGAAATTGCGTGGACCGTCGCACTGCGGCGGATCAGTTCGAAAAATTCGAAGCGCGGCACGTCTCCCGTCGCCGCGCCGATCACTTCGTACCTGCCGCGATAGCGCATGGCTTTCAGCAGCGTGCTGACGCCCTTGCCGCCCGCCATGTCGAGCACCATGTCGACGCCCGCGTCGGCGGTCAGTTCGCGGCATCGTTCGGCGATATCCTCTTGGCGATAGTTGATCCCATGATCGAGGCCGAATGCCTTCAGCTTTTCGAGCCGCTCGCCGCTCGATGCCGTGCCGATGACAGTCGCACCCGCCTTGGCGGCAAGCTGCACAGCAGCCAAGCCGACGCCGCCCGCCGCACCCTGGATCAGCACGGTCTCGCCCGGTTGCAGCCGACCGAATTCGAACAATGCATCGCTCGCCGTGCCGAACGCGACGGGGATTGTCGATGCCGCCCTCAGGTCGAGGTCGTCGGGCACGGGATAGCAGTATTTTTCCGGCGCTGCGAAGAGCGAGGCGTGGCTGCCGTTCCAGTCGAACGCGATGACCCGGTCGCCTGCCTTGAACCGCGTGACCGCGCTTCCCGTGGCGACGACGCGGCCAGCGGCCTGATAGCCGGGCACGAACGGCACGATGCGCGGCGGGGAGACGAGGCGATTGAGCAGGTCCCCGCCCTCGATGCTGATCCATTCGACTTCGACCAGCACGCGATCGGTGCCGACTTCGGGGTCGGGCAGATCGCCATATTGCAGGACTTCGGGCCCACCGTTTTCACTGTACCAGGCTGCCTTCACGTTTCGTCTCCCATCGCGTGCCGGCATTCGGTGCCGGTTCGCGTGCAGCTTGGCAACCTGTCGAATGTGCTGCCTTTCGCGGATCAATGCCGGAAGATGCGCGCCTTCAACCGGTGGATCGCAAACCACGTCGCCAGTACGACAAAGGGCACAAGCACCGCCGCGATGGCCGTAGCGGGCAAGGCCGGAACCGCCTTTTCAGCGCCCTTGAGCACATAGCCGATCAGCCCGATCAGGTAGTAGCTTAGCGCGACGACCGAGAGCCCTTCGACCAGTTGTTGCAGGCGAAGCTGGGTCGAGATCGATCGTTCCATCGAATGCAGCAGCCGCCCGTTCTGATTTTCGATCCGCGTTTCCACCCGCGTCCGGAACAACGATATGAACTGCGCCGTGCGCCCCGCCAGCACCTCCCCCCGCCGACGATGCGCGGCGCAAGTGCGGATCGCCGGCTGAAAGCGACGCTGCGTAAAATCGGCCAGCGATTGAAAGCCCGCACAGGGCCGGATGCACAGATCGTCCAGCCGCTCTTCCACCAGCCGGCCATAAGCTTCGGTGGCGCTCATCCGAAAATCGGACGACGCCGCTTCGGTCATGAGCTCCATCGACAGGCCGGTGACTTCGGTCAGCAGGGCATCGTCGGTAACCTCGGCACTGCCGATCCGTGCGCCCAGCATGGCCAGTTCCGCCTCGATCGTGTCGAACACCTTCCATCCGCGCTGCGCGATCGGCAGGCCGAGAAGCGCGAGATTGCGGTAGTTGCCCAGTTCCTGCAACCGCTGAACGGTGCGCGACAGGTCGCTGGCGGGCATGCCGTTGGCGGCGACTAGCACCGCACCGAAACCGTCGTCGCGCAAATGGAAATCAGACCAGATCCGCGCGCCATCACCCACGTGGCAACTGACGATGTCATCTATTGCAAAGGCGAAGCGCGGCAGCATCGCCTGCGCCGAAGCTTCGTCACCGACCACCGCGATGCGTGTCGCGCGCACGATCTTGCCCGGCAGGTCCATCAGCCAGCCGAGCGCGGTCGCGACTTGCTGATCGGCGGTGGGGTCGAGCGCAAATTCGGCGCTGCGCTGGATGAACAGGGTGGCGGCCGTCGCCTCGCTATGGCGCTCCCAGCCAAAAATGATGCCGTCTGCGAAGCGGGCCTGGAAATGGCGCGGGTTGGGCGATGGGTCCGGCGTGGCTCCGGCGGGCAGTTGCGAAAGGGCCTCGCGCTCTTTGTCCCGCTCTGCCTCGGTCACCTGTCTCAGTATCTGGATGACTGTGCAGTCGGGCATCAGCGCGGGCCAGCGGCGCAAATGCATCTCGTTGACGACGACGCGCCGCAGTTCGTGTTCGTTGCGCATGGTCCGCCCTCCTGCTCCGAGGGCGAACCATGCCACAATCTATTCCGTAGAACAGCAGCCCATAAGAACGACGCGCGCCGTTTGGACGGCGATCAGCCGCGCTGCTTGATCCAGCCTATGCCCCGGCGCAGCAGATCGTAGAACACGGGCAGGTCCCATGCGCAACGATCGACCGTGGGCCACCAGTCGGCCAGCGGCTGCAGGTCATAGTGCCCGCGGCAATGGCCCAGCGTATTGTAGAGCACCGCGCCCTTGCCGCGCTGCTTGATGTACATCACCGGGTGGATACCCAGCGCGTCGGCGGCCTCGGCAAAGCCGGTGCCTTCTTCGGTGCATTCGGTTTCGAGCAGGACATGCAGGTCACCGTGTTTCTCAAGGTGGTAGAGTTCGTCCGTCGTCTCGAACGCCTCGACACCCTTGGTCAGTTCGTGATCCGGGTCCGCGACAGTCACTGTATAGGGCGCGATCGGCGGGTGGGTGATGAACTGGCTGCCCAGCACCTCCATGAACAGCGGCGCATCGCGCATGGCGTGAAACAGGCCGTCGTCCATCAGTTTCAGAATCGAATTCGTGCCGTGCAGCGCATACCAGCGCCCGCCCGCCTCGACCCAGTCGCGCAACGCTTCCTGCGCGGCGCGCGAGGGGACCACGTTGCAGGTATAACTGATGATCATGTCCGCGCCGCGGATCGCCTCGAGGTTTTCGTAATCCTCGAACACGCGTGTGCGCACGGTCGGGTCCTCGGCCAGAAGCTTCAGCAGTTCCAGCCGCGCGAAATCGATGTCATGCCAGACGCCGCCCGCAATCAGGACGCAATCGACGCGCTTGGGGTGAACCTTTGCCGTCGCGGCGGCCAGCGGGTCCGGCCCGTGGTCGATCGTGCTCATTCGCCCTTCCAGCCTCCCAGTTCGCCGTTGATGTATTTCATCATCGTATCCTGGAACTGGCGGATACGGATTTCCTGGTAATTGCCCAGCTGAACTTCGCCGGTTTTCGAGCAGTGCAGGCCCTCCTGCACATAGGGGAGGTTTTCCATGTCCTGTTCGAACACGTCGCCCAGGATCCCGAGTTCGGGCGCCTCGGTCCATTTCTGCGCGAGCGTCAGGAACTTGCGCGGTGCGGCGGTCGGGCGCGGATCGCCCTTGCGGACACGGGCAAGGACCCGCACGTCCATGACGCAGGTGTCGGGGGTCTTGCCCGGGAACCAACTGTAGACGATGTTCGGCATGAACCCGCCCCAAGGCGCGAAGTTCGGAAAGACGTTGTAGACCAGCCCGTCCAGAACTTCGGCATCGCTGGCTTGCGAATGGTCGTAGCCGGTCTGTTCGGTATAGACCTCGCGCATCCTGTCGCCCAGCGCCTGCCGCGCGGTCTTGCCCTCGGGGACCACGATCGCCATCGGATCGCCCGCGCTTTCGTAGTTATCCGAACTGCGGCCGTTGTACTTGATGAATTCGTCGACGATCCACTGTTCGCCCTGCCCTTCCTGGATGTGCGGGCTCATGATGCCGAAAGGCACCAGATTGACGTTCACGTTGTCCCCCCATGTCCGGTACGCGGCGTTGGAATCGCCAGTGAATGGCAGCAGTTGGGGGTGCGTGACGATAGTGTGCCACGCTTCCATGAACGCCTCCATCACCACCTTCCAGTTGGCGGGAACTTCCTTGGCGACATGCACCACCGTGGCACATTCGTCGTGGCGCCACCGCTTGAAGTGATCGGGCAACGGGGCGAGGTATTCCTCGAGGCTGGGGCCGCCCTTTTCCTCGCGCAGGAAGACATGGCCCTGCCAGCGGGCGACTTCGGCATCGGGCAGGTCCATGTTCTTTTGCGCCAGATGCGGGAAATCCCACTGGCACGGCGCATGGTCGAAACTGCCGTCCTTTTTCCAAGTGAACGCGTGGAACGGGCAGGTGAACTTTTCGGCGTGGCCGTGTTCGGTCCGCAGCTTGCGCCCGCGGTGACGGCAGACGTTGTGCATGGCGCGGATCGAACCGTCGTCCTGCCGGACGATCAGGTACGAACGGCCCGCGTTTTCATAGACGACGTAATCGCCCGGCTCGTTCATTTCTTCTTCGCGCGCGACGAATTGCCAGACATAGGGCCACATCCGCTCCCGCTCGAGCCTTGCGAAATCCTCGCTGGTGTAACGGAACGCCGGGATCGGGTCCGACCCGCGAAACTCGTACGCTTCTTCGGTCAGGATATCGGGAACGGGACGCGAATCGAGCGCCATCAAGTCGTTCCAGCTAATCCCTTCGCTCCGGTCTTCGCCAAAAGTGGCGCTCGGGTCGATGTCGGCCATGTCCTGCATCCTCTGCCAAATGTCGTCAAGGCACGGTTCCCGCGCCATTTTCCCAGATACTTTGACGAAGCGACCACTCGTAGTCACCTTGCCGAAGTCATAGGTTGTTTATGGCACGCGAAGGCGCAATCTCGGATGAACATACAGCATGGAGCAGGATATGTCCGATAGGCTCGCGGGTAAAGTTGCCCTCGTTACCGGAGGCACCGCAGGAATCGGTGCCGGAACCGTCAGGCGTCTGGCGGCGGAAGGCGCTAAAGTCATCTTCACCGGATCGCGCAAGGAAGCCGCCGATCCATTGTGCGCCGAAACCGGCGCGACGTTCATTTCGCACCGCGTTGAGGACGCCGCCGCATGGGAAGACCTGGGCGCACGCATCCGCAAGGATTTCGGACGGCTGGACATCGCGTTCGCCAACGCCGGCATCGAAAAGGGTGACGGCAGCATCGAGACGATCGGGATCGACGGCTGGAACGACATCGTCTCGGTCAATCAGACCGGCGTCATGCTGACGTGCCAGCACGCGATCCGCGTGATGAAGGACAATCCCGGCGGCGCCACCGGTTCGGTCATCGTCAATTCGTCGATGAACGCGCACCGTGCGATGGGCAACTATCTTGCCTATTCGGTGACGAAGGCGGCGGTCATCGCCATCGCCAAGTCGGCAGCGATGTACTGTGGTCAGGCCGGGTACAAGATCCGCGTCAACGCGATCCTGCCCGGCGTCGTCGAAACCGAAATGATCACCAATATCATGAACGCACAGCCCGACCCCGCTGCCGCACGCGCCATGTACGAAGGCATGAGCCCGATGAAACGCATGGCACGGGTCGAAGAGATCGCCGGCCTCGTCGCGTTCCTCGCCTCCGACGAAGCGGCGTTCATCTCTGGCGGCGAATATACCATCGACGGTGCCTCGACGGCCGGGACGCTGGGCGTATGAGCGGCATGGACAAAAGCGTTGCGCTCGTCACCGGGGGCCTTCGCGGGATCGGCCTTGCAGCGGCGCAAGGGCTCGCCGCCAAGGGCGCAAAAGTGTGGATCTGCGATCTCAAGGGCGACGGTGACGCCGAAGTCGCCGACGCGCTGTCCGGCATCGGCAACGGCGCGGCCTATCTGAAGCTCGACGTGACCGACGAGCAGTCGTGGATCGACGCCATGGCGAAGATCGAGGCGAGCGACGGCAGGCTCGACGTGCTGGTCAACAATGCCGGGATCGACGGCACCGGACGCATCCACGAAATGTCGCTGGAACTGTGGCGCAAGGTTCAGGCGGTGAACAGCGACGGTGCGTTCCTCGGCACCAAGCACGCTTACGCGATGATGGAAAAGAGCGGGAAGGACCGCAAGGGCGGTTCGTCGATCGTGAACATCAGTTCGATCATGGGCTTCGTCGCCTTCCCCGAAAGCAGCGCCTATTGCGCGTCGAAGGGTGCAATTCGCCTGTTCACCAAGGCTGCGGCACTGGAATTCGCCACATATGGCGCGCCGATCCGCGTGAATTCGGTCCACCCCGGCTTTGTGCAGACGCCGTTGCTGGACGAAGGGTTCGAACGCATGGTGCAGCGCGGCGTCGCCGAAAAGGCGGAGGACCTAAAGCAACAGGTCGCGGCGTCGACACCGGTAAACCGGCTTGCCGATGTCGAGGAAATCGCCAACGCGGTCGTTTTCCTCGCCAGCGAGGAAGCGAGCTACATGACCGGCTCCGAAGTCGTCGTCGACGGCGGCTATCTGACCCGCTGACCATTCGCACAGAAGCAGGGAAACCTTAATTATGACCATAGCTGTCGAGGGCTGCATTGCGCTCGTCACCGGGGCGACCGGGGGCATCGGGCGAGAAATCGTCAAGGCCATGAAGGCGGCCGGAGCGACGGTGATCGCAACCGACCTTGCCTATACATGCGACGATACGGACGCCGACCATTATTTCCGGCACGACGTGACGGATCAGGACGATTGGGACGATATCGGCGCGTTCGTCTCCGAAACCTATGGCCGGCTCGACGCGCTGGTGAATAACGCCGGCATATCCATCGTCACCCGGTTCGAAGATACGCCTCTGGCTGAATGGCACCGGGTGAACTCAGTCAACGTCGATTCCATCGTCATCGGCACGCAATCGCTGCTTTCGCTGCTGCAAGCGGGCGGCAAGGCGCGCAAGGGTGGTGCTTCGGTCGTGAACTTTTCGAGCGTTGGCGGCCTTCGCGGCGCGGCGTTCAACGCGGTCTATTGCACAAGCAAGGCGGCGGTGCGGATGCTGACGAAGTGCATGGGCGCGGAATTCGCGGCGCTGGGCTACAACATCCGCGTCAATTCGGTGCATCCCGGGGGCATCGAAACGCCGATGCTGGGCGGGATCATGGATCGTTACGTCGAACTGGGCGCGGTCCCATCACGCGAAGTGGCCGAACAGGGCACCATCGCGCGCCACCCGATCGGCCGGCTGGGCCGTCCCGACGAAATGGCGGGCGGCGTCGTGTTCCTGTGTTCGGAAGCATCCAGCTTCATGACCTGCGACGAACTTGTCATGGACGGCGGGTTCTCTCAGGTCTGAGCCCCGACCCAGGCGGCCTCGCATGGGGCCGCCTCACACCTCTTTGTCGAGCACACGGATTTCGGTGGCGATCAGGTCGCGCAACGATTCCAGCGACCAGTCATCAGGTGCGAGCACGCCCTGCAACGCGATGCCGCCGACCGTGGCGATCAACCGCCGTGCCAGCGCCTCGACCAGCGGGTCGTGCGCGCCCTCTTTGCGGCCGTAACGGCGGGCCAGCATCCGACAATAGAGGTCGAGGCTGGACCTGGCGTTGCGGGCGGTTTCCTCGCGGTACGATGCTTCGATGTGCGCCCTGCCCCAAAACGCCAGCCAGACCCGCCAAGTGCGCAGGTTTTCCTCAGTCACGGGAAGCACGACTGAAAGGCAGTCGATAAGCGCCTGATCCTGCGCGAACGCTGCCTCCAGCCGGTCCATCACCCGCCGGTTGGCGATGCGATAGACTTCGAACAAGAGATCGCCCTTGTTATCGAACCAGTTGGACACGATGGCCGTCGACGTTCCGGCCGCACCCGCGACCTGGCGAAAGGTCACCGCCTCGATCCCCATGTCGGCGACAAGATCGAACGCGAGCGAAGCGACCTGTCCGCGCCGCTCTTCGCGGTCCACGATCAGCGGCATGGATCCCAAAACTCCTGTCAGAATGGCCCGGCCATCCGCCCGGCCCTCATCACCCGCCTAGCCCCGGCCCGCCGGTCAAGGCAAGGCCGGGTGGCAAATGCGGCGTCAGCGACGCCCTTCGAGGTAGTCGTTGATGACTTCGTGGAAACGGCGGACACGGGTTTCCTGCCGCGACAGCCATGCGTCCTCATAGGCCATCGAACGCAGCCCGTTCTGCTGCGTCACCGCGATCGACAGGTCCTGCGTCAGAAAGTCGCCTTGCGGAATGTCGGCCTCGTATTCCGAATAATCACCATCCTGATACGGCGCTTCCTCGTACGGGCGCATGCCGTAAAGCGTCGCGACTTCGGTCGCGCCCTCGATCCTAGGCACCATGTACCAGTAATCGAAGGTCGACCAGTTCGGGTCATCCACGTCGGGTTCGGTGCGGAAAAAGTGCAACCCTTCGGGCGTTCCGGTGATCGTCACGTTGGGGAACATCGTGTGATGAAACTGATCGGTCAGTTCCCAGTCCGTCAACTTGTCGAAGTAGGCATAGCCGCGTTCGGGGCCAAGACGGCGGCGCGCTTGCTGCAACGCGATGCGGCCTTCCTGCGCGCGACCTTCGTAATCGGCGGGATCGATATCCCATTCCTTCAGGACTTCGGCCCACAGCGGCTTGACCTGCTGCGCATCTTCGTACCGCGACGACGGTTGCAGTTTTTCGATCATGCGGTTGTGCCCGGTGGGGTACATTTCGAACACGGTGGTCGAGTAGTGATCGTCGATCATCGGTTCGAACTGCGGGTGGACCGCCGGGATGTGATAGCTTTCGTTGAAGTTGTCGCTGGCGAATTTCCAGTTGGTGTTGACCCGCAACCGCCGGTTCACCACGCGCACATAGTCATCCAGATCGCGATTGCCGAGCAGGTCGGGGATCGGGTGCAGGTATTCGGCCAGCGGCACCGGATCGGGGTTGAAGCTGAACCAGATAAACCCGCCCCAGGTGTCGCACTTCAACTGCTTCAGCTTCAGCTTGCCGCAGGGATTGACGTCGAAATCTTCCGGGTCCTGTACCTCGTCCAGTTCGCCGTCCAGCGCCCATTTCCAGTTGTGGTAGGGACAGATGAAATGGCTCATCACGCCGCCTTCGCGGGTGTTGACCAGCTGATTGCCCCGGTGACGGCATACGTTGAAGAACGCCTTCACCGAACCGTCGACTTGCTTCACCATCAACACCGATTCATGCTTGAACTGGTGGGTGATGAAGTCGCCGGGTTCTTCCAGTTGCGAGGTCCGGCCACCGACGTGCCAGATCTTCTTCCACATATGTTCCCACTCGCGCTCGGCGAAGTCCTTCGACCAGTAACGGTCGCCGGTGATCGCATCGCCGCGCGCGGCGGGATATTGCGCATCGGGATGGGTGGGGTATTCGGGGCTTGCGGTTTTATCGAGAACGGTTGCCATGACGGCATCTCCCAAGGTCAGAGGTTGCTCAACCTTCTCCGTGGATCTCGGTCAATGAACCGGGCATCGGCATCATCGGCGTGATCGTGTAGTGGCGGCACTTCCATGCGCCGTCCTGTTCTATGCATTCCATCCGGTATTTTACTTGCACGGTAACGGTGTTGCCGTCGTTCGCCCGGCCCATGCCGATGACATAGGCGGTCATCGCGCCGACCGATCCGTCCCAGCTTTCCGGGCGGAAGTTGCTGATGAAGTGGAAGTGATGGCTCATCCCGGCAAAGACGCCGTCGAAGAACGTCTTGATCTCGCCCTTGCCGTTGATCATCGGCAAGCCGATCGCGGTGAAGTCCGCCCGGGCGTCGTCGGTGAACAGGTCGAGCAGGGGCTGCATGTCCTTCAGTCCGTCGACCGCATAGCAATATTCGATCATCAGGGCCTGCAGGCCGGCGCGGACATTTTCGGGCATCTGGGTCACGGTATCATCATCCTGTTATCTAGAAGGAGGCTTTACGCCCGGACTTTACGTCCGGACTTACGCCGGCAACGGCATCATGGCTTCGAGCGAGAAGTGGCGGCATTTCCAGGCATCGCCCACCTGCACGCATTCCATACGGTACTTCACCTGGACGCTGACCTGAGTGCCGTCGTTGGCGACGCCCATGCCCATGACATAGGCGGTGATTACGCCGACCTCGCCGTCCCAGCCGTCGGCACGCAGATTGGCCGGGATGTGGAATTCATTCGCCATGTTCTCGACCAGCCCGGCATAGAACGCATGGATCTGCTCACGCCCTTCCATCCTGGGGAAGGCGACCGCCGAAAAGTCGATGACGGCATCGTCGGTGAACAAGGCCACGACGTTTTCCGGATCGCGACGCGAGTCCACGGCATAAGTATATTCCGTCATCAGGCGGCTCAACGCCCTAAAGACGTCGTCGGGCATGCGGGTCATGGCGCTTGTTCTCCTAAGTTTTCCAGCGCCCAGACTCCGACCTTGCCCAGAGTTTGGGCGCAATTGAGTGTCTGGCGTCGCGCGGTATTTGGCGTCGCCCGGCGTGTGGTTTCGTTCAGCCGTGCGGCGGCGGGCCGAGGACCACGTCGTTCAGCAGTTCGTGGAAACGCTGGATGCGCTTTTCCTGACGGGTCAGGAAACAACCGGTGAAGCCCCGCGAATTGAGGCCGAGCTGCTGCGACGTGCCGATCGAAAGGTCCTGATCGGCGACGTAACCAACCGAAACGCCATCGCCATAGACCGAATGATGGGCCAGCGCGTCGTGACGCAGCGGCAGGTCTCCCATCGGCGTGCCCTTGACCTCTTTCGCGCCTTCGACCGGGGGGTACAGGCACCAGTGCTGAAACACGCACTTGGCCGGGTCCGTCGGGTGCGGTTCGGTGCGCAAGATCTGGCACTGTTCCGGGCTCATCGTGATGGTCAGGTTGGGGAACAGCGTGCAGTGGAAATAGTCCACCAACTGCTGGTCCGTCATGTCGTCGTAGTTCTTGTACCCGCGGCCCGGGCCCAGTTCGCGCTTGGCCTTGATGATCGCTTCGCGAAGGTCGCCGGTGCGCCCTTTGTATTCGGACGGGTCGATGCCCCACGCGCTGGCCACGTCGTCAAGCGGTGCGGGCACTTCGCCGGTGTGGAAATCCTGCCGCGTCGTCGCCTGATGGCCGACCATCCACATTGCATTGTGGCCGTTCTCATACATCTCGAACAGCGTCGTCGGCAGGCCGTCGTTGATGAACGTGGCCAGTTCCGGGTGGATCGTGGGGAGGTGGTAGCTTTCGTTGAAGTTGTCGCGGATGATCTTCCAGTTGAATTCGCAATCGGCCGAAACGTTGATAACGCGCACCCAGTTTTCGAGGCCGTAGCCCGCCAGTCGTTCGGGAAACGGTTTCAACCATTCGAGCAGCGGGGCGGCGTGCGGGTCCATGTTCCAGAACACGAACGGGCCCCACGTTTCGCAACGCAGCTCGGTCAGCTTCACCTTGCCGCAGGGGTTGCCTTCGGGAAAATCATCGGGGTCCTGCACGTTGACCAGCGTGCCCGCCGGATCGAACTGCCAGCCGTGATAGCCGCAGGTGATGCGCGGGGTCGAACCGGCGTCGCCCAGCACAAGCCGGTTACCGCGGTGCGGACAGGTGTTGTAGAAGGCGCGGATCGAGCCGTCCTCCTGCTTCACCATGATGACCGATTCCCGGCCGAAGTTGTGACGGATGAAGTCGCCTTCTTCCTCTAGCTCGGCGGTGACGCCGCCCAGATGCCAGATGTGGGGCCACAGCTTATCGTATTCGCCCTCCATCCATTCAGCCGAAGTGTAACGGTCGGCCGTGATGGTGTCGCCGCGAACCGGCTGATCGAAATCGGGTGAATAGCGGGCGGCGCCGGTCTGCACGTTCATGTTAAAAGTCCTTGCTGCATCAGGCCGGTGCGTTGGCCGGCATATCCATGGTGGGCCAGTCGCGGGTCTGGCTGAAATCCCGGCCCTGGCGAAGACCGCGCGGGGCCGTGGGGTTCTGTTCGAAGAACGCGCGCGAACCCGCCGTGTCGGTCACCCAGTCGGTGACGAGGGTCCGCTTCGCGATCCGCCACTGGCCTTCACGACAAGCATATTCGTCGACGTATCGACCCGAGATGAACAGGTCGCGCGCTTCGCCGTTTTCGCCGGTTACGTCGTGGTACGCCTGAAAATACCACTCTCCGCTCGCGTTGGAAACGTCGTGCAGCGTTATGATCGACTGGCCCAGCATGTGGTGCGTGCCGCCCATGTCGCCCAGAAAGCCCAGCGCGAAGTCGGCGAATTCCTCACGATTGCCCTGCATCACACCGCAATCGACGAAGGCGTCGTCGTGAAATGCGCCAAGCAGCAGATCGCGGTCGATCCGGTCCAGCCCGCGCATGTATCGGGCTGTCACCGCCGCGATGTCGCGCCGCGCGGCAAGATCGCGGATTTCGGCTTCGAGGTCGAAACGGTCGCTCAAACGTCCCACTCCAGCGTCAGTCGGCGGATGCTGGCGACGATGCCGCCGTCGTTGGTCAGGTCGCTGTCGGGCGCGACGCGGAATTCGGGGATGCGCGCCAGCCACTCCTCGATCGTGATCGCGACTTCGGCGCGGGCCAGTTCCTGCCCCGGGCACATGTGCGGCCCACTGCCGAACGTGGAATGCGGGGCGCGGCGGCGGGCGGGATCGATGGCGAACGGACATTCGTTCTGCGCCGGGTCAATCCCGTGGATCGCGGTCGGCATGGCGACCATGTCGCCTGCCTTCATCGCGACGCCGCGAAACTCCATGTCCTCACGCACTTCGCGGCCGATGGTGACGATGCCAAACCGGCGAAACAGTTCGTTCGTCGCCGCGATGATGCCGCCCGGTTGTTCGGCCAGCGTGCGCCGCAGATCGGGCAATCGCGCCAGTTCGAGCATGGCATAGCCGAGGAAATTCACGACCGTATCGACACCAGCGATCAGCAACTGCGTGATCAGGGCCAACGCCTCGTCATGGGTCAGCGGTCGGTTCGTGCCGTCCGCCTCGGTCACGCCGGCGGTCAGCAGGTTGCTGATCATGTCGGTACCGGGATTGGCGGTGCGTTCGTGGACCAGCGGGCTGACATATTCGTAGAACGCCGCTTTCGCATCCTCGAACGTCATGTCCATGTCGGGGCGCGTCATGCACAGCGCCCAATACCGGATCTTCTCCGCATCGGATTTAGGCACATCGACGAGCGCGAGGAACACATGCACCGGAAAAATGCGCGCGAACTGTTCGGTGAAATTGCAGCGACCCGATGCGCGAAAGCTTTCGATCAGGTCGATGGCGACCTTGCGGATCGATGGCTTCATGCCGCGCACTTCGGACGGCTTCAGGCTGTCGTTCAACAGCTTGCGATAGGGGCGATGTTGCGGCGGGTCGATCGTGGTGGGGATCAGTTCGTGCAGTTCGCCGACAGATTTGGGAATGACGATGACGCGGTTGCTGAACCGTTTCCAGTCCGACTGCACTTCGGCCAGCGCCTCTCCGCCCAAGGCGATCCAGTGCCCTTCGTTGCGGGGGGTCCACACGATTTCGGGATTGGCGGCCTGTAGCGCGGCCCATGCGCGGTGATAGTCCTCCGCCTGCCCTTCGGGGGCATAGATATCCACGTCGACGATCCGTTGCGGATCCACGTGGGGGGGAACCTGGGTATCGATCATACTGGCCATCAGCTCTCTCCGTTGCGTCGCAGGGCGACGGGGACTGCCGGCTCGCGGCCGGTCTGTCGTGCCATCCTACCCGTCCTGCGGTTCAAAACAGCCGTCCTTTTTGCCAGCAGTAAAGCGGCGGCGGACATGATGCCCGCCGCCGCCCGGGTTCAAAAACTATACCGCAATTCGGCACCATAAGTGCGTGGTGCGCCGAGCGATGCCAGCGTACCGATACCGGCCAGGCTCAATTTCTGGTTGAAGTACTTCTCGTCGGTCAGGTTGCGACCCCAGACGCCAATCGTCCATCCGGCATCGTCCGGGCCCCAGCTGAGGCTGGCATTGACCAGTTCGATCGAGCCCACCCGCTCCACCGGGAAATTGGTGTAGCTGGTGAATTTCGAACTGGTGTAGGTGTATTGCGCGTTCGCATTCAAAGTGCCCGGCCCGACGCTGCCCTTCCAGTTGACGCCCATCGAGCCATTCCACTCCGGCGAGTTCATCAGCGAGTTCCCGGCATAGGAAATCGGCACCAGCCCGCCGCTGCCCGGATCGAGGACGAAGGTATCGTATTCCTTGTACTTGGCGTCGAGGTAAGCGATCGCACCGTTCAGCCGCAGACCTTCGACCGGCACGGCCGTCACTTCCAGCTCGAAACCCTTGGTCTCGGCCTTGCCCGCGTTGGCAATCGATGCCGAGTTCGCTCCTGAGGGATAAGTGATATTCTGGACGACCTGCATATCGTTATATTTGTTAAAGAATGCAGAGAGGTTCAGCCGCAGGTGGCGATCAAGCAGGTCGGCCTTGGCGCCGACTTCGATCGTGTCGAGCTTTTCGGGATTGAACGGGCCGATATCCTCTGCGACCGCGATGCGGCCGGTAAATCCGCCTGACTTGAAGCCCCGCGCATAATATCCGTACAGCAGGACGTCGTCGGTCGCTTGCCAGTCCAGACCGACCTTATAACCGACATTGTTCCACGCCTTCTCACCGCTGGCCACGAGCAGTGATTCAGGGATGATGGGGTCGTCGAACTGCGACACGCCCGACGGATTGATGCTGTTGGCAGTGGTCGACGTCGCCTCGGTCTTTTCGTGGCTGTAGCGTATCCCGGCTTGCAGCGTCAGCGACGGGGTCAGTTCCTGATAGACCTGCGCGAAGCCTGAAATCGACCAGTTCTTCTGATCCTGCGTCTGCGGCTGACCAAGACCGGGCAGGAACCCGTCGAGTTTGCCAGCTTGGTCGAGGAAGTACTTCTGCTGGAAATAGAAGGCACCGACGATCAACCGGGTCGTATCGGTCAGGTTGACGAGGTTGCGCAGTTCCTGGCTGAACTGGTGGTGGTTGGTGTTGCGGCGGGTCTGGAGAAGAATGCGGGTCGTCGCATCGTCGTCGGAAAACAGATCACCGTCATATTCGCGGTAGTTGGTGATCGAGGTCAGGGTGCCGATGCTCGTGTCCAGATTCTGCGTCAGCGTGACCGAATAGGTATCGCGATCGTTCGCGTCCGGTTGATCGCTGGACAAGCCGCGATAGAAGCTGAACGGATCGGTAGTCTCGCCGGGCGTGTAGAAAAGCTCGCCCGGCCCAGCGATCAATACGCCGGTCTGCGAACCGTTACGGCTGCGGACATATTCGCCGATCATCGTCGCGTCGTAGTCGCCCGTCGCGTATTTGAGATATCCTCGCAGCGACGTGATGTTACGCGAACCGATGCTCTTGCCGTCGGCATAGTTGCGGAAATACCCGTCCATTTCGTTGTGCAGGACGCTGATTTTGCCGGACAGGTTCTCTCCCAGCGGGAAATTGATTGCTGCGTTCGCCTCGATCTGGCCGTAGTTGCCATACGACAACTGGACATCGCCGCCGAATTCGCCAGTCGGCTGACGGGTCACGACGTTGATAACGCCGCCAGTGGTGTTGGCGCCAAACAGGGTGCCTTGGGGCCCGCGCAGTACTTCGACCCGGTCGATGTCGAATAGTGAAAGCAAAGCGGCGGTATTGACGCCAACGACCACCCCGTCGACGACGACGGACACGGTCGTGCCGACATAGGGGTCGGCATCGTTTACGCCGATGCCGCGAATGGTGAAGACCGCCGAATCGGGCGAGTTCGAGAACGTGTTGATCTGGACGTTGGGCACTGAATTGGCGAGGTCGGCGACGCTGTTGATCTGCTGTTCTTCCAGCATGTCTCCGGTCACGGCGGTTACGGAAATCGGAACATCCTGAAGGTTCTGCGCCTGCTTCTGCGCGGTCACGACGATCTCGCTCAACCCGCCAGTGCTCTGCTGGTCGGTCGAGTCCTGCGCATGGGCGGAACCCGCCATGGCCACGGCCGCAACCGACAGGCCACATACGAACTGTGTCTTGAAATTTCTCACGGTCATCCCTCCCGCACCGCGTTTTCGCGGCTTGCATGTTGTGTCGGCCACCAATTACAGGCGACGTTGCCGGTTTTGGCTTTTGACACTATAACTCGATACTGAGCATTGTGATAGGTGGCCGGCTTGGCCGACTCGGATGACAAACGCCAAATGACCGCAAGACACTCTGAAATCCTGCGCAAGATCAGACCGGGCGGCGGTCCGGAAGACTTCGACCGTTGGCAGCAACGCAAGGGTTTGCTGACTCGCGAAGCCATGCTCGATGCTTCAGTCGATTGTCTCGTCGAAAGTGGATATGCCGGTCTATCCACCAATGACGTCGCCCGCCGCGCAGGCGTGTCGCGCGGAGCGATGCATCATCATTTCGCCACGCGGATCGCGTTGGTGGAAGGGCTGATCGAACATATCTTCTATCGCAGAATGCGGCAATTCCTCGACGATTTCGCGCAAGCACTCGAAGAATGCGGCAAACGCGGCTTCAACGTGCTGCCCCACGTGCTGGCCGTCGAACTGCATTGGCAGACGATGCAGACGAAGGATTACGAAGCCTACCTGAGGCTAGCCGTCGCCGCCCGCAACGACGACGATCTCGCTCGGGTGTTCCAGCCTGCCGCCAAGCGTTTCGACGAAGTTTGGATGGACGAAATGGCCCATGCCTTCCCCCAATGGCATCACGCCCGCCAGCTGATGACGCTGGCCAGCGACATGACGCAGGCGGTACATATCGGGCTGCTGGTGAACGGCAGCACGATGGGCGAGGCGCGCAGCCGGCTGCTGCAAGAGCACCTGGCGATGTCGGTCAACATGCTGGCAGAACGCGCGGAGATTTGAAAACCGGCACCCTTGCCGCTTTTCTAGGCGAAGTGATAGTTGCAGGCGAACGGTTCCGGCCTCAGGCTGGGTCCATAAAAATCGGGTAGAGGATCTGGTCATATGAACCAACAGACAGCAGTGCCACCGCCCATGGACGGGCGCGATCCTTCCAACCTGCGCGGCGATGCCATCACCGGCGACCGCTATTATTCGGAAGAATTCGCGCAAAGGGAATGGGACCACCTGTGGACCAAGATCTGGCACATCGCCGGACGCACCGCCGACATCCCCGAAGCGGGCGATTTCCTGGTCCATAACTTCAAGAAGGAATCGGTCATCGCCGTCCGGCAGGACGATGGTTCGATCAAGGCGTTCTATAACTCGTGCGGCCATCGCGGGATGCGGATGGTCAGCCAGTCCAGTTCGGTCGACGAATTCCACTGCCCCTATCACGGCTGGAAATGGGGCAAGGACGGCGTGCTTGCCTATGCTCAGGACGCCGACGTCGATTTCTCGCGCGGTAATCCCTGCGGCAAGCTGAAGCTCAACGAACTGCGCTGCGACACGTGGGGCGGGTTCGTGTGGTACACGATGAACCCCGACGGTTCGTCGCTGGCCGACTACCTCGAACCGATGCCCGCGCTCTATCGCAATTACCCGATGGACACCGCCGTGCGCGTCGCGTGGTACCGGATCGAGATCAACGCCAACTGGAAGTTCGTTACCGACAACTTCTCGGAAAGCTATCACACCCGCACCGCCCACCCGCAAGTTCCGCCATGGATCGATCAGGACGTCGATTCCGCGCGGCACGAAATGTGGCCCAAGGGGCATGGCCGAACGGTGCAGCCGATGCGCCCATCGCTGTCCGACCGTCCCGAAGGGGGCGGCAACGCGATGTTCGAGGCCGAAATGGCCAAGTGGGACATCGACCCCAAGCAGTATGCGTCATACGAAGATTTCGCGATGCAGGGCTGGCTCGACCTGAAAGCCGCGAAGCAGAAGCTGTGGCAGGAAAAGGGTTATCACCACTACGCGACGATGAACGACGAGGAGATCACCGACAGCCCGCATACGGTCATCTTCCCCAACGTCACGATCAGCTTCTTGCCCGACAACCTGATCTTCTTCCGGTCCGAACCGCACGCGACCGATCCCGAGAAATGCTATTTTGACCTGTGGTGCATGGCATTCCCGGTCGAAGGGCAGGACGAAGTGGAATCGATCATGGCGGGGCGCAAGCCGCTGCGCGAAGTGACGGAGTGCGAGCATCGCACTTTTGACGGTGGGCGCGGCATCCCCGAACTGGTCGGACAGATCGTCTATCAGGACATGGAACTGGCCGAAGACATGCAGGCCGGGATGCATTCGCGCGGATACACCGACGCCTATCTTTCTGATCAGGAGACACGGATACGGTTCTTCCACGAGGTACTGAACGATTGGATAGATGGGAGAAGGTCCTGAAATGGCTAATGTAGTAATCACCGGTGCCGGTCGCGGCATCGGACTCGAACTGGCTCGTACCCACGCCGAACGCGGCGACCGCGTCTTTGCGCTGGTGCGCGACACGGCCAAGTCGGCCGACCTTTCGGCACTGGCCGACGGGTCGGGCGGCAAGGTCACCGTGCACAAGCTGGATGCCGCCGACATCGCGAGTATTCCCGCCGCCGCTGAAGCGGTTCCGTGCGACAGCGTCGATGTGCTCTACAACGTCGCGGGCGTTGCAGGGCCGATCAGCGGAGAGCTTGAGAACCCGGTCGACTGGGGCGCGTGGGACCAGGCCATCGACGTCATGTTGAAGGCGCCGTTCGCGATCACCAAGGCGTTCCTGCCGAAGATGGGCGAAGGTTCGAAGGTCGTGAACTTCTCCAGCCAGCTGGCCGCGTCGACATGGCCTTATGGCGGGTTCTATGTCTATGTCGCGACAAAGGCAGGGCTGGTCGCGCTGACACGCTCGCTGGCGATCGACCTGAAGGATCGCGGCATCACGCTGATCTCGCTGCACCCCGGCTGGGTCAAGACCGACATGGGCGGCCCCGAAGCCGACATCACGACCGAGGAAAGCGTCGCTGGCATCACCGCGCTGACCGACCGGCTGACGATTGCCGACACCGGCGGCTTCTTCAAATGGAACGGCGAACCCCACCCGCTCTGAGCCGACCCGACACAAAGGAGGCTGAGATGCCGTTTACAGGACCGCTGGAGGATCGCATCGCGATCCGCGAAGTGATGGAAACCTACGCCTATGGCGTGATGACGAAGAACGCCGAAGTCTGGGCCGCGACATGGGCCGAGGATTCATACTGGGCGCTGCCGGAGTACCCGGACCTTGGTGGGTTCGAAGGAAAGAAGGCCATTGTCGAGGCATGGATAGGGTCGATGGATGCCTATGGCCTCGACAACATGACCAAGCCGATGGTTTATCTCGCCAATCCGGGGCGGATCGAAGTGGATGGAGACAAGGCCGTCGCCACAACGTTCACTATCGAAATCTACGAACACCCCGAAACGCGCGAGACCATCTTTACCAACGGCCATTACGAGGACGAACTGGCCCGCATCGACGGCAATTGGGTCTTTACCCGCCGCGAATACCGCATTTTCCACGAACGCCGCTGACGGCGTCCGGGTCCGAAACGATGGCGCGCTCTCAGCCCTTTACGGGCGGGAGCGCGCTTTCGCGTTGGTCGACGAAATAGACCTTCATCGTGTCGCGATCGAACAGCTTGTCCTCGTCGAAACGGATTTCCTCTGCAATCGTCGGATCATTGCGGATGAAGTCGAAAAATGCGCCCATCGTCGCTTCGTCCGGGAAATCGATTTCCATCACGACGTCGGTTTCCGCGCCATCGTCTTCGCGCCCGACGGGCGTCGTGAAGCGGCGCACGTACCGGGTGGCATAGCCCGACAGGACGCGTTCGCCGATGATGCGGTGGCTGCTTTCGTAATAGTCCACGAATTCGGCGTGGCTCATCCCCTCGCGGCGGCGAAAGATCGACAACAGGGTCACGGTCATTGGCGGGCCTCCAGCCATTTGCGGGTTACGTCGGCGACTGCCTTGGCGCGCGCCACCGGATCGTCGGGATAAGTATTGCGCAACGCTTCGGACCGAAGTTCGATCGACAGCGGAATGTCCTTGGGCAGCGCGCGGTACATCGCGTCGAGGTCGAGCGCCCCCTCGCCCATCTGTTCGCGAAGGTCGACCGCGTCGACCAGCACCGCGTCGAAATCGTGCACATCCGGACGTTCTGCCCGAGCGTCGCAGAACTGGGCGTAGGATATGAGCGATCGGTCGAGCTTCGCGATATCCCCTATCGGCGATTGCGACCGGTCGACGTGAATCGGGTCGATCAGGATCGCAGCCGACGGATGGGCCACCGCCTTCACGATGCTGCGCGCAGAGGCGAGATCGACGACCTTGCTGAACCACCCGAACTCAAGGTTCACGCGCAGCGAATTGCCTTCGACATGGCGGCAAAGCTGGCCGAGCCAGTCCGTGGTTTTCGCAGCGTCCTCGTCCGAACTGACGCACAGCGCATTGGCCGCGCCAAGCTCCATCCCGATGTCGAGAATGCGCCGGTGATCGTCCACCGACGCCTCGTCGCGCAGCCACAGGACCTCCACGTCGATCACCGAAATGCCGGTATCCGCCAGCGCGCGCCGCGTTTCGGCGGTGTGTGTTGGCGTCCATTCCGCGGCATCGACCCAAAGGCCGGCGCTGTCGAAACCTGCGGCATGGGCGGATCGCACCACCGTCGCCGCGTCGAATTCCGGCAGAACGCCGGACGCAAGCCCGATCTGGTTCACCTTACATCACCGGTTCGGGGGCGGTCGTGTCCTGCGCCATGTACCAGTTCAGCCATTCGTGGAAGTACTGGTTGCCGCGCTCATTCTTGCCAAAGATCAGGTTTTCGTGCGCGCCGGTTTCCAGACCTTTCTGGATCTGCATCCCGATGACGTAATCTTCTTCGTACGTCACATCGCGGAAGAAGTTGGCCATCTGCTGCAGCTTCTCCTCCTCCTCGGCGTCCTTAGGCGCTTCGCGGCAGAGGTAGTTCAGCACGGTGCGGTTTTCGCCCACCGTCGGTCCGGGGAAAAGCTGCGCGACCTGCGTAATTTCGGGCGCAACGAAGATCGAGACGTTGGGGAAGAGAATACGGACGAAGTCGTAACCGTAATTTTCCCGCGTACCCCATTCTTCACGCGGCAGCGGCTTGAGCAGGTTGGCGATTTCATGCTGCGGGAAACCAATCCGCATCGACGGGCCGAACCCTTCGTAATGCGTGCAGTTCGACGGCGTCCGCGGAAAGATCGTTTCGGGGTGCAGCGACTGGAAATGATACCCTTCGAGGTATCCGTCGAATGCGATCTTCCAGTTCGCGCCGAATATCGTGCGGTTTCCGACATAGTGCCAGTCGGCAAGGCCAAGATCGGCGAAATCGTCGAGATAGCCGCGATAGTATGCATCGAGGTCGATCGAGCCGTTCGGATCGAGCACGACGAAGATCATGCCGTTGCGTTCTTCGCACGGCAGCTGGCGCAAGCCCAGTTCGGCCCGGTCCACGTCGCCGAACGTCTGCTTTTCGGAAATGCCGATCAGCTTGCCGTCGCGGCCATAAGTCCATGAATGGTACTTGCAGACAAAGCGTGAGCAATTGCCGTGACCTTCTTCGGCCACCGGCGCTCCTCGGTGCGAACATACGTTGAGGAAGGCGCGAACCGTGCCGTCCTTGTCGCGGGTGATCAGCACCGGCATGCCGACCGCGTCCATCGCCTTGTAATCGCCGGGGTTCTTCATTTCGGCGGTGAAAGCCAGCATCAGCGGCAGCTTCTTGAAGACAAGGTCGATCTCCTTGCGATAGATCGCGTCGTCGCAATAGCTGGCCGACGGCACCTTCATCGTGCCCTTGCCCTGGAACGTGGATTTGGTCTCGACATAGTCGAGCATCGTCTCGGCGACCTCGCCCAGATGTCCTATCCGGCTTGCGCGATCCATGGTCTTCTCCCGAATGCTTTGGGGCCACTGCGACAACGCCGGCCCATCTTCGCTGCCAAGCTGCCCGTTGCGCGGCGTGCAGGCAACCTGCTCAAGGTAACAGGTGCCCTGTTTGCGGGGGTGCGATTTGCCCCTACCCTTTTCGCCAATGGAACCTGTGGCCCGCTATCGCGAGAAGGGGTGCGGGAAAAGGATACACGACAATGGCCCGACTTGAAATGCCGTGGAACTGGTTGGAACTGCCGCCGGCACACATGCGCGCGTTCGCCGATCAGTGGCAGGGGCGCACGATCGCCGATTTCGCCCGGTCGCGCGCCGCCGACGAACCGGATCGCTTGGCACTGATCGACGGGGTGCGATCGCTGACTTTCGGCGCATGGCTGGACGAAGCGCAGGCGCTGGCCAATGCGCTGGCCGCACGCGGGCTTGAAACCGGCGATGTCGTCGCGTTCCAGACGCCGAACTGGCACGAGGCGGGCATTCTCAACCTTGCCTGCGCCATCCTCGGCCTTGTCGTGAACCCCATCGTGCCGATCTATCGCGACGCCGAAGTCGTGATGATGCTGAACGATTGCCGAGCTCGGGCGATATTCACCTGCACCACGTTCCGCCGGTTCGATTTCGCCGAAATGGCACGGCGGTTGCAACCGGGCCTGCCCGATCTCGACTTTACCTTTACCGTCAGGGGCGACGGGCCAGACGATATGTCCGCGCTGATCGAAGAAGGGCGCGCGCTCACTCCCGCGAAACCCGATGTCGATCCCCGTTCGGTCAAGATGGTGCTGTTCACATCGGGCACCACGGGCCGGCCCAAGGGCGTGCTGCACAGTCACGACACGCTCGAGAATATCGTGCGCAAAAGCTATGCGCACTGGGGCGTGACCGATCGCGACACGACGATCATGCCGTCGCCGGTCACCCACATCTCGGGCTATGTCAACGGCCTGGAATCGCCGCTGATCTGCGGCACCACGGTCATCCTGATGGAAACCTGGAACGCGGACGACGCGCTGTCCCTGATCGAACAACACGCCGTCGTCGGCACGGTCGCCGCCACGCCCTTCCTCGTCGAACTGGCCGATGCGGCGCGGAAGGCCAGCACGCGGCTGCCGTCGTTGCGCTTCTTCGCCTGTGGCGGCGCGGCGGTTCCGCCCGACCTGATCCCGGCCGCCAACGCGGCGTTCGACAACCTGACCGCGTTCCGCGTCTTTGGCGCGAGCGAGGTGCCGCTCGTCACCTTTGGCTGGCCGCGCAACGAACACCTTGCCGCGACCACCGATGGCGAGGTCATCGACTATGACGTGAAGATCGTCGACGACGAAGGCAAACCCGTGCCCGTAGGCAACGAGGGCGAGATTCTGGCGCGTGGGCCGTCGATGATGCTGGGCTATGCTGACGAAGCGCAAAGCCGCGCGGCGTTCGACAACGACGGCTATTTCCGCACCGGCGACCTTGGCACGCTGTCGGCCGAAGGCGCGATCACGATCACAGGGCGCAAGAAAGACCTGATCATCCGGGGCGGCGAAAACATCAGCGCGGTGGAGATCGAGGACGTGTTGCGCACCCACCCGCAGGTCCGCGATGCCAGCGTCGTCGCCATGCCGCACGAACGATTGGGCGAAAGTGTCTGCGCCTACATCATCAGCGAGGGCGAGCCGGCAACGGTCGAAGCGCTGTGCGCGCACATGCACGAAAGCGGTCTGGCTAAGCAAAAGACGCCCGAGCGATTCGAATTCGTCGACGATTTCCCTCGCACGGCATCGGGCAAGATCCGCAAGGACCAACTGCGCGCCGACGTGAAGGCGAAGATCGAGAACGCGAAGGCCGAAGCCTGACGGTTAAGTAGCGTTACAAGACACCGCGCGTCGATCGCGGGCCGGTGCGCCGCGCGATGATGAACCTGAAGACATCGACGATGTATCGATTGTCGCTTGACAAGGCCGACGACGAGCCGCCCGTCAATCGGTCCAGTTGGCCCCCGCCGCATGCCGTCCCGCGCGGCGCCCAAAGTAAGAACCGGGGCCAAGACTCATCCCGCTGGCATAAGCCTTGCCGTTGCGCGGAATGTGCGCTGCGCTGGCCCCCACCGCGTAAAGCCCGGGGATCGGTTCCGATCTGAGCGTCAGGCATTCGCCGTTCGGCCCTGTCTTCAACCCGCCCAGTGTGATGAACAGGTAAGTCGACCGGTCGAACGAAATATCGAACGCCGCCCACGGCCCCTTGTCCAGCGGCTTCAGCCACGATGCGTCCTTGTGCAGTAGCGGATCGCGGCCCTGTGCCGCGTTTTTGTTGTAACCCGCCATCGTGCGGACCAGCGATCCGGTCGGCAGGTCCAGCCCCGCCTCCATCTCCTCGATCGTTTCCCACCCGTCGACCAGCGTGTGTTTGGCGGTCGGGATTTCGGGATAGGCGAAGATCTCGCTGTCCACGATCAGCCAAGCCTTCTGATCGGGCTGCTCCATCACGAAATTCGCAGTGCGGCCGTGATAGCTGTCTTCTGCGACGAAACGCTCACCCCGTTTGTTGACGATGATCCCCTTGATCAGCTGGCCCGGCGGATAGATCGACGCGGTGGGTATCACCCCATCCATCGCGCTGGTCGCCGTGCCCGCCGACATCCCCAGCAGCACGCCCGCGCCGTCGTTGCTGGGAATGCCCAGCGGCTCGCTCGTCGCGCCCAGCAGGGGCAGGTTTTCGGCGATCATCTCGTGGTTCATGTTGAAGCTGCCCGCCGCGATGATTACGCCACGCCGCGCGCGGGCGTGGATCGTTGCGCCCGCCTGTTTGATCCGCACGCCGACGACACGACCGCCCTCGTCCCTGACCAGCGCCACGACATTGCTGTCGTAAATCGCGGGAATGCCCTCTTGCTCGCATTTGGACAGCAGCGGCGCCATGCCGACGTGGCCCGCGTTTTCGCCAGTGCCCGCAACTTTGTGCCCGCGCGGCGCGGGTCTGGCGATCTTGTTGAACGGCCACAGCTTTTCGTTGCCGGTACCCATCAGGCAGGTCGTGTCGTTCAGAAACACCGCCTTGCCCTTGAACTCCGTCCGTTCGAACGGCAGGCCCTGTCGTTCCAGCCAGTCGAAGTGCGACGGGCTGTCGTCGCAGAAATGCCGCACGGCAACGGGGTCCAGTGGATCGCAGCTGGCCATCATGAAGGCGGCCATCTCGTCCGGCGTGTCGTCGTAGCCCATCGCCTTTTGCACCGCGGTTCCGCCGCCAAGGTAGTAGATGCCCGACGACATCGCGCTTGCCCCGCCGCCGCCCGATGCGCGTTCGACGATCAGCACGTCGGCGCCCGCACGGTGCGCTTCCAGCGCGGAGCAGGTTCCGGCGACGCCCTGCCCGATCACGATCACGTCGCATTCGCGATCCCACGTCGCGATGTCGCCTGCCGACAGGATGGGTTCGACGTTGGCCATGGGCTCAGCCCCCTGCGGCTGCGCCGGTGGCATTTATAACGCTGGCCTCGATCTCGGCCTTGCTTGGATTGCCGCGCAAGCACAGCCCCCCGTTTACCTGCAGGTTTTCGCCGGTCATGAAGCATTCGTCGCTGGCGAGGAACACGACCGCGGCCGCTATGTCCTCCTTCGTGCCATACCGACCGAGCGGATACCCGGGCAGGAAGCTTTCGAACAGGCCGGGGACATGGCCCGCGTCCGCAGTCATCGGCGTTTCGGTCAGGCCGGGAGAGATCGAATTGGCGCGAATGCCCTCGCCCCCAAATTCGTTGGCGACGCAGCGGATGACGTGATCGGCGCCCGCTTTCGTCCCCATGTATGCGGCGTGGTCCCACAGCATGATCTTGGCCGTGGCGCTGCTGATCTGGATGATCGAGCCGCCCTCACCCCCACGCGATTTCGCCATTTTGCGGATCAGCGCCTGATAGAACTGGAAGGGACCGATGAACTGCAGCGCGGTCATCTGTTCCAGTTCTTCGCGCGTATTGTCGAGGAAAGGCGTCAGCAGGCCCCAGCCGGTGGCGTTCAAGCCGATGTCGATCCCGCCCATGGCCTTTGCCGCGACATCGACCAGCGCGTTAACGCTGCCCTCGTCGGTCAAGTCGCACGCCCGATATCCGCAACCGTTCTCGGCTGCAAAGTCGGCCAGCACGTCCTCCTTGCGCCCCGACACGAATACCGTCGCCCCCTCCGCCATCAGGCGTAGTGCGATGTGCTGGCCCATGTTGTCCTTGCTGCTCGCGCCCAGGATCAGTGCGCGTTTGCCTTCGAGCCTTCCCATGACATTCCTTCCCATTGTTTGCCTGTTGCCGACAGACCTATCATTGGCGCATCCTTGCATGGCCTACGCAAAAGGGTAGTCGCTCCCCTTGCCGCGGCTACCTAGGAGAGACGCCAAGCACTTTTTTTAAAATTTACGGGAAAGGATCGTTCTATGGACCTCGGCCTCAAAGGCATGAAAGCCATCCTCGTCGGCGCCAACGGCGGCATTGGCCGCAAGGTCGCACAGGCACTCGCAGCCGAAGGTTGCCACGTCGCGATCTGCGGACGTACGCAGGACAAGGTCGACAAGGTCGTCGGCGAACTTTCGCCCACCGGCGTCACCGTCTATTCCGAAGCGCTCGACGTGACCGAACCGACTTCGGTCCCGGCCTTCGTCGAAAAGGCCGCCGGCGCGTTGGGCGGTTGCGACATCTTCATCAGCTTTACCTCCGCCAATCCGGGCACCGATACCGACGACTGCTGGGAAACGATCCTGCGCGCCGACATCCTGCCGATGCGTCGCGGCATCGAAGCAGCCATGCCCTACCTCGAAAAATCGGACGCAGGCTCGATCATCTGCATGAGCTCGACCGGCGCGGTAGAGGAATTCATGGGCGTGCAGCCCTACAACGCGCTGAAGGCGGCGGTGATGAACTATGCCGCCGGCTTGTCGCAGAAGCTTGCGCCGCAGGGCATCCGCGCCAACTGCATCACGCCCGGCCCTGTGATGACCGACGACGGCCCGTGGAACTACATCAAGGACAACATGACCGAATTCTACGACGGCATCATGGCGCAGATCCCGATGGGCCGCATGACCACCGGCGAAGAACTGGCCAAGACGATCGCGTTCGTCGCCTCGCCCGCGTGCAAGGCGATGACCGGCGCGAACATCGTCGTCGACGCTGGGTTCACCAAGCGCGTCCAGTTCTGATCGTTCGGAATTGATCCCCCGAGCGTCGGGCCGTGCGCGCGGCCACGACGCCAACGACCCGCCCCGCCCCTAGTGCGCCTGACCTAGTCAAAAGCGCAGGGGTGGGGCCGGGCTTTTCTTGACCCTGATCAAGGGCCGCCAGTCCGGCACAAGGTAAACTCTTCCTCGAAATGAAAACGAGGAGGATTGCCGACATGGCAGAAGCAGATCCGCGCGGGCAGCTTGAACGCGCACGCTGCCCCGGTCCGGGCTGGGAAGACATCCTGGCCGCCGACGACATCCAGCCGCCCGCCTTCATGGCGAAGGACAGCTACGAATATCTCGGCTCCGAACCGATCGATGCCGCGCGGTACTACGACCCCGAATTCTTTCGCGCCGAATGCGATCGGATGTGGCCGAACGTCTGGCAATTCGCCACGCGCGAAGAAGACATGCCCGAGCCGGGCGATTACGTCACTTACGACAACGCAGGGCGATCGTACCTGATCGTGCGGCAGGAAGACGGTTCGGTCCGCGCCTTTCACAACGTGTGCCTGCATCGCGGGCGGAAGCTGAAAACCGATTGCGGCTCGGCCGAAAAGTTCGTCTGCCCGTTCCACGCCTTTACGTGGAACACGGATGGCACGTTGAACTCGATCCCCTGCCGCTGGGACTTCGGTCACTTGTCCGACGACGCGATGAAGCTGCCCGAAGCCAGCGTAGCGCAGTGGGGCGGGTACATTTTCGTGCGCGAGGCCGACGAAGGTCCGGTGATCGAGGAATTCCTCGCCCCCCTGCCCGAATTCTTTGCACAATGGCGGCACGAGGATTGCACCACCGTCGCATGGGTCGGCAAGGTCGTCGACGCAAACTGGAAGATCACGATGGAAGCTTTCATGGAAAGCTACCACGCCTATGCCACGCATCCGCAGTTGATGCCGTTCACCGGCGATGCCAACGCCGCCTATCACGTGCTGGGCGAACATGTGAACGTGAACTACACGCCGTTTGGCACGATCAGCCCCCATGTCGCGCGCCACGAATTGCCGCAGCAGTGGATCGTCGACGAATTCGTTAAGTACAACGGCCGCAGCGCCGACAACTACGACCCCGAAAACGACCAGTTCAACATCGCCGTGCCCGACGGATTGACCGCGCGGCAGGCACTGGGACAGGCGATGCGCGCGTCGAGCGAGCGGGCGTTTGGCGGCGATTATTCGCAAGTATCCGAAAGCGAACTGCTCGACGCGCTGGTCTATAACGTCTTTCCCAACTTCGCGCCGTGGGGCGGGTTCATGCCCAACATCGTCTATCGCTGGCGCCCATGGCCCGATCAGGATCGCTGCCTGATGGAAGTGCGCGTGCTGGCCCGTGTGCCACAAGGCCAGCCGCGCCCGGCAGGCATTTCGATGCACATGCTGTCCGACGATGAAAAGTGGGCCGATGCTCCCGAACTCGGCGTGCTGGGCGGCGTGGTCGATCAGGACATGGAAAACATGATGCTGACCCACGAAGGGCTGAAGGCGTCGAAGAACCAACGCGTCGAACTGGGCGACTATCAGGAAGTGCGCATCCGCCATTTCCACCAGGTGCTCGACCGCTATCTGAACCGTTGAAAGGAACCGGAGTGATGACCGACCTTTACGAAAAATACGGCGATATCGCCGAACGCATGCTGCACTTCGTCGAAAGCCGCACGACCGATCAGGCCAGATCCACCATGCGCGTGCCGGTTGAGAATTATCTCGACCCCGCGCGGTGGGAGCGGGAGAAGGAGCGCCTGTTCAAGCGACTGCCGCTGATGCTGGCGCTGACGATCGAGCTGCCGGAGAAGAACGACTACAAGGCGATGACGGTGATGGACCTGCCCGTCATCATCACGCGCGGCAAGGACGGCAAGGCCCGGGCCTTTCTCAACGTGTGCAAGCACCGCGCCGCGCATCTTGCCGCCGACGGCAAGGGAAATTGTTCGCGCTTTTCGTGTCCCTATCACGGCTGGACTTATGCCAACGACGGCAAGCTGCTGGGCATCGCAGAGGCGAGCACCTTTGGCGAGGTGGACCGCAGCCAGCTCAACATGACCGAACTGCCGTGCGACGAAGTGGCGGGGATGATCTTCGTCATCCTGACCCCCGGCCTTGCCATCGACGCGCGCGAATGGCTGGGCGGGATGTACGACGATTTCGCCGCGCTGAAGCTGGAGAGCTGGTATTTCCACAAGTCGCGCGAAATGCCGGGCGCCAACTGGAAGGTCGCCTATGACGGCTATCTCGAAGGGTATCACTTTGCTGCGGCGCATACCGAAACGGTTGCGCCCCGATCGCCATCCAACCGCGCCCATTACGAAGGGTTCGGCCCGCATATCCGACTGGGTTTTCCGCAGCGTTCGATCACCGATCTGAAGGACGTGCCCCGCGATCAGTGGGGACATCGCGAAAACAACGGCTACGATTTCATCCGGATGCTGTTTCCCAACTTCGCGCTCTTCCTCGCGCCCGAAATGTGCCAGTTCGCACAGCTGTTCCCCGGCGATGCGCCGGATCGGAACGTGACGATCATGAACTACGTCTTCCCGTCCAAACCGGAAACGGAGGAGGAGATGCGCAAGCTCGACGAGATGTGCGACTTCTTCTTCAAGGTGGTGGAGACCGAAGACTACGACCTTGGCCTGCAGGTGCAGAACGGGCTGGAATCGGGCGCGATGACGCACCAGACTTTCGGTCGGAACGAACCGGGCAACCAGTTCTTCCACAAATGGGTAGACTATTACCTCGACGAAAGCGGGCAGACGCCAATGCCGGTGATGAAGGCATGACGCGGTGGGCGCGATGGCAGCGATCGCCATCGCGCCCATCGGTCACGCGAGTTTCAGCACCAGTTTGCCAGTGTTCTGACCGGAAAACAGACGCATGAAGGCATCGTAACTGTTCTCGATCCCTTCCTGCACGTCTTCGTCGATGCGCATCTTCCCTTCGGCAATCCACTTGGCGACCTGCGCCCCGCCTTCGGCAAAGCGGGGGGCGTAATCCATGATGAGATACCCGTGGATCGTGGCCTGATGGACAAGCACCTGCCACAGGTTCTTCAACCCGTGCCGTTCAGTCGAATTGTATTCGCTGATCAACCCGCACAAAACGATGCGTGCCTTTTTGGCGAGGTTGAAGACTTCGGCCTCCAGAATGTCGCCGCCGACGTTTTCGAACACCATGTCCAGCCCGTTCGGCGCGGCCTGTGCGATTTCATCACGCAGCTGCTCCTGGCTCTTGCCGCGATAGTCGATGGCGACGTCGAAGCCGTAATCGTCGATCAGCCGGCGGCATTTTTCCGCGCCACCCGCGATGCCGATGACTCGGCAGCCGCAGATCTTGCCGATCTGCCCCACGACCGAACCAACCGCGCCGGCCGCCCCGCTGACACACAGTGTTTCGCCCGCCTTGGGCTTAGCGATTTCCAGCATTCCGAAATAGGCGGTGAGGCCGACGGCTCCCATCGCGGACAGGAAATGCGACGGGCTTGGGGCCAGCGAAATGTCGATCGGCGACGTGAAATGTTCGGGCGAAACCGCGCTGTATTCCTCGATGCCGTTCAGGCCGAGCGCCCAGCTGCCTACCGGATAGTCGGCGTTATCGCTGGCGACCACTTCGCCCACTGTGGTCGCACGCACCGGATCGCCCAGCGGGATCGGCGGCATGTAGCTCGGTTCGTCCGACATCCAGCCACGTTGCGCAGGGTCGAGCGAGCAGTATTGGTTGCGCATGACGAAACCGCCCGGCGGCGGCGACGGGATGGCTTCTTCCACCAAGGCGAAATCGTCGGGAACAGGGTCGCCCACCGGGCGGCGGCGCAGCAGGAAGCGGCGGTTGGTCGTCATGCTTGGTAATCCTTTCAGAACATGCCGATTTACGTCGACTTGTGTCCCTGATGCCGCACCTGTGAAAAATGGCAGGTAACGAATTGCCCTATGCTGGTCGAAAGGGCGATCAGACAAAAAAGGCCGCGCGTGGAATGCGGCTGTCGCAAAACAGGGAAGACTCCTAGTGACCAACCGCAAATTCGTTTTCGCAGCTCTTGCTGCAAGCACCGCGCTGACCGGCGCTGTCCCTGCATTCGCGCAGGACGTGCAGACCGAGCAGCAAGCAGCAGTTCCCGGCGAAATCATCGTTACCGCCCGCCGCCGCGAAGAAGCGCTGCAGGATACGCCGGTCGCCGTGACCGCCGTCAACGCCCAGATGATCGCCGACAAGGCCGCCGTAAACATCGGCGACCTTATGGGCACCGCGCCAAACCTTATCATCACCAACCAAAATTCGGGCGCCGCCGCCGCGAACCTGTCGATCCGCGGCCTGACTTATGCCGACGTCGAAAAGTCGCAGGAACCGACCGTGGGCGTCGTCGTCGACGGTGTCTTCATCGGCACCAGCACCGGCCAGTTCTTCGACTTCTTCGACATCGAACAGATCGAAGTCCTGCGCGGTCCGCAGGGCACGCTGTTCGGCCGCAACACCATCGGCGGCGTTGTCAACATCCGCCGCAGCCGCCCGACCGGCAACCTTGGCGTCAAGGCCGAAGCTTCGTACGGCAAGTTCAACACGCTCGCCACGCGCGCCGTGGTCAACCTGCCCGTGCTGGGTGACGTGCTGTCGTCGAAGTTCTTCTACTTCCACAACGAAAGCGACGGCTGGTACCGCCAGGGCCAGACGGGCGAGCGTCGTGGCTTCACGAACAACGAAAACTTCGGCGCGAGCTTCCTGTTCGATCCGGGCAGCGGCTTCGATGCCCTCCTCACCGTCGAAAAGCAGGTTCAGAAGTTCGACCCCGCGGTAGCAAACCTGACCAACAGCAGCGAACTGTTCTGCGGCCTGATCCCCGCCGAACAGTGTGGCCGCAACGGCACAGACGACCTTTACACCGTGTTCGGCGATGCCAACGTTTCGAACTATTCGGCGCCTGCCATCACCTTTGAAATGAACGGCGACCTGGGCGACATCAGCCTGACGTCGGTCACCGGCTATCGCGAATCGAAGGAAGGCCAGACGCAGGACTTCGACGCTTCGTCGACCGACCTTTATTACGTGTTCCGCGATCAGGAATATGACCAGTTCAGTCAGGAAGTACGCGCTGCCGGCGACGTCGGCTCGTCCTTCGACTATGTCGTGGGCGCCTATTACTTCTCGTCCAACTATGAACTGGATCAGTGGACCCGCCTGTTCGCATTCGACAATACTGTCGATCCGCGCGACTACGACACCAACCCGCAGCATGTCGAAGGCAAGACCCGTTCGGTCGCGGTATTCGGCGACTTCAACTGGGCCTTTGCTGAAACGCTTCGCCTTTCGTTCGGCGGTCGTTTCACGCGTGACAAGAAGTCGCTGTCGAATGCATTCGGCGGCAACCTGATCGGTCAGGGTTCGGACACCTTCAAGAAGTTCACGCCCAAGGTCGGCATCGACTGGCGCCCGAACGACGACATGATGCTCTATGCTTCGTGGTCGCAAGGTTACCGTTCGGGCGGCTTCAGCCCGCGCGCCGGTTCGGCCGCTCGTGCCAGCCAGTCCTACGGTCCCGAAACAGTCGACAGCTACGAAGTGGGCGGCAAGTTCACGATGGGCGTCGTCCAGCTGAACCTCGCCGGTTTCGTGTCGAAGTACGATGCGCTGCAGCAGAACAACACGCTGTTCTGCGCAACGTGCGCAACGCAGAACGAGACGATCACCTCCAACGTCGGTTCCGCCACGATCAAGGGTCTCGAAGCGGACTTCACCGCCCGCCTGACACCCGACTTCGTGTTGAACGGTGCGCTTGGCATACTGGATTCCAAGTTCAAGGACTTCATCGTGGGCGGCATTTCGCCGGCCGATGGCGCGACGGTCATTCCGTTCGACTTCTCGGGCAACGACCTGATCTACAACCCGGACATGACCGCATCGCTTTCGGCGACCTACACCCAGCCGACCAGCTTCGGTGAAATGGTGGGTAACGTGGGTTACCGCTATATCGGACGTTACGATCAACAGATCTCGATCGGCGGACTGAGCGGCGATCTGGCCAATGGCCCGGTCACTGTCGAAGGCAACGACCCGCGCGTGCGCACCGATGCCCAGAACCTGGTCGACGCATCGCTGACCGCACGTTTCGACCTGGCCGGTGCCGAAGCGCATCTGACCGCATATGGCCGCAACCTGCTCGATGATCGCGGCATGACCCACGGCTTCACCGTCGGCGGCCTGTGGTCGTTCGGCACGGCGCGCGAACCGCGTAGCTATGGCCTGACGCTCGGCGTCGAATTCTAAGCACGAGCCACAATCAAAAAGGGCGGGGGTACCACATGGTGCCCCCGCCCTTTTTTTGTGCGATTAAAAGGTGAAGCGCGATCCGGCGGATCACGCACCGGACCGCCTCAGCCTTGCGCGACCCAGCGGATCGCGTTCTCGACCAGCTTGCGGTAATGCGGGCTTTCGTAAGCGCCCTGTCCGTCGCCGGGCTGGATATAGACCAAACGCGCATCGCCCACGGTTTTCGCCCATGCGGCAAGATTGCTGCCCGGCGGATGCGCCCAGTCGTCACGACAGTACATCCGCCCTTCGCAAGCGTGAGTAGCTGACCAGAAATGGTCGGCGGTAAAGCACGCGTTGGAACGCAGCAAAGGTTCGACATCGCCTTCGAACACTTCGGCAAGATACGGTTCGTCGACCAGATCGAACGTGGCAGGCAGACCTGCGGTCACCGGATGATCGCCGACGACGCTGAATGTCTGCGCGACGTCGTGCGCGAAACCGCTGTCGAGCACGTGCTTTCCGCGCACTGCTCCGGGTTTGTAAAGAAACCTTCCGCCCAGGATTTCGGCATAGCCTTCCCACGTCGGCCAGCCGGCCAGCGCATGGTGCAGCGCGACGATCCCCTTGCCGCTGTCGAGCAGGGCGCGCAGCCCTTCTGCGAACCCGGCAGGTGGCGGGACATAGGCGGGAATATGCTCGGGCGCGTCGAAATCCAGTCCCGGCATGTCGTAAAGGACCAAGACATCGAAATCGCGCATGCCGTCAGGATTCATCAGCAGTGCGGCGGCGGGCTGGTCGACCATCGTGGCGGAAATGCCCTCCATCCCTTCGAACACCGCGGCAAAGGCGTCGCGCCCGAACGGATGGCCCCGCACCGCGACAAGGCAGCGCAGGGGCGAACGGTAGTCGATGGTCGGCACGCGCTTAGCTCCGCACGTCGACGATCGCCTTGCCGGTGTTCTTGCCGGTCAGCATCCGGGCATAGGCGACGAGCGTGTTTTCCAACCCCACCGTCACGTCGAACGGCACGTTGATCTTGCCCTCCTGGTACCAGCGCTTCAGCGTGTCATAGAAATAGGGCCCGCGTTCAGGCACGTCGGGCAGAAAGAACCCTTCGATCCGCAAGCGGCGCATCAGCACCTGATCGTAATGGCGCGGGCCCGGCGCACCTTCGGCCGCGTCGTAATTGGCGATCATTCCGCACACCGCGATGCGGCCATAAAGCGCCATGTTCTGCAACACCGCATCCAAGATCGGCCCGCCCACGTTTTCGAAATAGGCGTCGATGCCGCCCTCGATCTCACCCAGCGCGGCGGCGACATCCTCGTTCTTGTAATCGATGCAGCGATCGGCGCCCAGCGTTTCGACGACGTACCGGCACTTGTCCGGTCCGCCCGCGATGCCGACGACTTTCGCGCCAAGGATGCGCCCGACCTGCACGGCAAGGCTGCCCGTCGCGCCCGCCGCGGCCGATACAACCAGGGTTTCGCCTTCCTTGATGCGCAGGATGTCCTGCACGCCGTACAGCGCGGTCCAACCATTCAGGCCAAGCACGCCGAAATGCTGGCGAATGTCGTCGATGTCGTCGTCCAGCGGCACGGCCCAGCCTTCGTCTGGACGGATCGTCGAATAGTCCGCCCACTGCCCGAATGCGCGGGCGAGCGAGCCCACGGGGAATCGGCCGTCGCGGCTTTCCGTCACCCGGCCCAGCGCCAGTCCGACCATGGTCGTGCCCAGCGGCAATGGCGGCTGATAACCGTCTTCACGGCCGCCCATCCACATGCGCGTGCCAGCGTCCATCGACAAATAGTCGGCCTTGATCCTGATCTGCCCGTCTTCAATCGGCGTAAGTTCTTCATGCTGCAGGGAAAGTGCTGCAGCAAAGTCGTCGCCTTTGGGGTGGGAATCGAGCCGCCAATAGCGGTTGGTCGTCATTCCGGCATCCTTTCCGTTGTTTATAACTTCGACTTTAGGCGGGCCATTCGGCGCATGACCCTGTAACTTCAATCAGGGGTCCGGCTTTTGAACCTGTGTTAGACGAAAAAACAGGAAACAAGATTTCCCAGGGAGAGTACCATGACTATACGCAAGCATTCGCTTCTTGCCGCCAGCTGCCTTGCCAGCGCATTTTTCACTATTACGCCAGCTCTTGCCCAGGACGAAGGGACCGAACCCGCAGCTCAGCAGGGCGGTCTTACCGAAATCGTCGTCACGGCCCGTAAGCGCGAAGAAAGCGTGCAGGACGTTCCTGTCGCCGTCACCGCCATCACCGGCAAGGTGATCGAGCAGCGCGACATCACCAGCATCGAAAAGATCGCGGCGGCCACGCCCAACCTCAACGTCGGTCGCGCATCCAACGGTTCCGCGGCGCAGATCACGTTGCGCGGCATCGGTTCGTCGTCGACCTCCATTGGCATCGAACAGTCGGTCGCGATCGTCGTCGACGGCGCCTATTATGGCCAGGGCCGCGTCATCGAAGAAGGCTTCTTCGATCTTGCCCGCGTCGAAGTGCTCAAAGGCCCACAGGCCCTGTTCTTCGGCAAGAACGCCACCGCAGGCGTGATTTCGCTGACCACCAACGATCCGACCAACGAATGGGAAGGTTCGGTCAAGGCCGGTTACGAATTCAAAGCCAACCAGTACAGCCTCGAAGGCATCCTGTCGGGTCCTCTGAGCGACACGGTCGGCGTCCGTTTCGCAGCACGCTATTCGAAGATGGACGGCGGCTACTACAAGAACGTGTCGACCCCGATGAACTACACCACGGTCGACGTGGCGGCGGGCTTCGGCGATCCTGAGACGCTCATTTCCGCGCCCACCGAAAGCCCGATGCCGCAGCAGGAGGAATTCCTCGCTCGCATGACGCTGAAGTTCGAGCCGACCGACAACCTCACCAGCACGCTGAAGGTTACGCGCGACCAGAACGACACGCTGAACAACAGCTGGAACTATGTCGCCTATTCGTGCGGTAACGGCACCGGTTACAGCCAGTTGACGGTCTATCCTTGCAAACAGGACTTCGTCACTCATCAGAACAACCTGCCGGTGGAACTTTCGCAGATCTCGCCCTATGGTCGCGACGACGGTTCGACTTATAACAAGTATCGCAGCTGGGGTGTGAACAACAACCTCGAATACGATCTTGGCTCGATGATGATTTCGTCGGTCACGAACTGGCAGCGCAACAACAACAGCTGGGCCTGCGCCTGTAACTTCCAGACCACCGACACCAATGCCGGCGGCATGATCTTCGCCACGGAAAACTCGACCTGGGAAGCCTATTCGCAAGAATTGCGCCTGACCACGTCGTTCGACAGCATGTTCAACTTCATGGTCGGCGGCCTGTACCAGCACACCAATCGTGACTTCGGCCAGTGGGGCTTTTACGGCGGCGTACGCGACAGCGCTGCGCGTCCCGACCTGCTGTATGCGGCCAGCGAAAAGATCAGCTGGACCAAGGGCAAGACCTTCGCGATCTTTGGTCAGGTCCGCTTCCAGCTGATGGAAAACCTCGAACTCGCCGGCGGCGCTCGCTACACCGACGAGAAAAAGGACAGCTACTTCGCACAGGAATACGTGAACCCGGCTTATTCCGGCGTCTATCGTTCGGCTGCCGATCCGCTGGGCATCATTACGGCGAACCAGAAGTTCGACGACTTCTCGCCCGAAGTGACGCTGACCTACAAGCCCACCCCGGATCTCCTGATCTATGGCGCCTACAAGACTGCCTACAAGTCGGGCGGCTTCTCGAACGGCGGCATCAACTCGAAGCTGTCGGCCGATCCCTACGGCGACCTTACCTTCAACCCGGAAACGGCCGAAGGTTTCGAAGTGGGCATCAAGTCGACGCTGCTTGAAAACCAGCTGCGCGCGAACCTGACCGTGTTCCAGTACAAGGTGAACGACTTCCAGGTCGACTTCTTCAACTCGCCGGTCTTCTCGTTCAACACGCTGACCGCCGACGCGAAGACGCAAGGCGTCGAACTTGAGCTCGAATTCGCTCCTTACGCGGTGCCCGGGCTCAACATCAACGCGGCGCTCAACTACAACGACGCGAAATACGACAGCTTCGACGAAGGTCCGTGCTATTCGGGCCAGACTCAGGCCGAGGGCTGCAATGTCGTGACGGCTGACGGCCAGATCCGTCAGAACCTGACCGGCACCGCACTTTCGGTCGCGCCGAAATGGACCGGCGTTGTCGGCTTCAACTACGAAACCGACGTCACCAGCGACTTTGCAATCGGCTTGAATGCAAACGCCCGTTATTCCGACAACTACAATCCGTCGGCATTCGGCAATCCGATCGCGGTCCAGGACAGCTACTGGTCGCTGGATGCAGGCCTTCGTTTCATGACGACGGACGGCAACACGGAATTGGCGGTCATCGGCAAGAACCTGACCAATCAGTTCTATGTCACCGGCGTCGTCGACGGCCCAAGCTCGGGCACGGCCTCCGGTGGCGTGACCGGCGTCAAGGCGGACCAGCTCGGCTTCGGCACCCTGCCGCGGACGATCAAGGTGCAGGTAACTCAGCGCTTCTGATCGCTCAGACACCAAGCCTGAAAAGGAAAGGGGGAGCCGCACCGAGCGGCTCCCCCTTTTTTCTTGTCTGCGTGGCGTGGGCGAAAAGCGGTCAGAGACCCTTGGGTGCGTGCTGCCGATGGATGTTGCGGAAGACGCGCTTGGAAAAATACCAGCGGCCGCCGACCTTGACGCATTCGTCGTCGTACTGGCCGCGATCGCGCATGGTCTTGTCACCCTGATCGTAGATCTCGCTGGTGTATGACCGCATGGTCGCGCGATCTCCATCAACCTCGATCGAACCGGGCCATGCGCTGAAGATGACGCCGGGATAGTGCTTCATCGCTTCGACCCACAGGTTGACGATGTTGCTGCGCCCATCCTGCGGCGGGAATTCGGGATAGTCGGGCATTTCCCATCGCGCATCTTCGGCCCAGGTCTCACCCCAGGCTTCGGCATCGACGCGGCAGACGGCGTCGGCATAAGTGTCGAGCAGGTCGCGCAGCGCCATGCGATCGGAATCGGGTCCGGTAAAGGGCATAAGCATTCTCTCCTTCGGTTTGGTTATGCCGAAGGTAGGGTGCCTGGATCGATCCGAAAGCTGGTGGAATGGGCAGGTACGACCGCGAACGGCCCCACCCGACCGGATATCAGCGGCTGACCGGCAGTTCTTCCATGCTAGGCGCTTCGTCGGGCACGCACACTTCGATCATGCCGTCGGTCACGCGAACGGGGAACGTGCGCAAATCCTTGTAAGCGCCGCCGATGCAGCGACCCGTCGCCATTTCGAACCGCGCGCCATGCAGCGGGCACATAATCGCACCGCGACGGACCCGGCCATCGGACAGCAGCGCAGCCTGATGGGTGCAGCGGTCGTTCACCGCGTGCAGCCCGTCGTCGGTCTTTGCCAACAGCACGTACCAGCCGGCCACTTGCGCGGCAGCTTTGCCGCTTTCGGGAAATTCGGATTCAGCGCAAAAAGGATGCCAGCTATCGCTCACGGTCAGTCTCTGTTCCTACAGGTCTTGTGGCCCGGTGCCGGGATCGTGTCCGAGGGCCAGATCTCTCTGCCCGCTTTCCTAACGGGGCAGTGGGCGGGTTACACGCTAATCATTGCGATAGCTATCGTGTCACCGGCCCATTGGCGAGAGTACGGGCATAAACGCATCAACTTGGAGAGTGCCGATGTCGAGCGAACAGATGGTTGCAGTCGTGAATGAGCTTTACGCCGAATGCGCGGTGGGCAACTGGGACCGGGTGGCCGAACTGGTCACCGACGATCTCGAAATCGTCGAAGCCAAGGGTTTGCCGATGGAAGGAACCTATCGCGGCAAGACCGCGCTGCAGGAACTGTTCGTCAAGGTTTTCGGAATGCTCGACATTTCGGGGGTCGACCTGCTCGACATGTGCACTGGCAAGGATCACGTCGTAGCGCTGGCCCGCATGAACTTTGCAGATCCCGATGTGCCGGCGGCTGAACTGGCCGAAGCGTTCCGGTTTCGCGACGGCAAGGTCTGCTCCATCGTGCCCTATTACTTCGATCAGGCTCCGGTCCGCGCCGCAGCCGACGCGAAGGCCGCGTAACGCCGCTCAGCCAATCTTGCGCAGCGGGTCGCTTCCGTCCCAGTCGACGGAGGCGGCCTGCATCATGGCAAAGAATTCGGCGCCTCCGGCACCCAGCTGGATGAATTCGATCAGCCCGCCCGGCCCGAAACCGGGGTCGGCATAAAAAACGTGCCCGTCGGCGCCCACTTTACCTTCCACGACGATCGTGCCGCCGGCATCGATCACTGTCTGGCGCGCCGCCGCAATGTCGGGCACCACGTGGCAGGTGTGATGCAGCCCATCGGTAACCGCGTATTTTCCGGTGTAATGCGCCGGGGCGTCGTTCTGCGGGCGGACTAGTTCGATCTGGATGTCACCCCAATAGGCGATGGCCACCGCGAACACCGCGTCCGTCGGCTCGCCCATACAGGTCATGTCGCCCAGCCGGATATCCTCCAACAGGAAGAACGGGCCGACACCCATCGTCTTCGTCCAGTACTCTAACGCGGCATCGAAATCGCGCGGCAGGTATGCCTGCTGCATGATCGGACCGAGGCTGGCGATGGATCCGGGTGTCGGCATGGTTCTTCTCCTTACGCGAACAGCGTTTCGGGTTCTTCGAGCAGGGACTTCAGCGTGGCGAGAAACTGCGCGCCCGCCGCGCCATCGATGGCCCGGTGATCGACCGACAGCGTCATGGAAATGACGGTGGCAAAGGCGATGTCGCCGCCGTCTGTTTCCACAGCGCGCCGTTCTGCCGATCCCACGGCAAGGATCGCACCCTGCGGCGGGTTGATGATCGCATCGAAATTCTCGATCCCGAACATGCCGAGGTTGGAAACGGTAAACGTGCCGCCGTCCATTTCCTCAAAGCCCAGCTTGCCGTCCTTCGCCTTGCCGATCAGCTCCTTCGTCCGCGATGCGATCTGGTCGATCCGCATTCGGTTCGCCTGTCGCACGATCGGCGTGACAAGACCCTTGGGGCTGGCGACCGCGACGGCGACGTCGGCGTGGGGGAACGAATGGATCTCCTCGCCGTGAAGCTGCACGTTGACGTCGGGATGCTGCGCCAGCGCCTTGGCCGCGGCCATGACGATGTAGTCGTTAACCGAAGCCTTGACGCCGAGCACGAGGTTCGCCGTCTTGCGCAGTTCGAGCAGCGCATCCGCCTTGACCCCCACGCGCAGATAGAAGTGCGGAATGGTCTGCTTGGCTTGCGTCAGGCGGCGGGCGACGATCTTGCGGATCTTGTCGAAGGGGATGACCTTCGGCTCGTTCTCCACGGCTTCGAACGGTGCGCCGAATGCAGGCGTCGCCCCGGACGATGCGACCGGTTCGGGAACCTTGGCCAGCACGTCCTTTTTAGAAATGCGCCCGCGCGCACCCGTTCCGGTCACGCCCGACAATTCGATGCCGTGGATCGCGGCTAGCCGGCGAGCCAGCGGCGATGCGAAGACCGACGTTTCGTCGGGCAATACCGCGGTGCCCTTGGGCGAACGGGTCGACGGGCCGCGCATGGCCTGCTGCACGTCCTGAAACGTGATGCGGCCGCCCCGGCCCGAACCGTGTATGTCCGCGATGTCGATGCCTTCGGCTTGCGCAAGCTTCAACGCTTCGGGACTGATCGGGCGGTTCGTCTCGATCGTGATGGCGCGCGGCTTGTCTTCCTCGCCTTCGATCCCTGCTTCCTTGGGCTTGCCTTCCTTCTTCTTCTGCCGCCCTTCGGCGACGCCGCCTTCGGCGGGTTTGAAGGCAGCGATGAAGTCGTCGATTTCCGCGTCGCTGGCCGAACCGTCATCGAAAACCGCCAGCAATGCGCCGACAGGTTCAGGCTCACCACCGCCGGCGACGAGGATGCGACGTATCGTCGCATCGTATTCGGCCTCGACCTCGTTGGTGATCTTGTCCGTTTCGATCAGGCAGATGAGGTCGCCCCGCGTGAAGCTGTCACCTTCGCCGAACATCCATTCGGCGATGGTTCCCTCGGTCATCTCGATGCCCCATTTCGGCATCGTGAAGGCACGTATCTTTCCCATGGCTCGTGCCTCCTCAGTTGTAGGCCAAGGCCTTGCGCACCGCGGCCTCGATCTTGTCCGGATTCGGAAGGTAGGCGCTTTCCAGTTCGCGAGCGAAAGGGATCGGCGTGTGCGGCGCGGTAACCATTTCGATCGGGGCACGCAGGCTGGCGAAAGCCTTCTGCGCGACCAGCGCGGAAAGGTCGGTGGCGAGCGAACAGCGCGGCGGCGCTTCGTCGACGATTACCAGACGACCAGTCACTTCGACCGAATCGAGGATCGCTTCCTCGTCCAGCGGGCTTGTCGTGCGAAGGTCGATCACGTCGCAGCCGATGCCGTTTTCGGCCAGCGTGTCTGCCGCCGATTCCGCCATGCCGACCATCATGCCGGTGGCAAGGATGGTCACGTCCTGCCCTGCGCGGGTCAGGCGCGCGTGGCCGAACGGGATGCAGAAATCCGGATCGTCGGGCACTTCGCCCTGCACGCCGTAAAGCGCCTTGTGCTCCATGAAGATCACCGGATCGTCATCGCGGATCGCCTGCCGCAACAGGCCGGCAACGTCGGCGGGCGTGCTGGGCATCACGACTTTCAGCCCCGGCATCCCGGTCAGGATCGCGTGCGGGCTCTGGCTGTGCTGGGCCGCGGCGTTGTACCCTGCGCCATAGATGCAGCGGATGATCGCCGGGCACTTGGTCTTGCCGCCGAACATGTAACGGAACTTGGCGATCTGGTTCCAGATCTGGTCGAGCGAAACACCGATAAAGTCGGCGAACATCAGCTCCGCGATCGGACGTTTGCCCGAAAGCGCGAGCCCGCCCGCCGCGCCGACGATGGCGCTTTCCGAAATCGGGGTGTCGATGACACGGTCCGCGCCGAATTCTCCGAACAAACCCGTGCTGGTCGACCAGATGCCGCCGATGGCTTCGGGTCCGCCCGGCGTGCCCATGCCGCCGACGACGTCCTCACCCAATACGACGACGCTGTCGTCGCGCTTCATTTCCTGAAAGATCGTGTTGCGAACGGCGTCGCGATACATCATTTTTGCCACTGGATCGCTCCCGCCAATCAATAATCGATGTAGACGTCGACAAGGACGTCTTCTGCCTTGGGACGCTCTGCCGCGCGTGCTGCGACGACCGCCTTCTCGATGGCCTGCGCAACTTCCGCATCGACCTGATCGAGATCCGCGCCGTCGAGCAGCTTGGCCTCGGTCGCGCTTTCGCGGAACTTCTTGATGCAGTCGCGCTCTTCGCGGATACGGTCGAGCTCACCCTTGGCGCGATAACGCTGCGGGTCACCTTCGAAATGGCCATAGAACCGTTCCGTGTCGAATTCGACGGCGGCCGGGCCGTTGCCGGCGCGGACATATTCCAGCACTTCGCTCATGGTGTCGTGAACGGCGCTGAAATCGGTGCCGTCGGCGCGCCATACCCGCATGCCGAACGCTTCGGCCCGGCTGGCGATGTCGCGCTGCGTGCCCACCGCGTATTCGAAGCCGGTGTGTTCGGAATAATGATTGTTCTCGAACACGAAGATGGCCGGGGCCTTGGTGACCACCGCCATGTTCATCGCTTCGAACGTGGTGCCCTGGTTGCAAGCGCCGTCGCCCGAAAACGCGATCGCGACCTTGAGCTTGCCGTTGGCGTCCGGACCGTCGATCTTCGCGGCCATGGCCGCGCCGACCGCGATCGGCGCACCCGCGCCAACGATGCCGTTGGCGCCCAGCATGCCCTTGTCGACGTCAGCGATATGCATCGATCCGCCCTTGCCCTTGCACAGCCCTTCGCGGCTGCCCCAGATTTCCTTCATCATCCCTTCGACATCACAGCCCTTGGCAAGGCAGTGGCCGTGGCCGCGGTGGGTCGAAACGATCTTGTCGTCGTCGCTCAGGTGTTCGCAAACGCCGACCGCGACCGCTTCCTGGCCGCAGTAAAGGTGGGTGAATCCGGCGATCTCGCCAGTCTGGATTTCGTCGTGCAGCAGTTCCTCGAACGCGCGGATGGTTTTCATCCGGCGGTAGGCCTGCAGCAGGTCTTCACGGCTGAGCTGCATTTGTCTCTCCCGAGTGTTTGATTATTAGAGGCCTAGCACGGTCTTGGCGATGATCGTACGTTGGACTTCATTAGTCCCGCCAAAGATCGTCCATGCTCGGCTGTTTAGATAACGCGCTGCGGCGACTTGTGCTTTTTCGCAGCGGAACGGAGCTGGCGCGTTGTCGCCGTAAAGCGGACGCGCGGTGGGCAACTGAAGCCCGGCCGGGCCGAACAGGTCGACCGCCAGAAGATCGACTTCCTGCCGAAGATTCGAGGCGAGCAGCTTGGTCAGCGAAGTCTGTGGGCCCGGCTTCTGACCCTTGGCGATGCGCGAAAGGATCTTCAGTTCGATAATTTCCAGCGAAGTGACGCCCAGCCGCAGTTTCGCCACGCGGCGGCGCCAGTCGATGTCATCGGCGAGCATGCCGCCACGGCCATCGGAAACGCCCTTTGCCGTGCGTTCGATATCGTCGAGGTCGTAGATCAGCTTGGGCGCATGGCACGATCCGCCGCGTTCGTTTTCCAGCAGGAACTTGGCGATGGTCCAACCCTGACCTTCTTCGCCGACCAGGTCTTCTGCGGGCACGATCACGTCTTCCATGAACACCTGGTTCACTTCATGATCGCCCGCCATCGTCAGGATCGGGCGCACCGTAATGCCGGGCTGGTCCATGTCGACGAGCAGGAAGCTGATGCCGGCCTGCTTCTTGACCGTCCCGTCGGTGCGAGCCAGCACGAACATCTTGTTCGCCCAGTGCGCATGGGTGGTCCAGATCTTCGACCCGTTCAGGACGTAGTGGTCGCCCTTTTTAACCGCAGTCGTCTTCAACGAGGCAAGGTCGGACCCGGCGTTCGGCTCCGAAAAGCCCTGGCACCAGTAATCCTCACCCGACAGGATGCGCGGCAGATATTTCTCTCTTTGCGCTTCGGTGCCGAACGAAAAGACCACCGGCGCAACAAGCTTGAGGCCAAGCACGGTAAGGTTCGGCGCTCCCGCCAGCGCGCATTCCTTTTCGAAGATATAGCGTTGCACCGGGCTCCACCCCGTGCCGCCGACTTCGGTCGGCCATTGATAGCCGAGCCAACCCTGTTCGTTCAGGATGCCGTTCCACACCTGCCCAATGTCCGGTTCGACGAACACAGTGGGCGAGCTTGACGCGCCGTCGCGAATATTCTCCGGTAGCTTTGCCGCCAGAAATGCGCGCACTTCATCGCGGAAGGCTGCTTCCTCGGGCGTCAGTTCGATGTCCATCTCAACGCTCCAGGATCGTGACGGCCGAAACGCCCGGCGCGCCATAGACGTGGCTGTACGCGGTCTTCGGCTGGCCGGGCACCTGACGCGCCCCGCCGTCGCCGCGCAGCTGCACGACGTTTTCGTAAACCTGCCGCAAGCCCGATGCGCCGATCGGTTCGCCACATGCAAGGCAGCCGCCGTCGGTATTGACCGGCAGCTTGCCGCCGATTTCCGTCAACCCTTCGATCAGCCACTTTTCCTGTTCGCCATCGGCGCAGAACCCGTTTTCGGCCATGTGCATCAGTTCGGCGCCGGCCTCAGTATCCTGAAGCTGGGCGACATCGATGTCTTCGGGCGAAATCCCGGCGATGCGGAATGCGTCGCGGCTGGCGATGTTGGTCGCGCTGCCGCCTCGTTCGATATCGACGCAGGGCGCAAACACTTCGAAACTGCCGGGCGGGCGGGTGCGCATCGTCGCCGCCTTCAGCCGGATCGGCACCTTGCCCAGTTCGCGGGCCTTTTTCTCGCTGCCAAGGATCAGCGCTACGCCCCCCTCGGCGGGCGAACAGAACATGTATTTGGAATAAGGATCGGACACCATCGGCGCATTCATGATCTCGTCCAGCGGAACCGGCTGACGACGCCATGCGTGGGGCGCCTTTTCACCGTTGCGGAACGCCTTTTCGGCGACTCGGCCCAGCGCTTCGCGGCTGATGCCGTGAAGGTGCATGTAGCGCATGATCTTGTTCGCGAAGAACTGCGTCGTGACCATGTAACCCGCGTCGCCATACCATTCGGGCAGATTGTATTCCGATGGTTTGGCATCGAACGCACCGCGAGGATGCTTGTCGAACCCGACGGCAAGGCCGATGTCGCATTCGCCCGACTTGATCGCCATCTGCGCCGAAAACAGCGCCGATCCGCCTGCGGCGCAACCATTGCGCACGTTGATGAACTGCGCGCCCGTCAGGCCCAGTTGGTCGACCATCGTGTCCGGATTGCCCGCCGCGTCGGACGCGCCATAGGCGAACTGCACGTCCGGCCATTCCAGCCCCGCGTCGGCCAGCGCCTGGCGCACGGCGTAGACGCCCTGATCGACGCCGCTCATTCCTTCGGTCCGGCCGAATGGGTGGATGCCGATGCCGATGATGCAAACGTCGCTCATGCTGCTGCTCCCGCAGGTTTGAACGCCGGGATCAGCACGCTTTCCGCGGCATCGGGATCGAGCGGGATGGGCGCGAATTCCAGCGGCATGCCGATTTCGATGGCGTCGAAATCGACATCGGTCAGCCGCGCCTCGACAATAGTTTCACCAGGAAGCTCGACATAGGCGACCGGAAACGGCGTGAATGCCTCGGGCCCCTTGTAAGGCGGGCTTTTCGGACGAAAGCGCTGAATGGTATAGCTCCACAATGTGCCGGTGCGCGACAACGGTACCGGTTCGAACCGGTCGTTCGCGGGACAGGGAAATACGATGCGGCCCGTTTCCCGGTTCCGTCCGCCGATCAGGCGCGGTGCCGCTTCGTCGGTGAACAGCCCTTCGGCGATGGCTTTCATCTCTATCCTCTCGGCGCCCGAAGTGTCCGGGCATTGAATCACATTTGGTACGAACCCGTTAAAGCGCAATCGCGGCCAAAGTGCAGGCTCCCTAAAACGCTAGGAGCCTCGTTTGCGCCCGCATGCAACCTGATCGGCAAGGAGAGATGCGCCATGACAGCATGCTGGGATTACATCGTCGTCGGGGCTGGATCGTCGGGCTGCGTCCTTGCCGAAAGATTGAGCGTTAACAAGAACAAGCGCGTCCTCGTGCTCGAAGCGGGCGGCGAAAACGGGTTCTGGAACCGCATGCCCAAGGGTGTCGCCAAGCTGGTGACCGACCCCGACAAGATCTGGCTGTATAAAGTGACGCAACCGCGCGAAAAAGGTGGCGAGGCATCCGAATTCTGGCTGCGCGGCAAGGGACTGGGCGGTTCGTCGTCGGTCAACGGCATGATCTGGAGCCGGGGGGAAAAGGCCGATTACGACGCGTGGGAGCGCGATCACGGCGCAATCGGCTGGAACGGCGAGAGCATGACCGACGCATTTCGCGAGCTTGAGGATCATCCGGACGGCCCGACCGACATGCTGGGCAGCGGCGGGCCAGTCCATGTCGATCCCGCGATCTACAGCTATCCGCTGGCCGAAACCATGATCGAGGCGGGCGAGACGCTCGGGATGAAAAGGGTGCGCGAACTGAACGCGCAGCCCGGCCCGCGCGTCGGCCTTTATAGTCACAATATCGCCAAGGGCCGGCGGCAGAGCGCTTCGGTCACGTTCCTCGAACCGGCTCGCAAGCGCGCCAATGTGACGGTCCTCACCGGGGCGCAGGCGACCCGCATCGTGTTCGAAGGCACGCGCGCCATCGCGGTAGAGGCGCGGGTGAACGGCGAAATCCGCCGTTTCGACTGCACTGGCGAAGTCGTCGTCGCCACTGGCGCGATCGAAAGCCCGCTCTTGCTGCAACGATCGGGAATCGGTCCTGCGGACGTGCTGCGCGGTGCGGGCGTCGCGGTCGTGGCCGAGAGCCCTGATGTCGGCCGCAAGCTGATCGAACACCTGTCGCTTTCGATCCCCTATCGGCTGACTGGCGGCAAGGGCACGCATCGCAGCTTCTTCGGTCTCGGCCTCGTCAAGGTCATGGCGCAGTACTTGTTGTCGGGCACCGGCATCATGGCGACCGGCCCGTTCGAGGTCGGCGCGTTCTGCAACGTGTACAACCCCGACGGGCGCACCGACACGCAGATGTACCTTGGCGCCTATACATTCGAGATCGGCGACGACAACAACCCCGCGCCGCTGGACCGGATCGACCGCAAGCCCGGCATCACCATCTATGGCCAGCTGCTCCGGCTGACGAGCGAGGGCGTGCTGGCCATCACCGGCCCCGGACTTGACGATGCACCGCGGATCGAACCCAATTTCCTGACCACCGAACATGACCGGCAAAGCGCCATCGCGCTGGTGCGCAAGATGCGCGATTTCGCCGATGCCGAACCGCTTGGGCCATTACTGGGCGAAGAAGTCATGCCCGGACGGCAGGTGTCGAGCGACGAGGATATCCTCGCCTTCTTCCGCCGCTATTCCACATGCGGCCTGCACGGCATCGGGTCGTGCCGGATGGGCGGCGACGCCGCATCGGTCGTCGATCCGCGACTAAAAGTGCGCGGCGTGGACAATGTGCGCGTGGTCGACTGTTCTGTCGTGCCCGGCCACATCACCGGGAACACCAATGCCCCGGCCATGGCGCTGGGGCTGCGCGCGGCGGCGATGATGATCGAGGACGCCCGCTGACGCCCGAACGCCTTAGTGCAGCGAAATGTAGCCCAGCTGCGCCGCCTTGAAGACGGTCTGGCTGCGGTTCACGGCGTTCAGCTTGGTCGACGCGTTGTGGATGTGGAACCGGACGGTCGCCCGGCTGCGCGACATGATCATGCTGATTTCAAGATCGGTTTTGCCGATCGCGGCCCAGCGCAGGCATTCCACCTCGCGCTTCGATAGCCGCGAGCCGGGCGGCAGCGCCTGAATCGAGCCCATCACGCGGGTATAGCTTTCGAGAAAAGCGCGCGAATAGATCCCGAACAGATCGCCCAACCTTTCGAATTCGGCGGAGAGGTCGGTGCGCTTGGTGTCGAGCAGATTGAAGCTGACAGCGCCGATCTTGCCGAACGCCATGTGCACGGGAACGACGATGGCGGCTCGGGTGCGGGCGCGTCCTTCGAAGTTCGAAATGTCGATCGCGTCGAGGTATGCGTTGGGCGAGCGCAAGTGAAACCCTTCGGCGTTGACCCAGAATGGCTCCGTCTCGAAGCGGCAGGCCGATGTGATCGGGGATTCGAGCGCGATTCGCGGGTTGCGCCACCACACGTCTTCGCGATCGGGCCAACCAAAGATGTCCTTTGCCAGAACATTGCCGTCGGCATCGACCGGCGTGCGCTTGTCGGCGATATCGTGGGCCGGCGCGGCCAGCATCCCTTCGGCCGCGGCAATATCGGCCAGTACCCGGGCCGCGGGGCGGATGTCGTCGGGTGTGCGGATGCGGACGTCGTCGAGCTTGTCGATTACGAGCTTGGGCATGAAATTCCTCTCACCTTCGGAGCCTATAGCCCCGGGCGCGCAAGAACAATGGCCGTTCGCCTAACATTTTGCAGAGCCTTGTGCACTGCGTAAACCTGCTAGACCGGAGACGGTATAAGGAGACGTTGTGAATTTCGAGCTGAACGAAGACGAGGAAATGCTGAAGGCTGTGGTCGAACGGTTCGTGTTGGACCGGTACGACGTGGAAAGCCGACGCACGTACCTTGGCGAAGCCGGCGGTTTCAGCGCCGAGAACTGGGCCCTGCTTGCAGAGCTTGGCGTCATGGCCGTGCCCTTGCCCGAAGATTTCGGTGGGCTGGGCCTCGACGCGACCGCATTGGCTGTTACGTTTGAAGCGTTGGGTCGTGGCATCGTCGTCGAACCCGTGCTCGAAAGCGCGGTTCTTCCCGCCCTTATTCTTGCCAATTGCAACAATGCCGATTTGGCCGAACGGTGGATCGGCGAACTGGCCTCGGGCGAAAAGCGCATCGCGCTCGCTCACGCCGAAGCCAACGCGCGATCCGGGTCGACATGGATCGAAACCCGTGCGGTCGAACAGGACGGCAGCGTCACGCTCGACGGATCGAAGGCCTATGCCATCGCCGGCGGCAGCGCCGATGCGTTTCTCGTCAGCGCGCGCTTTTCCGGCAATCCCGGCGATGCCGATGGGTGGAGCCTGTTTCTCGTGCCTGCCGACGCTACCGGCCTGCGCATCGAACAATGGCGGCTTGCCGACGGAACTTGGACCGCATCGCTCGACCTGTCGGCCGTAACCGTCGGCGCAGATGCCAGGATCGATTGCAACGCCGATCAGGTCGTGCACATCCGCGCGCTGGCATCGCTTGCCCGCTCTGCCGAGGCTTTGGGCATTATGGAGGCGATGTTCGCCGAAACGCTCGATTACATTCGCACTCGCGAACAGTTCGGCACCCCGCTCGGCACGTTTCAGGTCATCCAGCACCGCATGGCCGATCAATATGCCGCGCTCGAACAATCGCGCGCGCTGATCGAACTGGCTACGGTGAACGCGGGCGAGCCCAGCTTTGCCCGTCACGTCGCCGGGGCGCGTGCCTTCATCGCCGAAACCTCGCTCGCGCTCGGTCACGAAATGATTCAGATGCACGGCGGCATGGGCGTCACCGACGAACTGTCGATCGGACAGGGACACAAGCGCTTGCTGGTCCTGTCGCGCTGGCCCGAACCGCCGACCGCCACGCTCGACCGCTTCGCCGCCGCCGATTAGGCCGCAGGGCCACCGACACGAATTTCGAGCAGCATGAGAGCGGCAGGAGACGATTCCCTGCCGCTCTCTTTTGTGCGCCATGCGCCCCGAGCCTCACGATAAGGGGGTCGACGCCGCGTTTATTTGACCGACGGCACGAAACAAAGGCCCTCCGCGATCATTAAGGATATTCGAACGCTGGCGATCGCCAGAGGCAAACTATCCTTGCCAGATCAGAGGTATGTCGCATGACGAAGAATTCATCCAAGACCAAGACGCAAGGCGACAAGGGTGCGGCCAGCCCTGCTCTCGACAATTCACTCGGCGACATTCAGCAGGGCACAGGACAAGTCGAATTCGCGCAGGAAGCGCGCGAACAGGGCGGCGAGACGCATCAGCATATTGCGGCCAACAGCGATCATGACAGCGCGGTCGGTCACCTCACCGACAATCACGGCCATCGCATTTCCGACAATCAGAACAGTCTGAAGGCTGGTCCGCGCGGGCCGAGCCTGCTCGAAGATTTCGTCCTTCGCGAAAAGATTTTCCACTTCGACCACGAACGCATCCCCGAACGCATCGTCCACGCTCGCGGATCGGGCGCACACGGCGTTTTCGAAGTGACAGACGCGATCCCCGAACTGACCAAGGCCGATATCTTTCAGGAAAAGGGCGCGACCTGCCCCGTCTTCGTCCGCTTTTCGACCGTCGCCGGATCGAAGGGTTCGAAGGACACGCCCCGCGACGTGCGCGGTTTCGCGGTCAAATTCTATACGCAGGCGGGCAACTGGGACCTTGTCGGCAACAACATGGCGCCGTTCTTCATTCAGGATGCGATCAAGTTTCCCGACCTGATCCATTCGGTCAAACCCGAAGCAGATCGCGGCTATCCGCAGGCGGCATCGGCGCACGACACGTTCTGGGACTTCATCGGACTGATGCCCGAATCCATGCACATGATCATGTGGGCCATGTCCGATCGCGCCCTTCCGCGCAGCCTGCGCATGATGGAAGGTTTCGGTGTGCACACGTTCCGGTTCGTGAACGCCGAAGGCAAGGGAACCTTCGTCAAATTCCACTGGAAGCCGGTGCTGGGCATGCAGTCGACCACTTGGGACGAAGCGGTCAAGATTTCGGGCGCCGATCCCGATTATCACCGCCGCGACCTGCACGAAGCGATCGAGGCGGGCGACTTCCCGGCATGGGAACTCGGCGTCCAGACGTTCGACGACGCATGGGCGGCAAAGCAGCCCTATGACGTGCTTGACGCAACGAAGCTGATTCCTGAGGAAGAGATTCCCGTGCGGATCATCGGCAAGATGACGCTCAACCGCAACGTCGACAACTTCTTTGCCGAAACCGAACAAGCGGCTTTCCTGCCGACCAACCTGATCCCCGGCATCGATTTTTCGAACGACCCGTTGTTGCAGGGGCGGCTGTTCAGTTACCTCGATACGCAGAAGTCACGTCTGGGCACCACCAACTTCCACCAGATCCCGATCAACGCGCCCAAATGTCCGATGCACAATTTCCAGCGTGACGGCGCGATGCAGACGCTGATGCCGACGGGACGCGCCAATTACGAACCCAACAGCCTGGCCCAAGCGGGCGAGGACGGTGGCCCGCGTGAATGCCCGGAAACCGGCTTTGCATCCTTTGCCGAAATGGGCGAACGCACCGACACGACCGCCAAGGTGCGGGCCCGTGGCGAACTGTTCGCCGATCACTTCAGTCAGGCGCGGATGTTCTACCTGTCGCAGACCGAAAACGAACAGGCGCACATCGCGTCGGCCATCGTTTTCGAACTGTCTAAGGTATCCCTGCCGCATGTACGCAACCGTGTCGTCGCGCAGATCAGGAACATCGACGAAGACCTCGCCAAGCGGATCGCGACGGGCCTTGCCATAGACTTGCCCAAGGCGGAAAAACCCGCGCGCAAGCCGGTCGACCTCGGCACGTCCGACGCCCTGTCGATCCAGAAGAACGCCAAGGACATGTTGAAGGGCCGCAAGGTCGGCATCCTGTTCGCCGAAGGATCGGACAAAAACGCGATTGATAACGTCAAGTCTGCGGTCGAGAGCGCCGGTGGCTCGGTCATGCTGATCGCGTCCAAGATCGGCGGGATCAAGGTCGCTGGCGGAACTCTCGAAGCTGATGGCCAGCTTGCCGGGACGCCGTCGGTCGTGCTGGACGCGGTGGCCATCATCCTGACCGAGGATGCGGCCAAGAAGCTGACCAAGGACAGCGCGGCGGTCGACTTTGTCAGCGATGCCTGGGCCCACATGAAGGCCATCGGACACGATGACGGCGCGTTGGCTTTGCTGAAGCATTGTCACGTGCCCGCCGATGCGGACGGTGTTTCCGCACCGGACAAGTCGTTTGCCGCCAACGCCGCAAAGCGGTTCTTCGCTCGCGAAGCCGATGTCAGGGACCTTGCCTGACACCATGAACATGGCCCGGATGCGATAAATGCCGCATCCGGGCCTTTCATTTCTTCCAGATCACAACGTTTGCCGCATCTTCCCGCGCCATGCCCGGGGCGGCACGCCCGGAGCCATTGGCACATGAAGTCAGTCGCAATTATCGGCAGCGGCCCCATCGGCATCTACGCTTTGCAGCACCTGATTGCGACGAACGAACCGCTTGCCGTGACGGTATTCGAAGCGTCGGACAAACCCGGCGTCGGCATGCCCTACGACCCGGCGCTCAACGCCGATTACATGTTGTGCAATGCCTTTAGCCGCGAAATTCCGGGACCTGTCGAAAGCCTGCTGGAATGGTTGAAGACCCGGCCCGCCCGCGAACTGAGCGAGTGGGAACTGTCGTCGCACGACCTTTCCGCGCGGGCCTTTTACCCGCGCGTCCTGATCGGCGAATATCTGGCAGCGCAATTCGCCGGATTGCTGGAAAAGGCCAAGGTGGACGGTCGCTCGGTGAGCGTCCGCACGGGGACATACGTGACCGATATCCTGCCCGGCCACGAGGGCATGGCGACTTTGCGCTTCGTTGCTGACGGGACCGAACGCGAAGAACGCTTTGACGCTGTAGTGATCGCTTCGGGCCACACTTGGCCGAAACAGCCGACGATCGGCGATGTCGAACTGCTGTCGCCATGGCCCTATACCAATCTTCTCGACATCGAGCATGACGCCATCGGCATTCTTGGCTCGTCGTTGTCCGCGATCGACGTGATCGTCGCGTTGGGCCATGCCCACGGCAGCTTCGACGAAAGCGGAGATACCGTGACGTGGACCCCGTCACAGCCGGATCGAAAGCTTGCGATCACGATGGTTTCGCGACACGGCATCATGCCCGAAGGCGACTTTTACTACGCCTTCCCCTACGAGCCGCTACGTCATATTTCGGACGAAGCGGTCGACCGGGAAATCGAACGCGGCACCGATACGCTTTTGCGCCGGGTGTTCGATCTGCTGTGCGCGGAACTCGACGCCGCCGATCCCGGCTATCTTGCCCAGTTTCCCCCGTCAGCGCGAACGCTCGAAGGCTTTGCCGAAGCCTATTTTTCCAAGCGGCAGCAAGTCGGCGGGCTTGACGCGGTCAAACGGGATCTCGTCGAAGCGCGGGCCAGCCTTCGACGCAAGGAAACGATCCCGCATCGGTACGCGCTGCTGCGGGGGCACGAAACGTTCGATCGCATCCTGCGCTTGCTTTCGCCCGAAGATTACCGCCTGTTCCTCGACCACCTGATGCCGGTGTTCGCCGATTGCTATGCGGCCGTCCCGCATCTGTCGCTGGCCCGCATAGTCGCCATGTACGATGCAGGCGTGCTGGACCTGCTGGCGACCGAGGACGGCGCTGAATTCGGTTATGACAGCGAAGGACGCATCAGGATCGGCACGGAAGAGGGCAAGGCGCGTTTCGACGTCCTGATCGACGCACGAGGCCAATCGCCCGCGCCGCTGGATAGCATTCCCTTTCCCGGATTATTGGCCGCCATCGCCGACGTTGACGCCGAAATCGAAGCACCGTTCGCCCTCGATCTCGCGCGCGAAGATGGTCCGCAAATCTACTGCCTTGCGCTACCCCAATTGCTGCAACGCCATCCGTTTTGCCAAGGGCTGGTCGAATGCAACGAATTCGCCCAAATCGTGGCGGGCGACATCGGTGGTTGAGCTTCAGATCGAGTTTCTAGGGTGCGACGTAAGACACGATCCGGTGCCTTGCCGTCGCTACCCGCACCGGTGACGCCACGACGAAAGTGACGGTTTCGTTCTGTCCGATGATCGGTATCTCGACCTCGTGCTCTTCTCCTCCGACTTCGATCGCCTCGGCCCCGTCGCCGCCGCCAAGCTGGTTTATCGCCACCGCTGCCCCGATGCTGGTCGGTATGGCTTCGAGCGCGACCGTCTTCGCCGTCAAGTACAGGTCGAGTGACGGTTCGATGATTCCCGACACCGAAAGCGTGAGCGTGCTGGTCACGATGCCGATGCCAAGCGTGACGACCGAATCCCACCATTTCGACTTCTGCCAGGCGTTGCGGCGGAACCCGGCAAAATCGAGATAGGACTTATTGAGGAAGAAGGTCACCACCAGGAACGCCAGCAGTGCCGCGTCGGGAATGACCTTGGCGATCTCCCACATTTCCAGCGTGAACAGCAGCGGCAGCGACACGAACAAGGCACCCGCCACGCCGCGCGCAAGATCCCTGATCTCAACGGTTCCCGCCGGGCAGGTGACATCGCCGTCGCGGATCGGCGTTTTCCAGGAAGTAGCGTGCATCATCGTTGCGCAACGCACTGCGGCGCTTTTAGTTCGAATTCATCGACGCGGGCCGACAATCCTCCCCTGAACCTGACAACCTTTTCATTCCGATCGCAAAGCCCGCCGCTCGGCCGGTGTGGCCGCGCGGCGAGCGTTGCGAAAGAAAGACCCTAGAAGGTGTAGCCCAGCTCGACACCGATCCGGCGCAGGGCTCCCGGTGAAAGAAAGGCTCCGCCAAACTCGATCGCCGGAATGACTTCATTGAGGTATTTCTTGTTCGTAAGATTGTCGGCGAACGCGATGATCGACCAGTTGTCCGCCTCGATGCCCGCTCGAACGTTGAGAACGCCAAATTTGTCACGCTGGGTGCGCGAATAGTCGGCATCGCCGACAAAGCTTGGCAGCGCCAACGCCGAATCGGGCAAAAGACCGCTGAACAGCGTCGGCGAAGTGTCATCCTGCACGGTGTGGAACCATGTCGGCCCGGTAATACGGTAGTCGGCACGGACCACGAAATCCATCGTGTCGGTCACGGGCTGTTCAAGCTGCGTGCCAAGATTGATGGTGTAATCTGCGGTGTACGGCGACTTGTTGCCGACAGTGGCCGGCCGCGAAGCATTCTCCTTTATCTCGCTCTCGGTGACGTTTACCGAGCCGAAGACGTTCCAGCCAGGCATCACTTCCGCGTTCAGATTTAATTCGCCCCCGTAGAGCTCGACCTCGTCGATGTTCGAAACCACCCTCAGCAGGCCGAACCCGCCAACGAAGAATTCGAAGAACTGCATGTCGTTGACGGTGGTATGATAGCCGGCAAGGTCGAACGTGACACGACCATTGAAAAGTTCGCCCTTCAGGCCAGCTTCGAACGCGCTCGATTTTTCTTTCTTGAACACGTCTTCGATAAGGACGTTGGTACCGATGAACTGATTGAAGGCCGCGTCGACAATTGCCGCCGAACCCTGGTTGTTGAAGCCGCCCGATTTAAAGCCGATGCCCCAGTTGGCATAAAGGTTGATGTCGTCGCTAACCGCATAGCGCAGTGAGATCTTGGGCTGCAGCTGCTTGAACGTCTGCGACTGATCGGCAATCGGCCCAAACGCCAGGCCGGGATTGATCGGGCCTCCGGTAAAGGGGTCCACCACGTTGGGCACCAGGCTTTTTACCGAACGGTTCTCGATATCGTACCGCGCTGCAATGCCAAGGTCGAGGCGGTCGCTGATCTCGAAATCGAGAGAGCCGAAGACAGCATAGACGTCGGTGGAGAAAGCATCGTTGTAGAGCTGGCTGGTCGGGTTTGATGAGCCCGGCGGATTGTAAAGCTGCTCTGTGATCCCGGCGCCCAGATCGGCGCCAAGGCTCACGCCCACTTCGCGGTCGATGTGCAGGTAGTAAGCACCGACCTGCCAGTCGATGGCCTCGTCCCCATTGGAAGCGAGGCGGAGTTCGCCGCTGATGTCGCTCTGTTCACGGATCTGATATTGGGTGCCATCGCAAGTTGCCGGGCTATAAGGCCCAAAAGTCGACCCGTTTGCGGGATCGAAAATGAACGGCGTGGGCACTGTCCCGATGAACGTCGGCTGGTTCAGCGGATAGCCGGTCAGGCTTGCGGTGGATGCGAAACATGCTGCCGATGCATCAAGCGAATCCTGCGTCGCGCCCGGGAAAGTGAAGCGCGCGAAGTCCGCCGAAGTACCGTCTGCAGTAAGCGCCTGATTGACCTCACTGTAAAGAGCCCAAGCGGTCAGCGTCGCGGCATCGAATTCATGCTCGACCTTTGCGGAAATCTCGAAAGTGTCCTGATTGTTGGTCGGGCGGATATTCGGATAAAAATCAAACGGATGGTCGTTTACATCTTCGAAGAACGCGGGATTTACCGCCGCGAAGTTGGGCAATGCGAACGCAGCATTGAACGCGATCGAAGCGCCGGAGAACTTCGCGTAGCGAGCCTTCAGGTCGATCTCGGTCGAAGGGCCGAGGTCCGCCACAAAGCGGCCATCGATCGACCATGATTCCGCATCATCCACGGTCTTGGAGTCGAGAAAGCTGTTGCGGTAGAAGCCGTCGGTCGTCGAGTAGCTGCCCGACAGAACCAGACCGGCACTTTCACCGATCGGGGTCGAGATAAAGGCAGAGGCCTTGTAAGTCTGATCTTCGGCAGCGCTTACCTTTATGCCGCCTTCAAGGACGCTGGAAGGCTTAAGCGTCTGGATCACGATCGCGCCTGCCGCGGCGTTGCGCCCGTAAAGCGCGCCCTGCGGACCCTTCAGAACTTCGATCTGGCGCAGCGTGCCCTGATCCTGATTGAGCTGCGCGGTATTGGTCTTGAGGATGCCGTCCACGACCAGTGCAACCGAACTTTCCGCATCGCGCGCGCCGTTGATGCCGCGGATGTTGATCTGGGTGTCACCGGCCTCCACGCCGCCGGTCACGATCGTGACGCCCGGAGTGAGCTGCACAAATTCGTCTGCCGTCTCGATGCCCGCTCGATCGATCGATTCAGCGGTGAAAACAGTGATCGCCGTCGGCACTTCGGCCAGAGTCTCCGACTGGCGACGGGCGGTCACGATGATCGCGTTGCCAGTAGCAGGCTCTTGCGCGGCCGTGGCTTCGCCGGCTTGGTCCTGGGCCATTGCAGGGGTTACGAGGATGATCGCGCCAAGCGCGGCACCCGCCGCCAGCATGTTTTTCAAATTCCTCATTTCAGTTCTCCTTGAACCGTGTCTTTTTTTGGCATGCATTGCCTTCAGGTCAGCACGTTGGCGCCGCTCATGTACACATAGACTTCCTGGAAGCGGGCACCGGCTGTATCGCCGGGCTGATTAGGTCTGACGCGCCAGAAATTGGTGTTGTTCAACAGGGTCACTCTGCCATCCGCATCGTGCAATTCCGCGATGAAACTGGCGGCGATGCGGCCGTTTGCTTCGTCCACCGTGCAGTTGAAGTCCCGGTGGATGATGGTCTCGTAAGAGGCGAAGAAATCCTCGAACATGCGCCGGATTTCGGCCTTGCCGGCGTGGCGCGTAAAAGCAGTCTGGACGCAGAACAGCGCCTCGTCATGGAAGCAGTCCAGCGTCGCCTCCATGTTCTTCGCATCGACGTTGCCGAAATAGGTCTTGGTCGCGAGCGCGATGAGCTCGCCACGCGAAAGAGTTGGTTCGTACTGCATCAGGCGTCCCCTTCCTTCAGCAAGTTGTCTCCGGACATGTAAACGTAGACCCGGTGGAACCGATCGCCCTTGAGGTAGAACCGATTGCAGTTCTCATAGCGCAACTCATCGCCGCCATGCGGAGTAATCAGCACGGTAAACTGGCTGCAGATCGCGTTCGATGCCGGGTCCGCGGTGTGGACGAAATTGCCGTGCCAGATGTCGGAAAAGTCGGCGAAGAGCTTTTCGAACATGGCGCGGATCGCGTCGATCCCAGCATGCCGGGTGTCGCTGGTCACCTCATGCAGCACTGCATCGGGGGTGAAGCAGTCCAGCACCTGGTCCATTCGCTTGTTGTCGACTCCATCGAAATAACGCTTGGTCACGATGTCGACGTAAAAGGGATAAGGCAGTTTTTTCTGGCCCGGGCCGCCTTCGCTCCACTCGCTCATCAATACCAACCTTTCCGGATGTCAGCATCCTTGTTCACTTCGGGGGCGGGGAAAGCTTTCTTGGAATGCGCGAGGCCAAGCTCGATCTGCATTTCCAGCATCTTGTAAGCCACTTGTCCGGGGTTGATCACGGGGATGCGCAGTTCACGGGCAAGATAGGCCGCCGATTGATGCATGGTGGTCGAGCCGAGGACGATCACGTCGGCGCCATCTTCTTCGATCGCGCGCGTTGCCTCATCCTTGAGCTTGGCGAACACGATTTCCTCTTTGCCTTCCAGCAATTCGGTGACGTCCGGTCGCGTTTCGATGGACCGCAGCGATGCCACCCTGTCCCACCAACCGTATTCGGTCAGCGTCTTTTCATAGAGCGGAAACCATTCGGGCCACATCGTGAGAACGGTGAAACGCTTGCCCAGCATCATCGCCATGGCAAATGCCGCTTCGCCGGGCCCGACGACCGGGATGGACAAGCGCGAACGCAGCGCCCGCACCCCGCTGTCGCTGACAGTATCGATCAGGACGCCGGCATAGCCTTCATCCTCGGCAGTGATCCCGGCCTGGAACACGCTCCAGTCCATAAGCAACATGTCGTGGTAGGAATCGCCAAGCGCAGCGCCCCATCGGACCGCCTCGAACTCTGGCTGAAAACCTTTTCCCACGAAAGTGGCGGGGAGCTGTCCGGCACGATTCGCGACACCGGCCTCATCCATCGGGATGGGCACAATGACCTTAATCCGCTGCCCGCCGTCCGCCACTCGATCGACCCCCTGGTTCAATCCGGAAACTACAATGCACTTGCGCTTCGAGTTTTGTATTGTGTACAGTTATGACGAGTCAAGCCCACGCGAGGAAAGAATGCAGAAAGCGTCCGATCGGGCATACGAGAGCATCCGGGCAATGATCCTGTCCGGCGAACTCGCCGCGGGAGAGCGGCTTAGCGAAGAGGCGCTCGCCGAGAGTTGCGGCGTGTCGCGCACCCCTGTCCGCGACGCTCTGCGACGGCTGGAAGCCGAACTTCTGGTGCGCAGGAATGAATCGCAGCGCAGTTTCGTGGCCGACTGGTCGCTGAGCGATGTCGCAGATGCTTTTGAACTGCGCGCAATGGTCGAAAGCTATGCCGCTGGACGAGCGGCAGAGCGCATGGACGACAAAACACTTGTCAAATTAAAAGCATGTAATTCAGCTATTTATGATGCTATAAGCCGCAAAGTTCCAGATATTTCGGCATTTCTGGATCACAACAGGGAATTCCACGCAATCATCCTCGCGGTCGCGGATTCGCGCCGCCTGACCGCGCTGCTCGGCACGCTGATCGAGCAGCCGCTGGTACGGCGAACGGCGCAACATTACGGGGCCGAAGCCTTGCATCGATCGTACAGCGAGCATGAGGATTTGCTGGCTGCTTTTGCCCGCCGCGACAGGCCTTGGGCCGAATCCGTGATGGCTGGCCACATCCGGCGCGCCTTCCATGCCTATGCCGACGCCCACCGCGGGATGTCGTCAGTTGATCGGAAGGCAGCTTGAGAGAAATGTATACATTTAAACCAGAACCGATCGAACTCGTCGAAGTCGGGCCAAGAGACGGTCTGCAGAACGAGCCCGACATCGTCGCGACCGTGGACAAGCTTGCGCTTATCGGCGACATGCTAGGGTATGGAGCGCGGCGACTGGAGGTGGCGAGTTTCGTCCACCCGCAACGCGTGCCCCAGATGGCCGATGCCGAAGCGGTCATTGCCGCCCTGCCCGATCGCGCCGATGCAACCTATATTGGCCTCGTCCTCAACAAGCGTGGCGTGATGCGCGCGCTCGCCACCCGCGAAAACGGCCGTCGGGGAATCGATCAGGTCGGCTGCGTAATTGTCGCCAGCGACACGTTTGGCCAAAAGAACCAAGGCCAGACCATCGCCGAGGGGATCGCCGAGAACCGTGCCATGCTGCGCTTTGCAAAGGCCGAAGGGATGCGCGCGCAGGTCACGATCAGCGCCGCATTCGGTTGCCCGTTCGAAGGCGCGGTAGAGCCAGCTACGGTCCTTCGCATCGCCGAGGAGTTGGCGGCTGAAGGCCCTGAGGAAATTGCGCTGGCCGATACTATCGGCGTCGGCACCCCTGCGCAGGTCGGGTCCTTGTTCGAACGGCTGGGCAAATTGCTCGATGGCCGCATCCCCATGCGCTGCCATTTCCACAACACGCGCGGCACCGGCATCGCCAATGCCTGGGCCGCCTATCAGTCCGGCGTACGCATCTTCGACGCCAGCCTGGGCGGACTTGGGGGCTGCCCCTTCGCCCCCAAGGCGACCGGAAACATCGCCACCGAAGACCTCATCTACATGATGGAAGGTTCAGGTGTCGCCACGGGTATCGACCTCGATGCCGCAATCGCGGCCAACCATCGCTTCGCCGAGGTGCTGGGAAGGGAATTGCCATCCATGGTCGCCCGCGCGGCCTGACCAAACTGCCAAGGAGAGCATATGACTTACAGGCTGGGCGTCGATGTCGGAGGCACGTTTACCGACCTCCTTCTTTTCGACGAAGACACAGGAAATTTTTGGCGGCACAAGACACCCTCCACGCCCCTCGACAGTTCCGAAGGCATTCTCAACGGCGTCAAGGCGATCACCGATCAAGCGGGCATTTCGGGTGAAGAGATCGCCTATTTCCTGCACGGCACCACCGTTGCGACCAATGCCGTGCTGGAGGGGAAAGGCGCCAAGGTCGGTCTCGTGACCACCGAAGGCTATCGCGACATCATGCAGATCGCGCGCAGCTACGTTCCGGGCGGGCTCGCCGCCTGGATCGTGTGGCCGAAACCGCAGCCGCTCGCCCATCTAGAGGACACGGTCGAAGTGCCGGGCCGGATGGGTGCTGACGGCGAAGAAGTCCGTCCGCTGGAAGAAAGCGCCGTGCGCGCCGCGCTCGCGAAATTGAGGGCAAATGGTGTCGAGGCGCTGACCGTCAGCCTGATCAACGCCTACGTCAACGGTGCCCATGAAAAGCGCATCGGCGAAATCGCCGCCGAAGAATTGCCCGGTGTGCCGGTATCGCTCAGCCACGAAGTCCTGCCCGAAATGCAGGAGTACGAGCGGACGCTGTCGACCGTTGCGAATGCCGCGGTGCGACCGGTGGTGAGCAAGTATCTCTCCAACTTGCGCGCCAAGCTGGAGCATGAAGGAATGCATGGTCGGCTCTCGCTCTTGCGATCGGATGGCGGCCTGATGAGCAGCCAGAAGGCCGAGGAACACCCGGTCAATATCCTGATGTCCGGACCTGCCGGCGGGGTGACCGGCGCTTTGTGGGTGGCAAAGAACGCGGGCTTCGAAAACATCCTGACGCTGGACGTCGGCGGCACGTCCACCGATGTCGCGCTGATCGAAGGGTACGAGGCGCGGCGCGTTCGGACGACCGAAGTGGGCCATTTGTCCGTGCGCGTTTCCGCTCTGGACGTGAAGACGGTCGGCGCAGGCGGAGGTTCCATCGCGCATGTGCCTGAACTGACCAAGGCGCTGCGCGTCGGCCCCGAAAGTGCGGGCGCGATGCCCGGACCCGTGGCCTATGGCAAGGGCGGGGTGCAGCCAACCGTGACCGATGCGAATGTCGTGCTCGGCTATTTGCCCGAAGACCTGCTCGGCGGATCGTTCCGGCTCGATCGCGAAAGCGCCAAGAAAGCGGTCCAGAAAGTGGCCGATGCCTTGGGCGTGTCGTTGATGGAGGCGGCGCGCGGCATCATCGACATCGTCAACGAAAACATGTTCGGCGCCCTGCGCATGATCAGCGTGCAGCAAGGTTACGACCCGCGCGATTTCGCATTGATGGGGTTTGGCGGTGCCGGCCCGCTTCATGTCAACGCCGTCGCGAGACTGATGGGGAGCTGGCCCGCCATTTCGCCCGTTTCGCCGGGCGTGCTGTGCGCGCTAGGCGATGCGACGACGCGCATGCGGACCGAAACCGCTAGAAGCTTTTCGAAACTGGCCAAGGACACGAATGTCGGCGAGCTGCAGAAGGTCCTCGACGAGATGGCCATCCAGACGCGCGGCGAACTGCTGGCCGATGGTGTGCCGGAAGACCAGATCCTGACCCAGTTCGAAGTCGATGTGCGCTATGCCGGACAAGCGTTCGAAGTGCCGCTGACGATAGACAAGTCGGTGCTCGATACGGATGGCATCGAAGGGGTGCTGAAACGCTTTGACGACGAACACTTGCGGCTGTTCACTTTCAACATGGACACCCCGCACGAGATCGTGAACTTGCGTGCGGTGGCATTGGGACAGCCCCCAGCGCTGCCGGCGGCAGAGCTTGCAAAGGGTGACGGCGATCCTTCTGCTGCAAAGATCCGCGACCACACCTTGTGGATGAACGGACGCGAGCAGGACGCTGTGATCTACGACCGCAGCAGGCTTCGCCAGGGCGACGTGATCCAAGGGCCAGCCGTCATCACCGAGATGGATTCGACCACGCTGGTTGAAAGCGGCTGCACCGCCACCATCGACAAGGTGGGCAATATTCTCATCAATCCGGACAAGGAGGGCTGATCGGATGCCGGCTCAAATCATAGAGACCAACGACACGCCCTTCGCAAAGGTCGCGATCGATCCCGTTACGCTCGACATCATCGAAAACGCGCTGAGGAATGCGCGGATCGAGATGGACGCAACGCTGGTGCGCACGGCGATGTCGCCGGGCATTCGCGAGCAGGGCGACGCCTTCCCGCTGATTGCGGACCCTGCCGGCAAGATGATCGTCGGCCAGTTCGGCAGCTTCATCGACGGCTTTCTCAAGGGTTATGACAACACGCTGGAAGATGGCGACATGATCTTCCTGTCCGATCCCTATTCCTGCGAAGGCGCAGTCAGCCACTCGAATGACTGGCTGGTGCTGCTGCCGGTGTTCAAGGACGGGCGGCTCATGGCCTATACCGCCATGTTCGGCCATCAGTCCGACATCGGCGGCTCGGTGCCCGGCTCGATGCCGATCGGCGCCAGCTCGATCTTCGAAGAAGGCGTCCGAATCCCGCCCGTGAAGATCTGGAAAAAGGGCGTTTACAACGAAGACCTGATGCGGCTCGTCATGCACCAGACGCGCAAGCCCGACTGGTGTCAGGCGGACCTCAACGCACTCATCGCTTCATGCCGCGTCGCGTCGAAACGCGTGATCGAAATGGCAGAGCGGTTCGGCGACGATGTATACGTTTCTGCAACGCAAGAACTGCTGGCACGCAACCACCGCGCGATGAAGGCCTTGCTGTCGCAGGCGATCGGCGAAAAACCGGTCAGCTTCGAAGATTACCTGTGCGACGACGGGAAGGGCTTTGGCCCTTACAAGATCAAGTGCACGATGTGGCGCGAAGGCGAAAAGGTCGTTCTCGATTTTGACGGGACAGACCCGCAAAGCGCTGCGTCGATCAACTTCCTGCTGAACGAAAACATGTTCAAGATGTTCTTCGGCATCTACATGATCATGGTATTCGACCCGCAGGTCCTGTTGAATGACGGGTTCTACGATCTGATCGAAGTGCGCATTCCCGAAGGTTCGCTGCTCAAGCCGAAATTCCCCGCCGCGCTTTCGGGCCGCACCCATGCACTGGGCAGGATTTTCGACATTCTGGGTGGACTGTTGGGCCAGAAGACTCCCGAATTCCTGAACGCAGCCGGGTTCTCGTCATCGCCGCATCTGTTCTATTCGGGCTGGGACAAGCGCAATGGCAAAGAGCGCGAGTGGTTCCAGCTGTTCCAGATCGGTTTCGGCGGAATTCCCGGGCGCCCGATGGGCGACGGTCCGGACGGGCACTCGCTCTGGCCCGGGTTCACGAACGTCCCGAACGAATTCCTCGAGCGTTATTTCCCTCTTCGCATCGAGCGTTATTCGACCGAACCCGACAGCGGCGGCGCCGGACTTCACCGCGGCGGCAATGGCATCCACATGACTTACTGCTTCCTTGCCGACGGCGACGTCGCAATCCATGACGATCGCTGGTTCGTTCCGCCGTGGGGCGTCAATGGCGGTCATCCGGGCATGCGTGCGAAAAAAGTGCTCGAGCGCGCGGACGGGACCACCGAGATCGTCGGCAACAAGGTCGAGGACGTGCCGGTCAAGAAGGGTGACCTGCTCCATTTCATCACCTGGGGCGGCGGCGGGTGGGGCGACCCGCTTGAACGCGATCCCAAGCTCGTGGGGCTGGAGATCCGTCAGGGCCTCGTCACCGTCGAGGGAGCCCGCGCCTATGGCGTTGTCGTCGACGAGGACGGCAGCGTCGACAAGTCGGCGACGGACGTTCTCCGTACGCAAATAAAAAGCCAGCGCGGAGAGTTGCCGTTGTTCGACTACGGCCCCGGAATCGACCAGCTGCGCGCCAATTGCGAGGCTGAAACAGGTCTTCCAGCGCCACGGCAACCAGAATGGCATGCATGGGAAGACGGCCGGGAGGCAGCGGAGTGAGCGGGGCGCTTTGCGACATCCGCGTCGTCGAGATGGGTCAGCTTCTGGCCGGCCCGTTTTGCGGCCAATTGTTGGGCGACATGGGCGCCGACGTGATCAAGCTGGAGCCGCCCGGCGCGGGCGATCCCATGCGGTTGTGGGGTCAGGGCGAGGACAAGGTCCAGTGGGAAGTGATCGCGCGCAACAAGCGTTCGGTCACCTGCAATCTGCGCGTCCCCGAAGGGCAGGCGCTTGCCCGCAAGATCATCGCGACGGCCGATGTGCTCGTCGAGAACTTCAAGCCGGGTACGTTGGAAAAATGGGGGCTCTCGCCAGAAGAACTGCACAAGGACAACCCGGGGCTGATCATCGCGCGCATGTCCGGTTACGGCCAGGATGGCCCCTATTCGGATCGCGCCGGCTTTGGCGGGATCGGAGAAGCGATGGGCGGCTGGCGATACATTGTCGGAGACCCCGATCGGCCCCCTGCCCGCATGGGAATTTCCATCGGCGATACCCTGTGCGCCACTTACGGCTGCATGGGCGTGCTTGCGGCGCTGCACCACCGCGAAAAGACCGGCGAAGGACAGGTGGTGGATACCGCGCTTTACGAATCCGTCCTTCAAGTGATGGAAGGGCTGGTGCCGGAATACGATCACAACGGGTACATCCGGGAACGAGCCGGTTCAATCCTTCCCGGTATCGCGCCGTCCAACGTCTATCGGTGCAAGGATGGCCACATCATGATCGGCGCCAACAAGGACGGGATCTTCGTGCGCCTTGCGCAGGCGATGGACCAGCCGGATCTCGCCCGGGACGCAAGGTACGCCACCCACCTGGCGCGCGGCGAAAACCAGATCGAACTCGACCGGATCATCAATGAATGGACAAGCGAACACACGGTTGCCGAGGTGGAGCAGGCCATGATCGAATATTCGATCCCCGCGGGCAAGGTGTACCGCGCACCGGAGATGATCGCGGATCCTCATTTCCAGGCGCGCGAAGCCATCATCGAGGTCGAGACGGAACGGTTCGGGAAGCTCAAGATGCAGAACGCATTTCCCAAGTTCTCTCGCACGCCGTCAAGCGTCAGGCGCCCCGCACCGGCACAACCCGGAAAGGACAACGCCGAGATCTATGGCGACATCCTCGGCCTCGACGATGCTGCCCGAAGCGAGCTGGCGTCCAAGGGAGTCATCTGACTATGGCAAGCGGCAACCGCCGGGCAGAGATCGACGCCGGGCCGTTCGTTGGCCGGTTGCAACCGGGCCAGCACCCGGCCCTGCTGCTGGTCGACATGGTCGAAGCCTACCTGCAACCCGAAAGCCCGCTATATTGCGAAACCGCAAAAGCAGCCGCCACGGTCGCACAACAGCTTGTGAGTATCTGCCGCGCAAACAACATCCCGGTGATCTTCACCAACGTCGAATATGAGCCCGGCGGGGCCAATGGCGGCGTGTTCTATCGCAAGGCCCCGGTACTCAAGGTCTTCGATCGCGGCTCTGAGCTGGGAGCATTCCCGCCCGGACTGAAGCCCGCAGCCGGCGAAATCGTTCTCACCAAGCAATATCCGTCCGCATTTTTCGAAACCGGTCTGGCGCAAAAGCTGAAGGCGCGTGGCGTCGATACCTTGCTGATCGGCGGCTATTCGACGTCTGGCTGCGTGCGGGCCTCGGTGCTCGACGCCATGCAATACGGCTTTATTCCGTTCGTGGTGCAGGATGCCTGCGCCGATCGCCATCCCGACACCCATTCGTCGAACCTTTTCGACCTCAAGGCGAAGTACGCCGAAGTGATCGAGGCAGCGGATCTGGATTTGGTTGTTGCCGCAAAGGCTGGATGATGGTCGACTTCACCGCGCGCGCCGGCGGATCGCAGAACGACGGCCAAAGGGAGTGCCAATGACGTGATCGTCGGTTCATCATCGCATCAGCTGCCCGCTTTCCGCGGTCCGCCCGACCAGTTCCTGTCGACCGCCCGCTTCCGCACGGCCGATCTGGTCTCAAGCAAGATGATCGACGCCGGCGTCAGCGTCCCGGTTGCCCGCTGGCGCTCTTCCCTTGGCCGCGACGCCATCACCAAGGGATATTCGCATCATACCGTCATCCTCCAGAACTCGGGCGAAGACGTGCGCCGCGTCGACATGCCGAACCTGGCGCAGCGGCCAAGCAAGCGGGGGTCGTTGCTGATCCTTCCTGCGGGAATGAACGCAGCCTGGCGGTCGGACGATGTTTCGGACCGAACCCATTTCTACGTGCACCCGGAGCTTGTGCAGCAGGTTTCGCTCGAAATTCACGGGCGGCCTTGTGCGATCCGCGACGATTGCTTGTTCGTGTTCGACGACGGTTTCAAAAGCCTGCTCGAACGTTACGCTTTCCTGGCAGATTCGACGACATCATCCCGGTTCGAACGGGAAATGGCCATGCTCGAAATCGCAACCACGCTGGTGCGCCGTTACAGCGATCCGGTCGGGACCATCGGCGACGATGCGGAGCACCGCCAAGCTTCGAGACTGGGCTTGTACATCGATGCCAATCTTGCCGGAAAGCTGCGCGCCCGCGATGTCGCCTCCGCGCTCGGGCTGTCGGAAACTTGCCTGAAGCAGCTGGCGAAATGCGAACTGGGCATGCCGTTGCATCAATATCTGCTGGAACGTCGCCTTGACGAAGCGCAACGCCTGATCGCGCTAGGCGTCGGCATTGCGCAGGCCGCGCTCCTTTCCGGCTTTTCCAGCCAGTCGCACCTTACAACCACGATGAGCACCCGGCGCAAAGTCACGCCGTCTGCCCATACTCCGACGAATCCTGGAAAAGTCCCGCCCGATTCTGGAAGACGCGAACTCGCATAAGCGCGACATCCCACAGGGCGTCATGTCTGAATATGGGATCTTTGCCAATGTCGAGCCAGCCGGGTGAAAAACGCTATCCTTCGGTCTTTTCGGAATTCAAGCTGAAGAATATCACGCTGCGCAACCGCATCATGCAATCCGCGCACGCAAAGGGATTTCACAAGAAAGAAGGCATCACTAACAACCGTGACCGGTATTATGCCGAAGCGCGCGCCAAGGGCGGCGTCGCGCTGCTTACGACCGGCAACCGATTGATCCATCCAACCTCGAACACCTTTATGCGCGGGTTCTCCTATGGTTACCGCGAAGAGATGATCGAGCGCGATCGGGCCATGACCGACGCCGTGCACGCAAACGGTGGCGCGATCATCGCCCAGCTCAATCATTTCGGCGTCAACGGGTCCACCTCCGCGATGGATGACTATCGCGTCCTGTGGTCGGCTTCCAACGTGAAATCCCCCGCGCTGTGCGAAATGGCCAAGGCGATCGAGCCCGAGGACATGGAAGAGCTGTGCGTGGGCTGGTCGCGTTCCGCCGATTTCGCCCAGAAGGCTGGTTTCGACGGGGTCGAGGTGCATCTGGCGCACAGCTACCTGCTCGAACAGTTCATCTCGCCGATGTTCAACAAGCGGACAGACGAATTCGGTGGCTCGCTCGAAAACCGCCTGAGGTTTCCCAGAATGGTAATCCAGCGGGTACGCGAGACCGTTGGGCCGGATTACATCGTCGGCGTACGCATGCCGCTCGATGAAATGGTGCCGGGGGGATTGCCGATCGACGAATGGGTCGAGGTTGGCAAAATCCTGCAGGCCGATGGGCTGATCGATTACGTCACCGTTACGGCGGGCACATATCATGTGCCGCAGTACATGATGCCGCCGGCAGACATTGACTCAGGTTGGCTGATCGAACGCTGCCAGAAGTTGAAAAATGCATGTCCCGGCCTTCCCATTTTCCTGGTTGGCGGCGTCGACAATCCGAAGATCGCCGAAAAGGCATTGGCCGACGGCGTGTGCGACATGGTTGCCATGACGCGGCCCAACATCGCCGACCCAGAACTCGTCAACAAACTGCGCGAAGGCAAGGAAGACGACATCATCCATTGCATCCGCTGCAATCAGGGCTGCATCGGCCGGCTATTCGAAGGCTCGCCGATGACATGTATCCTCAACCCGACGACAGGCCGCGAAGAATACTTCAACGAACGCACGGTGACCCGGACCGATGCCCCCAGGCATTGGGTCGTCATCGGTGGCGGACCCGCCGGGCTGAAGAGCGCCGAAACCCTGCTCAAGCGGGGGCACAAGGTGACGCTGCTCGAAAAATCGGAAAAGCTTGGTGGCCAGATAAACCTAATTCTCAAGACCAAGCGCCCGTCGTTTGCGCATATCGTTCGCGATCTTGTCTATCAGATCGACAAACACGGTGGGGAAATCCGCCTCGGCACCGAGGCGACGATCGATTTGATCGCCAGTCTCGCGCCTGACGGCATCATCGTCACCACTGGGGCAAAGCCGGACAAGAGCGGCTTCAACATCGTTGCCCCGAGAGTGGACAAGCTTCCGGGCGTCGATCAGGCGCACGTGATCGACGGCTGGTCAGCGATTGACGACCCGGAAGCGCTCGTCGGCAACAACATCGTCATCCTTGACGACGACGGCACGCGTTACGTGGCCGGGTTGGCGGAAATGCTGATCTCACGCGGCAAGAAGGTGAGCATCGTGAGCCGCCAGCAAAACCTGTTCAACCGGATGAACACCACGCTCGACTTGCCGATCATGCTGCAGCGCGTATTTTCAGGCGGGCTTCAATTCATTGCGAACAGCTGGGCTTCGACAATCGGTGCGGACAGTGTGTCGTTGTTCAACATCTATTCGGGCGGCCAGACGACGCTGGAAAAGGTCGACCACGTAATCCTGACGACCGGCAACCTGCCCGACGACGACCTCTACTTCCAGCTGAAGGCGACGTTCGGCAATGTACACCGGGCGGGGGATGCGGTCGCCCCACGCCGGATCGAACACGCGATCTACGAAGGTTATCTCGCAGGTCTTGAGCGGTTCGATAACTGGACCAAGTTTATCGAGCCAGGCGCGCTGGAAAATTTCGATCCGGCCCAGACCGGCGGCAAGGCAGCCCATTCACATGAACGAGATATTGCCTTGTCAGCAGCCGAGTAAACCAATCCGCACTGCGAAGAACCGGGATCAGACGCGTCTGGCTTGCCATTGTGATGGCGATGCCAGACCGTCGGGTCTTCTCGCTCCGCGCTCTTCAGCGGTCACGGCTCAGTTCACCAGCATTCCGGCGAGGCGTGTGCGCATGATTGCCTCTGCGTCCGCCACGATGCGCGCGATAAGATCGGTGCATGTCGGAACGTCGTGGATCAGGCCCTGAATCTGCCCCGCCCAGACGAGCCCTGCGTCAAGATCCCCGGTTTCGAGCGCAACGCGGCCCTTCGCGCCGGCAACCAGCGGTTGAATGTCCTTGAACTCGGCATCGGGCGCGGCGGAGATTTCGATCACCTTGTCCGACACGGTGTTCTTCGCGACGCGACCGGTGTTGTGGAACTTGCGGAAAATAAGATTCGTCGCCCGTTCGTCATTGGCGACGAGGAACTGCTTGATGTTGTCGTGGATCGGCGCCTCTACCGTGGCGCAGAACCGCGTGCCCATGTTGATCCCTTCGGCGCCCAGCGCCAGCGCGGCGGCAAGCCCGCGCCCGTCGCCGATCCCGCCCGAAGCCAGCATCGGCACCGTGACCTTGTCCGCCGCCGCGGGGATCAGGACCAAGCCGGGAACATCGTCTTCGCCGGGATGTCCGGCGCACTCGAATCCGTCGATGGAAATGACGTCCGCGCCCATCCGTTCGGCGGAGAGGGCATGGCGCACGGACGTGCACTTGTGCAGCACGGTAATGCCGTGGCTCTTGAAATCGTCGACGTGTTCCTGCGGCTTGCCGCCCGCGGTTTCGACGATAGTGATGCCGCTTTCGATGATGGCCTTGCGGTATTCGGCATAGGGCGGCGGATTGACCGAAGGCAGGATCGTCAGGTTCACGCCGAACGGCTTGTCTGTCATGGCCCGGCAACGATCGATTTCGCGGCGCAGGTCATCCGGCGTCGGCTGCGTCAGCGCGGTCAGGATGCCGAGCCCGCCCGCGTTGGAAACCGCGCTGGCCAGTTCGGCGCGGCCAACCCACATCATCCCGCCCTGCACCACAGGATGTTCGATGCCAAGCAGTTCGGTGATCTTCGTCCTGATCGCCATTACAGCACCTCCACTATGGTGACATTGGAAATGCCGCCGCCTTCGCACATCGTCTGCAGGCCATAGCGACCGCCCCGCGCCTTCAACGCATGGATCATCGTGGTCATCAGCTTAGTACCGCTGGCCCCCAGCGGGTGGCCCAGCGCGATCGCGCCGCCATTGACGTTAAGCTTTGCCGGATCGGCGTCCAGCGCCTTGAGCCAGGCCATCGGAACCGACGCGAACGCCTCGTTCACTTCGTAAAGGTCGATGTCGGCCAGCGTCATGCCCGCCTTCGCCAGCGCCTTGCGCGTGGCCGCGATGGGTTCTTCCAGCATGATGACCGGATCGCCCGCGCTGACCGATGCATGATGGATGCGCGCGATGGGCGTCAGGTTCAGCGCCTTCAACGCCCTTTCGTTCACGACGATGACGCCCGACGACCCGTCGGTCATCTGGCTGGCATTGGCGGCGGTGATGGTCCCGCCCTCGACGATGGGATCAAGCGAACCGATCTTCTCAAGCGTCGCATCGAACCTTACGCCCTCGTCCTGCGCGAACAATCCATCCGCCGTCTGCACCGGCACGATTTCATCGCGGAAGGCCCCGGCCTCGATCGCGGCGGCAGCCTTGCGGTGGCTGTCCAGCGCAAAACGATCCATGTCATCGCGGCTGAAGCCGTATTTGTCGGCGATCATCTGCGCGCCGGTGAACTGGCTGAACTGCGCCACGCCATACCGGTTCAGGATCGAGGCGGGGAACGGCCCTTCGCCGATGCCGGCCTTCATGTGCAGCGTCGTGTTGGAAAACATCGGCACGCGGGTCATGCTTTCCGTCCCGGCGGCGATGACCACGTCCTGCATGCCGGACACGACCGCCTGCGCCGCGAACTGGACGGCCTGCTGTGACGAACCGCACTGACGGTCGATGGTCACGCCTGGGATACTGTCGGGCAGCGAAGATCCGAGGATGCAGTTGCGACCGAACGCAAACGACTGTTCGCCCGCTTGCGTGACGCAGCCCATGATGACATCCTCGATCCGTGCCGGATCGATACCCGAACGGGCGACCAGCGCATCGAGCACCGTCGCGCCAAGATCAACCGGGTGCACGCCCGAAAGCGCGCCCTTGCGCCTGCCACCGGCTGTCCGCACCGCTTCGACGATATAAGCCGCAGTCATGATCTCAGGCTCCCTTGAAATTGGCTTCGCGCTTTTCGACGAAGGCTTTTGCCCAGTGTCGATAGCAACAGTTCTTTCGTCCGGCCGAACGCATTGCCCTGCCCTGCGGCCAGTTTGCGGGCCGCCAGCATGGCTTCATCGGCCAGCGCCTCTTCATCGGCGACACGCATGACCAGCCCGATCTCCAACGCTTCGGCTGCTGGAACGCGGCGAATGGTGAGCAGAAGAGCCTGCGAACCGCGCATCACGGCGTGCGTTGCCTGCGCTTGGGCGCTTCACCTGCATCGCTCCATGGCGTCTGCGGCGAGTCTGGCGAGGCGTGGGAAGGCTTGTGCGCGTTCCTGGGCCTGGGCGTTGGCGGCGGTTCCGCGGATGACGCGGCCCTTGATGCCGTGGAAGATCGCGGCGAGGCGGAAGAACTGGAACGCGACGTAGAAGTCCCAGCCCGGGATGCTGTCGCGCCCCATCCGCCGGCAGTAGGCGGCGACATATTCGGCCTCGCTCGGGATGTTGAGCGCGG
>NZ_RXOL01000005.1 GCF_004004515.1 Croceicoccus ponticola
CAGGCATTGTTGCCAGGATTGGCTACCGCAGCAGCCGCGTCCGCAGCCTCCTGCGCAAAAGCGGTCGTGGCGGCAAACATCGACGCTCCAAGCATCGCTGTGCCGCATGCAATCTTGCGGATCATGGTCATTTCCCCCGTCAAAGCGCGGTGTCGCCGGATTCGCCCGTGCGGATGCGCACAGCCGAAGCGAGGTCGAGGACGAAGACCTTGCCGTCGCCGATGGCTTCCGTGCTGGCGATCTTCTGGATCGTTTCGACGATCTGCGGCGCAAGTGCGTCGCTAGCGGCTATTTCGATCTTCACCTTGGGCAGCATGTTGGTGGAATATTCCGCACCGCGGTAAATTTCAGTTTGGCCTTTTTGCCGACCGAAACCCTTGACCTCGGTGACCGTCATGCCGGCGACGCCAAGCGAGCCCAACGCCTCGCGTACTTCGTCCAGCTTGAACGGCTTGATGATGGCGATGATGAATTTCATCTTTGCCCCCTAGTTGCCTCCCGACCAATTGCCGGTGAACCAAGCTCTGCAAGGGCCGTGCCAAACCGAAGTCATAGCGCCGAATGGCACTTTTCGGCGGACGATGGCGTTAACGCCCTACGCATTTCTGCGCACAGATTCCGTGCATGCGAACAAAGCTGCCTAAAAATTGTGCACTTGCGCGCTCACGAATCGAGCGACAGCTTTGCCCAGACCGGCAAATGGTCCGATGCCCGCGACGCGAGCAGGCTATGATGAACGCCGCTTTCCTCGCACGACCAGTCGTGAGTGGCGAAAATCCGGTCCAGACGGGCAAGCGGGCGTCTTGTCGGGAAGCTGGGGCCGCAATCGAGCGACTGCCAATCGCCCCTGAACGTCCGCAGCACGCCACCTGTGGCCGACCATTCGTTCGTGTCGCCCATCACGACCGTAGGGCAGTCGCCGTCGCATTTGGCGAGATGGCTGATCACCGCCTCGCCCTGATGCCGTCGGCGAAAGCCGGACAGGTCGAGATGCATCCCGATCGCGCGCACCTTGCGCCCGTCCTTTACAATGTCGATGCGCACCGCGCCGCGCGGTTCCAGCGTCGGCAGGGGCAAGGGTTCGACGTGCAGGACTTCGATATCCTTTTTGACCAGGAAAGTGTTGCCGTGCCAGCCAAGGCTGCCGGGTCGCACCGACAGGCCCACGGGGCGAAAGGGCGAATCCTCGATCCTTGCGCGCGGCAAAACGCTTTCGCGCCGCCCGAACCGCCTGTCGCATTCCTGCAGGGCGATGATGTCCGCATCGATTTCATGCAGGACGGCAAGCACGCGATCGGGATCGCGCCGCCGGTCGAGCCCGACTGCCTTGTGAATGTTGTAGCTGGCGAATTTCAGGCGCAACCCGTTATCTTTCATGGCTGACGAACGCGGTTCAGTCCCCGATCGTTCCGGCCAAGGCCTCACTATCGCCCGCGAGATAGCGATCGGTGGGGCGAACCGGCAGGCCGTCGATGCTCTGCGTTCGGCTGGCCGCCTTGGCCACCCATTCGTCGGGCTGCGCTGCGGCGTGAAGCTTGGTCAGCGTATGCCGCTCCCCCTCCAGCGTCATGAACGGCACGCCATAGCCGCAGCTGGTCTGAACGCAATCGACCGCCATGTCGAAGATCTGGCGCGTTCCGGGCAACAATACGAATTGCGCGAGAAGCGCGTTCCATTCCTCGTCGGCGGGCAAAACCGGAACAGCCGTGCCGTAAAGCCGCAGGATTTGCGCCGGTTGCTGGAAATTGCAGAACATCACGGTGACCCGCCCATCGGCCATCAGGTGCGCGTGGGTTTCGTTGCCTGATCCTGCCAGATCGAGCCACCCCACGCGATTGGGGCCAAGGACGCGGAACACGTCGTAGCCCTTGGGGCTGAGATTGATGCGCCCGTCCGCCGCTGCCGTCGCCACGAAGAACACCGGTTGCGCCGCGATCATCGCGGCGTGCTTGTCATCAATCGCATCGAAGAACTGGGCCATGGCGCGACACTAAGCCGCGCGTCATGGCTTGTCACCGTTCCTTCGTCGCGCCAAAGGCGAGCTCGGGGTTCTTTTCCTGCTGATAGCTGACGTCCCACGGCGACTTGGCGAGAAAAACCGGATCGCCGTCGCGGTCTTTGGCCATGTTGGCGCGGTTGAAGCCGGAAAATTCCTCGATCTTTCGTTCGTCGCCCTTGATCCAGCGCGCGGTCGCGAATGGCGCGGGTTCAAGCCCCGCCTCCACCTTGTATTCCGCCGAAAGCCGGCTGATCAGCACTTCAAGCTGAAGCTGACCGACAACGCCGACGACCCACTGGCTGCCGAGTTCGGGATAAAACACCTGGATCACGCCTTCTTCCGAAAGGTCGTCGAGCGCCTTGCGCAACTGCTTTGTCTTGGTCGGATCGCGAAGCTGAACGCGGCGCAGGATTTCTGGCGCGAAGTTGGGCAGGCCGGTGAAGCGGATGTCGTTCTTTTCCGACAGCGTATCGCCGACCCGCAGCGTGCCGTGGTTGGGAATGCCGATGATGTCGCCCGGCTCTGCCGTATCCGCGATCTCGCGGTCCTGCGCAAAGAACAGGATCGGCGAATGGATCGCAATCGGCTTACCGAGGCCCGACGGGGTCAGCTTCATTCCCCGCTTGAACGTGCCGGACACCAGACGCATGAACGCGATACGGTCGCGGTGCTGCGGGTCCATGTTGGCTTGCACCTTGAAGATGAAACCCGAAACCTCGTCCTTTTCAGGTGCGATGGGGCCGCTGTCCGATGGCTGCGGCCGCGGCGGCGGCGCGTGGTTGGCAATCGCTTCGATCAATTGTTCGACCCCGAAATTCTTGAGCGCCGATCCGAAGTAGACGGGCGTGAGGTCGCCCGCGCGATAGGCTTCGACATCAAATTCGGGATAGCCAATCTGGCCCAGTTCCGCCTGTTCGGAAAATTCCTCGGGGATCGTGGGATCCTCATCGATCTTGCCGAGAAACTCTTTCGATCCGCCCTCGGGCCGGGCGACCGATCCGGTGGCAAAATCGAGCACGCCCTCGAACCGGCCGCCGGTCCCGATCGGCCATGACATCGGGCACACGTCGAGCGCCAGCATGTCAGCCACTTCGTCGAGCAGGTCGAATGGCTCGCGCCCTTCGCGATCCACCTTGTTGATAAAGGTAATGATCGGCACCGAACGCAGGCGGCAAACTTCGAACAACTTGCGCGTCTGAGGCTCGATGCCCTTGGCCGCGTCGATCACCATGATCGCGGAATCGACCGCGGTGAGCGTGCGATAGGTATCTTCGGAAAAATCTTCGTGCCCCGGGGTGTCGAGCAGGTTGAAGGTGATGCCCTGCCGCTCGAACGTCATCACGCTGGACGTGACCGAAATCCCGCGTTGCTGTTCGATCTTCATCCAGTCGGACCGCGCGCGCCGCGCCTGCCCGCGCGCCTTCACCTCGCCGGCGAGATGGATTGCGCCGCCGGTCAGCAGGAGCTTTTCGGTAAGCGTGGTCTTACCGGCGTCAGGATGCGAAATGATCGCGAAAGTGCGGCGTTCGGACATTTAGGGGGGTGTTTCGTTCAATCTCTGGCGATGTGAAAGCCTGCGAAGCTTTGGCTTACGGGCATCAGTTCAAGAGTGTTTATGTTGAGATGCGGGGGCAGGTTTGCAACCCACAGGACGGTTTCGGCGATGTCGTCGCCGGTCATCGGGTTCGCTCCTTCGTAGAATTTGTCGGCAACTTCCTTGTCGCCCGCGTTGCGCACGATGGAAAATTCGGTTTCGACCATGCCCGGCTCGATCGAGGTGACGCGCACGCCCGTTCCGGCAAGGTCTGACCGCAGGCACAGGCTGAACTGGCGGACGAACGCCTTGGTCCCGCCATAAACGTTGCCGCCCTTGTAGGGATAGCTTGCCGCGACGGACGAAATGTTGACGATCGCGCCCTTGCGCTCCACCAGCATTGGCAGCAGCTTGTGCGTCATCGAAACGAGCGCGGTCACGTTCGTATCGATCATCGTCTTCCAGTCGTTCAGATCGGATTCCCACGCCCGCGCCATGCCCAGCGCCAGTCCGGCATTATTGACGAGACAATCGATCTGCGCGAATTCGCCCGGCAGAGCGGCCAGCGAAGCATCGCGCGCCGCTTCGTCGCGAACGTCGAAATTACAGCCATGAAAATTGTCGGCGCCAAGCTCGTCGCGCAGGGCATCGAGCCTGTCGGCGCGGCGGCCGGTTCCGATGACGCGCCATCCCGCTTTCACGAAAGCGCGGGCGCATCCTTCGCCAATGCCCGAGGTTGCTCCTGTAACAAGTGCTGTCGGCATGGCTTCACGCTCCTGCTGTGGCGGGTCTGATTGTGATGGTCACTGCGAACGATCGTTCCTCGCCCGCGGGAAGTTCCATGATGCCCGGCTTGACGCGAAAGTCGCCGTCGAACCCTGCGGCATCGGCCACACCGGCCCACGGTTCGATGCAGACGAAATCGGCGCCCTGTTTCTGCCAAATCCCCATCATCGGGCAGTCGGGAAAGTGCATGTCCAGCGCCGCCGGGGTTGCGCCCTTGCCTTCCGGCATTTCGCCTTCGTAGGCGAGCGCGCGGCTGGACAATTGGTCCCAAATCATCGCGTCCGCATCGAACAGGCTTGGCCGAAGGTTAAGGACTCGTCCTGACACCGGAGTATCTTCATAGGCGCGCAACAGCCCATCCGCGTCGAGCCTGCGGACGGGGCCCGGCTCGAACCCTGCAAACACCACGCGGTGCTTCAACTTGTCGCCGCCATCGGGCAGTGGCCAGGCGAAGCCTGGGTGGAAACCGATGCTGAACGGCATCGTGCCATCGCCCCGGTTCCGAACGGTCGCAGTCATCGTCAGCGTCGTGCCAGTAACTTCGTACAGCAGGTCGAGATCGAAACGGAACGGATAGGCTGCGCGCGTCTGCTCGTCGTCCGACATTCGGAACCGGACCCGGTCGCTCGCCTCATGCTCTTGGCAGACGAATTCGCGCCTGCGGGCAAAGCCGTGGCGGCCAAGCTCGTATTCCGCCCCGTCCACCCGTAGCTTCCCGCCCGCCAGTTCGCCGACGACGGGGAACAGGATGGGCGACCGCCCGGCCCAAATGGCGGGATCGCCATCGGTCAGCCACTCGTTCCCGCGCGCGTCGGTCAGCGACACCAGTTCCGCGCCGAGCGAGGATATCCTCGCGGTCAGCCCGTCCGATGCAATGGCGTAAGTCTCGCTCATCCCCGCAGGATCGCGCCCTGCTTGGCGGCGGCGACAGTGATCGCCTCGCTCACCGATTTGAGATCGGCATCGGTAAAGCTGGCCTCGACAGGCTGCAGCGTGACTTCGATCGCCAGCGATTTCTGACCCTCAGGCACTCCCGCCCCACGGAACTCGTCGAACAGGCGCGAATCGACGATCCGCTTCTTGTCCGCGCCCTTGACCACGCGGACAAGCTCGCCCGCCGGAAGATCGGCCGGAACGAGGAACGCGAAGTCGCGCGACACCGCCTGCAGCGCGGGCGGGGTGTAGCTGGCGCGAGTAAATGTCGCCGCGCCCTTGCGCGCAGGGATCGTCTCAAGATCGATTTCGGCGCCCACGACCGGACCGTCGAGATCGAAAAGCCGGGCAACCCGCGGATGCAGCGTGCCGAACCGTGCGAGCACATTCTTGGGACCAAGCCGCAGCGTTGCGGACTGACCGGGATGATACTGCGCCCCAGCTTCGCCCATCACCATCAGGTTGGCGACGGGCGCTCCTGCGGTTTCGAGCAGGGCGATGGCCTCGGCCTTCGCGTCGAAGGCGTCGAACTTCTGCGCCTTGCCGCTCTGCCACGAACGCTGCGTCCGGTCACCCGCCAGCACGACCGCGATGGTCAGCCTCTCATCGCTCGCCCCGCCATTTCCGCGAAGGTAACGGCGGCCGATCTCGAACAGGCGGACCGACGATGCGCCGCGCGCCATGTTGCGCCGCGCCGCCATCAACAGTCCGGGGACCAGCGACGGGCGCATCGCCTTCATGTCCTCGCTGATCGGGTTGGCAAGCACCCAGAGCGGTTCGTCGGCAAAGGCTTCGGCCTCGGCCATCGGCAGGAACGACCAGGTGATCGCCTCGTTCAGCCCACGCGCCGCAGCCGCACGGCGCACGCGGCGTTCGCGGGCCTGCATCGGCGTGGCGGTAGGCTTGGCAACGCCCTCAGCGCGCGGCAGCGCGACCGACGGGACATCGTCCAGCCCGTGGATGCGGATCACTTCTTCGACAATGTCGGGCGCGCCATCGACGTCGGGCCGCCAACTCGGCACCGTCACGGCCCAGTGGTCCGCCCCGCCATCGCTGACAGTCGCGATCTCGAAACCGAGCGCGGTCAGTATCCGGCGCTGCTCTTCGTCGGGCACGGCGATACCGCCCAGCGTTTCGGCCAACTTCGGTTCGTAGCGCACTACCTTGCCGCCTGCGGGAGCTGCGCCGACATGGACTGCCTCGCTCGCCTCTCCGCCACAGATGTCGAGGATCAGGCCGGTCAGTATCTCAAGCCCCGGCGCGAGGAAGTCGGTGTCTACCCCACGTTCGAACCGGCTGCGCGCATCGCTGGTCAGCGTCAGCGTCCGGCCCGTATGCGCGATCCGTTCGGGATCGAAGTACGCGACTTCGAGCAGGACGTCGCGGGTGTCCTCGCCGCAGCCCGAATGTTCACCGCCCATGATCCCTGCGATGTCGTGGACGCCATTGTCGTCGGCGATCACGGTCATGCTGTCGTCGAGCAGATAGTGCTTTTCATTGAGCGCGGTGATGCCCTCACCCGGCAATGCCCGCCGCGCGACGACCGCGCCGTTCAGCCTGGCAAGGTCATAGGCATGGCTGGGTCGGCCATATGTCAGCATCACATAGTTGGTGATGTCGACCAGTGCCGAGATCGAACGCTGTCCCGCCGATTTCAGCCGCGCCTGCATCCAAGCCGGGCTTTGCGCATTGGTCACGCCCTTAATCACGCGGCCAAAGAACGCGGGGCATCCCTCGCGATCGTCGCTGCGGATTTCGACGGGGCATGCGAATGCGCCGGGATGGACACGGTCCGCCACGGGTTTCAAAGTGCCCAGCCCCGCCGCCGCGAGATCGCGGGCGATGCCGTATACGCCCATGCAATCGGGGCGGTTCGGCGTAATCGAAACGTCGATGACCGGATCGTCCAGATGCGCGAAAGCCGCGAATTCGCTGCCGATCGGCGCGTCGGCGGGCAGTTCGATGATGCCATCATGATCGTCGCCAAGATCCAGTTCGCGGCTCGAACACATCATGCCGTTGGATTCGACGCCGCGGATCGCCGCCTTGCGCATTTCCATGCCGTTGGACGGAACGACCGCGCCGGGCGTGCCCAGAACCCCGACCATTCCGGCCCGCGCATTGGGCGCACCGCACACGACCTGCAACGGTTGTCCGTCACCCAGATCGACCGACAGTACCTGCAGCTTGTCCGCGTCGGGATGCCTGTCCGCTGTCAGCACGCGCGCCACGCGGAAACCCGCCAGTGCCTCGGCCGGATTTTCGATACCTTCGACCTCAAGCCCGATGGCGTTCAGCTTCGCCGCGATCTGGGTGATCGTGGCATCGGTGTCGAGGTGGTCCTTCAGCCAGGAGAGCGAGAACTTCATGCCGGTACTCCCACGCCGCCCGAAAGGGTGGGCACGTCGAGCCCGACGAAGCCGTAATGCTTCATCCAGCGCAGATCGCCGTCGAAGAATGCGCGCAAGTCGTCCATCCCGTATTTCAGCATGGCCAGCCGGTCGACCCCGGTGCCAAAAGCAAAGCCCTGCCATTCGTCGGGGTCGAGCCCTCCGAATTCGATGACTCGGCGATTGACCATGCCGCTGCCCAGAACTTCCATCCAGGCATGGCCGTCATCGTCGCCCGATCCGCCGACCACGCGCCGCGATGTCCCGCCGGGGCCTCTTTCCATCGAATAGCCGACATCGACCTCAACCGAAGGTTCGGTGAAGGGGAAGTAGCTGGGGCGCAGGCGCAGGACGATGTCGTCTCGTTCGAAAAACGCCTTCAGGAATGTTTCCAATGTCCATTTCAGGTGGCCGAGATGAATGCCCTTATCGATGACTAGGCCTTCGATCTGGTGGAACATCGGCGTGTGCGTCGCGTCGCTGTCGCTGCGATAGACGCGGCCCGGCGCGATGATCCGCAACGGGGCACCTTCGTTCAGCATCGTGCGAATCTGCACCGGCGAAGTATGCGTGCGCAGCAACATCTGACGCCCCTGCTCGTCCGCATCGGGGAAATAGAACGTATCGTGCATCGCGCGCGCCGGATGGCTTTCGGGCATGTTGAGCGCGGTGAAATTGTGCCAATCGTCCTCGATCTCCGGCCCGGTTGCCACAGCGAACCCCATGTCGGCGAAAATCTCGGCCAGTTCGTCCATCACCTGGCTGACAGGGTGCACCGATCCCATCGGCATTTCCGGAGCGGGCAGCGAAAGGTCCAGCGTTTCGGACGCCAGTCTGCTTTCCAGCGCGGCCGCCTCCATCGTGTCCTTGCGCGCGGCGATGGCGTCGGCGACTTCGGTGCGCAACGCGTTCAGCTTTGCGCCGGCTTCGGAACGCTCTTCCGGGCTCATGCCGCCCAGCGTCTTCATGAGCAGCGAGATGCTGCCCTTCTTGCCAAGATAGGCCAGACGATGCTCTTCGAGAGCATCGAGGGTCTGCGCCTCGGCAATGCGTGCCAGCGCCTCTGCGCGGAGCGAATCGGTGTCGGCCATGGATCCCGTCATCAAATATCTGGAGTTCGTGTTGCGAGCGCTCTCTAGGCATACGACGGCTGGTCCGCAATGGCTTGGCGGCGGGCAGTCTGGCCGATTGGTTGTGACAATCATCGCTACAAGATGACAATCCTTGTTCGAAAAGCGCCCGCCGCTTGTGGCGTCACACAGGTTGCGCATAGCTGGGCAAGGAAATCGTCCGGCCGTTCAGGGTTCTCTTTTGCGAACTGCTGCACAGGCTCGGTTTCGTAGCCAGGGTCGGGTCGCAGACCGGACGAACGCTCGGCAGTTTCGATGCAGGTTGGGGGACCGGCATTCGAAGCAACCGGGGGGCATGAGGGCGCGGGTAGCTGAAAGGCCGCCTGCGCCCTTATCCATTTTCGCCGTTATTTATTCGCGCTGTGTCGAGCGGCCCGATTCCAACGAAAAACGCCCCGAGCCAGCGGCCCGGGGCGTTTCGCTTTATCCTGTCGCAGTCGCGATCAGGCGGCGCTGGGTGCTGCCCGAAGTACGCTTTCGTCCACGTAAGCCTCGAAATCGGCAAAGTTGTCGACGAACAGCTGGACCAGCTTTTGTGCGGTCCGGTCGTATTCGTCCTTGTCGGCCCACGTTGAACGCGGGTCGAGAATCTGGCTGTCGACGCCGTCCACCGCGACGGGGACCTCAAAACCGAAGTTCGGATCCTTGCGGAATGCGGCGTGGCTGAGCGAACCGTCGAGCGCGGCGTTGAGCAGGGCGCGCGTCACCTTGATCGGCATGCGCGAGCCAGTGCCATACTTGCCGCCGGTCCAGCCCGTGTTCACCAGCCAGCACTGCACTCCACCCTTGGCGATCCGCTCTTTCAAGAGGTTGCCATAGACACTGGGATGGCGCGGCATGAAGGGCGCGCCGAAACAGGTGCTGAACGTCGCTTCGGGTTCGGTCACGCCGATTTCGGTGCCCGCAACCTTGGCGGTGTAGCCCGACAAGAAGTAGTACATCGCTTGATCGGCGGTGAGGCGCGCGATCGGGGGCAGGACGCCGAAAGCATCGGCGGTCAGCATGATAACATTCGACGGGACCGGGCCGAGATTTTGTTCCGAGGTGTTCGGAATGAACTCGATGGGATAGGCGCCGCGGGTGTTTTCGGTCTTGCTGGTGTCGGTGAAATCAATCTCGCGCGTTGCGTCGTCCATCGCGACGTTTTCAAGGATCGTGCCGAACATGCGAGTCGTCGCATAAATCTCTGGCTCGCCCTCTTCCGACAGGTCGATCATCTTGGCGTAGCAGCCGCCCTCGAAGTTGAAGACCGCAGAATCCGACCAGCCATGCTCGTCGTCGCCGATCAGCGTTCGGCTGGCGTCGGCCGACAGCGTCGTCTTGCCTGTGCCCGACAGGCCGAAGAAGATCGCGGTCTTGCCGTCGGCGCCGACATTGGCCGAACAGTGCATCGGCATGACGCCCTGTTCCGGCAGGAGATAGTTGAGCAGGCCGAACACGCCCTTCTTCATTTCGCCCGAATATTCGGTGTTGGCGATGAGGATCAGCTTTTCTGTGAAGCTGACCGCGATCATCGTGTCCGAGCGGCTGCCATGGCGTTCCGAATCAGCCTTGAAGCTGGGCAAGTTGATGATGGTGAATTCCGGCACGAACGCGGCCAGTTCCTCATCCGTCGGCCGCACCAGCAGCGTGCGCACGAACAGCGAGTGCCAAGCCATCTGCGTAATGACGCGCACGTTCACGCGATATTCGGGCTGCGAACCGCCGAACAGGTCGGCGACATAGAGCTCGTCCTGCTCCGTCAGCGCGGCCATGAAGTCCGCCTTCAGGTTCGCGAAATGCTCCGCGCTCATCGGCTGGTTGATCTTGCCCCAGTTGATCGTGGCCTCGGTCAAATCATCGCGAACGACGAATTTGTCCTTCACGCTGCGACCGGTGAACCGGCCGGTGTCGACCACGAGAGGGCCGTGCTTGCTAAGACGGCCTTCCTTGTTGGCAAGTGCATGCTCGACCAGAGCGGCGGTGCCGAGATTGGCATGAATTTTGGCCCCGGTCTTGATCCCCTGGGCGTCGAGCGGCGTATTGAGCGACACGTCTGTCTCCTGTCAGCGCCTTGCGTACAGCAAAGGCTGGGCAATGCCTGCAATGGCTGGGCCTGCAATGGCGGGCCATCCAGTCCTCGATCATTCGAGCGGGCAAGGCCGGATTTCTCCCTGTCTCGGCCTCCCCCTCCGGCATGTAGCCGGAACCGGCACTGCGCATAGTCGAGCGCGGGGGACAGGTCAAACCGACTGTAAGAGGTAGGTTGTTCAAGGAAAAATAACGCTTTTTTCCATGATTTTACCGCAACTGCGTGATTGCCGGTCCATGCGCAGGATTGGCGAATCCATTGCCGTAGCGCTAAGCGGCTGCCATGGATGCATCTCCCGACGACAGCAAGCTCAAGGATCATGGATGGCGCAGGTAGTCGCGCTGGTCGACGACGACCGGAACATACTCACCGGCCTTTCCATCGCGCTGCAGGCCGAAGGCTTCGACACGCGCGTCTATTCGGACGGGTCGGCCGCGCTAGAGGCGCTGATCGAAAATCCGCCGGACCTTGCCGTGTGCGACATCAAGATGCCACGTATGGACGGCTTGGAACTGCTGCGCCGGTTGCGTGAGAAAAGCTCGCTGCCGGTGATCTTCCTGACCAGCAAGACCGACGAGCAGGACGAAGCCATCGGCCTTGCCATGGGTGCCGACGACTATATCGCCAAACCGTTCTCCCAACGCCTGCTGATCGCCCGCATCCGCGCGCTGCTGCGGCGCGAGGAACTGGTCCGGGCGCGCCTTTCGGGCAGCAGCAAGGAGCCGCCTGCAGAGATCATCACCCGCGGGCGGCTGGCGATGGAGCCGGAACGCCATCGCGTGACGTGGGACGGCATCCCGGTTTCGCTGACCGTGACCGAATTCCTGATACTGGAAGCGCTGGCCCAGCGCCCCGGCGTCGTAAAGACGCGCAATCAGTTGATGGATGCGGCTTATCAAGACGACGTCTTCGTCGACGATCGCACGATCGACAGCCACATCAAACGCCTGCGGCGCAAGTTCCGCGAGGTCGATCGCGAGTTTTCCGGCATCTCGACGCTCTACGGAGCGGGCTACAGCTTTGCGGGAGACTGACGCCTCCCACGCGTTGCTTGCCGAGCCGGAGGCGATTGCCGCCCAACCCCTGCCCGATGCGCCGGACCGCTTATTCTGGACCCGGCGTTTCTCGCTCACAACCCGGATTCTCGCGGTCAACGTGCTGATCGTCGGGCTCGTGCTTGGCGGGCTGTTCTTTCTCGACACCTATCGCAAGCAGCTGATCGCCGAACGGTTCAAGCTAGCCCGGTCGGAAGTGGAGATCATCGCCAACGCACTGGCCGAAGCGCCATCCAGCGAACATGCCGCCTTGCTCGCCCGCATCGGCAGCGAGCAGCAGTTGCGGCTGCGCACCTTCGATGCGCGCGGCATGTTGCAGACCGACAGCTTCGTCGTCGGCGAACCGGCGTTCCACTTCATCGACCCCGAAACCGAAACTTGGGTGCAGGATTTTGCCCGGTGGATGGACCGCAGCGTCGATTTCCTCGTCGGCGCGCCGCCCGTTCCGCCCTATGTCCCGGCCAACGACGATAGCCCGGCGCGCAAAGCGCAATGGCCCGAAGTCTTCGTTGCCGAACAGGCGGGACAGGGCACGGTGATGCTGCGTTACGCCCCCGACCGGACGCCGGTCATCACGGCGGCCGCACCCTATGGCGCGCAAGGCGAAACCCTGCTGACGATGCGCAACGCCGGCGATATCACCCAATCCGTGCGTTCGGCACGGCAGACGTTGCTGATCCTGCTTGCGCTGGGCATCCTGTTTTCGATCCAGCTATCGCTGTTCCTCGCCCGCACCATCGTCCAGCCGCTGAAACTGCTGTCACGCGCCGCCACGCGCGTCCGGCTGGGTCGAGACCGCGAGGTCGTCGTACCCCGCCTGCCCGAACGCGGCGACGAGATCGGAACTCTGGCCCGCGCGCTTTCGGACATGACCGCCGCCTTGCGCGAACGGATCGACGCGGGCGAAGCGTTCGCCGCCGACGTCAGCCACGAATTGAAAAACCCGCTGGCATCGCTGCGCACCGCGCTCGATACGATGGAATCGGTCGACGATCCGGATCTTCGCGAACAGCTTCTCGATATTGCAAAGGCCGACGTGCGCCGGCTCGACCGCCTGATCACCGAAATTGCAGAAATAACCCGCGTTGATGCCGAACTGTCGCGCGCGACCTTTACCCCGGTCGACCTGTTCGCTTTGGCGCAGGGCGTGATCGGCGGGCGCACGATGGCGGCGCGCATTGGTGAGGAACTGGACCTGACATTCGCGGTCGACAGCGCGCCGAGCAGTGCGACGATGGTGCTGGGCGATGCGGCAAGGCTGGAACGCGTGCTCGAAAACCTCGTCGACAATGCTGCCGGGTTTTCGCCCCATGGCGGCCGGATCGTGGTGGCCTTTCACGATCTTGGCGAATACGTCGAAATGACGGTGACTGACGACGGCCCCGGCATTCCCGAACAAGAACGCGAAGCCGTGTTCGAACGCTTCCATTCCGTCCGGCCCGAAGCGGCCTTCGGCTCGCACAGCGGGCTGGGTCTCGCCATCGCCCGTTCCATCATCGCAGCGCACGACGGGACGTTGACAGTGCGCGACAGGACGGATGGCAAGCCGGGCGCGGTCATGGTCGTGACCCTCCCCTCGCTGGAGCCGGGCGCATGACCGATCGGCCATCGGACGCCATTCCCCACCAGGCGACCTGCGTTGCGATCGGCGGTCGCGCGATCCTGATCGAAGGGGAGCCGGGCTGCGGCAAGACAAGCCTCGCGCTCGCGCTCATCGACCGCGGGGCGATACTGGTGGGCGACGATGGCGTGCTGCTGGAACGGCGTGGCGCGCGGTTGTGGGCCATGCCTCACCCCAACACGCGCGGGCTGATCGAAGTGCGCAACGTCGGCATCGCGACAATCCCGTGCGGAGAGGCGATGGCCGCCATCGTGCTCGATCTCGATGCCCGGGCGCCGCGCCATGTCGAAGTGGCGGACACGGTAGAGCGACACGGCATCGCCCTGCCCCGGCTGTTTTTCTGGCCCGACAGTCCGGTCGGCGCGATCCGTGCCGAGATGGCACTGGCAATGCATGGGCTAACGCTCTGAGGCAAAACCGGCATAGACTGGCGGCATGACGAGCGAATCGACCCATGGATCACCGCCCCAGCGATCCACCACCCAGCGATCGACAAAGGTGCTGCTCGTCACCGGCATGCTCGGCGCGGGAAAGACGACCGCCCTTCGCGCGTTGGAAGATTTGGGCTGGGAGCCGGTCGACAATTTTCCGGTTCGCCTGATCGGCCGCCTGCTTCACACCGCGCCCGGTCCGGGACACGAAGGTGAGGCTGGCGGCGGCGATGCGCCCCTGGCCATTGGCTTCGATTCGCGAACCCGCGGTTTCGACCCCCATGCCATCGTCGCGGAGATCGCGGCGATTGCCGAGGATGAGGACGTGTCTTTCACCCTGCTCTACCTCGATTGCGGGGCGGAGGAGCTGGAGCGGCGTTATAACGAAACCCGCCGCCGCCACCCGCTGGCCGGCGACCGCCCGGTCGCAGAGGGCATTTCGGCAGAGCGCGAGATCATGGAACCGCTACGCCGCATCGCCGACGTGGTGATTTCGACGACGCAGTTTTCGACCAACGACCTCCAACGCACGATCCGCGAACTCTTTGCGCCCAGCGCACCGCAAGACATGACGGTGACCGTGTCCAGCTTCGGCTTTTCACGCGGCATGGTGCCCACCGCCGATCTCGTCTTCGATATGCGGTTTCTCGACAATCCGCACTGGATCGACGAATTGCGCCCCCTGACGGGCCGCGACGAACCGGTTGCCGAACACATCCGCGCCGATCCGGCATGGGACGAAGCGTTCGCGCGCATTCGCGGCCTCGTGCTGATGCTGCTGCCCCGGTACGAGGCGCAGGGAAAAGCCTACGTCAACATTGCGTTCGGCTGTACGGGCGGCAAGCATCGGTCGGTGTTTGCAGCGGAAAGCCTAGCACGGGCCTTGCGCGAAAAAGGGCGATCACCGACGCTGCTGCATCGTAACCTTGACTCGGGCACCAACGATCTGGTCGAAGGCTCGACCCGTTCGTGATCGGGGCCAATTCCCCGGCGGCCGCCATGGCCACCCCCGGTTCATCGAATGCGCGATAGCGTGAAAGCGGACTGAAACAGGAACGACATGATCGGGCTTATACTCGTAACCCACGGCAATCTCGCGGAAGAATTCCTCCGCGCGATGGAACATGTGGTCGGTCCGCAGGAAAACGTCGTGCCGATCTGCATTGGTCCCCATGACGACATGGAACAGCGCCGCAACGACATTCGCGACGCGATCGCGTCGGCCGACTCGGGCAAGGGGGTCATCATCCTGACCGACCTGTTCGGCGGTACGCCATCGAATCTCGCAATTTCGTTGCTGGATGCGGGCAAGGTCGAAGTGATCGCGGGCATCAACCTGCCCATGCTGATCCGGCTGGCCGGTGCGCGCAACGAACTTTCGGTGACACAGGCAGTGACTGCCGCGCGCGACGCGGGGCGCAACTATATCACCATCGCATCTGAATTCCTTGGGCAGGACGCATGACGACGACCAGCGAAGGGCAGCGCCGCCGGGTCACGATCGCGAACCAGCGTGGCTTGCATGCCCGCGCCAGCGCCAAGTTCGTGGGAATGGTTGCGAGGCTGCCCGAAGGTACCAGCGTGCGCGTCGTGCGCGAAGCGTTCGAGGCCGCAGGCGGTTCCATCCTGGGCCTGATGATGCTGGGCGCGGCGAAGGGCGACGAGATCGAGATCATTACCTTTGGCCCCGATGCCGCCGACGCGCTCCATCAACTCTGCACATTGGTCGAGGATCGCTTCGGCGAAGAATAGGAGCCGGGCGGATGCGCCAGATCACCGGCCTCTCCAACCCCACCGTAAAATACCTGCGATCGCTGCGCGACAAAAAGCACCGTAAGCGAGAACAGCGTTTTATGGCCGAAGGCCTGCGCCTGCTGACCGACGCGCGCGAAACCGGGCGGCTGCCCGAAACATTGGTTATGGCAGAACGACGCGAGCACCACCCTTTGCTCGATGCGTTGATCGTCGACGTCGAACGCGCAGGCGGCGACGTGATCGAGGTTTCGGAAGCCGCACTCGAAAAAATCACCGGCAAGGAAAACCCGCAGGCCGTGTGCGGTGTGTTCGCCGAATTCGATACTTCGCTGGGCAAGATCGATCGTGCGGCATCGCCGTTGATCCTCGTAGCTCAGGCGATGCGCGATCCCGGCAATCTCGGCACGATGCTGCGCACCGCCGATGCCGTGGGTGCGGGCGGGCTGGTGCTGATCGACGATTGTGCCGATCCGTTCAGCGTCGAAGCCGTGCGCGCAAGCATGGGTGCGATTTTCACCGTGCCGCTGGCGCAGGCACGCTGGGACGAATTCCGGGGCTGGCTGCGCGCCGGGCCGGGCCAATTGGTCGCCGCATCGCTGCGCGAATCGCACGATTATCGAACCGCCGCATACGCCGCGCCGTGTTTCGTGATGGTCGGCAACGAATCGCGCGGTTTGCCCGAGGAGTACGAGATGGAATGCGACCTGCGCGTCCACATGCCCATGCGCGGGCGCGCCGACAGCCTCAACGCCGCGGTCGCGGGTGCGGTGCTGGCTTACGAAGTGCTCGCCAAGATCGGCTGATCGGCGACGTGGGCCGGATCAGCCGGCCTTGCTTTCTGCGGATAGCGACAGGCGTGGCGCCGTTTCGTCCACCGCCGCGGCATCCTCCGCGCTGTATCGAGGCGCGGATTCGACCAGCGGCACCGCCTCGATCTCGCGCTTGCCGATCTCGATGCCCTTATCCGCCAGCCGCTTGCCCGACGACAGGACGTTGCGTTCGAAACTACCGACAAACTTGTTGTAGTTGTTGACCGCGGTTTCCAGCCCGCCACCTACGCGTTTCAGGTGTTCGGCCGCCACTGCCAGCCGGTCGTAAAGCTCCGCCCCGGCCTTCCCGATTTCGACCGCTTCGTTCGCGATCTTGTCTTGCCGCCAGACCTGCGCCACCGTCCTTGCGATGGCGACGAGGTTGGTCGGTGTGGCCAACAATACCTTGTTACGAAACGCGAAATCCCAAAGTTCCGGATCGTGTTCGAGCGCGGCGGCCACGAAATGTTCGCCCGGCACGAACATCACGACATAGTCGGGCGCATCGTCGAACTGGCTCTGATAGCCCTTCGACCCCAGCGTCTGCACGTGGTTGCGCATTGACTTGGCGTGAAGGTCGAGATGGCGCGTCCGCTCAGGCCCCTCGTCCGCCTCGAACGCGGCCTGATAGGCATTAAGCGAAACCTTCGCGTCGATGACCAGCTTTTTCTGGCCCGGCACGTTGACTATCGCGTCGGGACGCAGCCGCCCTTCGTCGGTATCCATCGAATGTTCGAGATGGAAATCGGTGTGTTCGGCAAGCCCGCACTGTTCCAGCACGTTCTGCAACGCCCGTTCCCCCCACCGGCCCCGCGCCTTGGGCGCGTTGGTCAGCGAATTGCCCAACCGCTGCGCTTCTCGCCGGACCTCTTCCTGTCCCACGCGCATCTGCTCGATCACGCCCGCCAGCTGGCCGAAGTCGGTCTTGCGCTCCTTCTCCAGCTTTTCGACCTGGTCTTCGTATCGTTTCAGCCGGTCGCCCACGGGATCGAGCAGGGCCTTGATCTTTTCGGCGTTGGTCTTCTCGCTTTCGGTAAACCGCTCGTTCGCGCGTTCGAGGAACCGCGCCTGCGCGCCCTCTAGCGCCTTTACGCCCATCGCCTCGAACTGCTTGCCCAGTTCTGCACGAGCCTCCTTCAGCAACATTTCGCGCTCGGCCAGATTGGCGCGGTCCTTGTTCAGTTCCGCGACCGAAACGCGCAGCGCCTCTACCTGTAGCCGCGCCTCTCGCAATTGGGTGTCCAGCGCACCTGCATGGTCCGCCCGCTCGCTCATCGTTGCAAGTTCGGCAATGGCGGTCCTGAACTTGTCGTCCAGCGCCCGCGCCTCCGCATCACGTTCGGCGTGACGCGCGCGCCAGTCGGCCACGGGACGACTGCCGAGGTACCAGCCGATGCCAAGCCCGGTGCAAATGGCGACGATGACGAAAAGCAGCGCAAGAGAATCCATGCCAGGAACATACATCGAACATCGCACGAGGCAAGCGGGTGGGCGAACTTGTCGGAACTTCTCCCCCGCTTCATCCGTCAGTGGGGTAGAAGGAGAATTTGATGTCCATCGAGAAGATGATTTCCGAACACCCCGCGGTCGGCGACGATTACAACCAAAGCCTCGGCCTTGCGGTCAAGCACACGCTCTATTGTGCCGCGATCTGCAATTCATGCGCCGATGCGTGCAGTGCGGAGGAGATGGACATGAGCCGGTGCATCCGGCTGTGCAGCGACGCATCGGACATTTGCACCGCGACATATCGCGTGGCAAGCCGTCGGACCGACGAAAACCGCGCCGTCATCCGCGCGATGCTGGCCGTGTGCGTCAAGGCCTGCGAAGCCTGCGCCGACGAATGCGAAAAGCACGACAACGCGCATTGCAAGCGCTGTGCCCAGATGTGCCGCGAATGCGCCCGCGACTGCAAGGCCGCGATGGAGACGCTGCACGACGAAGCGGTCGCCGCCTGATTGCGCACTGAAAACGCCGGCTACCGCAACAAAAGCAGAAGCCGGCGTCAGCATAACTGAAGAGCGCATACCAAGAACGGGGCGCGAAGCGACACCCGCAAGGCCGAACGGCCGCCGCCGCTCATGCGGCGAGCCAAGCGGCCTTGATTGGCCGCGCCCGGCGTCTGAGGGGCCTAAAAAACTATGCCGCGCGGCGCAGCTTTTCCAGCTTCTTGAGCGCCATGTTGCGCTTCAGGCGCGACAGGTGATCGATGAAGACTATGCCGTTCAAATGGTCCATCTCGTGCTGGATGCAGACCGCCATCAGGTCGTCCATCGCTTCTTCGTGGAATTCGCCATCAAGATCCTGCCAGCGGACGCGGCAGGTCGCGGGACGGTCGACCTCGGCATAGATGTCGGGGACTGAAAGGCATCCTTCCTGATAGGCCTTAGTCTCTTCCGACGGATCGAGGATTTCGGGATTCACGAAAACCCGCGGCTCGCGCAAGGTCGGCTGATGCGTGTGATGGTGGCCGTCGTGGTTGCACGGTTCCGGCTCTGCATCTGGGTCGTCGGGCTGAAGGTCGATCACCAGCACGCGCAGCGGAACGCCGATCTGGATCGCGGCCAGCCCGATGCCGGGGGCGTCGTACATGGTTTCGAACATGTCATCGACGAGCGTCTTGAGCTCGTCGTCGAACGTTTCGACTGGTTTCGAGATCTGCTTGAGCAGCGGATCGGGGACTTCGATGATTTCGCGGATAGCCATGCCGCCTATTTAGGGACGCGGTGCGATTCCGGCAAGAAGGCTTGGATACCGTTCAACCCACTGGTCGGCGCGCCCGCAAGGCCTGTGCCAGTGTGCCTTCGTCCATGTAATCGAGCTCGCCGCCGACCGGCAGGCCATGCGCCAATTGCGTCACGCGCAAGGGCCGTTCCTCCAGACGTTCGGCAATGTAGTGCGCGGTCGTCTGCCCCTCCAGCGTGGCGTTCATGGCCAGCACGACTTCGTCCACGCCCTCGTCGATGCGGGCCAGCAACGTGCCGATATTCAGATCCTCCGGCCCGATTCCTTCCAGCGCCGACAGCCTGCCGCCCAGCACGTGATAGCGCCCGCTAAACAGCTTTGCCCGGTCCAGCGCCCACAGGTCCGCGACATCCTCCACCACGCAGAGCGATCGGCCGTCGCGGCGCGGGTCGGCGCAGATGTGGCAGGGGTCGGACGTGTCGACATTGCCGCAGGTGTGGCACTCGACAAGGTTTTCCTGAACCGCCTGCAACGAGGACAGAAGCTCGACCAGTGCGGATTCGCGCCGTTTCACCAGCCACAACACCGCACGGCGTGCGGAACGGGGGCCAAGCCCCGGCAGTCGCGACAATGCCGCGGCCAGCACCTCTATCTCGTTCCCGCGCGGGTCTTGTGAAGCCATGTGACGATAGATAGGGACTTCGGCGCAGGGCGGGAAGTCCGGCGATGGGATACTCAACATGCGCGTCATTTTCATGGGCACTCCGGACTTTGCGGTACCGACGCTGCGGGCCATTGCCGCCGCCGGGCACGAAATCGCCGCCGCCTATTCCCAGCCGCCGCGCCCGGCCGGTCGGGGCAAGAAATTGCAGCCTTCGGCCGTGCATCTTGCGGCAGAGGAAATGGGCATCGAAGTGCGCACGCCGTCCTCGTTCAAGCCGCAGGAGGAGAGGGACTCCTTTGCCGCGCTGAACGCCGATGTCGCGGTGGTCGCGGCTTATGGCCTGCTGCTGCCGGTCCCGGTGCTGGAGGCGCCGAAGCACGGCTGCCTCAACGTCCACGGCTCGATCCTGCCGCGCTGGCGGGGAGCCGCGCCGGTGCAGCGCGCGATCCTTGCGGGCGACGCGACGACGGGCGTGACGATCATGCAGATGGAAAAGGGCCTGGACACCGGGCCCATGCTTTTGAAGCGCACCACCCGGATCGATGAAAAGAACGCGGGCGAGCTGACCGACGAAATCGCAACGATGGGCGCCGAAGCGATGGTCGAGGTCCTGTCCCGCCTGCCCCATGTCCGCGCCGAGGCACAACCCATCGAGGGCGTCACCTATGCGCACAAGATCGACAAGGCCGAAGCACGCATCGATTTTGCGAAGGGCGCGGAATTCATCGAACGGCAGGTCCGCGCCTTTGCCCCGCGCCCCGGCGCTTTCTTCGAGCTTGAGGGCGAACGCATCCGAGTGCTGGCTGCCGACGTGATCGGCCGCAGCGGCGCAACCGCGACAACGCTGGACGACGAACTGACGATCGCGTGCGGGTTTGGCGCGATCCGGCCCACGCTGGTTCAGCGCGCCGGGAAGCCGGCGATGGAGACGGCGGCGATGCTGCGCGGATATCCCATCCCCGCCGGCACGGAAATTCGCTGAGCCCGATCATGCGCCGCTTTGCCCTCACCCTCGAATTCGACGGTACACCGTTCATGGGGCTTCAGCGTCAAGCCCACGGCCCGTCGGTGCAGCAAGCGGTGGAGGAAGCGGTTCAGGCCATCACCGGCGAGGACGTGCGGATGCATGCCGCCGGGCGCACCGATACCGGCGTTCACGCGCTGGCCATGCGCGCCCATGTCGACGTGGCCAAGGACATCGAACCGTTCCGCCTGATGGAAGGTGTGAATGCCAAGCTGCGCCCCGATCCCATCGCGGTCACGGAGTGCCGGATCGTGCCCGAAGATTGGCATGCGCGGTTTTCGTGCATCGGTCGCGGCTATGTCTATCGCATCGTCAATCGCCGCGCGCCGCTGACGCTTGATGCCAATCGCGCTTGGCAACTGGCCCCGCCGCTGAATGCCGATGCCATGCACGAAGCCGCGCAGCACCTTGTCGGCCATCACGATTTCACGACCTTCCGCTCGGCCCATTGTCAGGCGCAAAGCCCGATCAAGACGCTGGACCGGCTGGATGTCGAGCGCGTGTCGGGGCTCGGCGGCGAAGAAATCCGCATCCACGCAGAAGCACGCAGTTTTCTACATCATCAGGTACGCTCGATGGTCGGCTGCCTCGCGCTGGTCGGCATGGGCCGCTGGCGACCGGGCGACGTTCGCGATGCGCTGGCCGCGCGCGAACGTCAGGCGCTGGGCCTGAATGCTCCGCCGCAGGGGCTTTATTTCGTGCGGGCGCTCTATCCGGAGGAATAGGCCGCGCAGCCCTTGCGAATTGTTTTCGGTTGCAACAGAAACCGCCTTTACCTCCAATGACTTGCCCGTCATACACTGGGCATGGGCGCGACGAATTTGGGTGCGCGACCGGGGTCTACAGGGTCGTTTCGGGGGATTTTTCTAATGCGTTATTTCATGCGCAGCGCCTTTGTCGGCGCGCTTTTGGCGTCTGCGCCCGCCATGGCCGAGGCACCGCCGGTCTCCGCCTATGGCAACTTGCCCGACATCACGGCGATGGACATCGCACCCGACGGATCGCGCCTTGCTGCCGCGATGACGCTCAAGGGCGCGCCGACTGTCGTGGTCTGGGACAGCACCGGCAAGCCGCTGGTCGCACTGCCGGCCGGAGAGGCCAAGATTCGCGACGTGCAATGGGTGGGACCCGGGCATCTCGTGGTTCGGGCCAGCCAGACGACCGCAGTGCCGGCAGAATTCCGGCGTTTGCGGTACGAAGCCTTTGGCAGCATCGTGCTTGATGTCGACAAGGGCACTACCAAGCAGATATTCGAAGGTGATCAGTCGAAGCTGAAGCTGACTTTCGGCCACTACGGCATGCGCCAGATCGACGGAAAGTGGAACTTGTTCGTGAGCGGACAGGGGTTGGACCGGGAATTCGGCAACACCGGCTATGTCCTTAACGGACGGACTAGCCCCGGCCTGTTCAAGATCGACGTCGCTGCGATGAAGGAAAAGCAGGTCGCGACCGGCGGAGATCAAGGCGAATGGGCCACATGGCTGGTCGATGCCGCGGGAAATGTCGGGGCGAAGCTGGCGATTAGCAATCAGGGCGGCATTTGGCGGATCGAAAACTCGGCGAAAAAGAAGATCGTCAGCGGCGTCGCACCGGATGGCAATGTCGATCTCGTCACGCTCGGATACGACGGGAACAGCGTGATCTACTCGCTCGCACCGATAGGCAGCGAAGTGCAGTGGATGGAAGTGCCGCTATCCGGCGGCACACCCAAACCTTTCCTCGAAAATGTCCCCGTGAACCGGATTTATCGCCATCCCGTCACGGGGAGCATGCTGGGATATCTCGAGGACGGTAAGGCTTTCCCGAAGATGGCCGACCCCGCCATCGAACAGACGATGCAGCAGCTTGCCGCGTCGTTCCTTGGCCGCCACCCCCGGCTTGAGGGAATTTCGCCCGACCTTACCAAGTTCATCGTCCATACGTCGGGCAACAAGGACAGCGGTTCGTGGTATCTGATCGACACGGTATCGATGAATGCCAACATTCTGGGCCGCGACTATCCGGCGATCTCCAACGAAGCGGTCGGCCCGGTGCGCATCGTGCGCTATCAGGCCGCCGACGGATTGCAGATGGACGGCGTGCTGACCCTGCCGCCCGGCAGGGAAGCGAAGACCTTGCCAGTCGTCATGTTGCCGCACGGCGGACCCTATTCCCATGACACGACGAACTTCGACTGGTGGGCGCAGGCCTATGCGTCGCGCGGCTATGCCGTGTTCCAGCCCAACTTCCGCGGCTCGACCAATCGCGACCTCGCCTTTCAGCGTGCCGCCGATGGCGAATGGGGCCGCAAGATGCAGTCCGACATTTCCGATGGTCTGGCCGAACTGGCAAAGCAGGGGATCGTCCATCCCAGGCGGGCCTGTATCGTCGGGGGCAGTTATGGCGGTTATGCCGCTCTGGCGGGGGTGACCTTGCAGAAGGACATCTACAAGTGCGCCGTCGCGGTCGCCCCCGTTAGCGACATTACCGACATGCTGATCAAGGATGACCTGAGCATGTTCTTCGGCAAGGTCGGGCGGGATTCGATCGATCGCAATTTCGGTCCGCGCAGCACGTGGAGCCAGGTTTCACCGCGCGATCATGCGCAGCAAGCCAACGCGCCAATCCTGCTCATCCACGGCAAGGACGATTCGGTCGTACCGATCTATCATTCGACATCGATGAAGGCCGCGCTCGAACGGGCAGGCAAGCCGGTGGAGCTGGTCACGCTGGACGGAGAGGACCACTGGCTGTCCACTTCGGCGACACGCCAGAAGATGCTGGAGGCAGCAGTAGCCTTTGTCGAAAGGCACAACCCTGCCGACTGATACGGGACAAGCGGCGGGCGCGGGAGCTTGGTGCGGCCCGGCCTGCCGCCTCTTGTTCCGGCGGGGCTGACCCGCGCGGCGCCTAATCCTCCAGCGCGAAGCCGACCTTGATGACGACCTGGTGCTGAACCGTGCCGTTGTCTTCGATATAGCCGCGCTGGCTGACGACCTCGTACCACTTGATGTTGCGGATCGAGGCTTGCGCACGTTTCAGCGCAGCCTTGATCGCGGCGTCGCTGCCTTCGTGCGACGTTCCGACGATCTCGCTCAGCTTGAACACATGATCGGTCATGGCATCCTCCTGCTCTGTTTTCTGGAACAGGAGGATAGCGCAATCTGCGGGCGAGGTCAGGCCCCGCGCGCTTATCAAGCTTTGTGGACGACGCTTTCGGGCAATTCCTTGCCGAACACGCGCTGATAATATTCGGCCACCAACATGCGTTCGGTCTCGTCGCACTTGTTGAGGAACGAGAGGCGGAAGGCAAAGCCGAGATCGCCGAGGATCTGCGTGTTCTGCGCCCACGAAATCACCGTGCGCGGGCTCATCACCGTGCTGATGTCGCCGTTCATAAAACCCTGCCGCGAAAGATCGGCGGTACGGACCATCTTGGCGATCGTGTCCGTATCCATTTCGGGCACCTTGGCATGGACGATCGCAACTTCGGTCGGTTCGGGAAGATAGTTCAGCCCGACGACGATGTTCCAGCGGTCCATCTGGCCCTGGTTGATCGCCTGCGTCCCGTGATAAAGCCCGCTGGTGTCGCCAAGTCCGACGGTGTTTGCCGTCGCGAACAGGCGGAACCACGGGTTGGGCCGAATCACCCGGTTCTGGTCCAGCAGCGTCAGCTTGCCCGCCGTTTCCAGCACGCGCTGGATCACGAACATCACGTCGGGGCGGCCCGCGTCGTATTCGTCGAACACAAGCGCGGTCGGCGTCTGCAGCGCCCACGGCAGCAGCCCTTCGCGAAATTCGGTGACTTGCAACCCGTCGCGCAGGACGATGGCGTCGCGGCCGACAAGATCGATGCGGCTGATGTGAGCGTCGAGGTTGATCCGCACGCAGGGCCAATTGAGCCGCGCGGCGACCTGTTCGATGTGCGTCGACTTGCCCGTGCCGTGATAGCCTTGGACCATCACGCGGCGGTTGTGGGCAAAGCCGGCAAGGATCGCCAGCGTCGTATCAGGATCGAAGACGTACGATTCGTCCGTATCGGGCACGCGCTCGTCCGGCCGAGAGAAGGCCGGGACCTTCATGTCGATATCGATTCCGAAGGTCGCGCGCACGTCGACTTCGATGTCGGGGGCGGCAAGCAGGGTCTGGTGGCTGTTGGTCATATCGTTCATCGCAAGGCGCGCGGTAAACGCCTGTGCGCCGCGCTGCAACAGGCGATGATGTCAGGTAGACTTTGAAATGACTTTCGAAGGCAGGGCAAACAGCGCCGCGAACCGATCGGCGATATCCCGGCTGCCGGACAATTCCAGCCCGAAATCGCGCTCCACCTCGTCCAACGGACGCTTGCCGTAGATATACGGGAGGATCGCATTGGGCGATGCGGCGGCGAACGACAGGTCGGCATCGGGCGACGCATGTTCGCTGCGCGCCACGCCCAGCTGACCGCCGGACAGCCGGGCGGTGAAGCGTTCTTCGCCAAATGCGAAGTCGACGACCATGTCGAGCCCCTCTGCCCGATCGGCATGGATCATCGTGCGCATCGACAACATGCACGACACCGGGGTCAGCGGCAGCGTCGGGTCGTGCGCCATCGACCGAACGGACCAACGGCCCAATACCTGCATGATCGTTTCCGTCTCGTAACCCCACTCGGTCAGTTCGTAGACCTGCGCCGAAGTCGGCGGCGGCAGCATGCGGCGCGTCAGCAGCCCTGCGGATTCCAGCGTTTCGAGCCGTTCGGTCAGCACCTTGGCGCTGATTCCCGGAAGGCTGGCACGCAGCCGCGAAAACCGCAGCGGGCCAAGCATCAGTTCGCGCAGGACCAGCATCGTCCAGCGTTCGCCCAGCAGTTCCATCGCGAACGCGGCACCACAGGCATCGCCATACCAGCGACCGTGAAATTCGCCCTGCCGGGCCACGTGTCCGGCTTGCGTTTCGATTGTGGTTTCCTTTTGAAACTTCATGGTTGCTTTTTGTAACCTGTTAACGCACGAATCGCAACGAAATAAGCGCGCGAGTCGCGCCGGACCTGCCGGAGAAGCCTGTATGCCAAGGATGATTTTCGTAAACCTGCCGGTCGCCGACCTTCCGCGATCGATGGCGTTCTACGACGCGCTTGGCTTCGTGAACGAGCCGAAGTTTACCGACGAAACCGCCGCCGCGATGCAGTGGTCGGACACTATCGTCGTCATGCTGTTGACCCATGCGAAATGGCATCAATTCACAGATCGCCCGATCACGTCCGACGGTTCGTCCAGCCTGCGCTTGTGTCTCAGTCTCGATACGCGAGACGAGGTCACCGAAATGAACCGACTTGCCGGAGAGCATGGCGGCACCGCCGACATCGATCCGCCGACCGAATACCCCTTCATGATGAGCCACGCCTTTGCCGATCCCGACGGGCATATCTGGGAACCGATGTGGATGGATCAGGCGGCGATGGAGGCTGGTCCGCCCGCCCAGACGGACGCCTGATCGAACGCCCAAGCAAGGACCACGACCATGCCGATAGATCCCAACGCACCGCTCGTCCTGACCGCCTATCGCTGGGTGCCATCGTTCGTGCACGGACTCGTCCGCGATGTCCGCGTGCGCTGGGCGTGCGAGGAGGCGGGACTGGCTTATGCAGAGGACCTGATCGACGTTCGGCACAAGCCCGACGGGTATGAAGCGGTGCAGCCGTGGAAGCAGGTCCCTGCCCTGCGCGACGGGGACGTGCGCTATTTCGAAAGTGGGGCGATCCTGCTGCACATCGCGGAAAAGGACGCGCGCCTGCTGCCGCCAGCGGGTCAGGCGCGGGCCGATACGATGTCGTGGTTTATTGCCGCGCTCAATTCGGTGGACCCCGGCGCGATCGAACTGAACAATGTGAATTTCTTTTCGCGCGGGCAGGACTGGGCCGAACAGCGGATGCCCAGCCTGATCGAAGGATTGGCCAAGAAGCTTGAGCCGGTGGCGCACCGATTGGCGCAGCGCGACTGGCTGGCCGGCGAATTTTCCATCGCCGACGTGCTGATGATCCACGTTCTGATGGCGATCGACAGCGCGAGCGACCTGATTTCGAGCCAGCCCACGCTTGCCGCCTATGTCGAACGGGGCAAGGCGCGCCCCGCGTGGCAACAGGCGCTGGCCGACCAGCTCGCCGCGTTCGAGCGCAATACGCCGAAGGAGAATTGAGATGTACGTTCAGGGCTTTGTCATTCCCGTGGCGGAAGGCCGGATGGAAGATTACCGGAAGATGGCCGCCGAAGCGGGCGAATGGTTCCGCGAATATGGCGCGATCGAAGTCGTGGAATGCGCAGAGGCCGACATCGTCGACGGCAAGACGACCGATTTCCGCATGGCGGTAAAAGCGCAGCCGGGCGAGAAGATCGTGTTTTCGTGGATGATCTGGCCCGACCGCGCGACATGCGACGCAGCAGCGGCAAAGATGCAGGAAGACGAACGCTTCAAGATGCCGGACGACATGCCGTTCGATGGCAAGCGCATGATCTTTGGCGGCTTCGACCCGATCTACACGCTGGGCCGTTGATGCCGGTGTCGCGCGGCATTCTGTGCGCAAACCCTACGAAGGGATAGGCCGATGAGCACGATAACCTTCTTTCACAATCCGATGAGCCGGGGCCAGATCGCCCGCTGGGCGCTGGAGGAAGTCGGCGCCGAATACGAAGTCGTGCCCGTTGCGTGGGACGCCAAGCCGCAGGCGCTGATCGACGTGAACCCGATGGGCAAGATCCCGACCATCGTCCACCACGCAGCAGACGGCGACCGGACGGTCACCGAGGGCGCGGCGATCTGCCACTACCTTGCCGAAATCCACCCTGAAGCCGGATTGTTGCCCACCGACCGTGAAAAGGCAGACTATTTCCGCTGGCTGTTTTTTGCCGCAGGGCCAGTCGAACAGGCGGTTACCGGCAAGGCGATGGGTTTTGCCCCCACCTCCGAACAGGAAGGGATGGCGGGCTTCGGCAATTTCGATCGCACGGTCGATACGCTGGAATGGTGGCTGGACAGTCATGATTACGTCTGCGGCGATCGTTTCACGATGGCGGATGTCTATGTCGGCAGCGCGGTCGATTGGGGGCTGATGTTCGGCACCCTGCCCGAACGCCCGTCGTTCACCGCCTATGCAACCCGCCTTCGCGCGCGTCGTGCTTATCGCCGGGGCAAGGAGCTGGACGGCATGGCGGGAGGTGCTGCATGATCCCGCCGATCCGCGCGTGCCTGTGGTACGATGGGGAGGCCGAACATGCGGCGCGCTTTTATGCCGCAACCTTTCCCGACAGCGCGGTCGGCACGATCATGCGCGCGCCGTCCGATTATCCCGATGGCGCGGCGGGCAGCGTGCTTACCGTGGAATTCACCGTGCTGGGCCAGCCCTGCATCGGCCTCAACGGTGGTGACACGTTCAAGCCGAACGAAAGCTTTTCGTTTCAGGTCGCGACCACGACGCAGGACGAAACCGATCGCTCCTGGAACGCCATCGTCGCAAATGGCGGCATGGAATCGGCGTGCGGCTGGTGCAAGGATCGCTGGGGCTTCAACTGGCAGATCACGCCCGTGCAATTGAGCGAGGGCATCGTCGACCCCGACCCCGCCGTCGCCAAACGGGTGTTCGAAGCAATGATGACAATGGGCAAGATCGACATCGCCGCGATCGAAGCGGCAAAGGCGGATTAATGGAACTCTACGGCCACCCCTTCTCGTCGTATACGTGGAAGGCGCAGATCGCGCTCCATGCGGCGGGGCTGGATTACCGGCTCAAGACCCTTGACCCCGGTCACCCCGACAACGCCGCATTTGTTGCGCGACACGGCGGCCCTTTCGGCAAGTTTCCTGTGCTGGACGATAGCGGCACCGTGGTGTTCGAGGCGACGTCGATCATCGAACACCTTGCCGCGCGTCACGAGCAGGCTGCGTTCCTGCTTCCGCCAGCCCGCGCAGCCGAATTGCGCAATCTTGACCGCGTGTTCGACAACTATGTCATGAACGTGATGCAGATCGTCGTGAACGAACAGTTGCGTGCGCCCGATGCCCCCGACACGGCTCGACAGGGCGAAGCACGGGAATTGTTGCGCAAGGCCTATGCCTGGCTGGAGCCGCGTGCCGGTGCATTGGGACTGGGGCCGGTCACGCTAGTCGAATGCGCGGCGGCCCCGTCGCTGTTCTATGCCGACTGGGTGGAGGAGATCGGCGACGATTGCCCAGAACTCAAAGCATTGCGCACACGATTGAACGCCTTGCCCGAAATGCGGGCGTGTATCGATGCGGCCTACCCCTATCGCGGATATTTCCCGCTTGGTGCGCCCAACAGGGACTGATCCGAAAACGGAGTTTCTCATGCACGAACTGAAAGTCACTCGCCTGATCGCAGCGCCGGTCGAACGTTGCTGGGACGTACTCGCCAACCGGCAGGAGGAATGGTGGTGCCCGGCCCCGTGGCGGATCGAGATGATCGAACAGGATCGCCGGCCCGGCGGGCGAAGCGCGATGATGATGCTGGGCCCCGATGGCGAAAAGATGCCGCAGGACGGAATCTTCCTCGCGTGGGACGAAGGGCGGCGGTTCGTCGTCACCGATGCGATCAGCCTGATGGGCGGCGATTACGAACCGGCCGATCCGTTCATGATCGGCACGTGGGAAGTCGTGCCCGAAGGTGACGGCACGCGCTACAACGCCTCTGCCCGCCACTGGACCGAAGAGGCGATGAACAACCACGCCGAAATGGGCTTCGACGATGGATGGGGCGCGGTCGCGGACCAGTTCAAGGCGATGTGCGAGGGCTGATCGAGGGACGAATCGCGGGGCAAATCGTGGGCCTATACGCCCGGCTCAAGTGAAACGCTGCGCCTTGCACAAGTGCTGATAGGCGGCGACGACGCGTTGCAGCCGGTCCTCGTGGCTCCGGTCCCCGCCGTTGCGGTCGGGGTGATAGCGGCGCACCAGTTCTGAATAACGCCGCCGCAACATCGGCCGGTCGGCGTCGAAACTCAGGCCCAGCTCCTCCAGCGCGCGCCGGTCGGCGGCGTCCAGCCCGCGCTGCCGGGCGTAGGCTTCCTGCTCCCACTGCTGTTCGCGATCGCCGCGGATGTTGCGCGCCCGCGCTGAAATCGCATCAAGCGGATCGTCGAAATCGGCCCAGCGCGGCGCATCGTTGCCCATGCCGGAATAGACCCGCGCATTGTGCCGCCAGCCCGCGATAGGCGATTGCGCGTCGAGTATCTCGTCCGCGCTCATCCCCTTGAAGAAATCGTAGCCCGCATTGAACGCGCGCACGTGTTCAAGACAGAACCAGCGCCAGTCGCCCGGCCCGTCGAAACTGGGTCCGCGCGATCCGGGCGCGCGGAAATCGCCCCCTTCCTCGCAGCCGGGAGCCTCGCAACAGCGCCCTTCGTTTTCGAACCGCCCGTGAAACCTGTCATATCGCATTGTGCCCCAAAGATTAGGGATCGCCTTTGCAAATGGAAGACCTGCCGCCATATCGGATCGCATGAACAGCACGTCCGGGCCCGCCGAAACCGAAATCCGCCAGCGGCTGAATGCCGCTTTTTCCCCGCAAACGCTGGTCGTCAGCAACGATAGCGCCAACCATCGCGGCCATTCTGGCGACGACGGGACGGGCGAATCGCATTTTTCCGTGATCATCGTGGCCGATGCGTTTGCCGGGGTGTCGCGGCTCGAACGTCAGCGCATGGTAAACCGCGCGCTGGGCGATCTTCCCGGCCAGCGGGTCCACGCACTGGCGATCAAGGCGAGCGCACCCGGCGAAGCGTGATGACCCGCACACCCTGCACACAAGGAGGCCCCGCATGACCAGTCCCGCTCCCTCTCCCTTTGCGCAGACCGTCACGCCGGTCGGTCACGATCTCGGCGGATTCGAAGTGCGCCGCGCCGTTCCGTCGGCCAATTGCCGGATGGTCGGACCGTTCGTGTTCGTCGACGAATTCGGCCCCGCAAGGCTGGAGCCCGGCAGTGGCATGGATGTGCGCCCACACCCGCATATCGGACTAGCGACGGTGACCTATTTGTTCGAAGGCGCGATCGATCATCGCGATTCGCTGGGTTCGTTCGCCACTATCCGTCCCGGCGCGGTCAACCTGATGACTGCGGGGCGCGGCATCGTCCATTCCGAACGCACCCCCGCGCCCGAACGCGCGTCGGGCATGCCCCTGTTCGGGATGCAGACATGGCTCGCGCTCCCCGAACGCCTGGAAGAAACCGACCCCGCGTTCGAAGGGATCGCCGCGGATGCCCTGCCGCTGTTGACCGATGGCGGGGTGCAGGCGCGGGTCATCATGGGATCGCTTTGGGGACAGGCCGCGCCCACCACCTGCCATTCCGAAACGATCTATGCCGACATCGCGCTCGATACAGGGGGCGCCATCCCTCTGGACGCCGATGCCGACGAACGCGCCGTCATGCTCGTTTCGGGTGAGGCAAGCGTCGATGGCGAACCGCTCGAACTTTATGCGCTCCACGTCCTGCAACCGGGCCGCGCGATGACGCTGGACAGCGGGCGCGGCGGGCGCGTCATGCTGTTGGGCGGGGAAACGATGGGTCCGCGCCGGGTGTGGTGGAACTTCGTGTCCAGCCGGATGGAACGCATCGAACAGGCGAAAGAGGATTGGAAAGCGGGCCGTTTCCCGCTCGTTCCGGGGGATGACAAGGAATTCATCCCCATTCCCGAAAAGCCCAAGACGGTCAGTTACCCCTAGCCTTGACGGCCCGCGGGGCCTATCTGCGCCGCTGTCATGACCTCTACTCTCACATTCGCCGTGCCCAAGGGCCGTATTCTCGAAGAAGCGCTTCCGCTGATGGCGCGCGCAGGGATCGTTCCCGAACCGGGCTTTCACGACAAGAAGAACCGCGCGCTTTCGTTCGCTTGCGAAGATCCGCACACGCGCATCATCCGCGTGCGCGCTTTCGACGTGGCGACGTTCGTGGCGCACGGCGCGGCACAGGCGGGGATCGTCGGTTCCGACGTGATCGAAGAATTCGATTATTCCGACCTTTACGCGCCCGTCGATCTCGACATCGGGCACTGCCGGCTGTCCATCGCGGAACCTAAGGATGGCATCGAAGGCGAATTCGACAACGCCAGCCACCTTCGCGTCGCGACGAAGTATCCCAACCTCACCCGCCGCTGGTTCGAAGCGCGCGGCATCCAGGCCGAATGCGTGAAGCTGAACGGCGCGATGGAACTGGCCCCGTCGCTGGGACTCGCCACGCGGATCGTCGATCTGGTGTCCACCGGCACGACGCTGCGCGAAAACGGCCTGGTTGAAACTGCCGAACTGCTGCCGGTGTCGGCGCGGCTGATCGTTAACCGCGCCGCGCTGAAAACCGATCCCGAACGGCTCGGCGCGCTGATCGAGAGTTTCCGCGCTCTTTCGGACAGTGCGAAGGCCGCCTGATGAAGCGGCTCGTTTCCTCCGACCCCGGCTTTGCCAAGGCGTTTGCCCGGCTTGTCGCCGATAGGCGGGATGTGGACGACGATGTGTCGCGCGACGTGCGCCGTATCCTCGAACGCGTGAGGACAGAAGGCGACGACGCGCTGATCGATTACACCAAGCGTTTCGATCACTGGGATCTCGTGTCCGATGGCGATTGGCGGATCGACGCGCAGGCGTGCGAAGCGGCCTATCACGCGCTGGACGGCACTTTGCGCGATGCCCTGGAAACCGCCGCTGAACGCGTGCGCGCCTATCACGCGGCGCAATTGCCGGAACGGCGCGACTATCGCGACGATGCGGGCGTGCGGCTGGGCGCGATCTGGCGGCCAGTCGATGCTGCCGGACTTTACGTTCCGGGCGGACGCGCGGCCTATCCTTCGTCGCTGTTGATGAACGCCATTCCGGCCAAGGTCGCCGGTGTGGGCCGTCTGGCCGTCGTCACGCCCACTCCGCGCGGCGTGGTAAATCCGCTGGTGCTGGCCGCCGCTCACATTGCAGGCGTGGACGAAATCTGGCGCATCGGGGGGGCGCAGGCCGTGGCCGCTCTGGCCTATGGCACCGATCGCATCGCGCCCGTCGATGTCGTCACCGGCCCCGGCAATGCCTGGGTCGCAGAGGCGAAGCGACAGCTTTACGGCACCGTCGGCATCGACATGGTCGCGGGGCCCAGCGAAATTCTCGTGATCGCGGACGGGCTGAACGATCCGGGCTTCATCGCCGCCGATTTGTTGAGCCAGGCCGAACACGATCCGGTCGCGCAATCGATCCTGATTACCGACAATGCCGAATTCGCGGACCGCGTTGCCGACCGTGTCGGGGTGGAACTGGCGCAGCTTTCCACGCGCAAGGTCGCCGAACAGTCGTGGAAAGACCACGGCGTCATCATCGAGGTTGCCTCGCTGGACGAAGCATCCGCGCTGGCCAATGCGCTGGCCGCCGAGCATGTCGAACTGGCCGTTGCCGATCCCGAACCGTTCCTCGAATCCATCCGCCACGCAGGATCGGTGTTCATCGGACGCAATTCGCCCGAGGCCATCGGTGATTACGTCGCGGGGCCGAACCACGTGCTGCCCACCGGCCGCCGCGCGCGTTTCGCCAGCGGGCTGTCGGTGCTCGACTTCATGAAACGCACCAGCTTCATCGAACTGGACGACGACGCGCTCGCCGCGATCGGCCCTGCCGCCGTCGCACTGGCAGAGGCAGAGGGGCTACCCGCTCATGCGCGCTCCGTCTCCATCCGGCTCGACCGGCGCAAAGGAAACTGACGATGCCTATCACGCTTTACGACGCATTCGTGCCCACCTGCCTGCAACAGCTTGGCGCGGTCGCGAACCTGCTGGACAAGGCAGAGGCCCATTGCGAGGCCGAAGGGTGGGCCCCGGCGCGCATCATCAACGCTCGTCTTGCGCCCGACATGTTCGATTTCGCCTATCAGGTGAAATCGTGCCACACGCATTCCGCCTATGCGATCGACCGGGTGAAGAGCGGTACCTTTGAGCCGGAGCGGAGCGAGCCGCCGCAGGATTTCGCCGGGCTGAAGGCCAAGATCGCCGATGCTATCGCCAAACTGCGAGCGATCGATCCGGTCGAGATGGAAGCGTTGATCGGCGCGGATGCGGAGTTCCGCTATCGCGACTGGCATATGCCCTTCACGGCGGAAAATTTCCTGCTGAGCTTTTCGCAACCCAACTTCCAGTTCCACGCCGCCTCCACTTACGCCATCCTGCGCATGCTTGGGGTAAAGGTGGGCAAGATGGATTACCTCGGCGCCATGCGCATGAAAGAAGCCTGATGAACGCGAAATCCAAATCCCGCTCTGCCGCGCGCCTCGCCGCGGTTCAGGCACTGTACCAGTTGGACATGGAGAATACGCCGCTTGCCCGTCTGCTCGATGAATTCCACCAGCACCGGCTGGGCCGCGAGATCGAGGACGCGCAATACGCCGATGCGGAGGTCGCGTTCTTCGATGATCTGGTAAAGGGTGTCGAAGCGCGCCGCGACGAAATCGACGGGTTGGTTTCGGACAAACTGGCCGAGGGCTGGACCCTGCGCCGGCTGGATCGCACGATGATTCAGATTCTGCGCTGCGGCGCTTACGAACTGCTCGCCCGCCCTGACGTGCCCAAGGCGGCGGCGATCACCGAATATGTCGACGTCGCCCACGCATTCTTCGAACCGCGCGAGGCGAAGTTCGTGAACGGGCTGCTCGACGCCATCGCGAAAGACGTTCGGGACTGATCATGACGGCGACGGCAGCGGGGGCCAGCGGCGAGGAACGCTTCATCGCCGCCCTGCGCTCCATCGCCACCGATCCCGCCGCGCGCGGGCTTGCCGACGATGCCGCCGAACTGAAGGTCGGCGGCGCGACGCTGATCGTCACCCACGACATGATGGTCGAAGGCGTCCACTGGCTTCGCGGGCAGGACATGGCCGACGTGGCGTGGAAGTTGGTGGCGGTAAACTTGTCCGACCTTGCCGCCAAAGCAGCGCGGCCGGTGGCGCTCATGCTGGGCTATACGTTGGGCGATGCGCGGGAAGACGCGCGTTTTGCCGAAGGACTCCGCGAAGCTGTCACCACGTTCGGCGTACCGCTCTTGGGTGGCGATACCGTGGCCGCGCCCAGCGGGTCGGCCCGCGCCGTGGGGCTGACCGCGATTGGGGAGGCGACCGCGACACCATCGCCCGCCCGCGCCGATGCGAAGGCGGGAGAGGCGCTGTGGGTCACCGGCACGATCGGCAACGCGCTGGCGGGATACGAAGCGCTGGTCGCGGGCGATTTCGGCCCCGCCTCGCTCTCCTACCGTCGCCCGCGGCCGCGTATCGCCGAGGGGCTCGCACTGGCCGGAATCGTGTCCGCCATGATGGACATTTCCGACGGACTGCTGCTCGACGCCAGCCGCATGGCCGACGCCAGCGGCACGACCATCGCGATCGACTGCGCCGCCGTGCCGATCCATCCTGCACTGACCGACCGAGCGCTCGAGGCAATGACCTGGGGCGATGATTACCAGTTGCTCTTCACTCTTCTCCCCGGCGCCGAACCGCCGGTGACCGCAACCCGCATCGGCATCGTTCACCCGCGCGGGGTGCACGCGCTGTTGCTGGACGGTGCGCCTTTGCCAATGGGTCAAGTGCTTGGATATCGTCACACAAACACCTGAATCGACTTGCGCGACGCGAACCGTGACCAAAATGGCCTGTGCAAAGCGCGCTTGCGCCCCGGCCCTTTCCGTGTAGCTTCCCCGCCAGACACCCCGCGCAAAAAGGGGTGCGATAATAAACTGGAGGGGATTGCGTAGTGAACTTGGTCACGATCGCCATAGTCCTGGGACTGCTCGCCGTAGTGTACGGCTTCGTCACAAGTCGCCAGGTATTGGGTGCTGCCGCGGGCAGCGAAAAAATGCAGGAAATCGCCGCCGCCATTCAGGAAGGGGCTCAGGCCTACCTGAAACGGCAATATACAACCATCGCCATCGTTGGCGTGATCGTCGCGGTGCTGGTAGCCGTATTCCTCGGCCCAATCAGCGCGATTGGGTTCGTGATCGGCTCGATCCTGTCAGGCGTCGCGGGCTTTATCGGGATGAACATCTCGGTCCGCGCCAACGTGCGCACCGCGGCTGCGGCGCAAACGGGCCTGCAAGAAGGCCTGACACTGGCGTTTCGCGCAGGGGCCATCACCGGCATGCTGGTGGCGGGCCTTGCACTGCTCGCGATCGCGATCTTCTATTATTACCTCACCGAACTGGCCGGTTTCACGGTCGGCAGCGATGATCGCACGGTTGTCGACGCGCTCGTCGCGCTGGCTTTTGGTGCATCGCTGATCTCGATCTTCGCCCGGCTTGGCGGCGGTATCTTTACCAAGGCCGCCGACGTTGGCGCCGATCTGGTCGGCAAGGTAGAGGCAGGCATTCCCGAAGACGATCCGCGCAACCCCGCCGTGATCGCGGACAACGTGGGCGACAACGTCGGCGACTGCGCCGGCATGGCGGCCGACCTGTTCGAAACCTATGTCGTCACCGTCGGCGCCACCATGGTGCTGACTGCATTGCTGTTCGGGGGCGTGGCCAAACTCGAAGGACTGATGGCCCTGCCGTTGCTGATTGGCGGTGCCTGCATCGTCACTTCGATCATCGGCACCTATTTCGTCCGGCTTGGCGCGAAACAGTCGATCATGGGCGCGATGTACAAGGGCTTCCTCGTCACCGCGGTCCTGTCGATCCCCGCCATCTTCTTCGTCACGCAACTGGCGCTGGGCGACATGAACGCCCCGATCCAGGCCAGCGACGCCGGCCTGATCGCAAACGTCGACGTCGGCATGCCACTTTCCGAAGAAGGCATGGCTTCGCAAGTCGGCGGCTTTACCGGCATGGATCTGTTCTGGTGTTCGATGCTGGGCCTTGCCATCACCGGTCTCATCATCTGGATCACCGAGTACTACACCGGCACACAGTTCCGTCCGGTTCGGTCCATCGCCAAATCGTCGGAAACCGGCCACGGCACGAACGTGATCCAGGGTCTTGCCATCAGCATGGAAGCGACCGCGCTTCCCACGCTGGTCATCGTGACGGGCATCATCATCGCCTATCAGCTCGCCGGGCTGATCGGCATCGCCTATGGTGCAACCGCGATGCTGGCGCTGGCCGGAATGGTCGTGGCGCTCGATGCATACGGACCTGTCACCGACAACGCCGGCGGCATTGCCGAAATGGCGGGACTCGATGATACGGTGCGCGCCCGCACCGACGCGCTGGATGCCGTGGGCAACACGACAAAGGCCGTGACCAAGGGTTACGCGATCGGATCGGCGGGGCTTGCCGCGCTGGTCCTGTTCGCTGCCTATACTACCGACCTTGCCCACTTTTTCCCGGAACTTGACGTCGATTTCAGCCTTGAAAATCCGTACGTCATAGTCGGGCTGCTGCTGGGCGCATTGCTGCCATACCTGTTCGGTTCGATGGGCATGACAGCGGTGGGCCGCGCGGCGGGCGACGTGGTAAAGGACGTTCGCGACCAGTTCGCCAACGACCCCGGCATCATGTTGGGCACCAGCAAGCCGAACTACGCCCGCACGGTCGATCTGGTGACGAAAGCTGCGATCAAGGAAATGATCGTGCCTTCGCTCTTGCCGGTGCTGGCACCAATCGTGGTGTATTACGTCATCACAGCGGTCGCGGGGCAGCAGAACGGCTTTGCCGCGCTGGGCGCCTTGTTGCTGGGCGTCATCGTCGGCGGGTTGTTCCTCGCCCTTTCGATGACCAGCGGCGGCGGCGCGTGGGACAATGCCAAGAAGTACATCGAAGACGGCAACCACGGCGGCAAGGGCAGCGAAGCCCATAAGGCGGCCGTGACGGGCGATACTGTGGGAGATCCGTACAAGGATACCGCCGGCCCCGCCGTCAACCCGATGATCAAGATCACCAATATCGTGGCCCTGTTGCTGCTTGCCGCACTCGCGGCCGGCTGACAGGAACCGCCACCTGCGTTGGGGGAAAAAGCCCCGTCCGGAGCGATCCTGGCGGGGCTTTTGCTTGCCGGGACGCACCACCGGTGCGCTGCGCTGTGCAATTGACCCCGAAACAAAGCGGTTGCATGGCGTGGGCATGAAAGAAACCCGCCGCTCGCTTCTCGACGGATCCGATCAGGACCGTGTCGACATCCTCAACCGACTGCTGACAGTCGATCGCGTCGCGCACGATGTCTTCATTGCACCGCGCATGCCGGACGGGGTCGGCCGGATTTTCGGCGGGCAGGTCGTGTCGCAGGCGCTGGCCGCCGCGCAGCAGACCATCGACGACGGTCGCAACCCCCATTCGCTGCACGCCTATTTCCTGCGCGGTGGCGACGAAGCCTATCCCATAGAGCTGCGGGTCGAACGCGACTTCGACGGCGGCAGCTTTTCCAACCGTCGCGTCATCGCGTCGCAGAACGGCACGCCGATCCTGAACCTGACCGCATCGTTCCAGCGCAAGTCGCTGGCCCCGCAATGGCCGGTCGCGATGCCTGATATTCTGGGACCCGACGGGCTCGTCGACGAACTGGACGCGCCGACACGGCAGCAATCGGTGGATTACGATGGCCCACCTCCGGCACTGGTGCGCCATCGCCCGTTCGAAATGCGCGCGCCTGCTTCGCAATGGGACGCGAGCAAGCTGCCAGAAGGGCCCACATTCTACTGGTTCCGGCTTACCGCGCCGCTGCCTGATGATCCGGCGATCCATCGCTTGGCGCTCGCCTACATCAGCGATTACGGATTGCTCTCGACCGCGCTGTTTCGCCGGGCCCTGCGCATGCAATTCCACGCGGCACGCATCGCCAGCCTCGACCATGCGCTTTGGTTCCATGACGATTTCCGGGCCGACGACTGGCTGGTTTTCGTAACCGATTCGCCGTGGCTCGGCCATGGCAGGGCTCTGACGCGGGGGCAGTTCTTTACCCGCGACGGGCGGCTCGTCGCGTCGGCCGCTCAGGAAGGAATGATCCGCATGCCGGAAGGCAGCTACACCCCGCCGCCACGGCCCTAACCTCGAGAAATTGGCCTTATTCGAATTGCCCCAGTTTGATTTCGCGCCACGAATGGCGGCGAATATTCCCGGCGTCAGTCGGCCTTTGCGACGCGGACAGCGCCGTTGCCGGCCTTTGTGGCGGCCTTGGCTATGGGAAGACAGCCCTGGCCACTCGCCTTTACCGCCTGGCACATCTGCGATGCGGTTTTCGCATCGAAGCCGCCGGCGGCGACGCGCCAGTAATCCTTGCCGTCCACCTTGGCCAGCGTGATCACCGGCTGTTGGCCCTTGAGATTGGTGTAGCGCGACTGGAACACCTTCCAGCCAGCCCGGGCGGCGGCTTCGGACGAATACGAGCCGAGCTGCGCCACGTGCGATCCTCCCGCACCGGGTGCGGGCAGGGCCGCAGCGGATTGCTTAGCAGGTGCCTTGCTGGCCGGGGCCATGGCGACTTTCGTGGCAACGGGCTTGGCCACAACTGATTGCTTCGCTGTCGGCTGGGCAAATGCCTGCTGCATCGTGGCGCGCGGTTCGGCGGCCTTTGAAGCGGGGATCGCGGCGATTTTCACTTCGGATTTCGCAGGCTCGGCACGGGCCACCACGACGGGAGCGGGCGCCTTCGCCAAGACGGGCTTAGCTGCAACCGGTTGAAGTGCGGCGGCCATCGCCGGTGCGGGCGCTGGCGCGGGCGCGGGCGCAGGTGCTGCAGCGACCATGACCGGCACGGGCTTGGCAACCGGTTTGGCCGCGGGGAAGTTTGCCAGCGCAAGCTCGGTCGGCATGCCCCTGTCGGCCTGCACCGTTGCGCCAACCAGCGCGGCGACACGCGCCGCTGCATATTCGGGACGGGCATTCATCGCCCATTCGGTCATGCGGCGATCGAGCACGTCGAGCGAGACGTCCTGCGACGCCATCAGCCGCGCCTCGCGCCAGCGGCCATCAAGGGCATAGGCATAGGCAAGGTTCTGGCGCGACTTCGGCGTATCGTTGCCTGCGCGAATGTCGGCGGAGATCACTTCGACCCCGCGCGCGGTTTCACCGGCTAGCGCAAAGGCAAGACCGCGATCGGCGGCGGGAATGGAATTGCCCTGCTGGGCAAGGATGGCGACGGCGGCACGTGACGAGCCACTGCCGATTTCGGCCAACGCCAGCATCAGCGCCACGCGCGGGCTGCTTTCGCCCAGCAAGACCGCATCGCCCAGTGCGCTGCGCGCCGAGGTAAGGCGTCCGGCGCGCAAGTAGGCCTGACCCAGAAGCGCGCGGCGATTGGCGTCACGCGGTGCTTCGCCGACGGCCTTTTCGGCGTGGTGCACGGCGCGGTCGACGTCGTTTTCCTGCAACGCTTCGCTCGCCTTGTCGACCGAACGGTCACCAGCGATCGCGGGCAGCGCCACGAACGCCCCGGCGAGCATGGAACCGGCCAAAAGGGGTGCGACGACGGCGCGCAGGGCGGATTGCAGGCCGCTCGTGCTCGTCGGTTCGAATCGGAAGCTCTTGCTCATCTGTGCGGTCCTTGCCTTCGATTGCTCGTCAATTCCACGTCGTGGAATTGACGCTGGTGTTATCATTCCTGGACGCGAGCGCACCAAGATAATCCTCGATTGCGCGGGTCGCGATCGACGTCTCGTCGAGCCCTTCGCGATAAGCGGCGTCGATCAGACGTTCGCGCGTCGCGTGATCGAGATGGAGCACTGTGATCGGGCCCCTCCCGAATATCGCGGCAACGAAACGGGCCCAACCGGCACGGATCGATCCGAACAGGCCGATCGGCACTTCGTCGGCGAGCGCCAGTTCGAGAGTGTCGTCTGCGTAAGGATCGGCGTAGGCCGGCATCGGCTGGGCGGTTGCCGCAGCCTGAAGCCGTTCCTGCATCGCCCCGACGGGGTTTGCCGGAACGGTCGGTTCCCATGCGGGCGCCGATGCATTCCAGTCCGAGCTTTCGTCATCGTAGCTGTCCGCTTCATCCCAGTCGGAATCGTCGGGGTTGGCGTTGACGTAAAGCGATTCGGGCGAATTGGTCATCGCCGTCAGGCCGATGGCGCTGCGCGCGCCGCCAACCACCGGTGCCGGACCTTCGCCCATGTCGTTCCAGCCGCAATCGTCCTCAGCGCCGGTCAGCCAGCCCGAAAGCCCGCCCCCGCCGCTGTTGCCGAAACCGGTCTGCTGAATCTGTGCCTGACGACGCATCGCCGGGCGCGCTGCCCCCTTCTTGGCGAGCAGTCCGCCGCCGGCCGAAGGTCCCAGAGTGCTGCCTGTCATCATCTCCGCCTCCGATTACTGACCAGCGATCCGGCGGCCGAAGCCACCCGACTGGCGAATGGCGCCCGCGCCCGCCTGCTTGGTGCCGGCAAAGACATTACGACGGTAATTCTTGTCCAGCCGTTCGTTGAGATAGGCCCACAGCTGCTCCATTTCCTGAGCCGAGCGGCCGTAGGGGTCGATTTCCATGACCGTGCGGCCATCGATCATCGACGCTGCGAAGTCGGTGCGGTGGTGCAGGACGACCGGGGCGACATTGCCATACTGGGCCAGCGCGGCGGCGGCCTCCGACGTGATGCGCGCCTTCGACAAGGCGGAATTGACGACGAACACCAGCGGCTTGTTCGCCCGGGCGCAGATGTCGACGGTCGCGCCGACGGCGCGGAGATCGTGTGGGCTGGGGCGGGTCGGCACGACGACGAGGTCGGCCACGCTGATCACTGACTGGATCGCCATGGTGATCGCAGGCGGCGTGTCGATGACCGCAAGCTTGAAACCTTGTTCGCGCAGTGTCACGAGGTCCTGCGAAAGGCGGGCCACGGCGGTCTGGGCAAAGGCGGGAAATTCGTCCTCACGCTCGTTCCACCAGTCGGCGAGCGAGCCCTGAGGATCGATATCAATAAGAACGACAGGGCCGGCACCGGCGCGCTGCGCCTGGACGGCAAGGTGGCCGGAAAGAGTGGTCTTGCCTGAACCGCCCTTCTGTGAAGCCAATGCGAGTACGCGCACCGATGATCCCCTTCAGTGACACTGGAATGCTGCATGCCACTCTTGCCGTGTAACCCTAATTTTGCGTTAAGGCAGACGCGAATGAGCGAGAAAAAGGCGCGATACGGCGATGGCTGACATGGCTCACGAGCCGCAAGTCATTGCGGATCCGGCACGAATTGGCGTCATCGATCTTGCGCGCGGCTTTGCCGTGTTGGGCATACTCGTCATCAACGTGACGACGATGGCTGGACCTGGAATCGCCGCGACCACTCCGAACTGGCATGGCCATGCCGCGCCGGGCGATTGGGTAACTTTCTTGTTAACCTGGTTGTTTTTCGAAGGAAAAATGCGCGCCTTGTTCGCCACCCTGTTCGGAGTCAGTCTCGCGCTGTTCCTGGATCGGGGCGACGAACACCGACGGGCATTTGAACAGGTTCGGCGGATGCTGTGGCTGGCTGTTTTCGGCTACTTCCATTTCCTGCTGTTTTGGTGGGGCGATATCCTGTTCAGTTATGCCATCGCGGGAATGATCGCGCTGCTGTTTCGCGACCTCGCGCCGATGCGTCTGATCGGGCTGGGCATGGCCATTTTCGTCGTCGTGTCGTTTTTCGCGGCGACAGAGGTGTGGGGCATGATCGAAGCGTCGCACGCGGTCGTAGCCGGCACCGCCGGGCCGGAACAGGCCCGGTGGGTGGCCGATTTCGGGCTTGCCGTGCGCGCGGGCGTCGAAGCGCGCATGGCGGAATACGCGATGCCATTTGCGCGCGCCATCGCCTGGCGGCTGAACGAACACCCCGGTTTTCCCCTGACAATGGCGGCGCAGGCGGTGTTCGAGGCTTTGCCGCTGATGCTGTGTGGCATGGGCCTTGCGCGCAGCGGGTTCTTCACCGGCGGATGGTCCCGGCGCGCGCTGTGGCGCATTGCTGGCACCGGCATGATCGTCGGGCTGGGCTGGTACGGTGCGATGTTCGCGTACGAAGCGTCGCAGGGCTTTGCGCTGGTCCCGGTCAGCTGGCTGGCGTTCCGGTTCGGCATGATCGGACGGTTCGCAATGGTCGCCGGTTATCTCGCGCTGATCGTGCTGGCAGCGCCCGCCATCCTGCGCGGGGCGATCGGGCAGAGGGTCGCGGCGGCAGGGCGCATGGCGTTCAGCAACTATCTCGGTTCGACCGTCGTGATGACCTTCCTGCTGCACGGCTGGGGGCTGAACCTGGCCGCCCGCGAATACGGCCATGCGACGCTGATGCTGTTCGTGCTGGGTGGATGGGTGGCGATCCTGTTCTGGTCGCAGTCGTGGCTGGCGCGGTTCGGGATCGGGCCGCTCGAATACGCGTGGCGGCAGCTCGCCGGGATGGGCATCCGCACCGCAAAGCCGCAAGCGAAGGGCTGAAAGACGCAATTGTCATCACCGGCGACACAAGGCCGCCGGTGCGCGCCGGTCTCAGGCAGCCAGTCGCAGCCGACCGGTTACTTGTTCAGCCGGCCCTCGATAAGCCCGTCCACCAGTGAAGGATCGGCCAGCGTCGACGTATCGCCCAGCGAACCGAAATCGTTCTCTGCGATCTTGCGCAGGATGCGGCGCATGATCTTGCCCGAACGGGTTTTGGGCAGGCCGGGGGTAAAGTGCAGGTGATCGGGTGTCGCGATGGGGCCGATCTCGGTCCTCACCCACTGGCGCAGTTCCCTGGCCAGATCGTCATCCGCTGCCACGCCCGCGTTCAGCGTGACGTAGCAGTAGATGCCCTGCCCCTTGATGTCGTGCGGGAACCCGACGACCGCGGCCTCCGCCACCATTTCGTGCAGGACCAGCGCGCTTTCGACCTCGGCCGTACCCATGCGATGGCCCGACACGTTGATGACGTCGTCGACACGGCCGGTGATCCAGTAATAGCCGTCATCGTCGCGGCGGCACCCGTCGCCGGTGAAATACTTGGCACGGTAGGTGGCGAAATAGGTCTGCACGAAACGGTCGTGATCGCCATAGAGGGTGCGGGCCTGACCGGGCCAGCTATGCGTAATGCACAGGTTGCCCTCGGTCGCGCCGCCGATCGTTTCATCCGCCAGCACGTCGCCGTCGTTGTCGACCAGTTGCGGACATACGCCAAAAAACGGCCTGCCCGCGCTGCCCGGCTTCATCGCGTGCGCGCCCGGCAGAGTCGTAATCATGTGCCCGCCCGTTTCGGTCTGCCACCACGTGTCGACGATGGGGCAGTTACCGTGGCCCACTTTTTCGTGATACCAGCGCCATGCTTCGGGGTTGATGGGTTCGCCCACCGTGCCCAGCAAGCGGAGCGACGACAGGTCATGCTTCATCACATGCGCATCGCCCTCGCGCATCAGCGCGCGGATGGCGGTAGGCGCGGTGTAGAAGATGTTGACCTTGTGCTTGTCGCACACCGCCCAGAACCGGTCGTGGTCGGGGTAGTTGGGCACCCCTTCGAACATCAGCGCGGTCGCGCCGGCCTGCAATGGGCCATAGACGATATAACTGTGCCCAGTGACCCAGCCGATGTCGGCGGTGCACCAGTAAACTTCGCCGGGGCGATAGTCGAAGGTGTAGCGGAACGTCGTTTCGGTCCACACGGCATAGCCGCCGGTGGTGTGGACGACGCCCTTGGGCTTGCCCGTAGAGCCGGAGGTGTAAAGGATGAACAACGGGTCTTCGGCGTCCATCGTCTCGCACGGGCATTCGGTGCCGACGCCTTCGGACAGTTCGTGATACCAATGATCGCGACCTTCGGTCATCGCCACGTCGCCGCCGGTGTGGCGCACAACCAGCACGGCCTTGACCGGCGCTTTCTTCACCGCTTCGTCGACATTGCCCTTCAGCGGCACGCGCTTCGATCCGCGCAGGCCCTCGTCGGCGCAGATCACCCAGTCGGAACGACAATCCTCGATCCGCCCGGCGATGGCGTCGGGCGAAAAACCGCCGAACACCACCGAATGCACCGCGCCGATGCGGGCGCAGGCCAGCATGGCCACCGCGCCTTCGGGGATCATCGGCATGTAGATCGTGACGCGATCGCCGCGCTTCACACCCAATTTCTTCAGCGTGTTGGCCATGCGGATCACGTCGGCCAAGAGGTCGGCATAGCTGATGTGGCGGACAGGCGTGTCCGGGCTGTCGGGTTCGAAAATCAACGCGGTGACATCACCCCTGCCCGCCGCGACATGGCGGTCCAGTGCGTTGTGGCAGATGTTCAGCTGCCCATCGGTGAACCACTTGATGTCGACCGGATCGAACGACCAGTCCGCGATCTTTGTGGGCACCGTGACCCAGTCGAGGCGCGCAGCCTGATCAGCCCAGAAACCGTCGGGATCGTCGAGCGAGCGCGCATACATCGCGTCGTATTGTTCTTGGGTGCACGACGTTCCGACCTTCGCGCTTGCGGGAACGGGGACGAAGTCACCCTGACGTTCGATGGTTTCCTGCATGACACTCCCCCAATTGAATGATCTGGCCCGAACGGACGATGCGACCTCGTTTTCGCTGCAACCGCGAAATATCGTGCCTAGCCATAGCGAACAAACATCCGCCGCGCTTTTCGACATTAGTCCAATAGACCTTATACCGATAGAGCAAGCCGCGCGGCGATGCGATTTCCCACCTATGCGGGCCGATGATTGGACCGATGATTGGGGCGTTTTAGGTTCCGGCGTGATGGCGTCAAGGGCGCATGAAACAAGAGTGGCAAGGGAGAGATAGGCACGTGGGTTACGAACAAGCATTCGAACGGGCGGAGCGCGATCCCGAAGGGTTCTGGATGAATGCGGCCCGCGCGCTCGACTGGATCACCAAGCCCACCTGTGCCCACGACCCCGCGACCGACACCTGGTTTCCCGACGGCACGCTCAACACTTGTGCCAATGCGGTCGACCGCCATGTCGCGGCCGGGCACGGCGACCGCGTCGCGCTGATCCACGAAAGCCCGATTACCGGACACACCACAAGCTTTACATATGGCGAACTGCTCGACCGCGTGGCGCGCACCGCCGGGATGCTGGCGTCGGGGGGCGTGAAAAAGGGCGACCGCATCGTCATCTACATGCCAATGGTGCCCGAAGCGGTGTTCGGAATGCTCGCCTGCGCCCGGATCGGCGCGATCCATTCGGTCGTGTTCGGCGGGTTTGCCGCGCCCGAACTGGCCAAGCGGATCGAGGATTCGCAGCCCGTCGCCGTGCTCACCGCGTCCTGCGGGCTGGAGCCAGGGCGGACCATCGCCTATAAACCATTGCTGGACCGGGCGATAGAGCTTTCGGCGCACAAGCCCGCCGCCTGCTTCGTGCTGCAACGCGAACAGTTGCGCTGCGATCTTGTCCCGGGCCGCGACCGCGACTGGCAGACGGCCTGTGACGCGGCAGCCGCGGTCGATCCGGTGCCGGTGGCGAGCGCCGATCCGCTCTACATCCTCTATACCTCGGGCACGACCGGCACGCCCAAGGGCGTCGTGCGCGACAACGGCGGCCATGCCACCGCGCTCGCATGGTCGATGGCCCATATCTATGGCATCGGCGCAGGCGACGTGTTCTGGGCCGCGTCGGACATCGGCTGGGTCGTGGGGCACAGCTACATCGTTTATGGCCCGTTGCTGGCGGGCGCGACGACGATCCTGTTCGAAGGAAAGCCGGTGGGCACGCCCGACGCCGGGATATTCTGGCGCATCGTCGACAGGCATCGGGTCAAGGCATTGTTCACCGCGCCGACCGCGATCCGCGCCATCCGCCGCGCCGATCCCGACGGAGAATTCATTGCACAGGCCAGCCTCGACAGCCTGTCTGCCCTGTTCCTTGCCGGCGAACGCGCCGATCCCGACACGCTGTTGTGGATCGCGGCCAAGCTGGGCAAGCCGGTGATCGACCATTGGTGGCAGACCGAACTGGGCTGGCCCGCCATCGCCACCTGTTTCGGGCTGGGCGAAACGCGCATCAAGCCGGGTAGCGCAGGCCGCGCCGTGCCGGGCTATCGCTTCAAGGTGAAGGACGAGGCCGGCGCGGACGCCGCGCCCGGCACCGTCGGCACGCTGCTGATCGAACAGCCGCTGCCGCCGGGCAATTTCCGCGCATTGTGGAACAAGCCCGAACGGTTTCGCGAAGGGTTCGTCGATTTCGCCGGGCATTATACGACCGGCGATGCGGGCATGATCGACGATGATGGTTTCATCCACATCATGGGCCGCACCGACGACATCATCAATGTCGCCGGCCACCGCCTGTCGACCGGGCAGATGGAAGAAGTCGTCGCCAATCACCCGGCGGTCATCGAATGCGCCGTCGTCGGCGCAGCGGACGAACTGAAGGGCGAGATGGCCGTGGCCTTCGTCGTCACCCGCGCGGGCACCGCCGATCTTCCGACTGTGAAGCAGGAGATCGTGCGCATGATCCGCGACGATATCGGCGCCATTGCGTCCCCGCGCGACGTCCTGTTTACCGATGCCCTGCCCAAGACGCGTTCGGGCAAGGTGCTGCGAAACCTGCTGCGCGCGATCCTGAACGGTCAGGAACTCGTGGTGCCCCAGACGATAGAGGATGCAGGCGTGATCGAGGCGCTGGTCGCGCTGGCTGCGCCCGGGTCCGCCCCGAAAAATACTGTCTGATCAGGCGTTAAGTCAGGTGGGGGGCGGAACGGCGGCCGCCGGGCGCGCGAGGATCCGGGAATAGAACCAGCCGATCCCGATCAGGCTGAACCCCAGCGCAAGGAAGCTGGCAATGCGCGCCAATCCGTCGAGCACGGCGGCGTCGACCAGGAACACTTTGCCCACCGCGAGCAGCATCAGAACCAGCGAACCAATGCGCCACGCCCGATCCTCCCGCCGCGCGCCCCACACCAGATACGCGATGGCCAGCACGATGCCCGACAGCGACCGCAACAGGTCTTCGCCCTGCCTCATCGGCTGCGCGGTCAGGATCGAACCGCTGAATGCCTGTCGCAGAAGCGTTACGGCCAACATCGGCAACAGCGCCATGATCGCGATCTCGAATCCGATGCGCGCGCGGGCGGGAAAAATCCGGCTGCCGAAAACAAGCCCCGCTGCCGCCACGGCATAGGCAGCAAGCGCAAGGTTGGCGACTGGAACCGGGCCGACAGCCTGATCGGCCCAAAGCGGATTGTGCAGCATCAGCGTGAACCAGCCGAAATGCGCGAGCGACGCACCGGCCAGCGCGATGGCGACGACACGCGCCGCCCCGTACCGGTCACGCAACATCCAGATCAGCACGCCCGCGCCGAGCAACAACGCTTGCCACACGGTCCGTTCGGCAAGTCCAAGCGCCTCGAAGCCCTCTGCCCCGGAAATCGCGAAGACCAGTTTATAAAGGCTGTGCGCAAGGACGACCGCACCGATGCCGGCCATTGCCCCGATGCCGCGGATAGACTTGCGCGAAGCGATCCCCGCCTGCCGCCAAACCAGTGCAAGCCCTGCGGCAACGACGGGCGCCAGGTAGCGGAGCGTATCGGTCGGGCTGGCAAGATCGGACTTGTAGAATGGGTCGGCACCAAGCGCGCCAAGCCCGGCTTCCCACCATTCTGCCAAGGGATACAGGGCGAAAATGGCCGCCAGCGCCGCAAACGTGCGAGCGGCCGCCACCCGGCGCGGCAGGAAAATGGCAAGCATGATCGCTGCCACCGCGCAGGCGATTGCGGCCCAGCGGTCGTCCAGCACTTGCGCAGAGGCCAGGAAGACCGTCATCGCCGCCAATGCTTCGAGCCAGTGGACTTGCCACCGCGCCTTTGCCTCGCCCAGCCGCCAGGCAGCCACGGCTGGGAATAGGGTCAGTGCCACGCAGGCCAACGCGACCATCGGCCTGGACGCGCCGAAGAGGCCGCCGAAATGCCACACGGCGGCAAAGGCCACGCCGAACGCAAAGCCGCCCAGTTGCACGAAATCGCTGTCGCGCGCGGTGCCCCGCCAGACATGCACCAGCGCGACACCCGCAAAGATCGCCGTCAGCGCCGCGCCGACCAGCGCGAAATTCCGCTCCGTCGGATCGGACCACGCCAGCAACATGGCGAGCGCGACCGCGGCGGCAAAGGCGCCTACCTCTCGCAAGTCGCGATTGCGCCAGCCAATGACCGCCAGCGCCGCCGCCAACAGCGCGTAAAGCCCCCACGCCAGCAAGTCGAACCCTCCATTGCCGACCAACGCCGCCATCTGCACCGCGGCAAAGGCCCCCGCTCCGGCCCTTATCCAGCGCCGATACGGCAAGTCGGCCAGCGTCACCGGCAGCACCACCCCGATGGCGACGAGATAGGCACCGATGAACAGCTGGTCGAACGGATCGAGGCTGCGCGTGAACAGCATCGCGATGCCCCACAACAGCGCGCCGGCTAGCGCCGCGACGCCCAGCCACGGACGCTCCTGCCGGTTGCCGGTCAGCGTGAGCCCCGCCGATATCAGCGCAAGGTAGATCGACAGGATCGGCAAGTTGGCATGATCGGCCGACACCATGGCCGGCGCCGCAAAACCGCCGACAAGGCCGAGCACGGCACAGGGCAGGCCGAACCGGAACGAACACCAAATCGCGCCTGTCGTTACCGCCGCCAACCCGACGAACGCGACCCCGCCCGCGATCAGGCCATAGGCTTCGCCGGCAAGGTAGAAACAGGCATAAAGCGTCGCCAGCCCCGCCCCGGCCAGCGCCTGCGGCACGCGCGGGTCGCGGATTCGGTCGTGCATCCGTTCGGCAAAGAACGCGCCGTTCAGCAGCACCCCGCCAAAAGCAAAGCCCAGGAGCACTCGCACGAATGGCGACAGCAGGCCAAGGTCGATGGCATAGACGACAAGGAAGAACCCCGCGATGGCCAGCGTGATCCCGCCCGCCCAGATCGGCAATTGCCGCCCGAACAGATCCTCGAAATTGAAGGAAAACGACCGGCCTTCGCGCACCGCGGTCTCAGGCGTTGCGGACGAAGGAGCAGTGCGGCCCATGCCCGCAATCCGCGCGATGGCGCGTCGCGGCACGGCGGCAGGCGGTTCGGCCAAAGGCGCGACGACCGCTTGATCCGCCGCCTTTTCGGGCACGACTTCGCGGCGTTCAGAAAGCGGCACGGCGGCTCGGTCATCATGCAGCGCAATGCGGGATTCGAGCTGTTCGACCCTGCGCCACAGCCGATAGACCGCGACGGCCAGCGCAACGATCACGATCCATTCCATGTCGCCCGCCTTTCCCCCGTCGCATCCGTCAATTCATGGCATAGGGCCCGATCAGTACCCCATCAATGACAGCACTTCCTTGCGGCTGCGTTCGTCGTCGAGGAACGTGCCCATCATCCGGCTGGTCGTCATCGCGACACCGGGCGTGCGCACGCCGCGCGCGGTCATGCAGGCGTGGCTGGCCTCGATCACTACCGCGACGCCGTGCGGGTTAAGGTGTTCCCAGATGCACTGCGCGACTTCGGCGGTCAGCCGTTCCTGAATCTGCAACCTGCGGGCGAAACCGTGCAGGACGCGGGCCAGTTTGGAAATGCCGACGACATGGTCGCGCGGCAGGTACGCGATCGCAGCCTTGCCGATGATCGGCGCCATGTGATGTTCGCAATGCGACTGGAACGGAATGTCCTTCAACAGGACCACTTCGTCATAGCCGCCAACTTCCTCGAATATGCGCGACAGGTGCACCGCCGGGTCTTCGTTATAACCGAGGCAATATTCCTTCCACGCCCGCGCCACGCGCTTTGGCGTATCGATCAGCCCTTCGCGTTGGGGGTCGTCGCCGGTCCAGCGGATCAGGGTGCGGATCGCGTCCTGAACGTCCTGCGGCACGGGCGGCTTGCCCTGCGGATCATCTTCGTCTGGGCCGACAAGGCTGCTCATTACATCGTGCTCCCTGAATTCTTTGACGCGGGCTTAGCCACTCGCAACGCGGTTGACCATCGCAGTGATTGCGAAGAGGCGCGCATCAGCCCGCAGGATGATAGAAATCGTATATCTGACGCGCCACGCTGTCCGAAACGCCGGGCGCACGGCGCAAGTCCTCCAGCGCGGCGGCGCGCACTTTGCCCGCCGTGCCGAAATGCAACAGCAACGCCCGCTTTCGCGCGGGGCCGATGCCCGGAATCTCGTCCAGCGGGCTGGCGCTGATCGCGCGGCTGCGTTTCGCCCGGTGCGCGCCGATCGCAAACCGGTGCACTTCGTCGCGCAGGCGTTGCAGGTAGAACAAAACCGGCGAATTGGTTGGCAGAGTCTTTTCGCGTCCGTCGGGGAAATGGAACACCTCACGACCATCGCGCCCGTGATGCGGCCCTTTGGCGACGCCGACGACAGTCACGTCCTCGATGCCCAATTCTTCCAGTGTGTCCATCACGCTCGACAGCTGGCCCTTGCCGCCGTCAACCAGCACGAGATCGGGCCACATGCCGTCGCCCTTGCCCTGTGTCGCGCGGTCGGGGTCATCCTTCAGCGCTCGGCTGAACCGGCGTTCCATGACTTCGCGCATCATGCCGAAATCGTCATCGGTCTGCGCCTTGCGGATATTGAACTTGCGGTACTGGTTCTTCAGGAACCCTTCGGGTCCGGCGACGATCATCGCGCCGACGCTGTTTGTGCCCTGAATGTGCGAATTGTCGTAAACCTCAATCCTCTGCGGAATGTCCGGCAGGTCGAGGAATTCGGCCGTTTCGCGCAAAGTCGCGGCCTGCGTGCTCGTCTCGGCCATCCGGCGTTCCAGCGCCTCTACCGCATTGCGGCTCGCCTGTTCCAGCAGACGGCGACGGTCGCCGCGCTGCGGTACGCTGATCGCCACGGCTCGGCCCGCGCTGGCCGACAACGCTTCTTCCAACAATGCGCGCTCCGGCAATTCGCGGTCGACGAGGATGGTCTTGGCCGGAGGCACTTCTTCGTAGAACTGTGCAAGGAAGGCGGACATGACCTCCGCTTCGTCCAATCCTTCGGTGTGGCGCGGGAAAAACGCGCGGTGGCCCCAGTTCTGGCCGCCGCGAATGAAAAACGCCTGCACGCCGACATGCCCGCCGCGCGACGCCAGCGCAAAGACGTCGGCATCGCCCACGCCCGCCGCGTTGACCGCCTGCGACCCCTGAATGAATGTCGCCGCGCGCAGCCTGTCGCGCAGCATGGCCGCGCGTTCGAAGTCGAGCGCCGCCGCAGCCCCTGCCATCTGGGCTTCGATCTTGGCCTGAACCGCGCTGGACTTGCCGGCTAGGAAATCCTTCGCCTCGCCCACCAGTTCGGCATAGCCCACCGGGTCGATGCGTCCCACGCACGGCGCACTGCACCGCTTGATCTGGTACAACAGGCACGGGCGATCGCGGCGGCTGAAAAAACTGTCGGTGCAGCTTCGCAACAGGAACAGTTTCTGCAGCGCGTTGATCGTGGTGTTGACCGATCCCGCGCTGGCGAACGGACCGTAATAATTCCCCTTGGCCCGCCGCGCACCGCGATGCTTGGTAATGCGCGGGAAATCGTGATCGGACCGCAGCAGGATAAACGGAAAACTTTTGTCGTCGCGCAACAGCACGTTGTACGGCGGGCGGAAACGCTTGATCAGCTGCGCTTCGAGCAGCAAGGCGTCCGCCTCGCTGGCCGTGGTCACGATGGTCATCGAACGCGTCTGCGAAACCATGCGCTTGAGCCGCAGGGGCAGGCGGTCGACCTGAATATAGTTAGCCACCCGGTTCTTCAGCGCCCGCGCCTTGCCGACGTACAGCACGTCGCCGCGCGCATCCTGCATCCGATATACGCCCGGCTTGGGCTTCAGCGTGCGCTGCACTTCGCGGATCGCGGCGATGCCAGCTTCGATATCCGGCTGGCTGCCGCGCACGGTAAAGCTCGCCTTCTCTTCGAGAAAGCGATCCTGGCCCTTGGGATTGGGCGGAGTTCCGGCTTCAGTGCGCGACATCGTGCTATCAGATAGGAATCCGCGCGAGGGTTGGAAACCGTTGGCGCGCAAGTATCGTCAGGTTGCGTTGGCAAGGCTCGCCGGTTCGGGCGAAGCCCTGGCGACCGCCCGCCTTTCCGGCCAATCAGAAACGCTTGCGGAAATCGATCTCGAAAAAGCGTCCCTTGGGGTCGAGGAAGTCGGGCTGATAGCTGATCGGCACCACTCCGTACTGGTCGGTCACGCGTTGTTGTGCATCGAACAGGTTGTCGACACGGAGCGATAGCCGCGTACCTTTAAGGAACGCGACATCCTCGAACTTCCGTTCCAGGTCCACGAACAAGCGTGCATCGACCGTGGCATAGGGGTGAAAGTCGAGCGATGTCGTGCCGTTAGAGCCGCTGCCTTCGATCTTGCTCGATCCGAAATAATTGCCCGACAGGCGCAAGCCGATGCCCTCGTAGAACAGGCCGCCCTGCATCTCGATCTCGTGGCGGGGCGTCGCGCTGCCGGTAAGCGCATCGCCGTCCAACAGGTCGAGCAGCGGACCATCGTCGCTGACCAACACGTCCTGTTGCAGGCGAACGGTGTGGTAAAGCGCAAGGTTCCAGCGCCCCCCGCTCTGATCGCGTCCGCCCGGCATGCCGAACCCTCCGCCGCCGGCACCGCGTGGGCCACGCGGGCCACGCGCTTCGCCTGCCGCGTCATCCTTGCCTGCGATCTTGTCCGAAATGTCCAACCCGTACCGTACGCGTCGGCCGTTTTCCGACGCAAAAGTCACTGGTCGCTGGTCGATGGAAACGAGATTGCCTGACGCATCGCGCACCACGCGATCGGGGAATGCGGCCTCTATCGCCTGCGTCAGTACCGGAAACGATGCCGAAACGTCGCTTGAATGTTCGTCATAGTATTCGGCGATAAACCTCGAACGGTCCAGCGCCGGTACGTCCCAGTTCAGGCCGAACTTCCAGTCGCGCTGCTTTTCGTAGACGAGGTTCGGATTGCCGCCCGACAACAGGTCGACCAGCACCGTCTGACCATTGGCGAAATCGTAGACCGTTGAACCGGTCGTCACCACTTGCGGCGCGCCCAGTTGGTTCAGCGTCGGCGCTTCTTCGCGGTAAATAAAGCTGGCCGACAGGTCGATCGACCTGGTCACGCCCCATGTCAGCCCCGCACTGCCATCCAGCAGCGTGCCGAAATCCGAAAGATGGCTGACCCCGCCCGACAGGTCGAGCGACAAGTCGCCGATGGCGTCGAGCGTGCCCGAACGGCGGCTGGCGATCGGTACGCCCAGCGAAAATCCGCCGTTGGCATTGCCCCGCGTCAACTGCGTGCGCTGATCGGAATTGCGGGTGTCGTTGCTGTCGATGTTGTCCCAGTCGAAACCGGCCTTCAGCACCACCGCGACTTCGCCCGCGGGCAATTCGAACGGGTGGCCGGTCACCGTGACAAGCGAGCCGAAATCTTCGGTATTCGACGTTGCGCGATAAGTGTCGCGCGCATCGACCAACCCGCTGGCCAGCAGGTCGGACGCGCTTGCGTCATAGGCCAGCGCCCCTGCCGCCACCGCCGCTCGCAAGGCAGAAGTATCGGCGCTTGCGTCGGTCAGCGTGCGGGATTCGTCATGTGCCCAGTTGGCGGTCGCGGTCATCTGCCAATCGCCGATTGACCGGTTGTAGCTGGTCCCCAACTCGAAACCTTCGCTCTTCGTGTCACGGATGCGCGGGCCAAAACCCGCATCGGCGTCGTAAAGCGTGCGATAGGCGCTGTTGCCGTCGGCATCGGTCAGCGTCGCTGCGTCCAGCCCGCGCAGGTTGCGGCTGTCCGAACGCGTTGCCGTGGCACTAAACGAAAGGTCGCCGCCCAGCCCGTCCGCGCCGAGGCTACGCGACCAGCTGCCGTTCAATTTCAGGTCGCGGCTGTCGGCGACAAGCGAGCGATAGGCGGCAGGATCGGCATCGCCTGCCAACGGCAACGACGCGATGGACGAAACGCCCCGCTCCGCTTCTGTCAGCATCGACGAATCCTCGATCTCGACCGCGATATTCAATCGTTCCGGCCCGTCGATGCGCAAAAACGACGCCTCCTGCTCGTTGGTGGCATAGCCGCCGTCACTCGGAAAACCATATTCGATTTCTGCCGTCAGCGACTTGAAATTGTCCTTGAGGATAAAGTTCACGACACGCTGGTCGGGCCGGAACCCGAACCTCAACGCGACTTCTTCGGGCAGGACCTCGATCCGGCGGATCGCTTCGGGCGGATAATTGCGCATCTCGCGAAAGCCGTTGATGCGCCGCCCGTTGACAAGAAACGCCGGCTGGCCGCCGCCGCGTCCACGCGCCGAACCCGTCTGAGGCGCAATCTGTTCGACGAGGTCGGCCAGCGACGTCGCGCCAAAGCTTGCAATCTCTTCTTCGTCGAAAACGGCGACGGGCGCTTGCGGCGCGTCGACCTGCCCCCGGATACGGGCGGCGGTAACGACGATTTCGTCGGCGGGATCGACAATCGTGTCGCCAGCCATGTCCTGCGCATGGGCGGGAAAAGCCAGTGCGAAAGTCATGGCGGCAGCCGCACAAGCATTTTTGAGGATGGTGTTTTTCATTGCCGCAGAACTGGTTGCTTGGCGACCGCGATACAAGTCGCCATGGGTATCAGAGTGTCGCAGCCGTTGCATTGACGCCTCGCCAAGCGGGTCCGAACGATTGAATCTGGTGCTTGGGCTTCCCATCTTGCCCCGGTGCGGCTAAAGGCGCGCACGAAATCCTCTTACATGACGATGTTACGAAAGGGTGGGCCGCAAAAGCCCGACTATGGCGAAAGAAGAACTCCTCGAAATGCGCGGCCACGTGGTCGAACTGCTTCCGAACGCAATGTTCCGCGTAAGGCTGGAGAACGATCACGAGATTCTCGGCCACACCGCCGGCAAGATGCGCAAAAACCGCATCCGCGTCCTGGTGGGCGACGAGGTGCTGTGCGAACTGACGCCGTACGATCTGACCAAGGGTCGGATTACCTATCGCTTCATGCCCGGTCGGGGCGGCCCAGGTCCGCAGTAAGCGGCCGCCATGCCCGTGACCAAAGAGGTGGGGGCCAATGGGGCGGGCCAACGCCTCGTCCTCGCATCTGCCAGTCCCCGCCGCAGCGAATTGATCGCGCGGCTGGGGATCGTGCCCGCCGACATCCGGCCCGCCGACATCGACGAAACCCCGCACAAGACCGAAATTCCGCGCGCCTACGCCATTCGCATGGCGCGCGAAAAAGCGATGGCCGCGGCCGACGATCATGCTCACGTACTGGCCGGCGATACCGTCGTCGCGGTAGGTCGCCGCATCCTGCCCAAGGCAGAGGAAGAGGCCAGCGCGCGCGAATGCCTGCGCCTGATCAGCGGTCGGCGCCATCGCGTACTGTCCGCCATCGCCCTGCGCGCGCCCGATGGCACGATTCGCGAAAAACTGTCCGAAACGGTCGTCCGGTTCAAAACGCTGCATCCGCATGAAATCGACGCCTATATCGCGGGCGGCGAATGGCACGGCAAGGCGGGCGGATATGCCATCCAGGGTTCTGCCGAAGGGCTGATCGCGTGGATCGGCGGCAGCCATTCGGGCGTCGTCGGCCTGCCGCTTTACGAAACGCGCGCGCTGCTGAAGGCAGCCGGGTTCGCGATTGGCTGACTGGCTGGTCGAGGACGGGATCGGCGAACAACGCGCGATCCTCATCGCATCGGGCGCCGTAGTCGCAGCCAAGGTGGCATGGACAGGCGAACTGCTCGCCGGTGCCGTCGTTGCCGCGAAACTCGTGTCACGCAACACCGGTTCGTCGCGTGGGACAGCGCGATTGGCAGACGGCACCGAACTGCTGGTCGATCGCTTGCCGCGTGACGCCAGCGAGGGCGCGACGCTGACCTTTGAAGTGACCCGCGCCGCCATCGGCGAAGGTTCGCGCCGCAAGCTGGCTCAGGCCCGGCCAAGCGAACGCCGCCCCGGCCCCTTGCCGACGCTGGCCGACGTGATCGCCGCGACCGGCGACACCGTGCAGAACATTCACCGTTTTACCGGCGGCGAATGGGACCACCTGTGGGCCGAAATCGCTGAAGGGCGGATCGATTTTGCCGGTGGATCGATGCTGTTTTCGCCGACGCCTGCGATGACGTTGATCGACATCGACGGCACCCTGCCCCCACCCGCCCTCGCAATTGCCACTGTGCGCCCGCTGGCCGCCGCGCTGACCCGATTCGACATCGGCGGATCGGTCGGTATCGACTTCCCGACCCTTCAGACCAAAGCGGACCGCCGCGCGGTGGACGAAGCGTTGGAGGACGCGCTGACCGGCTATCCGCACGAACGGACGGCGATGAACGGTTTTGGCTTCGTCCAGATCGTCTCGCGCAGCACGGGGCCGTCGCTGCTGCACCGTTTCGCGGCCGATCCGGCGGGCTGCGCCGCACGCCTGTTGTTGCGCAGCGCCGAAGCCGTTGCCGGTGCCGGCGCGATCCTGCTGACCTGCCAACCCGCGGTCGCAACCGCATTGCAGGCCCCTTGGCTTGACGCACTCGCCCGCCGCACCGGGCGGGAAATCCGGGTCCGCACCGATCCCGCCCTTGCACAGCAAGCCGGTTTCGCGCAGTCGGTACCGATATGAGCACGACCCGAAAATGCCCGATCTGCGGCAAGCCCCGCGTGGCGGAGCACGCCCCGTTCTGTTCGCTGCGTTGCCGCGACCGCGATCTCGTGAAATGGCTGGACGACGGCTATGCCATTCCCGGCGAACGCGCGCATGTGCCCTCTCCCAAGGACGAGGACGAGATCTGACGAATTAGGGGCTTGTCAGGCAGCGTGGCTTTGGCCATAGGCGGCGCTCCCGTCGCCGGACACCTGATTTGTCCCCGTGCGACGCGGCTTGCCGCAAGGCGATGCCCGGGTAGCTCAGTTGGTAGAGCATGCGACTGAAAATCGCAGTGTCGGCGGTTCGAATCCGTCCCCGGGCACCACTTTTCTCATAAGCGACAATGAGTTGCGAAACGCACGCTTCGTGACAGCCGAGTTGGCTGACCAAGGCAGGGGGGGATCCCGCACGGATCGTTTGCGTTTATCGGACCTTCGGCACCCTGACGACAGTGCGCTTGGCTTGCCCTGCGACGTGCGACCATCCCCGCACATCACGTTCCCGCCACGACATCCAGGTCGGGTCCGACAACGTGGACTGGGTGGATAGAGCCCTAATTGTCGGATCTGGCGGGCTAGCCCGGCAGGTCGTTCAGGAACTTGTCGAGCGGAAAGTCCGATTGCGGGATGCGGCGTGCCATGCTTTCGGCGCACATCAGGAAGTTTCGTTCGGCATGCAACGTCCGGGCTTCGCCCTGTTCGTTGCCATCGGCTTGCGCACGCGCCGCCTCCACGCGATCATAGGCCTCGCGCAGTCCTCGCAAAAGTTCGTTCAAAGCTACCATCCGCGACCTCCGGACGCACCGATAGGGTGCGGTCCGAACCCACGCATTCACAAATGCTATGGTCGCCTTTCCGGGAGCCGGACGTTCATTCGGCGAACGTCGCGTCGAGATAGGCAGCGAGCCTGATGCCCCCTTGCGTCAGGCGCTGTTCGATGATCGGCCAGTTTTTCCAGACATATTCGTAGCCAAGCTCGCGATTGTCGGCGGGCGGATAGATCGTGTCACGAATGACAACGCTTTCGCCGACCCACATCAGCGGGTCCGCATTCCACCACGCTATCTTCTGTTTGTCGGTCAAGCGGCTTTCGAGCAGCGCGGCCAGCTCGCTGAAGCTGTAGTCCGAGCTTGCGACAAGCTCCCGGTCCCACACCGTGTGCAGATTGGTCGATCGTCCGAAATAGGTGACCTGGAACTCGTTGCCGCCGCGATCCTTGCCGCTGCCGTTGTGCAGTGGCTGATGCAGGTCGCCGACGATATGGACGACAAAGCGCAACGCCAGCGCCTTGTCCTCGCGCGAAGCCTTGTCGTCCTTCAGCACCTTGGTGAACCGAGCCAACGCGCTGATCGCGTCGCCCTGTGGCGGCGTGCCTGCCTCGGCATAGGATTTCCCGTCGGGCAGCGTCACGTAGTGATAGGCCCCAGCTTCCTTCTGCCAGAACGCCGCGGGGTCGGAGCGTTGTTCATCCGGCCAGGTCGATGCTTCGGCGAGAGTCTCCCCATCGTCGAGAATGAGTGCGATTTCCGCAGCAGTGCGCCCGCTGACGTTGTCGGCGGCAATCTGCCCGACAACGCGGTGGCCCGATGGCCCCCAAGCATGGGCAGGCGCCGTCATCGCTACAAAGGCAGCGGAGGCAGAGGCGGCAAGAACAAGATTTCGCATGGCAATTTCCTAATGCATCCGGCGCGGACCGCAAGCGTGGGAACGGCGGCACCTCCGATCGTGTGGAAGTGCCGCCGCCCAAGCTCAGTCTAAAATCGTTCGCCCGCGATCGAGCGGAACGACGATCAATATCCGATAATCAGCGACATGCTTGCCGCGCGTGGCGAACCGATCTGGGCAGTCCCGAAATCGCTCAACGTGCCGCCAAAGCTGCCGACATAGTATTCGTCGAACAGGTTGCTGACGTTCAGCTGCAGCGCGACATCGCCCCCGGTCGGGCCTTCGGCGAAGACGTAACGGGCATCGAGATCGACCAGCGTGTAGGCCGGGACGCGATCCTGGTTGGTGTCGTTGACCCAACGCTTGCCGGTCCGTTTGACCTGCGCACCCAGTTCGAGTGCACCCAGCGCAACCTGACCGCGCGCACCGTACGAATAGTTCGGCGTGCCCGATTCGCTGTTGCCGCCGGTCTGCAGGAAGAGTGGATCGCCGACCGCGCCGCAACCGATGACCATGTCAGTGACATCGCCTGCATCGCAGAAGCCGTTCAGGACGTCGTCCGCGATCTTCGACTTGCTGAGCGAGCCGAAGACATAGAGCAGCGTGTTGCGCGACGGACTGTAGGCGATGGAACCGTCGATGCCGTACTTTTCAACCTTGCCGAGGTTGCGATAAACAGTCGCGCCGTCACCGTCGTTCGCGTCCGGATCGAAAGCCGAAGCCAGACGATCGTTGTAGCGGGTGTACCAGCCGGCGAACTGTGCGGTCAGGCGACCTTCGCGGAAGCGCATGCCAAGGTCGAAGCTGTCCGTGGTTTCGGGAACCGGCTTAACCTTGTCGTTTTCGTCGAGGTAAAGCGAATCGTACAGCGGGTCGGTGCCGGGGACCGACAGGCCCTTGGCGTAGTTGGCAAACAGCGAAACGGCATTGGTCACATCAAACGTCAGGCCGATGTTGGGAAGCGGTTCGTCGTACTTATAGGTACGGGTCTGCGGCAGCGCATAGCCGGGGTTGGCTGCCTCATAAGCCGTCAGGTCCTGACCCGCGTTCGGGCAGTCGACAAAGCCGCTGATCGACGTGGTGTAGCAGTTCTGGTTCAGCTCGCGCTTAAAGAACGGCATCCGCAGGCCGAGCACCGTGGTCAGGCGATCTTCCATGAACTTGCCGCGATATTCGCCCGAAAACTGGTGCAGCGTCGCATAGGACAGACGATCACGCTTGTTGATCGCGATGCCGTCGACCACCGTCAGCGGGTTGTCCATCGGGAAGTAGTCGCCCGGGGTGCCGTTCTGAAACATTGGGCTGAGCTCGCCGGTCTGGCGGTGACGCGCACGGTCGTACGTGTACGCGAAACGAACGCGGTGTTCTGGCGACAGGTCATAGATCAGGTTCGACACGACGCCGTAACGGTCGGTGCGGGTCTGACTGGGATCGTTGCCCGCAACGCGGTCGAGAAGGTCGCCGTCACCGTTGAGGTCCTGACCGAAGTAGTAGCCGCCGCCGAACGCGCCGACGTAGCTCTGCCCGCCCGAGGTGTAGAACTGCTCACGCAGATCGTCGGGTCCACCACCGTTCGCCTTTACGTACTGATAGCTCGGCTCGAACGTGAAGACGAGGCTGTCGGACAGTGTGAAGCGCGAAGCGGCACGGATGTTGCCCGTGTCCGACGGGTTGTAACGGCGATAGAACGCCGCACCGCAACCGTTCCGGTCGTCATAGCGTTCCTGGACGCCGGCAATGCCGCCGCCCTGGTAAACCTGACCATCGGGGACCGAGCACGGATATTCGCCCGACGCCTCATACAACGTGAAGCGATCGCGCTTCGTGATCTCGCCGTCGTAATAGCCCAGCAGCGTACCGATGTCTTCGGAGCCGAAGAAGTTGTTGCGGCCCCAGTTGAACATGCCGGCCAATGACAGGAAATCGCCGTTGTCGCCTAGATCCTGATAAATACGGGCGTTGACCTGCGTCTTGTTGACTTCGCCTGCCGGATTGAAGGGCACTCCGTAATTCGTGTAGCTAACCGAACCGAAGGCCTTCAGGCCGTTGCCGGTGATGTCGCCGGTGTCGATCATCGCGAAACCGCGCATGTAGCGGCTGCTTTCGTAGTCGCCCTTTGACAGCACGTCGCCATAAGTCATCGTCGTCATGATGCCGAAGTCGTCGCCGGGCTTGCGCGTGCGCAAATTGATCGTGCCGCCAGTGGCCGATGCGGTGGGGCTGTCAACGTCCGTGGTGCCGAGATTGACGTTCACCGATTCAAGCACTTCGGAATCGACCAGCTGGCTGGTGTACAGCGCATAGTTGCCCGAATCGTTCAGCGGAATGCCGTCGACCGTTTGCGAAACGCGATCCGAACCGAAGCCACGAATAGTGAAGCCGCCACCCGATGCGCCCCAGGGGTCGTTGTTCTGGAAGCTGACGCCGGGGACCAGGTTGACGATGTCATTGATCGCCTGGCCCGGACGCGCGCGACGGATCGCTTCTGCGCCAAGCACCTGCTTCGCCTTTGGGGTATCGGGCAGTTCGATGCCTTCGACGCCAAGGGTCCGAGCGCCGGTAACGAGGATCTCGTTTTCGAAATCCTGCGATCCAGTCGACTGGGCATGGGCGGCAATGGGCATCGCGACGGCGACGAGCGCGACACTGCGAAGCAGCAAGGTTTTCATGGATATGTCCCTAAACAATGATGGTCGGACCCCGACAGGAAAGTCCCTTCGGTTGAGAGGCCGCTTAGAAAGCAATTGCGTCGCTATTTTTTATGTTTTGCGACTGCAACATGACCACCGCGGAAATCCACCCGGGATTCCGCCGAAACACGACATCTAAGATATTGAATAAACTGATTTTAGATGCGTTTAATGACACTTATGCAGATAGTTGCTGCACTGCCACACAACGCTGTCAAAATAATTTCATATGCAACTTTATGACAGTTTATCGAAAGCCGGGCCAGTTTCGACCCGCCGCTGTCACATCAGGCCGATCTCTTTCAGCCGGATCGCAAGGAAATCATGTGCCGTCAGCGAATCGGGGTATTGGTCAGGATGCGCGGCGTTGATGCAGCCCGGCAGTGTCTCGATCACGAAGTCTGGACGGAAATGCAGGAAGAACGGCATCGAATAACGTGACCGCAGCGCCGCTTCGCCCGTGGGATTGCGTACCTGATGAATGGTTGAGCGCAGCCGATCGTTAGTCAGGCGGCTCAGCATGTCGCCGATATTCACCGCGAGCGCGTTTTTCGGCGGCTGCACCGGAATCCATTCGCCCTGCCGGGACAAAAGCTCCAGCCCCGCTTCCTCGGCGCCGAGCAGCAGGGTGATCGTGTTGATGTCGCCATGCGGGGCGGCGCGCACCGCGCCGTCGGCATTGTCGATGGGCGGGTAATGCAGCAGCCGCATGACCGAATTTCCATCCTTGACCGTCGCGTCGAACCAGTCGGGCGCAAGGTCAAGATGGATGGCGATTGCTGTCAGTATGCGTCGGCCCGCTTCGTCGAATGCGGCGAACAGCGCTTCGAACGTCTCGCGAAAACCTTCGACCTCATTCGGCCACACGTTTGGCTGCATGTACGCTTCCAGCGGGTGCCCGGCGGCAAGCGTGCGGCCGATGTGCCAGAATTCCTTGAGGTCCTTCTTTTCGTAACCCTTGGCCACCTCGGTCTTGAACGGGGTGTAACCGCGCGCACCGCCACCGCCGGTGACGAAATAGGCGCGCTTGGCGTCTTCGGGCAGTTCGAAGAATGCCTTCGACATTTGCTCCGCCCGCTCGATCAGCGCCGGATCGATGCCGTGGTCGGCGACGATGGCGAAGCCATACTCCTCGAAACTGCGGCCCAGCTTGTCGGCAAGCTGATCCATCGGCTCCGTCAAAGAAACGGAGGCAATCGGACTGTTCTGCTGGGCGCTCATAGATTCGTATCCGTTGAAACCTGTTTGCGCCGCCATAGCCCGCATTTCGGCCGATAGACAGTCAGCTTATGAAAAGTCCGGCGAGTGCGGCGCTCATCAGGTTGGACAGCGACCCCGCCGCCAACGCGCGTAGGCCCAGCTTTGCCACCAACGGTCGCTGATTGGGCGCAAGCCCGCCGATGACCGCGATCTGGATCGCGATGGACGAGAAATTAGCGAAACCGCACAGCGAGAACGTGACGATCGCCCGCGCCCGTTCGCTCAACACGCCCGCGCCGATCTGTCCCAAGTCGATGAAGGCGACGAATTCGTTGAGCACGATCTTGGTGCCGAACAGTCCGCCCGCGATCCGCGCTTCTTCCCACGGGATGCCAAGCAGGAACATTACCGGAGAGAATACCCAGCCAAGCAGGCTCTGGAACGTCAGCCCTTCGATCCCGACAAGCTCGCCCGCTCCCGATAGCAGCCCATTGGCCAGCGCCACCAGCGCCACGAACGACAGCACCATCGCACCGACCGCGACCGCGATCTTCACGCCGGTCTGTGCGCCCTGGGCGGCGGCCATCAGGATGTTGGCGGGCTTTTCCTCGTCGTCGTGGGCGTCGGGGACGTCGTCGTGCGCCGTGCGTCCGTCTTTGGGCAGAAGCGCGGCTGAGCCCTCTGCGCTGCGCCGTGCAACCGGCAGGTGCAGCTCGTCCTCGACATTTTCGGTCGCGGCGTCTTCGAGATCGGGCATGATGATCTTGGCCATCAGGATCCCGCCCGGCGCGCTCATGAACGCGGCGGCCAGCAGATAGGGCAGGTATTGTTCGCCCAGCAACGAGGCATAAGCGGCAAGGATCGTGCCCGCGACGCCCGCCATGCCGACGCACATCATCGTGAACAGCCGGCTGGGTGTCAGGCCAGCGAGATATGGCCGCACCACCAGCGGACTTTCCGACTGTCCGACGAAGATGTTCGCCGCGCTGGCCAGCGCCTCCACCCGGCTGATGCCGGTGACCCAACCGATCGCCCCGCCCACCCAGCGGATCACGAACTGCATGATGCCCAGATAGTACAGCACCGACACTAGGCTGGCGAAGAAGATGATGACGGTCAGCGCGGCGATGGCAAAGCTGTTTCCGCCGATTTCGGGGCTGGCCAGCGGACCGAAAATGAACCGCGTCCCCTCTGCCGCATAGCCAAGCAGGTTTGAAACGCCCCGCGACATCCCAGCAATGATCGCAGCGCCCCACGGGGTGCGCAACACCAGCACTGCCATCAAGGCCTGAAGCGCAAACGCCGCGCCGACGACCCGAAGACGGATCCGACGCCGCGCGGTCGACAGGGTAAAGGCGATAAGCAAGATGAGGGCGATGCCCGCCAGGCTGATCACTTGGCTGGGCATGTCAGGACACAGCCGGTCGAATTGAGGCCAGGCGAATCGCGGCAGAATAGATCGGGAAGTCGCTGGGCATGAAAGGGATGCTTCACTCGCGATGGGAGGAGATAGTCGCTGGCGAAACCTTTAGACGCAGTTGCGCGCAGATGCCAAGCCATCCCGGCCGATGCCGATCTTGATGGCGATGCAGGCCCCCGGGCACGGCAGACCCCGCATCGCTCCGATCACCCGCGCCCGCGATAGGATGCGACGCCCTGATCGGGCACCCATAGCCCCGATGGTGGCGCGCCCGTTTGCCAGAACACGTCGATCGGGATGCCTCCGCGCGGATACCAGTAACCGCCGATGCGCAGCCAAAGCGGCTTCATTTCCGCAACCAGCCGCTGGCCGATGCCCACGGTCACGTCTTCGTGGAAACCGCAGTGATTGCGGAAACTACCGAGAAACAGCTTCAGCGATTTCGATTCGACGATGGTTTCGCCGGGAGCATAATCGATCACGAGATGCGCGAAATCGGGCTGTCCGGTCACCGGGCAGAGAGAGGTGAATTCCGGCGCGGCGAAACGCACCATGTAAAGCGAACCCACGCGCGGATTGGGCACATAGTCCAGCACAGCGTCTTCGGGCGATGTGGGCAGCGCGCTCGTCTGGCCAAGGTGGAGCGGGGCATTATTCCCGGCGTCGAGGAGATTGTCGGTCATGGCATGCGCCTTTCGCATGACGGCACGGCCTGCTCAAGCTTCTTGGCTCAAGCTTCTTGGCTCAAGCATATTGGCCCAGGCTTCATGGCTCTGCCATCTTGGCTCTGCCATCCGGGCCCAAACTCGCTGGCAAGTCGCGCGCGGCAGGGCTAGGCCTGTCACGACAAGGAGGCCCCATGGCGCATCTCGTATCTACCCAATGGCTTGCCGAACATGGCGATGAAGTCGTCATTCTGGACGCCAGCTATCACCTTGCCGACACTGGCCGCGACGCACTGGCCGAATATCGCGCCGGTCACATTCCGGGCGCCCGCTTTGTCAGCTTCGACACGATCTGCGATCCCGCATCGCCCTTTGACAACACGGTGCCTCCCGCCGACCTATTCGCGACCCGGATGGGCGAGCTTGGCATATCGGACGACAGCCGCGTCGTGATCTATGACGACAGCGCGCTCCATTCGTCGGCTCGACTGTGGTTCCTGTTCAAGCTGTTCGGCAAGGACGTCTCGATCCTCGACGGCGGGCTCGGCAAGTGGAAGGCCGAAGGACGGGTCGAGGAACAGGGCGAACCGCAATGGCAGCGAGCGACCTTTACGGCGCGCGAAAACCCAGCGCTGCTGCGCGACAAGACGGCGATGCTGGCCAACGTGGCAAGCCGCGCCGAACAGGTCGTCGATGCGCGCGGCGCGGCGCGCTTTACCGGCGAGGGCGAGGAAATCCGCCCCGGCCAGCCCGCCGGCCATATCCCCGGCGCGCGCAACCTGCCGATCGGGATGCTTTATGAAAGCGACGGGACGATGAAGGACGCCGCCAGCATCGAAAGCGAATTCATCGGAGCCGGGCTCGACCTGTCGCAACCTGTCGTCACCTCGTGCGGTTCGGGCGTGACGGCGGCGGTGCTGTCGCTCGTGCTCGACCGGATCGGCAAGAGCAGCGCGCTCTATGACGGAAGCTGGAGCGAGTGGGCAGCCGACCCCGCCACGCCCAAGGCGACCGGGTTGGCTTGATGGCAAAGGGCGATATGTCGAAGGCCGACCGGGACAAGCTTAACCCCGCGACGAAAGTCGTGATCGGCGGACGCCGCGACGAATGGACCGGCATTCCCGGCCAAACCGGGCGCGTGGTCAACCCGGCGGTGTGGCGGGCGAGCACGCATCTTTACGAAGATAGTGCCGCCTTGGCCCAAGGGCCGCGCACGAACGAGGACGGCCACCTGTTCTACGGCCGTCGCGGCGCGCCGACGCAATGGGCGCTGGCCGATGCGCTGACCATGCTGGAACCGGGCGCATTCGGCACGATGCTATATCCATCCGGCGTTGCCGCGATCGCGGGCGCGCTGATGTCGTTGGTGCGCCCGGGCGACCGGCTTCTGGTCACCGACAATGCCTATGACCCCACGCGCAACATGGGGATGGGACTGCTCAAGGATCTGGGGGTCGAAACCGTGTTTTTCGATCCGCTGAACATCGACGCCTATCGCGCGCTGGTCGGCACGGGCGTTCGGGCGGTCTTTCTCGAAGCGCCGGGATCGCTCTCGTTCGAGGTCTGCGACTTGCCCGCCCTGACCGCCATCGCCAAGGAGGCGGGGGCATGGGTCCTGCTCGACAATACGTGGAGCGGGCCGACCGGGCTTACCGCGCTGGCGATGGGGATCGATGGCACGGTCAATGCGCTGACAAAGCATGTCGGCGGGCATTCGGACCTGATGATGGGCGCGGCGACCGGGACCGAACGGCTCTATCGCCGCTTGCGCCGCACCGCACAGCAACTGGGGCAGGTCGTGTCGCCCGACGATGCCGCGCTGGCCTTGCGAGGGCTGAGGACGCTCGACGTCCGGCTGAAGCGCGAGAGCGAAAGTGCGCTGGCCATCGCCCGCTGGCTTTCGCAGCGACCCGAAGTTGCGGGCGTGCTGTGCCCGATGCTGCCCGGCGCGCCGGGGCACGAATTGTGGCGACGCGACTTTACCGGCGGCTGCGGCCTTTTCTCGTTCATCCTGGAAACGACCGATAACGCTGCGCGAGTCCGATTCATCGATGCGCTCGAACTGTTTGGCATCGGTTACAGCTGGGGCGGTTACGAAAGCCTCGCCCTGCCGGTCGACGCCGCCAAGGACCGGTCGGTCAGCGCGTGGCCGCCCGCAGGGGTGGACCCGGAATGCACGCTCGGGGTACGGCTGTCGATCGGGCTGGAGGATGCAGGCGACCTGATCGCCGACCTCGACCAGGCCTTGGGGAGGATTTGATCCACACATGACCGTCTCTGCCGAAACGCCCGTTCCAGATCCAACCGCGACGCCGGTCGTCCCGATCACCGACCAGGTCGCGGCATCCGCGACTCAGGCCGCCGGCGCCGTCGCGGACAAGGATGCGCTCAAGGGCGCTGACCAGATCAGGGATGCGGTTTCCGAACAGTCGATGACGATCGCGCAGATTGTCGATCATCTCGATGCGATCGGCGTAACGGTGGGCGACACGCGGTTTTCCATCTGGTCCGCACTGCTGGTCGTCATGGTCATCGCAGGGGTCATCATCTTCGCCCGCCTCGCCAGCCGTGGCGCGCACGCTTCGTTAAAACGAATGACGGGCCTTTCGCCGACGCAAAGCCTCTTGGTGGAAAAGCTTGTGACCATGGCGGTCTGGGCCTTTGCCATCCTAGTCGGCATCGACCTCCTGGGCATCGACCTGACCGCGTTTGCCGTGTTTTCCGGCGCATTCGGCCTCGCCATCGGCTTCGGCCTGCAGAAAACCTTCGGCAACCTGATCGCGGGCATGATCCTGTTGATGGACCGTTCGATCAAGCCGGGCGACGTGATCGCGGTGACCGACATGGCAGGGAACGAAACGTTCGGACAGATCCGAAAGATCGGCATCCGCGCGATCAGCGTCACCACGCGCGACGAACGCGAATACCTGATCCCGAACGAAAACCTGATGATCAACCAGGTCGAGAACTGGTCCTATTCCAGCCGCAACGTGCGGATGCAGGTGCCCGTCGGCGTGTCGTACAATTGCGACATTCACAAGGCCGAGGAACTGATGCTGGAGGCTGCGCGCAGCTGCAAGCGCGTGCTGGAACTGCCGGCGCCCAGCGTCTGGCTCAGCGATTTCGGCGAGAGTTCGGTCGATTTCGTGATCCACTGCTGGATTCGCGATCCCGAAGCGGGCGTGGGCAACGTCCGTTCCGAAGTGTTGAAGAAACTGTGGGACCTGTTCCACGAAGCGGGCATCGAAATCCCATTTCCGCAGCGCGACATAAACCTGCGCGGCAACGCCCAATTCGATCAGCTTGTCGCCGCCATCTCGCAACGCATGGACGGAAAAAACGAAGTAAAATCGGTCGATTGAATGTAAAAATGCAGCGCCTAAAGCCCAGCTAAGCCCCCGCCAACCCATTCTGGCTGGCTTTCGCGATCGCAAGAGGCCATTTCGCCAGCATGTCGAATCCCACCCCTCATATTGGCACGGTCCACCTAGTCGGCGCAGGGCCCGGCGATCCCGACCTGCTGACGCTGCGCGCCGCGCGGCTGCTGACGCAGGCGCGCCTTGTCGTGCACGACGGCCTTGTCGAGCCGGCGATCCTGGCAATGGCCCATCCGCAAGCGCGGCTGGTTTCCGTCGCCAAGCGCCGTGCCCATCACACGATGCCGCAGGAAGACATCTGCGCCTTGCTGGTGCGCGAGGCTTTGGCCGGTAACGACGTCGTCCGGTTGAAGGGCGGCGATCCGCTGGTCTTCGGACGCGGCGGCGAAGAGGCCGAGGCCTGCCGCGCCGCCGGTGTCCCGGTTGAAATTGTACCCGGCATTTCCGCCGCCAACGCCGCCGGCGCAGCTGCGCAGATCCCGCTGACCCACCGCGACCACGCCAGCGTCGTCAGCTTCGTCGCGGGCCAGTGCAAGGGGCTGTCCGAACAGGATTGGTCCGGCCTTGCGGGCGTCGGCCGCACGCTCGTCATCTACATGGGTGTGAAGACCGCGCCCCAGATCGCGGAAAAGCTGATGGCCGACGGGCTTGCTCCCGACATGGCCGTCGCCGTGATCGAAAATGCCGCCCGCCCCGAAATGCGCGTCTTGCGCGGCCCTTTGGCCGCCCTGCCCGCGCTGATCGACGACAACAAGGTGAAGAGCCCGGCGCTCATCGTCATCGGCGAAGTCACGCGCGAACGCGACGTGGCTCTTGCTGCAATAGCTGTGGAAGCACGCATATGAAGATCCTGACCGGAAATGACCTCAAGACCGGCGACGTGACATGGTGGGACGGCCAGGGCTGGTCGCGCCACGTCAACGACGCCGTCGACGTGGGCGCGATGGCCGACGAGATTGCCGCCCGCGAAGAAGCGGCCCGCAACGTCGTTTCCGCCTATGCCATCGACGCAACGACCGACGCGGACGGCATCCGCCCGGCGCATATCAAGGATCGCATCCGCGCGCTTGGCCCCACGGTCCGCCCCGACCTGACCCTGAAACCCGCCGACCCCGAAGCCGGCAACTGGGTGATATAAGATGTATCAGTACGACAAATACGACCAACAGATGGTCGACACCCGCGTCGAGGAATTCCGCGACCAGACCCGCCGCCGCCTTTCGGGCGAGCTGAGCGAGGAAAAATTCCGCCCGCTACGGCTGATGAACGGGCTGTACCTGCAGCTTCACGCCTACATGCTGCGCGTCGCCGTGCCCTATGGCACTTTGTCGGGCGCGCAGATGAAGGCGCTGGGCGATATCGCGGACAAATATGACCGTGGTTACGGGCACTTCACCACGCGTCAGAACATTCAGTACAACTGGATCAAGCTTGAGGACGCGCCCGAAATCCTCGCCGATCTGGCTAAGGTCGAGATGCATGCCATCCAGACCAGCGGCAACTGCATCCGCAATATCAGTTCGGACCATTTCGCCGGCGCCGCCGCGGACGAGATCATCGACCCACGCCCCTATGCCGAACTGCTGCGCCAGTGGTCGAGCTTCCATCCCGAATTCAGCTATCTGCCGCGCAAGTTCAAGATCGCGGTCATCGCATCGGACACCGATCGCGCAGCGATGCGCCTGCACGATATCGGCATCCAGATGGTGCGTAACGACGCTGGCGAAATCGGCTGCGCGTTCTATGTCGGTGGCGGCATGGGCCGCACGCCCATGGTGGCCCCGCTGATCAACGCATTCGTGCCACTCGACGAGCTGATCACTTATTCCGAAGCGTGCCTGCGCGTTTACAACCGCCACGGTCGCCGCGACAACAAGTACAAGGCGCGCATCAAGATCCTCGTCCATGAAATGGGCAAGGACGAATATACGCGTCAGGTCGAGGAAGAGTTCACCCATCTGAAGGCACAGGGTATCGAGCCGCCGCTGGCCGAACTTGCGCGGATCGAACCTTATTTCGCCGACCCCGCGTTCAAGACCGGGATCGTCGACGAAATCGCGTCCGATGCACCGGACTTCGCATTGTGGGTCGGACGCAACACCGTTCTTCACAAGGCGCCGGGCTATGTCAGCGCGGTCATCTCGCTCAAGCCTGTAGGCGGCATCCCCGGCGATGCCAGCGCGGACCAGATCCGCCTGATGGGCGATCTCGCGACCGAATATTCGTTCGACGAATGCCGCGTCATGCATACGCAGAACATCGTCCTGCCGCATGTCGAAAAGGGCCGGTTGAAAGAGCTTTACGACACGCTCGCCGCCAATGGCCTGGCTGCGCCGAACCTCGACACGATCGAGGATATCATCGCCTGCCCGGGCCTCGATTATTGCAGCCTTGCAAACGCGCGCTCGATCCCGGTCGCGCAGAAGATTTCGGAGCGGTTCGCAGGCAACGGCAAGACTGCCGCGCTGGGCGAGTTGAAGCTGAAGATTTCGGGCTGCATCAATGCCTGCGGCCACCACCATGCAGGCCATATCGGCATCCTTGGCGTCGACAAGAAAGGCGTCGAAAACTACCAGCTCCTGCTCGGCGGAAGCGAGGCGCAGGACACCTCGCTCGGCAAGATCACCGGGCCGGGCTTTGACGAGGACGGCATCGTCGACGCGGTCGAAAAGGCCACCGACGTCTATCTGGAAAAGCGTGAGGACGGCGAACGCTTCCTCGATACCTATCGCCGCATCGGCATGGATCCGTTCAAGGAGGCTATCTATGGTTGAGCTGCTCCGCTTCCGCGACGACGAACCGTCTGAAAGCCCCGCCGTCACCGTCGACAGCTTTGGCGATCAGTCGAACGCCGGTGCCGTCCGCATCGAGCCGGGCGACGATGCGCGCGAACTCCTGCCGCACCTGGCGCATGTCAGGCGCGTTGAGATCAACTTCCCCGTGTTCGGCGACGGACGCGGCTATTCGGCAGCGCGCATCCTGCGCGAAGCCGGGTTCGAAGGCGAAATCCGCGCCGTGGGTGATGTGGCCGTCGACCAGCTGGCCTATATGCGCCGGTGCGGGTTCGACGCTTTTCAGCCCGACAAGGCAATGAACGACGCCGATGTCGAAGTCGCGCTGTCGCGGTGGGACGACGTGTACCAGAAGACCACCGACGGCCTTACGCCGATCTGGGCGCTTCGCCATGGCAACGCGGATGTCTGAAGCCGCTCGCCGCCTGGATCGGATCGACACTGCTGCGCGCTTTACCGCCGACGATGCCGCCGCGCTAAACGCGCGTTATGCGGACGCGTCGGCGGAAGATATCCTGCGCGCCGTGCTGGTGGACGGCGTGGCGGGCCGGGTGGCGCTGGTTTCCAGCTTCGGCGCGGAAAGCTCGGTCCTGCTGCATCTGACCTCGAAGGTCGATGCGAACGCGCCCGTGCTGTTCCTCGAAACCGGGAAGCACTTTCCCGAAACGCTGGCTTATCGCGATTTGTTGGTTGAAAAGTTCGGCCTAACCAACCTGATCAACCTTGTGTCCGATGCCGAGACGCTGGCGACCAAGGACGAAAGCGGACTGCGCTGGTCATACGATCCCGACGGGTGCTGCGAAATACGCAAGGTGATCCCGCTTGCCCGCGCGCTGGCGAATTATGATGCGTCGATCACAGGTCGCAAGGCGTTCCAGTCGACCACCCGCGCCGATTTGCCGATTTTCGAAATCGACACATCCGACGCCGAAGGGCGTCTGAAGGTCAATCCGCTGATCGGATGGAGCCGCGAGGACCTGATCGCCTATATGGACAAACAGGAATTGCCGCCGCATCCGCTGGTGGCGCAGGGCTATCCGTCGATCGGCTGCATGCCATGCACCAGCACCGTCGCGCCAGGCGAAGATCCCCGTTCGGGTCGCTGGCGTGGGTGGGACAAGACCGAATGCGGCATCCATCAGGTCCCAGGCCTGACCGATGACGGCGACCTGCCGCCCGAGTTCGATCCGGTCTTCTAAAGCCCAGTGAATCAGAGCCAGCCCGCCGCGCGATACCACGCGGCGGTCTGCTTCAGCCCTTCGCGCGTGTCGATGCGCGGCAGCCAGAACGCGGGCGGCGGCTGGCTGTCGGGCGTGACCACCCAATCGGGATGGACCATGTAATTCGCGCGGTCAGGCGTCAGTTTCGCATTCGCGCCGCGAACCATCCGATCGATCCGCGCCGCGCCCTTCACCAGCGCGGCGGGCATGGAGAGCGGGATCACCTTGCAGCCCATGGCATCGCCGATGGCACGGGCCATGTCGCCATGACGCCAGCCGCCGTCGGTACCGTCATCGACTTCATAAACCTGTCCTGCATATAGCCCCCCATCGGTGGCCAGCGCCAGCAACAGCGCGGCAAGATCGGACACGTGGATCATCGATGCGCGACCTTCGGGCGGAAGCGGGACGATGCCCAGCCGTGCCGCCTTGAACAGTTCGAACATCTCGGTATCGCGCGGGCCGTAAATCGCGGGCGGGCGCACGATGGTGCAGGCAAGATCGCTGTTTTCGACCGCGACTTCGCCGCCGAACTTGGACTTGCCGTAATCGGACAGCATGGGCTCGCGCGCCGAAAGCGAAGAGACATGGACGAAACGACCGACACCCGCCGCTGCCGCCGCCGCGAGCGTCGCTTTCGTCCCGGTGACGTTGCCCGCGACGAACCCCGCCTTGTCCGGAGCGTTGACGACGCCAGCGACATGGACGACCGCATCGGCGCCATCGCACACCGACAACAGCGCCGTTTGCGTCGCGAGATCGCCGCGTACCCAGGTCACGCCCGCCCGCTCCGCCTGTTCACGGCGAGTCAGCGCGCGAATCTCGTGCCCCTGTTCCAGCGCAAGGTCGAGCAGGGTCGAGCCGACAAAGCCCGTCGCCCCGGTCAGCCCGATGATCACAGCAGCACCATCTGGTCGCGGTGGATGACCGCGTTGCGCGGGGCATAGCCCAGCAGATCGGCCTGTTCGTCGGTATGTCGGCCCATGATCGCGGCGCATTCGGCGGCGTCGTATTCGGCCAGCCCCTTGGCCAGCGCCGTGCCGCCGTGGCCGCGCACCTCGACCACGTCGCCCCGCGCGAATTCGCCCGCAACGGCGGTGACGCCCTTGGCCAGCAGGCTGCGTCCTGCAAGCAGGGCCCCTGCCGCGCCCTCGTCCACGGTCAGCACGCCCTTGATCTTCATCCGCCCGCCGAGCCACGCCTTGCGCCCGCGATCGCGACGGCGGGGCAGGAACAGCGTGCCGATCCCGCCATCCAGCGCCCGCGATATGGGCGATGGATGCGTGCCGTTGATGATGGCCAGCGCGATCCCTGCGCGCTCCGCGATTTCGGCTGCCTGAAGCTTCGACGTCATGCCGCCCGATCCCAGCCCCGAATCCGAACCGCCGTCGGCCATCGCGTGGATTTCGTCGGTCACGCCGCGCACCAGCGGTATCATCCGCGCGAGGGGGTCTCTTGGATTGCGGTCGTAAAGACCGTCAATGTCGGACAGCAGCAGCACCGCGTCCGCCCGCCCCGCCTGCGCCACGCGCGCGGCCAGCCGGTCGTTGTCGCCAAAACGGATTTCCTGTGTCGCGACCGAATCGTTTTCGTTCACCACCGGCACCGCGCCCGCGTCGAGCAAGCGGCCCAGCGTCGCCGATGCGTTGAGGTATCGCCGCCTGTCTTCAAGATCGTCGAGCGTGAGCAGCAATTGCGCGGCGGTAAGGCCCTGCATGCCCAGCAGTTCGGCCCACAGCCCGCCCAGTTCGATCTGTCCCACGGCGGCGGCGGCCTGTGCATCGGCAAGGCTGCCGCGTCCGCCCTTTGGCAGTCCCAGCCGCGCCGCGCCCAGCGCGATCGCGCCCGACGATACGACGATGACCCGCTGCCCACGCGCGTGTGCGGCTGCGATTTCCGCCGTCAGGTCGGCCAGCCATTCACGCCGCGGTTGCCCGTCCGGCCCGACCAGCAGGGCAGACCCTACCTTGATGACGACGCGCCCGCACACCGTGGGGCGGGCAAGATCGGCAAGATTGGCGATTGTCTCGGTCATGGCAGCGCGCGCTCTACGCCAAGCGCGCGCTTTGGGGAAGCACCGTCAGACCGGCGACCACTGCTCCGCCGCGTCGTCGCCTTCTTCAGGATCCCGTTCCGCGCCCTTGGTTTCGGTGCGGGTCTTTTCGGGCAGATATTGCAGGACGGCATCCATCAGCTTTTCCATGCCCGCGCCAGTCGCGCCGGAAATGCAGAACACTTCCTCTGCCCCTGCGGCCTTCAACTCTTCGCTAAATGCCTTTGCCAGTTCGGAATCGCCCAGATCGACCTTGTTCAGCGCGATTAGGCGCGGCTTGTTTTCAAGCCCTTCGCCATAGGCTTCAAGCTCTTCTTCGACGATGCGCAGCGCTTCTGCCGGGTCCTGATCGCCGGTGCCGGAAATGTCGATCAGGTGGATCAGCACGCGGCAGCGTTCGATGTGGCCCAGGAAACGGTCGCCGATCCCGGCGCCATCGGCCGCACCCTCGATAAGACCGGGAATATCGGCCAGCACGAATTCGCGCGCCTTGTGCCGCACGACGCCCAATTTGGGCACCAGCGTGGTGAACGCATAGTCGCCCACCTTGGCATGGGTGTTGGTGATCGCGTTGATGAACGTCGATTTGCCCGCATTGGGCAACCCGACCAGGCCGACATCGGCCAAAAGCTTGAGCCGGAGCCACAGCCACATTTCCTCGCCCGCGATGCCGGGCTGGTGCTGATGCGGCGCGCGGTTGGTGCTGGTCTTGTAACTGGCGTTGCCGCGTCCGCCCAATCCGCCTTCGAGAAATACGAAGCGCTGGCCGACATCGGTGAAGTCGGCCAGAACGGTTTCGCGATCTTCGTCCGATACGATTTGCGTGCCGACCGGAACCTTGATCACCAGCGGTTTCGCGCTGGCGCCCGTGCGGTCCTTGCCCATACCGTGGCCGCCGCGCGAAGCCTTGAAATGCTGGGTATAGCGGAAATCGATGAGCGTATTGAGCCCTTCGACCGCTTCGAACACGATGTCGCCGCCGCGCCCACCGTCCCCGCCATCGGGGCCGCCGTATTCGACGTATTTTTCGCGACGGAACGAAACGGCGCCGGGGCCGCCTCCGCCGGACTTGATATAGATCTTGGCTTGGTCAAGGAAATGCATGCCCGCCATGTAGGGGCGAAGGCGCGATTTAGCCAGTGGCAGCGCGCATCGCGATATATTCGGCCAGATCGCGTTCGGTCTGCGGGCCGACATGCAGGCCAAGCTTGCTGCGCCGCCAGAGCACGTCGGCCGCCGTTCGCGCCCATTCGCGGTCGATCAGATAATCGACTTCGGCCCCGGTCAGCCCTCCGCCAAAGTCCCGGCCCAGATCGTCGGGCTCTTTCGCCGTGCCAAGCATCGTCTCCGCCCTTGTCCCGTATGCCCGCGCCAACCGCCGCAACAGGTCGTGCGGAAACCCGGGGTAGCGTCGGGCAAGGACGCTCAGGTAATCCTCAAACCGCTCAAAATCGCCGCCCGGCAGGGTGGCGCCCGCCGTCCACGCCTCGCCCGCGCCCGGCAGCGCCATTTCGTCCAGCGCATGTTCGGCGAGCCGGCGGAACGTCGTGATCTTGCCGCCGAACACGTTCAACAGCGGCGCATCCCCGCCATCGCCGCGATCGAGGTCGAGGACATAATCGCGCGTCACGGCGGAGGCATTCTTTGCCTGATCGTCGAACAGCGGGCGCACGCCCGAATAAGTCCACGCGATGTCGCGGCGCGCCGTGACCGTGGCGAAATAACGATTCGCGGTGTCGAGCAGGTAGTCGATCTCGTCATCCGAAATCTCCGCCCTGTCTGGCATTTGCGCAACCGGCACGTCGGTGGTGCCAATCAGCGTGAATTCCCGCTCGTACGGAATAGCAAAGACGATCCGCCGGTCCGGGTTTTGCAGCATGAAGGCCTGTTCGCCGGGATAGAGCCGGGGGACGACGATATGGCTGCCCTTGATCAGCCGCACCTGCCCCTTTGGCCGCGCGCCGCCGACATTGCCGATCACCTCGCTCACCCACGGGCCGGCGGCGTTGACGATGGCCCCTGCGCGGATTTCGTGGGTTTCGTCGGCGCCTTCCACCGTCGCGATCCAGCCCGCCCCGTCGCGCCGCGCAGCCGTAAACCGCGTACGCGTTAGGATCGCCGCCCCGCGCTCCGCTGCGTCGATCGCGTTCAGCACCACGAGACGCGCGTCGTCGACCCAGCAATCGGAATAGACGAAGCCTCGCCCCTTGCGGTCCGCCAGCCCCTCGCCCTCTGCCGCGCGGGCAAGGTTCACCGTCCGCGTCGCAGGCAGGCGTTTGCGGCCGCCGATGTGGTCGTAGACGAACAGCCCTGCGCGAACCATCCAGCCGGGCCGCGGGCTTTGCGTCTGGGGCAGCACGAAGCGCAGCGGCCAGATGATGTGCGGCGCCATTCCCCACAGCCGCTCCCGCTCCTGCAACGATTCGCGCACCAGCCGCACTTCGCCGTATTCCAGATAGCGCAGCCCGCCATGGATCAGCTTTGTCGACGCGGATGACGTGTGTCCGGCAAGATCGTCCTTTTCGACCAGCAGGACCGACAGCCCCCGTCCCGCCGCGTCGCGCGCGATCCCCACGCCATTGATCCCCCCGCCGATAACGAGAAGATCGACATTGGCAGGCGGTTGCGGGTCGCGTGGCATCGCCGCCAAGCCTAACGGCATGCGCTACGAGGTCAAAGGGTTGACCCGCGACACGCGCGAGGCGAGGCTTTGCAGTACGCCAAATTCGGGAGTATCGATGTCAGTCAGCGGCCCCTTTATCCTCGCGATCGATCAGGGGACCACATCGACCCGGTCGATCCTGTTCGACAGCCGCCTGACGCGCATTTCCGCATCTCAGCGTGAGATCGGACAATGCTATCCGCGACCCGGCTGGGTCGAACACGATGCCGACGAAATCTGGACCAGCACGCTGGCAACCGCCCGCCGCGCCGTGGCGCAGGCAGGCGTGCTGGCAGCAGACATCGCCGCGATCGGCATAACCAATCAGCGCGAAACGGTCGTCGTCTGGGACCGTGCGACCGGCGCGCCCATCCACAAGGCAATCGTCTGGCAGGACCGGCGAACGGCCAGCGTGTGCGAAGCGTTGCGCAGCGGCGGTCACGAACAGGCGGTGCGCGATGCGACCGGACTGCTGCTCGACCCCTATTTTTCGGCCACCAAGATCGCCTGGCTACTCGATGAAGTGCCCGGTGCGCGTGCAAGGGCCGAACGCGGCGAGCTCGCATTCGGCACCATCGACTGCTTCCTGTTGTGGCGGCTCACTGGCGGTAGGGTCCACGCGACCGACGCTACCAACGCCAGCCGCACGCTGCTGTTCGATCTCCAGTCAGGCGACTGGAATGAAACGCTGTGCGACCTGTTCCGCGTTCCGCCTTCGCTACTGCCTCGCGTCGGTGGGAATGCCGAGATCTATGGGACGACGGACCGCGACCTGCTGGGCGCGGCCATTCCGGTAGCGGGCATGGCGGGCGATCAGCAGGCCGCGTTGTTCGGGCAGGCCTGTTTTTATCCAGGCATGGTCAAATCGACATATGGCACCGGCTGTTTTGCGGTGATGAACACGAGTGACACCCCACTTCGTTCCAATAATCGTCTGCTGACGACAGTTGCCTATCGATTGGGGAATGAAACGACATTTGCGCTCGAAGGGTCGATTTTCATCGCCGGCGCAGCGATCAAATGGCTGCGCGACAACCTCGGCATAGTCGACAGCGCGGCGCAGAGCGCGGACCTTGCCGCATCGATTCCCGACAACGACGGGGTGTACATGGTGCCCGCCTTCACCGGTCTGGGCGCGCCGCACTGGGATCCGCACGCGCGCGCTGCGCTTTCGGGCATGACGCTAGGCACCACCCGCGCCCACATCGCTCGCGCGGCATTGGAAGCGGTGGCTTACCAGACGATGGACCTTGTCGCGGCAATGACCGCGGACGGCGCGCCCGCGCCCGATGTCATGCGGGTGGATGGCGGCATGGCGGCCAACGACTGGTTCTGCGGGTTCCTGGCCGACATGCTGGCCACGCGGGTCGACCGCCCGGTCGAACTGGAAACGACCGCACGCGGCGCGGCGGCGCTGGCCGGACTTGGCGTCGGCATATTTCCCGACCTTGCCGCGATCGAGGCGATTTCGAATTTCGATCGCAGTTTCGAACCGGGAATGGAAAACGCAGAACGCGAAGCCAACGCCAAGGGTTGGCAGTGCGCGCTGGCAGGAGTGCTGAACAATTGACCCGGTCAGGGTGCCTGCCCGCAAAAGCTATGCCGACATAGCTTCGCCTTCGTTGCATGGGGTCAGCATGACGATCGCGCCTTCTGCGCCATAGGCACCGTGTAGCTGCACCATCGACAACTTCGCATGGGCGACGCTGCCGCTATTGCTGAGGAAACCCACCTGCATCCGTTCGGGATCCCCACCTTGCAGCACCGATTCGAGGAGATCGCGGAACCGGGCGCGATGATCCCGCATCACGAGGTCCGACAGAGTGATGCCGACAAGGCGCTGTGCGTCGAGTTGCACCATGCGGCTAAAGGGTTCGTCGCTGCGTTCGATCGTGCCGCGAACCGAAAGCCGGACATAGCCCACATCGCCATGTACGACCATCGCCGCAAGGATCGCGGCTTTGACGTCGGCCAGCCGGTGGCGTTGGACGTCTTCGGTAATATCGCGAAACATCAACACATTGGTCGTGCCGACGGGAAAGGATTGAAACCGCAACCATGCCCCGTTGTTAAAGGGCGAAGGGATGTCTGCCGCGCTCGGTTCTCCACCGATGACAGTTCGGCGCGCGTGGACTTCCATCAATGACCCTGAAACAGCCGGCAATGCTTCGGTCAACAGGCGACCGACGAGTTCGGACGTCGGTTTGCGGCAGACTGCACCGGCAACCCTGTTCGCGTATTCTATGCGCAGATCTTCTCCGCAGATCATCAGCGCTTCGTCGATCCACTCCGACAATCCGATCAGGTCGCCGGGGTTGGCGCCACTGCGCGCGCGTTTGGGCTGGGCTAACTCTTGGAATTCGGCGGCATCGACAAGCACATGTGTAGCGCGCCCATGATTGGTGATGGTGACGGGATTTTTGCTGGCTACGTCACGCCAGTACGAAAAGGACCGGACGACTTCGGCCGCCGTTGCGGTAATCGATGGAGCATCGTTCATCGTTCACTCCGCCGCGGCCGGGACTGCTCCCGCTCCGGCTATTCAGGAATCACCTTTACGACCTGATCCGAGGCTATCACGTTCCGCGCAAGTTATGCAAAACACTTGGCCCTTGTTAGTACATCTACGAACTGGCCGGCTGAAATTGTCGTCACTTTTTTATTAAAAATCCGCAAGTTGCAAAATTTCACGAACGCCCTCTATGGGTCGCATTATCCGCCGAGCATGTGTGTTTTGCGTACTTTCTTTGCGCGAAACATCGGTGCCGAAGTATCCGGGAAGACCAACTCCCCCCCGACGCCGGCAAGGAGATTGAGACGCTCGCCAATCAATGAATGAACTTTGGGGGAGCTCACACATCCGCGGCCTTTGAATCGACCGCATGTCCATTTGCGGACAATCGGACCGCGGGAAATTTTTTTCAGAGTGACTGGCGAAAATGCCTGTCTTGCGGCACGGACCAAAGTGCTATTTCGCCACGACAGAATTCCATGCAGACAACGACGCAAATCACATCGAACGAGAGGATCGCGATGCGCAAGGCACCCATCACCATCGTCACTACCCTGGCTCTTGCGCTGGCGGCCTGTTCAGGCGGCAGCGAAGACACGGCCGAAACGCCCGCCACCGCCGAAACGGCAGAGGCTGCCGAAGTCGTCGCGACCGATGCCACGATCGAGGCAACGGCAACGGATCCCGCGGTCGAAGCAAGCCCCGAAGCAACAGCATCGGCGAAACCGACGCCGGAACCCACCAAAGAAGTCGCCAAGGCGCCCGAGGCGAAGCCCGAACCTACGCCCGCAAAGGTCGAAGTCGCATCGGCAGAACCGCCGGCCTCCTATGCCCGTTGCGCCGTTTGCCACACCGCGAACAAGGGCGGCGAGAACAAGCTCGGCCCCAATCTCTACGGCACATATGGCAAGGCCGCGGGCGTCCATTCCAGCTTTAACTATTCCACCGCGCTCAAGGATTCGGGCGTCACCTGGACCGACCAGAATCTCCATGCCTGGCTAGAAAATCCGCGCACGCTCATTCCGGGCAATCGCATGAGCTTCCCGGGTTTGAAGGATGCCGCAAAGCGTCAGGAAATCATCGACTACCTCAAGAAACAGCGCTGACCCGCATCTGCCTGATCGAAAAAAGGCCCGGCCGGATGATCCCGCCGGGCCTTTTTGCTGCGCATCTTATAGGCAGGTTCACGTAGTTCGATAAAGCGAAGGCGTGATGTCGGTAAAATTGGCGACATCGGCCAGCACGCCAGCAGTGGCCGCAGAGCCAAGCGCCGCGTCGATCGCACCCTGATCGGCAAAAGCGATGCCGATCAGACACGCGAACGGCTGGGTGTCGTCAAAGGGCCACTCGATCTCCGCCCCGGTCATGCCCGCTTCGGTCCACGCATCGCCGACGATCGGGACATGCGTGGCCAGGTAATAGTCGCGGTCGAAGCGGCAGCCTTCGTGCCGCGGATAATAGACGATCAGCTTGGCCATGGATTAAGGTCCTTTTCCTGGTTTTCGTTCGCAATCGCCACTGGTTCGGCGACGACGAGCGGCCCAGCCTTGCGCCAGCCTTCGATCCCTTCGGCCAGCCACCAGATGTTGTCGTGCCCTTCTGCGGCAAGTCTGCGCGCCGCGTTCCAGCCCATCCAGCAGTCGGTACGACAAAAGAGAATTACGGGCAGATGCCGGTGCTTCCTGCGTGCGCGAACGACTTCGGCGACCAACCCTTGCCACAAAACCGGGTCGGACGGCCGGCGGCCCGCCTCCGGATGCCAGGTGGCGCCGGGGATCGTTTGGTGCTCTGCGGCCAGCCGCCATGTTCCTGTGGCAGGATCGCGCACGCCGCCTTCTGCGGGCAGAACATCGATGAACAGGGCATCGCGACCCGGTTTGAGCAATTGCGCTGCGGGCAATGCAAGCCGCGCCGCAGGCTTGGGATCGCGATCGACCGGGGCACGGTACCGCGCATCGCGGTAGCCTTCTCCATCGAAGTCCGCCGATTCCGAATGGGACGCATCGATATTGACCGAATCGAGACTGGCTGGCCTCGCTTCCGCACAGACATGCGCCGGACCGCCCATCGTCAACGCAGCACCCAGCAGCGCAAGGCCTTTGGGACGGACAAATCGGGACATCTTCCGCGCTCTCCACTGCGAGGTAGGACCAAAGTGCAATGTGGACGAGAGCGGAGGTCGGTTACATAGGTCTTTAGTATCGTGCAGCTTTCACGCATCATCCTGCCCATGCTGGCTTTCGCTGCGACGCCGGCATGGGCGGCGCCATTGCCGGCCGACCCGCTGGGTTCGCCGATGTGGGACTATCACGCTTCCCGGATTTTTGAGGGTGCCACGCTGGTTTTCGACGACCGGGTAAAGGTGATCCTGCCGGTGATCGCCGAAGACCAGCACGTCGTGCCCGTCACGGTCGACGCCCGCGCGCTCCAAGGGGTGCAGCGCATCATCCTCTTTGCCGACCTCAACCCCATTCCCGTCGCGATAGACTATCGCCCGTTGCAGGCAGCGCCTTTTGTGGCCACGCGGATCAAGCTCGACCAGCGCACGCCCGTTCGCGCCGCGGTACTGCTTGCCGACGGCGTCTGGCATGTCGCGGGCGGATGGATCGACGCAGCGGGCGGCGGTTGTTCCGCCCCTCCGGCCAGCCGTGTGCGCGGCGATTGGGCCGATCATCTGGGTGAAATGCGCGGCGCGGGCTGGGTGGACAAGGGCGGCATGCGCCTGCGCTTCGGGTTCCGACATCCGATGGACACGGGGCTGGTAGAAAGCATTCCCGCCTACAACATCGAGGAATTGGCCGTGACCGACGCCACGGGGGCGACGCTGGCGAAGATGACCATTTATGGATCGGTCGCCGAAGACCCGGCCTTCACGCTCGAAGTGCAGGGCGCGGATGGTCCGATGACCGTTGCCGCCCGCGATACGAGCGGACTGGAATTTAAAGGCAGCATCGCGGCGTCGAGCGGACAGAAACTGGTCGCAGCACAATAATGAACCTGAACCGAAGATCGGTGCTCACCGCCGCGCTGGCTGGCGGCGTGCTTGTCTCTAAAGTCGGCAGAACAGAAGCGTTCGCGCGGGGATATGACCCGCAAGCAGAAGCAATCGCGGACGGCGTCTGGCTGGTGCGGGGCAAGGACGAGCCGATCGCGTTCGACAACGGCGGGGCAATCGCCAATTCCGTCTTCATCGCCACCGATGCCGGAACGGTGCTGATCGATCCCGGCCCCTCGTTGGCCTATGGCAAGGCGCTGTCGGCTTTGGCGCAACGGGTGACCGGCGCGGCAGTCGCGCGGGTCTATATCACCCATCTGCACCCCGATCATTCGTTCGGCGCGGCGGCATTCGATCCCGCAATTGCTCATGCCTTGCCCGCGACGCGACATGATCTCGTCAACGATGGCGACGGCTTTTCCGACGCGCTCTATCGCATGCTGGCGGACTGGATGAGCGGTACCGCCGTCGTGCTGCCGCAGGGCGATGCAGCAGAGGGCAACGTGACGTTCGGTGGGCGAACCTTGCGGCTTTTCGCGATGAACGGGCACAGCAACGGCGATCTCGCCATACTTGACCAGAAAACCGGCACGCTGATCGCGGGTGATCTGTTGTTCCACGATCGTGCACCAGCAACACCGCATGCGGACATCGACGGCTGGCTAGCCGCACTGGATCGGATAGAGGGGATTTCGCACAGGCTGCTGATCCCCGGTCACGGCCCGCTGGACCGGAACGGAACATCCATCGCGCAGACCCGCGACTGGCTGACGTGGCTGCGCGCATCGCTGCGCAACGCGGTCCCGACGGGCAAGGACATGAGCGAGGCCGGCGCGATGACGATCCCCGACCGTTTCGCCGGGTTGAAAGTCGCGCGCTACGAACTGCAGCGCAGCGTTTCGCACTTCTATCCGGGGCTGGAGGCTGAATTGCTGCCCGAAATCGGCCGCTGAACGGGGCGTTTTTACGCCATGCGGCGCAGGACGTTATCCTTCAGCACGAAATGATGGCGCAGTGCCGCGCCGACGTGAAGCGCAATCAGCACCGCGGCCATCACGCCCATCAATTCGTGCCCTTCGTGCCCGATGGCATAGAGCGCATCGTCCCGCGTCACAGCAAGCTTGGGCACGTCGAACAGGCCGAACCACGACAGCGGATACTTGCCCGCCGACGCGACGATCCACCCCGTTAGCGGCAGCGCGATTATTAGCAGGTAGAACGCGAAATGCGTCGCATGGGCGGCGCCCGTTTCCCATCTCGACATGTCTGCGGGCAGCGGCGGCGCTTTGGACGTCAGGCGCCAGACCGCCCGCACCAGTGACAACGCCAGCACAGTCAGCCCGACGGCTTTGTGCAACGGCATGATGCGCACGAAAGGTTCAAGCGCATCGTGCAGGAAGCCGCCAAGCAGGTTGCCGATGATGAGAACCGCGATCGTCCAGTGCAGCGCCCTTGCCACACCGTTGTAACGTGCGATCGCGGTTCCTTGCGTCACAGATCGAAGCCGATCCCGATCCAGCCGGTGCGCGGCGCGCCGTAATCGATCGAACCGCCTTGGTTGCGGGTCACGATATTTTCGTCCGTCAGGTTTTCGCCCCGCAGCATCAGCGATATTCCGTGCGATAGCGGCAGTTTGGCATAAGCGTCGACCGTGGTGGCCGATGGCATGATGTTTTCCTGCAGATCATCCTCGAACTGCTTGCCTACATGGCGCAGCGTGGTCGCCAGCAGCCAGCCGTCCGCCGGGGTCAGCGCAAGCGTCGCGCCCGCAACCCATTTGGGCGTTTGCGCCGGGCGATTGCCGTCGAAATCCGCGCCAGCGTCGCGCGCCTTGGCATCGGTATAGGCGAGCGAACCCTTCAGGCTGACGATGCCGCGGTCGATACCAGCGGCCAGCTCCACCCCCTTGGCGCGGATGGCGTCGATGTTCTGCCGCTCTCGCAAGTTGGGGGCCAGCGTGACGTTGGCGACGGCATTCTTCACGCGGTTGTCGAACGCGGTCAGCGACAGCGTCACGCCCTCGCCCGGCGTCAGGTCGATGCCCGCCTCGTATCCTTCAAGCTTTTCGTTTTCGAGATCGGCATTGGCCAGCGTGACGACCGGAAAGACCGTAAATCCGCGATAAAGCTCGTTCAGCGTCGGCAGGCGCAGGCCGGTATAGGCAGCAGCGCGAAGTTGCGCGATTTCGCCGATGTCGAACACCGCCCCGCCGCGGAACGAACCCTGCCAGCCCGAACGGTCGGCAAAGCGGTTTTCTTCGACGATGGTTCCGGCCGCATTGCGCGCGATGTAGAAACCGTCGTTGATCGCATAACGGTCCGCCCGCGCGCCCGCCGTCAGCGTCAGCGCGCCAAGGGACAGGTCATCTTCCACGAAAAAGCCGAGGTCCGTGGTAGTTCCGCCCGCGTTGCGACGCTGCGTGACCGCGCCCGAAAAGGCGCTGATCGCATCTTCGAACAATTCGCCGTCCGACATGCGATAATCCACGCCCAGCCGGAGAGTGTGCATGTCGCCCACCGGCGGGCGCAATTCGAACTTGCCGCCAAGGCCCGTGGACGGCGTGTTGCGCTGATCCAGCACCGGCGTGAACCGGGTCGATGAAATCACGATGTTGGTGAAATTGCGCGATTGCACATAACCGAGCAGGTCGAACGCCCAGTCGCCCCGACCGACAAACCGCAAGCTGGCGTCCTGCCCCTTGCTCGACGAATCCGCGCCGTCGAAACGCAGCGTGCGGTTGTCGTCGAAGATCAGCCCGTTGAATTGCAATTCGACCGTTTCGGAAATCGGCGCGACACCGCGAAGCTGGGTCGACCAGCTGTCGTACCGGGCCCGCGCCGTGGCGGGAACGCGCTGATCGACCGGTGTGGTAAAGAACCCCTTGCCGTGGTCCCAGCGCCCGGAAACGAGCACGAAGCCGCTGCCCAGCTTCTGACCCACCGTGCCGCTCAGTTCGGTTTCGCTGCGATCGTTGACGAGTGCATGGCCCGAAATGCCACCCAACTGGCCGTATCCGCCGCTGGTCAATTCGATCGTGCCCGCCAGCGCGCCAGCGCCGAATGGGCCGGAGCCGCCGCCACGCGTCACCCGAGCGCTAGACAGGCGTTCGGGCGCGATCGCGGAAAACGGGATGTAGCCGAAGAACGGGTCCGCCATCGGCACCCCGTCCAGAAGGATGAGCGCCCGGCTCGACGCATTGCCGCCCAGCGCGCGCAGCGTCACGCCCTGTGCCGACGGGTTCGACGAACGGCTGTCGGAACGGCGGAACTGCTGGAACCCGGCGATATTGCTCAGCGCATCCTCGATCCTGCCCGATCCCGTGGCAACCAGGTCTTCGCGATCGAGGACGGTCACGTCATAGGCTTCGGTTGCGGGCGTTTCGGGCAGTCCTTCGCCAACCACGACGATAGGTTCGCCATAACGCACCGTCGCGCCTTCGGCATCGCTGTCCTGCGCAAGCGCGGGTGCCGCCGTCGTCGCGACAGAGGCGGAAAGAAGGGCAAGAAACGACTTGCGGCCTGACATGGACATCCCGGGATCTCTTATATTGCATATGGCAAAAGCATAATCGGCGGCCACTGTGCCGTGGCCGCCGAAATGAAGGCATTAAGGAACAGGCACTCCAAGGTAAACTCAGAAGAAAAGAATTCCCCCGACGGCCAGCGCATCGCTTTGCGCTTCGTTGCCGTTGTGGGCTTCGGACTTTGTATGCGTATACTCGCTGATCAACGTGACCCAGCTGTTCAGGCCATAGCGAAGCTGACCGACGTAGCTCATGTTGGTGTCGACTAGCGTTGGGTTGGCGAGCATGTCGGCATCGTTTGCGTAATCCAGGCGGCTTTCGCCATAACTGCCGCCGACGGAGATCTTGCCGAATGTGGCGAGCGCCTGGACATAGAAACCATCGCTGCTGCGCGCGTTGCCCGCCCCGCCGGTATCGAACAGGCCCAGCACGGTCGTGCCCAGCCCCTTGGCCGTGTAGTAATAACCGACCGCCGTGATCGGCCCTGCCGTCAGCTTGGCGCCCGCGTCGACGCCCTTGCCGGTGTACGATTCGCCCGAGACCAGCTCGTGTTTCTGCGTGATGCCGCCAGCCCACAGGTGCGCGCTGACACCGCCGAAATCACCGTCATAGGTCAGCTTGGCCTGAAAACCGGGATCGGCGTTCGTCTGGTCCTGTCCGGTGATCGATTTCAGCGGTTGGAAAACGCCGACGCTGGCCTGCACGCCGCCGAACTTGGGCGAGCTGTAGGTGATCTGCGGCTGGAAATCGGTGTAGATGTAGCCCACGCCGATCCGGCCCAGCGTCGTATTGCCCGGCGCGACATTGCCGCCCGGCGTGCCACTGGACAGCAGCGTGATGTCGTTCAGGATCGCATCCGATCCGAAGAGCCCGATGTCGCGCCCGATCTTCACCGTGCCGAACGACGGCTTGCCGAAGGTCATGAACGTCTGGCGGAAATCGATGCCGGCAGTGGCAAGGCCGGTGGGCTGGCCGCCGTTGTTGGCGCCAAATGTGCCCCAGGCGGTGGAATTGATGCCCGGATACATGCCGAATGTCGCGCCCACGTCCCAGCCTTCCTGCTGGGTCGATACGTTCACCACCAGGAAACCCGGCAGGAGCCCGTTGCGGATTGAACTGGAATTGCTGCCCGAGACATTGGCGACGCCACCCGTGACCGCGGTTGTCGCGGTGGGCGTATCGGCATTGTCGTGGACGTAGAAACCGTTGACCGAACCCGAAAACCTGATCGTCGCGGGGCCGACCTGAAGGCCGATGCCACTATCGGTCATTTTCACCATCTTGTCGGGATCGAAACTGGCAGGTGCTGCGGTCGAGCCAGCAGCCGGCGTGGCGACGTGCGCAGCAGCCGTTTCCTTCTGTTCTTCGGCGAGCAGGGCGGCATATTCGTCGTCGGTCAGAATGCCCTTTTCGTGAAGGCGCTGCAGCAGGCTTTCGCTCGATCCGGCATATGCCGGAGCTGTCGACAGGGCAATTGCAACCGCCGCGGCCGCACCTCGATACATGATCCTGGAGACCATCTTACTCCCCCTTCCTTTCTTTTTGAATCGCCCGAAGCGACCCAAAGGAAGATGGTGCGGCCCTGTGTATCGGGATATTGGACTTTGGTTCTCGTTCCTTAGGCCAATATCGCAAGATGGGTCGCGGACACGCGATCAACGGGCGATGGCGACGCCCCACGGTCCCTTGCCGGCCGGAAGCCGGTGCGTGACTTTCACGGTTTTGAGGTCGACGAAGGCAATGTCGTCGCTCGTCCCGTTGGCAACGATCGCGGTGCCGCCATCTTCGCTGATGGCGAGATGCCATGGCCTTCCGCCCGTCGTGGCGTAACCGGTTACCTTGCGGCTGGCGACATCGACGATCGCCACGCCGTCTGCCCGGCCAAGGGCGACGATCGCGGTCTTGCCGTCGGGGGTGAACCGAATGCCGCAGGGCAGCACCTTGTAGGCAGCAATGCCGGGCGGCGCGAAGGACAGGGTTTCCACGATCCTGCGCGTTGCGGTGTCAATGATATGGACCGTGCCGGCGACTTCGGCCGCGACCCAGACTTGCGATCCGTCTGGCGTGAATTCGACATGGCGGGGGCGGAAATCGGTCTCCATTTCCTCCACCACCTCGCGGGTGGCAACATCGATCCAGCTGACGGTGTTGTCCTCTTCCCCCGTCACCAACAGCCATTTCGCGTCCGGACTTTGCGCGATGCCCTCGGGCTCCTCGCCCACCGCCACTTGCCAGGCGACATGCCGGGTCTCAAGGTCGACCGCGGTCATCGCGCCGTCATCCTCGTTGGCGATGAAAAGCGTCTTGCCATCTTGCGACACGAAAAACTGCTCCGGATCGTTGCCCGACGGCAGAACGGCGACCAGATCGCCGGTCTTGGCGTCGCGCATCTCAACCGCGTTGTCCATGCTGGCGCAGATCAGCACGTACTTGCCGTCGCGCGTCAGGGTGATGCCGCGCGGGCGCTGGCCTACGTTCCACGTTGCGGTCACCGTTTGCGTATCGAGATCGATCACGGTGACCGTATCGGACCGTTCATTGCTGACATAGGCGGTCGCCGCCCGCGCGTCGGCAGGCAGGGCCAGCCACGACAGCGCGCCGATCCCCGCGAACAGGCCGATGGAGAGTTGCTGCTTTTTCATGCGCTTGTTCTACCCTGAGGTGCTCGTCTCGCAACATAGTACCAAGGTGCAATGGGTGCCTGCGCTTCGGAAGGCTATTGTGCTTGATAACCAAGGGGGACGTTTGCGCGGACCCACCTTCGGGTCGCAGATTGAGGATGCATTTGCCAATGTCGAAATCCACCGCACGCTTGGCGCTTGGCGCCATGGCCATCGCCCTTGCCGGTCTGGCCGGTCCGCAGCTTCTGGCCCACGGCGACGTGACGCCGCAGGCGGTCGATACGTCGGCCCTGCCCGATATCGGCGAGCAATGGCTGGGCGAAAACCCCTATTCCGGCAATGCCAAGGCGATCGAGATCGGCACCTCCGCCTATGGCCAGAACTGCGCCCGGTGCCATGGGCTTCAGGCGATTTCCGGCGGCATTGCGCCCGATCTGCGTTACCTCGAACTGGGCGCCGCGGGCGATGAATGGTTCATCGAACGTTATCGCAACGGATCGAGTCACGACGGCAAGGTCTATATGCCTCCGTTCGGCGACGTGCTGGGGCAGAAAGCCGGCTGGGCCATCCGCAGCTATATCGAATCAGTTCACACGGACGATTGAACCATGACATACGGGCGCAGAGCTTTTCTTGGTGGTCTCGCGGCATCTGCGGGGGCACTGGCCTTGCCCCGCGCCGCGACCAGCGCCCCGCTCGCCACCGTGCGCGAGCTGGGCGCTCTTCGTTTCGGGCTTTACCAGAACAACCAGCCGTGGTCGTTCGAGGAAGACGGCAAGGTCGTCGGCATCGACGCCGACATCGCCCGGGCGCTCGCCGAACATTTTGGCGTAAGACCCGATCTGGCGCTCTTTCCGGCGGACGAGGAAGTGTCCGACGACTTGCGCAATGTCGTTTGGCGCGGCGGCCTGCTGGGCTTTCGCAAATGCGACGTGATGATGCATGTCCCGTTCGACCGCACTTTTGCGGCAAGGGAAGACCAGGTCGTCATACTTGCACCCTATTACCGCGAATCCTTTGGCGCAGCCTGCGCATCAGGCATGCCCGAATGCGAAGGCATGCCGACCGAATTTCGCGGCAAGCGGCTGGCGGCCGAACTTGATTCGATCCCCGATTTCTACCTGATCGGCAATTTCGGCGGCATACTGCGATCCGACGTGACCCATTACACCAGCGGCTTTGACGCGGTTGCCGCGGTAAAGGCGGGCAGCGCCGATCTTGCCGTCGCGACCGACGCGCAGATCCAATCCGCGCTAAGCCACGCGCCGGGTGATGGCGCGAAACGACGCAAGGGGCCGCTGCCCGCGATGCTTTCCCCCGGTTGGGATGTCGGCATCGCGGTCGATGAAAAAAGCCGTAGCCTAGGCTTTGCGATCGAAGAACAGATGGACGCCATGATGGCCGACGGGCGAATGACCGCCATCTTTGCAAAATACGGCGTCGACTGGCGCCCTGCCAGTGCGGTGGCACCGGTCGCATGAAGGCTTCGGCCGGTTTGCCGGTCGAAATGACCGTCTGCGCCTCGTCCTAAGGTTCAATTGCCGGGCATCGGGCGTGCTTTAGTCTCGACGACACAAAACCAATGACATGGGTGCAAATGCGCCCGCGTAAATGACTTAGGTCTTACGATGGAGGGAAGGATGAAGGGGCAGTTCAAGAAATTTGCCGTGGCTCTTGCGGCATCTTGCGCAACCATGGGTGTGCCGGCCATGGCGGACAATCACGCCGATGGATCAGCAGGGGGCCCGTCGATGGCCGAGCTGATGAACGACGCCAATTCGACCGGCGACGTGCTCAGCTATGGCATGGGCCCATGGCAACAGCGTTATTCGGCGCTTAACAAGGTCAATACCCAGACCGTCAGGCGGCTGGTCCCGGTCTATGCGGCATCGCTTGGCGGCGAAAAGCAGCGGGGGCAGGAATCGCAGCCGATCGTCTATGACGGCACGATCTACGTCACCGGCTCTTATTCCCGCCTGTTCGCTTTCGATGCGAAAACCGGCGAGAAAAAGTGGGAATACAACGCCCGCCTGCCCGACGGCATCATGCCGTGTTGCGACGTCGTCAACCGTGGCGCCGCGATCCATGGCGACAAGATCATCTTCGCCACGCTGGATGCGCATCTCGTCGCGCTGAACCGCAACACCGGAAAGGTTATCTGGAACAAGGAAGTCGGCGATTACAAGGCCGGCTATTCCGCCACCGCCGCACCGATCATCGTCAAGGACATGGTCATCACCGGCAACTCCGGCGGTGAATTCGGTATCGTCGGCGCCGTTCAGGCTCGCGACGTCAACACCGGCGAATTGATCTGGAACCGCCCGACGATCGAAGGCCACATGGGTTCGCTGCGCGGACAGGACAACGGCATCACCGGCAAGACCAACGCCACCTGGGAAGGTGACCTGTGGAAGACCGGCGGCGGCGCGACTTGGCTTGGCGGCACCTACGATCCGGGCACCAACCTGCTTTACTTTGGCACCGGCAACCCGGCCCCGTGGAACAGCCACCTGCGTCCCGGCGACAATCTCTATACCTCGTCCACGCTGGCGATCGATGCCGACACCGGCAAGATCAAGTGGCACTACCAGACGACACCGCACGACGGCTGGGACTTCGACGGCGTGAACGAATTCATCCCCTTTGACGCCAAGATCGGCGGCAAGGACATGAAGCTGGGCGCAAAGGCCGACCGTAACGGCTATTTCTACGTCCTCGACCGTACGAACGGAAAGTTCATCGGCGCGCACAAGTTCGTCATGCAGACGACCTGGGCCGATGGCATCGACCAGAAGACCGGTCGCCCCAACTTCACCAAGGATGGCCGCCCCGGCGCGCCAGACGGTGCGGACAAGGGCAAGGTCGTGTTCTCCTCGCCGTCATTCCTTGGCGGCAAGAACTGGATGCCGATGGCCTATAGCCAGGATACGGGCCTGTTCTATGTTCCGTCGAACGACTGGGGCATGGACATCTGGAACGAACCCATCGCCTACAAAAAAGGCGCGGCTTATCTGGGTGCGGGCTTTACCATCAAACCGATCGCGGACGACCACATCGGCGCCCTTCGCGCAATGAATCCCAAGACCGGCAAGATTGTTTGGGAATACAAGAACCCGGCCCCGCTGTGGGGCGGCGTCCTGTCGACCGGCGGCAATCTCGTCTTCACCGGCACGCCCGAAGGATACCTGAAGGCGTTCGACGCCAAGACCGGACAGGAACTGTGGAAGTTCAACACCGGTTCGGGCGTCGTCGGTTCGCCGATCACGTGGGAAGACGGCGGCGAACAGTATGTCGCGGTCATGTCCGGCTGGGGCGGCGCGGTTCCGTTGTGGGGCGGTGAAGTCGCCAAGACATTCAAGGACATCAGCCAGGGCGGTTCGCTCTGGGTGTTCAAGCTGTATAACCAATAGAAAGGCAAGCGCGGCCCGTCACGACCCCTCGACGTGACGGGCCGCCGCCAACCCGCTATGAACCAGCATGCAACCGATTTCGAACCGAGGCTGAGGATGAACGAGGTTCCCGCACCCGATCGCGTCCTGATCGTCGACGACCACTCGCTGGTGCGCGACGGATTGCGTTCGATCCTTGAAATCAGTTTTCCCGGCTGCGAAATTCTGGAAGCCGACAGCTTCGAGCAGGCGCTCGACGCCTTGGAAAAAGCGGACGAGGTCGATCTCGTACTGCTTGACCTCAACATTCCCGACGTCAATCGCCTGTCAGGCCTGAAACAACTCCGCGCCGATTTTCCCAGTACGCCGGTGGTGATGGTCACGGGCGTATCCGATCCGGTCATCATGCGCGACGCGCTGGCCGCGGGTGCCGCAGGGTTCGTGCCCAAATCGCTGAAGCGCCAGGCCATCGTCGATGCCTTGCGCCAGATCCTGATGGGCGAGATATTCCTGCCCGATCTCGAAACGAACGATTCCGACGATGCTCGCATGCGCGAAGACGATGCGATCCGGGCAAGGATTGACAGCCTGACCCCGCAACAGCGGATCGTCCTCGGACATCTTGTCGGCGGCTTGCTCAACAAGCAGATCGCACACGAACTCAGCGTATCGATGACGACGGTAAAGGCGCACGTCTCCGCCATCCTGCAAAAGATGAACGTGTTCAGCCGAACGCAAGCGGTGATCCTCGCCAACCGGATCGGCTTCATCGACTGACCGGGGCCAGTTGCCCCTGATCGCTACCCAGTCAGCTCCAGCTTCCGTAACAACGCCCGCAATTGTGCGGGTTTGACCGGCTTGGTCAGCACAGGCAGATCCTGTGACGCCAGCTTCTGCTTCACCTCGTCGCTGCGGTCGGCGGTGATGACGATGGCGGGCAGATCGCCGCTATGGCGAGCACGCAGCATGGCGATGGCCTCATCCCCTGTCATCCCGTCATCGAGGTGATAGTCCGCGATCAGCAGCCCGGTGCCGCCTTCCACGCTTTCGACAACGGCGGGATCGTCGGGATGGCCGCCGGTCACGACCACTAGGCCCCAATTTTCCAGCAGCACGCGCATGCCTTGCAGGACCTGTTCGTCGTTGTCGACGACCGTTACGGTGCCACCTGTGCGCGTGGACCGGCGGGGGTCGGCGGGCGCTTCTTCGAGCATTGCGACCGGTTCCGCCCTTGGCACCCGTATGGTAAAGGTCGAACCTATATCGGGTTCGGATTCGAGCGTGATGCGGTGGCCCAGCATCGCGCTCGCGCGGCGGACGATCGCCAGGCCAAGGCCCTTTCCCGGCGTCTTGTACGTCTTTTTCAGCCTACGGAATTCCTCGAAGATCGTCTCGCGGTTATCTTCGGCGATGCCCGCGCCCGTGTCGGTGACCGCAATCAGGATGTCGTCGCCATCGACTTGCGCCACGACCCTCACGCTTCCTTCGGCGGTGTAACGGATCGCGTTCGAAACGAAATTCTGCAGGATGCGGCGCAACAGACGCATGTCGCTGCGCACCCACAAACCCGTCTCGGGCACGTCGAACGTTAGCCCGCCCTTGCGCGCAAGCGGGCCGAATTCGATGCGCAGTGCGGACAGAATACGATCGAGCGCAAGCGACTGCACTTCGGGATGGATGGCGCCTGCGTCGAGCCGCGATATTTCGAACAGCGCCTCAAGCAGTTCCTCGACCGAATCGAGCGCCACGACGCTTTGCCGGACAAGACCCCGGTTCGTCGCCGCCAGCCGCCGTTCGGCCAGCGCCGACACGAACAGCCGCGCAGCGTTCAGCGGTTGCAGAAGATCGTGGCTGGCCGCCGCGATAAAGCTGGTCTTCGAACGGTTGGCCTGCTCCGCCTCGTTCTTGGCATCGACTAGCTGGCGATTCACCTCGACCAGTTCGGCGGTGCGTTCATTTACCCGCTTTTCCAGAGTTTCGGCCTGTTCGGTCAGGCTGCGCTGGAACCGGATGCGGTCTGTCACGTCGTCGAAGGCATAGGCCATGCCGCCGCCCGACAGCGCGACCGAGCGGATGACGAACCGGCGTCCCTGCATCTCGCAATCGGTGCTGATGCGCGGGCCCCGGCCGTGGCGCCATTCGATCGCATGGGCCAGATCCAGCCCCTGTTTGCCGATGCACCATTTGTGAAGGCGTTCGTGGGTGCCGATCGCTTCGTGCAGGTTGTTGGTGATATTCAGCATCCGCACCAGCGGTTCGTTCCAGGCAATCAGACGGCGTTCGTTATCGAACAGGCAAGCCCCCTCGCTCAGCGTGTCGAGCGTGGCCTGAAGCGCAAGGTTGCGGCCGGCCAGTTCCAGCGCGCGCTGGCGGGCGTCCTCTGCCTTGACCGAAGTGATGTCGGTATAGATCCCGACCGTGCCCCCCTCGCTGGTGCGCAGTTCGTTGATCTGCAGCCAGCGACCGTCGGTCAGCATTTGGACATGCGCGCCCGATGCTTCGCGATGGCGCTCGATCCGTTCGCGGACCCAGCGTTCCGGAGCGATCTGGGAGCCGACCGTACGCCCGCTGTGGGCCAATTGCTGGGCCATATCGGTGAAGGTGGTCGTTGCGTCCAGTTTGCCGCGAAATTCCGGCCAGATCTTCAGGAATGCCTCGTTGTACATGATCAGCCGGTCGCCGGCGTCAAAGATGGCAAAGCCGTCCGACAGGCTTTCGATCGCATCGCGAAGCCGGCCCCGCGCAGCATCGGCATCGGCGTGCGCGGCGCTCAGCCGAACGTTGGTGTCGGCCAGCTTTTCCAGCGTGGTTTCAAGCTCCGCGGTGCGGTCTCGTACCATCGATTCCAGCGCGATGGCGGTCTCGAACAGCGAATAGGATCCGTCCATGTCGCTCGACCGTTCGACCCGGTCGATCAGCGCCTCATTGATTTTTTCCAGCCGCCGCACCCGTTCGCGCAAGGCGGCGAGCTCCGCATCGCGCCCGTCGGTCGGTGTGACACCACGGTCGCCATCGCGCATAACTTCGCCGCTTCGCGCCATCAGCGCCCCACCGCCAGCCCGGTAAAGGTCTGGTTGACGTGGGCGGCGCGGAACTGTTCGCCATAAGTATTGAAACCGACGACCCGCGCCCGTTCGTAAAGCCCGGCGATCTCCCGGCCAAGCTGGCGGCTTTCGCTGTCGATGCGATTGAGCACGCAGTCGAACGCGACGATGTGATCGAGTGTACCCACCTTCGCCTCGGCGGCCGCGAACGTACGCTCCATTCCCGCGATCCTGTCCTTCGGTTCGCCGATCGTCATCACGACGCCCCGGTCGATCGCGCAATAGAACGTCAGGCTGCCATCGGGATTGACCGACTGGATCGAACGCACGTGATAGGCACCGCCGGTGCGGACCATCAACGGGTGCGTCGCGAAATAGGCAAGGTCAAGTTCGGCCCCGGGCTCTCCGATCAAGCGCAGGTATTCCTCTGCCGCCGGGGCGGCGTTTATTTCGAACACAGTGCGGGTTTCGGCATCCGCTTCGGTTATGACCATGCGTTGCGCACCGGGCTGATAGTGATTTTCGGAAAACACATGGATCGGGCGGGACGAAGACAACAGGCCGATCACCGCCGCATCGCGCTGGAACCGCCCGTCGAAAAATACGCCCGTTTCGCGAAAGGCCAGCCCGTCGCCGCTCGATCCGCCGATCAGGTCGATGTCGCCCAGCGATTCCTGTGCCGTCATCGTCAGGATTTCCTCACGATGCGAAAGCCCGTCGACGAGAAAGATTGCGACATGCGACAATTGGTCGCCCAGCCCCTCCTGCGCTTCGCCCCGCGCTTCGGCGGCCAGTTGACGGACCGCCTTGCGCGCAGGTTCCGCTGTGAAACGGTCGAGGTCGTGAAACGGCAGGAGCTTGAGATGGAACGCGTCGGCCGGGAAACCGATGAAGACGATGCTGTCGCTGTCATATCCACTGGCGCCGACTTCGCCCGCGCTGGTGCATCCGAACAGAGGTTTGCCGGGCATCAGTTCGCCCAGTGCCTTGGCCAACGCATCGCGGGCATATCGGTGCGAACAGAACACCAGTCCGCCGGCGATCGGCACGCCATCGATCGACGCGGCGATATCCGCCACCGCGGCGACAGGATCGGCCGCATGGGTCGATACGACCACGAGACCGTCCGTACGGACGTCGCTTTCTGCCAAGACCCTCTCCTCCATCGCGCCTGCGGTCGCATTTGCGCGCCACGGGTCGATCATTCGGTATCCAACGTAACGCTTTGGCAGCGTCGGGCCAAGAGTCATGCCAGGCCCGATGCGCCGCCAGCAAAGGGGCAGCGCGGGGCCGAAACACCCGCTGTTCAGTCCGCGATCGCGTCGCCGCGTATCGGTTCGCCCTCTGCGTTCAGCGCCGCCACCTCATCATCGGTAAACACCCGGCTGCGCACGATGAAGCGCACACCCTCGGGCGCCTCGAGGCTCATGCCCGAACCGCGCCCCGGCACTACGTCGATGATTACCTGCGTATGCCGCCAATATTCGAACTGCGCCGCGCCGATCCATACCGGCGTGTCGGAGACGAGCGTCCCCAGCAACACGTCCTGTCCCCCGACGCGAAATTCGCCGCGGGTGAAGCACATCGGTGCCGAACCGTCACAACAGCCGCCCGACTGGTGAAACATCAGCGGACCGTGCTGCTCGGTCAGGCGGACGATCCATGCCTCCGCTTCCGGGGTGGCGACGATGCGGGCGGGCGCGGTGCCGATCATGCTTGCGATGCTCCTCGTACGGCTGTTCGATCCCGTCCGTCCTCCGAATGCGCCAAGACCGGGACGAGCATGGCGCTCGCCCCGGTCCGGGATGGCCTCGACACTAGTCCGACACCCGAGAGAGATGCCGGGGTATCGAGGCGGGAGGAAAACGATCCCAGCAAGGTCATCATGAAAGCATCAGAAAAAGCCGAGAGCCTTCGGACTGTAGCTGACCAACAGGTTCTTGGTCTGTTGATAGTGGTCGAGCATCATCTTGTGATTTTCGCGGCCGATGCCCGACTGCTTGTAGCCACCGAACGCGGCATGGGCCGGATATGCGTGATAGCAGTTGGTCCACACGCGTCCCGCCTTGATCGCGCGGCCGAAACGATAGCACGTGTTGGCATCGCGGCTCCAAACCCCGGCGCCAAGGCCATAAAGCGTGTCGTTCGCGATCGAGAGCGCTTCTTCGTCGCTGGAGAATTTCGTCACCGCCAGCACGGGACCGAAGATTTCCTCCTGGAACACGCGCATCTTGTTATGACCTTCGAGCACGGTCGGCTGGACGTAATATCCGTCGGCCAGTTCGCCGCTGTGCATCATGCGCTCACCGCCAGTAAGAACCTTGGCGCCTTCGTCCTTGCCGATGCCGATGTAGGACAGGATCTTTTCGAGCTGGTCGTTCGACGCTTGTGCGCCGATCATGGTCGAAGGATCGAGCGGGTTGCCCATCTTGATCGCCTCGACCCGCTTGATCGCCTTTTCCATGAAGCGATCGTAGATCGATTCGTGGACGAGCGCGCGGCTGGGGCAGGTGCAGACCTCGCCCTGGTTCAGCGCGAACATTGCGAAACCTTCAAGCGCCTTGTCGAGATAGTCGTCGTCTTCGCGCATCACGTCGGCAAAGAAGATGTTCGGGCTCTTCCCACCCAGTTCCAGCGTGCACGGGATCAGGTTTTCCGACGCATATTGCATGATCAGGCGGCCAGTGGTCGTCTCGCCAGTGAACGCGATCTTGGCGATGCGCTTGTTCGATGCCAGCGGCTTGCCCGCCTCGATCCCGAACCCGTTGACGATGTTCAACACGCCTTCGGGCAAAAGGTCACCGATCAGTTCAGCCAGCACCATGATCGACATCGGCGTCTGTTCCGCAGGTTTCAGCACGACGCAGTTGCCCGCCGCCAGCGCCGGGGCCAGCTTCCATACCGCCATCAGCAGCGGGAAGTTCCACGGGATGATCTGCCCGACAACACCCAGCGGTTCGTGGAAGTGATAGGCCACGGTGTCGTGGTCGATTTCGGAGATCGAACCTTCCTGCGAGCGCAAGCACCCTGCGAAATAGCGGAAGTGATCGACAGCGAGCGGAAGGTCGGCTGCGGTCGTTTCGCGGATCGGCTTGCCGTTATCGATCGTCTCGACCAGCGCGAGCATGTCGAGGTTCTGTTCCATCCGATCCGCAACGCGGTTCAGGATGTTGGCGCGCTCTGCCGGCGCCATGCGCCCCCACGCGTCCTTCGCCTTGTGCGCGGCGTCGAGCGCAAGCTCGATATCCTCTGCCGTGCCGCGCGCGACCTGGCACACCGCTTTGCCGGTCACCGGCGAGATGTTGTCGAAGTACTGACCCTTCACCGGGGCAACCCATTGCCCGCCAATGAAATTGTCGAACCGTTCGCGGATCAGCGACTGTCCGCTGAACTTGCTGAGCGCCTGTTCAAGCATTGCGAATTTCTCCTCTCGCCAAATTCTTTCGCCGGACATTCTGCGCGCGGTAGGCGGAACCGCCAATTATACCTTCGGTCGACCCGCATCGCTCAGGCTGTGCCCGGTGCAGGCGACGGGGGGTGTGCGATAGATCGCGCGGCATAGCTGCCATGCCAAAGAGCAATCACGCCCCATTGATATGCGTTGTCAGTGAAAGTATCGTGATCCGAAATCATTCGCCAATCGGAAAATTGCGCGCACCGGGGTCGTCAAAATGGAGCATGGTCAAGAATTCGTAGACTATTACGAGGTTCTTAAAGTAAACCCCGATTGTGACGCCAGAATTCTCGAACTGGCGTATCATTATTTTGCCAAGATGTTTCATCCGGACAATCTGGCAACGGCGGATTCCGACCGTTTCGGCGAGGTTATCGAGGCCTATCGCGCGCTGAAAGACCCGGAGAAGCGCGCCGCTTACGACCGGATCTACGCAAGGACCAATGGCCGCCAAGCGTATCAGTTTCCCGGCGACACCGACCTTGCGGTGGACGAAAAAACAACGGTCGATGACGCCGAAACTCATGACAAGATCTTGCTGGCGCTTTACAAACGGCGTCGCGAACATGCCTCCGATGCCGGTGTCATCGGCTGGTTCCTGCAGGAAATGCTTGGCTGTTCGGAAGAACATTTCGCATTCCACACCTGGTACCTGAAATCCAAGGGCTTCATCGAAGTGACCGAACAAGGGACGATCGCGGTCACCGTGCAGGGTGTCGATCACGTGATCTCCACCTCCCGAACGAGCCTGTCGGAAACGCTGCTGATCCAGCAATCGAAATCTTCCGACGACTGAGGCGGCCATTGCGCCGGCATTTAACCTTTGTCAGGTGATTGCTTCGGCAATTACATCATACACTCGGTCCAGCGTGCCTGCGTCGATGCAATAGGGCGGCATGACATAAACGGTGTTGCCAAGCGGGCGCAGCAAGACATCGTGTTCGCGAAAGAACGCCATCAGCCGTGGTGCGATGTCGGCAAGATAACCGTCATCGCCCGCGCATTCGAACGCGGCGATGGTGCCGCATGTTCTGGCACCACGAATTTCGCATCGTGCGCCCAGCGCCTCCAGCCGGGCCTGCTGCATCGCGGCCAGCGCTGTTACGCGTTCGCGCACAGGTTCGTCGCGCCAGATCGCAAGGTTCGCTGCGGCCGCCGCACAGGCCACGGGATTGGCGGTGTAGCTTGACGAATGGAAGAACATCGCGGCCCGGTCGGTACTGTAATGCGCGGCAAAAATCGGCTCGCTCGCCATCGTGACGGCCAGCGGCATCGCACCGCCGGTCAGCCCCTTTGACAGGCAAAGAATATCGGGCACCACCCCTGCCTGTTCGCAAGCCAGCAAGCTGCCGGTGCGGCCCCATCCGGTCATGACCTCGTCCGCGATGAACAGCACCCCGGCGCGCGCGCAGATCGTCCGCATTTCGGCCAGCACTTGGGGCGCGTACATCTTCATGCCCCCGGCGCCGAGTACGAGCGGTTCGACGATGAACGCCGCCGCCTCGCCATCGCAAGCCACCTCCAGCGCGTCGTAAGTCGCCTGTTCGCGGCCTGCTTCGGGGAAGGGCACGCGTATCACGTCGAACAGCAACGGTTCGTAGGCGCGATTGAACACGCCGCGTTCGCCCACCGACATCGTGCCGATGGTGTCGCCATGATAGGAATGTTCCATCACCACGATGCGATGCCGCCGTTCCCCCCGCGCCATCCAGAAGCCGAGCGCCATCTTCAGCGCGACTTCGACACTGGTCGATCCGGAATCGGAAAAGAACACGCGGGTCAGCGCATCCGGCATTATCGCGCGAAGGCCAAGCGCCAGCGTTTCGGCAGGCTCGTGCGTCCAGCCGGCAAAGATCACCTGGTCCAGCTTTTCGGTTTGATCGCGGATGGCCTGCATGATGCGCGGATGGCAGTGCCCGTGCGTTGTCACCCACCACGACGAAATGCCGTCGACGATGCACCGCCCGTCCGCCGTATGCAGGAACGCCCCCTCCCCACGTTCCACCAACGGGATCGGTTCGCGCAAGCCGTGCTGCGTAAACGGGTGCCAGATGGGCGAGGTCATGGACGGAAATCCCCGACCGTGAAATTGTCGGCGAAGGCGCGTGCCAGCGTAACGCGATCAAGCGAGTCTACGCGAGGCAACCGGCCCAGTCGTTTGACCCGGCCCAGTTCGCAGACGATCGCCTCGCTATCCTCGTTAGCATTACCGACAAAAGCGACGCCGATGATGGGCACGCCGCGCGACCTCAACGCCTCTATCGACAGCAGGCTGTGGTTGATCGTGCCCAATGCGGTGCGCGCGACAAGCACGGCCGGGCACCCCCAACGCGCGAACTGGTCCGCAAAAAGCCACGAACGCGTGATCGGAACCAGAACGCCGCCCGCGCCTTCGATCACCAGCGGCCCATCGACTTCGGGCAATTGCAGCATATCGGGATTGATCTCGATACCGTCGATTTCGGCGGAAAGATGCGGCGATGCGGGCGTGACGAGGCTGTACGCTTCGGGCAACAGGTTCGCTGTCGGCACACCGGACAGAGCGGCCACCGTATCGCGGTCAGTGTAGCCCTGTTCGTCGCGTCCGGCCTGAACCGGTTTCCAGTACGATGCGCCCAGCGCGCCGACGAGCGCCGCTGCAAACACGGTCTTGCCGATATCGGTGTCCGTTCCCGTCACGACGATGCGCGGGCCTGTCATGCCACCCGCTCCGCTCGCCCGAAATGGCAGGTCACGACTTCGTAAGTCACGCTGCAGCCGCCCGCTTCGAACGCTGCCATGACTCGCCGCAGCTTGGCCGGGGATAGAGGACGATGTTCACGCGACGGCGTGTGCGCCCCGATGGCCCGCAGCGCCCGCATGAAATCGAGCGCGCTGTCGTGACGTTCGATCAAGGCATCCACCACTGGCTCGGCCCGCTGCGCTTCGGGATACATTGCCTTCAGTGTTTCGGCGGACGGGAAAGACAGCGTCCCTGCCTCGCACCCGGCGACAATGTGCGCAGCGCGCCATTCGGCGAAGCTGCCAGCGCCAAGCGTCGTGAACAGGCAATGCCCGCCAGGCGTCAACGCGCCAAGCATCCGGCCCAGTGCGGCATGCTGATCGTCGAACCACTGCATCGCAAGGCTTGAACATATCAGATCGTAGCGATCGTCTTCGGGCAGGTCATGCTCGCCATCCAGAACGGCAAAGCGCCGCCGTTCCCCATCTCCGACAAGTGCGCGGCAGCGGTCCACCATGGCGGGTGCGATATCTGTCACCAGCCAGTCGCCGCCGACGCCACGATCGATCAGCGCGCGGGTGAGAAAGCCGGTGCCGCACCCGATTTCCAATATGCGGGCCTTGGCAGGCAGGGAAATGGCGGCGATGCGATCGGCAAGACTTTCGGCCACCACGCGCTGGACATGCGCGTGGCCGTCGTAATCGCCTGCCGCCCCGAACGCGCGCCCGATCCGCTGACGATGGGCGACGTTCATGCGACCCGCTCCGCCAGTTGCAGGATTGCCTTGGCGCAAAGTTCGGGGTGGGTCAGCGGCAGGAGGTGCCCGCCATCCCTCGCTACAATGCGGGACACCTGTTGGCCGTGCGCAAACACGGCATCGCGCATCGCGAGCGGCATGATCGGATCCGCCCCGCCCTGCAACGACAGGATGGGTGCACCGAAAGTCGCCGCCTCGTCCCGGCAATCGCCATCGCGCAAGACAATAAGATCCGCGCCAAGCGCATCGCCGCAGATCGTGGGCAATGACCTCGATGCGCCGCAGCGCATGCGAAAATCGCTCAAGGTCGCTTCGGGATCGACGCCGAAGCGCCCGATCATCCGGTCCAGCACCCGACGCGGTACGCCCGGATATCCGTCGTGCGCCGCGAAATAATCAAACCCGTTTACGGCAACCATTCCCGCGCAATGCGTTGGCAGGTTGGCCAGCACGCGCATCGCCCCGAAACTGTGCGCCACGGCCAACACGGTACCATCGCTGGGATCTTCTCGAAATCCGCCGAAATAGCCCCGATCGGCGAACCCTATTTCGAAACTTTCAACCATGGCGACGACCTTGTCCCAGATCGCTGAATCGAAACCCCATCCATGGAAGAACAGCAACCGCACGCTCATGCGCCCGCCGCGACGGCCGCGATCAGAGCATCGATGTCGGCTTCCGCGTGTGTCGCGCGCAGGGCAATGCGCAGGCGGCTCGTCCCCGCAGGAACCGTGGGCGGGCGAATCGCCGCGGCGATCATGCCGTTCGCCGCCAATCGCTCGCTCAGCGCCATGGCGGCGGCAGCGTCGCCGACGATGGCCGGAACGATCTGCGTGCTGGATGCCGCGACATCGAACCCCGCGCCCACCAATCCGCCGCGCAACCTGTCGGCCAGACCCGCGAGCCGTTCGCGATCCGCGTCCATGTCCGGCACGATGTCGAGCGCGGCATCGATCGCGCCAAGCACGGCTGGCGGCGGAGCGGTCGTGTAGATGAACCCTCCGCAGGCATTGACGAGGTAGTCGCAAAGCATGCGCGACCCCGCAATATAGGCTCCGAAGCTGCCCATCGCCTTGCTGAACGTCCCCATCGCGATGTCGACACCGCCGGTCACCGTGGCCGACAGCCCGGCCCCTCGCGGGCCAAGGACGCCGGTCGCGTGCGCTTCATCGATATAGAGGATCGCCTCGTGATCGCGGGCAATCTGCGCAAGCCTGGCAAGATCGACGCGATCGCCGTCCATGCTGAACACGCTTTCCGTCAGGATCAGGCGCGCGGGTGCGGCGGCATGGCGTTCCAGCAGTCCGGTCAGGGCATCGAGATCGTTGTGCGCAAAACGGTGCTGGCGAACGCCCGCCGCCGCGCATCCGGCGTGCATGCTCCCATGATTCAACCGATCGGTGAATACGGCGACCCCCGGCATCGCGGCGACCAGTGCGGGAATGACCGCAGCATTCGCCTGCCAGCCGGACGCGAACAGCAGTGCGGCCTCGGTCCCCTTGAACGCCGCGATCTTCGCCTCGACCGCAAGGTGCGCGTCGTGCGTGCCGGTTACCAACCGCGATGAACCGGAACCCGCGCCATACCGGCCAGCCCATTCGCGCGAGCGTTCGATCAAAAGTGGGTGGAGAGCGAGCCCCAGATAGTCGTTGCTCGAGAAATCGACGCATTGCCGCCCGTCGCGATTAATCCTGCCAGCCGGTGCGAGCGCAGCAGGCCGCAAGGTCCGGGTTAGCCCGGCCTGCGCCGTTTTCGCAAGCGCGCGTTGGAGGTGGGGCACAAGGAGCGACATCGGCGCGCTTCTTGCGCGTTTCGCCGGTTACCGCAAGACGCCGCGAAATCTCTGCGGCGCGGTCCGAGAGCCGCATGCTGGACCGGCGGGAAAATTGTAGTGGCCTTGGCGATGATCGTCGAGCCGACTGGTGGTGGACGCAGTGCAGACCTAACCAGTCTGGGCCTTTGGAACTCCCGTTCTAACGGGAATTTAACGGGAATTTCGCGCATCTCGGCAGCATCCGGCCGAAACACCTTATGAGAAGTCCCTGATTTCCGCGCCATTCAGCCAAAAATTCCCGTATCGCGGGAACGGGAATTATTCGACATGCCAACGGGAACGCCAATCACGAAATGACCCGGGCAACGGGAAAGTTTGTTCGCCAAAATTTTCGCTCGATCCCCACGCGAAGACGACGCTGAACTGGCGAATGCCAATCCTACACTTGGGCCGTGTGGCGAACTGAAGGCGAAGTCGCCAGGCACCTCAGGCTCAAGATGGTCAGCCCCTCGCCGACCCGAAGCAATGCCATCGGCATGACTCCCTTGGCCTTCCGTGAATCCAATCAGCTCCTGCCCCAAAATTCTGCTTGATCTCGATCCGCGAATCATATTCCTTAGGTGGGCATCCAGAGATGGGTGTTCGACAGGACCAAGGAAGGGATGATGGTCGACCTGAGTTTGCGCTGACGCGCGGACGGGTCCGGTTCCTTCCACGAATTCCCCGTCCCGCAGCAGCGGTGGCGGGGTTTCTTATTGGTGGAGTCGAGCGATGGTTACGAAGGGTTTGAAGGCAGGAACGTTCAAGGAAGCCAAGCTCGGCAAGACGCGGGCGCGGCGCGAGGACCTGGCTCGCGAAAGACGCATTCGGCAAACTGCCGTGAGTGCAGGACGCAATGATTTCCTCCCCGAACTTCGGCTCTGCGAATATCGCATCTCCGAACTTGCTCCGCCCAGACGTCGAACCCGCAAGGACAATGCCGCGCAGATCGAACGGGTCGCGGCATCGATCGCGGAATTCGGGTTCAGCCAGCCGATCCTGATCCGCGACGGTATCGTCATCGATGGATGGATACGCGTTCTCGCGGCACAGAAACTCGGTCTCGAGCGGGTGCCGGTGATCGTGTGCGACCATCTCGACGACACTCAGGCCCGCGCCCTGTCGCTCGCCGTCAATCGCATCGGCGAACTCGGTGAATGGGATCTCGACCAGCTCAAGATCGAATTCGAGGAGCTCATCGAGCTGGAGATCGACCTCGATGTCACCGGGTTCTCAGCTCAGGAACAGGACATCATCCTGCTCGATCCGATCGCGGACGGGACGGGCGAAGCAGATGCATGCGAGGAGCCGCCCGACACGCCCGTCAGCCGGATCGGCGACGTCTGGCATTTGGGCGATCACCGGATCATCTGCGGCAATGCGCTCGAAGAAGCGACCTATACCGCCCTGCTCAATGGCACGTCGGTCCATGCCGTTCTGAGCGATTTTCCGTACAACGTCCGTATCAAGAATAACGTCAGCGGGCTCGGCAAGAAGGTTCATGACGAGTTCGTCATGGCATCAGGGGAGCTGTCTGATGACGAATGGCAGGCATTCCTCGATCAGGGGATAGCTCGGCTGACAGAGTCGATATTAGATGGATCCGTCCTTTTCGTCTTTATGGACTTCCGCTGATGCTGTCAGTCTAACGCTAACTTGTCTCTGTCAACGGTCAATCGATCGGATAGATGGACCAGCATGAAACCCATTTCGTTCAAACGACACCGCTTCCCGCCCGATGTAATCCGGCTCGGGGTTTGGCTCTACTACCGCTTCACGTTGAGTCTTCGGGACGTCGAGGATTTGCTCGCCGAAAGGGGAATCGACCTCTGCTACGAGACGGTTCGGTGCTGGGCCAACAAGTTCGGCCCTGCCATCGCTGCCAACATCCGCCGCAAGCGAGGTCGCGCTGATTCAGTCTGGCATCTGGACGAAATGGTCGTCCGGATCAACGGCCAGCGGATGTACATGTGGCGCGCCGTCGACAAGGAAGGCGAGGTTCTTGATGTCCTCGTACAGAAACACCGGAACAAAGAAGCAGCGCTGAAATTGCTACGAAAACTGCTGAAGAACCAAGGTGCCGTCCCCGAAGCCATCGTAACCGATGGCCTGCGATCCTACCCTGCGGCCTTACGTGAGTTGGGTGCCCTCACCCGACACCAGCCTGGTCGATTGCGCGACAACAATCGTGCCGAAAATTCACACCTTCCTGTCCGAAGACGGGAACGAAAGATGCAGCGGTTCAAATCCCAAGGCCAGGCTCAACGCTTCGTTTCCACCCACTCGGCAATCTACAACACCTTCGCCATCCAGCGTCACTTGATCTCCCGAAATACCATGCGCCAATTCCGAACTGCCGCCATGGCGGAGTGGAACGCTGCATCCGCCGCTGCGGCGTAAGATTTCAGGTTCGAGCCTCCGCTCACCGACGATCAGTTAACGTGACAATCCCGGCTTGATCCTGCGCATCTGCGCTTCGGACAACCAGATCAGGTCACTCATGGCAGCGCCTCCTCGCGGGGTGCCCACGGTCGGGTGCAGGTGGTGTCCGCACCACTGGCAAGAATAGGCACGCTCCGCCTTGATGCGGAACCACTTGGAAGGGCGGTCGCACTTGGGTCACGTGAAACCTTCGCCAAAGCGAACGTCGAACAGATGCTGGAGGCAGGTTTCGTCGTCAGGAAACTTGCGAAAGAACTGCGCGGTGGCGAGAGACTTCGTTGTCATGCCCCATTTTATACATCACTACGTTACGTATGGAAAGGGGATACACCCCCAATTTTTTGCTTTAACAGTACTATTTATATGACCTTCATTCCAATTATCGATTAGATGAACAAGTTCGTTGATAGATATATTTCTCGAGAATTTGACGCCAAACATTTTTCCGGAACTCCATCGGACATATACATCGATCGCCAAGAGATTTCGAATTTTCAATTCGCAAGGGCGGCCTGCTTCAAAATTAACCTCACCCTCACACTCTACTTGCGCCCCAGAAAGTGAAATATTATTAATTTTACCATTAATATTTTCACCTTCACTTTCCCCCTCAACAGATGTCGAAGTTGAAAACGATATTGGGATACGAATGCCGCGATATGCATTAGCCCGTTCGAAATAGTACTCAGAAAGAATACCAATGGTCTGGGAATTTCTGACACCGTAGCAGTTCTCATGCTTCCATATGATGGCAGCTTCAACCGCACCCTGCAGTCCATCGTCGTAAACAATTTTTGAACCGATCTCTAAGTCAGCATCAATCTCGATCTGTGCACCATTTTGGGAAACATTCCTTAACAGTCCGGACACTAAATGGTCATCCACTTCAACAAGGCAGGCAGCAAAAACCGTGTCAGTGCGGATATCCACTCTGTGATCTCGGCTTCTTACACCTACAGCAAACGCTCGGTCATGAAACATTTAGATACTCCAATAGAGTCCGGCTAAGCTTTAAGATTAATTACCCTACAAAACGTTAAGAGAAAAAACGGTTTCGTCTGCCATCCTAAAGCTGCCTCGGCGGCGTTGCCATCTGACTGCATGGGCTTCCCACACGGCCACCGCAAGACGACCACGCTGGTCGCCGGCCTGCGCATGACCGGCATGGTCGCGCCGATGGTGCTGGACGGCCCGATCAACGGCGACTGGTTCGAAGCCTGCGTAACTCAGGTCCTCGTGCCCGAACTGCGGCCCGGCGACGTCGTCATCATGGACAACCTGGGCGCCTCCATCAACCTATCGACATTCGGCGGGTGATTTGATTCACTCGACCTGACGGGAGGTGGCGATGCGTCAGGCGGGATTGTTTGGACTGTCGGAACATCTGAAGCGGCTGTCGGCCTACGGCGATCCGCTGGAGGAACTGGGGCGGATCATCGACTTCGAGGCATTTCGCCCGGTCCTGGTCGCGGCGCTGGCTTACGGTGACGGTGCAAAGGGCGGACGTCCGCCCTATGATCCGGTGGCAATGCTCAAGGTGCTGCTCCTGGCGGCGCAGAACAGTGTCAGCGATGCGCGGATGGAGTATTTGATCCGGGATCGGCTGAGTTGGTTGCGCTTCCTGGGCTTCGACCTTGGCGTGGCGACGCCGGATGCCAACACGATCCGCCTTTTCCGCGAGAAGCTCACCGAGGCCGGCGCGTTGGACGCGCTGTTTGCCGATTTTGACATTCAGCTCAAGGAACGGGGCTACCTCGCCATGGGCGGGCAGATCGTTGATGCCACACTGGTGGCGGCACCCAAGCAGCGAAACACCCGGGCCGAGAAGGACGCGATCAAGGAAGGCAAGACGGCCGACGAGATATGGCCCGACGAACCCGCCAGGGCGGCGCAGAAGGACACGGACGCACGCTGGACGCTGAAGTTCGCCAAGGCCAGACCCACGCCCGACGGCAAGCCGGGGATCGACATCGCCATCCCGAGCTTCGGCTACAAGAGCAGCATCTCGATCTGCCGGGGCTTCGGTTTCATCCGCAAATGCAAGGTCACAGACGCTGCGCGCTTTGATGGGCGCATGCTTCGCGACGTCGGGACGGGCGACAATATCGCCTCCGATGTGTGGGCCGATACCGCCTATCGCAGCCAGACCAACGAGTGGTGGCTCAAGCGCCAAGGCCGGGTCAGCCGCATCCATCGCAAGAAGCCAAGGGGCAAACCGATGTCGGAGCGCACCGCGAAGGCGAACGCCGCCAAATCCAGGGTTCGTGCCCGCGTCGAGCATGTCTTCGCTCAGCAGAAGGACAAGATGGGCCTGTTCATCCGCACCATCGGTATCAAGCGCGCCGAGGCCAAGATCACGCTCGCCAATCTGGCCTACAATATGCACCGCCTGATCTTCCACGAACGACGAGCAACGACGGGATAAGTGCGTCCGGAAATCAGAAAATCCCCCGGAAATGGCGGAATAGAGCCGCCAAAGGCCATCATCTACGCCCAAATCGGCGCCGCCGGCCCGAACACGCTCAGAACATCGAGTTGATGGAGGTCCCCACCTGTCGAGCCACAAGCGCGCATCGGTGCGAGAACGGATCGAAGCGGCAGGCGCAACCTTGCGCTTCCTCCCGCCCTACAGCCCCGACTTCAGTCCGATCGAGAAGGCATTCTCAAAGCTCAAAGCTCAAAGCTCAAAGCCATGTTGCGGAAGATCGGCAAGCGGACGGTGAACGGCCTCTGGGGGCCTGATCGGCGATCTCGTCGATATCTTCAAGCCAAACGAACGCGCCAATTACTTCATATTGTGCGGCTATGATCCAGACTGATCGAAGACCGCTCTAGGCTCAGGACCGGCACGATGGCCCTGTAATGATCTCGGCCCGCTTGTGAAGCGCATCTGCTGATGCGGCCTGCATTCGATCGCATCGAGGCGGACCGGCATCAGCCGACAATTACGCTGGTGTCCAGCCCCGCCCTTAAGCCCTTGCTCCCCGCCTGCAGTAAGCATCTTGGCAAAGACGATCGGACGGCTGCAGATTGCCATCATCAAGAAGGGGCGCGCGATGCCTATCCGCCCAACTGGATCGGCAAGCGGTGCGATGGCCTTGCAATCAAATGGTTGCGGGCAGGCCTCTGCCCGACTGGTCAGTGCGCGGCCATCACTTTTTGTCCCTGGTCAGGAGACGGCCCAATTCATCTCGGTCGATTGGCCATTGGATTGCTACGCCATCATTTTTCGCCAGATCCTCGATACAACCAATCGACCTCAGCACGGGCTTTGACCATTTCTTCTTCGGCACAATGGGTTCACCCATACTAAAACTCCTGAGGTACACACCGAAACACGGCTTTACCGATTTGTTCTAAATCCGTTTTCCCCGCTGTGCAAGGGAGCTGGAGCGGACCTTCGGGTTTCGTTTGGCGGCGCGGTGTTCTGCCAGTCTGGCAACGGCGTTAATGTCTATGGTGCAACCATAGGCGAATGCTAGCGAGGTTAAGGAAGCTGGCGAAGGACAACGCGGTTTTGTCGTAACGCGTGGCGATCCGACGGGATTGATTGACTTTGTTGAACATTCGCTCGATGCGATTACGATCCTTGTACCGCCGATAGTCCGGATGCTGTAGAACCTTGCGGTTCGAGCGGGGCGGGATGATCGGCAGAATGCCCCGGATCAGCAGGCGTTCACGCAAGCGATCCCCGTCATATACCTTGTCCGCAAGCAGCGCCTTGGGTGCAGCGACAGGGATCGCCATCAGCGGCTCGGCAGCGATGTAATCGGATGCTTCGCCGCCGGTCAGGAGGAAGCAGAGAGGGCGTCCTTGATTATCACATCGATCGTGGATCTTGCTCGTAAAGCCACCGCGTGATCGACCAAAAGCCTCCTTATGAGTCCCCCCTTGCGCCGGCGGCCTGCGAATGGCCCCGGACGCTCGTGCTGTCGATCATGTGCTGCCAGTCGTCAGTCAGCCCCAGATCGACCAGCGTTTACAGCAAGGCATCCCACACACCCTGCTCAGCCCATCGCCGGAACCGGACATAGAGCGAGTTCCACTTGCCGTAGCGCTCATGCATGTCACGCCAGGGGCAACCGACCCGCAGGACGTGGAGCATTCCATTAAGAAAACGCCGGCTGTCGCCTGCCGGGCGAGCCCAGCGGCCCCGCTCAGACGGCAGCAGAGGTCCGATCACTTTCCATTCTTCGTCCGTCAAATCCCCACGCGCCATGGCTGCTCCCGCAAAAGCAGCCTTGAATCAGCCAGTGGCGGTTCTGGGAATCCCTACCGATCTTTTGTCAACAGGGCCTAGATGCCGACATGGGTCGGCGTCTAGGATACTCGCTTTCCTTTCTTTGCGCTGATCGCTGCGGCACAAGAATCTCGCCCCCGATTAAAATCAGGCAATCGCATCGCATACAACCAGTCGCACCGATTGGCCGTAGCGGGATGACCTGCCTCATCACGGTGACCCACCAGATAAGTTACAGTTCCAGCGAACTGAAGCGCTTATGATCATTGTCAGCATAAATTTAACTGCCGTGACTCGATGAGCCGACGCGGCAACTGCCATGACATTGCCGTTGCCGGGAGTTTCTTCTCGTCACTCAAGCCGGCGTCGGACCTAACAATACACGCGAGGAAGCCAGGCAGGACGTATTCGATTACACCGAAATGTTCTACAACCCGGTGCGCAAGCACGTCAGGAACGGGATGCTGTCACCCGTCGAGTTCGAACGGCAGCAGGTTTTGAAAGCGGAAGGCGTCTAGAAAACTAGGGGCTATTCACTCAGACCAATCGGGCGCTTCAATTTCGATCTGTTGCGATGCCTAGCGATGCGCTATCAGCGCGAATATCGTTAGCGAAATTACGCAGGGTCTATGGAAAGCAGCAATTGGATCGAACGACGCGTAAACAAAGGACACGACCTCACCCTGAGACGGTCATTTCTATTCCATACATCAAAACGATTTGCATATAGATTTTTGGTGGCCGGATTTGCGTTGGCTGCGACGGCCGATGTACAAGCACCCGACTCAGTCTGGTTTGGCCCCATCTACTTGTTTTTGATAGCTTTTTCGGCATGGACAGTAAGTGGTCTGCTTGCGGTCACCCTCGGCGTGCTTGCACTAGCAATCAACTGGACGACTAGCGGATTCAGCCTCTACCCATATGGCCCTGAGTCCGCGCTGGCAAATGCCGCGCTCCGTTTTCTTTCCATGCTGATGATCGTGGGAGTTCTGATACTCGCCCGCCGTTCCTGCGAACGCGAGTGGCAGCTTGCACGGGCAGACCCCTTGACAGGAGCACTTAACCGGCAGGCATTTTTTGAGGCAGTTCAGGCATCACCGGATAGTGACCAGTGGTGTGCCCTAGCTTTTGCCGATGTCGACGGACTCAAGAAATTCAATGACGAACGAGGTCACGGGGCGGGTGATCGAGCATTACAAATCTTTGCAGCGAGTGTAAAAAAAGCAATTCGCAAAGGCGATCTATTCGCAAGAATTGGGGGAGATGAATTTCTTGTTTTCATGAAAATCAACGACATCAATTTCGTAAATCAGATTGCCGAGAGATTATATTCTGCCACATGTGCAAAACTCAATCAAACGACAAGTTTGCCATGCAGCTGGGGCGTATTACTGCTTCCGCCAGGGCCCCGGCAGATTGACAATGAGATTAGAGCTGCAGACGCTCTGATGTATCAAACGAAAAGAACGGGGGCAGGCTTTGGCCTCGCCCGATACTGCCCCGAAAAGGATGTATTCGAGCCCTTCGACGGTGAAATATTGCCGCACGACGGCACCGTGATCCGATCAAAAAAACGAGAATCTGTTTAGCTTATACCAACACGCCGTAATCATGACTCATGGGCCATTGGCGCAGGCCGAAACGATAGCGCCATGGGCGCCAGCTACCGCGTGCCGGGGGCGAGGGAAATGAGCTCGTCCATCGTTCGCTCCTCGGTTGAAGGAGCCGAATTGTTCTGCCTGCACCCGGCCTTGCTCAAATCCATCCGTGATCTCTACTGTTCTAACCGGACTTCACCGCCGGCACCCCGCCCGCGCAGTGAGGTGTGAGGTGGTCCCGCCTTCTTGGACAGTTTGGCGGCTAAGTTAAGCTAATCCCGGTTGTCGTTCACGCCGCCTGTCTGATCATCAGATCATGGGGGGCATGCCCCCCATGATCTGATTGCCCGATCCTCCGATAGGCCTCGACCGGAGTTCGTCCGGCCAGGCCCGAGTGCGGGCGCTGGGTGTTGTAATAGGTGATCCATCGGCCAAGGCCAGCCCGCAGCTCTGAGCCGGTCTCAAAGGCATGGAGGTAGACGCACTCGTACTTCAGGGAGCGCCAGAGGCGCTCGATGAAGACGTTGTCCATCCATCGCCCCCGGCCATCCATGCTGATGCGGACGTCGGCGTCGCGCAGCACGCTGGTGAAGGCGAAGCTGGTGAACTGGCTGCCCTGGTCGGTGTTGATGATCTCGGGCCTCCCGTAGCGGGCCAGTGCTTCCTCCAGCGCCGCGACGCAGAACCCCGCATCCATCGTGTTGGACAATCGCCAGGCCAGCACCTTGCGGGTCGCCCAGTCCATGACCGCCACCAGATAGAGGAAGCCACGACGCATCGGGATGTAGGTCACATCGGCGCACCAGACGTGATTGGGCCGCTCGATCACCAGCTTGCGCAGCAGATACGGATAGACCAGGTGCTGCGGGTGCGGATCGCTGGTCCTTGGCCGCTGGTAGATCGGCGTCAGCCCCATCTTCGCCATGAGCCGCCGCGCCCGGCGCCGACCGACATCGTGCCCGGCTCGCCGCAAGTGCCGCGCCATTTGGCGGCTGCCGTACCACGGACACTCCATGAACGTCTCGTCGATTGCCGCCATCAGCGCCAGCGTCTCTTCCGTTTCCGGCACCGGCGCATAGTAAAACGACGAGCGGCTCATCCGCAGCAGGCGGCACTGCGCCGCGATCGACAGGCGGTGGTGAGCAGGTTCGACCATCGCCCGCCTCCGGTCCACGCTCATCGACCGAAGGCTTTCGCTAAAAAATCCCGCTCCACCACCAACTGCCCGTTCTTGGCGTGCAGTTTCTCCACCTCGCTCTCGCTGACGGCCCTGGCCGCATCGCCGGCGCCGGAGAACGTGCTCGCCATCCCGTCGATGGGCCTGGCGCTTCCAGGACGCAATCATCGTGTGGTGAACACCGTGCTTGGCTGCCAGTTCCGCCAGCGTCAGGTCGCCACGGATCGCCTCCAGTGCGACCTTGGCCTTGAAATCTGCGCTGTAGCGCTTCCTCGTCGTCTTCATTCCCGTACCAATCCATCAGGTCGGGATTAGCTTAGCATCCTGTCCGAAAAACCGGCACCACCTCACCGTACTGGTCGGCGACCGGCCAACGAACATTTCATCTTACCTGCATTAACCAAATCTCATGCCTTTTAACGCAAATGATTTCGGATGAACATGCAACCAATCTCCGACTCGCGCTTCACTGCAAGAGACACACTTTTCGATCTCGTCGAGCGAGAAGCAGCAGGTGTCTTCGAACCAGAAGTTCATGCTCAACGTAGGCTGTATCTCCCGCTATCGGCAAAGTTTGTTCTAGCCTGCCTGATAGCCATCGGGTGGACGGTGGCGAGCGTCTGGCTGTCCTTGCCGTGGTTACGCGACTTGGCTGCAGTCACTAGCTTTGCCTTCGCCGTGATTACCATCACATTTATCGCCTATGTGCCTGGCTTTATGAATGCGTTTCTGCTCTCAAGCCTTATGTTTGACCGAAGGCCGCCTCGGCTTGCAGGCACCAAATCCCCCGGAACAACAATACTCGTTGCTGCCTTTAACGAGGCTGCGGCCATCAAGGATACGCTGATTAGCCTTAGTAGGCAGGATTACGCCGGTCCCGTTGAAGTCCTCGTCCTCAACGATGGATCCAGCGACGACACTGTCGCAATTGCGGAAAAATCCATCGCGGAACTCAATTACCCGCCAAACATCTCAATGCGCATAATCGACTTCGGCATAAATCGCGGAAAATCGGCAGTATTGAATGATGGCCTTGCACAGGCCCGGCATGACCTCATCTTGACCATTGACGGGGATTCGTGGGTCAAGCGCGACGGTTTACGCAAGCTCGTCGAGCGCCTTCTTTCCGATCCGGCCAATACGCAAGCGGTAGCCGGCGCAGTAATGGTTCGAAATTCGCGTAAAAATTTTTTGAGTCGTGCGCAAGAGTGGGACTATTTTCATGGCATCGCTTCGGTAAAACGCATGCAAGGCATGTACAATGGCACACTAGTCGCACAAGGCGCCTTCTCCATTTACCGCCGAAAGGCTCTAGAAAACGTCGGTGGCTGGCCTGAATGCGTGGGCGAGGACATCGTCCTATCTTGGGCACTTTTGCGTCGCAACTACCGCATAGGATATGCTGATGACGCAATGGTTTTCACCAACGTTCCGACCACGATCCGACAATTTGCCTTGCAACGCAAGCGCTGGTCCCGCGGACTTATGGAAGCCTTTAAGGCGCATTGGCAATTGGCATTCAATCGCCGCCTGTCGACGCTTTTTGTATGGTGGAATGTTTGCTTTCTACCTTTGGATCTCATTTACACGCTGGTGTTCATTCCCGGCATAGTGTTGGCATGCTTCGGGTATTTTTACATTGCGGGGCCGCTGACCATTGCAGTACTCCCACTGACGATCCTTTGGAATGGTGTCGTCTTCCGGATTCAATCGGGTGTCTATAAGCGCGAGGGATTGATCGTGCGGCGCAATTTCGGCGGATTCCTGTTTTATTCCTTAGCTTACAGTTTGCTCATGCAGCCCGTTTGCGTGTGGGGTTATATGGCCGAATTGCTCGGCTTCCGCAAAAAGTGGGATACCAAGTGATGCGCAAGCAAAACTTAGGGACCGTCAAGTTCTCAACCGTAGTATATGCAGGGCTGCTGGCGTGGTCTGCAGCTGCATCCGCTCAAGAGCCGCGCTCGATCAGCGGTGAATCAGTTCGCCCCGCAGCCGGATCAGAGATTTGGGCAAGTACCGATTCCGATGGCACCGACGTAGTAAAAGTCCTCGGGAAGGCCCTTTTGAATTTCGAAGGTCGAGAGAAATATGCTGGTATTGCGATTGAGCATGCCAAGTTCAATCCCGCTACGGGTGAAAATCACGAAGCTGAGCGAATTTATCTCGATCTAGCCGATCACCTGGGCGCCGACTGGCGTTGGAAGGCGCGGATCGGTACTGACGGGAAAACTCTTCTCGGCAATGCCGAATTTCGAAAAGCGGATTGGTCTCAAAGCGTATTCGTCGAACGTGAGATCGTCGAAACCGAACAAGGGCTGGCTAGACGGATTTTCTATACTTTCGCGGGCATCAGCACTGATGTCTTGCTCAATGATGCGAACACCATAGCGCTGACCGCCGGTGTACAGGAATTTTCAGGCAAGAACGAACGGTTACATTTACGCGGAAAATATGTTCACGTTGTCAGGACCGATATCGGTCTAAGTGCGCAACTCGATGCTCGCTATTACCATTCGACCGAACCTGGCGAGTTCGACTATTTCTCTCCGAAGGATTTTGTCCGCCTTCTACCGCTTATTCAAACTCGTCGTTTTTCCAATTCGGGATGGATGTATCTGGCGGGGGCTGGCTTTGGCGCGCAACACAGCAGTGGTGGAGGCTGGCAACTAGCGAAGTTCGGGCAACTCCGACTAGAAAGTCCGCGATCAGCAAGCGATTTAGATGTGTTTGCCGAAGCGATCTACACCAATGATTCAATCTCTGGGGGAACAAATTACGATTATCTGATGGCCCGAGCGGGAGCCACGTTCCGCTTTTAGGAGTCGTCAGAAAAAGTCCGCCTTCTCACCAATTTCGACGTGGTCGAGTAGCTCACCGACTGCCCAACTCTACCTGTCCAGCGATTTTGCGCGATCCCGGATGTCTCCATGATCTTTTGGGGACGCGCGCTGGACGAACGAAAATAGAGATTGCAGAAGATCTATCCGACGCGCACTCGGTCGTCGCTAGTCCATATCGACTACGATCTTGGGGATCCAAAAAATAGCAGGTGGTCACGTATGTAGGCCGCAGTCAGCAAGCGCCTCGTCGTGCATCGGTCGGGCTGGCGAAACGTTGGCTTGGCAATCTGCCAGTCCTTTCGAGGACCAGCGCCTCGTCCGGCGGATGTCACGCCCAAGCGGATCGCGCTGACCGATCCCGCCTCGCGCTGGACCGCGGCTTCCTCGTCTCACGACACCAGCGAAAGAAGGTCGAGATGCGGCCGCAGATAGAAGAAATGTTAACTATCTATCTTAATTATAGATTTAGACCGAAAGCTCTAAAATTGCAATGAAGCTCAAAGGCTTCTGGTTTGTCTGCCGGGCACTTCGTGACGGAGTGCCACCATGACCGAAGTGCTCGGTCAGACTTTACACTGATATGGAGACCTCAGGTGTTGCAGATGCGATCTCTTGATGACAGACGGCACGCACGGCAGTCGCTCAAAGCCGATGGCCAATTGCGAAAAGGTGTGGGCATTGGACAATCGGTTGCCGTTGTCGATCTGTCTGATTGCGGCTGTCGCATCACGTCCATCCCGAAAAGTTTGCGTCGCAAGGATCGTGTTACGCTTCGAATTGCAGGCCATGCGCCTGTCGAAGGTCACTTGAAATGGCTGCATCTAGGCAAAGAAGCGGGCGTGCAATTTGACAATCCAATTCATCCCGCTGTCTTCAACCAAATACTTGCCAGCCATCGCGCCGCTGAAGCTCGCGCTGACACTCCATCAGAACATTTGATGGTCTTGCGCGGCGAGCTAGAGCAGCTTCAAGACTAGCTCGACCTGACCAAAGACCGGACGATCTCAGGCGCGGCAGCAACGCGAAGCTGAAGACACTGCTGCACCGGATCATCGTACACCCCGACCGGCTCGATCTGGTCCTCTCGCCATCGGGACTGATCGAACTGCTGAGGTTCGAGATGCCTGAAAGCATGCCCAACGAACTGGTCTGCAAGACCCGGGTCCGCCTGACCCGCAGCGGTCGCGCCATCCGCCTCGTGCACGACAATGGTTGTACCATTACCAGCGATCCAGATCCGACGCTGCTGGGTCTTCTCGTCAAGGGCCGCCGCTGGTGGGCCGAGCTTGCCCGAGGCGAGCTCGATGTCGCCAGGCTGGCCCGGCGCGAGAACGTCAATCCGTCGTACCTGACCCGGGTGGCGCGTCTGGCGCTGGTGTCGCCCGGCGTGATCGAGGCGATCCTCGCCGGCAAGACCCGTGCCGATCTTGATGGCAACCGGTTCCTGGCGCTGGTGGGCAGGACATCGGACTGGGCCGAGCAGCAACGATCGCTGATCGCCTGAAGTATCCGCCAACCGAACGGGTCCGTGCAACGCAACAGTTGGCGTCCAACATCCGTACCGAGGTTGCCGTTACATCGCCTGTCCCGCGATCTTCACGCCATGGGCGTATCACTTGCCATTTGTCGCATCACCACCAGCACCAACAGGCGGCTATCCTCGACCGGGACAAGTCGCTATCGGCGTCCGATCGCAATTTCGATAATCGTGGTATTCTGCGACCGGGTCTGATTATTGGCGACCGGTCGTATTCGCCGCAGGAAGCATGATGCAGGAGCAACTGCATCCGACGCAGCAAAATGAAAGGCCAGTAATGGACCAGGACCTGACCCCCGAAACGCTCATCACCCTCACCTCCGATATTGTCGCAGCCCATGTCGGCAACAATGCGGTCGAGGTCGGCGATGTCGCAACGCTGATCAGCACTGTCTACGCTGCGCTCGCGGGTCTCGGGACTTCGGTCACGGAAGAACTGCCGCCCGAACCAGCAGTCCCGGTCCGGTCTTCGGTCAAGCCCGACTACATCGTCTGTCTGGAAGACGGCAAGAAGCTCAAGATGCTCAAGCGTCACCTGATGACCCATTACAACATGACGCCCGATGACTATCGCAAGCGCTGGAACCTGCCGGCCGACTATCCGATGGTGTCGCCGAACTATGCTGCCAAGCGCAGCGAACTGGCCCTGAAAATCGGCCTTGGCCGTAAAGCCACCCAGCCTGCACCCGAACCTGCACCGGCCAAACCGGCACCGCGCAAGGCCGCAACGGGCAAGGCGGCAGCAACGAAAGCGACTGCGACAATGGCAGCGCCGCGCAAGGCCGCAGCGGCCAAGGCAACGACCGGCAAGGCGCCTGCCAGCCAGACCGCGCCCGCCAAGCGCGCACCGGCCAGGAAGAAGCAGACCGCCAAGACTGACGTCGCCTGAGGTCGGCGCCCGTTGAACCGGGAGGGGGCGTAATGGCGCTGACTATCGGGAGGATCTGATCTGGTTCAGTCCCGCCAGCAGAACATCCGTTCGAACAGCGATGGCCGGTCAGGATCATGCGCGGAAGGGCGAGATGCATCAGTCTGGTTTGATCTAGGCAGCCAAGACCAATTCAGTGGCATCATAACCAGCGATTTTGAGGCTCGCTTTGCCACTCCGCTTCACAGCGTACATGAGACTGTCAGCTTCCGATAAGATGCTATCGAGCTCTTGCTTTGAATCCCTATCAATGACCAGCCCGCCAATGCTGGCGGTCAGGCCCGGTCTGACACAAGATACAGTCCGGCCCAATTCCAAGCCTGTAAGCTGAATGTCTCCTTGACCATCGACATCCTTCAGAAGAATGAGAAATTCGTCGCCGCCAAGACGGGCAATAATGTTGCTCGCGCCGATCACCTCCGAGATTCGCGCAACTAGACTCTTCAGGAGGGCATCGCCAGCTGCATGTCCTTCCAGGTCATTCACAGACTTGAAGTTATCCAGATCGAGAAAAAGCAAGGCGATTTGTCGCGTTCCCTGACGGGCCTGAATCAGTTCCGAATTCAATATCCGCCGAACGGCATAATTGCTGACTGCTCCGGTCAACGCATCGAAATCAGCCGCAGCCTTTTCGGCCTCAAAAGAACGTCTCAATGAGCCCATCCACTCAGCTGATGCAAGGAGGACCGCGCCAATGCTGATCATATCGATGAGTCGAGCATCATTTGCCACAGAGGTCAAAATGATCGTTGCAACGCCAATCATCGATGCCAGTCTTCCAGCAAACTGGCCGCTGTTCCAACGGATCAAAAGTGCGGCTGCCATCAAACATACCGAGGAAACCATTGCGGGGATGGCACCGGTCATCGCCAGAAGCGACAAGAGGACGAAGGTAGTCCCGGCGATTATCGCAACGTTCGCGGGGCGGATATGCGAGCCAATCCCGCTGGGCAGATCAGGAGCCGACGCGACGATTCTCTGTGAAATATATTTAGACTGCTTCATTCGTCCGAGAATGAACGCCTAAGGTTAAAATTTCCCCGTGCGACCGCAATTTTTGTGGCTAGGCTAGGACCATCGGTTCGTCTGTGGACGCCCCGCATGATGAAGGGGGCATTTTCAACGGCTTGGCAAGTAGTCGAGTGCTAACATCTGGCCTTCGACGGCTGCATTGATGGCGCTGGCCCGTGGGAGCTCGCGGTTCTGCTCCTTATCATAACTGCGTGCTTGATTGGCCGCTTGAGCCTATCTGGTTTTGCCCATCCCGTCTCATCGAACCATGACGACTACGTCGTCACGTCCGACGACGCGATGCCCAAGGATCGGCGCGGTCCTGAGCTCGGAAAGCCGATCGAATGAGATCGCCCGCAATCCGCAGGCCGGCAGGCGCTGCCGACTGAAAGACTGTTTCGGCATGCGTGGTGAGCTCATCCAGGAATTTGAGTTCGACGTTTTTTCTAAGCCTGCCAACTGAAGCACATTGTCGCAAAAGGCAGCTTTACTGCCAAGGTGGCGCCTTGAAATTGCCCTTATGATCTTGTTGGGGCATCCCTCCGCTCTCGTCAGCGACGCTCATCCGAATTTACCTGAGTGTGTATCCGTACCTGCATATTGCGCTCCCCGCTCTCGCCGGGAGTGTGGTTTCATAAAAACCCTAACGGGCTTTTAAGGTTAGGTCAGTGATCAACATTGTTGAGATGCAGAGGTTTTCTGCGGGGATAGGCCGAGGTCTTGCCGTCTGAAGCCACCAGGGCCCATGGCGTGTTCGGCATTGGCGATGCGCCATAGTCGTTCGTCGATCTCGGTTTTGAAGCCGGTGAAGTTCGCTTTCATTCCAGCGCCGATGACATTTGTCGCGCCAGTCGCTCGGAAACACGGCACAGCGCCAAATGTGACATTTCGACAGAATAATCATCATTGCCATTGCCGGCACCTTGCCATCGTCACCCGCTCGACATTCGCTGCAAGCAATGCGATCGGGGTGCCGGTAGCGAGAGGTAGCAAATGCGTGAATGGGTGACCAAGGCAATGCGGTGCCATCTTCGCCCATTGGGCGTCCGTCAAAACAAGTCTGTCCATCCAAAGTCTGAATCAGAAAATTCCCCTCGGGGGAATCCTGAATCTCAACAGACCATAGTTTGCAAGGGCTAGACGCAAGCAGAAATAATTCCCTACAGCGAAGAAAATGTGAACGTATACGGACCTCTGGATTCGGAGGTCCCACATGATTTTGCTCGACCCTGCCCTGATCGTCGCGTTGGCAGTCCTGATATCTGCCACATCAACATTGGTCTGGTCGCTGTATCGCAAGCCGTGAGCCTACGCGACGTCGTTGCCTGGCCGACGTAGGGGTCTGGCGATACCAGTATGCACTCCCACGGTATGATCCTGTGACCAAGCGACAGCGGCATACCGTCGAACCAGCTCTTGCTCCGCAGCAAGAAGTTCCTCGTCATTCAGATCGGCGAAGAAACGATATTCCGGTTGCTGCTCGAATTCCACGCCAGGCGGCAAAGTGTTTAGCCAATCGCAGAAGGCCATGAAGCGGTTTTCTCGTACCAATGTTGCCAGCCTCGTCGTCGATGTGTTTGGCGGCGGTGCCGGACACGTCGATCTCCGGGCGCCGTGTGGTGCGCGAACTGACAGAGCTGATCGCCCAGCGCGGCAAGCCCGGCATGATCGTCAGCGACAACGGCACCGAGCTCACCAGCAATGCCGTGCTGGCCTGGTGCGGGGAGATCGGCGTGGAGTGGCATTACATCGCGCCGGCAGGCCGATGCAGAACGGTTACGTCGAGAGCTTTAACGGCCGCATGCGCGACGAACTGCTCAACGAGACGCTGTTTCTCAGCCTAGCCCATGCCCGCGTCGAGATCGCCGCCTGGGTGGAAGACTACAACCGGGAGAGACCGCACTCGTCTCTTGGCTACGCAACCCCGGCGGCGTTCGCCGCCGAACTGGATAAGCAATGGCCTGCTTCGCTACGCCCTACGGGCTCCGCTACGCAGCCCATTGCTTCAACCGCGCTCATGCGCAACAAATGACGTCCCCCCGATTTCTTCCTCCGGTTTGAATGAGAGTTTTCCGGTAATGTGATCCTCGTGCTGAAGGAGCATGCCGTGAAGAAAAGTCGTTATACCGAAGAGCAGATCGCCTACGCGTTGAAGCAGGCGGAGACAGGAACGCCGGTGGCAGAGGTTTTGCGTCGGATGGGGATTTCGGAGCAGACATTTTACCGCTGGAAGAAGCTCTACGGCGGGCTTGGCGTGGGGGAGCTACGCCGGCTGAAGCAGCTCGAGGACGAGAACCGGAAGCTCAAGCAGCTGGTGGCGGATCTCAGCCTGGACAAGCACATACTGCAGGATGTGCTGTCAAAAAAAGTCTGAGGCCTGCTCGGCAGCGCGAGATCGTCCGGTATGTTCAGTCGAGTCATGCGGTCAGCGAGCGGCGTAGTTGCGCGGTGCTGACCTTCGATCGACGGAGCGTAAGATACCGGTCGGTTCGAGCCGATCAGACGCCTCTGATCATGCGCATCCGGGACATCGCGCAGACCCGGATGCGATACGGATACTTCAGGATCTATATCCTGCTTCGCCGTGAAGGCTGGGTCGTGAATCACAAGCGAGTCTACCGGCTGTACCGGGAAGATGGCTTGAGTTTACGGCTCAAGCGGCCGCGTCGGCATGTCAGCGCAGCGCGGCGGGAGAGGCAGCCGGCGGCGCTGGCTCCTAACGATATGTGGTCGATGGACTTCGTCTCGGATGCCTTGTTCAATGGTCGGCGCCTGCGTGCCCTGACCGTTGTCGACGCATATACGCGGGAAGCTCTGGCGATCGACGTCGACCAGGGCATCAAGGGAGAGCAGGTCGTTGAGGCCATGGACCGGATCGCATCGGTCCGCGGTGCCCCGCGCGTCATACGTGTGGACAATGGTCCGGAGTTCATCTCGAAGGCCTTGGATCGCTGGGCGTACGAAAACGGCGTTACGCTGGACTTCTCGCGGCCTGGCAAGCCTACCGACAACGCCTTCGTGGAGTCCTTCAATGGCCGGTTCCGCGACGAATGCCTGAACACCCATTGGTTCTTGTCTCTGGCCGATGCCAGGAGCAAGATAGACGCGTGGCGACGGGACTATAACGAGTGCCGTCCTCACACCTCCCTGGGCTGGCTTACGCCAGCCGAATTTGCTTCATCTGCCGGGGTTAACCCCGGCAGATGAAGGCCGGAAGCTGACATTATACCCGGACACGAAACCGGGGGACCCTCAAAACCGGTTCGGCTCTAATCCCAGCTGGAGGAATGCTGGGGGTCACGTCACCGGCACAAAACCGTTACAAGTCCAGACTTCATCGAGCGCCTCTGGCGCTCCCTGAAGTACGAGTGCGTCTACCTCCATGCCTTTGAGACCGGCTCAGAGCTGCGGGCTGGCCTTGGCCGATGGATCACCTATTACAACACCCAGCGCCCGCACTCGGGCCTGGCCGGACGAACTCCGGTCGAGGCCTATCGGAGGATCGGGCAATCAGATCATGGGGGGCATGCCCCCCATGATCTGATGATCAGACAGGCGGCGTGAACGACAACCGGGATTAGCTTAACTTAGCCGCCAAACTGTCCAAGAAGGCGGGACCACCTCAGTACCGACCCGACTGGAGCTGCATAAATGAACCCTATCCTCGAACCCCGTTAGTCCACGACCTACTTGCAAATGACCAACTGGACATTTCCTTCGCGGCTATAGCTGTTAATCGACCTTATCTTGATTCAAACGTATCGCCCACGTTGCGAGATCGTCGTATCGCAAAGGCACATCGAAGTGCAGGCCTGCGATACCATATTGCGTCCAGCGAACAGTGGCCCGTTTTGGAGGCAGATCAGGAAGATAGACGACCGGCGCATCTCCAACTGACAAGCTAGAAGCAGCGGCCTTGATCCCGCGCTGCGAAATATCTCGCACCCGAATAGGGATGGATTTGCCCTCAATGCTCAAACACGCATCACATTCAATATCAAGCCTGAGTGGTCGATCGCTATGTTCTTGCTCTCTCTGGAGTGCGCCACATAAGATGCGATCTTCGTCAATTTCTTCATGAAATTTGATACCGATTAGATTATTTTTGGCCCAAATGACCTGACCTTCAGATCTCAGACTGTCGCTGAACTCAACCGCAACCTTTTGCCCGACGGCAATGTCAGCGAAGGCTTGGACATTCACGCCCGCCGAGGAAATGTCCCGGATCATGCAAAAGCCGGAAAAATGTTCGGTCTGGATCAATGCTGGTCGATAGACTGATGTTGATCTTCGTTCTGAGCGTCGGTCGGGTTGGTGGCGGTTAATCAAAATCTATCTCGCTCTTCTCACAGCGGTTAAACGCTATTTGGGTCAATTTCCGAACAAGCGCACCGGAAGCTGTCAGGATCATCACAAATAAGAAAACGCCGGTGGCGAGTGGATCAGTATAAACTAAGATTCTCTGGCAATAACCGAGAGCAACTGCAATCTAAAGTAGGCACCACGAGTTGATGGCACGGTGAACCGTCGCTTAATGAATATCGGCTCATTTGAGATCAGAATCGCAATATCGTTCCGTAGCTGAGGGCTACTCGTTCTGATTGTGTAATTTTCCTACCGACGCGCTTCCAACTAACATTACTGAGACTGCCGAGCACTTGGACATCGGGGGCACTTCGCATCGAGGCGCTCGGCAGGATAACCAGAAGCCGTCAAGCTTCAAAATTCTCCTACAAGCTTCGATATAAAGATACAGTAACCGCAAAGAGTTAACGACTTCCGCCTCTTCCCAATCCAGACTAGAGCGGTTTTCGATCAGTCTGGATCATAGCTGCACGATATGACCTAGGCTCAGGACCTATTAAGCTGGTTGCATAGCGGTTGATCGGTTGATTCAATGGTGGCGCGAGGAGGCGCTGCCATGAGTGACCTGATCTGGTTGTCCGAAGCGCAGATGCGCAGGATCAAGCCGTATTTTCCATTGTCGCACGGGTGTCTCGGGTCGATGATCGTCGGATAATCAGCGGCATCATCTTCGTGATCCGCAACGGCTTGCGATGGCGTGACGCACCGGCGCAATACGGACCGCCGAAGACGATCTACAACCGGTTCATCCGCTGGAGCCGCATGGGCGTCTTCAACAGGATCTTCGCGGCACTGGCCGCCAAGGATGGCAAGCCCGATCAACTGATGATCGACGCCACGCATCTCAAGGCGCATCGCACGGCGGCCAACCTGCTAAAAAAGGGGCTGTTCCCCGACGTATCGGACGCACCAAAGGCGGTCTGAACTCCAAGCTCCATGCCGTCTGCGATGGTAAGGGGCGACCACTGATCTTGCTGCTCAGCGAAGGGCAGATGAGCGACTACAAGGGTGCGACACTGATGATCGACGCCTTGCCACGCGCCAAGGCGCTGCTTGGCGACCGGGGCTATGATGCCGACTGGTTCCGTGCTGCTTTGGCCAGGCGCGGCATTGCTGCCTGCATCCCGTCAAAGGCCAACCGAAAAGTACCTATCCCGCACGATACAGCCCTCTACCGACAACGACACAAGGTCGAAAACATGTTCGGCAAGCTCAAGGATTGGCGGCGTATTCACACCCGTTACGACCGATGCGCACACACATTGTTGATTTCCGCTGAGAGTTGACCCGGGATTTTCATGGAGAAGTGACCCGGGTTGGGTTGTGTTTATTGCTCTCTGGTATTGGATTTGGTCAAGGCTTGGACGATCTCCTTTTTCTGTTTGCCGCTGGCAGCGGAAGCCTTGAAGCGGAAGCTGTCGTTTCCGGTTTGTCGCTGCGCGACGCCTGCGGCTCCGAGGATGTGGCAATGATGGGTCAGCCGGTCGAGCAAAGCGGTGGTCATCTTGGCATCGCCGAACACGCTGGCCCATTCGCTGAAGCTCAGGTTTGTGGTGATGATGACGCTGGTGCGCTCGTAGAGTTTGGAGAGCAGGTGGAACAGCAGGGCGCCGCCTGACGGGCTGAACGGCAGGTAGCCCAGCTCGTCGAGGATGACGAGATCGAGGCGCAACAGCCGCTCGGCAAGCTGCCCCGCCTTGTTCAGTACCTTTTCCTGTTCCAGCGCATTGACCAAGTCGACGGTGGAGAAGAAGCGCATCTGCTTGCGGTGGTGTTCGACCGCCTGCACGCCCAGAGCCGTGGCGATATGGGTTTTGCCGGTACCGGGGCCGCCGATCAGGACGACGTTGTGCGCCCCATTGATAAAGTCACCGCGATGAAGCTGGCGGATCATGGCCTCATTCGCTTCGCTGGAAGCAAAGTCGAAGCTGGCCAGATCCTTGTAGGCGGGGAAGCGGGCTGCCTTCATCTGGTAGGCGATCGAACGGACCTCTCGTTCGGCCATTTCGGCCTTGAGCAACTGGGAGAGGATCGGCACCGCGGTCCCGAACGCCGGGGCGCCCTGTTCGATCAGGTCGTCGGCAGCCTGTGCCATACCGTACATCTTGAGGCCGCGCAGCATGACCACCACGGCAGCGCTGGCAGGATCATGACGCATGGCGAAGATCCTTTCCGCGCAAGGCATCGTAGCGTGCCACATTGGCCTTCGGCTCACGGCGTAACGCCAGCGCCTGCGGGGCATCGATCCTGGGTGGGTTCCCGTCCTTGCCGTCGATCAACCGGTGCAGCAGGTTGAGGATAGATGCCGTAATGGGCCGGCGTCTAGTTCGAGCATCAAAGGATGATGACACCCACCCCAAGTCCAACCAAAAAAAATCCGGCTACAACGAGGCCCAGATCTTTGTGCATTCGGCTTTTACGGTAGGAATCAAAACTTACCATCGCCGAATAAAAGCCAATAGTCCCGAACACGACGGCAATGGCGATTTCGGTGATCGGGCTCATTTGCATCGCCTATTAAGAAACGACCATCAATGCAATGGGACATTGAGTGCCGCCGGGCTGCAGAGTTCCTGTTCGCGACCGGAAAATTCGATGTGCGTTGTGAATAAAATAAATCAGTAAGCTAACTTTCTGTATCTTCGCATGATTTACAGCGCCATTGAATAACCCCTAGATTTCTGGACGCCTCCGATCCTAATTTTGAGGACAGGAGGCGATGATGGGGAAGCCCAATTTCAGCGATGAGTTCAAGCGTGATGCGGTGGCCCAGATCACCGAGCGTGGGTATCCGGTAGCGGAGGTTTCGCTGCGGCTCGGCGTCAGTCAGCACTCGCTCTATGCCTGGAAGCGGCAGCTGGCGAAGGTGGTGTCGGGCGATGCGAGTAAGGATGCCGAGATCCGCCAGTTGAAGCACGAACTGGCCTGGGTGACCGAGGAGCGCGACATCCTAAAAAAGCCACCGCGTATTTCGCTCGAGATGCAAAGTGAGATACGCGTGTGAATCGGCCTGCAATATCCAGTGCCGATTGACAGCTTTGCTGTTCCTGTTGTGACAGATGCCAGATGCCACTGTTCGATCAGACCACACTGGAGGGGCATGTCAGTCGGACTTCGCCATTCATTAACCATTTTACTTCATCTACCTTACGCAGACTGGCGAAAATAGAAAAGTGATCGATGACCATGCGTATCCTGCTGATCGAAGACGAACCGACCACCGCCAGGGCAACCGAGCTGATGCTCACGACCGACGGCTTCATCGTCTACCAGACAGATCTTGGCGAAGACGGCCTGGATCTGGGCAAGCTTTACGATTACGATATCATCCTGCTCGACCTGAACCTGCCCGACATGCACGGGTACGACGTTCTGAAAAAGCTGCGCGTCGCCAAGGTACAGACGCCGGTGCTCATCCTTTCGGGTAGTGCGGATATAGATTCCAAGGTCCGCTCGTTCGGTTTCGGTGCCGATGATTACGTGACCAAGCCGTTCCACCGCGAAGAACTGGTCGCCCGCATCCACGCCGTGGTGCGCCGGTCGAAGGGCCATTCGCAGTCGGTCATCCGTACCGGCAAGCTTTCGGTGAACCTCGATACGAAGACTGTCGAAGTCGACAGCGCCCGCGTACACCTGACCGGCAAGGAATACGCGATGCTCGAACTGCTTTCGCTGCGCAAGGGCACGACGCTGACCAAGGAAATGTTCCTCAACCATCTTTATAACGGGATGGACGAGCCGGAACTGAAGATCATCGACGTCTTCATCTGCAAGCTGCGCAAGAAGCTGGCGACGGCGTGCAATGTCGACAACTACATCGAAACCGTATGGGGCCGCGGCTATGTGCTGCGCGATCCGCAGGAACTTTCTGCAGCGGCTTGATCGTTCGCTTGTTGAACTGGATTAACTCACGCGGATGGCGAAAACGAGGTTGGTGGCGGACTGGCAGGTTTCGAGGAGCGCCGTGCGAGAACTGCGCCCCCCTGCATGATCGTATGACGGGAGCCAAAGCTGACGCCAAGCGATGAGATTGGGCCTCGCTATAGCGATTCTACTTTGTCCGTAACAATCTCATATCAGATACCGTCGTCTTGTCTTATGATTTTCATGCCGGCCGTGGGCATTAGGAGCATGCCCGATCCGGGCCTGCCTTGGCATTGTGCGGCTGGTGATGGGCTTTGCGCAAGTTCGGATCCGCCGCCAACGCGGAGTGGTATACTGCGTCCGCCGCAAGTGGCTGAATCCAGCCATTCGCGAATTACAGAGACCTTGCGAAGCTAAGCCGGAAATCCGCGCGCGCGCGCCTTATCTTTTAAGAAAATTGTCATTAGTTTTATCCATATAGAACATTTCAGCAGGAGGATCAGGCTCATGATCTCCGAGGCGTGTGGCTATGATGCAGCGGACGGCGGCAAGCGCGACCTTTCGGGTGGCGCGGGCAAGATGAACATCTGCAGCAGAGGATTGGCACCAGGACAAGCGGGATTCGGGGGTGCGCGGAGTACCACGCGACCGATTGCCGGGGGCCAAATGGAGTTTCCGGGGCTTTTGGATGTGCTCTCCTGCACGTTCTATCGTTGCGAAGTTCCGCCGCCGTGGCAAATGACCTTTGTCAGTCAGGACGTGGAGAAACTCACCGGTTATCCCGTTAGAGAATTCAGGGAAATGGGATGGGCAAAGATCATGCACCCGAATGACTTGCGGCATGTACACGCAGCAGTGGACGAAGCCGTCAAAAATAGGGGGTCATTTGGCATCGCCTATCGGGTGATACATCGTTCCGGAGCGATCCGGCATGTGAGAGAGCAGGGTCACGCCATTTACGGCCCCGAAGGTGAGGCACGCTTCCTTGAGGGCATGATCACCGACATAACGGAAGAGCAAGATCTTCGGCAGACGAGTGCTGATGCATTGCAAAATGCGAGCCTGAACGCTGATCGGCTTATACAAGTGTTGGAAGCCACTTCGGATTGCGTTTTCAGCCTCGATCGCGATTGGCAGTTCACATACCTCAACAAGCGAGCAGAGACAGAGATCGGTACCAACGGGACGCTATACGGACGACACATACTCGAGGCATTTCCACAACTGGAACAGACGCCCTTCTGGCCAGCCTACCAGGAAGCTATGCGAGGCGGCAAGCCAGGTGATGTCGAAGGGTTCCTGCCAGGGCTCAACCAATGGTACGAGGTTCACGTTGTACCCATCGATGATGGCATCACGGTATTCTTTCGCAACATCGATGAACGCAAGGCCTCTGAGGAAGCTGCTCGAAATCGAGAAGAAAAACTAAAACGGACATTGGCCTACGTACCCCAAATGATCTGGGCGACCCGCTCAGATGGTTTTCATGATTACTACAGCCCACTCTGGTACGAATTCACAGGTGTTCCCGATGGCTCCACCAAAGGTGATGGGTGGAGCAATATGTTCCATCCTGAAGATCGGGAGCGGGCTTGGTCCGTGTGGCGGCACTCGCTGCAAACAGGTAAGCCATATGAGATAGAATACCGCCTGCGTCACCACTCCGGCGAATATCGTTGGGTGCTGGGACGCGCCAACCCCGAGAGGAACGAGCGCGGCGAAATCTTGCGCTGGTACGGGACATGCACGGATATCCACGAGCGCGTTAATGCACAGCAAGCCTGGGACGAAGCTCGCACGCTTCAGGAGAGCCTTCTTGATGCCAGTGCAGATTGCATAAAGTTAATCAGACCCGATGGCACGATCGGGTTCATGAATGACCCTGGTATTCGATCCATGGAATTGAAATCGCCCGAAATGGTCCAGGGAAGGCACTGGGCGTCACTTTGGCCGAGCGAGAGCCAGAGTTTGGTGCATGAAGCTCTGGAGGTCGCGCTTTCAGGTCGGGTCGCGCGGTTTTCAGGATTCTGCCCCACGGCTTCAGGCAAACCAAAATGGTGGGACGTAGTTGTATCTCCCGTCAGGAATGGGCGAGGAGAAATTGACCGTCTGCTCTCAATCTCGCGCGACATCACGGAGCAGCGAGAGACGGCACGCGAACTGAAACGCGCGAGCGAAGAAGATCCTCTCACCAATCTTCCCAACCGCCGGGCATTCGCGAGCCGCCTGCGAGCAGCGACGATCAGAACCATGCAGTCCGGAGGTCAAGTTGCCGTTCTTCTCATTGATCTCGATCACTTCAAGCACATAAATGACACCCATGGTCATCCTGCAGGAGATGAGGTGCTCGCCGTGATTGCGCAACGCTTGAGGGGGGCGATCCGTTCTAGTGATTTTGTGGCGCGTCTGGGTGGCGACGAGTTTGCCATTATCCTCGAAGATCAAAGGGACAAGATCGATCCTCGCCAGATCGGCGATGAAATAGTCAATCGGCTCCGACGACCGATCCGTTTTGAAGGCCAGAGCGTAAGCGCGGGAGCAAGCATCGGCGGCGCCATTTTTCCGGATAACGCAAAAAATGCAAACGAATTGCTCAAGAACGCAGATGTTGCCCTTTATGCACTCAAAGAAGGGGGGCGCGGCGGAACGTTGATGTTCCAAAGCGGTATGCTTGAGCATGCAAAAGTTGTGGCCTCGCAGCTGTCAATGGCGCGGGCCGAATTGACCGAAATATCGATTGAACCGCACTATCAGCCTAAGGTGGATTTGAAGAGTGGGCGCATCGCAGGTTTGGAAGCACTTTTGAGGTGGCGTCATGGTACCCGCGGCCTCCAGCTACCCGACACCATATCTGAAGCATTCAAGAATTATGAACTGGCGGCGAAAATCGGCGAAATAATGCAAAGCAAGGTTTTTCGTGACGCGCGCGGCTGGCTTGATCGCGAGATGCCGGTCGGTTTTATCGCGGTCAATGCGGCCCCGGCCGAGTTTCTTCGCGACGATTTTGCCGAGAAGTTTCTCGAACGAATGAGACAGAACTCGATCCCCCCTTCGTTGATCGAGGTTGAAGTGACCGAGCACGTGTTTTTGCAGCGCGGTGCCGATTACGTCGGTCGGGCTCTCCGGCTGCTTAGCAAAGCGGGAGTAAGAATAGCACTGGACGACTTCGGGACAGGGCACTCATCCTTGTCGCACTTGCGCGACTATCCCGTCGATGTGCTGAAGATTGACCGGTCCTTTGTGGACAGGATGCCGACTGATGATGAGGTTCGAGCCATCGTATCCGCTGTGATCAGACTTGCGAAAAGTCTGAAAATCGATGTCGTGGCTGAAGGAATCGAGACTGAACTTCAGAGGCAGTTGCTCCTTGATGAGGGATGTAGATTGGGCCAGGGATTCTATTTCGGGAGGGCAATTCAACCAGCGGATGTACCCCAACTCTTGAAAGAGGATGGCAGCATGATCTTGACTTAGGGTCTGCCACTCGGAGTACGCAGCCGAGCGACGGGTCTTGTAAGTCTGGCGATCGACGAGATGGCGTTCCGAATTAAAATGGTTGTGAAGGGAGGCATGGACCGAGGCGAATTTCTGTAGCGATTTCATCTGTCGGAATCTCAGCATCGCTCGCTCTCGTCGCCGGAATGGCAGATGCGAATTCTCGGCGCGATTGTTCAGCCACCTGCCCATCTCTCGGCAGTCCTGATTGCCGAGTTCCTTCATGGCGGCAGGGTAGGATTTCAGGCCATCCGTGACAATCGTTTCAGCCTTGCCATGACGCTTCAGAGCCTTCTTCAAGAACGCCAGCGCCGCGGATTTGTCCCGTTTCTTGGTGACATAGCTTTCGAGCACTTCGCCCTCGTGATCAACTGCCCGCCACATGTAGTGCCGCTCGCCATTGATCTTCACAAAGACCTCATCCAGATGCCACCGCCATTGGCGGAAGCCCTTCATTCTACTGACACGCTGCCTGCGAATTTCTGCCGCGAACATTGACCCAAACCGGTTCCACCAGAACCTCACTGTTTCATGGCATATGTCGATGCCGCGTTCGGAAAGCAGGTCTTCGACATTGCGCAAGGAAAGCGGATAACGAATGTACAGCATTACCGCCGCGCGGATGACTTCCGGCGACGAGTTGAAGCACCGGAACGGATTTCTAGTTTTGCCCATGGATCTTTCAGCGCCTGCTCGAGAAACTGTCGGGCAGCCACCTCATCGCGCTCCTCCGTCGCATAGAAGTCGAGGAGCTCGCCGGCCTCATCCACTGCCTTCCAGAGGTAGCGCGGCTTCCCCTTTATCTTCACGTGCTCAACTTCGAGCCGCCAGACCGGGGTAGATGCTTTGCCCATACCCTAATCTAGCTATCTACCACCAGCTACGCAATTTTAGTCTGACAAAGCCATAATAACCAAATCACGGACATTCACTCACTTGGTTTCCAAAGCCTTCCCTTCGCCACTGCTTCCTGTTCCGCATCAAGCGCAGGACCGCTTGCCATCTCTTGCACATGTGCCATCAGTTGAGCGCTGACAGTGCCGGCCTGACGATATTCGCCATTCTTGATGTTATCGCCGTCAAGGCGTTCCAGCACACGCCAACCCTGCGTATCCTTGCACGCTATCCCGCCCTGTTCGGCAGCAGCGAAGGCTCGGCAATAGGCACCGGAACCATCATGAAAACTGAGCAGGACACGAACGGGCGCACTCGCAGGTTGCGTGGCGACAAGCTGATCGTCGAGAGCCGTCGCAATCTGTTGGCTGGCATATCCTTCGGGAGCAGAACCAAGAGGGATGAACAAGGCCAGGATAAGGCATGCCGCAAGGGCAGGTCCCGCTATCCATCCCCAACGCGGGATGCCAGACCGGGCTTTGCGTTGATCCGCCAGATCGACGACGTTGTCCTCGCGACGCAACAGTGCGGCAAGACTTTCCGGCACAGATTCATCAAGAATCGGCGCGTAATGCGCTGACAGCCGGGCACGCAGCGCGCGATGCGCGGCCACCTCCCGCGCCAGTTCCGGGTCAGCCTCCACGGCACGTTCGATTTCAGCGTGCTGCTTGGGATCGAGTTCGCCGTCGGCAAACGCCGCCAGTTCTTCGCGAGTCACGCTCATGCCACTTCCCCCAGTTTCGCGAGCAAGGCATCGCGTCCCCGAACCAGACGGGAATTCAACGTTCCCACCGGGCATCCGACGATCTCGGCCGCTTCGCGATAGCTATAGCCTTCCACCATCACCAGAAGCACAGCCTCGCGCTGGTCATCGGGCAAGCTCGTCAGGGCACGGTCGACATCGTTGATCTCCACTGCAGCTTCCTGTCCACCGACAGCACCTATGGAAACACCCGCCTCTTCCGACGCGAATGTCTGCGATCGGCGTTGCCGTGCACGTTGCTCGTCAATCCACAAATTCCGCATGATCCGGTACATCCAGCTGTCGAGACGCGTGCCGGGCTCGTAACTTTCGCGACGAGATAGAGCGCGCTCGATGGTCATCTGGCAGAGATCGTCTCCATCGGACCGATCGCGCGACAGGCCGATTGCGAAACGCCGCAACCGGGGCAACAGGGCCAGCACGCCATCTTCGAAACGATTGCTCAGGGTTTCTCTGCCTTTCATGGATTAAACGGATGAGCCCGTGCGTTTCATCCATGCTTAAGGCAGAATTTTGAACAATGGCACCGATGAGACCCATTTACCTTCTGATTATGGCCGCTCTAGCGGCAACAGCCATGCCGGCAACGGCACAACTGGGCTTGCCGCCAATCGGCCTGCCGCCGCTGGGCGATGTCACGGACACGATCAGCGATACGCTTGAGGATACGAATGCCGGCATCGCGCGGGCTTCAGGCAAGCTGCTGCGCATTCGCGACAACAGGATTGCGAACCTTTTGCGTAATCATGCTGATGCCGTGGAACGGGACCGTAATGGCGATCCAGCACGACGCGGAGAGCTGTTCCTTCTCGATGCTGATCCCGATGCGCTGGCCATTGCCCAGCAGGCAGGATTTGTCATTCGGGGTGCCGAGCAAATCGACGGCCTGGATATAGGGCTGGTGCGGCTGAGCGTTCCCAGCTCACTTTCGTTGGCGGATGCTGAAAAAACGTTGCAGGCCCTGTTACCCGATGCCACCATTAGCGCAGATAATCTTCACTTCCCGGCTAGTGGTTCGAACGCATCGCCCCCGCTGGCGATGTTGACCTCGTCGACAGCATCCATTCGTTCTGCCGTCGGCATGATCGACGGTGCGCCTGGTAATCATGTCAGGCCGTCGGCCATGCGCGGCTTTGCCCAAGGCGCACCTTATCCAAGCAATCACGGCAGCGCGATCGTCTCACTCCTCGAACACGCGGGCGTGAAGGACATTCGCGTGGCCGATGTTTACGGTAATGACCCAGCAGGCGGCAATGCGTTGGCCATTGCCCAGGCACTGGGTTGGCTGACCAAGGGCGGTGCCAAAGTGATCTCGATCAGTCTGGTCGGCCCCCGCAACGCCTTGCTGGAAAGAGCGGTCGCCTCTGTGCAGCGCGAGGGCGTGATCGTTGTCGCCGCAGTCGGAAACGATGGTCCTGCGGCACCGCCCGCCTATCCGGCGTCCTATGACAGCGTATTGGCTGTGACGGCCGTCGACGGGCGTAATCGCGCTTTGATCGAGGCTGGCAAGGCCAGACATCTCGATTACGCCGCGCCCGGCGCTGGTCTGCGTGTCCGCAACGCTGAGGGCGAGCGTACGCGAGTACGCGGCACCTCGTTTGCCGTGCCTTTGGTGGCCGCTAGAGTCGCCGCCTATCCCGGCGACAGATCACAGATCATCACGCAGCTCGATAAGGAAGCCATAGATCTCGGCAAGAAGGGCACCGACGATACCTACGGTCGCGGCCTTCTATGCGGCGATTGCCGTCCGTGAAATTTTTTTGCCTGCCATGAATTAAACGTCCGACGCGATCCGTTTTCTCATCGAACGGACGGACCAAGCCCCGTTCCCTAATCGATGAAAGGACAGGATCATGAAGACCTTCTTTATCTCTACCGCAATCGTCGCTCTTGCTGCTGCGGCCCCTGCCCACGCCCAGATTCTGGGCGGTGGTGGCGGCCTTGGCGGAATGATTGGCGGCACCCTGAACGGTCAAGGCTCCATCGGCGGCCCGCTGAGCGCGCCGACCGAGACCGTGCGATCCGCGACGCGCGGCACAGTCGATGCCACCGCTAAGGCGGACGGTAACAAGTCGGTCGATACGCGAAGCGGCAGCGTTGCGGCCAATGGTAGCGCAGACGCTGGCATTGCAGGCTCGGTTGCTCACGCCACCCAGGCCCCTGTCGGAAATATTACCGGAACCGGTTCGGCTAGTGGATCGGCCTCAGGTAGCGGCAGCGCCAATGCCCAGTTGATCGGAACCGATCAGGTTCGCTCGACTGTGGGCTCTGCAGTTGGGGCCGCGAGCAGCGTTGCCACTCAGGCCCAGGGTACGGTTAATGGTGCAGCGAACACCGCAGCGAACGTCGCGGGCAATGTCTCCGGCACCGCTCAGGGTTCGGCCAATGGCATTACCGGACTTGCCGCCGGTCAACTCGCCGCCGCGGGCAGTGCTGCTGCGCAGGTCGATGGAGCCTTCGCAATTGCTAGCGGCACGCCTGTCTCCGGACCCGATGGCAATACGCTGGGCGCTGTAAGCCAGGTTGTTGCCAATGCGCAAGGACAGGTCGAGCAGGTGCTCGTCAATGTCGATGGCATGAATGCCTTGCTCCCGGCTGGCAATTTCAGTGCCAGCGGCGATGCGCTAGTGTCCGCAATGAGCGAAGGCGAAGTTCGCCAGGTCGCCGAGCAGCAGGCTGAGGAACCCACAGCCGAATAAACCCCCGACCGTCAGTGCTCCTGGAGAAGCATACGTTTCTCCAGGAGCATCTTGGAACGACAATTACAGCACCACGGAAGCTTTAGCACGCGAGGCGGCTGCTTTGCGTGACCTTGGCTTGCGTCAATATGACAGGACCAGAATCATGCGCTGCCTGCTTTCCCTTTCGCTTCTTCTCATGCCCGTGTCAGCGCTCGCCAATGAGAGTGGCGTACCCGTTGCCCCCGAGAAGAACGATGGACCCAAGATCGAGGTATCGAGCGGTGTCGAATATGAAGAAGGCGACTATGGCACCGATACAAAGATCAACATTTTGTCCGTCCCGACCAGCCTCAAGGTGACGACAGGAGACCTCCAGCTTATCGCGACATTGCCCTATCGACGGGTCGAGGGCCCTGCAAACGTCGTCCCGGGTGGGGTCCTCGGCCTGCCAATCCTGTTCGATCCGAACCAGCCGCAAGGCGAGAACGTCACGCGCGAAGGTTGGGGCGATCTCGAGATTGGCGCAGTTTATTCTATCCCGACGAACATTGTGAACATGGCGCTTTCAGGTTCGGTCAAATTGCCGACCGCAGAGGACAATCTCGGCACTGGTGAAACCGACTACACCCTCGGGGCGGAAGTATCGAAGCCGCTTTCCGGCGGCATCATACCTTTCGCTAGCTTCACCTATACGCTGCCCGGTAGCCCGGATGGCTACTCGTTGCAGGACAGCTATGCCGCGTCAGGAGGACTTGCGGCTATGATTGGCAGCCAGACACAAGCTTACGTGTCCTACCGCTATGCCGACAACGCAAGCGAACTGGTTACCAGTGACCAACGTCTGATCACTGGTCTGAACAGCCGCATTGGCAAAGCTCTGTCGCTTGGTGTCTATGGCTCCGCAGGTCTTACCGAAGGTGCACCAGAGTTCGCGACAGGCCTGCGCATCGGGGTGGCATTGAACTGATCGGCGGTCCCGCTGAAGGCGGGCCGCCGAATGCCTTAAACTGGGCCGGTTACGGACTGGCAGCTTTTGGACGAGCAGCTTACCAAAGCTGAAGTCGCCCTTGCTGGGGAATAAACACAGGTCACGGGGTTGTGACAAGTATCACGGCGATCATTTCGTCCGGTTAGTTCCGCCTGGCCTAAGGTTCGTGCCTGGTTCTTCGTTTTACTGGCCCATCTGCTCAAGTGGCCGAATACGTGCCTTGATCAGGGTTGCTGGCAGGCTCTCTCACCAGTTGGGCAGAACCCCTTAAGCCATGGCTTTGCGAGCGTTATCCTGGAGTTGCTCCATCAGCCTTCGAAACGGAAAAGGCCCGTGACTTATTCGAGCTACACCAGCCTTCGTCCATTCCTGCTTTGAAGGAGCGCCGGGAAAAGCGATCAGGTTGAGCGGCAGCGGGACCTCACGCACCACTCGCTCAACCTGCTTCGGGTCAGCCAGGCGCGGAACGAAAAAGCCGCTAGCACCCGCTTCTGCAAATGCCTGACCGCGCTCGATCACGCGATCGACGAGTTCTTCGTCATGATCGGAGGACTTGAGAAAAAGGTCGGTTCGCGCGTTGAGGAAAAAATCCTGGCCAACTGCACGCCGGATGGCGGATATTCGCTCTATCTGCACTTCCAGGGGGTGCAAACCTTCACCCCCGATCACCTGATCTTCGAAGTTGCACCCAATCACACCTGCTTCTTTCAGTCTGGTGACATTTGCAGCCCCTCGCGCCGGATCGACGGAGTACCCACCTTCGAAATCAACCGTCAGCGGAAGGTCCGTTGCGGCGAGAATTCGCCGGGCATTTTCGATGACATAGTCGAGGGGAACCTTATGACCGTCACCGAAGCCACTCGCGTCCCCGACAGGATGGCTACCGGTTGCGAGAGCTTTCGCTCCAGCCGCAGCGACAGCATTGGCGCTGCCGGCATCCCAGATATTATACAGCACGAGCGGGCTTCCCGGGACATGTAGCGCCGCGAAGGTTTCAAAACTGGACGGCATGAGGGTCCCTCGAACTGAAAACTGAAATTGGCACGCGTTGATATGCTTCAGATGCACTGTCGTAAAGCCGCCTCTCTGAGAGCCCGTTCATCGCAATCCAGTTAGTACTCTGCAGAAAAATGCACGGGTCCATGTCACGTTGGCCTGCTTCGCATCGTCTTGTTCGTGAAGCATCCCAAAGGAGCCACGAACATGAAGATTGTCATCATCGGAGGAACCGGCCTGATCGGTTCAAAAACGGTCGCAGAGTTGAACGCACGCGGCCACGAAGCGATCGCAGCCGCGCCCTCGACCGGCGTCGATACCATCACTGGTGACGGGCTGGACACCGCTCTGGAAGGGGCTTCGATCGTCATCGACCTCGCCAACTCTCCTTCGTTCGAAGATGCCACAGCGATGGAATTCTTCCAGGTTTCGGGTAGGAATCTGCTTGCCGCCGCTAGCAAGGCAGGTGTGCACCACCACATCGCGCTGTCGGTAGTGGGCACGGAGAAATTGCAGGCGAGCGGTTACTTTCGCGCCAAACAGGCGCAGGAGGAGCTGATCAAGGCATCCGGAACTCCCTATACGATCATCCACTCCACGCAGTTCTTCGAATTCATGGGAGCGATTGCGAACGGTGCCACGGAAGGCGGCACCGTTCGCCTGTCATCGGCCTTAATCCAGCCGATCATTTCCGACGATGTTGCGATCGCCGTTGCCGACATTGCCCTGGCCGAACCAGCGAACGCAGTGGTCGAGATTGCCGGACCGGAGCGTCAGCCGATCTCAGTCATGGTCGCCCGATTCCTGACCGCTGCAGGCGATCCTCGCGTCGTGGTATCGGATGATACTGCCGCATATTTCGGAGTGGTGCTCGACGAATTGTCGTTGATCCCCGCCGGACCTGCCCTGATCGCACCAACGGCGTTCCAGACCTTCCTGGATCGCGGGGAGTTGCGGACATGAGCCGGATGAAACTCTACTATGCGCCGGCTGCCTGCAGCCTGGCTGATCACATCGCGCTTCATGAGATCGGCGATCCGTTCGATATTGAGCGTGTGAACATTCGCACTCACATGACGGAAAGCGGGATCGACTTCAGGACGGTGAGCGCAAAAGGATATGTTCCAGCCCTGACTTTGGCAGATGGGCAGCTACTTACCGAAAACATCGCCGTGCTCGATTATCTGGCGACCCTGCATCCGCATCTCGCGCCACCGGGTCCGCTCGGACGAAGCCGGCTGGTAGAGGCACTGGCCTTCATTTCGACCGAACTGCACCGCGCATTCAAACCGATGTGGCACGGCGGCTCGGAGGCCGAGCGAGCGCGGGCTGCTGAGACGGTGACCGGCCTGTTGACCCTGATGAGTAATGAAATGAAGGGGCCCTTCCTCTTTGGCGACCAGCCCACGGTGGCCGACTTCTATCTGTTCGTCATGCTGGAGTGGGCCAAGCGCTTCGAGGTCGCCGTTCCCGGGCCAATGGCGCATTTGCGCGAGCGTATGCGTGAGCGGCCAGCGGTCATCGCAGCCCTTCGAACCGAAGGTCTGCTCTGACACGAAACCTGATATAGGACAGAACGGAGATTCCTAATGGTACCCCGTATCGACAATCCTTTTGCGAAGGCCGCCGCTGCCATCAAAGGCATGTACGCGGTCGAAGGCGCCATTGCCGCAAGCCTGGACAAGACCGTGCTCCAGCTCGTGAAATTGCGCGCCTCGCAAATGAACGGCTGCGCTTATTGCCTGCACATGCACGCCATTGAGGCGCGGGCCAATGGCGAGAGCGAGATGCGCATCTATCTGCTCGACGCCTGGCGTGAATCCTCGCTTTATTCGGCGCGCGAACGGGCCGCTCTGGCATGGACTGAAGCACTGACGAACGTTTCGCGCACCGGAGCACCGGACGATGATTATGCACTCGTCGAGGCAGCGTTCGATGAAGTGGAACGGGTCCATCTGACCTTGGCCATCGGATCGATCAACCTGTGGAACCGGTTGCAGGTAGGCCTGCGCGCCATTCATCCGACCGGGAAAAGTCATGCGCCAACTGCCTGACGCGACTGAAATATTCGAGACGCAACGACCGCGGCTGCTGCGCTTGGCCTATCGCATGCTGAGTTCGGTCAGCGAGGCGCAGGACGTCGTGCAGGACGCCTGGCTACGCTGGCAGCGCACGGACCTGTGGGCAGTGCAGAATGCGTCCGCATTTCTTAGCCGGATCGTCACCCGACTCTGCCTTGATGCGATGAAGTCTGCCCGCGTTCGCCGCGAAACCTACATCGGCAGCTGGTTGCCCGATCCCCTTCCGGAGCCAGATGACGATCTCAGAGCCGATAACCTGACCTTGACCTTGATGCTGGCTCTCGAACGACTGTCACCCTTGGAGCGCGCGGCGTTTCTGCTGCATGACGTGTTCGACACACCGATGGCTGAGATCGCAGCAACCCTCGACCGCGACGTGGCGGCGGTCAGGCAGCTGGCCTCACGCGCCCGGCGCAATGTGCAATTGGACAGACCGCGTTACAGCGTCGATCGCGAAGAAGGAGATCGGATTGCGAAGGCGTTCTTTGACGCCACAAGCACCGGCAACATTGCCGCGCTTCAGGCAATCCTCGGCGAAGCAGTGAAGGTCGTTTCGGACGGAGGTGGGAAGGTTCATGCGTTCCCGAACGCAATCGTCGGTATTGAGAAGTCACTGCGCCTCTATGCGGGCTTGTTCAGGAAGTACGGCAGTTCCGAAATCATTGTTCAGCGCGTCTGGATCGATGGGCTGCCAGGGTACGTCAGCAGGTACAATGGCATCTTGCAGACAACGGCATTTGAAATCGATGACGGCCGGATAACCGCCATCTACAAGACACGGAACCCTGACAAGCTACTCCATATCGTGGGGGCTCCTGGTTTGGTCCAGTGACGAGCAGGTCTCGTCATTGAGATTTCCCGCAGATATATCTCTTTGCGCTTGTACCGGCGAGTGTTGGGCCGGAAACCGACTGGCAGCTTTCAGTGCGAGAAAATGGGAAAGCTGCCTCTCAAGTGGGCGAAGGTTTCTAGATTTTGCTAGTCAGCAGTTCGTTTCCATTAGCATGAATACGGGCCTGCAAGCTCAATCACCCGGCTCTGCTACTCCCACGAGATCACGCCGTCCGCCGAACGCCAGCTCGCTGGCCGGATCATTTTCTCATGGGCGATTCGGACTGACCTTATCTCCGCCTCGATCTCGCGCCGCCAATGCGCGAGGAAATCGAACAGCACCGGAAAATCCGGTGCTGCATCGTATTCCTGCCAGGCATAAATCTGCAGGAGCGAGGGGTGATCCGGCATGAAATAGCAGATTTCTGCCGTGGTCAGCCCGTATCCTTCTAGCTGAACCAGGAAAGCGCGGTCGGTCATTGCAAGGTGGGCTGGCTGTCTGGGCCGTCGAGCGAGCGCAGTGCCGCGAATACATCGTCAACGGAAACCGGAGCTTTGAGTTCGGGAGACTGGCGCATTGCAGGATGATTTTCGACGGCATGCCGATCGGACGCCCAGGAAGCCAGGATGGCTCGCTTCACTTCGGGCTCAAGCGAGGGATGATGCGCTACATCGAACGGATGCAGGTAGCGCGCGAATGGTTGCGACATAGGAACATCCTCCTTTCTGCCTTGCCGCTGATCACTCACTGCGGATTGCTCCGCTCACCATATTTTGTTGAGTCCATTTCAGACCGTCAAGACCCTGATAAGGCGTACGGAAAGTGCCCATTGGCAGTCGCAATCGGCGAGTGCCAAAAAATTTGGTTTGGACCTCTTGAAGCCGTTTTCAGCAAAACTAGATCGCGCACTGCCTCCTGCCGATCATCCGGTGGAGGCGCTGTAAGTCATTTCGCTTTGTAATGGAGGTTATGCATGCATTTCCGACCTTTGCACGATCGCGTGCTGGTTCGCCGCATTGAGGCCGAAGAAAAGACGGCCGGCGGCATTATCATCCCCGACACCGCCAAGGAAAAGCCGATGGAAGGCGAAGTCGTCGCCGTGGGCCCTGGTGCGCGTGTTGATTCCGGGAAGCTGGTGGAACCCGCCGTCAAGGCAGGCGACCGCGTCCTGTTCGGCAAGTGGTCCGGCACCGAAGTGCGGATTGATGGCGAGGACCTGCTCATCATGAAGGAGAGCGACATTCTCGGCATCATCGAAACCACCGCCGAACTCAAGAAGGCGGCGTAAGCAATCAACCCAATCTTCAGTTCAATCGAAAGAAGAGAAAGGAGCAGGCCAAAATGGCTGCGAAGGAAGTAAAGTTTGCGTCTGACGCGCGTGATCGCATGCTGCGCGGCGTGGATACGCTTGCAAATGCGGTCAAGGTAACTCTCGGCCCCAAGGGGCGCAACGTGGTGATCGAGAAGAGCTTCGGCGCTCCCCGCATCACCAAGGATGGCGTCACCGTTGCCAAGGAAATCGAACTCAAGGACAAGTTCGAAAACATGGGCGCGCAGATGCTGCGCGAAGTCGCCAGCAAGCAGAACGACAAGGCGGGTGACGGCACGACCACCGCCACCGTTCTGGCCCAAGCCATCGTGCGCGAAGGTGCCAAGGCGGTTGCTGCCGGCATGAACCCGATGGACCTGAAGCGCGGTATCGACCTCGCCGTCGGCACCGTGGTCAAGGACCTCGAAAGCCATGCTAAGAAGGTGTCGGCCAACAGCGAGATCGCGCAGGTCGCAACCATTTCCGCCAATGGCGACGAAACCGTCGGCCGAATCCTTGCCGAGGCGATGGAGAAGGTCGGCAATGAAGGCGTGATCACGGTCGAGGAAGCCAAGAGCCTTGAGACGGAGCTCGAAACCGTCGAGGGCATGCAGTTCGACCGCGGCTATCTCTCGCCCTATTTCGTGACCAATGCCGAAAAGCTGAAGGTGGAACTCGAGGATCCGTACATCCTCATTCACGAGAAGAAGCTGTCGAATCTCCAGGCAATGATTCCTTTGCTTGAGCAGGTCGTGCAGTCCGGCAAACCGCTGCTCATCATCGCGGAAGACGTCGAAGGCGAGGCGCTGGCGACTCTCGTGGTCAACAAGCTGCGTGGCGGCCTGAAGGTCGCTGCCGTCAAGGCTCCGGGCTTCGGCGATCGCAGAAAGGCGATGCTCGAGGACATTGCCATCCTTGCCGCCGGCAACGTCGTCAGCGAGGAACTCGGCACCAAGCTCGAAAACGTCACGATCGGCATGCTCGGCCGGGCCAAGAAGGTCATCATCGACAAGGACAACACGACCATTGTCGATGGCGCCGGAAACCGTGCCGATATCGACGCCCGGGTCAGCCAGATCCGCGCCCAGATCGAGACCACGACCAGCGACTACGACCGTGAAAAGCTGCAGGAACGCGTGGCCAAGCTGGCGGGCGGCGTGGCCGTGATACGTGTCGGCGGCGCGACCGAAGTCGAAGTCAAAGAGCGCAAGGACCGCGTCGATGACGCGCTGCACGCAACCCGTGCGGCTGTCGAAGAAGGCATCTTGCCCGGCGGCGGTATCGCGCTGCTGCGTGCCCTGAAGTCGCTCGACGGCCTCAAGGCAGCCAATGACGACCAACAGTCGGGTATCGACATCGTCCGCCGCGCGATGCGCGCGCCGGCACGTCAGATCGCCGAGAACGCCGGCGAGGACGGTGCCTATATCGTCGGCAAGCTGCTCGAGGGCGACGACTACAACCACGGGTTCAACGCCGCGACCGGCGAATATGAAGACCTGGTGAAGTCGGGCGTTATCGATCCGGCCAAGGTGGTGCGCACAGCGCTGCAGGATGCGGCTTCAGTCGCCTCGCTGCTGATCACCACCGAGGCGCTGGTGGCCGAACTGCCCAAGGAAGACACGCCCGCACCGATGCCTGCGATGGACTTCTAACAGGGTGTGGAGAGCGCGGTATCACGCTGCGCTCTCCCATCCTCCAGTGCACGGCAGTGCTGCTTAGCTGCCTGCACACGCTGTTCGAAAAAAGGCAGGTTCCGAAAACGGCGACATCAGAAAATCGGTCTAATGTCTAATGAGAGAGGAGGAGATGATGACCGACAGGTATCTGGAGTATCTTTCACGCGAACATGCGCGGCTGGAGGACGAGATCCGACTGGAAAGCAAGCGAACCCGGCCTGACGAAGTTCTGATTGCCCGCCTGAAGAAGCTCAAACTGGCGCTCAAGGACCAGATGCAAAGCTGGGCTTCCGATCACGCGAGCAGCGGTCGGCTGACCGCGTAGGAACGGACTGCGTCCTACCACATATTTTCCTGGAAGAAGGCCAGGCGCCCCTCTATCGGTGTGCCTGGATTTCTCTTGCAAGGCACGGAAAACAAACCGATAAAAAGTTTTTATCAGGTCTTGAAACCAAATGCGCGTTTCCTAATTTTATCAGTACCGGATGCCATAACGGGTTCGGTTGGACAGAGGGCGTCGGCTCTTGGTTCCCGGCGCCTCTCATGCCCAGATTGCTCAACAAGGAGGATTTGGAAATGAGAACTGCATTTGATTTGACCCCCTATCGCCGCTCGACCGTCGGCTTCGATCGGCTTTTCGATGCGCTCGAGAACAGCTTCCGCGCTGAGACGCAGGATAGCTACCCACCCTTCGACATCGTCCGCACCGGCGAGGACAGCTACCGGATCACTCTGGCGGTTGCTGGCTTCCGTCCGGACGAAATCGACATCACCGCACAGCAGAACCAGCTCGTCATCTCCGGTCAGAAGGACGAGAAAGACGAAGACGGTGTGGATTTCGTGCATCGCGGTATTGCTGCCCGTGCGTTCGAGCGCCGGTTCCAGCTGGCCGACTATGTCGAAGTGCGCGATGCGGACTATGAGCACGGCATGTTGACGATCTCGCTCCAGCGGATCGTCCCGGAATCGCTCAAGCCGCGCAAGATCGCGATCGGAAGCAGCAAGCACGTCAATGACGACACGCCGCAGCTGACTGAAGACAAGGCGGCCTGAGCCTCAATAACCGGGCAAATCCTCGGCGGGGTGGGTGCAACCGCACCTGCCCCACTTGACGAGGCTTTGCCTAAACCAGTCGGAAAATAGGAGGAATGTCGAGATGGCTATCCGCGATCTCATTCCCTGGAAAAGCCAGGGCCAGGACATCGTTCCCCGGCAGGAGGAGCGGGTCGATCATCCGGTGATGTCGCTTCACCGGGATATCAATCGCTTGTTCGACGACATGTTTCGCGGGTTTTCCATGCCCTCGCTGCCGTCCATCGGACGCAGCATTGGCTGGCCGCGTGTGGAGTTGTCGGAGAACGACAAGGAAATCCGTGTCATGGCCGAACTGCCGGGCATGGAGGAAAAAGACATCGAAATCAGGCTGGACGATCATCAACTGGTGATCCGGGGTGAGAAGAAGTCCGAGACCAGCGACGAGGAACGCGGCTATTCCGAACGCAGCTACGGCCGCTTCGAGCGCCGCATCGGTCTTCCCTCGCAGATTGACGAAGACAAGGTCGAGGCCGCTTTCCGAAACGGTGTTCTGACCGTTAGAGTTCCGCGTACCTCAGAAGCGGCAAAAGGCCGCAAGACGATCCCGATCTACGCCAGTTAATGGCAGCCAAGAGGGCCGGTCCTGCCCATGGGACCGGCCCTTCTTTGTGCATCAACTTCCCGGTTCGAGTTCGAGCCTGACCGTTCGCACCTCGCCGCCGCGCATCAACGTCAGTTCAACGCTTTGCCCGACCCGAAAGTCGTCAAGGCGGGCGAGCAGGTCGCCGACCCGCGAAACAGGTTTGCCGTTCATAGCGGTAACGATGTCCCCGGGAGCCACGCCGCGCCTTGTGCGCTGCGCTGCGACCAGACCGGCGCGCTCGGCTACCGACCCGGGATCGACCCGCAGGACAAAAACACCCTCGATCCCTGAAGCGCGCTTGAGCCGGTCGTTGATATCGTCGTCGCTTTCGAGGCCAAGGCTGGGCCGCGTATAGCGCCCCTCGGAAATGAGCTGCGGCACAACGCGCATCACCGTGTCGACCGGCACAGCAAAGCCGATTCCTGCCGATGCCCCGGAGGGACTGTATATCGCGGTATTGATCCCGATGGTGCTGTCAGTCCGACGCTAACTTCTCTCCACTTGACGCAAGAACAGCTAGGCCTTCAATCAGTTATGCCGCAAGCTTCTGCCACTCGGCGAGCGCCGCCGAGCGTCGTGCTTTGAATGTCTGTCGATCGATGAGGTGGCGTTCCTGATTGAAATGGTTGGAGATCGAGGCGTGGACCGAGGCGAATTTCCGCAGTGACTTCATTCGCCGAAATCGCTGCATCGCCCGTTCTCGTCGGCGGAATGGCAGGTGCGAATTTTCAACCCGGTTGTTCAGCCATCGCCCCATCTCGCGACGGTCCTGGTTGCCGAGTTCCTTCATCGCGGCCGGGTAAGATTTCAGGCCATCGGTAACGATGGTGTCCACCTTCCCGTGGCGTTTCAATGCTTTCTTCATGAAGGTCAAAGCCGCAGATTTGTCCCGTTTCTTCGTGACGAAGGACTCCAGGACTTCACCTTCGTGATCAACGGCGCGCCAAAGATACACCATCTCGCCGTTCAGCTTCACGTACATCTCGTCGAGGTGCCACCGCCATTGGCGAAAGCCCTTCATTCGACTGACGCGCTGCCGTCGAATGTCGGCCGCAAACATCGGTCCGAACCTGTTCCACCACAGCCGAACCGTCTCGTGGCAAAGGTCGTAACCGCGCTCGAAAAGGAGGTCCTCGACGTTCCTGAGCGACAGCGGATATCGCACGTACAGCATCACGACCATGCGGATGATATCTGGTGACGAATGGAAGTATCGGAATGGATTCTCGGCCTTGCTCATCCCCTCCGGCTAGCAGGCCGTTCTCTGACCGGCCATCCTTTTGACACTGCCGCCGTGTCCGCTGCAAATGGGTGAAATCTTGGAATTGCGGATTCCTGCGCGCTCAATCCGTTAACTTGACGATGCCCTCTGGCGTTGGTCGCCAGTAAGGCTACAGGCGTTCGATCAGGGTCGCATTGGCCAGTCCGCCGGATTCGCACATGGTTTGCAGACCGTAGCGGCCGGCCTTCACTTCCAGCGCAGTGACCAGATTCGCCATCAGCCGGATGCCCGATGCGCCCACCGGGTGGCCCAATGCGATCGCGCCGCCCAATATGTTGCAGCGGTCGAGCGTGGCGCCGGTTTCCTTGAGCCACGCAAGGACCACCGACGCGAACGCCTCGTTGACTTCGAATGCGTCGATGGCATCGATGGAAAGCCCTGCTCTGCCAAGCAGCCTTCGCGTGGCCGGTATGATTCCAGCCAGCATGATGAGCGGGTCGTCCCCGACCACCGCGAAATGCGTGATTGCTGCGCGCGGAGTCAGGCCGAGGCGGAGCGCAGTCATTTCCTCCATCATCAACACCGCACCCGCACCGTCGGTCAACTGACTGGAGTTGCCGGCCGTGACGCTCCACTCGATCTGCGGAAAGCGCAGGGCCATCTGCTCGTCCTGGAAGGATGGCTGGAGAGCAGCAAGCCTTTGCGCGTCGGTATCGCGGCGGATGCCGCTGTCGCGATCGACGGCGCAAGAGAGTTCATCCTTTTGAACCTGAATGGGGACGATCGTCCGCCCGGTCAGGCCGTCATCCTCGGCCTTCGCGGCGAGCCGGTGAGAACGCAATGCGAGCTTGTCCATATCGTCGCGCGAAACCTGCCACCGGGCGGCGATCAGCTCCGCCGAGATGCCCTGGCGTACAAGCCCCTGGGGATAGCGCTGGTGAAAAAGCGGCCCTTCCGAATCTCGACCGATGCGATTGGCGCGCATGGGCAAAAGGCTCATCATTTCGACCCCGCCGGCGATGACTACGTCATAGGCGCCTGCGATTATGCCCTGGGCCGCGAAGTCGATCGCCTGTTGGCCGGAGCCGCATTTGCGGTCGAGCGTCACCGCCGGCACGCTGTCGGGGAAGCCCGCCGCCAGTACCGCCTGCCTGCCGATATTACCCGCCTGCTCGCCGACCTGCAGGACGCATCCGGTGATAACATCTTCTACCAGCGCGGGATCGATGCCGGTCCGCTCGACCAGTGCGGACAAGATCTGGGCATAAAGATCGACCGGGTGCAGTCCTGCAAACACGCTGTCGGAACGAGCGCGAATGAACGGGGACCGGACGAGATCGACGATGACGGCGCGGCGCATCAACTATTCCTTCTCAGCGAGCCATTTCGACGGAAAGCCCATTGGTGCTGTATTGGACGAGCGGCAAATTGATCGTGCGCGCGAGGTCCACGATCATCTGGGATTCCCGCGACGAGAGGAGCGGGAAGGTCTGCTTGAGCGGACCAGCGGCGCGCATCCGTTCCAGATCGCTCTCTGGCATGAGCGCCCGCAGGATCAGTTCGTCATCGTCATCGGTGCCGTAGCGCTTGCGCAATTCCTCTATGCTGGGCTGTTCCGACGGGGAGTTAAGGATATCCTTCGCCCGCGAACTGGTCATTATCCGGTCCAGCACCTCGGCATCGATCGGAGCGACGGTTTCCCCATAATAGCCAGCAGCATATTCGACGATCTCATCGGGCACGATCTTGTAGCGCTCGCCATTGACGACATTCAGTACCGCCTGAATTCCCACCAACTGGCTAAATGGCGTCGCCATGCCGGGATAACCCAGTTCGCGCCGGACGAGCGCTACTTCGTGCAGCACTTCGGTTAGCCTGTCGCTCATGCCGTGCTGAGCCAGCTGCGCCTTCAGCGTACCCGTCATCCCGCCCGGTATCTGATGCTGGATGGAAAGAATATCATACTCATTATACTGGTTGACGAGGAAGCCCGCGGCCTTGCCAACGCGCTCGAAATGTTCCGCGACAGGTGCCAGCATGTCCTTGTTCAGATCATGACTGTGACCCAGCAGCTCTATGTTGTTGACCATGATTTCGGTCGAAGGAACTGAAGGACCGTTGGCGAGCGGACGGCTGGCGGTGTGGATGATCGACACGCCGAGATCTATCGCATCAAGATAGGCCTTGGCCGACTGACCCAGGATATTGTTGGCATGAAATTCGATGGGTTTGCCGCGCGCGGCACCAATGATCGCGGGCAGGAGAGTCTGGAGACGTTCCTTTTCCAGCACACCAGCCGTGTCATAGAGCAGAATCGTATCGACATTCGGAGACACCGACAGCTTGTTCACCTTATCCGCATAATAGGCATCATCGTGGACGGGTGAGAGCGTGAACATGATCGCGCCGGCCACTTCGGAGCCGAATTCCTTGGCAACCGCCGCAAGCCTCAACATCTTGTCAATGTTGAAGAGGACATCGTAAATCCAGAAGCTTCGCGCGCCATGTCGGTTGAGCTGCCGCATCCAGGCGTCCATGAGGGAGTCGGGTGTCGTGCGGAACGTGACTGACGCATTGGACCGCATGCCGCATCGAATGGTCGAATTCGGCATTGCCTCGATCATGGCATCCATCATTGCCCAGGGATTTTCCCGGCAATGCCGGATCAGCACCTCGAACTGATTGGAGCCGCTGAAATCCACCACCCGAAAGCCCGTGCGGTCAAGATAGGGGGCGGCTGGCAAGGCCATCCCGGCCTGCATCCGCATTCCCCAGAGACTTTGCTGCCCATCGCGGAGCGTCTCGTCGAGAAAGTGAACATGCGCCATTATTCTGCTCTCCTTGGGTATTCATCAGCCCATCCGTTCGAGACGGGGTAGAAATCTGTTCGCTCGGCGATCCGGCTTCAGGCCGCATTGCCCATCGGGATGCGCTATCAGGGCCCCGGAGTGATGGAGAGCAGCGGCTGGTCGTATTCAAGCAGATCCCCGTCCTGCACCTGCAGTTCGCTCAGCACGCCATCGATGGGAGCCCGGACCGGCCTGATCTGGTCGAGTACGCGCAGTGCGATGATGACTTGCCCGGCATGGACCCTGTCACCGACCCCCGGCAGCTCTCCACCCTCTTTGTCATGGAACAGGACAGTGCCCAGATGGGGTGCGCGCAAGATGGTGACGGGTGCATCCGCAGCTTCCACTTCAGCGGCTTTCAGCGCCGGCTCGCCAGCGCTTTCGAAATTGAAGCCGGACAAGTCCGAAGCCTTGGACAGGATGATTCGAAAATTATCGGCGCGCACGATGATCTGCCGCCAACCCGCCTTGTCGATCAGCGAGATGAATGCGTCGACATCGTCCAGGGTTAGTTCAACTGCACCTTCACTCATGGCCGCTGCTCCTGATGCTAACAGCGGGAGGGTTGAGAGCCACGGCTGAAGGTGAGACGGGATGGTCTGAACGGAGGGACGGACTGTCCATCGCTCAGGCCCCCGCTTCTGCAAGAAGGCGCGTGCGAACTTCGCGGCGCAGGATCTTGTTCGCCCCGCTCTTGGGCAGTTCGGGCCACACGTCGATGGACTTGGGACATTTATAGTTGGCGAGCTGGTCTTTTGCGAACCGCAGCAGGGCGTTCGGGTCGAGGTCCGGCCGACCGGATACCACGGCATGGACGCGGTCACCCCATTTTTCGTCGGAAAGGCCGACTACGGCCACTTCCAATACGCCATCGTACGAAAGGAGCACGTCTTCCACTTCACGCGGATAGATATTGTAGCCACCCGAAATGAGCATGTCATTCTTGCGGTCGAGCAGATAGTAGAACCCGTCCTCGTCCACCGTGCCGATGTCGCCCGTGTGAAGCCAGCCGTTGCGGAACGCGGCTTCCGTAGCTTCGGGCCTCCCCCAGTAATAGGCCATGGTCTGCGGACCGCGGCACACGATCTCGCCCGCCTGGCCAGGCGGCAGGGGGCGATCTTCGTCATCGAACACCGCGACCTCCACGCCCGTATAGGGGCGACCGCAGGAGCTGATCCGGTCATGGTCCTCGGGCTTGAGGCAGGTGATGACCATCGGGCTTTCGGCCTGGCCATAGGTCTGGGCGAAGACGCGCCCAAAACGCGCTTCGGCCCTTGCGAGCAACGCGGGGGCAAGGGGCGACGCGCCATATGCGATCCGGCGCAGGGCAAGGTCGGCTCCTGCAAGGCTTTCCTCCTCCAATATCATGGCCAGCATGGTCGGAACGAGAAAGGTCATCGTCGCGCGTGTTTCTTCCGCCAGTTTGACGAAAGCAGCGGGGTCAAATTTACTCATGACGATGCTTGTCGTGCCCCGGATGAGAGCAGGCAGGAAAAAAGCGCCCGAAGCATGGGCGATCGGCGCGGCATGCAGGAGCTTATCATCCGGGCCGATGTCCGGAACAAGGTCGACGAGGAAAGCGGTAAGTTCCGCCAGTTCGCCGCGGGTCGTCAGGGTAACGGCTTTCGGACGGCCGGTCGTCCCGCCGGTATAGCCCAGACGATACGGCGCATCGAGTGCGCGGTCGATGGCGCAGGGACCATCATCATGGTCATCCGCGCGCAGCAGTTGCGCCACGTCCAGGTCGATTTCAACTTCCAGCTCCGGGCCTTCGGGCAGGCGGACGATCGCGCGACTGCCGCTATCCGACAACTTATATTGATGATCATCCTGCGTTTCCCGCGTATTTAACGAGACCCGGACAAGACCTGCCTTGGCGATCGCGTAGTAGACCGCGAGGCAGTCGATACCGTTGGGCAGCAGAACGCCGACCCTGTCGCTAGGCTGCAATCCCGCCGCGATCAGAGCATGGCCGATCTGGTCTGTCAGCGCGTCGAATTCGTGGAAGCTGACTATGCGTTCGTCTTCGACGATACAGGGCTTATCGCCATAATAGAGAGCCGCTTGGCGAATGATGGATCCTATTTGCATGTCCGTGAACTTCCTGTTTCGCAGATCCGCAGCCAGCACGCCAAAACCATGCCAGATATACTCGTCGTACCATGGTTCTGACTATCGCGACGCTGTGCCTGCACTGCATATTCCATATCGATATTCGGCGTCGCCGCTCTAGCGGGCGGTTTGGCGGTTCGGCAGGAAAGTCGTTTCCAGCCAGCGGGTGTTGATGGCGTTGGCGCGATAATCCTCATGAGCCACGATTTCGCGCAGTAGGGGAATGTTCGTCGCGATCCCTTCGATCACGAATGCGTCCAGTGCGTCGGCCAACAGCGCTACTGCCGCTTCGCGGTTGTCGGCATGAACGATCAGCTTGGCGATCATGCTGTCATAATAAGGGGAGACCAGCGTGCCGGCCTGGGCGGCGCTGTCGATCCGAATGCCCTTGCCGACCGGCGGCTCCCAGCGCGTGATGCGACCCGGACTTGGCGCAAAATCATTTTCCGGGTCTTCCGCGATGATGCGGACCTCGATGGCATGGCCGTGAGTTTGCACTTGCGCCTGATCGGGCAACGATCCGGTGCCCGTTGCGAGCCGCAGCTGGGCGGCTACCAGATCGACTCCCGTAATCTCTTCGGAGACTGGATGTTCCACTTGGATGCGGGCGTTTACCTCCATGAAGAAGAAATCCTGTCGCTCGACATCGTATAGGAACTCTACCGTCCCGGCATTGCGATAGTTGATCGACGAGAGCAGCGAGATTGCCGCTTCCTGCAGCCTGCTGCGGACTTCAGGAGGAAGGATGGCGGCGGGCGCTTCCTCTATCATCTTCTGGTAGCGGCGCTGAACTGAGCAGTCGCGCTCACCGAAATGGACTATGCGCCCCTCGCCGTCGCCCACGACCTGGACTTCTACATGGCGGGCCACTTCCACATAGCGTTCGAGATAGAGCGTGCCGTCGCCAAATGCCTCGCGCGCGGTGGTGGACGCCTGATCGAACGAGGTCTTGAGGTCGTCGGGGCCGTAGGCAACCACCATGCCGCGACCGCCGCCGCCCGCCGAAGCCTTGGTGATGACGGGATATCCGATATCCTGCGCGATAGTCAGCGCCTGCGCTACGTCGCCGACCTTTTCGCTGCCGCTCGTCAGCGGGACGCCCGCTTGCCGTGCGAGTGCACGAGCGGAAAGCTTGTCGCCAACGGCCCGGATCGACTCCGGCCCGGGACCGACGAAGATCAATCCCTCGCGCCGGCAGAGTTCGGCCAGTTCGGCGCGCTCCGATAGAAAGCCGTAGCCCGGATGGAGGGCGGTGCAGCCTGTTTCCCTGGCCGCATGCACGACCAGGGCGGCGTCGAGATAGGAATCGCGTGCCGGGGCCGGGCCCAGGACCACGACGCGGTCAGCCCGTTGTGCCCCGACGCTGTCAACGTCGGCACTGGATACACCAAGGACGGTTTCCAGCCCCAGCTCCTGGGCCGAACGGATGATCCGGAGCGCTATCTCACCGCGATTGGCAACGAAGAGCTTGTGCCTCATGGTGTCCCCCTCAGGCATCGGGTTCGATCACAAACAGTGGCTGGCCGACCTCTACCAGATCACCGTCCCGCCCATAGATATGGCGCACAGTACCGCTGATGCCCGCGCGCATGGTGGTGAACAGCTTCATGACCTCGATCAGGCAAAGTTCGCTTTCGGGCGTAACCGCCTGACCGATTTCTACGAATACTGGCGCACCAGGCTTGGACGCACGGTAAAAGGTGCCAAGGCTCTGCGCCGTCACCACGCTCCACCCATCGGGTATCTCCGCTGGCGCGGTGTCCTCGGGTTTCGCCTTGGCGGCCGGCCGGACGGGCGCCCGCTCTGGCTGGTTGCTCGTCCCGGATTTCGTCGTGACGGGCGCCGCAGCAGCAGACGGCGGCCGGGCATCGGCATCCTTGGCAAGGAAAAGTTCCGCATCGCCGATCTGCAAGTGCAGCGTCCGCCACTCGCTTCGCTCGAACGCGCAGGCAATTTTCTCGATATCTTGAAAAGGCAGGCTTCCCACGCAATTTGTCCTTTCAGCGCGGAGCGGCGCTAACGGCTGCCAGAAGGGCAGGGAGTTGGGGTCGAGTGACGATGGTCGATGCGCCGGCAGCAATCGCGTTTCGCACGGCTTCGTCATTTTCCGCGAAGATGGCGCCCGACACCGTAGCGCCGGGCTTGAGCGCTTCGAATGCCGCGGCGAGCTCGCTTCGATTTCCGATATCTATCTGGTCGAATGGCGTGGCCGGGGTATCGGCGTTGCCCGCCGCTTCAACTTTTACCAAGGTCCGTTCCCGTGCCCAGTAGATGAGCTGCCTCAACACGGGATCATGCTCTTCATCCGGCGCGACCACCGCCAGCCGTCCTTCAAAAATCGTGCCGGCCTGCCCATCGACCGTGACCCATTGGCCCACAATCGCTTCAACCGTTCCCGCGCCGCATCCCACCACGCAGGGCTTGCCCAGCGCCCGGCCGACTACGGCCGCGTGCGACGTGGACCCGCCCTGTTCCGTCAAGATCGCGCAGGCGGCGATCATGCCGTGGAGATCATTGGGGCTGGTCGTGACGCGGGCAAGGACCACCTGCTCACCCGCCTGCGCGCGCCGTTCGGCTTCATCCGGGTCGGCAACGACGATGCCGTAGCCGACGCCGGGTGATGCGCTTTCGCCCGTCGCCAGAACATGCGCGCTCGTCGCAGCGTCTTCTGCCAAGCGCGGACGCAACATCGTGCGGATCTGTTCGGGCGATATGCGCGTCAGAGCTTCCGCTGGCTCAATCAATCCTTCGATCGCCATATCGGCGGCGATGCGTGCGGCCGCGTGCGGCGCGCGCTTGGCGGTCCGCGTCTGGAGCAGGTAAAGCTTTCCACTCTCGATGGTGAACTCGATATCCTGGACGTCGCATTCTGTCTGTTCCAGTTGTTCCGCCGCTCGCAGCAGTTCTTCAAGTGCGGCGGGATTATCGCGTTGCATCGCGCTTAGTGGCTGGGGGGTGTGCTTGCCCGAAACAATGTCTTCCCCCTGCGCCCGGGGCAGATATTCCCCATAGGGCTTACGCTCGCCGGTGAGCGGGTTACGGCTGAAAAGGACGCCCGTGCCCGAACGTTCATCGCGGTTGCCAAATACCATCGCCTGCACCGTCACGGCAGTGCCGAGGTCTTCGGCGATTCCGTGATGTGCCCGATAGCGCTTGGCGCGGCGCGAATTCCAAGAATCGAAGACGGCGACTACTGTCGCGCGAAGCTGCTCGGAGACATTTTCCGGCACATCCTTGCCTGTTGCCGTCCGGATTGCGCCGTGCCACTGCTCCGGATCGCCCTGGCCCGACAGTTCGAGCGAAGGCGCCTTCATTACGACACTGGCGTAGAGATCGAGAAAGCGCCGGTGCGTATCGTGGGCAAAATGTGGTGATCCGCATTCCTCAGCCAGCAATTTCTCGGTTTCCGCAGTGATGCCCAGGTTCAGCACTGTATCCATCATGCCCGGCATCGAGATGGGTGCTCCCGACCGAACCGACACGAGAAGGGGGGAAGGACCGGCGCCCAACCTGCGCCCGCTCACCTGTTCGAGCCATTTCACGCCGGCATCGATCTGCTGTTCAAGCTCTTCCGTCAGGCCGCCCCGTTCAAAATATGCTTTGCAGGCTACCGTCGTGATGACGAACGCGGGCGGGACGCTCAACCCCAGCCTCCGCATTCGCGCGATCGACCAGGCCTTGCCCCCGATGACGCTTTTGTCGGGCAATGACGTTCCGTCGATCGGGATGACCCAATCGCCGATCAAAGTGAGCATTTCAGGCCTCCTCACCCAATGATGGCGCGATTCTCCGCGCTAAATTGCAATTCTGCCGACCGCTCCCAAGCATCAACCGCTTGTCCATCATGACGCTCGGTCATCCTGGCAATCATGGGCGCTGTGCGGCACTGTCTTGTGTATACCCACGCCGCAGGATCCGCAGACAGGCCAGAGTACTTCGCCTTGGCTGCGATGGCCTAATGCCAGCGGCGTTTGAAAAGCGGGCAGAAGAAGAGAACGGGGCACTAGTTCTTGGCTGGTATCAACACGTGCCCATTCTTGCTCCACTGCAAAGGGCGCAATTGCACCGCTGATAGATTCATTCGGACCAAAAACGTACCGCTACCGCCCCTTTTGACGTCCTTTCGTTGTAATCCCTCAATGCTCTTGCCGAATCATGTACAATAAAATTGTAGGACAGTCAACGGCTCGTTTATAGCTTTTCGGTGCCGCAGACGTCAGCGTGGGCGCAGGGTCGAAGCTGGGCCTGCGATCCGTTGCCCTGCGCTCCTCGTCGGGACGGCTAGAACAACCCATATAGCGCCTTGATTGTCCTACAATATCACTGTACATAATCGTCCTTCTTTAGTAAGCTTCTGCCGGACAACTTATCGAACAGACTGTATGGACGCCGCTCGAAGGCGCAGCGCCGAACATCCCCGGCCAGCACCCAATAGAGTCTTCTTACAGGTAGCAGGCGGCCCGCCCGCGGCGCGCTGTCGACACCCCTCTCGCTTCTTCAGATCAACGGAAAGGAAACATTTGTGAGTGGACATGGCATTGGAATCGAAGAGGCGCGAAAACTCGCGCAACGTGTGGAGCACTTCGTGCGGGAAACAATCATCCCTTATGAAACCGACGCGCGCTGGGGCGCGCACGGCCCTTCTGAAGAAATGGTAGGGGATATGCGGACCCATGCGCGCGAAGCGGGGCTGATGACGCCGCATATCCTGACCGACGGGAACCATTTGTCGCAGCGGGAAACCGCAATAGTGCTAAGGGCTTCCGGACTATCCCCGCTCGGCCCCGTCGCGTTGAACACGGCTGCGCCCGATGAAGGCAACATGTTCCTGCTTGGGAAGATCGCCAATTCGGAACTCCAGGCGCGTTTTCTGCGTCCGCTGGTCGAGGGGCGTGCGCGCTCGGCCTTTTTCATGACCGAACCAGCGTCCGAGAATGGCGCAGGGTCAGACCCATCCATGATGATGACGAGCTGCGCGCGCGACGGCAATCATTGGGTAATTAATGGCCGCAAAGCGTTCATCACCGGCGTCGAAGGCGCGCAGGTCGGCATTGTCATGGCGCAGTCAGGCGAGGGCGCATGCATGTTCTTGGTCGATCTTCCGGATCCGGCAATCCGCGTGGAGCGTGTCATTGACACCATTGACGAGACGATGCCGGGCGGACATGCGGTTGTTGCCATAGAAAATCTCCGAGTTCCTGCCGATCAGATGCTGGGTAACAGCGGCGAGGGCTTCAAATATGCCCAGATCCGTCTCGCGCCCGCGCGGCTTTCGCATTGCATGCGTTGGCACGGGGCTTGCTTACGGGCGCAGGAGATCGCGACCGCCTATGCCAACCGCCGGCTGGCTTTTGGCAAACCGCTGGTGGACCATGAAGGCGTGGGATTCATGTTGGCCGACAATCTCATCGACCTCAAACAGGCGGAGCTCATAACCGACTGGTGTGCGCACACGCTGGATACCGGCGCTCCCGGAACGACGGAAAGCTCGATGACGAAGGTTGCGGTCTCTGAAGCTCTGTTTCGTGTCGCCGATCGATGCGTGCAGATCATGGGGGGCACCGGCGTGAGCCGCGACACGATCGTCGAACTGATATTCCGGGAGGTGCGAGCATTTCGTATCTACGACGGCCCGTCGGAAGTCCATCGTTGGAGTCTGGCCAAGAAGATCAAGCGCGATTGGCAAGCTGCACAGCCAGCTGCTGCCTGAACATAACCGCCGCACCCCCACAAGCCTGGCCAACATGGTCGGATTTGTGAGGGTCGGCTTAGCTGCTCAGCCCTCGGCCGCCTAGATGTCTTGCGGGGCCGCGCGCAGGCCGAGGCGGTCGAACAGTCTCCGGTCGCGGTCCGCGGAGCCGTTGGGCGCCGTGAGGAGGACGTCGCCGGAGAAGATGGAATTTGCGCCTGCCAGGAAGCAAAGCGCCTGCAACTCGTCGGACATCGCCTCGCGGCCTGCCGACAAGCGGATTACCGATGCTGGCATGGCGATTCGTGCGACGGCGACGGTACGGACGAATTCCAACGGATCGATGTCCTGCAACTGTCCTGCCGCGCTTTGATCGCCCAGCGCCGTCCCCTCGACAGGCACCAGTGCGTTGATGGGCACGCTCTCCGGCGCCGGATCCATCCGGGCGAGTTCATGTATCAGGTCCACGCGGTCGTTTCGAGTTTCGCCCATGCCCAGGATGCCGCCGCAACATAGCGCCATTCCAGCCTTGCGCGCACGGGCGAGGGTGGACAGGCGATCATCATAGGCGCGGCTGGTAATGATCTTCCCATAAAAATCGCGGGAACTGTCCAGATTGTGATTATAAAAGTCGAGTCCTGCATCGGCCAACTGTTCGCTCTGCTTCTCGCTCAGCATCCCCAAAGTCATACATGTTTCGAGGCCCATCGCCTTGACCCCGCGTACCATTTCGCACAGCCGGCCCATGTCGCGATCCTTGGGATTGCGCCATGCCGCACCCATGCAGAAGCGGGTGGCCCCGCGATCGCGCGCGGTCTGCGCTGCCGCCAGCACCGCGTCGGCGTCCATGAGGCGAGAAGCCTTTATTCCGCTGTCTGCGTGCGTGGATTGCGTGCAATATCCACAATCTTCAGGACACCCGCCGGTCTTGATCGAGAGCAGAGTGGCGAGTTGTATGACCCCGGGGTCGAAATTCTGGATATGCACCCTGTGGGCATGGAAGACCAGTTCGGGAAACGCGCAATCGAACAACTGGCGAATTTCATCGGCGGTGATCGAACTCGATCCCCCCCCTGAATGGAATCCGGCTTTGCAAGCACATCGGTTGCTTCTGACATCCATCTAACCTCTCTTTTCGCCCGTCTTCCAGCAGCGAGGAATCGCCTTTGAAACGTCGGTCGTGCGGATCCTGCGGCCACGCGGCGCAAGCGAGAGTAATCCATAGCATATCGAAGGACATTATGCATAGACATTATTGCCCTACAATCCATCAGTCTTAGATAGACGATGTATCGCTTGGAGAGAGGGGGCGGCGTCCGCAACCGTCGGCGCTGAAACAACGGAGCGATAAGGGTTGATGAAATACGAAAATGCACTACAATTTGGATTTGTGAGGATATGTCGCCTGGCGCGTCCATCGCTGAATTCGACCGCTTCCTGGCGGTTGGTCGGTGTAAATGGCGTCGGAATGGAAGAGGGCGCGGGGGTGCGCTTACTCCTTGGGCTGATTTCTCCTAATAAAACTGCAAGGTGAATATGGCTTTCGTGAAGATCAAAGACCGGAAGCGCTTGGCATTTCCTGAAACGGGGATGTCGTCGGACATTCCGCTGAGTTCGCCCGAGCGGGTGATTGACGCCATCACCCGCGGCATTCTGACTGGGCGCTACGTACCGGGGCAGAAGCTTATCGAGGCTGATCTCACCCAGGCGCTTGGCGTGAGCCGCGGGCCGGTTCGCGAGGCACTGAAGCGTCTGGACGCCGAAGGAGTCGTCACGCTGACTCCGCACCGCGGGGCCTATATCCGCCTCTTGACCAGGCGCGAGGTGCTGGACCTCGAAATCGTGCTGGAATCGCTTACCGCGCTGATTGCGCGTCTGGCGGCGGAAGCAGTCGCCGATGATACGTCCGGCGAGCGCAAACGACTGATGCAGGAATGGCTGAATTTCTTGACATCGAGCCGGACCAGCACACCCGAGCTTTTCGAGCGGCGGCGGCAATTCTATGATTTGCTCATAGAAGTCGGGAAAAATACCCAGCTTGAGTCCGTGATGCCCACGAAGCGCGTTCATCTGATACGATTGCAGACCCAGCAATTCTTCGGCCCGGACGACATCGAAAAGCGCTTGGCCGAATATGTCGCCATTGCCAACGCCGTCATTGTCGGCAATCCGCAAGCCGCCGAGCGTGCCATGCGGCGCCATATGAAGCGGAACATTGAGACCACGATGGCTATGCCCGATGGGGCGTTCGCGCCCGACTGAGCGCCTGACTGCTGGGCGGACTGACTCAGGAGTCGCGCAATTGAGCTGTCCCAGCAAAGCTGAAGCGCCGCACCGTGGCGCTTTACCGCCGCGTTCGGTTCAAGAAAGCATTTCCACCTGTGAAGCAACTGGCTCCATGACCTTGAAGTCATGGAGCCAGATACCTTCGCTCGCCTCTGACGTCAGAAACGATGGGAAAGAGTAACTCCATATTCGGCCGGCCTTGCCGGATAGCGGATCACGACATCATATGCACGAATAGTGCTCGTCCAATAATATTTGTTGAAGATATTCTTTCCCCAAATCTGGACTTTCCAGTCTCCAGACGAAGACTTGATACCGATATTGGCGTTCACGATCGCACGGGCATTAATCTCGTAGACGCTGCGTTCCGCCTCCGACACCGTTAGAATGCCGATCGATTTCGACTGACCGTTGACGCCGATGCCAACGAACCCGCCGAGGCTTTGGGACAGCGGGAAGTTATAATCCGCACGCGCCGAATATTGCCAGTCTGGCGCGAAAGGCAGATCGACGCCGCTGAAGGATGCGGTCACTGGAATTCTCAGGCCGCTAACGGGATCGGTCGCTTCGTCGATGACCCCCACATATTTATCCACCTTGGCATCAAGATAAGTGACGCCCGCAGTCATTGTCAGGCCTTCGACCGGACGAAGGCTGATTTCGGCTTCTGCACCCTTGATCTTGGACTTGGGCACATTCACCAGCTTGTCCAGCGGGCCGAAGATCGGATCCACAAACTTGGCCCTGGTCTGCTTGTCCTGATAGTCATAATAGAAAGCTGCGCCACTGAAGGACACCGCCCTGTCGAACAAGTCGGCCTTGATGCCTCCTTCGACGCTCAGCAGCTTTTCCTGCACAACGGGAGAGTAGGCGTCGTAAATTACGCCCGACAGGGTCGGATAGCTCCCCGCCTTATAGCCCTTCGACACGTTCAGATAGGCGAGCAGACCCTGTTTTGGCTTGATGTCGACGCCCACGCTCCATGACGTGTTCCGTTCCTTGAGCTTATCCCGGAAGGGGCCCGGGATGAGGTAGGTTGCCGGGTCGACCGGCGTTCCGTCCGGATTGACGCGCGTATCGATGACGTAGGACTCTCCCACCGTGACCAGTGGCACCCGCGGGCCGAAGACAGCCTGATAGATTGCGTTGAAGAAATTGGTCGTGGCGTCGGGCCCGAACGGTCCCGGTTCCGAAGTCCCGGGGGCCTGATAGCCCGCGTTGACCGTGCTGCGATTGGCCCGGGTATGGCGTACGCCGCCCTTCAGCTTCAACCAGTCGGCAAGATCATATTCGACGTTTCCGAATAGTGCGTAATTGCGCATCTTCTGGTCGGAATCATAGCGGTTGGCAGGTAGGCCAAGGACGAAGAACGTCGAAGCATCGACATAACGATAGTCGATCACCTCATAGACACGCGACCGTTCGAGGTTGCCCCCCAGAACCCACCTCAGCGGATTTCTGGGTGCATTGGCCAGCCGGATTTCCTGCGAGAGGGTGTTGATCCGCCCATAGTCGCGGGCAAGATCGGTCGCTATCAGAGCCGTGCCGTCATATTCATTGGCGTTCAGGAACCGCAGATTGGCGTAGGAACTGATCGAGGTAAGCGTCAGGTCATCGTTCAGTTCATAGTCGGCGCGAAGGGACGTCTGCCAGTATTTGCTGTCGGAATAGGGCCGAATGCTGGGCGTCCAGTCAGCCGCCCGGGCGTTATTCGGCGCGACGGGATAGAGAAAGATCGGTAGATCGGCCGGAACGGTTCCCGCAGGGCCAGTCGAGCCGGGAAGATTGCCAGGCTGGGTGGCGATTTTCTGCGGCGCGGTCGGATCATCGCGGTCCAGCCAGCCCGTCAGAACAAAGGAGGTGCTCAGCCGATCGGACGGCTTCCAATCCAGCGTCAGCCGGGCGGCGGTGTTGTTCTTGGCGCCCAGCGTATCCTGCCTGCGTCCGGGATTGTCCGGCACACCCACGGCCAGATATTCCGGCGGCACGGGCTGGTTGGTGCGCGTATAGCTTTTCTGCCAATCATCCCCGCGCACAGCGCGAATAGCGAAGCGGGCAGTGAGTGTATCGGAGATCGGTCCGCTCACAAAGCCGTTCAGTTCAGCGGTATTGAAGCGGCCGTAGCTAAGATCGGCGCCGGCCTCGAACGTCGGCGTCGGCTTCGCATGAATCAGGTTCACCGCGCCGCCCGTTGCATTGTTGCCAAAGAGGGTTCCCTGCGGCCCCTTCAGCACTTCGACCCGTTCTAGGTCGAACGCGACATGGGTCGCGAGGACAGGAAAGGGCATGGGCACCTGGTCGAGATAAAGGCTGACATCGGGATAGGCCGCCAGGGATGGTTCGAAGAATCCGACGCCGCGGATGGTATACACCGGCGTGCTGCTCGGCGTCGGCGCGTAGGTCAGGCCCGGCGTCAATTGAGCGAGAGATGCAATGTCGGATATGCCCTGTGCTTTCAGCGCTGCCCCGCTCAGTGCTGTAACCGTAACGCCGACATCGCTGAGTTTCTGCTCGCGCTTATTGGCCGTGACGATGATCTCGTCCACGGTGCTGGATGATCCGTCGGCATCGGCTGCTTCAGGCACGGCGTCATTTGCCTGAGCCTGCGCTACGGCCGGAGCAGTAACGGACATGATAATCGCCACAGTCGACAGCAACATATATTGGCTGTGCATCTTTCTCGACATAACAGTCCCCTCCATTTTTACAGTCCCCTCCATTTTTGTCGTCTCGATCGCCAATATTGGCTGATCACTGCCTCTGCTCGAAAGTCGCTTGGCTCCGCTGCCCCACGGTTTGAGGCTGGGCTTCGCCTTGCCGGCTGTCCTGGGAACCGCAGTGAACCGAGCGATTCGTCAGCACGATTCGATTTGTGCGCTATCGTGCTAGGGCCAAAGCTACTGTAGGTCAACTCGATATTACGGAATTGTAGGACATCCTGTAGCCTCAAAAGCGTCGGGGAGGTTGACTGTCCTACATTCTTATTCTACATGATTCGTGTCTCTGAAACGCGAACAGGTCGTGCAAGGCACGCATTCCGATACTAAGCTGAAGTAAAGTCATAGTTATTAGTGGTTTCGCATATTAAGGCCAGCAGCGTCGAATATGGGAAACGACATCCCAAAAAATAAGAAATGAGTGTGCTGAATCATGGAGAGGAATATGGGGCGGCTAACTGATAAAGTTGCGGTTATTACTGGAGCAAGTTCCGGCATCGGCCGCGCCTGCTTCAATCTGTTTTCTGCCGAAGGTGCGCGAGTTGTCGGAACCAGCCGTACCAAATCGCATCTCGATGACGCGTTGGGTGAAATTTCGAAGGCTGGCGGCGAGGGTTTCGTGGTTGCGGCCGATATCGGCGATTCCGGTGCGATGGATAATGTGATCGCCGTTACGATCGAACGCTATGGCCGCGTAGACATACTCGTTCATGCGGCGGGTGTCGGTTATGCGCTCAAGGACGTGCTGCCCGGCAGTATGGGTGCCGCCAACGGACTTTCCGACGGCAACTGGCGCGAAGTCATGCGCGTCGATCTGGATGCCTGCTTCTATGCAGCCCGCGCGGTACTGCCCCACATGATCGAGCAGGGCAGCGGTTCGATCGTCAATGTCGCGAGCATTTTCGGACTGGGCGGCACGGCTGATGCTCACGCCTATTCGTCGGCAAAGGCGGCTGTGGTGAACTTCACCCGCTCGCTCTGCATCGCCTACGCCAAGGATGGCATCCGCGCGAACAGTCTGTGTCCCGGGTTCGTCGATACGCCGATGATCGCCAGCATGATTCATCACTTCGAGGATGAATCGACCGCGACCCAGTTGTCGCCGATGGGGCGGGCCGGCCGTCCCATCGAAATTGCAAACGGGTGTCTTTTCCTTGCTTCCGACGAAGCTTCCTATTGCAATGGCTCGACCCTGGTAATCGACGGCGGCACGACCGCCAGCGTCTGATGCGCGCATGGGCATGATCGCGGCCCCGCCGCACGGCCCTGCTCGATCATGCGAAGCGTAAAAGCTGATAACCCGCCTCTTGAGATGGATCGGGGAAGTTTTGGGAGTATGTATGAGGCTATACACGGACACCGACTATTTCTACCGCGCGCCGGTGTTCCCGCTCGTCGAGGCGGTCAACGGCCTCGTCCGTGATCTCGTCAGAAAGAGGCTGGAAGAGAGCGGAGGGGATTGGTCTTCATTCGCCTTGGGCACTTCGGAAGCGCTGGTCACGAAGGCTGACATCGACGCCCTTGAGGGCAAGATCCTCGCGACGGGATACCGCTTTTCCTCCTCGTCGAATGCGTCTGCCCGCGATCGGCCGGAAATATACAAGTCCACCGACGATGCGGACGCTGATGGGGGAGGCGCCTTCGCTCATCCCGACGCGCCGACAGCTTCCCCGGACGAGGCTGGACGCGAATTGTGCGGATGCGGCGACAATGTGGTCCGGCGCAATACGAACATCGTGGGCATAGCGCGCTATGTTCGCACGAGCGAGGACGTCATAGACTATATGCGCAACGGTGTTCCCGCCGGGACGATAGCCATCATCGCCGACAGCGGCGGTACGCTGACCGCGCCGATTCTCGAACAGTTCACGGCCGTTATTTGCGCGGGCGGAACCGTGCGCTCGCATCTGGGTATCCTGACCCGGGAGTTTGGTATCCCGTGCCTGATGAACGCAAAGCTTTCAGGCGTTCGGGATGGCGATAGTGTCGAAGTGGAGGTCAGTGCCCCGGCCAAGACCGCCGAGGCCTATCAAGCAGGGCAGGAAATGACGGCACACATCTGGAGGCTTCCGCGATGATTTTCAAAAGTCCTCAAACCCCGCTTTCCTACGCACAATTGCTTGAAGCTAACAATGTTATGCAGACTAATGGGGATGAAACCTATTGGCTGTGCCTGACGCGCACGGTGCAGGGATCGAAATTATTTCCCGTTTCGGCATACATCCTGTTTTCCTATTTGAACGCCTTTTATCGCTACCCCTCCCTGCTGCGCAAGATCGAGGAAAGGATGACGGCTGAGGAACTCGGCGATCTCGCCCGCAATATGGGGGTGAAGGTAGGGAGCCTGCATATGGGCTGGAGCCTGCCCGCCTTCTATCTGCTCGGTCGCGAATGCCTGTTGTCCTATGGGTTGATCCGTCCCCAGGACGCGGCCGAGGACATCGTCTATGTACTCGATTTCTGGAAACGCTTTCAGTTGGCCCGCCATCGCAACGACGGGCATCTCACCAACCGTGAATTCGGGCATCGCGCGCAGATTGCGCCGCACCGTCTGCTGGAAGTGTTCGCGGCGGACATGTTCGACTGTTCGTCGGGCGATCCGCTCCACGAGGCGGCGCACGGCTTTATGGCCGCGACATCTCAATATTGCTTCCTCTCCGCCTGTGAAAGCCGGTTGAATCTTCACAATACCGGGCCGTTCAGGCTGGACGGTACACGGCAATTGTTGATCCGGGATTTCATGGACCTGGGCGAATGCTCATTGCCATGGCTGGACGGCGTTGCGGCGGAGATACCGTATAACAATCTGACGGTGACGATGGCGACCGAGGGGTGCCATTTCGACATCGTCGATGACTGGGGCAGCTTTGAATCCAAGCCTGAGTTCGTTCCCGACATGATGACCGGAATCGGCCTATATACATCCGATCCGCTTTCGGGCGGTTATATCCCGGTCGGCATGGGGTCGGCGGAAGAGCTGACGGCGACCTTTGTCGATCTCGGCAACCGGATCAAGGACGCGACCAACAAGCTCTGGATGCGGATGGCGGGCTGGTCGCGCGACCAGCTGCTCGATGCCGGAGCGTTCACCTATTTTGCCGTAATCAAGGACCTTGCGCACATCGCCGGCGTGTTCGAGGTGGAGGACTGGTTTGAAATAGACCCGCGCGCCGAACGTTTCCGCTCGCTGCTGAACGACGAATATGCGGACAGTTTTCTGGGCGAACTTGTCGGTTCTATCACGTTGCCGACGCAACAACGTTCCCCGTTTACGATGATGCAGCACTCTGACGGGCCCAGCGGCACGATCACGCCTCTTCCCTACTCGATCCTGGCCGGTGAAGATTATGTGCCCTCGGTCGGAGGAACGCTGCCGGGGGGCACCTATCTAGACCCAAAGGTCGATACCTACCAGACGACACGCGGCAAAATGACGTTGTCGGAGTACAATGCCGCGGCTCGCGAGACTCGTCCCGATATCTGCTCGCCCGAATATCGGTATCTTTGCGATACCTGGGTCAAATATAATGCGCATACCGACCTGGCAAACGAACTTTACAAGATCGATCAGCGCACATCTCGAACGATGAAGGGCAGGGGCACTGGCGTGCAGCTTGCGGGAGGCCAGTGATGGATATGGATGCAACTCTGGTCTTTCACGGGCTCGCCATTAAAAAATATGCCCGTCCCGAAGATGTGGCGAGGCTGATTTGCTGGCCACATGAGAAGGTGGCGATGCGGCTCAATGAAGCGACGCAGTCGGGCCGGGTCGTCGAAATATCGGGCGCCTATACGCTGGGTCCGCTGGCACGTGTGGCGCTCGATGCCGATTACTCGCGCCAATATGCCGATATTCGCCGCAACGATGTCTTCCTGGCAGCCTATAACAGTTTCGAGCATGTCAACATCGAGCTGAAGTCGCTCATTACGGATTGGCAATCAGTCAATGTCGGCGGCCAGACCGTCGCCAATGATCATAGCGATGAATCCTATGACATGGCGATCATCGACAAGCTGGGGGGAATCCACGACCGCGTGGAAGTGATCCTGGCGAAATTGAGCCAGGGGATCCCCCGGTTAACCTTCTACACGGCCGCACTCACTCGGGCTTTGGAACGCGCGGAAGCGGGTGAAATCGAGTGGGTAAGCGACGTGAAGATCGAAAGCTATCACACCCTCTGGTTTGAACTGCATGAGGATCTGCTGCGCATTACAGGCAATCAGCGCGCGGAGTGACGCGGCCGACCTGAACCCAGGACGCGGCGAGCGCAATCTCAGGCGATTGATCGCCCAACGCATCGGAGCCGGATTTCGGATCGGTACCGCAAAGGGGGGGGCGTAAAGGGAGCGGGCTAATGACCGGACACTTTATCAAATCTGGAGCTCAGTGAGTATGGGCGAGAAATTTGCTGCCGGTCGCCATATACCTCTCACGGGCATGGCAAACTTGCGGGACCTAGGCGGGCTGATCGGCCTGGGCGGCAGAAGAATAAAGCGCGGAAGATATTTCAGGTCCGGTGAACTGTTTGGACTTACCGACGAAGACACGAGGATATTTCGCGGCCTGGACTTGGCCACCATCTATGATCTCCGGTCTTCACTGGAGCGGGAGCGCCGTCCCGGCGAATCATTCAAATTCGGCACGGCTAAAATCTACAGCAGAGATTATAAAGACAGCGCGGCAGGATTTCCAGAAGTCATGAGTGCGCCCGTAATACAACCATCGCTTGCCGTCGAAGCCATGTTAAAATTGTATCGAACGATCCCTTATGAGCATGCCGAGTCCATTCTCGATATTTTTCAACTTCTGAAAGACGATCGGACGCCGTTGCTCTTCCATTGCGCTGCCGGGAAAGATCGTACGGGGATCGTGGCTGCGTTGTTCCTAGAGATCCTGGGCTGCTCTCGCGATGATATATATGACGACTACATCATGACAAATGCTCACATCGATCTTATTCGAACGCGATATCTTGAGCATACGCCGCCCGAAGTGCCGGCAGAGATATGGGAGCCGGTCGTACAATCCGACCGCCGCTATCTCGAAGCCATGTTTGCGCACCTTGAAGACCAGCATGGCGGGGCGGAGGGTTACCTCTCCCAGCTTGGAATAGGTGCTGCGGATATTGAGTCCATCCGCCGCACTGCGCTCGAAAGCTAAAAGGACTCATCCCTTGGGCTCTCGTAGCCCGGCAGCTGGCACCCTGGCGGGGCGCCGCGATCGGATCCGCTGAATAGGCAGGCCTATCGACAAAGGCCCTGCCGACCCGCTTTCCTGCCGCTGCCCCGGCGGACCGGCGTTCCGAGGGTGGTTTCAGTCTTCGAACTGAAAGTACGGGATTGAGATCCACCAGGTGGTGTCAGTCCAATGCGAACTCGTCTCCACCGGGCGCAAGGAAGCCCAGACGATTACGCCCTCATGCCGCAAGATTCTGCCACTCGGCCAGGGCGGCCGAGCGACGGGTCTTGTAAGTCTGGCGATCGACGAGGTGACGTTCCGAGTTGAAGTGATTGTGAATGGAAGCGTGGACTGATGCGAATTTCTGCAGTGACTTCATTCGCCGAAATCGCTGCATGGCGCGCTCTCGTCGTCGGAATGGCAGATGCGAATTCTCGGCGCGATTGTTGAGCCACCTCCCCATCTCGCGACGGTCCTCGTTGCCGAGTTCCTTCATCGCCGCAGGGTAGGAACGCAGCCCATCTGTGACGATTGTCTCGGCTTTGCCATGGCGTTTCAGCGCCTTCTTCATGAATGCCAAAGCCGCAGATTTATCCCGTTTCTTCGTAACGTAGGACTCGAGAACCTCGCCTTCGTGATCAACCGCGCGCCACAGATAGACCATCTCGCCGTTCAGCTTCACGTACATTTCGTCGAGGTGCCAACGCCACTGGCGAAACCCCTTCATCCGGTTGACCCGCTGGCGCCGGATGTCGGCAGCGAACATCGGTCCGAACCTGTTCCACCAGAGCCGAACCGTCTCGTGGCATAGGTCGTAGCCGCGCTCGAAAAGCAAGTCTTCCACGTTCAGCAGGGACAGCGGATATCGCACGTACAGCATCACCACCATGCGGATGACGTCCGGCGAGGAGTGGAAGTATCTGAACGGATTATGGGCCTTGCTCATCTGGCCCAGCTAGCAGTCACCCCCCTGCCCGGTCATCCCTTTGACACTGCCCCTTTTACTATCGCCTAGGGTCGTTACTGCAGGGATGGCACGTTAATGCGGAGGAACGTGAAATCGTCCAGTCGCTCGCCGAGATAGGTATAACTCCCGATCAGGGCTTTCGTCCTGAGACGCTTTCCGCGCGAAAATTATCGCTGCTTGACGAAGGCTTTGCCACGGGTCGATCGCAAGTGGCGGAGGCTTCACTTACCCTTGGCACTCAGCAGAATGGGTGGACGACCAACTATCGCGGACCGCGCTTTGGTACAGACTGGCTTCTTCGAGCAGCCGTCGCAAAAGACCAAATTTACGTCGCTATCCCCGAGGAGGCTGTTTACCCTATCGGTCGGGTAGATGCCGATGGTCGGCCCTTGCACGGCGCGAAGCGGTATCGCATTCGATTTGCCGCTGACGCCTTGCCCCCGGTAAATGCCTTTTGGTCGATCACGGCTTACGACGATCTAGGTCACATGATACCAAATCCGATAAATCGCTACTCTGTAGGGGATCGTACGGCAGGATTGATCCGTGAGCCGGACGGAAGTGTGGTCGTCACCGTCGCCTCGACGCCACCGGCACACGGAGAAGGACAAAACTGGTGGTGTCAGTCCGACGCTAACCTCTCTCCACTTGGCACAGAACAACCCAAGATTTGCCGCAGTTATGCCGCAAGGTTCTGCCACTCAGCCAGCGCGGCTGAGCGTCGTTCCTTGAATGTCTGTC
>NZ_RXOL01000006.1 GCF_004004515.1 Croceicoccus ponticola
TCGAACGCTGCGGCAATGCGACGATGTCGCTGGCGCAGGCGTCGGGCGCGCTGGCGGATGTTTGCGAATATGTGCTTGAACGCAAACAGTTCGGCAAGCCGATCGCCGAATTCCAGGCCGTGCAGCTGAAGCTTGCCGAAATGCAGATGAAAGTCGAAGCCGCGCGTCTGCTGATCTGGCGCGCTGCATCACAGGCCGAAGAGGGGCTGCCGTCGGTGCTCCACAGTTCGACCGGCAAGTGCTTTGCCAACACCATCTCGCGCGAAGTCACGGGCGATGCGATGCAGCTGATGGGCGCCTACGGCTATTCCAAGGAATTCCCGATGGAACGCCGCCTGCGCGACGCATGGGGCTGGGGCATCGCAGGCGGCGCGATCGACATCCAGAAGGTCAATATCGCCGGTGCCATGCTCGGCCGCAGGTTCGACCAGCGCAGGTAATCCCCCGGAAGCGCGTCCGCCCCTGGGCGGGCGCGCTTCATCCTTTCAGCGGGCGGTACCTTGCGCGCGCTGGCGGCCTTCTTTCGTGTAGACGAGATTGATGCTGGTGAAGGTGACGCACTCCGTCCCGTCGTCCAGCAGGACCTTGTATTCGGTGACCGCCGTGCCGCGATCGGATCGCGTCTTCGACGGTTCGAGCCTGACGATCTCGCTCGTCACATGGATCTTGTCGCCCGCCCGCACCGCGCGTTTCAGGCGAAGGTCGTCCCAGCCCACGCCACAAACCCAATCGATGTCCCAATTGATCTCGTGGTCCATCTGCCGCCACATGGCGAGCACGTGGATGCCGCTGGCAACGACCTGACCGAACACAGACTGTTTCGCCGCGTCGGGATCGGTGTGGAACCACTGCGGATCATACTTGCGCGCGAATTCCAGAATTTCGTCCTGCGTCACGGTGCGCGGGCTCGACACGCGGGTTTCGCCAACGGTCAGATCCTCGAACGTGCGATATGGTTCGCGCGCCTTGAACGGCTCCTCGCTCACAGCTTCCCTTCCCTTTTTTCCGTCAGCACTCGCGACAGCCCTTGTTGGCTGACGGTGGCGACCAGCGCCCCGTCGCGCCGGAATACGTGGCCCCGACCCAGCGCTAGCGCATTGCCGGCAGCCGGGCTGTCCAGCGCATAAAGCAGCCATTCGTCCACTTGGAATTCGTCATGAAACCAGACCGCGTGATCGAGACTGGACGTCTGCATGTAATCGTCGGCCCACCCTTGCCCCAGCGGACCGATCCCGGTGTGGAATATGTGGAGATCGGAGGCGTAGACCAGCAACCGCTGCTGCACGCGAAGGCCCGGTTCGACCGGTCCCTCGAAGCGGAACCAGAAATGGCGGTGCGGCGCCATCGGCTCGCCGCCAAAAAAGCGAAACGGTTCGACCGGGCGCCAGTCGATCTGTTGCCGCCGCGTCCAGAAGGGATGATGCCGCACAGGCAGATCGGGCTTCATCTCTTCCACGATCCGGGCCAGCGGCTTGAGCGTTTCAGGCGCAGGTACATCGGGCATGGGCAGCGCGTGGCTGGCGCTATCCTCCGGCGTCTTGAACGACACCATGCAGTTCATCAGCGGTGCGCCATCCTGCGTCAGCCGCACCGAACGGGTGGCAAAACTGCGGCCATCGGTTTCCCGCGAAACGGCGAATTCATTGGGCCTATCGATCAGGCCGGGCTTGGCGAAATAGGCGTGAAGACTGTGCGCCTGTTTTTCCGGCCCAACGGTTTCGCATGCGGCGGCAAAGCATTGCGCGGTGATTGCGCCACCATATTGACGCAGCAGACCGCTCGGCACTGGGGCGACGCGGAACCTGTCCGAACCGGTTTCTTCGAACGCAAACAGGCCCTGTCGTTCGACCAGCGGGTCGTCGGGAAAGGGGTTGCTATCGGTCAAGCGCAAGTACTCATCGCCGAACGCCATAGGTATCATCCGGCGCATTCACCAAGCCTGATTTCACGCGCAAGCCAGGTCAGACGACAGCCAGATCTTCGAACTGGAACGTGCATTCCGGCCCGGCGATCTGCAGCAGTTCCACGACATTGCCGTCGCAATCCCGCCCATAGGTCGCGCGCAGCGTTCCATCACCCGGCGGGCAGTGGAAATGCATGCCGAGCGCCTGAAGTCGTTCGTATTCCGCGATCACGTCATCGCAATAAAGGCACAAGTGCGTAATGCCCCGGTCGCACATGCGCGGGCGCACGTCCTGCGGTTCGTTGCTGGCATATTGGAACACCTCGATATGGAGGTTGCCAAGGCGGATCATCGCATACTTCGCGGTGCTGTCCGAAAGGCCGACCATACGGTCGATCCGTTCGTTGCCGACTTCCCATGCGCCGTCGCCGACCCGAACGAACCCGAACCAGCGGTGATAATAGTCGATGAACCGTTCAAGGTCGGGCGTCGATATCGCAAGGTGGTGGACGCCGCGGATCATTGTGCCGCTCCTTGCGCGCGGGCGGCCTTTACCGCAGTGACGATCTCGCGGTTGGTGGGATTGCGGCGCAGGGTCAGGCCGCCGTTTACCTGAAGCACCTGCCCGCTCATGAAACAGGCGTCACTGGCCAACCACGAAACCGCCTCGGCAATGTCCTCGCTCGTGCCGACGCGGCCCAGCGGATATTCCTTGGTGAATGTGTCGACGATGGCCGGATTCTCAGCCGCACCAGCCGTCATCGGGGTGACGGTAAAGCCCGGGGCGACCGAATTGGCGCGAATGCCGCGATGGCCAAATTCGTTTGCGACGCAGCGAATGACATGGTCGGCCCCGGCCTTGGTGCCCATGTAGGCGGCGTGATCTTCCAGCATGATCGACGCGGTCGCCGACGAAATCTGGATCAGCGAACCGTTGTCGCGCATCACGCGCAGCATCGCCTGGTAGAACAGGAACGCGCCGGTGAACTGCAGCGCGGTGATGCGCTCGATATCTTCCTTGGTCGTCTTGAGGAAAGGCTTCAACAGGCCCCAACCGGTCGCGTTCACGGCGATGTCGACACCGCCAAAGGAATCGACCGCAGCCTGCCCCAGCCGGGCAAGGTCTTCTTCGCTCGTCAGGTCACAATTCGCCACGGCCAGCCCGCCGATCTCGTCGGCCAGCCGTTGCAACTCTTCGCCCTTGCGCCCGGCGACGACAACCTTTGCACCATCTGCCGCCAGGCGCCGCGCGATGACTTGCGCCATGTTGTCGCGGTTTGCCGCGCCGATGACGACGGCGACCTTTCCGTTCAGATCGGACATGGTTTCTTCTCCCGAATATGTCTTTGTCGTTGGGACTGGATCAGCCTTGCGCAGGTCAGTCCGTCTGGACCCAGTCCTTCAGCACTTGTTCGACCCGGGCATGTTCCGGCACGCGGTTCAGGCCGATGCGACGGTCCAGCTCTTCGTGCCAGTGGTACAGTCGGCGTTCCTGGTAATTGAGCGGCATGCCCTTGAAGCCGGGACTTTCCAGCGATTCCTGGATCTGCGGGGCGTACTGCAGATCTTCGTACAGGATGCGCTCCCAGTTGCTGAGCCGCGTCGGCCACAACGGGTGCGGGTTTTCGGGATCGTGGTGGGGCGCAAGCCAGCTCGATACGACACGCGTCCGCTTGTGCCCCAGTGGCCAGAACTGCAGGATCGGAATTCCCGTCGGCGCGGGCGGCATGACGAAGTTGGGATAGATCTGATAGCTGACGTTGTTCTTGGCCGGGAATTCGGTGATCGTTTCGATTTCGGGCATCCCCACCGTGCCGGGATCGACCCAGTCCGGACGCCGATTCGGGGTCGCCATACGGCTGTGACCCTGCGGCCAGAGCGTGACGATCATCGCCCGGTGATCGAGGAACCGGTCCACCGTGCTGACGTGAATCGACTTGAGGTGATAGACTTCAAGAAACGCATCAAGCAGGATCTTGACGTTGCAGTCCACCTCGTACTCGCGACTGTCGACGAGGCGCAAGTTTTCCAGATCGAACTGTTCCAGCTGCGCCGCCATCGGCCCGATGTGCTCGATCAGCGGTTGCGCGTCGATGTCCTTATTCACGAAGATCAGCGAGCCGAGCAGTTCGCAGCGCACCTGCACGAGGCTGCGGCACGAGAAGTCGAGATCGACGAAATCGCGCTTGTCGCGCACGGCGGTCAGCTTGCCGTCAAGCGTATAGCTCCACCCGTGATAGCCGCAGACGAACCCGCGATCGGTGCCCTTGTCTTCGGTGACAAGCGGCGCGCCGCGATGCTGGCAGGTGTTGTAATAGGCCTTGATCTCTCCCTGAAGCGTACGGACGACGATGATCGGCACGCCCGAATTGCGCCACAGAAACCAAGAGCCTTTTTCGGGCAGCTGATCGACGTGCCCGGCATAAAGCCACGCCTTGTCCCACATCATCTCTTTTTCGAGCGCGAGGAACTCTTCGTCGGTGTAACGGCTGCCGGGGATGTCGGGCAGCCTGGGAAAGCCTTCGGGCGGACCCTTGCGCTCGCGCTCGTACTCCATCCGGACGAAATCGTTTTCGGGGCGTTGGTCGGTAACCTGATCGAGCATCGACCGATCTCTCCTTCTCATGCGTCCCACTGTTCGCGGGCGCTGCATCGCGTCTTCTCAAACAGACAGGATTGTTTTTTGATTCGGCCTGTCTTTCGCTTGCGATGCTACGCGCTTAATGTCTAAACAGTCAACCATGATTGTTTTTTACTACGCGTTCGAGCTATGGTTTCCGCCAAACGCGCGTTTGGGTGAAACAGCCGGAGACGATAGATGACCGCCGTCGTGGTTCAGTTGAAGACCGCACCGCCTGCGACCCGCCGCCGATCGGGCCCGGATCGCTGGCCCGAAATCGTGACCGTGGCCGCCGAACTGTTCGCGGAAAAAGGGTATGAGGGCACGTCCCTGCGCGATGTGGCGGAACGGCTCGGCATGCTGAAGGGTAGCCTGTACCACTACATCAGCGGCAAGAGCGACCTGCTGGTCCACGTCCTGCGCGAGGCGCACGAACGCGGGGTCAATGCCCTGGCGGCGCTGGCGCAGGAGGACGGGCCCGCACTGCTCCGGCTCGAGGCGATCGTCGCCGCGCATGCCCGCTATGTCTGTACCGAAAGCGTGTTCACCGCGAGCTTTATAGAGGCGCACCGCCACCTTGCCCCCGACCGCGCGCAGGAATTTGTCACTGCCGAACGGTCCTATCGCCTCTTGATCGAAGGGCTGATCGCACGCGGACAGGCCGAAGGCGATTTGCGACCCGATCTCGACCCCAAGGTCGCGGCGCTTTGCCTGTTGGGCTTTCTCAATTCACTCCATGGCTGGGTCCGCCCCGCGCGGCGGCTCTCGATCCGCCGCATCTGCGACCATGCCATCGCGATGGGGATCGGTGGAATGCGCGCGCAATGACCCGCCGCTGTTCAGTCCTTGGCGAAGTCCGCATTGCGCTTTTCGGCATAAGCGGTGACGCCTTCGCGACTGTCGGCGCTGTCCAGCGTCGCCTTGCCCCATGCGTTGCCGACGGCCAGAGCCTGATCGATGGTCATGCCCGTGGACATCTCGTACAGTTCGCGCCCGTTGCGGATCGCCTGCCAGCTGTTTTGCAACATCCGTTCGGTCACTGCCAGCGTGCGATCCATCAGTTCGGCGGCGGGCACGACCTCTGTCACGACGCCCAGTTCGTAAAGGCGGCGCGCGGGCAAGAGGTCGCCGGTCATGATCATCGCCAACGCGGTGGCGCGAGGGACTTGCAGTGCCAGCCGCTGAATCCCGCCGGCAAAAGCGAACAGCCCGCGCTTCACCTCGCTTACCCCCATCAGCGCATGATCGGCGGCGAACACCATGTCGCAGGCCATCATCATTTCGAAACCGCCCGCGACCGCCGTGCCGTTGATGGCGGCGATCAGCGGCTTGGTCCGCTTGCGCTCGGTGATGCCGCCGAAACCGCGACCGGGGATCAAGCCGTGACCCGCACCGTGCAGCGCAGCTTCCTTCAGGTCCATGCCCGCACAGAACGCCCGGTCGCCCGACGCGGTCAGCACCATCGCGCCGATGGCGGCGTCGGACTCTGCTGCCGTCACCTCCTCGTCCAGCGCGCGCGAGGTTGCGGCATCAAGCGAATTGCTCGCCTGTGGCCGATTGATCCTCAGCACACGGATGGGGCCATGATCTTCGACTATCAGTCCCGTCATCACATTCCCTTTCCGATTATCGGCCCCACGGCGCCGCCATCGGATCGCATGACCGACCCATGGGAGAACCAGCCTTGAAATCGTTTCGCAAACTCTATCACCACGGCCGCATCGTCGACGACCTCGCCGCCGCGATGGCCGCGATGGAGCGTGATCTTGGCGTGACTTGGGCACCGGTGCGCACCTTCGACCCGATCCGCGTCTGGCTGCCCGCAACGGAAGGCGATGCCGGCGGGTGGAGCGAGGCGCGCATCGCGGTGACCTATTCGCGGCAGGGGCCGATCCATTTCGAACTGATCGAGATTCTCGCACCCGGGGCCTACGATGCCTTGCGCGCCGTATCCTCCGATCATGTCGGCGCATGGGTCGACAATGTTGGTGACGAGGTCGAGACGCTCGTCGCCGACGGCTGGACGCTGATCGCCGCCGGTGCCTCGCCCAAGCATCGCTATGGCCAGATGGCCTACCTGTCGAAGGACGGCGGGCCGGTGCTCGAACTGGTCGGCGAAGCGATCCGCCCGATGATCGAGGAATGGATCGCCGCGTCGCAATAGGCGCGCGCTGGCGGTCACAGCGTCGCCGTGCTGCCCAGGATCACGGTCGCCTGGCTTGACAGGGTGCCGCCGTTGCCGTGCGCCAGCGCGACGTCGATGCCGCTCAACTGGTTGGCCGCCTCTCCCCTGATCTGCCGCGCGCCTTCGATCATGGTGAACAGGCCGTACATGCCGGGGTGGCAGTACGACAGGCCGCCGCCATTGGTGTTGACCGGCAGGCTGCCGCCCGGCGCGATGGCGCCCGATGCGACGAATGGCCCGCCCTCGCCCTTGCCGCAGAAGCCGAGGTCTTCGAGGAACAGGATCGTGTTGATCGTGAACGCGTCGTAAAGCTGCGCCGTGCCGATGTCGGCATGGGTGACACCAGCCATGGCCATCGCCCGCGCACCCGATTCCTTCGCGCCGGTGACCGTCATGTCCTCGGCCTGCACGATCGAATTCCACCACGCCGCCGCCGCCGCGCCCAGCACCGGAACCGGCGGCTTGGCCAGATCGCGGGCGCGGTCCGTTCGGGTAATGACGATCGCAGCCGCGCCGTCGGTGACAAGGCAACAGTCCGCCCGGCTGATCGGCGTGCTGATCATGCGGGCGGACAGGCAATCATCCATCGTCAGCGGATCGCGGGCGAAAGCCTCCGGGTTCGTCGTGGCCCATGCCCGCGCCGACAACGCGACAGAAGCCAGATGCTCCCGCGTCGTGCCGTATTCGTGCATGTGCCGCTGCGTCGCCAACGCATAGGAGGTGAGCGGGAACAGCGGCTTGTACGGCGCGTCCCATCGGTTGCTGGTCATCGGCGTCGAAAGCTTGCCGCCCGCGGTCCGCTGGTTCGAACCATAAGCGATCAACGCGCAGTCGATGTACCCGGCATCCAGCGCCAGTGCCGCGCTCGCCACATGGCTCATAAATGCGGAGCCGCCGGTGCGGTTGTTGTCGGTATAACGCGGGTGGATGCCGAGATATTCGGCGAACGTAAGCCCGGCAAAGAAATCGTCGGGCTGGCAGATATATAGCGCGTCGACGTCCGCCAGCATTAGCCCGGCATCGTCCAGCGCCATCAGCCCGGCCTTGGCGGTCAGCTCCATCGCGGTGTAGCCCGGCGCTTCGCCGATGCCATAAGTGGCAAGGCCGGCGATGGACGTGCGGCCGCGTGGGAAGGCATCGCTCATGCCGTTTCCTCCATCAACCGGAACAGAATGATCGGCTGCTCGGCAGAGCGGTCGACATAGGCGGCAACGCGTTGGCCGATGGCCAGTTCGCCCTCGATCACGCCCTCGACCCGGCTCATCAGCCGTGCCCCTTCGTCCAGATCGATGACCGCGACGTTATAGGATTGCTCCGGCGGGCGACGCTGGATCCACGAATAGGAGTAGACCGTGCCCTGACCCGAAGCCTCGAACCAATCGAGCGGGCCTTCGCCCGTGCCCGGAGCCATCACCCGCGGCGGAAATACCGCTTCGCCCGACGCGTTCCGCTGAAGCAGGAAGCGGCCCTGCGCCAGCGCCTCGCGCCAGTGCGATTCGGGTCCGCTCATGCGGCGGACTCATCTTGCTGCACCGCCCCGCTCGCTATCAGGTCGCGGATTTCCTCATCAGTGAAACCACAGTCGTGCAGGACCGCCGCGCTATCACCGGCCAGCGCCGGGCCGGGATCGCCGATCGCGCCGGGCGTGTCGCTAAATGAAGTCGGAATGCCGGGAAAACGGATCGTGCCCATCGGCGTGTCTCGCTCGTCCCAGAAACCGGTCTGGTCCAGATGCGGATCGTGCAGCAGGTCGGTCAGGCTGGCGATCGCCGTTGCCGGGATCTGCGCCTTGCGGAACAATTCGACCCAGTCTTCGGTCGAGCGTGTTTCCAGCACTTCAGCCACCTTGGCCAGCACCTGCCCGATGTTCTGCGACCGCGTGCGCATCGAAACGTACATCGGGTCCTTCGACCATTCCGGATTGCCGAGCGCGTCGAAGAAGTTCTGCCAATGCCGGTCGTTGTAGATCATCACGCCAATATGCCCGTCCAGCGTCTTGTACGGGCGCCGCGCCTCTGACGTGGCACGCGGATATTCGGGCGGCCCCTGCGGCGGCACGAACAGCGATCCGCACAGATGCTCGACCATCGTGAACGACACCAACGTTTCGAACATCGGAACTTCGATCTCTTGTCCACGCCCGGTCTTTTCACGGGCGTAAAGCGCCGCGATCACCGAATATGCGCCGGTCAGGCCGGCAACCTTGTCCGCAATGACGGTGGCGGTATAGGTCGGCTGGCCGTTCGAAAGCTTCGCCTGAAGATCGACGATGCCCGACGCGGCCTGAACGATATCGTCATAAGCGGGATAGTCGCGATAGGGGCCGTTGCGCGAAAATCCGTAAAGGTTGGCATAGATGATGCGCGGGTTCGCCTCCGCCAGTGCGGCATAGTCCAGCCCCAGCCGCCCCATCGCGCTCGACCGCATGGAATGGATGAACACGTCGGCATCGGCAGCCATGCGCAACAGCGTGTCTCGCCCGGAAGGCTGCTTCAGGTCGATGACAATGCTGCGCTTGCCGCGGTTGACGTTTAGGAACATCGCACCGCGCGAATGGTCCGGACCCGGCGGAATGTACCGGGTCGTGTCGCCATGCGGGCTTTCCACCTTGATCACGTCGGCGCCAAGATCGGCAAAGATCTGCGTGGCATATGGTCCCATGAGCACGCTCGTCAGGTCGAGCACCTTGACGCCCGCCAAGGGCCCCTTGCCGCGTCCGCTCACAGGTCTTCTCCGCTTCTTGGTTTCGTTTTTGGTCTGAGCTTAGTACCCTATGGCGGGAAAAATAAAAAGACAGTCATGATTGCCTTTTTATTTTTCCCGCAGCCGGGGTCGCAGCTGAAGCCTGATCCTGTTCGGACGAAGCTGGCCGCATGGCTCGGACATTGTCCTCCAGCATCTTGAGCAGTGCCGGGACCATCGCCTGATCCAGCGCTCCGGTCATCAGTCCACTCGCCATCCCTTCCATCAGCGTCTGCGACAGGGCCATGGCTTGCGCGAACTGTTCTGGCGCGGATTGCCATTCGGGGTAAAGCGCGATCGCCTCGGCGTTGAAGCGTTCGCGGAATTCGATCTGCAGCGGGCGCATGATTTCGGCCAGATCCTCGTGCGTCCGGGCCGCCATGGCAAGTTCCTGAAACGCGGCGAACGCCGGCTTCTGAACTTGCTTCCAATAGGCTTCGACCATCGTCGTGGGGTTGTGGCGACTGGTTTCCGAAGAACGCTTGAACGCCCGCAGGCGCCGTTCGTGCAGTTCGACGATCGTCGCACGGATCAACGTCGCACTGTTTTCGAAGTGGTGCAGCATGGCCCCGCGCGAAAGCCCCGCCTCGGCCGCAACGAGCGGGGTCGTCGTGCGCGCAAAGCCTACCTTGACGAGGCAGTTGATCGTTGCGTCGATCAGGCGCGCGCGGGTCTGGGCGCTCTTGATGGACTGACGCGTTGGGGCCGGTTCGACCTCCGTCTTGCGTCTTATGGTTTCTGCCAAGTTCGGCTCTCCGCGGCGTTGGAAGCCCTATCTATTGGCCCCTGCGAGTCAGTCATGATTGTTTTTTATCGCCGCGCGTCAATGCCGATGGTGAAAGCGTCCCCCGTCACGAAAAAAATCCTTCGCAATCAGTGTGCGCTTTTGCCGAAAATTGCGGGCAACTTGTGCAGCGAAAGCGCGATGATAGTCCCCAGCACCGAGCCGAAGCCCGCAGAGAGCAAGGCATAGGTCAACCAGCCCATCACGCCCGACAACGCGCCTGTTGCAACCTCGACGCCGTATTGCATCACGTGGACTACCTCGGCCGGACCATGGACGCCCAATTCCTCAAGCCCATGCAACACGATCCCGCCCCCAACCCAGAGCATTGCGGCCGTACCGACGATCGACAGGAACACCAGCAGGATCGGCATCAGCCACAACAGGAAACGGCCGACCGCCTTGGCTACGGGCCGCGTGCGCTTGCCCAAGTGCAGTCCGATGTCATCCATCTTCACGATCAGCGCGACCGCGCCATAGACCAGCACCGTAATCCCGATCGCGACGACGGCCAGCGCCACGCCGCGAACGAGCAGCGAACCGTCCGCCACTTCGTTCAGTGAAATCGCCATGATTTCAGCCGACAGGATAAGATCGGTGCGGATCGCGCCGGAAACGCGTTGCTTTTCGAACTCCGCGATATCGGTGATCGCGTCGTCGATGGTCGCTCCATGCTTTTCGCCGCCCAACTTCTCGATGATCTTTTCGGCCCCTTCGTAACACAGAAACAGGCCGCCGATCATGAGCAACGGGGTGATGATCCACGGCAGAAATTCGCTGAGCAGCAGCGCCGCAGGAAGGAGAATGAGCAGCTTGTTGCGAAAGCTGCCCTTGGCGATCTTCCAGATGATCGGCAATTCGCGTTGCGGCGTGAAACCGGTCACATAGGCGGGGGATACGGCGGCATCATCGATGATGACGCCAGCCGCCTTGGATCCGGCCTTGGAGGCTCCGGCAGCGACATCGTCCATGCTCGACGCGGCGGCGCGCGCGATAAGCGATACGTCGTCGAGCAGCGCGACCAGACCTGAGGGCAAGATATTTCCTTTCGAACCGTGTGACAGGCAGACGGTTCGCCCGCGACCCGGTTCCCGCTTAGAGGCCGGCGCCGCAAACGAAAAGGGCGGCCCGTTGCAGGACCGCCCGATTTCATATCCGGTATGCTGGCCGGATTACTTCTTGAGCTTGAGCCCACCGAAGCGCTGATTGAAGCGAGCGACACGGCCGCCTTCGCTCATCACGCGCGTACCGCCGGTCCATGCCGGGTGGCTGGTCGGATCGATTTCGAGCGCCAGCGTGTCGCCTTCCTTGCCCCAGGTAGAGCGCGTTTCGAACACGGTGCCGTCGGTCATCTGGACCTTGATCATGTGGTAATCGGGGTGGGTATCGGCCTTCATGGCGGTAGTCTCCGTTAATGCGCCGGTTCCGACCGGCGGCACGGGGGTTGTCTCTTCGAAAGCGGGGCGCTTAGCGGCGAAAACCGGAAAGCGCAAGTCTTGAGGCGCAAAGGTCCGACGCTCAGGTCTGGCGTGTGCTTGCGGCCTACTTCTCGATCATGGCGGTGAACTCCGCCTCGCACGTCACGGTGTCGCCGATCGAGGCGGTGCCCGCGAACTTGCAGATCCGAGCCCGCTTGTGGATGAAGCTGACCTTCAGGTCGAGCAAATGGCCCGGCGTGACCGGTGCGCGAAATTTCGCATTGTCGATGGCAAGGAAGTAGACGAGCTTGCCTGAACCTTCGAGGCCCATCGCCTTGATCGCGAGCAAGCCCGCTGCCTGCGCCAGCGCCTCTACCTGCAGTACGCCCGGCATGATCGGGCGACCGGGGAAGTGCCCTTGAAAGAAGTCTTCGTTGAACGAGACGGCCTTCACCGCATGGATTGCCGTTTCCGGATCCAGCGACACCACCCTGTCGACCAGCAGCATCGGATAGCGATGCGGCAGGAGTTCAAGGACTTTGGTCAGGTCGAAGCCCGTCTCGCTCATCGTATGCCCCAATTACAGTGTCTTAACGACCGCCGGCGGCGGCATTGCCCTGCTGGGCGGCCTGTGCGGCTTCGGCCTCGCGCTGGGCGGCGGGCTTCCAGTTGGCGGGCGGAACCAGCTGTGCCTGCGGCAACAGCTTGTTGAGTTCGTTCAGCACGTCCTGGTTGATGTTGTAGGCCTGATCGGCAGCGACGATCGCGCTCGGGTTCAGGACGAGCGTGATGTTACGGCGCTTCTGTGCAGCGGTCATGGCTGCGGGGAGCTTGTCCGAAATCTGTTCGAGCACATAGGCGCGCGACAGGGCGACCGGCTGAAGCATACGGTTCAATTCCGCTTCGCCCGACTGCTGGATGCCCTGGATCTGCTGGGCCTGCTGCTGCAGCGCGGCCTGGTTCGGCTTGGCGACCTGCGCATCGGTCTGGTACTTTTTCACCAGCGGTTCGATCTGTGCCTGCAACTGCTTGCCGCGTGCTTCGGCGGCGTCGAGCTGCGCCTTGTACGTTGTCGGGCGCTGCTGTTCGGCCAGCTTGAAGGCCGCCGAATTGGCGACGATCGCATCGGGATTGGCGATGCCGATGCCGGGCGCGACCTGCGCGGTTGCGACAACCGGAAGAGCAACCGGCGCAGCGGCAGCGAGGGCCGCGGCGATGATCTTGTGCGAAGTCTTCATCAGAATTGGGTTCCTACGTTGAAGCTGAAGGACTTGATGTCGTCCCCTTCCTCCTTGAGGAGGGCCTTGGAAAAATCGAGCCGGAGAGGACCGAACGGCGAGTTCCAGCTGATGCCGACACCCACCGCCAGACGCGGCTTCGGCGTATCTCCGAGGTACTCTTCTGTGAAAGGCGAGATGTACAGGGTATTACTGGTCTCGCCGTCGGGCGCGATCGGGTTGTTGGTATAGATCGGTGCCGCGAGCGGATCGCCGTTTGCATCGACCCGTTGCAGATAGAGCGGGTTGGCGATCGACGTCACGTTCGGGTCCTTCAGACCCCAGACCGCTCCGATGTCGGCAAAGATCGAAGGACGCAGGCCCATTTCGCGCGCACCGGAACCGAGCGGAATTTCAAGCTCAGCACGACCCTTGTAGTACATGCGTCCGCCGAGCGCGTCGTCGGTCTGGTTGTCCTTCGATGCCACGGTGAAATTGCCGTCCTCGTCCGCCGTCAAGCGCGTCCGCACGACGCGCGGACCGACGCCGCGAATGTCGAAGCCACGGAAATCCGGTTCGCCAAGGAAGAAACGGTCAGTCAGGCGCACGTCGTCGGTGCCATCGATGCCGCGGCTCTTGAGCGACTTGATGTAGCCACCCTCGGCCTGCATCGACAGGACGAAGCCGTTGAGCACCGGCCAGTATTTGGCCGCGTTCGCACGCGCGCGGGCATAATGGACGTTGCCGCCAAGGCCGGCGAAGTCGAGGTTGCCCACCAGACGTTCGCCGCGAGTCGGGCGAACGCGATTGTTGAGCGAATCGTAGATCAGCGACGTGCCCACGATGGAGCTCGTCCGCTTACCCAGCGCGTCGCACAGGTATCGTCCGGCCACCAGCGGATCGCATTCGAGATCACCGTCGGCATCGGTGTCGCGGAAATACTGGTTGCCCAGCGTCACGTCCTCGAGGTTCAGCGAATAGCGCGCGATCAGCGTCATGTACTCGCTCAGCGGGGTGCCCGCGCGAAGCGAGAAGCCAGTCGTCGTGTTCTGGTACGTGTTGTTCCGGTCAGAATTGAAGTAGTTGAAGCTGTTATAGTCGCGGCGATAGATATCCGCGCCGAACGAGATGCTCGTGTCGAACATGTACGGTTCGGTGAAGCTGATCTGCGCAGCCTTGGAATAGCGCGAATAGTTCAGCGACAGGCCGACCGTCTGGCCACGACCGCGGAAGTTGCGCTGCTGGATCGAGCCTTGGAGGATGAAGCTTTCGAGGCTGGAGAAACCGGCCGAAAGCTGGAGTTCGCCAGTCGCCTTCTCCTCGACGTTGGCGATCAGCTTGACGCGGTCGGGCGCAGAGCCCTGCTCCTGCGCGACTTCGAAGTTTTCCTGGAAATAGCCCAGCGACTTGATGCGGTTGGTCGACCGCTTGACCTGCAGCGAATTGAACGCATCGCCTTCGGTGAGGCGGAATTCGCGGCGGATCACCTTGTCCTGCGTCAGCGTATTGCCGTTGATGTCGATCGATTCGACATAGACGCGCGGCGCACTGCCGATCCGGAACTTGACGCCCATCGTCAGGTCGTCCTTGTTCCGCTCATACTGCGGATCGACCTCGGCAAAGGCATAACCGAAAGCGCCAATGGTTTCGGACAATCCTTCGATGGTGTTTTCCACCATTTCTGCGTTGTACCAGTCGCCCTTCTTCATAACGAGGGTCTTAGTCAGCCCCTCCGAATCGAAGTCGCGAATCTCGCTGTCGACCGATACGTCGCCGAATTTATAGCGATCGCCTTCTTCCACCACGTACGTGATGATGAAGTCCTTCTTGTCCGGCGTCAGTTCGGCGATGGCCGACACGACCCGGAAATCGGCATAACCTTCCGTCAGGTAGAACTGGCGCAGCTTCTGCTGGTCGAAGGCAAGCTTGTCAGGGTCGTAGCTCGTTCCGCCTTTAAGGAAGGAAAGCGTGCTGGTCTGCTTCGTCAGCATCTCGCCGCGCAGGTCGCCGTCGGAGAAATGCTCGTTCCCGATGATATTGATCTGGCGGACCTTGGACTTGGGTCCTTCCTTGATCTCGAACACGATGTCGACGCGGTTCTGGTCGAGCGTGACGGCCTTGGGTTCTACCGTCGCGGCAAAGCGGCCCTGACGCTTGTACAGCTCGATGATGCGGTTGACGTCGGCGCGCACCTTGGAACGGGTGTAGATCTGACGCGGGGCAAGCTTTATCTCGGGAAGAATCTTGTCTTCCTTGAGCTTCTTGTTCCCCTCGAGGATGATGCGGTTGATGATCGGGTTTTCGACCACCTGGATGACGACGTTGCCGCCTTCTTCGCGGATCTTCACGTCCGAGAACAGTTCGGTCGCGTAAAGCTCCTTCAGCGCGCTGTCGGCCGCCGCTTCGGTATAGACGTCGCCCGGTCGCATCTTGACGTAGGACAGGATCGTCTGCGCCTCCAGCCGCTGCGCGCCGGCGACGGCGATCTGGCGGATGATGGCCTGCTGCGAGACGGTCGGCTCAGCCGCACCCGGCTCTTCGACGGCCACCACCTGCTGTGCAATCGCGGTTGCGGGCACAAGCGCCGTGCCCGCCAGAAGCGCGCTGAACAGCCCCACCTTACGGCCCGAGAAACGCTGCGATCCAAGTGCCTTTGCGGCCATCCAACATGCCTTCCTGTACATACATGCCCGCGCGGTCGCGCGGACCCGGCAAATGTCCCTGCCCGGCGCGCCGATATGGCCCGCCTCCGGCGTGTCGTGCCCTCTGCCCGATGGCTGTCCCAGTATCAACCCGAGCCTTGCGATTATCCGCGATTGCCGCCGTGCCGGACCGTTCCGGCGCACCCCGATCGGGGCTGGCTCAACTACCGAAGATGTCGAGGGAGGTGATGTCCAGAATTGTCACGAATACCATCAGGCCGAGAATAAGTGCCAGACCGGTTCTAAAGGCCATATCCTGCCCTTTCGCCGATACCGGCCGGCGACGAACCGCCTCGAACGCATAGAATGCGAGGTGCCCGCCGTCGAGGACGGGGATTGGCAGGAGGTTAATGAATGCCAAGTTAATTGAGATCATTGCGACAAACGCGATATAGGCGAACCAGCCTTGAACCAGCTGTTCGCCGGAGTATTTCGCAATCTTTACCGGGCCGCCCAGCTCGTCCAGCGAGCGCCGGCCGGTGACGATCTGCCACAGACCGACCGCCGACATCTTCATGATCGCAATCGTCTGGCGCGTTCCTTCGCCGAGTGCCGCGAATGGGCCGACCTCGTCGGTGCGGATGGCGTCCGTGCCGATGCCGATGCGGCCCATGCGGAATTCGTTGCCGAAACGGTCGATCTCGACATGGGTGTCAAGCTTGACCTCGGCGCTCTGCTCTTGCCCGTCGCGCTGCCACACGATGTTGATCGTTTCACCCGGATAGGGAATCACATGTTCGCGGATGTCGTCGAAACTGTCGATCTGCGTCCCGTCGACCGACACGATGCGGTCGCCCAGATTCATTCCGGCGGCCGCGGCCGGCGAATCCTGCATGATTTCGCCGATGACCGGCTCTGCCACGATCTTCCCGAATGCCATGGTAAAGCCCGCGATGATGAGGATCGCGACGAGCATGTTGGTCAGCGGCCCGGCGGCGACGATCGCCGCCCGCGCGCCAAGGCTTTTCGATTGGAAGGTCTGCGCCCGCTCTTCGTCTGGCAGGGCCAGCCAGTCTTCGGTCGGCTGGCTCGCCGGATTCATGTCGCCAGCAAACTGGACGTAACCGCCCAGCGGCAGGGCCGACAGCTTCCACCGCGTTCCACGCTTGTCGGTAAAGCCCAGCAATTCCCTGCCGAACCCGACCGAGAACGCTTCAGCCTTTACCCCGAACAGGCGGCCGACGAAGTAATGACCCAGTTCGTGCACGACCACCAATGGCGCAAGCACCACGATGAAGCCGAGCACGGCGGTCAGGAAATTGGGATTTTCGAACATCGTGCTGTCAGGCTTGTTCCCGTACGCGTCAGGCGCGCTCCAAAAGTCCCAAGGCCTGCCGACGCGCATCGGCGTCGGCGGCGATTACGTCTTCAAGCGAGGCGGGCGCGGCGGGAATGCCGCGGGCCAGCACATCCTCGCACTGTGCCACGATGCGGGTGAACCCGATCTTACCGGCAAGGAATGCAGCCACGGCGATTTCGTTGGCGGCATTCAGAACCGCCGGAGCCGCCCCGCCCGCATGCGCGCATTCGCGGGCGACCCGGGTTGCGGGAAACAGCGTTTCATCGGGCGCCCGGAACGTCAGCGTGCCGATGGCGGCCAGATTGAGCGGTTCGCACGGCGTATCCATCCGGCGCGGCCATGCCAGCGCGCTGGCGATAGGGACACGCATGTCCGACGGGCCAAGCTGCGCCAGCGTCGAGCCGTCGCGGTATTCGACCATCGAATGCACGACCGATTGCGGGTGGACGATGATGCGCAACCGATCCAGCCCCACCGGGAAGAGGTGAAACGCCTCGATGAATTCCAGTCCCTTGTTCATCATCGTGGCTGAATCGACGCTGATCTTCGCACCCATGTCCCAGTTGGGATGCGCGACCGCCTGTGCCGGAGTCGCGGCGATAATCTGGTCCAGCGTCGCATCGCGAAACGGCCCGCCGCTTGCGGTCAGCGTGATCCAGCGAACGTCGGCAAGGTCTTCACCATGAAGGCACTGAAAGATCGCGTTGTGTTCGGAATCGACAGGCAGCAGCGTCGCGCCATGCCGTGCGACAGCGGCGGTCATGACTTCGCCCGCGCTGACCAGCGCCTCCTTGTTGGCGAGCGCGATGGTCCCGCCCTGTTCGATCGCTGCCATCGTGGGGGCGAGCCCGGCACAGCCGACGATCGCGGCCACGGTGATGTCAGCGCCGCGCGCCGCCGACTCGATCAGCGCAGGCTGTCCGCCCGCCGCCTCGATACCGCTTCCCTCCAGCGCCTCGCGCAGTTCGGGCAGGCAGCCCTCATCGCCCACGACTGCAATTTCCGCATCGAATTCCCGCGCCAGACGAGCAAGGTCGACCGCGCTGCAATTGGCGGTCAGCGCGATGACGCGCCACTTGTCGCGTTCGCGGCGGATAAGATCGAGCGTCGAGGCGCCGACGGAACCCGTGGCGCCCAGAACCGAGATCGTGCGCATCACGATGCCACCAGCATTAGCGCACCGACCAGGATCGCGACCGGCAGCAGCCCGTCGATCCGGTCGAACACGCCGCCGTGACCGGGAATGAGCTGCGACGAATCCTTCAGCTTGGCATGGCGCTTCATCCAGCTTTCGAAAAAGTCGCCCGTCTGCGCCAGCACCGCTAGCACCGCGCCCGCGGCCAGTGCCGATACGATCAGCGTCGGCCCGAACACGACGAAAGTGGTGTCCTTCACGTTGGCTCCGCCATCGAACATGCCCAGTGTCCAGGCATGGGAAACGCCCATAAAGAGCACCAGCGCCAAAGTCGCGCCGACGATACCGCCGCCCAGCCCGGCCCATGTCTTGGACGGGCTGATGCTGGGCGCAATTTTCGGCCCGCCGATGGTGCGCCCCGCAAAATAGGCGAACGTGTCGATAAATGCGGTCACCAACACCGCAAAGACGACATACTGTACTTCCATCGCCACCATCAGCCACGCCGCGACACCCATGTAGAGCGCGCCGGCCAGCATCCAGACAAGCGTTGCCCCGGCCGAAAGCGGGATTTCGAGCCGCATCCGGCGTATGATCCGCTGCCATTCGTAATAGGCCGTCGCCGCCACGATCACGATGAACGCATCGAGCAGCCAGCCGCCCATCCACAGGCAAAAGCCCGCGACCGCGACCATGACGACGGCGGATGCAACTCGCTTCGGCAGGTCGGTATTGCGCCGCCCTTCGGGCGTCACGCGCGTTTGCGCCTCAACGTCCGCCATAGCGACGCTCCCGCCCGGCGAAATGGTCCAGCGCCTCGCGAAAATGCGCCGGGCTGAAATCGGGCCAGAGCACGTCGGTGAAATAAAGCTCGGCATAGGCCGCCTGCCACAGCAGGAAATTCGACAGGCGCACTTCGCCCGATGTCCGGATCAACAGGTCCAGCGGCGGCAGGCCCGCAGTGTCGAGATGGCGCGCAATGGCTTCTTCAGTCACTTCGCCTTCGGCGGCGGCGGCGCGGGCGGCCCGCACGATTTCTGCCTGAGAGCCATAGTTCAGCGCGATCGTCAGCGTTACGGCGGTATTCGCGGCGGTGCGTTCCAGCGCCCCGTCGATCAGCGCCACGGCTTCTTCGTCAAAGGCGGAATAGTCGCCAATGATGTTGAGCCGCACGCCCGCATCGGCAATTTCGTCTAGGTCGGAGCGGATGAAATGCTTCATCAGCGCGGTCAGGTCCGCGATCTCATCGGCGGGGCGGCCCCAGTTTTCGGTGCTGAAGGCATAAAGCGTCAGCGCCTCGACATCCGTATCGCGCAACGCGCGGACAAGCTGGCGCACGGCCTCGACGCCCTTTTTATGACCCATCGCACGCGGCAGCAGGCGCTTTTTAGCCCAGCGCCCGTTGCCATCCATGATGATGGCGACGTGGCGCGGGGTTGCGCCGCGCCCCTTTGCGCCAAGCTGCGCCTGTTGTGGCGCGGCAGCGGTCACTGGCTGAGGATTTCCTTTTCCTTCGCGTCGGCGACTTTGTCCGCCTCTGCGACGTACTTGTCGGTCAGCTTCTGAACGTCATCTTCGGACCGCTTGCGCTCGTCCTCCGAGATTTCCTTTTTCTTTTCGTCTTCCTTGAGCATTTCCATGCCGTCGCGGCGGACGTTGCGGATCGCGATCTTCGCCGCTTCGGAATATTTTCCGGCCAGCTTGGCAAGATCCTTGCGGCGCTCCTCGGTCAGGTCGGGGATCGGCAGGCGCAAGGTCTGGCCGTCGATCATCGGGTTGAGACCCAGGCCGGCGTGGGCGATGCCCTTTTCGACCGCGGTCACGTTCGAACGGTCCCAAACCTGCACGCTCAACATGCGTGGTTCTGGGGCGGATACGGTGGCGACCTGGCTCAACGGCATCATCGCACCATAGACTTCGCAAACCACGGGATCGAGCAGGGACACGTTGGCGCGTCCGGTGCGCAGGCCCGAAAGGTCGCTTTTCAGAGATTCGACGGCGCCAGCCATGCGGCGCTCGATATCGGCCTTGTCATATTTGGCCATGATGGGTCCTCTCTACTTGATCAGGATGCCGACCGGTTCGCGCCGGTTCGCACGATGGTCTGGATGCCGTCCCCTGCCAGCACGCGGGCAAGATTGCCACGCTCGCGGATGGAGAAGACTACGATGGGAATGTCGTTGTCGCGGCACAAGGCCACGGCGCTGGCATCCATCACCTTAAGGTTTTCGGCCAGCACGGTATCGTAATCGATGGTGTCGTAACGCGTCGCGCTTGCGTCCTTCTTGGGATCGGCGTTGTACACGCCGTCGACGCTGGTTCCCTTGAACAAAGCGTCGCAGCCCATTTCGGCGGCACGCAGCGCGGCACCCGAATCGGTGGTGAAATAGGGCGCGCCGACACCGGCGGCGAAAATCACGACGCGGCCTTTTTCAAGGTGCCGTTCGGCGCGGCGACGGATCACCGGTTCGCACACCTGATCCATCTGGATCGCGGACTGCACCCGGGTTTCGACACCCAGCTTTTCCAGCGCCGACTGCATCGCCAGTGCGTTCATGACGGTCGCCAACATGCCCATATAGTCGGCCTGGGCGCGATCCATGCCCTTGGCCGCACCCGCCATGCCGCGAAAGATGTTACCGCCGCCGATGACGAGGCAGATTTCGAGGCCGGTTTCCTTGGCCGCCTTGACCTCTCCCGCCAGCTTGGCGACGAAGTCGGTGTCGATGCCAAACTGCTGGTCGCCCATCAGCACCTCGCCCGAAAGCTTCAAAAGGATGCGTTTGGTATCGGCAAGGAGCATGGGGAACGGGGGACCCGGTTACAAAAGAGACAGTGCCGCGTCCCTAGCGCGGGTGCGCGCGGGGGGAAAGGGGAAAGGCAGAGCTTCGTGAACCGATACCGCGAAAGCTCGATTATCCCGAACGCCCGATTATCCCGAACGCCCGATTATCCCGAACGCAATGTGCGATTTTTTCCAGTCCGCGCGGGGGCCAGCCGCTGGCACGAGCATGACACGCCCGCTCAGGCGGTCAATCCTCGCGGCTTTCGACCAGATCGCAGACCATCCACAAGATGCCCAGATTGATCGCCGGCGCCATCAACGCGACGAGGAAACCGAACGTGTCGTCGCCTTCGAAAAAGAGATTCCAAGGCATGCCCAGCGGCATAAGGAACACACCCGCCATCGGATCCGGTTCCTGACCGAACCAGCCGAACGTACCGACCAGAAACAGGCCGAGCGCAATCACGTACAAAGCCGTGAATATTCGGACCACCCACTTCATTCGCGCTGCCCCCCAGGGTGCCATAAAGGCATGGGAGCGACCCGATTTCAGCTTAGCCGATCACAACCATCCACTCAATCGACCCGCCACCGATCCGGTCTCGGTCCGGCGCCACGAAACAGGTGCGTGGCGCCGGACCGAGAGGAATCAGGTTTGCTCGATGAGAGCTCAGGTATCAGAAAACGGCTATCAGGCCGCTTCGGCCAATGGCCCGCCGACGCTGCAGGCCTCAAGATCGGTGCCTAGAACATGGGCGACGCGGCCCATGCCCATCCACGCGGCGGTGCAATACGTCAGCTCGACGATTTCGCTGTCGGTCATCTGCGATTTCAATTCGGCCCAGAACGCCTCATCTTCGGCAAGGCCTTGCGGGTCTTCGCCCATCCGCTGCGAATAGCGGACGGCAACACGCTCCTTGGGGCTGAGCGCCGAAAGGTCGTTCGACAAGACGGCCTGATACATCGTCTCGTCCGGCTGCTCCGTCTTGTCGAGGGCCTGTTCATTAACGCCCAGCAAAGGCAGATCGCGCTGCGAACGCCAGTTCTTGCAGACGATGCAACCGTTGATCACCGCCGTCGCGATGCGGCACGCCTCAAACAGGCGCAGCGGCAACGTGGAATGGCGATAGGGTGCAAGCGCAAACGTATTGGCCGCATTGATGAGGTCGGAATTGTAATCCTCGGCCAGGTTGACGAGTGCATTGCCGGGTTGTGGTTTAAGTTCGACGCGCATTTTTGCCTCTCCACTAATTCGCGGCCGGTCATCGATCGCACCCGACGCGTTACGCGCCGGGCAACAGTGCCAGCCTTGTCCAGGCGCCACGTTGTGCAGCGCCCTGAATCAGGTCAAAAGCTACACCCGTGTCAAGACAAGTCAATCATGTTTGTTTTTTATCGGGCTATGACCGGTGCGAGCGCGCTCCGCCGTCCCCGCGCCATGCCGCCTGTCCGCGCCACCAAGACGCGATGATCGCTCACGCAACGAAAAAGGGGGCCGGAAAGCGCGATGCTCGCCGACCCTCATTTTCGTGGTTCGCACAGGTGCGAGCGATCAGCCGCCGACGGCAGCCGCGACTTCCGCCGCGAAATCGCTTTCTTCCTTTTCGATGCCTTCGCCCAGCTGGAAGCGGACGTAGTCCTTCAGCACGATCTTCGTGCCGGCTTCCTTGCCTGCCTGGTCGACGACCTGCTGAATCGGGGTCTTGTTGTCCATGACGAAGACCTGCGATAGCAGTGCGTTTTCCTTGGCGTACTTGGCGACGGCGCCATCGACCATCTTTTCCTGCACGTTTTCGGGCTTGCCGCTTTCGGCCGCCTTTTCACGGGCGATCGAACGTTCGCGCTCGATGATCTCGGCGTCGAGGCCTTCTGCGGTCAGCGCCTGCGGGAATGCTGCGGCGATGTGCATGGCCAGCTGCTTGCCCAGCGCTTCGAGCGCGTCGGCCGATGCATCGGATTCAAGCGCGACGAGAACGCCGATCTTGCCGAGGTTCGGAGCGGCGGCGTTGTGCATGTAAGGGACGATGACGCCCTGCGAGACCGAAACGGTCTTCATGCGGCGAACCTGCTGGTTCTCGCCGATGGTCGCAACGTTGCCGGTCAGCTTTTCGCCGACGCTACCGCCGTCGGGGTATGCGGCGGCCTTCAGCGCTTCGACATCGTCACCGGCCAGGCCAAGCGCGACTTCGGTGGTCTTGCGCACGAAATCCTGGAACTGGTCGTTCTTGGCGACGAAGTCGGTTTCCGAGTTGACCTCGACCGCCACGCCCTTGGTGCCCGAAACGGCCACGCCGACGAGGCCCTCTGCCGCGGTGCGGCTGGACTTCTTGGCAGCGGCGGCAAGGCCCTTGGCGCGCAGGAAATCAACCGCGGCTTCCATGTCGCCGTCGGTTTCGGTCAGCGCCTTCTTGCAATCCATCATGCCCGCGCCGGTCTTCTCGCGCAGGGCCTTCACGTCAGCGGCGGTGTAAGCCATCGCTCATGTCCTTTTTTAAAATGATAGTGTCGCCGGGCAGCACCATGGCGGCCCGGCGCACTGAACAGCAAATCATGACGGGCGCGTGACAATTCCGCGCCCCGTCCTGTTGGCCTTAGGCTTCGGCGGTCGCCTCTTCGGCAGCCGGCTCGGCCATTGCGCCGATGTCGACACCCGAATCGGCAACACCCTTGTTGCCACCCTTGCGGGCCGCAGCAGCAATCGCGTCGCAGTACAGGCGAACGGCGCGCGAGGCGTCGTCGTTGGCCGGAACCGGGAAGGAAATGCCGCTCGGGTCGACGTTGGTGTCGAGAATTGCCACGACCGGAATGCCAAGCACGTTGGCTTCCTTGATGGCGAGATCTTCCATGTTGGCGTCGATCACGAACATCACGTCCGGAATGCCGCCCATGTCACGGATGCCGCCCAGCGAAAGCTCGAGCTTGTCCCGCTTGCGGGTCAGGTCGAGGATTTCCTTCTTGGTCATGCCCGAGATTTCGCCCGAAAGCTTTTCCTCGATGGTTTTCAGCTTCTTGATCGACTTCGAAACCGTCTGCCAGTTGGTGAGCATGCCGCCCAGCCAGCGGTGGTTGACGAAGTGCTGACCGCACGACAGCGCTGCTTCGCGGATCGGGTCCTGCGCCTGACGCTTGGTACCGACGAACAGCACCTTGCCACCGGCCTGCGTTGTCGCCGAAACGAAGTCGAGCGCGCGCTGGAACAGCGGCACGGTCTGCGACAGGTCGATGATGTGAACGCCATTGCGCGAGCCGAAGATGTACGGCTTCATCCGCGGGTTCCAGCGGTGGGTCTGGTGGCCGAAGTGTGCGCCGGCCTCGATCAATTGCTGCATGGTGACGCCAGTGGACGCCATAATTCATTCCTTTCCGGTTGAGCCTCTGGAAGACGGATGACCGTGACAGCACCGCGATGGGCCCGCCAAGGCACCGGTGATGTGTGCCTTCCATGTGGATTTCGCCCGCGACGACACCGGCTGGAATGCCGAATCCGTCATGGACGAGCGGCCCCTTAGCCGCCCTTTGCATTAAATGGAAGCCCCCGCGCCGGCCAGGAGCAGGCGATCTGCCGCATCGACGGCGCTTGACAGATTAGAACAAAAAGAGAACAATGCGAATCAGGGAAACTACCTAGCGCCGTATTTCAGTCGGCGCGTCTCGCACTCCGTTCCGTCTGCATAGCGGAAGGAACGGGGGAACAAAAGGGGTTCATTGCGATGTTGTCGAGCCTGATGTCGTTCGTTGTGCTGTTTTTCTTCGTCGGGGTCGCGATGGTTGCCTGCGCATTGCTGGGCAGCCTGCTGTTCGACCTGTTGCCCGTGCTTCGTGATGGCGACCGGCGCGTTCGCCATCCGCTGGTGTTCCCCGAAATCGCCGACCGACCCACGGTTCGCCAGCCGGCGACCGTGCACAGGATCGTGTCAGCCCCGATTATTCCGGCGCGAATTATTCCGGCAGGGCGTCCTTCGGTTCGCTTCGCAGGGTTAAGCGCTGCCGCCTGACCTTGGCATAGCGCAACCAGCTAAAGGGAAGCAGCGCGAGATAGGCGATCGACACGATAGCCAGCGTCCACCACGGTTCGAGGAACAGGAACGCGCCCAAAAGGCCGATCAGCGCGATCAGTTCGATGCGTACCGAACGGGCCGGCTTGATCGACGTCCAGCTAAAGGTCGCGACGTTGGATATCATCAGGAAAGCGATCAGCACGACCCAAGGGCCGACAAGCAGCGGATCGCGAAATACCTGCTCGCCGGTCGCCTGCGACAGGTAAAGCGGGAGGAAGGCCACGCCAGCACCGACAGGAGCCGGGATACCGGTCAGGAACCCGGCCGACTTGTGGGGTTGTTCCTCGACATCGATTTGTGCGTTAAAGCGCGCCAGCCGCAACATGCAGCACAGCGCCAGAGCCAGCGACGCAAACCAGCCGAGACGCGGCAGGTCCTGCAACGACCAGAGAAACAGGATCAGCGCCGGGGCGACGCCAAAGGACAGCGAATCGGCAAGGCTGTCGAGTTCGGCACCGAACCGGCTTTGCGCCTTGAGCAGCCTGGCGATCCGGCCGTCGATACCGTCAAGCGCACCCGCGACGATCACGGCAAGGATGGCGCGATCGAAATCGCCGCCGATAGCGAAACGAATTCCCGTAAGGCCGATGCACAGCGCAGCGGCGGTAATCGCGTTGGGAACGACGGCGCGCATCGTCAGACCACGTGATCGCCGTCCGGGCACTGCCCGCTCGCCATGGGTCACGCGTGGCCCAACATCACCCGGTTCTGCGTAACGTTCGTCGAGCGGTTCGGTCACAGTCGCACACCTTCGAGTACGGGGGATTTGCCGATCATCGCGATGATCGTTTCCCCAGCGATGGTCTTCTGACCCTTGAGCACCATGGGTTCGGTGCCGGCCGGAAGATAGATGTCGACCCGGCTACCGAACCGGATCAGGCCGACCCGCTGGCCCGCACCCACGATGTCGCCGGGCTTGACGAAAGGGACGATCCGCCGCGCGACGAGACCCGCGATCTGGGTAAACCCGATCTTGGTGCCGTCCTGCCGATCGACGAGGAAATGCTGACGCTCGTTGTCCTCGCTCGCCTTGTCGAGATCGGCGTTGAGGAATTTGCCCGGAATGTAGACGACCCGTCGAACCGTACCGGCGATGGGCGAGCGATTGATGTGGACGTCGAAAACGCTCATGAAAATCGACACGCGCGTAACAGGCTGAGTGCCCATTCCGGGGGATTCCGGCCCGTCGTCCATTTGCAGTTCGGGCGGAGCCGGCACTTGCGCGATCAACGTGATCAGGCCGTCGGCCGGCGCGACCACCATGTCGTCACCCTGAGGCACGACCCGCTGCGGATCGCGAAAGAACGCAAGCACGCCCACCGTCAGGAAGGCAAGCGGCCACGCCAATGTCTCCCACGCCAGAAACGCAAAAACTAGTGCGGCGGCCGCGATGATGAGACCGAACTTGCGTCCCTCGGGGTGAATGGGCGGCCAGCTCCAGCCCGCTTCGCCACGTCCCCTGTTATCGAGAATTTCTCCTGCCATCGCCGCTATCTAGGGCCGCGATGCCCGGGCGGCAAGGAGAGCTTGCCCCGTCACCCCCCGGTTTCGCCTTTGGCCATGCGCACATTCAACCCTTTGCGATGTCGGAAGGCCGACATACATGGAGCCGTCAGGAATATCATGCAGACCGCATCAAGCGACTGGAAAACGGCTTAAGCCGATCACCCCGATATTGGCACGCTCGCAAAGTCGGGATGGTGCTGGCCGGTTGCGCCAATCGTGTTCAGCGCCGACAGGTCGCCGGTGATCGCGATGTCGTCCCAGTGCGTGCCCGCGACTAGGATGTGTTTGCGCGCCGAAATCGCCCATCGCCCGTCGCGCTTGCTCAGCCGGTCGTTATAGAAGCCGAAGAATCCCGAAAGCCCGCCCGGATCACCGCTTTCCACCGCCGCAATCGCCAGCGACAGGTTGTAACCCGTCGCCCGCGCTTCGTTTCCGGCAATTTCGGTACGCAACTGGCTGGTAAAATGCCAACGGCGACCCAAGCCGCTTTCGAAAGCCATCAGGATCGGCTTGAACTCGGCGCCGGTGCCCTTGAAAAAGCCATAGTCGATATCGGCATCGTCCCAGAACACGCGGTCGAGCGTCTTTTCATCCAGCCAGTCCAGCGCCAGCGAGTAATCGGCAAGAACCTTCGCGATGGCGCGTTCGTCCTCCAGCTCGCTCAGGCGAGCCTCCAGCGCCGCAATCCTGTCTTCCATGCCGCATTCTCCCGATTTCACGTTCCAATCCGCCGGAGCCAAGGCGCCATGTCAATGTGAAACCGCTTCGAAGGGGCTGAAAACAGCCGGCTCGCCTCCGCTCAAAACGATCCCTTGACCAGCAATCGGAAGATCGGCCCGATCTTATGGTCGGCGGATTCCGAAAACAGCACCGGATCGCGCAGGCGCCTGCCGTTCCACACCGTCCGCTCCTGACGGTTCCGTGCGCCGAGCACGTTGCCGACTTCGCCGCGCACAGTCATCCCCAGCACGTTCTTGTGCTCGGCGAAAACGTTCATGAAGACCGGGCCTTCCCATTCCTGCTGAGTTTCGGTGAGGTAATAGCGAGGGCGGCTTTTCGAGGTGGATGCGCCGAAGCCGTAGGCCACGTCGGATCGCGGGATATCATGCCGGAACTCGGCGCTGGCCCCATACCAGTCGTTGCCGCTGATCGGGCGATTTTCACCCGACAGCGGATCTCGCACCGAGCTGTCTTCATAAACGGCTTCGGTATCGAGCTTGGCCCCGCTCAGCCCGAGCGCCGCGAATTCGAGCGTCCCGGTCCAGCGCGCGCCATATTGATAGGCGCGAGGCAGATTGCCGACCGTTTCGCCATCCTCTCCAATGGGCACGATGTCGATGATGTCGTCAATCTGCCGAGCCCATAGCGCAAGCCGCGTCTTGCCCCATTTGCCCAGCGAACGCCCCGCCTCGACATCCAGCTCCCAGCTTTGCGGCGGGACGAGATCGGGGTTGCCGCTATCCTCGCGATCCACCTGCAGGTCTTGCTGCGCAAGGAAATCGTAGAAGTTGATCTGTCCGACCCGGCGGCGCAGTTTCAGGCTGAAATCCCATACCTTATCCGGCCGCCAGCCAAGCGTGACGCTGCCCTTTGGCCGCACGAAACGGCGGGTCACGACCTCGCCCGTCTCTCGCGAGAGTTCGGAATATTCGGCACCGCCGTCGACTTGCAGGTCAAGCTTCGGGGACAGCGCGCGGCTGAACGTCGCCATCGCTTCGTACCGGGTTTCGGTCACTTTGCCGCTACCGCCGGGGAACGGGATTTCACCATAATCGCCATCATCTTCGAGCAGGAACAGCGAGCCCTCCTGATCCAGCAAATTGTAGGCGCGTTCCAGCGATATCTGCCAGGTGTTGCGCCCGCCCTTCCAGCCATATTCCCCGCGCAGCACGGTTTCACCGATCAGGCTGTCGCGAACGAACAGCACGCCGCTGTCGGGCGATCCGTCGGTAAAGCGCGTGGTCTGATAATTGTCGATCGGTTCGTCGTCGAAATGGCGCAGGCCGATCAGTTTCAGCCGACCGGGCCCAAGCTTGAAGTCGACATCGCCGCTCATATCGAATTGATAACCGTTGTTGGTCGACGTCAGGTCGCGACTGAATGGCTGGCCGATGACCGGACGACGATCCTGATCGAGCGTCAGTTCGTACCAATACGGCGTGATCGCGACGGTCAGGTTTCCCTTCGAACTGCCCGGTCCGTCGACCGCGACCTGAGCCTGTATCTTGGTAAAATCGATCCCCGTCTGCAGCACTTCGCGCCGGTTTTCGCGCAACAGGCCGTCAGGGCCGAATATCCTGACAGGCCCGCCAAATGCACCGCGCGAGCCGTCGTCTTCGACCGACATGGTATAATCCACCGGCCCCGCCTTGTCGGAATAACTGACCTGCCCCCGGAACCAGAACGGGCGGGCATAGTGCGCGCGCCATTCGGGGTTCCACTGAAACTGGCCGACCGCGCCGCCCCGTTCGGCCCGGATCACGTTGGCGACCTGACCCGAAAGTCCGGCGATGCCGAGGCTGGACGAATCGACGATTTCGATCCTGAGCACTTCGGCCGCGGTGATCCGCTGCAATTCACGCAAGGCTCCGCCCGATTTGTTGGCGATCCGCTTGCCGTCGATCAGCACGTTTTCCGACGCTTCGCCAAGGCCGCGCTCGCCATTGGCCTGCTTTATCGAAAAGCCAGGCACCTGCACCAGCATGTCGTATGCAGTGCGCGGCGCAAACCGTGCGAAGTGATCGGCATCATAAATGCGCGCATCGCCGCGAACATGCGCTTCGACGGGGGGCGCTGCCTCGCCCTCGGGTTCACTCGCCTGCGCGGGAAGCGCAACCAGCGCCCAGCCAAGCGCGACGGGGCTGGCCAGTCCGGCAATGCCCCGGCGGAAATCGCGTTTGCCCCGGCCGTGACCGCGTTTGATCGCGGCGCGCATTTCGCGCCCTTTGTCGTGCAAAGAAATCGTCCCGTCCCATCTTCTATACCGCGCCGCGCCCCGATCATATTCGGGCGCGACCAATCAACAGAATTGGGCAAGACAGCGGCGGTGCCGCAGCCGCCATCGCGGTTCGACGGGAAGCAAACCCTGTCCGACCAGCAACTTGTCTCAGCTGAAACGATTTAATGGGAATGGTCGGCAGCGAGGCGTTCCGGCAGCATTCGCAGATTGGCCCGCTCATTCAGGCGTTAAAGCGACGACCCGCCGTCGAGCACGAACTCCGCGCCGGTCGCAAACGCGCTCTCGTCGCTGGCAAGATAAAGGCATAACGACGCAACTTCGTCCGCGCGGCCGAGCCGACCGATCGGGTGCCCCTTTACCCATTGGGCGAACAGCGCGTCGGGATCGTCCGATTGGGCCAGCACCTTGTCGAGGATTGGGGTTCGGATCACGCCGGGATGCACCGAATTGCACCGCATGCCGTATCCCTTGTGCGCGTAATGCAGCGCGATGGATTTGGTCATGTGCGTCACCCCCGCCTTGGCCGCGTTGTAGGCGACGAGATAGTCGCTGGCCCGGATGCTGGCCATTGACGCGATATTGATGACCGAACCGCCGGTGCGCTTCATGAGTGGGACGACGTGCTTGCAACCAAGGAACACGCCCGCAAGATCGACGTCCAGTTCATGCCGAAAGGCATCGAGCGTCACGTCCTCGACCGAGCCGATCGTCGTGATCCCGGCACAGTTGACGAGTATGCCGACCTGCCCGTGCGTCACGTCAAGCCGAGCAAATGCGTCGATCCAGTTCTGCTCCTGCGTCACGTCGAGCTTTGCGAAGTCCGCGGCATCGCCCAATTCACCGGCCAGCGCCGCACCGGCAGCCGCGTCGATGTCGGCGATGAGAACTTTCGCGCCTTCTTCGACGAAGCGGCGCACGATCGCCTCGCCCAGCCCCGACGCGCCCCCCGTCACCAACGCGACTTTTCCTGCGATCCGGCCTGTCATGGCTGTCCCCTCCTTCGGTTCATGCGGCAGTCCGCCAAAGTTGCGATTACGTCGCCGCGTGTCCGCCGTCGACATGGATCGAAGCGCCGTGCGTATGGCGCGATGCGGTGGATGCGAGGAAGACGACGGCGTCGGCCACTTCGTCAGGTTCGACATATTTGCCCATCGGATGGCTGGCCAGCACCGCCTGACGCAGATCGCCGGCCGCAACGCCGGTAATGCCGGAATAGCGTTCGAGGATACGATCCATCATCGCCGATGCGACGACGCCGGGGTGGACCGAATTGACCCGGATCGGCAGCTTGAGCGCACCGTATTCAACCGCCGCGACCCGCGTCGCCATGCGAACCGCCGCCTTGCTTGAACAATATGCGATGGAAAATGCGGCGGGCTTGTCGGCCGCGCCCGACGCGAGATTGACGATCGCCGATCCACCCGCTCGCGACTGCCCGGTTTCGGCCAACAGCGCCTGTGCGTGCTTCATGCCCAGAAACACCCCCTTGCCGTTGATCGCCATGGTGCGATCCCACGTTTCCACGCTGGTTTCCGAAATGGGGTTCATCAGCGCGATGCCCGCATTGTTGACCAGCACGTCCAGCCTGCCGTGGCGCTGCCTGATCCCGTCGATGACGCCCTGCCAACCGGCCTCTGACGTGACGTCAAGATCGTGCCATTCAAAATCGCCACCATCGTCGGGCCGGGTCACATCGGTCGCGACGACATGGCACCCTTCGCGCTTCAGCGCGGCGCAGATGGCCAATCCGATATTGCCGCCCGCGCCGGTTACCAGCGCGACCGTGTCGCGCAATCCCATGTCCATCTTTCAACCAATCCCATCTTATCCCGATCAATCGCGACATTAGCGATTACGGGGGCGAGATCGGCTATAGGAAAGGATAGTAACATGGCGGCGGTGGTGGACAGGGCTGGATTCGAACCAGCGTACGCTTGCACGGGCAGATTTACAGTCAACGCTCCAAGCATTCCGGTCGGTTCCGGAGCATTCCTAAGCTCTCATAAACAAACCTGATTCACGCTCCGTTCTGGTCGCAGAACGTTCCGGCAACTTCCGTGTAATTCCCGGCGTGATTACACACGATCTACTCAAGGCTCGTTCTACTTTCGTTTCCACACCCGCACCGCGCTTTCTTGCGCGCCTAACGGCCTCTGTGTATTTACCCTTGCAGCTGTCGCGGATAGCCTGTGTAGATGCACATTGACCGCGACACCCTGATATTCGGCAACCGGCCCGCAATGTTGAAGACCTTGCTGAAGCGAGAACATTTCTCAGCAATCGAAGCTATGCGGGATCTTCACATCCGTGAGCCACAAGCGTCGAAGACGTTACGCGACTTGGCGGCCGATGGTTGGATCAAATTCGACGGCATTGATCACAAGGGCATCGAGCATTGGGGACTGGCCGACAAAGGAATTCGGCTCGTCGCCACAAGGCTTATCAAGCGCTTCCCGATTGAAGAAGGTTTGGCGCTGCTGCCCGCGATCATCGCGAAGGCTGAAGCGCTAAACTCGGATCCGGAATCTTCGCGGCGCATCGAGTCCATTTGGCTATTCGGAAGTGTGCTGACCGGGAGGTCGGGAGACGACGCTGGAGACATCGATCTTGTCGTAAACGTCTCGCGACGGCCTTTGCCAGCGAGCGAATTGAAAGCTTTAGAAGATGTCGAAATGTCCCGGGCGCCTGAACGTGTGCAGATGGGTTGGTTCCGAGACTTTCGAAGCACTGAGCTTTTGCGGCAGATAAAGAAGGTCTCGCACCGGATTTCGATCCACGTTGCGCCAGATGTCGAAATCTTCGGATTACCTTATCGTGAGATTTACCGCTTCGACTTGAAGCGTGATAAGGGGGTTACACCTCGCGGCGATTTCCGGGGAAAGCCAGCAGTCGGGAATGATGACGACAAGGTCAAACATCCGCCGGAGATGATGCACCCTGATCGTCCCGTTGCACCTAATAGCACCGCGGATATCGAGAATGCGACGGATCTGGAGTTTCTGCTGACGGCGCAGCACCTCTTTTTTCGCGGAATAGCCATTGCCAATATTGCCGAAGCCGTTCGTCTCCCCACAAACGCAGTTCAAGCATATCTTTCGCAATTACCCCAGGTGCAGCCATTCGAACCGAGTGATATTCGGGCGAACTTTCAGCGCTGTATCGACGCTCTCGATCCCAGATTTAGCCTGTATTTTGACGCAGTAGGAGATGAACGGGGCGCGCCGCGTGTGCTGGTCACGATGCTCGATGCTGAAACACTAAGCCATGTTGCGAGATGCCATTGGGTTCGGAAGAGCGAGGCACTCTTTTGGGGAGATACTGTCCGGTTTCCCTACCTGGAGTGGATTTCAGAGGGCGCGTGGAGCTATTTTGAAAAGGCGCTTGCGTCCGCAAGTGGTGTCGATCGCAGCATACGGTACTTTGCATCACATCAGTTTTGCGAAGCGCCGCATGTCCCAAAACCTCAGAACCTGAAGCCTTTGACCGAGCAACTTATAGACTTTGCTTGCAAGGTGCGAAGATCCAGTCAAACTTGGGACGCAAGCGACGCCATCAACATCGACTTTAATCAGCATCGCCCGATCTCCCATACGCGCGGCCATCGATATTATGGGGATTTCGAAGAGACCAAGATCAAGAAATCCGATGCGCCCGTCCTTTGGGCTATGATTGCCCGGTTTAAGAGCGCGGACAATGATATGCATCGTGCGCGAATGAACTTAATTCTCAGCGCCTATCTTCGGAATGATCCGTACCAAGCTGAGTGACATGCCATGACTAGGTTTCTGCTTTCGCTCATCCCCGGCCTTGTCGCGATCGGGGTGATAGCTTTCCTGCGATCGGTGAATGCCTCAGGCGAAGCGATCATGATCGGAGCGCTGGGCACCTTCATTGCGCTGTATCTGCTCCTCAACCTAAGCCGTCGATCGTAGCGGATGCGCCTCAGCACCACCGGGACATTAGGGACAATAGGGACGTTACGGGCCGGTCCTACGCGCGCAGGCTCGATTGTGAGAGGTTCAAGGAGATGACGACTAGCCGAAAAGAAGTGATCAAAGGGCTTAAGGTCCTTTCGCAAGTGGCAACTGAGGATTTGGATCAGGAGCAATTCGCCCGACATTTAGTCGCTGAAAGTGACCGTGGCGTCATAATGCTATCTGCAACGATGGTTGATGATGCTCTTCGGAATGTTCTGGTGGAGAGATTCCAAAGGGCAAACAAAGACGAGCGTGAGACGCTCTTCAATGGGCCTGCAGGCAATTTCGCCAGTCGTACCCTTCTCGCCAAAGCCTTGGGAATTATCGACCAAGAGACCAAAGGGAATATCGACCTCTTACGCCACATGCGTAACGCTTGCGCACATGCGCAGAATGATCTCAACTTCCAAAGCCCTGAGATACAAGCTGCAATCCAGTGCCTGGTCGCCGATTCATCGGTTCCGTTAGGTCAAGTGCCGCCACCCATGATGCGAGGCGCATTCGTCCTTTACTGCAGAATTACCGCACACCTAATCCGCTTCGGCGCACCGCCCGAAAGTTTTGACGCTGGAACTGACCCTTTCTTGTCAGAGTTAATGCAGGGTCTCGTCGATCAGTGGGCGACGCAGACGCGGGTAGGCCTCTTGAAGCTTGAGGGCTGAGGAAACAGCGCAAGATAATCTCACCTCACATCCACCACAAAACCCTCCGGTGGAGGCGGCATTCCCGCCAGCGGATTCTTCAGCCCCGCTGCCCCGCCGATAGCCGGTGCGCCATAGTAGCCGGGGAAGGTAACGTGCAGATGATCGCCCTCGGGCAGCAACCGCGCCTTGGGATCGACCCGTTTCACTTCCTTCATCAGCCAGCCCATCGACTTTCCGGACGGTGGCAGGAGGTCGAAGCTGGAGCCGTCGAGATGGCCGCTGTTGCGTGCGGGTTTGTAGCCCCGCTGACGCATATGCGCCTGATACGCTTCGTCCCGATAGCCCGACGTAAAGCGAACACCGGGAATGGCATCCCGCAAGTCCTGATAGATATTGCGACCCGCGCTCTCGCCCTCTATCGCGAATCCCGGAGGCGGCGGAGGGGTCTCGCCGGCTTTCTGCGACCCGCTGGTCAGACGGCTGTCATCTCCACCCTTCACAGGCATCGGATAATCTGGATCGGCCAGCACTTCGCGGGCTGCCTTTCGAGCCTTGGCGATGGTCCGCTGGGCCGCCTTGCGCTTCGCGGCGTCCGGCATCTTCGAATATTCGGACGAGCCGACCAGTCCGAGCAGATCGTTGTAGGTCAGACGCCCGGCAATCTCGTGATAGCGGTCATATTCTTCGGGCGTGTAATCGATCCGCTCACCGTCTTCGGTATATTGCTTGCCCGGCGCGCTGACGCTCTTTTCAATGCGCAGCATCTCGGCAACGACGGGATCGTTCTTGTCCCTCGACTGCCAGAAAGGTGAGATGAGGTCAGGACCGAGGCTGTCGTTCTCGATCGGCTCACCGAAGATGTCGCGACGGGGCAACAGGTTCTGCGACATGCCGGGAATGCGCGACTGTATCGCCTCCCCGATACCGTCACGATTACGCGATACCGGATCGATCGCACGCGCCACACCCGCAACACCAGCGGGGACAACGGCACCTGCCGTCCGTTCCAGCCAGTTGCCTGCATAGCGCCCCGGATCGGCGAGGCCCTCCACGAACGAGGACAGGCCCGACAGCCACGTCTTGCTGGCAAGGTTCCCCATGATCGAGGCAACCAGCATTGTGGCCTTGTCGTCCAGCTGCCGGTCGCTGAGACCGCTGGGAAGCGTGGCCATGTCCGCCGCAACGCCAATCGTGGTCGAGAACGGATCGAGCCGCGAATAACTGACGTAGCGGTCCCCGACCTTCAGCGAGTAGGGCTGCCAGCCATCGGCATACATCAGCCGCGCCTTGGCCGGATCGGGCGGGACAGCCCCGGTAATCTTGCCCTCCAGCGCCGCCTCGTACATCGTCATAGCAAAGCCGGTTCCAAGCATCACCTTGGCAACGGCCATGTCCCGGCGCGCACCGCCTGCCATGAAATCACGGCGCCACTCTCCCAGCAGCGGGGCCGCAGGCGAACGCTCGGTCGCAAACTTCATCAGATTGATGGGCGTCCGCACAAATGGAATGATGATCTTGGCGGGCAGGTTGCTGGACGTGATCCGCGAAAGACCCTGTCCGAACTCGCCAAGCTTGCGTTGAAACGTCAGATAACGCCCGTAGTCGAGCGCCTGCGCGAACATCGCATCGGTCGGGTTTGCCGCCAGTTCGGCAATGCGCGCCTTGGCTTGCCTGCCTCTCAGCCCTTCCTTGTGGGCGATACGGACCGCCTGGGCGTTCATTTCCATGCGCCGGGCAATGCCCTTGAACAGCTCGTCTTCCGCCGTGAGCAGCCGGGTAGGCCCCCGCACGATAGCGCCAAGCTTTCCGCCGATGGCTTTGTGCTCGTCGCCCTCGACCTTCGACACGAAGTCAGATGCCTCGCCGGTCCTGAGCGCCTGCGCAAACAGCCGTGCGCCTTCCTTGGCTCCCTGTAGCAACCCGATGGCGCGTGCCCCCACTTCGCTGGCAAGAACGCGGTCCTGCGCCTTCTCGCCCATGACAGCACGACGCCCCGCACCGATCGCCGCCCCGGCTGCATGTTCCGGAATCTGCGCAATCGCGGTCAGGGTGTTGCTGACCATGTTGACGACATGCGTGGGCGGGTTCGACAACAGGAAGTTGATGTAGATCTCGCTGGCCTTGTCCTTCCATTTCGGCTTGGTCAGCTTCTCGCTCAGAGCGTTGAACTTGCCCGGCCCCATCTCGACGGCATCGAGCAACACCCCGGCAGTTTCCTGCAAGGAGCCTTTGCCGCCGCCCGCACGAACCAGCGCGCCAAGCACGTCACCGCGTACCGCGCGGCTGTCCGCCGTCATCCGGAACTGCTGGAGCATGCGGCCAGCTTCCGCCGTCATGCCCGCGACCTGTTCCTGGATGGCAACGTGACGCATCCACTTGTTGCGGAACTCCGCCAGCAGTTCGTCGCCGGGGTCATCGAGCGCCTTCACCCGCCGGGCCGCGTTTACCAGTTCGTTACCAGACTTTGCCAGTATCTGACGTGCCGCCAAAGCCTGTTCGGCGCTGAAAGCCTCTCCCTTGCGACGCGACAGAAGCTTTTCGGGCGTCATGTTGAGCTCGGCAGCCAATCGTTCGGTTTCGGCCTGAGTCACCCTTCCTCTGGTCGCCGCGTCGAAACCGATACGCTTTTCGGTCTGCGACAGGGCGCGCGTGATGTCCTGCGGACTGCCCAGCTTCGCCAGATTGATGTTACCGGCAAAGTCGGGCGCGGTCGGTCCCCAGTCCTCAAACGCCTCAACCGGCGCGAATTGCGGCTCGTCGGCGGGCACGCTGGTATCGCGCCAGATCGGACCCTCTTCGGCAATCCGCTGCTCGAGGTCATAACGATCAGCCCGCGCCGCTTCGAATCTCTGCACCTGTCCCTGATCTTCGGGCAGGAAGCGACGGTTGCGACCCTCGTAGGTGTCGCGCAGGCCATCGAGAAACTGACTGACGGTGGGCCGCTCCGACAACTCGGGGAAGTACCCGGCCTCCCACGCGGCATGGGCAGCATCGTCGAGGCTCATGCCCTGATCGTTGAGCAGCGGCCCGAACCGCATTTCCTGCCCGACGTGGTCCATGCCAGAGCGAGCCTTGTTGGTCAGGCCCATGTGGGTCAGCTCACCGCCCTGATCGGCCAGCCCGCCGCGCGTGCGCAGATACCCGACCATATCGACCGGACCGACTTTCGGCACCTCGCGGCCCATGTAGTTCACGATCGTCTGCCGCTTCAGTTCGTTGCGCTCGTTGACCGGCACGGCCTGCTGATAGCGGTCCGCATCGATCAACGCCGCTTCGTCTGCATCGGCCACGACATTCGACGCAACCGGCAGCACGTCACCGGGTGCGATGTCTTCGGACGCCGCGCGCAGTTGCGCCTCGGTGACCGACGCATCCATCCGGGCCGGCGCATCAGGCTGGCGGTCGAGCGTGAAACCCTCTGGCGGGGGCGGAATGTCCTGCGTGGCGCTGACTGCGGTTTCATCCGCATAGCCTTCCGCAACCTCTCCCGTTTCCTGAGCGGCCTGTGCGCGTTTCGGACCAAACCGGGCCGCGACTTTCGGGACGATGAAATCGAGCGCCTTGCCGCCTACTGCCCCGACAGCGCCGCCAACAGGTACACCGATCGCTCCGCCGATGGCGCGCTCGCCAAAGCTGCCATCGGTGCCCAGGAAGCCCTCCGCACCGCCATAGGCAGCCCCGACCCGGAACAGTTCGGGCACGGTCTTTGCTTTCGCCCCGAATGGAACCACGAGACCACCGGCAATCTGCCCTCCAAGACGCCAGCCGGGATTGACCATGTCGTCGTAACCGGTAATCGCGCTGTTCTGCTGCTGGTTGTTGGCCCAGATGTCGGCAAGGCGCTGCTCGCTGTTCCAGACATTCTCGCGGCCCGGTGTCAGACCGAAGGTATCGATCACCGCCCCTGCCTCATCGAGCCCGCCCGCCAGCACGCCGTCAGCCACACCGCGCATCGTCGCGCCGGTTCGGCCATCGCCCACGTCGGTCAACGGTGCGGGCGTGTCCTTGTAGGTCGGGACAGTCGAAACCGATTTGCCTGCATCGCGATCCGCGACGTATCCGCGCACATCTTCCGGATCGAGCGTGAAGCTGTTGGCCGTCGCGTAGGCGAGAATATCATCCGCCGAGCCCGATTTGAGCAGATCAACATATCCGGCCTCCACTTCGGGCCGCAGTCCCGCAAACGGCGTCGGCGTGTCCCAGAAGCGGGCGACCGTCTCGCGATCCGGTGCAAAGTCGGGATTGGCGCGGTGCTGTTCGGGCGTCTGCGCAAAAGTATCATGCACGCCCAGACGATTCTGCCGGGCCAGCCTCTCGGCCTCCATGTAGCTGGCCCGACGCTCCGCATCATCTGCGAGATATTCCGGAACGGCAAGAGCATTGCCCTGCCGGATGATATGCTGCCCGACATCGGCGCCGTCCTGCATCACAGGGGCAACCGGACGCCCCCAGCTCTGCATCATCACCGGGCCGACAAGGGCGTTGGGCGTTACGACATCACCCAGCGCGATCGTTGCCATGTCCCCGATGCGCACCGGGTTGCCCGCACGGTCCCAGCCGACCTGTTCGCTCTCCGGGGCGTCGGCGCCATAGAGACGAAGGTTCGGACCCTCGTTGGTGCGCAGCGTGTCCCCGTCCACCGCATCGCCATCAAGGGTGAATCCTTCGGGCGGAGGAGGAACAGCAGCCTTGCGCTTGGTGTCGATGGTGAAGCCCGGCGGGGGCGGAGGCGGATTGCTCACCCGACCGGCACCCAGGCCTTGCCGTTCCATTCAACCTTGTTGCCCTTGGCGTCGGTCGCAGTCGGGCGAGCCTTGCCCCTGCTGGTCCGCTTACTGCCCTGTCCGGACCGCACGCGCGCATCGGTCTTGTCCTGCCCGCGCCGCGTCGTATCGATTCGGCGTTCGTTATAGCGACGGGTCTCGGCACGCCGGCCCTCGCGGTCTTCGATGAGGCTGTCCGTGTTGCGATCGGCCCGCTCGTTGTCTGCCTTGGTGTTGGCAACATCGAGCAGGTAATCGAGCCGTTCCTTGATCGGCAAGGCACGTTCCAGAAGCTGCCCCACTGCTTCCGGGCCGGGGTACTGCGCCGGAATCGTGGCCATCAGATCGACGCCCATGGCCTGCGCGCGGGGTGCAAGCTGCTGCATCGCCACCTGCCATCCGGCATCGTCGCTCGTTCGGGTCAACGCGCTGACGGCAAGGCCGTAGAAGTCGGATTCGGCCTCAAGCCGGTCCATGAAGTTGTCGCGAAGTGCCGACTGGATCTTCAGCGCCTTTTCAGGATTGCGCTGGAGCATGGCGAGAAAGGCCCGGTCCTGTCCACTCCGGGGTTCCCCCAGGAACGCCATGTCGGGTGCCCGTTGTGCTTGCGGGGGCAAACTGTCGGGGACCGGTGCCGGACCCTGTTGCGTATCGGATGGCTGCAATGCACCCGGCATCTGCGTCGCACCCGATGGCTGCACAGCACCCTGCATCTGAACACCCGGCATCTGAGCAGGCGGCATTGCCTCAGGCTGCGGATTGCTACCCCATTGCGCGTTGGCGGCGGGATTGATGCCCGAGTGATGCGACGGCAAACCCAACAGCGCGTTCGGCTGCCCGTTCGGCGTCAGGTACTCGCCCATCGCGGTATTGAACTCCTGTTCGTCCGCGCGTTCCATGAGCTTCATCGCAAATCCGGGATTGCGTGCCGCGATGACACGCATGGCTTCCGCACGGCGCTTTTTGAAGTCAGGTGCGTTGGCCGGGCTGTCAGGGACAGTCGACTCCTGCGGCATCATCACCGTATTGAGCGCGTTCTGATACTGGCGCTTGTCCCTCGCCTCCCCCGCGATTTTGCCCATCTCCATTCCGCGAGCGAGTGCGTTTTCAAAGCTGTTGTTGTTCAACAGCGCCCAGTTGATAGCCATTACATGTCCTCCGTCAGTGCCGCGTCGGCTGATAGGTGAAATTCGGAACACCGAGATCGGCAGCCACGAGCGATGCCAGCACTGCCCAGCCTTCCGGCGACCGCAACATGGCGAGCTCGGAGTCGGGAACGCAGGTCAGCGCGTCGAATGTCCGCTCTTCGCTTTCTCTCAGGAGGGGCGCGATCTGGCGCGAAAGTTCGACACCGGCACAGTATTGCGCCCGTTCTTCAAGTGCGGCCTCGATCGAAGATGGATCAGGCGCGAGGGCAGCCGCGAGGATTTCTCCGAGCGTGAGATTCACTGAAGCCCTACCTTTTCGCGGACCAGCGAGCGGAGATATTCGGAAAGGGAACAACCGGCCCTCTGGGCCTGCGCCGCGAGCGCGGAAACCACCACCTCGTTGGCGCGAAAACTGATGTGGGCGTCCTGCATAAAACCTCTTCTGTCATCTCGACGATGAGTGTGCTACTGTCGTAGCACAATAATACAGTTAAGGCAAGGAAATTGACGGCGGAGTATTTGAGTAAAGCCTCATTGGCGCGGCACAATGTGAACGTGCAGTGGCGCCCGCTACTGAAACCCAGCCATGCTAAAAACCGTTTCATCTCAATAGGGTCCGATTACACGACCAAGTTAACAGCCTATTAGGAAATTTCTGAAACCACTCCCTGCAAGAAGTCCGGGAGTGATAAATGCAAGTGCGGATTCAAACTCAGCCGAACCCCGACGAACGCCGTTGGCGCGTGCGCAGGGATGTCAGCCTCGACATTCCGGCCGAGCATGCCGGAGCGGAGCATATCGCGACCGTTCACAATCTGTCCGAGAACGGGTTGCTGCTGGAATCTACAGCGTCGCTTCCGCTCGGCAGCACAATATCCCTCGACCTTCCTGACTTAGGAGGTTGCAGCGTGGAGGTCGTATGGCAGAAGGCTTACCTGTACGGCTGCCGCTTTCACGTCCCGCTGCCCAAATCAGCGGTAAGCGCCGCCGTCCTACGATCTCCCCTCGCGAAACAGTACGCAGATAACGACATACTCAGCCAGTACCGTCACCTCCTGGATGAGGAGGAGGCCCCTCGGGCGCCAGCGTCGCTCTGGCTATCAACAGCTGTGCTCTTGCTCCTGCTGGCGGCGGTAGCTCTGTTTCTCGTCGCACTCATGGCCTTGACGATCTAGATGATGGGCATCGCGGAATTGGTGGGCTGCGAAGCCCAGCTACCCAAAAGCGACGTGCAAAATCGGCTGATCAACAAACAGTAAACGTCATTGAACAAAGCATATTTCGGTTGCTTCCCGCGTTCGGCCCAGCGTATCGGCGTGACAGCCCGATTTCTCCTGAGTTGCGGGTCAGGGGTGGATGAAGGGGGTTTTCATCTACCCCGTCTTGCACACAATGAAATGTCTACGGTTTGCGAGGGCCCAAGAGGTTGTAGAAGCTTCCGCGCGGCCAATTTTCGACCGTGGACCGTTTCGGATTATCGTCCTTCACCGATCGCTCTGGCGAACGAGCGCCCGGCCCACGTGGGGACGAGGGAGGTTTTCTGTCCATATTTATCGAACGTGCCAGCGAGCGGTTCGCTCCCCGAAATGTCACACCTTGCCAGCGTTCTGCACCGGCTCGACCTGACCAAAGACCAGCGCGACGAGCATATCCGGCGCTACGGTGAATTGAAGGCGATGCGCCGCGAGGTTCAATCGACGCAAAATGCTGCGATTGAAAGTCAGCGCGAAGATGGACGCGGCCACCGGCCAAAGGGGATCGCCCGAGAAATAGCTGAAGAGACCGGAATTAGTGTTCGCACCGTCCAGCGCGAAGAAACTTGAGAACGGACGCGGGTGGCGGCTCAGCAAGGCTTAGGCGGCTTGCTGGTGTGGTCTATCGCAGCCAGTCGATAACCGCGCTGATGCCCCATGCTAGGGCGATCAGGTGAATGATTAGGAGCAGAGCGAACTCTAGGCGTGGAGTCATAGCGTAGGCCAGCGTTTGGGCTTTTGAACAACTCTGCGTGGGTTAGACAGTTGCCGCACAACATGAACAGCCGATGGTGAGCACCATCCGATTATTTCCATCGCATTTTGATGTTCAGCAAGCGGCCGACGGTCAAAGATAGCGTAATGGTGGGCAACTTTGTTTCGGAACACCCTTAACTGATTAACCTTGGCGTAAGCATCTTCCCTTTCAATTCCCTGTGGAATGTGGGGAAAGGATCTCCGCATTCCTTGCTGCCATAGGTGGTGGCGAAAGCTGTGTGTCAGCAAATTGACCCAGAATCCAAACGACATGCCACCAACTACATGGTCCACCGTATAAGCCGCGCCTCGGACCTCTTTTTCGTCGGCGGTAGTGCGGAATAACTCTTCCTGGTACTTTTTGAGCAAGAGGTTTGTGAATGCGTGGTTTGTGTTCCAATCCTGCCCGTAACGCCGAATTAACGTATAGTGGATAGCATTGCGCACGCATACCTCAGCAGTCTGGAGGGGAAGATACAAACTCTCGCAGATGCTGGCATTCCAGAGGTAGAGGCGCATCGCATACGGCTTGTCATGGTCCGCCGCTGGCAAGTATCTTGCCAACCGTGCAGGGGCGATTGCGTACTCGATATCGCGGAGCGCATCGGGTGCGCAGGAAAATGGAACTTGCAAAGCGTACCTGAGTTTAATAGGTGGACGAGTAAGTGCTGAGGAGCAGATCACTGCGCTAGCGCGCATATCTACCACAGACAAGCTAGAGGCCGGGCTTGCGAGTCCGGCCTCGCTACTTTTAAGCCTCAACGCCGCCAATACTCTTCCACTGGCGGCCAACCAGCGCATCTTTCGCGACCTGCTTTCACCTGTTCCGGCCTGTTTTTCAGGCTTGGCGATCGGGGGCAAGAGCGGACGTGGATCCCAATCCCCCCTGCGTCGGCCTGTGCATTGCATAAGTTCTGTAGTGCCGTAATCTGCCGCTGACGAAAGGGGAACGTCATGGCTAAATTCGGGACCACACTTTCGGTCGCATTCGCGATTTTCGCGTCACCTGTTGTGGCAGAAGTCAATTCAGACGAACTCAATCTAGTCTGCTTCGGTGGCGGTAGTGCCAACAAGGTGACCAGTGGTTCTGCCTTCGCATGGGACAACAGCGGTAATTCTGCCAACGCGACTGTCTATGGCCAGCGAAGCCAGGGGTTTGAGGATGAAGTCCGCGTCCGGATCAACGACGCCGATCCTCGCCTACGGATGCCCCGTACCATGCTGCCGACCATTCGGGGTGGCGAAGATGGCTGGTTCAAGATCAAAAACATCGAGTACGGCGATGGCGAGATCACCGCATCTGTCGCCGTGAGCCTGCTCAACAATCCCAAACTGCGGCTTGATCGCTACACCGGGGCCATCAGCATTTCCGGCAAGTCTGGTGACTTTGTTGGCCAGTGCCAGCGGTTCGATCCGGAGCAGGTCGAGCGCAAATTTTAGAGCGACTCGCTCTTCAGTAACGCTGCATCAATCCAATCCATGAAACAAGAAGGGCCGCCGCCGAGATAATAACGGCAGCGATTGAGAGATAGAACGCTCGTCCAGCCGGGGCAGCCCACGCCTCTCGTCTGCGTAGTTCCCTTTCGGCCATGCTCCGCGACTCAGAGGACAGATCACCAGCCAGTCGCTGATGAAGCGTTTGATCGTCCCAACGACGTATCTGAGCCATGCTTGGACAGCCGGAACCGTCCCTGAAGCCTTCACTGTACTCCGTCTCGCGCTGGCGAGCTCGATATCGCGCGAACACCCGCCTAGGCCCTATGCCACGGAACGAAGAATGCGGCGCATCGCTTCTGGACGACTGATTTCAGGATCGTTCGCCAAGATCCATTGGTCTAACAGTTGTAGATCTTCTGAATGCAACCGGACGCCAATCATCTGCCCGATACCGGTCGCCGGTCGCCCCATCTTATTTTTGTTAACAGAAACTCTTGCTTTGCTCATTCATTCCTGATAACAGAAAGTCGAGCCGAGGGGAAGCGGTAACTTCCCGCCCGGCTCTCATCGACAACCTTGCGGTAACAAGGAAACGACTATGACCATCAATACACTCACCGCCACGCGGCGGGCAATCCTTGGCGCCATTCCTGCCACAGCCGCGATTGCAGCCGTACCGGCATTTGCATCAACGCACCCCGATGCGGCCATTCTCGCAGCTTGGGAGCGCCGCAGCGCGGCCTTCGCACGGCTTAGCGTCCCGGCCTTCGATGAGCAGGGGGAAGCGTGTCGGCAGGCCAGCGAGGCTGTCTGGTCCGAGATCGACACGGCAGAAAAGATCATCCGCGAGGCGATCGCACGGACCGTTGAGGGCGTGGAAATCCAGCTCTGGGTCGCAATGGGGCACAGCGTCTGCGACCGGCAGTCCGGCCTAGCGATTACCCGCCGTGATCTGGATTACCTGATCCAGCACGAACGCGACATGGACTGGTACGAACAGTTTATCCTCGCCGCCCTCCGCTCCCTCAAGACGATGGGAGCGTGACCATGGCAACCATCGACATCATCTCCCGCCGCCTCACCACACATCAGGCCGCACTTGCCACCACCGGAGTCGATCCGACGTGGGACAAGGCGCTGCATGCCTATTTGCGGGCGGACGTACTGCAACAGGCCGACCTTGAAATCGGAGCTTACGCCGGGGCCAACGAAGTATTGTTGCGCCGTAGATGGGCGCTGGAGACCAAGTACGGCAAAGGCTGGCGCCAGCATCCCGCCGCAGGAAACGAGTGCCACGAACTCGATGCGATGAGCAAAGTCATGGACGACGCATGGGTTCGGGACTTCTGCGCGCCCTTCTGGCGGGTCAGCCGCGAGCTTGCCCTGACCCCGTCGCCAACCATGGCAGCCGCGATATTCAAGGCGTCCATGATCGAGGCGGACGACCTCGCCAACGACAGCGAATTTCCGGCTAACGCGATGGAAGTCCTTCAAGCCGACTTCGCCCGACTGGCAGGGGAGGCTTGACGATGGCCACCAATCCCAACGCGACGGCGCTCCCTCTCGCCCTTTTGGCGCAGGCCATCCCCATGCTTTCCCGGCACGAACTGGAAAACCTTACGGAGCGCTTGATCGACCGCCTCGACGACATGACGCGCGACACTGATCTGGAGGACGACGATCCATCCGGGCAGTGTGACGAGGACGGGGCAAATTGTGGCTCCGGCAACTTCGTCATGCATGGCACCTGCTACAACGGGCCGGGCTGCCACATCAGTGATCCGAACTAGACCGGCGATATATACTACCTTGGCCCTCGCTTCGGCGGGGGCTTTTTTTGGCCGCTAGAACCGAGGAATCCTAAGAGCGAAAGGAGTGTAATCGGCGACAATCTCCAGAGAAGGCTTTGTGCGTTGCATACTTGGGAAGGCGGTTTCTGGAAGCGGAACAGCCACGGCGCAGTGATGCACGTACCGCACCGTCACAACGTCAGGCTCTAGCTCGCCTTCCCTCAAGACATCGATAACATCACCAGCTTGCGGCCTTGCCGCCAAGGCAATTTCACCCGCGCGCTCCTCTCGGGGGTTACCGTCTTCGTCTTTGTCAAAGTCATACAAGATCGTAAGTCGGGCGTAGATAAGTCTCTCCACAGTGTTTTCTATGTCGCTCACGATCCCACCCCTTCTCGAATTAGTTGCCCGTATAACCCGCCCGCGACTTCGCGAACCGCAGCAGTTCCCGCAGCGTGTGCATGTGCTTGTTGATCGCGCGCACCCGTTGCCGGTCGGTGCATTCCGCCTTCTCGGCCACCAACTCATCCAGCTTGTGTTCGCACAACAAAGCTAGGCCGTTCGGGCCACGTCCAAAATCCGGTGTATCAGACATTTCGTAATTCCTTCAAAAGCCTGCCTGCTTCCCGCCGCAGAGCAATGGCATCGTTCGTTTGACCGCCGTGTTTCCAGCTACCGTTTGCTTCGCCCTTGGGCGCGCCAGCACGGCCACCGTGCAGACGACAGCGCTCACGACCGCGCAATGCGGGGCAGCGGCACAACGTCCCCGCCCTTGTCCGGGCTTGGCAAAGCTTTGCGGGAGTCATCAACGGCGGCAGTTCGTCCATGGGATTGGTCTCCGTTTCCTTCCTCCCCCCGGTGGTAATGCACATGCTGATGGGTTTCCTTCCGAACTGTGATTTTCTGTCTGGTCACCTTCTTGCCGCCCCGCACGGTCTGGAGGGTTTCCATTTGCGCGGCGTAGGTACGGGCCAGTTTCGAGGCGAGAGCAGCGTCGCGCTCCATGATCATGCCCCCGCCGTTCAATGCCTGCGCCGACAACCGCATCTGCATCCAGTGGACCGCCACCATCTGCGCTGCCAATGCCGCTTCGGTGATATTGCGCGGCCTGATGTCAGCAACCATGGCCAACGCCGCGTTCCATTCGGTCTCGTCGGCCTTCCAGCGTTGTGTCGCTTCGTCCCAGTGCTTCGGCGCCAGCTTCTGTAGCTGGAACAGGAACGCGCGCATAACCGCCTGCGACCGCGTGCCGAAGGCGTCGGCAATCTGAAGTTCCCAGAGCGCGACATCGCTGTGCGGTGAAGACACCCGCCATTCTTCGCCCTCGGGTTCGAGCATCACGCCCGGCGACAGAGGGCGCTTCATGGCCCGGGCCAGCGCCTTTTGCTCGCCAGCCTTCAACACCGGCGACGGATCGGGGCGGTTGCGCTTCTTGCGCTTGCGCCCCGGCTCCACGTTGACCGCTTTCGGATCAATGTCAGCCATCAATTGCCCCCCCGACATTCAGCGGAGACCCGTCGGCCTTCGTTACGGAATGCCATCCGAGGACCGGGCCGGGAAACCGTCGAAGGTTTCGGTCCCGCCATTCGCCGTTGCGCCAGATCGCGACGACTAGGTTTACCCGGCGTACGAGCGGCGGATTTTGATCGAGCTAGGTTCATGCAGCGACGCCCCATTTTTCCCGACCAAGAACAATGGCGGCCATCCCGATCAGGTGCGCCCGTGATGGCAGCAACGACGCCTCACCCCACCATGCGCTCGAACCGCCCGCGATGGGATCACGTGCATTTGCGGGTGGTTTCCTGCGAGTTTTCCCCGCCTTGGGATGGCTATTATATAAGCGCTGAGACGTGGTCAGCAGATTGGCCGAAACAGATTTGACGGGTTTCTGCGCTTTTGCCTGTTTGACTGCTGACAATGCCTCAGCAGACATATTCCCGCTTGCTGAGACGTGGTCAGCAGTTCCGTTTCCATCTGCTGAGACGTTGTCAACGCCGATTTTTTTCGACCAGTCGAGGTAATCGTTGGTCGCTTTCGCGGTGAAGGGCGGCTTTCCGCTCATAATCCAAGTGAGTCGATACTGCCGGGAATGTCGTTCCTTCCAGACAGCCTCGTGTCCGATGTCGACCAGGCCATGTTCCATCAGGTCGGCCACGGCCTGCGCAATCCTGGCGAAGTTTTGATTGCCCAGCCCTTCGCCGATCTCGCGATAGCTGATCCCGATCTCGCTATTGTTGTACCCGTTGAAGCGGGACAGGATCTCCATCAACACGGCACGAGCGTAGAGGTCCAGATCGCGATATGCGGCGCTGCCGTAAACGCACTTGGGAAGGCCAATAAGGCCCTCCCCGCGTGTGTCGGCGCGGTGATCGGCTTTCCATTTCTTGTTCGCCATGTCAGCCGCCCTGCGTCAGATCGACCTTGCGGCGGCCGGTGGCGAGTTTGATCCCTCCAGCAAATCCCCACGCGGTCCGCATGTTGTCGAAGACCTGCGACGGATGGGCGGGATCGGGCGGAACGCACTCCACCACGAACCCGCTCCCGTCACGGCGGACAAGTACTTCGCCAGCCATAGCGCTCATGCAGTCGCGCTCATGTCAGCGGGCTTCACGGTGCTGTACACGGTGACCTTGTGGCCCAGCACACCCATGCGGCGACCGACCGGCCACAGCTTGCCCTTGCGTTCCAGTTCGGATGCGCGGGGACGAATGCAGTATGCAGGCAGGTCGAGTTCGTCCTGCAATTCGTCGCAGGTCGCACCAGTTACGCCGCGAGCGGCAATAGCGTCCCATACCTGCTGCTGCCGTGCTGGCAGTTCCTTGGCTATCGCGAATGCAGCCTCGCGGCCAGTTGCTTTATCGCCCTTCCAACCGGGCATATCGGGGTATGCGATCTTGTAGGACATCTCAGTTCTCCACGACAAGACCGGCGCGCTCCGCGAGAGTGGCCAGCCAGTCGGCCTGCTTGGGGGTAAGAGGAGTGGGGTCGACTACGCACTGCCCGAGAAAACTCCCGGCCTTGCGAGTCAGGCCCTCACCAGTGTCGAGGATCGTTAGCGCAACAGCTCGGCGCTTTTCGAAGGTACTCATCGCGAGACCCCCTGCCGAACCAATCCGTTGCGCTGCGCTGTCTCGTGGTCGGAGTAGCGCCGACCCCTGCGGTAAACGTCGGCCCATTTGTCGCGTGCACGTAGGAGAGCGTTGCCCCACGAGCGGGTTTGGTCTAGATTGAAACCCTCAACACTGATGCCGCCAAGCAATGTTTCGATACGAGGGTCGCGAACGGAGAGCCGAGCGCGGCCCTCCTGCCTTTCAGGGGTAGGCAAACCCCTTGCAGATGTGCTCATCGCTTACGCGGCCTCGCGGCGGATCGACTTCTTGCCGCTCGCATATTCGAGAAGCTCTTCGAGCATGTAAAAGCGGCGACCGCCGACCATGAGCGACCTCGGACCAATCCCGAGCCGGTGCCATTCCGCCAGCGTTTTGGCCTTGAAGCCCAAAAAACGCGCCGCTTCTGCGCGGCTCACGCGACCATCGGGTGTTACTTCAACCATGCCGTTTCTCCTTTGGGGTCAGATATGGTTCCAATGCTATAGCGCACCTCGACGCGCCCCGCAATAGCTTATGGAACCATAAGTGACCCCATAATGCCTTGACGATGGTCGGGCATCGCCGTAACGTGCCGGGGCATCCCATGATGGAGACGTATGCTGTGAGCGCCGGATTGAACGAAACGAGGACTGACAACGAGCTAGTGCAGCTCAAGTTGCGCTTCAGGGAGGATCTTCGCGTACAGCTTGAGGAGGCCGCCCGCGCCAACAACACCTCGATGAACAATGAGATTGTGGCGCGGTTAAGAGCGTCGATTGATCTTGATGAACGCTTGGCGGGCCATTCAGCCTTCGATCTTTTTGTCGAGATGGCATCGCAGATCAAAAAGGCGGAGGCTCTAACAGGCAAGTCGTGGACAAATGATCTGAAAACATATTGGGTGGCGAGGCGACTTTCCGACGACATCTGGAAACAATACGAGCCGACACCCCCGAATTTTGAGGAAATCACCGCGCTTCAAGTGCGACTGAACGAACTGCATCAGCAGCACAGTGTTTTAGAAATCTTCCTGAAAGAATGCGGCGTTCTTGGACCCATGAACGCACTTTCAAGCCTAGCATTGGGGCGCCGTCCCTACGATAGGGAGCTGCTTGCACAACGGGACCCATCCCAGTGGCATTATCCTGATCGCCCCGGCGAAGTTCTCACCGAGGAAGACCGCTCAATCATGCAAGAGAAACTGGATGAATGGATCAAGACGGGCGAGGAAGCAGCCTCTTTATCCGCGCAAATGAATGAGCTCGCGAAGCCGGGACAAGAAGCAAAGGCTAGAGGTCGGGCGTTGTATCAGCACCTCGTCAGAACCGACGAGGAGTAAGAGGCATGGCTCTGCGCTTTCAGCGGCTTACCCGCCCGGCCATCAAGTCACTGGCACCGGGAATGACATTGATGGAACACGGCATTACTGCCGCGCGCCAAAAAAATGGCGATACTCGCTACAGCATCAACATCATGGTTGATGGAGAACGCATCCACCGCGTCATCGGTCGTGACAGCGAAGGGGTCACCCGCGAACAGGCCGAGCGCGCCATTGAAACATTCCGGACGAAGGCACGTGAGGAACGCTTGGACCTTCCGACCGGGCGCAAGCTTCATCGCACCTTTGCCGAAGCGGGCGCCGAGTATCTGAAAAGGCTGTCCGAGACGATTGGCGAAGGGCAAAAGGGGTTCGCAGACCTTCCGAACAAGCGCCGCCACATCGAGCGTTATCTAACGCCGTATTTCGGCAAGAACCGCCTCGATCGCATCAGCAGCTTTCTCGTTCAGCACTACATCCGCAAGCGCCTGAACGACGGCGCGAAACTTGCCAGCGTTAACCGTGATCTGTCCACCCTTTCTCACCTGATGAACCGAGCAGCCGAGTGGAAATGGATTAAGGAGAGCGAACGCCCCGAAATCCGAAAAGACGACGAACCCCGTAAGAAGATCGTCATCCTCACACCCCAGAATGCCGAAGCCCTGTATCATGGGGCAGTTGCAGATCAGGATCCGGGCCTATGGCTGTTCGTCGCCATCGGGCTGAACACCGGCATGAGGCACAGCGAAATCATGCGAATCAGGTGGGAGGACATCGATACCGACCAGCGACGTATCTTTGTCCCCCAGGCCAAGGCCGGTGAACGCGAGCAGCCGATCACTACCAGCTTGGCGGAAAGTTTGAAGTGGGAACGGATGCAGCGCCCCAAGGCAATCTGGCTTTTCCCTGCGACCCGCGACGACACCAAGACCCCCTACAGACGCGATATGCAGCGCCAGTTCGAGCGCGCGGTCATTCGTGCAGGTCTCGACCCCAAGAAGGTCACACCCCATGTCATGCGCCACACAGGCATTACCCGGCTCGTTAAAGCGGGCGTAGACCTGCCAACGATCCAGCGCATCTCAGGCCACAAGACACTCGCGATGGTGCTGCGTTATGTCCATTTGAGTGCCGACCACATTGATGAAGCGATTGCTGCCATAGACACCGCATTTCTGGGCACGGTTACACCAGAACTACACACGCAGGCACGGCAGGCCGGTCCTCTACCCAAAAATGTAACGAAAATTTCTCATTAATCCTCAGTGGGATGCGGCGGTGGTGGACAGGGCTGGATTCGAACCAGCGTACGCTTGCACGGGCAGATTTACAGTCTGCTGCCTTTAACCACTCGGCCACCTGTCCACACCGGTGCCGCAAAGTAGGGGAGAACCCCGCTTCGTAAGACAGGGCAAAGTGCCCCGTCCGGCCGAGAGGCGCTCATTTGGCGAAGCGGCGCTTGCCTGTCAATGGGGGTGGTCGCTACAGGCGTCCAAAGATTTCGAAAGGCAGTCAAGGCGATGGTAAAGAAGGTCGACAAGCGAGCATTGCGGGGCCGTGCAGGCCGCATGCAGGGCGGACGCGGCAGCGGGCGCAGCGCCAAGGGTGCCGTTCGCATCTGGGGCCGCCATGCCGTCACCTCCGCGCTCAACAACCCGGAACGCGAAATCAACAAGATCTGGGCCGTGCGCGAAACGCTGGAGGAGATGGTCGACGCCGGTGAAATCGAGATTCCCGACGATGTTCGGGTCGAATATGCCGAAGCCGTCGACCTTGGCCGGCTGGTGTCGCGCGATGCCCCGCATCAGAACATCGTCATCGAATGCGAACCACTGCCCGAAAGGCACCTCGCCGATGTCGCGACGGGCGATCCCAAATCCCCGGTCGTCGTGCTCGATCACGTCACCGATCCGCACAACGTGGGGGCCATCATGCGGTCGGCGGCCGCATTCGGCGCCGCCTGCATCGTGACGCAGGATCGCCACGCGCCGCCCGAATCGGGCACGCTGGCAAAGTCGGCCTCGGGTGCACTGGAAAGCCTGCCGTGGATCCGCGTCGTGAACCTGTCCCGCGCGCTGGAGGAATTGGCCGAGCTTGGTTACTGGCGCATCGGGCTGGACGGCGACGGCGAACAGACGCTGGCTGACGCGCTGACTTCCGGCCCCGTTGCGCTCGTGCTGGGCGCAGAGGGCGACGGGCTGCGCCATCAGGTCGGGCAACACTGCGATCAGATCGCGCGTCTTCCGATCGCCACCGCGGTCGAAAGCCTCAACGTCTCCAACGCAGCGGCGATCGCCCTTTACGCCTGCGCGATGCGGGAGCAGTAAGACCGCTGGATCTTGGTGAGGAGGGGATCATGCGAACGCCTTTAACGCTGCGGAGATTGGCGGGCCTTGCGTTTGTCGCATCTTCGCTGTTCCTGGCCGGATGCCTGTTGTCTCCGGGGAAGTTCACGGCGGAGCTGACCCTTCGCAAGGGCGGCGAATTCGCTTTTTTCTATGACGGCGAAATTGCTGCGCTGGGCTTGTCGCAGCTGGCCAGGATGGGTGCGAATGGCACTTTCGAACCGGAATGCTGGACCGACGAAGGGGAAACTCGCCCCTGTTCCGAACGCGAGGTCGCCGAACAGCGCCCCGAGTGGGATGCCAACCAATCAGGGGGCAAGGCCGAGAAGGAACAGTTCCTGCGCATGATGGGCGGGCTCGACCCGGCCGATCCCGAAAGCGCGGCGAAGCTGGCGGATGCCCTGTCGAAACAGGCGGGCTTCGAACGTGTCGTGCACAAGGGCGACGGCGTTTACGACGTGCGCTTTGCCGCATCGGGCCGGCTGACCCACGCCTTCGTCTTTCCGCTGGTCGAGAAACTGCCCGCCGCGCCCCCCTTCGTCACCGTAAGCCCTCGCGCCGACGGCAGTGTCCGGGTCGAGGCGGCCGGTTTCGGCGGACAGGATTCGCTGTCGGATCCGGGTATGGCGATGATGATGGGGGCGGCGTCCAGGAACAAGGGCGGCACCTTGCCGACACCGGTCCTGCCAGATGGCACCTTCACGATCCGCACCGATGGCCGGATTCTCGCCAACAACACCGACGAAGGGCCGGCGACAGGCGCGGGCGGCATGCAAACATTGCGTTGGGAGGTGACCCCGGCCAGCAAGACCGCGCCCATGGCTTTGGTCGAACTGAACTGACGAGGCGCCGAAAAACGACAATTCGTAAAGAAAAAGCCGCGCGAAGGAATGTCCCTCGCGCGGCTTTTCGTGCGCCCCCTTCCGGGGTTGCGACGCATCTTAGTTGACGGCGTCCTTCAGGCCCTTGCCGGCCTTGAACTTCGGCTGGGTCGACGCCTTGATGGTCATTGGTTCGCCAGTGCGCGGATTGCGACCGGTCGATGCCTTGCGCTTCGCCACCGAGAACGTACCGAAGCCGACGAGGCGAACTTCGTCACCCTTCGCCAGTGCTGCGGTAACGGCTTCGAAAACGCCTTCGACAGCCTTGGTCGCGTCGTTGCGCGACAGTCCGCTGCTGTCAGCCACGGTTCCGATCAGCTCGTTCTTGTTCATGAGTCTAGAATCCCCCTTGGTTGGTCTTTGTTTCAAAAATTCCGGGATACGAAGCCGGGAAAGAATCCCGGTTCGCGATCGCGCTTGGCGAGTGCGCGGAATGGAGCCGTTTTTGCCGTTTCTGTCAAAGGCAAATTTGTCCCAAAATGGTTGTATTCCGCCGTTTTTGAGACAAAACGTGGGTCAGACGCAGTGATGCGCGGCCCCATCGGAACCGCGCATCAAATATGCCGCAATGCAGCATGCTTTTTGTTTCAGCAGAAACCTGCTGCATGTAACGATTCGCCCTCGCTCAATGCGCGGTCCGCGAAAGCTCCCCGTTTGCATGCATCGGGCCCGGCTGACTGGCGATATCGTCCTCTTCGCTCCATTCGATGGGCGTCAGCGGTTCGGTCAGGGCGCGGGCAAGAACCTCGTCGACATGACTGACCGGGATGATTTCCAGCTGCTCGATGATGTTCGCCGGAATTTCCACGAGATCCTTTTCGTTCTCTGCCGGAATGAGCACCGTCTTGATGCCGCCACGCAATGCGGCGAGTAGCTTTTCCTTCAGCCCGCCGATGGCCAGCACGCGTCCGCGCAGCGTGACTTCGCCTGTCATCGCCGTGTCCGCACGGACCGGGATGCCGGTCAATGACGACACGATCGAAGTGACCATGCCGACGCCTGCGCTCGGCCCGTCCTTGGGCACCGCACCTTCGGGAAGGTGGATGTGGATGTCCTTGCGATGGAAGATCGACGGCTTGATCCCGTACGCGGGTGCGCGCGCCTTCACGAACGAGAACGCCGCCTGGATGGATTCGGTCATCACCTCGCCCAGCTTGCCGGTCGTGCGCACCTGGCCCTTGCCGGGCACGGTCACGCTTTCAATCGTCAGCAGTTCGCCGCCCACTTCGGTCCAGGCAAGGCCGGTCACCGCGCCGATCTGGTTTTCCTCGTCCGACACGCCGTGGCGGAATTTGCGCACGCCGGCAAAATCGCCAAGATTTTCGGCGGTGATCGTGACCGTCGTCACCTGACCTTCGAGGATCTTGCGCAAGCTCTTGCGCGCCAGCCGCGCGATCTCGCGCTCCAGCGTCCGGACGCCCGCTTCGCGTGTGTAATAGCGGATAAGGTCGCGCAAGGCCGGTTCGGTCAGTTCGAACTCGCCCTTCTTCAATCCGTGCAGCTCGACCTGTTTCTCGATCAGGTGACGTTGCGCGATTTCGACCTTTTCGTCCTCGGTGTAACCTTCGAGCCGGATGATCTCCATGCGATCGAGCAGCGGCTGCGGCAAGTTCAGCGAGTTCGCCGTGCAGACGAACATGATGTCCGACAGGTCGTAATCGATCTCGAGATAGTGATCCTGAAACTTCGCGTTCTGTTCGGGATCGAGCACTTCGAGCAGGGCCGAAGCCGGATCGCCGCGGAAATCCTGACCCAGCTTGTCGATCTCGTCGAGCAGGAACAGCGGGTTGCTCGTGCCCGCTTTCTTGAGGTTCGACACGATCTTGCCGGGCAATGATCCGATATAAGTGCGGCGGTGGCCGCGAATCTCGGCTTCGTCACGCACGCCGCCCAGCGACTGGCGCACGAATTCGCGACCGCAAGCCTTGGCGATAGACTGGCCCAGCGAGGTCTTGCCGACACCCGGAGGCCCGACAAGGCACAGGATCGGACCCTTCAGCTTTTTCGTGCGGGTCTGGACTGCCAGATACTCGACGATGCGATCCTTCACCTTGTCCAAGGCGTAATGATCGGCATCGAGCACCTTCTGCGCTTCGCCGATATCCTTCTTCAGCTTGCTCTTCTTGCCCCACGGCAGGCCGAGCAACACGTCGAGATAGTTGCGGATGACCGTCGCTTCGGCGCTCATCGGCTGCATAGAGCGCAGCTTCTTTAGCTCGGAATCCGCCTTGGCCCGCGCTTCCTTCGACAGCTTCGTCGCTTCGATCTTGGCGGCCAGTTCGGCGATTTCGTCGCCGCCCTCTTCGCCACCGCCCAGTTCGTTCTGGATCGCCTTGAGCTGTTCGTTGAGATAATATTCGCGCTGCGTCTTTTCCATCTGGCGCTTTACGCGGCCGCGGATCTTGCGCTCAACCTGCAGCACGCCAAGCTCGCCCTCCATGAAGGCCATTGCCATTTCCAGCCGCTTGAGCGGATCGCGTTCGGTCAGCATCGCCTGCTTGTCGGAAACCTTGGCCGCGATGTTGGACGCGACCGCATCGGCCAGCCGCGAGGCATCGTCGATTTCGCCCAGCTGGTCGCCCGCGTCGGCGGACAGCTTCTTGTTGAGCTTGGCGTAATCGTTGAACTGTTCGACCACCTGCCGCATCAGAGCGGCAACCTCGGTCCCGCTGGCCGTAATCTCGTCCATCGGTTCGACCGTCGCCATCAGCATCTGGCCGCGTTCGTCAAGGCTGCGCATTTCCGCGCGGCTCTGCCCTTCGACCAAGACGCGCACGGTGCCGTCGGGCAGCTTCAGCAGTTGCAGCACGCTGGCCACGACGCCGACGTCATAAAGATCGTCGGAGCCCGGATCGTCGCAGCCGGGATCGAGCTGCGACACCAGCATGATGTCCTTGTCCCCGGCCATCGCCGATTCCAGCGCGGCCACCGATTTTTCGCGCCCCACGAAAAGCGGCACGACCATGCCCGGAAACACGACGATGTCGCGCAAGGGCAGCAGGGGATATTCGTTCATCGACATTGGTTCCGTCCACGAAAATACATCATCGGTCATCCATCATAGGATGACTTGCGCAGCGCGGGTTTTGCCCCGTTGCGCCATCGGTCCCGATATGGGGCGTTTTGGCGCTACGACAAGCAATGTGCCATGTCCGTGGTCAGAGGCCCAGCTTGGATAGATCGAAACCGGGGGGAAGTCCGGCGCTCTGCTGCACGCGGGCCATTTCCTCGCCCGCTTTCTGGTCGGCGCGGCCGCGCGCATCGTTGAACGCGGCGGTGATCAGATCCTCTAGCATCTGCTTTTCGGCAGGCACCATCAGGCTGTCGTCGATCGCCACGCCAAGGATACGGCCCTTGGCGGTGCAGCGGATTTTTACCATCCCGCCGCCCGACTGCCCCTCGACCTCGATAGCGTCGAGCGTCGCTTGTGCCTCGTTCATCTGCTTCTGGATCGTTTCGGCCGCAGCCTGGGCAGCCTGGATCATTTCTTCCATCGACTTCATCGTTCGTGTCCTTGTCGTGGGGACCTTTCAGGCCCTTCGGATATCCTTTTCGCCGCCGTGTTCCAGCAGCCTGGCATCGGGAAAGGCATCCATCGCGGCTTTCACCATTGGCGAATTGCGCACGATATCTGCCTCCGCCTCGGCCTCTGCCTTGCGGCGTTCGGCGATGGTCGGCGTGCCGTCTTGGTCCGCGCCGCCGCGTTCGATCTGCCAACGTTCACCCGTCGCGCGATAGAGCGCATCACGCAGTTCGGGGCCGACGTCTTCCTTGTAACCGGGGGCGAGTTGGTATCGCAGGTGCCCCGGCGCAAGGTCGATCACGCGAATCCAGTCGGACATGACCTGACCGACGCGCAACTGCCCCGCCGCCTCGACCTGCGCGATCAATGTTTCCCAGCTCGGCGGCGGTCCTGCATGTGCGTGGCCAGCAATCGCGTCAGAGCGAGCAGGCGAGGCACCTTGCGATGCGGCGGCGTCCGGTCCCGACTGTCCAGCAATCGGCTGCCCTGCCAATTCAGGACGCGCGGCGATTTCGTCCAGCTTGCGGACCAACGCGCCCGGATCGGGCATGTCGGCTGCATGCATCACGCGCAACAGCGCCATCTGCGCCGCGACGATGGGTTCGGGGGCGGTGCGGACTTCGTCATGCCCCTTCAGCAAAAGCTGCCAAAGCCGATGCACTTGCGCCGCGCCAAGCTTTGCCGCCCAATCCGCGATGGCTTCCCGCTCTTCCGCGCTGGGGCCTTGCGCCTCGCCCTTGCCCAACTGGCAAAGCGCGATGCGGTGAACAAGTTCCATCTGCCCGCGCATCAATGCGATCGGTTCGACACCCAGCGCATATTGGCGATCCACCACGTCGAGCAATTCGGAGCCGTTACCTGCCAGCAGCGCGGCCAACAGCTTGCGCTGCACGCCCTTGTCGGCAAGGCCCAGCATGTCGCGCACCTGTTCGGCGGTGACGTGCGTGCCCTCGCCCTCGCTCGCCATGTCGGCATGGGCGATGGCCTGATCCAGTATCGACTGCCCGTCGCGCGCGGACCCTTCTGCCGCCGACGCTATGATGGCGAGAGCCTCGGGGTCGGCTTCGACACCTTCGTTGCGGCAGATCATCGAGAAGTTTTCGACCAGCATCGGCGCGGTAATCCGGCGCAGGTCGAAACGCTGGCAGCGGGACAGCACCGTCACCGGCAGCTTGTCCACCTCTGTCGTCGCGAACAGGAATTTCACGTGCGCGGGCGGTTCCTCTAGCGTCTTGAGCAGCGCGTTGAACGCGTTGCGCGACAGCATGTGGACTTCGTCGATGATGTAGATTTTATAGCGCGCCGAAACGGCGGCATAGCGGACCGCCTCGATGATCTCGCGGACGTCGTCGACACCGGTATGGCTCGCCGCGTCCATTTCGATCACGTCGATGTGACGCCCTTCGGCAATGGCCCGGCACGGTTCGCAAACCCCGCACGGGTCGATCGTCGGGCCGCCGGTTCCGTCAGGGCCGATGCAATTGAGCGCCTTGGCAATAAGGCGCGCCGTGCTCGTCTTTCCCACCCCGCGCACGCCGGTCATCAGGAAGGCATGGGCAAGGCGATCGCGCCGGATGGCGTTGGCCAGCGTCTGAACCATCGCGTCCTGCCCGATCAATTCGCCGAACGTCTGGGGACGATATTTGCGCGCCAGCACGCGATAGGGCTGCGTCGTCGCAGGTGCCTTGACGGGCGCTTTTACAACGGGCGCAAGCTCAGAAGGCGGGGCTTCAGGCGCAGCAACGGTAGGCGCGATCGGATCGCCGAACAGCGCGCTCTGGCCAGCCGCCTCAAGTTCCGCCGCGCTGGGCTTCGCTTGTTCGCCGTCAGGCTCTTGGGAACCGAAAATGTCGGGTGAATCGGACATGGCCATGTAATCTAGGGACGGCGGCCGCGTCTGTCGAACTGCGGCGCGATTGAATCCGCCGAAAGTTGTGAAATCACCAGCGCCGGCGCGGGCGCTCGACAGCAGCGCGATCGGACGGTGATCGCGGCGGTGCGCCGCACAGCCGCAACTTGCGGAAGGAAAATGAAAAAGGAGCCGGGCGACCCGCTGCCATCCGTTGTGGCTGCTTCCTTCCGGACCTGACCAGGTTGGCGGACGCGAACGTCCACCCGACTCCCGATGCGCGATATGGCGATCTTGGCCGCCCTTGGCAAGTCCGCGCTTTCGACCACGTAGAGTCCCGGTACGAGACGGTTCATTACCGGATATGGTTACCGGGTTTTGCCCGGATTTCCGCCGATGTTAGGGATACGAATGAGGTTTCGAAAGTTAATCGCTTTATGAAAAATCGCGTTCTCATAGCTCCGCTGCTCGCCTTTGCGATGATGACGACCCCTGCGATGACGGCTCATGCCGAATCATGGGACGGCGTTAACTTTGGGGACGATGCCGGTGATTTTGCCAATGACGGCGAATGCGACGATCTGCGTTTTACCGGCGAAGGCATGACCGAAACACCGTTGCTGCCAGACGATATCTTTCGCGACGCCAGCGACTGCCACACCGCCTATCTCAGCGGGACGGTGACGCTGGCGCCGATGTTCATCCGGCTTTCGGGCGAAGCGGAAATCGTGTGGGGCGACGATAGCGGCGATTTTGCCCGTGACGGCGAATGCGACGATCTTCGGTTCGAAGGTCCGGGACTGACCGAAACACCCTTATTGACCGACGATATCGGCCACGACGCAACCGATTGCCGCATGGCCTACAAAAAGGGCGAAATCAGCTGGCGAATGGGCGCGATCGCGCCGTTGCTGACGGCTGCCAACTACGCCTGAGTTAAGTCGTTATCAGCGAAAATTGTCGGCGTAGGCCTGCAGCTTGAGGCGGCGTGCCGGGGTTGGCACGACATGAACGTCGATTCCGTACTTGTCGGCATAAGCCTTGGCAGCATCGCAATCGGGGAAGCTGAGTTGCACCTGCTGCTGCGTGTCGCCCGATCCGGCCCAACCCATCAGGGGGTCCGGCTTCTTGGCTTCGGCAGGCACGAAATCCAGCACCCAGTCATCCGTGCGCGCACGGCCTGATTGCATCGCGTTCTTAGGACGTTGGTAGATACTGGCTGGCATTACATTTGGTCCCTCAGGCGCCGGGCGGCCCCATCCGGGCCTTGGCTATGCGCCAATAAGGCGCGGCGGCCGTTTGGCCTTGCGGCCCGGCGTTCGCCGAACCGTTATGCGAATTGTACGCCATGCTCAAGTGATCTCGACCGTGGTCAGCCACCCTTTGCAAGGGCGTTCTTGGTCTTCAGGCTCGGCTTTTCTTCCCATGGGCGTTCGGGCCAGCGGTGGCGGGGGTAGCGGCCCTTCATATCCTTGGCCACATCAGCCCAGCTTCCGCGCCAGAAACCGGGCAGGTCGCGGGTCGCCTGGATCGGCCTTCCCGCCGGGCTGGTGAGATTGAGCAGCATCGGCGTCGTGCCGATCATCGGATGACTGTCCAGCCCGAACAGCGCCTGTACCCGCACTTCTACCACGGGGGCGTTTTCCCCGGCATAGTCGATGGCGTGGCGAGTGCCCGCAGGGCTGGTGAATTCCCGCGGGGCCAGCCGGTCCAGCCTTTGCCGCGCATCCCAATCGATCCGCGCCAGCACCGCGTCGATCACCGCGCCCCTTGGCAGGTCGAGATCGCGCCAGCCATGCAACAGCGGCAAAAGCCAATCCTCTGCCGCAGCTGCCAGCGCATCACGGTGCAGTTCCGCGATACCTGCATGGGCCGCCCGCGCCAGCAGTGACGCAGGAACGATAGTATCGAGCCGCTCGCGCGCCTTTCCCAGCAACAGCGAGGCCACGGCGTCGGCATCGGGTTTGGGGTCCGGGCCGCTGGCCAGCGTAATTGCGCCCAGCTTTCTTTGCAGCCGCGCTTCCGCCCGCCCGTCTGCCGCGTTCCACGAAACGACCGAACGCCGCTCGATCCGATCGGCAAAAATCGCCTCCACATCGGATGCATCAAGCGCGGCGGCGGCGGTGATCCGCGCGCCCTTTGCCAGTCCCTGCGCATCGCCGATGGCCAGCCACTCCGCCCGCGCCAGAGACGATGCGGGATCGAGCACGAAGCCACGGCCCGAAACCGAAATCCAGTTTTCCCCGCTCGCGTCCCGCCGCCGGGCGACGTTGCCGGGCATGGCTAGTGCAAGGAACGTCGCCGGGTTTGCGCCGGACGCAACGGGCTGGTCGATCAGTTTCGCTGCACGCGTGGCCCATCCGTCCGCCAGTCGCCGCGCGGCATTAGCACGCCCGCCGCGATCGACGGCAAACTGCGACAGGCGATGGAGCAAGTCCTCCCCCCGTCCGCCAAGCCCGCGTTCCTGCAACAGCAAAGCCACACGTGCGGCTTCGCGTCCCTGCCCCGCTTCTGCACCGAACAGGACCATCGCGGCGTGAACCGGGTCCATCGGCAGCGCTGACAACTTCTCGCCGAACGCTGAAATCCGCCCTTCGTCATCGAGCGCGCCCATCGCCAGCAACCATTCCCGCGCGCCGGACAGCGCGGATGCGGGCGGCGGATCGAGCCATGGCAGCCGCGTCGGGTCAGCCTCTCCCCATCGCGCTAGCGCGAGCGTCAGCGGCGCGAGATCGGCGGTCACGATTTCCGGCGGATCGAATTCGGGACGTCCGGCGTGCCCCGCCTCTTCCCACAAGCGGTAGGCGACGCCCGGCCCCTGCCGCGCCGCGCGGCCCGCGCGTTGGGCAGCAGCGGCGCGGCTGGCGCGGCGGGTGACGAGATGGCTGGTGCCCGCCGCGATGTCGAATTCGGCACTGCGCGCGACGCCCGAATCGACCACGACCGAAACCCCGTCCAGCGTCAGCGACGTTTCCGCGATCGACGTGGCCAGCACGATGCGCCGCCGCCCTTCCGGATCGCGCCGGATGGCAAGCCGCTGAGCCGCTGGCTCGACCTGTCCGTGAAGCGGCAGGATCGGCGTGCCCGGAAGCCGCTGCTCCAGCCGTTCGCGCACCCGTTCGATCTCGCCCACGCCGGGCAGGAAGGCGAGCACGTCGCCAGTTTCCCCATGCCACGCGGTCAGCACCGCGCTTGCGACCTGTTCGTCGATCCGTCTTTCAGCCTTTGCGCCCAGCCATTCGATGCGCAGCGGCCAGGCCTTGCCCTCGCTTTCGATAGCGGGCGTCCCCTCTCCCAAAAGGCGTGCGAAGCGTGCGCCGTCGATCGTGGCGCTCATCACCAGCAAGCGCAGGTCTTCGCGCAGGACCGACCGGCTTTCGATGGCAAGCGCGAGGCCGAGATCGGAATCGAGGTGCCGTTCGTGCGCTTCGTCGAACAGGACCGCCGATACGCCGGGCAATTCGGGATCGGCGACGATGCGGTTCACGAAAATCGCCTCTGTCATCACGACGATGCGCGTGTTTTTGCCGATGCGACTGTCCATGCGGGTGCTGTAACCCACTGTCTCGCCCGCCTTTTCGCCCAGCATTTCCGCCATACGTTCGGCAGCGGCGCGGGCCGCCACGCGGCGGGGGCTGAGCAAAAGGATCTGCCCGTCGCACCACGGTTCCGCCAACAGCGCGGGCGCGACAGCGGTGGTCTTGCCCGCGCCGGGTGGCGCCACAAGAACTGCTCCACAATGCTCTCGCAACGCGACAAGAACGTCGGGTATGACCGTTTCGACGGGAAGGCGCGTTGGGATCGACACTTTACGCAACCGAACCGGAATGCCGCACGGGAATCAGAAGCGGCGCGAAACCGCGAACTGCGCCGCTTCGATCATCGCGGCGCGCGCTTCGTTGGCCGGGAAACCCGAAATCGCGTCGATGGCGCGGTTGGCGAAGTGCCTTGCCCGCTCTCGCGTGTCGGCCACCGTGCCGTGCTTTGCGATGAGCGCGGTGGCGTGGGCGAGATCGTCGTCCGAACTGCGCTTGCCGCGCATCGCATCCTGCCAGAACTGGCGTTCCTCGGCATCGCCGCGCGCATAGGCGAGGATCACGGGCAGCGTCATCTTGCCTTCGCGGAAGTCGTCGCCCTTGTCCTTGCCGCTTTCGCCGACGTCGGAATCGTAATCGATCGCATCGTCGACCAGCTGGAACGCGATGCCGAGGTTCCGGCCGTAATCGTCGAGCTTCTGTTCGATGCCGGGATCGCGTTCGGCCACCACGGCGGCGATACGACACGCGGCGGCGAACAGCGCGGCGGTCTTGGCCCCGATGATCGACAGGTACTGTTCCTCGCCCGTTTCGACCCGGCGCTGGGCGGTCAGCTGATCGACTTCGCCCTCTGCGATGATCGCGCTGGCGCCCGAAAGGATCTTCAGCACCTTCAGGCTGCCGTCTTCGACCATCAGTTCAAAGCTGCGGCTGAACAGGAAATCGCCGACCAGCACGGCTGCCGGATTGCCGAAGATCATGTTCGCGGCCTGTTTGCCGCGGCGCATGTCGGACCCGTCGACGACATCGTCGTGCAACAGAGTCGCGGTGTGGATGAATTCGACAGAGGCAGCCAGCTTATGATGCCGGTTGCCTTCGTATTCCAGCAGGGCCGCGCTCGCCAATGTCAGCATCGGGCGCATCCGTTTGCCACCGCCTGCGATCAGGTGGCCGGCAAGCGCGGGAATCAGTGGAATCTTGGACTGCATGCGGTCCAGAATGATCTGGTTCACGCAATTCATCCCGTCCGCGGTCAAGGCCAGCACGGGGGCGAGCGAAGGCTCGTTTCGGGGCATCTGATGCACGGTAGCGTTCACGCGGGCCCGTTTGGGCGTTGGCGCGTGCCAAGGCAAGTCGTTTTCCCGCCAGTCAGCGAATTGGCGCGCGCCTGCTCAAGTAAGGCAAGTTCTTTGACATTAGGCTTTGCGCGTTGCGATGCGGCTTTGCTAGGAGCCTTGAACAATGGATGGTTCGAACAACAAAATGGGCAATGCGCCGGATGCGGTGCTGGCAGGTTTCCGCAAGAGCATCGACAACATCGATGCGGCGCTGGTTCATATGCTGGCCGAACGGTTTCGCATTACGAAAGCGGTGGGCGAATACAAGGCGACGACCGCCCTGCCCCCTGCCGATCCGGCGCGCGAATCGGATCAGATCGCGCGGTTGCGCAAGCTGGCTTCCGAAGCCGATCTCGACCCCGAATTTTCGGAAAAGTTCCTGCGGTTCATCATCGATGAGGTGATCCGCCACCACGAACAGGCGCGCGACCGCTGATCGCCCGATAACGCTTGCCGGTTCCCGTTCGTAAAAGCAGTTCAGTCGAAGAACACGACCTGAACCGCATAGAAAATGGCCACTGTCACAGTGAGGAAAGCGACCAGCATCGCCAACGAACGATGTTCGCTATGCGGTTCGGCCCGTTCTGCGGGAACGCGGCGGCGTTCAACCGGTCGATGACGGTTGCGTTTCGAAGCCATTTCAGCCTCGAAAACCACGGCTTCGGGAATCGGCTGAACGAACTGGCACCCATATTCGTCGGTATCGTTCCACATGACTTTTGCCGTGGTCATGCCGATCTGCGGCAGGTCGACCTGCACCTGATCGCCCAAGCGCAGAGGTCGCGGGCTGTTGAGCAGCATGCCCGTTGTCGACAAATTCACCAGCGTAAGCGGATAGTTGCCGCCGGCATGGCTGGTCATCAGCCGAACCGGGACGCGGTCCGCGCGACGCTCTTCGCGCATTCGTGCCATCGCCATGCCCACGTTCACCAACCCCTTGCCCTATCAGCCCAAGTCAGGGTTTTACGCGGACAACGTTAACGACCCGTAGCGTTTACCGCAATCCGCAGCTTACCGGTAAGGTTTCAGACCCCGCCCGCGCGTGGCAATCGCAGTTCCACCAACAGGCCGCCAAGGTCCTCGCTTTCGCCCAGCGCCACGGTGCCGCCATAGATTTCGACCACGTCGCGCACGATGGCGAGGCCAAGCCCGGTGCCAGGCTTGTTGGTATCAAGCCGAGCGCCGCGATCGAATATGCGCTGTCGGTCCAGCTCCGGGATGCCGGTTCCGTCGTCTTCGACCCACACGCTGCAAATGTCGGGATCGGTCGGCACGGCATCGACGGTGACAAACACGCTGCCGCCACCGTATTTTGCCGCGTTTTCGATGCAGTTGCCGAGAATTTCGTCAAGATCCTGTCGTTCCAGCGCGACCATGCTCTCGCCCTCTTTCGCGCCGGCGATGTCGAAACGCACATGGGGATAAAGCCGGGCGACGGCACGTTCGACGGCTTCTGCCGCTTCGCCGACATCGGCACGGGCAAGTCCCGTGGCGCGGCGGCCCACGGCGCGAGCGCGAGCGAGATGGTGATCGACCTGTCGCCGCATCGTCGCAGCTTCACGCTGGACCAGGGTGTCGAGATCGGGCGCATGCGCGGCGGCAGCGTTGTTGAGCACGGTCAACGGCGTTTTCAGCGCATGGGCCAAGTTGCCCGCATGGGCGCGAGCTTCTTCAGCCTGCTTTTCCGAATGGGCGAGCAGCGCATTTAGTTCTTCCACCATCGGCTGCACTTCCAATGGCAGCGGTTCCGTCACGCGGTTTTCGCCCGTCACGCGGATGCGCTGAATGGCGCGGCGCACGCCCCGCAACGGCGAGAGACCAAGCCAGGTCTGCAGCCCCGCCATCATGATCAGCCCGCCACCGAGCACAAGGAAGCTGTACGCGAGAATGGAACGGAAGCGGGCAATCTGCGCGTTCAGTTCTTCCCTGCTGGCGGCGACGACGAACGACCATTGCGTCTCGCTGCCCGGCAAGATGATCGGACGCTGCATCACGCGCAGCGGTTCGCCCATGTATTGGTCGCTGTCATAGACCATCAGTTCCATGTGATCGGACGCCTGCGTCTTCAGCGTTCGGTCCCACAACGAGCGGGAGGGAAAAACCTCGTGCCCTTCGCCGGTGATTTGCCAATACAAACCCGAATTCGGCTCAAGAAAGCGTTGATCGCCAAGCGGTCGGGAAAAGAACACTTCGCCATCCGGCCCGATTTCAGCCGATGCGACCATCGCGGTCAGCATATATTCGAGCTGTTCGTCGAAATTCCGCGTGATGAGGCCCGACAGTGTGCGGTCCAGCAGTACGCCGCCGATCACCAGCAGAAACACGATCCACGCAATCGCGATCAGCATCATCCGACGCGACAGCGACCCGGTATGGACAGCGCCGTTATGGCGGTCTGCGCGTGACTGGCGCCGGGCGATGGTCATCCGCCCGGATCGGCGCGACTTGCGCCCGGCGTCGGTTGCATCCGACGGTTCGGGCACAAGGGAAGAGGGCGCTATTGCACCCTCTTCCCTCTCGGCCGACACAGCCTCAGCCGCGCGGCTGGTCGGCGGGGTCGTCGAGGCTGTATCCGAGGCCACGGATGGTAGTGATCACGTCGGCACCCAGCTTCTTGCGGATGCGGGTGACGAACACTTCGATGGTGTTCGAATCGCGGTCGAAATCCTGATCGTAGATGTGTTCGATAAGCTCGGTCCGCGAAACGACCTTACCCTTGTGATGCATCAGGTAGCTGAGCAGCTTGTATTCCTGCGCGGTCAGCTTGACCGGCTCGCCCTGTAGCGTGACGCGGCCCGAACGCGTATCCAGTCGCACGTCGCCGGCGGTCAGTTCGCTGCTGGCATTGCCGGTCGAACGACGGATCAGCGCGCGCAGGCGAGCGATCAGTTCCTCGGTCTGGAACGGCTTGGCCAGATAATCGTCTGCGCCTGCATCAAGTCCCGCCACCTTGTCCGACCACGAATCGCGTGCCGTCAGCACCAGCACCGGGAACTTGCGCCCCTCGCGCCGCCACATGCCGAGCACCGTCAGCCCGTCGATTTCCGGGAGGCCAAGGTCGAGCACGACTGCGTCATATTCTTCGGAAGAGCCCAGGAAGTGGCCATCTTCGCCATCGGTCGCGAGGTCGACGGCATAGCCGGTCTGCTCCAGCGTGGTCTTGAGCTGGTTGCCCAGCGTCGGTTCGTCCTCGACAATCAGGATGCGCATATGCTCTCCATTCCGGCGGGTGCCCAGGTTCTGTCGGGGCCCGTCTCGTTCATCTACATGAACAGATGGGAGCAAGAAAAGGTCCGCGCAAGATGAACAGATTTTTTGGCGGCACTCTTCACAGCGCTCGCCAGCGCCTTAACGCATCACGTTGATGATGCGCCCGGTACGCGCGTCGACATCGACGAACACGACGCGTCCTTCGCGAATGAATTTCAGGCGATAGGTGTTGGCCACGAATTCATCCATGCCAAGGTAATCCATGCCCTTCATCTGCGGCAGGACGCGGTTTTCGATCTGACGCAGCGTCTGAACATTGCCGGCGCGCAGTTCGCGCCGCGCCTCGCCCTGCCCGTCGCGCTTGTCGTTTCCCGCCAGCGCGGGCGCTGCCGTGCCCAGCACGGCAAGCGCGGCAATGGCGGTAAGCAAGGATCGGGACAGGGTTTTCATAGTGGCACTGTGCCTATCCCGAAACCATTGAACAAGGCGTGAATGTTGCATTCGCCCAAGCGACAGGCGCCGCCATTGCGTCAGCGCAACAGTTCGAACTTGGCGGTGATCGTCACTTGTGTCGCAACTTGTCCCGGACGGGTCGGCGTGCTGTCTTGCTTTGAAGTCTGGGTCGCCACCGGCATAGGCCCACGTTCGAAATACTGCTGCGTGTAACCCAGCGCTTCTTCGATCGCGAGCAGTCGGAAGTCTTTATAACCCGCCATCAGGGCGTAATCCCTCGCCTGCAACGCCGCCTTGTCGAAAGCGGCCTTGCGCGCTTGTGCCCGGCGCGGTTCGTCGTCGACCACGGACCACGAAGGGCCATTGATATTGGTCGCGCCTTCGGCAACCAACCAGTCCAGAACCGGACCGACCCGATCGAGATCGCGCAGTTCGATGGTGACCGTATTGCTGGCATCGTACCCGGCGAATTGCGGCGTGCGATTATTGGGATATTCGTATTGCGGGTTCAGCGTGATGCCGCTGGTCTGGACGCGATCGCGGGGGATGCCCAGTGTGTCCAGCCGCTTGAGCACCTTGTCCATGGCAGTCGCGTTCTGCTGCATGGCGGCAACCGCCGTCTGCGCGCGCGAAGTTACGCCCGCGCTGATGATCGCCTTGTCGGGATCGCCCAGCACCTGTTGCATGACCTGAATCTCGACGACGGGTCCCTGCGCATTGACGCCAACTTCGACCGCGGCGGATGCGGGCACGGCTGCGATGGCCGTGGCGGAAAGGGCAATGGCGGTGGCGGCAAGCAATTGGCGCATGTTAACTTTTCTCCGGGGTGTTTCTGACCGAACTCGCGCCTGATGCGACCGGTTCCCTGAACCGGTGCTTGCGGGCGGGATCAGCCCCGGCTAGGCGCGGGCCATATGGCACAAGCACCGATCCTTTCATGGGAAGGCCTCGGCCTTCAGCAGGGTGGCGGCTGGCTGTTCACCGATCTCGACCTCAACATCGGGCCGCGCGACCGGCTGGCGCTGATCGGCCGCAATGGCGCGGGCAAGACGACATTGCTGAAGCTCGTCGCCAACCAGATCGAACCGGACAAGGGCAAGCGTTCGATCCAGCCCGGCACGAAGATCGTGATGCTGGAACAGGAACCCGACGTCGCCGCGCACGCGACGCTCATGGACTTTGCGCTGTCGGGCGAAGATGCGCCTGCTCGCCACGAGGTGGAGGCCATCGCCGGCCAGCTCGGCATCGACATGAGCCGCGATGCGACAGCTTCGAGCGGCGGCGAACGGCGCCGCGCCGCCATCGCCCGCGCGCTGGCGATGGAACCCGACCTGCTGCTGCTGGACGAGCCGACCAACCATCTCGACCTTGCCGCGATCGAATGGCTGGAAAGCTGGCTCAACCGATACAGCGGCGCGTTCATCGTCATCAGCCATGACCGCACGTTCCTGACCCGCTTGACCCGCGCGACATTGTGGCTCGACCGCGGATCGATGCGCCGCAAGGAAGTGGGTTTCGGCGGGTACGAGGCATGGGAAGAACAGGTCTACGCCGAAGAGGCGCGCGCCGCCGACAAGATGGACGCCAAGCTCAAGCTTGAGGCGCACTGGCTGCAACGCGGCGTCACCGCGCGGCGTAAACGCAACCAGGGCAGGCTCGAAAAACTGCACCAGATGCGCGCCGAACGCGCGTCCATGCTTTCGCCGCAGGGCGCCGCCAAGCTGAAGATCGTGTCCGACGGCACCAAGACCAAGGCCGTCATCACCGCCGAACATGTCACCAAGTCCTATGGCGACCGCGTCATCATCCGCGATTTTTCGCTGCGCATCCAGCGTCAGGATCGGATCGGCATCGTCGGCGCAAACGGCGCGGGCAAGACGACGCTGCTGAAACTGCTGACCGGCGAGATCGAACCCGACATCGGCACAATCACGCTGGCCAAGACGCTGAGCGGCGTGATGATTGACCAGCAGCGCAGCCTGCTCTCGCCCGAAAAACGCATGCGCGACATCCTGGCCGAAGGCGGCGACTGGATCGATGTGCGCGGGGTGCGCAAGCACGTTCAGGCCTATCTGAAGGACTTCCTGTTCGACCCGTCGATGGTCGATGCGCGCGTCGGCACGTTGTCGGGCGGCGAACGTTCGCGGCTGTTGCTGGCCCGCGAATTCGCGCGCACGTCGAACCTGCTGGTGCTGGACGAACCGACCAACGATCTCGATCTCGAAACGCTCGACATGTTGCAGGAAGTCATCGCCGATTACGACGGCACCGTGCTGATCGTCAGCCACGACCGCGACTTCCTCGACCGCACGGTCACGATCACGCTCGGCCTCGACGGAAGCGGGACGGTGGACGTGATCGCGGGCGGCTATGCCGACTGGGAAGCGAAGCGCAAGACGCAGGCGACGTCGGCCAATAGCGCCAAGAAAAGCGCGCTGCCGCCCCCTCCCCCGCCGACCCAGAAAAAGGCGAAGCTGTCGTACAAGGACCAGCGCGACTACGACCTGCTGCCGCAGAAGATAGAGGAACTGGAAGCCGCGATCCTCGCCGATGAAGAGGCGCTGGCCGATCCCGCGCTTTATACCGCCGACCCGGCAAAGTTCGCAAAGCTGACGAAAGCGCTGGATACCAAACGCGCCGAAAAGGACGCGGCCGAAGAACGCTGGCTCGCGCTGGCCGAAGAGGTCGAGGAGCTGGAGGGATGAACGGCGGATCGACGCGGACATGACCCGGCAGACCGCCACGCGCGATGTCACCACGATCCGCGTGAATTGCCCCATATCGGCGACGACCGCAGCGGCCATCGCGTCGGGAGACCACGCGGCGGTTGATGCCGAGCCGGCACTGGCGGCGATGCGCGCCATCGTCGCGGCCGACAACCCGCTGGGCGACTTCGGCCTCTATCGTGCGGTCTTCGAACTGTCGCTGGGCTGGGAACTGTTCACACCTGCGACCGGGGCCGATCCGACCTTGGGCGCGGCGGGACAGGAAACGATGTCGCCCACCGCGATCCTGTCGATCCATGTCGACGCGGCCGTGCCCGACAGCCAGCTCGATCCGCTGCTGAACGCACTGATCGCGGCGCATCCGTGGGAAGTGCCGGTGATCGAACTGGGCAAGGCGCGGTTGCTGCTCCGCGCCTGAGCGTCACCCCTGCCCCAGCCGCGTCTTTTCCCGAGCGATCCATGCATCGACCCGCTTGCCCAATAGGTTCAGCGGCATCTCGCCTTCCTTGATGATGCGATGAAAGCGCGGCAGGCTGAATTGGTCGCCAAGCGCGGTCTGGGCCTTCTTGCGCTGTTCGACCCAGAAATTCTGACCGATCTTGTAGCTGCACGCTTGACCCGGCCCGGCGCAGTAGCGTTCGACCTCGCTGCGGGTCTGATTCGCGGGATAGCCGACGGTCGACCCGAAATAGGCGATGCCTTTCTCCCGGCTCCATCGCTTGTCGTGCAGCCCGGTATCGGTCACCAGCCGCGCCGCGCGGTACAGCCACGATTGCAAGGCGCCGGCCCGTTCGACTCCTTCGTACATGCCCAGTTCGTCGGCGACCATTTCGGTATAAAGCGCCCACCCTTCGGAATAGGCGCCGATGTACTGATTGCGCAGGAGCATCGGCAGTTCTTCGTTTTCGGACGAGATCGCGGTCTGCAGATGATGGCCCGGCATCGTTTCGTGATAGATCAACGCCGGAAGCGAATAACGGGGCCAGTCCTTCACGTCGTAAAGGTTGATGTAGAACGCACCCGGTCGCGAACCGTCGGTGGCGGGCGAGCTGTAATAGCCAAGGCTCGCGCCCTGTTCGATCTCGACCGGCACGCGCCGCACTTCGACCGGCTGGCTCGGCACGGTGTCGAATGCGGGCTTGATCTGCTCCCACGCCTTGGCCACCCGACCTTCGAGGAATTTGAGAAGTTCGGCGCGACCTGCTTCGCTGTCATCGAATACCTGCCCCGGCTGTTCGTTCAGGATTTGCAGCCTTTCGCCCGCGCTACCCTTGGACAATCCGGCTTCTTTCAGCACCGGGTCCAGCCAGCCTTCGATCTCGGCCACCTGATCCAGCCCGATGCGGTGGATTTCGTCGGCCGAAAGGTCGGTGGTGGTGAAATAGGCCAGCTCGCGGGCATAAATCTCCTGCCCATGCGGGACGCGCCAGATGCCGTCGCCGGCGCGCGATCCGGGCGCAAGCTTGCGCAGCATCGCCACCTGTCGCGCCAGCGCGGGATAAACGTCGCTCTCCACGATGCGCGTCGCGCGTGCCGCCCAGTCGCCGGCGATCCCCTTTGCCGCCGTGCGCGTGGCAAGCGAGCGAACCAGCGAATTTTCCGCCGCAGGCCCGGCGATCATCCCGGCCCGCTGCTTCGCCGCCGTCGTCACCGACCAGCTGGGTGCCGCATAGCCGCGCGCCGCCTCATGCTTCTGCAACGCGGTTTCATCGTCGAGCGCGTAGGCATAGGCCGTCAGACGCGCGAGATAGGCTTCTGCATCATCGGCCGTTTCGATCGGATGGATCGAATCAAGGAAATCGGGCACCGAGCCCGCCATCCCGTCCTGTTGCGTCAGCACATAGGGCGAATGGACATGGCCCAGCCCGAATTCGCGCCCGGAAACCCGCGCTTTCAGCTGGAAACGCAACACCTCGGCCTGTACCGAACCATTTTCGCTCAGCCCGGCGGTGTCCAGCGCGTTCAATGCCGACAGCATCGTTTCGCCGTGCCGCCATGCCGCCACACGGTCCGCCATGCCCGCACCCCACAGCCGCGACCGGGCCCACGCATTCTTTCCGGTATCGAGGCCGAGTGAAGTCATGTCGGCAGGACTGATCCGGAAATCGCCCCACAGCACCTTGTCCATCAGGGCGTGGAGCTGCCGGTCTGCAGGCGCGGCCGCGGCTTGCGCAAAGATTTTCGTCGACCCTGCCGCCAAGGCTGCGACCGTCGCGCTGTGACCAAGGAATTGCCTGCGTTTCATTTAGGATTTCCGCCCGATTGGTTTCTGGCGCAACCACTGCCACGATGCCGCTGCCGCCTCAACCCTTTCTCGATCAGCGCATTCGACCGCCAGTCCCCGCCGATCAACCGATGCGATAATAGTCCGCCACACGATCGAGAGCGAGGCCGAGTACGAGCTTGCCGCTGCGCGCCGGCCATTGCAGCGCCTTTTCCGCTTCGGGCAGGCCTTCGCCCGCACAGGCGACGCGCCACAACACGTCGGACAGCCCGGGCCCAGCCACCGCCGCCGCCTCCTCGAACCGCCGCTTGGCAGATACCTGCCGTTCGGACGGGGTCAGCCCGGCGTCGCGATTGCCGCCGTCCACCCGCACCGGGTTCCAGTTCATGGTGATCGACGGGGCAAGCTGCGCCCGTTCCCAATCGGCGCGCAGCCGTTCGCCCGCATCGAATTGCCGGTCGGTCAGATGCCCGCGCGCATGAAGCCAACAGAGCGGCGATTCCTTGAGGTTCACCGTCACGCTGCGACCCCGCTTCGGCGCCCCGCCCCGATAGGTGTCGGACGTGCGGCGCGGTCCTTCGCTCGTCAATTCCCGCGTTACGTAATGCGCCTTGCGATCCCCTGCGTCGTACGTCGGTCCGGTCATCTGGCGAATCTCCCTTATGGACAAGTTGAAGGGCTGCATTGCGTTGGTTCGATTATGTAGGAAAATAACACCATATTGGTTCGCAACGGTTTTAAGGGTATAAATGTGATCAACCGCATCCGCGCCATCCGCAAGGACAAGGGCATGACCCTCGTCGATCTCGCAGAGGCGTGCTCTCCTCCCACCACGCCGCAGACCATCGGGCGGCTGGAAACAGGAATGCGTACGCTGTCCATCGACTGGCTCAACCGCATCGCCGCAGCCCTTGGCGTCGAGCCCGAAGCGCTGTTGGCCAGCGAGACGAAGGCTGCGCCCATGGTTGTCGCCCGACTGGGGGCGGACGGGGCCGAAGCCCTGCCTAAACCGCGCGAGGCGGTTCCTCCCGAAGTGCTGCTGGGCGACAACATCATGGGCGTTCTGGAAATCGAGGTGGCACAGGGGGAATACCGACCCGGCGACAGGCTTTGGCTACGCGAACTGAGCCCGGCGCAAACCAGTCAGGCGATCAATCGCGACGTGCTGGTCCCCCGGTCCGGTGGGCGTTTTGCGTTCGGGCGATTGATAGACCGCAGCGACGGTTACGTCGCGGTGCTGCCGCCGGGCACCGGACAACGCCAGACCGTGATCATGGATCCGGCCTGGGTCGCCCTTGGCGTGATGCTGGTGCGAATGCTTTAGCTCAGACCTGTTCGGCCTCGACCATCTTGCGCAGCACGGCGATGCGCTGGCGGGTCGCATCGTGATTGCGCTCGGGATGGTCCTGCAGTTCGGTCAGCAGATTCTTCAGTTCGGCGGCATAACGGTTGTCTTGTGCCATTGTCGGCCTCCTTTCCCAGAAAGCCGACATTAGCACATCTGCGCTCGTTTGCGGAACTCGCCCTGCCGCGACGACAGGGCTAACCGCCCGTCATGTGTCGGCGCGTGCGATGTTTTCCTGTTTATCGGTTGCCGACTCGACCGGCACGAAACTGGTCGACGTGACGCGCAGCCAGATCAGAATCGGCGCCGCCATGTAGATCGACGAGTAGGTGCCGACGAAAATGCCGAATGCGATAGCGGTCGCAAATCCGAAGGTGCTGGCCGGACCAACGAACATCAACGCGACGAGCACTACCAACGTCAACAGCGACGTCATGACCGTCCGCGACAGCGTTTCGTTCACTGACAAATCGAGCAGTTCGCTGACCGGAAGCTTGCGATATTTCTTCAGGTTTTCGCGGATGCGGTCATAAATGACGATCGTATCGTTCAGCGAATAGCCGATGATCGCCAGGATCGCGGCCACGATGTTGAGGTCGAATTCCATCTGGGTCAGCGCAAACAGGCCCAGCGTCAGCGACACGTCATGCACCAGCGCGAACAAGGCCCCGACGCCGAATTGCCATTCGAACCGAATCCAGATGTAGATCGAAATCGCCACCATCGCAGCGAGCAGGGCGAGCATCCCCGTCTGGAACAGTTCGCCCGAAACCTTGCCGGACACGGAATCCACGCCGTCGATCCGGACATCCGGATGGCCCCTTTTCATGTCCGCGACGATGGCATTGGTCATCCGGTCGGCCAGGTCCTTGACCTGCGTCGCGTCCTTGCCTTCGGGCAGGCGCATCCGGATCGAAACTTCGTTCGGTTGGCCGAACCGCTGGATGATCGGCGCGCCGTAACCCAGCGCTTCGATATCGCCGCGCAGTTCCGAGACTGGCGCCTCCGCCTCTCCGACAAAGGTTGCCCGGATCATCTGGCCACCAACGAAATCGACGCCGAGGTTCAGGCCATTGGTCAGAACCGCCGCCCAGCTTGCCGCCATCAGGATCAGCGAGACGATGTAGAACGGCAGGCGCCAACGAAGGAACTTAACGTTCGTGTCGTCAGGGACGAGTTTCAGGAGCTTCATCGTCCGTTCCTCAGATATTCAGGTCTGCGGGGCGGTGCTTGCGCAAATATCCCGCGACCCACATGCGGGTCAACGTGACGGCGGTGAAAACCGAGGTCACGATACCGATGATGAGCACGATCGCAAAACCGCGGATCGGGCCGGAGCCGAACAGGAACAGCAGCACGCCTGCGATCACGTTGGTGACGTTGGCGTCCAGAATGGCACGCTGCGCTTCGCGATAGCCGACTTCGACCGCCTGTACGACGCGGCGCCCCCTGCGACGTTCTTCGCGGATACGTTCGTTGATCAGGACGTTGGCGTCGACCGCGGTACCGATGGTCAAGACGAAGCCCGCGATGCCCGGCAGCGTAAGCGTGGAACCAAGCGCGGCCATGACGCCAAGGATGATGAGCACGTTCAGCAACAACGCGATATTGGCATAGATGCCGAAGCGGCCGTAGGTAACGGCCATCATGACCAGCACGGCAACGCCGCCGACGATCAGCGCAAGGACGCCCTTGCGGATCGAATCGGCGCCGAGATCGGGCCCAACGGTACGCTCCTCGACGACCTTCAGGTCGATGGGCAGAGCGCCCGAACGCAGCGAAATCGCCAGCGCGTTGGCACTGTCGACGTTGAAGCCGCCAGATATCTGCGCCTGTCCGCCAAGGATCGGTTCGTTGATATTCGGCGCGGACAGCACCGATCCGTCGAGCACGATGGCAAACGGCTTCCCGACATTGGCGGTGGTCAGCGCGGCGAACTTGCGCCCGCCTTCCTGATTGAAGGTGATGTTGACGACGGCAGCGCCGTTCTGGTCATAACCCTGCTGCGCATTGGTCAGCTGGTCGCCCTGAATGCCACCAAGCCGCTTGACCGCGACTGCGCCCTGCTGCTGCGAATCGGCCGCATAAGGCAGGATCTGGCTGCCCGGGGGCACGATGCCCTGCGCCACGTCGCTCGGCAGCGCGGTCTGATCGACCAGCTTGAATTCCAGCTTCGCGGTCTGGCCCAACAGCGCCTTCAGCTTTTGCGGATCGTCGAGACCCGGAACCTGCACCACGATGCGATCGTCGCCCGAACGGATGATCGTCGGTTCGCGTGTGCCCAGTTCGTCGATACGGCGGCGCACGACGTCGGTCGCGGTGTCCATCGCGTTTTCGACGGCCTGGTCAAGCCCGGCATCGGTCGGAATAAGTTCGAGGCGCTGACCGTCGACGACGCGAATGGTCCAGTCGCGCTGTCCTGTCAGGCCCACGCCTTCGGTCATCGGCAGCAGCACTTCGCGTGCCGCATCGACCTGCGTTTCCTGCTCGACCATAAAGGACAGGCGTCCGTTCGCGGTCGAAATGTCGCCGATCGCGATGGCAGGTTCGGCCTCGCGCATGGCGCGGCGCACGTCCTCTTCCATCGAATCCAGCCGCAAGTCGCGGACCTGCCCCGTATCGGCTTCAAGCAGGATGTGGCTGCCGCCGGCAAGATCGAGGCCGAGGTTGATCTCGGGATCGGGCAGCTGCGAGGGCCATGGCTGACCCGCCAACATCATGATCGAAGGAAGTGCGGCGGCCACGCCCAACAGCGTGATCCCCCACAGCCAGATCCGTTTCCAGCGCGGAAAATCGAGCATTCCTGTAATCTCAGTCGTTTGCGGGGGTCGAGCCGCCCGGCGGGATGATGTCGCCGATGGTCGAACGCACGGCCTTCACCTTGACGCCCGGACCGAGGTCGAGGTCGACGTAATGGTCGTCCAGCTTCACGACCTTGCCGACGAGACCGCCGGCAGTGACGACGCGATCACCCTTTTGCAGGCTCGCGATCTTGGCCTGATGCTCCTTCTGCCGCTTCATTTGCGGGCGGAACACGAGGAGCCAGAAAATGACGCCCATCGCGACGAGAGGCAGGATCTGAACCCATCCAGGGGGCCCTCCGGCCGGAGCGGCGGCAGCGAGAACGAGCAGGTTGCTGGACATGAATGGCCTTCGATAGATGCGGGCAGACGATGCTGGCGAAAGGATGTGTCGGCATTGAATAAGGGCGATCGACCGCCATGCAAGGGGCAGCCGGTCAAGCCCGCGCGCCTAGCAGCATTGCCATGCGCTTGGCAATGCGGGCTTCGCGCCACAGCGATGTCAGGTATGGTCAGCGATGTCCGTGATGCCACCAGAGCGGCGGTGGCGTGCTTGCCACCTGCCGCGCCGCGGTCGGATGTCTTTCGATATTGGAAAGACTGGTCGGGACGAGAGGATTCGAACCTCCGACCCCCACACCCCCAGTGTGATGCGCTACCAGGCTGCGCTACGTCCCGACCGGAGCGCGCCCTATAAGCGGGCGTTTCGGGCAATGCAAGCGGTCGCTCGCTGCCCTCGGAACCTAAGTTTTGCACATGCCGATTTGAGCTAAACCGACGCCCGCACGGTTCCGGTGTACGCGTTCGCCCGCTGTGGAAGGACCGCTGCGCCAACGGCCTGACCGATCAGGATCAGCGCCGGTCCATCGCCCAGCGCGGTTCGCGCCGCGATCGGCAGCAGGTCCAGCCGGGTCAGGAATTCACCGCCCGTCGGCAGGCTGGCCTGTTCGACCAGCGCGCACGGCGTGTCCCTCGGCAGGCCCGCCGCAATCAACCCAGCGGACACGTCGCGGGCCGCCGCCTTGCCCATGTATACGGCCAGCGTCGCTTGCGGGTCGGCCAGCGCGTGCCAGTCGAGCGAAACTCTTTCCCCAGCCAGCGCATGAGCAGTCACGAACGTCAAACGCCGCGCCAGCCCACGCAGGGTCAGCGACATGCCGAGATCGGCCGCCGCCGCGCTGGCCGCGGTGATTCCCGGACAGATGCGCACCGAAATGCCCTCGGCCCGGCAGGCTTCGAGTTCCTCGTTCGAACGGGCGAAGATCGCAGGGTCGCCGCCCTTCAACCGCACGACCTTCTCTCCCGCCAACGCCGCTTCGACGATCAGCCGGTCGATCGAGGTCTGGTCCTTGGAATGGCGGCCCGAACGTTTGCCCACCGGCACCATGCGAACATGTGGCGGCACCAGCGCCAGCACGCCTTCGCCGACCAGCGCATCGTAGAAGATGACGCTCGCTTCGGTCATCAGCCGTTCCGCCTTGCGCGTCAGCAGGTCGGGATCGCCCGGCCCCGCGCCCACCAGCCATACTTCACCGCCCCGAAAATCGGTCATTCCGCAGCCTCCGCCACTTGTGTTTCGCGCAGAATCCCGGCGAGCTGCGGCCTGCAGCTGCCGCAGTTGGTACCGGCATTGAGCGCCCTGCCAATGGCGTCCACGCTGGACAGCCGCTGATCGGCGATGGCGGCAAGGATGGTGTTCAGCCCGATGTCGAAACAGACGCAAACCTGGCGGCCGGTGTCTGGTCGCGTGCCTGCGGGACGACCGGCGAGCAGTTCGGGCGGCGACCCAGCATCGTCGCCCAACTGCTGCCCGATCCATTCGCGCGAAGGCAGGTCGCCGTCGCGCGTGACGAACAACGCCGCGGAAAGGCGACCCATGTCGTCGAGCACCGCGACCCGCTTCATCCCCCGGCGCACGTCTTCGACGATCAGCCGGTCGCCTTCGGGCAGGACCGCTTCGACCGGCGCATCGCCCATGCCCGCCAATTCGACGATCCACCCCTTGGCGAGCCGCATCCGCGCCCAATAGAGGCAGTCCGGCGCCGCAGGTTCGTTCGCCGTGACGAGGAACGCGCGCCATTCCGGTGCGACCGGGGCGATCGCCGCGCCGCAATCCTTGAAGCCCGGTTGGCCCGAAACGGGATCCACATCGGGCGAAGTCAGGCGATTGGCGCGCCCGCCGCTGGCGAACAAGTCGGTCCAATGCATGGGCGCGAATATCGTGCCCGGCACCTGCGCATCGGTGACGCTGGCGCGCAGCACGGTGTTTCCGCGCGGCGTATCGATTTGGGCAAGGCCGCCGTTGGTAATGCCATATCGCACCGCATCGTCAGGATGCACTTCGACCAGCGGTTCGCTGCGGTGGCGGGACAGGCGCGCCGACAGGCCGGTGCGCGTCATCGTGTGCCATTGATCGCGGTAACGCCCGGTATTGAGCCGCAGCGGGAATGCCGGGTCGGCCGGTTTTGCGACCAGAGGCGCGACATCGATCAAACGCGCCTTGCGGTCGGGGAAGCAGAAACCGTCGGCCAAAAGCTTGCCCTCGCCCCAGCGAAAGGGTTGCAACGCGTCGTATTCCACATCGGAAAGCCGGGCATGATCGGTCAGATCGAGCTTAAGCCCTCGCCGCTGTGCCAGCGCCGTCATCGCGGCATATTCGCGAAACACCGCGGCTGGCCCGGACCAATCGAACGCGTCGCCATATCCCATCGCGGCGGCAACGTCGGCGATGATGCGCCAGTCGGCCCGCGCCTCCCCCGCAGGGGGCAGGAACCCGCGCTGGCGGCTGATCACGCGTTCCGAATTGGTGACCGTCCCATCCTTTTCCCCCCAGCCCATCGCGGGAAGTCGAACGTGGGCAAGCCGGGTGGTGTCGGTATCGGCCATGCAATCGGACACGACGACGAACGGACACTTTTCCAATGCCCCGCGCACGAACCCTGCGTCGGGCATCGACACGGCGGGATTGGTCGCCATGATCCAGATCGCCTTAATCCGGCCGTCGTCGACCGCGCGGAACATGTCGACCGCCTTCAGCCCCGGCGCCGTGCAGAGGTTCGGCGCAGCCCAGAAATCGGCGACGGCAGCGCGCTCTTCATCCGAAAAACCGAGATGGCACGCCAGCGTCGAGGCAAGCCCGCCCACTTCACGCCCGCCCATCGCGTTCGGCTGGCCGGTGATCGAGAACGGCCCTGCCCCCGGCTTGCCGATACGCCCAGTGGCAAGGTGCAGGTTGATGATGGCATTGCCCTTGTCGGTTCCGCGCACCGACTGGTTCGATCCCATCGAAAATACCGTGATCATGCGCGGATGCGCCGCGACCATGTCGGCCAGCGCTTCGAAATTGGTGGGCAGCGCTTCGCCCGGCGCACCGACCAGCCCATCCCAGAAGCCATCGGGCGTTACGCAGTGCTGCGCCATGAACGCTTCGTCCACTTCGCCGCGCCGCTTCATGTCGGCCAGCAGCGCGCGGAACAGCGGAATATCGCCATCGGGCGCAACCGCGACGTGAAGGTCGGCTTCCTGCGCGGTTTCGGTCCGGCGCGGGTCGATCACGACGACTTTCGTGCTGTGGTCGCGACGCGCTGCCTCGATCCGCTGCCACACGACGGGGTGGCACCACGCGGTGTTCGATCCGACGAGCAGGATCAGGTCCGCGGTTTCGAGGTCCTCGTACCCGACCGGCACGTAATCCTCGCCAAAGGCGCGGTTGTGCGCGGCCACCGCGCTGGCCATGCAAAGCCGAGAATTGGTGTCGATGTTGCCGCTGCCGATGAAACCTTTCATCAGCTTGTTCGCGGCATAGTAATCTTCGGTCAGCAACTGGCCCGATACATAGAACGCCACGCTGTCCGGCCCGTGTTCGGCGATCGTGTCGGCAAATGTGCGCGCAACGAAACGCGTCGCTTCATCCCAGCCGGCGGTGCGGTTGCCGATCATCGGGTGCGTCATGCGACCCTGCAGCCCGACCGTATCGCCCAGCGTCGTGCCCTTGATGCACAGCCGTCCATGGTTGGCAGGATGCGCATCGTCCCCCGCGATCGCCACCGAACGATTGATGCCCGGAGTCGCGACAATGCCGCAACCGACTCCGCAATAGGCGCATGTGGTGGCGATGCCCGACATCGGTCAGGTCAGGCCGCGGCCGCGACGTCGCTGTCGTCGACAGGGATCTGTGGATTGAGCACCGCATCGCGCAGCAGGAACATGCGGCCGCCTTCGACCTTGGACGGGATAGTCGGCACGCAACCCTTGTCGTCACCCAGGGCGCGCCCGGTTTCGAGGCTGATGTTCCAGTTGTGCAGCGGGCAGGCCACGACATTGCCGTGAATGATCCCCTGTGACAACGGGCCCTGCTTGTGCGGGCACTTGTTGACCAGCGCAAAGATGTCGTTGCGCACCGTGCGGAATACGGCGATCTCCTCGCCCCCTTCGACCGGCAGGGTGCGCGCGGTGCCGGGTTCGATCTGATCGACCGGGCCGATATCGAGCCATTTCCCGAAGGGCATTATGCGTTCTCCATGATCGAAAGGGGGCGCACCTCGGCAATGTGGCTGTGGAGGTCGCGGCGATCGCCACCGGCGCGCGCGGCCCACGGGTCGTCCTGCCAGAAGGTCTGCGAATAGCGGAACCGGCGGGCGAGTTCGGTGACGGTCCCCGGCTTGGCGAACAGCGCCTCCTTCAGCCAGTCCATGCCCTTGCGCTCGATCCACGGGGCGGTGCGTTCGAGATAGCGGGCGTCTTCGCGATAAAGCTGGATGAAGGCGGCGCAGTGTTCCATCGCCTCTGCCTCCGTCTCCACCTTGCACAAAAGGTCGGTCGCGCGAACGTGGATGCCGCCGTTGCCGCCGACGTGCAGCTCGTATCCCGAATCGACGCAGATGACGCCAAAGTCCTTGATCGTCGCTTCGGCGCAGTTGCGCGGGCAGCCGCTGACCGCGATCTTGAACTTGTGCGGCATCCAGCTGCCCCACGTCATGCGTTCGATCTGGACGCCCAGCCCGGTCGAATCCTGCGTGCCAAAGCGGCACCATTCGGACCCGACGCAGGTCTTTACCGTGCGCAGCGATTTGCCATAGGCGTGGCCCGAAACCATCCCGGCCGCGTTCAGGTCGGCCCAGATTGCGGGCAGGTCTTCCTTGCGGATGCCGAACAGGTCGATGCGCTGGCCACCGGTCACCTTGACCAGCCGGGCCTGATACTTGTCCGCCGCGTCCGCGATGGCGCGCAGTTCGTTGGGACTGGTGATTCCGCCCCACATGCGCGGGACGACGGAATAGGTGCCGTCCTTCTGGATATTGGCGTGGAGGCGTTCGTTGACGAAGCGGCTCTTCTGGTCGTCGACATACTCGCCCGGCCAAGCGCACAGCAGGTAATAGTTCAGCGCCGGGCGGCACGATGCGCAGCCGTCGGGCGTGGTCCAGTGCAGTTCCTGCATGACCTGCGGGATGACCTTGAGTTCTTTTTCGACGATCAGCTTGCGCACGTCGTCGTGGGTGAAGCTGGTGCACTTGCACATCGTCTTTGGCCCGGATTCCACCGCATCGTCGCCCAGCGTCACGGCCAGCAGGCTTTCGACCAGCCCCGTGCACGATCCGCAGCTGGCCGAAGCCTTGCAAGTGGACCGCACCGCATCGAGGCTGTGCGCCCCGCCCGAAATGCACGCGACGACCTGCGCCTTGGATACGCCGTTGCAGCCGCAGATCTCTGCGTCGTCCGAAAGGGCGGCAACGGCGGCATTAGGGTCCAGCAGGGCGCCTCCGCCGCTGGCAAAGGCCTGACCGAAGATCAGTGCCTCGCGCACGTCCGAAATGTCTTCCTCCTTTCTCAGGAGGTCAAAGTACCAATTGCCGTCGGCGGTATCGCCATAAAGCACCGCGCCGACGATCCGGTCGTCCTTTACCACGACGCGCTTGTAGATGCCGCGGCTGGCATCGCGCATCACGATGTCTTCGCACCCGTCGCCGCCGGAAAAATCGCCGGCGGAAAACAGGTCGATGCCCGATACCTTCAGCTTGGTCGAAGTGACCGAGCCGCCGTAGCCGCTGGGCTGGTCGGTGGCATGATCGGCAAGGCTGCGGCACATTTCCCAAAGCGGCGCGACAAGACCGTAGCAAAGGCCGCGATGCTGCACGCATTCGCCGACGGCAAGCACGTCGGGATCGGACGTCACCATGTGGTCGTCGACCATGATGCCGCGCTCGACCTCAAGACCTGCGGCCCGGGCAAGGCCGGTAGCGGGGCGGATCCCTGCGGCCATGACCACGATGTCGGCGGGGATGATCGTGCCGTCTTCGAGCAGGACGGCGGCAACCTTGCCGTCATTGCCGACGATTTCCTTGGTGTTGGCGCTGGTCAGGATCGTCTGGCCACGGCTTTCCAGCTCGGCCTTCAACAGATAGCCCGCCGCTTCGTCGAGCTGACGTTCCATCAAAGTCGGCATCAGGTGGATGACGGTGACGCGCATGCCGCGAAGCGACAGTCCGTGCGCAGCCTCCAGCCCGAGCAGGCCGCCACCGATGACGACGGCGTTGCCGGCCCCTCCATTAGCGTCGCCCTTTTCCGCGGCGGCGAGCATCTTGTCGACGTCGTCGAGGTCGCGGAAGGTGACGACGCCGTCGAGATCCTTGCCCGGAATGGGGATGATGAACGGGTCGGAGCCGGTTGCGATCAAAAGCGTGTCATAACCTTCGATCCGGCCGCCGCGCGTGACGACCTTCCGGTTCTTTCGGTCGATCCCGGTCACCGGGTCGCCCGACACGAGGGCGATGCCGTTGTCATCGTACCAATCCTGGCCGTTGATGACGATTTCCTCGAACGACTTTTCGCCCGCCAGCACCGGCGACAACATGATCCGGTTGTAATTCACGCGCGGTTCGGCGCCGAAAATCGTCACGTCGAACCGCGTGCTGTCGCGGGCAAGGATTTCCTCGACCGCGCGGCAACCGGCCATGCCGTTGCCGATGACGACGAGCCTCCGCCGCTTTGCGGGGGTCGCGCTCGCCTCGCCTTTTTCCTGTGCCACGGTCACGTTCATGTCGATCCTATGTTCCGCGCGCACGCAAAAAAGCCGCCTCGATCCCGTGAAAGGGTTCGGGGCGGCACCGTTGCCACGCAATGTTGAAATGGTTCGCAGCGGATCGCGAAACACGCGCCCTTCGATGGGCGGCGCAATCCGTGCGGTATTTGCGATATACCCGATTCTAGCGCAGCGCGGCAAGCCGTTTTTTTGCAATGCAGCACGAACGATTTGCTGCGCCGCCACCTCGTCGGCTTTTTCCCGCGTCGCATTCGTCAGCGACTACGGATCAGGGTGCCCCGTTGCGGGGGCACCCTGATTGTCGCCTCATTCAAAAAGACCAGCTTTGGCCCGATCTGCGAGGATCAATTCCCCAGGACCAAGCGTCATCGCCTGCACGTCCCGGATCAGTACGCGAAGCTCACCTGCATCCACAGCTTCTTCGTGCTCGTGCCAAAGTCTTCGGCATCGTAGTCGGCGTATTTCACCGTCACGCCATAACCCTTGAGCTTGAAGCCCAAGGTGGCATCCCACTCTTCGCCGTAATCGAGCCCGCCGACGTCGCTTTCGAACTTGTGGTAAGTCACGCTGGCGTTGAGGCCGGGTAGCGCCTTGACGCCCTTGAAGGCATAACCGACGGTGGCGTAATAATCCTCAAGCCCGGCGTTCGGCGTCGCGAGGAACAGATCGGCGAAACCGTTGAATTTATGCAGCGTGGCCATGGGCGTGCTGATTCCACGGACCCCATCGTCGCTGCCCAGCTTTTCATAACCCGCGAGCAGGTTCACGCCCGCGACGGTCGCGCCCAGTTCGCCGTTGATGTAGTCGGCCGAATAGTCGATCGTATTGCCCTTGTAATCGCTCTGCTTCGCGTAGCTGGCGACGAAAGTCAGGGCGACCGGCGTGCCCAGCGGGATCTTGCCCGAAGCGATCGCGCCATAAGTCTGGCTGGACATGCCGATGGAGAGCGGTTCGCCCGCATCGTAATCGAGCAGATAGGCGAACCCGGTGACCGCAACGCCCCTAAGGTCGACGCCTGCGTTCACGAACACATGGTCACCGTCCAAAGCGGTGCGCAGCCCGGCATCGGCACCGAAGATCGTGCGCTGCGAAATCGAATAGGTTGCGTCCACCTTCACCGGACCGACATTGACGATGCCGCGCAGGGCATCGAACGTCTGTTCGTTCTGCCGCCAGCCGACATTGCCGACAAAGCGCGAAATGCCCAGCACAATGCGCTGGCGGCCCAGGGTCAGCGAACCGAACTTGCCCGCATAGCCGACTTGAAGCCGGTTGAGTTCGACGGTTTCGGGATCGGCGACAACGGAATAGGGTTCGGCGCCGAAATAACCGTTATTGCCCGCGATGGTGTCGTTGTAATCGTCGACGATGGCGAGCGTGGCTTCCGCCTCGGCCAGAAAGGAAAGTCCGCCGGTCTTCAGTTCCGCGCCCGCGACCATGCCCAACGTCACCGCATCGGCATCCAACCCGATCTCGTCCTGATCGACCGCCTCGTAACGCAGGACGCCTTCGATGATCGGGTCGAGCGTCACGCCTTCGCCAATCGTGACCGGATCGCCGGCCTTGGCATGGGCGGTGCCGCCGAGTGCCATGCCCGAAACTGCCGCAAGCAAAAGTACCTGTTTCCTCATTTCACTTTACCTCCATGACGCCGGGCGTTTTCCCCTTACTTGGGGGTGTTCTTGACCCGGCAGGGTCCCTGAACTTTTTTGCGCAAGCGTCATTGCCCGCTGCGATGTCGGTGAAAGGGGGACACCATCGTCCGCCGTTGGTCAGGGCCGCGCGGAGGCAGGCGCCATTGCCTGTCCCTGCCCCGCGTGGCGGGGCGCAGCATGTTCGGCCCGCGCTGTTGCGTCAGGCCGGAAGAAGTCGGTTCAGGCCGCCTTTGCCGCCGGTCCGTGGTCATATTCGGCAAGGAAATGCAGCACTTCCTGCCGGTACTGATAGAACTTGGGATGCTCCAGCAGCGCCTTGCGGTCGCGCGGGCGCGGCAGGTCGACCTCGAGGATCTTGCCGATCGTCGCGTTGGGGCCATTGGTCATCATCACCACGCGGTCGGCCAGCAGGATCGCCTCGTCCACGTCGTGGGTGACCATGATCGCGGTAACCTTGGTGCGGTTCCACACCTCTACCAGCACATCCTGCAAGTCCCAGCGCGTCAGCGAATCCAGCATCCCGAACGGTTCGTCGAGCAGCAATAATCGCGGGCTGAGCGCAAAGGCGCGAGCGATGCCGACGCGCTGGCGCATGCCGTTCGACATTTCCGCCGCCATCTTGTCCTTCGCATCCGAAAGCCCGACGCGGTCGAGATAGTATTCGACGATGTCGCGGCGCTCGGCCCGAGGGGCGTGGGGGTACACCCGCTCCACGCCGAGCGCCACGTTCTGCCGCGCAGTAAGCCACGGCATCAAACTGGGTGCCTGGAATACGACCGCCTTGTCCGGGCCCGCGGCACTGATCTCGCGGTTGTCGAGCACGATGCCGCCACCGCTGATTTCATTCAGCCCGGCAGCCATCGTCAGCACTGTCGACTTGCCGCAACCCGAATGGCCGATGAGCGATACGAATTCGCCCTGCTTCATGATGAGGTTGAAGTCGTCGACGACCTTAAGCGGGCCGCTGGGCGTGGGGTACACCTTGTCGAGCTTGAAGAATTCGAGATAGCGTTCGACCACGTTGCTATGCCCGGCGTCGAGATAGGCCTTGGGCGGGGGCGCAAGGTCGAGCGGGGTGACACCCGGCAGCGCGACGACGCTTTCGCCCACGGTCGAACTTTGCGCATTCAGCGTGGCGAGGTAGTTCACGATCCGGCCGCGCAGCGTCTTGAAGTGTTCGTCGTCGTTTACTGCCTCCCGGTCGCGCGGGCGCGGCACGTCGACTTCGAAAATCTGTCCGATCCGGGCTGATGGCGCGGGGGTCAGCACCGCGACCCGGTCGGCCAGCAGCAGTGCTTCGTCCACGTCGTTGGTGACGAGAATGATGGTGCGCTTTTCCTCTTCGCGGATACGCTCGATCTCGTCTTGAAGCTTGGCGCGGGTCAGCGCGTCCAATGCCGACAAAGGCTCGTCCAGCAACAGGATTTCCGGTTCCATCGACAGCGCGCGTGCCACCGCGACGCGCTGTCGCATCCCGCCCGACAACTGCGACGGCTTGCGATCCATCGCATGGCCGAGGCCGACGAGCTCGACCTTCTGCTTCACCAGCGCGGCGCGTTCAGCCTTCGAACGATCCTTGTGCACCGCGTCGACCGCCAGTTCGACGTTCTGGCGCACCGACAGCCACGGAAACAGCGAATACGACTGGAACACCAGCCCCCGATCGCGGTCCGGCCCGTCGATCGCCTTGCCCTTGAGCAGGATCTCGCCTTCGTCCACTTCGACCAGCCCGGCAATGGCGCTGATCAGCGTGGTCTTGCCCGCGCCGGAAAAGCCCAGAATCGCGATGAATTCGCCTTCTGCGACATCAAGATCGATGCCGCCCAGCACGTCGGTCGTGACGCCGGATTTGCCCGAAAAGCTTTTTCTAACACCGCGCAGCGAGAGGATCGGTTGCTGTTCCATCGCGTTTCTCCTTGGGTCCGGACAGATCAGATGGTGCGGTTCTTGGACACCAGCGCCTGCAGGCTCATCATCAGTCGATCGAGCCCAAATCCGATGAATCCGATGACGACGACGGCAAACATGATGCGGGCAAGGCTCTGGGAAGACCCGTTCTGGAATTCGTCCCACACGAACTTGCCAAGGCCTGGGTTCTGCGCGAGCATTTCAGCCGCGATCAGCACCATCCAGCCCACGCCCAACGACAGTCTCATGCCGGTAAAGATGTAGGGCAGCGATGACGGGAGAACGAGCCGGGTGAGTTTCGCGAACCAGCCCAGTTTCAGCACCCGGCCCACGTTCAACAGGTCCTTGTCGATGCTGGCCGCGCCGATGGCGGTGTTGATCAGCGTCGGCCACAACGAACACAGCATCACGACCAGCGCCGAAATGACGAACGCCTTGGGCAGCATCGGATCGGCGCTGGTGATCATCGCCGAAATCACCATCGTCACGATGGGCAGCCATGCCAGCGGGCTGACCGGCTTCATGATCTGGATCAGCGGATTGATCGCGGCGTTGAAGGTCGGCGAAAGGCCAGCGAATAGTCCGATGGGCACGGCCACCAGCGTCGCCAGCCCGAAACCCAGCGCGACCGTCTTCAGCGACGTGAAGATCTGGTCGATAAAGGTCGGCGTGCCGGCATAGTCGAAATTCTGCACGCCGGCGGGATTGCCCGCCGCGACCTGCACGGCATTGCGGGCATCCTGATCGGTATAGAACTGCGCTTCGGCATCCTTGGCCGCCGACCATTCGTCGAACAGGGAAAAACCCTGTGCGGCGACCTCGACCGGTCCGGGAAGCGCCCCCAGAGAGGTATCGACCTGCGGCGCAAGCGCGCCCCAAATCGCCAGAAACGCAAGAATTCCGAGCATCGGTGCGATCAGGCTCTTGGCGAACGCCACCGTCTTGGTCACGGCGGGATTCGGCTTTTTCGGCTCTGCCATCGCGGGGGTCGGCCCCGGCGCCGCCACGTTGCCCGCGACCGATCCGGCTACTGCCGCGATCTCGGGGGTTGCGGCGTCAGGCGCGTCTGCGAATACGGTTGCCATGGTCGATAACTCCTGGGGGTCTTCGCTTACTTTACGCCTGCTGCGGTAACCGTCTGGCCCTTTTTCAGGCCAATCGGGAACTTGGCGAGATAGGCGTTGGGCTGCTTGCCATCGAAGCTGATGCCGTCGATGAAACCGCTCTGTTCGCCGCGGAAACCGTCGGTTTCCGGCACGGCGCCAGCGGGGATCGCGCCGTCTGCGACCAGTTTTTTCGCAGCCGCGAGGTACAGGTCGGGACGATAGATCGCCTTGGCCCGGTCGAAGTACCACTGATCGTCATGGTCGGCGGAGATCTGGCCCCAGCGGCGCATCTGCGTCAGGTACCAGATGGCATCCGAATAATACGGATAACCGGCGAACTTGTCGAAGAAGATGTTGAAGCCCGGCGCATCGCGGGTGTCACCCGGTTCGAACGTGAACTTGCCGGTCATCGATGCCGCGATCACCGCTTCATCCGCGCCGACGTAGTTGGGCTGAGCGAGAATCTTGACCGCTTCGGGCCGGTTCTTGCCGCCTTCGGCATCCAGCCAATGCTGCGCCTTGATGATCGCGCGGATCAACGCGGCAGTGGTGGCCGGGTTCTGGTCGGCGAATTCCTTGCGTAGGCCCAGCACCTTTTCGGGATTGTTGTGCCAGATTTCGTCGTCGGTGATGATCGGCACGCCGATCTTTTTCTGCACCGCGGCCTGGTTCCACGGTTCGCCGACGCAATAACCGTCGATCGTGCCTGCTTCCATCGTGGCCGGCATCTGCGGCGGCGGAGTGACCGAAAGCTGCACGTCGGCGCCGACCGTCCCACCCACGTCGCCGTCGGTGTAGAAACCGGGGTTCAGGCCGCCTGCGGCCAACCAATAACGCAGTTCGTAGTTATGGGTCGAAACCGGGAAGACCATGCCCATCTTGAACGGCTTGCCCTGCGACTGCCACTTGGCGACGACAGGCTTCAGCACGCTGGCGCTGATCGGGTGCTTGATCTTGCCGCCTTCGACAGGAAGCGTCGGCTTGATTTCGGCCCATACCTTGTTCGACACGGTAATGGCGTTGCCGTTGAGATCGAGGCTGAGCGGCGCGATCAGATCGGCCTTGGTGCCATAACCGATGGTAGCGGCGATCGGCTGTCCCGCCAGCATGTGCGCACCGTCAAGCTGACCGCCGATCACGCCGTCGAGCAAGACCTTCCAGTTCGCCTGCGGTTCGAGCGTTACGTTCAGGCCTTCCTCGGCAAAAAAGCCCTTTTCCTTCGCGATTGCGAGCGGGGCCATGTCGGTGAGCTTGATGAAGCCCAGCTTCAGGTTCGGCTTTTCGATGGCGCCATCGACGGCGGCGGCCTGCACCGCGCCATCGGTTGCGTTTTCCGATCCAATCGATCCGCAACCGGCCAGCGCGACCGATGCCAGCATGGCGACGACGACACCGCGCCGTTTGAAGTTCACACCCTTGATAACAAAGCCGCTCATCGTCCCGTCATTCCCCGTCCGGCGCAAAAACGAAAAAAGCCGCCACGATCGAACCCCGGATGGGATGATCGGGCGGCATCGTTGCCACGCAATGTCTGCAAAAGTTGCCGCGAGGTTCGAAAGAGCCTCCCATCCTTGGAAGGCGAACCGTCTCGTTGCACCACATGATTAAGCGATTCGTTGCACCTGCGTAAAGCGGTTTTTGCACCGCAGCACGAATTGGCAATCAGGGCAGGCTGGCCAGATAGTCCTCAAGCCTTTCGGGATCAAAGGTTTTTCCGTCGAAGAAATTATCTGGCGACATGACCAGTCGCCCCTGCTGCGCGCCGACGCCCGTGGGTGCAGCAATTCCGCCCTCCACCTTGGAACTTGCGCCCGGCAGCGGGGCATCGCGCCCGGTCAGCGCCGCGCGATAGACGTCGGGACGGAACACGCCCATGGCGCGTTTCGCTGCGGCGGGATCGAAATGCGGCGCGTCCCAGCGCACCATCTGGGCATAGAGCCATGCGGCCTGACTGACCCAGGGAAAATTCGCCGCCTCGCGGTACTGGAACATGAAGTCGGGGAAATGAACCAGTTCGCCCCCCTTCTCCAGCCGCAGCCGATCCGAAATCGCGTGCAGGATCAACGCAGGATCGGCGCCGACATATTCGGGGCGCGACAGGATCCGGGCGTTGACGTTCCAGTTCGCCGGATCGACGAAATGCTCGCCCGCCTTGCGCATCGCGATGATCAGCCGTTCGAACGCGCCGCGCCGTTCCTCCAGCTTGGCGGTCGGGACGGCCAGCACCTTTTCGACGCCGCGCCGCCATATCTGCGCGGTGGTGAGCACGATGCGGCCCACCCCGCGTTCGACCGCGACCGAATTCCACGGTTCGCCAACGCAAATGCCGTCGATCTCTCCCGATTCGAGGGCGTCTGCGGCAAATGGCGGCGCGATGGTGACAATGTCGATGTCTCGGTCGGGCTTGATGCCGCAAGCCGCAAGCCAATAACGCAGCATGTAGTTGTGGCTCGAATGGCGGTGAACCACGCCAAAGACCGGTTTGCGGCCCAGCGTCGCGATCGTTTCGGCAAGCCGCGCTCCCACGGGTGCCGCCTGTCCCAGACCGCCTTCGGGTTGGATGCGTTCGGCCAGATCGTTCGAAACCGTGATCGCATTGCCGTTGAGGCCAAGCACGAACGGCACCGACATCTGTCGCGCCGGGCGGCCGATGCCAAGCGTCGTGGCAATGGCCAGCGGGGCGATCATGTGCGCCGCATCCGTGTGGCCGTAAAGCAGGCGGTCCAGCACCGTCGCCCAGCTGAGATCGCGCACGAATTCGAGATCGAGGCCCTGTTCGGCCGCAAATCCGTGTTCCTTGGCCAATATCGGCAGCGCCGCATCGACCAGCGGCAGAAATCCTATCTTGAGACGCTCGCTCAACGATTTCCCCCCAGCAATTCCTCTGCAATCAGCAACGCTTCGGCGACGTCGGCGATCCGCTTGCTCGATCGCATCGCCGTGCTTCGCAATTCCTTGTAAGCTTCAGGCTCCGACAGTCCACGACTGTTCATCAACAGGCGTTTTGCCTTGTCGATATTGGCCCGGTCGGCCAGTTGCCCACGCGCTTCGGCAAGATCGGTTTCGAGCCGTGAGAACGCGTTGAAGCGCCGCACCGCGAGATCGAGCAGCGGCTTGATCCGGTGTTTCGAAAAACCGTCGACCACATAAGCGGAAACGCCGGCATCGACGCTGGCGGCGATCGATTCTTCGTCCGATTCGTCAACGAACATCGCGATCGGCTTGGCCAGCGCCTTGCTCACCGTAAAATATTCCTCGAGCACGTCGCGCGACGGATTGCCGAGGTCCATCAGGACGATATCGGGCTCGAATGCGGCGATTTGTGCGATCAGTCCGCGCCGTTCGGTGATCACGGTCGTTTCGCAGTCGTCGAGGCCGGCCAGACCTTCCTGGATGATGGCGGCTCGAGCCGCGCTTTCGTCGACGATGGCGATGCGCATTGATTGCTGCAATGCAGCACGTCTCTCGCCAGTGCAAGTTCAACTTCATGTTCAGGCGATAGCCATATTCATTTTCACAAGTTCGACGCCGAACCGTGCCACAATTGCGCCCGATGGTGGGGCGTCGGAAGACAAGAGGGATGACGAAAATGGCAGGCAACCGGGTCCGCGCTGGGCTTATTGCGATCCTGGCAGGCGGCGTTGCTGCCATCGCCGCGCCGGTGGCGGGACAAAGCGATCCCACTGGTAAAAGCCAGCAGGGCGACGTTTCGGTCACTATCTATAATAACGGTCAGGCGCTGGTTCAGGACGTGCGGCAGGTCGCCATCGCGCAAGGCCGCAGCCGGATCGAGTTTCCCGATGTTTCCAGCCAGATTCGCCCTGAAACACTGAGCTTCATCGCCGATGGCACGCGAATCGTGGAACAGAACTTCGACTTCGACCTGCTGACGCCGGGCAAGCTGATGGAAAAGGCGATTGGCGAGACGATCACGCTGGTCCGCACCAATCCCGCAACCGGCGCCGAAACGCGCGAACGGGCCAAGGTGCTGTCGGTCGCAGGCGGTGTCGTCGTACAGATCGGCGACCGGATCGAGGTGTTGCGCGACGATGGCCTGCCGGTCCGGGCCGTGTTCGACCGGGTGCCGGAAAACCTGCGCGCCCGCCCCACCCTTTCGGTGACGGTCGATGCGCAAGGCGCGGGCAAGCGGCCCGTATCGTTGCGCTATCTGACCCCCGGCCTTGGCTGGCAGGCAGACTATGTCGCCCTTTACGACGAGGCGAAGGGCACGGTCGACATGCAGGGCTGGGTCACGCTGACCAACAATACCGGAACGACATACGACGATGCCAAAACGCTGCTGGTGGCGGGCAGTCCGAATGCCGAAGGCGGATCGTACAATCCACGCTATGGCCGCATCCCGCCGCCGCCGCCCGTCTATCGCGGCGACATGGTGTCGATCGGCACCGAAAGCGCGGATCGCGAACGGCTGGGCGATTTTTACCTCTATCCGCTCGACGAACGCACCATGATCGCCAACGCCCAGACCAAGCAGGTCAGCTTTCTCGATACCGCAGGCGTTGCCGCGGGAAAGATCTACGCCCGCACCGTCGGCTGGCTGCAAAGCGATAACGACCCGGTAAAGGCGTCGAGCGAGATCGCCTTTTCATCGTCGCGCGATGGCGGGCTGGGCGATGCGCTGCCGGCAGGCACGGTGCGGTTCTATCAGCGCGATGCGCGCGGCAGCCCACAATTCATCGGCGAAAACGCGATTGCGCACACGCCGATGGGCAGCCGGCTCTCGTTGCGCACCGGCGATGCGTTCGACGTCGCGGTCGAAGCGCAACTGGCGAACCGGACCAAGATCAGTTCTGAGGAATACGAACGCTCCTCCCGCTATCGCGTCATTCGCGGCGACGGCAGCGTCGAACAGGTCGAGGTGCAAGAGGCCAAGACGTTCTATCGCACGACGATGCGTTACCGCCTGACCAATGCGCGGCCGGTGCCGGTGTCGGTCGAATTGGTGCAGGCGGGGCTGGATCAGGGATGGTGGAGCCACGATTTCCGCGTCGTGTCCGAAGGGGCCAAGGGCGAGCAGGTTAATGTCGACAAGCGCAAGTGGACAGTGCCGGTCCCGGCGAACGGTTCCTACGACCTGACCGTCGTCTATGAAACGCGGTATTAAAGGTCGGTCGCGTCCGGTGGGGGCGATGCGGCGCTTCCTGACCATGTCCGTCGCGGCGCTTGCCGGCGGCGGGCTGGCCATGCCCGCCACGGCGCAGGATTTCGTGCGAACGATCGTGGACGCTTCTGTCGCAGAGCATGTGTCGGTCACCGTCTATCGCGATCCGAACCGCGGCAACGGCGCGATGAACCTCGATTGGCTCAACGGTTTCGCGCTGGTTTCCGAAACGCGGACGGTAACGCTGCCGCCCGGCGAATCGCGCATTCGTTTCGACGGTGTGGCGGAATCGATGGTGGCGGTCAGCGCGATCGTCACCGGCCTGCCCGAAGGCACGATAGAAAAGAACCGTAATGCCGAAATCCTGTCGCCCGCCGCGCTGGTCGACGGCACGCTGGGCAACCGCGTCACTATCACGCGGACCAATCCGGCAACAGGCGCGCAGCAAAGCGAAAGCGCCATCGTGCGCACCCGCGCCGACGGCGGTCTGGTGCTGCAAACCGCCGAAGGATTCGAGGCGGTGCAGTGCGCCGGCATTCCCGAAAAACTGACCTTCGACCGTGTGCCGGACGGGCTGTCCGCCAACCCTGTCTATACCGTCGACACCCGCAGCGCGCAGGGCGGGACATATACCGTCCGGCTGACCTACCTCGCTTCCGGCTTTGATTGGAGCGCGCATTACGTCGCGACTTTCGCCAAGGCGGGGCTGGCCCGCAAGCGCACGCTGGACCTGACCGCGTGGCTGACCGTCGCCAACGCCAACGGACAGGGGTTCGCCGATGCCGAATTGCTGGCGGTCGCGGGCAAGCTGGAGATCACCAGCGACTATCGCGGCATGTCGCAACCGCCACGGGGCGAGCCGCTGCGCCTGACCTGTTATCCGCTGGGCAGCACTTCGGACGGCATTCCCGAAGGGATGTTGGGCGCGCCGCCGCCGCCCGCGCCGCCGCCCGTCATGATGTCGGACGAAATCATCGTGACCGGCGCGCGCAAGATGGAAGCCGTATCGGATCAGGCGATGGCCCCGGTCATGGCGGTGGAAGAGGCGCTGGGCGATCTCAAGCTTTATCGCGTGCCGATGACGGTCAACGTCGCGGCCAAGGCGCAGAAGCAAGTCGCCTTCCTTCACCTGGACGCGGTCGAAGGGCAATTGGTCCACCGCGCCGATTGTTCGCCGGACCGGGGGGTGCGCGCCATGCTCGCCGATGTCGTGATGCGCAGTCGCAATCTTGAAAAATATGGCCTCGGTCGCGCGCTTCCTGCGGGCGGGGTCACCGTGTTCGAACCCAGCGCCTACGGCCCGCTGTTGCTGTCCGAGGATGAGGTGGACGATTACGCCATCGGGCAGGAGTTGGAAATCGGCATTTCCCCGACCTCGCAAGTGAAGGTTTCCTGTGCGCTGACCCCACGCGAAAACCCACACGATTTCAACCTGCACGATGGGAAGGCGCACGCCATGCAGGCGACCATCGCCAACGGATCACGCGAAGAAGTCGAAGTCGAAGTCCGCATCGGCAACCCCGCCCAATGGGAATTGCGCTATGTATCGCGCAAGGTTGCGATGCAAGACGGCTTTCAGATCATCCGCCTTCGCGTATCGGCGGGCAAGGAGAGCAAGCTGACGTGGAGCGTCCGGCGGCAGAGTTAGCCCCGCCCTATCCCAGCCTGCCCTGCCTGCATTATTGGACCGGGATCGCGGGCGATTTCTTGATATCTTCGAGCACCACGATCGATTTCACGTCCCGCACGCCCGGGATGCGGACCAGCGTTTTCAACGTGATCTGCGACAAATGCTCGATGTCGCGGGCAAGCACATGCAGCAGGTAATCCATCTCTCCCGTCACGGCGTGGCATGCGATCACATAGGGGTTGCCCTTGATCTCGTTTTCGAAGCGATCGATGATTTCGTCGCTGTGCGCCTGCAGGTTGATGGTGATGTACGCGTCGAGCGGAAAGCCCAGCTTGCGGGCGTCGAGCCGGGGCGAATAGCCGGCGATCACGCCATCCTCCTCCAGCTTTTTCAACCGCCGGCTCACCGGCGTCGCCGAAAGGGAAACCCGTTCGGCAATCTGCGCTACGGTCATCCGGGCGTCTTCCTGCAAGGCGGCGATGATCCGGCGGTCGAAATGATCGAGGGACATGAAAACACTCTCTTAGGTCAAAATCGTGGTGGAAAGACGCGTACTTTCCGATAATCGAGCACGAATTAGCACGATATTTTTTCCAAGACGATGGTATTATGCATCATGAGCGAAAAGCCTGCATCAGCCAACAGCAACAGCGCGCTTCGCGGCGATTATGCGCAGGCCGGGCGCGATTATTCCGTCCCACAGGATTGGGACGCCTATACCCCGCAGATGCACGATCGCTGGCGAAGGCTTTATGCGCGCCAAAGCGAACTGGCCGAGCTTTACGCGTCGCCCGAATTTCTCGACGGTCTGCACCGGCTCGATTGTTCCTACGGCGTGCCCCGGTTCGAATATGCGAACAGCGTTTTGGGCAAAGCGACGGGCTGGCAGCTTGTCGCCGTCCCGGGTTTCATCCCCGACGAGGTGTTTTTCGATCATCTTGCCCATCGGCGTTTCCCGGTCACTCGCTGGATCCGCGAAGAACACGAAATGGACTATCTGGTCGAACCGGACATGTTCCACGACTTCTTCGGCCATGTACCGATGCTGCTGAACCCCCATATCGCCGACTTCCTCGAACTTTACGGCAAGGCGGGGGAGCGCGCCATTGCAATGAATGCCCTGCCGATGCTGGCGCGGATCTACTGGTACACAATCGAATTCGGGCTGATCGCGACGCCCAAGGGGTTGAAGGCATTCGGCGCGGGCATCGTGTCCAGCGCGGGCGAACTGGTTCATTCGATCACCGCCCCAGATGTCCTGCGGCTGCCGTTCGATCCGGTGCGGATCATGAACACCGCGTACCGGATCGACGATTTCCAGCCGAACTACTTCGTGCTCGACAGTCTCGAACAATTGCTCACCGAACTCGTGGCCCTCGATTTCGGGCCGATCTACGAAACATGGCGCGACAAGGAGCCGATACCGGCCGGCACCTTGCTGCAGGGCGAGACGCCCTGGCGCGGAAAGCTGGCGGAGAAAGCACTATGACCGACCTGTTCGAAAACCCGATCGGCCTCGACGGCTTCGAATTCGTCGAATTCTCGGCCCCCGAAAAGGGCGTGCTGGAACCCGTTTTCACCGCGATGGGATTCACCCGCGTCGCACGGCACCGGTCGAAGGATGTCGAATTGTGGCGGCAGGGCGACATCAACCTCGTCACCAACTACGAACCGAAAAGCGCCGCATGGTATTTCAGCCGCGAACACGGGCCCAGCGCCTGCGGCATGGGGTTCCGGGTGAAGGACGCGGCAAAGGCCTATGCCGAACTGCTGGAACGCGGGGCCGAACCGGTCGCGACGCACACCGGCCCGATGGAACTGCATATCCCCGCAATCCGCGGCATCGGCAACGCCATCATCTACCTGACCGATCGCTATGACGACGGCAGCGATGCGCTTTCGATCTACGACATCGATTTCGAATATCTGCCCGGCGTCGCGAAACGACCCGAAGGCGCGGGGCTGGCCCGGATCGACCACCTGACCCACAACGTCTACGGCGGGCGGATGGCTTATTGGGCCGATTATTACGAAACGCTGTTCAATTTCCGCGAAATCCGGTTCTTCGACATCAAGGGCGAATATACCGGCCTGACCAGCAAGGCGCTGACCGCGCCCGACGGCAAGATCCGCATCCCGCTGAACGAAGAAGGCAAATCGGGCGGCGGCCAGATCGACGAATTCCTGCGCGCCTATAACGGCGAAGGCATCCAGCACATCGCCTTTATCTGCGACGATCTCCTCTCCACTTGGGACAAGCTGAAGGCCACCGGCGTGCCGTTCATGACCGCCCCGCCCGAAACCTATTACGAAATGCTCGATGAACGCCTGCCCGGGCATGGCGAGCCGGTGGGCGAGCTGAAGACGCGCGGCATCCTGCTCGACGGCACGACCGAAGGCGGCTCGCCGCGCCTGCTGCTCCAGATATTCGCCACGGCAACGGTCGGACCGGTGTTTTTCGAATTCATCCAGCGCCGCGGCGACGAAGGGTTCGGCGAAGGCAACTTCAAGGCGCTGTTCGAAAGCATGGAACGCGACCAGCTGCGTCGCGGCACGTTGTCTGTAGAAGAGCTGGCCTGACAGCGGGCGCACCGACCAAAGGGGGATTTTCCGGCACGCCCTGCGACACGATGATGCGATAGTGTCATTTGACGCAGGTGCGCCGGAACTCCTAAGGCCGCGCCTCGTTCAGGGGCACGACAGCCCTGCAAATCCTTTGGAGAAGCCAGATCCTTTCCGTTCTCGACGTCGTTTCCATCCTTCAGGACGAATTGCAGTCCATGGGCACCAGCCTGGTCAAGGCCTTGCCCAATTTCGCGATAGCCATCCTTGTCCTGTTCCTGACATGGATCATCGCCCGGTACACCACCCGTATTGCCGACGCGGTCACAGGCCGCACGCAATTGCGCAGCAGCCTGAGGGCGCTGGTCGAAACGCTGGTAAAGCTGACGATATGGGTCATCGGCATCATGGTTGCCGCCACGATCATCCTGCCGGGGCTGGAACCGGGCGGATTGATCGCCGGGCTGGGCATCGGCACGCTTGCCATCGGGTTTGCGTTTCAGGACATATTCGAAAACTTCCTCGCCGGCGTGCTCATCATGTTACGCGACAAGATGGAAATCGGCGACGCGATCGAAGTCGAAGGCATCGTCGGCGTGGTCGAGCACATCACCTTGCGCGAAACGCACATACGCCAGTTCACAGGGGAACTGACCGTCTGCCCCAATTCCATGCTGTTCAAGAACCCGGTCAAGATCATGACCGAGCAGCCCATCCGCCGTTGGGAAATCACTGTCGGCGTCGCCTATGACACCGATCTCGATCATGCGGCCGAAGTCATGCGTCGCGCGATCGGCGACATGGAAGATTTCGCCGCCGACCAGCCGCTCGACATTTACGTCAAGGAATTCGGGGCTAGTTCGGTGGACTTCATGATCCGTTGGTGGTCCGGGTCGATGCCGCGCGACATGTTCGCGGTGCGTGACGACATTTTCCGGCGGATCAAGCGCGCGCTTGACGATGCGGATATCGAGATACCGTTCCCCTATATCACGCACACGTTCAAGGAACCGATCCCGTTGGCCGCACCGCGCAAGGGCGGCGACGCATCCTGAATCGGAACCGTGGTCAGATCATGCCGCGGGCCCAATCGGCCGCCTGTACCGGCGGTTCGCTGCCGTCGTCGATCACCAGTTCGGAAAAGGCCCTGTCCTGCGACAGGAAGACGCGGCCCGTCAGTTCGTCAAGGAAATGGCTACGCTCCAGCCGGTCCATGACGGGGCCTTTCACTTCGGACAAGTGCAGCCGGATGCCGCCGTCGCCAAGCCGGTGATTGATCGCCTCGAGGCTTTCGAGCGCAGAGGCGTCGATGGCGTTCACCGCGCTGCACATGAGGATGACGTGGCGCAGCTCAGGGCGTTCGGCGACGCGCTCCAGCACGTATTCCTCAAGCCAGCGGGCATTGAGATAGGACAGGTTTTCGTCGATGCGGATCGACAGGACGTGCGGGACGGTCAGTACCTTGTGCCGATCGACATTACGAAAATGCTGCGTTTCGGGCACCCGCCCGACAATGGCGGCATGGGGCCGCGATGCGCGCCACAGATAAAGCAGCAAACCGACCAGCACGCCCGCTATGACGCCGGTTTCGACACCTTTGACCAACGTCACGCCGATGGTGACGACATGGGCGGACAAATCGGCCCTTGAATAGATCCACAGCCGCTTCGGCGTCTTCAGATCGACAAGGCTGAGAACCGCAACAATGATCGTGGCGGCCAGCGTAGCGATGGGCAGGTTGAACAGCAACGGCGTCAGGAACAGCGAGGCGAGCGCGATGCCCACCGCGGTAAAGGCGCCTGCCGCCGGGGTCTGCGCGCCTGCGTCGAAGTTCACCACCGAGCGCGCGAACCCGCCCGTCACCGGATATCCACCCGAAATGGCGCTGGCGATATTGGCCGCGCCAAGGCCGATCAGTTCCTGATCCGGCGAAATCCGCTGGCGGCGTTTGGCGGCAAGGGTCTGCGCGACCGACACGCTTTCGACGAAACCGATGACCGAAATAAGCAGCGCGGGCACCCACAATTGCGCGATCAGGCCGGTATCGAACGACGGCAATGCGAACGGCGGCAGCCCCTCCGGCACTGCGCCGACCAGTTTCACGCCCTTTGCCGCGAGGTCTAGGCCGAGCACCAGCAGGATCGTCACAGCCACGGCGACGACCGGCCCCGCCTTTGCCGTCATGTCGGCGGCGCGCGGTTTCAGGCCGAACCGGACCAGCAAGGGCTTCAACCCTTTGCGCACCCAGAACAGGAACAGCGTCGCGCCCGTGCCCAGTGCGAGCGTCCACGGATTGGTATCGGGCAGATCGCGGGCCAGGTTGCCCAGCATGTCGGGCCAGTTGTCGCCCCCTGCCTTCACGCCAAGGATGTGTTTCAACTGGCTGGTTGCGATCAACAGGCCGCTGGCGGTGATGAAGCCGGAAATCACCGGATGCGACAGGAGGTTGGCAAGGAAACCCAACCGCAGCAGGCCCAGTATCGCCAGCATCACGCCCGACAATGCGGCCAGCGTGATCGCGGCGGTCAGATATTCGGGCGACCCCTGCGCCGCGACCGCACCCGCCGCGCTGGCCGTCATCAACGACACCACCGCGACCGGCCCCACCGCCAGCGTCCGGCTGGTCCCGAACACGGCATAGGCGACCAGCGGTAGGATCGAGGCGTAGAGCCCGACGACCGGCGGCAACCCGGCTAGCAGCGCATAGGCAAGGCTTTGCGGGATCAGCATGATGGTGACGATGATCGCCGCCATCATGTCGCTGGAAAGTTTGTCGCCGTCGTATCGGCGGCCCCAGTCGAGGATCGGGAAGTAGCGGGCGAGCATGGTGCCTTCGCGCCCGATCTCAGGCCGCGGCCGGAGTGTCGGGATGCACCATCCATTCGTGGCCCTTGAGCATCCCGTTCCAGTAGACCCACGGCAGCACTTCGGTTTTCAGCAACCAAGACAGGCGGCGCGGACGGGTGCCGTCGATGATCCACGTCGGGAACGTTGGCAGCAATTTGCCGCCATACCCGAATTCGGCGAGGACGACCTTGCCCTTTTCCACCGTCAGCGGGCACGAACCGTACCCGTCATAGGCGGCGACCGGCTCTCCTCCCCCCCAGACCGACAGCGCATTGACCGCCACGATCGGGGCCTGTTTGCGCACGGCGGCGGCGGTTTTCGCGTTGCCCATCGACCCTGCATCACCCAGCGCGAACACGTTGGGATAGCGTTTGTGCCGCATGGTGAAATCGTCGACTTCGGCAAAGCCTGTCGGCCCGGCAAGCGCGCTATCGCGCAGGAAATCGGGCGCGACTTGCGGCGGGACGACGTGGATCATGTCAAAATCGCGCGTGACATCGCCGGTTTCGGTTTTGAACGTCGCCTGCTTCGCCTGCCCGTCCACCGCGACAAGGGTGGAGGTGAAATTCAGCCCGATGCCGTACTTCGCGACATATTCCATCAGCGCCGGGACATAAGCGCCCACCCCGAACAGCACTGCCCCCGCATTGTGGAACTGCACGTCGATCTTATCCAGCACGCCCTTGGCCAGCCATTCGTCGCACGACAGGTACATCGCCTTTTGCGGCGCTCCCGCGCATTTGATCGGCATCGGCGGCTGAGTGAACAGCGCCGTGCCGGATTTCAGCCCCTGCACCAGTTGCCAGGTATAGGGCGCAAGATCGTAGCGGTAATTCGACGTCACGCCATTGCGGCCCAGCGTGTCTTCCAATCCCGCGATCTGGCCCCAGTCCAGCTTTATGCCGGGGCACACGATCAGCAGGTCATAGGCGACCATGCTTCCATCGGTCAGCACCACGGTGTTGTTGTCGGGATCGAACGATGCGGCCTCCGCCCTCAGCCATGTCACGCCCTTTGGCATGACGTCGGCCATCGGGCGCGCGGTGAACGGGGCCTTGAACACCCCTGCCCCCACCATGGTCCAGCCCGGCTGGTAGTAATGTTCGGCCTTGGGCTCGACAATCGCAATGTCCAGCGTGCCGTCGCGTTGCAGCATCGACGATGCCGTCGCGATCCCGGCAGCGCCGCCGCCGACGATCACGATGCTGTGCTTGTGCTGCGTGCTCATGCCGATACCCCCGTTCGATTGAACCGTTATTGCGCCGGCCGTTCGGTAAGGCGGAAGATCACCATCCCTGCGATCATCGCCGCAACGAAAATCGCCGCTCCTGAAAGGTTGTTGGCCAGCGACGCAACCGCCGGGCCGGGGCAAAGGCCGGCAAGGCCCCAGCCGATCCCGAACAGCGCCGCGCCACCAATCAGGCGTGCATCGATCAGCTTGGTCCCGGGCAGGGAAAACTGATCGCACACAACGGGCTTGTTCATCGCCTTTTGCATGCGCCACGCGATGGCCATGACGATGACCGCCCCGCCCATGACGAAGGCCATCGTCGGATCCCAGTCACCGAAAATATCGAGAAAGCCGCGCACCCGCGACGGATCCATCATGCCCGACAAGGCCAGACCGAACCCGAACAGGATGCCGGACAACATCGAAACGAACGCGCGCATCACCAGCCTCCTCCGACCGCGTTGACGACCGCGACGGTGACCATGCCCGCGGCGATGAAGGTCAGCGTAGCGACGATGGATCGGGGCGATAGTCGGGACATCCCGCATACGCCGTGCCCGCTGGTGCAGCCGCTGCCCAACCGTGTGCCGATGCCGGTGATGAGGCCGCCCGCGACGAGCCAGCCCCAGCCCGGCGCGAAATCCGCTTCGATCGGACCGAGCGTAAGCAAATGGAGCACCGCGCCGAGGATCAGGCCCGCTACGAACAGCGCGGCGATCGGCCACGGCGTGCCGCGCGTCAGGCCCAGCGTGCGCGCCAGCATCCCGCTGACCCCCGCGATCCGCCCGTTCCCAAGCAGCATGATCGCTGCGGCAAGCCCGATGAGCACACCGCCGATGAGCCCGTTTACAGGCTGCGCGTCAGGAAAGCCGGGCAACATCACGCCGGCCTCCGCACGGCGTTGACCGGAATCTTGATGTAGCTCACGCCATTATCCTCCGGCTCGGGCAAATGCCCGCCGCGCATGTTCACCTGAACCGACGGCATAATGAGATTGGGCATCGCCAGCGTCCGATCGCGCGTGGTGCGCATCGCGACGAATTCATCCTCGGTCACGCCATCGCGGACGTGCACGTTGTGATCGCGCTCCTGCCCCACGGTCGTTTCCCAAGCGTACTCGTCGCGGCCCGGCGCTTTGTAATCGTGGCACAGGAACAGCCGCGTTTCGCGCGGCAGCCTGAGCAGGCGGCGGATGGAATGAAATAATTGCCGGGCATCGCCGCCGGGGAAATCGGCGCGCGCGGTGCCGTAATCGGGCATGAAGATCGTGTCGCCGACAAACGCGGCATCGCCGATCAAATACGCCATGTCGGCTGGCGTGTGGCCGGGCACGTGCAGGGCGATCGCTTCCAGCTTGCCGATGCGGAAGGTTTCGCCGTCGGTGAACAAGTGATCGAACTGCGAACCGTCGCGTTCGAAATCGGTGCCGGCGTTGAACATCTTGCCGAACACTTCCTGCACCCGGACGATATCGGCGCCGATGGCCAGCTTTCCGCCAAGCTTTTCCTGAAGATAGGGGGCGGCAGACAAGTGATCGGCGTGCGCATGGGTTTCGAGAATCCATGTCACTTTCAGATTATTAGAAGTGATATATTCAATGATGCGATCCGCCGATCCAAAACCGGTCGAGCCCGACGCAGGATCGTAGTCCAGGACCGAATCGATGATCGCGGCCTCGCTTGTTTCGGCATCGTGAACCACATAGCTTACGGTGAACGTCGCCTCGTCGAAAAAACCTGCAATCGTCGGACGCTGCGCGGGATTTTGCCCCGTTTCCCGGACCTGTGCGGTCGCCTTATCCAGGTTTACATCGATGGACATCGCATTCTCCTTATACATTTAATGTAAGTTTTAAAGAGATAGTCGTCAAGCACCGCCCCGGCCCGCACATCATACCTCCTAATCGCGGTTCACGCTGCCCCTTTCCCAACCGGCGCGCGGACGATAGGGGTTTAGCATGGCGACAACAGACGAACTCGTGACCATGGCACGCGATGCAGCGCATCGGGCCCACGCCCCCTATTCGCAGTTCCGGGTGGGTTGCGCGGTGGAATCGGTCGATGGGCGCATCGCGACCGGCGCGAACATGGAAAACGCCTGCTACCGGCTGGGTCTGTGCGCCGAACAATCGGCGCTGACGACGGCGCAGCATGTGTTCGGATTGGCGCAAGTGGCGCGCGTCGCGGTCGCGGGCGGGCCGTGGCGCGACGGGGCCATCACCGGCATCGACGCGATCACGCCGTGCGGCGGCTGCCGACAGGCGATATTCGAGGCGGCGGCGCTTTCGGGCCGGGATATCGAGATCATCTGCGCCGGGGCCAGCGGCGATGCCTATGAAATCACGACGATTTCGGCCCTGTTGCCGGCTGCGTTCGGGCCAGCCGCGCACGGCTAATTCAGCCGCCGGTTACCAGACCGGGCCGTCCTGTGCCGCTCTGGCCGCGCTTTCCAGCTTGTCGAGCGCGGCGTCGATGGTGTCCGCGCTGAGCAGTTGTTCGCGGCGTGCGCCGCTCATGAAACCTTCGTCGCGGACATGGTCGCAAAATTCCATGAACTTGTCCCAGTAGCCGCCGGTATTCAGCAGGCAGAACGGCTTGGCGTGATAGCCCAGCGCGTTCCACGTCCACGCTTCGAACAGTTCGTCGAACGTGCCGATCCCGCCTGCAAGGCACAGGAAACCGTCGGACAGTTGCGTCATCTTCGCCTTGCGCTGGTGCATGTCGGCGACTTCGTGCAGCTCGGTCAGGCCAAGGTGTGCGACTTCGTGGCTGACCAGCGCGGACGGGATGACGCCATAAACGCGTCCTCCGGCGTCCAGCACCGAATCCGCGATCGCGCCCATCAACCCCAGCTTGCCGCCGCCATAGACAAGATCGATCCCGCGCGCGGTCATGATCGTGCCCAGTTCGCGCGCGATGGCGAGATGCGCAGGATCGCGCCCGGCGGCAGAACCGCAGTAAACCGCCAACTTGGTGATCGCGCCCATCATGCGTCTCCCGTCTCGAACCCGGCCACCGGGCGTGCGCCGACATGCGTAATGACCGACGCCGCCGCCCGCGCGCCATGTTCAAGGCTGCCGCGCAGATCGTCGCCGCGCACTTGCGCCGCAAGGAAGCCCGCGGCGAACTGATCGCCCGCGCCGGTCGTATCGACGACTTCGGGCACGGGCGCTGCGGGTATTTCCACCCGTTCGCCGCGCGCGATGGCCATGGCCCCACGCGCGCCTTTGGTCAGCACCAGTGTCGACACTTGCGCGCTCAACAGGGCGATGGCCTGATCGGGCCTGTCGACATTGGCCATCAGGCACGCTTCGTATTCGTTGGCGAACAGGATATCGACGCCGCCGTCAGCCACCAGTTTCGCAAGGCTGTCGCGCCGTCCCGGCAGGGCGATGGAATCGGAGAGGGTAAAGGCGATACGGCGGCCCGCGGCATGGGCGATTTCAATTGCCCGGCGCATGGCTGCACGCGGCGTCTCGGGGCCCCACAAATACCCTTCGAGGAACAGGAACTTGGCCGCACGGATAGCCTCTTCGTCCAGCGCGTCGGGGGTCAGGTGATGGCTCGCCCCCGGGTTCGTCTGCATCGTGCGTTCGCCGTCAGGGCTGACGAGGATGAGGCAGCGCCCCGTCGGCGCGTGGCGCAGCGGCGGAGTGTCGAAGGCGATTTCGAGCGCGTGCATATGCGCGCCGAACAATGTGCCCAGCCGATCGTCGCCGGTTTGCCCGATGAACCGGCACCGCGCACCCGCCGCCGCCGCACCGGCCAACGTGTTCGCCGCCGAACCGCCGGGCACTTCGCTGACCGGCCCGCTTTCACGCATGGCGGCGACGAGCGCATCGGCCTCGGCATCCTGCAACAGCCGCATCGTGCCCTTGGCCACGCCGGTTTCGGCAAGGAACGCATCGTCGCGCCGCGCCAGTACGTCGACGATGGCATCGCCGATGGCCACGATGTCGAATGGTTCGTCAGGCATCACGCGCCGGGATCTTCTTTCAAGGACATGAGAGGGGAGCGATTGGGAGGAAACGGTTTCGGGGGCAACTAGACCGAGCATCGGGCATGGTCAATCGACACGGCGCTTGCGACCATTGGCAAAGCCGCTATCGCAGGGGGGATGAACGATTCCCCATTCGCAGCCGCGTCGGCCCAGACCCTCATCGCCGTGCCCCGCGGCCTGTTCGCGCCCGGCCTGTTCGCACTGGCCGTATTTTATGGCGGGATGTGCACGTTCGCAGGCGTGCTGGGCAACAAGCAGGTCGCGCTGGGGCCGTTGGCCGTCGAAGCCGGAATGTTCGCGTTCCTGATGCTCGTCGCCGTGGGCGGTGCCGTCGCCGAGGTTTATGGGCGGGCCGTGGCGAACAAGCTGGTGCTCTGGGGCTTCGTGCCGATCCTGTTTTCGATCGTGCTCAGCCTGTTCGTCAAATGGCTTCCGGCCTCTCCAGAAATGGACCCGGAGCGGCTGGCCGCGATCGAAACGATCCTGGGATCGACGTGGCGCATCTGGATGGCGGGGCCCATCGCCTATGGCATTTCGCAGATACTCAACATAACCGTCATCAGTGCGATCAAGTCCCGCTTCGGCGGCCCGATCTGGCTGCGAGCAGGCATCGCCGGCGCGCTGTCGCAGGCAGTCGACACGGTGATCTTCATTACCGTCGCCTTCCTCGGCGTGTTCCCGATCCTCGTGCTCATGGCCGGACAGATGCTGGCCAAGGTCGTGCTGTCGATCGTGCTGATCCCGGTGCTCGTCACCCTGTTCGCCGGGTTGGCGCGGAGATTGGACAGCCGGATTTCCTGATCGGGAAAAGCGAACACTGTATCCCGCATAATGCCTGAAACGCCTGCCCGCCTGGTGGGTTGGTCGGGTGAAGCAAATGCGATGACACAGGAGAATTCGGGATGGGCGACAACGCGAAAAAGGCACTGGTCGACGGCCTAAACGGGCTGTTGGCGGACCACCTCGCCCTCTATCTCAAAACCAAGAACTTCCATTGGCACGTGAAGGGCCGCGAGTTCCGCGACCTGCATCTGTTGTTCGACGAACAGGCGACGGCGATATTCGCCAATGTCGACGTGATCGCCGAACGCGTGCGCAAGAACGCGGCCAATACGCTGACCTCGATCGGATCGGTCGCGGCCAAGACCCGGATCGTGGACGAAGACGACACCTCGCTCGCCCCGATGGACATGGTCGAACGGTTGCGCGACGACAACGCGGCATTGGTAAAATCGTTGAAGGAACTGAAGGAACTGGCCGGTGACGCGGGCGACAACGCCACCGACGGGCTGATCGACGAATGGACGGACGAGGCCGAAGAGCGCGTCTGGTTCCTCAGTTCGGTGCTTGGCTAAACCAACTTAAAGCGAACCGCTGGCCGAAACCCCGATCCCCTCGGGCCGACCGGTGAAACCCATGTCGAGCAAGGGCGCGCTGACCTCCACCGGAAGCCCGGTGAGCACGAGGTCGGCGTGCCACTTGCCGTCGGGATCGAGCTTCATGTTGAGCCGCTCGGTCCCGCTCGGCCCCTGCATCGGCACGAACAGCGCGCCATCCTCGCAACGCGCGGGGCCGGCCATGATCGTTTCTGCGGGCAGAACCGGGCCAAGCGCCGAAATCACGATGCCCAGCGTGCCCGATGCCGAAACGCAGCGTCCGCCGCGCATTTCCATCGCGAAATCGGCAAATGTCAGCGCCCGAACGGGGAGCGGGGCCATCAGTCCGGCCACGTCCAGTTCGCCATTGGCGTCCTTGACCACGCTCCAACCATCGCCCCCGCGCGTCACGGCGCCGAACTGCGCCTGACCCGGCATGGCTGGACGGTCGAGCGCGAATTCCGCGCGTCCCAGTAACAACGGCAGCGGACGCAAGCCGACATAAAGCGAACCGAGCGGAAGGCTGCCCGCATGCAGGTCGCCTGCCGCGCCGGACCAGACTGTTCCGTCGACTTCCCGCGCGGTCAGCGATCCCGCCGCATTGGCCGCGCCCAGCGCTAGACGGAGCGGGAACAGCGCGCCGAGAGCGATAAACACCAGCAGGAGCAACGCCAGCTTGGTGCGTCGCGCAAGGCGGCCGTCGCGGATGAATATCCAGCGTCCGATCACGAACCCGTCCTCCGCACTGTTGCGTTCAGCGAAACCGATCCGTCGGCCGCGGGCGTGATCGTGACCTGTTCCGCCACGATGCCCTGACGGCGCAACAGGTCGACGAAGGCCAGCGCCGAACCGGGCGCGGCGGTCGGGACCACGATCATCGCGCCGCCATTGCCCCGCGGTTCGTTGGCTTGCAGGACCAGCCCTTCGGTCGCCGCGATCTGGGCCACGGCCTGCGCCACCGGCCCGCCACCACGCGCGGGCGGTGTATTTTCAAGCTGGTCCAGCCCCGCCATCACGTTTCCTGCGGCCAGCACAGCGTCGCGATGCCGGACATGCGCCGCATCATGCGCCGCGCCCATCGGCAGGATCAGGCCATAGATCAGCAGCAGGACGCCCGCGATAACGGCGGCCGTTCCGACCAGCACCTGTTCGCGGCGGGTCAGCGCGACGTACCAGTCGCGCGCCGGGGTGATCACCGGGGTCATGGTGCGCGCACCGTGATATCGGCGACGGTTGCGCCGCTGGCATCGGGCGCGACATCGGGCGGGACGGTAATCTGCCAACCGTCGCGTTGCAGGGAAACGAGCATCTGGTTCAGCGCATTGCTGTCGGGCGCAGCGGCGCGAATGGCCAGCGTTCCGTCGGCCCGCCAATTGACGTTGCGCAAACGGATCGACGGGTTCGACTGCATTGCGGAAAAGACGGCCGGAGCAGTGTCGGCAAACGCCACGCCGCCCGCGCCGCGCCGCAACAAATCTGCGCGGATCTGCGTCTCCGCAGTGGCGAGGTCGCTTACGCCGGGAAAGCGTTCCTGTGCCGCGGCGATCGCCTTGTCTTCACGGGCAGAGGCATCGAGGTTCAGCTTGATCGTTTCCACCACGAAGATCGCAAAGATCAGCAACAGCAACAGCGCCGCCATCCGCGCCAGTTGCCGCCAATCGGGCAGGCGGAGATAGGATACCCGCGCACGGGCATAAACGCCCTGCCGCAAATCGAGTTCGGGCGCAGCGAATTGCGCCGCCATGCGCGCCGTGATGTCGTCATCGGACACCGCCGCCCGTTCCGCACCCGGCGCGAGCGCGGGGAGCAGGTCTTCCTCACCTGCGAACGCCGCGGCTTGTGTGCGGGCCAGCGCCTGACCGCCAATCGCGCCGGTGGCAACGTATCCGCGTTCGGCCACAGGCAGCACCAGCGCCGAAGGTATCAGCGCATCGGCATCCAGTCCGGCACCGGCCAGTTCAGCCAACCAGACATCCATGTCGCCCCTTGCCACCGCGGCGACCAGCACCGCGTCGCCGGTATCAGCGGAAGCCACCGCCACATGCGTGTCCGCAACCGGCGCACGCAGGCCCGGCGGGTCGAGCCGGGTCGCGGCCAGCGCCTGCGCCATCGGCATGTCGCCACGCGGCACGATCCGCACCGGCGCGAGCGCCGCAGGGACCAGCGCAACGACCCGCCGCCCTTCCCCATCGCCCCACGGCACGTCATGGCCCGGCGTAAACCCGTATTCGCGTCCAAGCCGATCGCCGGTTACCCGCCACCAGCGCCATTCGCCGCGCGGCGCTTCGGGCAACAGCACGATCAACCCGTCGGGCCCATCGATCTGGCCATCGAGCGGGTCATTGCCTGCATCCCCGTCGGGCAGGTCGTGGTTCAGCCGCAGCGCCATCGCGGTTCAGCCGACGATGTCGGCGTTGTCCCCGTCGCCGCCCGGTTGTCCGTCGGCGCCCAGCGAATAGATTTCGAACGGCGTCCCACTCTGGCCCGGCGACCGGTACTGGTACGCCCGGCCCCACGGATCGGACGGCAGCGCCTTGATATAGCCGCCACTGCGATAATTCTGTGGCATGGCCAACGTCGCGGGTGGGCTGACCAGCGCCGTCAGCCCGTCGCTCGCGCTGGGATATGTCGCGTTGTCGAGGCGAAAGAGCTCCATCGCCTGTGACAGGGTGTTGATGTCGGCTTCCGCCTTTACCCGCATCGCCTTGTCCTGGCTGGGCAGGACATTGATCGCCACCACGGTCGCCAGTAGCGCGATGATGAACAATACCACCATCAGCTCGACAAGGCTGAAGCCGTTGCGCTTTTTCGGCCCACGCTTCTTGCGGTCAGATCGGTTGGCGGGCGTGTCGTTCGGGTGGGTCATGAGATCAAAGTCCGGTAAGATCCTGAAGCTGCAGGATCGGCAGCAGGATGGCGAGTATGATGAGCGCGACGATCACGCCCATCACGATGATGATCAGCGGTTCGAGCAGCGCCATTGCGGCGGCGGTGAACTGCGAAAACTCGCGTTCGAGATAGTCGGCCGCGCGTTGCAGCATGTCGCCCAACCGTCCGGCGCTTTCCCCGCTGGCGGCAAGATAGACGAGCAGCGGCGGAAACGTGCCCGCCTCGCGCAGCGCGGTGGATAGCGAGGTGCCGGCGCGCACTTTTTCGGTGATCTGCTCCAGCGCCCTTCGCTGAACGCTGTTCGATACGGTGCGCGACGACAGGCGCAGGCCATCGACCAGCGGCAGGCGCGCGTCGATCATCGTTGCAAGCGTTCGGGCAAGGCTGGCGGCATGGACGTCGCGGATCAGCCGCCCGATGAACGGCACCCCCAGCAGCATCGCGTCGAACCGGTAGCGAAAAGCCGGAACCGCCAGCGCGCGCAGGAAACCCAGCACCACCAGCGCCAATCCCACGCCCAGCACCCACCAGTATTGCGACAGGAATTGCGATATCGCGATCACCGCGCGGGTCAGAAACGGCAACTGCTGCGCCGCATTGTCGAACTGTTCCACCACGCGCGGGACGACCGAAATCATCAGCAGCATCACCACCCCGATCGCCATCAGCGACAGGATCACCGGATAGGCGAGCGCGGCGAATATCCGCGCCCGCGTCGCGGCCTGTTTTTCCAGCATGTCGGCCAGCCGTTCGGCGATGGTCGGCAGGCTGCCGCTCGATTCACCGGCCGCGATCATCGCGCGATAGATCGGCGGAAAGCTCGCCGGTTCGCGCCGCAATGCCTCTGCCAGGGGCAGCCCTTCGACCACGCCTTGGTGCACGTTGGTCAGGATGGCGCGGGCCTTGGCCTTTTCGGTCTGGCGGCTGATCGTGCGCAGCGCCTCTTCCAGCGGGCTGACCGTCATCAGCGACGCGAACTGCCGGGTGAACAGCGCCAGCGCCTTGCCCGCCAGTTTCGGCGTGCGCGACGGCATCTGGATTGCACCGGGCGTGGTGCGGCGCGTCTTTGCCGCCGTCTCGTCCAGCGTCAGGACATGCCAGCGCCGCGTGGCCAGTTGCGCACGTGCGGCGGGCATGCTGGCGGCGTCGATCGCGCCGCGCCGTTCCTTGCCGCCAGGGTCGACCGCGAGATAGGACCAGCGCGGCATCAGGCCACCGTGGTCCCGTCATCGCGCCGCGCCACGCGGGCGGCTTCTTCGGGCGAAGTTTCACCCGCCAGCACAAGCCGTTTTGCCGCGCGGGTCAGGCGGGTGCCGCGACGGTTGCCCTGCGCATCCTTGCCGAATGCATAGTCGGCGATGTCCTCTTCGGACGCGTTCGCATTGATGAGCCGCCGGATCGTGTCGTCGACGCGCAAAGCTTCGTACAATCCGACGCGGCCCTGATAGCCCGAATGGCCACATGCCTCGCAGCCGACCGCATGATTGACGGCGGTACCGGGTTTGATCCTGAGCAGTTCGGCCAGCGCAGGATCGATCGATCCACGGCGCCGACAAACCTTGCACAATCGCCGCACCAGCCGCTGAGCGATGACCGCGCGCAGCGTGCTGGCCAGCAGGAACGTTTCGACGCCCATGTCGCGCATCCGGGTGATCGCGCCGACGCTGTCGTTGGTGTGCACGGTCGACAGCACGAGGTGGCCCGTCAGCGACGCCTGAACCGCGATGTCGGCGGTTTCCTTGTCGCGGATTTCGCCGACCATCACGACGTCCGGGTCCTGCCGCAGGATCGCGCGCAGGCCCGCCGCGAAGGTCAGGCCGACTTTCGCGTTCACCTGCGTTTGCCCCACCCCGTCCACAGCGTATTCCACAGGGTCTTCCACAGTCAGGATATTGCGCTGACCATCGTTCAACCCGCGCAAACCCGCGTAAAGCGTGGTCGTCTTGCCCGAACCGGTCGGCCCGGTGACGAGCACAATGCCGTTGGGTTCGTTCAACGCGCGCTTCAGCACCCGTTCGGCATGATCGTCGAGGCCAAGATCGCCTAGCGTCAGCCCGGCATTGTCCTTGTCCAGCAAGCGCATGACGACCCGTTCGCCGGCCCGGTTCGGCAAGGTGGAGACGCGCACATCGACCAGCTTTCCGCCCAGCGAAAGGCCGATGCGGCCATCCTGCGGCACGCGGCGTTCGGCAATGTCGAGCCGGGCCATGACCTTGATCCGGCTGACCAGCACCGGGGCGACATGCGGCGGCATCCGCAGCTTTTCGGTAAGTACGCCGTCTTCGCGAAAGCGGACGACGAGCGCCTGCTCGTAAGGTTCGATGTGAATGTCCGACGCACCGTCGCGCAGGCCTTGGGCGATCAACCCGTTGATCAGCCGGATCGCCGGGGCATCGTCCGCGCTGTCGAGCAGGTCTTCGGCGCTGGGCAGGCCAAAAGCCAGCGTTTCGTCCGGCCCCTCGAAGCCAAGGCTATCCGCCTCCAGCCCGCCTGAATTGCCGTAAATCTCGCTCAACAGTTTTTCGAAATCGGCAGCGGGGACGGTACGAGGCAGCAGCGGCCGGGCAAGGCGGCGGCGCAGTTCAAGGAGGACCATCGGGTCCGCCCCTTCGCGCAAGGCGAGCGGCACGGCGTCGCGGCCGTCGTGCCCTTCGACCAGTTCGTTTTGCGCGACGATAACGCCCCAGTCGCGCGCTTCGGCATAAGCCAGCAATGGCGCGCCCGTGCCCCTTTCGGACAAGACCACGTTCGCCGCGCCCGCCAGCGCGACATCGTCGGCCAGCGGCACTTCGCCGTCCAGCGCGGTGTTGCCGGGATCCGGCTCGCGTTCGTGGTCGGGGGAGGCGGGGCCGGCCATCGCCTTACTGCACAGGCTCTGGCGCGGGTGCGATCACGACATCGTCCGGACGGCGCGGCATTTGCGGAGGTTCTGCGCCGAGATAGTCGATCACCAGCTGATCGATGGACGGCTCGCGTTTTGGATTGAAATCGCGCTGTGCGTCGCGGATGATGCCGTAACGGCGCGCGGTGACTTCCTGCCGGTCGCGCTGGGTGCGCAGGATCGTGGGGCGGATAAACACCATCAGGTTGGTCTTTGCCCGGCTCTTGCCACGCGATTTGAACAGTTCGCCGATGATCGGAATGTCGCCCAGCAGCGGGATCTTCTGGATCGTGCGCCGTTCGTTATCGTCGAGTAAGCCGCCCAGCACCACGATCTCGCGGTCGCCGACCGTCACCGTCGTCTTGATCTCGCGCTTGTTGATGATGAGTTCGTTGAAATCGTCGGACACCGGTCCGGCGATCGACGACACTTCCTGCCGCAGGTCCAGTCGCACTTCGTTCGATGCGTTGATCTGCGGCGTGACGTCCAGTTCGATGCCAACGTTCTGGCGCTGGATCGTGCGGAACGCATTATCGAAATTGCCGCTCAGCGCTTCTCCCGTCGAAACGGGGATTTCCTGCCCGAACAGGATCGAGGCTGGGACATTGTCGTTCGTGGTGATGTGCGGCGTCGAAAGGATGTTGGAATCCGAATCGGCCTGAATCGCGTTGATCAGCGCGCCGATGTAACGATCGTTGCCGATGCTGGTGTAACCGCCGGTATAGCCGCCACGGGCACCCAGAACCGCCGTCGCCGCGTTTTCGCGCAACAGGTCGCCCACGGTCGAAGTCGACGAACTGGTGACGACGCCGTCGCTGACCACGGTCGTCGTCTTGTCGGTCGCATCGGCCAGGAGCCCGCCCGCGATATCGAGGATATTGGGCGCGACGTTGGAAAAGTTGGTCACCGCAAACGGCATGTTGGCGCCGCCGATCAGAAACTGGACGCCAAGCTCCTTGGCCACGCTTTCCGAAACCTCGACGATGATCGCCTCGACCAGCACCTGATCCTGCCGAATGTCCAGTTGGCGGACCAGTTCGGCCAGCCGTCGCTGCACGTCGACCGGCGCGGCGATGACGATGGCGTTCGCGCCGGGATAGCGGGTGATGACCGCCGTGCCGCGCCCGCCAGCAAGCTGGATCGCGCCGCTGCCGACGCTGCCCGTGTCGGCCTGAGACGTGGTGGCCGCGCGATTGCCCAGCCCCGATCCGATGCTGGCGTCCCCGCCGCCGCCGGTCGTGGCGGTGACGGTGCTGCTGGCCGCGGGCATCGCGCCGCCGCCATTGCCGCCGACGATCATTTCGAGCATCGGCACCATCGTCGCGGCATCGGCGTAATCGAGCCAGATGACCTTCACCTCGGACCCGCTCGCCGCCCGGTCGTCCAGTTCGCGCGCCATGGCTGCGATTTTCGACAGCGTGTCGCGATCGCCGCGAAGCAGCAGCGAATTCGAACTGTCGACCGCCACCACGCTCGCCAGCGCGGCCCCTTGCGCGCCTTGCGGCACCAATTCGCTGAGCGCCGCGGCGATTTCGCGCGCGCCCGCATGGTTCAGCGCGATCATCTGGGTGCTGCTGGTATCGCGATCGATCTGGCCGATGACCTGTCGCACCCGGCGCACGTTGTCGGCATAATCGACCACGACCAGCGAATTGCCGGACTGGTTGGCGGTGATCGACCCTTCGGGACTGACCAGCGGACGCAGCGTTTCCACCGCTTGCGATGCTTCGACGGAATTCAGGCGGATGATTTCGGTCACCAGCGCATTGGCCGGCGCGCCCGCCGATCCCAGCCGCGTGGGCTGCGATGCTGCGTTCGCCGCGGGCTGGATGCGGAATGCGCCATTGCCGATAGGCACGGCGACAAGTCCGTTGGCGCGCAAGGTGGCCAGAAACACCTCGAAATATTCGGACCGCGACAGCGGGCGTTCGGTGACGACCGAAATCTTGCCGTTCACGCGCCCGTCGACGATGAATGTGCGGCCCGTCACTTGCGCCGCATCGGCGACGAAAGCGCGAATGTCGGCATCGCGCACGTTCAATGCATATTGCGCATGGGCCGGCAGCGGCACCGCAAGCGCGAGCAACGGGGCCAGCGCGAGGCTGGCGGCCAGCTTGCGGGTCAGTCGTTTCATTCGGACACCGGAATTTTGAGCGGCACTTCGCGTCCCTTGCGACGCACCACCAGGCTGAGATTTGAACCGGGGCGGACCTGCCCGGCGAATGAAGCGAGATCCTGCTGACCCGATACGGCCTTGCCGTTCACGGAAACCAGCACGTCGCCGCTGCGCAAACCGGCATTGCGAAAGATCGACCCGTCACCCTTTGCCGTAATGGCGACCCCGTCGCGGCCCGGGGTGAACCCGATCCCCTGTTGCAACGATGCGGCGGGCAGGCCCGATGTCGGCGGGGGCGGGGGCGCGGCGGGTGCAGGCGGTACCACGCTATCGGTCGATGCGGGCGCGGCGGTGGGCGCCGGTTTCGACTGGTCGAGATAAAGCAGTTCGGAACTGCCCCCCCGGCTCAACGTCACGTGGTCGAAGGCGAGCGCTGAGAGAGTAACCCCCTCCATCACGTCTTCGCCGATGCGATAGACCATCTGTTCACCGTCCGCGCCCGCGACGATCGCCGTGCCACCGCCTGTCGCGGTATTGATGCGGATGCCGAACAGCGTCAGCGGCAGGTCGGTAATGACCGCGACGGTCGCCCCCGGCCCGCTTGCCACCGCGACGACATCGCGGTTGAACGGATCGAACCCTGTCATCAACGCCGACCGCGCGCTGTCGTCCATCAAGCGGACACGCGCGGGCTTCCATTCGCCCAGCGGAGTGACTGGCGTCACCGCGATCCAGAACAGCTGCACGCCGGCTACGACAATGCCGATGGCGATAAGCCACCACAGAATGTCATGCAGGCCCGGCAGGCCGAGCCTCAGCCCGTTCGATTGAGTGCGAACGAATCGCAAGATATTTTGTCCCCGTTCGTGGGTCGCGCGAAGTGGTTGGTCTATTGCCCCTGCAGCCCATGCACAACCTTCGTGCGGTACTGTTCCGACAAGGGGCATTCCCGCCCATGTCGCAAAGATTTGACAAATTTATGTCAAGCGTCGTCCGTTGGTCGAATTCCTTGCGAGCCCCCTCGCCAAACCGGGTCGTCGGGGCTAAGGCCCGGTCGCATGTCCGATGCCCTCGCCATGCCGGAACCGGCCCCTTTGGCCGCCCCCCTCGCGGGCCTTCGCGTGGCGCTGTTCAGCGGCAACTATAATTATGTGCGCGACGGCGCGAACCAGGCGCTGAACCGGCTTGTCGGTTTTCTGCTGCGGCAGGGCGCCGATGTGCGGACATATTCGCCAGTGGTCGAAAACCCGGCGTTCGAAGCGACCGGCCCGATGGTCAACGTGCCGTCGGTGCCGATTCCGGGGCGTTCGGAATATCGTTTCCCGCTCGCGCTGTCTTCGGCGGCGCGCGCCGATCTGGCCGCGTTCGAACCCCGCGTCGTTCATGTCGCCAGTCCCGATATCGTCGGCCACCGCGCGGTTTCATGGGCGCGGGATCGCGGCGTTCCGGTGCTGGCGTCGGTGCACACGCGGTTCGAAACATACCCGCGCTATTACAACATGGCCTTTATGGAACCGGTCATCGAAGCGGGCCTGCGACGTTTCTACAACCGCTGCGACGCGCTTGTCGCGCCTTCCGAATCGATGGTCCGGGTCTTGAAGGATCAGGGCATGAACGACGACGTGTCGTTATGGACCCGGGGCGTCGATCGCACGATCTTTCACCCTGACAAGCGCGACCCGGCATGGCGCCGCTCGCTCGGCATCGCGGACGAAGAAGTCGTCGTGGGCTTCCTTGGCCGGCTGGTCATGGAAAAGGGCCTCGACATCTTTGCCGCCACGATGAAGGCGCTGCGGGCTCGCGGGATCGCCCATCGCGTACTGGTCATCGGCGAAGGTCCCGCACGCGGCTGGTTCGAAGACAACCTATCCGGCGGTATCTTCGTCGGCCATCAAAGCGGGGCCGACCTTGGCCGCGCGGTCGCCAGCATGGATGTGCTGTTCAACCCGTCGATCACCGAGACTTTCGGCAACGTGACGCTCGAAGTCATGGCTTGTGGCTTGCCGGTTGTCGCAGCGGCAGCGACGGGCAGCGAAAGCCTTGTCTCCGACGGCGTATCGGGCCGGCTGGTCGAACCGGGCGACGTGGCAGGCTTTGCCGACGCGATCGAAAGCTACCTGGCCAACCCGGCGCTCGCCCGCGCGCATGGCGACGCAGGCGCGGCGCGGGCCGGTGAATTCGGCTGGGACCGCATCAATCAGGCCGTCGCCGACGCCTATCTGCGCCTGATCGCGCAAAAGACCTGATCGGCGATTGGCCTGATTGGCAATGGGCCTGACCGGTCAGGCAATCACCCGCCGTGCGATCATCCGCCGGGTATAGAAAATCAGCGCGAACAGGACCGCGAACACGATCGCGGTAAGGATGATCGGAAACGTCAAGTCGGTCTGTCCCGGAATGGGGTCGACAAAGCCCAGTACGCTGGTCACGATCAGCCCGACAAGGGACACCAGGAATGCGGCCAGTGCATGGCGGCTGCGCATCAACAACAGCAGCGATCCCGCCACCGAACCCCAGACCCCCAGCGCCCAGAACGCATCAACCCACCACGGCCGCGCCGCGTAAAAGGCGATCAGTTCATCGACGGTCAGGTTCATGCCCTGCGTCATGCCTTCGATATAGGCTCGGTTCTGGAGATGCATCTGCATGTAGTCGTTCGCGCCGAACCCGTTCCACAGCAGGCTCAAAACCGCGATGATCCAAAAGCTCGTCGGCGTCTTGATGCGCATTGTCGTCATCATGTGAACCCCTCTCTTGCCCGCCGCCCAGACTAGAGCGACGCGCCGCGACGTCAATCGACCTGATGGGCAATAGTGTGCGGCGCGCTTCGCCGGCGCTGGCAATTGTCGTGCCCGGCCTTAGATTAGACGCGACACGATCATGACCGACCTTTTCCAAACCGATCCGCCCGCCGCCGGCGCGATGCCCCCGTCCGGCCCGGACGCGCCGCTTGCGGACAAGTTGCGCCCGCGCACGCTGGGCGACGTCGTCGGGCAGGATCACCTGACCGGCGCAGAAGGCGCGATCGGGCGCATGGTTGCGGCGGGGCGGCTGACCAGCATGATCCTGTGGGGTCCGCCCGGCACCGGGAAAACCAGCATCGCACGGCTGCTTGCCGACAGCGTCGGTATGCGGTTCGCCGCCATCAGCGCGGTGTTTTCGGGCGTCGCGGACCTCAAAAAGGCGTTTGCCGAAGCCGAAAAAGCGCAGGCCGCCGGGCAGCGCACGCTCTTGTTCGTGGACGAGATCCACCGTTTCAACCGCGCGCAACAGGATGGTTTCCTGCCGTTCGTCGAACGCGGCACGGTAACACTGGTCGGCGCGACGACCGAAAACCCGAGCTTTGCGCTGAACGCCGCGCTGTTGTCCCGTGCGCAGGTGCTGGTGCTGGAACGTCTTGACGAAGCTGCGCTGGGCGCGCTGATCGACCGGGCAGAGGAACTGGCGGGGCCGCTGCCGCTCGATGCCGATGCCCGCGTTGCCCTGATCGCCAGCGCCGACGGCGACGGGCGCTTCCTGCTCAACCAGGCCGAAACGCTTTACGCAGCGAAAATCGACGCACCGCTCGACACCGACGGATTGCGCAAGTTCCTGCAACGCCGGCTTGCCGTTTATGACAAGGATCGGGACGGGCATTACAACCTGATCAGCGCCCTGCACAAATCGTTGCGCGGCTCCGACCCCCAAGCCGCCTTGTACTTCATGGCGCGGATGCTGACGGCGGGGGAAGAGCCGCTTTACGTCCTGCGCCGCCTTGTCCGCTTCGCGTCCGAAGACATCGGCCTCGCCGACCCGCAGGCGCTGATCCAGTGCCTTGCCGCCAAGGACGCCTACGAATTCCTGGGCAGTCCCGAAGGCGAACTCGCCATCGTGCAAGCATGCCTTTATTGCGCCACCGCCCCTAAATCGAACGCGGCATACAAGGCGCAGAAGGCCGCATGGAAAAGCGCGCGAGAAACCGGCAGCCTCGCCCCGCCGCAGACCATCCTGAACGCACCGACCAAGCTGATGAAGGATTTAGGTTACGGCAAGGATTACGCCTACGACCACGATGCGGAGGACGGTTTTTCCGGCGCCGATTACTGGCCCGACGGGATGGAGCCGCAAACCTATTACAAGCCGGTGCCGCGCGGATTCGAACGGCAAGTGATCGAGCGGCTGGAATGGTGGGACAAGAAGCGCCGCGAACGGCAGGGCTGACGCGCAGCGTGGCGCGGTTCGACCGGTTCATGGCCATCGACTGGTCGGGCGCGGCCGGCCCCCGGCAAAAAGGCATCGCCATCGCCGTCACCGATGCGACGGGCGGCCCGCCTGCCTTGCTGACGCGCGAACGCGGCTGGTCGAGGGAGGATGTGCTCGCGCTGCTGCGTGACGACCTTCCCGCCGACATGCTGGTCGGCATGGACCTTGGCATATCGCTGCCCTTTGCCGATTGCGGGGCGTTCTTTCCCGGATGGCGCGACAGTCCTCAGGGCGCACGGTCGCTTTGGGCGCTGATCGATGACATCTGCGCTGCCGACCCGCACCTGTCCGCTGGCAGCTTCGTCGACCACCCCGCACTCAGCCGCTATTTCCGCCGGCATGGCGGGCGCGAGGGCGACCGTTTCCACGCGCCCGAAGCGCAGCACCGCCGGGGCCGTTTCCGGGTGACCGAGCGCGCGCAGGAAGCCATGGGGTGCAAACCTTATTCCAATTTCAACCTGATCGGCGCGGCGCAAGTCGGCAAGTCCAGCCTGACCGGAATGCGCGTGCTGCACCGGGTCGACGGGCGCGTGCCGGTCTGGCCGGTCGACCCCCTGCCCCCGTGCGGGTCGGTCATCGTCGAGATCTACACCGCGATGGCGGCCATCGCCGCCGCCCGCACCGCCGGACGCAGCAAGATCCGCGACCATGCCGATCTTGACGCAGCGTTGGTCCGAATCGGCTCCGCTCCCATGAGCGGCAGCGGCGCCATCGACGATCACGCATCCGACGCACTGCTGACCGCCGCATGGCTGCGCGCCGTCGCCGACCGGCAGTCATTGTGGTCGCCCGAAGGCCTGACCGACACAATAGCCGCAACCGAGGGCTGGACCTTCGGCGCGCGGTAAGGCAGAGGGCGATCTGTGGGCCGGCTTAGCTCAGTTGGTAGAGCACCTGATTTGTAATCAGGGGGCCGCGGGTTCGAATCCTGCAGCCGGCACCATATACCTGTCTCTAGACACTCCCTAAAGCTTGATTTTCTGCGGTTCTTCCGCAATAGCTTTGTGCCTCAAAGGTTCTCGTCGTTTCCTAAAATGCCCCCAAAATCCGAGTAATTCGGGGGCATCATTGGGGGCAGGCAATAGCCTAGCATAAGGGATGCCCCCAAATGACTCTGACCGCCGCAGAGATTCGTGCGTTTCCCGCCAAAGCAGCAATCTATCGCAAGACCGACGAGAAGGGACTCTATCTCGAAATCAGTCCGCGCGGGTCCAAGTTGTGGCGGGTGAAGTATCGCTTCAATGGAGCGGAAAAGCGTCTGGCACTTGGGGCATGGCCCGAAGTGAGCCTTGCCGATGCCCGCGCCCTTCGTGACGATGCAAGGCGCAAGTTGCGTGAGGGCATCGATCCCGGCCATGAAAAGAAGATGGGCAAGATCGCGGCGCAAATCAGCGCGGGAAACAGCTTCCTTAGCGTTGCCGAGGATTACATCGACGTACACCTTGAAAAGAGCGGCAAGGCTCCGGCAACAGTGCGAAAGTCACGCTGGTTTCTCTCGTTGCTAACTCCGGCGTTAGGGACGCGACCGATCGCGGACATCGAACCAGCCGAATTGCTGGCCGTTCTGAAAAAGCTGGAGAACAAGGGGCATCGCGAAACGGCTAATCGAGTCCGATCATTCGCGAGCCGCATATTCCGCTATGGGGTGGCAACGACGCGCTGCAAGCACGATCCCGCCGCCATGCTCGTCAACGCCCTCGCGCGGCCAACCGTTAAGCATCACGCTGCCATTCTGGAGCCGAAGATGCTCGGTGAATTCCTGCGCGCGGTCGATGGCTACATGGGTAGCCCGGTTGTAAATCTGGCCATCCAGATAGCGCCCCACGTTTTTTTGCGGCCCGGTGAACTGAGAGCGGCCCGGTGGAGCGAGATCGACTTGGAGAATGCCATCTGGACGGTTCCTGCAGAGCGGGCGAAACTGCGGCGACCCCACTCTGTCCCCCTCTCACGACAAGTATTCGCACTGTTACGCGAACTGGAACTGCACAGCGGCGGCTTGGACTTGTTGTTTCCCGGTCTAAGGTCGCGCCTTCGTCCGATTAGCGAGAATACGTTAAACGCCAGCTACCGTCGCATGGGGTTCGACAAGGATACGGTCACTGCGCACGGTCTGCGGGCCACGGCATCCACGTTGTTGAACGAAAGCGGCAAGTGGCACTTCGACGCGATCGAGCGAGCGCTGGCGCATGGTCACAGCGACGCAACGCGAGGGGCGTATGCGCGCGGGCAGCATTGGGACGAACGAATTGCGATGGCGCAATGGTGGTCTGATTATTTGGACAAGGTGCGGGTAGGTGGGGAGATTTTACCTTTAAATCGCGCGTTGGACGCAATCTGACTTCTTTATCCCCCGAATCAATCCGTTCCCGCTCCGTTCGCCTTGTCCGTTGCCGTCCCAACCGTAAGGGTGGGGCGTCGTGATACGAGACGCTACTTGCGGAACCGATAGGATGGCTAGTCCAATCGATCCGGAATTTCGAATACGTTGCAGTAGTCTCGCCACGATCCGGTCAACAAACCTTGCCCGGTCACACTGATGGTAAGCGAGATATATCTATGCGAGCGTTTTTACGTATCAGAGACTTTCAAGAAGACTACAACGTCAGCCGGTCGACCGTTTACCGACTTCATGAACGCGGCGAAATTCGTTTCGTTCATATCGGACGGGCCGTCCGCATCGCGCGCGAAGATGCCGAACGCTGGTACGACGCGGTCACATCCAAGGAAGCCAACGATGTCTGATTATTCGGATCGGGGAAAAAAGAGCGCCGGAAAGGCTGGAACCTATCCGACGCTCGCATCCTGAAGCCCTCTAGCCGCTGGATGCATTCTCCCTAATCCGAAAATCGTAACTCGACCAACTGAAAATTACGATGGTCGCAAGCGGGTAGGCGGCTGGCCAGATACGCCAGCCGCCCGCCTAGTCCCGCATTCAAAAGCCTGATGTTTCCCGGTGTATCATTGAAACTGGCGCGCATTTGTTTCCCGGCGTTTCGCCGTTAAGAAGTAAATACGCTACCGATCAATGGCTTAAGGAAAAGACGGCGGGCGCTCCCTTATTAGGGGTGGATTGAAACATGAAACAGGGGTTCCTGCGCCGAGGCGGAGCGAACAACCGGCGCGACCGGGCCAGCAAACATTTGACCAAGCGACAGGCGGCCATGCTGATTGATGCGACACAGAATGCACTGGACCGGGGCGTGGGGTTCAATCGCTTTGTCACGATATCATGGGAACTGGCAGGAATTGACCCGCGCGACAGCGTAGCGGCGACGGGTGAATGGATTCGGCACGCCCGCGATTGGCTGTACCGCTATGAAGTGCCTCTAGCTTGGGTATGGACACAGGAACGCGGGCCTAAGCTGGGCGCGCATTGCCATATCCTGATGCATGTCCCGATCGAGTTGTCGCCACTCTTTGGCAGCAAGCCCCGGCAATGGGCGCGTAAGGTTATCGAGCGACGCGGCGGTCTATACGCGGCAGGCACCCTGTTCACCCGCAAGGTTTCACTAGGAGACAGTCCTGAAAGCCACCCAGAAGCTTTTGACGCTTCGGTGATGGGCAGGCTCCACTATTTGCTGAAATGCACGCCAGCGAGGCTTGAAGGCGAGCTAGGCATGATTGGCCGGGGTCATAAGCCTTGGGGGCAGTCGGCACTGGTTTACGGGAAGCGCGCGGCAGTCTGGCAGGATCGCACCAGCCGCTTCCCCGCCGGACATAGACCAGCGACGAAAAAACGGCAAACTTCCCAAATGATTTAGGAAAATCTTCGGGGGCAGTTACCGGCCCCGCCGCTTTCCACTTTCGCCAACGCGCCCACCTGGCGCACCGAACAGCCAAGCCGCGCGGCGACCGGCGGATATGTTCGGGCGTGACCGCTCGCGCGCTGCGATTGCGAAATGTGTCGATGATCGCCTGGCGGGTCAACGGCCCGCGCAGGCCGTCGACCTTCAACCGTGGTGTCGCGCCAGCGGCGTTCAGCCAGACTTGAAAGTCCGCAAGGTCGATGCTCGGCTTTACCATGCGACGCGCTCCAGGAATCATCTCTGGGCGCGATGATGGCAAGATATGCAGCGACCCGAATTCGAGCCTCGTTGTTAGTTTGGAGCGGACAACGGCGCAGTTCGCTCGTCATTATGCGGCAGCATCAGATGATTTTTGTCGCCATCGGTCGATTAGTTTTCGTGGATCGAGTACCGATCAATCTGCACCCGCGATTATGCGAGCTGCTCCAACCTAGATTGGAAAAGGTTTGGGGCTCGACGCAGCGGTAAATTTGCTCATAGGTGCAGAGCCGAAATTCCGAGGAAATGTTGATGATCAGGCGGGTTAGGCGACTTGCGCGAGAAGGAATTGCGAATCTTCGTTTGAGTCGGACCGCACGCGATGTGAGGCGCGAAAATCTGACATATCTGCCGCCGCGCAAATTACTTCGGATCGAAAAAGCCATTCGCGACACTGCGAAAATTTCTGGCGCAATCTTGGAATTCGGTGTCGCCCTTGGTGGTTCAGGCATCATTTTAGCAAAATCTGGTCGCGAATATCACGGCTTTGACGTTTTCGGCATGATCCCACCTCCAAACCCTGAGAACGACGCCGCAGATGCAATCGGACGGTTCGCGGTGATAAGTGGCGGCCAGTCTTTAGGCTTGGGCGGCGATGCCTATTACGGCTATAGAACAGATCTTCTGTCTGACGTTGAGCGGTCTTTCGCTCGGCATCAGGCCCCGGCATTTTTTCATAAAGGTCTTTTCGTAGAAACATGGCCCGTGGCCAGAATCAACCGAGCGTCATTGGTTCATATCGATTGCGACTGGCACGATCCGGTGGCCTACTGTCTTGAGGCAGTGAGAGATATATTATCGCCAGGAGGCATAATAATTATTGATGATTATCATGACTATGAAGGTGCAAAAATTGCCGTAGATGCGTTTTTAGCTCGGAACCATCAATTCAGTTTTCGGCAAGGCCCCAACCCCTTGCTTGTGAAGGAACTCGATCTCTCTCCGCAAGGGTCGTCGAGTTCGTGACATGGCGATCGCGTTGGCGATCCGAAGTTCAGGCGCAATTTGGCAATTAGACGGTCGGATTCGGTAAGTCCCGCAAACTACGCACCGATAGTGGGGTTTCAGGCACTCCCGAATTTACTTGATGTTCGGACTTCTCTGGCAGACAGATCCGCCATGTCTCACCAGAATAACGACCTGCCGTCGAAGGCCATTCGCTGGTTCATCGGCAATTTTTCCAAAAACTCTTCTCGCGTTCACTTCGTTAAAATTAACGCGGAATTCGCCCAATCGATCGCTCCCGGATCACGCGTCTTGGACGCTGCCTCAGGAAGCCAGCCCTACCGGCATCTGCTCGATCACTGCCTATACGAATCCGCCGATTTTGAGCAATCCAACCGCCCTTATGCGCCTACGACGCACGTGTGCGATCTCACTGCCATTCCAGTGGAGAGCGAACACTTCGACGCGATCTTGTTCAATCAGGGCTTGGAACACATGCCTGACCCATTGGCCGTTCTGAATGAACTTCACAGGGTATTAAAACCGGGCGGCAGAATTCTCTGCACAGCCCCCTTTTTTTACGAAGAGCACGAGCAACCCTACGATTTTTACCGATATACTCAGTTCGCGTACCAGCACATGTTCCCTAGTGCTGGCTTCCGGATCGAGCGACTTGAGTGGCTCGAAGGGTATCTTGGTACTGTTGCCTATCAATTGGATGGGGCCGCAAAGAACCTCCCGCCCTCATGGCGATATTTGCCGCTTCGAATCGTGTTCGCGATTCTCAGCGTGATCCTTTATCGAACTGATATTCGCCATAAATACACTGCTACCGGGCATCCGAAGAACTACGCCGTATTAGGTATCAAACCTATGCCATCGGCCAATGGTTCGTAAATTCCGTGAATCGCCGATTCAAATGTCCGGCAAGACATTTGCACGAAACTCGGCTTGGATGTTTGGTGGTCAATCGATCCGCCTTGCGGGCGGCCTATTAGTTGGTGTCTGGGTAGCTCGCTACCTCGGCCCAGCTGACTATGGCGTTCTTAACTATGCGATAGCCTTCTCATCCCTGTTTGGCATTCTCGCATCGCTCGGCCTTGATGCGATCATTGTCCAACGTCTGGTCGAGACGACAGACGACGAAGATAAAATCCTCGGCACGGCTTTTGGCCTTCGATTATTCGGTTCCCTCGCTGGCCTGCTGATCGCTGTCTTGCTCTCGATTCTCAGCGGTGACCCTACCACCGTGAGCATTCTCGTGGCGATCTCGTCCGGCGCTTTCACCGCACAGGCCCTCTATGTCATCGACTGGCGTTTTCAAGCGGCGCAGGAAAACCGTAAGTCGGTCATTGCCCAAACCATCGGGTTCCTCATCGCAGCAATCGCTCGCATATATATGATCCAAAGCGGCGCGCCGGTCGTGGCCTTTGCATTCGCCAGCCTCATCGAAGCAGCGCTTGTAAGTTGCGCTCTGCTCGCCCTCTATCTGTTGGACCGACCATCTTCGAAGTGGCGATTTGAAGGTGGGATGGCCAAAACTCTGCTGCGAAAAAGCTGGCCACTCATTCTCTCCGGTTTCGCTTATACGGCTTACGTCCGGGTCGACGCGGTGATGGTCGGCCAGATGCTTGGCAATGCAGAAGTAGGTATCTATTCAGCTGCGATCCGCATCAGCGAGGCATGGAACTTCGTTCCTCTCATCCTCGTGACTGCTGCCTTTCCGGCGCTGCTCGCTCTTCGTTTAGCTGATCCTGACGCCTATCGGCAGCAGTTACAGAGCTTGATGAGCCTACTTGTCGCCATTTGCCTAATCGTGGCCATCGTGATTGAGATCGGTGGTGATGAATTAATTTATCGTCTCTACGGCCCGCAGTACGCTGGCGCTGGGCCAATCCTCAAAATCAGCGTCTGGAATGCGGTTTTCGTCGCGCTGGGCTTTGCGAGTGGTCGGTGGTTGATCGCGGAGGATCTCGCTCGGTATGCCTTGTTCCGCAACCTTATAGGGCTGATGATCAATGTGCTGCTCAACCTTCTTCTGATACCCAAACTTGGCGCAAAAGGTGCCGCGATCTCCACTTTGATTGCTTACATTTGCGCAAATTTTCTATCCTACGCCTTCCGACGAGACCTTCATCCGCTGTTGACGCTTAACGCTCGATCGTTGCTGATGAGCGGGTTGTTCAAGAACTTTCGGAGATTCGAGTGAGCGTCGCATATTTTGATCCTTCGATTGCATCCGAAAATCTCGGCGATCTCATCATCCGAGATGCTGTATTGAAGGAATTTGGCGACATATTCTCAGACGAGCAGATTGTAGAGCTCACCACGCAAGAGGTTATTGGCAAGCGAACTCATCGTTTATCGCGCAGCGCAAAATACCGGATAATCGGTGGTACCAATCTGCTCTCTTCATTCATGTTGAAATACCGGCAGTGGCAGATCGGTATCCGTGACGCCCGGAAGCTTGGTCCCATCACCCTTATGGGAGTGGGATGGTGGCAGTATCAGCCCAACCCAGACCTCTACACACGTATGGTCTTGCGGACTGCGCTTTCTGAATCCGGACTTCACTCTGTTCGCGACAATTACACCCGCGAGAAGCTCGCAAGCATCGGAATCAACAATGTCGTGAACACCTCCTGCCCGACCACATGGCAGCTCACGCCAGAACATTGTGCGATGATCCCACGGGACAAAGGGCGAGAAGTCGTCTTAACTTTGACCGACTACAACCGCTCGCCTCAGTTTGACAATCACCTGATCGCAACACTGCTAGGAGCTTACGATGCTGTATATTTCTGGCCTCAAGGAACCGGGGATTTGGAGTACGGTCAGCAACTCGGCCTACTCGAAAAGACTAATTTGATCGGCCCAACCCTAGCGGCTTATGACGCTGTGCTAGACCAGCGTCCGGTCGATTTCTTTGGAACCCGGCTCCACGCTGGCATACGAGCGATGCAAAAAGGTCGCCGAGCCACAATCGTCGCAATCGACAATCGAAGCAGCGAGATATCGCGTGATATTGGTCTTCCCACTGTGCACCGGGACGATCTTCCGCACGCCATCGATTTGGCGATAAATGGCCATCAAGAGACAAAATTGTCAGTGCCATTTGATCAAATTGAGCGATGGAAAGCGCAATTTAACAATCAACACAGCGAGTGATTACTTAGCTTCGCGGCCAGCGCTAAGTCCCAGAGCGTCACCGCGGCGTCCACCAAAACGATTGGTGCCTAGGCTCCATGTAAGGCGGCGGGCGTGACAGCCTTCGCAGCTGTGGCACCTGCGCGAACTTCGCTGGTCGACGCTGCGCCTAGGACATCACCGGCGCGGGCCTTCCCATCCAGCGCCGCCTGCAGCCCGGCAACATCCTCGATCGCTTGATCGTGCAGGATCTCGGCGATGTCGTCGGTCGTCGTCTTTCGCGACTGCGCGGCCTGGACGACATGGACGCTTTCGTTTCCATCGAGTGGACCCGCGCCGGGCAGTTCGTCGATCTGTTTGTCTGCCATCGGTTCGGGTCCATGCCTTGCGAAGTGAAGCGCAAGACTGGCTGACCGCGCGCGGGGCGCGAAGTCGCCGCCGTTGTCGGCCGCGGCGATACAACGCGCGTGGCGAGGAACGCGCAGAAAGTTTCCTACTTTCTCGCAGCCTTCTGATGCAGAGGGACGGGGGGTAGGCAGATCCTCAGACGGCCAGCCGCAAGGACCGTCACAATTCCTGCACGATATCCCTAACACAGTTTTTCCCCCGCGCGCACGCGCGAGAGGATTCACTGGGGCAAGCGGTAAGTGTATGGTCAATGCATGGGCGGCTGGGGTTCAGGCAAAAGTGGCGGCAGGCCAAAAGCGGATGAGTCGCTACGGATCGATTTCGCGTGGATGATGCGGAGTGGCTATGTCCGACCCGGCAGCTTCACGCGGGGCAGTCTTGTCTGGACCTGTCGGGACAGGCCAAGCGGTAACATCACTTATACCTGCGACATGCGCGACCATGCGAACGCCAGCATGGAATTGCGATTCACCGTGACAACCCGCTCGACCGGCGCAAAGCGTGACTATGTGCAACGGGTGCCCCTATCCTTCACCGTCCCGCATCTCGGCGGCAAGCGATGGTGGATGCACTGCCCTGTTTCCGGTGATCGCGTAGGCAAGCTGTACTGCCCGCCCGGCGACGACATTTTCGCCAGTAGAGGGGCGTTGCGGCTGGGATACCATTCGCAGCGCATCACTGCGCGCGATCGGCCTTTTGAACGCGTGTTTGCGCTCCAGAAGAAACTGGGATGCCCTCAAGGCTGGGAGAGCGGCCTGTATCGCCCCAAGGGAATGTGGCGGCGCACGTTCGAACGGCATATGGAACGCTATCTGGAACTGGACGATCAATGCGCGGCAGTGATGCTGGCGATGCGGGACCGATTTCTAAAGTAGATTAAAATAGGGCAAAATATTGGGGCATCCAAGAAAGTTGGGGGCATTTCTGGGGGCATAACTCGCATGTGTTCTTGATATAATCTTGATATAATAAGGCATTATATCAATAGATTTGGGTCCTGCAGCCGCACCATTTTTCAATGACTTGGCCCAGTTAGACAGACTTCCGAACGGCGCGATTTAACATTCTGTCTAACCAAAAATAAAAGGGCCGGAGATAGCTCTCCAGCCCGATTATCGTCCTGAAATGGGCGAATCAGTAGAGGTGCGACCATTCCTCCTCTTCGAGCCCGGCCTCTCGCGGACTTCGTCGATATCCATCAAATCCCGCCGATCCGTACCCGCTGCACCTCACCGCTTTGACGCAAGCAACCATAGCGCACCGCGTCGGCGCCATGATCGGGACCGGACGAATCCACGTCCTCCACGCGCTTCATATCGCGCGCCAGATAGGGCACGGTTGACCAGAAATATTCGCAGGCTCGCGAGATATAGAGCCCCGGCACGTCGGGCTTGCCAGCATCGCTCAACAGCCGCCGCATGATGTTCCAGCCGGTCATTCGATCGGCCTTCTTGGCGCGCCTGAAATAGACCCGCTCGCGCGCGAATTCGTCGGCAATGCTGCCCGAGCTATGCCCCGTATTCGCAAAGCAGGCATCGTCGGCCACGCCTTCAGCCCGCACACCCCAGCGCTTACACATGGCAAGGATCTCTTCAGCCACGATCGGCACCGTCCAGCCCATGCCCTCGCTCAGACGATCGGGCTTGCAGGTGGCCAGTTCGTCGACCAGCACAAGGCTGTCGCGGGGATACGTTCATCGACTGTCCGGCGCGCACGTTGAGCAAGTAGTCGATCGTTTCCGACCCGGTGATCGCGCCTGAAACACGCGACGAAGACGTGCCCGGTGCAAACGACAGGCGCTTGTTGACTATGCCTTCGATGACTTCGGGTTGGTCGGCGCTTGCCGATGGCGATCCGCTGTCGCTTGCGACCGGCTGCCGCCATCGGCCATCAGCGCCATGTTCAGGCGACCGTCGCGCATGGTAAAGCTGCGCACATAGGGCATGTGTCGTTCGAGCGTCTCGCCAAGCGTCGGGGCGGGGCAGAGCGCCTTTGTCACGCCCATCGGCCCGAACGTCAGCGTACCGCCGGTCGCATTGGCGATGTCGTTGCGCCATGTGCCGACCCCCCGGTTGCAGTCGAGACGCGCCGAAACCGAACCGTCGGCGTTGAAGCGTATCGTGTATTTCTGCGGATCGTCGGGCCTGGTGGTGCCTTGGGCATCGTCCATCGACTGGATTTCAACGAGCCGCCAGGACGTATCGGCCAATCCCGCAAACGGACCCGCCGCCGTCGGACCCGCAGCCGTCGATTGGTCGGCTGGCACAGTGGCGCAGGCCGACAGCGCCAAGGCGGTCAGCCACCCGAAGTAAGCTTTTTGCAAGTTGAATATTCCCAAACGCAGAGGCAAAAGAGCATCCGGCATTGCCCTGCAGACTATGGCTCAGCGTGTGCGGATGCTATAAACAGATGTCGCCAACAACTATACATTTCGCGCCACGAAATAAGACATTTCAAAGACATCCGGGGCCAAGTGCGATGCAAGGTGAGTTGCGTTGAATGAACTGAGCAAATGCGCAGCCGCTCCCTTTGCCGAAGACATCGGCAAGAACAGGCGCATTTCTCTCGCAGCACTTGGCAGCATCGACGGGCTTGGCGATGCGATGGTGCCGGCGGGAATCTTGCCGCGTTTGGCGCACGACCTGGACCACCCGGCCTGGATGTTCGACGGAACGGGTCTGGACCCGCAAGTCCCGTTTCCGATAAAAATTCGCCTCGCCGACGATCTCGTGATGGTCGCCAATCTGCTCGATCGGTTCGGCCCGTTGCCGTTGCTTTCTTCGGTGCTAACCGACTTCGACAGTACCGTAAATCACAAGACCCTGGGTGTTCTGGCTGCGGCACCCGATCTTGCCGCCCTGCTGCAATATCTGACCAAGTCCTTGAACATACAGAATCCTCACCTGAAGGTTTTGCTGTCGGAATCGCGGGCAGGCCACCTGATCGAAGTCACGGCGATGAGCGAGCTTGCCGATGTCGGTCTCTTTCTTGAGCATCTCGTCGCCGCTGCCATTGTCAGGCTTACCGGGCTGTTCCAACCCAAGATGCGCAAGATCGCCAATGGGAAGTCATCGTGGCCCGTTCTTCGGCTTCGCGATGCGGCCGACGACACGGTCGCGGCGCTGGCTGCGATCGGTCAGGTCGATGTCGCGGCCAGCGAAGGAAGTACTACGCTGTTCGTATCGTCGACAGGCCTTCCCGCGCAGAACCCACGACATGACCCTGATCTGTGGAGCCTTGCCTATCAAGCTCTGCGCAAGAACTGGACGCAGGACCATTCCCCCTTTTCCGTGGCTTCTTTGCGTTTGCACATCCGGCAGTCGCTGAAAACTTCGCAAAGGGCACCCGGTCTCAACCAACTGGCGAGCGACATGGCGATGTCCCCGCGGACGATCGGTCGCAAGCTCGCCTCGCTCGACATTTCGTTTCAGCAGATGGTCAGCGAGGAAAAGATGGCGATCGCGCGGGAAAGCCTGACAGATCCGCGATGGTCGGTGGACCGCGTGGCAGGCCTGCTGGGATACAGCAATTCCGCCAGCTTCGGGCGGGCATTCCGCCAGATGCACGGCATTTCTCCTTCGGAGTGGCGCGAACGATTGCGATAAGCCCCGCTATCTGTCAGCATTTGCTGTCGAAGGCTGATGCAATTAAAGGGGTTAGGCGGATGAAGGGTCAGTTCCTGTGATCGTATTGGCGACAGTGCTCGCTTCCCTAGGGCTGGCTTCCCTCGCCCCGCCTCCGGTTCCTCCGCCGATCGAACAGCACGTCGCCAACTGTGCTTAACCGACTTACGCGAGCGACCAGCTCATTTGCGGCGACGAACAACTACTTGCGCTGGACCGGGAACTTGCCAGCCTGCTGCCATTGCCCGTTCCAGACGATGGCCCCGTCATCGAGGAACTGGCCGACTGGTTCAAACGCAGCCGGATGTGCGCCTCGCAAAGCGAGCAACGCGCTTGCCTGACCGGAGCTCATCGTGAACGGATCGCAGTGGCGCAATCGCTGCATAATTGGGCGCAGACGCCTTCGACCTGGCAAAAGGCGAAATGCAAAAAGAGAACCGTGGTCGAGCTGTCAGTCCTGCCCAATGCAACCATGAAAATCCGCATGGGCGAACAAGTCTGGCTGGCGCTCACGTCGGCGCAACAGGACAGTTGGGTTCCCTATTCATGGGTCTCGCAAGATCAGGGGAATATCGAGATCCATGTCCCTGAGACAAAGGTCATGAAATGCCGGGTCGAGAGTTGATCGTCGCCCCCGGCACCTTGCGTGATCAGCGCTTCCAAAGCCAGTAGAGGATTCCTGCGTTGATCGCGGGGGCCATGGCGGTGAAGGCAAAGCCAGTCAGTCCGATCTTGTCGGCGATAATGTTCCACGGCAGACCGAGAGGCAGCAGGAATACCGCCGAAAGGGGATCCTGATCCTGTCCGAACCAGCCAAATAGACTAATCAGGAAAAGCGTCATCGCCAGAGCATAGAGCGATGCGAATATCCAGAATGCCCATTTCATAAGCTGTGCCTTTCTGATGAGGCTTATAATCGCCTGCCGGGGTGCCGTATCTGGCATGTTTGTCGTGCAAGATCGCGATCATGGCAATGCCTTGATCGCGATCTATCACTTGGCCGCAAATGTCGACGTCGCTGGATTGGCGAACGCAGATCTGACGCGCCCAGACCATTTTTGCGTGATTGCCTGACTGCATCGCCATGCGGCTGCCCTAATTCCACTGCGATGGCCGCTTTTATATCCGATCGGATATAGCTAGGATGCGGCGCATGATGGCCAGCCTCACTCGCTTTTTGACCGCCCTCTTCGCCGCCGTGCTGGGCTCTCTGCTGCTGTCCGCCTGCGCGGCGGAGCCGGAGCCGCAGGGGCCGGTCGTCCTTGCCGCTGCCAGCATGCAGGAAGCATTGGGCGATGCGGCCGACCGCTGGGCGGAACAGGGCCATCTGCGCCCCGTCCTGTCCTTTGCCGCATCAGGGGCGCTGGCGCGGCAAATCGCGCTCGGCGCTCCTGCGGACATTTACATATCTGCCGACGAACGCTGGATGGATTGGCTGGCGCAGAACGTGCCGCTGAAACCCGATAGCCGCGCGGTGCTGGCCAGCAACCAACTGGCGCTCATCGCGCCCAAGGGGTCGACGGTCGATTTTCCGGCCAGGGGCGAATGGTCCGCCGCGCTGGGCAACGGCAAGATCGCGCTGGCCGATCCCGATGCGGTTCCGGCCGGCCGTTATGGCAAGGCGGCGCTGATCTGGCTGGACGCATGGAACGATGTGCGTGACCAGTCGGTCGTCGCGGCCGACGTTCGCGGCGCGCTGGCGCTGGTCAGCCGGGGGGATGCCGCACTGGGCGTGGTTTACATCAGCGACGCCAAGGCCGATTCGGCGGTGCGTGTCGTGGGCACCTTCCCGACCGAAAGCCACGCGCCGATCCTGTACGACATCGCCCGCCCTGCCCTGTCGCGCCATCCCGATGCAGCGGGCTTCCGCGAATTCCTGCTGTCCAAGGAAGGGCAGGCGATTCTGGCCGCGCACGGTTTCGGCCCGCCGCCCGACAGCGATGCAGCGGATGCAACGCAGGAACCCACGCCCTGATGCTCAGCCCGACCGAATGGGGCATCGTGGCATTGTCGTTGAAGGTCGCGCTGGCGGCCATCGGCCTGACCCTGCCCGTCGCTTTTGCGCTGGCATGGGTGCTGGCCCGCAAATCGTTTCCGGGGCGCATGCTGCTCGACACGCTTGTCCACCTGCCGCTGGTCCTGCCGCCGGTGGTGACGGGCTGGCTGCTGCTTCTTTTCTTTGGCCGCAACGGCGCGGGCGGCCGGGCGCTGGAGACGCTTTTCGGCGCGACGCTGATGTTCCGGTGGACCGGCGCGGCGCTGGCGGCGGGGATCATGGCGCTGCCGTTGATGGTGCGCGCAATCCGGCTTTCGTTGGAAGCGGTGGATCGCAGGCTCGAATCGGCGGCGCGCACGCTTGGTGCATCGCCGCTGCGGGCCTTTGCCAGCGTGACGCTGCCGCTTGCCCTGCCCGGAGTTGGCGCGGCGGTGGTGCTGGGCTTTGCACGATCGCTGGGCGAATTCGGGGCGACGATCACTTTCGTGTCCAACGTGCCGGGCGAAACGCGCACGCTTCCGCTGGCGATCTATACCGCGCTGCAGGTGCCGGGGGCAGAGGATAGCGTGACGCGCATGGCGATCGCGTCGGTCCTGCTGTCGCTTGCCGCGCTGATGGTGTCCGAATGGCTGGTGCGCAAGGATGGGCGGCGCAGTCATGTCCTTTGACATCGCGATAGAGGTTCCGCGCGGCGACCGGACGGTCAGCGTACGAATCGCGCCGGTCACGGGGATCACCGCGCTGTTCGGGCCATCGGGTGTGGGCAAGACGACGGTGCTGGACGCCGTGGTTGGACTTGTCCGTCCCGCCAGCGGCCATGTGCGGATCGCAGGCGCCACGTTATTCGATGCGAACACCAACCTGCCGCCCGAACGGCGCGGCTGCGGCTACGTATTTCAGGACGGGCGGCTGTTTCCGCACAAATCGGTGCGCGACAACCTGCTCTACGGCTGGAAGCTGGCGCCTCCGTCCCGGCGGTTCATGGATCTGGCCGAAGCGACGCGCTTTCTTGGCATCGCGGACCTGCTGGATCGAGCCCCGCGCACATTGTCTGGCGGCGAAGCGCAGCGGGTCGCCATCGGTCGAGCGCTGCTGTCCGGCCCGCGCGCCCTGTTGATGGATGAACCGCTGTCGTCGCTGGACGCCGACCGCCGCGATGGGATCATGCGGGTGATCGAACGCATCCGCGACGACCTGTCATTGCCGATTCTCTATGTCAGCCACGACCGGGCAGAGGTCGACCGGCTCGCCGCTCAGGTCGTCGAACTGGGCTGATGCTACGCCGGCCCTGCACCCTTGGCCCCCTTCGCTTCTTTCGCAGGCAGCGGCACATCGCGGATCAATCGCGACAGGTGCGCCATTTCGGGCCCATCGCCCGCGCCATCGGCCTGACGCTGCACCGCGCGGTAGAAATCGATCACCTCGCCGCCCGCCGCCGTCACCTGCGCCCCGCCGCCCGTCTGCGCCACGACCAGCGGCTGCGCCCAGCAGCGGTTCATCGTGTCGACCAGCAGCCACGCGCGGCGATAGCTCATGCCCATCGTGCGTGCGGCGGCCGAAATCGATCCTTCGCGCGCGATGGCGTCGAGCAGGTTCGCCTTGCCCGGTCCCATGGCGATTTCCCCGCCACAGGTCAGTTGCACCTTGATCTTCAGCCCCACTGCCAACCGCACCTCCATCCCCGCGATCATGCGGGCGCGCGGCGCGGCTGGCAATCAGAGTCGACAGGAGGTCAGTTGACGACCGGGAACCTTCAGAACTTCACACGGGCCGAAAAACGCGCATTGATCGGCGCGCCCGGCATGATGTTGTTGTCGTTGTGCGCGGCCGAATAATAGGTTTCGTCCAGCAGGTTCTCGACGTTTACCTGAAATTCGATGCGATCGTTCAGCGTATAGAACAGCGCGGCATCGACGCGAGTGAAGGACGGCAGCTTCACGGCGTTGCCGATCGATGCGTACTGGCTCGACTGATGCACCACGCCCAGCCCAATGCCCAATGCGGGATCGACATCGTAGCGGTTCCACAACGATGCCTGATGACGCGGCAACTGAGCCAGTTCTCGATTATCGAGGCCGCTGATGGTCCCCTTTTGGAAGGCATAGCCGCCGCTGATCTGCCATCCGGGCATGACTTTGCCGACAAGACCCAGTTCCACGCCCTTAGTCCGCGTTTCGCCCACGTTGATCGAATTGGCCGGATTGGCCGGATCGGGCGTGGTCGTGTTGGTGCGATCCAGCCGGAACGCCGCCGCCGTCAGCGCAAGGCCGGGCTGCACTTCCCACTTCACGCCCGCCTCGATGTTTTCGAACCGAGTCGGTTCGAGATTGGCGGTCGATGGGGAAAGCGAAGTGAACTGGTCGCCCGAACGCGGCAGGAAGCTGCGCGAATAGCTGGCGTAAAGCGACATGCCGTCCTGCGGCTTGAATACCAGCCCTGCGCGCGGGCTCCATTTTTCGTCAGTGCGTTCGAATGCAAAGGCGCCGGCAATGTCTTCACCCTCGATCTCGAAGCGGTCGTAACGCACGCCCAGGATCAGGTCGAACATTTCGCCCAGCGCAATCTCGTCCTGCGCATAGGCGCTGACGAAGCGGACCTGGCTTTCGCGATTGGTCGACAAGGTATCGAACGTAACGACGGGGCGAACCGGACTGTCGATGCTGATCGAGCCGAGCGAAGTGCTCGACGTATAGCGCTGGTTCACGGTCTGCTGATCGCCATATTCGACGCCGAGCAGGACCTTGTGCCCCACCGCGCCGGTGGCAAAGTCGGCAATGATATTGGTCTGCGCGATGAAGTTTTCGCGCTGCGTCGGATCGCGATAGCCGCCAAGCGCAACCGTGTTGTCAGGCTGCAGCGACCCGCTTGCATAGACGTTCTGGTAATACTTGTCGTAGTCGCCATAGAGCACGGTCGTCGTCGAACGCAGGCCGGGGGCCAGCTTTCCGTCGATGCGCGCCTTGACGATGTGCGCTTCAAGTTCGGTGCGGTTCACGCCGTCGACACCGAAGAAGAAGTCGCGCAGGCCCGTCGCGGGCGCGCCGTTCTGGCTCGGGATGCCGCGATCGGTGGTGCGATCGTCGTCGACATATTCATAGGACAGCGACGCGCGCCAATCGCCCAGTTCGGCGGCCACATGCGGGTTCACCGCGAAACGCTTGCCGTCATAGAAATCTCGGTGGTTGGCCAGTTCCTCGTAGAACCCGTTGACCCGCACCGCCGCGGTGCCGCTGATCGGCAGGTTCACGTCGGCGCTCGTTTCCCACGCGCCAAAGGTGTTGACGCTGGCCCCGGCCCCGCCGAACGGGCCTTCCGCGCTCGGCGCCTTTTGCACCCGATTGACGATGCCGCCGCCGCCGCCGCGGCCAAAAATCAGCGCATAGGGTCCCTTCAGCACTTCGACCCGTTCGATGTTGTAGAGGTTGCGATAGTACTGAACGTCGTCGCGCACGCCATCGAGGAAAAAATCCGCCGTGGTGTTCTGGCCGCGCAAGGTGATCTGGTCGCGATTACCCTCGCCTTGCCCGATGGTGACGCCGGGTACATAGCGCAGGACGTCTTCCATCGACCGCATCGCCTGATCCGAAATCTGTTCGGCGGTAATGACGTTCACCGTCTGCGGCGTGTCCAGCAATTTAGTGTCGATCTTCGTCGCGGTCACCGAATCGATGGCGAGATAGCCGTCGGTCTCTCCGGTCACGACGATCTCGTTGTACGGCGTCGCATCGACGACCGCATTGGCCAGCGCCGGGGTGGCGAAGCCGATCGCCGCAAGCGCGCTACTGGTGGCCAGACCCGTGGCGATGGCGGCGATTCGGTTGGAAGCAGGCATGGTATTCCCTCAAAAAAGTTCGCTGCCGCGGCGGGCAAGGCAAGTTTCGTCCAAGTCAGGATTGGCTCGCTACTGAGAACCATTATCAGTTGCAACCCATTTGTTGCGAAAGATTCGCACTAGCGATCAGGTGCCGGGCACCGATCGCCCCGTCGTGCGTAATGAAGGTCGTGCGTAATGACGAAAGTTGTCAGCCCGGACCCCAACCGGGCAAAACACCACTCCGATTCTGCCTAATTCGCCATGCCATGCCCGCCCGTTTCGATGGAGATCCCGATGTCCCTGTTCCTGCCCGTCTTCTATGGCTCGTACCGCCGCGACCGGCTGGGCATCCGCCTCGCCGACTATGCCGTGGCGGGCCTGCGCGAACGGGGTTTCGAAAGTGAGCTGATCGATGCCAAGGCCGTCGGGCTCCCGATGCTCGACCGCATGTACAAGGAATATCCCAAGGGCGAGGCGCCCGCGAACATGGAACAGGTGGCCGACATCCTCTGCCGCGCAGACGGGTTCGTTTTCGTCGAAGGCGAATACAACTGGAACATTCAGCCGGGGCTGAAGAACCTGATGGACCATTATCTGGAAGAGTGGTTCTGGCGACCCGCCGCAGTGATGAGCTATTCCGCCGGGCGCATGGCCGGGGTCCGCGCCGCGACTTCGTTGATCCCGACGCTCAGCGAAATGGGCATGATCCCCATCAACGCGACCGTGTCCGTCGCCCAGATCGGCCAGACCCTGACACCGGACGCCCAGCCGCAGGGCAGCGCGGGCGACGCGCTGGCCAAGGGTTTTGCAACGTGCGTCGACACCCTCCAATGGTGGGCGCTGGCAGCACGCGAAGGGCGCGCGGCGCGCAAGACCCCGTTCTGATCCCCTCGCGGCCTGTGCGCACAGGCGCAAACAGCAAGCGCGCATGCTTTGCTTTTCGGACCCGTTCGCTTATATGATCAGCAAGGACGCCCCGGCATCGTCAGGCTGGCCCCACGGGGCGCGGCTGGCACAGTCGGGGCTTGGTTTTTTTGGATAAGAAAGAAACGCCCATGTCGCGTCGCCGCCAGATTTACGAAGGCAAGGCCAAGATCCTTTACGAAGGCCCCGAACCGGGTACCATCATCCAGTATTTCAAGGACGATGCCACCGCCTTCAACGCCCAGAAAAAGGGCACCATCAACGGCAAGGGCGTGATCAACAACCGCATCAGCGAGTTCGTGTTCACGCGGCTGTCGCACATCGGCATCCCGACGCACTTCATCCGTCGCCTCAACATGCGTGAACAGCTGGTGCGTCAGGTGGAAATCATCCCGCTCGAAGTCGTCGTGCGCAACGTCGCTGCCGGATCGCTGTCCAAACGGCTGGGCATCGAAGAAGGCGAACCGCTGCCCCACACGCTGATCGAATATTATTACAAGGATGATGCGCTTGGCGATCCGCTGATCGCAGAAGAGCACATCGCCTGTTTCGGCTGGGCATCGAACGAAGAGATGCAGGACATGTCATCGATGGCGATCCGCATCAACGACTTCATGTGCGGCATGTTCGCCGCGGTCGGCATCCGGCTCGTCGATTTCAAACTCGAATTCGGGCGCATCTGGGACGGCGATTACAGCCGTGTGATCCTCGCCGACGAAATCAGCCCGGACGGCTGCCGCCTGTGGGACATGGTCACCAACGAAAAGCTCGACAAGGATCGCTTCCGCCGCGACCTCGGCGGCGAAGAAGACGCCTATCAGGAAGTCGCCCGCCGCCTTGGCGTGCTGCAGGAAGACGGCCCCAGCGAAGTGGCCGACATCGCGATGCACCGTAAGCTGCGGGGTAAGAAGTAATTCTCAAAGGGTCGAAAACGGGTCTCTTCGCGGCGGTAATTTCCGCTGCGCTGCTGGCATCGTCATGCGCCAGCGTCCCCGCAAAGGTCGCACCTGCCACCACGGCGCCCGCCACCACTTCTCAAGGGTTGGTGGCGGTTCCGGCCCACGCGGTTCCAACGCAATCGGGACTGCTGCCGTTCGAACAGGTTCTGGCGCAAAGCGACGTGGCGCCCGATCCGGCGCTGCGTTTCGGCCGCCTCGACAACGGGCTTGCCTTCGTCATTCGCCGCAACGCCACGCCGCAGGGCACCGCCGAAGTGCGGCTGCGTTACGACGTCGGCTCGCTTGACGAAGCGGGCGACGAACAGGGCTTTGCCCATTTCGTCGAACACATGGCCTTCAACGGGTCGACCAATGTGCCCGAAGGCGAAATGATCGCCCTGCTCGAACGCAAGGGGTTGCAGTTCGGCGCCGACACCAATGCTTCGACCGGGCTTGAGGCGACGACCTACAAGCTCAGCCTGCCGAAGGCCGATGCCGAACTGCTCGACACCGCGCTGATGCTGATGCGCGAAACGGCGAGCGAGCTGACCTTCGCGCGCGCCGCGGTGGAGCGTGAAAAGGGCGTCGTCCTGTCCGAACGGCGCGACAGCTACACCTACAACTATGCTGACATGGTCGATCGTTTCGCCTTCGAATCGCCCGGCTTGCGCGTGGCGGACCGGTTGCCGATCGGCACGGCCGAAACCATTTCCGCCGCCACGGCAAAGGCGCTGCGCGCGTTCTGGACCCGCAGCTATCGCCCCGATCACGCCGTGCTGACCGTGGTCGGCGACTATCAGCCCGAAGAAGTCGAAGCCGCGATCCGCAAGCATTTCGCAAATTGGAAGGCGCAGACGCCGACCGTGCCCGAACGGCAATACGGGACGATCGACCCGGCCCGCAAACCGGCAGTCGACATTCACATCCACCCCGCCCTGCCAGAACGCATCAGCGCCACGCGCGAAGGCGAAGCGCAGCTTGAACCAGACACGATCGCATCGCGTCGGACGCAAGTGCTGCGCTGGCTCGGATATGCCGTCATCAATCGCCGCCTGATGCGGCTTGCAAGGCAGGAAGACCCGCCGTTCAAGTCGGCGGGGATCGGAACGGGCGACCAGTTCCGCGTCGGCCGGATCACCCGGCTGATCGTCGACACACCCGAAGGCGGCTGGAAGCGCGGCATCGACGCCGCCGTCGGCGAATATCGCCGCGCTCTGGCCGGTGGTTTCAGCGAGGCAGAAATCGCCGAACAACTCGGCAAGCTGATCGCGATCTACGAAGATGCCGCGGCGGGAGAGGCGACGCGCACCAACCGCGAAGTGACCGACGACGTACTGAACCTGTTCGACGAAGGCGCCATTCCCGACCTGCCCAGCGCAACGCTGGCGAGCCTGCTGCCATTGCGCGACACGGCGACACCGGCTGCGGTGCTGGCCGCGCTGAACGAAGAAGCCCTGCCGCTCGACAATGCGATGCTGCGCTATTCGGGCCGGGCCGAACCTAAGGGCGGCGCGACGGCCATTCGCGCAGCATGGGATGCCGCGATGAAGGCGCCGCTCGCCGCAATCGCCCCACCCGAAACGGGAGCGTTCGCCTATACCGATTTCGGCAAGCCCGGCACGGTCGCCGCCGACAGGCGCGATCCGGTATTCGGCATTCGCGAAGTGACCTTTGCCAACAACGTCCGGCTCAACATCAAGCAGACCGATCTCGAAACCGACAACGTGCTGGTACGCGTTTCGGTCGACGGCGGACAGTTGCTCGCCACGCGCGAAGATCCGCTGGCAGTCGAACTGGTGCCCAGCATTCCGGCCGGCGGGCTTGGCGAACATAGCGCCGACGACCTCGATTCGATCCTCGCCGGGCGCAACGTCGGCGTCGGGCTCGCCCCGTCTGGCGACGCCTTTGTCAGCACGCGCGGCACGACCCCGCGCGATCTCGAAATGCAGCTCCGCCTCGTCACCGCCTTCCTGACCGATCCGGGCTGGCGACCAGAAGCGGTGTCGGCCTATCGCCGCGGCTTGCCCGATCGTTTTGCCCGCCTCGAAGCGACGTCGGGCGCATCGATCGGCACGCATCAGTTCGAAATCATTTCGGACGAAGACCCGCGCTATACGATGCACCCGCTCGCGGTTTACGAAGACCTCGATTTCGCGACATACCGCCCGCAAGTGCTCGACCGCTTTGCCAAGGGCGCGATCGAGATCGGCATCGTCGGCGACATCGCAGAGGATCAGGCCATCGCGCTGGTCGTCCGCACACTCGGCGCCTTGCCGATGCGTGAACCTGCGTTTCTCGACCGTCCAGCCGCGCGTCAGCGGACCTTTACCGAACGCCGCGGCCCTGTTTTCGTGCGTCATGGCGGCGAGCCGGACCAGGCCATGATCCGCGCCTTTTTCCCCACCACCGATGACAGCGACCCGCTGCTGACCGCCCAGCTCGAGCTGCTGGAAAAGGTGGGACAAGTCGTGCTGAACGACGAATTGCGCGAAAAGCTGGGGCAGGCCTATTCGCCCGATGTCAGCAGCAGCATGAGCCGGACCTACCCCGGATTCGGCTTTTTCACCGTGACGGTAGGGGTTGAATTCGAAAAGCTTTCCGCCTCGCTCGCCGCGATCCATGCGGCAATGGCGGAACTGCGCGACGCGCCGGTTTCCGCCGATCTGCTGACCCGCGCACGCGAACCCTTGCTCGATCAGTACGACAACACCTTGAAACGCAACGCAGGTTGGCTGGGTCTGGTCGACCGCGCGCAAACCCAGGCCGACCGGCTCGAACGGTTCAAGGCTTACCGCTCGCGAACCGAAGCAATTTCGGCTCAGGATCTTCAGGCAGTTGCGCGCAAGTGGCTACCCGATGGTGGCGCGCTGGAGATTATCGCTATTCCCAAGGATGCTGTCTCTCCAGTAATTGGTAAGTAAAGTACCTGGCTATCTCAAAATATATGCAGGTAAGAATATTTCGGCTCTGCTGATATACCATTCTGATCGACGTTGGCACTAACTGTTACTGTGCTGTCTGCGGTGAATTGAGGTATGTTGATAACTTAGTATTTGCGAATATTAAGGAGGGGTTCATCGTCGGAAAACCGTTTGTCCCGCGTATCGCACGGCTCGTGGCGCTTGAGGTTGCGGCATCTGGCCCCTGCGGTGACAAGGCTCGCGGATTTCCACGGGAGACTTTATTACCATGAAGAAATTGCTGACCGCCGCGACCATTGTTGGCGCACTCGTTTCCGCCCCGGCGATGGCCGAAGCGCCGGCCGCCGCGGCCGCTGCCGAAGTCAGCGCCGATGCCGCCACGCCGATCACCGATGCGGAACTCGACATGTTCGCCATCGCCGCGACGAAAGTGAACGACATCGCGCAGGACGCGGCGCTTTCCGCCGAAGCGAAGCAGGCCGCCATGGTGGCCGCCGTGCAGGGCAGCGGTCTCGATCCGGTGAAGTTCAACGACATCGCCACCAAGTCGCAGAGCGACGAAGCCATCAAGGGCCGTGTCGCCGAAGCATTCGCCCGTCGCCCCGCTCCCACCCCGGCCCCCGCAGCAACCGCCGATGCGGAAGTCGAAGCCGAAGCCGCGAACGGGGAACAGGCCGCCGGCTGATCGCCTTTGGCACCTGCCAAAATGCAAAAGGGCTCCGGTCAGCAAGGCCGGGGCCCTTTTTATTGGGCGAAAGGTGCCATTTCCCCCGCCCTTCGCTTGTGCGAAAAGCGCGTTGAGGGCATAGGCGCGCACGAATCCGCATTGCGCGGGCCAATTGCGAAACACGCCCGGCCCGACACACACTTGCGAAAGGCGCTTTCGATGAAGGTCAACGTCCACGTCAGTCTGAAGCCCGGCGTGCTCGATCCTCAGGGCCGCGCGATCCACCACGCGCTCGAAGGGCTTGGCTTTGCTGGCGTGAACGATGTGCGCGCCGGTCGCCTGATCGAGCTCGACGTCGCCGACGACACCAGCGATGCCGCGCTGGACGACATGTGCCGCAAGCTGCTCGCCAACATGGTCATCGAAAACTACCGCATCGAAAAGGTGGGCTGAACCATGGCTTTCACCGCCGGCGTCATCACCTTCCCCGGTTCCAACTGCGACCGCGACATGGCGGTGGCGATAGAGGCGGTTTCGGGCAAACCCGCCGCCCGGATCTGGCACGGCGACGCCGCCCTGCCCGATCGCATCGATTTCATCGCGGTACCGGGCGGGTTCTCCTATGGCGATTACCTGCGTTCGGGCGCGATGGCGGCGAAAAGCCCGATCATGCGCGCCGTTGCCGAAGCGGCGGGCCGCGGAGTACCGGTGCTAGGCGTGTGCAACGGGTTTCAGGTGTTGACCGAAACCGGCCTTTTGCCCGGCGCGCTGATGCGCAACGCGGGCATCCACTTCGTCTGCCGCGAAGTGCCGCTGGTCGTCGGCAACAACCAGTCGCTGTTCACCGCGAAATACGAAGCGGGTCAGGAAATCGTCATCCCCGTCGCCCACCACGACGGCAACTATTATGCCGACGACGCGATGCTGGACAGGCTTGAAGGCGAAGGCCGCGTGGTGTTCCGCTATGTCGAAAACCCCAACGGTTCGGCCCGCGACATCGCAGGCGTACTGAACGATGCGGGCAACGTGCTGGGCATGATGCCGCACCCCGAACGCATGATCGAACCGGCCCACGGCGGCACCGACGGCCGCGCTCTGTTTGAGAGCGTGTTCGAAGGCCTTTCCGTCGCCTGATCCTGCCGCCGGGATGATCGCCCGGCTGAAGTCATGGGCCCGATCGCTGAAACGCGACGTGATCGCGCTGTGGCTCGCCGCCCGCGATCCGCGCGTGCCATGGGTGGCCAAACTGCTCGCCGGTGCGGTCGCCGCCTATGCGCTGTCGCCCATCGACCTGATCCCCGATTTCATTCCCGTGCTGGGCCTGCTGGACGACGTGCTGATCGTGCCTGCGGGCATATGGCTTGCCCTGCGCCTGATTCCCCCGCCCGTCATGGCCGATTTGCGCGAACGGGCAGCGGATACGACCCGGCCCCGGTCGCGCGCAGGGTTGATCGCGGTCGTCGCGATCTGGGTGCTGGCGGCGCTGGGATGCGCAGCCGCGTTCGGGATGAACTTCGGCCTGTAACGAGCGTCCTCGCCGCGCCCGTCACTATCCCACCACTGCGCCAAAGGCCCGGCCCACAACCGCGGTCACGATCATGGCCAGCGCGCCCCAGAAGCTCACGCGAAGGATCGACGGCGCCAAAGGTGCGCCGCCCGCCTTAGCGCCCAGTGCACCCAGAACGGCAAGGCAGACGAGCGAGACCACGGCCACCACGGGGACAAGCATGTGGACCGGCACGAACGGAACGACGAGCAATGGCGCCGCCGCGCCCACGGTAAAGGTCAGGGCGGATGCGATGGCCGCCTGCAGGGGTCTTGCCGTCGTCGCATCCGAAATGCCCAATTCGTCGCGGGCATGGGCGGCAAGCGCGTCGTGCGCCATCATCTGTTCGGCGACCGCGATCGCGGTTTCCCGATTGACGCCCCGGTCTTCATAGACCTTGGCAAGCTCATCCCGTTCGAAATCGGGCTGTTCGGCAAGTTCGCGCCTTTCACGGGCAAGATCGGCCTTTTCAGTGTCGGATTGCGAACTGACGGAAACATATTCACCGGCCGCCATCGACATCGCGCCCGCAAACAACGCTGCCATGCCCGCGATCAGCACGGCGCTGCGGCTGCCATCGGCAGCGGCGACCCCGACGATCAGGCTGGCCGTGGAAACGATGCCGTCGTTCGCGCCCATGACAGCGGCGCGAAGCCAGCCGATCCGCGATGTCGCATGGCTTTCGGTGTGGACGTGAAGTCGGCTCATGGTCAGGCTCCGGCTGTCCTTCGGGATATCGACCCGTTTGGCATGCGATCCGCCTGCACCTTACTATCATGCCGCCATTGTGCCAAATTCCGTGACCGCCAGCGGGTTATGCGATTGTCTCGACTTGGCCCCGACCGGTGGTACAACCGGTGTGGCATATGGGGCGTGGGTACATGGGCGACAGTCGGACAGCGGTGGCGCAACGCAAGGGCTGGCGTTCTTTGCATGGGTCGCGCTTTTCGTCGTGCAGACCCAGCTGGTCCGGGCGGGCAACGGGGCCGCACCGCACGATAACTGAAACGCGGAGCCGCGCATTGCGGTTTGCCCGCCGGCGTCCGACGAGTTAGGTCCGTGGGCATGCGCCCGCTTGCCCTCCTGCCCATCGTCGTGCCGCTGCTCGCGGCGCTCGTCGCCATCCTGTCGATGGCCGAGCTGTCGCCGGTCCTGCTCACCGGGCTGGTGCTGGGCGGCACGGTCATGGCGGCGGTCCACCATGCCGAAGTCATCGCGCACCGGGTCGGCGAGCCGTTCGGCACGCTCATTCTCGCGCTCTCCGTCACGGTGCTCGAAGTGGGGCTGATCGTCACCCTGATGCTCGGATCGGCGGAAGGATCGGCGACGCTGGCGCGCGACACGGTGATCGCGGCGGTGATGATCATCCTCAACCTGCTGCTCGGCGTCTGCCTGCTGATCGGCGGGTTGAAGCATCACGAGCAGGACTTCCAGCAGACCGGCGTCAGCGCCGCGCTGGCGGTGCTGTCGGCGCTGACGGTGCTGAGCCTCGTGCTGCCCAACTACACCGTCACCGAGCCCGGCCCGGTCTATGCCGTACCGCAGCTCATCTTTGTCGCGGTGGTCTCGCTGATCCTCTACGGCACCTTCGTCATGGTGCAGACCGTGCGGCATCGCGACTACTTCCTGCGACCCGAACCCGATGTGGCGGCTGGCGACGAAGCGGGCAAAGGCGCCGTGGCGGACGACGACCATGTTGACGCGCACGTCTCGAACCGCGGCGCGCTCGTTTCCGCGGCCTTGCTGATCGTTAGCCTCGGCGCAGTCGTGCTGCTCGCCAAGGCGCTGTCGAAACCGCTGAACGAGGCAGTGGCCGCCGCCGGAATGCCCAAGGCGCTGGTCGGCGTGGTCATCGCCGCGCTGGTGCTGGCCCCCGAAGGCATCGCCGCCACGCGCGCGGCGCTCGCCAACCGGTTGCAGACCAGCATCAACCTCGCGCTGGGATCGGCGCTCGCCACCATTGGGCTGACCATCCCGGCGGTGGCGGTGGTGTCGATCATGATCGACCTGCCGATCGCGCTCGGCCTCACCGGCAAGGGCACGGTCCTGCTGCTGCTGACGCTGCTGGTCACGACGCAGTCGCTGGCGACGGGGCGGACGACGGTGCTGCAAGGCATGGTCCACCTGGTGATCTTCGGCGTCTACCTGTTCACCACCGTGGTGCCCTAGCGGCGCAGGAAAAACGCTGTCCTACATGGCGGCGCGGCGCCATCCTGCGCGCGGCTGTTTGTCATCGTCAAAAAGCGCTTCTCCCGGCAGGCGTCGCCTGTCACCCCGGGCCAGAACCCCAGCGATCGCGACGGATCGCGAGGGGACGGGAGGGTGACACGATGTCGCCTTTGTCACCCTATGCGTTTACGCCGGTTACGCGAACTTGCGGTCGGCAACCCGGGTCAGCAAGGCCGCCGCTTCCATCGCGGGCATGGGCCGGCCGAACAGGAAGCCCTGGATCTTGGTGCAGCCCAGCTGGCGGATGCGTTCGAGCTCGCGCTCGCTTTCCACGCCTTCTGCAGTGGTCGTCATGCCCAGCGCATCGGCCATGGCGACGACGGCGCGAATGATCGCGAGCGATTCCGGGCTATCCTTCGCCGCGCCCTGCACGAAGCTGCGGTCGATCTTGATCGTGGTGAAACGGTTGTTGCGCAGATAGCCCAACGACGAATAGCCGGTGCCGAAATCGTCGAGCGCGATGCCGCAACCCAGCGACTGGATCTGGCTCAGCGTGTTCTGCGCCGCGCCGCCATCGCGCAGGAAGATCGATTCGGTCACTTCCAGCTCCAGCCGCTCCGCCGAAAGCCCGCTGCTGGCGAGTGCCGACACGACCGTGCTCGCAAAACTGGCGTCGAGCATCTGTTCGGCAGACACGTTGACCGCGATCTTGATGTTGCTGGGCCAGCGCGATGCTTCCTCGCAAGCCCGCCGCAGCGCCCATTCGCCGATCGGCACGATCAGCCGCGTGTCTTCGGCAATAGGGATGAACTTGGCCGGGCTGATCGATCCGAACTCGGCGGAATTCCAGCGCAGCAGAGCCTCGAAGCTCATGATCTGCTCGCTCTCCGCATCAACGACGGGCTGATAGTTCAGCGTCAATTCGTCGCGTTCAAGAGCATGGCGCAGCGCGAATTCCAGCTTGCGGCGTTCCTCGGCATGGGCGTGCATCTGCGGTTCGTAGGCGAAGTGGCTGCCGCCGCCCTCGTCCTTGGACCGATAGAGCGCGAGGTCGGCGTTGCGCATCAGGGTTTCGACCGTGCGCGCATCGCGCGGACCGACGGCGGAACCGACCGATGCTCCGACATAGAGCGTGTGGTGGTCGACGTCGTAGGGTTTCGACAGGACGTCGATGATCGCGTGGGCCATCCGGTCCACGGCATTGCGGTCGTTCACGTCGGCCATGACCACGGCGAATTCGTCCCCGCCCAGTCGTCCGCAAGTGTCATGCTGACCCATCAGAACGCGCAGCCGACGCGAAACCTGCGCCAGCAATTCGTCGCCGATCTGGTGGCCCAGCGTATCGTTGACTGCCTTGAACCGGTCGAGGTCGATCATCAGAAACGCGCAACGGGTGCGCCACTGTTCGGCCCGCTGCAAGGCATTGCCCAGCGCTTCGGTCAACATCATGCGGTTCGGCAAGCCGGTAAGTTGGTCGTACCGGGCGAGCTGCGCGATCTTCTCTGCGCTCTCACGCTGTTCGGTAACGTCCGATCCGACGCCGCGAAAACCTGAAAACAGGCCATGCTCGTCGTGCTTGGGCGTGCCCGAAAGTTCCCACCACCGATTACGTCCGCCGACGCTGACGCGAACCATCAGGTTCGAAAACGATTCGCGGCGCTTCAACCGCTCGGCAAGATCGCGCAACGACGACGGCAACGCACCGGTTTCCCATCCCTCGCCCGCGATCAGGCGCAGCATGGGCTGGCCGTCCGCTTCGTGCGAATGCATCTGCAGCGCATGCGCGAAACGCGGCGAAACACCGCGCACCCTGCGCGAACTGTCGACGCTCCACAGCCAGTCGGCGCTGTTTTCCTCAAACTCGTGCAGCAGCAGCGAGACGGTTTCAGCCTTTTCGGCAAGGCTCGCTTCGGTCAGGCGAAGCCGTAGGTAAAGGCGAGAAAGAGCCAGCGCACCGCCCGCGATCACCGCGCTGAACGCAAGTTGCGCAGCGGCGGCCAGGAAATCGCCATTGATCGCCGGGCCGATCGCACCGCCCACGCCGAACATGCCAATAAAGACCATCGCGGCAGTCGGCACGACCGACAGCGACAGCACGAAGACGCCGACCAACATGACCATGACGGCATATTGCGGCGCGCTGCCGGTGCTGAGCGTGTCGGGAAAGATGATCATCGGCGCGGCCCACAGCGCTCCTGCAAGACCCACCGTCATCAGGTGGCTGCGCAATTCGTCGGCGGAAAGCTGACGCCGTTCCGCGTCGGCGAAGGTGCCTTCGATGCGCATCAGCGCCAGCGCCATCACGACGACAAGAACGAACCAGCCGCCCACGATCATGCCGCCAGCGGCAGTTTTCCAGATCGAAATGGCCGGAAGCGATGCCGCGACGAAAACCGCAAAACGCAGCCATGCCCCACGCGCCAGCGCCCCGTATTGCAAGCCAACCAGACGGCCGGGCTTTTCATCGCCACCGAGCAACTTGCCGAATATGCGAGCCGCTATGCCCGGACGTCCTTCGAGCACGAAGGCATCTCCGAGTTCCTGCGGTGTTGCGGGTGAAGCGCCCTTGCGCGATAGGAGTGAGCCCAACATGGCATCAGGCTAAAGCGAACAGGGTTTATTATCGGTAAACACTGCGCAGTTAGATTAAGCCTCCCGCGAAACCAGCGTCGCCTCGTTCAGGCGTCGAAAACGACTGTGCGATCGCCATTCAGGAACACTCGGTCTTCGAGGTGCGCCTTCACTGCACGGGAAAGCACCCTGCGTTCGACGTCGCGCCCCTTGGCGACGAGCATTTCCGGCGTATCGGAATGTGTCACCGCCTCTACCGCCTGCGCGATGATCGGCCCCTCGTCGAGATCGGCGGTAACGTAATGACTGGTCGCGCCAATCATCTTCACACCCCGTCGATGCGCCTGGTGATATGGTTTGGCCCCCTTGAAGCCGGGCAGAAAGGAATGATGGATATTGATGCACCGGCCCGACAAAAAGCCCGCAAAGTCATCGGACAGGATCTGCATGTAGCGGGCAAGGACAACCAGTTCGGCGCCGGTATCGGTAATGACCTGCTTAACCTCAGCCTCCTGCCGCGCTTTCGTATTGGCGGTTACGGGCAGGTGATGAAAAGGGGCATCACCGATCAACGAAGCTGTCAGCGCTTCCTTCGGATGATTCGAAACGATGGCGGCCACGTCCATCTGCAACTCACCGATGCGGTTGCGGTAAAGCAGGTCGGCGAGGCAATGGTCGAACTTCGATACCATCAGCACTACTTTGCGGCGCTTTTCGGGGTCGCGTAGCTGCCAGCTCATCTCGGCATCCGCAGCGATAGTAGCAAAGCCCGCGCGATATTCGTCCAGCGTGCGGACGCCGGGATCGAATTCCACTCGCATGAAAAATCGCCCGGTGTCGGGGTCGTTGTACTGTTGCGCTTCGGTAATGTTGCCGCCCTTGTCGGCGAGAAAGCCCGCGACCCCGGCGACAAGACCGGCGCGATCCTTGCAGGACAGGCTCAGGACAAAGGTTTTCGGCACGCTCATTCAATATCCCCGACAGCCCGTATAGGCAGTTAGCGCCGGTTAACGTCGCGGCTTGGCGAAGTCCACGCGATTAGCGCCCGGCAAACCTGTCTGCCAGCGCAAGCACCTTTTCAGCCGCCTTGAGATGCGGGATATCGACCATCTTGCCGTCGAGGCCCACCGTGCCGACGCCGGGATTGGCGGCAAATGCATCGCGGATGCGCCGGGCATGGGCGATTTCTTCGGCCGATGGCATGAAGGCGGCGTTGATCGGATCGACTTGCGCCGGATGGATGGCCAACCTGCCCGAAAAGCCTTCGGCCCGAGCAGCTCGCGATCCAGCACGCAGGCCTTCTTCGTCGCGGAAATCGACGTGAAGCGTGTCGTACGCGGGCACGCCCGCCGCATGGGCCGCCAGCAGGCAGAGGGAGCGGGCCAGAAGGAACGTCTGCCCGAACCTGCCGTCGGCATCGCGATTACCCGTCGCGCCAATGGCGGCTGCCAGATCCTCTGCGCCCCATGTCAGCCCGGCAAGCCTAGGCAGGTCCGCATTGGCGAATTCGCCAAGCCGGAAGGGCGCGACCGCTGTTTCTGTGGCGATGGGGATGATGGGGGTCGAGCCCAGCGCAAGCCCGTTGGCAACTTCCATCGCGTCGAGGTAGTGCGACAGCCGGCTCACGCAGGCCGGTCCGTCGATCTTGGGCTGGATGATGCCGTCGGGCGCACCGCGCATGATCGCGGCAAGATCCGCAAGCGTGAGACCAGTGTCGAATGGATTGACCCTGACCCAAAGCTGGACCGGGCGGTCTCCTCTGCCGCGAGAGGCCAGTGCCGTTGCGACGAGATCCCGTGCCGCCGCCTTGTTGTCGGGCGCCACCGAATCTTCAAGATCGAGGATTACTGCGTCCGCGCGGCAGCTTTCGATTTTCGCCAGCTTCTTTTCGCTGTCGCCGGGGATGAACAACAGCGAGCGCATTGGGGCGGCAGCGATCATGCCTGCGGCCTCTTGTGCTGCAATCCGCTGCGCTTGCACGATGCGACGCATTCGCCATGCTGGTTGAAGGCTTTGTGCACGAACGTGACGATGCCCGCGCCTGGTCGGGATTTCGATTCCCGCAGTTCGATAACTTCGGTCGTCACGTTCACGGTATCGCCGATGAACAGCGGGGCCGGAAAGCGCACCTCGTCCCAGCCAAGGTTGGCGATCGCGGTGCCGAGCGTCGTCTCGTTCACACTGATCCCGACCATCAATCCGAGCGTGAAGCACGAATTTACAATCCGCGTCCCGTAATCGGTCCCCTTCATGTACTCCTCGTCAAGGTGCAACTGGGCAGGGTTGTGCGTCATCGTCGAGAACAGGACATTGTCCGTTTCGGTCACCGTGCGCCGGATCGGATGGTCGAACACTTGCCCGACATGCATTTCATCGAACCATTTGCCCGGCATTCCGATTTCTCCCCTGCGCGCAACGTGCAATGCGAATGCAGATGAACGTGATGGGCGCGGCGATCAAGGGCACGCCGTTCGCCAATTCTCAGAGCGCCTCGCTCACCTGCAGCGCTCCATGGCGTCTGCGGCGAGTCTGGCGAGGCGTGGGAAGGCTTGCGCGCGTTCCTGGGCCTGGGTGTTGGCGGCGGTTCCGCGGATGACGCGGCCCTTGATGCCATGGAAGATCGCGGCGAGGCGGAAGAACTGGAACGCGACGTAGAAGTCCCAGCCCGGGATGCTGTCGCGCCCCATCCGCCGGCAGTAGGCGGCGACATATTCGGCCTCGCTCGGGATGTTGAGCGCGG
>NZ_RXOL01000007.1 GCF_004004515.1 Croceicoccus ponticola
GGGCCGTCGTCCTCGATGGTGAAGGCGCCCGCGATGTCGAAGCTGGCGGTGTCGAAGTCGCCGTCGGCGTCGGTGACGGTGAGCACCACGTCGATGGTCTCACCCTCGGGCAGGGCCAGCGAGACCGGCTCGTCGTATTCGCCGTCCGAGTTGTCGCCCGCATCGGGATGCCAGACATTGTCGAGCTGGGTGAAGGTCACGTCGCCGAATACGCCGTCGGCGTCGTTGGTGGCATCGGTGGGGTCGTTGTTGACCGCGATGGTGAAGTACACCGCATCGGGCGCTTCGGGATCGGCACCGGTATAACCGATGACCGTGCCGTCGGCCTGCTGGTAGAGCAGGATCGGATCGCCCGCCGCACCGTCGGTGCCTAGCGTGAACAGGCCCGAGGCAATGCTCTGCGTGCTCAGCGCCAGGGCATAGCTGGTGGAGCCTGCGCCGTCGGTGCCGAAGTCGGAGCCTGTGAAGTTGTCGATGACGTTGAAGCTGGCCGAGCGGATGCCGTCGCCGCCTGGCGCCAGCGGGCTCTCGTCGACGAGCGCGACGTCCTCGCCCAGCGAGCCGGTGCCCGCCTCGGGGCCGTCGTCCTCGATGGTGAAGGCGCCCGCGATGTCGAAGCTGGCGGTGTCGAAGTCGCCGTCGGCGTCGGTGACGGTGAGCACCACGTCGATGGTCTCACCCTCGGGCAGGGCCAGCGAGACCGGCTCGTCGTATTCGCCGTCCGAGTTGTCGCCCGCATCGGGATGCCAGACATTGTCGAGCTGGGTGAAGGTCACGTCGCCGAATACGCCGTCGGCGTCGTTGGTGGCATCGGTGGGGTCGTTGTTGACCGCGATGGTGAAGTACACCGCATCGGGCGCTTCGGGATCGGCACCGGTATAACCGATGACCGTGCCGTCGGCCTGCTGGTAGAGCAGGATCGGATCGCCCGCCGCACCGTCGGTGCCTAGCGTGAACAGGCCCGAGGCAATGCTCTGCGTGCTCAGCGCCAGGGCATAGCTGGTGGAGCCCAGGCCATCACCGCCCGCACTCGCGTCGGGAAAATTGTCGATGACGTTGAAGCTGGCCGAGCGGATGCCGTCGGCGGACAAGGGGCTTTCGTCGACGAGCGCGACGTCTTCGCCCAGCGAACCGGTGCCCGCCTCGGGGCTATCGTCTTCGATCGTAACGGTCAGCGAAGTGGGGACGCTTTCCGTCCCGTCGTCGACCGTTACCGGGAAAACGATGTCGAAAGCGCCTTCGATATTGCCGTCGCCGCCGGGAATCTCACCGTGAAAGACAGGGCCGTCGAGGAACACATCGTATTCACCGGTAGCAGTGTTCAGCACAACGTGAATGACGGTATCGCCGCCTTCGCCAGCAGTGCCCGTCAGAGTCTGGATCCCGTCGACGGTTTCGCTGCTCCATACGACCTCGGTTCCATCGGCGGCGTAGAATACGTCGAGCGGAGCACTGATCGAGTACGTAAGATCGTCGCCGTTCGGATCGGTGAACTCGAACTGGCCGCTGAACGATGCGCTGTCAGTGCTATCGGATCCGGCAGGGTTCCCGTCCGGGTTGCCGCTCGCCAGTCCTTCTTCCGAGACGACCGCGAAAGCAGGAAGATTTTCGGGCGGTTCGTTGACGACATAGGGGATTATTTCTTCGCTCTGCTGCTCCGGAAAGAACAGTTCGGTATAGGGGAGAAGGTCGCCGATATCGTAGGCTGGATCGATCGGATTGACCGCGTCTGCAAAATTGCCGCCCGAGCTGCGGGGATTACCGGCGGCCGGTTCCGGCACGTCGGAATCCAGCAGCGCCGCCAGGTTCATCGGCGGGACGGTCACGCCGTTGATGACGATTTCCGGCATGTAGATGGCGCCGTTGATGACGATCATCTCGGTACCGTCAGGAAGCTTGATGACGAGATCGTCGCCCCGCACGTCTATATCGTCCAGTGAAACGCCGGCGGGCAGGACGAGGACGTTTTCACGCGCAGGATCGGCGATCACGCGCTTCACGCTACTCGTTCCGTTGAAGATCGGCGTTGCCTCTGTCAGGCCGGAAGTTGCGTTTTCGCTGTTCGAACCGTTCGACTGGAAATCCATCTTCTTCTTGCCCCACATCCGGGCCACGCATTCATACGCAGCCGATCATTCCGTTTTTCGATCGCCCGGACATTCCGGCGCGTTCGTTGCAAGGCATCGAATGAAGAAGAGAAGGCAACGACAGAAAGGTTCTGTAATCCGGAGGTTCCGCTCAGTAGCGACAACCCCGACCGTGCTACTTCCTCAACTTGATAATCAAGCCCTACTCAGGCCCATACCTTAAGACATTAAGATGCAATCGTTAAAGCGAATGATTCAAGCACACGCTCGCGAGTGCCCCAATATGGGAAAAATGGGTGGGTGGCAATGAACGTCCGTTAATTAAATTATTGAAAATGTGACTTTTTAATTTGTTCGCTTGTTTAGGCCGGGATGCTCAGATCATCAATTCAAGTCTAACAGGAATGGTTAACGATTGCCGCCAATTTGGCGCTCTACTCTAGCGACTCGGAAAGTTTGGGGCTCGCCCAAACACTCAAGATCAGCCCTGCGATGAACCGGCGTTAGCCCGCGCAGACCGCCAATGTGGAAGACCCGCCCATGGCCTTCACTTGCCATGGACGGGTCTTCGAACGTTGACTCAAGTTAGTATTAATGTGTGGTCGAAAGTTCTTCGGTCGGGGCAGATGCGCTGCTTTCCAGAAGCGCGATGAATGCTTTGCTGAAAGCCGGGATATCGTCGGGGTTTCGACTTGTCACAAGATTGTCGTCTTCGGCGACCTCTGCATCGACCACGTTCCCGCCTGCGTTGGCGAGATCGGTTCTGACCGAGGGCCAGGCCGTCACGGTGCGTCCGTCTACGATATCCGCTTCGATCAGCAACCATGGCGCATGGCAAATGGCGGCGATCGGCTTGCCAGCCTCGTCAAATGCGCGAACGAGGTCGATCACCCTTTCATCCATACGCAGGATGTCGGGGTTCATCTGGCCGCCCGGCAGCAGCAAACCGTCGAAGTCATCGACCGATACATCGTCGATACTGACGTCAACCTTTACGCTTTCGCCCCAATCCTTTTGGTCCCAACCCTTGATCGAGCCGGATTCAGGACTGGCGAGCGTTGTCGCAATGCCTGCGTTTTCGAGGTTTTCACGCGGTTTGAGCAATTCTGACTGCTCGAAACCGTTGGTGGCGATAATAAGGACCTTGGCGGCCATGGGCGTCTCCATATTTCTGTGAGGTTCGTTTGGTTAATGAACGGTGATTGGCGCTCTACGTTCCGGCGGTTGCGACAAGGCGTCGCAAGGGTCGGACCAATGCGGTCGGCAGAGTGGCGGACGTGGTCGCTCTCAAGGGCTGATGCGCGCTCACACCATTCTTAGCGCCGTAACCGTGGACGGGATGATGAAGGACGTTTTCGCCTGGAGAGCCGCCTGCTAGACGGTCAGGCCTGATGGCCGATGATATCTCCGAAATTACCGAACCCGATCCTTTCGACCGGCTGATCGACGCACCGTTCGACGCGGCGTTGTCCGAACGATACCTCGTCTATGCGCTGTCGACGATCACCGCCCGATCGCTCCCCGACCTTCGCGACGGTTTGAAGCCTGTGCACCGCCGCCTGTTGTGGGCGATGAGGATGCTGAAGCTCGATCCGCAGTCGGGCTTCAAGAAGTCGGCCCGCGTCGTCGGCGACGTGATCGGCAAGTACCACCCGCACGGCGACGCCAGCGTCTATGACGCGATGGTTCGCCTCGCGCAGGATTTCGCCCTGCGCTACCCGCTCGTCGAAGGGCAGGGCAACTTCGGCAATATCGATGGCGATAACGCCGCCGCCTACCGTTACACCGAAGCGCGGCTGACCCGCACGGCCATGCTGTTGATGCAGGGGCTGGACGAGGGGACTGTCGACTTCATCCCGACCTACAACGGGGAGGAAGAAGAGCCCGAGATATTCCCCGGCCTGTTTCCGAACCTTCTGGCAAACGGCTCCAGCGGCATCGCGGTCGGCATGGCGACCAGCATCCCCAGCCACAACGTCGCCGAAATCATCGACGCGACGCTGAAGCTGATCGACAATCCGAAGACCGAACACCCAGAATTGATGGAGGTATTTCACGGTCCCGATTTCGCGACTGGCGGATTGGTCGTCGACACCGCTGCCATCATCAGCCACGCCTATGAGACGGGACGCGGGTCATTCCGTATGCGCGGGCGCTTTCACGCGGCGGAGGTGGAAAAGGCCGAGGATCGCGATGCCGGGATCGAACGGCTTGGCGGCGGGCAGTGGCAGCTGGTCATCAGCGAAATCCCGTATCAGGTGCAAAAGGGCAAGCTGATCGAGCAGATCGCAAGCCTTATCGCCGACAGGAAACTGCCCATCCTGGAAGACGTGCGCGATGAAAGCGACGAACAGATCCGCATCGTCATCGTGCCGAAAAGCCGGAACGTTGATCCCGAACTGCTGAAGGAAAGCCTTTACAAGCTCACCGACATGGAGAGCCGGTTTTCGTTGAACCTCAACGTGCTGGACGCACAGCCGGGGGGCGGTCGCACGCCGGTCGTCATGGGGCTGGGCGAATTGCTGCGGCACTGGATCGTGGCGCAGATCGAGATTCTCGTTCGCCGGGCGCGCTACCGGCTTGAACAGATCGCCAAGCGGCTGGAACTCGTCGAAGGCTATATCATCGCCTACCTCAATCTCGACCGGGTGATAGAGATCATCCGCACCGAGGACGAGCCCAAGCCGATCATGATGGCTGAATTCGCCCTGACCGACCGTCAGGCCGAAGCAATCCTCAACATGCGGCTGCGGTCCTTGCGCAAGCTTGAGGAGATGCAGCTTCGCAAGGAACGCGACGAGCTGATGGCCGAACGTGAGGAACTGGACAAGCTGGTCGAAAGCCCGGCCCGCCAGCGCACCCGGCTGAGGCGCGACCTGACCGCGCTTCGCAAGGAATATGCCGAAACGACTGTGCTAGGCCGCCGCCGCACCACGATCGCGGAGGCCGCGCCGACGGTCGAATTCAGCATGGACGCGATGATCGAGAAGGAGCCAGTGACGGTCATCCTGTCCCAGCGCGGCTGGATTCGCGGGATGAAGGGTCACGTCGACCTTGGCCCCGATGGCATCGGCGGCGAATTCAAATTCAAGGAAGGCGATGGCCCCGCCTTTGCCGTTCACGCGCAGACGACCGACAAAGTGCTCATCGCCAGCGCCGACGGGCGGTTTTACACGCTGGGCTGCGACAAGCTGCCGGGCGGGCGTGGCTTCGGGGAACCTGTGCGCAGCACGCTGGACATCGACCCCAATGCCCCGATCATCGCCATGCTGGTCGCCAAGCCCAAGGGCCAGGTCCTGCTGGCGTCGAGCAACGGGCGTGGGTTTGCGGCAGGGATGGACGAACTGCTGGCCGAAACGCGCAAAGGCCGCGCGGTTGTCAATGTGAAGCCCGGCGTGACGTTGAAGGTCGTGCGCGAAATACCGTCGGACCACGACCACGTCGCGATTGTCGGCGACAATCGCAAGCTGGTGATGTTCAACCTCGAAGAACTGCCGGTGATGACGCGCGGGCAGGGTGTGCAGCTGCAACGGTATCGCGACGGCGGGATGGCCGACGCGACGACGCTCAAGCTTGAAGACGGCCTGTCGTGGAAGATGGGCGGCGATAGCGGGCGGACCCGGACGGAAAGCGACATGTGGCAATGGCGGGTCGCGCGCGGCGCGGCCGGTCGCTTGCCGCCACAGGGTTTTCCGCGCGACAACAGGTTTGATTGACACCGGAACGGGCGGGGTGATCTCGCCGGACTGATCACGATTTTAACAACCGGCGATTGCCTTGCGCGCAAATCCCCATCACCCTTGCGACCGTTCCGAAAGAGAACGGCGAAAAAGGGCAGCAGGATGTTGGGTCAGATGCAGGATTGGCCGCTCACGGTCGACAAGGTACTCGACCGTGCGGCGCAATATGCCGGCGACAATGAAATCGTGACGCGGCGGGCCGATGGGTCGATCCACCGGTCGAACTACGCCACACTGCATGCCCGCGCGAAACAGGTATCCGCAGCGCTCTTGGATCTTGGCATCGTACCGGGCGACCGGGTCGCAACTTTGGCCATGAACAGTGAGCGCCATCTGGAAAGCTGGTACGGCACGATGGGGATCGGTGCGGTGCTCCATACGCTGAACCCGCGGCTTCATCCCGATCAGCTGGCATGGATCGCCAACCACGCCGGCGATCGGGTCGTGATCCTCGACAGCATGTTCGTGCCCCTCATCGAAGCGGTGAAGGACCGCATCGCAGCCGAACATTATGTCATCATCGCAGACCGCGACCAGATGCCCGAAACCAGCTTTGCGGCGATCTGTTACGAAGACTGGATAGGCGGACACGGCACCGATGTGCAGTGGGGCGGGTTCGACGAAAACGCCGCATGCGGACTATGCTATACCTCTGGCACAACGGGCGATCCGAAGGGCGTGCTCTATTCGCACCGGTCCAACGTGCTGCACGCCATGATCTCGCTGACTAACGACTGCTTCGGCCTTGGCTATCAGGACACGGTGATGCCGGTCGTCCCGATGTTCCATGCCAATGCCTGGGCGCTGGCCTTTGCCGCCCCGATGGTGGGCGCAAAAATGGTCATGCCGGCTGCGGGGATGGACGGCGGATCGCTTTACGAACTGCTTGATACGGAACGGGTCACGGTCAGCGCTGCGGTACCGACCTTGTGGATGGGGTTGCTAGATCACTTGCGCGCACACAACCTGATGCTGCCGCATTTGCGCTTCGTCGCGATCGGCGGCTCGGCCTTGCCCGAAGTGGTGCTTCGCGCGTTCGAACAGGAATACGACGTGCGCATCGGCCACGCGTGGGGAATGACGGAGATGTCGCCCATCGGCACGGTGTGCCGCCTGCCGCTGGGTGGCGAAGATGCGCCACTGGACGAACAGATCGTCCACAAGCTGAAACAGGGCGTGCCGTTGTTTGGAACCGAAGTGAAGGTGGTGGGCGACGATGGCGCCGAACTGCCGTGGGGAACGGGGCGTTCGGGCCGCCTGCTGGTGCGCGGGATGGCGGTGGTTGATCGCTATTTCCGCGCGGACAAGACGGCGTTGGACGCCGACGGCTGGTTCGATACCGGCGATCTTGCAACGGTCGATGACAGCGGTGCGATGAAGCTGACCGACCGGGCCAAGGACGTCATCAAGTCGGGCGGCGAATGGATCAGTTCGATCGATCTGGAAAACGCGATATTGTCACACCCCGGCGTGGCGTTTGCCGCTGCGATCGCGATGCCCGATCCGCGCTGGGGCGAAAGGCCGCTGCTCGTCATTCAGCCCGCGGCGGGCGCAAATCCCACCGAAGCGGACTTGCGCGCGTTTCTTGCCGACCGGATCGCGAAATGGTGGATGCCGGACGAATTCGCCTTTGTCGACGCGATCCCGTTGGGTGCGACGGGCAAGGTGAACAAGCTGGCGCTGCGCGAGACCTTTACCGGCCGGGCCACGGTGGGCCCGGCCTAGGTTCGCGCAGCAGCAGCCTATGCGTCAGCTCGCGCGGACGGCGTTCTTGTGCGATCCGACGGTCTTGGGACCCTTGGGCCGGAAGCGGCGCTTGGGGTTGCCCATGTCGTCGCGCGGCTGGCCGTCGCCGCGGTTTTCCGAAGTCTTGCGGGCCTTGCGCTGGTCGAAGTTGCGGCTGTCGCCACCCTTCTTCGGCTGACGCGGGCGGCGATCGCCACGGTCGGCATATTCGGCACCGGCCGGTTCGCGTCCTGCCTTGGGCAGGGCGGCGGCACGCGCCTGGAAATTCTCGACCAGCGGCATCGTCGTCAGTTGCACGCCAGTGAGCTTTTCGATGTCGCGGATATAGGGCTTCTCGTCCGGCGCGATGTAGCTGATCGCCACGCCGTCAGCGCCGGCGCGCGCGGTGCGGCCGATGCGGTGGACGTACTGTTCGGCCACATTGGGGATTTCGAAGTTGAAGACATGGCTAACGCCCGTCACGTCGATGCCGCGTGCCGCGATGTCCGTCGCGATCAGCACGGGCACTTCACCCTTGCGGAAACCGTCAAGGGCGCGGGTGCGTTGGGCCTGCGACTTGTTGCCGTGGATGGCGGCGGCGCTGATGCCTGCGGCCACGAGATGGCGGACCACCCGGTCGGCGCCGTGCTTGGTGCGGGTGAAGACCAGCGTCTTCTCGATCTCGCCACTGGCAAGCCCGGCCTGAAGCGACAGCGTCAGCAAAGCCTGCTTTTCGGCTTGGTTCACGAAGGTTGCGTATTGTTCGACACGCTCTGCCGTGGTGGCCTGCGGCGAAACTTCGACCTTCACCGGGTCCTTGATGAACTTGCGGGTCAGGTCGGCGATGGCGCGGGGCATGGTCGCCGAAAAGAACAGCGACTGGCGATTTTCGGGCAGCATGTTGGCGATGCGGGTCAGCGGCTTGATGAAGCCGAGATCCATCATCTGGTCGGCTTCGTCGAGCACGAAGATTTCGACATGGCGCAGCGTCAGCGCGCGCTGATCGATCAGGTCGAGCAAGCGACCCGGTGTCGCCACCAGCACATCGACGCCGGGGACAAGGCGCCGCGACTGCTTGCCGACGGGCACGCCGCCGAACACGCATTCGACATTGAGCGCGAGATGCTTGGCATAACGGCTCATGTTTTCGGCGATCTGCGCGGCCAGTTCGCGGGTCGGCGACAGCACCAGCATCCGGCACGAAGCAGGCTTGGGCTTGTACGCATCCTTTGCGAGGCGGTGGAGTGATGGCAGAGAAAAGGCGGCGGTCTTGCCGGTACCGGTCTGGGCGATGCCCAGAAGGTCGCGACCTTCCATCAGCGCGGGGATCGCCTGACGTTGGATCGGGGTCGGTTCGGCATAACCCTTGGCGTTGAGCGCACGAAGGATAGGCTCGGCAAGGCCGAGGGATTCGAAATAGGACATGAAAACACTCACATAGGCGCAGCAGCCGTATCGGCCGCGCGCGGGGTCGAAACAGGCGACCCGTGCGTGAAAGGGGAAGCTTAACGAATGTGACCTTCGATCCGCTGCGGGCCATCCCGCACATTTCATGCGGGTGATCACGCTGGCAGCAAATGGCCGATCTGGCCGTCACATGGGCGCTATCTAGTGCTGCAATTGCGAAAAAGCAATCAACTTTGTGCAGGCGCTTGCGGATCGTGGGGAACGAGCACGAGCGTACCGTCCTCGACGCTCCACCGTTCGAGCCGCGACAGGAAGTTCATGCCCAAGACGTTCATCCCGTTCATCGTGGGCGCAATGACCGCGCGCAGGTCCTTCGCCCGGATGGTGCCCGTCTCCAGCCTGTCGATGCTGGTGAGGTGCGCAGGCGCGCTGCCGTTCGCGGTTTCAAGCCGCACGGTGCCTAGCACCGACTGCGCGTCTATGCCCGCAGCCTCCGCCGTTTCGGGAGAGATGGCCGTCAGGCTCGCGCCAGTGTCGACAAGAAAGCGGACGGGGTGCCCGTTCACTCGCGCATTGATCCAGTAATGCCCGTCACCCGCCAGCGGCACGTGCGTTTCTTCGCCGTCAACAACCTGTTCGGGCACACCCAATTGCGGCATGGCCAGATCGGGGTTCAGCCGGGCGAGGTCGATCACGGTCAAGACCAGTACGGCGACAAGGCCGAAACTGCCCACGCCGCGCATCAGCCCGCCGATCGCGGGCGCACCCTTGCGTATCGCGCCGCCCACCATGGACAGGCACAGCGCCAGCAAGGCGACGGCAAGCAACGGGTTCGCGGCAAAGACGTCGCCATATGGCAGGGTGTGAAGAAATTCGATGAAATCGGCCATGGCGCGGCATTAGCACGATTTGGCTTTCGCCAACCTGACGGATTTCGCCCGACCGCCCCGACCGCAAGGCGCAAAACTAGGCCAGAGCGGCAATTTCCTCGGCAAGAATGACCCGGGTCCTAACCTCGTCGGGAAAGCCTTCTTCGATCCAGCGGGTCTCGATCTTGCGGAGCACGCGGGCCACCTCCGGCCCGGCAGCTACGCCCGCAGCGACGATTTCGCCGCCTTTTACCGGAAGTCTCGGCACGTCCCAGTCCTTCAGCCGGTCGATCGGCGCGTCGCACAGCAACAAGCGATCGCAAGCGACCTCCTTGCCCAACCGATAAGCCAGCGCGCGCGGATCGTCGCAATCGGCATCCTGCCGCGCGGTATCCTCCTTGATCCGCTTCTTCTGGGCGTTCGAAAGCCGCAGTCGGGCCGCGACTTGTTCGGCCACCAGCGGATCGGGCGGCAATAGCGCGACCAGCCGCCGGATCGGATCGGGTTCGACCCCGGCTTCGCGCTCTGCCTTGATGAGCGTGCCCAGCTTGTGGACTTGCACCCCGCCGGTTTCCGGCAGAACGACCTTCAGCACGCCAAGATCGGCCATCAGCGCGACAGTCTTCGACGGATCGGGCAGGGCCAAAAGGTTCTGCAGTTCCCACCCTACGCGTTCACGCGACAGGCCTTTGAGCATGGGGGCAAGTTCGGCGCAGGCCTCCACCGCCTCTCTGTCGAGAGGGTCCGAACCGAATCGCGTCTGAAACCGGAAATAGCGCAGGATACGCAAATGATCTTCACGGATGCGCTGGCGCGCGTCGCCGATGAACCGCACGCGATGGGCGGCAAGATCGTCCAGCCCGCCGAAATAGTCGAAAATCTCCAGCGTTTCGGGATGGGCGTAAAGCGCGTTGATGGTGAAGTCGCGGCGGGCGGCGTCATCCTCCCACGCGTCGGAAAATTCTACCGTGGCGCGGCGGCCATCGGTTTCGACATCGCGGCGCAGGGTCGTCACCTCCACCGGTCCGCTGTCGAGCACGGCGGTTAGGGTGCCGTGTTCGAGGCCCGTGGGCACGGTACGGATGCCTGCTTCGTCCAGCATCACGACGACGCGGTCGGGATGGTGGCGGGTAGCAAGGTCGATGTCGTTCGCCTCGTGCCCGACCAGTGCGTCGCGAACGCACCCGCCGACATATCGGCATTCATCCGCGCCCAGCGCATCGACGAGCTGCTTCAGGCCGGGGCGGCGGATCCATTCGGCTTCGCTTAGCGATTTCATGCGGAATGTTCCCAGCGCAGTCGGCGTGAAAGATTGGCCAGCATCCCGGCGGTCGCGCCCCAGACGCGGTGGCCTTCCCAGTGGAATTCGATGAAACTGCGCATCTTGCCGCGCCAGAAAATCTCGCGCTCTTCGTGATTGGCCGGGTTCAGCGCGTAGCGCAGCGGGACTTCGAACCATTCGTCGACTTCGGCCGGGTTGGGGCGCAGTGGCAGGTCGGGCGGAACGGTCGCCAGCACCGGGGTCACGGCAAAGCCGGTGCCGGTGCGGTAGCTGTCGGTTTCGCCGATGACGTGAACCTTGGAAAGCGGCAGGGCGATTTCCTCGTTCGCTTCGCGCAATGCGGCCTGTACCGCGGTTTCGCCGGGGTCGATCGCGCCGCCGGGAAATGCGACTTGCCCCCCATGGGTGCGCATTTTTGCCGGGCGTTCGATCAGCAGAATACCTGGGCCATGCCCGTCGTCTTCGGCCCGTTCGGTTACGGCGATCAGCACGGCGGCGGCGCGCGGGGCCCGGTCGGTCATGTTGGGTTCGAACCGCATGTCGGGGATCGGATGCAGATGGCCTGCGCGATGCATCTCGATCAGGCGATGGCGGATCCCGCTCACGCCGGGTCCAGCACGAACGTTGCGCCCTTGCTCGACACCGCGGGCGGCGTGCGATCTTCGGCCAGCGCGATTTCGGCCAGTTGCAACCACGTCGAACGGTCCAGCCGCGCCTCCAACCCCTCGCGCACGACGACGTAAATCGCCGGTTCGTCGGCCGATCCACGCGCGATGACCGGATGTTCGGCGTCGGCGGTGACGAATTCGTCGGTGTTGATCCGGAACGTCAGCACCTGCTCGCCCCCTTCGCGGTCGGCGCGAACATCAGTGGCGACAAAGGGCGCGTCCTCAACCTCGATCGAAAGCTTCTGATAGGGCACGACAAGCCAGAACCCGTCGCCATCGCGCCGCAGCAGCCCGGCAAAGGCGCGGACCATGGCGGGGCGGGTGATTTCGCCGCCGTCGTGATACCAGCGGCCGTCGCGCGCGATGCGCATGTGGCTTTCGCCGCTGTCCTGCGGATTCCAGGTCGCCACCGGGGGCAGCTTGCGCGACTCCACGGCCTGCGCGATTTCCGCAAGGCTCATTCCGGCAAGTTCGGGGGGGACGTCATATGGCATCGCTTGGCTAACGCGATGCCAGAAGCTTTTATCCCCGCCAAGGCCCCAATTGGCCAGTTTCGGGCAGAACGGCAGGATTCGCGCAACGAACCAGCAGCCTCGCGGGGTCCCACGGACCGGGAAGGGTCCAGCCACCCGTGCGGTCTGCCGAAAAACCGAAGAATCGGCCGTAATAGCCCGCATCGCCGATCAACACCTGCGGCAGCGGATTTTCGCCCGCGTCGATCGTCGCCAGCGCGGCCAGCGTGAGCGCCTTGCCGTATCCTTCGTTCTGAAGCGCGGGAAGCACCGCTACTGGCCCAACCATGACCATCGGATGCGCGCCGCCCTGCGGATCGGTCAATGCCACGGGCCAGCACTGGATCGTGCCGGCAAGGTAATCGTCGTCATCGAGTGCGGCATACGACAGCGCGGGTAGCCAGTCGGCACCTTCGCGCACCATGTAGGCGGTGCGTTTCTGGCGATCGGGTTCGAACGCGCGGTCCAGCAGTGCCTCGATCATCTTGGGATCGACCTGGTCGAGGGGAATGATCGTGGCCATCGGGCTGAAGAGTTGCCTTCATGTTGGGAAAGGGCGCGCCGATAGGCCGCAGTGCCCCCGATGTCGAGCGTTTCGTCAAAGGGGCGGCGACGATCGGCGCGGCGACATGGTTCAGCGTGGCCAGATGGTTCAGCTTGGTTTGGCAGTCAGCCGCCACAGTGTCGCGTCCGGCCCATCCTCTGCCACCCAGAGCGCGCCGTCGCGCCCTTCGGCAATGGCGCGGACGCGGTTGCCGATGCCATATCGTGCCAATTCGCGTGCCTTGGCCTCGCTTACGTCGATGACCACCAGCGCTTCGGCAACCAGCCCCGCTGCGACCGCCTTGCCGGCAAGTTCTGGGAACATGCGGTCCGAAGGAAACAGCAGGTCGCCCGGTCCGATTACCGGGTCCCAGCTGATCACAGGCACGGCGAATTCGGGGCGGGTGGCGTGGTCGGGAATGTCCCGCCCATCATAATGCTGCCCGTTTGAAACGACGGGCCAGCCATAGTTCTTGCCAGCCACCACAAGGTTAAGCTCGTCCCCGCCGGCAGGGCCGTGCTCCAGCTCCCACAACTGGCCCTTGGCATCGAAGGTTAGGCCCAGAACGTTGCGATGGCCCCATGACCAGATCGCGGCATCGGCATCGGGCTTGTCCGCCAGCGGATTGCCGGGCGCGGGCGTCCCGTCGAGATTTAGCCGTACGATGGTGCCAAGTGTGTTCGAAGTATCCTGTGCCGGATCGAGTTTTTGGCGATCTCCGGACGATACGAAGAGATGCTGCCCATCGGGCGCGATGGCGAGCCGGTGCGAATAGTGGCCACGGCCCGAAACCTTGGGGTTCTGGCGCCAGATAACCTTCAGATCGAGGATCGCGCAGTCGCCGGCATCGTCGCAGATCAGATTTCCGCGACCGACAGCCGCGCCGCGCACGTCGCCGTTACCCGCTTCGGCCCATGACAGGTATATCGTGCGAGGGGTGAGCGAGGCGGCGCTTTCCGACGGCAGGAACGCGATATCGCCCAGCCCGCCCTGACCACCGTAATCGACCTTTGGCGCGCCGGTTATGGCAAATGTGCGGCCGGTCGCGGTGTCGATGCCGCGGATGCTTCCGGCCTTTTGCGTCACGACCAACACGTCGGTGCCGGGCACGAACGCCATTGCCCAAGGCTCTTCGAACGTCCCGAACGCCTTTATCGCAAAAACGCTGTCGGCAGCGACATCGCCCATCGGAAGCGCATTTTCGACAGGCTGTCCCCCCTGGGCGGTGGAGTTGCCCATGCCGCAACTTGCCAGCAGGAGTAAGGCAGGCAAGAAGGCTGGTCGCATGAACATGTTTCGATCCGTTTCCATCAATTGGCATTTTCGCCGTTTCGGCGCTGGTTTCATCCCTGGCGTCTGCTCCGGCGCACGACGATGATTGTCGGCGTGGACGAAGCAGGGCGCGGGCCGCTTGCCGGTCCGGTTGTGGCGGCAGCCGTCGTTCTGTGCAAGCCGCGACCGTCAGGGCTCGGCGATTCCAAGGTTTTGAGTCGCGCCCGCCGCGCCGTGCTCGAGGAAATGATCTTGCGCCGGTGCCAGTGGGGGATCGGCGTCGTCGATGTCGACGGGATCGACAGCCTCAACATATTCGGCGCGACGATGCTGGCAATGACGCTGGCGGTGCAGGCGCTTTGCGAGAAGATCGGCTGCGATCCGCTGGAAGTGCTGATCGACGGCAATCTCACGCCTATTGGTCGCCGGGCCGAATGGCGCTGGCCGGCGCGCGCCATCGTCAAAGGCGACGCGACGGAACCGTGCATTTCGGCCGCGTCGATCCTTGCCAAGGAACACCGCGACCGGATCATGCGCGCCGCGGCACAGGAACATCCGCACTACGGCTGGGAACGCAATGCCGGGTATGGCACGCCCGAACATCTCGACGCGCTGCGCCGCCATGGCCCGACCCCGCTGCACCGCCGCACATTCGCGCCGGTCGCACAACTTGAAATGCCGCTGTGACGGCTTGCCTCAGGATAGCTTGATGCCCGGATTTACCGCCGCCGACGTCCCGGACCTGACCGGCAAGACCTTTGTCGTGACGGGCGCCAACACCGGCCTCGGCTTTGAAGCGGCAAAGGTGATTGCCGCGCGGGGCGGGGAAATCGTGATGGCCTGCCGCAGCGAGGACAAGGCGCGCGCGGCAATGGCGAAGATCGCGGCCGAAACGCCGGGTGCGGTGCTGGACTTCGTCGAGCTGGATCAGGCCGACCTGGAAAGCGTCAGACGCGCGGCACAGGCTTTGAAAGAACGCGGCAAGATCGACGTGCTGATCAACAACGCGGGCGTGATGATGCCGCCGTTAAGCCGCACGGCGCAGGGCTACGAGCTGCAGTTCGGCGTCAACCACCTTGCCACCTTCGCGCTCACCACGCTGCTTCTGCCCAAGCTGGAAGAGACGCCCGGCGCGCGGGTGGTCGTGACCGCCAGCATCGCCCACCGCAACGGAGAGGCGATCTGGTCCGACCCGAAAGCGGAGCAGGGTTACACCCGCATGCAGCGCTATTATGATTCGAAACTCGCCAACGCGCTGTTTTTCCTGGAACTTGACCGCAGGTTGCGCGCGAGCGGATCGGGCGTCGCGGCGATCGGTTGCCACCCCGGGATCGCATCGACCGAACTGGGCCGCAATTTCGGCATTGCCCGGTATGTCATGCCGATAGCGGGCAAACTGCTCAACAGCGCGCAGCAGGGTGCATGGCCGACGTTGCAGGCCGCGACCGATCCTGAAGCCGTGGGCGGTGGCTATTACGGTCCGCGAGGCCTTCGCGAGATGAGTGGACCGTCCGGCCCGGCATTCCTGACCCGGCTTGCCCGCGATCCGGGCGCGGCGCAGTGGTTGTGGACCCGTTCGGTGGAATTGACCGGCGTCGATCCGGGCCTGCCACCGGCCTGAGTCAGATGGCGAACGCCTTGGCCTTCAGCTCGGCGCAATAACTTTCGGCAAAGGCTTCCAGTTCGGCCGGATCGGACGGAAGCCCGCCGCGCTCGTCCGAAGCTGCGCCAAGTTCGTCGCGGCTGTTGACGCGGGGGAAGGGCTTGTCCGGCACTTCGGCGCCAAGAAAGCGGCAGAGCGGCTCCCATCCGTCGCGCGGGTGGAAGACCAGCAAACGTTCTGGCGGTAACGAAGCGATGACATCGGCGTTCCTGCGTTCGTACCAGTCGGTCATGAATGAACGATCACGCACCTTTCCGTCGAAGGCGGCGAAGATGGTGCCTTGCAAGAAACGTTCGCTGGGCGAACCCTTCAGCTTGTCCAACATGCGCGGTGCGAAGATCGTCTCGCTCACCGAATCGAACCAGCTGTCTGCGTCGCGCACGGTCAGCACCACTTTGGCGTCCGGGAAATGATCGGCCAGTTCGCGCCAGTAGGTACAGGCAGGATAGTCTGTGGTGGAACGATACCCTTCGAAAATCGCGCCCCAGTTTGGCGTGCCGTTCACCACGTCGAGCCACAACGGGATCGTCCGGCGCGCACCGCGAAATACCTCGACCATGTGATAGCAAGGCCCGAAACCGATTTCCTCGAGCGCGAACTTGGTCGAAAACGTGGCGTTACGGCCAAGGCCTGCGCCGATGACTTCCAGTGCCATCCACAATTCCCCAAAAGCTTTCCATGACCCCGTAGGCACCATGACTATTATGGACAGGTCGAGTCCTAAAAGCCACACCACACGATCTTGAGTCCGCGAAAGTGGTGTGGACTCAACATGATGTGGATGACTGTTGCGACACGGACTCACCAGCGCGGCCATTCCGACATCGGGTTTCCAATCCGCGCTTGACCCGGACTCAACGAAGACTCACCATAGGTTATCCACAGGGGGTCTAGAATGGCGACGGTGCTTCTCAACAAGCCTGAAAAGGCAAAAATGCACGCGACGAATGTGCGCGAAACGTTGCCGCTGGGGCAGATCCTGGACGGCGACTGCATCGCCGCGATGCGCTCCATCCCTGCGAAATCCATCGACATGATCTTCGCCGATCCGCCTTATAACCTGCAGCTGGGCGGTGATCTTTCGCGCCCCGACGGCAGCGCGGTCGACGCCGTGACCGACGATTGGGACAAGTTCGAAAGCTTTGCCACCTACGATGCCTTTACCAAGGGCTGGCTGGCCGAAGCGCGCCGCATCCTGAAACCGGGCGGTTCGATCTGGGTGATCGGTAGCTATCACAACATCTTTCGCGTCGGCACCGCGATGCAGGATGCCGGGTTCTGGATCCTGAACGACGTTATCTGGCGCAAGTCCAATCCCATGCCCAATTTCAAGGGCACCCGGTTCACCAATGCACATGAGACGCTGATCTGGGCGAGCATGGGGGAAAAGGCGAAATACACCTTCAACTATCGCGCGATGAAAACGCTGAACGATGAATTGCAGATGCGGTCCGACTGGGTGCTGCCGATCTGTTCGGGGGCCGAACGGTTGAAGAAGGGCGGTACGAAAGTGCACCCCACGCAAAAGCCCGAGGCGCTGCTTTATCGGGTCATGCTGGCGACGACAAACCCCGGCGACGTCGTGCTCGACCCCTTTTTCGGCACTGGCACGACCGGTGCTGTCGCAAAGCGTCTTGGCCGCGAATGGATCGGCTGCGAGCGTGAAAGCAATTACCGCGAGGCGGCGCTCGAACGGATCGAGATGGCGCTGCCGTTGGACGAATCGGCGTTGAAGACAATGCAGTCCAAACGTCAGGCCCCGCGCGTGGCGTTCGGCGCGCTGGTCGAAAACGGCTATGTCCCCGCGGGCACGACACTGTTCGACAAAAAGCGGCGGCATTCTGCGGAAGTGCGTGCCGACGGTTCGATCGTTGCGGGCAAGGAAGTCGGATCGATCCACGGCGTCGGCGCGGCGGTGCAGGGCGCGCCGTCCTGCAACGGCTGGACGTTCTGGCACGTGGATGGCGAAGGCGGGCTGACCCCGATCGACGCCGCGCGTCAGCTCTACCTGCTCGCGACAGAGGATTAAGCGCCGCTTCTTCATTGGCCTGACGCTTTTGCCCGGTTAAAGGGCAGCCATGCCGAAGCTTTATATCCAGCCGCTGACCTTCGCTCCATCGCCACAGGCGGTGGAGGGGCCGGACGACATGCCCGGCGCAATCCGGCTTGCGGGCACGATGTGTTATGCCCGCGATTTCGCGCTGATCGTTCGATCAAACGCGGGTGATGTGCAAAGCCGCCAGATCTTCGCCGCACCCGATGTCGCGGCGGCGCTGGCCCGACTGCCCGATCCCCTGATCGAGGATGGGGAGCGGCAGTGGTCGAACCTGCGCATGGCGCATCCAGCGCTTGAGCTTTCGTTTGCCGACGGGACGGGGCGCACGATCCGGTTGGACCAGCCGCAGGTGATGGGCATCCTGAACGTCACGCCCGACAGTTTTTCGGACGGCGGCACGTTCGACGATGACGTCGCCACGGCAGTCAGCCGCGGGGTCGACATGCTGGAGGCAGGCGCGGCGATCATCGACATCGGCGGCGAATCGACCCGGCCCGGCGCAACGACGATCTGGGAGGGCGACGAGATCCGCCGCGTTATCCCGGCGGTCGAACGGCTGGCCAACGGGGGCGCGGCGGTGTCGATCGACACCCGCAAGGCCGCCGTGATGGAGGCGGCGCTTGAGGCAGGGGCGCGGATCATCAACGATGTGTCGGGCCTGCAATACGATCCGCGCAGCGCGCAAGTGGCTGCGGATTCGGGCTGTCCGGTCATCATCATGCACGCACCGGGCAAGGGCGACGACCTGCACGCGGGGGCGAAATACCAGAACATCGCTCTCGATGTGTTCGACGCCTTGCGCGACCGGCGCGACGCGGCGCTGAAGGCGGGGGTGAAGCGCGACAACATCGTGCTCGATCCCGGCATCGGCTTCGGCAAGTCGGTGGCGGAAAACCTGGCCTTGATCAATGCCCTGCCGCTGTTCCACGCGCTGGGCCAGCCGCTGTTGCTGGGCGTCAGCCGCAAGCGATTCATCGGCGCGCTGTCGAACGAGGCTCCGGCCGACAGGCGGCTGGGCGGTTCGCTGGCGGTGGCGACGATGGCGCTGGACATGGGCGTACACATCCTGCGCGTTCACGATGCGGCGGAAACGGTGCAGGCGATGCGCGTGTGGCGTGGCCTTCGCGATGGGGCGCTGACAGACTTTTCCCAATTGGCACCATGATCGCGGCGGTAACTGCCATCGCCACATGGGCAGCAGCGCGCGAGCTCGATTTTCGGCATGACGAGACAAGCGGCCATGGCGCGGTATTCAGTCGCTGTGGGCGTTATCGTTACTTGTTGTGGCGGGATGCGGTTGACGGGGTAAATCGGCGCGAGATGCTGGCCATCGCCATGCTCAACCCATCGAAAGCGGACCATCTGGCGAACGATCCGACCATCGCGCGCTGCCACCGCTGGGCAACGGGCGCAGGTGACGCATTGCTGGTCTGGAACCTGTTCGCACTGCGCGAAACCGATCCGTCACGGCTGAAACGGCGGCGCGGGCCGGTGGGGCGGCATAACGACGATGCGATCCGACTGGCGCTGAACCTTGCGCCCACCACCGTCGCGGCGTGGGGCGTGCACGGCACCCACCGTGGTCGCGACGTCGAGGTTGCGACCCTATGCGGATCGCACGAACTGCGGTGTTACGGAGTGACGAAGTATGGCCATCCGCGCCACCCGCTTTACCTGAAGAACGAAACGATACCGCAGGTCTGGCCGATCAGACCCTGAGGCTGGCGCCACCGTCGCTGAGCAGAACCGTGCCGGTGATGTTGGCGGCAAGATCGGACAGCAAAAAGCCGATCGTGCCCGCGATCTCGCCTGTTTCGGGCACGCGTTTCAACAATGTGCCCTTGGCCAGTTCGCTCATCATCGCCGCGCGGGCATCGTCGCCGTGCAGGCCGCCGGTTATGTCCGATTTGTCCCAGATCGGCGTATCTACCGGGCCGGGTGCGACGGCATTGACGCGGATGCCCTGCCGCGCGCCTTCTGCCGCGGCGACGCGCATCAATTGGATGATGGCCGCCTTGCTGGTCGCATAAGCGGCGGTGCCGGGATAGGGCTTGGTGCCCGAAACCGAGCTCATCACCACGATGGACCCGCCATTATCGGCCATGGCCCGCATCGCGCAGGCAAGCCCGAGGAAGACGCCGTCGACGTTGACCGCCATGCATTTGCGCCATTCGGCCAGATCGGCCTCGACGATGGCCATGCCGCCGGGCGCGATGCCGGCGTTGAGCAGCGCGCAATCGATCGCACCGATATCGCGCAGGCCATCGGCCCACAGCGCTTCGTCGCTGACGTCGCCCGCGATGCGATCGACTTCGCAAGAAAACTCCGCTGCGCCCAGCCCTTCGCCGTCCATGTCGATCAGCACCAGCCGCGCGATTCCCCGCGCCTCAAGCCAGCGCGCGGCTGCCAGGCCGATGCCCGATGCGGCGCCGGTGATAAGCGCCGATTTGCCCGTGAAATCGAAATCCGTCGTCATGCACAGGCTGCTACCCGCGATGGGGCGCCCCTGTAAACACGCTGGCACGCGTCAGGCGGCGTTGTCGATGCCGAGGTCGCCGACCTTGCGATAAAGCGTGGAACGCCCGATGCCGAGCCGGCGTGCAACTTCGCTCATCCGGCCGCGATAGTGACCGATGGCCAGCCGGATGACATCCGACTCGATTTCCTCCAGCGTGCGAAGATGCCCATCGGGGCCGAACAGTGTCACTCCGCCGCCATGGTTAATGTTGGCTGCCGGCAAGGCATCGCCGACGAGGTCGAACAGCTGCGGGAAATCCTGCACCGTAAGCGCGTCGCGGTCGCAGAACACAGCAGCGCGGAACAGCACTGCCTGCAACTGCCGCAGGTTGCCCGGCCATTCGTATCCTTCGAGCAGGGCCAACGCCTCGTCCGTCACGCCAAGCCGCCTTAGGCCCGGCTGTTCGCCGATCAGGGCGAGGAAATGCCGCGCCAGCGGGGCGATGTCGCCATGCCTTTCGCGCAACGGGGGCAGGTGGATCGACGCGCCGGTAAACACCGAAGCCAGCGCCGGATCGAGCATGGCGTGACCGACCAGCAGCCCGTATTCTTCTGCCGCCGTGGCGATCACCCGCACGTCCAGCCGGAAGCTGTGGTTCGCGCCCATCGGTCGCGCTTCTCCGGTGGTGATCGTCTTGGCCAGACGTTGTTGCAGGGCAGGGGGCAGGCGTTCGATGTCGTCGATGAGCAAGGTGCCGCCGTCGGCATCCTGAAGGCAGCCGATCCGCCGGTCGAATGCACCGGGAAACGCGCCACGTTCGTGGCCATAAAGCGCCGATTCGAGATTGCCCGCCGACATGCCCGCGGTGTGGAGCACGACGACCGGGGCCTTTGCGCGCGGGCTGGCCGAACGCATCGCACGGCCGAGCAATTCCTTGCCGGTGCCCGGTTCGCCGGTAATCAGCACGGGCGTATGGCCCCGAGCGGATTTGGCGGCGCGGGCCATGGCATCGCGGAAATTGGACGCCGATCCGATCATCATGTCGAAATCGAGCGGCGCGTCGATCTTCTCCGACAGGGGCGCCAGTTCGTCGCGGCGCACGTCTGCATGAACCGAACTGTCCAGCGCATAGAGTACGCGTTCCGATGCGATCGGTTTCATCAGGTAATCGGTCGCACCGGCGCGCATCGCCTCCACCGCCATCAGGGGCGATGCGGACTGCGCCAGGAAGAGGATCGGCAGGCTGGGGGCCGCGGCGCGGATCTGCCCGATCAGCTGGCAACTGTCTTCGCGGGCCACCATGCTGTCGAGCAGGAGTGCCTGGGGCGATTCGGTTTCGTCGCTGGCGAGATAGGCCAGTGCCGTCGCGCTATCGGATTCGGCATGAGTGCGCCAACCCGCGCGTGCGGCCAGTGCGCCCACCAGCCGCACTTGCGCCGGGTCCCGATCCACCAGCAAGAGCAGACGCGGTTCGTCCTCGCCCATACATGCCCCCTAAGGCCGTCGCGCCAATCGCGAACAGCACACTGCAATTTCAATAAACGGCTATCGTAAATAATGCCTTTAGATCAGGTCCGAGCATGTTGCGTGATGCAGGATTGTTGCCTCGCTGCCACGTCGCCATCGACGACAGCAGGCGGTTTTTCGCGCATGCCGCCCCTTGGCCCGCCTGCCTTTAGTGTCAGTTTGGCAGGGCTTGTGCCTTTAACCCGGCGGCGATACAGCCGTGCGTCCGGCGGCAAGCTCCGCCTGACAGACAGGGACCGCCGCGATGCAAAACCGGCGGTGACAGCGAAGGGGATAATCGGACGACCATGGCTACCGAAAACAATATGAAGGCCGCCCGCTCGACCTACGAGAGCTTCATCCAGATGGCGAAATGGGGCACGATCGTTTGCGCGATCATTGCCGCAATCGTCGTCATGATCATCTCCTGAACCGGTTCGGATCGAACTGTGGGGGGAACTGAAGGGCCGATCATCGCGGTCGTGGCCGAACGTGCCGATGGCGAAACACGCGTCGCGGCAACACCGGAAACCGTCAAGAAGCTGACGAAGCTGGGCGCGCGGCTGCGTGTCGAAAGCGGCGCCGGCGTCAACGCGTCGATTTCCGATGCCGATTACGCCGATGCCGGGGCGCAAGTGGGCGAACCGGCCGCGATCATGAAGGACGCGGACTGGGTGCTGGGCGTTCGCGCGCCCGCTGTGCCCGATCTGGCCGGCGCGAAACCGGGTGCCAAGGTCGCTGCGATCTTCGATCCGTTCCGTTACCGGAGCACGGTCGACGATTACGCCGCCGCCGGGTTCGAAGCGCTGACCATGGACTTCATGCCGCGCATCACGCGCGCGCAGTCGATGGACGTGCTGTCGAGCCAGTCGAACCTTGCCGGGTACAAGGCGGTGCTGGTCGCCGCCAATACCTATGGCCGCGCATTCCCGATGATGATGACCGCGGCCGGTACGATTACCGCGGCCAAGGCGTTCATCATGGGCGTGGGCGTTGCGGGGCTTCAGGCCATCGCCACGGCTCGCCGGCTGGGCGCACAGGTTTCGGCGACCGACGTACGTTCGGCGACGCGCGAACAGATCCAGTCGCTGGGCGCCAAGCCGATCTTCGTCGAAAGCGTCGCGGGGATCGAAGGCGAAGGCAGCGGCGGTTACGCCACGGAAATGAGCGACGAATACAAAAAGGCGCAGGCCGAGCTTGTTTCAAGCCATATTGCCAAACAGGACATCGTGATCACCACCGCGCTGATCCCGGGCCGGCCCGCGCCGCGCCTGATCAGCGACGAACAGATCGCGTCGATGCGCCCCGGCTCGGTCATCTTCGACCTTGCCGTCGCACAGGGCGGCAACGTCGAGGGTTCGGTGCCCGATCAAGTGGTTGAAAAGCACGGCGTGAAGATCGTCGGCTATTCGAACACGCCCGCGCATCTTCCCGCAGACGCCTCGGCGCTGCTGGCACGCAACTTCTTCAACTTCCTTTCGGCGTTCTGGGACGCGGAAAAGAACGAAGTCGTGCTCGACGAGGAAATCGGCGACGCCATCCGCCTGACGCAGGGCGGCAAGGTCGTGAACGAACGGCTGTTGGGCTGAGGGGACGCCAAATGGACTTTATATCAATCCTGTCGATCTTCGTGATGGCCTGCTTCGTCGGCTATTACGTCGTATGGTCGGTTACACCCGCGCTGCACACGCCGCTGATGGCGGTGACCAACGCGATTTCCTCGGTCATCATCGTCGGCGCGCTGATCGCAGCCGCCGAAGCGGGTAGCCCCGCTGCCAAGTGGCTGGGCCTCATCGGAATCGTCTTCGCCAGCGTTAACATCTTCGGCGGCTTCGCGGTCACCGAGCGCATGCTCGCGATGTACAAGAAGAAGGAGCGTCCTGCTCCGGCCAAGGCTTCTGGGGTGGAGGGCAAGTGATGGGCTTTCTTTCCGCATTGGCCGTCGCCTACGAACAGGTCGACATCATCGAAGCTCCGCTCGAAGCCGCGACTCATGCGGTGAATCCGTGGGTCTCGCTGGCCTATCTTATCGCCGGCGTGTGCTTCATCTTTGCGCTGCGCGGGCTTTCCAGCCCGGCAACTTCGCGCAAGGGCAACCGTTACGGCATGATCGGCATGACCATCGCGGTCGTGACGACCCTGCTGACCCACGACATCGCCAGCCTGCCTGAAATCATGATCGCGATCGCGATTGGCGGCGGCATCGGGTTCGTCATCGCGCGCAAGATCGCGATGACCGACATGCCGCAGCTCGTCGCCGCTTTCCACAGCCTTGTCGGCATGGCTGCGGTGCTGGTCGGCTGGGCGGCCTATCTCAATCCGGGCGCCTTCGGCATCCTGAACGAGTTCGGCACCATCAGCGCGGTCAGCCGGGTCGAAATGGGTCTTGGCATCGCCATTGGCTCGATCACCTTCTCCGGCTCGGTCATCGCCTTCCTGAAACTGGCCGGCAAGATGAGCGGTGCGCCGATCATGCTGCCGGGTCGGCATGTCATCAATCTGGGCACTTTGGCCGCGATCGTCCTGTTGACTGCGTATTTCACGCAGGACCAGTCGTTCTGGATCATCGCGACGATCACTGCGTTGGCGTTCATCATCGGCTTCCTGCTGATCATCCCCATCGGCGGCGCGGACATGCCGGTCGTCGTCTCGATGCTCAATTCCTATTCGGGCTGGGCTGCGGCGGCGATGGGCTTCACGCTGCACAACACGGCGATGATCATCACCGGCGCGCTGGTCGGCGCATCGGGTGCGATCCTGTCGTACATCATGTGCAAGGCGATGAACCGTTCCTTCATTTCGGTCATCGCTGGCGGCTTCGGCGGCGATGCTGGCGGTGGCGGCGGTGCCGGCGCGGCGGCGAGCGATCGTCCGTGGAAGCGCGGCAGCGCCGAGGACGCGGCCTTCATGATGGGCCAGGCCGAACAGGTCATCATCATCCCGGGCTACGGCATGGCGGTGGCGCAGGCCCAGCACGTGCTGCGCGAGATGACCGACCTGCTGAAGGCCAAGGGCGTCAACGTGAAGTTCGCGATCCACCCGGTCGCGGGCCGCATGCCGGGGCACATGAACGTGCTGTTGGCCGAAGCGAACGTGCCCTACGACGAAGTCTTCGAGCTTGAAGACATCAACGGCGAATTCGCGCAGACCGATGTTGCGTTCATCATCGGCGCCAACGACGTCGTGAACCCTGCGGCAAAGACTGACAAGTCCAGCCCGATCTACGGCATGCCCGTGTTCGACGTGGACAAGGCCAAGCAGGTCTTCTTCATCAAGCGCAGCATGGGCGGCGTGGGTTACGCAGGCGTCGACAACGACGTCTTCTACATGGACCAGACGATGATGCTGCTCGCCGACGCCAAGAAGATGGTCGAAGAGATCAACAAGGCGCTCGCCGACTGATCACATCCAGCCGGCGAACGGACCATCCTACCGGGTGGACCGTTCGCCGGCTGGTTTCAAAAGATGCTAAATGGCGTTGCGCCCTGCGTTCAAGGGCGTAGTCTTCCGCAGTTGCCTCGGGATCGGGGGATTGTCAGGGAGACAAAGGGTCATGTTTAAAACCGGACTGATCGTAGCCGCGCTCGCCAGCGCCAGCACCATTGCCATGCCGGCAGCCGCGCAGGGCAGATCCGGCGACAAGATCGAAAACCAGTACATCTGCTTTTTCCATCCCGCCGCTGTGCCCAAGGGACTGGCCCGCGTCGCAGCAGAAGGGGCAGCACGCCCCAATGGCGGACGCGTGATGCACGTTTATACAACGGCGGCGCGCGGATTTTCGGTCTACGCCTCCGAACGCGGTGTGCAGCAGATGCAGGCGAGAAACCCCGGCATCGCAAGTTGCAAGGCAGACCGCGTCGTGACGCTCGCTCCCCCTCCGGGCAAGGGCCCCGGCGGCAGCCCCACGCCTTCGCCGACGCCCTCCGAAGTCCGCTGGGACATTACCCGCGTGAATGGCGGCACGACAACCAGCAGCAAGACTGCGTGGGTCATCGACACCGGGATCGATCTCGATCACCCCGATCTCAACGTCGACCGCGCGCGCAGCGTCGACCTCGTTTCGCGCGGGAAAGATAACGGCGGCAACGACGAAAACGGCCACGGCACCCATGTCGCGGGCACCATCGCTGCAAAGAAGAATAACGTCGGCATGGCTGGCGTGGCGCCGGGATCGAAAGTTGTCGCCGTTCGGGTTCTCGATCGCAACGGCAGCGGATCATGGTCCGACGTGCTGGCGGGGATCGACTATGTCGCGATCAATGCGGCCGACGATGACGTCGCGAACATGAGCCTTGGCGGCGGAGCCGATGCCGACATCGACAATGCGGTCTACAATGCATCCATGGGCATTTCCGCGGACGGGGCCGACCTCGGCAAGAATATCTTCTTCGCGCTTGCTGCCGGCAACGATAGCGACAATGCGAACAACCATTCGCCCGCGCGCGCGGAAGGGCCCTATATCTATACGATCAGCGCGATCGGAGAGGGCGACACTTGGGCCTACTTCTCCAACTATGGCAACCCGCCGATCGATTTCGCCGAGCCGGGCTTTTACATTTATTCGACTTACAAGGATGGGGGCTACGCGACGTTGAGCGGCACTTCGATGGCCGCCCCGCACGCGGCGGGCATCCTGATGCTGGGCGCGATCCGTTCGGGCGGTACGGTCGCCGACGATCCGGATGCCACCAAGGATACGATCGGCATTCACTGACCATTAGTTCTTCGTGAACGATGAAAGGAGCGGCACGTCGCTGGACGCGCCGCTCTTTTTTTACCTAAGGTGGCCAGACGGGCCAGAACTCATGAGGGATTCGGGAATTTGCGCAAACTTGGGCTGATCGGTGGAATGAGCTGGGTTTCCACCCGCGGCTATTACGAAGATATCAACCGCATCGTGCAAAAGGCGAAGGGCCCGCAATCGTCGGCGCCGTTGATGATCGAAAGCCTCGACTTCGCGCCGCTCTATCGGCTTTCCACGCGCGAGGAATGGGAGCAGGCCGCCGACACGCTGGCCGCTTCGGCCAGGCGGCTTGAAGCTGGCGGGGCGCAGGCGCTGGTGATCGCGGCGAATTCGATGCACTGTATCTACGACCGGTTGGTCGATGCGGTGTCGATCCCGATCCTGCACATCGCCGATTGCGTTGCCGACGCGATGATCGCCGAAGGGGCGAACAAGGCGGCGATCCTGGGTACGCGTAGCGTGATGATGGAGGAATTCTATCGCCGCCGGCTCTTGTCCCGCGACATCGAACTGCTTCCGCCCGAGATGGAGACGGTCGAAACGATCGACCGCATCATCTACGAAGAAGTGATGCTGGGCAAAGTCCGACGGCAGAGCGAGCGCGAATTGCGCACGATCATCACCAACCTCGAAAAGGACGGAGCAGAGGCGATCGTGCTGGCTTGTACCGAGCTGAACCTGATCGTCCATACCGAAGCGAACGTCCTGCCGATCTTCGACGGGGCGGAAATCCACGCGGTCGCTGCGGCGCACTGGATTCTCGGCGACGACTGATCCCCACTTCAAACACGGGTCGGTTTCTGGCAGGGGCGCGCGGATGGACACGACAGGCGCAGCCTTGAACCCCACCGGCGAACACGGACCCGGTCATGGCCAACCCGTCCCGGCGGCATCGGGTGCACGAGCGCCCTATGCATCCGATCCGGCGCTTACCCGTGGCCGCGAATTCGGCGAGCCGGGTGGTGGCGTCCGCGGGCCACGCAGCGCGTTTCAGCGCGACCGGGACCGGGTTATCCATTCGATCGCGTTTCGCCGGATGAAGCACAAGGCACAGGTGTTCGTCGCACCCTATGGCGATCATTATCGCACCCGGCTGACCCACAGCCTTGAAGTGGCGCAAGTCGGCCGTGTCATCGCGCGCTCGCTCGGGCTGGACGAGGATCTGACCGAAGCCCTGTGCCTTGCCCACGACATCGGCCACGCCCCGTTCGGCCATGCCGGGGAGGATGCGCTTGCCAGTGCGCTGGCGGACCATGGCGGCTTCGATCACAATGCCCACACCCTGCGCGTGCTGATGCGGCTGGAAAGTCCCTATTGCACGCACGACGGGCTGAACCTGTCGTGGGAAATGCTCGAAGGGCTGGCCAAGCATAACGGCCCGGTTTCCACCGAGCGGCCATTGCCCTGGGCTCTGGCGGAACTGGACCGCGCGTTCCCGTTCGACCTGACCCGCTGGCCCAGCCTGGAGGCGCAGGTCGCGGCGGTTGCCGATGACATCGCATACGACAACCACGATATCGAAGACGGCCTTCGTGCAGGTTTCATCGACCTCGACCAGTTGCTGGCGATCGATTTCATAGCTGATCAGTGGCGCGCGATCGAACGCCGGTTTCCCGGCACGGCGCAAGACCGGCTGCAGCGCGAGCTGGTGCGCGGACAGATCGGCTGGATGGTCAACGATGTCATTGCCGAAACGCGCGGTCGGATCGCCAGCGAAGGGATCGTCAACGCGATGGACGTGCGGCAGGCGGGCAAGCCGCTGTCCGGTTTTTCGCGCGGAGTGAGCGAGGCGGAACGGCGGCTCAAGCGGTTCATGTACGATAACGTATATTACCACCCGCAGCAGAAGCGGACCGCGGAACTTGCGGTCGATCTGTTGCAGCGGCTGCACGAAGCCTATGCCGCCGATCCGGCCCTGCTGCCCGCCGATTGGCAGGCGGCCTTGCCCGAAAGCCAGCCGGGCCGCGCGCGCCACATCGCCGATTTCATCGCGGGGATGACCGACCGTTACGCCATCCGGCAGTACACCGCGATCTTCGGTCCCCCGCCCGAGGAACTGAGCAATGTCTGAGGCAAAAACCCAGCGCATGGTGCTGATCGGCGCGACCGGACTTGTCGGCATGAGCCTGATCGCACAAGGGCGCGATTTCCCGCATGTGCGCCTGACCGCGCTGGCCCGCAGGGAAGCGCCGCTGCCCGATGGCGCGCGGATGGAAATGATCATCGCCGATCCCGCCAATTGGCCGGGGGCCATCGCCGACATGAAGCCCGACGTGCTGGCCTGCGCGCTGGGCACCACATGGCAAAAGGCGGGCAAGGACGAACAGGCGTTCCGGGCGGTCGATTACGGTCTCGTTCTGCAATGCGCCAAGGCGGCGGCGCATGCGGGCACGCGCCAGATGGTGACGATCAGCTCGGTCGGCGCGGACCCGCATGCAAAATCGTTTTACCTGCGCGTTAAGGGCGAGCTGGAAGAGGCGATCAAGAAGCTCGACTTCCAGCGGGTCGATATCCTGCGCCCCGGCCTGTTGCGCGGGCATCGCGGAGATGACCGCCGGACGGCCGAACGCCTCGCCATCGCGGCCAGCCCGCTGCTCGACGTTGTGCTTCACGGTCAGTACCGGCGATTTCGATCGATCGGGGCAGACGACGTCGCGCGGGCGATGCTGGCCCTGGCGGGGGCAAAATCGGATGGGCGTTTCCTGCATGACAATGACGGAATCCATCGCGCGCCGGTAATGGCTCGTGCCCAACGCGGGATTTTCCCCGTCGCATCGTCGCTCTCCGATTGACTTGGCCGACGCGCGCGGACACAGGTTCGGCACGTCGCTGACCGCGCGGGAGAGTGTTCGTGATTCGGCCCATCGGGCTGAAAAGCGGACCGCCGAAGGAGCAACCGCCCCGGAATCTCTCAGGCACAATGGACCGTGCCGGTCGATAGCGACACTCTGGAAAGCGTGCCTGGCCGTAATCGCGGCGGCACCACCGAAGGGGTAACTTCGCACCTTTGACGGCGCGGGGGAAAGCTCTCAGGTTTCCGTGACAGAGGGGGCCGGTGGGTTGCACGTTCGCGGCCCGCGAGGCCGACTTTTGACGACGGAGCCAGTGTTGACCGATACCGAGAACGAAGTAGCCGAAACTTTCGAAGAGCCGGCCATCGAAAAGCTGCCGCTCGATGCATGGCATCGCGCTCACGGCGCACGCATGGTGCCGTTCGCGGGCTATGAAATGCCCATCCAATACGCGGGCCCGCTTGGGGGCATCATCGCCGAGCATAACTGGACACGTGAAAGCGCGGGCCTGTTCGACGTGTCGCATATGGGACAGATCTCGGTGTCGGGTGACGGCGTTGCCGAAGCGCTGGAGGCGTTGATGCCCGGCGATTTTTCGGCGCTGAAGCCGGGCCGGATGCGTTATTCGATGCTGCTCGACGAACATGGCGGCATCCTTGACGACTTGATGGTGACGAATGCGGGGGATCGCTTCGTGCTGGTCGTGAACGGCGCGACGAAGTGGGAAGACATCGGTCACTTGCGCGAATACCTGCCCGACGAAATCACGCTCAATTATCACGATGAACAGGCGCTATTGGCGCTGCAGGGGCCAAAGTCGGCGGATGCGCTGGGCAGGCTCGTGCCCGCAGTGCAGGAACTCGTCTTCATGCAGGGCACCGAAGCCATGTGGGGCGACGTCCCGCTCTACATCACTCGCAGCGGCTATACCGGAGAGGATGGGTTCGAAATTTCCGTCCCCGCCGAAAGCGCGACCGCGCTGGCCGACGCGCTGGTCGCGATGGACGAAGTGAAGCCGATCGGGCTTGGCGCCCGCGATTCGCTGCGGCTGGAAGCGGGCCTGCCGCTTTATGGCCACGACATCTCCGAAGACACCGACCCTGTCAGCGCCTATCTCGCCTTTGCGATATCGAAGAAACGGCGCGAAGATGGCGGCTTTCCGGCGGCGGACACGATCCTGACAAGGCTGGCCAACGGGCCGGACACCCGACGTATCGGCCTGATGATCGAAGGCCGCATGGCCGCGCGCGAAGGCGCCGCCATCTTTGCGGGCAACGAACAGGTCGGCCAAGTCACCAGCGGCGGCTTTGCGCCGACCATCGGCGCACCCATCGCGATGGGCTATGTCGAAAGCGAACACGCAGCCACCGGCACCCGGCTGGCCATCGAAGTGCGCGGCAAGATGCTGGCCGCGACCGTAATCGACATGCCCTTCGTTCCCCACCGTTACCACCGCAAGAAGGCCTGAAGCCCCATGACCACCTATTTCACCAAGGACCACGAATGGATTTCGGTCGACGGCCCGATGGGCACGGTCGGCATCACCGATTACGCGCAGGAACAGCTGGGCGACATTACCTTCGTCGAGCTTCCGGGCGAGGGCGACAAGGTCGGCAAGGGCGATTCGGTGTCGGTCGTCGATTCGGTGAAGGCTGCGTCGGACGTTTACACCCCGGTGTCGGGCGAGGTGCGCGAAGCGAACGCCGCGCTCAACGACGAACCGGAACTGGTTAATACGAAGCCCGAAAGCGATGGCTGGTTGTTCAAGGTGCTTCTGTCGGACGCGTCGGAACTCGACGGCCTGATGGACGAAGCAGCGTACAAGGCATACGTCGACAGCCTCTGACGATGGCGAGGATCGGAACCCCTCAGGCATGGGATGCCGCGGCGTACGGGACGACGGGTGCGTTTGTCCCGGCGCTGGGGCAGGCCGTGCTCGACCTGCTCGCACCGATGGCGGGGGAACGTGTCCTCGACCTCGGTTGCGGTGACGGGGTGCTGACCGCGCGCATCGCGCAGACCGGCGCCGACGTGCTGGGTTTCGACGCTGACGCGGGCTTGTTGGATCGTGCGCGAGAACGCGGGCTGACCGTGCGGCAGGGCGATGGACAGGGGCTGGACTTCGACGGTGAATTCGATGCCGTCTTTTCCAACGCCGCCTTGCACTGGATGCCCGATCACCCGTCCGTCTTTGCCGGGGTGCACCGCGCGTTGATGCCGGGCGGGCGCTTTGCCTGCGAATGCGGCGGGTTCGGCATCATCGCCGCGATCCGCACCGCCATCCGCGCCGTGGCGACGGCGCATGGTCTGGACCCGGTCGACCGTCAAAACTATCCCAACGTCGCGCGCGCCCGGCGCGAGCTTGAGGCCGCAGGCTTTCGCGTCGACAGCATCGCGCTGATCCCGCGCCCGACGCCATTGGCCGATGGCATGGCCGCATGGCTTCACACCTTTCGCCACGGTTTCTTCGATCAGCAGGACGGGGAGGCGATGATCGCCGAAACCGCGACGCTGCTTGCCCCGCAATTGCAGGACCGGGACGGCAACTGGACCGCCGATTACGTCCGCCTGCGTTTCCTCGCCTTCAAGGCCTGAAAGCCCCAAGGGACCCATCCGACATGCGCTACCTGCCCCTGACCCCCACCGACCGCGAGGCCATGCTGGCCACGATCGGCGCCAGCGAAATAGACCACCTGTTCCGGGACGTTCCGGCAGAGGCGTTGCAGCCCGGCCCGATTGAAGGCCTGCCGATGCATGCCAGCGAGATGGCGGTTGAAGGGCACATGCGCAGGCTTGCGGCCAAGAACCTGTCGGCGGCGGACGCGCCGTTCTTCCTTGGCGCGGGGGCCTATCGCCATCATATCCCGGCCAGCGTCGATCACCTGATCCAGCGCGGCGAATTCCTCACCGCGTATACGCCGTATCAGCCCGAAATCGCGCAGGGCACGTTGCAGGTCCTGTTCGAATTCCAGACGCAGGTCGCCCGCCTGTTCGGCACCGACATCGCCAATGCATCGATGTACGACGGTTCGACCGCATGCTGGGAGGCGATCGCGATGGCCGGGCGCATCACCCGTCGCGACGGCGTGGTGATCGGACCGATCCATCCGCATTACCTGATGACTGCGCAGACGATGGCGAAGTTCACCAAGGACGAAATCCGCGCCCTTTCCCCTGCGCTGGTCGCCGATGCCGGTGACGATGCGATGATCGCCATGATCGACGACAAGACTTCGTGCGTCGTCGTGCAATATCCCGACATCCTCGGCCGCATCCCCGATCTGCGCAAGATCGCTGACGCTGCCCATGCCAAGGGCGCTCTGCTGGTCGCGGTCGTGACCGAACCTGTCGCGCTGGGCATGCTGGAAAGCCCCGGTGCGCTGGGCGCCGACATCGTGGCGGGCGAAGGGCAGTCGCTGGGAGTCGGACTCAACTTCGGCGGGCCGTACCTCGGCCTGTTCGGCGCGCGGGAAAAATACGTGCGCCAGATGCCGGGTCGGCTGTGCGGCGAAACGGTCGACGCCGATGGCAAGCGCGGTTTCGTGCTGACGCTGTCGACGCGCGAACAACATATCCGCCGCGAAAAGGCGACGAGCAACATCTGCACGAATTCCGGCCTCTGCGCGCTGGCGTTTTCGATCCACATGACGCTCTTGGGCGGCGAAGGACTGGATAAGCTCGCCCGCATAAACCACGCTCGCGCGGTGGCGGCGGCGGACAAGCTGGCGGCCATTCCGGGCGTCGATCTGGTCAACACCGACGGTTTCTTCAACGAATTCACGCTTCGGCTGAACGGCCACGACGCGCGCGAAGTCGCGATGCGACTGGCGAAGCGGGGCATTCTGTCGGGCGTGGCGCTGGGCCGGCTCTATCCCGATGCGCTCGACTTGTCCGAAGGGCTGGTCGTGTGCGTGACCGAAACCTGTAGCGACGAGGATATCGATGCCCTTGTCGCCGCGCTTGCGGAGGAACTGGCATGAACGCCCCGAACAAGAGCGGCTGGAAGCCCGAAATGGGCGCTGCTGGCGAAACCGGCGCCCGCCCGATGACGAGCAGCGGCGATGCGGGCCTCGCGCTCGAAGAACCGCTGATCTTCGAACTGGGCGGTTTCGGCAAATGCGGCGTCGATTTCGATAGCGAGCCTGGCGAAATCAGCCCCGCGCTCGCGAAATTCGCACGGTCCGCTCCGGTCGACCTGCCGGGTCTGACCGAACCGGAAACCGTGCGCCACTATACCCGTCTGTCGCGTCAGAACTATGCGATCGACCTTGGCCCGTTCCCGCTGGGTTCGTGCACGATGAAGCACAACCCGCGCCTGAACGAGGCGATGGCCCGGCTGCCCGGTTTCGCCGACATCCACCCGCTGCAACCGATGGACACGGTGCAGGGCGCGTTCGAGGTGATCGAGCAACTGGCCGACTGGCTGTGCAAGCTGACCGGCATGGAAGCGGTCGCGATGAGCCCCAAGGCGGGCGCCCATGGCGAACTGTGCGGTATCCTGGCCATGCGCGCGGCGCTGGAGGCGCGCGGCGATGCGCGCGAGGTCATCCTTGTCCCCGAAAGCGCCCACGGCACCAATCCGGCGACGGCGGCCTTTGCCGGTTACCGTGTCGAAAACATCCCGGCGACCAAGGACGGGCGGGTCGATCTCGATGCGTTGAAATCGCGGCTTGGCCCCGACGTTGCCGGCGTGATGATCACCAACCCCAACACCTGCGGCCTGTTCGAGCGGGAGATGAAGGCGATTTCCGACGCGGTCCATGCCGCGGGCGGGCTCGTCTATTGCGATGGCGCGAACTTCAACGCCATCGTCGGCAAGGTGCGCCCCGGCGACCTTGGCATCGATGCGATGCACATCAACCTGCACAAGACGTTTTCCACCCCGCACGGTGGCGGCGGGCCGGGTTCGGGCCCGGTAGTGCTGTCGGCACGGCTTGCGCCCTTTGCGCCGATCCCGTTCGTGCGCCGCGACGAAAAGGGCCGGCTGCGGCTGATTGAGGAACGCGGGGCCAAGGAACACTTGCCGCAGACGTTTGGGCGCATGACCGCGTTCCATGGCCAGATGGGCATGTTCACCCGCGCGCTCACTTATATCCTCAGCCACGGCGTCGACGGATTGCGCCAAGTGGCCGAGGATGCGGTGTTGAACGCGAACTATGTCCTGCGCAGTCTTGAGGACGTGCTGGACGCGCCGTTCGCCCACGCCGGGCCGTGCATGCACGAAGCATTGTTCAGCGACGACGACCTGCCCGAAGGTTTCTCCACGCTCGACATCGCAAAGGGCCTGATCGACGAAGGGTTCCACCCGATGACGGTGTACTTCCCGCTCGTCGTCCACGGCGCGATGCTGATCGAACCGACAGAGACGGAGAGCAAGGCGGGGCTGGACCGCTTCATCGGGTCGATGCGCAGCCTTGCCGAACGGGCACAGGCAAAGGACGAAAGCCTCAAGACTGCGCCCCATTACGCCCCGCGCCGTCGCCTTGATGAAACCCGCGCCGCGCGCAAGCCGGTGCTGGTCTACAAGGGAGAAGGGGTGCCCCCGGGCGAACCGAGCTTGTCCGAAATCGGCGGAAGCTGACAGCGTTGCCGCCCCCCTTCGTCGCTGCCATAAGCGCAGGCGGGGAAGAGGGGCGATGATGCTGAACCGGATTACCAACTTGTTCGCAGTGTGGACCGTGCTCGGCGTGGGCTGGGCGTGGATGGCGCCCGATCAGTTCGCATGGGTCACGGACGGATCGATCCGGCCGCTGGGCCAGCCGCTCGTGTCCGTCATGCTGGGTGTCATCATGCTGGGCATGGGGTTGACGCTGACGCTGGCCGATTTCCACCGTGTCGCGAAAATGCCGCGAGCAGTTTTGGCGGGCGTCGTCCTACAATTCACGATCATGCCGCTGACCGGTGCGGGACTTGCCGCCGCGTTCGCACTGCCGACGGGGCTGGCGGTCGGCATCATCCTTGTCGCGTGTTGTCCCGGCGGCACGGCCAGCAACGTCATCGCGTTCATGGCGCGGGCCAATGTCGCGCTGTCGGTAACCTTGACGATGGCATCCACCATGATCGCGATCGTCCTCACCCCGCTGCTGACGGGCTGGCTGGCGGGCGTCTATATCGAGATCGACAGGTGGGAGCTGTTTACCGGTATGGTCTCCGTCGTCCTGATCCCGGTTGTCGTGGGCGTCGCGCTGGCGCGAACCGTGCCGCGGCTGACCCATCGCATCGCCCCTGTTGCTCCGCTCGTGTCGATACTGTTCGTCGTCATCATCGTGGCGGGGATCGTCGCGAAATCGAAACCGCTGATAGAAGCGCATGCCGGCGTGCTGCTGGCGGCGCTTTTCCTGCTTCACGCCATCGGCTTTGCGCTGGGCTGGGCGATCAGCCGGATGCTCGGGTTTGGTCGAAACGAGACACGCACCATTTCGATCGAGGTCGGCATGCAGAATTCCGGTCTGGGGGCGAGCCTTGCGTCGGCGCCATCTTTCGCGGCGCAGTTCGTCAACCCGATGCAGGCCGCGCTGGCTCCGGTGCCGGCCGCGATTTCGGCGGTCTATCACGTCGTCATCGGTTCGATCCTCGCCGCGATCTGGCAACATGGCGCCGATGTGGCCAAGTCGGATGGTGTGGTCGACGATACTTCCGCTGAGGAGGCGCTGGCCTGATGGCATTTCTTACCCGCGACAGCGACAGCCCGAATGTAGGATTTCCGCCGCCGTTGGTCTTTGTGGGCTTTTTGTTGATCGGCTGTGCGATCGATGACTTGTTCGGGTTGAACCCGGCCATCTCGAACAGCGTTCGCGTTGTTTTGGGCGGCGGTGCGATCCTGATCGGCTGCGCCTTCGTGCTTGGCGCGCTGCTGCGTTTTCGCAAGGCGGGGAACAATCCCGAACCTTGGAAGCGCGACACTGCGTTCGTAGCGGAAGGCGTTTATCGCATCACGCGCAACCCGATGTATCTGGGCATGGTGATCGCGAGTTTCGGCATCGCCGTTGCGGCCAATTGCCTTGGCGGATTGCTGACCCTGCCGCTGTCGATAGTTGCCATTCATACGCAAGTGATCCGGCGCGAAGAGTCGTATCTCTCCGCCACGTTCGGGGATGAATACCGGGAATATTGCCGACATGTCCGACGCTGGATCTGAACCGCAGCCCTTCGAACTCGGGCCCGGGGCGGGCAAGCAGCACGCGCCCGCAACCCTGCGTAACCGCGAGCCTATCGCCGCAATGCTTGTGGAGCTTTTGCCGAAGACCGGCACCGTGCTTGAGATCGCGAGCGGCACCGGCGAGCACGTTGTGCATTTCGCGCGCTGTTTCCCCGATTTAACCTGGCAGCCGACCGACGTTTCGGCAGATGCGCTGCGTTCCATTGCAGCATGGCGGGATGACACGGGCTTGGACAACATCCTGCCGCCACATCAGCTCGACCTCACGTCGGGCGTATGGCCGGCGATAAAGGTCGATGCGATCTTTTGCGCAAACATGACCCATATCGCGCCATGGGCCGCGACGGTGGGGCTATTCGAGGGCGCTCGGCAAATCCTTAAGCGGGATGGTGCCCTTATCCTCTATGGACCGTTTTTCGAACGGGATGTCGGGACTGCGCCGTCGAACTTGTCCTTCGACCTCAGCCTGAGGGCGCGCGATCCGAACTGGGGCCTGCGCGATCTGGCGCAAGTCGACAAGCTGGCTGTAGAGCATGGGATGCGGCGCACGCGGCGTATCTCGATGCCTGCCAACAACCTGATGCTAGTCTACCAAGCATCATAGAAAAGGCCCGCCGGACAATCTGTCCGACGGGCCGTTGCGCTAAATTGGGATTAGAAAGGGATCAGACCGCGTCGTCGCCGGCTTCACCAACAGATTCGACGTCTTGGCCAAGGCCCTTGACAGTGTTGCAAGCCGAAGCCGAAAGCGTAATGCCGACCAGCGCGGTGGCGAGAAGAATACGACGGATCATAGGACTTCCTTTCCTGAGTAACTTGAATGCGATAACGCACCCGAAGTGATGCGGTTCCCCCTAGGCCATGGTTCGCGACGCATTTTCTTTGGCCAACACGCGTTCGCGCCAAACGATGATCGTTCCCGCCAGGATCACCAGGGGGGCGCCAAGCCAAAGCGTAAATGGCGGCCATGCGTCGAAAACTGCCCAACCGTAAAACGTAGCCCAGAGCAACATCGAATAATCCATGATGATGACACTCGCGACACTGCCCAGCCGCAGCGAGGTCGTCAGCAGCATTTGCGCGGCGATGCCGCTGATGCCGAGGCAGATCAGAATGGTCCAATCGACGGCGGACAGATCCCACGACGTGAACAACGACGCGACGAACAGGAAGGGACTGGCGAAAATCGCAAACCAAGTGACGATGGCGATGGAGTTTTCCGTCCGGGTCAGGTCGCGGATCTGAAGCGAGATCAGCGCAACCATGAATGCGCCGCCGATGCCCACCGCCGCGCCAAGCAAGGGCACGCTGGCCGCGAACGGATCGGCAACGATGACGATCCCGGCAAAACCCAAGGCTGTCGCCGTCCAGCGCCATGGCCCGACATGATCGCGCAGGACGAAATAGGACAGCACCACGGCAAAGATCGGCGCGGTAAAGCCCAGCGTCGTGGCCACCGCCAGCGGCAGCAGGATTGGCGCGAGGAAATTGAGCACCATGCCCACCGAACCGGTTATCGCGCGTGCGGCATGCGATCCGATACGGTCGCTGCGCATGTCCGTAATTCGGCCGCACAGCAGCAGCCAACCCAGCAGAACAGGGACTGTTGCGAACTGACGGATGAACAGCATCTGCGGCAGATCGATGCCGCGCTGGTCGCCCAACTTGATCAGCATGAACATCGTGGCCAGGCAGATCGCGGCGCCTAATCGCACCATCAGCGCGAAAAGCGGACGTTGCTGCGGACCTGACGGCTGAAGGTTTGCGCTTGGCGCCATGGCGCGCCTATGGGGTGCGCGGCGCTTGGGGATCAAGCGCGAAGATGGGCTGGCGACGGAAAAGAGCGATGACGGGACTGTTCGAAAGCGATGCCGCCAATTGGGCCGCGCTGGCGCTGGCCGCTCTCGTCATCGCCGCCTGGTCCATCATCGGCGACCGTCGCCGATCGCGCCGCGCTGAGCCGGATAGGGTCGGCTGCGTCCCTTGGGCTCCGGTCTTTCTTCTCGCCCTGTTCGCCGCCGGGGTCGCCGCCTTTTTCGCGCTGGCAACCTGGCTGTCGCCAGTTTGAACAGGCCTACGCCTTACAGGCAGGCCTGCAGGTAAGCCTTATCGAAGCCGAACTGGCGCGCCTTTTCCAAGGTGTAGGGGCGCAGGCCCGACGGGCGGTGTTCGCCGATGATCTTGCCGTCGTCGCCTTCGTCGAGATATTCGTAGCTGAACAGCTCCTGCGTCACGATGACGTCGCCTTCCATGCCGATCACTTCGGTGATGTTGGTCGTACGGCGCGAACCGTCGCGAAGGCGCTTCACCTGCACGACGAGGTCGACCGAATCGGCGATCTGCTTCGAAATCGCGGCCTTGGGGATCTTGATGTCGCCCATCAGGATCATGTTTTCCATACGGCCAAGGCATTCGCGCGGGCTGTTGGCGTGAAGCGTACACATCGAACCATCGTGGCCGGTGTTCATCGCGGCGAGCAGGTCGAAACATTCCGCGCCACGAATTTCGCCCAGGATGATGCGGTCAGGACGCATGCGCAGGGCGTTCTTAACAAGATCGCCGATGGTAATCGCGCCTTGTCCTTCAAGGTTGGGCGGGCGTGTTTCGAGCGGCAGCCAGTGCGGCTGCTGCAGGCGAAGCTCAGCCGCATCTTCGATTGTCAGCACGCGCTCGCCCGGATCGATCATTTTCGACAGGGCGTTGAGCATCGTGGTCTTGCCCGAACCCGTACCTCCCGAAATAACGATGTTCATCCGGCTTGCGCCCGCGATCTTCAGGCACGTCGCCATCTTGTCGCTCATCGACCCGAAGTCGCGGAGCATGTCGATCGTGATCGGCTTTTCGGAGAACTTACGAATCGAGATCGCCGTGCCCTTGAGCGAGAGCGGCGGTACGATGACGTTGACGCGGCTGCCGTCCTTAAGACGAGCGTCGGCCAGCGGCGTGGTCTGATCGACGCGGCGGCCGACCTGGTTCACGATGCGCTGGGCGATCTGGAACAGGTGGCTTTCGTCGCGGAACTTCACCTTGGCGAGTTCCAGCTTGCCCTTGCGTTCGATATAGGTCTGGTTCGGGCCGTTCACCATGATGTCGGTGATGTCCGGATCGCCGAGCAACTCTTCCAGCGGACCGAAGCCGAGCAATTCGTCGACCAGCACCTTTTCCAGCGCGAACTGTTCGCGCCGGTTTAGGGTTATCTTGAGTTCGGCAAGAACTTCGAGGATGATCGGGCGGAATTCCTCGGACAACTCGTCCTTGGTCAGCGTCGCCGCAGCCTCGGGGTCGACCCGTTCGAGCAGGCGCGGCAGCACCTGTTCCTTGATGCGATGGACGCTGGCCTCGAACCCTTCGACCACCGCTTCGCCGGAATGGTGGGCGGTCGCCCGCTCCGCCAGCTTCGCAAGCGCCTCGTCCTCGGGCGAGGCGGGAGCCATCGGCGGCGGCGGAAAGCTGTCGTCCACCATCGGCGGCGGCATCGGCGGCTGCGTGCGCAGCGGCTCGGCCCCCTTCATCGGTCGAGCCACGCCAAACGCGGGACGCGCCTGCGAGGATCCACTCATACCATTGCGACGGCCGAATGCGTTCATCAGAAACTCCGCTTTGTCTCGACGCGTCAAAAGCGCGCTGTGAGGCAATGGATTACGTTGTGGCGGAATTTGGTGAATAAGGCGTAAAGGGCGAACCAGCCATCGCCTGAATATGTGTGCCACCACGCGGGGACGCGGGCGTGACGCGTTTAGCCATGCAGGGTTCGGGATAACCCGTGATTAACCGTTTCAGCCTATCCTCGGCGGTGGCGGCACTGTACTGTAAATATCTCAATAGAGCTGGAAATTAGGATCAATGCGCAGTAAATTGATCAACTTAGGTATGGTGCTCGGCGAACAAGTCGTGTTCGCGCTCCAAGCCGGGCTGCCGACTGTCGCAATCGATTACACGCTGGGTCGGGGAAAGGTAGGCCATCTCGCTGCCCGAGCCGGCATCCCATGCCACCGACCGGACTCGATCGACCCCAAGGGGTTGGCACATGATCTGGCCGGGGCACTTGTTTCTGAAGGCGGAGCCGGAAGGGTTATCGGCGACACATTCGCGACAGCCTTTAAGAGTGGGATGGCGAGGCTTTTGCAAGAACCGTGAGCATTACTGAGCTCATCCTTCACGTGAATGCCAACGATGCGGGTGGTGGTGCCGCGATTGCGGCGCGGCGGCTTGTCGAAGCGCAGCGGGCTGCCGGGATGGATGCCCGCATGCTTGTGGCAGACAAGACTGGCTCGGATTCATGGATTGACGACATGGGCGCGCCCCGCGCCCTGCTGGCCCGGTTGTTGCGTGCTGGTTCTCGGCGGACTTTGGGGGCACTGGCACTGGCACATGCGGACAGGCAGGCTATGCGAACGCTGGCGCTCGTATCCACGGGAATTGGCGCGGCCATCCAGCGTTATCGACCGACCATCCTGCATTACCACTGGATGGGCGCCGAAGCCGCCAGCCTTGCAGAGTTCGTGCAGCCCGGCATTCCGATTGCATGGACCTGCCACGACCAATGGGCATTCTGCGGGGTTGAGCATTATGCGAGCGACGACGGCTTTATCGACGGTTACGCCAACCGATGTGCGCATGACGCCGATCGATTTAACATCGAACGCAAGCGGCGGATATGGCAGGGGTGGCGCCCGACGCTTGTTTGCCCCAGTTCCTGGATGGAGCGCACGGCGAACGAGAGCCTGCTGGCGCGCGAATGGCCCAAAGTAACGATCGCCAACACGCTCGATACCGAGATATTCAAGCCCATCGACCGCAGCATGGCGCGTGATCGGTTCGAACTGCCGCAAGATGGCAGGATCGTGCTCTTCGGTGCGGTCAGGTCTGACGACGATCCGCGCAAGGGCGCCGATTTGCTGCGGACTGCGCTCCAAAATATCGGCGCTGAGGACCGGGCGTCTACTAGTCTGGTGACCTTCGGTGGTGCGAAGCGGGAGACGGGTGAGATGTTCGGGATCAAATGCCGTGCACTCGGGCCTGTCAATGACGAGGCGGCGCTGGCCGCGCTCTACAACGCCGCAGATGTATTCGTCGCACCGTCGCGTCAGGACAATCTCCCTAATACGATGGTAGAAGCGCTGTGCTGCGGGACGCCATGTGTCGGATTTGATATTGGCGGATTGCGGGATATCATTCAAGAACCCTGGCACGGCAAGCTTGTGCCACCGTTCGATACTTCCGCCTTGGGAGCAGCGATCATGACGGTATCACGGATCGATGGCCGTGAGCGGAACCGAGCCGATGCGCTTTCCCGGTTCGGCAATTCAACGGTGGTTGCGCAGCATCAGGCTTTGTATCGAAAATTGCTGAATGGATCAGGTAAGCGTGATGGCGATGCCTGACCATCCGCGGATCACGATTGTTACCGCCAGTTTCAACGCGCTCGACGGTTTGAGGCAGACGGTTGAAAGCGTGGCATCGCAGGAATATCCCAACGTTCAGCACGTTATTGTCGATGGTGGATCTACCGACGGCACGCGCGCTTATCTCGAAAGTCTCGGCGGTGCGGTTAGCTGGATCAGCGAGCCAGACGAGGGGATTGCCCATGCCATGAACAAGGGCATCGCGATGGCCGACGGTGAATGGGTCCTTGTGCTTCAGGCGGAGGACACGTTTTTCGAAAATCATAGCCTGAGCCGAGCTGTGCGGCACCTTTCAGGTGATGGCATGGTCGGTTTTGACGTCCTTTTCGACAAGGGCGAGGGTGGGATTGAGCGGTTGCCATCGCGGAAATTCTCGCGCTTTACCAACTACCGGATGCTCAATCCGCACCAAGGGTTGTTTTGCGCCCGTGCGATGTTCGAAGATATTGGCGGCTTCGATCCAAAATTGCGGCTCACGATGGATTATGACCACATCCTGCGCGCCAAGTTTGCCGGATATGGTTTAAAGACTGTGCCACAGATTATTTCGGTAATGCCGGCGACAGGGATCAGTTCGCGGGAGACTTGGAGTGCCCGACATGAGATGCTAGCCGAGCAGGCAAAAGTTCATCGCAAAAACGCCCGAAATTTCCTGCAAAAGCTCAGCTATTATGCCTTTTGGGCTGCATTTTACCCTGCCTACTTTGTGAAATGGCATCTCTTGCGAAACACCCGCTTCTATTGATGCCAGATCACTTGCCTATCGATCCTCGCAAAGCCCCAGCCGCAAAGATCAGCGAACCTAGCAACACGCCGGGGCCGTAGCGTAGAATCCGCGCGACCCGACCGCCCCTGTCTTGCGCCATCCGCCTCAGTACGACGGCGGCCTTGGGGGCGAACAATAAGGCGGCTAGCGGAGGGTGGCGGACAAGTGCAGATCCGGGCATTTCAACTTTTTTCCGAACATTGCTAAAATACAAGCCATGATTGTACTGATGTTGGGAAAATAATCTGATACCTGTTAAGTTGTAATGCCCCACAACGGCATCGGGATTTAGATACTGCTTAAGTCCAAGATTCCTCAGGTTGCGCAAAAGTAACGTGTCTTCGCCGATACGTTGGGATCCATCAAAGCCGCCGACCTTTTCGAAGTCGGAACGACGAACCATCATATTGCAAGATGCCCCGCCATTCTGCTCGCCAGCGGGACGCCACGGTGCCTGTTCGCTGAACTCGCAGTGCCAATTCGTCGTGCCCCAATAACCCCCTGTTTCGGCTATGCCGACAGCGCCCACCACAAATCGATTTTCGCCCTCACAGATCGCCATTCGCAGATTTTTGAGCCAGTTGTCGGCAGGTAGTACATCGCAGTCGCAGAATGCCACGAATTCGGTCATGGCCATCGCCACTCCCCGGTTTCGCGCGGCTCCGGCGTAAAGACGCGTTGGTGAATGGAGGATAACGACCTCTGGAAACTCGCTCTCGATCCATGGCGTGGGATCCGCATCGGCAGAATGGCTGACGACAATCAGGTCCGGGGTGCACGTCTGTCGCCGCAAAGCTTCCAGCACCGAACGCAAATGGGGAGATTGGCCGTACGCAGGAATGACGACCGTGACGTCGCTCGGCTCGGATTGCATCGGTCGTTCCGTCATCGGGGCTAAGGCCTCACTTCGCATGATCGCAATCCTTCGGCCGGTCAGCAAGCCGGCGATGCTTCTTTTCCATGACAGCTTCGAACGCTTTGAACGCTTTGAAAAATTCAAAACATGTATCATCGGCGTAGTCGCTTCGTTGGGCCGGACTTTTGTGATAGCTCAGTTTCGCGAGCTGAGTTGGATGGGCAGGAGCTCGCCACCGAGATATGTCGTCAGCGTCTCTCTAGCCACACGGTCCCAGTTGAAATGTTCTTGCACACGAAGGCGGGCGCCATCGGTAAACCGCACCCGCTCTTCTCTCGTCCACGTTGCGACCGCCATGATCTTTTCTGCCCAAGCTTCCGCGTCACCAGCGGTGACGAGGAAGCCGGTTTCGCCATCAAGAACCGCGTCGATCAATCCGCCGGTGCGAGATGCGAGCACGACGCCTCCGGCCCCAGCCGCTTCCGGAGCGACAAGGCCGAAGCCTTCGAATTGGCCGTTGCCCATGGCCACGTTCGGAACAACGATGCAGATGGCGTTGCGATATTCGCCAGCCAGGGCCTCGCGATCTAGCGTGCCTAGATAGTCCACTCGAGGATGGTTCATACGACGGCGTTCAGTCTCGTCCCATGGTGGTCCGGCCACGTGAAGCCGCATGGTATCCGGTAACAAGGGCAGGACCTGATCGACAAACCAGCCGCAACCTTTGAGCGGTATGAGCCGTCCGGCGAAGAGGAGCGTTCTGCCGTCGATTTCCTGCAGGGGGCTATCCGCAGCTATATCGGTAGCGAGCGGAACGACTCGTAAGTCAGCCCATCCACTTTCCCGTGCAGCCTGCGCTGTCGCCTTCGAATTGGCGATAACTTTCGCCCCGGACAATAGGTATGCGCCGATCCGCTGATAAAGCCGATAACAGCGGCCGCGCCATGATTTCCTGCCAGCATACGACACGTCGGTTCCGTGGGCGCTGAGCACGATCTGGGGACGATGCTTGGCCACCAGAAACGGCAGGGCGAGAGGCCAACTGGCCATGTCGCCGATGTGAACGACATCGTTGTCACGGCTGGTAAACAGGCGCTCTCTGCAAATGCGGAGCGCAAAGCCAAGGAGAGCCGTGGACCCTGGCGGCCTTCCGTCGGCGCGGCCCGGCAGCGAAAGCACTCTCAGGTCGGTCGATTCACCCAGCGCCTCGACCAAACGCATCGAATAGGTTTCCATGCCGCCGATTGCGGGCGCCCATTTGCGGGTGATGAAGAGGATGCGCGGCTGGGCCATCGGGTCAGAATCCGATCCACAGGCGGCCATCGGGCGCGGGAGCCGTTGGCAGTTTATCGACATCGGCCCAGACGATGCGCGCGGTGCGGTCCGAAGTGTTGGCGATTTTGTGCTCGCCGCGCTCCAAATGCACCGTGGAACCTGTCGCGACAGCCGCGCCGTCGATGGCGAGATCGCCGCCTTCGACCCTGTACGTTCCGGGGACGAGGATTTCGGTAGAGATCGACGATCCGCCCGCAATCTCCTTGCCCGCAAGCCAGATCGCACCCCAGACCGGCACGTAATTGTCGCGCAACACGCGGCTGTCTTCGGGATAGAGGTTTTCCGCCGAGGTCGATCCGCGCAATAAGTCTACGAGCAATTCGTCGTTCTCGACGAGCAGAGGGACCGTGCGCGTTTCCATGATCGTACGGAACATCGACTGGCCGTGTGCGCGATAGCCTTCGAGGCCCCACGGGGTCATGAAGCCGTTCGCCTTGCGGTATCCGGCGATCATGCCGTTGTGATCGAAGTAATCGACAGGTTCATCGAAAAGCAGCGATGCGGTGACGACCAACGCTCTCTGGTTGTCGATGACCGCGCGATCCTCTTTCAGCAGCACGACTGCGGCAGGCAGCAGGAATGCAATCGCGAGAATTGGCGCAGAGGCGTGCCGGCGCAAGACGGCAATGGCGGGCAAGGTGCCAAGCACGACGGGTGCAAGCATGAAGGCGTAATAATAAGGCGCCGTGTTGCGATAAAAAGCCAGCGTCAGGATCGGCAGCCAGAACCCCAGAAACAGCACCTTGCGCCACACCCCTCCGTCGCGATTTCGCAGGATCGCGATCGGCGCCGTTACGACGAGCAGTGCGAGGAGGGGCGCGGTCCACAGTCCTTTCTGCACCATCTGGATATAGGGTGGAACGCCCAGGAAGAAGACAGAAGTCCCGGCAGAACGCAGCATCCCGTCGCCCCGGGCTTCGACACCGTCGAAACCGCCGCTGGCAAGGCTGCGGGCGAGCTGCCCCGAATGATAGAGATAGAGCAGAGCGCAAACGACGATCGCTCCGGCAAAACAGGCCATCAAGCGCAGGGCCATCCGCCTGTCGAAATCGCTTTCGGACCAGCGCCAAAGCGCGACGCCGGCAACGGCGGGAGCGAACAGGATCGCCTTGATCGTCACCATTCCCGCAAACCCGGCGATCAGCGCGAAGCCCGCGATGGCGATGATCGAAAGGCGTGCGGTGACAAGGATAGCCAGCCCCGTCATCAAGGCTGCGGTAACGATCGGGTCGACCCTGAACGAAAAACCGTGCTGGAGGACGAAGCCAGCCGAAATGTAGGCAAGCACCGCGATCAAGGCCGATGTCCTATCGGCTAGCCGGACCCCGATCGCATAGATCGCCCCCATCGTGACCAGCTCGCAAAGGAGCATGACAATCCGGGCGATGACGATCGCATCCACTCCGTTGTCGGCGACGGCGGGCAGCCATGTAAAAAGGTGGACGTGGATCGTGTTAAAGGGCGGTAACGCCTCTCCGCGCAGGAATTGATGTACTTGCGAATAGAAGAAGAATTCGTCCCAATTGATTGCGCGGGTAAACACCAGCGTCGCCTGCGCGGCCAGCAGCAGGGCGATTGCGACCGCTGGCCACATGACCGATTGAGCGGAGTTGGGAGAGGCGTTTGGAGTGGTGACAGTCATCAGAACGGTACCCAGGTTGCCTGGAAATCCAGCCGGTCGCGCGGCTCGATACGGTTGCCCCAGACGAGCCGGGCAGGGGTGCCACCGCCCGTTGCGGCAATGCGATGCTCGCCCCTGTTCAGCAGGACGATTGCCCCGATGGCATGGTTCACGCCATCAATCACAACATTTGCGTCACGAACTGTGTACGGGCCGGGAACCAGAATTTCGACCGCCTTGGCAGGACCGGGGGCAATCGTCTTTCCCGCAAGCCAGATCGGTCCATTGAACGGCAGGTAATTCTCGCGCAGCACCTTCGCATCTTCGGGCAGGAAGAATTCGTCGCTGCCGTTCAGCATACCGCGCAAGACCCACCAGTTGGGAACCAGCAACGGCACGGGTTCCCGCTCCATCGTCTGGCGATAGACGGGAACGCCGCGATGCAGATAACCGCGATATCCCCATGGCGTCAGCATGGGGTTCCGCTTGAAGTTGCGCGGCGCGACATCGGCGTGATCGAAATAGGCCACTGGCGCCGGAAACATTGCATCGAGCTCTGTCGCCAGCCGTCGCTGGTTGTCTATCGTGGTCCGATTGTCCCCAATCGCAACCGGAATTGCGAGCGCGACCAGCAAGGCGGTCATCACCATGGCCGGTATCTTTGGCCTGAGCCATGCCACCGACGTGGCACAGGCGACCGCGACCGGCGCGAGCATAAAAACGTAAAAATAAGGCGCGGTGTTTTCGTAGACGAAAGGCAACACGGCCGGCAGCAGCAATCCCGCCAGAGCGATCTTTTCCGCCCGTGAACCTGCCCGTTTTGCAATCGCAAACGGCGCGGCCACAACCAGTGACGTCAAGCCGAGTCCGGTCAGAATACCCTGGATCAGGGACCCGAGATTGTTGGGACGTCCGATAAAGAACATGCGGCTTGCAGCCGAATTGGCAAGGCCGATCGAGCCATCGACCGCCGCGACCTTTGGCGCCAGCATGGCCGAATGAAGGGCAAACACGATAGCGAATGTCGCGATGGCGATGGCGCCGATCGCGACGAACCGAAGCGCTGCCTTGCCGGTCCGCCCGAACTCGCACCACCGCAACCATGCGATTCCGGCAAATGCGGGCGCGTAAAGCACGGCCTTGATCGACAACATGGGCGCAAACCCCGCCAGCAACCCGACGCCGAGGATTCCGCGCCAACCCAGTGTGCTGCGCGTAAAGAGCGCAAGCGCCGCAATCAGCACGGCCGTCACCATTGGATCGGCGCGCAAGGCGAAGCCATGCTGCAAAATATATCCGGTCGCCAGATAAGCGAGCGTGGCAACAATCGCGCTTGTCCGATCGACGAACCGTCGCGCAAGGACGAAAATCATCGCCAGCGTGACCCACTCGCACAGCCATTGCCCGATCCGGGCGATGACGACGTGGTCGATGGCGTTGCCCGGCAATGCGACGATCCAGGTATAGGCGCGCAGGTAAAGCGTTTGCAGCGCGCCCAGCGGCTGACCCGTCGCAAGATCGTAGAGCTGGCCGTAGTGGTAGGATTCGTCCCAGTTCACCGCGTGGGTAAAAATCAGCGCGAACTGCACGATGAGCAGCAACGCGATGGCCATGATTGGCCAAGCGCCGTTGTCCGGGTTCCTGAAATCAATGGCTCGATTGCGTCCGGGACTATCGGAAGCGGTTGCGACTTTCATTCAGCCGCCTCGGCGGCTCGGAATAGGAAGGATTTCGGCATCCTGCGCCGATCGACGATCGTCGATATCCCTCTTGGCCTCACTATCGACACCCGCATCCAGCCGCTCCTCAAGCTTGCGCAGCTTGAACAGCGTGGCTTCCAGCAGCTTGCGGTTCGTGGCGATCAGGTCGGCCAGAATGCCCATCACCGCGACCAGAGTTCCCATCATCAGCAATGCCGCGCCCAGGATCAGCGACTGGATGTGACCGTCGCCATCGCCCGCCACATAAAACCAGAGAAACCGCGCAACCGGCAGCACGCCGATGACGAGAAGGAGCAGGCCCAGACCTACGAACACGCGAAGCGCATTGTTCGTCGTGTAGGCGCGGGTGATCGTCACGCCCGTCTGCATGATGAACCGGGGGATCGATTTGAACAGGCGCGATGGCCGGTCGGTCCGGTGCGTGCGGATCGGTACGCTGGTGATCGACAGCCGCTTGCGGCCCGCCTGGATCAGCATGTCGGTGGTATAGCTGAATTCGGTCGTGATCGTGATGCGCTGCGCCGCTTCGCGGCTGATGGCGCGAAAACCGCTGACCGCGTCGGTGATGGTCGTCCCCGAAGCGCGGCGAACAACCGCGCTGCCCGCACGTTGGAGCCGGCGTTTGAAGGGCCCGAAATGCACGTTGTCCGCCACGCCCCGGTCGCCGACAACGATGTCGGCTTCGCCGCGCAGAACCGGCTGGACGAGGTCCGCGATGTCGCCGCCTTCGTATTGGCCATCGGCATCGGTGTTAACGATGATGTCTGCGCCTGCGGCGAGTGCGCGGTCGATCCCGCTTTGAAACGCGGCGGCAAGGCCCCTGTTGCGGCGGTGGCGCACGATGTGTTGCACGCCCCACTGCCGCGCGATTTCTGCGGTGTTGTCATTGCTGCCGTCGTCGATGACCAGAACTTCGATGGTGTCGATGCCCGCGATGTGCCGCGGCAGGGCCGCAAGCGTCGCGGGCAGATGATCCGCCTCGTTCAGGCACGGAATCTGGATGATCAACCGCACTTTAAAACGCCCCCCGATGGCCGTCCGTTTACTTAGACTATCCTCTGCTCTTCGTCCAATTGGCTTAAGAAATTGCTAACCACGATCGGGATGCGGCGGGAACATGAACCAGCCTCGAAGGGACTGGCCCTCTTGTTCGGCGAGCTCTAGATAGGCGCTCTTGCCAGATTTCGAAAAGGGCATAGCGTGCACCAAACCGAACGCGCGGGCGTTCTGGCGGCCCTAGCCGGTTTCGTCCTTATGTCGATCGGCGATGTCGTGTGGAAATTCGGATCGACCGAATGGGCGCCGACGGCGATGGCCGCCTTGCGCTATACGATGGGCGCGGTGGGGCTGGGCGTCATCCTGCTAATGCGCGAAGGGGCCGAGGGCTTTCGCGTCAACCGGCCGCTGGTGCAATTGATGCGCGGCGGCGGTGTGGCGGTGGCGACGGCCTGCTTCGTGACCGCCATCCGTTTCATGCCGCTGGTAGAGGTTACCGCGATAGCATTCATGAGCCCGATCTTCACAGCCCTGCTGGCAGCTGTGTTCCTGCGTGAACCGGTGGGCAGGGAGACATGGATCGCGACCTTCTGCGGATTTGTTGGGGTTTTGATCGTGCTGCGGCCCAATGTCATGGTGCTCGGCGCGGTGGCCATCCTTCCGCTGTTCACGGCATTTGGGATGAGCCTGCTGGTAATCGGCAACCGGCTGTCTTCGCGTAGCGGCAGCGCGCTTGCGATGCAGTTCCAGGTGGCGGCACCGGCTGCGGTCACGCTCTGGCTTATGGCGATTGCCGGGCATGGCAGCGGGCTGGCCTTCCTCGTCGTCGGCAACCCTACGCTGTTGGCCGTGATATTGTGCGCCATGGTCGCTTGTATCGCGACGGTCGCGCACTGGCTGGTCTATCTTGGCACGACACGTGCGGGTGCCGCGACGATCGCGCCGATGACTTATGTCCAGATCGTCGTGGCAGGCACGCTTGGCTGGGCGCTGTTCGGTGATCGGCCGGACTTGTTCGCAACATTGGGGATCGCCATCATTGTCGGCGCGGGTCTCTACCGCTGGCATGCCAAGCCCGCCGTCGCGGTCGCGGACGAGGCTGCGTGAGCCAATCCTGTTCGCATTGATCGGGATGGACAGCGCGGGCGCCAACGCACAGGATACGCGCTGGGTCGAACAGGGGAGTTGGACAATGCGACTGTTACGAACACTCTTGGCGGGGGTGGCTCTCATCGCGGCAATGCCTGTCGTTCATGCCGCGCCGACCGACCCGGCTGCGCCAGCCGCCCACGCGGCCCACGCGGCCCAAACTGGGCCGAGCGCGGATAGCGGCGCGATCCTTGCGCTCGGCGTCGTCGAATTCGCGAACTCGGGTGCCCCTGCGGCGCAGGCGATGTTCCAACGCGGCCTCGCGCTGTTGCACAGTTTTGAATACGATCACGCGGCCAAGGCTTTTCAGCAAGCGCAGGCGATCGATCCCGATTTCGCGATGGCCTATTGGGGCGAAGCGCTGACCAAGAACTATTCATTGTGGAGCTGGCAGGACCGCGATGCCGCCAATGCCATCCTCAACAAGCTTGCGCCGACCGCAAAGGCGCGCGCGGCGAAGGCGGGGACCGAGCGGGAGAAAGCATACCTGGCAGCGCTGGACGTGCTGTTCGGCGAAGGGACCAAACTGGATCGCGACCGAGCTTATATCGATGCCATGGCGGCGATCCATGCGCGGTGGCCCGACGACGTCGATGCCGCTGCATTCCACGCGCTGGCGATCTTCGGTGCAGAGCATGACGGACGGGATGTCGCCGCCTACATGCGTTCGGCTGCGATTCTGGAAGAAGTGTACCCTGCGCACTCATCGCATCCCGGCGTACTGCATTACATGATCCATTCCTATGACGATCCGGATCACGCCCCCCTCGGCCTGCGCGCGGCACGCCGTTATGGCAAGGTTGCGCCCGGCGCCGCGCATGCGTTGCACATGAATTCGCACATTTTCGTCGCGCTGGGCATGTGGCCCGAAACGGTGGATGCCAACCTGTCTTCCGTCATGGCGACGGATCGCGAATATGCCGCCGAAGGGAAGGGCAAGAGCTGGTGCGGTCATGCCCATTCGTGGCTGGTCTACGGCTATCTGCAATCGGGCGAAGATGCGAAGGCGCGCGAATATATCGACGGGTGCTGGAGCGCGGCGATGGCGCAGATCGCGGCCAAGCCCGGCGACGACAAGCTGACCGGACGGATGATGCTGGGCAGCGCATTCTATGTCCAGACGATGGACGCGGCGCAGAACGGGACGTGGAAAGTGCCCGACGGCATGCCATGGCGGCGGCTCGACACTGAATATCGGTTCTACGACGCCTATGGCCGCATGCTCGCGGCCTATCACGCAGACGACGCATCGAAAGCGGCAGAGGCCGCCGCCGACGTGCGCGCTTTCGGAACCGAAGTGCTTGGCAAGATGAGCGCTGAGGATCGCCCGACCGAAGGCCCGGGGATCGAGGCGGCAATGGCGCAGGCGAAGGGATTGGCGGCGCTGGCCACCGGACAAGGCGAAGCGGCTCTGACCTCCCTGCGCGAAGCGGTGGCGATCGAAGATGCGACGCCGATGCAATATGGCCCGCCGATGGTCGCCAAGCCTTCGCACGAGCTGTTGGGAGAGGTTCTGCTCGACATGGATCGCAAGGCAGAGGCGGCAACGGTGTTCGCCGCTGCGCTACGCCGGACCCCAAACCGGGGCGCGGCAGTTGCTGGCTCTGCGCGGGCGTCGAAGTAGCGGCTGCCGTCCGGGCCTTGACCCATAAGAAAAGGGGCGCCCCGCCGGGACGCCCCTTTTTTTCTTTGAGCCAGAACCCGGCTTATTCGCTGACGTGTTCAGCCAGCACCGTCAGGCCGCTGTCACCGACTTCGGCAAAGCCACCCTGGATCATGATCTCTTCGGGCGCGGAACCGGCGGTCTTGTAGACCTGCACGGCGCCGTCGCGGATCGTGGACATGAAGGGCGCATGACCCTCCAGCACGCCGAACTCGCCTTCCGCACCGGGGACGACCACCATGTGGACATCTTCGGAGCGGACCAGCTTGGCCGGCGTTACGAGTTCGAAGCGCAGTGCCATGATCAGGCGTCCTCGGCCATCTTCTTGGCCTTGGCGACTGCTTCGTCGATGCCGCCGACCATGTAGAACGCCGATTCGGGAAGGTGATCGTATTCGCCTTCGACAACCGCCTTGAACGACTTGATGGTGTCTTCGATCTGCACGAACTTGCCGGGGATGCCGGTGAAGACTTCTGCCACGTGGAACGGCTGCGACAGGAACTTCTGGATCTTGCGCGCGCGGGCGACGGTCAGCTTATCTTCTTCCGAAAGCTCGTCCATGCCCAGAATGGCGATGATGTCCTGCAGCGACTTGTACTTCTGCAGCGTTTCCTGAACGCGGCGAGCCGTGTCGTAGTGCTCCTGACCCACGACGCGCGGTTCGAGAACGCGGCTGGTCGAGTCCAGCGGATCGACCGCGGGATAGATGCCGAGTTCGGAAATCGCGCGGTTCAGCGTGGTCGTCGCGTCCAAGTGGGCGAACGATGTTGCTGGCGCAGGGTCGGTAAGGTCGTCGGCGGGAACGTAGATGGCCTGGACCGACGTGATCGAACCCTTGGTGGTCGAGGTGATGCGTTCCTGCAGCTGGCCCATGTCGGTCGACAGGGTCGGCTGATAGCCCACGGCCGAAGGAATACGGCCAAGCAGGGCCGACACTTCGGCGCCGGCCTGCGTGAAGCGGAAGATGTTGTCGACGAAGAACAGCACGTCCTGGCCTTCTTCGTCGCGGAAGTATTCGGCCATCGTCAAACCCGACAGGGCGACGCGGGCACGCGCGCCCGGAGGCTCGTTCATCTGGCCGAACACGAGCGCGACCTTCGAACCTTCGGACGTGGCATTGCCGTCGGCGTCCTTGGCAATGACGCCCGCGTCGAGGAATTCGTGGTAAAGGTCGTTGCCTTCGCGGGTACGCTCACCGACGCCGGCGAAGACGGACACGCCGCCGTGGCCCTTGGCGATGTTGTTGATGAGCTCCTGGATCAGCACGGTCTTGCCGACGCCCGCGCCGCCGAACAGGCCGATCTTGCCGCCCTTGGCGTAGGGGGCGAGAAGGTCGATGACCTTGATGCCGGTGACGAGAATGGCCGCTTCGGTCGACTGGTCGATGAACAGCGGCGCCTCTGCGTGGATCGGCGAAGTCTTTTCCGCGCCGACGGGGCCGCGTTCGTCGATCGGCTCGCCGATGACGTTCATGATGCGGCCCAGCGTCTTGGGTCCGACGGGGACCGAGATCTGGCGACCGGTGTTGGCGACCGGCTGGCCGCGGGTCAGGCCGTCGGTGCCGTCCATCGCGATCGTGCGGACGGTGTTTTCACCAAGGTGCTGCGCAACCTCGAGCACGAGCTTGTTACCGCCATTGTCGGTTTCAAGCGCGGTGAGGATCGCGGGCAGTTCGCCTTCGAAAGTCACGTCGACGACGGCGCCGATGACCTGGCTGATCTTGCCCTTGGCGGAAATGTTGCTGGTGCTATCAAGCACGGGTGCGGTGGCCATGGTTTCTATCCTTGCCTTCTTAAAGCGCGTCGGCGCCTGGTAAGTTGTTGCTACAGCGCTTCCGCGCCAGCAATAATTTCGATGAGTTCAGTGGTAATCGCGGCCTGGCGGCTGCGGTTGTACTGGATGGTCAGCTTGTCGATCAGGTCGCCGGCGTTGCGTGTCGCATTGTCCATTGCGGTCATCGACGCACCCTGTTCGGACGCGGCGATTTCGAGCAGCGCACCAAAGACCTGCGTCTTGATGAAGCGGGGCAACAGTTCCTCGAGGATTTCTTCCTCGCTCGGCTCATATTCCACGACCGCGCCGCTGTTGACGGAACCTTCGCCGGCGTTCGCCGGGGCGGGAACGGGGACGATCTGCTGGACCGTCGGGTCCTGAACCAGTGCCGACTGGAAGATCGGGTATACCAGATGCGCAACGTCGAAACGGCCATTTTCGAACATGCCGATCACTTCGTTGGCGATCTGTTCGGCCTCCTCGAAACCCGGATCGCGCACTTGCGAGGTGTCGAACTGGGTGCCGATGTCGTTCGGGAAATTGCGCTTCAGCGGCGCACGTCCCTTGCGTCCGACGAGGTAGAACTCGACGTCCTTGCCCTCTGCCGTCAGCTCGCGCGCTTTTGCCGATGCGGCGCGCACGATGATCGAGTTGAGACCGCCGCACAGGCCCTTGTCGGTGTTAACGACGACGAGCAGGTGGCGTTGGTTCGAACCGGTCCCGGCCAGAAGCCGGGGTGCGTTGTCGCCGCTCACCTTGGTGGCGAGGCTGGCCATGACCGCGGCAAGACGCTCGGCATAAGGGCGGGCGGCTTCGGCCCGCGCCTGTGCCTTGCGCAGCTTGGCCGCTGCGACCATCTGCTTGGCCTTGGTGATCTTCTGGGTCGACTTGACCGAGGTGATCCGGCCCTTGAGTTCCTTCAGCGAGGCCATGACGGCTCCCTAGCTAGTGTCTCTTGGGGTCTTGCGAGGCTCAGGCGAACTGCTTGGCGAAAGCGTCGAGTGCGGCGACCGTCTGCTTCTTCTGATCGTCGCCGAATTCCTTCGTGTCGCGGATCAGCTTCAGCGTGTCGGCGTGGCTCTGGCGCATGAAGCTCAGCATCTCAGCTTCGTAACGGGTTACCGCGTCGACCGGGATCGAATCGAGGTAGCCGTTGGTGCCGGCGAAGATCGACACGGTCTGCTCTTCGAACGGCAGCGGCGAGAACTGCGGCTGCTTGAGCAGCTCGGTCAGGCGCGCACCGCGGTTGAGCAGCTTTTGCGTCGAGGCGTCGAGGTCCGAACCGAACTGGGCGAATGCCGCCATTTCGCGGTACTGCGCCAGCTCCAGCTTGATCGAGCCTGCGACCTTCTTCATCGCCTTCGTCTGGGCGGCACCGCCGACGCGCGACACCGAGAGGCCGACGTTGATGGCCGGACGGACGCCCTGATAGAACAGGCCCGTTTCGAGGAAGATCTGGCCGTCGGTGATCGAGATCACGTTGGTCGGAATGTAGGCCGACACGTCGCCTGCCTGCGTTTCGATGATCGGCAGGGCCGTCAGCGAACCGCCACCCATTTCGTCGTTCATCTTTGCCGCCCGCTCGAGCAGGCGGCTGTGCAGGTAGAACACGTCGCCCGGATAGGCTTCACGGCCCGGCGGGCGGCGCAGCAGCAGCGACATCTGGCGATAGGCCACGGCCTGCTTGGAAAGATCGTCATACACGATGACGGCGTGCATGCCGTTGTCGCGGAAGAATTCACCCATCGCGGCGCCGGTATAGGGCGCGAGGTACTGCAGCGGAGCGGGCTCCGACGCGGTTGCGGCGACGACGATCGAATATTCCATCGCGCCGTTTTCTTCGAGTTGGCGCACGATCTGCGCGACGGTCGAACGCTTCTGACCGACGGCGACGTAGATGCAGTAGAGCTTCTTGCTCTCGTCGTCGCCCGCGTTGACTTCCTTCTGGTTGATGAAGGTGTCGATGGCGACGGCGGTCTTGCCGGTCTGGCGGTCACCGATGATCAGTTCGCGCTGGCCGCGGCCGACGGGGACGAGGGCGTCGATGGCCTTGAGGCCGGTCTGCACGGGTTCGTGAACCGATTTTCGCGGGATGATGCCCGGCGCCTTCGATTCGACGCGGGCGCGGGTCACGTCGGTCAGCGGGCCCTTGCCGTCGATCGGGTTGCCCAGCGCGTCGACGACGCGGCCCAGCAGGCCCTTGCCGACGGGGACGTCGACGATGGTGCCGGTCCGCTTGACCTGGTCGCCTTCCTTGATCGTGGCGTCCGAGCCGAAGATCACGGCACCGACGTTGTCGGCTTCGAGGTTCAGGGCCATGCCCTGAATGCCGCCGGGGAATTCGACCATCTCGCCAGCCTGAACCTTGTCGAGACCGTGGATGCGGGCGATGCCGTCACCGACCGACAGCACGCTGCCGACTTCGCTGACTTGCGCTTCGGTGCCGAAGTTGGCGATCTGGTCCTTGATGACCTTCGAGATTTCTGCGGCGCGGATATCCATGCGTAAATAGCCTTTCGTCGAAGCTTTATTGTCGAGGGCCTTAGCCCTTCATCGCCTGGGCGAGAGAATTGAGACGGGTACGGATCGAACCGTCGATCTGCTGCGAACCGATCTTGACGATCAGCCCGCCGAGGATTTCGGGGTCGACGCTCGTGCGGACCTTGACGTCGCGACCCTGACGGGCCGTGAGCTTCGCGGTCAGCGCGGCAAGTTGCATGTCGGTCAGCGCATGGGCGCTGGTGACGTCCGCGGCCACTTCGCCGCGCTGTGCGGCGGCGATGGCGTGAAACGCGCGGATCATGTCGGGAAGCGAGCCGAGCCGACGGTTCTGCGTCAGCGCGCCAAGGAATTTCGCGGTCAGTTCGGCCAGCCCGAGATGCTTTGCCAGCGCGGCAACGGCACTGCCGGCCGCGGCGCGCGAAACCGCCGGGTCACGCAGCAGGGCCGCGAGGTCGTCGGATGCCAGGATCGCCTGACGCAGGCGATCGAGATCGCCTTCGACCGCGGTCACCTGGTTTTGTTCGACCGCGAGATCGAACAACGCCGAAGCGTAGCGGCCTGCGAGACTGGCCGTAATGCCGCCGGAAATTTCCACGCGCGTCACTTCCCTCTTGTTTTCGGAAACGTCCTGTCCGGTTCGGTTCACCCATCGCGTGCCGCCGGATGACGGAGCGGGAGGAACGGGAACAGGGGTATCCTTCTCGGCGGCGCGCCTAGCAATGAAAGCGACAAATGACAACCACGCCCTTGGCCTAATATCACGCAATTGCGAAAAGTGCGCTTGCTGGCCGGAAACCTGAGCGAATCCGGTGGCGCAAATCGCGCTTACTGGTCCTGATCCGCAGGTTCCTTCGACCGTGGCGCGGGCTCGCACCCGTAGACCAGCCGTTCGTTGGGCATTTTCGGCAGAAGCGCGCGAATCGCTTGCTGGTCCTCGCCAAGCTGCATTGCAGCATCCTGACCGGCACCACAGGCCGGGGCCTGGTACAACTTGCGAGCCTTGCGCACCGCTTCCATCGTGGACAAGTCGACCAGATAACGATCGACGGACAGGGTGCGGACCTGCGGATCGTACCGTTTTACCGAAATCGTCTGCTCGCCTTCGGCCATCTCGATTCGCGACCATGCACCATTGGCGGACCCGTATTGCGTGCGCTCATCGACGCAGCCGACGGGCGACCAGTTCAGCGGCACGTCGCGGGTGGCAGACACCGTCACACGGCTGCGTTCGGGCTTGAAGCGGCAAAGGAAGTGCCCTTTGTCGATCAGCGAATCGGTGGGCAGCTTTTCGGGCGTTTCCGCCATGGCGGCGCGTTCGGCGGCGGCGGAGCGTTCTTCGATCTCTGCCACCGTGGGCCGCGAAAACCATGCGGCCAGAATGCCGACGAAGCACAGCACCGCGAAGATCGCGCATGCGGTTCCCTGCTCGCGCTCTTCCCTGTCGTAGAAGTGCATGCCGCCGACAGCGCCCAAAACCATTAGCACCAGCATGAGCCCGGCAAGGCCGACGAGCGTTTCGCGCTGGTCGAGTGCTTCAAGCTCTGCGCGGCGCGAAGCGCGTTCTGCACGAAGGCGAAGTTCGACTGCCGCCGCCTCTGTCCGCGACTGTAGCGCTGCGGCATCGCGCAGCTGCCGGGTGCGTTCGTCGGCGTCGAATTCAGACAGGCTTTGGCAAGGCAACGCGTTGGTATGCGCGGCAACCCCGGCCTTGCGCAGGAAAGGGGCGAGTTCGCGCATGGAGACGGCGAAGTAGAATTCCGAATCGGACCCGTTGTCGCTGATCGTCCCGAAGCTGTTGACGCCAACCACCCGGCCGCATGCATCGAGCAGGGGACCACCCGAATTGCCGGCACCGATCGGCGCGGTGTGCAGGATCGTGTCGAACTGCGACGAACTGCGCCCGCCCGAAACCTGTCCGCGCGATTTCACTGGCGCTTGCGGCGACACGAGCCCGTTGAGACCTTGGCCGAGCGCTTCGTCGACATTGGCGGGATAGCCGACCGCAAAGACATCTGCGCCATCCTCCACCCTTCCCGTATAAAGCGTGGAAACGGGCAGGCTGGCATTTTCCGTCAATTCGATGAGCGCTAGATCGACATTGTTCGACACCCGGACGATGCGGGCGAAATATCCTGTTCTGCCTTGCGCCGGTACGACGCCCAGTCGCAGGTTGCCGTCTTCCATCAGCGGGGCGAGCACGTGGGCATTGGTCACAATGAGTGTCGGCGTCACGGCAAAGCCTGTACCGTGGCCAATCACGTCGTACCCCGATGCATCGCGCATGACGATGACGACACGCACGACACTGCGCGCGGCGGCATTGATATCGCCGCTATCGGCGCGGGCGGGAGCAGGCGCGGCCATTTGCAGCATGCACGCCATCACCAGCGCACAGGCAATTGTGTGCAAAAGGGCGAGGGGCGCGCGCAAAAGGGCGAGACGCGCGTGCAAACAGGCGAGAGGGTTCCGAAGCGGTCGCGGCATGGCCATGTCCGGGCTGTTAGCCGATCCGGCAAGGCTTGGCAGGTGACAATTTCGATTTGCCCGCAGGTTTCGGGATGCGCGTGGCATCGCAGCCGCGCTATGTCCGTCTTATGGAGACCGTCGAAAGCAACACAATGCCCGCAGAGGCCGAAGCACTGGCCGCGTTCGAGCGCCGTGACCGCGCCTTCGATGGCCGATTCGTGGTCTGCGTCACCACGACCATGATCTATTGCCGACCAAGCTGTCCTGCGCGCCGGCCCAAGGCGGAAAACATGTTCATCGCCGCCGGGAACGAAGAGGCGGAAGCGAAGGGATTCAGGGCGTGCCTTCGCTGCCGCCCGGATCAGACGGCGCGCGACGCTAAGGCAGTGGTTGGGGCGATCCGGGTCTTGCAGGGCGCGGAGGAACGCGTCGCACTATCCGATCTTGCCACGTCGGTCGGCTATTCGCCCGATCACTTTTCCCGCGTTTTTCTGCGGGCCACCGGCATGACGCCAGCCGCATACGGGCGTGCGATCAGGATGGAACGCGCACGCGATGCCTTGGGCGGCGAAGACGTGACGGGCGCAATCTCACAGGCTGGCTTCGGTTCGGCATCGCGTTTTTACGATCAGGCGAAGGACAGGTTGGGCATGGAACCATCGGCATGGGCCAAGGGCGGCGCGGGCGTGACGATCCGCTGGGCAACAGTTGCAACCAGCCTCGGTCCGATCCTAGTGGCGGCAACGGACAAGGGTGTTTGCCGCCTGTCGTTCGGAGAGGACGGCGACGACCTGCGCCAGCGTTTCCCCAATGCGGAACTGGTCGAGGGCGGCGATGATTTTGCCAACCTTGTCCGCCAGGTCGTCGGCGCGGTGGAACAGCCGGGTTCGGCGCCCGACATCCCGCTCGATGTCCGTGGCACTGCCTTTCAGGAACGGATCTGGGTCGAACTGCGCAAGATTCCGGCGGGCGAAACGCGCACCTATGCCGAACTGGCGGCATCGGCGGGCAATCCCCGGGCGGTGCGCGCGGCAGGAGGCGCGAACGGCGCGAACAGTGTCGCGGTGCTGATCCCGTGTCATCGTGTCGTGCGTTCGGACGGCAGCGTCGGCGGCTATGCCTATGGCACTGCGATAAAGTCCGAATTGCTGGCGCGCGAACGCGACAAGTGGGAAACCTGATGGACGCATGTTGCATGACGGCGGGACGTGATAGCGCTGCGTCCCATGAATGACACCACATCGACACCGCCCACCGGCTTGGCAGATCGCAGCACCACACCAGTCGATGGGCCGCAGCCAGACATCGTCCAACCAATCATCGCCGAAACGCCCAACGGACAGGCCAATATCAGACGGGCGGATATCGCTCTGCCAGGACGCTTCCGCCGTTTCGTGGCTCATCCATTCGTTCTGATGCTGATCGGCACAGCGATCGTCGTGGCCGCATGGATCGGCACTTCGATCGCCGCGCATTTCAGCGGTCTGACGCGTGGCCCCATTTTGCTGATCGGCGCTGCGATCGTCTCAATCGTGACGATACTTGCCTATCGCGGGTTCGTCCGGTTCGTGGAGCGGGGCGGCGACGGCACTTTGCCTTTTGCGTCTGCAGCAGCTTCGGGGGCTGGATACGGCACCCTCGCCGGCCTTGCGATTTTTGCGTCGGCTGCGCTCGCTGTCACGGCTTTTGGCGGGCTGACCGTCGCGGGTGTGTCATGGCGGATCGGCGATTTGTCGCAGATGGCGGGAATCGCGATCTTGGCAGGCGTAACCGAAGAGATCCTGTTTCGCGGCGTGTTGTTCCGCTTCATCGAACGCATGGGCGGTTCGATCGTGGCGCTGGTCATCACCAGCGGCCTGTTCGGGTTTGCCCATATCATGAATCCCGATGCGACCCTGCTGGCCGCCATTGCCATCACGGTGGAGGCGGGGTTGCTGCTCGCTGCAATCTACATGCTGACCCGCAACCTGTGGGTGGCGATCGGGCTGCATGCCGGATGGAATTTCACGCAAGGTTACATCTTTTCGCTCCCGGTATCGGGGGGTGGCGCGCCTGATGGGCTGTTGTTGACCCAACGGTCCGGGCCCGAGTGGCTGACCGGCGGCCCGTTCGGGCTGGAGGCGAGTCTGGTCACCCTTTGCGTCACGACCGCATTCGGGCTCGCCATCCTGTGGCTGGCGGTGCGGCGCGGTCGTCTGGTGCCGATGCGCGGCGCGCGGGCGGCGCAGGATGCGCTGATGGCTCAGACGAAGCTGTAGGGATCGATATCGACGCCAACGCGCACGCCCGGCGCGAACGATAGCTCGCCCAGCCAGTCGCGGATCGTCTGCTGCACTGCGGCGCTTCGGCGCGCGTTGATCAACAGGCGATAGCGGTATCGCCCGCGCAATAACGACAGCGGCGCGGGCGCGGGCCCATATACCGCCAGATCGTCCAGCCGAGGTGCCGCATTGCCGATGATGCGGGCGGCTTCGCGCGCTTCCGCCTCGTCCTCGCTAGACACGATGATCGCGGCCCAGCGACCGAACGGCGGCGCGCCCGCGTGGCGGCGAGCTTCCGTTTCCGCTTCGTAGAATGCGTCGCGGTCGCCTGCGGCCAGCGCGGCGATAACCGGCGCTTCGGGGTGGCGGGTCTGGATCATGACTTCGCCCGGCTTGCTGGCACGGCCCGCGCGGCCCGCGACTTGCGCGATCTGCTGGTAAGATCGTTCAGCGGCGCGCAGGTCACCGCCTTCAAGGCCGAGGTCTGCGTCGACCACGCCGACCAGCGTGAGTTCGGGGAAATGGTATCCCTTTGTCACCAGCTGTGTGCCGACGATCACGTCAATCGCGCCGCTTTCCGCCGCATCGACAAAGGCCGCGATCTTTTCCGGGTTCGACAGCGTGTCGCTGGTCACGACCTGTATCCGAGCGTCGGGGAAGAGTTCGGCGACTTCGTCGGCGATGCGTTCGACACCCGGCCCGCAAGCGGTCAGGCAGTCCGCCTCGCCGCATTCGGGGCAAAGCGACGGTGACGGCACCTCGTGGCCGCAATGATGGCAGGCGAGCCGTTTGGACAGCCTGTGTTCGACCAGCCACGCCGAACAGTTCGGACACTGGAACCGGAACCCGCAGTTGCGGCAAAGCGTAAGCGGAGCATACCCCCTGCGATTGAGGAACAGCAGCGCCTGTTCGCCGCGCGCCAGTCGCTCCTCGATCCCCGCGACCAGCGGCGGGGCCAGCCAACGTCCGCGCGGCGGCACCTGTTCGCGCAAGTCCACAATCGCGATGTCGGGCAGCGACGCTGCGCCGAACCGGCTGGGCAGGTCGATCTTCTCATAAATTCCCGCCTCTGCCATCTGCAGGCTTTCGAGCGCGGGCGTCGCGCTGGCCAGGATGACCGGGATTTGTTCGAACCGGGCGCGCATCACCGCAACGTCGCGGGCGTTATAGCGCACGCCGTCGTCCTGCTTGAAGCTGACCTCGTGCGCTTCGTCGACGACTATCAGGCCGAGGTTTGCGAACGGCAGGAACAGCGCCGAGCGTGCGCCGACGACGACTTGCGCACCACCCTCGGCCACTTGTCGCCATGCGCGGCGCCGCTCGGATTGCTTCTGGTTCGAATGCCACACGACGGGCGGCACGCCGAACCGGCTCGCGAAGCGTTTGAGGAAATTTTCAGTCAACGCGATTTCGGGCAGGAGGACGAGCACCTGACGCCCTTCGTCGACCGCCTGCGCAACCGCTTCGAAATAGGTTTCCGTCTTGCCCGACCCGGTCACCCCGTCGAGCAGCATGGGCGCAAATTCGCGCGCCTTGACCGCATCGACGAAACGGTCGGCGGCGCCCTGTTGCAGGTCGGACAGGCTGGGCCGCGCATGGTCGGACCGGGCAAGGGGATAAGGCCGGTCGATGTCCACCACCACCGGTTCCATCACACCCGCGTTAACCAATCCGCGCAGGACCGCTTCGGATACTCCGGCAAGGTCGACCAGTTCGCGGATCGTGCCCTGTTCGCCGTCCAATGCCGAAATCGCAACATCGCGCTGCGGCGTCAGGCGCGATGGCATCGCTCCGCTCAGCCGGTATTCGGTCAGCGTACCCCCGCCGCGCAGGGCCGCGCCCGACGACAAGCTCATCCGCGCGACGCTGGCCGGGGCGGCGCAGTAATAGTCCGCCGTCCATTCGATCAGCCGCCGCAGCGGGGCGCGAAGCGGCGGCACTGGCATGACGTCCAGAATCGGCCGAAGCCGCGCGTCCGGAACCTCCGCCCCCGGCAACCGTTCGCTTTCCCAAGCAATCCCGAATACCTGCCGGGGCCCCAGCGGCGCGATTATCACGCTGCCGGGTTCGACATGCAGATGGTCGGGCACGCGATAGTCAAGCGGGCCTAGCGCTGCGTTAAGTACGAGGAGTCGGACACGGTTCATGGAGCCCCTCCTATATGGGGTGCCGCCGTGGCTTGCGACACCCCGGCGCATCCCGCCAACAGGAGTTGTCGTCATGAATCTGCCCGAAACCCAGTCCAGCCGCCGCGCATTTCTTGGCGGTCTCGGTCTTTCCGCCGCTGCGCTCACCCTGCCGGGCTGTGCGTCCTATGGTGGGTTCAGCTTTGTCGAGGCGATCCGCCGGCTGTTGAACGTGTCTTCTGCACGGGCGTTTGATCGCCTGCTGGCCGCAAACGGCTTCTACGACAGCCAGGTTTCGCGCTTGCAGCTCGACAAGTTTCTTGGCGCGCGGGGCGGCATCCTCGGATCTATCCTCACGTCCTCGCTGGTCAAGGACCGGCTTTTTCACGGACTTGCCGATGTTGCCGCCGATGGTGCCGAACGCGCAGCGCCGGTTATTGCCGACACGATCCGCGTCGTCGGCATCCAGAACGCGGCCGCGCTGATCACCGGCAACCCGACTGCCGCGACCGGCTTTTTGCGCGCCAACATGGGCCAGCGACTGGTCGACGTGATGCTTCCCGAGGTGGGTCAGGCCCTGCGTGTCATCAGCGATCCGGTCGTCGGTCCCGCGCTTTCGGCGCTGACCGGCACCAACCTGTCGAGCTTCGTGAGCGGGCTTACCGATGCGGCGGAAGAGACGATCTGGACCGAAATGGCGAACGAAGAAGCCTATATCCGCAAAAACCCGCGCGTCACCAACGACCCGGTGCTGATCGGGGTGTTCGGCGCGGTCTGATCGCCCGAAGGCCAAATTGCCCCGGCAGGCGGGGTGGCGCGGCGCGGATCTACGGCATATAGCCGCCATCAGATTCGTCCAACAGCCACGCGCCATTCCGCCGCCGGGAGCCAACATGAAATTCTTTGCCGACACCGCCGAAATCGACGACATCAAGGATCTGGCCGCCACCGGCCTGCTCGATGGCGTGACGACGAACCCTTCGCTGATCGCGAAGTCGGGTCGCGATTTCATGGAAGTGACGAAGGAAATCTGCGCCATCGTTGAAGGGCCGGTCAGCGCCGAAGTCGTCGCTCTTGATCATGCGACCATGATGAAAGAGGCCGAAGTCCTGCGCAAGATCGCGGACAATGTGTGCATCAAGGTGCCGTTGACGATGGACGGGCTGAAAACGTGCAAGGCGCTGACGTCCGAAGGGACGATGGTCAATGTCACGCTTTGCTTTTCGGCCAATCAGGCGCTTTTGGCGGCCAAGGCGGGCGCGACGTTCGTGTCGCCCTTCGTCGGTCGCCATGACGACAACGGTTTCGACGGGATGGAGCTGATCGGCGACATCCGCCTGATCTACGACAATTATGCCTTTGAAACCGAAATCCTCGTCGCGTCGGTCCGCCATGTGAACCACGTGCTGCAAAGCGCGCGCATCGGCGCCGACGTGATGACCGCGCCGCCTGCCGTCATCCACTCGCTGGTCAAGCATGTGCTCACCGACAAGGGCATCGAAGGCTTCCTCGCCGACTGGGCGAAGACGGGCCAGACCATCCTCAAGTAAGCGGGCAAACCGAAGCAACTTGGCCGATCAGTCCCCTCTTGACCGCTTCCGCACCGCGCTGACCGTGACGGCCCGCGCGGTCGCGCGCGATCGCGAACTCGACATCAACTGGACGTCGGAAGCGCCGAGCCAGGCGGGCAATACCGTCCGCGTGCCGATGCCGGGCCGCAAGCTTGAGGCCGGGCCAGTCGCCGCCGCGCGCGGGGTGGCGGACAGTTTCGCGCTGAAGACCCGGCACCATGATCAGGCGCTGCACCGCAGGACCCGGCCGATGGAGCCGATCGCGGGGCAGGTCTTCGACACGCTGGAGCAGGTGCGGTACGAGGCGCTGGGTGCGAACACGATGCTGGGCACGCGGGCCAATCTGGCCGCGGCGCTCGACCGGCGCATCGCCAGCGATCCGATCCTGCGCGCCGAACGGGCGGAGGACGTGCCGCTGGCCACCGCGTTGGCGCTGATGGCGCGAGAGGCGCTGACGGGCGAAGCGCCGCCTGAAAACGCGGCGGCAGGACTTGAACTGCGTCGCGCCGGGATCGAAGCCGCGATCGGCGACGATCTGGCGGAACTGGCCGAACTGCTGTCGGACCAGCGCGCGTTCTCGCAAAAGATGATCGGGTTGCTGCAGCATCTCGAACTCGTCGCGACGGAGCCTGAGGACGCATCGCAGGACGACGACGGCGGCGACGAACCCGAAGGCGACGAAGAGAACGAAGAACAGGACCAGGAAGACCAGCCCAGCGAATCCGACGCCCGCACCGAAGCCGCTCCGTCCGAAGACACCGACGGCGAAGGCGACGATGACGGCGATGCCGAGGGCGAGGACCAGGATACCGAGAGCGAACCGGGCGAGGGCGAGCCCGACGGCATGATGCCGGTGCGCGCGAACCGTCCGTGGACCGAGATCCCCGACGACTTCGACTATCGCGCCTTCACCACCGATTTCGACGAGGTCGTCGCGGCAAGCGAACTGTGCGACGAAGAGGAACTGACCCGCCTTCGCGCCTATCTCGACGCTCAGCTGAAGGGTTTGCAGGGCGTCGTCACGAAACTGGCGAACCGGCTCCAGCGTCGGTTGATGGCGCAGCAGAACCGGTCGTGGGATTTCGATCAGGACGAAGGTCTGCTCGATGCGGCGCGGTTGGCCCGTGTCGTCGTGTCGCCGGGACAATCGCTCAGTTACAAGATCGAGCGCGAGCAGCAGTTCAAGGACACTGTCGTCACACTGTTGATCGACAATTCCGGTTCGATGCGCGGGCGACCGATTTCCATCGCGGCGATCAGCGCCGACGTCATGGCTCGCACGCTCGAACGCTGCGGCGTGAAGACCGAGATTCTCGGTTTTACCACCCGCGCGTGGAAAGGCGGGCAGAGCCGCGAACAGTGGCTGGCCAAGGGGAAGGCGGCCAATCCCGGACGGCTCAACGACTTGCGCCACATCGTCTATAAACAGGCGGACGAACCGTGGCGCCGCGCGCGTCGCAATCTCGGCCTGATGATGCGCGAGGGGCTGCTGAAGGAAAACATCGACGGCGAGGCGCTGTTGTGGGCCCATTCCCGCCTGCTGGCCCGGACCGAGGATCGCCGCGTCCTGATGGTCATTTCCGACGGCGCGCCGGTCGACGATTCGACGCTGAGTGTGAACAACGCCGGTTATCTCGAACAGCACTTGCGCAAGGTGATCGAGTGGATCGAGAAGAAGTCACCAGTCCAGCTTGTTGCCATCGGCATCGGGCACGACGTGACGCGATATTACAAGCGCGCGGTGACGATCATGGATGCCGAACAGTTGGGCGGAACGATGATCGAACAGCTCGCCGGGCTGTTCGAGGGAGACGATAAATGAACGTGACCGAAGCCGTTGCCGCACGCCGCTCGACCCGCGCGTTCCTGGACAAGCCTGTCGACTTGGCCGTCATCCGCCGTATCCTCGACAAGGCTCGGTTCGCGCCATCGGGCTGCAATTTTCAACCGTGGCGCGGAACGGTGTTGTCGGGCGCCAAACTGCGCGAAGTGCAGGACGCGATGTCTGCCAGCCAGCCGCAGGACCCGGCGGAGTATTCTTGGTCCGATCCCGAACAGTCGCCCGAACACCTGGGGCGGCTCAAGGAACTGGGCGGGTTGCTGTACGGTTCGATGGGGATAGAGCGCGGCGACAAGGATCTGCGGGAGGAATTTGCGCGGCAGAACATCCGATCCTTTGGCGCGCCGGTCGTGCTCATGGTCCACTTCGAACGCTTCATGGGTCCGCCGCAGTGGTCGGATGTCGGCATGTGGCTGCAGACGATCATGCTGCTGTGTCAGGAAGAAGGGTTCGATACCTGTCCGCAGGAATGGATGGCGATGTACGCCCGCGTCATCAAGGAACAGATCGGCGTATCGGACGAAGAGCAGATCCTGTTCTGCGGCATCGCCATCGGTTACGGCGACCACTCCGCATCAGTGAACCACTTCGAACGCCCGCGCATCGCGCTGGACGATCAGGTCCGCTTCCTGAGCTGAACCCACAGCTGGCGCGCGCCGCTTGACCGCGCGCGCCAGCTGTGGGCAGAGGCGCAGGCCATGACGCAAGCGACCGATCACCCGCTGACCCTGTTCAACTCGCTGACCCGGCGGGCCGAGCCGTTCGTGCCGGTCCATGCGGGCGAAGCGCGGGTCTATTCGTGCGGGCCGACCGTCTACAACTACCCACACATCGGCAACATGCGCGCCTATGTCTTTGCGGACACGCTGGGCCGGGTGCTGACGTGGAAGGGCTATGACCTGACCCACGTCATCAACATCACCGATGTGGGGCACCTGACCGACGACGCCGACGCGGGCGAGGACAAGATGGAGAAGATGGCTGCTGCCAAGGCCCAATCCATCTGGGACATAGCGCGCCATTATACCGAAGCGTACTGGGCCGACATCAGGGCGTTGAATATCCGCCAGCCGGCGCAGTGGACGATCGCGACCGATTTCATCGACGACATGATCGCGTTTGCGACCGCGATTGCACCCAAGCATTGCTACGAACTCGACAGCGGGCTTTATTTCGATGTTTCGACCGTGGCCGATTACGGCAAGCTGGCCCGCGCCGTAACCGAAGAAGGGCCGGAGAACGAGCATGCCCGGATCGAGGCTGTGGACGGCAAGCGCAACGCCGCCGACTTCGCGATCTGGCGCAAGACGCCTGTGGGCGAGACGCGGCAGATGGAATGGGACAGCCCATGGGGCCGCGGAGCGCCGGGCTGGCATCTCGAATGCAGCGTGATGAGCGGCAAGGTGCTGGGTTTCCCGTTCGACATCCACACCGGCGGCATCGATCACCGCGAAATCCACCACCCCAACGAAATTGCCCAGAACCAGGCGTTCTGCGAGTGCGGCGGGCCTGAAAGCATGGGCCTTGCCGACGTCGCCAATTCCGGCGCGCGGGTCTGGATGCACAACAACTTCCTCGTCGAGCGGAGCGGCAAGATGAGCAAGTCGTCGGGCGAATTCCTGCGCCTGCAACTGCTGATCGACAAGGGCTATCACCCGCTCGCCTACCGGATGCTGTGTCTTCAGGCGCATTACCGCAGCGAGCTGGAGTTTTCGTGGGAAGGGCTGAACGCTGCGCTGGTACGGCTGAAACGCCTGTTGGCAGCGGCTCGCGGACTGATCGAGGTCGTGACCGACGGGGCGACGCTGGCTTCGGTGCGCGCGACGGTGACGCACCCCAAACTGGCGCCGCTGGTCGACCGGTTCGACGCGGCGCTTTCCGACGACCTCAACACTGCCGTGGCGCTGACGGTGCTTGAGGAGGCGGTGGCGGTGAAGAAGGTCGATCCCGAACAGAAGGCTTCGCTTGTCGGGGCGATGCTGTCCGCACTCGGCCTGCCGTTGATCGCGCGGACCGAACTTCGCATCAGGCCCACGCACGCAGAAATCGACGAGACGGAGATTGAAGCGGCGATGGTCCGGCGCAAGACAGCGCGCGCTGAGAAGGATTTTGCCACTTCCGATGCGATCCGCGACGATCTTGCGGCAAAGGGCGTCGAAGTGATGGACGGCGACCCTTTGGGGTGGGAGTGGTCGCTGGCCTGATCAGCCGAAGAGTTGGGCCGGATCGGGCGTATCGGTCCGGTTCAGCAGTGCCACGTCGCATTCCGCGCCGATCAGCAGGACATAGCTGGTCAGCCAGATCCAAGTGAGCAATACGACGACCCCGCCCAGCGCGCCATACGTTGCGTTGTAATTGCCGAAATTGGCGACATAGACTCCAAAGGCGAAAGTCAGCAGCGCCGCGATGACGGCTGCGAAAATCGCACCCGGCGACAACCAGCGCATCGAGCCGGTCGAGCAGGCGGGCGCGTACCGGAACAGCAATGCTATGCAGAACGCGAGCGCGACGATCAGCAGCAGCCACGTCGCCAGTTGCGCAACGATCGCGATCGCAGCGGAGTCGGGTGCGACAAGCGCTTGCAACGCGCCGAACGCCCCGATTCCCACGAACAGGATCGCCGCCGCCACGACGCTGCCAAGCGTGGTGCCCAGCGCGACGAGGTTCTTTTGCAGAAATCCGCGTTCTTCCTTGCAGTCGAAAGCGATGTTGAGTGCGATGATGATCGATCCCGCCCCATTGCGCGCGCCGAACAGCGCGAGCCCAAGCGCGACGAACAGCGCGATACCCTTGGTCGATCCTTTGGTTTCGACGACACCTTGGATCTGGCTGGCGATGACTTCGGCAGCGGACGCGGGCAGGGCGTTCGACAGTTCGGCGATATGGGTCGCCGCCGTCTGAGGATCTGCGACGATGCCGTAAAGCATGACGATCGCGCCCAGCAACGGCACCATGGCGAGAAACATGTAGAACGCGACGCCCGCCGCGATCAGCCCCATGTTGTGTGCCGAAGCGCGCGCCCAGCCGGCCTTCACCGTTTCCAGCCAGACGCGCATCGAAAGTTTGGTGGGCGATCCGTGGCGGTCGTCGTTGCGATCAGGCGAGATGCCGCTCATGTTTTCTGTCATGCCTTTGCAAAAGGTCGGCATGGGTAACGGTTCCTCGATTAAGACGTTAATCGAAGTGCGCGGTCAGGCATCCTGCAACAGCAAAAGCTCCACCTCGACCCGCAGCACCGGTTCGGGCAGCAATGCATGATCCACCGCCAGCACTTGTGCGTCGGCGACAAGCTGTCCCGGGAACGAGAACTCATGATCGGGCAGTTCCGCGATCATGAGTTCTGCCGCCTCCACCGCGGTGCTGCCCGAAAATGACAGCGACAAAGTGTGCCGGGTGCCCGAAAAAGTGATGCTGGCCCAAGGCGTTTCCCGATGGATTACGACTTGCCCATATCCCGATGCTAGCGCCTTTATGGCTGCTTCGAGCCGCTCGCCGGGAAACCGTTGCGAGCTCCGTTTGGCTGGTGCGCAGTTGGCACCGGGCGGAGATATTTCAGCAAGCATCGGGCGACTCCTGGGTAAGTTGGCAAAAACTGGGTGTATGGTTGTTCATGAAATGTTCCACCCGCATCATCATCCGGCGGCGGGGCTCGCGACCATTGCGCAGATCGAGCACGAGGCGCGGATCGCTCACGGCAAGGCGTCCGAACTTGGTGGCCGGCATGCCGGTCCGGCGTAAGAATTTTTCGACTTCCCTGAGCAACAAGTTGGCCCTCCTCTGTTTGCGTCACCGCATGTTCCCGGCGATTCGCTGTAGGAATAATCCTTTGCTGCTGATCCAAATCCTACTTGTCTAGGAAAAATACATCGTGTAGGAACGAGGAATGGTTAACGATCGCACGCGCAACAGACTGGTCGAACTTGCCGAGCAGAGGGGCGTATCGCTCTCTGCCTTGTCGAAACTGATCGGACGAAATCCAACGTATCTGCAGCAGTTTATCCGCAAGGGTAGCCCGCGCAAGCTGGAGGAGAACGACCGGCGAACGCTGGCCCAGTTCTTTGGCGTGGACGAATCGGAACTGGGTGCACAAGGGTCGGAGGATAATTCCCACGCGATCCCGAAACGGCGGCGGGGTAGCGGCTGGATCGACGTGCCTCGGCTCGCGCTCGGCGCATCGGCCGGACCGGGCGCATTGGCGGATGACGACGCCCCTGTCGGGCATCTGCGCTTTTCCGAAGGCTGGCTGCGTGAACTCGGACTTCAGCCTGGCGTGCTGGCGGCATTGTCGGTCGCTGGCGATTCGATGGACCCGACGCTGGCGGACGGAGACGAGATCCTCGTCGCCCGCGCCGAAGGGCGACTGCGCGACGGCGTGCACGTTATCCGCCGCGACGGGACTTTGCTGGTCAAACGCCTCTTGTTCGAGCGAGAGGGCCGTGTCTCGGTCATTTCCGACAACCGGGCTTATCCTTCCGACGCCGACGTCTCGCTGAACGAGGTCGAGGTGCTGGGTCGCGTCGTCTGGAAGGGCGGGCGGATCTAGTGCCTTTGCCATAGTCCCATTCGGCTGAGAATCGCCCGGCGGCCGCGCCATCGGCTATGCCTTGCATTCGTCCCGTTGCCCCGCCACATCCGGCACCATGACCGAACAGACCCAACCGACTGCCGTCCCTAGCGAGCCACCCATGCGTGCCGCCATCGTGCCCGTCACGCCGCTGCAGCAGAACTGCTCGCTGATATGGTGCACGAAAACGAAGAAGGCCGCCGTCATCGATCCCGGCGGCGACCTCGACCGGATTCGCGACGCCATTACCAAGGCGGGGGTGACGCTGGAAAAGATTCTCGTCACTCATGGCCATCTCGATCATTGCGGCAACGCAGGTGTATTAGCCAAGGACATGGGCGTGCCGATCGAAGGACCGGAAGAGGCCGACCGCTTCTGGATCGCCGCGCTGGACGACGATGGCCCGCGCTGGGGCATGGAGGCGCATACCTTCGAACCCGACCGCTGGCTGCATCACGGCGACACGGTTACGGTGGGCGATCTGGTACTCGATGTTATCCATTGCCCCGGTCACACGCCGGGTCATGTCGTGTTCTACCACGCTCCGTCGCATTTTGCCGTTGTCGGCGATGTCCTGTTCAAGGGATCGATCGGGCGCACCGATTTTCCGATGGGCGATCACCAGACCCTGATCGATTCGATCACGCAGCGGCTATGGCCCTTGGGTGACGAGACGACCTTCATTCCGGGGCACGGACCGATCAGTACTTTCGGTGCGGAGCGCCAATCCAACCCGTTTGTCGCGGATATGGCGCTGAAGCAGTAGGCGCAGCACTTGCGCACCTGTGAAAATTCGCTATAGCGCGCGCCTTCGCCGCACCCTAGTGTCGAAAGCGCGCGCGGGCCCTCTTGTGGGCTTGTGCCGTGCCGGAGGCTGGACTAGGGCGGCCCGCAAAGATCGTCGATTCAGATTGAACAGGTGCCGAAATGGCTGTCCCAAAAAGAAAAGTATCGCCGCACCGTCGTGGCAACCGTCGTTCGCATGATGCATTGAAGGTAGAGGCATTCCACGAATGCTCGAACTGTGGCGAATTGAAGCGCCCGCACAACCTTTGCAACGCATGCGGCCATTACAACGGACGCGAGATCGTTTCCGTCGGGCTCTGATCGCCCGCAGACACTTGCAAGGACGTAAACCATGAATCTCCCGCGTATCGCCATTGACGCGATGGGCGGCGATCATGGCGTGCGTGTCATGATCGAGGGCGCCGCACTGGCGCGCCGCGAACATGACCGCTTCAAGTTCCTTCTCGTCGGTGACGAGGAGCGGATCAAGCGTGCGCTCGACAATCACCCGAACATGCGCGGCGCGTCGGAGATTCTCCACGCACCCGAAGAAGTCACGGGCGATGAAAAGCCGACCCAGGCCCTGCGCCGTGCGCGCAAGACCAGCATGGGTATGGCCATCGATGCCGTGAAGAAGGGTGAGGCCGGGGCCGCCGTGTCCGGTGGCAACACCGGCGCGCTGATGGCGATGGCGAAGCTGAGCCTGCGCACCATGCCGGGCATCGACCGGCCTGCGCTTGCCGCATTGCTGCCCACGCTGGGCGATACCGACATGGTTATGCTCGATCTTGGCGCCAACACGGACTGCGACGCGCGTAACCTCGTCCAGTTCGCGATCATGGGCGCGGCCTATTCGCGAATCGCCACGGGCCTTGCCGAACCGCGCGTCCGGCTGCTCAACATCGGGACCGAAGAATTCAAGGGCACCGAAGTGTTGCGTGAAGCTTCGGAAAAGCTGCGCGCGGCTGACCAGCGGCTGGCCCTGTCGTTCGGCGGCTTCATCGAAGCGGACAAGATCAACCGCGGCGAAGTCGATGTCGTCGTCACCGACGGCTTTTCGGGCAACATCGCACTGAAAGCGGTCGAAGGCGCGGCGCGTTTCGTGGCGGACTTGCTGAAAAGCGCGTTCCAGTCGTCCCTACGCTCCAAGATCGGCTTCCTCGTCAGTCGGCCCGCGACCGAACTTTTGAAGCATCATCTCGACCCCAACAACCACAATGGCGCGGTGTTCCTCGGCCTCAACGGCATCGTCGTGAAGAGCCACGGAAGCGCCAATGCCAAGGGTGTCGCCAATGCCGTGGCCGTCACCGCACGGCTTCTGGAGGAAGATCTCATCGACCGTATTTCTGCCGACCTCGCACGTGGTACCGACACGGCACCCGCGGGGCAGGCTGCGTGAGCGGGATGATCCGTCGTTCGGTCCTTTTGGGAACCGGCTCCGGCCTCCCGGCGCGAGTCGTCACCAATGCCGATCTCGCCACACAGATCGAGACGAGCGACGACTGGATCGTCGATCGCACCGGCATCCGTCAGCGATATATCGCGGGTGAGGGCGAAACCACCGCAACGCTCGCGACAGACGCCGGGCGCAAGGCGATCGAAGCGGCGGGCCTGACCCCCGACGACATCGACGTCATCGTCCTTGCGACCGCCACGCCCGACCAGACTTTCCCGTCGACCGCCAGCAAGGTGCAGAGCGCGCTCGGTTGCAAGCAGGCCTATGCCTTTGACGTCGCCGCAGTCTGTTCAGGCTTTCTCTACGCCTTGGGCACCGCCGACGCCTTGCTGCATCGTGGCATGGGCAAACGGGCGCTGGTCATCGGGGCGGAAACCTTCAGCCGCATCCTCGACTGGGAAGACCGCACGACCTGCGTCCTGTTCGGTGACGGCGCCGGTGCCATGGTGCTGGAACTGCGCGAATTCCCGGCTGATCAGGCGGACACCGCTCCCGGCATCATCGCGACCAAGCTGCACACCGATGGCGAGCACAATTGCCTGCTCTACGTCGACGGTGGTCCTTCGACGACGCAGACGGTCGGTAAACTGCGGATGAAGGGGCGCGAGGTTTTCCGCCACGCGGTAGTGAACCTGGCCGATGTCCTGACCGAGGTTCTGTCCGAAACCGGCTATGCCGCGACCGATATTGACTGGGTCGTACCGCATCAGGCCAATGCCCGCATCCTTGATGCCACCGCCAAAAAGCTTGGTCTGCCGGTCGAACGCATGGTCAAGACGGTGGACATCCATGCCAATACCTCGGCGGCGTCGGTGCCGCTCGCGTTCGACGTGGCCTTCCGCGACGGGCGAATCAAAAGCGGCGATCTCGTCATGCTCGAGGCGATGGGCGGCGGGTTCACGTGGGGCGCCAGCCTGCTGCGCGCATAAATTGCCGTTCGGCGTGACCCGAATTGGTCACAATCGAGACCAAACCCTGAAAAAAGTTAGCTTTTTCGCGCTCGGGCTTGGCGCGGCGGCTCCTGTGTGAGATAAGTCCAATCCGTGGTCGCACACTTCGGGGCAACTGGGGAATTGGGAATCATGCGTTCTGTGGGAACACTGACCCGTGCCGACCTTGCGGACACCGTCCATCACAAGGTTGGCCTGAGCAGGGCCGATTCGCTCACTATGGTCGAATCGATCCTTCGGCTTATGTGTGAATCGATGAGCAAAGGTGAAAACGTGAAGATCTCGGGGTTCGGGACCTTCCTCTTGCGCGACAAGGGCGAACGGATCGGCCGTAACCCCAAGACCGGCATCGAGGTGCCGATCACGCCGCGCCGCGTGCTTACTTTCCGGGCCAGCCAGATGTTGAAGGACCGCGTCAGCGGCTCTTAATCGATGCAGGACAGCCTGTTCGAAGACGGTAAGGACCCTCAGGCTTTCCGCACGATTGGCGAGGTGTCGGCGGCGCTCGATATAAAGCCGCACGTCCTGCGCTATTGGGAAGAGCAGTTTCCGATGCTCCGCCCGGTAAAGCGCAGTGGCGGTCGCCGTTATTACCGGCCTGGCGATGTCGAGCTGCTGCAGAACATCGATCGTCTGCTCAACCACGATGGTTATACGATCCGCGGGGCGGTGAAGGCGATCGAGGACGGGGCGAAAAAACCCGCATCGGTAGAGCCTGAGGCCCGAACCGTGGGCCCTGCGCCCGAAATGGTCGCGCGTTTGCGAGGCGCTGTCCGCGTCCTTGAAGAGAGCACTAGTGAGGGTGCGTCGATCAATGCTTCGCCCCCGGCAACCAGCTCACCTCCAGTGGTCGGGCCAGCACCGGCCGATCGCACCGCCGACATCCTGCTCAAGGCTCGGCTTCGTTCGATCCGCGAGAAGTTGGCGGGTGCGATTCTCGAATGAATTCTTTGGGCGCGGAACGGATTTAACGCGGTCGTTTCCAGCCCGAAAATCAGTATTCAGCGTGCTATTTCGGGGCCGAGCGTCGGGTCGATATCGCGTGGACGCGTCAGGCTGATAAGCCGGGCAGTCGCGCCACCAATGGACGACCAGTCATCGATATCGAATTCCAGGATCGCAAAGGCCCCGGTGGGATATTTGACCGCCACGATATCGCGTAACCGCGAACTGCCGTCGTTGGGTACGTGGTCCAGCACCACATCCTCCAGCCCCGGATTATGCGCGACAAGCAGGATGCTGTCCGCATCGCCGCCAAGTTGCGCCACGACCTCGTCGATGGAATCGCTGGTCGCAAGGTAAAGCCGGCGGTCTTCGATCCGGTCCACCGGCGCGGCCTTGCCCATGGCGTCCAGCGCGATATTCAGCGTTTCCTGCGCCCGCCGGGCGGGGCTGGCGAGAATGCGGTCGAAAGGTGCGACTTTCTTGCCGATGTGGCGACCCATTGCTTCGGCGGCACGGCGGCCCTTGGCACTCAGTTCGCGGTCGAAATCATAGCCCGACGACTGGTCTTCTTCCGATTTTGCATGACGCAGGAGTCCCAAGCGCTTCAAACCCAATTATCCCTCGGTCTCGTGTTCCGTCGGAGCGCAGGAAACACCGGCGACCAACATTTGTAAAGCATCGTCGAGCGTCGTGCGCGTGACAGGCGTTCCAGCAGGGAACGCAGACAGCAGGCGCGACGGAAATGCCGGGGACAGGACGATAAACGCGCCGCTGTCTTGCCGCGTGCGGATCAAACGACCGAACGCCTGCGCCAGCCGCGCCCGCACGATGGCATCGTCGTGGGCCTGCCGTTCGGCCCGTTCGCCGCCGGTCGCAGCCCGGCGCGCGCGGTGCAGGATCGATGGCTTGGGCCAAGGCACTTGTTCCATGACCACGAGCCGCAGCGATTCGCCCGGCACGTCGACCCCGTCGCGCAGGGCATCAGTGCCAAGCAGGCTGGCGCGCGGATCATCGCGAAAGATATCGACTAGCGTGCCGGTATCGATGGGATCGACGTGCTGCGCGAACAACGGCAGGCCCGACCGCGCGAGGCGATCGGCGATGCGGGCGTGAACGACGCGCAGGCGGCGGATCGCGGTAAACAGGCCAAGCACGCCGCCCTGCGACGCTTCGATCAACCGGCCATAGGCGGCGGCGAGGCCCGCGATGTCGCCCTTCTTCACATCGGTGACGATGATGACCTGCGCCTGCCGAGCATAATCGAACGGGCTTTCAGCTTCCGAAATGCGGGGCGAAATGCCAAGCGCATTGGCTCCGGAGCGGCGCACCGCGCGGTCCCAGTCTGGCCCTTCGGGCGAACGGTCGCACAGCGTCGCGCTGGTTTGCAAGACCCCGTGCGCGGGGACGAGCACGGTGGCAGCAAATGGCTTCATCGGGTCGAGCCAGCGGCGATGGATTGCGACATCGAATTCGCGCGCTTCGGCTCGTTCGATCGCCATCCAGTCGACGAAATCGGGGTCGGCAGGGCCGCCCATGCGGGAAAGCAGGGATTCCCAAGCGGTCAGCACGTCGATGCGCCACGCCAGCGAATGGCGCGCCCCTTCGATGCGTTGCCGACCTTGCGGATCGAGCCAATCTGGCGGCTCTTCCAATATTGCCTCCAGCCGTGAGGCCAGCTTCATCAGCGGCTGGCGCAGGCGGGCAAGCGCATCGCGGGCCAGCGCCGCCGCTTCGACCAGCGGGCCGTCGAGGTCGACCGCTTCGGTTTCGAGGCCGTAGCCCGCCTCGCTCCCCGCCTCGTCCCGCGCATATGTGACCCGGCGCACGGATGCGAGCAGCGCCTCGATCGGGCCCCACGGATCACCTTCGCCGAGGCGTTGCAACCAGCCGTCGCCCGGCAGTTCGCCCGCCGCGTCGCGGGCGGCGGCGATGGCGCGCTCTCCGTCCTCGTCATAGCTGGCGACATCGGCCAATCGAGCGGCCAGGCCCCGGCGGCGGCCTTTCGACTTGCCTTCTGGCCCGATGACCCAGCGCCGCATTTCGATCGTTTCGGCGCCCGACAGCGCCGTGGCGAATGTCGAATCGGCGGCGTCGAACAAGTGGTGCCCTTCGTCGAAGACGATGCGCGCGGGGCTTTGCCGTTCGCCGTCCTGCCCGCCCGACCGCGCCGCATGCACCATGACGAGCGCGTGGTTCGCGATGACGAGGTCCGCGTGGGCCGATTGGCGCGCGGCGCGTTCGATGAAGCATTTGCGATAGTGCGGGCAACCGGCATAGACGCATTCGCCGCGCCGGTCGGTGAGAGCGGTCAGCCCGCGTTTGCGGAACAGCGTCGGCAACCAGCCGGGCAGGTCGCCGCCGACCATGTCGCCATCTTCGCTGAATGCGGCCCAGCGCGCGATCAGTTGCGCGAACAACGCGGCCCGGTTCTGAAAGCCGCCTTGCAGCGCATCCTCAAGGTTCAGCAGGCACAAGTAATTCTCCCGCCCCTTGCGCACGACTACGGCTGGTGTGGTACGCTCCTTGCCGCTGGCCGCGTCATCCGGCCATGCACGGCGGCTTTCACGGCGAAGCTGACGCTGCAACGCCTTGGTATATGTCGAAACCCAAACCGTACCCTCTGCCTGTTGCGCCCAAAGCGAGGCGGGGGCGAGGTAGCCCAGCGTCTTGCCTACACCCGTGCCGGCCTGCGCCAGCACCATGTTGGGCCGGCCACGTTCGGCGCGCGCGGCAAAGACATTGGCGGCGGCTTGGGCGTAATCGTGCTGCCCATCGCGCCGTTCGGCATCGTTGCCGGTCAGGGTGTCGAGCCTGTCCGCAATGTCCCGCGCATCGAGCGTGACGTGCTTGGGCTGGGGCCGGGGCGGCTGTTCGTCCCATTCGGGCAGCTTGGCGAACAGCCAGCGTTCTGCCCGTTCGGGCTTGTGCACATGCGGCACCAACATCCCGGACCACGGCCATTTCAACCGGGTCAGCGATTGCAGCACGCTCCACGCCCCGTCGCGCTCGCCCCATTCCTCGCTCTCACAAATCGCGAAAAGACGGGCGGCGGCGCGGGCGAGCAGCATGGGCACTTCGCCCTCATGCTCTGGCACGGGAAGGCCGACCGCTTCGGCCAGCCCCTTGGGTGTGGGGACCATGAAACGGGCGGGAAAGACGAAGGCGAACAGTTCGAGAAGGTCGAGGCCCGAAAGCTCCGGATAACCAAGGCGGCTGGCGACCAGCGGCGCGTTCAGCATCAGCAGCGGGGTTTCCGCCGCGGCCATGATCGCTTCGCCGCGCGACAGCGCACGTACATTGCCCGCCGCGTCGGACAGCCAGCAGCCGGAGTGGCTGGCGTGAACGGCGGGCAGGGGAACGGCTGCGGGAAGGGCGGGGTTCGCCATGTGTTCCTAAATAGGGGAGCGCGGGCTTAAGGGAAGCGACCGTTGCCCGCTATCCCCCGTGCAAAGCAGGTTTTCTCTTGCATCCGCGGCGCAGCGGTGAATGACAGTGGAGCCTTCAATCAGCCGGCGTGAACAGCTTCCCGTGCTTCCGCTTCGTCCATAGGGCAACAGTCGCAACCTGAAACGTCGAGCGTGAGCAGGGCAGTGACATGGGCATCGATCTCGTCGCCATGATCCGCTTCCAGTGAACGCCGCACCAGCCGGGCGAGCACGGACGGTGCATCCTGACCCTTGTTCTCATCGCCGTGGACGAAACCAGATACGTGCATCCACTGGTGCATCAAGTGTGCGGCCATGTTCACACGGTCGCCGGCATCCATGCATTGCGCGACGAACCAGCGGGCTGTGCGGATCGGCAGGGTGCCAAGCCGCGTGCGCCCGATCATCGGATGTGTGGTGCCGGGGCCGTCCATATCCTCGATCTGGATCGCGAGATCGAGCGTGTGGTCGGCAGTCTTGCCGCATTCCCGGCCCATGACGATGCGATCCCAGATCTCGTCGCCGTCCAGCGCGCGGGGCGATCCGTGCATGCCTTTCCAACCTGTATAACCGTACGCCGCCTGACGAACCGAACCGCCAAAGCCCGGACTGCCGACGGCACGCCGCAGCAGGATCACGCTGTCCTTCAGGAACCGTTCTTCGATTTCGGTCGCGCCGATAATCTCGTGAAGCTGCACATCTACGCTCATGGTGCCTCCAACGGCTGCCAGGCACGGGTTGTTCCGCCAAGACACCAAGGCAGCCTACAGCACGAAACAGAATGTCAGATTAACACCAGTTCCGGCGAAAGCCCTGCCATCGTTCGGCGAGCCCTTCGGCAACCAGGATATCGCCCAGCGATTTGCCGCCGCGCGTTATGCGGCGCAGCTTTCGGCCATAGCGGTCGGTTTCCTCCGGCCCTGATTCCAGCGAAAACGGGCCGGCGTTCAGCAATTGGCGCAATCGCTCGGTGGCCGCCTTGCCTAACGCGAATTCCTGATCGCAGCTTGGTGTCGAAGTCTCGGGCGAATTGATGTCGAGCACGCGAATCTTGTCGCCGCGAAACCAGATCGTGTCGCCATCGACCACGCAATCTCGGCGGTCCGATTCGTCACAAATCGTGAAATCGGCGGTGAGAATGTCCTGCGGTCCGGCCGCTGGCAGCTCGCTCGACGCCGTGAGGTCGCCGTGGGCCTGCTGGAAAATGTCGTTGTCGCCATAGCGGACGAAAAGACCGAAGATGACGAGGACGACCGATGCGAGGAGGATCGTGATGCCGGTCCAGCCACCATTGGCTTTGGCATTTCTGGCAATTTTCATGCCGCCGCGTCTGTCAGAACTCTCAAATCGCTGTCAAACGCCGGAAACCAACGGCGCACAGCATTCGTCGTTCAGTCGCCGCCGCCCATGACGGAGCGTACCGCGCTTTCCAGACGGCCGGCGGAACAAGGCTTCGTGCAGACGACCGCGCCGGGAAACTGAAGCTTCAGCTGGCCGGGGTCGGCGTGGCCGGAATGGAACACGATGGGGACGTTCATTTCGTACAACCGCGTGGCCACCGGATAGACATCACCGTCAGCCAATTGCACGTCGAGGATCGCGACGTCCGGCCGGGCGACTTCGATCGCGCTCAATGCCTTGACGTTGCTGGGATGGGGGCCGTTGATGTCGAAACCTGAGGAAATAAGCTGATCGGCTATGTCGAACGCGATGATCATCTCGTCCTCAACCAGCAAAACCACAGTAGTTTCGCCCGGCTTCAGGAGCCTTTGATCGGAACCGCCGTCTGTCATGCTTGTCATTTCCCTGCGATCCGCGACCCGTTCCAAGGCGGCAAGATCGATACTTCATCCCGGCAAAAATGCCGGCCCCTATCCGGACGATAACTGACCTGTAGAAGCTAGGTTCCGAAAAAATATCGCCATTGTCCTATTCGGGTCATTTTGGCGATGATGCAGCGCGTTCAGATAGCATGCCGACGGTCAGCACTTGCGGCAAAAGCTCGGCATCGTTGCCCGGCGCATACCAAGCGTAAAGCGGAACGCCGGCTGCGCCATGTTCTTCAAGATAGCGGGTAATTGTCGGATCGCGACGGGTCCAGTCGCCGCGGATGACGACGACGCCAGCCTTTTCGAAGGCGGCCCTCGTTGCGTCGCGATCGATCGCGCTCGCTTCGTTGACCTTGCACGTGACGCACCAGTCCGCCGTGAAATAGGCAAAAACAGGTTTGCCGCTTGCCCGCGCTTCGGCCAGCGCGACCGGGGAAAAGGGGATTGCATCGAGCCCGGCTTCGACACGGGGGGCGGCCGGCTCCATCGCCGCGCTCGCGCCGCCAGCCAGCAGCGCCAGCGCCATGGCCGCCAGCACCGGTACCGTTGCGGCAGACCCGCGCCGCTGCCTGCGCCCGGCGAGGACAAGCAAGGCAATGACTGCCAGCGCCGCGCCCAGCCCAAGAACCAGCAGTGGCAAGCCGCCGACCCGCCATGCCAGCCACGCCAGCGCCATTGCGGTCAGCGCCATGGGCACAGCCATGATATGTCGAAAGCGCACCATCCATGCGCCCGGCTTCGGCAGCGCGCGGCGCAATGCGGGAATGAACCCGATCGCAAGGAACGGCGACGCAAGGCCAAGTCCCAGCGCGGCGAACAGCAACATGGCGTGGCTCACCGGTAACAACAGCGCCGCGCCCATCGCGGCGGCCATGAAGGGGCCGGTGCAAGGCGTCGCGACGAATGCTGCGAGCAGACCGGTCAGGAACGCGCCACCGCCTTTGGCCCCGGCAATCCCCGGAAGGATCATTTCATAAAAGCCAAGCAGGTTTGCGGTGATCGCAGCGGCAAGGACCAGCAAAAGGATGACCGTTGCCGGTTCCTGCAACTGGAACGCCCAGCCGATTTCCTCGCCCACCGCGCGCAGACCCAGCAGCACCGCGCCCAGCGCCAGCACGGCGACGAGTACACCTGCGGTATAGGCCAAGGCTTCGACATGCGCGCCTTCGCGGTTGGCGCGCGCAAGCGACAAAGCCTTCAGGCTCAGGATCGGAAAGACGCAAGGCATCACGTTGAGGATCAGGCCGCCGACGAACGCGGCCAGCACCAACCATGCGAGGCTCTCTCCGCCAAGATCGGATACCCCGCCTATCGCGCTTCCGGCAGCGGGCACTTCGCCAGGTTCGAGCGTAACCGCCAGCCCGTTGCCTTCGTGGTCCACGCGCAGCACGGCATCGAATTTCGCGCCTGCCTTTGCGCCATCGACCGCTGCGGTCTCGATAATCAGCCAGTCGCCATTGCGCGAAAACGCCTGTGGCACGGCATATTGCGATATCCCGTCGCTGGCCGGAAACAGGTGCGGCCCTGCCACGGTCGCGGTGGCGGCGATCGGAATCGCCATCCGCAACTTGCCGTCGACAATGGCGTAGCGCCCTTTTTCAAGCATTGGTGCGGGAAGCGCAGCGCGCCACTGGGCAAAAGCCTCGCTCTGCGTTGGCAAGGCACTGGCTTGCGCGATTTCGATCGTCGCTTCGAAATGCCCCTTTTCGGGCACGCAGATTTCGTCGGTGCAGGCCAGCCAGTTGGCATCGAGCGAGATCGGGATCGTGCTGCCCGGCTTCGCATCGGCAGGGACCGTCAGCGGCACGAGGATCGCATAGGGACCTTCGTACACATGGTTCATCAGCGGGCCGATCAACAACGGTTCCGGCACCGGATACTCGGGCTCTCCCGCGACGAATCCATCGGGCATGGTCCAGTCGAACGACATGCCAAAGCCGGCGTCGCCGGGGTTCGACCAATACCCGTGCCAGGTCGGCGCCGGCTCCATCGCGATGGCCATTGTCACGGTCTTGCCCGGTGCAACCGGCCCTTCGACCCGCAGTTCCGCCGCGATGTTGTTGGCCAGCGCCGGAAGCGCCATGCACAGCGCGAGAAGCGCGGTCACGAACACGATCAGGCGGCGGAAGTGGATTGTCGTCGGAAGGGTTTGGGCCATCGTGTCCAGGTTTTGCATATGGCGCGCAGGGGTTGCCTTGGAACGGGCCTGCCGCCATCTGTCTGCTTTGTTCAGGCAGGTGTTTAGGGATGGCCGCTGCGGCTGTCCAGCAAGCCCGGTGGAGACGAGTGATGAGCGCACAGCGGCGCGACGTGGTGATCCTGGGTGGCGGGCTTGTCGGCATGAGCCTTGCGCTCGCGCTGGCCCGTTCGGGCGTGACCAGCCATGTGATCGACGCCGCCGATCCCGAAGCGCAGATGGCGCATGGGTTCGACGGGCGCGCTTCGGCCATTTCGACCGCGAGCTGGAACATGTTCGCCAACATCGGGTTGGTCGAAAAGCTTGAGCCGTTCGGATGCCCGATCGACGGCATCGCGGTGTCGGATCAGTTGAAGCCTGGCGAACTGCATTTTCGACCCGAGCCGGAGGAAGGCTCGCTGGGTCGCATGTTCGCCAATCGGCAATTGCGCATCGCCTTGTTCGAAGCGGCGCGCGACGAACCGGCCATCGCCTTTCATCCCAAAAGTCGCATCGTCGTGCGCGAACGCGGCGAATTCGGTGTCGTCGCCGTGCGCGAGGATGGCACTCGGTTCGAAGGCAGCCTGATGGTCGCCGCCGAAGGTCGCCGTTCGCCCACGCGCGAGGAGGCCGGGCTGACGGTCGCGAAGTGGGATTACCGGCACCGCGCGCTGATTTGCGGGCTGACCCATGAAAAACCGCACGGCAACATCGCGTGGGAGATTTTCTATCCGACAGGGCCGTTCGCGCTGCTGCCGATGATCGACGACGATCAGGGCCGGCACCGCACCGCGCTGGTCTGGACGGTCGACGAAAAAGAGGCGAACGCGTGGCTCAAGCTGCCGGACCGCGCCTTTGCCGCCGAATCGCAGCGCAAGATGGGCGGCGTGCTGGGCGAAATCGCGCTGGACGGTGCGCGTTCGTCATTCCCGCTCGGTTTCCACCATGCGCCGACCATCGTGGCCGAACGGCTGGCGCTGGTCGGTGATGCCGCGCACGGCATTCATCCCATCGCCGGACAGGGGCTGAACCTTGGCCTGCGCGATGCGGCGGCATTGGCCGACGTGATTGCCGACGGGTTGCGGTTGGGCCTTGAACCTGGCGATGCGCAATTGCTGAAGCGGTATCAGGACTGGCGCGCGCTGGACGATTTCACGGTGGCGTTGGCGACCGATTCGCTGACGTGGATATTCGGGGTGCCCGGCAAAACCGCCAGCGCTGTGCGGCGCGCCGGCATGGGCGCGATCGATCGCATCGCTCCGCTGAAACGGTGGTTCATGGACGAAGCGCGCGGCGTTTCTGGAACGCTGCCCGCGTTGTTGCAGGGTTAATTCAACGCTGCTGCTGCAGTTTCGGCCGCAGTCGAGGTCTGGGCCGCCGATGTTTGGGCCGGGGATGTCTGGGCCGGCGCGGCTGGGCTGCGTTGGCGCACTGGCTGGCCTTCGCCATCGTTGAACTGGCGCGGTTCCAACAGAGCCGCCGTCTCGATCAGGTCGAGCGCGTCGTGCACGGTCACAAATCGCCGCGCATCGGCCAGCCACGGTTCGACACCTTCACGATTCGGCAGTCGTTCGACCAGCGCGGCAGCGGCTTCGACCCGGCCGTCGTCGAGCAGTTGCCGAGCGCGGTCGAGGCGCATTTCCGGCTGCGGCGATGGGGCGCTGGCGCTGCGCAGCACGAACAGGCCCGCAATCTCGGACTTCAGCCGTTCCCAGCCCGACAGCGTCTCCGGCTCTTCGACGGCGGTCAGCGAGATGTTTTCAAGGCCGGTCCGCAACGAATCGAGCGTCACGGGATTGCGCGATCCATTGATGATCGCGCGCACCGCATTGGGCTGGGCATTGCCGAAACGCAGCTGCAGCTGGTTTTCGAGATAGCCGAGCGGAGCCCCGCGTTCGAGCAATCGACGCGCGGCGAACGCGACCAGCAGGCCTTCGGCACGAGCGGCGTGACCCGATGCTGCCTCTGCCTGAAGATCGATGCGGTTCAGCCGCCGCTCCAGCTCATCGAGGCGGATGTCGATCGCTGCCTGGGCAGGGGCCGCGATGGCCGATCCGGTCGATGTCGCAGCGCCCGGCAGTGCATTATCGGGCAAAGCCGCCGCGGTTACGACATCTTGCGATTGCGTGGCGTCCGGTAATATCCAGCCTTTGCTATAGGCAAACCAGAACGCGACAGCCGCACCCAGCGCAAAGGCGACGAGGACCGCCACGGCGATGTCGCGGACCGAATTCATCTTGCGATGGCGCTTTTCGGCACGGGCATTTTCGCCGTGCCCGCTGTCGCCAAGGCCGCCATCTCGTGCGGCGGTTCCATCGGGGCTTGCGATGGGGGTCGCAGTGGGGGGTGTCGCTTCCATGTGTCCTTCAAAGTCCGTCGGCGATCAGGCTTGGCACATTTGCGCGGCCAAGGCCAGAAGGGCACGATCCTCTGTCCTGCCGGCGATGGCAAGCGCCGCCCAGCCCGTTCCCGCTCGTTCGGCAACGCGGGGCGCAAGGCAGGCGACGGCAATGCCGGATCGCGCGATGCCCAGCCTGTCGACCTCTGCCGTGAAATGCGCGGCAGCCTCGCCCGAATGAAGCATGACCACCGCGCCGCCGCGCAGCGTCGCGGCAAGATCGTTGCCGACGGGCAGGTCGCGGACGCGATAACAAGTTACCGTATCGATGGTGACGCCCGGCGGCTGGGCCAGCGGAACGTGCGCCTCTCCCGACAGGCGCAGCAGTTTCGTGCAACCTTTCTCGATCGCGACCGGCAGCACAGCCTGCAATCCGCCACTGCCGGTTGCCGCGATGATGAAACCCGCGTCGCGCGCGGCGAGCGCAGTCGTCTCTCCGACGCAATAGGCGGGCAGCGAGGTCAGGGCGCGCAGCCCTTCGCCGCCATGGCGCAGTACGTTGGCACTGCCGAGCAGCAGTCCGTCATAGGCAGCGCCGGTGATGCTCCACGCCACGGGTTCGACCGCGAACAGCGGGGATCCGGCGACCGGGATGCCCATTTCGGCACCCAGCGTAATGGTAGCGCTGCAAGCCGACTCGGGCCGGATGGCGACGATCGTCTTAACGCACGCGGGCGCCTTCATGCAGGCGGGCCTGAAAAATGCACGGCCACGGCCTCGGGCGCGTCGGACAAAAGGCGGGCAGCAAGTTCGGCCGGGCCGTTGCTGTCGGCTGGGAACGTCGCTTCTCCCCCTGTCCGAACCAGTCCGTCGGGGCTGTAGAGGCGGACGGTCATCGTCACTTCGTCACTGCCCTGCGTCCACACCGCGATGGGGCTGTGGCAATTGCCGCCCAGCGCCAGCAGCAGCGCGCGCTCTGCCGCCACCTGCGCGCGTGTCGGGGCATGGTCGATGGCGGACAGGGCGCGGCGCGTCATAGCGTCATCCGTGCGGCACTCGATTCCGATCGCGCCTTGTGCCGGAGCGGGCAACCATTCGGGTGCATCGAGCGCGGTGCCCACGCCCGTCTGACCCAACCGTTCGAGGCCGGCTGCCGCCAGCAGCGTGACATCCGCCTCGCCCGCCTGCAGCTTGGCCAGACGCGTCGCGACATTGCCGCGAAAGCCCACGATGGTCAGGTCCGGCCTGATGTTCAGCATTTGCGCGGCGCGGCGCGGGGCGCTGGTCCCGATGCGCGCGCCAGGTGGAATCGCGGCGATCGATCGCGCGCCGACAAGCACGTCGCGGACGTCGGCGCGCGGCAATAGCGCGGCGATGGTCAGCCATTCGGGCCGGATCGTTTCGACATCCTTCATCGAATGAACCGCGAAATCGATCGACCCGTCGTGCAGCCAGCCGTCCAGTTCCTTGGTCCACAGCGCCTTGCCGCCGATATCGGCCAATGGCCTGTCCTGAACCTTGTCTCCGCTGGCCAGCACGGGCACGATCTCGATCGCATCCTCCGTCCAGCCATGGGCGCGGCACAACCGGTCTCGCGCTTCGTGCGCTTGCGCCATCGCCAGCGGCGAACGGCGGGTGCCCAGTTTGAGCGGCTTGGCGGGCATGGGCGCAAGTGTGGACTTCGGTGCAAGGTCTGGCATCGCGGCTTGTGCTAGCGGCGCAAAGCGTTCAGGGAAAGCCGCGATGGACCGGAACGGGAAAGTGGGGTGACCGACACCGTGACCAGAAAGCCGACACCGTGACCCGAATGGTCGTACTCGGCATCGAATCGAGTTGTGACGAAAGCGCCGTGGCGCTTGTCGCAAACGATCGGACGATCATTGCGCAGGCCATCGCCTCGCAAGATGCGCTGCATCGCCCCTATGGTGGCGTCGTCCCCGAAATCGCCGCACGCGCGCACGTCGAAGTGCTGGGCCCGATGGTGGCGCAAGTGCTGAACGAAGCGGACATGACGCTGGCCGATGTCGACGCGGTCGCGGCCACGGCCGGGCCGGGGTTGATAGGTGGGGTCATGGTCGGGCTGGTGACGGGAAAGGCGCTGGCGATGGCAGGCGGAAAGCCGCTGATCGCAGTCAACCACCTTGAGGGTCATGCGTTGAGCCCGCGGCTGGCCGACGCCAGGCTTGCCTTTCCCTACCTTCTGCTTTTGGCCAGCGGCGGGCATTGCCAGATTCTGGAAGTGCGGGGGGTCGGCAATTATCGCCGTATCGCCACGACGATCGACGACGCACTGGGCGAAGCTTTCGACAAGACTGCCAAGATTCTCGGCCTGGGCTTTCCAGGCGGCCCGGCGGTGGAGCGATTGGCGGCAACCGGCGATTCGCGGGCTGTCCCACTTCCCCGCCCGCTGGCAGGATCGGACGAGCCGCACTTTTCCTTTGCCGGATTGAAAAGCGCCGTGATGCGCGCGCACGAAAGCGGCAAGTACGCTCCAGCCGATATCGCCGCCAGTTTTCAGCAAGCCGCATTGGACTGCGTGCTGGACCGGACAAGGCGGGCGCTGGCCAATGCCGATGACGTCGGTTCGCTGGTCGTCGCGGGCGGGGTGGCCGCCAACCTGTCGCTGCGAACGACGTTGGAAACATTGGCCAACGACAATGATCTGCGCTTCGTCGCGCCGCCGATGCAGCTTTGCACCGACAATGCCGCGATGATCGCATGGGCGGGACGGGAACGCATGAATGCGGGGCTATTGGCCGAAGGCGGCGATCCGCTCGATATCGCGGCGCGGCCCCGCTGGCCGCTGGACCCCGACGCCGAACCCGTGCGCGGGGCAGGGGTAAAGGCATGACCGCTTTGCCAAAGATCGGCGTCGTCGGCGCGGGCGCGTGGGGCACCGCCCTGGCGCAGATGTTGGCCAGCGACGGGCGCGACGTACTGCTCTGGGCGCTGGAGCCCGAAGTGGTCGAGGCGGTCAATTCCCGGAACCTCAACCCGAACTATCTGCCCAGCGCGCAGCTATCGCCGCAGATAACGGCCAGCGGCGAAATCGCGGATTTCGCCGCGATGGACGTGCTGCTCGCGGTAACGCCGGCGCAGCATCTGGGCCGGGTGATGGCGAACTTGCCGGATTTTGCCGGCGATCTCGTCCTGTGTTGCAAAGGGATAGAGGCGGGCACCGGCCGGTTGATGGCCGATGTCGCCCGCGCTGCCGCGCCGCGCGCGCAGCTTGCCGTCCTGTCAGGCCCGACATTCGCGCACGAAGTGGCCGCCGGCTTGCCGACCGCGGTAACGCTGGCTTGCGAGGGCGGGTCGACGCAGTGGCATCGCCTGTCGGCCTATGTCGGGCGCCATAATTTCCGGCCCTATTATTCGGACGACCTCGTCGGCACGGAAATCGGCGGCTCGGTCAAGAACGTGCTCGCTATCGCATGCGGCGTGGTCGACGGGATGGAACTGGGGCAGAACGCCCGCGCCGCGTTGATCGCGCGTGGCTATGCTGAAATGCTCCGCTTCGGTCTTGCCAAGGGTGCGCACGCCGAAACACTGTCGGGTCTTTGCGGTCTGGGCGATCTGGTGCTGACCTGTTCGTCGACATCCAGCCGCAATTTTTCCTTGGGCAAGGCGCTGGGTCAGGGACACGATCCGGCTGAACTTATGGCCAACCGGCGCACTGTCGCCGAAGGGGCGCACACTGCCCCGGTGCTGCAATCGCTGGCGCGTGACATGGGTGTCGACATGCCGATCACCGACGCGGTCTGCGCGTTGTTGTCGGGCAAGGTGAGCGCGCATCAGATGGTGGAGGCGTTGCTTGCCCGTCCGCTTCGGCCCGAAGTGCCGGCCGATGGCGCGGAGTCGGCAAGGTGACCCAGCCTTCGACGCCCGCGCCCGGTGAACCGGCGCGGGACGGCGACGTCGCGCCCGGCGCCGATCTTGCCGCGCTGGCCAAGGGCGGACGCACCAATTTCTTGGGCTTCCTGATGCGGTTGGCCGCGCGCCTGCCGTTCCTGTTCATTGCCGGGCGGCTTTATGGCGCGGATCAGCTGGGCCGGTTCGCGTCGGCGCTGATCGTCATAGAAATCTGCGGTCAGCTCGCCACGCTGGGCCTGAAGCGCGGGCTGGCCAAGGAGCTGAACGCCGACGATCGCGACGATTCCCACGTCGTTGCCGACGGACTGCTGCTGTCGCTGATCACCAGCACGGTGTTTGCCGCCATCCTGTTCGTCTTTCCCGATCCGATGTTTCCCAACGGGCGCAACAGCGACTGGGATCTATGGTTGCCATTGGCGATCGTGATGCTGGGCATGACCGAAGTGATGCTGGCGGCGCTGGCCTATCGCTATAACATCGCCGCCACTGTGCGCAGCCGGTCAGTCGTCGAACCGTGGTCGATTTCGATCATGGCAGGCGTGTTCTACTTGATCCCCGTGACGCAGGATGGCGGGCTGGCGCTGGCCTATCTTTTTTCCGTAATTGCCGCCGCGATCACCGCGCTTGTGCCGCTGGTTCGCGATTACGGCATGCCGCACGGGTGGCGACCCAAAGTCATTCCTCTGGCCCGGATCGCGCGCGACAACTTCCCGCTGGCCATGGCCGATGCGATCGAATGGGGCACGCGGCGGCTGGACATCGCGCTGCTCGGCATATTCGTCAGCCCGGCGACGGTCGGCATCTACTACGTCGCGCAGCAGGTCGCCAGCCTGCCGCAAAAGCTGAAGACGAGCTTCGAGCCGATCCTCGGCCCGGTGATCGTTCGCAAGCTGAAGGACAAGGACTATGCCGCCATCGCGCGGCAGGTGTGTCAGGCGGGTTTCTGGATCGTCGCGGCGCAAGCGGGCATCGGGCTGGCTCTGGGCATTCCGGGCGAAGCGGTCATGGGTCTTGTCGGGCCGCAGTTCGTGTACGGAACCGGTGCGCTGGCGTTCCTGTTGCTGGCCGAAGTCGTGGCGGCGACCGCCGTGGTGTCCGAAGCGGCGCTCATCTATCTCGCGCGGTTGAAGAACCTCGCGATTTCCGCCGCGACGATCGTTTTGCAGGGGTTGCTAACCGTCGCAATAATCACGTTGATCCAGCGGGCGGGCATGGGCGAACTGTTTCAGGCCGCCGGCGCCGCCATGGCGCTGACGCTGGCGCTGGGCTTTGCGTCTTTGGTGAAATCGCGGATGCTGGCGCGAATTCTGGAACACCGCATCAACAATTTCCGCTGGCCGCTGGTCTGGGCGGTCGCCCCGGCGGCCGCGGTGGGATATGGCTTTACGTTCCTGCCTGAATGGATGGAGCTTGCGTTCGGTATCCCCGCCATTCTTGCGACATACGGCTTCGCAATCTGGAAACGCGGATTCGGACCTGAAGACCGCATCCTGTTCAAGAACGCTCGGAAATCTGATCTCGTCCCGGATCAGGCCAACCCGGATCAGGCGACCTCCACTCTTCCGCAAGAAGGCGCGGCAGGTTAACGATCGGCTCGCCATGCATGAACTTCTTTCCCTGCCGCCCTGGATCAAGGTCGCCATCGGCGCTGTGCTGGTCACGCTTGTCGCGCTGGTGGCCGAAGCGCAGACCGGCAACGCCTTCGTAACCCGGTTGGAGGATCGGGCCCGGGTTGCCATCGCGGCAGAGGGCGGGAAGGGCATCGTCGCCGATTTCCATACCAGCGTGGGCTGGCCGACGCGGCACCCGACGCTATCGGGTGGCGACGATCTGAACGACGATGTGCGTGGCCGGGTAGCCCGAGCCGTGGCTGCAATTCCGGGCGTCGGCGGGGTACATTGGATGACGAGCCGCGCACGGGCGGCGCAAGCAACGAAGCCTGCGGACACCGGTCCCTATCACTGCGAGCGCGATGTCGAAACGTTGCTGGCGGTGCGCGTCATCCTGTTTGCAGAAGGCAGCGCGCGGATCGAAAAGGCCAGCGACGTCCTGCTCGACGAGGTCACGGCCGCGCTCGAACCGTGCAAGGGCAGCATCATCGCGATTGCCGGGCATTCGGACGCGGTGGGCGATGCGGCGGTCAACCTGAAATTGTCGCGCGAGCGGGCCGCGGCGGTGCGCGACGCGCTGGTGACGCGCGGGCTGCCGTTTGATACGATACGTGTCGAAGGGTACGGATCGGCGCGCCCGGTCGACGGGCTGGATCCCGCCGATCCCGCCAATCGCCGCATCGAATTTTCGGTCATTTCGATAGCACCGCAAGTGCCGACCCCGGTCGACACTCCGGACGCGGGATAGGGTCGCGGGCAATGCCATTGTGGATCGAATTGCTGGTTGCGTTGCTCATCGTCTATGGTGGCATCTTGACGTTGGCCTTGATGTGGTTGTCGCGTCGCATGCGCCTTTCGCAATTGCTCCGGCTGCGCGCGGCACGCGACTTGATGGCGCGTTCGGTCACGAGGAAAGAGGATTTGTCTGATGGTTGAACTGATCCAGGCGAACTGGGTTGCCTTTGCGATCGTCGCGGCGCTCGCGGTGTTCGTCGCACTCTGGTTACTGGCCCGGCCAAAAAAGAAACGTGTGCGCAGCCACCGGCCCGACGTTCTTGACGAAGGAGTAGGCCCGGCGCGCCGCAATCAGGCGCTGATCGACAGCGCGCCCGCCGCGCAGCAGGTCCTTCACGAACACGAACCTCCGCTTGCACCCGAAGGGTTGGCTGGGGCCGGGATTGCCGTTGCCGCCGCCGCGCTGGCGCATGACGAAAAATTGCATGCGCCCGAAATCGTGGACCAGATGCCAGGCAACGCCGAAGATGCGCAGGCCGTTGCCGCCGCGATCAAGATCGATGCGGCTGATCGGGCTGCGGAACGCGGCACCGATGCGGACGATCTTTCGCGGATCAAGGGGTTGGGCCCCAAGCTGCTCGCTATGCTGGGCGACATGGGCATTTCGCGGTTCGACCAGATCGCGGCGTGGAGCGACGATGACGTTCAGCGTATCGACGCAGGGTTAGGGCGCTTTTCGGGCCGGATTACGCGCGACGACTGGCGCAATCAGGCCAAGTACCTGGCCGAAGGCGACCGTGCGGCTTACGAGGAAAAGTTCGGAAAGCTCTAGTTCCGGACGTCCCGGAGCCTACTGTCGAGCCGTCTGTTCAGGCGCCGGGGCTTTGCGCCGCTGAGCTTTCGACGCCTTCGACCTTCTCGCCTTCGCCCGGCGCACCCTTGATCGTGGCGTCGGGCTGGGGCTTGCACGATTGGATGACTTGCGCGGCGATCGAACTGGCGGGAGAGATCACTTTGCCGCCCCCTGCGACCGTCGCGTAAAATGGCCCGCCGGTCACCGCGATCCAGTGCGGGTCATCGGACCGAAGCGCGCCGCGCCATGCCTTGCCATCGCTTTCGACCTTGAGCCGCAGAATGCCGCGATAGCCGACAAAGGCGAACAGTGCCTTTGCACCCTTGTCGCTGGCGATGTTGCGCGTGGCCGCGACCATGCCATCGTCGCAGACCAGTTCGATCAGCGGGATCCTGCCCGGTTCGCCATAAGTCGCGCCGTTCGCAGTCGCACGCCAGACCGCGTCGGGCGGATCGATCTTGCCGGGCATCGTGTCGCTGCCAGAGCCCGCGCCCGCATCGTCGTGGCTGGCAAGGTCGAACTTCGCCACGGCATTGCCCTTTTCAGCGCTATCCTTGTCCGAACATCCAGAAAGCGAAAGCGCCAGCATGGCGGCGATAATGTGCGACCGGTTCATGGAAAGGCGCGGTATCACCGGTCGCGCGCCGGCAAAAGGGGGCCGGAGCCGGGTTGCACCGATTTCGCCCCGTTCCGAGACCGGCGCGCCTGCCGATAGCCTCAACGCGCGCGAATAAAGGCGCGCACGTCGCGCGACAATTTCTGCCGGTCTTCGTCCCGGACGTACATCATGTGCCCCGACCCGTAGTATTCGAATGCGATCCGGTCCTGCGGAATACCGGGCCGGTTCAACGATTGTTCGGCGGCCAGGAACGGCGTTGCGAAATCGTAGTATCCCTGCCCCACGAACACGCGAAGGTCGCTGTTTTCCCGCATTGCGCGGCCCAGAGTTGGCGCCACGTTGAGGTAAGTCGCCACGCTGCCCTCGCCCGCCGGGCGCCAGTCCCATGCGCCGACTCCGCCGATCGGGCTGTAGTCGCGTTCGGTCTTGTACCCGAGAGTGCGGCGGAACCAGTCGTTGGCCGCCGCGGTGTAGCCGCCGTCTATTCCGTAAAAGCTGGGATCGTTGTCGGGGCTTTCACCCGCGTTGTCGATGTCTACGCCAGTATAGCGGGCATCGAGCCTGCCGATGGTCAGGCCACGGTCGCGCAACAGTTCCTTGTAATAACGGTCTGGCGAAACGCGCAGGTTTGCCCTGTCGAGATAGGCTTCGGACAGTCCGCTGAATCGCGCCAGATCGCGGCGAACCGCAGCCTTTTCCGTTTCGGGCAGGGCCTGCCCCTTCAGCAATGCGGTGGCATAAGGGCCGATGGCGAACGCCCGCGCCTCTGCCACGAATTGTTCGAGCGACGGGGCGCTCGCCTTGCCGTGATAAAGTGCCGCCGCCGCCATGTTCGGGACATAGGAAACATAGGACACGTCGCTGCCCTCGTCGCCCCAGACTGCCGCGAAATCGAGGATCGCAGAAATCAGGATGACCCCGTTCAGTGCGACATCGTTGTAATCGTTTTCCAGCTTTCCGGCGACGAGCGCCGACCGCGTCGTCCCATAGCTTTCGCCACCCAGGAATTTCGGGCTGTTCCAGCGGTCGTGTTCGGAAAGCCACTGCCGGATGACCTGCGCTACGCTGGTCGCGTCTTGGTCCATGCCGTAATAGTCGCTGGGTTTGGTGTCGCCGATGACATGCGAAAAGCCGGTGCCGACAGGATCGATGAATACGAGATCGGTGACATCCAGCAGCGAATCCGGGTTGTCCAGAATGGGGTAGGGCGGCGCGCCGTCGTCTTTTGCGTCGGACGGGATGGCGACGCGCTTCGGCCCGAATGCGCCTAGTTGTAGCCAGAGCGAAGCCGAACCCGGCCCGCCGTTGAACAGGAACGTCACGGGCCGCGACGGATCGTTTGGCTCGGCGATATAGGTGGTCGTGACAATCGCGGCCTTGGGATTGCCCTTGTCGTCTTTCAGCACTTGTTCCGCGACGGTGGCGGTATAGTTTACGCGCTGGCCGCCGAAGGTGCCGGAAAGCCGCTTTTCCGCTTTGTTGGCCGTGTATTCGGTGACCGGCGCGGGCGCGGACTTCGCGGCTTCATCCGTGGCAAACGCAGTTTGTGGCAGAAGGCCCAGCAAGGCGGCAGCGCACAAAAGTTTCATCTGAAATTTCATGGCACGGATATGCCAAGCGTATGGGGGCCGGTAAAGCCGCTTATTTATTCCACTTGGCTTTCGACTTGCCATAACGCGTCTTGCGCATGCCGGGCTTCCCTTCGTTGCTGCGACCGACGATCGGCGCGCGTTTCTCGCTGTCGGGCAAGCCGAGTTCCTCGTTCTCCAGCTTGCGGATTTCGTCGCGCAGGCGGCCCGCTTCCTCGAATTCCAGATCGGCGGCGGCGGCGCGCATCCGGGCCTCCAGCTCCTCGATATAGCCGCGCAAGTTATGCCCGACGAGGTTGTTGCGATGATCGTCGCCGATATCGACGATGACGCCGTCACGGCTGGCGGTGTCGGCAACGATGTCGTGGATATTGCGCTTGATCGTGACGGGCGTGATGCCGTGTTCGGTGTTGTACGCTTCCTGTCGTGCGCGGCGACGGTCGGTTTCGGCGATGGCGCGTTCCATGCTGCCGGTCATGCGATCGGCATAAAGGATGACGCGCCCGTCGACGTTGCGCGCGGCGCGGCCGATCGTCTGGATCAGCGACGTTTCGCTTCGCAGGAAACCTTCCTTGTCGGCGTCCAGAATGCAGACCAGCCCGCATTCGGGAATGTCCAGCCCTTCGCGCAGCAGGTTTATGCCAACCAGCACGTCATAGACGCCAAGACGAAGATCGCGGATCAGCTCGATACGTTCCAGCGTTTCCACGTCGGAATGCATGTACCGCACGCGCACGCCCGCTTCGTGCATGAATTCGGTCAAGTCTTCGGCCATGCGCTTGGTCAGCGTGGTGACCAGCGTGCGATAGCCGTTGGCCGCCGTCGCCTTGCACTCCACGATGCAATCCTGCACCTGATCCTCGACCGGCCGGATGGTGACCGGCGGATCGATCAGGCCGGTGGGGCGAATGACCTGTTCGGCAAAGACGCCGCCCGACTGTTCCATTTCCCACGAACCGGGGGTCGCGGAAACCGCAATGGTCTGTGGGCGCATCGCGTCCCATTCGTTGAACCGCAGCGGCCGGTTGTCGATGCAGCTGGGCAGCCGGAAGCCGTATTCGGCGAGCGTCAGCTTGCGCCGGTGGTCGCCCTTGGCCATCGCGCCGACCTGAGGCACGGTCTGGTGGCTTTCGTCGACGAACAGCAGGGCATTGTCGGGCAGGTATTCGAACAGGGTCGGCGGCGGTTCGCCCGGAAGGCGGCCGGTCAGGAAGCGCGAGTAGTTCTCGATCCCGGCGCAGCTGCCAGTGGCGGCGATCATTTCAAGATCGAAATTGGTCCGCTGTTCCAGCCGCTGGGCTTCGAGCAGCTTGCCTTCTGTCTCCAGCTCCTTCAGCCGTTCGGTCAATTCGAAACGTATCGCCGCGCTCGCCTGCTTCATGGTGGGGCCGGGCGTGACATAGTGCGAATTGGCATAGACCCGCACCTTGTCGAGGCTGGCGCCAGACTTGCCGGTCAGCGGGTCGAACTCGCTGATGTTCTCGATCTCGTCGCCAAAGAACGAGATGCGCCAAGCCACGTCCTCATAATGCGAAGGGAAAATTTCGAGACTGTCGCCGCGGACACGGAAATTGCCGCGCGCGAACGCGACGTCGTTGCGTTTGTATTGCAGCGCGACGAGCTTGCGGATGATCTCGCGCTGATCCTCGACCTTCCCCTTTACGAGATCGAAGATCATCGCCGAATAGGTCTCGACCGAACCGATGCCGTAGATGCAAGAGACCGAAGCCACGATGATCACGTCGTCGCGTTCGAGTAGCGAGCGGGTGGCCGAATGGCGCATCCGGTCGATCGCCTCGTTTACCGAGCTTTCCTTCTCGATGTAGGTGTCTGACCGGGGGACGTAGGCTTCGGGCTGGTAGTAATCGTAATAGGAAACGAAATACTCGACCGCGTTGTTCGGGAAAAAGCTCTTGAACTCGCCATATAGCTGCGCGGCAAGGATCTTGTTGGGCGCAAGGACGAGCGCGGGGCGCTGCATTTCCTCGATAACCTTGGCCATGGTGAAGGTCTTGCCCGACCCGGTCACGCCCAACAGGACCTGCGTCTGTTCTCCGGCCTTTGCCGCTTCGACGAGTTCGGCGATGGCGGTCGGTTGGTCGCCGCTCGGCTCGTAGTCGAAGACCACTTCGAAACGCTTGCCGGCCATCGTCTTGGGGGGACGCTGCGGCTTGTGGGGGACGAAGCTGCCCGAAGTGTCCGGTTCTTCGAGGCCGCGACGGATGACGAGTTCTGCCATGCGCCGCGATATGGGTGCGGGTTGCCGGTGTTGCAATCCGATCCTGTTGCTTTCGATGGGTCTTCGACTAGCCTTGCCGGTGATTGACCATTTCCCTTCTGGAGAATTTGCATGAAGCCTGTTCGCATGATCCTTTGCCTTGCGACGCTCGCCTTGGCGGCTTGCGGATCGAGCGGCGCCGATAAGGACGCGGAGAAGGTTGGGACTGGTACAGCAAGCGCGAGCGAAGGCGAAGCGGGTGCCGAAAGCATGAGCGCCGAGGAAGTCGCCGCGCAGATGGACAAGGCCGTCCGGCCGCTGCCGGGGCAATACGAATCCAAGGCGGAACTGATCGCGCTGGATCTGCCCGGAGTTCCTGCTGATCAGGCCGCGCAGATGAAGGAGATGATGGCGACTTCATTCTCGCGCACCACTAGCCGCTGCCTGACCAAGGACGAAGCAGACAAGGGTTTCGAGGAACTGGCCAAGGGCGCGCAGGAAGACTGCAAGATCGACAGCTTCAAGGTCGACGGCGCGAAGTTCGCCGGGCGCATGATCTGCGATACTGCAGATGCGAAGGGAACGGTCACAATGAAGGGCACCGGGACCACGACCGGGTCGGACATGACGATGGCGATGGACATGGCTTCGGATGGTCTGCCGGGCGGGCGGATGGCCATGACGATGGGTGTCGTGAGCAAGCGCGTTAGCGATTGCGCGAGCTGATTACGTGCATCCGGAATTATAGAGAAACCGACGTGCCGTCAGCGCGTTGTGCAATAATCAAGCAACCGAACTCCATTTCTTTTGCAGGTGCGAACAGTTTTGCTAAGCTATCCCTGATGACCGCGGCCAGAACCCACAATGCAAGGCAGCCGGACGATGTCCCCGCAAGGGGCCGGACGACACCTGCCGGCTTGACTTCTGCCTTGCCCGGTCGCGGGTTTTCCCTGCTTTTCGACGAGTTCCGGCGCCGCCATCGGCTGGCGTCGCGGCCTCATCCGGCAGGCGTGGCGACGCCGCGTGCCAAGCTGCTTTTTTCCGAGTTCGCATCGCTTGCCTTTCCGCGCGTCTATTCGTCGCGCTACGGCAAACCGGTCATAGAGCGTTGCGACGTTCCGCGCGCGGTGATGCTGCTGCCGGGGTTCGGCTCGCACCCGTGGCGCATGTCGGCGATGCGGCGCGAACTTGTCAAAGCCGGTCATTCGGTAACCGACTGGGGACTTGGCTGGAATCTGGGCGCGAGCGAAGATCGCTTCGATCGACTGCTGTCGCGCATAGAACGCGTATCGCAAGTAGAGGCGCGCAAGATCGTGCTGGTGGGTTGGAGCCTTGGTGGCGTCTTCGCGCGCGAAGCGGCCAAGGCATTGCCCGATCATGTCGCGATGGTCGTTACCATGGGCTCTCCCTTTTCGGGTAACATGCATGGCAACAACGCATGGCGCGTCTATCACTGGATCGCCGGCCATGCGGTCGACAATCCCCCTGTCGGACAGGATTTCGCCGCGAAACCGCCAATGCGCACCGTCGCGTTGTGGAGCGCGAAGGACGGCGTGGTTCATCGCCATTGCGCCTGCGGTCGGGCGGGAGAGCGCGATGCGTCGGTTGCGGTGCGCTGCACGCACATGGGCTTTGCCTGGCACCCCGCCGCGATTGAGGCGGTGGCGAAGGTTCTGCACAGTACCCCCACCGATGGCATGCCGGGCGATGGAACATATTCAAGCGTTGCCCACACCACACCTCAGCCAATCGCGATGACAGGAGCAGGCCGGACAGCATGAGCTTTTCAGGCACCGATACCTTCGATGAAATGATCGACGCCGAAGGCGGTGTCAGGCCCGCCTACGCCAGTTATCGGGAGTGGTTCGACGAACAGGACCCGCGGGCGCTGCACCGCAAGCATCAGGAAGCGGAAGCGTTCTTTCGCAAGACCGGCATCACTTTCAACGTTTATGGTCAGGACGAGGCGGAAGAGCGGCTGATCCCGTTCGACCCTGTGCCGCGGATCATCGCCGCGCACGAATGGCGCCGCCTGTCCAAGGGGATCGAACAGCGCGTTCGGGCGCTGAACGCGTTCCTGCACGATCTTTACCACCGCCAGGAAATCATCCGTGCGAAACGGGTGCCCGAATCGCTACTGCGCGGGAACGCAGCCTATCTTCCGCACATGAGCGGGTTCACGCCTCCGGGCGGGGTCTATACCCACATTACCGGCATCGACCTTGTGCGGACCGGCACGAACGATTTCCACGTGCTCGAAGACAATGCCCGTACGCCCAGCGGCGTCTCCTACATGCTGGAGAACCGCGAGACGATGATGGCGATGTTCCCCGAACTGTTCACGCGGGTGAAGGTCGCGCCGGTCTCCGATTACCCGCGCCGGCTCGCGCGCAGCCTTGCCGCCTGCGCTCCGCCCGCGTGCAAAGGCAAGCCGGTCGTCGCGGTGCTAACGCCGGGCATTTTCAATTCCGCCTATTACGAACATGCCTTTCTCGCCGATCAGATGGGCGCCGAACTGGTGGAGGCGGCGGACCTGCGGGTTGTCGACGGACGGGTGCAGATGCGCACGACGCGCGGCTTTACCCCGGTCGACGTGTTGTATCGCCGGGTCGACGACGATTACCTCGATCCTCTGACTTTTAGGCCGGAAAGCATGCTGGGCGTTCCGGGCATCATGGACGTCTATCGCGCGGGCGGGATCACCATCGCCAATGCGCCCGGCACCGGCATTGCCGACGACAAGGCGCTCTATTCCTTCATGCCGGAAATCGTCGAGTTCTACACCGGCGAGAAGCCGCTTCTGCCGAATGTCGAAACCTTCCGCTGCATGGAAGAAGACGGCCTGAAATACGTCCTCGACAACATCGCCGACCTGGTGGTCAAGGAAGTCCACGGATCGGGTGGCTATGGCATGTTGATCGGCCCGACGTCGTCGCGGCGCGAGATCGAGAAGTTCAAGGCGAAGCTGAAAGCGAACCCCGCCAATTACATCGCGCAGCCCACACTGGCGTTGTCGACGGTTCCGATCCTTACCAGGAAAGGCCTTGCCCCCCGCCATGTCGATCTGCGTCCTTTCGTCCTGATGAGCCCCAAAGGTATCGAGATTACCCCCGGCGGGCTTACCCGCGTCGCCCTGAAGCGCGGCAGCCTGGTGGTGAATTCAAGCCAGGGCGGCGGCACCAAGGACAGCTGGGTTCTGGAGGAGTAGACGAAGGACATGCTCGGACGCTCCGCAAACGCCATCTTCTGGATGTTCCGCTATCTTGAGCGGGCAGAAAACCTCGCTCGCCTGATCGACACGGGCTTCCGCATGGCGCTGACCCGTGACCACCTGACTGCGGAGGAGGAATGGCGATCGGTCATCGAAACCGCTGGGATGCGCCATGCATACCAGACGCAGAACGGCACTTATGCCGGGATCCAGGTTTGGAACTACATCCTGCGCGACCGCCACAATCCCAACTCGATCCGTTCGCTGATCGGGCAGGTCCGCGCCAATGCGCGATCGGCTCGCAATTCGATCACCACCGAAGTGTGGGAGGCGGTGAACGAAAGCTACCTGCATCTCACCGACCTGCTGAACCGCCCCGTCACGCAATCGGGGCTGGCCGACGCGATCAATGCGGTTAAGCGGGAATCAACGCAGGTGCGCGGCGCGATGGATGGGTCGATGTTGCGCAACGACATCTATAATTTCGCGCGGATCGGCGCCTTTCTCGAACGCGCCGACAACACGTCGCGCATTCTTGACGTGAAGTACTACGTCCTGCTGCCGTCGCTGTCCTATGTCGGGTCCAGCCTCGACAACGTGCAGTGGGAAACGATCCTGCGGTCGCTTGGGGCAGAACGCGCCTATCGCTGGCTGAATGCGGGACAGCTGGATGCGCGCGGCATCGCCGACTTCCTCATCCTCGACGGGCGTTTTCCGCGCAGCCTGCGGTTCTGTTATGCCCAGATGCGCGCTAACCTGCACGAACTGGCGCTGCAATATGGCGGGGAACTGCGTTCGCACGAAGTCATGCGCAATGCCGACCTGAAGCTGCAGGATCGAGATATCGATCTTGTCATCGACATGGGCCTTCACGAGTTCCTGTCCGATTTCATTTCGACCAATAACGAGATCGCCCACGCGATCCAAACCGATTACCGCTTCACCGACTGACGGGAACAGCCCATGCGCCTCGCCATCACTCACCGCACCCGTTACGACTTCGAAGAGCCGGTCGTGCATGCCTTGCAGCGCTTGCGCCTCACGCCCAAAAGCACCAGCGGCCAGTCGGTTATCGAATGGAAGATGACGATGGAAGGTGCGCGCTGCGAACTGGAATACGAAGATCACAACTGCAACACCACGGCGTTGTTGTCGGTGGAGCCCGGGGTTCGTCAGGTCGAAATCGAATGCAGAGGTGTGATCGACACCGACGATCAGGCCGGGGTGATTGGTCGCCATGCGGGCCACTTGCCGATCTGGCATTTCGCCGGGCAGTCGAGCCTGACGAAGCCGGGGTCGGCCATGAAATCGCTGGTGTCCGGCCTTTCTGCCGATCGCGACCGATTGCAGATGTTGCACGAATTGTCATCGCGCGTTGCCGATTGCGTAAAATACGAAACCGGTTTCACGACCAGCGAAACGACTGCCGAAGAAGCGGTCGCGGCGGGTCACGGCGTATGCCAGGACCATGCCCACATCTTCATCGGATGTGCGCGGCACATCGGCGTGCCGGCGCGGTACGTATCAGGCTATCTCAAAATGGACGATCGCACGATGCAGGAGGCCGGGCACGCCTGGGCCGAAGCGTTCGTCCCCGAACTCGGCTGGGTCGGTTTCGACATATCCAACGGCATCAGCCCGGACGCCCGTTATGTCAGGGTCGCCACCGGTCAGGATTACAAGGAAGCGGCACCGATCACGGGCATGAGCTTTGGCAGCAACGACGACAGGGTCAGCGTCGAGCTTGAAGTCATGCAACAGACAGTGGCGCAATAAGCCGCATTCGCGTTAGGCGCATATCGAGCGGGGCGGAGAGTCGGGAGACTTCCGGACCCCATGGCCATCAAGGGGCAGGTTTTTGACGTATTGCGTAGGTATGATGCTGGACAAGGGTCTGGTGTTGATGAGCGACACCCGGACCAATTCGGGCGTCGACAACATCTCGGTCTTCAGCAAGATGCACCATTGGTCCGTACCGGGCGAACGGATCATCTCGGTCATGACTGCGGGCAACCTTGCCACGACGCAGGCGGTCATCAGCTTGCTGGAAGAACGCACCAAGGCGCCGGAAGATCGCGAGCCGTCGATCCTGAAAGCGCCAACGATGTTCCAGGTGGCATCGATCATAGGCGGACTGCTTACCGAAACGATCCGCGATCGTCAGGAATCGAGCCACCACATGTCGGGCGGTCCGAAATTCACCGCCTCGGTCATTCTTGCCGGCCAGATCGCCGGGATGGAGCCGCGGCTGTTCCTCATCTATCCCGAAGGCAACTTCATCGAGGCGAGCGAGGATACCCCGTTTTTCCAGATCGGCGAGACCAAGTACGGTCGCCCGATCATCATCCGCGCCTACAACCGGCAGATGTCGTTCGAAGATGCGTCGAAGCTGCTGATGGTGTCGATGGATTCGACGCTGGCCGCGAACCTTTCGGTCGGCATGCCGCTCGATCTCATGGTGCTCGAACGCGACAAGTTCGAACCGCTGCACGAACGCCGCATCCACGCCAGCGATCCGTTTTTTCAGGCGATCTCGACCGGGTGGAGCGAGGCGCTTCGTACCGCTTTTCATTCGCTTCCGGGTTATGACCTGACCGAAAAGTCCTAAGCGTAGCGAACGCCAAGTTGCCGATTGCTCCATATCGGAGGGATCGTGCACGGAGTTCGGTGGGCTAAAAAGGTTAAGTAAAACAATACCTCCATATCGGAATGGTCCTTAATGGCTCTCTGCGGTGCGGGGTGCGCATGGTTGCGACCATGGAACAGCGCAACATCATACACATCGTCGATGCCGACCCTCGCAACCGCGCGACATTTGCCCGCGCGATTTTCGAGATGGGCCATCATGCAGAAGTTTATGACGATATCGGCGAACTGACGAGCCACATGCCGCAAAACGGGATCGTGCTTGCCCACGACGACCTGAACGCGGGCGGTATAGCCGGCCTGGTCGATATCATGTCGGAACGCGGGGCGTGGCTGCCGGTCATCGCCATGGCCGCCGTGCCGGACATCGAACGGGTGGTGACCGCGATGCGGGCAGGCGCTTTCGATTACCTTCAGCAGCCGATCGATACCGACGCTTTGGCCAGTGCGATCGAGCGCGTTTCGAAGGAGGCGGCGACCCACGTCGAATATCGTCGCCGCTCGATCGAAGCGCGGACGCGGATCGCCATGTTGTCGACGCGTGAGCTGGAGGTGCTCGACCGCCTGACGCGCGGTTGCTCCAACAAGGCGATAGCGCGCGAACTGGATATCAGCCCGCGGACGGTCGAAATCCACCGCGGCAACATGATGGACAAGCTGGGCGCGCGCCACGCGGCCGAAGCGGTCCGATTGCGGCTAGAAGCATCGATGGGGGAATGGCTGCATTGACCCCCATCCCGCCGCGGCACAGTGCTCGTGCCGTGGCGGACGAAGCCATTCCGTGCATATCGAACCGGTCGCCGAGTTAGCCGAACAGGCCCGCCGTTTCCGCCGCCAGCCACAGCCCCAGCACCACGAACAGGATCGCCGCCGCCAGTCTGATTTTCCCCAGCGGCAAGCGGTCGGCCAGCTTGTCACCCAGCCACAGCACCGGCGCGTTGGCCAGCATCATGCCGATGGTCGTGCCCGCCGTCACCAGCAGCGCATCGCCATATCGTGCGCCCAGCGCGATGGTCGCGATCTGGGTCTTGTCGCCGATCTCGACGAGGAAGAACGCGATCAACGTCGTGAGGAACGCGCCGCCGCGCGATGCGGGCTGGTCGTCCTCTTCGAACTTGTCGGGGATCAGTGTCCAAAGGCCCATGGCTACGAAACCCGCGGCGACCAGATAGCGGAAAATCTCGCTGTCGAACCATGCGGCCGCCTGCGCGCCGACCAGCGCGGCAAGGAAATGGTTGGCCAGCGTTGCGAACAGGATTCCGAACGCGATCGGCACCGGCTGGCGGAACCGCGCCGCCAGCAACATGGCAAGCAGCATCGTCTTGTCGCCGATTTCGGCAAGAGCGACCACGACGGTGGAGGTAAAGAACGCTTCCATGAAAATCTCCGAGCCGGGCTGTTACCGCGCTGAAACCATGCAACACCGTTCCCCCGCCCGGCCGGACAGGAGGTTCGGTGTCACGCAGTCTCGCCGGAATTCAATCCCCACGCGCCGGAGCCTCTCGGCCCAGTGTGTCGACGGTGGGCCCACGATGCCAATGCTGGCGGCGCGGGTGGCTACTCCCCGGACGACGCGGCGGCGATTAGGGCAATCGGAGCCTGCGTTCAAGAACCATTAAAACGCGTTCCGCAAACTCCATAGCCGTAACCGCCGACACGAATTTTGCGGGGAAGGGGAGCTTCAATGGTGCGCGCTAACATGGTCATGGCCGTCGCCGCGCTTGCGGCATCGCTGATCGCTTGCAGTCCATCGGGTGCGAGTTCCAATCCGGCCGCCAGCGTGGCAGGCCCGCAATTTCCCGCCGCGGTCGCATCTCTCGATGACGTCGAGGGTACGTGGCAGGTTGTTTCGTTCGGCGGATACGAGCCCGCCCGCGTCACTCATCCCCAGCCGGCCGCTTTCGCCAACTTTACGCAAAGCGGGGTCGGCCTGCGCATCGGATGCAACTGGTCCGGCGCGCCCGGCACGGTCAGGGACGGGCATTTCGCGGCACCCGCAGGGGAGGTCGACGCTCAGGCCCAGACGGCGATGGGCTGCGGCAAGGAGCGTGAGGATCGCGACAGTCGCTACTTCGCCTTTTTCCGCGAGAGCCCGACGATGGAGCTGCTGAATGCGGACAGGCTGAAGTTACAGGCGGGCAATACGGTCCTGATCCTCCAACGACCCGAAGCGATACGGCGCGAAACCCTGCCCGACATGGCCGACATGGCGGGCGAATGGCGGGCCGAAGGGCTGATGCTCATCAATGAAGAGGGCCGTCGCGGCATCGGACTATCCGAACTGCAGGCCCGGATTGCGATTACCGGCGGCAGCCTTGCCATGACTTCGTGCCCTGCATCCACTGTCGCCATCGAATACACCGCCGATGGCCGGTTGGCGCGGGTGGGCGGAGCCGATGCGGCGCAGATCAACGCGCAGTGCGGAACGTTCGACGAAGCCGGATTCGGTATGCCCGATCTCAAGCCAACAAGGCTGGCGGATTTGCTGGCCGGAAGCCCGAAGGTCTATTACGGCGGGCCGGACCGGCTGACGCTGCAATCCGGCGATCTAGTTCTCGACCTGACGCGAGAGCCTTGCACGATGTTGAACCAGTCGGATGATCACAAACGCACCTGGACCAGCGATTGTTGAGCCGCAGGCGTTACCGGCAAAAACTGCCGTCGCCCATTTCGACGTGGAAGTGATCGTTGTGGGCGGCGTTGTAATCGGGGCCCAGCACGGTTCCGAACCGCTTGCAGGCGCTGCCCTGAACGACGCGCAGGAAGCGGCGTTCGATTTCGGTGCCATTATCCCAGCCATCCTTCACGCTGATCCGGCGTCCGTCGGCCAGCACGAATGCCGCGATGTCGAGCGCGTTGGCGTTGGAATGGGCGGAACGGCGTGTGCTGCCCGCGACGTTGCGGCAGCTGTAGGAACCGAACGTTTCGATCTTCACCAGCCCGCTGCCCAGCATCTGCCGCGCGGCGCGATCGACGCCATAGCGCGCCCATGACGCGACCGTCTGTGACAGGGGGCAGCCGATCCGGTCGACATTGGTGACCGTGAACCGTGAGGTATCGCCGACAAGGTGATAGAGCGCGACCGCATTCGTGCTCGAACAACCGCCGCCGGTCAGCAAATCGTCCAGCGCCACGAAGTCCGCGCCCTGTTCGGTCAGCTCGCGGCGGCACATCTGATACTCAGCCGACGTGGCGGGGCGGGCAACGGGCGCGGTCCCGGTCGTCGGGCGCGCCGGCGCCGGCTTGTCCGAAGCGCAGGCGGAGAGAAGCGCGACGGCGCCAAGACCGGCTGCGATGGTGCCGATGCGCGGCAAGCGGGGGAACGGGATCGCACGGATTCGGTTGGACATGCATGCATCGTAAGTTCGCAAACGCGCCCCGCCAAATGCGGTGCCCCACATATCCCGCGCTAATTTGTCTCGCCATTTCCGCGAGTTGTGGCTTGTCCACGAATTGATCGTCCAGGGGCCCATTGACAGCACGCGCGGCATCTATAGGGCGACCGGCGGGCCACGCGGTCCCAACGCCGCGCGAGCTCTCTGCAAGGAGAGTCTTAAATGACTGAAACGAAACCGACACTGCCGGCACGTCCCTTTTTCTCGTCCGGTCCCTGCGCCAAACCTCCCGTTTGGTCTCCCGAAAAACTCGATATCGCCGTTCTCGGCCGCTCGCACCGCTCGAAATTGGGCAAGGCGCGGTTGCAGTATTGCATCGACCTGATGCGCGAGCTGCTCGAACTGCCCGACACCCACCGCATCGGCATCGTGCCGGGGTCGGATACGGGCGCGTTCGAAATGGCGATGTGGACGATGCTGGGCTCACGCCCGGTGACGACGCTGGCTTGGGAAAGCTTCGGTGAAGGTTGGGTCACCGATGCGGTCAAGCAGCTGAAGCTCGATCCGACCGTGTTGATGGCCGATTACGGTCAAATTCCCGATCTCGACGCAGTCGACTGGTCGAACGACGTTCTGTTCACATGGAACGGCACGACTTCCGGCGCTCGTGTGCCGAATGCCGACTGGATTGCGGATGACCGCGAAGGCCTCGCCTTTGCCGACGCGACCAGCGCCGTTTTCGCGCAGAAGATCGACTGGACCAAGATCGACGTCGCGACGTTCTCTTGGCAGAAAGTCATGGGCGGCGAAGGTGCGCACGGCGTGCTGATCCTTGGCCCTCGCGCTGTCGAACGGCTCGAAACCTATACGCCCGCATGGCCGCTGCCCAAGGTGTTCCGCCTTGTTTCTAAGGGCAAGCTGGCCGAAGGCGTATTCAAGGGCGAGACGATCAACACCCCGTCCATGCTCGCCGTCGAAGACGCTATCCTTGCGCTGGAATGGGGCAGGGACATCGGCGGCGCAGCAGCCATGCGCGCCCGTGCCGATGCGAATGCCGCCGCGCTCAACGCTATTGTCGAGGCGCGTGACTGGCTCGGCCATCTCGTGACCTATCCGGCGATCCGGTCGAACACGTCGGTGTGCCTGACCGTGCAGGGCGCGGACGCGGACTTCATCAAGAAGTTCGCCAAGCTGCTCGAAGACGAAGATGCCGCCTACGACATCGCGAGCTATCGCGATGCTCCGGCGGGTCTGCGCATCTGGTGCGGTTCCACCGTCGACACTGCGGATATCGAAGCTCTCGGCCCTTGGCTCGACTGGGCCTGGGCCAGGCTTTCGGCCTGATCCGACGATCCCGGCGGGCCTGCTGATGCAGGTCCGCCAAGTTTTTCCAGAAAATCACGATTGAAGGAGGCTACCATGAGCAAGCCCCGCGTACTCATTTCCGACAAAATGGACCCCAACGCCGCGCGCATTTTCGAAGAGAACGGTTGCGATGTCGACGTCATTACCGGCGAAACCCCGGAACAGTTGATCGCCCGCATCGGCGATTACGACGGTCTCGCCATTCGTTCGTCGACCCGCGTGACCAAGGAAATCCTCGACGCCGCGACGAACCTGAAGGTCATCGGCCGCGCCGGCATCGGCGTCGACAACGTCGACATCCCTTATGCCAGCTCCAAGGGCGTGGTGGTCATGAACACTCCGTTCGGCAATTCGATCACGACCGCCGAACACGCGATTGCGCTCATGATGGCGCTCGCCCGGCAAATCCCCGAAGCGAACGCCCAAACGCAGGCGGGCCTGTGGCCCAAGAACGGCTTCATGGGCGTCGAAGTCACCGGCAAGACGCTGGGCCTGATCGGTGCGGGGAATATCGGTTCGATTGTCGCCAGTCGCGCACAGGGGCTGAAGATGAAGGTCATCGCGTTCGACCCGTTCCTGTCGGCCGAACGCGCTATCGAAATGGGCATCGAAAAGGTCGAGTTGGAACAGCTTCTGGCCCGCGCTGATTTCATCACGCTGCACACGCCGCTGACTGCCGAAACGAAGAACATCCTGTCGAAGGAAAACCTCGCCAAGACCAAGAAGGGCGTGCGCATCGTCAATTGCGCCCGCGGCGGATTGATCGACGAAGCTGCGTTGCGTGAAATGCTCGACAGCGGGCATGTCGCTGGGGCTGCGCTCGATGTGTTCGCGGTGGAACCGGCCAAGGAAAACGTGCTGTTCGGCGCGCCCAACTTCATCTGCACCCCGCACCTTGGCGCATCAACGACCGAAGCGCAGGTCAACGTCGCGCTGCAGGTCGCGGAACAGCTGTCCGACTATCTCGTCAACGGGGGCGTCACTAACGCGCTCAACATGCCGTCGCTGTCGGCAGAAGAAGCGCCGAAGCTCAAGCCATACATGGCGCTGGCCGAAAAGCTGGGCAGCCTTGTCGGGCAGCTCGCCCACGGCAACCTTACTCGCATCGGGATCGAGGTCGAAGGCCATGCCGCCACGCTCAACATCAAACCGATCACCGGTGCGGTGCTGGCGGGCCTGATGCGCCGCTATTCCGACACAGTGAACATGGTCAACGCTCCGTTCATCGCCAAGGAGCGGGGCATGGAAGTGCGCGAGATCCGGACCGAACGCGAAGGCGCTTACAACACGCTGATCCGGATCAAGGTGGATACAGAGCAGGGCGAACGCACGGTAGCAGGCACCCTGTTCGGCAAGAACCAGCCGCGTCTCGTCGACATATTCGGCATCGGCATCGAAGCCGATCTTGACGGGCACATGCTTTACATCTCGAACGAGGATGCGCCCGGTTTCATCGGCCGCGTCGGTTCGATCCTGGGCGAAGCGGGCATCAACATCGGTACATTCCACCTTGGCCGCCGCAATGCAGGCGGCGAAGCGGTCCTGCTGCTGTCGGTCGATCAGGCGATCCCCGAAATCGTGCTCAAGACCATCTGCGACACGCAAGGCGTCAGGACGGTCAAAGCGCTCAGTTTTTGAGCATGACCCGATAATTGCGAAAAGGGCTGGTGCTGCGAGGCACCGGCCCTTTTCTTTGGATTTTTATGCCGGGCTCACTATCCTTTATCGCAGTGCCCGCACCTTGACTGCAAGTGAGCCTCACTTACACTCCGCCCAAACACCTGGGAGATTGTGTGATGGCAAGGATTAGACTGCTCGAGAAGTCCGAGATGGATCCCGAAATGGCTGGCATGGTCGATCAGATGGCCGAGCTCGTTGGCGACACGACGGCCCTGCGCGCCATCGCGCACCGCCCGGACATCGTCAAATCGTTCGGCACATTCTATTGGCCGCTGCAGATGGACGGGCTGCTCAGCCGCAAGCTGGTCGAGCAGGTCCGGCTGGCCGTGGCGCAAGTGAACCAGTGCGCCAACTGTCTTGGCTCGCGGTATCAGGATTCCATCGACGAAGGACTGTCCGAGGAAATGGTCGCCGCCCTGCCGCAGGCCGAAACCTCACCCATGTTCAACGAGCGGGAGCGGGCGGCGATCGCGTTCGGCCAACAGATGGCGGCCGATCATTTCGGCGTCGACGATGCGATGTTCGAACGTCTGCACCGCAGCTTTAGCGAAAAGGAAATCGTCGAGCTGTGCTTCGACGTGTCGCAGTTCGTAGGGATCGGGCGGATGTTCGCGGTGCTCGATGCGACGAACACGGCGTGTCAGATCCCGAACCTCGCTACGCGCGAAGCCGCCACCGCCGAAGCGGCCGAATAGGATGGCCGGAACGACAGGGCGGCCCAAGGTCGCCCTTTACGCCCGCATCGGTGATAGGGCCGATGCGGACGCGGTTTTCGCCGATGCCAATGATGCCGCATCGCGGCTTGTCGCCGGGCTGGATAGCTCGGTCGATGCCCGCCTGGCGCGCCGGATCGTCGATATGCCCGAACTCGAACACCACCGGATCATGGCCCCTCCGGGTTCGCCGCCGCCGTTCGATCTCGTATGGCAACTCGTCGCCGATGACGGGGAGATCTCCACCGCGATGACCGACGCTGTCGTCGGTATGGCAAAAGCGCTGGCGGGCAGGATTGTCGATGGTGAGGTTTTTGCCGGGCGCGAAGTGGCGATCACGGCGGGAGACGGACCGATCCTGGTCGTCATGCCCCTGCGGCGTCTTGCTTCGCTGGACCGGTCGGGCTTCATGCAGATGTGGTTCGGCGGCCATGCCCAGCTTGGCGAGGAAGTCGCAGGCGTCCGTTATCGTCAGAACCACATCGATGTCACCGCTGCGACCGAACTGGGCGAGCGGGTCGGCAGCGTGGCAGAGCCATTGGACGGGCTGGCCGAATCCTATTTCGACACGCTGGACGATGCCGTGGCAATCATGAGCCAGACCTCGGTGACGGTCGACGCCATCGTGGACGAGCGGCGCTTTATAGATCATTCGCGGTCCCGGTTCGCGCTTTACGAGACCGAATGGCGCCGCCCGGCTTGACGCCGAGATCGGGCGCAGCCCGATAGGTATTCGACAAGTGCTGCCGTGGTGGCTAAAGCGCCTCGCCATGCAGGATATGACCCACGACCTACTGCCAGAGGGGCTGAGCGACCGGCTGCCCCCGCTTGCCGCCGAAGCCATGCGCGTGACCCGCGCGATGAACGACGTGCTGGCGGGACATGGCTACGATCCGGTTCAGCCGCCAATGGTGGAATTCGAACGCTCGCTCGCCAGCCGGATGGCGGGGACGGAGCGGCGGCGCATGGTGCGTTTCGTCGATCCGGCCAGCCTGCGCACGCTGGCACTGCGGACGGACATGACGGTGCAGGTCGGACGTATTGCCGCCACGGGGCTGAAAGATGCGCCGCGCCCGCTGCGCCTATCCTACGCCGGGCAGGTCCTGTTGCTGAAGGGCGACGGGCTCGAGCCTGAGCGTGAACGCCTTCAGGTCGGTGCCGAGATCGTCGGCAACGATACGGTCGCCGCGGCCAGCGAAAGCGTCGTCGTCGCGATAGAGGCGCTGAAGGCAGCCGGCGCGACCGATATCTCGGTCGATTTCACGCTGCCCGACCTTGTCGATACTCTCGCCGCAGAGGCATTGCCGCTGCCGACCGCTGCGATCCCGACGGTTCGCCGCGAACTGGACGCCAAGGATGCAGGCTCGCTCGTCGCCGCAGGGGGCGCGGCCTACCTGCCGCTATTGTACGCGACCGGTCCGTTCGACAGCGCCATCGCCAAGCTGGCGGCCATCGACGCGAGCGAGGCGCTGGCGACGAGGCTGGAGGGGTTGAAGCAGATCGCGGCCCGCATCGGCGATTCCGCGCGTCTGACGCTCGATCCCACCGAACGGCACGGATTCGAATACCAGTCTTGGTTCGGCTTCACGATCTATGCGGCTGGCGTTCGCGGCGCGTTGGGCCGGGGCGGGACTTATCGCATCACCAGCGAAGGCGGGCACGACGAGGCTGCGACCGGTTTCTCGCTCTATCCCGATCCGCTGATCGCGCGCAGCGCGGGTTCGGCCAGCAAGGATCGGCTGTTCCTGCCGCTGGGCCATGACGCGGCTGTCGCGGCGCGGTTGCGGATGATCGGTTGGCACACGGTTGCCGCGTTGGACGAAAGCGACGACGCGGCGAAGCTGGGCTGCACGCATGTCTTGCACGGGGCGGAACCGCACAAGCTCTGACCTTGTCCAGCACGAGGCAGGCTGGTTCCGAAGGCCGCCAATGAAAAGGGGCCATGTCGGGCCCCTCTCTCGTCGCTATATGTCGTTGCCGAAAGTCATCGGATCGGGACCCAATCGACCGTCGGGATGATCAAGCGCGTCGATCCGCGCCATCTGTTCGCGGCTCAGCACGACGCTCATCGCCTCGAGGTTCTCGCTCATCCGTTCAGGCGTGCTGGTCTTGGCGATGGGGCCAAGCCCGTGCTGGAGATGCCAGCGCAGAATGACGGCGGCGACCGGCATTTCGAGTTCGTCGGCAATCGCCTTCAGCACCGGCTGCCTGAGCAGCTGGCCTGATCCCAACGGGCTCCACGATTGGGTCACGATGCCGTGTTCGCGGTTATAGGCGCGTAGATCGCGCTGCTGGTACATCGGATGAATCTGGATCTGGTTCACCGACGGGGTCACGCCGGTATCCGCGACCAGGCGGTCGATATGTTCAGGCAGGAAATTCGATACGCCGATCGACTTCGCCTTGCCCTCTTCACGCAGCTCGATCAGCGCTTTCCACGTATCGACGTAAAGGTCCCTGGCAGGGCAAGGCCAATGGATCAGCAGCAGATCGACTTCGTCCCGGCCAATCTGCGCCAACGCCTCATCCAGTGCGCTCTTTGCTTCGGCAAATCCCTGCCGGTCGTTCCAAATCTTGGTCGTCAGGAAAACGTCGTGTCGCGTGCCAATCCCTTTGCCGACGCCTTCTTCGTTGCCGTAGATCGCGGCGGTGTCGACAAGGCGATAGCCGCGCTGGATGGCTTCCGACACGGAGTCGTCAGCCTGATCGTTATCGATACCGAGGGTGCCGAAGCCGAATTGCGGTATCTCGCGACCGTCATTGAGGATGGCAGTAGGAAAAGTCGTCTGGACTGGATGAAGCATCAAGACTCCGATGTGTCGTGAACGGGAAGGTGCAGGCGAACGTCAACGCAAACGGGCATCGCCCACCGGCTTGGCCTTCTAACTGGCACGCAATCGCGGAATTTCAACCGTTGGCATGCCCGAACGGCTTGCCCGACAAAGGCCGATCGGGCTTAGCGGCGGATGGCGAATGTCGCGGCCAGCCACTCATCGACGGGCACAGTCGCGGGTGAATCGCGACGACCGAGCATGGCGTTGAGCAGATTGTGCCCCTCCATCCCACGACCGGGGAAGGCCATGACTTCGGCATCGGTCCCCTCACGTTCCAGCACATCGGCCAGCTTTTCGGCCTGCCTTTTCGCGTCGGGTCGCTCGACATGGATCATCAGAAATCGCCTGGCATCCTTGCCATCGGCGTGATGCACCGGCGACAGGGTTTCCTGCCGCCCTATCCGGTTCCCGAACGCGAGTTGATAGCCAAAACCGAGCAACGGACCGGCATCGACGATCTGGCGCGGCACGTCATAGGCCGGACCGTCGAGCAGGACGACGCCGGCGATGTCGCGGGGCGAACGGTCGTGCGCGTCCAGATACGATGGATCGGTAGCCAATAATGCGGACAAGTGCGCACCGGCGCTATGCCCCATCAACACGATCCGGGTCGGATCGACACCCAGCTTGCGCGCATTCACCAATATGTCGTCCAGCGCGCTCGCCACGTCCTGCGCCTGTTGCTCGATCGTGACTTCGGGCAGCAGGCGATAGTTGACGCTGACAAGGTTGTACCCCGCCTCGGTATAATGGCGGATCTTGGCCTGTCCGGTCGAATCGGACTTGTCGCCGCCTGCCCATGCGCCGCCGTGGACGAATACGATCGTGGGCAGCGCTTCGCCATCCCGCGACACCGCGGGATAGAAATCCATCCGTTGCAGACGATGGGAACCATATTCCAGTTCGGACGCCGCCTGCGTCGCGGCGGCGGCATTCGCGGCAACCGCGGGAGAGGGGGCGATGCCCTGAGCGGCCAGCACTGCAGAGGCCACGATTACGGTGATCTTTTTCGTCATGTCGTGGTGGTTAGAGCATCGAACCTGTCGCTTGCCCGAACGGCGCTTGACTCGTGTTGCAGTGTCACTCTAACGCCCGCCCGCATTCGGGGCCATCCGCGCCCTTTCGTCCATCCCGCGCACCGAGTCCTGTCGAAGGGTGCGCTGTGGATCCACCGGGCAGGGGGAAGGACTTTATCCATGGCAAACGTGACCGTGATCGGCGCCCAGTGGGGCGACGAAGGCAAAGGCAAGATCGTCGACTGGCTGGCTAGCCGCGCGGACGCAGTCGTCCGCTTTCAGGGTGGGCATAATGCCGGTCACACGCTTGTCGTCGGCGATGTCACGTACAAGCTTTCGTTACTGCCTTCGGGCATCGTTACGGGCACCCTGTCTATCATCGGCAATGGTGTCGTGCTCGATCCCTGGGCCCTGAAGTCCGAGATCGAGAAGCTTGAAGGGCAAGGCGTCAGCATCAACGCGGAAAACTTTGCGATTGCCGACAACTGCCCGCTGATCCTGCCGCTGCACCGCGATCTGGACGGGTTGCGCGAACAGGCGGCAGGTTCGGGCAAGATCGGCACGACCGGTCGCGGCATTGGCCCGGCGTATGAAGACAAGGTCGGTCGCCGTGCGATCCGCGTCTGCGATCTTGCGCATCTGGATGATCTTGGCCCGCAGATCGACCGTCTTTGCGCGCATCACGATGCGCTGCGCGCCGGCTTCGGGCAAGACCCGGTCGACCGTGCCGCGCTGGTCGATGATCTGCGCAGCATCGCAGATTATGTGCTGCAATATGCGCAGCCCGTGTGGAAGCGGCTGAACAAGCTCCGCAAGGCGGGTGCACGCATCCTGTTCGAAGGGGCGCAAGGCGTTCTGCTCGACGTGGATCACGGCACTTATCCCTTCGTCACCAGTTCGAACACGGTCAGCGGCACCGCCGCCAGCGGTTCGGGCCTCGGTCCCAACAGCACCGGTTTCGTGCTGGGCATCGTAAAGGCGTACACGACGCGCGTCGGTTCCGGCCCTTTCCCGACCGAACTTTCGGACGAAGTCGGCCAGCGGCTTGGCGAACGGGGCCATGAATTCGGCACCGTCACCGGACGGCAGCGTCGCTGCGGCTGGTTCGATGCGGTGCTGGTTCGCCAGACCTGCTCGATCTCCGGCGTCACCGGCATCGCGTTGACCAAGCTCGACGTGCTCGACGGGTTCGAGACGGTGAAGATTTGCACCGGCTATCGTCTCGATGGCAGGGTTCTCGACTACTTGCCCAGCCATGCGGCGGAACAGGCGCGGGTCGAACCCATCTACGAAGAGATGGAAGGCTGGAAGGGCACGACCGCCGGCGCGCGTTCTTGGGCCGACCTGCCGGCACAGGCGATCAAGTACATCCAGCGCGTGCAGGAATTGATCGAAACGCCCGTCGCGCTCGTTTCCACCAGCCCCGAGCGGGAGGATACGATCCTCGTGCGTGACCCCTTTCTCGACTGAGCATTGACGTATCGTTTCAGGAACGAATTGGAAACATGCTTGACTTGTTTCCAATTTGTTCCTTACCTGTTCTTGTTCTTGAACAGGGGAGAACGATTCGATGGCGCAGGTTGCAGAAGCATTTCGTTATGACGATGCTAACGGGGTGGCGGGCGCATCGCGCACGGCTGCGGCAAGCATCTCGATTTTCGCGGATCGCGATCCGGTGCGGTCGCGACTGGCGGATCAGGCGCTCGAAACCGGGCTGATATTGCGGCAATCCGAACCGCTCTCTCGTTTGCTTGGCGAAGATGCGGTGGTGCTGGGCGACGTGATCATCGTCGATGCTCCGATTGTCGGGGCACAGCTTCTCGCGGCGCTGGCGCGGCTCGACATGCGGTCCGCCCGAAACGGCAGCCAGCTTATCGTATCGACTGGGGTGGATGCGATCGACGCGGTCTTCGGATGCGTCGATCAGTCTTGTGCCCAGATCCTGATCGCTCCCAACGATTGCGAACGGGCCCTTGCGTTGGGCACGGCACTGTCTCGCGTTCCGGTAGGCGCGGTGCACGAACTGTCGGGCGAAGACCGCCTTGCGCTCGTCCGCCTTACCGAACAGGTCCAGATGCTGGCACGCAAGATGGACGGATTTTCGGGCCAGGACGATCTTCTGCCGGGTGAGCGTGAAGGCGACAGCCGTGCAGTTCGGTCGCCGAACTTCGATTACATGGCTGCAGGCGTTTCCGTCATGCGGCAAGAATCGCAGGATAGCCCTTCCTTGCCCCGTCCGGCACTGGTGCGAGAGATCATCCGTCAACGTCAGCTACGCTCGCGCTTCTTCGACGAAGGGCTGTTCGCCGATCCGGCATGGGACATCCTGCTCGATCTCACCGCGGCAATAGCCGAAAGCAAGCAGGTCAGCGTATCGAGCCTGTGCATCGCCGCCTGCGTCCCGCCAACGACGGCGCTGCGCTGGATCAGCCAGATGACCGAAGCGGGCCTGCTCGACCGGGTGCAGGATCCCGAAGACCGCAGGCGCGCTTTCATCGAATTGAGCGAGAAATCGGCAACGGCCATGGCGCAGTATTTCGAACGTCTGGACAACGGCGCTGCAGTGGTTTGATCGCATGAATGGATCGGTCGAGGCCAACCTGTAAAAAAGGCATGCGCGATGCCTTGCCATAATCCCACCCTGCCGCTAGTCCGCGCCATCTGCCGTCAGGCATGCGGAGCGGTGGCCGAGTGGTCGATGGCGCACGCCTGGAAAGTGTGTATACGGTAACCCCGTATCGTGGGTTCGAATCCCACCCGCTCCGCCACGCACCCCCAGCACTCGTCTCTGCCTACAGGCACCCTGCGCAAGGGCGCGTAACAGGCGGGCTTGCGCGTGCCAATCCGTAACGGCGCAAGAAGAGGCGGCCGTCTCCGGCGCAATCAGGCGGGTATTCACAGGCCGGTCTCCGGGCGGATAGCCATCGGTTCGGTTTCCCTGTTTAACAGGGAAAGAACAGGGAAAATCGTGCATTCGGGGCGAAAAACAGGCCGAGTCCGGTGCTTTTGGGCGACCTTCTCTGCCATAAAACCGCGTCTTATCAGTGGGTTGTAGACCGGTTTTCGGGTTTCCCTGTTATTCGCCGGAACAGGCTATTTATTCGGCCATAACAGGGAGCTTAACCGCCAGAACAGGGCCTGATACTCGGCATAACAGGGATCAACTTCGAGTTGGCCAATCCAGCATATTGCGTTGTGCCGACCAGTCCAGTGGAAGGGCCATTCCGATCAACGTCTGCAGGTTGAGCCCGGGCGGCTGGCGCCCTTCGATGATGCTGCGCTGGATGTCGGGGGCGAGGAAAGCAAGCCGCAGGATCTTGCGATCATAGGGCGAGACGGGCGCAGCGCGGATCACCGGCATGCCGGTCCGATCGCGCTCGACCATGCGATGGGCCTTGCGCAGGGCTTCGACCAGCGTTGCATCGGGCCGGGGCGAGGAACGACTGCCAGCGATGACCATGCGGCGTCCGCCGCGCAAGGGCAGTGCGAGCGGCAGGAAGGCGATGCAGGATTGTGTGGCGGCGTGGATAATGCGCTCACCGTCCTGCAGTCGCCCGGCGATCTGTCTGGCATGCTTGCCGGGTAGCTCAAGCTCGAACCCGCCATCGGCCAACCGCGCCTTGCGGGTTACGTCGAGCGGCGTGTCGGTGTTGGGCAGCCATCGCATGATCGCCTCGGTCAAGATCCGCTCGATCTTGGGCGCCGGCAGGCGCTGGACGCGGTCGTCCCGATTTGATGGCATGCCCTGCTGCAAGGATGCCGAGACATAGTAACGATAGGCCTTGCCCGACTTGCCGCGCGAGAAGGTCGGACTCATTGCTTCGCCAGCGGCATCGAAGAGTTTGCCAACAAGCGGCGCCCTGACGATGCGGTGATCGGCAGCGGCATGATGCCGGCGGGCATTGGCATCGAGCATGGCCTGCACGCGCTCGAACAAGTCCTGATCGACGATGGCATCGTGCTCGCCCTCGTGGACCTGCTGCTTGTGCACGATTAGACCGAGATATAGGCGGTTGCGTAGCAGGTGGAACAATGCGCCGCGGCTGAAGGGGGTACCGCCCAGGATCGTGCCTTTCGCGGTAACGCGCTGCTTCGAGCAAATACCCGCATCGACAAGCTCGCGCTGCAGCGCATGGACCGAGCCCAAGGCGAGGTAGCGGGTGAAGATATGTCGCACCGTTGCCGCTTCGGCGTCATGGACGAGGAGCTTGCGCGTACCGGCAGCGGGCAGATCATAGCCCAAGGGCACCAGCCCACCCATCCACAGGCCCTTGGCCTTCGACGCCGCGATCTTGTCGCGGATACGCTCACCGGTCACTTCGCGCTCGAACTGGGCGAACGACAAGAGGACGTTGAGCATCAGCCGTCCCATCGAGTTGGTGGTATTGAACGACTGGGTGACCGAGACGAAGCTGCAGTTCGCCTTCTCGAAGATCTCGACGATGCGCGAGAAGTCGGTGAGCGAACGGGTCAGCCGGTCGATTTTGTAGACCACGACGATGTCGATCAATCCGGCCGCAATATCGGCGAGCAGTTGCCTGAGCCCGGGCCGGTCCATGGTCCCGCCCGAATAGCCGCCATCGTTGTAATGGGCTGGCAGCAAGGTCCAGCCTTCGCTGGTCTGGCTCTTGATATAGGCTTCGGACGCCTCGCGCTGGGCGTCGAGGCTGTTGAACGATTGCTCCAATCCTTCGTCCGAACTTTTGCGGGTGTAGATTGCGCAGCGCAGGACTTTCCTGTCCTTGCTCATGCGCCTTCTCGCAGGCCAAAAAAGCGCGGGCCGTTCCAGCGGCTGCCCGCAATCGCGGTGGCTGCTGCCGACAGGCTCGGAAACACCCGATCCTCCCAGCGGAACCCCGCTTCCTCGACCACCACGGTGACTTCGCGGCCCTTCCAGCTGCGGGTGAGCCGGGCACCGATCCCGAGATGCTGCCCTTCAGGCGCTACCGCACCAGTGCGGGACAGCGCGCGGCGTGTCTCGCGATCGATCCCGCCGCACGCGTCGGCCTGCGCGCGCCAGGCCAGGAGCATGCGCAGGATGGGTTCGGAGCGTAAAGGAGGCGGCGCGCCATAGCGTCGCCTCCAGAAGACACGCAGGGCCTCGATATCCATCTGCTCGATTGCGGCCACCTGCCGTGTCACATCCTTGTCGGTCACGACGGCAGGCTCGCACGATAACGGCGCAGGCCGTCGATTTTGTCCGAGGTGATGACGAGCCCGCGCTTCTTCTTGAGTGCGCCGGCCATGGCGCCGCGCACCGAGTGCTGCTGCCAGCCTGTTGCGGCAACCATGTCGGCGATGGTGGCCCCACCCTGGCGGCTCAGCAGATCCTGCAACTGATCAAGGTGGGATGGTTCTTTGGCCGGAGCAGCCACGGCTCCTTCCGGTTGTGGCTCGCGGGCCATGCGCCGCGGGCGGCGCTTGCTGGGTGTATCCTGGGTCATGTGGTTCTTCCGGTTGCTGCGGGCGACAAAATGGCCGCCGCTACCGGCACGAGCCCGGCGTGCCGGGCGTGAACAGCAATGCTCAGGTTTACGGCACAGTCCAGTCGAAATTCCCGGGATTTGCGCGTTGCCGGATTATCCACGGGTTGAGGATGGCGTATCCTTTTTGAACATGCTTCGTTCCTGTATAGTTCCAGGCATGGAATCGTCGCCCATGGAGGCAGCCCAAGCTGCCCATCGCCCGCTCACGGTCGTCTACAAGCCGATCGAAAGCCTGACCCCCGATCCTCGCAATGCGCGCACACATCCCAAGCGCCAGATCGAGCAGATCGTCGCCTCGATCCGCGCCTTCGGGTTCACCAATCCGATCCTCACCGATCCGCAAGGCAACTTGATCGCCGGGCACGGCCGATTGCGGGCGGCCAAGGCAATGGACCTTGCCGAGGTGCCGG
>NZ_RXOL01000008.1 GCF_004004515.1 Croceicoccus ponticola
TCGAACGCTGCGGCAATGCGACGATGTCGCTGGCGCAGGCGTCGGGCGCGCTGGCGGATGTTTGCGAATATGTGCTTGAACGCAAACAGTTCGGCAAGCCGATCGCCGAATTCCAGGCCGTGCAGCTCAAGCTTGCCGAAATGCAGATGAAAGTCGAAGCCGCGCGTCTGCTGATCTGGCGCGCTGCATCACAGGCCGAAGAGGGGCTGCCGTCGGTGCTCCACAGTTCGACCGGCAAGTGCTTTGCCAACACGATCTCGCGCGAAGTCACGGGCGATGCGATGCAGCTGATGGGCGCCTACGGCTATTCAAAGGAATTCCCGATGGAACGCCGCCTGCGCGACGCATGGGGCTGGGGCATCGCAGGCGGCGCGATCGACATCCAGAAGGTCAATATCGCCGGTGCCATGCTCGGCCGCAGGTTCGACCAGCGCAAATGACATCGGCAAATTCATCTCGAACGATTTGCAATAAGACCGCCATCGTGGGTGTCGGCGCAACGCCCTATTATCGCCGCGGCGAGTCTGCTCCGCAAACGCTCGACGAACTGGTCGGCAAGGCGATCCTTGAAGCGCTCAGCGACAGTGGCCTTAACTGCCGCGATGTCGATGGTTTCGCCTACTTTTCCGGCGGGTTCGATACCGGTTACCTTATGGAAACACTGGGCATTCCAGAGGTTCGTTTCACCGCTTCGCTAACTGGCACGGGCGGAGGATCGGCCGGATCCATCGGCCTAGGCGCAGCAGCGATCGTATCGGGCATGGCCGATGTCGTCGTTTGCGTCGGAGCCAATCAACAAGGTTCACAGCGGTTCGGGGCCATCACATCCGCTTATCCCGCGACGCCCGGGAATGCGTTTTTCGGCGCCACCGGGTTGGTCGGTCCGGGACATATTTTTGCACTGTTGGCGCGCCGGCACATGCATTTGTACGGCACGACCCGCGAGCATTTCGCCGAAGTGGCGCTATCGGCCCGAGCCAATGCGGTGAACAATCCCGAAGCACGCATGCGCAATCCGCTCACAAGCGAGGAATATTTCAACGCGCCGATGCTGGCCGACCCGCACTGCCTGTTCGATTTCTGCCTGGAGACCGACGGGGCGGTCGCAGTCGTCTTGACGACCGCCGAACGAGCGCGCGACCTTCGCCGCCGACCGGTAGAGGTATTGGCAAGCACGCACGGTGGGTCCCGTGACTGGGGCCGGTCGATCTACTGGATGAACATGCCGGACAAAGTGTTCGCATCATCTGGCCACGCGTCCGTCGCTGCCAGGCTCTATGCCGAAGCGGGCGTCGGGCCGCAGGATATAGATTGCGCTCAGTTCTATGACCACTTCACCAGTCAGGTCATCATGCAGATCGAAGACTATGGTTTTTGCGAGAGGGGTGAGGGCGGTCCGTTCGTCGCGGACGGCAACATTCGCCTCGATGGCGCGCTACCCATCAATACGGACGGTGGGCAACTTTCCGCAGGCTATGTCTGGGGCATGACCCACGTTCGGGAAGCGGTGGAACAGCTACGCGGCGATGCTTTCAACCAGATCCACGACGCGGAAGTCGCGCTGGTCACCGGCGGGCCATCAAACCTGCCGGTTAGCGGTCTGATACTGGGGCGGGGATGATGGACGAACGGATCGCTCGCCATCCCCCAGCGACTGGTGGCACGATCGTTACCGATGTCTGGACCGCGCCGTTTTGGGAGGCAGCCGCTCGGCGTGAACTGGTTCTGCCGCGGTGCGCGGTCTGCGGCACTTACCGCATGCCGCCGACGCCGTTCTGTCCGAACTGCCATTCGCAATCTATCGACTGGATTCCGCACGACGGAACGGCGGTTCTATACAGCTATACGATAGTGGACCGTGTCCTGATCGACGGGATGGAAGGATCGCTTCCATACGTGCCCGCGATCGTCGAATTCCCCCATGCGCAAGGCATCCGGCTGATCACTAACATGGTTGACTGTCCGATCGGTGCTCTGCGTGTCGACGCACCAGTCGATTTGATATGGATAGAACCGGAGCCGGGGACAGCGCTGCCCGCTTTCACTCTCAGCCGTCAGCAAAGGGAGCATGATTGATCATGACCATAGCCAACGACACGACCAAACTTGCGGTTCGCGCTCTCAAGCATTTCACGGCCGGCACAACTGACCAAGCCCCGGGCATTTCCGATCTACCTGTCGCGGCTTATCTGGACGAGGACAGATTCAAGCGCGAGTTCGAGGCAATCTTTTTGCGCAAGCCGCAAGGCATCCTGCTGTCCATCGAAGTGCCCGAGCCTGGCGATTATGTTGCCCGCACTTATCTCGGAAAGCCGCTGCTGGTCGTGCGCGGGAAGGACGGTGTGGCCCGCGTGTTCCTCAACGTTTGCCGACATCGCGGCGCCAGGGTTTGCGCAGAGGGTATGGGCAGCGCTTCGCGATTTTCATGTCCCTACCATGCCTGGACTTATGATCGTGAGGGCAAGCTCATCGGCGTTTCCGGCGCGAGCACGTTTGGCGATATGGACAAGTCGACGCTTGGCCTCACACAGTTACCGTCACAAGAGGCCGCCGGAGTCATCTGGGCGACGCTGACTCCCGGCGCGCAGTTTGATATCGATGACTGGCTCGGGTCCATGCGCCACCAACTGGAACTGCTGCGGCTTCGCGATTGCGTGGTATTCTCGCAACGGACAATTCCATCGCCCGGCTGGAAAGTGACGATGGACGGTTATCTCGAGGCCTACCACCACGACACCGTCCATGCAGACACGCTCTCCAAACATACGATCGGCAATCTGCTCGTCCACGATATTCATGGCCATCACCAGATTTTGACAATGGCGCGGCGCAATCTGCCCGAACTTGCCGATTTGCCCGAAGCAGAATGGCAGGCGAGCAACTACCTGCGTCGCATCTACTGCACTTTTCCGAACTTTCAGGTTTCCGGCATCGTGGGCGGCTATTTCCTGATCAGCCAGATCCTTCCGGGTGACTGCGCGACACAATCGGTCACGATCCAGACCATCCTGACAGGAAAAACACCCGAAACGAGCGAGCAAATGGCTGCCGCCGCAGCGTTCCGCGATATGGCGTACGACGCTGTCGAGGTAGAAGATTACCCAATCGGCTTCGGCATTCAGGCAGGCCTTGCTTCGGGCGCCAACAAACATTTTGTAATCGGCCGCAATGAACCGGGTCTGCAGCATTACCATAAGACCGTGGCCGAACTTTCCGCGTGATCGCGAAGTCCGAAGCACCTGTTTGAGTTGATGCTCGGAAGCGCTTGACGGTGCGTTGCCGAAACCGCGGCCTTTTGCGATCGGTCTAAAGGGTTCCGGTGACGCGCTCTATGATAATGGCAGGAGCCATGCCGCCCGCAGCGCACATGGTCGCCAGACCATAGCGCCCGCCCGTCCGTTCAAGTTCGTCGAGCAAGGTGCCGATCAGAATGGCGCCGGTCGCCCCTATCGGATGGCCCAAGGCGATCGATCCTCCGTTTACGTTCACTTTTTCCCGATCGAGGTCGAGATCGCGAATGAATTTCTCTGCAACGACGGCAAATGCCTCATTGATTTCCCATAGATCGATATCTTCGACCGTCAGGCCCGCCCTTGCCAAAGCCTTGCGCGCGGCAGGAACCGGTGCATTGAGCATCAGTGTTGGATCGCCACCCAAATTGACGGCAGTAACCACGCGGGCACGTGGCACAAGGCCATGCTGCTTCGCGTAGGCAGCCGACGTGACAAGAACGCAGGCCGCACCGTCGACAACGCCCGAACTGTTGCCGGCATGGTGGACGTGATTGAGAACCAGATCAGGATAGCGCCTCCTGATTTGATTGGCGAACGTGCTACCTTTCTCGTCATAAACCCAATTCGCCAGTTCCGTGAATGCTGGTTTCAGCGTCGCCAGGCTTTCCTTTGTCGTGGCGGGACGGGGGTATTCTTCGTGATCCAGCAGGATTGAGCCGTCTTCGGCGGTAACTGGAACGAGCGATTTGGCAAAGTACCCCTGATCGATGGCGCGGGCGGCACGGCGTTGGCTCTCTGCGGCAAGCGCGTCGAGATCTGCGCGCGATATGTTCTCAAGCGTGGCAATAGCGTCGGCACAAATTCCCTGATGAGACTGAGGGTGCCGTCTATCGAGCGTCGGGTTGCCCGCGCCCATCAGCGGCGCACCCAGCCCGCTGGCAATTTCGGCGCGATCTCTCTCGCCGGTATAGCTCATCATTTCGGTGCCGCCGGCAATGATGCAATCTTCCATCCCGCTCATCACTTGTCCGGCGGCGAGCGCCACCGACGAGATGCCCCCGCCGCAAAACCTGTCGAGCGTCATGCCTGAAGCGGTGATGGCATAACCCGCGTCGAGCGCAGCCATCCGGCCAAGATCACCGGCTTGCTTGCCCCGTTGGGCCGACGTCGACCAGATGATGTCGTCAACAGTCGAAGTGTCGAGACTGTTTCGCTCGGCCAGCGCTCTCAGCACAGTTGCCGCGAGTTGCTGCGGGTGCATATTTGCTAAGGCGCCCTTGCCCACTTTCCCGATCCCGCGGGGAGTTCGAACCGCATCGATGATATACGCCTGTGTCATCCGGGTTCCTTCAAGAGGCCGCACTTTGCCGCAAGGTGCCAGCCTTTTTCATAACAGTGCGATCAACAGCACGCGCCATGCATAATCCAGCGTGGCAAAAAGGCGCTCAGCCGTGTTCGTAATGCTGCATCGCTGTCGACCGGTCGTAGGGTGTCAGGTCCGCGATGCGCCCGGCCTCGACCTTTTCCAGCCAATCCGGATCCGCAAGCAAGACGCGCCCCAGAGCGACTAGGTCGAATTCGCCACGCTCGAACATCGCGACGAGTTCGTCGAGACGATTGAGCAGGGGTGACGAGATACCTTCGACGAAATCCTCCATAAGATCCCGGTCCATGCCGATCGATCCCACGGTAATGACCGGTAACCCGGTTACAGCCTTGACCCATCCCGCCAGATTCCTTGGGTCGCCTGCGAATTCAGGCTCCCAGAACCGGCGCTGGGAGGCATGAAAAATGTCGACGCCGGCATCGACCAGCGGAGCTAACCAGCGTTCCAGTTCGACGGGATCGTTGGCCAGCTTGGCCTCGTAGTCATAAGTCTTCCACTGCGACATCCGGAAGATGATAGCGAAATCCTCGCCGACCGCTTCGCGGCACCTTGCGACCACTTCCGCCGCAAAGGCCGTGCGGTCGGCGATGTCGGCGCCGCCATAGCGATCGCTTCGCCGGTTGGTCGCGTCCCAGAAGAACTGGTCGAAAATATAGCCATGCGCGCCGTGCAATTCGATCGCGTCACAGCCCATTCTTTTTGCATGAGCTGCGGATTTGGCAAACGCGGCGGCGGTGTCGGCGATGTCTTCATCGGACATTTCGCGCCCGCCCGGCACGTCTGGCCCTGCAAGACCTGAGGGGCTGACGAGCGGTGCATGAGGATCGTCGGGATAATTGAAATCCGAGCATCCGCCGACATGCCAGAGCTGAGGCACGAACGCACCGCCTTCGTCATGCACGGCATCGATCGCGCGTTGCCATCCGGCGAGCGCATCCTCACCGTCGAATATCGGTACGGTGCCAGCCGCGACGGAATGGTCGATCGCTACCCCGGTTCCTTCGGTAATGATCGTTCCGATACCTTTGGCCGCACGGCGCCGATAATACTCTGCCCCATCCTCCTTCAGCACGCCGTTGGGCGCAAAATAACGCGACATCGGCGCCATGCAGAACCGATTGTTCGTGCGGAGGGATTTACAGGCGAACGGCCGGTGCAGTGGCTCCAGAAGTTCGGCGAGATTTCGGCCGGTTGTTAGATCGGTCACGCCAGGCTCTCCATAAATTCGATGATGGCCGCGTTATAGCGGGCAGGATCTTCCAAGTGCGGTGAATGGCCGGTCTCGAACATCAAAACCTTCCCGTTCCGCGCGCAGTTCGCGGCAAAACCGGCGATCGCGGGATCGGCAATACCGTCCTTTTTGCCGCCGATGGACAGGACGGGAAATGCAAAAGACGACAAGATGTCGCGCTGATCGAGCGTGACGAGATCCATCAAGGTCTGACTGGCGCGCGGGCCGCTGGCCAGAAAAGCGCGTTCAAACCAGTCGGTCAAAGCCGGATTGGCACCTTCGGCGGCCGCGCCCTGCGCCAGCATGCGAAAAAATCCGGGGCGGTCGGCCGTTATGGCTCCTGCGATTGCCAGGACATCCTCCGGTTTCCCGCCATGCGGGAAATCATCTGCCTGCGTGTAGCGCGGTGTTGCCCCGCAAGTAAGCACGAGCCCTGCGACCTTTGCGCCAAGCCGGCTGGCCGCCGCAACCGCGATCGCGGCGCCGAGCGACCAACCGTTGAGCACAACCTGGTCAACACTGCATTGGCCGACGATCGCCGCGACGTCCGCCGCAATCGCATCAATCGACATGTCCCGAAATGCCCGGTCCGACCGACCGCATCCACGATGGTCGATGACGATCGCGCCATATCCGGTCGCGGCGAGTGCTTCGACTGCCGAGTTCCAGAATTCCCCGCTCATTCCCCAACCGTGGATCAGGACCATGGTGGCCGCGCGATCCGATCGGTAGTGATCGTAATGAATTCTGCCGACGTCCGTTTCGAGAAATGCCATCGGGGGATCGCTCCTTATACTGGCGGGCTCAAGGTCACTCCCGGGGAAGGGGTGAAATGGTGCATCGTCACCTTGTGTCGCATTATTTTCCAATTGCCTTCGCGGCATTCGAAACTATCGTCGTACGTCGCGCTGACGGTCTGCGCCCGATCATGCATCGCGAACCGGCTCTCGATTGAGTCAAGTTTCGGTTCCATGGTCTGGCTCATCGGCACTATATCCTCAGTCGAGAAAAGCCGCGAATTTCGCGCGTGCTTCCGGCAGTCGGGACGGGATGTGGTAACTGGGGAAGGGGCCGTCGGAGGGTTCGACGCCGCGCAGGATATCCTTGGCGACGACGATCTTGTGAACCTCGGTCGGCCCGTCGACGATGCCCATTTCGGGCACGTATTGCCACATGTCCATCAACTGCGTTTCATTCGACATGCCCAGCGAACCGTGCAGGTGCAGCGCCCGGTAGACGACGTCTTTGAGAACGCCGGGCATCGCCGCCTTGATCGCGCTGATCTCGCGCCGGACATCGCGGGTATACGCCTGGTCCCGGTCGAGAAGCCAAGCGGCATAAAGCACGTGCAAACGGAATTGCAGGATCTGTGTGTAGCTGTCGGCGATCTTTTCCTGCACCATCTGCTTGTCTGCCAGCCGCTCCCCCTTCGTGATGCGGCTGACGACCCGTTCTTTCATGAAATCCATGGCCTTGTTCAGAATGCCCACGGTGCGCATCGCGTGATGGATGCGGCCCCCGCCCAGGCGAGACTGAGCGACCTTGAAGCCTTCGCCTACAGGGCCGAGTCGGCTGCGTTCAGGTATGCGGCAATCTGTGAACCGGATGTAGCCGTGAACGCCGCTGCCCATCTCATCCTTCGGGCCGACTGCGGTGTTGCGGACGATATCCATCCCATGCGTGCCGGCTGGCACGATTAGCATGGTCGACCCTTCATGAACCGGGAAATCAGGGTTCGTGATCGCCATCACGATCAGGAATTCAGCGACGCACGCGTGGCTCGCGAACCATTTCTCGCCGTTTATAACCCACTGATCGCCGTCCAATCGGGCCTGACATTCGAACTGACCGGGATCGGCCCCGGCCTGAGGCTCGGTCATGGAATAACAGGACACGATTTCGCCATCGAGCAAAGGCTGAAGGTATTTCGCTTTCTGTTCTTCCGTACCGAAACGCGCCAGGATTTCGGCGTTGCCCGTATCGGGGGCCTGCGTGCCAAAGACTGTCGGAGCAAACCGGCTGCGACCGAGGATCTCGTTCATCAGGCCCAGTTTGAGCTGGCCGAATCCCTTGCCGCCAAGGTCGGGGCCAAGGTGGCATGCCCATAGCCCGCGTTTCTTCACTTCTGCCTTCAGCGGCGCCATCGCCCGTGCGGCTGGCGACTTCGGATCGACATGCGCAGCGGGATGCCGAAATACCAGATCCATCGGCTCAATTTCTTCGCGCACGAATTCGCGCATCCAGTCGAGCTGCTTCTGAAAATCGGGATCGGTTGAAAAGTCCCAGGCCATCAGCAGCTAATCTCCGCGAGAAGGAAAGAAAGATACGATCATTGCCCGGCGTACCAGCCACCGTCGACCCAGATTTCCGCGCCGGAGACATATTTCGCCTCGTCCGACGCGAGGTACAGGCTGGCATAGGCGATATCGATGGGATCGCCGGTGTCGCCCATCGGAATCGCCGCCTTGATGGCTGCGTCCTGCTCGGGCGTGATATCAGCCAGAATGGGTGTCTTGATCTGGCCCGGGAAGATCGTGTTGACGCGAATGCCCCGCTTGGCGAATTCAAGCGCGCCGGCTTTGCCCATCACGCGAACCGCTGCTTTCGATGCATGATAGGAAATCGCTCCCGGGCTGCCAATCAGGCCGAACAGCGAGCTGATATTCACGATGGAGGCATTGCCGCTGGCCAGAAGCGCAGCCGACGCTGTCTTCATGCCGAGAAAAACGCCGGTCTGGTTGATGGCGATCATCTTCTGCCATCCTTCCAGCGTTTCGTCCACGATGCCGCCAGGATGGAAAATCCCGGCATTGTTTACCAGCGTGGTCAGCTTGCCATAAGCAGAGGTGTTCGCAGCGACTGCATTCGCCCAGCTTTCCGGGCTGCTCACGTCAAGTTCGACGAATTGGGCGGTGCCGCCTGCAGCTTCGATCGCGGCGACGACCTGGGCGCCCTTATCCTGCTGGATGTCGCCGATCGTAACGGACGCGCCTTCAGCTGCGTAAAGCTTTGCCTGCGCCTCGCCAAGGCCGCTGGCGCCGCCTGATATAAAGGCTACCTTGCCCTCTAATCGACCAGCCATGATTCTCTCTCCCAAACCTGCCGGATTCACTCTTCCAACGGTTCTACATGCTTACTAGCTTAGAACAAGCAAGAATATGGCTGCATGGAACTTGCGGGATTTTATATAATATAATAAATCGTTTAATCCGTACAGCCATGACCAAGAGCAGCCAATTTTCGCCCGCCGTCAGGTAAATCCGGTAATTTGCTTGTCGAAAGCAAGCAGATTCGGCATGGTCTGGATCGGGCGTGACTCGGGTGGAGCCAAGAAATCCGCCGCCCGCGCAAGCGAGACGCTGATCGGGAGGAGAATACGCCTGTGCCGACGAACCGAAAACGCCAAGTAGACGGCCCTTCGTTCAACACCAATCTTGGTTTCCTCGATGCCGGATATCAGGGCTTTTTGGCTGCGAACAAAAACAATATATTCGGCGATAGCTCCGGTATGGAGCTACGGAAGGTGCGGCGCTGGAACCGCACGATCGGATATGACGTTTGGAACTACGGCGCGGCGCTCCCCCCAAGGACGTACGGGGTTGCTGTGGCGCAGAGGTTCTGATGCCGGAGGCAGGTGCGCAGCGTTGGCTCGTGACCGGAGCTTCACGCGGAATAGGTCTTGCGATTGCGAATGCCGCGCTGCACGGCGGCGGACGCGTCGCACTCCTGTCGCGCGGCGGTGCCGATCTCACCGAGGGGCATGACGGGCGCGCGATTGCGCTGAAAGGCGATGTCACACGGCCTGCCGAAATGCAGGCGGCCGCGGACACCTTGGCGGAGCGTTGGGGCGGGATCGACGTGCTGGTCAACAACGCAGGCCTGCATCGCGGCGGGTTGGTAGACCGGATCGACCTCGATGATTTCGCGTCGGTTCTGAGCACTAACGTCTCCGGTCCGCTGAACACGGTGCGCGCGTGCCTACCGCATTTCCCGGACAGTGGCGGAGCGATCGTCAATATCGGCGCGGTCGTCGGAATGCGCGGTTTTGCCGGAGACGTCGCCTATGGGACCAGCAAGGCCGCATTGTCCGGCATGACCAAGGTTCTCGCCATCGAACTTGCGCGGCGGGCGATCTGCGTCAATCTCGTTCTCCCGGGCTTTGTCTCGACCGAAATGACGGCAGAGTTGTCGGCCAAGGCGCGAGAGCGCATCGTCGAGGATATCCCCCTGCGGCGCGAAGGCAGCCCCGAAGAGATCGCTCAGGTCGTCTGGTGGGTAGCCCAGTCGCGTTATATGACCGGGTCTATCGTAGCCACGGACGGCGGCTTGATGGCTAGATTGTGATGGACGCGGCCCAGCGTTTTGCCCTGTGGGTTGAGCGGGAAGCGGACATCGCGGACGCGCGCATCGTTCGCCCGTTGACCGGCGGCAATGCCAATGTGACCAGCCTAGTCGCAAGCGCGCGGGGGCCGCTGGTCCTTCGTCACCCGCCAGCAGACACCATTTCCGATCTCGCAAGTGCGGGAATTGCCAGGGAATTCCGCTTCATCACCGCGCTGCATGGCAAGGCGCCTGTCGCCGAACCGATCGCGTTTTGCCACGACCCCGCAATAATTGGCGCACCATTTTCCTTGACCGGATTTGTCGAAGGGGATGCAATCACCGATACGGTCCCTGCGGGACGCGAAAACACGGCAGCGGCGATTAGCGAACTTGGCTGCGCCCTCATCGATGCGCTTGCCAGTGTTCACGTGATCGATCCGATACCGGAGGGACTAGGCAATGCGGAAAAGGCGCGGAGTTTCGTGCCTCGGCAGATCGAGCGCTGGCGCGGCGTGCGGGCCGAGGTGGCCGTTCGAGATTTGCCGTTGATCGAGCAGCTGGGCAGCTGGATGAACGACAACGCGCCTTCACCCGAGGCGATCCGGATCGTTCATTGCGATTATCATCTCGACAATGTGCTTATGGCCCCAGCCCGTCCGCGGGTGAGTGCGATTCTCGACTGGGAAATGGCAACACTGGCCGATCCCCTCGTCGATCTGGGTCTGGTGACTGCAATATGGAACCGCGACGAACGCGGGCCGCTCGGATTTGCATCCGTGCAAGCCATCTCGAATCGTGCCGGCGTGGTTTCTGGAAACGAACTCGCTGCGCGCTGGTCCGCCGCCACGGGGCTGTCGTTAGAGCATATCAATTACTACCGGGCCTTTGCATTGTGGCGTCTGGCTGCAATCGTCGAAGGGGCATACGTTCTGTACCGCCAGGGAAAGATCGACGGACGGTATGAGCGAGGGCTGGAGGAGGATGTGCCCGCCTTACTGATGGCTGCAGCCGCATTTGCCGAGGGGAGGGGGATGCCGTGATGGAAGCTACGATGATGCACGAACCGCTCGGCACCGCGGCGATTGTCGCCCATGGCGAGAGAATTCATGCGTCTAGCCGCATTGGTCTGTTCGACGGAAATTCCATCGCGTGGCGCTCTTATTCGGAAACCGCCCACCGCGCACGAAAGCTGGCCAGCGGGCTGGCGGCGGCGGGGGTCGCTAACAACACACGCGTGGCAACGCTCAGCTGGAACGACTTCGCGCATTTTGAGACCTATCTGGCTGTGCCGGCAATGGGCGCTGTCCTGCACACCCTGAATCTTCGCCTGCATGTGAAACAATTGGATTTCATCATGCGGGATGCGGGTGACTGCGTGCTGATTGCCGATGCAGACCTGCTTGCGGCAATTGCCGCGGATTTGCCAGCGCTCAGTGATCTCGACCTTCTGATCGTGACAGGCGATATCGCCAAGGTGTCGCATCTCGATATGAATTTCGTCGGGTACGAGGATTTCATTTCTGATCAGCCACCTATGGCCGTTTTCCCTCAGCTCGAGGAAACGGCGGCCGCGGCGACCTGCTATACAAGCGGATCGACCGGCAATCCGAAGGGCGTCGTATATTCGCATCGCACCATCTTCCTTCACAGTTTGGGGTCGATGGCCGCCAACGCCTTTGGGTTGAGCGATCGGGATCGAGTGCTCCTGCTCCCGCCCATGTTTCATGCCAACGCGTGGGGACTGCCTTTTTCCGGTTGGTTCGCAGGGGCGGACTTCGTCTTGCCCGGCCCGCATCTTGGCCCGGACATGATACGACGCATGGTGCGCGCTTCGGCGCCGACATTCACGGCAACCGTGCCGACAATCCTCAACGATCTGCTGCGGGCCGACCATGACGAACCTATCGACATGAGCAGTTTTCGCATGGTCGTTGCCGGGGGCTCGGCCGTGTCCGAGGCGCTGATCGAAGAGGTCGAGAAGAGTTGGGGTGTGCCGCTCATCCAGGGATGGGGAATGACCGAGACAAGTCCAATTTGCGTCCTGTCGCACCCTCCCGCAGACGTCGATGCGGAAGAGGCGCGCAGACTTCGCGCCAAGAGCGGGCGACCTGTCGCGGGGGTGCGCGTAAGGATCGTGAACGACACCGGCCAGCCCGTCCCGGAAGACGGCCAATCGGTCGGGCGATTGCAAGTGCGCGGAGCCTGGATTGCGCGCGGCTACCACGGCGCCATCGCCGCCGATGCGCTTACTGATGACGGCTGGCTTGATACCGGCGATGCGGGCACGATCGACGAGCGCGGCTATGTGCAGATAACCGATAGGCTGAAGGACCTTATAAAGTCAGGCGGAGAGTGGATTCCCTCCGCCGAACTTGAAAACCACATCGCCAGCCTTCCGGGCATTGACCTTGCGGCAGTGATCGGGGTTTCGGACAGCCGATGGGAAGAGAGGCCGTTGGCCTTGGTGACCACACGCGATGGGGCGAAACCTGATTTTGGAGCACTGCGTGCGCAGTTGCGCTCGCGTGTCGCTCGGTTCTGGATACCGGAAAATTGGGCGCATCTTGAATCGCTACCTCTGACCGGGGTAGGCAAGATCGACAAGTCGGCGTTGCGAGAAATGGTGGCAACTGGAAAAACCGTGTTTGAGAGAGTAGATGGCTCGCCATGAACGCATCAACTCCTCTTGCCGCAAAAGCATCGTTGCGCGATTCCGTCGAAAATCAGACGCCGGATGCAACTGCGAACCCGAAATCGACCAGAGCCAAACGCCGTACGCAGGCGGAGCGGACCGCATTGTCAGATGCACGCATGTTTGAAGCGGCAAAGGACCTGATCGTGGAGCAGGGCACACATGCCACGACGCTGAAAGAGGTGGGTGAAAGGGCAGGATATTCGCGGGGCTTGGCATCCAACCGTTTCGGATCGAAGGACGCATTGTTTGCGCAGCTTACCCTGCAATTCAACAACAAGTGGACGCAGGAGCTGGCCAAGGCTGTTGGGGATCGCACCGGCGCGCAAGCATGTTTTGCCGCGCTTCACGCCGTGAACGGCTTCCTTGCCAACAATTCGCAGTACATGAAGGCCATGTATATTCTGTGGTTCCAGTCGATCAGCTCGCATGACGATGCGCGCAATCATCTTTCGGCCTATCAGGCGATTTATCGCCGGGATGTGACGCATTGGGTTCGCGAAGGCATCGAACGCGGCGAGATCGATCGAAATGTCGATGCGGATTGCTACGCGTTCCAGTTTTGCAGTTTCATTTTCGGAACCATCTATCAGTGGCTGGTTGCACCAGACGCTGTTGATTTGCATAAACAATTCGAAAATTTCCGTCTCACGACGGTTCGCGAATTCGGCATTAAACCCGACATTATCCAAAGCTGATCTGCGCAACCTGCAGGATGCCACGAATGACGGCAAGGTCCGGCCCTTTGGTGCTTGATAAGCTAGTTGTTAGACGCTAACAACTAAGTCCAAAGCCGACAAACGGCGGGAGAGGGGTCGAAAATGAAGGTCGATCGATGATGTCCGTCCAGTTGATCTTTCGGAATTTTTCCACGGGCACTTTCAACGAAACCGGCCATGCATCGATGCCGCGTTGGCAGTTGCGATGAGTAGCACGGCACCGACCCCTCCGCCTCTGTTTCGCCCGCCGCTTGACGGCGTGCGGGTGATCGAGCTCGCCGGAATCGGACCTGCGCCATTTTGCGGCATGATGCTTGCGGATCACGGTGCCGAAGTAATTCGCATCGATCGGCCTGGGGGCAGCGATCCGCTGGCCCAGGATCAGTCGCGGGACGTGCTTCTGAGATCACGGCGATCGATATGCCTCGATCTCAAGGAGCCGGATTCGATCGACATCGTGCTACGGCTTGTAGAAACAGCCGATGGGTTTCTTGAAGGTTTTCGCCCGGGAGTGGCGGAGCGGCTAGGGCTTGGCCCCGATGTCTTGATGCAGCGAAATCCGGCTCTGGTTTATGCCCGCATGACCGGGTGGGGTCAAACGGGTCCTTTATCGGATCGGGCCGGTCATGATCTGAACTATATCTCGCTCAACGGTTGCCTACACGCAATCGGTCCCGAAGGGCAGCCGCCAGTCCCGCCGTTGAATCTGATCGGCGATTATGGCGGCGGCGGCATGATGCTGGCATTCGGCTTTGTGACCGCGCTTCTGGCTGCGCGCAGCAGTGGTGCGGGCCGGGTTGTCGACTGCAGCATGTCTGACGGGGCGGGCGTGATGATGGCAGCGATGTGGTCGCTCAAGCACAACGGAATGTGGGACGAGCCGCGGGGGCACAACCTGCTCGATGGCGGGGCGCCATTTTACGCCTGTTATGCCTGTACAGACGGCAAATACATCGCGATCGGTGCGGTCGAGGAGAAGTTCTACGCACGATTGATCGAAGCGCTGAACCTTGCGGACGATCCGCTGTTCGCGGCGCAACACGACCGTACGAAATGGAGCAGGATGAAGACGCGGTTAGCGGCAACCTTTGCAACGCGCCCGCGTGGGCAATGGACCGCGCTGTTGCTGCCAAAAGACTGCTGCTACACTGAAGTGCTGACCATGGAAGAGGCGCCGCTGCACGAACATAATCGTGCGCGCGGCAGCTATGTAACGTCCGATGGCCTGACCCAACCGCGGCCCGCCCCGCGATTTGTCGACACCGAGATGATTGCGCCAAAGATGTGGAAAGCGGATTCCGACCGAGGCTCCATCTTGCGAGAACTCGGCATCGAATAAGACCGGCGATCGAATGCCGGAAGAGATCAGGAGAGCGGTGATGACTGGAACAGTAGCCAGCACAAAGGACGTTTCGTCAGGTAATCGGCGAGGCGACGGTAGATTCGATTACGACATTATCGGAATCGGTGCCGGTTTCGCCGGGCTGAGTATGATCCATTATTTTCGAGAGCTGGGCCTTTCAGTCCGGGTCTTCGATCGCGCCAGCGACGTAGGTGGCACTTGGGCCTGGAACCATTACCCGGGCGCGGCAACCGATAGCGAAAGCTATTACTATTGCCTGACCTTTTCAAAGGAACTGCTGCAAGAATGGTCGTGGACCAAGCGGTATCCCGGGCGCGAGGAGACGCAAGCTTATATGCGGTTCGTCGCCGACAAATGCGACATGTGGCCGCACATCCAGCTCAATACTGAAATTACCGAAGCGAGGTTTGACGCGGAGCTGGGCGGATGGCGCGTGACGACGGCCGAGGGTGAGAGCTTCACCTGCAAATATTTCGTCAGCGGCATGGGCATGATTTCAGAGCCGATGATCCCGAAGCTGAAGGGTATGGACCGGTTCGAAGGGCCGCTGTTTCATTCGTCCCGCTGGCCGAGTGAGGGGCTTGATTATAGCGGCAAGCGCATCGGCGTGATCGGCGCTGGTGCAACTGCGGTGCAGATGGTGCCCGTGCTGGCCGAAACCGCGGCCAAAGTCACGGTGTTTCAGCGCACGCCCAATTACATCCTCCCGGCGATGCAAAGGGAGATGACCCCGGAGTGGGAACGGGACATCAAGCAAAATTACGACGAGATCGTTGCCAAGTGCCGCAATCATGTGTTCGGCATGGCCTTTGAAAGCCCTCCCGGCCGCAATGCGGTCGACACCGATCCGGAAGAACGCGAGCGCATTTTCGAAGAGCACTGGAATGGCAGCTTCCGATGGGTGTTCGAGACGTTCGACGACTTGCTCGCCAATCCTGAAGCCAATCGCATGGCGGCAGACTTTATCGGCGCCAAGATGCGCGAGCGCGTAAACGATCCCGCAATTGCTGATCTGCTTGTGCCGACGTTCGACGATTATCCGTTGTTTGCAAAGCGCCCGCCGCTCGATCACGGCTATCTGGAGGCGTTCAACCGCGACAATGTCCAACTCGTCGACATCAAGGATGCCGAACCGATCGTCGAAATCGATGAGACGGGTGTCTTGACGACACGGGAGCACTACGATTGCGATATCATCGTGCTCTCAACCGGCTTCAAAGCATACACCGGTGCGCTGGAGGCTTTTCCGATCATCGGCGAGGAGGGCCAGACCCTGGCTCAGAAATGGCAGCCCGCCTCGGAAAGCATAATGGGCGTGTTCGTGGCCGGATTTCCCAACATGTTCGTCATCACCGGGCCGCAGGCGCCCTTCGCGAACTTGCCGACTTCGATCGAGCAGAACGTGAAATACATCACGCAGTGCATTGCCAAGATGGAACGCGAGGGGCTGAAACTGTTCCATCCCCGCCGTGAAGCGGAGATCGAGTGGACGCGCCAAACGGCCGAGATCCATGCGCAGACATTGATGGCGCAGGGGGACAAGGTCAATTCATGGATGATGGGCGCGAACCGTGACGACAAGGCTGCGCGCGTTCTCATCTATTTTGGCGGTGCCAACCTCTATTACGATTCCATGGACCAATCTGCCAGCGCCGGCTTCCCTGAGATCGACTTCGAATGAAGGCGGGTGCCAGGCGTTGTCAGGTTAGCTTTGTCAGGTCGAGCCGAAGCGCTAAGCTGAAAACTTATGCGCTGTTGGTGGAAACGAAGCGTTGAGCTTGGCTTTGCGACTTGAACCGCTGTATCTTTCGTTCTCGTCGTCGAACAGGCAGTGAATTCTCAATCCAGTTGTCGCGTAATCGACCGGGCGCATGACGGTCGGCAGAGCGCGGGACCTTCATTGCTGCGCGCTACGAAGGCAGCCCGTGTTAACGATGGCTTCGAGCGCCGCATACTGGTTATTAGAGGTTTTCCGAGCAATTTCAGTGCTGCATCTATGCTTCTGCGCTTCTATACGAAGACATCCGGAACATCCTCCTCCTTGTCGGGCGCGCGCGACGTCTACAATCTTTGGCCGTTGATGTGCCCGACCATCAAGTCACGGTGCCAGGGGCAGTCGGCGCGTCCGCGCTTGCGACGGATTTTGGCGGCGATGGCGAGGCCGAATTTGTTCGCGCAGCAATGCACCGTCTCGTAACTTATCGCTTGCCCCTCGTTCGGCGAGCATGTCCTCGACATCTGCCAGGCTCCGCGTGAGGAGGTAGTAGAGCCAGACCGGTCCCGTTTGGACGAAATGGAACTTTTGTCGGTGCCACTAGACGGCGAAGCGCCGCAGGTGGAGACGCGTTACACCGACAGCACCCCGGTTAAAGATCGGGCAATCCATATGCCACCAGCGAGTCTCCCGTTGGTGACTGGATCAATCCCTTGCCCCCTGCAGCGACGACTACCAACTGACGCCCGCTCTTTGGCGAAAAGTAGGTCATCGGCACGGCTTGACCGCCCGCCGGCAATCGCGCGCTCCACAGTGTCTTCCAATCGGCAAGAGAAATTGCGCGGAACGTGCGCCCTTGCGTCGCGGCGACGAAGACAAGCCCGCCCTCGGTAATCAGGGCACCGCCACTAGTGAGAACGCCCATGGCTATCGTTAATCCAACCGGGATGCCGAATGGCCCGCTGTCGCGCATGGTGCCGAGCGGCCGTTCCCAGCGGATTTTGCCGGTCCGCAGATCGACCGCGTACAGAACGCCGAACGGCGGCTTGGAACAGGGTACCTCCAACGGCGAGAGGAAACTGCCCGCTTCCATTGCAAAGGGTGTGCCCGCCTGCGACCAAAAGCCTCGCGCTGACTTGGCACCATGAACGCCTTTGGGTTTCAGGCCCATCTTGTCGGCGATCGCACGCGGAACCAGCAGTTGCCAGGTGGGCACCCAGTTCGTAACTGCCACGAGGAGCCCAAGATCCGACGGTTCAAAACCGGCCCAGTTCCTGTCGTTTCACATGATGGCAGATAGCCACCCTCTATAATTCATGTTCGAGACCTGGAAAAAAGGCGTCTAGCTTCCGTTGCTCAGCGGCGCAGGGGTTGAGGAACCCGCATTCCGGGTGTCGGACAAGTGACCACCAGCTTCGCGCTCAGGCACATCGTGTACCGGACGGCCATCCCGGTGTGAGCGGGCATTCTGCGCCTAATGGATAAACGAACTCTAATTTTGACGAATGCCGTAGTCGATCCGGATCCTGACCCACTCACCGATCATCGCTCGGCCGCCGATCTGGGGCGGCCGCACCTGGAATTGCCAAGCTGCCGCGAGCACGGAGCGCATGATGTTCGAATGTTCTGGATATTCGCCGACGCCCACGCAGTCCTCGACGCGGAATTCCGGGGCGGTTCGGCACGCGATCATGCCCCAACCCGGTCCGCTTGCCGTGGACAGATACCCACGCAACTCAATATCGAGTGGTTTGCGATACCAAGAGGCGGCGTAGAGTGGTTCGCCATTCGGACCCGACCCGTCGACAAGCTGGCTGTCCGAAGATGAGCGCGGCGCGACCGGTCCGATCATCGCCCTGCCTTGGGTTGCAGGCGTCGCTGGCCGCGGACGGATCTTGGCGATATCGGCAGCGGCCATTTCCCGCGGCGTCAACAGCAGCGGAGGCGCATCGGATGGCGTGGCTTGTTCTTCGGGCGGGCGTGGCGGCTCCGGAATGGGTTGCGGCTGCGCATCGCGATTGGCCTGATCCACCGTCTTCTCGTTCGGCTCGCTGGTTTCCGGAGTTGTCTCGCTCTGATCCGGGTTCGCCCTGAAGTCGATGCTTGTCAGGGATACAGCAGGTTCCTTGTGGCCAGCGATAGATGCGCCAAGCGTGGACAGCATGAGCAGCAAAGCTACTTCGAGCAACAGGGCTAGGGCAATGCTCGCTCCGCGCTGCCCGAATTGATCGCGGATTTGTTCGATCAAGGAGCCGGCACGGGATGGAACGCGAAAAAACATAAGGCTCGATTTCGGTCGTACGGGCTTGGCGGCGATTCCCGATCTGCTGTCCGTTCCGCCGATACGCTCGTGATGTGCGAGGAACAAGGCTTATACTCGCGGGCGTCGCGGCTATCGGTATTACAGAGGCGCTACGTAATATTGCGTTCACTGCCTTTCTGCCGGACCCTGCGGTTTTCCGTCAGATGTCGTGGCATCTTTACGTACAGCCGTTGCGGCGCGAAGGATTCTGCATCGCCGCGCACGTGGCCATGTCGGCCAGCCTTCCCATGATTGAGTCCGGAGTCGGAGAATTGCAAAATTCGATCGAAACGGGAAGATCGAGTGGCTTGTCCCGCCGGGCGAAGCCGACGCGCTGGCCGAAGCACTAGGGCAAGCGATTGCCGCCCCCGGACTGTTTGCACAAAAGGGTATTGAGGCCAGTGTGCATATCGGCGAAAAGTTCTAGCGCGATCGGTTCTGGGCCGATGGGGAGTCAATTCTGACGAAGATAAATGCGCGGAGCGACGCGCCAGGCCAGCATTGATCGAGACGGGAGGCTCTTTCGAGCGGATGGCTGTGAAAGTGCGGCCTTACGGCGATGGCAATCGGCGCGACTGCGATGCCTTGGACAGATGGTTACACCCGTTAGGATGAAGCTCAGGCTCGCGATCGTGACCGGTCAGGCCGGGACCGGGCCATTCGCTACCACTCTCATTACCGGTGCATCACGCGATGCGATAGGGCACGACGCCGCGGCGGTCCCTGTCGACGACGATGGCGCGGTCGCCCGGCGGAAAGGCGCGCTGGTCGCAGGATTCGCGGGGGCAGATGCGGCAGCTTGTCCCGATCGGGGTTGCCGAAGATCGCGCCGACAAGTCCATCCCGTCGGCATAGATGAAGCTGCCGGCATGTTCCGCCTCGCACCCCAGCGCCACGGCATAGCGTCGCGGCGGGCGGGTGAAGCTGCCCGAAGGCTTGACCAGCCCCTTGGCCATGGAAACATAGCGCACGCCATCGGGCATTTCGGCCAGCTGCGTGAGAATCCGGTCCGGAATGGCGACCGCTTCGTGCACGATCCATAGCGGGCAGGCCCCGCCAAACCGTGCGAATTGCAGGCGGGTGGCCGAATGGCGTTTCGTAATGTTGCCCGCCATGTCGACCCGGCAGAAAAAGAACGGAACCCCGCGCGCATCGGGCCTTTGCAGGGTCGAAAGACGATGGCACGCCTGTTCGAAGCTGACCGAAAAGCGACGTGTCAGCCGGTCGATGTCGTGCCGTTCGCCAAGAGCGGCATCGCGAAAAGTGGCATAGGGCATGAGCAGCGCGCCCGCCGTATAATTCGCCAGACCCACGGCCAGAAGGTCGCGTGCAGCTTGTGTCGTCAGGCCAGATACCGCGATGACGGCTTCGACATCCTGTTTCAGCGCCAGCGCGACGATCTGATGCGCAAGCTGGAAACGCCGGGTTTCGGGCGGCTGCGCGGAATCGAGCGTCAACCTGCCAGCTTCCATCCGGCGAAGCGCCGCACCGTCTCCATCCACGACGGTTAGTCCGAGCGCATTGCCGGCGAAGCGCTCCAGCGCGATCGTTCCGGGCGACGCGCCGTCGGCGGCCAGGCGGGTGGCCAGATCCTCCGCCGCGCGGTCCAGCGCATCGACATAGTTGCCCGCATCGTGGAACCAGTCGCGCACTTCTTCCCATGGAAGGCGCGCGGTGCGGTCGGTTCCCGCGCCCATCGCCTCGTCCAGCATCTGCAGCCGTTCGCCCGCGTCACGATAGGCGCGGTGCAGGGCGACGAACCTTTCGGCGAGATGCGGCAATTGTCGCACGGCGCGGCTGGCCAGCGCTTCGTCCAGCGGTTCGGCGAAGATCGGGTCCGATGCTGCCTGCAACAATGCCTCTGCCCGCGCGTCCGAACTTTCGCCGCGGATTTCGTCGCGGGCCATGCCGAAACGGCGGGTAAGGGTCGCAAGGATCGGTGCGGTCAGCGGCCGGTCGTCGCTTTCGATCTGTGAAAGATAAGACACGGAAATGGCGAGAGCGGCGGCCAGTTCGGCCTGTTTCATGCCGTGCCGTTCGCGTAAGGCGCGGACCGACTGCCCGGCGAAGATGCGTTGCGGCTTGCTCATCGACCAATTGCTTTAATCGCTGCACAAGGTTTTGCAAAACCTTTGCCCGCTATTTTGCAAATTTGCATTGGACTTGGGCGGCCGACGGTTCGATAGGGCGCGGTTCTTGTCTTGGCCGCCATCGTTGCGCGGCCCGAATGGAGTTGCCGGATGTCCGCGAATATCGCCGAAGTCGAACGCCGCCGCGCCGCCGCCAAGATAGGTGGCGGGCAGAAGCGGATCGACGCGCAACATGCCAAGGGGCGGCTGAGCGCTCGCGAACGGCTGGAAGTCCTGCTCGACGAAGACAGCTTCGAAGAGCTTGACATGTATGTCGAACACAACTGCGTCGAATTCGGCATGGACGACATCCACATTCCCGGCGACGGTGTCGTCACCGGCAGCGGCACTATCAACGGCCGGCTGGTCTATGTCTTCAGCCAGGATTTCACCGTGTTCGGCGGATCGCTTTCCGAACGGCACGCGCAGAAGATCTGCAAGGTGATGGATGCCGCGATGAAAGTCGGCGCACCCGTGATAGGCCTGAACGACAGCGGTGGCGCTCGTATTCAGGAAGGCGTCGCGTCGCTCGGCGGTTATGCCGAAGTGTTCCAGCGCAACGTGCTGGCATCGGGCGTGGTGCCGCAGCTTTCGCTCATCATGGGGCCGTGTGCTGGCGGCGCGGTCTATTCCCCGTCGATGACCGACTTCATCTTCATGGTCGAAGATTCCAGCTACATGTTCGTCACCGGCCCCGAAGTGGTGAAGACGGTCACCAACGAAGTCGTGACGCAGGAAGAACTGGGTGGGGCGAGCACGCATACTGTCAAATCGGGCGTCGCCGATCTCGCTTGCGAAAACGACATCGTCGCATTGCAACGCGCGCGCGATTTCATGGATTTCCTGCCGTCGTCCAACCGCGAGGATGTGCCCGAACGGCCGTCGAGCGACCCGTGGGACCGGCAGGAGGACAGCCTCGACACGATCATCCCGGCGTCGGCCAACCAGCCCTATGACATGCACGAAGTCATCCGCAAGACGATGGACGAAGGCGACTTTTTCGAAGTCCAGCCCAGACATGCCGCCAACATCATCATCGGTTTTGGCCGGGTCGAGGGGCGGACCGTCGGTGTCGTCGCCAATCAGCCTATGGTTCTGGCAGGCGTGCTCGACATCAATTCGTCTAAAAAGGCCGCGCGTTTCGTACGGTTCTGCGACGCATTCAACATTCCGATCCTGACGCTTGTCGACGTGCCCGGCTTCCTGCCCGGTACGGATCAGGAGCATAACGGCATCATCAAGCATGGCGCGAAGCTGCTGTTCGCCTATGCCGAAGCGACCGTGCCCAAGATTACCGTCATCACGCGAAAGGCTTATGGCGGCGCATACGACGTCATGTCGTCGAAGCATTTGCGCGGCGATCTCAACTATGCGTGGCCGACCGCTGAAATCGCGGTGATGGGGGCAAAGGGCGCGGTGGAGATCATTTTCCGGCAGGATCGCGACGATCCGGACAAAATCGCCGAGAAGACCCGCGAATACGAAGAGCGCTTCGCGAATCCCTTCGTCGCGGCGAGCATGGGCTTCATCGACGAAGTCATCATGCCGCATTCGACCCGTCGCCGGGTAGCGCTCGGCCTGCGCAAGCTGCGCAACAAGACGCTCGAAAATCCGTGGAAGAAGCACGACAACATTCCGTTGTAAGGACAGCTTCATGGGTGATTATACGGCAACCGTCCGCTGGCAGCTGCGCGAGGGCGAGGTGTTCACCTCGAACCGATACAGCCGCGCGCACGAATGGTGTTTCGATGGCGGGGCGGTCGTGTCCGGTTCGGCCGCACCCGGTTACCTGCCTGCCGCACTGATCGACGAAAGCGCGGTCGACCCTGAAGAGGCGTTGCTCGCCTCGGCAGCCAGTTGCCACATGCTTTACTTCCTCGCCTATGCCGCAAAGGACGGTTTCTCGATTGGCAGTTATGCGGACAACCCGGTCGGCCATGTCGAAAAAAACGAGGAAGGCGATCCGTGGATTTCGCGCATAACGATGCGGCCCGACGCGCGCTTTGCCGGCGACAGGCTGCCGACCCGCGCCGACATCGACGCGCTGCACCATCGCGCGCACAAATCCTGTATCATCGCTAATTCGTTGAAGAGCGAAATGACGATTGAGCCAGAATACGGAGAGGCTGCATGACGACTGGCATGAAATTGGGGCGCATGAACCACCTGGGCTATGCCGTACCCGACATGGACGCCGCCATCACGCATTACCGCGACGTCATGGGCGCTGTCGTCATTACTGAACCTTTCGACCTGCCCGAACAGGGCGTGAAAGTCTGTTTCGTCAACACGCCCGGCCATGACGGGACCGAAGGCACGCAGGTCGAACTGCTCAGTCCGCTGAACGACGAAAGCCCCGTCGCAGGCTTCATCGCCAAGAACCCGCTGGGCGGCCAGCATCATGTCTGTTTCGAAGTGCCGGACATCGCGGCGGCGCGCGAATATTTCGAAGGGATCGGCAAGCGCATTCTTGGCCCCACGCGGATCGGGGCGCATGGCACGCCGATCTTTTTCGTGCACCCCAAGGACATGATGGGCATGCTGACCGAAATCATGGAAACGCCCGGCGAAGGAGCGGCGCACTGATGGCTTATCGATTCATCTCGGCCGAAAAGGCTGGCGACGTGACCACGCTTTCCATCGCCCGTCCCGAAAAGCTGAATGCGATCACGCCCAACGTCTTTGCCGAACTGACCGACGCGTTCGACGCCGGTTTGGCCGACGGCACCCGCGCCTTCGTTTTGACGGGCGAGGGGCGGGCCTTCTCTTCGGGCGCGGACCTGATGCCGGACGGTGCCGGTTATCTGGGCCTGCCAGAGGATCTGGGCGCGATCATTGATGCGCACTACAACCCCTTTACGCTGAAACTTATGTCCCTGCCGGTCCCGCTTGTGACCGCGATAAACGGCCCGGCGGTCGGTGCGGGGCTCAGCCTTGCGCTGGCCGGCGACATCGCGGTGATGGGCCGGGGCGGGTACTTGCTGCTGGCGTTCGTCAACATCGGCCTTGTCCCAGATGCCGGATCGACATGGCTGGTGGCATCGAGCGTGGGGCGTCAGCGGGCGATGAAGATGGCGCTAATGGGCGAAAAGGTTTCCGCCGACGATGCGCTGGCCATGGGTCTTATCGCCGAAGTGGCCGACGATGACGCCGTACTGACCCGCGCACAGGAAATCGCCGCGCGGCTGGCCGCCGGTCCGTCGAAGGCGATCGGGCTGATCCGCAGGCAGATCAACGCGGCGGTGGACGAAACACTGGCCCAAAGCTTGATGACCGAACGCGACAACCAGCGCGCATGTGGCCACAGCGAAGATTTCAAAGAAGCGATCGCTGCATTCGGCGAAAAGCGCAAACCCGTATTCAAGGGCCGATAAGGACCTTCAGGAGCCGACATGACCGACAACACCCCTAACCCGAACCACGCCGATTGGGAAGCCCTTGCCGCCAAGGAAGTGAAGGGCAAGGACCTCACCTGGCACACCCCCGAAGGCATCGACGTAAAGCCGCTCTATACCGAAGCGGACGTCGAAGGCTGGGACCCCGGCCTGCCGGGCTTCGCCCCGTTCACGCGCGGGGTAAAGGCTTCGATGTACGCGGGCCGTCCGTGGACGATCCGCCAGTACGCGGGCTTTTCGACCGCAGAGGAATCCAACGCGTTCTATCGCCGCAACCTCGCCGCCGGGCAAAAAGGCCTGTCGGTGGCCTTCGACCTTGCGACGCACCGCGGTTATGACAGCGATCATCCGCGCGTTGTCGGCGATGTCGGCAAGGCGGGCGTGGCGATCGACAGCGTTGAGGACATGAAGATCCTGTTCGACCAGATCCCGCTCGACCAGATGAGCGTGTCGATGACGATGAACGGCGCGGTGATCCCGTGTCTTGCGTTCTATATCATCGCGGCAGAGGAACAGGGCGTGTCGCCCGACCAGCTGACCGGGACCATCCAGAACGACATCCTGAAGGAGTTCATGGTCCGCAACACCTACATCTATCCGCCCGAACCCAGCATGCGGATCATTTCGGACATCTTCGGCTATACCGCCGACCACATGCCGAAGTTCAATTCGATCTCGATCTCGGGCTACCACATGCAGGAAGCCGGCGCGACGCAAGTGCAGGAACTTGCCTTCACCATCGCCGACGGCATGGAATACGTGAAGTACGGCGTGGCCAGCGGGCTCGACATCGACAAGTTCGCGGGGCGCCTGTCCTTCTTCTTTGCCATCGGCATGAACTTCTTCATGGAAATCGCCAAGCTGCGCGCAGCGCGCACGCTATGGTATCGCGCGATGACCGAGCTGGGCGCAAAGTCCGAACGGTCCAAGATGCTGCGCACCCATTGCCAGACCAGTGGCGTTTCGCTGACCGAGCAGGACCCCTACAACAACGTCATCCGCACCACGGTCGAGGCGATGGCCGCGATGCTGGGCGGCACCCAGTCGTTGCACACCAACGCGCTGGACGAAGCGATCGCGCTGCCCACCGATTTTTCGGCCCGCATCGCGCGCAACACGCAGATCGTGATTCAGGAAGAAACCGGCATGACCAACGTGGTCGATCCGTTGGGCGGGTCGTACTACGTGGAGGCGCTCACCAAGAGCCTTGTCGACGAGGCTTGGGCGATCATCGAGCGGGTCGAAAGCGAAGGCGGCATGGCGAAGGCGGTCGCTGCCGGTTGGCCCAAGGGCATGATCGAGGAAGCCGCCGCCGGACGGCAGGCCCGCGTCGACAAGGGCGATGACGTCATCGTCGGCGTCAACAAGTTCCGTCTGAAGAACGAAGACGCGATCGAGACGCTGGACATCGACAACAGCGCGGTGCGCGAAGGGCAGATCAGGCGGCTCGAAAAGATGCGCGCCACTCGTAACGAGGCGAAGTGCCAGGCTGCGCTCGCTGCCTTGCGCGAAGGGGCTGCGAAGTCTCCGGCAGAAGGTGGCGGCAACCTGTTGGCGCTGGCGGTCGATGCCGCGCGCGAACGGGCCAGCCTTGGCGAGATTTCGGATGCGATGGAAACCGCGTTCGGTCGTTACGACACGATCCCCCGTCCGGTTTCGGGCATCTATGGCGCCGCCTATGCCGGGGACAGCCGCTATCAGGCCGTGGTAGACGGCGTGAACGCGGTGGCCCGCCGGCTGGGCCGCAAGCCCAAGGTGATGATCGCCAAGATGGGTCAGGACGGCCATGATCGCGGTGCGAACGTCATCGCCTCGGCCTTTGCCGACATGGGCTTCGATATCGTGTCCGGCCCGCTGTTCCAGACCCCTGCCGAAACGCGCGACATGGCCTTGGCCAACGACGTCGACCTGATCGGTGCATCGTCGCTGGCCGCCGGGCACAAGACGCTGATCCCCGAACTGATCAGCCTGTTGAAGCAGGCTGGGCGCAGCGACATCAAGGTGACCGCCGGCGGGGTCATCCCGTCCAGCGATTACCAGTTCCTGCGCGATGCTGGCGTGCAGGGCATTTACGGCCCCGGGTCGAACGTGGTCGAAGCAGCCGCGGACGTGCTGCGCCTGCTGGGCCACAACATGCCGCCCGAAAGCATCGACGAGGCTGCGGAATAAGGATGATGAACATGGCCAGCACCCATCTGTCGACCGTCCGCAACGATTGGACGCGCGAGGAAATCGCCGCGCTGTTCGATCTGCCCTTCACCGAACTGGTGTTCCGCGCCGCCGAAACGCATCGCGCGCATCATCGGCCCAACACGGTGCAGCGTTCGACGCTGCTGTCGATCAAGACCGGCGGTTGTCCCGAAGATTGCGGCTATTGTTCGCAAAGCGTGCATAACGACACCGACCTGAAGGCGACGAAGCTGATGGAAGTGCAGCAGGTGCTGCAATCCGCAGCGCAGGCCAAGGACATGGGCAGCACCCGTTTCTGCATGGGCGCGGCGTTCCGCAATCCCAAAGACCGCGACATGCCCGCGCTCACCGAAATGGTGCGGCAGGTAAAGGCGATGGGCATGGAAACATGCATGACCGCCGGGATGCTGACCGAAGGGCAGGCTCACAAGCTGGCCGATGCGGGCCTCGACTATTACAATCACAACGTCGACACAGGGCCGGAATATTACGAGCGCGTGGCCACTACCCGCACGCTGGCCGACCGGATGCTGACGCTGGAACATGTGCGGGCCGCCGGTATCAATGTGTGCTGCGGCGGGATCGTCGGCATGGGCGAAACGCGCGACGACCGCGTCGGGTTTGTCCACCTGCTCGCCACGATGGAGCATCATCCCGAAAGCGTGCCGGTCAACGCGCTGGTGCCGGTACGGGGCACGCCGCTGGGCGACATGCTGGCCGATACGCCGCTGGCGCAGATCGACGAGATCGAATTCGTACGTACCGTCGCGGTGGCCCGGATCACGATGCCCGCCAGCATGGTTCGCCTGTCGGCCGGGCGCGAATCGATGAGCGTCAGCACGCAGGCGTTGTGCTTCATGGCCGGGGCGAATTCGATTTTCTCGGGCGAAAAGCTGCTCACGGCGCCCAATGCGGGCGACGACAGCGACGACACGCTGTTCGCGCGGCTCGGTCTCGACGCGATGGAACTGGATGTGCCCTGCGTGGCACAAGAGGAAATGACGGTCTGATGTTCAAGAAAATCCTGATCGCCAATCGCGGCGAAATCGCTTGCCGCGTCATCAAGACCGCGCGCCGCATGGGCATCGCCACGGTCGCCGTCTATTCCGACGCAGACGCTCGCGCGCCGTTCGTGCAAATGGCGGACGAGGCCGTGCACATCGGCCCTGCGCCCGCGTCTGAAAGTTATCTGATCGCCGACAAGATCATCGCGGCAGCCAAGCAGACCGGCGCCGACGCGGTGCATCCGGGCTACGGCTTCCTGTCCGAACGCACGTCCTTTGCCGAGGCGCTGGCGGCGGAAGGGATCGAGTTCATCGGCCCCCCGGTCAATGCCATCGCCGCGATGGGCGACAAGATCGAATCCAAGAAACTGGCCAAGGCGGCGGGCGTGAACGTCGTCCCCGGCTTCGTCGGCGAAATCCGCGATACCGAGCACGCAGTCGAGATTTCGGCCGACATCGGCTATCCGGTGATGATGAAGGCCAGCGCGGGCGGCGGCGGCAAGGGGATGCGCCTTGCCTATACCGAACAGGACGTGCGCGAAGGGTTCGAAGCGACCAAGCGCGAAGGACTGAATTCGTTTGGCGACGACCGCGTCTTCATCGAAAAGTTCATCGAGAACCCGCGCCACATCGAGATCCAGATCCTTGGCGACAAGCACGGCAACGTCATTTACCTGAACGAGCGCGAATGTTCGATCCAGCGTCGGCACCAGAAGGTCGTCGAAGAAGCTCCGTCGCCCTTCGTCACGCCCGAAATGCGCAAGGCGATGGGCGAACAGTGCGTCGCGCTTTCGAAGGCAGTCGGATATTACAGCGCGGGCACCGTCGAACTGATCGTCTCGGGCGCGGACAAGACGGGCCAGTCGTTCTACTTCCTTGAGATGAACACCCGGCTGCAAGTCGAACACCCGGTCACCGAATGCATTACCGGCATTGATCTGGTCGAACAGATGATCAAGGTTGCTGCCGGCGGCGAGCTGGCGATGACGCAGGATGACGTAAAGATCGACGGCTGGGCCATCGAAAACCGCGTCTATGCCGAAGATCCCTATCGCGGCTTCCTGCCCTCCACCGGTCGGCTGGTTCGGTACGACCCGCCGGTTCCGGGATGGAAGGGCGGCATCCGAGGCGTCGATGAAGAGATCAATGGCTCGATGGGCGGCATCCGCGTCGATGACGGCGTGATGGAAGGCGGCGAAGTGTCGATATTCTACGACCCGATGATCGCCAAGCTCATCACATGGGCTCCGACCCGCGATGAGGCAGCGGACCTGCAAATCCGCGCGCTCGACGCGTTCGAGATCGAAGGGGTGGGCCACAATATCGACTTCCTGTCGGCCATCATGCAGCATCCGCGCTTTCGTTCGGGCGAACTGACCACCGGCTTCATCGCAGAGGAATATCCCGAAGGATTCGAAGGCGCGCCCGCCGGTCGCAAGCTGCGTTCGCGGCTGGCCGCGATGGCGGCTTTTGTCGCCGCCGCTTATTCGGATCGTGCGCGCCGCGTCGACGGGCAACTGGGCAACCGGCTTGCGCCGCCTGCGAAGTGGAGCGTCAAGATCGATGGCGAATTCCACAATGCCGAACTGTCGGGCGACGAAATCAGCGTCGACGGCGAACACGTCGACATCGCCATGGAATATACCCCGGGCCAAAGCAGCGTCGCCGCCGTGTTCGACAGCGACGAGGACGGCGAAGGCGGCGAGGAACTGATCGTGCAGATCAAGCCCGTTCCCGCCGGGTTCGAATTCACCACGCGCGGCGCCAAACACCGTTTGCGCGTCCTTCCCACCCGTATCGCCAAGTTCGACAAGCACATGATCGAAAAGGTGCCTGCGGACATGAGCAAGTTCCTGGTGTGTCCGATGCCGGGCCTACTGGTCGCGCTCCACGTCGAAGAGGGTGAGGAAGTGCAGCTTGGCCAGCCGCTCGCGGTGGTGGAGGCGATGAAGATGGAAAACATCCTGCGCGCCGAAAAGACCGGCGTGATCGCACGGGTAAATGCGATCGTCGGGGACAGTCTTGCGGTGGACGCGATAATCCTCGAACTGGAATAGATGCATCTTCTTCACGACCCGGCGACACCCGCTGCCGATCCGATCGATTTCGATACTTTCCTGAAGGTCGATATCCGGATCGGTACGATTGTCGCCGCCGAACCGTTCGCCAAGGCGCGCAAGCCCGCCTTTATCCTTCAGATCGACTTCGGGCCGGTCATCGGTACTAAAAAGTCGAGCGCGCAAATCGTCGCCAATTATGCGTGCGAACGGCTTATCGGCCGGCAAGTCGCGGCAGTGCTGAACTTTCCACCGCGTCAGATCGGTCCGATCATGTCCGAGGTGCTGACGTTGGGATTTGCAGACGAAGCGGGAGAAGTGACCCTGTTTGCGCCCGATAAACCGGTGCCGAACGGGTCGCGGCTGTTCTGATCGGCGCCCGGCGCATATGACGCTCCGTGCTCGGCCCCAATAGATGCGAGCAAGAAGCCGTCAGGGCCGGGCCAGTTCAGGGCCGGGCCAGTTCAGGGCCGGGCCAGCTCGTCGTCCAGAAATGCCGCAACGTCATCGATGGCGACATCCTTGGCCAGAAACGTATGGCCGATACCCCGCATCAGCAGGAAGGGCAGGGTGCCCGCATCCATTTTCTTGTCGTGCAGCATGTGATCGGCCAGCCGCCGCCCATCGCACGACAGGCCCAAATCCTTAACCTCCGCCCTCATGGCGCAAGCCTTGAAGTGGGCGGCGATACGGTCCGCCTCCGCCAGTTGCATAAGCCCGCGTCGCACCGAATAGCGCGCAGCCAGCACCATGCCGATGGCCACTCCTTCGCCATGCAGCAGCGCGCTGGAATAGCCAGTCTCAGCCTCCAGCGCGTGGCCGAACGTATGGCCTAGGTTGAGCAGGGCGCGGGTGCCGGTCGTCTCTCGCTCGTCCTGTGCCACGACGCGGGCCTTGGCGGCGACCGAACGGCTTACCGCCTCGATCCGCGCGCCTTCGTCGCCCGCTAGCAGGGCCGGGCCGTTCGCTTCGCACCACGCGAAAAAATCGGGATCGTCGATCAGCCCGTACTTCACCACTTCGGCGTAGCCGGCACGCAGTTCGCGCGGGGGAAGAGTGCCCAGAACGTCGGTATCGGCCAGCACCAGCGCGGGCTGATGGAACGCACCTACAAGGTTCTTGCCCATCGGGACATTGATCGCGGTCTTGCCGCCGACGCTCGAATCGACCTGAGCGAGAAGCGTGGTCGGCACCTGCACGAAACCGCAGCCGCGCTTCAGCACCGATGCGGCAAACCCAGTAAGGTCGCCGATCACCCCGCCGCCAAGCGCGACGATGTGGTCGCCGCGATCCACGCCTTCGGCCAGCAGGAAGTCGATCACTTGGGCTAGGTGCGCCCAGTCCTTCGTCTGTTCGCCAGCGGGCAGGACCAGCCAGCGAGCCTGCTTCCCCACCACAGCCAGCGCTGTGTCGACCCTATCGCGATAAAGCGCGGCGACATTGGCGTCGGTGATGACCGGGATAGTCGCCTTGCGCAGAAGACCGGCGCATTCCACGCCCAACCGCCCCAACAGGCCCGGACCGACGCGGACGTCGTAGGATCGACCCGCAAGTGCGACCTTGATGGTTTTTGTATCGCTCATCCGACGTAATCCCCCAGCGCAGCCAGAATGCGTGTGACGCTCGCCATTTGCGGCCCGTCGTCGCTGATCGCGCGAATCGGCGCCTGCGCATAGGCGGGGCGCCGCTGTTCCATCAATTCGCCCAACACCACGCGTGGGTCTTTGCCCACCAGCAATGGGCGCGTGTTCTTGCGGCCGACCCGTTCGACCAGCGTGTCGAGATCGCTATCGAGCCACACTGCGATCGCACGGTCGAGGATGAGCGCGCGCGTCTCAGGATCGACGAACGCGCCGCCGCCGGTTGCGATTACTGCGGCACGGCCAGAGTTTTCTTCGATCAGGCGGGCGATCACGCGCCGTTCGCCATCGCGAAAATAAGGCTCTCCGAACTTTTCGAAGATTTCCGGGATCGACATCTGCGCAGCTTCGACCACCGCATCGTCCGCATCGACGAAAGGCGTGCCAAGACAATGCGCCAGCCGCCGCCCGATAGTGGACTTGCCCACGCCCATCAAGCCGACGAGCACGACCGGGCGGTCCAGCCGCCGCGACAAGGCGGCCAGCGCAGCGGTATCCGGCAGGTGATGGGCCGAACCGTCGGGATTGCCGGTCGAAGGGTTGGTCTCGTCCATTGCAGCCCCGCCTATAGTTGCGCTAGGCCCGCGTGCAAGCGTCGCGCTTTCGAAACCGGTCTTGCTTGGCCGATTGCGGGCAAGCGTTGCGCGATCCATCGCAGTCTGCGGATACAAGGGTAATTCATGCGCGGTTCGAAGGGCCTGGTGGCCATTCTCGCTCTCGTCATCATGGTCTTGCTGGTCTACGCCTTTATCGATGGCGGATCGCAGGAACCGCGCTGGATTGAAGAGGAATTACCGGTGCAGGCAGGCCAGGGTTTGGCGGAGGACGGCGCGTGAGAATGAACAGGCTCTCGGCGCGCAAGGTCGTGCTCGCCGCAATGCTGGCGACGGCGCCGGTCGTTGCGCTCTATGCGCAGGACGGGCCGGAATCGCTCCTGCCACCTGGATTTGACGACCCAACGCCGGCGCCCGCGCCCGCAAGACAGAATGCTCCGTCCCGGCCATCGGGGCCGGCGACGGTGTCGCAGCCCGTAGTGCAAGGTACGCCGTCCGGGCCGGGCCAAAGCGCTCCGCCGGAGCGGACGGAGGCTGCCAAGCGCTTGCTCGATCGGCTTCCCAGCCTGGCAGAGCTGGAAAAGATGGACACCGACGAGATCGACGAATTGCTCGGTCTGAAGCCCACTTTCGACATACCCGAACAAGCGCGCCGATCGACCGGCACGGTCGGGATTCTGGCCACTGGCGAAGGCGGCATGCGGCCCGAATCGCTTGCTAATTATGACGGGCTGTTCGTGCGCCGTGTCCTGGACGGCACAAAAGGCCCGCTCGTTTCGCGCTGGGGTCACATTCTGTTGCGCCGCGCGCTTGCCAGCCGACTTGCCGCGCCGGCGGGAATGGACGGAGTGGAATTTGCCGCTCTGCGCGCGGGCGTCCTCAATCGCATCGGCGAAGCAACCATCGCCCGCGCGGTGGTGCAGGAGGTCGATACCGCCGATTATTCCCCCGCGCTGATCGGCAGCGCCTACGATGCCTATGTCTCGCTGGGCGATTTCACCGGCGCTTGCCCGATGGTCCGCCTTCACGCCCGCGCACGCGAAGACCGCGACTGGGATCTGCTGCGCGGCATTTGTGGAAGTTTTTCAGGCGAAAGCAGCGGCATGGACCGCATCGAACGTCAGCGTCGTCGCAGCGAAGGTACGCAGATTGACGCGCTGCTGGCCCAAAAATACGCAGGCGCCATCGGTCGGACACGGCGCGCCGTCACGCTTGAATGGGACGATGTCGAGGAGCTGACCCCCTGGCGTTATGCATTGGCGACGGCGACCGGCGCGGAAGTCCCGGCAGGACTGGTCCAGCAGGGTGGTGCGACATATCAGCGGTTGGCCGCGATTTCGCCGTCGGTGCCGTTGTTGCTGCGGGCGCGGGGCACCGACGTCGCAGGGTCCGAAGGCATTTTGTCGAGCGCGGCGTTGGTCGACCTTTATTCGCAGATCTATTCCGATCCCGAGATTTCCGGTGACGAAGCTGCGCGCGCCAATTTGTTGCGAAATGCCTATGTCGGCGATGCCGAGGCGCGGCTTGGCGCAATGCGCGAAATCTGGGGCGAAAAAGACCTGTCGAAGCGGTATTATGCGCGACAGGTGCTGACCGCCTATGCCGCCGCGCGCCTGCCGATCGACCCTGCGTTCGAGGCGGATGCCGGACAGCTGATCGGTGCGATGCTGGCCGCGGGGCTCGACGCCAATGCCGTGCGATGGGCGCGCACGGTTCAGGTAGGCAGCCAGGGCTGGGGCCTCTTGATGGTCGGCAGCCCGCTCATCAGCGAGGAAGTTGGCGAATCGGCGGCTCGATCGTTCATCGACGAAGACGAAAGCGCCGATCAGCGCCGTTCGCGGTTCTTCATCGCCGGCCTCGCCGGATTGGGCAGGATAACGCCAGACGTCGCGGCCGAACTTTCGGGTGAATTGGGCTATGACATCGGCCGTCAGACCCGCTGGACCAAAGCAATCGACCGGGCAGCCAAACGGCGCAACAAGGTGCTGGTCAGCTATCTGGCCGCGCTGGGCATGCAGGGCTCAAGCTGGTCGCAGATGACGCCGGTGCACCTTTACCACGTCGTCAGCGCGCTGAATGCAGCGGGACTTGGCGCCGAAGCGCGCATGATCGCCGCAGAGGCGGTCGCCCGCAGCTAGGCGGGATTGAGGCAGCACATGGCCGCGCCCGGGATCGACGATTTCCTCGAGATGCTTTCAGCAGAGCGGGGGGCTGCGCTGAACACGCTTGCTGCGTATCGCCGGGATCTCGAAGCAGCGGACGAGGAAATTGCGTGCCTTGCCGACGCGTCGGAAGACGATCTTGCCGGGTTGGGCAAGGCGTGGCGCGAACTTGCTCCGTCCAGCCTTGCGCGGCGCTGTTCGGCCCTGCGTCAGTATTTCGGCTTCCTCGTCGAAAGCAATTATCGCCGCGACGATCCATCGGGCGCCCTGCCGCGCCCCCGCATCCGTCGCCCGCTACCGCGCCTGCTCAGCCGCGAACAGGTCTCCGCCATGCTGTCACTGGCGGAAGAAGAGGCAGAGGGCGACGATCCGGCGGCGGTGCGGATGCTCGCGCTGCTGGAGATGCTGTACGGTTCCGGCCTGCGTGCGACGGAGCTGGTCTCGCTCACGCTCGATACCGTCCCGCGGGATGCACCGCTGCTGACGATAACCGGCAAGGGGCAGCAGCAGAGGATGGTGCCGGTCAGTACGCGGGCCAAGGTCGCGCTGGCACGCTGGATCGAACTGCGACCCAAGGGCGGGCGTTACGTTTTTCCCAGTCGCGCCCGCCACATCAGCCGGGTCCGGCTGTTCCAGCTGTTGCGCGCGCTGGCGGGCAGGGCGGGATTGCCGCCGGCTTCGGTCAGCCCGCATGTCCTGCGTCATGCCTTCGCGACGCACTTGCTGGAGGGTGGGGCGGACCTTCGCGTGTTGCAGACATTGCTCGGCCACGCGGACATCGCGACCACCCAGATATACACCCATGTCGATTCGGCGCGGCTGGTCGAATTGGTCAATGCGCGCCATCCTTTGGGGGCCGGGCGGCCAAGTCCCCTTGCAGCGACGCGCAAGGCAGACTAGCGCACGGGCAATGACCAGTTACCTCGAATTCGAAAAGCCGCTCGCCGAACTGGAACGGCGTATCGGCGAATTGCGCGCCGCCGCCGACTCCGATGAAGTCGCAATCGACATCGATGCCGAAGTCGCGCGGCTGGAGAGAAAGGCGAGCGGTCAGCTCGCGTCGATCTACAAGTCGCTCACTCCCTGGCAAAAGACCCAAGTCGCGCGACATCCTTCGCGCCCGCATTTCGGCGATTACGTCGCCCATGCCTTCACCGACTTCATCCCCTTGGGCGGGGACCGTGCATTCGGCGACGATCAGGCGATTCTCGGTGGCTTTGCGACGCTCGATACGCCCGATGGCGGCGTGAAGGTGATGCTGATCGGGCATGAAAAGGGGAATGACACCCAATCCCGGCTCAAGCACAATTTCGGCATGGGCAAGCCAGAAGGCTATCGCAAGGCGATCCGCCTGATGGAACTGGCGGGCCGATTCGGCCTTCCGGTGGTGACCCTGGTGGATACGTCCGGAGCATTCCCTGGGGTCGAGGCCGAAGAACGCGGCCAGGCCGAAGCGATCGCCCGCGCGACCGAGGCTTGCCTCAACTTGTCGGTCCCGATGGTCGCCGCGATCGTCGGCGAAGGCGGTTCGGGCGGCGCCGTTGCCTTGGCAAGTGCCGAACGCGTCCTGATGATGGAGCATGCGGTCTATTCGGTCATCAGCCCCGAAGGCTGCGCTTCCATCCTGTGGCGCACGGCCGAAAAGGCGCCCGAAGCGGCAGAGGCGATGAAAGTCACGGCGCAGGACCTGAAGCGACTGGGCGTGATCGACCGAATCGTCGACGAACCGCTGGGTGGTGCGCATCGCGATCCGGTCTTGGCGGCAAAGTCGCTCGGCCGCGCAATCGGCGAGGAACTTATTTCGCTTGCCGGAAAAACTCCAGATGTCTTGCGCGACGCAAGGGCGAATCGGTTTATCGCGATCGGTTCGCTCGCCTGATCCTGTCTGTCGGGAACAAACGACCGGCGATCCCAGTTCTCACTGTCGAGTAGGGGATGCATTCGGCCCGTCGCAGGGACTGAAGGCTCCCCTCACGTTTTCAAGTGAGGATTACCAGATGTCCAACCGTTCCACCCAAGTCGCCCACTCCATCCCCATGCGTAGCCGTTTGGTGGCGCTATCGTCTGCCGCCGCACTTGCATTAGCCGTTGGCGGTTGCGCAGGGACGACCACACCCCCAGTTGTGGCAGGGCAAGCCGCCGGAATGACTCCGGAAGAGCGCAAGATCGGCGCCGAGGCCAATCCTCAGTTGATCGCCGAATTCGGCGGTGCCTATACGGGGCCACAGGCGGCCTACGTCGAGCAGGTTGGCAAGAATATCGCTGTCCAGAGCGGGCTAGGCGATGCTCGCAGCGCGTTTACCGTGACGCTGCTGAATTCGCCGGTTAACAACGCTTTCGCCATCCCCGGCGGTTATATCTACACGACACGCGAACTCGTTGCCCTGATGGACAACGAAGCCGAACTGGCCGGCGTGCTGGGTCACGAAGTCGGCCACGTAGCCGCGCGGCACGCGCAGCAACGTCAGAAGGCTGCTCAGCAGAATTCGATCCTCGGTACGGTTGGCGCGGTGCTTTCTGGCGTCCTGTTCGGCAATTCACAGATTGGCCAGATAGGTCAGCAGCTTGCCATGCAGGGTTCGCAGCTTCTGACGCTGAAATATTCACGTAGCCAGGAAACGCAGGCCGACGATCTTGGCATCGCCTATCTATCGAACGCGGGTTACGATCCCAAGGCGATGGCGACCGTGTTGCAGAGCCTTGCGCAGCAGAACGCTCTAGACGGTCGTTTGATGGGCACTTCGAACCAGGTTCCCGAATGGGCATCGACCCACCCGGATCCAGCCAGCCGCGTCAGCCGCGCGCTTCAGGCGGCGCAGGGCAAAACCGGCAACGTAACCAATAAGGATACGTTCCTCACTCGCATCAACGGCATGATGTACGGTGACGATCCTAAGCAGGGCGTTGTCGAAGGCAACACGTTCACCCATCCGGTGTTCGGGTTCGAATTCAAAGCGCCGAGCGGCTTTTTCATGATCAACGGTACCAGCGCGGTGTCGATCAGTGGCCAGTCGGGCAAGGGTCAGCTCACCGGAGCGGCGTATAACGGCAATATGAGCACGTACATCCAGAACGCGTTCAACGCGCTTACCGATGGCAAGCAGCAGATTACGCCTTCTTCGATCCAGACGACGACCGTTAACGGAATTCCCGCAAGCTACGGCACCGCGCGGGTCGATAGCGGGAACGGTGCGGTCGACGTGACCGTGTTTGCATACGAGTTCTCGAAGACGCAGGCCTTCCACTTCGTGACGATCGCACAGGGCGGCAACGCTGCGGTCTTCAATCCCATGTACTCGAGCATGCGCAAGATCTCATCGGCCGAGGCGGCGGCGGTGAAGGCACGAAAGATCGCGGTTTACACTGTAAAGTCAGGCGACACGCTGCAGTCGATTGCCGGGCGGATGGCCTATTCGAGCAACCAGCTTGAGCGTTTCCTGGTGCTCAACTCGCTTGAAAGCAACAGCTCGCTTCAGGCGGGGCAGAAGGTGAAGATCGTCACTTATTGATGTTTCGCCGCTATTGACGTCAAAAAGGGCGGGCGTACCATCTGGTGCGCCCGCCCTTTTTTCAAATGTTCATCCTAACGTACTTGGGTTCTACGGTGCGCAGATTACGACCACCACGCGCAACGCAAAACGGGCGGCAGTTTCCTGCCGCCCGTTCGCTCAAGAACGGTAGAACCGATCAATTATGCGGTCGGCGAGTTCGCTGCGACCAGCGAATCTTCAACCGTGCCGAAGGTGTTGTTCAGCTCGCCGCCAACAGCGGTAAGCGTGGTGATGCAAGCGACGGCGATCAGAGCTGCGATGAGGCCATATTCGATGGCGGTCGCGCCGGATTCGTCAGCGAGAAGGTTCTTGAAAAACTGCATTTTAGGTCTCCTGGTTCAAAAAGTAACTAGCGTATCACCCGGCTCTTTCATGTCTTGGCGAAGATTACTTCGATGCCCCCAAGTATTCTGATCGAGCCATTTCATTCCTAGGTAGAAAAACTGAAAAAGAAGTTAACTCTCAGCGAGCTTTTTCCATCGCAGTAGCCATACTGTCGGAAATGCCGGTCCACATGTTGCTGGTTTCGTCCGCGACGCCCTGCAGTCCGGCCAGCATCGCCAGGACAATCAACGCAGCGATCAGGCCATACTCGATGGCAGTCGCTCCGCTTTCGTCCTCGCAGAATTTGGCAAGAATGCTGAACATTGTTTCGGGCCTTCCTTCGTGGTCCGTCTTCAAAATCGCCCCAAGAGATTAATTTTTAGTTGAGACAGGGACCGAAGTTGCAAAACAATCCGACAAGGGGCGAAAGTTAATGGTCAGCCAACCATGCTAGTCGTTGCAGCAGCACTATTAGATGGCTCTTCGCGAGTGCTCATGCACCGCCGGCCTTTTGCCAAACACCATGGCGGGCTTTGGGAATTTCCGGGCGGAAAAGTCGATCCCGGAGAGGTTCCGCAAGATGCACTGAGCCGCGAACTTGCCGAAGAGCTGGGGATTCGGGTCGAGCCGCACCGATTCGCACCTGCTGGATTTGCCACCGGCGCTGCGGTGCCGGGCGACGATGAACCGCTTGTAATCCTTCTTTACACCTGCCGGCATTGGCACGGCGAGCCTCTTGCTTTGGAAGGTGAAGAGGTGCGTTGGTGCCTCGGCGCCGATTGCAGCGGTCTCGATCTCGCGCCGCTGGACCGGGAGTTACTCCCTAATTTGAAGCCCTTCGGCATCGATTTGTAAGAGTTTTGAAATATCGCCTCAAAGGGGTTGCCAAGGTGCCGACTGCCGCTTAAATGCCGCCCCTCAAGTGCGCCCGTAGCTCAGCTGGATAGAGCACCAGACTACGAATCTGGGGGTCGGACGTTCGAATCGTTCCGGGCGCACCAAACACATCGCCCCGTTCACCATTGGTGAGCGGGGCGATGTGTTTTTGGGCTTTGCAGGTGGCCGAGATGCCGAAATCTGGCGCGTGCACGTAAGTTCCGTTCTTCAGCTAACGGCATCGCACCAGCACCCTCGCACAAATCGCTCCCTCGTGACCCTTTGCACTGTCTTATCGACGAATGGGGTCGGAACCTCAGCGCATCCCACCGGTTTCTCCTCCAAACAGACATCATACGCGGGAGCATTCCATGGCCGATACTTCGGGCATTTTCGATCGACTCAAGGAAGACCACGACAAACATCGCAAGCTGCTTGCCAAGATGGCCAAGACCGAAGGGGCGAGCGATGAGCGCGAATCGCTGCTTGAGCAATTCACGATCGAAGTGAAGAGCCATGCTGCCGCCGAGGAGCAGGCGCTTTATTCGACCATGATGCGCAAGCCCGAAACCACGAGCGACACGCGCCATTCGGTATCGGAGCACCACGAGATCGAGGAAATGCTGAACGACCTGGCCGCCACGGACATGAGTTCGAGCGCATGGCTTTCCAAATTCAAGGACTTGCGCCACGAATACGAGCATCACATCGACGAAGAAGAGGAAGAGCACTTCCCCGAGTTCGAAAAGCACCTAACCGATGCCGATTTAGATCACATGCGATCGGTGTTCGAACGGCGGAAGCAGGCTGAACTCGGCGAGCAGGAAGTGACGCCGGAAAAGATGGAAGATGCGAAGGAATAAGCTACGTAAAGTATAAACGACTTGGCGTGATCGGAAGCCGGTCACGCCGACAGGAGATTGCATGACGGACGAAACGGTCGGCCCTGACGAAACGGGCGACCTGGCACAAGAGACCAAAAAGGGCCCCGGGTCGGCGTTTGCACAAAGCGTTGAATCCGGGGTCTGGCGTTACGAACATGCCGAACGTGCGCATGTCGTCGTCGACGCTGCCGATTATTTCAGCATCATGCAAACCACCATGATGAATGCGAAAAAGCGCATTTTCCTGATCGGCTGGGATTTCGACACGCGCATTGCACTCGGTCGCGGTCGCAGGTGGTGGGAAGTGCTGCCAAGGCACCGCCCTCCGCGCAGGCTTGGCCGCTTCATCGTGTGGCTCGTGAACCGCAATCCCGACCTCGAAGTCTATATCCTGAAATGGAATTTCGCGGCGGCCAAGCTTTTCTTCCGCGGTTCGATGTTCATCGACCTTTGGCGCTGGTTTCGGCATTCGCGCATCCATTTCAAGCTTGATGCGGCGCATCCGTTCGGTTGCAGCCACCACCAGAAGATCGTGATCATTGATGATCGGTTTGCCGTTTGCGGCGGGATCGACATGACCGCGGACCGGTGGGACACGCGCGAACACCTCGACGTGGAACGCCTGCGCCGCGAACCGGGCGGCGGCAGCTACATGCCGTGGCACGACATGACGATGCTGGTCGAGGGCGAAGCCGCAAAAGCGCTGGACGAACTGGGCCGCAAGCGTTGGAATATCGCGGGCGGTCGCGACCTCGATCGCGTGCCGGACCAGCCCCACAGTGTATGGCCCGATCATGTCGAGGCTGATTTCGACAATGTCGAACTCGGCATCGCGCGAACCCGCGCCGCCTATGACGAGAACGACGAAATCCGGGAAATCGAGGAATTGTTCGTCCGCCTTATCAAGGGCGCCAAGCGGTTCATCTATGCCGAAAGCCAATATTTCGCCTCTCGCAAGATTGGCGAGGCCGTGGCGGCCCGGATGGCAGAGGATGACCCGCCGGAAATCGTACTGGTCAATCCGCTGACGGCCGACGGCTGGCTGGAGCAACAGGCGATGGATACGGCACGTGCCCGCTTGCTCAAATCAATCGGCAAGGTCGACAAGAAAGGCCGCTTCCGCATTTATATCCCGCGGACGACCGATGGGCAGCCGATATACGTTCATGCCAAGCTGATGATCGTCGATGACGAAGTCATGAAGATCGGTTCGGCGAACATGAACAACCGTTCGCTGGGCCTCGATTCCGAATGCGACATGCTGCTCGATGCCAATCGCGCCGGTAACGAGGATTCGGTGGCAAGCATCCGCCGACTGCGGCATTCCCTGCTGGCCGAACATTGCGGGCTGGAGGAGGACGAAGTCGGTGCGTTGATCGAACGTTATGGTTCGATGCACGCGATGATCCAGCAGCATCCGCAACCGCAACGCACGTTGAAGTTGTTCGAAGTTCCGGACCTGACCGACATGGAAAAGACGGTTGCCGATCAGGAACTGCTCGATCCAGAAAGCGCGGAGGACATGTTCGAACCGCTCAGCAAACGTCGCGGGCTGTTGCGGCGATTGCGTCGCCTGCGCTGAAATCAGCCTGCGCGGAGTTCCATGGCCAGTAGCCGGAATTCGTCGCCGCGCGGGCTGCCCTTGCGCCAAACCAGGGCGATCTCGCGGCTCGCATTGTCTGATTTGAGCGGGCGGGCAACCACGTCGGTGCCGTTGAGAATGCCGGCATCGAGCGCCATCTTTGGCAGCATCGTCACCCCCAGCCCGTTGTCGACCATCTGCACCAGCGTATGGAGCGATGTGCCGATCATCGTGGCGCTGGCCCGCATTTCCGGCCTGTTGCAGGCGGCAAGTGCGTGCTCCTTCAGGCAGTGGCCGTCTTCGAGCAACAGCAGCCGCCCTTCATCGATCATTGATGGTGGCACTTCGTCTGGTGGATCGCGCGGATCGTCTTTTGGAAAGGCGACATAAAGCGCGTCTGTGCCGATCGTTTCCGATTCGATCTCGCCGGTAGCGAAGGGAAGGGCAAGCAGTACGCAGTCTGCCCGCCCGTGATGCAGCGATTCGAGCGCGTCGCTGCTCGGCTCTTCGCGCAGGAACAGTTTCAGCTTGGGCCGTTCCTTGCGCAAGCGCGGCAGGATGCGCGGCAGCAGGAACGGCGCGATGGTCGGGATCACGCTCATCCGCAATTCACCGCACAAAGGCTGACCGGCAGACTGGACGAGGTCCGACAGTTCTTCAGCCTCGCGCAGCAGGCGATGCGCCTTGGCGACGACTTGTTCGCCCAGCGGCGTGAAGCGAACCACGCGGCGCGTTCGTTCGACCAACGTCACGCCCAGCAGCGATTCCAGTTCGCGAATCCCCGCCGAAAGAGTCGATTGCGATACGAAACACGATTCGGCGGCGCGGCCGAAATGCCCATGCTCGTGCAGGGCGATGAGGTATTGCAGTTGCTTGATCGTCGGGAGGTAGGACGCGCTCACGCTTCCTGGTTCTCCGCTTCGTCCTCAGCCAGTGGCTCGCTCGAATCGAGGACGATCCGCGTCATCTTGAGCCTGCCGTTTTCGACCCCGAAGCCAAGTTTGCCTTCGACGAGTTCAAGCGCATCGCGGCCAAAGGTTTCGAACCGCCAACCTTCGAGCAGGGGGATATTCTTGCGGACACCAGCAGCCAGCTGCTCCAGATCGTCGGATCGGGCCAGAAGCCGCGCGGCGACGTCGATTTCACGCGAGCGGATCTTGAGCAACAGCTTGAGCAGATCGGCGACGAGCGCGCCTTCCTTGCCCAGCGGCGCACCACGCTTGCGTTCGAGCATTTCGTCATCGGGCAGCGCGACCGCTTCGGACAGCGCCTTCATCAAACGTTTGCCGATGTCGTTGTCCTTCCACCCGTTGGATAGCCCTCGCACCTTTGCAAGGTCGGCCTGCTTCTTCGGCGGATGGCTGGCGAGGTCGGACAGGGTTTCGTCGCGGACGATGCGACCGCGGGGTATGTCCTTATCCTGAGCCTCTGCCTCTCGCCATGCAGCGAGGGCCTTGAGCCTGCCGAGCACTTGCGGATTGCGGCCCGGCGCGCGGATGCGGTGCCACAGGGTTTCGGGTTCCTGCGCATAGTTGGCCGGGTCTGCCAGCCGCTCCATTTCCTGATCCAGCCAGACGCCACGTCCGGTCTTGATCAGTTTTTTCAGCATCTTGGGGAAGATGGTCGCTAGGTGGGTGACATCGCCGACGGCATATTCGAGCTGGCGGTCGGTTAGCGGACGGCGCGACCAGTCGGTGAAACGCGCGCCCTTGTCGATCGGCATGCCAAGCCATGCTTCGACGAGGTTCGAATAGCCGATCTGTTCCGACTGGCTGATAGCCATCATCGCGATTTGCGTGTCGAAGATCGGGTGCGGCGTCTTGCCGGTAAGGTTGTAGATGATCTCCACATCCTGACCACCGGCGTGGAAGACTTTCAGCACGTCTTCGTTATCGGTCAACAGGTCGAGCAGCGGCTTCAGGTCTATGCCGTGGGCCAGCGGATCTATCGCAGCGGCTTCCTTGCCGTCCGAAATCTGCACGAGGCACAGCAGCGGCCAATAGGTCGATTCGCGCATGAACTCTGTATCCACGGCGACGAAGTCGGCGCTGGCGAAACGGTCGCACAGCGCGGCAAGTTCATCGGTGGACGTGATCAGTTCGTGTATTTTCATCGAGTGGGCGCATTAGTCGACAGAACGCCCGCGTTCAACGTCGCAGTGCGGATCATACCCCGATTTGCAACTTCGCGGCCTCTTCGCGGCCCTTGGTTCAGGCCGATCGGCGGAACAGGCGTCCCAGCAGGCTGGTCGATTTCACCTCTTGGGGCGCGGGTGCGTCCTCTTCGTCGTTCGCGCCGTCCTGCAATTCGCGCACGAAACGATGACGCAGCGAACGACCCGAAACATGTTCTGTTTCCGGGGTGAAATGATAGCCCGCATTCTGCCGCACCGGGGCAAGCGTCGCCAGCGATGTGAACAGCGTTTCGTCCGTGTCGCCCGCTTCGGCACGCGCGTCGGTCGCGTCGTCGTACTCGGCGCGGCTGGTGACCGGGGCATCGAAGAACGGATAGGCTTCGTTGCTGCCGCAAAGCACTGCAATCGGTCGCGGCAAGCCCGATTCTTCGATGGTGTGGGCAATCGCACCATGCAACAGGACCGCCGCGCGCATCGCGGCAAGGCGCGGCGCATCGTAATCGCCGAGATCGGTCAGCTCGCCACGCTCCATGGGCGTTTTTACCGCAAGATAGGCGCTGTAGAGCGCGTGCAGCCCGGTCACGCCGATATCGTCTTGCAGATGTTCGTAGCCGCCCTGCCAGCGCGCTCCGGCGCGTCCGTATCCTGCGACGATCGCGGCCCTGTCGCTGGTGGAAAAGGGGAAGACTTCATCGCAGTAGAAGCTGGTCTCGAGCGCGGGTGCCGCAGCATCGCCCGATGAGTTGTCGCCATCGGCCGCACCGGCAAAATCGATGCTCACCGCGCTGATTGGCTGGCCGTGGGCGTCGAGCGAATTGATCGTGACAGCAATCGCGGACCAGCCTGTGATTCGCACGTGGTCCGGGTCGATGGCCAGCGCCAGCTTCGCAAGCGGAAGCTCGGCGATCTCGTTCAGCTTTGTGTCCACCGCGGCGAGCGCCTGGTCTGGCTTCCCCTCGCGCAGCAGTCCTTCGACTTGCGCGCGAAAGCCGCGTTCCTGATCCTCGTCGGTGAAAAGCTGGCTGGCAAAGACCATGGGCAACCTCGTCTCAGGCGCTTCGCTTCAGAAGCTTGTTGATGAACCCGCCGAAGCCTGTTGGCGCGACGTCGTTGGCAATTTCGGGCTCGGGTGCGATCTCACGCAGTTTCTTGCGCAGCGCGGCTCCGGAGACCTGATCTTCGCCGGGCATGCTGGCGAACGGATCGTAATCGTCGGGGATGGGCGCGATCTGCAGCGGTGCGAACATTTCATCGGCCGCGCCGCAATCGTCCTCTTCGCCTTCGACGTCGAGCAAATCTTCGTATTCGGGGCGCGTCAGCACCGCAGCATCGAAATAGGGGAAGCTTTCGTTGTTGCCGACCATCAGCATCATCGGGCGGGGCATGCCGCGCCCTTCGGCCGTCGACTTGATCGCCTGATGCAAACGCACCGCGACGAAGGCCGAGGCAAGCACCGCCGAATCCTGCTCCATCGGGTCGTTGTGATCGTCCGGGCGGCAGCGGCGTTGCGCCAGCAGCACTTCGCCGTAGATGCCGCCCATGCCGCGCACGGCAATCGTCGCATCGACGTGTTCGAAACCGCCCGACCACGGACCACCCTTTGGGGTGTAGCAATCGAGCAGGTCTTCCCGGTGGGCGCCGCTGAATGGAAAGGCGCTGTCGGAATAGAACACCGTATCGAGGTCGGGTTCGTAAAAATTGCCGTGCTTCTGTTCGAGCAGGGGCATTTCGAAGGGCGCCGATATGTCGACGCTCAACGCAGTAATCCGCTTGTCGGGTCGGTCGAACTTCTTCAGTTTCTCGGCAAGCTGTTCCCAGCCTACGAGCCGGATCGCGCTAACGGGAACCTTGAGGCACAGCTTCGCCAATTCGTCGCCTTCTTCGGCAAGATCGCCGAGCTGGCTTTCGAGGATGCTTGCCGCGACATCGGGCTGACCACGGCGCAAAAGCGCCTCGACGTCACCCAAAAAGGCGAAAAGCTCGTCCTCGTTCCCGAAGATATTGCTCGCGAACATGCATCAATCCCTTGTGGTATCTCCACCGTTTCTAGTCCGGCGATGGTTAAGAAGAGCTTGAGGGAAGGGTTTGAAAATTGGTGTTCGTGCGTGGCGATCGTTCGCGCCACTGGAAATCGTCTCGCGCTTGGCCTAGTGGCGGCGCCAACCGTTCTGCTCATTTTTTCGAAACGAAGATCCCATGCACACCTACCGCTCTCACACCTGCGGCGCGCTGACTGCCGCCAACGTCGGTGAAACCGTCCGCCTTTCTGGCTGGGTCCACCGCAAGCGCGACCATGGCGGCGTCCTGTTCGTCGACCTGCGCGACCATTACGGCATGACTCAGATCGTCGCCGACGAAGACAGCCCCGCGCTCGAAGTGCTGGACCGGCTGCGCGTGGAATCGGTTGTGACCATCGACGGCGAAGTGAAGCAGCGGGCCGAAGGGACGGTCAATTCGAACCTGTCCACCGGCGAGATCGAGGTTTTCGCACGTTCGATCACCGTGCAGAGCCGCGCCGACGAACTGCCGCTGCCCGTGGCCGGGGAGCAGGAATATCCTGAGGAAATTCGCCTCAAGTACCGCTTCCTCGACCTGCGCCGCGAAACGATGCACCGTAACATCGTGCTGCGCAGCCAGGTCATTTCGTCGCTGCGTCGCCGCATGACGGATCAGGGCTTCCTCGAATACCAGACTCCCATCCTGACCGCGTCCAGCCCCGAAGGCGCACGCGACTTCCTCGTGCCCAGCCGTCTTCACGCGGGCAAGTTCTATGCGCTGCCGCAGGCTCCGCAGATGTTCAAGCAGATGCTGATGGTGTCCGGTTTCGACCGTTATTTCCAGATTGCGCCCTGTTTCCGCGACGAAGATTTGCGCGCGGACCGCAGCCTCGAATTCTATCAGCTCGATTTCGAGATGAGCTACGTCACGCAGGAAGACGTGTTCCAGGCGCTGGAACCCGTTCTGGCCGGTGTGTTCGAGGAATTCTCGAACGGCTTCAGCGTGACGCCGGCGGGCACGTTCCCGCGTATCCCCTATGCCGAGTGCATGTTGAAGTACGGGTCGGACAAGCCGGACCTGCGCAACCCGCTGATCATCAGCGACGTGACCGATCACTTCAAGCAGTCGGGCTTTGGCCTGTTCGAAAAGATCGTCGTCGGCGGCGGCAAGGTCCGCGTGATCCCCGCGCCGAACACCGCGGACAAGAGCCGCAAGTTCTTCGACGACATGAACAACTGGGCGCGGGGCGAAGGTTTCGCAGGGCTTGGCTATGTCACGCGCAAGGGCGGCGAATTCGGGGGCCCCATCGCGAAGAACCACGGCACCGAGGGCATGGAAAAGCTTTATAACGAGCTTGGCCTTGGCCCTGATGACGGCCTGTTCTTTGCCGCGGGTAAGGAAAAAGACGCCGCCAAGCTGGCGGGCGCTGCGCGCACTCGCGTCGGCGAACTGCTCGACCTGATCGAACAGGGTTGCTTCAAGTTCTGCTGGATCGTCGATTTCCCGATGTTCGAATACGACGAGGAGCTGAAGAAGGTCGACTTCAGCCACAACCCGTTCTCGATGCCGCAGTGCGAGATGGACGCGCTGGAAAGCATGGACCCGCTCGACATCCTGGCGTGGCAGTATGACATCGTCTGCAACGGCTACGAACTGTCGTCGGGCGCGATCCGTAACCATCGTCCGGACATCATGTACAAGGCGTTCGAGATCGCCGGGTATTCGCAGGAAGAGGTTGACGCGAATTTTTCGGGCATGATCAACGCGTTCAAGTTTGGCGCTCCGCCGCATGGCGGTTCGGCACCGGGCATCGACCGCATCGTCATGCTGCTCGCGGGCGAACAGGCGATCCGCGAAGTGATCGCTTTCCCGATGAACCAGAAGGGCGAGGACTTGATGATGCAGGCCCCGACCGTCGTCAGCCCGAAGCAGCTGCGCGAACTGCATATCCGTACGATCGAGCCGCCCAAGGCGGACCCTGCCAAGCAGGTTCGGACCGACAACATCGGGGACTGATCGCGGCCGGGCAGGTGTTGCCAAGGCCGATGCAATGGGGGGCACATGTTCGTACGCGAGTTCGTCGAGAAGCATTCGGTCTGGCTCGCGCGATTGCTGCTGATCGTTTGCATCGGGTTCGTGGCGTGGTGGCTTCAGGGTTTCGGTGCGACCATGCCGGGTGCGAAAGCCGCCCCGCCTGAATTCACCGACCGCAAGCTCTATCAACTGATCATCGAGCGGGTTTCCGCCGGTGACAGTTATTATCACGCGGCCGCCATGGCGCATCGCACGCATGGTTATCCGCTGATACCTTGGGTAACCGTCCGCCCGCCGACGCTGACTTACGTGGTGGCCTGGCTGGGCGATGGGGGTTCGGCATCGCTCATGCGGGCGCTGGTCGGCGCCAGCATGATTGCATGGCCAATTGCCCTCGATCGCGCAGGTTATCGCCCGATCGAGGTGCTATTGTCGGCGATAGCGGTTCTGGCGGGCGGCTTCATCGCGTTTTACGATCACTTTTATTTTCATGAAATGTGGAGCGGCGCGTTTCTGTCGCTCGCCTTTGCGCTTTATCGCCCGAACAGGGCCTTGGCTGCGGTCGTACTTGCCGTGATCGCCTGTGCGTTCCGCGAATTTGCGATCCTCGCCGTTGGGGCGGGATTTTTCTGGGCGTTTCTGGATAAGCGCAGGGCTGAAGCGACGCAGTGGTTCGTCGGCGTCGTCATCGTGGCGGCATTCTATGCATGGCACGCGTTTCAGGTCGTCGCATTCAGGATGGACGGCGATGTGGTTTCCCAAGGCTGGTCGGGCATGATCGGTACGCTTCAGGCGCTTTATTCGGTCGTATCGAATTCGATCTATCGCGCACCCGGCATCGCGGTTGGAGGGACGCTTTTGATCCTAAGCCTATTCGGCTGGCTTGCCGCGCGCGACCGGGCATGGATCGTCGCGTCGTTTGCGTTGGCTTGGATCGCGATCATCGCGCTCTTTTCCCGAACAGAAAATTACTATTGGTCGCAGGTGCTTCTGCCGTGGCTGCCGATCGGGCTGATCCTCGCCCCTCGTGCCGCGTTCTTGGCGCTGCGCCGGGGGCAGGGGGCTAAGCCACGACGGCGTCATGTCCACAGGGTGTCATGAAAACGATTCGCACCGCGATTGTGGGCAAGGGTTCATTCCCCTTGCAACGCAAGTTGTGCTTCATTAGGGCGACAGCCGAGTTTATTCACCGCTTTGAGCGAGAGGGTTACCCATGAGCGATACCGAGGAACGCGTTAAGAAGATCGTCGTCGAACACCTGGGCGTTGAAGCCGACAAGGTCACGATGGACGCCAGCTTCATCGACGACCTGGGCGCGGACAGCCTCGACATCGTCGAACTGGTCATGGCTTTCGAGGAAGAGTTCGGGGTCGAAATCCCTGACGACGCCGCCGAAAAGATCACGACTGTCGGCGATGCCGTAAGGTACATCGAAGAGCATAAGGGCTAATCCCCATACGCTCCGCCCGCCGCACCGCACGCGGATCGGGCCTATGTCGACAGGCTCGGCCCGCTGGGCTGGGCCTGTTGCGTTTGCGGTTCACCGTTGAGGCGGACCGTGCGGAAGATTGAAGAACGGAGAAGCGTATCATGCGCCGTGTCGTCGTAACCGGACTTGGCCTCGTCACCCCGCTGGGCAGTGACGTCGAAACCGTATGGGCCAACATCCTTGCCGGCAAGTCCGGTGCCGGGCCCATCACGCACTTCGATGCGAGCGAGTACAAGTGCCGCATCGCCTGTGAAGTGAAGCCCAAGGACCACGAATACGGCTTCGACGCCGACAAGCGCGTCGATACGAAGGTCCAGCGACAGGTCGATCCGTTCATCGTTTTCGGCATCGACGCTGCTGGCCAGGCGATCGAGGATGCGGGCCTTGCCGATATGCCGGAAGAAATGCGCCTTCGCGCCGGTTGTTCGATCGGTTCGGGCATCGGCGGGCTTCCGGGGATCGAAAAGGAATCGCTGGTGCTGGCCGAAAAGGGTCCGGGCCGGGTTTCGCCGCACTTCGTTCACGGTCGCCTGATCAACCTCATTTCGGGGCAAGTTTCGATCAAGTACGGGCTGATGGGTCCGAACCACGCGGTCGTCACCGCCTGTTCGACCGGCGCGCACTCGATCGGCGATGCGGCCCGCATGATCAAGGACAACGATGCCGACATCATGCTGGCGGGCGGCGCGGAAGCGACGATCTGCCCGATCGGCATCGCCGGCTTTGCCCAAGCGCGGGCCCTGTCGACCAAGTTCAACGACGATCCGACTAGGGCCAGCCGCCCCTATGACGTCGACCGCGACGGTTTCGTCATGGGCGAAGGCGCGGGCGTCGTCGTGCTCGAAGAATACGAGCACGCCAAGGCGCGCGGCGCGAAGATCTATGCCGAAGTCGTCGGCTATGGCCTGTCGGGCGATGCCTATCACGTGACCGCACCGCACCCCGAAGGTTCGGGCGCGTACCGTTCGATGAAAATGGCGCTCGCCAAGGCGGGCGTGGAGCCGTCCGAAATCGACTATATCAATGCGCACGGCACCTCGACCCCGCTGGGTGACGAGCTGGAGCTGGGCGCTGTCCGTCGCCTGTTCGGCGATGCGATCGCGACGGTATCGATGTCCTCGACGAAATCCGCCATCGGCCATTTGCTGGGCGGTGCCGGCGCAGTCGAATCGATCTTCTGCATCCTCGCCCTGCGCGACCAGATCGTCCCGCCGACGCTCAACCTCGACAACCCGAGCGAGAGCTGCGCCGATGTGGACCTCGTTCCTCACGTCGCGAAAAAGCGCAAGGTGAAGGCCGTACTGAACAATTCGTTCGGGTTTGGCGGGACCAATGCGAGCCTTGTGATGAAGGCGGTCGACTGACGCCATGAAACGCGGCCTGCTCGTGTTCGTCGCGGTGGCGCTGATCGCCGTCGCGGGTCTTGCAGGCTGGTTTCTGAGCGGTTGGTATGGCGGCGCGCAGGTCGAACGGGATACCGCGTTCATCGTGCCAACCGGCGCGTCGGTAACATCCGTCGCCGGCAAGCTTGAAGAAGAGGGGCTGATCGGTTCAGCTGACGCTTTCCTGCTCCGCGCAAAGATTCTGGGCAGTGGCGATCCGGTAAAGGCGGGCGAGTTCATGCTGCCCGCAGGTGCCAGCGCGGCGAAAATACTCGACACCTTGCAGCATGCGCAGGTCGTCCGCCGGATGGTCACCGTGCCTGAAGGTCTGCCCTCGATCATGGTGCACGAACGGCTGATGGCCGAGCCTTTGTTGACCGGCGACATCGCCGTTCCCGCCGATGGCTCGATCCTGCCGGACAGCTATGATTTCGAACGCGGGGAGAGCCGCGCGGCTGTGCTGGGCCGGATGCAGAAGGCGATGGACGAGTTCGTCGCCGCAGAATGGCCCAAGCGCGATGCCGGCATTCCGGTCAAGACGGTGAACGAGGCGCTGAGCCTTGCCGCCATCGTCGAGAAGGAAACCGGCGTGCCACGCGAACGCCGCATGGTCGCGGGGCTATATTCCAACCGGCTCAAGGTCGGCATGCGTTTACAGGCCGATCCGACTATCATCTATCCGATAACGCGCGGCAAACCGCTGGGTCGGCGGATCAAGCGGTCCGAGATTGACGCAGTGAACGGGTACAATACTTATTCGATGGACGGGCTTCCGGTTGGACCGATCACCAATCCGGGCCGCGAATCGCTCCTCGCCGTGCTGCACCCGGCCAAGACCGATGCGCTGTACATGGTGGCCGACGGCAGTGGCGGTCATGCTTTTGCAAGCACGCTGTCGGGCCATAACGATAATGTGAAGAAATGGCGTGCGATCCGGCGCGAGCGGGGCGAAATTCCTTAAAACCCCAAGTCGCCTAAAAAGCCAGCACGACCAGCCAGATAACCCCGGGCAACAGGATTACGCCCGCTACGTCGAGCAACAGCCCTGACCGGATCATGGCGGGCAGGGCGACATGGCCCGAAGCCCACGCAATTGCGTTCGGACCCGTACCCGCAGGCAGCATGAAACCCCACGATGCGGCGATGGCAGCCGGCATCGCCAGCAGGATGGGATCGACGCCCAGCGCAGCGATCAGCCCGGCGACGACGGGGATGACCGCGCTGCCCGTCGCGACGTTGCTGGCGAATTCGGTGATCAATATCACCAACGCGCAGATCGCCATCGCCACGAGGAACAACGGCACCGCCTCCAGCGGCAAAAGCATCTGGCCCAGCCATTCGGCAAGGCCCGATGCCGCCATGCCGCCCGCCAGCGCTAGCCCCCCACCAAACAGCAGCAGCACGTCCCACGGCGCACGGTTCGCCTCTTTCCAGTTCAGCATTGCGCGCCCCGTCCCGTCGGGCAGAACGAACAGAATGAGCGCGGCAATGACCGCTACGGTTCCGTCGGTCAGCGAGTCTTCGGGCAGGGCATCGCCGACGAACGGTGCGGCGAGCCATCCGATAAAGGTCAGGACGATGACGACGCTCAAGCGCTTTTGCGGCGAAGACCACGCGGGTTCGCAGACGAGCGCCGCGCGGGCTGCATCGACGTCGAAGCGATCGGTCGACAGTCTCTGCACTCGCGCAATCAGCAGCGCCGCGATGGGAAGGGCGATCGCGACGAGCGGCAGGCCAAATGCCATCCACCGCGCGAAGCTGATCTTCACGCCCAGCATTTCGTCCAGCAAGGCGACGGCTATGGCATTGGTCGGCGTGCCGACGATAGTGCCGAAACCCCCGATCGTCGCGGCAAAGGCGATGCCGATGGGCAGTGCGCCAGCAATGCCGTGCTGCACCGGTTCGTCCGGCATTCCGCCATCGCCAAGGCGCGCAGAGCCGCTGCCGGCGGCGATGACGGCGATCGCCATCGGGATCATGATGAGTGCGGCACTGGTATTGCTGATCAACATCGACAGCACTGCCGTGGCCACCATGAAAGCCAGAAGCATGGAAAACGAGCTGTGCCCGCCCAACCGCACCAATGCGCGCGCCAGCCGGCGGTGCAGGCCCGTGCGCTCGATCGCCAGCGCCAGCATCGCGCCGCCCAGGATCAGGAAGATGATCGGCGAGTAATAGGAGGACGCGACATCCTTTGCGGTCGCCACGCTCGCCAAGGGCAGAACCACGAACGGCAGCATCGCGGTCGCCGACAGGGGGATCGCGTGGGACATCCACCAAGATGCCATCCACATCACGAGCCCGGCCGTATGCCACGCCATGGCCGTCATTCCGGCAGGGGGCGGCGCAATTATCGTCGCCGCCATCAGGGCGAGGCCCAACCAGAAACCGATCCGTGCGCCCGACATCCGCTACCCCTTTTGTCTGCCCCGGATCGGTTCTAGCCGTGGTTGCGACAAGGGCAAGGCGAAGGAGCGCGCACAGTGACGGGAGATGGCAGGGTGCTGGGCATGGGCGGGTTGTTTTTCCGGGCGCGCGCCCCCGATGCCCTGGCGGCATGGTACCGGGAGCATCTTGACGTCGGGGCTGGCTGCGGCGCTCAGGACGACGAGGGCAACGGCTGGTCCTGGCACACCGGCGCCGGCCCGATGATCTTCGCGCCGTTTGCCGCCGACAGCGACTATTTCGCGGCGGACAAGGGGTTCATGCTCAATTTCAGGGCCAGTGGGCTGGACGCGCTTGTCGCGCGGCTGGCCGCCAGCGGGATCGACGCGGAACGCCGGGACGAGTGGGATTCGCCCGAAACGGGGCGTTTCGCCCGGATCCATGATCCGGACGAAAACACGATTGAATTGTGGGAGCCGCCCGCCGGTTGAGCAGGCGAAAGGCGCCTTACTTGGGCGCCAGCACCATAACCATCTGCCGCCCTTCGAGGCGCGGGAACGCTTCGACTTTGGCGATCACTTCGACATCGGCGCGAACGCGGTTCAGCAGTTCGAGGCCAAGTTCCTGGTGCGCCATTTCACGACCGCGAAAGCGCAGAGTGCACTTCACCTTGTCGCCGTTTTCGAGGAACTTCACGATATTCCGCATCTTCACGTCATAATCGTGGTCGTCGATGTTCGGACGCATCTTGATCTCTTTGAGTTCCTGCGTCTTCTGGGTCTTGCGGGCCAGGTTGGCCTTTTTCTGTGCCTCGTACCGGAACTTGCCGACGTCGAGGAACTTGCAGACCGGCGGGTCTGCGTTGGGCGAAACCTCCACGAGGTCCAGGCCCGATTCCGCCGCGCGCTCGATTGCCTCGCGCGTGTACATCACCCCAAGGTTTTCGCCCTCGCCATCGATGACGCGAACCTTGTCCGACTGAATAAGAGTATTAAAGCGCGGTCCGCTCTTGACCGGCGGTTGAAGTGAGCGGCGGGGGGGACGTGATATGGGGCCTTCTCCTTGTGGCGGCGATATTCGAATATGGTGAGGGGGCCGCATAACGGCAAGTCGCGCAAAGCTCCCCCATCGCGCGCGTCCTTATCGTCAAACGCGCCGCGATTAAAGGGTGTACGCGCCAATGATGCGCCGGTTCCGGTGCGTTTGTGGCTAGGCTGCCGCACTCCACAGGGGAAAACGCAGCAATCGGCCCGCTGCCGGGACGATCGCGTCGGCAGATCGGGCAGGGCGAAGCGCGGCGCGAATCGCCGGATCGGCGGCATCCATGCCCGCGGTAAGCGCCCCGAACGCGGGAAGAATCAGCTTGTTCACGCTTGCCACCGCACATGGCCGCACGATCCGGCGACCGCGCAGCCGCACTTGCAGACGAGGATGAAAATGTCCCGACATCTCGGGTCGCGTCTCTCCTGGCAGTGTCTGATGCCGCAGCAGCAGCCCGCTCGTTGCCAGTTCGGCCACCTGCGTTCCGCCGGGCGCGCGGCGAAGCCCGTGTTTTTCGTCATGATTGCCGGTGATCCACACCCAGTCGACCGCGCGGGTCAGCGCATCGAGCATGCCGCTCGCGTGCGGCTCCAGCCTGTCCGGCCCTTCGCCATCGTGGAAATTGTCGCCCAGCGTGAACACCCGGCGCGCGTCGGTCGCCTTGATCGCGTCGGCGATGCGTTGCAGCGTTTCCCGGCTGTCATAAGGGGGCAAGGGCTGCCCGCATTTGGCATACCAGCTCGCCTTTTCAAGATGCAGGTCGGCGACCAGCAGCGCCCGTTCGCGCGGCCAGAATAGCGCCCGGCCATCAACCAGGTGCCATTCTTCCCCGGCAAAGGAAAAAGGTGCGAACGAAACGGGAACCATGCACCAGCTATTGCCGCAGCGCGCTCGCTTTGGCAAGCGGATAGCCATGGACCAATGGACAGAACAGACCGCCGCCGCAAAGACGTGGTTCGAAGCACTGCGCGACCGCATCTGCGCAGCCTTCGAGGAAATCGAGCGTGAGGCTGGCAGCGACGCGGCCTTCGAATTCACGACGTGGCAGCGAGAGGAAGAGGGCAACGAAAACCCCGGCGGAGGCACGCGCGGGCTGATGAAGGGCAAGGTCTTCGAAAAGGTCGGCGTCAATGTCTCGACCGTTCACGGCACCTTCGCACCGCAATTCGCCGAATCGATCAACGGCGCGAGCATCGAAAGCCCGGACTTTACCGCCACGGGCATCAGCCTTGTCGCCCACATGGCCAATCCGCATGTCCCTGCGGTGCATATGAATACTCGGTTCCTGACGACGCAGACGGCATGGTTCGGCGGTGGGGCCGATCTCAATCCGCCGATTCCCTACGAAGAAGACACGGCCGAATTCCACGCGGCGTTTCGGGCGGCATGCGCGAGGCACAATCCCACCTATTACGATCGCTTTTCGAAGTGGGCTGAGGAATATTTCTTCATCCCCCATCGCAACGTTTCGCGCGGGGTGGGCGGCATCTTCTACGACCATCTCGAGTGCACCGACGGTTTGGCGTTCGAACGGAATTTCGCCTTTACCCGCGATGTCGGCGAGGCGTTTCTGGACGTGTTTCCGAAGCTCGTCCGGCGGCGCATGGGGATGGCATGGGATGCAGCAGACAAGCAGCAACAGCTTGAATGGAGGGGGCGTTACGCCGAATTCAACCTCGTTTACGACCGGGGCACGCTGTTCGGGTTGAAGACGGGCGGAAACGTCGATGCGATCCTGATGAGCCTGCCGCCAGAAGCGAGCTGGACCTGACGGGGGCGCCGACCGTGCACACCGCTCGTTCATGCAACATTCGATAATGGCTTGCAAAATAGGGGCTTGGTGCCTCTGGCGGGATGGCGGGCAATGCAATAAGAGCCTTCTCTTTCGGGATCTCCTGCGCGGTCCTTGCCTGTGCGCCGGCGAATGATGAGGGTTTGATGGTTGTTTCCGTTCTTGCGCTGACAGTTGCTCTGGCCAATCCCGCCGGGGCCAATCCCGCTGGGGCCGATCCCGTCGGAGCATGTGCGCAGGATATTGCCTGCATTGCAGAACCCGCCCGGCCGTTTGCCCCCGTTTCGGTGCGCCTGAACGAAGGTGCGATCTCGAACCTGGGTCTGGAGTACCTGACCGCATTTCAGGAAGAACCGACGCCCGGGCCCGCCAGCGGCGCAACTGCCCCTGAAACTGTCGCCACGGTCGAAGACGAACCCCAGTCCGATGGGTCAGACACAGGCAACGTCATTGTCGTCGAAGGTGCTATCGGCACGCCAGTAGGCGACCCCGCAGAAAAGCTGAATGCCGCCAGTTACAAGGCTGTGCAGGCGGTGGATCAGGCCCTCGTCGAGCCGATCGCCAAGATTTACGACGAAGCGCTCCCGTCACCGATCCGCAAGGGGTTGGGCAATTTCCTGCGCAACCTGGGTGAGCCAGTGTCTTTTCTGAACTTCATGCTTCAGATGAAGCCGGGCAAGGCGATCAAGACGCTTGGCCGTTTTGCCATCAACACGACCATTGGCGTGGCCGGCGTATTTGATGTGGCGAAGAAAAAGCCGTTCAACATGCCTTACGAATTCAATGGGCTGGCCAATACGCTGGGCTACTATGGCGTCGGGCCGGGGCCCTATCTCTATCTTCCCTTCATCGGATCGACCACGGTGCGCGATCTTTTCGGGCGGATCGTCGACCTGTCGATCATTCCGGCGGTCGCGGGCAAGCCTTTCAACAAGCCCTATTACGCGCTCCCGGTCGGCGCGCTGACCTCGCTTGAAGCGAGGATCGAGACCGATGCACAGATTGACGCGATCCGGCAGAAATGCGGCGATCCCTATGCCGCCAATCGCGATCTCTACCTGATCGAGCGCAAGGTCGCGATCGACCGTCTGCGCGGCCGTGTCACCGCCAACCTTGGCGAGATGCAGGAACGGTTGGAGTTCAACTGCGACATCGAGATCGAAACCGGCGTGACGCCGAAAAAGGGCGAGGGCTTCGTCAAGGGTGCGACAACGCTGCTGGACGAGGAAGATCCGGCGACGATGATGGACGATGCGAACGTGGAAATGCCCGTGACCGCCAATCCGGTCGTCGAACCCGAAGCTGACTTGCAGGCAGAGCCTGTGCCGGAAATCGTGACCGAAGAAACGGATACGCTCGAACCGGCCAACTGACTGCGGTGGAACTCAGGCATCGGACCGGATAATTCCTGTGTCGTTGCCTTTGGGAATGTCGGACCCAAAGCGGCTATTTTGGCCCGAAGTCCACAAGTCTGCCGTGCCGTGCACAACTCTCGTATTTTAGCCATTGCATCGCAGCATCCAATGCGCACATCGTAGCGTCAGAATGCTGCGCCAATACGAACTTGTCGAACGTGTAAAAGCCTACGATCCCGATGCGGACGAGGCATTGCTCAACCGCGCCTATGTCTACACGGTGCAAAAACACGGTAGCCAGAAGCGCGCATCGGGCGATCCCTATTTCAGCCACCCGATCGAAGTGGCCGGACTGATGACCGACCTGAAGCTCGATCAGGAAACCATCATCACCGCGTTGCTCCACGATACGGTGGAAGATACGCTCGCCACGATCGAGGATGTCGAGAAGAACTTCGGTCCCGAAGTCGCGAGGTTGGTCGACGGCGTTACCAAGCTGTCCAAGATCGAACAGATGCCGGAGAACGAGCGGGCGGCGGAAAACCTGCGAAAGCTGTTCCTTGCGATGAGCGAGGATTTGCGCGTCCTGTTGGTCAAGTTGGCAGACCGGCTCCACAACATGCGCACGCTCCACTTCATCAAGAACGAAGACAAGCGTCGCCGCATCGCTCGCGAGACGATGGATATCTATGCCCCGCTGGCAGAGCGCGTGGGCATGTACGAATACATGCGCGAAATGCAGCTGTTGGCGTTCGAACAGCTGGAGCCGGCGGCATATGCCACGATCACCGGACGGTTGGCGCAGATCCGCAGCCAGGAAGGCGGGCAGGTCGACGAAATCGCGCTGCGCATCAAGCAGGCACTGGCCGAAGGCGGCGTGAAGGTCGAGGTTTCGGGACGCGAAAAACACCCGTTCTCGATCTGGAAGAAGATGGCCGAGCGCCACGTCAGCTTCGAACAGATCACCGATATCATGGCATTCCGCGTGGTGACCAACACGCCAGAGGACTGCTATCGCGCGCTGGGCGTACTGCATCGCACGTGGTCGATGATACCGGGCAAGTTCAAGGATTATATCTCGACGCCGAAATCGAACGGCTATCGCAGTCTTCACACCTCGTTGGTCTACGAAAATTCGATGCGCGTCGAAGTCCAGATCCGTAATAGCGAAATGCATCGCACCAACGAATTCGGTCTTGCTGCGCATTGGGCCTACAAGCAGGGCGGATCGACCCCCGACGGTCAGGTGGGCTGGCTGCGCGACTTGCTCGAAATTCTCGACACTGCCGCCGACGCCGAAGAACTGCTCGAACAGACGAAGCTCGCGATTTATCAGGACCGGATTTTCGCGTTCACGCCCAAAGGCGCGCTATATCAGCTTCCGAGGGGGGCGACGCCGGTCGATTTCGCGTTTTCGGTCCACACCGACCTTGGCGCCAGCGCGGTCGGCTGCAAGATCAACGGTCGCCACATGCCGCTGCGCACGCCGCTGGCCAATGGCGACATCGTGGAAATCATCAAGGGGCCCGACAGCGAACCGCAACTGGGCTGGCTGTCGTTCGTCGTCACCGCCAAGGCGCGTGCCGCTATCCGCCGATCCGTCCGGCAAAAGGAGCGCGAGGAGACGGCGCGTATCGGGCAGGAACTGTTCGATTCCATTGTCGAGCGGATGAACGTCAAGATCGGCAAAAAGGCCATCAATGGCGCGCTAAAGCGGCTGGATATGGAAGACGAAACCTCGCTGATGCTGGCAATCGGTACTGCCAAACTAACCGAGAAGGACGTGATGGAAGCGCTCGTCCCCGGTAGTGGGTCGGAACTGCCCGACGACAGTTTCTGGCAGACCCCGGCGCGTTCCGTGCGTCTGCGCGGATTGCCCAAGGGCGCGGAATTCAAGCTGTCACCCTGTTGTCATCCGGTACCGGGCGATCGCATCGTCGGCATTCGCGAAGGGCGCAAGGTCGAGGTCCACTCGATCCATTGCATGATGCTGGCCGAGCAGGACGACAAGCGCTGGATCGACCTGTCATGGGATCAACGCAGCGACGGGGCGACCGGCAACCTGCGGGTCATGTTGTACAACCGGTTGGGCACGCTGTCGGAAATGACAGGCGTATTCGCCGCGAACCACGCGAACATCACGCATCTGGCCCTGCAAACGCGCGACGATCTGTTCGGAACGTACGAAGTCGGCATCGAAGTGCGCGATCTGGCCCACCTGACACGGATCATCAGCGCCCTGCGCGCCAGCGATGCGGTGGCCCAAGCGGATCGGATCTAGGCCTGAGCGTCCTTAACCGCTGGCGTCATCGGCGAAGCGCTTGACCGGCGCAGCCACGTTGCAGACATCGGCCCCGCCTGCCGGCACGGTATAGAACGCATCATCACGATTGGCCTTAACCTCGGCATAGCGCGCAAAACTATCGCCATCGGTGTCGAGCACGCGATAGCGCGGGCGCGCCGCCACCGGCATTTCGCTCAACAGCCGAACCGAAACGATGGGCGTGCGTTCACCCTCCGTCTCGTAAACGCCCGCAGGCCCCGTTCCGCGCGGCAGGATAGAAAGATGCTCGATCCCGTCGATTACCTTGCCGACCACGGCGATATTACGATCGAGCTGGCGTGGTGCGTGGCCAATCACGGCGTAAAGTTCCGTTCCCGAACCCGCATCGGGCGACAGCGCCCGGGCCACGCCGACAGAAGCATAGCAATGCACCGGCCAAATCCGCGTCGGACGGCTGATCTTCGCCCCATCGGGACCGATCCGCGTTTCCAGATCGCTCGCCACCGGCATCCCATTCACGTATCCGACCGCTGCGGCGTAAGGATCGCCGAATTTCGAGCCATCCCTCTCTTTATCCGCCGCTTCTGCCGCGCGCCTGCCGTGTGCATCCCACAGCGTTGCAACAAGTCCGCTGCGCCAATCGAGCGAATAGCCGTCGGCCGAAGTCTCCCCCATCGCGGCAGGCACCGTCTTTCCTTCTTCCACCGGCCCTTCGCCCCATTGCACCACCCAGTTGTCGACGGAGCGATAGATCGATGTTCCGTTCCACCAGTTCGCCTTGGCCAATGCGCGGACGTTACGGGTCCACGCCGCCGAAAACGGTTCGGGCAAAAGCTGCACGACAACCTCGCGCGGCTTGCCCGCAGCGTCGGGGGCGAGCGTCATGACCAAAAGGTCCGCTGGCGCAATCTCGCGCCATTCGCTGTCGGGCGCGGCATCGACGATTTCGTCCGGGGTGGTCGCCGATGCAGGTGCCGCGATCATGGCGAATAAAGGGGCGAGAACAAGGACCAAGTGCTTCATGTAAAATGGTTTCGCGCACAAGGCGTCATGTTGCAAGCCATGCGCGATCGCCGCGATGCCATATCCGCAAAAAACGTGCACCCGAAGCGCGCGCTGGCGAAAACGGCGCTTTCCCCCGACCGAACTTTGCGCTAAGCGCGCCCCGCGCATGCGGCATGTTTCATGTCCCAAGCGGGCGGTTAGCTCAGTTGGTAGAGCATCTCGTTTACACCGAGAGGGTCAGCGGTTCGAGCCCGTTACCGCCCACCATTTCTCAGGTCTGGCCCTTGTCCGCTGCCTTCCGAAACCCGGACGAGATCAGCCCGAGGTTCTTGCATCAGGCAACCCCGCGCTATTCGCGGCAGAATGGCGTAGCCTGATGGCTGAGCAGCAGCTTCCCGAGCTTGCGGCAAAGTTTTTGCTGGCGCATAGCTGCGCGCCGCCATGACCTGCCCTATCCACCGCACTCGCAAAGCGAACGGCCCCGCCCACAACGGGTTCAGCCTGGTCGAATTGATGGTCGTGCTGTTCGTCATCGCGCTGATGGCAGGCGCCGCGGTCCTGTCGATGCCCGACGGTAGCGGCGATTTGCGGCGAGAGGCGGAGCGATTCGCCGCTCGCACCATGGCCGCCCGCGACGAAGCGATCGCCACCTCAGCCCCGGTGTCCGCCGTGGTCGGCCCGGCGGGATATTATTTCGAACGCCGCACCGACGGGCGCTGGATGCCGCTGGACGGAACGCTGGCCGCGACCGATTGGGGTGACGGGACGGTGGCCGCCGTCGACGGACAGGGGCAGAGCAAAGGCAAAGGCAAAGGCCAAGGCCAAGGCCAAGGCCAAGATCGGGGCGCACCGGCGAATCGCCGCGTGATCTTCGACCCGCTGGGTTTGGCGAGCGAAGATTTGCGGCTGCGGCTGTCACACGACAGCAATGCAACGGTCGTAACCGTGGGCCGCAACGGCGAGGTTGCCGTTTCATCGCAATGATCGGCCCGGATACCCAAGGCGCGCCATGAACCGTCACGCCCCGACCCTTCCGGCCGCAAACCGACCTGTCCGAAACGGGTTCACTCTGATCGAACTGCTCGTCGCGCTGGCGATATTCGCGCTGGCGGGGCTGACCCTGATGCGGATGGAGGGGCAGTCGATCGCCCGCACCGCCGATCTCGATCAGCGTCTGATGCGCGAAGTGACCGCCCAGAACCTTGCCGCTGAATGGCTGACCGACCCGATGCCGCCATCGCTGGGCGATGACGCAGGTGAAGTCGAAAACGCCGGGCGGCAGTTCAGGTGGGACCGCGTGGTCGAAGCGCCGGCCGAATATCCCGGCACGATCCGCATCGTACTGTCGGTCAAGGAGGTAACGCCAGGGCGCGAGACGAATGCCGTCACGTACGAATTTCTGCGGGTCGCACCGTCATGACTCGGGTTTCGGCATGACACGGGTTCCGGTCCGCAACGGCTTTACGCTCGTCGAAATGATGGTCGCCCTTGTCCTCTTTGCGGTCATCGCGGGCGGGGCGATCGGGCTGTTGCGCTTTTCCGTGGATGCGGAAATCAGCGGGCGGCAAGTTACCGAACGGCTCGCCGATCAGCGGCGCTTCATCGCGGTGTGGACCGCCGATCTGGCACAGGCGGCCGCGCGGCCCGTGCGCGACGAACGCGGCGAAGCACACCCGGCGATGGAACAAGGCGCAGGGGGCGCGCTGATCGACCTGACCCGAAGCGGCTGGGACAACCCGATGGGTGAGGCGCGCCCGTCGCTGCAACGCGTAAGCTGGCGCGTCGACGGCAACCGGCTGGTCCGCGTCGGCTTGCCGTTCCCCGATGGCGCCACCCCGCCCGAACCGTCCGCGATGTTGCGGATTTCGGGTGCCCCGGTGCTGCGGTTTCGCGGGGCGGAGGGCAACTGGCTCGACCGTTGGCAGGGCGAGAACGCGACCGACCTGCCGACCGCGGTCGAGCTGTTGGTGCCGCAGACCGACGGCACGACCCTGCGCATTGTCGCGCTGGTCGGGGCGAACTACCAGTGATGCGGGCCCGGACAATCCGGACCCGTTCGCGCTGGATGGCGAAACGCGAACGCGGCGCGGCGCTGCTGTCCGTGCTGCTGCTGGTCGCGGTGATGGCGGTGATTGCCGCCGTCATGCTCGAACGGCTGAACCTTGCCACGCGTCTCGCGGCCAATTCGCAGGCGATGGCGCAGGCGCGGCTCTATGCGCTCAGCGCCGAAAACATCGTTGCCGCACGGCTCGGCGCGCTGGTCGCGGTGGATCGCAGCCGTACCGTCGATCCCGGCGGGCTTCTGGGGAGCGAAACGCCGCTGCCGCTTTCGCGCGGGATCGTCACCGTCACCATCACCGATCGCGGCAACTGTTTCGATGTGAACTCGCTGGTGGTGGGCGAAGGGGAACGTACGCGCCTCAACCTCGCTGCGCTGGACCAGATGCGCCGGTTGATGGACGCGTTGCAGGTGCCGATGGATCGCGCCGTCATTATCAGCGATTCCATCGCGGACTGGGTCGATGCCGATCAGGATCCGCAGGTGAACGGGGCGGAGGACAATTACTATGCGTCGCTCCCCATTCCCTATCGCACGGCGGGGCGGCGCATCGTCGACCTGTCCGAACTGCGCGCGGTGCGCGGCATGGACGAACCGATCTATCGCCGGCTCAGCCCGTGGCTTTGCGCCGTGCCCGGTGGTGAACGGACCGTCATCAATCTGAACACTCTGCGCTCCGATCAGGCTCCGCTCGTCGCCGCGCTGATGCCGGGGACGCTGAGCGTCCAGCAGGTCGCAAGCCTGATCGAATCGCGCCCGGCAAACGGCTGGAGCACGTTGAATCAAGCGATTGCGCCGCTGGCCGCGATGGGCGCGCCGATCGGGCCTGCGCAGTTGCGGCAGCTTGGTGTTTCCAGCCGGTGGTTCGAGGCGCGCATCGTCGTCCGGGTCGATTCGGTGGTGCTCGAAGAGCGCGCGCTGATCGACGCACAGCTCGAACCGGCGCGGATCGTTGCGCGAAGTTGGGGCGAGGCAAATTAGGTCACGCAACAAAATTACGTTTGCGCAAGGAATGTTCGTTTTTTGCTTCCCTTCAATGCCTGCTTGTGCAACAGGCGCGTCCCGCCGTTGATAGCGCTTGACGTTGGTTCGCGGCAGTGAAAACAGGCCCTTCCTTCCCGGCTAAAACGGGGGAGGTTCAGGGCTTTGTGGCGACCGTAGCTCAGTTGGTTAGAGCGCCGGTTTGTGGTACCGGAGGTCGGGGGTTCGAGACCCCTCGGTCGCCCCAGTCTTCACTGCCGGATCGGGGGTAAAATCCACGTCAACGATCCGTATTCGGAGAGGCGGTTCAACTCCCGCATGTGGAATAACCCTGCGTTCGACGATCACGAAAAGATCACGCTCGTCCATGATCGCAAGAGCGGCCTTCGGGCCATCATCGCGATCCATTCCACCCATCTGGGCCCGTCCGCCGGCGGCACCCGTTTCTGGCATTATGCCGACAGCACTGCCGCGCTGACCGATGCGCTGCGCCTGTCGCAGGGCATGAGCTACAAGAACGCGCTGGCCGGGCTTCCCATGGGTGGCGGCAAGGCGGTGATCCTGGCCGATGAAAACCGCACCAAGACTGAAGAGATGATGCTTGCGTTCGGCGATGCCATCGAAAAGCTGGGCGGCGATTACGTCACGGCAGAAGATGTCGGCATCACCGAAGCGGACATGGACATCGTCCACCGCCGCACCCGGCACGTCACCGGCCTTTCGGCCAAGGTCGGCGAGCCGACGGTAGGTTCCGATCCGGGTCCGTTCACATCGCACGGCATTTATCTGGGCGTAAAGCAGGCGGTACAGCACAAGCTGGGCAGGGACAGCGTGTCGGGCGTGCACATCGCGATACAGGGCACCGGCAGCGTCGGCTCCGGCCTTGCGCGCCATCTGGCCAAGGATGGCGCGGTGCTCACGCTGGCAGACGTCGATCAGGCGCGCGCGGCGAAACTGGCCGACGAACTGGGCGCGAATGTCGTGGCGGCGGACGCCATCATGACGACGGCGTGCGACGTGTTCAGCCCCAATGCGCTGGGCGCGATCCTGAATGCCGAATCCATCGCGGCGCTGGACTGCGCGGTCGTCGCGGGCGGTGCGAACAATCAGTTGGCCACGGCGGCCGACGGCGATCACCTGAACCACCGCGGCATCCTGTGGGCGCCCGATTACGTGATCAACGCCGGCGGCATCATTTCGGTCGCGGTGGAATACCTGTCTCGCGACGAATCGGTGCCCGTCACGTTCGAGGAAGTCGACCGCCGCATCGCGCAGATCCCCGGCCGGCTTGAACAGATCTGGCTGGAGAGCGAGGCCAGCGGCACCGCGGCGAACCGCGTCGCCGATGCGATGGCGCGCGCCGCAATCGGTCGCTGACGGTGGATCGGGCGAAACCCTTGGGTCTTTAGGTCGATTCCTGTCCTTTTGGCGGGGCGAGGCGAGTCTTTGACTTGAAGCCGCTCGCCGCCCCTGCCAAAGCGGTCGGCGAAAGCCTTATCGATGCACGGTTTCGCCAATCCCGCCCGGTTCCTGCGCCTCGCACGCTGGTTGACCCCGATCCTTCTGGTTTCGGGTCTTCTGCTTGCGGGCGGCGCGCTGGCCTATGGCCTGCTGTTCGCCCCGGCGGACCGGCTGATGGGCGATACGGTCCGCATCCTCTACATCCATGTGCCCAGCGCATGGCTCGGCATGGGCGGATGGACGACCATCGCCATCGCCAGCTTTGTCGAACTGGTCTGGCGGCACCCGCTGGCGACGATCGCCGCGCGTGCAGCGGCCGTGCCGGGCGCGGTATTCACCGCGATCTGCCTTGCCACCGGGTCCATCTGGGGCCGCCCGACATGGGGCACGTGGTGGGTGTGGGACGGGCGGCTGACGTCAATGCTGGTGCTGCTGTTCCTTTATTTCGGATATCTCGCGCTCGCCAATGCGGCGCAAAAGGACGGGGTGGGCGGCGGCAGCCGCGTTACTGCGATCTTCGGGCTGGTCGGCGCGATCAACGTGCCGGTGATCAATCGGTCGGTGGTGTGGTGGAATTCACTGCACCAGCCCGCCAGCATCACGATGGGCAAATCCGCCATCGATCCCGCATTCCTGTGGCCGTTGCTGATCGCGATGCTGGGCTTTTCGCTGCTGTTCGGCGGCGTGGTGCTGGCCCGGATGCGCGCCATTCTCGCAAATTTCCAAGCCGAGTCGCGCCTTCGCCGCCGCGCCATGGCGTCAGATGCGATGGCAGGGGTGGCCCTTTGAACGAGGGGCTGTCACACTGGCCGTTCGTGATCGCGGCCTATGTCATCGGCATCGGCGGCACGCTGGTGATGGTAGCGTGGAGCTGGTTCGCGATGCGCCGGGCCGAAGCACGCCGCGACGCCGCAAAAGGACGTAAATGACCACTGCCCTCAAACCTAAACACCAGCGGTTGGTGCTGGTCGTGCTCGCGCTTGTCGTGCTGATCGGCGCGGCGCTGCTGGCGATCTGGGGTCTGCGCGGACAGGCCAGCTATTTCTATGTGCCCAGCGATCTTGTCGCCAGCCCGCCCGAAACCGGGAAGGCCGTGAGATTGGGCGGAATGGTTCAGGAAGGTTCGATCAAGACCTTGCCCGATGGCGTCACGGTGACGTTCGATGTCGGCGACGGCAAGGTGACGGTGCCGGTGCGCTATACCGGGATCACGCCCGACCTTTTCGTCGAAGGATCGGGCGTCGTCGCCGACGGCAGGCTGGCGGCGGACGGGGTTTTCGTGGCCGACACCTTGCTGGCCAAACATGACGAGAACTACATGCCGCGCGAATTGCAGGACATGACCGACGCGCAGGCGAAGGCCGTGGTGGCCGAAACCGAATGATCGCCGAAGCGGGCCTCGCCCTTCTCTGGTTCGCGGCCGCGCTGGCGGTCTTGCAGCTGTTCACCAGCCTGATGACGCTGCGCGGCGGCGACGGCAGTGGCGAAATGGGTGGCATCGTGCGCCCCGCCGCGATCATGCAGGGGCCGCTCGTCGCGCTGTCGTTCGCGATGCTGATGTGGCTGTTTATCCGCACCGACCTTTCGGTGCTGTTGGTGGCGGCCAATTCGCACAGCGCCAAACCGTTCATCTTCAAGGTGGCGGGCACGTGGGGTAACCACGAAGGCTCGATGCTGCTGTGGGTCACGGTGATGGCGTTGTCGGGATCGTTCCTCGCGCTGGTCGAACGGCGGTTGCCCGAACGCACGATGATCGCGACGCTGGCGGCGCAGGCGTTCGTCAGCCTGGGTTTCTATGCCTTTTTGCTGTTTTCGTCGAACCCGTTCGAACGGTTGCTGACGCCTGTGGCAGAGGGCAACGGGCTGAACCCGCTGTTGCAGGACATCGGCCTCGCGTTCCATCCGCCCACGCTTTATGTCGGGTACGTCGGGCTTTCGGTCGCGTTCTCGTTCGCGGTCGGCGCGCTGATCACGCGAGAGGTCGGCCCCGCCTTTGCCCGAGCCATGCGCCCTTGGGTGCTGGGAAGCTGGATCTTCCTGACCATCGGGATCACCGCGGGGTCGTACTGGGCCTATTACGAACTCGGCTGGGGCGGCTGGTGGTTCTGGGATCCGGTCGAAAACGCCTCGCTCATGCCGTGGCTGGCCGCGACTGCGCTGCTGCATTCGGCCAGCGTGCTGGCATCGCGCGATGCGCTGCGGACATGGACGATCATGCTGGGCGTCGTCGCCTTTTCGATGAGCATGGTGGGGACATTCCTCGTGCGGTCGGGCATCCTGACCAGCGTTCATGCCTTTGCGGTGGACCCCGAACGCGGGACGTTCATTCTGGCTTTGCTCACCATCTATATCGGCGGCGCTCTAGCCCTGTTTGGCGCTCGCGCCAGCACGGTGAGCGAGGGCAAGCGGTTCAGCATCGTCAGCCGCGAGGCGGGGCTGGTCGTTAACAACGTTGCGCTGACCGCAATTCTTGGCATCGTGTTGCTCGGCACGCTCTATCCCTTGCTAACCGAGGCGTTCGACACGAAGGTTTCGGTCGGCCCGCCCTATTTCAATCCGGTCGGCGCGATCTTCGCCTTTCCGATGTTCGTGGCCCTGGCCATCGGCCCGCTGCTACGCTGGCGTAGCGACCGATTCGGTCGCATCGGGAAAAGGCTGATCCTGCCCGCCGTCGTCACGGTGATCGTGCTGGGGGGTGCGTTGATGTTCGCGCCGGACATCCACATCCTGCCGCTGCTCGGCCTTGGCATGGCCATCGGGCTTGGCATTGCCAGCCTCGTGCCGCTTTTCGGTCGCAACCTCCTGCGTACCCCGCTGCCGACTTATGGCATGGTGCTGGGTCACTTCGGGCTTGCCGTCGCGCTGTTCGGCATGGCGAGCGAGAGTGCGTTTTCGACCGAAAAACTGGTCGCGGCCAATGTCGGCGACCGGGTCGATGTCGGGCCATGGTCGATCGAGCTGACGTCGATGGAGCCGGTGGCGGGCCCGAACTGGACCGCGTTGGAAGCGACGATGACCGCTCGGTACGAAGACGGTTCGCCGGTCATGCTCCACCCACAGTCTCGCACGTTCACCCAGCCGCAGCAGACGACGAGCGAATCCGCTCTCTCCACCCGTTGGAACGGTCAGCTTTATGCCGTCGTCGGTGAAGAGGGCGCGGATGGGCGCTGGCAATTGCGACTGTGGTGGAAACCGTTCGTGCCGCTGGTGTGGCTGGGCGGATTGCTGATCGCGCTGGGCGGGGTGCTGGCGCTGATCGGGCGGGTCGCGGGCGATGTGCGCCGCGGCCTCCAACGCCGCCGCATCGCCATGCGCCGCGAAAGCAAGCCGCTGGCAGCGGCGACGACAGGGCCGGCGGAATGACCGCACCCGATGCTCCAAAAGGCAAGCGCTGGGCCATCTGGCTGCCGCTGGTCCTGTTCGGCGCGTTCTTCGCGCTGGTCATGAACGGACTGATCCGGCCGGCCGATCGCGAGATTGAAAGCGCGATGGTCGGCAAGCCGCTGCCCGTGTTCGACCTTGCCCCCGGATCGCCCGACAGGCCCGGCCTTGCGACCGATGCCTTTCGTCAGGGGCGTCCGCGCCTGCTCAACATCTTTGCCAGCTGGTGCGTGCCCTGCGCCGCCGAAGCGCCGCAGCTTGATGCCATCGCGAAATCGGGCGTGCCCATCGACGGCGTCGCCATCCGCGATCGGGAGGAGGATCTTGCCCGATTCCTGGCCCGCCACGGCAATCCGTTCGCCAGCATCGGCAAGGACGACATAAGCGAAGTGCAGCTTGGCCTCGGTTCGTCGGGCGTGCCCGAAACGTTCGTGATCGATGGCAGCGGCACGATACGCTATCAGCATATCGGCCCGATCATGGACCGCGACGTGGCCAAAATCCTCGCCGAAGTCGAACGGGCGGAGAAGCCGCTGTGATGCACATGCTCGCCCGTCTCGCGCTGTTCGCCACGCTGATCGTCAGCGCGCTGGCCGGTCCGCTTGCCGCGCAGGACCAACTGCCGCCCGCGCCCTATGCCTACCGCCAGCTGGAAGATCCTGCGCAAGAGGCCAAGGCGCAGGAGCTGATGGAAACGCTCCGCTGCCTCAAATGCCAGAGCCAGTCGATCGCCGATTCGGATGCTTCGATGGCGGGCGACATGCGCAATCAGGTGCGACTGAAGATCAAGGCTGGGGAAGATCCCGAAGCGATTCGCGGCTGGCTGATCGAACGTTACGGCGATTACGTAAGCTACAAGCCGGAACTGACGGCGCTGACGTGGCCGCTGTTCGCTGCGCCGCTGGTTCTGCTGCTGCTGGCGATCATGCTGCTTCGCCGCCGGTTCACGCGTGGCGTAGGGGATAACGACTGATGGGCTGGATCATCGTTCTGGCGCTGGCGGCAATTACCTTCGCGGGCATGGCCTTTGTGCTGAAACTGCCGCGTGGCGGGCGTGAATTCGCGGGCGCGGCGCTGATGCTGGGGCTGGCGGGATATGCGCTGCAGGGGCATCCGCAGATGCGCGGATCGCCGACCGTGCCGCGCGAAAACGCCGAATCGGGACAGGCCGCTCTGATCGAGGCGCGCAAGGCGATGGGCGATCAGTACGGTCGGGGCCAAAGCTATCTCATCACCGCCGATGCCTTCGTGCGCGCCGGACAGTTCGGCGCGGCGGCGGGCATGTTGCGCGGGGCGATCCACGAAAATCCCGACGATCCCGATGTGTGGGTCGCGTTGGGCAATGCGCTCGTCGGCCATGCCAATGGTATCATCACGCCGGCCGCGCTCTATGCCTTCGACAATGCGGCGGCGATTGCGCCTGAACATCTCGGCCCGCCGTTCTTCAAGGGGCTCGCCCTTGCGCAATCGGGACAGTTCGAGGAAGCGCGCGCGATGTGGCAGGGGCTGCTCGACCGGCCCGGAGACACCAATGCGCCATGGCGCGCGGACCTGACCGAACGGCTGGCGCGACTCGATGCGATCATCGCCATGACAAACGGCGCAAGTCCGGCGGGTCCGATGCCTTCGGGGCCAGTGCCGGTGGAGCAGGAAAGCCCGGATGCCGCGGCGTCGGGCAGTCCCGCACCGTGACACCCGCGCGGCTTTTCTTGCAGGTGCGAACAACCGCTGCTAATCGCCACCGCCCTATGGTCGGTCAAGACGATATTCCGGCCATCGCAAAGGGCAACCAGACGCGATGAGCCAATCCGCTAACGGACAAGACGCACGAGCCAGCGCTAAGCTGAAGCTTGCGGCGGGCGCCATCGGCATCGTCTTTGGCGATATCGGCACCAGCCCGCTTTACGCGTTTCGCGAAACGTTCGTCGGGCCGCACCCGTTGGCGCTCGATCGCCTGCATATCCTTGGCGTTGTAAGTCTGATCTTCTGGTCGATGACGCTCGTCGTCTCGATCCAGTACGTCACAATCTTGATGCGCGCCGATAACAAGGGGCAGGGCGGTAGCCTAGCCCTGCTCGCGTTGATTTCGCGTCAGATCGGGCGATCGCGCTATGGTTGGATCACAGTCTTGCTGGGCGTTCTGGCGACGTCGCTGTTCTATGGCGATTCGATGATTACGCCCGCAATTTCGGTGCTTTCGGCCGTCGAGGGCCTGACCGTCGTCGAAAAGCGGTTCGAGGTGTTCGTCATCCCGATCGCGCTTGCCCTGCTGATCTTCCTGTTCCTGCTCCAACGACGCGGCACTGCAAAGGTTGGCGCCCTGTTTGCGCCGATCATGATCCTTTATTTCGTGGTCCTTGCGGTGCTGGGCATGATCCAGATTTTCAACAACCCCAGCGTGCTGGCAGCGCTGAACCCGTGGTACGCGCTGCAGTTCTTCATGGTCGACAAGACGTTGGCATTCCTCGCGCTCGGGTCGGTCGTATTGGCCGTGACGGGGGCAGAAGCGCTTTATGCCGACATGGGGCATTTCGGGCGTGGAGCGCTTCGCGTGTCGTGGTTCGGGTTTGTGATGCCCGCACTGCTGATCAACTATTTCGGTCAGGCCGCGATGGTCACCAGCCTGACCGGGGCGAGCGCGGCGGAAGCGATCGAGAACCCGTTCTTCATGATGGCCCCCGATGCGCTGCGCCTGCCGCTGGTGCTGTTGGCGATGTGCGCGACATTCATCGCCAGCCAGGCAGTGATCTCGGGCGCGTTTTCGGTCACGCATCAGGCGATGCAGTTAGGTTTCATACCCCGCCTTTCGATCCTCCACACCAGTGAGACCCAATCGGGGCAGATCTACATTCCGTTCATCAACTGGGTGCTGATGGTGTCGGTCATCCTGCTGGTCCTGACGTTCGAGAATTCGTCCAACCTGGCGAGCGCCTATGGCATTGCAGTCACCGGCGCGATGGTGATCGACACCTGTCTCATGGCGGTCCTGCTGTTCGCTGTGTGGAAATGGAAGTGGTTCACCGCGGTGCCGGTGATCGTGCTGTTCTTCGTGGTCGACGGTGCATACTTTGCGGCGAACGCCACGAAGATCCCCGACGGCGGCTGGTTCCCGCTGCTGATCGGCGCGGCGGCATTTACGCTGCTGACGACATGGGCCAAGGGCCGCAAGCTGATGCGCGAGCGGATGACCGAGATTGCGCTGCCGATCGAGATCTTCGCCAAGAGCGCGGCCAATTCTGCCACCCGCGTACCGGGCACCGCGATCTTCATGGCATCCAGCACGGCGGGCGTGCCGTCGGCGCTGCTGCACAACATCAAGCACAACAAGGTGCTGCACGACCGCGTCGTGGTTTTGACCGTCTCGATTGCCGAAGAACCTTATGTCGATGCGGCGAACCGGGCGGAGATCGAAAATCTTGGCGACGGGTTCTACCGTGTGGTGCTGCATTACGGTTTCATGGAAGAAACCGACGTGCCGCTGGCGCTCAAGGCCATCGACCTTTGCGGCGGCAAGTTCGACATGATGCAGACCAGCTTCTTCCTGTCGCGCCAGACGCTGTTGCCCAGCGAAAAGCCCGCGATGATGCTGTGGCGCGAAAAGATTTTCAGCTGGATGCTGCGCAATGCGGCCACCGCGATGGAATTCTTCCGCCTGCCCACGAACCGTGTCGTCGAACTGGGTTCGCAGGTGCGGATCTAGGGGTGCCGATGTCTTGCCGCACTGCCGGTTGATGGCGACGGCCCCATGACCCCGCCGCGCAAGACGGTTTACGAAATCGGGCGTATGCACATGGCCATGGGCGTCGCCAGCGGCCTGTTCATCGTCTGGGGCATACCATTGCTGGCGTCGGCGGTCGGCATGGCCGACGGTGGCATGCTCGATTGGGTCGTGCTGCCGCTGTTGTTGCTGTGGGTCGTGGCTTTTGCCATCCGCAGCCTGAAGATCGCCTGTCCGCGCTGCGGTACGTCGATATTCCGGCGCGGGTTATGGAGCGTGTTCTGGCCGGCCAGAACGTGCAGCCGGTGCGGCCTCGACCTGACTTCGGCCGCTCCGCGCGATTGACGTGACTGGCAATCAGGCCAGCAGGAACCACCCGATCAACCCGCCAACCTGAATGGCGACGATAACCAGCAGCGCCGTCGAAAAAGGCTCTTTGCGCGTTTTGTGGCGAAAGGCCTTCCGCGCGGCGAGGGCACCGGGACTGCCGCCGATTAGCGAAAGCGTCAGCAGGTTCGCTTCGGAAATGCGCCGTCCGCCGGCGATGGCCTGCGCCTTGTCATGCCAGAATGCGCCAAACGTCCAGACGTTGATGGCAAGGAAGTAGAGTGCGATCGTGATGAGCATTGCGCTTGCTTGGCACGGCAACGGTAAAAATCGGGTTTGCCGCATGAATTAGCGGGGCGCATCGGGGTTTCCGACGCGCCCCGCTCAATTCCGGCAACCGTGTTCAACCCAGGTTTGCGCTTACCATGGCCCAAAGCATCGGGAACGACAGCAGCGTATTGAGGCGGCTGGCGATCAGCGCGCGCGGAGCGGCGGCGGCCTTTGCCTCGTCGCTGGCGCTGACGATGCCCAGGATCTTCTTTTGCGCCGGCCAGATGATGAACCACACGTTGAACGCCATCAGTATCGCGATCCACATGCCCGCGCCGATCAGGTCGACAGCACCTTCGCCGCTGAAAGTCAGCGCTTCGACCATGTAGCCGTTGACCATTGCGATGATCAGGCCGGTGAGCACCGTAAGCGCCGCCGCCCAGCGAAAGAAGAACAGGACCTTGGGCGCAATATGCCCGGTAATGGCGCCCTTTTGATCGGCCGGAATGGCCGGCATGGTCGGAACCTGAACGAAATTGAGGTAATAGAGCAGCCCGATCCACAAGATGCCGAAGAAAATGTGCAGCCAGCGCGACACGGTGTTAATGTCCACCGGCGCAGATGGCGCAAAGGCCAGCATCAGCGCGATGGCGGCGATCACCCCGATCGCAAGCACCAGGTGCAGGTTGCCGAAAAGTTTAGCCATGTTTTATCCCCCCGTTATGCGGTCTCAGACCGTTCGGGCGCGACCCTGACATGAGATTTCCCCAAATCTCAACGAATGTCACCTGTCGCCTGTGCAAAAGCTGGGGGCACGATCCGGCTCAGGCCGGTGGATGCTCGGTCACCGCTTCTTGCTTGTCATCCTTGCCCAGGCCTTCGCGCAGCATCATCGGCAATTGGGTAAAGGTGAACAGGAACGACAGCGGCAGGAAGACCCAAAGCTTCGCCGCCAGCCACGAATCAAAGCTCAACGTCGCACGCAGCACTTCGTTCAGCGCGGCGAGCGCGATGAAATAGAAACCCCAGTTGCGCGACAGGGCCATCCAACCCTTGTCCGACAGCCCCTCAAACGCGGCGTCGAGCAGGTATTTCAACAGAGCCTTGCCCCGCCAATGGCCGATCAGAAGCGCCGCGGCGAAAACGACGTAGATGATCGTGGGCTTGATCTGGACGAATACCGGGTTCTGAAACGCGATCGTCAGGCCGCCGAAAAACACGATCAGCGCGGTCGACAGCATCAGCATGGGCGTGACGTGGCCCAGCTTCCATTTAGACACGGCTACGGCGACGAGCGCGGCGACGATGAACGCGCCGGTGCCCTTTACCATGGCCAGAACCTGCCCGATGGCGTTGCCGTCCTCGGTCGGGCTGAAATACTTGTACACGCCGAAGAACACGAGCAGCGGCCCGTAATCTATCGCGATATTGAGCCAGCCGCTCTTTTTCTGAACGGGCGGGGAAGCTGCATTCTCGCTCATCATGCCACTCCTGCAATGACGCGGGCGACGAGATCGGGATCGAACGGACGCAAGTCGTCGATCTTTTCGCCGACGCCGATGGCGTGGATCGGCAGCCCGTACTGCGCCGCCGCCGCGACCAGCACGCCGCCGCGCGCCGTCCCGTCCAGCTTTGTCATCACGAGGCCGGACACACCGGCAACTTCCTTGAACACGTCGATCTGCTGCAATGCGTTCTGCCCGTTCGTCGCATCGAGCACGAGGACGACATCGTGCGGCGCTTCGGGGTTGAGCCGGCCCAGCACTTTACGGATCTTGGTCAGCTCGTCCATCAGCTCGCGCTTGTTCTGCAACCGGCCCGCGGTGTCGACGATCAGCACGTCGCTCCCCTTATCGGTCGCGGCCTTCACGCCATCGAACACGACGCTGGCCGGGTCGCCGCCTTCGGGCCCGGTGATGACGGGGATGCCTAGCCGTTCGGCCCAGACCTTGAGCTGACCGATGGCGGCGGCGCGGAACGTGTCGCCTGCGGCCAGCATCACCGAATAGTCGTCTTCCTGAAACAGGTGGGCAAGCTTGGCGATCGTCGTCGTCTTGCCGCTGCCGTTCACGCCGATGACCAGCACGACGTGGGGGCGGGGGAATGCGGTGACCTCAAGCGGTTTGGCGACGGGGCGCAGGATATCGGCGATCTCTTCGGCCACCGCTTCCTGCACGGCGTGTTCGTCGGCGTTGCCGGCAAAGCTGCGCTGCGCCAGCGCGTCGCGGATGCGCATCGCGGCACGCGGGCCGAGGTCCGACATGATGAGCGCGTCCTCAAGCTCGTCGAGCTGATTGTCGCTCAACCGCGCCTGTCCGCCGATACCGGCGAGATTGCCCGAAAGCTTCTCTCCGGTTTTGCGCAATCCGCCGAAAAGCCGGTCTGACCAGCTTTCGCTCATATTAGTTCTCCGATGATCTGCCCATCCTCTACGCGGGTGGCGCGCATCCGGACGATGTCGCCGCCGCCAACCCCGGTGGGGAGGCGGACGGGCGCGAAATTGGTGGCGTGGCCGGTGCCGTCGTTTTCGCCCAGCACGTCGAGCGTGCTGCCGACGTGACTGACGAGCCAGGCGTTACGTTGCTGCTCCACGGCATCGCGAAGCGCGGCGGCGCGCGCCTTGATCGTGGCGTGATCGACCTGCGGCATTCGCGCGGCAGGCGTGCCGGGGCGCGGGCTGTAGGGAAAGACATGGCCGTGGACGATGTCGCAGTCGCGCACGATGGCAAGATTCGCTTCGTGCATCGCGGCATCCTCTGTCGGGAAACCCGCTATCAGGTCCGCGCCGATGGCGATGTCGGGGCGGCGTTGTTTCAGCCGGGTGACGAGATCGACCGCCTGTGCGCGCGTATGGCGCCGCTTCATCCGTTTGAGGATCAGGTCGTGCCCATGCTGGAGCGATAGGTGGAGATGCGGCATCAGCCGCGCCTCGCCCGCCAGCATTTCTTCCAGCTCCTCGTCGATTTCCGCTCCGTCGATGGACGACAGGCGCAATCGGGCCAGACTGGGAAAAGCGCGCAACACCTCGCAGACCAGAGCGCCTAATGGCGGCGATCCGGGCAGGTCGTGACCCCAGCTGGTCACGTCGACGCCGGTCAGCACGACTTCCGACGCGCCCTGCTCCAGATGCGCGGCAATCTCGCCCACCACTTGCGGCACGGTGAGCGATCGGCTTGGCCCGCGCCCCTGCGGGATGACGCAAAAGGTGCAGGCATGGTCGCAACCGTTCTGCACCGCGACGAACGCGCGGGTGCGGCGCGTGGCCAGCGTGCTCGTCCCTTGATGCATCGGCACCAGCGGAAGTCCTGCGGCATTGTGGCTCGCGCCCCAGCTGGAAGGGGCTAATTTCTCCGCATTGGGGATCAGGCCGTCGATTTCGGGCATGGCGGCGAACTGCTCGCGCTCGATATCGGCGGCGCATCCGGTGACCAGCAGACGCGCATCGGGACGACGACGGCGAACGCGGCGGATGGCGCGGCGGGTCTGCCGCACGGCCTCTTCGGTCACGGCGCAGGAATTGACGACGACCGTATCGCCGCGCCCGTCCAGCATGGCGCGGATGCGGTCGCTTTCGGCGGCGTTGAGGCGGCAACCGAGCGTGATGATTTCGGGGCCCAGAGTCTCGGGCATTCCGGCTTCGGGCAAGCTCAAGCGTAGTCGCCCCAGTCGAAACTGCCCGTGAAACTGACCGAGGCCGGGCCCGTCATCGTGATGTGACCGGGCGCGCCGTCGACATCGGGTTCCCACACGATGGTCAGCGCGCCACCCGGCAGCGTCACCGTAACCTCGCGATCGACCAGCCCGCGCCGCATCGCTGCGACCGCCGTGGCGCATGCGCCGGTGCCGCAGGCCTGCGTAATCCCTGCGCCGCGTTCCCACACGCGCAAGGTGATCGCATCGCGCGCGGTTACCGTGGCGACATTGACGTTAACGCGTTCGGGGAAAATCTGGTCGTTTTCGATGACCGGGCCGATTTCAGCCAGCGGCACGGCATAGGCATCGTTCACGAAGAACACGGCGTGCGGGTTACCGACGTTCACCGCGACGGGATGTTCCAGCACAGCTTCGCACGCTGCCGAATCGAGCGGCCAGCCGACGGGAAGGTCCAGCGTGTCCATGCCATAGGCGAGCGGGATCTGGTCCCAGCCGAAACGCGGCACGCCCATATCGACCGCGACGCCGTTCTCGTCGGGCCGTGCCACGATGGTCCCGCCCAGCGTTTCCAGTGTGACTTCGCCGCCGATCAGCAGCCCGACCGCGCGGGTGGCATTGCCGCAGGCCTCGACCTCGCTGCCGTCAGAATTGAAGATGCGCATCCGCCAGTCGGCGACCTCGCTCGGTTCGATCAGTACAAGCTGATCGCACCCGATGCCGGTATGCCGGTCGGCCAGCGCCGCGACGACATCGCCGGTCAGCGGCGGCAACGGCTGTGCGCGCGCGTCCAGCACGACGAAGTCGTTGCCCAGACCGTGCATCTTGGTGAAAGCAATGCGCATTGCTTGCGCATCTATGCACCCCGGCGCGGCGCGTCCAGTGCTGGTACACAGGTCGTGCGGCAGGTTTAGCCGTTCACGGCCCTGACTTCTTCGTCCATACCGGCCAAAGCGGCACGCGCATCGATGGCCAGCCGCGCTTCGCTTTTCAGCCGGGTCCGGACCTGTTCGGCGGTTTCGGGCTTACCGTAGAAATAGCCCTGTCCCTTGAACGTCCCAATGCGCAACAGCGAATCGCGCAAGGTTTCGGTTTCGATCCCCTCTGCCGTGACGGGCAGGTTCATGCCTTCGCCGATGGAGGCGATGGTGGCGATAACGGCCGCGGTATCCTCTGACCGGGCCAGCCGAGATACAAAGGCGCGGTCAATCTTGATCCGGTCGAAGGGCAGGGCGCGAAGCTGCGCCAGCGTTGCGTATCCCACCCCGAAATCATCGAGGCTGACCGTCACGCCCTGGTTCTTCAGGCTGGTGACGAGCGAGCGGACGAGGCCGATGTTTTCGCTGAGGCACATCTCGGTGATCTCGATCTCCAGCCGTTCGGGCGGAAAATTGGCCTCTGCCATCAGCTTCAGCAGGCGTTGCGCAAACCACGGATCGCGCATTTGCACCGGCGAAATGTTCACCGCCAGCGTCAGGCGCGAATCCCAATCGCGGGCATCGCGCAGAGCCTGCCCGATGACCGATTCAGACAGGTCCGCGATCACGCCCAGTTCTTCCGCCACCGGGATGAACTTGTCGGGTGAAACGAGCCCCAAGTGCGGGCTTTGCCAGCGGGCCAGCATTTCGAAGCCGGTCAACGCACCCGTTTCGATATCGACCTGCTGTTCGTAGAAAGGCAAGAATTCACCGCGGGCTATCCCGGCAAGGATGCCGTTTTCCAGCTCCGCGCGGCTGCGCAGGTCCTGCTCCATTTTGGGTTCGAACCAGTCGTAGCGGTTCCGGCCGTTCTTCTTGGCGTGATACATGGCCATGTCCGCCATGTGCAGCAGTTCCTCCGCCGGGCTCTTGCAATTTGCCGGCAGTCCGCTGCTGCACGCGATGCCGACCGAAAGGCTCATGGCCAGTTGGCCGCCCGCCACGTCGAACGGCTGGCGCGCGGTGGCGATGATGGCGCTGGCCACGCGGTCGATGGCGACCATGTCCCGGCGATCGTAGGGGATGACGCATGCGAATTCGTCGCCGCCCAGCCGGGCCAGCTTCGACCGTTCAGGCAAGACGTCGCGCACGCGTTCGGCCATCGTCACCAGCAAGGTGTCGCCCGCGCGGTGTCCGTTCAGATCGTTGATCTGCTTGAAATGGTCGATATCAAGCATGACGAATGCAATGGCGGCATGCGCGTTGTCGTTCGCTTCGGCTTCGGCGACCAGCTTGTCGACTTCGGGACCGATGGACCGGCGATTGAGCGAGCCGGTCAGCGGATCGGTAAAGGCGAGCTTGCGGGCTTCTTCTTCCGCGCGGCGCCCTTTCTTCACTTCCGCAACCAGTTCGTTGTGCCGCCGCCAGCCGAAGATGATGAGCGCGGTATTCAGCAGCAGCGCACTGGCGAGATAAGGCGCAGGTCCTTCGCCATGACCATTAATGAATTGCAGGACGCCCGGCACGACCGCCGCCGCGTGGCCGACGAACATGATGATCGCGGCCGCGATTATGCCTTGTGCGATGACGTCGCGTTCGGCCCGAGGTTTCCCGACCGGCTCCGCCGCCTTGTCTTCAAGCCCAGGTGCGGACTCGTGCATAGATCGGGCGGCTCCTCGCTTGCGGGCCGAAATGGCCGTCCCGCCCGGGTTAGCCCGATGCTCTAAACATCAGGTTAAGCAACTGGTGCGCAACCGGATTGGCCACTCGTGCCTTGCTTTCGAAGGGGGGCGGATGTAAGGGCGCGCCACAGGCAGGCCGGTTTTTGGATCGGAACACTGCGTGTATCCATGGGTCCGTGACAATACGCGGCACGCTGGTTGGCGAGGTTTCGCCCACCGGCGTTTTGCGCTTTTGCTCCGGATCTGAACGTCTTGGCGTCGTTTGCGCGGCGCGCATGAGGAGAATTTGATGTTCGAAAGCCTGTCAGACCGGCTTGGTAACGTCTTCGATTCGCTGCGCGGCCGCGGAGCGTTGAAGGAAGACGAAGTTCGCGCCGCGATGCGCGAAGTGCGCATTGCCCTCTTGGAAGCCGACGTCGCGCTTCCGGTCGTTCGACGGTTCATAGATAAGGTTACCGAAGCGGCCATCGGGCAGGAAGTCCTGCGCTCGGTCACGCCGGGGCAGCAGGTCGTCAAGATCGTCAACGACGCGCTGGTCGAAATGCTGGGCGGCGAAGATGGCGCGGCGCAGGCCAAGCTGGACCTCGAGGCCAAGCCGCCGGTCATCGTCATGATGGTCGGCCTGCAGGGGTCGGGCAAGACTACCAGCACCGCCAAGATCGCCAAGCGTCTGAAAGAGACCGAGGGCAAGAAGGTCTTGATGGCCTCGCTCGACGTCAATCGTCCGGCGGCGCAGGAACAGCTTGCCGTGCTGGGCGAACAGGCGGGTGTCGCCACCCTGCCGATCATCGCCGGGCAACAACCGGTCGAAATCGCGAACCGCGCGATGCAGGCCGCAAAGCTGCAAAGCTTCGACGTGCTGATGCTCGACACCGCGGGCCGGTTGCACGTCGACGAAGCGCTGATGGCCGAAATGAAGGCGGTTGCCGCCGTCGCCACGCCGAAGGAAGTGCTGCTCGTCGTCGATGCGCTGACGGGTCAGGACGCGGTGAACGTCGCGCAGTCCTTTACTGGCGAAGTGCCGCTGACCGGCGTGGTGCTAACCCGCATGGACGGCGATGCGCGCGGTGGTGCGGCATTGTCGATGCGGGCCGTTACCGGCAAGCCGATCAAGTTCGCGGGCACCGGCGAAAAGCTGGACGCGATCGAACCGTTCGTCCCTTCGCGCGTCGCGAACCGCATCCTTGGCATGGGCGACATCGTCTCCATGGTCGAAAAGGCCGCGGCGTCGGTCAAGGAAGAGGACGCCGAACGCCTCGCCAAGAAGATGGCGGCGGGGAAATTCGATCTCGACGATCTGCGCATGCAATTGCAGCAGATGACCAAGATGGGCGGGCTGGGCGCGATTGCTGGCATGATGCCGGGCATGAAAAAGGCCAAGGCCGCGATGGCGCAGTCGGGCATGGACGATCGCGTACTGCTGCGCATGGATGCGATCATTTCGTCGATGACCGCAAAGGAACGCGCCAACCCCGCATTGCTGAATGCCAAGCGCAAGAAGCGCGTCGCATCGGGTTCGGGCACGCAGGTGCAGGACGTGAACAAGGTGCTCAAGATGCACCAGGAAATGTCCAAGGCGATGAAGCAGATCAAGAAGATGGGCGGGCTCAAGGGCCTTGGCGCCCTGTTCGGCAAGGGTGGCATGGATGCCGCCATGCCCGGACTTGGTGGGCCCGGACTTGGTGGGCCCGGACTTGGCGGCGGCATGGGCGGACTGCCGCCCGATCTCGCCAACCTGCTGGGCAAGAAATGAATTCCGAATTTACGACTTTGAATGACTTTACGAATTGAACGAAAGGTAATCTGAATGGCTGTTACTATCCGTCTGTCGCGCGGTGGCGCGAAGAAGCGTCCTTACTATCGCATCGTGGTTTCCGACGTGCGCAGCCCGCGCGACGGCAAGTATCTCGAGCAGGTTGGCATCTACAACCCGCTGGTCGCCAAGGGTGACGAAAACCGCGTCAAGCTGATCGAAGACCGCGTGCGTTACTGGCTGGGCGTCGGCGCGCAGCCGACCGACCGTGTTGCCCGCTTCCTCGATGCCGCCGGTATTCTTGAGCGTGCGGCCCGCAACAACCCGAAGAAGGCCGAACCGGGCGAAAAGGCCAAGGAACGCGCTGAGGAAAAGGCTGACAAGGCCCGCGAAGCCGAAGAAGCTGCCAAGGCTGCTGCCGAAGCTCCGGCCGAAGAACCGGCTGCCGAAGAAGCACCGGCTGAAGAAGCTGCTGCTGCCGAAGCACCCGCTGAAGAAGCAGCAGCTGAAGAAGCACCTGCTGAAGAAGCCAAGGCCGAGGATTGATCCTTGGCGGACCAGGCCCTCACGCTCGCGGTCGTCACCGGCGCGCATGGCGTGACGGGCGAGGTCCGGCTGAAACTGTTCGGCGAAGGCGTGGAATCGCTCCAGCGGTTCCGCGCCTTTCGCGTTTCCCGTCCCGTTGCATCACGCGGCGGACCGGATGACGCCGGCATCCTGACTCCGAAAAAGATCCGCGACGACGGCAAGGGCGGAGCGATCGCCCGGTTTGCCGAAGTTACCGATCGCAATAGCGCCGAAGCGTTACGCGGCACGGCGCTGACCGTCCCGCGCGAAGAACTGCCCCCGCTGGAAGAGGGCGAATTTTATCACGCCGACCTGCTCGGTCTTGCCGCGGTATCCGAAACGGGTGAACCGTTGGGCAAGATCGTTGCCATCGACAATTACGGCGCGGGCGACGTGATCGAGATCGAACGGCCCGAAGGCGCGAAGCCACGCACGTTCATGATTCCGATGCACGAAAACGCCGTGCGCGAATGGAATGCCGAACGGCTGGTCGTCACCGCCGACTTCGCTGAGCCCTAAGGCTGCGTCAGCGCCTCAACGGGCGCTGTTCAGACAGAAGGTTGCGGATGCGGGTTGCCGCGACGCCCGCCTGACCCATCGCGTGGCTGATCTGGTCCAACCCGATCACGACATCTCCCGCCGCGAACAGACCCGGCACACTCGTCTGCAAATGGTCGTCGACCATGATGCAGTCCTTCTCGCTGGTCTGAGCCCCTGCCATCGCGGCCAGCGCGGAGCGGACGTCGCTGCCCATCGCGGGATAGACGCTGTCGAATGCCATGCGGCCATCTGCCGTGTCGAATGCCAGCTGCTCTCCTTCGATGGCGAACCCCTCGCATGGGCCCGCAACGCGTACGATGCCGGCATCGTCCAGTTTTGCGATGCATTCGGCGTCCAGATCGTGATCCCCGTCGGGGCAGATGAGGGTCAGGTCGCGGGTAAAGGCGCGCAGGAACAGCGCCTCCGAAGTGCCATGGTCAGCCGACCCGATGACCGCGACGCGGCGGTCTGTCACTTCGTAACCGTCGCAGACCGGGCAATAGCGCAGCAGGCCACGCGCCAGCGCAGCGTCATGGACGTCGGGATTCAACGTTGCGGGGCGACGGTTCACCACGCCGGTCGCCACCAGCACGGTGCGGGCGCGATAAGTGCCGGTGTCGGTGCCGACGGTGAAGATGCCATCGTCGCGCGCCAGCGTTTCGACGCGCTTGTCCTCGCGCAGCGCGCCGTATTTGGCCGCCTGTTCGCGCATCAACCGCAACAGTTCCTTGCCCGCGATGCCATCGGGATAGCCTGCGTGATTGTGCGTGCAGGGGATCATCGCCGCCCGGCTGCTGCCGCAATCGAACAGGCGGATCGAAAGATGATAGCGCGCAAGATATATTGCGGCGGTCAGCCCGGCAGGCCCCGCGCCGATGATGATGCAATCGTCGATTTCGTCGTTCATGCCCAGCGCAACGCACGGGATGGCGTTTGTGTGCCCGGGGCGCTAGTGCCCCGGGCATGCCATTCGCCGCCACCGTCCTGACGCTTTATCCCGAAATGTTTCCGGGACCGCTGGGCGTGAGCCTTGCCGGACGGGCGCAGGAAGCGGGGACATGGAGCCTCGATACCGTCCAGATCCGCGATTTCGCCAACGATAAGCACCGCACTGTCGATGATACTCCGGCAGGGGGCGGCGCGGGCATGGTGCTGAAACCCGACGTGCTGGCTGCCGCCATCGACCATGCCAGGGCGCGCCACCCCGACTGTCCCGTGCTGGCGATGACTCCGCGCGGGCGTCCGCTGACTCAGCGCCGCGTGCGCGAGCTTGCCGCAGGACCGGGGGTCACGATCCTGTGCGGTCGGTTCGAAGGTTTCGACGAACGCATCTTCGACGGGCGCGAGGTCGAGGAAGTCAGCATCGGCGACGTGATCCTGTCGGGCGGAGAGGTCGGCGCGCTCGTGCTGCTCGACGCTTGCATTCGGCTGCTTCCCGGCGTAATGGGCGCGGCTTCAAGTGGGGTCGAGGAGTCGTTCGAAAGCGGCCTTCTCGAATATCCGCACTATACCCGACCTGTCGAATGGGAAGGGCGCACGATCCCTGAAGTGCTGCGATCGGGGGATCATGCGAAAATCGCGGCGTGGCGAAAGCAACGCAGCGAAGACGATACACGGTTACGCAGGCCGGACCTTTGGGAGCGTCATATCGACGCTCGGGCCCAGCCTGCCTCTGGCGCGCGGCGAAAGAAAAAGGACTTGGACCAGTGAATCTGATCCAGCAGCTCGAAGCCGAAGCCATCCAGAGCCTCGGCAAGGATATCCCGGAATTCCGTGCGGGCGACACCGTCCGCGTCGGCGTGCGCGTCGTCGAAGGCACGCGTGAGCGTGTGCAGAACTACGAAGGCGTCGTCATCGCCCGTTCGAATCGCGGCATGGGTTCGAACTTCACCGTTCGCAAGATGTCGTTCGGCGAAGGCGTGGAACGCGTTTTCCCGCTCTACTCGCCCAACCTCGACAGCATCACCGTGGTTCGCCGCGGCGTCGTGCGTCGTGCAAAGCTTTATTACCTGCGCGGCCGCACCGGCAAGCGCGCTCGCATCGCCGAGCGCAAGGTCGTTCGCGACGACGCATAAGTTCTCGCGCATTGCGCCAGGCAGAAACAAGGCGGTTCCTTCGGGAGCCGCCTTTTTCGTATTGGGTACAAGAACCCGCAAGTGGCGCGACCTGCGCTCGTCACAAGGCTTGCACCGAGGCGTGGCAACGCTTAACCGGCTCGCTCGACCGACGCATCAAAGCACTGGAAAACGACCATGGCGACCGCCGCCGATACCATCGAGTTTCGCGAACTTCCGCACCCTGCACCGACATCGGATGCGGACCGTGCATTAGCGCTTGCGAACCCCGGTTTCGGCACACAGTTTACCGATCACATGGTATCCATCGAATGGACCGAGGGTGAGGGCTGGCACAACGCCACCGTCGGCCCGCTGCAGCCGATCCCGCTGCACCCGGCCTCAGCAGTGTTGCACTATGCGCAGGAAATCTTCGAGGGGCTGAAGGCCTATCGCCATCCCGACGGTTCGACCGCGCTGTTTCGTCCCGAAGAAAACGCCCGCCGGTTCAACAAGTCGGCCGACCGGCTCGCCATGCCGCACTTGCCCGAGGCGCTGTTCATTTCCGCGATAGAGGCGCTGCTCGCCAAGGATGGCGGCTGGATACCAGAAGGCGCGGGCGCGTCGCTCTACCTTCGCCCGTTCATGTTTGCGGACGAAGTGTTTCTCGGCGTCCGTCCGGCCAAGCGCTATCGCTTCATGGTCATCGCCAGCCCGGCCGGAAATTACTTCAAGTCGGGCGCGCCGGCGGTGTCGATCTGGGTGTCGAGCGAATATACCCGCGCCGCGCCCGGCGGCACCGGCGCGGCCAAGTGCGGCGGCAATTATGCCGCCAGCCTCGTCCCGCAGGCCGCTGCGATCGAACGCGGTTTCGACCAGGTCGTCTTCCTCGACGCGGTTGAGCGCAAGTGGATCGAGGAACTGGGCGGCATGAACCTGTTCTTCGTGTTCGACGACGGTCGCGTCGTCACCCCGGCGCTGACGGGAACGATCCTGCCCGGGATCACCCGCGCCAGCCTGATCGAGCTGCTCCGCGCCGAAGGGCTGGACGTGAGCGAAGGACGTTACTCGATCGATCAGTGGGAAGCCGATGCCAGAAGCGGCAAGCTGGTTGAGTGTTTCGCATGCGGCACGGCTGCGGTGGTGACCGCGGTGGGCCGGGTTGCAGGGCACGACATCGATTTCACCGTCGGTTCGGGTGGCCCGGGTCAGGTAACCGAAAAGGTGAAGGCGACGCTGACCGGCATCCAGCGCGGTGAGATTGCCGACAGCCACGGCTGGGTCCGCAAGCTGGGCTGAGCCAGAGGCTCTTGCCAATGGGTCGAGAAGGTGTGGAGCGCAAACCTCGTGGCGTGCGCTTTACGCCTTACTCTTCCAGATAGACGAACTTGAAGTTCCCGGCGCCGTCGCTGCCCCAATTTTTGACCCGGGTGTCGACCATCGTATTCTGTGCACCGTAATAAAGCGGCAGGATCGGCATTTCGTCGATCAGGATCGCCTCGGCCTGATGGAACAGGTTCATGCGTTTCGTCGTGTCGCCCGTCGCCAGCGCTTCGGCCACCAGTGCGTCGTAGCGCGGATTGCTCCACCCGCTGTCGTTGTTCGGGCTGTCGGTCGTCATCAGCGTCAGATATGCGCCGGGGCCGGGGTAGAAACCGAACCAGCCGGATCGGGTAACGTCGAAATCGCGCGCCTTGCGGGTGTCCAGAAAGACCTTCCATTCCTGGTTGTAGATGCCCACGTCGATGCCAAGCTCCTTCTTCCACATCGCCTGGATCGCTTCGGCCAGCTTCCGATTCTTTTCGAGCGTGTTGATCAGGATGTCCAACTTGGGAAAGCCCTTGCCGCCGGGATAGCCAGCTTGTGCCAGCAAGCGGCGGGCGGCTGCCGGATCGGCCTTGGGCGCGGGCATGGCATCGTATCCGGGCAGGCCCAGCGGGGCGAGCCCGCCCGCAGGCGTTTCCCCCCCCAACAGCACCCGTTCGGTCAGCAGCTTGCGGTCGAGCGCAAGCGAAAGCGCCTTGCGCACGCGCTTGTCCGAGAAGGCTTTTCGACCGGTGTTGAAGGCATAGAAATTGGCGTTCGGCTGATGGTCGGTGCGCAGCTCGTCAGGATGGCTTTTCCTGAGGCTGGCGATGCGTTCGACCGGGACCGAGCCGGTATTTGTCATATGCAATTGGCCCGAAAGATAGGCGTTCAGCTCGCTCTTCTGGTTTTCGATCGCAAAGAACCGGATGCCGTTCAGCCGTACGTTCGCCGCATCCCAGTAATTCGGGTTCTTCTTTACCGATATGTACTGGTTGGTTTTCCATTCATCGAGAATGAAGGGGCCATTGCCGACGTAGCTGCCCTGCTCGAACCAGTCGTTGTTCCGGTCGGTCATCTTGCCGTTGGCTTCGACTGCCGCCTTCTGGACCGGATAGAAGGTGTATGTCGCCAACATGTTCAACAAGTGCGGCATTGGCGCGTCGGCCGTGATGACAAGCGTCTGCGGATCGGGCGAACTGAAGCCGACGGTCGAAAAGTCGTCGGTCTTGCCCTTGTTGAAATCTTCTGCGCCCTTGATGCCGTAAAACAGTTCCGCCAGCTCCGCGCCCAGCGCCGGGGTCAGGATGCGGCGAAAGCTGTAGAGGAAATCCTGTGCAGTGAGCGGTGACCCGTCGCTCCACATCGCGCCGGGGCGCAAATGGAAGGTCCACTGCCGGTATTCGTCGTCATGTTCCCAGCTTTGCGCCACGCCCGGCAGAACGCCGTAAGGATCGATGGGATCGGACGTGACCAGCCCTTCGCTCAGCACCGCGATAATGCGGCCGTCGGGCGACCCGGTGTTAAGCTGGGGGTCGAGCGTGCGCGGCTCCACGCCATTTCCGGTCAGCAGGATGCCGTCCTGCACGCCGATATCGGCATCCGTTTCCCCCTTGCTGCAGGCGGCGAGCGAAAGGGCCATCGCCAAGGCGATGCAGATACGGCTGTAGAGGCTGGTCATGCGTGGTCCGTTATTGCCAGTGCGGTTTTCTTCAGTTCGACGAAAACGACATGAACTTGTACACGCGATTCCCGTTAATGCTATGGCCCCAACCCTTGACCCGGGGATCGAGCAGATAAGTCTGGGAATAATTGAGCAGGGGGATCAGCGGCTGCTGCGCCAGCATCAAATCCTCTGCCTTGCGCATCGTGGCCATGCGGCTGGATTGGTCGGACATAGCGCGGGCTTCGGCAATCAGGGCGTCATAGCGCGGATCGGCCCAGCCGGCTTCGTTGTTGCGTCCGCCGGATGCGAGGATGTCGAGGAATGCGCCGGGATCGAGATAGCCCGCCACCCAGCCCGAACGTGCGATCTGGAACTGCCTGTCGCGAGAAGCGGCGAGATAGTCCTTCCATGATCTTGCACGAATGCCAACGTTGATCCCCAATCCATCGCGCCACATGGCAATCACCGCCTCTGCGACCGACTGGTGGATGTCGAATTCGTTGATCAGAATGGTCGTTTCGGGAAAGCCGCGGCCATCGGGATAGCCTGCTTCGGCCAGCAGTCGGCGCGCCTTCGCCACATCGGGTGCAGGTGGGCCGATATGGTCATAACCCGGAATTCCAGGTGGCACGAAGCCGCCGATCGCCTGCCTGTCGCCGCCCAACTTCTCAACGAGTTTCTGACGGTCGATGGCCAGGGCCAGCGCCCGACGCACGCGAACGTCGTCGAACGGTCTTTGCTGCAGGTTGAACACATAGACATAGGCGCCCAGCATGTCTTCAGTGACGACCGCGTTGGGCCGCTTGCGCTTCAATTCGGCGATTTCCGATCCCGTAAACGATTGGGTGACATGAACATCGCCCTTGATGAACGCTGTCACTTCGGCATCGCGTTCGCCCAGCGGCACGAAGCGTACGGCATTCAGCGCGACGTTGCCGGCGTCCCAGTATTGCGGGTTGCGTTCAAGCAACACGAAACGGTTGACCCGCCATTCGCTGAGGAGGAAGGGCCCGTTGCCGACGTAAGTGCCGGCGCTGGCCCAGCGATTGTCCGCATCGTCGATCCGGCCGCCTGCTTGCACCGCGGCCTGGTTGACCGGGACGAACGCCGTACCTGCCAGCATCGGGAGAAGGTAGGGCGCGGGATATTCTAACGTCAGCACGAGCCGATAGGGATCGGGAGCGGCAATGCCGACTTGCGCGAAATCGGTCAGTTCTCCGCGATTGTAGGCCCGGGCATTGCGAATGACATGGAGCAGGTCGGCGCCTTCCGCGCCCAGTTTCGGTGCCAGCATTCGTTGGAAACTGAAAACGAAGTCCTGCGCGGTCAGGGGCTGACCGTCGCTCCACCGCGCATCTTTTCGCAAGTTGAAGGTCCAGGTTTTGTAATCAGGGCTGTGCTGCCAGGAACGTGCGACGCCGGGCCGGACCGCGCCGGTATCATCCGGATCATGAATGACGAGCCCTTCGCTGAGCGCGCCGACGATGTTCGCTTCTGGCGCGCCGATCAGCAGGTGGGGGTCGAGCGTTGCGGGGTCGGCGCCGTTGGCAACGATCAGCACGCCATTTTCCATCGCGACGTCGACCGCACGTTCTTGCGAATCGCAACCAGCCAAGGCCAACCCGGCCAAGGCAATGAAAATAAACCTGAGAATTTTGTAATCCCCCCTCTGCCCCAGATATGCGCCACCAATTATCGAGGCAAGGTGGAAATAGTACTACGGGTCCATAACGGATCAAATCAGGCCGCTTCTTCAGACCTCTCGCTTTTGCAGGACTTAGTGCGGTCTTTGTCGGTGCATGCCTCGAGTAGCTCGATCAACGCCCGCTCCTCCCGCGTCAGCCAGCGGGTTTTGCGCGGCATGGAGAGTTTTTCGCGCCAGATTTCCTGCACTTCCACAAGATCGATCACAGCAGGATGGATATAACTGCGTCGCGCCACCGCAGGCGTATTGCCCAACTTGCTGGATACCACCTCCAGTACTTGTCTGATCGGCGTACGCCCGTCGCCATCGGCCCCGTCGCCATCGGCCAAGGTCGCGAGCGCGACGACGCTGGCATGAAATGTGCGGAAATCCTTGGCGCTGAAATTCTCACCCATGGTTTCGCGCAGGTATTCGTTGACGTCGCTCGACGCCACGGGATGAGGCTCGCCATGTTCGTCGAGGTACTGGAACAGGTTCTGACCGGGCAAATCCTGCATCTGCTTGACGAAGCGCAAGAGGCTGCGATCGGTCAGCGTCACTTCGCGCATCTGGCCCGACTTGCCCTTGAAACGCAGGGAAAGTCGCCTTCCGGTCAGCGACGCATGCCGCTGGCGCAGGGTCGTCGCACCGAAACTGGCGTTGCTTTTCGCGTAAGTCTCGTTGCCGACGCGCAGGCGCCCGAGGTCGAGAAGGCGGATAACCGAAGCGACCGCGCGCTGCTTGGTAAGCCCTCGGCGCGACAGATCGTCTTCCACCCGCTTGCGAATGAGCGGCAGTGCCTTGCCGAACGCGACGGTGCGGTCGAACTTCTCGCTCTCCCGCTCAGCGCGAAAGCTTGGATGATAGCGATATTGCTTGCGCCCACGCGCGTCGAAACCGGTGGCAAGGATATGGCCGTTGGCAGCGGGGCCGAACCAGGCATCGACATAGGCGGGCGGCAAGGCAATCGCATTGAGCCGCTGGATCTCGACGCGATTGGTGACCCGACGGCCCTTTGCATCGGAGTACGACCAACCGCGACCGCAACGCCGCCGCGCTATGCCTGGAAGCGAATCGTCGACGAAAATGAGCCCGGTCGTGTCAGGCTGCGGTTTCGGGCTTGTTTTCGAATGACTTGCCATGATGAGCCAAGAAACGACATGGTCCATGATACGGTTCCGGCGATCGGCCCTTTTCATCTGCTCGCATGGCGCTATATGCAGCCTCCTTGCCGGCACTGGGGCGTAGCCAAGCGGTAAGGCACCGGTTTTTGGTACCGGCACGCGCAGGTTCGAATCCTGCCGCCCCAGCCAGCAAGTTCGCGACAGGCCGCGTCGGGGGCGACCTTCGCCAGACCGCGTCGCCAAGGCCGGACCAAACTCCATACTTGGGAAATGCGAGCCTCGCTGCTAGGCGCGCGCCATGCTCAATCTTACAGACATTACCGTACGCCTTGGCGACCGCACGATCATCGATGGCGCTTCGGCCAATCTGCCGCCGCGCGGAAGGATCGGACTGATCGGTCGCAACGGCGCGGGCAAATCCACGCTGCTGAAAACCATTACCGGCGAGATCGAGGCCGATGGCGGTTCGATCGACATGCCGCGCGGCAGCCGGATCGGCTATATCGCGCAGGAAGCGCCTGGCGGCACGGCGACGCCGTTCGAGACGGTGCTTGCCGCCGATGGCGAACGCGCGGCGCTGATGGTGGAAAGCGAAACCTGCCACGACCCGCACCGCCTTGCCGAAGTGCACGAGCGGCTGATTGCCATCGACGCCCATTCGGCACCGTCGCGTGCCGCGCGCATCCTTGTCGGTCTCGGCTTCGATGAAGAGGCGCAGCACCGCGCGCTCGAAACTTTCTCGGGTGGCTGGCGGATGCGCGTTGCGCTGGCCGCGCTGCTCTTTTCCGCGCCCGACCTGCTCATGCTCGACGAACCGTCGAACCACCTTGATCTCGAAGCCGTGCTTTGGCTCGAAGATTTTTTGAAGTCCTATCCGGCGACGATCCTGCTGGTCAGTCACGAACGGGATTTCCTGAACAACGTCGTCAATTCGATCCTGCATCTTTCGGGCGGCAAGCTGGCCCTATATGCAGGCGGCTACGACGCCTTCGAACGCCAGCGTGCCGAGCGGCAGGCTCAGATCGCCTCGGCCCGCGCCAAGCAACAGGCGGAACGCGAAAGGTTGCAGGACTACGTCGCCCGCAATTCGGCCCGCGCATCCACCGCCAAACAGGCCCAGTCTCGGGCCAAGGCGCTTGCACGGATGCAGCCGATCGCGGAACTGATCGACGATCCTTCGCTCAGCTTCGATTTTCCCAACCCGGAAGAAATGCGCCCGCCGCTGATCACGCTCGATCTTGCCAGCGTCGGGTATGGCGATACGCCGGTGCTCAGCCGGCTCAACCTGCGGTTCGACCCCGACGAACGGATGGCCCTGCTGGGCCGCAACGGCAACGGCAAGACGACGCTGGCCCGTTTGCTGGCCGCGCAACTGACGCCGATGGAAGGGGAGATGAATGCGTCCGGAAAGATGCGCGTCGGCTATTTCACACAGTATCAGGTTGAGGAGTTGGACGCGACGGAAACCCCGCTGGAGCATATGACGTCGCTGATGAAGGACGCCAAGCCCACTGCGGTGCGCGCGCATCTGGGGCGTTTCGGTTTTTCGGGGTCCAAGGCTACGACACAGGTCGGCAAGCTTTCGGGCGGGGAAAGGGCGCGGCTGGCGCTTGCTCTCATCACGCGCGATGCACCGCACATGCTCATCCTCGACGAACCTACCAACCACCTCGACGTCGACGCACGCGAGGCGCTGATTCAAGCGTTGAACGCCTATACTGGCGCTGTCGTCATCGTCAGCCATGACAGGCACATGCTGGAAATGACTGCGGATCGGCTGGTACTGGTCGATCAGGGGCTGGCGCAGGAATTCGACGGGTCGATCGACGATTATATTGCCTTCGTACTGGCGAAGGACCCGGCATCGGCAGCAGGCGGCGGCAAGAAGGCTGGCACAACGAAGGCTCCTAACAAAAAGGATCAGCGCCGAGCCGCAGCGGAAGCTCGCGAAAAGGGCCAGGGAATGCGCAAGCGTGCCCAGAAGGCGGAGGCTGAGCTCGAACGGCTCAACAAGTCGCTCAGTGCAATTGAGAGAGCCATGTTCGATCCGGCATCGGCCGACGCGCAATTGGCCAAAATGAAGATGTCGGAGCTGATGACTCATCGCGCCGACATCCAGTCGAAAGTCGAGGCGGCAGAGGCGGCGTGGCTGGAAGCTAGCGAGGCGTTGGAAGCGATGGTGGAGTAAGGGCAGGGGCCGTTATGCGAGATGCTCGCAAATCTCATAACGGCTCAATTCAGCGGTCTTCGCCTCAATGGCGGCGGGTCGTGCAATAAAATTGCAAAAGACTGTTGACCGACTCGTATGGTGTCCATATATGCCGCTTCACCGGAGGGAACGACGCTTTAACGGCAAGTTTCGGTACGGTCGCCAGCACAGACGGACAACAAG
>NZ_RXOL01000009.1 GCF_004004515.1 Croceicoccus ponticola
GTTCCGATATCTCGGGGAAATTCATTTCGGGGCCATCCTGATTGCTCCATCCAGACGGATCGTCTCGCCATTCAGCATCGGATTGGAAACTATCATTTCAACCATCTGAGCATATTCGTCAGGGTGGCCGAGCCGGCTGGGGAACGGAACCTGCTGGCCCAGCGAATCCTGCGCCTCTTGCGGCAGCGACGCCAGAAGCGGGGTCAGGAACAGGCCCGGCGCGATGGTCATGACGCGAATGCCGTGGCGCGCGAATTCCCGCGCGACGGGCAGCGTCATGCCGACGATCCCGCCTTTCGACGCGGCATAGGCGGCCTGCCCGATCTGCCCTTCGAATGCCGCCACGCTGGCGGTGTTGACGATGACGCCGCGTTCCTCACCGATGCGCTCGGCATCGATCAGGCGGGCGGCGAACTTCGACAGGACATTGAAGCTGCCGATAAGGTTGATGGTCACGATCTTGCTGAAATCGGCCAGCGGGATCGGGTTGCCGTCGCGATCGATCACCTTGGCCGGAGGACCGATGCCCGCGCAGTTGACGAGTATGCGGGCCTTGCCGTTCAGCGCCTCCGCCTGCTCCAGCGCGTCTGCGACCTGTGCCTCGTCGGTCACGTCCACCTTGAAGAAGCTGCCGCCGATGGCAGCGGCATGTTCGTTGCCGAGCGTTTCGTTGAGATCGAAGATCGCGACTTTCGCCCCCGCCTTCGCCAGCCGAGCAGCAGTCGCCCCGCCAAGACCCGAAGCCCCGCCGGTCACGATCGCCGGCAATCCGTTAATGTTCATCCTTGGACCTTTCGCATCTTGGCTATTCATCAATCCGGTTTCACAGAGCGCGGGCAATCACCATGCGCTAAATGTCGGAGGTTCCTTCGTAGATCTGGCAAGCCAGCACATCGCGGTAAATCTTCGCGATGCCGATGGCTTGCGCCGCGATACCGACGAGCCCGACCTCAAGATTCGATAGCGCAAGACCGTAACCTGCTCCCTCTGCTCCCAAACGCAAGTCATCGGGTACGAACAGGTCTTCGAACCGGATGGCGTAAGTGTCGGACGCGCCTTGCCCCAGCTTGTGCTCGACCTTGTCGACCGAATAGCCCTTGCTGTCGGTGGGCACGATGAAACTATTCTGGATCGAAATGATGGTCGAAAGCGCGCCGTCGGCTGCCGCGATCTCGATCAGTGCCAGCGCATAGGAAACGAAATCCGCCTCCGCTCCGCCGAATTGCGACGGAGCCGTCATTCCCATGAGACCAAGTTCGGCCAGTTCTTCGAAAAGACCGCACCGATAACCGCCAGCCCCTTCGGACGCGGCGGAGTTGGGCCGGATGCGATCCTGTGCAAAGGCGCGCACCGCGTCCTGTATCGCAACCTGCGTCCCATCGAGAATCATCTGGCACAAACCTTTGTATACTGATGAGTAGGTATTGTTCTTATAAGTACGGCGTCAAGCAGAAATCGTCGTGCAATCCTCTGCACCGTCCAACCTATGCCCCGGAGAAGAGGTCGGTGCGCGAGGCACAGTCCGATCATTTTCACGAAGATTCGGAGGTGCCACCTCACCATAGTTCCGCTGTCTGCGCGTCGCGCCACAGCCGGGCGATCGCGTACCGGTTCATGTAAGCCGCTCTGCCATGCAGCTGCAGGCAACCTGCCAACGTGAATGAAAGGCCGGAGATGATTTTTCCGAAGACTTTCCGTGGGGGGGGGGGGGGGTCAAATCATCGGCAAATCATCGCCTGATCATCATGGCCAAAGACGCGGGCCTGGGTTCTGATCGCGCAGGAGGCAGACGCCATGACCCAAGCGATCCCAAACGCAAGTATCCTGATACTCACGCTCGCCCTCGCAGCTTGTGGTGGCGGTTCTTCGGGCAGTTCGGAACCGCCGGTGCAAGTGCCAACCCCGACGCCCACGCCGTCGCCCACAGCCACGCCAACGCCAATAGCGACGGACCCGATCATCTATAACGCGACGACGAGCACCAATTTTGCTTCAGAAGGCAGGTATTATTCCGATGGCGGCCTGAATTTCCACTACAATGCAAACACCAAGGGCTATTATGCCACCACGCCTGACAATTCGACTTTCGAACCCCTGCAACGCGACCCGAACTACACTCCGCTTCCCGGGGCTCCATGGTTGAACTTTTTCCTCCCCGGCAGCCGCACCTACGTCCTGATGCGCGCATCGGGCGAGGCGATCGACCCCGATTATCGCTACTTCTATTCCAATCTCGCAGCCTGGGGTTACAACGATTCCATCCTGAGGGGAGCGACTGCCTTCGGCATCCCAGCACCGTTCGGAAGCGGCCCGACCGGGACGGTGGTGAGATATATCGGCCTGTTCGAGGGCAGGACCGACGAACAATACGACTTCGAAGACGAGCGCCCTTATGGTTCCGTCAGCTTTGCCATCACCATGACATTCGACCCGGCTACCGGCTCGGCTCGGTTCCAGGGCAGGCCCATCGTTTCGCTTCTCGAAACGCATCTGCTGGAACCACTGCTGCTGGACGACATCGAATGGACGGCGGGATATCATGCTTTCTATCGCCCGGTGCCTGGCGAGCCTGACAACAAGAACTATCCACTCAGCGGTCAATTTGCCGGTCCCGCCGCCGACGAATTGATCGGGGGGCTGCGCTTTTCATACGTCTCGCCTCTCGACGGTACCACCCAGGAAGCAAGAGGCGCGTTCATCGCCAAGCGATGACGGCACATGCTTATACCCGCAGTCTAGGTTGCAGTGCCTTGCCCACGCGGGAAAAGCGACACCGACCTGCGGACCCGACCCGTGGCCATCTTATCGATCGTTTTGGCATGACCGGCCGAAATTGGCAGGTCGAGCGCCAGAGCATCCGAACCATTGCACATAGAAGGAAGGACAGAACCAGCAGAATACCGGTTGCTGTCGGTGCCCGGCGCATGCGCCAGCGTCGGAGCAAGTTGCCAACCGAAGGCGACCACCGCATTTGCTGCAATAACCGCCTCGCACCCATGTCTTGCCCTCCATCATTCATTTAGGCTCGAAAGACTGCTACGCTCGCGGGGCCAAGCGAATGATGGAGCGCTTATCTTTGGCCGATGAATCGCCAAGCAGGATAGAAGGATCGGCGGATCATCGGCCGGATGTGCATTTGCTCGCCCATCGCGCCGATTTTCGGCTTGGCGAGGCGAAGATCCGTCCATCGGTCCGCATGGTCGAAGGGCCGGACGGCAAAGTTGCTGTCGAACCGCGCGTCATGCAGGTCCTTTTGGCGCTGGCCGACGCGCAAGGGGCTGTGCTGACACGTGATGACTTGCTCGAAATATGCTGGCAGGGCCGGATCGTCGGCGACGATGCGGTAAACCGCACCATTTCCGCCGTGCGACGGATCGCGACGGAAACGGCCGCCGGCTTCGAGGTCGAGACGATCCCACGCATCGGCTATCGTCTGTCCATCGATACCATCGAAACCGGCCAGTCGCCTCGCAAACTCACTCGCCATCACCTTTCGCGCCGGGCGGTCATAGCCTCGACCGGAGCTCTGGCGTTCGTGGGCGCAAGCGGTGGCTGGCTGTGGACACGGTCGAACCAAGGCCGAGAATATGCGGCCCGCATCAAAGAAGCGCGCCGCACCCTGTCTGGCAGCGACGGGCACCGAGCCGCCGTGCCAATGCTCGAAAAGCTGGTCGCCCACGATCCTACCCGTGCCGAAGGCTGGGGCCTGCTTGCACATGCACGCTACCGCGAAGGGGAACTGGCCCCCAAAGAGTTCACGGCAAGCTCTATCGACCGCAGCGAGGCCGCCGCCCGCAAGGCGCTGGCCATCGACCCGCAGCAGACTGACGCGCTCTTTGCGCAGGCGTTGCTTCGCTCTGGGCTCGACGACTGGTTCGTTACGGAACGGCGCTTGCACCACGTCCTCGAGCTAGCCCCGCGCCATGTCGGTGCGCTGGGGGTGTTAACCATCATGCTGCAGTCGGTAGGGCGCTGCACGGAGTCGCGCGCGATGCTAGAGAGAGCTGCTGCCATCGAACCCGCCAATCCTTCGCTGCAGTTCAAGCGTGCATTGAAATTCTGGATCTTTGGCGAGATCGATCGGGCTGACCGCACGATTGATCGGGCGCGCCAGCTCTGGCCCCGCGACGAATGGGTCTGGAGCGCGCGCCTGATGATCTATGCCTTTACTGGACGACCCAAGGCCGCGCTGGCCATGATCGATACCGTCGCGGGTTGGCCCGCCACGCTTCAGGCGACGACCGCGACGGTCTGGCGCAAAGGCCTTCTGGCGCTTGATAGTCGCAATCCGGACGACATCGCCGGCGCACGCATTGCGGTTCTGGATTCGGCACCGAAAGGCCCTTCCAATGCGGGGAACGGAGTGATGCTGTTGTCCGCACTTGGCCAACTGGATGCAGCCTTCGCCGTCACGGACAGCCTGCTCCTGCGGCGCGGTAAGTATATTGACGATCCGCGTGTCAGCAACGACGGTCGGCTCATCAACAGCGAAGGTTGGCGGAGAACGCAATGGCTGTTCATCCCGGCGACCGAAGCGCTGCGAGGCGATCCACGTTTCGTGACCCTGTGCCGCGATCTCGGCCTGATCGATTACTGGCGCAAAAGCGGTCAGCAGCCTGATGCGTTCATACGCGGCGCCTTGCCCGCGAAGTTCTGATCCCGCATCAGAATCGCCCCTCGATCCCGATGCCCAGCTCGCGCGGGTCCTCTGCCGTGGCAAGACGCGAAAATTCGGAATAGCGATGGGTCAGGTTGAACGCATTGAACATATTGCGGGCATATGCGGTCAGGCGCGCCGGACCGATATCGAAGGCGACATTCGCATCTACCGTCAGCGCTCCGGGAACGCGCATGGCAGCGGTCTCGGCATCGTCGCTGAAATAGGGGCTATGGCCACGCATCTGCAAGTTCAGCAACAGGCTCTCGCTTGGATTCCAGCGAGCCGAAAACGAACTCGTCAGGTGCGGAGAGCGCTGGAACTGCTTGCCAAGGATCGGGTCGGATGGCGACAGCGTGCGGGTGATCCGCGTATCGAGCAGCCCGAGCGCTGCGTCGAGCGCCAACCGCGCCGTCATCGACCATGCGATCGACACTTCCGCTCCCCGCGACCAAGCCCGCGGCGCATTATCCGTCTCGGCGATCACCGCCGTCGTGCCATCGGGACCGACGAAGTCGCGCAGCAACCGGCGCTGGGCGTTGCGGATATCATAGCGAAACACGTTCGCACTGATCTTCACACCGCCGTCAGCCAGTTGCGCCCGTGCAAAGACCTCATAGTCCCACAGCGTTTCCGCTGCGAACGCATCGGGAGTGCCAGAGGGAAGCGCGATGGTTGTGCCGCCGGGATTATACGCTTTTTGCGCGAGGGCTCCCAACCGCACTCCGTCATGCACGTCCCATGCGACCGAAACCTTGGGAAGAAATGCGGAAAACGTACGATCATAGTCGAGAGTGATCAGGCCTGAGGCAAGCGTCCCGGCGCGGTCCTGCCGGTCTTCCTGCCAGCGCAGACCCGCCCCCAGTTCCAAACCGTTCGCCAGTGTCTGAGTTACTTCGGCGAAAAGGCCAAGGCTCCGTTGCCTGTCGTCGAAGCGGCCAAGGCCCGCCCCTGCGGAGGACACGTCAATCGACTGGTGCGTGTCGGTCATCACTCCGCTGATGCCGGCAAGCACGCGCAGACCCCTTGCCGGTCGCCAGCGGACCACGATTTCGCCTGATCGATCCGTCGCGTTCGTGTCGGCCTCACCCCAGCCCTTGCGCGCGTGGCGCACAATATGTGCGTCGCCAATGCTTGCGCTGGCGTCGATCGAAAAGTTCGACCCAGCTTCCGTCGAGATGCGAGCGGTCAGCGCATCGACCCGGACGTCAAAATAACCGTAATTGCCGACTTTGTCCTGCCGATCCCGGAATGGCGTCGAGACAGCCACGATCTGAGGCATTTGCGAACGGACATGCTGGAACGACAGCCGCAGTTCCGGTCCCGCCGCACCACCGGGGCGGGCGATCAGCTTGATCCTCGCCAGATCGGACCGATCGTCGTTATAGTCGATCTGCGGCACTCGGTTTTCGATTTGGCTCGAAGTTCGACTGCGGCGCATATCGCCCGAAAATCGCACCGAAAGTGCATCGTCAACGACTGGAACAGATAGCGATCCGGAAAGCTGGCGGGTATGCGCATCGCCCAGAATGAACCGCGCGCGACCATCCCAGGCAAATGCAGGATCGCGGGTCTCGACAAAGATTGCGCCCCCTATGGCATTGCGCCCTTGGGTCGTGGTCTGCGGGCTGCGAAAGACTTCGACCTGATGCACGTCCCAGATCGAGGTAAGGCCAAAGGCCAATTCATTGTAGCTGATCGCCCGCCCGTCGATCTGCACGGTTAGTCTCGGCCTGTTACCGCCGAGAAAGGCCGACAAGTCGCGCAAGGCGCCGGTCGCATCCATGCCCCTGACTGTGGGCCCATCGCCACCCGATCCGAACGTGACATTGGGGACCTGCGCCAACAGATCCTCGATCCGGTCAGGCGCGGGCATGTCCTCGATCTGGTCATGGCCGATCACGGTGACGCTCGTATCGGTTTCGAATAGGGACAGTCCAGACCGCTCTCCCGTAACGATGATTACTTCTTTGTCGCGAACCCCAGTTGCAGAACCTTCCATCGCTGCGGCCGTAAGAAGAAGAAATGCAACTGACATCAACTCTCCCCACAGGAGCGATTCAGGCGAAATCACGCTCGGGCAGAATGACGCAATTATCGTTACCGGTCTAACGCTAAAACAAAGCCAGAAAACGCTGCTGGATGACGAGACTATTTCTGGCTGCGGTCGTTCGTTGCGCGGTTAATTTCGTTTTCAGAAGCCAACCCGAGGAAAGCATCATCCAAAGATATCGAGCATGGGTTCGCCCCGAATAATGACTTCGCAGTCCACATCGGCGAACTTAGCGACGAGGTTGATCATGCCATGCAGGGTCAGGTCCTCGCGCGGGGCCTGATGATATTTGGTTATGCGTTTAGGTCGCGTAACGAGCCGGGAGGCTTGCGAAGACGCGGCATGGCCCTGACGACCGATGCGTCCACGCAAGCCTCGCCCGCTGCCCTAGTCGAACGTCGCGCCCACCTTGATGCCGAACATACGCGGCTTGATCGGATAGCTGCGGGCATAGGCGCCGCAGATCGACGGCACGCAGACCGTGTTCAGGCTCAAAATGCCGCGCTCGTCAAAGGCGTTCTCGACGAACATCGACCATTTCCAGCTTCCCATGTCAGCGCCCAACGAGAAGTCGAAGCTCGTGAATCCCGCCGTCGGCGGCAGCAATATTCCGCCCGTGAAGGGATCCACCGTGAGATAGGAGCGGGCACCCGACTGGTGGTTGACCGTGCCTTGCACGAACGACCGCGTCGAACCGACGTCAAAGCCGTAGCGCGCGGTCATCTGGCCCTTGAACTTTGGCTGGGTGGGCAGCCGCGTTCCTGCCGGTGTCGGGATATAGTCCTCGATCGTGCAATCGGGATTGCCGGTGCCCGGATCGATCGCACAGAAGTCCGAGGTAAGCTTGGCGTCGATGTAGCTGGCGCTGCCCGACAGCGTGAACCTGTCGAGGCGCAGGTTGAAGTCGCCCTCAACGCCATAGATCCGCGCATTGCCCGCGTTGTAGGTGCTGATGACGCCAAGCGAATTGGCCGAGGACAGACCGAACTGGAGGTCGTTCCATTCCTCGTAGAAGCCGGTGACATTCAGCGTCAGCATGCGATCGAACAGCATCGTCTTTGCGCCGACCTCGTAATTGTCGAGCGTGTCCGACTTATAGGGATTGACCCCCACGCGCCGGTTAATGCCGCCGGGGCGGAAGCCAGTCGAATAGGTCGCATAGACCATCGCGTCCGGATTGATCTTGTAGGTGACGTTGACCTTGTGTGTCTCGCCATCCTCCTTCACCGTCCGGTCGAAAAGCAGGCAGGGCAGGCGCGGATCGCTCGACGGCGTACAGGCTTCGGTATTGCCGACCGTTCCCGCCGTGCCGGAAAATCCGCTCAGAGAATTGTTCGTCTTGAAGTAGCGAATGCCGCCGTTAACGCTGAGCGCCGGGGTGATGTCGACGGTCAGGTCCACAAACCCGGCGTAGTCGCGGTCGATGCGGTCGACACGGGTGCAGAAAATGTCGTCCCCGCAGCCCGGCACCGCGTACCCATATGGCGACGCGGCCAGGCCGGGGATTATGTAGTCGGCATCGATCGCATCGGTTTGCCGTTCGTAGAACGCGCCGACGATCAGGTGCCAGGCATTGCCCTCTGGCGACGAGAAACGCAGTTCGTGCGTCTGCTTCGTATACTTGTCGAACCCGCGGTAGGTCTGGGTCGGGTCGATGATTTCGTCATTGGCATCAAGGAAGCTGACGTAGGACGGATAGACCGCGTCATAGGCGACGGTATAGGCCGAATAGTCTTGCACCACTTCGGCTTCACGCTCGAAATAGCCGCCGGCATAAGTCACGTCCCAGTCGCTGATCTTGCCCTTGATCGTAAGCGCGGCCTGGTACCATTCGTCGCTGCCGTACTCTGGCGTGTAGTCCTGCACCTCGAGGTCGCCGACTGCCGCATCGAACAGGAAAGCCCCGTGCGACTTCTGCTTCTGGTAAATGATGCTCGGCAGCACGGTCCAGTTGTCGTCGAGATCAATGCCCAGCGCGGCACGGCCGCCCCACGTCTCGACATTGTTGAAGTTCTTTTCGACATACTGGTCGTTGTCGACCGTGAACGGGACTAGGTCGCCCTCGGCGTCATAGATCTCGTAAGTCCTGCTACCGGGCACGTTGTCGATATAGCCACCGACCCGTTCGTAGAATGCCGAAACGCGCAGGGCCATCGTTTCGTTGAGCGGCGCGTTGACGAACCCTTCGAGCGAGCCGCCGGACGAATTGTCGCCCTTGCCGAAGGTCGTGACGCTCGCGTCCACGCCGCCTTCGAACTTGCCGGGATTGGGCTTGTTGGTGATGAGGCGCAGGGTGCCCGACAGCGAGCTTGCACCATAAAGCGTGCCCTGCGGGCCGGAAAGGGCTTCGACCCGTTCCATGTCGTAGATGTGCAGGTCGGGCGCGCCGCCGATCGTCGTCAGCGGGACTTCGTCGACATAGATCGCGCTGGTCGGCTGCGGTCCGGAGTGGCTGCCGTTGGCGTTGGCGCCGCTGGATACGCCGCGGAAATAGATTTGCGATTGGCCCGGGCCGAACGACTGGAAGCTGACGCTGGGCAGCATCTTGGCATAGTCGTCGAAACTCGCGACCTGGTGTTGATCCAGTGTGGCGCCGGTAAAGGCCTGGATCGAGATGGGAACTTCCTGCAGGCTTTCGCTGCGCTTCTGCGCGGTGACGATGATGACATTGTCATCGTTATTGCCTGAACTGTCCTGCGCGTATGCGGGAAACGCCACGCTCGCAGTGGATACCATAAGGAGCGAAATCGCCGACCGACGTAAACCCTGACGCATTGAAACCCCCCTTCTCGATCCATGTCGAGATGAACGGAACGTCCTGCGATGCGGCTATTTCGTCAAGTTACTCCTGAAACCAGCTTCTACTTGGCCAGCCGCTCGTGACAATTTTGCCACGGGGGTCAGCCGCGCCAATCGTGCAAGGCCGGGCCAAGTGCTTCGACAAGCGGACCCAGATGGTGCTCGAACGGCCTCCACGCGTCGGTTCCGTCGCGGTAGATCGGCTGACGCACCTGTTCCGAACTGGCCGTGCGCACCGCCCGCTCGGTTTCGTGGAAGGACAGGCAGGCAGGCTCGAACGAAAGCCCGCAATAGTCGAGCAGGCGGCGCACCTGCGCTTCGGTATCGTCCACCATATCCTCGTAGATCACCCGGTGCACCCGGCCCGGCAGCACCGCGTCGACATGCGCCATGAATCGGACATAATCGCGATAGTATCCACCCATGTCGGCAAGGTCGTAGCTGAACCCCTGCCCCCGCGCGAAGTGCTGCTTGAAATTGGAAAAGCAGCAACCGAGCGGGTGCCGCCGCGCGTCGATGATTTTCGCATTCGGCAAGGCGAGATGGATCAGCGCGACGTGCGCCCAGTTGTTGGGCAGCTTGTCGATGAACAGCCGTCGCGCGGTACGACGCTGGATTCGAGTGCGGGACAAGTAGGCCTCGCCGATCTCGCGCAGGCGTTCGGGCGCGATGTCCGCCAGTGCCGCCGGATATTCGCCCAGTTCGCGGGCGAGGGCAGGTATGTCGTGAAGTTCGCTGGTGCCCTCCACCATCGAATGGCTCGACAGGATCTGCTCCACCAGCGTCGATCCGGCACGCGGCATGCCGAGAATGAAGATCGGGTCCGGCGACAGGCAGCCGCTGCCTGCGTGGCGCTCGAACAAGTCGGGGGTGGCAAGCGCGATAGCCTCGTCAACAAAGGCCATCGTCTCCGCGGCCCGGTAAGGAAGCGATTTGCGGCGCAAGGCGTTTCCCGAAGCGTATCGCGCGAATGCAAGATTCGCATCGCCGCGATCATCCCGCGCCTTGCCCAGCGCAAAATCGAAGTGGAACCTGTCCTCGTCGGAAAGGTCGCCGCGCGCCGCTTGCGCCTCCATCGCGGCGATGTCCGCATCGTCGAAGCGCAGGGTCTTGAGATTGGCAAGGCTCCACCACACCTCGCCCAGGTGCGGCCTCAGATCGATGGCCCGGCGATAGGCGGCGATCGCTTCTTCCGGCTTGCCCACCGTCTTGAGCATGTGGCCGAAGCTCATCCACACCTTCGGCTGGTCGGGCATGCTAGCCAGCACCCGGCGATAGATCTCCAGCGCCTCTTCGTATTCGCCCACCCGACCCAGCGCCGCGGCGCGCAAGTTGGAATAGCTGAGATCGTCGGAATCCTCGATCGCCACCCGGTCGAGCTGTTCGATCGCATCTGCCGGACGGTTGGTGCGATAGAGCACGAGCGCGAGGTTCGAACGCGCAGCGGTGAAATCGGGCGCAAGTTCGAGCGCACGGCGCAGCAGCGTCTCGGCATCACGATAGCGCCCGATCCGCCCCGCGAGTTCCGCCATCATGCGGATCGCGAAAGGATCGAAAGGGTCGGTCTTCAGGTGCTCGCGCAGGATCGGCTCGGCCCGCGCAAGGTCGTTAGCGTTCATCGCAGACGCCGCTGCAATCAGGCGGGGGTGATACCGGTCGGGAACGAGCGGCGCTGACGAAGCCATGCGCGGTGCATAACGCGGGCAGCCGCGTCGGGCTATCGCAATCTGGGAAATGGCGACTTTGCGATACTTGCCAGCAAGGAATATTGGTCGTGTTCAGCCAATTGGCTATCCGCATCGCCCCTCACCGGCCACCTGTTTGACAGTTCCCTTTGGCGGCACGGAAACGGCCGGGGCAAAAATGCCCCGGCCGTCCTTCCTCGTCCCTAGGAAGCCTTACCAAGCCATCTGGAATCCAGCCCGCGCACCGACTTCGCCGCTGTCGAAACCGACGCCCATCCCGGCCGAAACCGCCGTATTGGCGCCAACGCGCGCCGCGACCGATGCCGAACCGGCGACCCGGTTCTGGAAATAACCAAGCCCGCCTGACACACCGAAGCTGGTGCCGGGGAACAGGACCGGTGATTCCATGGCGAGCGCCATCGCCACGCCTTCGTTCGCCTTGCGGATTTCGCGGCTGTTGTACTCGACAAGATCGAACAGCTGCGAAGTTTGCCCCTGAAGATCCGAGATCGCCATCCTGTTCTGACCGATCATCGCCGAATTGGTGTTGATCGCGGCAGAGTTGGCAGCAACGTCGTTGTAGCTGGCCAGACCCGTGAGCCCGGGCGTGACACTAAGCCCCAGCGTGCCGTTGCTGTCGGCGGTGACGACCGAAATCGGGCCGGTCTGCGATGCGGTGCTGGTGCCGAGCGAGGCGACGACGACTTGTCCGTCATTCGCTGCGGTCGCGCCATTGCCGATGGCGACCGCATTGACGCCGGACGCTGTCGCAAGATTGCCGATGGCAACGGATGTGGCGCCCGATGCCGTCGCCGCTTCACCGACCGCGACAGAACGAACGCCCGATGCTTCGGCCAGATGGCCAAGCGCCGTGGCCCGCTCCGCGCTCGCATCGGAACGCCAGCCATAGGCCGTGGCCCCTGCGCCGATGGCTTGCGCCTGTCCGCCCACGACCGTGGTCGAAGGCCCGCTGGCAATCGTCTGCATGCCCATTGCGCCATCTCGGTTGCCGCCTATCGCGATGGCATCGCCGCCTTCTGCCAATGTGGTGTTGCCGATGGCGATGGCATTGGTGCCCGACGCGATGGAATCTTCGCCCCCGGCAAAGCTCTGGTCACCGGATGCGGTGGACTGGTGTCCGACGGCCGTGGCCATCGCGCCGGTTGCCTGCGCCTGCCAGCCGAAAGCCGACGAACCGGGGTTCATCGCCACGCTTTCGCCGCCGATGGCCGTGGTGGAATTCCCCATCGCCATCGCGCTGTCGCCGACAGCGAGCGCGTCGATGCCATTGGCGATGGATTCGTTGCCGATGGCGGTTGCGAATTCAGTTTGCGCATCGGCATTTTCGCCGACGGCCAATGAACGTTCGCCCTGCGCGGTAGCAAGATGGCCCAGCGCCGTGGCCCGCGTTCCGGTGGCCTGCGATTGCCAGCCGATTGCGGTGGCGCCGGGCATCGTCGCATCGCTTTCGCCGCCGACCGCCACGGTCGACGCAGCAGAGGCGGTCGCGGGATTAAGTCCGGCGTCGTCGCCGCCAATCGCAACGGCATCGGTGCCGGTCGCGGTCGCGCCATTGCCCACCGCCGTTGCGCCCGCCGCGGTGCCGGTATCGGCGTCGGTGCCGCATTCGGTCGAATTTGTCAGGGGATCGCCGTTCTGATCGTTGCACTGCGGCGTGTCGTCGGCGCGGGCGGTTGCTGCAAGGCCCAGGGTCGTCGTCGATGCCAAGAGCGCGAGGGCGAGACGTGTCGTCGAAGTCTTCATGTCGATTTCCTTTTCGTTCGGGACGAGAAACCGCAGACGAATGACGACGCGAGCAGCGCGGGAACGGAGCGCATGGCAGGATTGCAGATGTTCATGTCCTTCCCCCGATGACTTCGCGAGGCACGCTCGCTGCAGGATGCCCTAAGCGGGCAACATGGGCAGCTACCGAGCGGGGGGACGATCGGATGCACGGCGCTTGAAATAGAATCTTTCCAAGCGCGCGGTGATTTATGAAATCGCCATGTTTCCGGCGATTGTGGAAGGTCGGATCAGACTTCGCCAAGCCCGCCGGCGACGACGATGGGCAAGGTCGGGGCCGCATGGGGCGCACCGTCAGCCGTTTCGTACGTCACCGCGAATGTCGCGCCCGCCCGCATCAGGCCGGCTTCTTCGACGGTCAGCTCGCGGGTCAGCTTGCCGTCGCCCGGAATAAGGCCGAGCGATACGGGTGCGCCGCCTTCGGGAATGACCCAAAGTTCCGAGGCCTGCCCCTGTTCAGGGCGAAGCCCCGATGCGCTGAGCGAAAGTCGGCGCGAAGCAGGATCGACGATCGTGGCCAGACGAATGGCCGCGTCCTCGCTTGCCAGCTGGGCAACAAGCTGCCCTTCGGCACTTGCGACCTGTGTCGGTCCCGGCACCGGCACGCGGATCGTGGTCGGGGTGGTGACGAACAGCGCGATTGCCGCAGCCGCCGCGCCCAGACCGCCAAGCGCGAAAGCGATGCTCCAGCCCGCCGGACCGCGCCGCATCGGCACGACGGCGGATGCCGTGTCGCTTTCCAACCGCGCGAGAATGGCGGGCCAGACGGCGGCGCCCGGCTCGATCGTCGCCGACTGCTCGCACAAGGTACCGAAACGATCTTCCCACCAGTTCACTTGCGCGACAAAGCCCGGGTCGGCCAGCATCCGCCGGCGCGCTTCGGCCAGTTCGCTGCCTTCGAGCACGCGCAGCACATATTCACCGGCCATCACGTCGGGGCCATCGTATGCCTCGGGCTCAGCCACCAAGACATCCCTTCAGGCTGGCAAGCCCGCGCCTGATCCAGCTTTTCATCGTGCCGAGCGGCACGCCGACCCGTTCGGCCAGTTCGGTATGGCTCAGCCCGTCGAAGAAGGCGAGGCGGATCGAACGGCGTTGTTCGTGCTGCAACCCTTCGAGGCAGCGCTTCACCCGTTCGGCGTCTTCCATGTCGCAGAGCATTTCGTCTGCCGGAGCGGCATCGTCTTCGATTTCCGGCAGCAATCCATCGGGCATCGTGGTTTCGCGGCTGCCGCCTCGACAAGAATCGATGGCGGCGTTGCGGGCAATCGCACAAAGCCAGGTTATCGGACTGCCCCGGCTTGCATCGAAGCGACCGGCGCGGCGCCACACCTTTAGAAAAACGTCCTGCAATACGTCTTCGGCGGTGTCGCGATCGCGTTCGATCCGCACGATCACGCCAAACAGTTTCGCCGATGTCATGGTGTAGACGATTTCGAGCGCCGCCCTGTCGCCGCGGCCCACGCCTTGCAGTGCCGTTGCCAGCTCTTGCCGTCTTAGTTGCGGCTCGGCGGTGGTCGAAGCCCTCATCAAGGGTACGACGATATGGCAAAATTCCGCAAGATGCGAGCGCAAGTCTTTGCCGACCCCCGAAAATAAATTGGCAAAAAAATATCTTTGCCGCGGTGCATCCGTTTTCGGTCACGCTCCGTAGCTGTTCCTGCGCCCGCAAATGACGGTGCGCCGCAAGGGGCCGGGCAAGGAAATCACCATTCCGCGACCGGTAATCCAAGCGTTCTCGTCAATCGAGACATGGGAGCATGCCGTGCAGCACTGGAAAAAATTGACCATAGCGGGAGGAGGAGGACTGGCCCTTGCGGCCGGTACGGCGATGCTCGTCCCCGGACTTGCCGGCTTTGCAGCCGACCACCTCGACCCTCCGGTAAGGACCGATCCTTCGGTCGATTCGACGCCTGATCGCGCGGCGGACATTGCCGACCTCTATGCATGGCATACCGACAGTTCGGTGATCCTTGCCCTGACATTCGCAGGACCGCAGGCGACAGACCGACCGGCGACCTACGATCGCGACGTGCTGTACACGATCAACCTGTCGAACGCTGCGCCGCGCACCACCCCCGATATTCCGATCCGCGTCCGTTTTGCCCCCGGCAATGTAGAAGGCAGCTATGGCGTGCAGATCGAAGGGCTGCCCGGCGTTTCGGGCGCGCTGACCGGTGCAGTGGAAACCGACATCCTCAAGGACGGGGTAAAGGCGCACGCAGGGCTGTTCGACGATCCGTTCTTCTTCGACCTTCAAGGGTTCAAGGACACCGCCGCGACCGGAACGCTCAGCTTCAAATCGACCCGCGATTTCTTTGCCGGGCAGAACCTGACCGGGGTGGTCATCGAAATACCCCGCAACCGCATCGCCAACGGCGACAACCCCGTCGACGTCTGGGCGACGACGGCCCGTTTCGGAGGACAGCTGTGATGACCTGTTTCAACCATCGCGCCATGGTTCGTGCCGCGCGGATCGCGCCGGTCACGATGGCCGCAATCCTGTTGACCGCATGCGGCGGGGACGGGGACGGCGGCGACAGCCCGACCATGATGCCCAGCCCCACGCCAACCGCGACGCCGACCGCATCGCCGACGCCGGCGGGCTTCGACGTGTCCGCCTGCCTTACGCAGGAAGTGGCGCCGGGCGTATCTGTGGCCAGCCTTGTCGTGCCCGATACGCTGACGCTTGATCTTGCCGCCGCTTCGGGCTTTCCCAACGGTCGGCGACTGCCCGATCAGGTTATCGACGTGACATTGGCGGTGATCTTCCTCGATCTTGGCGTTCACAGCGCCACGACGCTGGCCGGCGTACCGGTCAATCCGCCGGGCAACGACGTGCAGTATCGGCCTGTCTTCCCCTATCTCGCGGCAGCGCAGGGCAGTCCTCCACTAGCAACGGGCGGAGCGTCGACATTCGATTTTCGCTCCGATGCGTCTTCGGCCTATGTTCGCGTGGACCGGATGGGCATGCCCGCCGTGGCGACGGCACTGATCGGGTCAGACCAGAAAACCGCATACAACGATGCCGATCCGGCTGACGATGCGAACGGCGATTTCGTGCCGGAACTGACGGAACAGCTTACGGGTCTGACCAACGCTCTGGCTGACGATCTGGTCGGTCTTGGCCTCACGCCCTGCGCGAAGCCAGCCGGATGATACCCCCGGGCGCGGCCCCGTACTCCGTCGGGAATGCGCCGCTTGCGGCAGGGGACTGGCCGCAAGCGGGGGGCGGGCAGCGGATGAGGTTGCGGCTCCCCCGCACAGCCTTATCAATGTTGCTCGCCCCCTTCCTTTGTGTGCTGTTGGTCGCAGCGACAGAACACGTGCTGGAGCCGGAAGAGACCGGCTCCAGCCAAGCTTTGCCGCAACCGGACGACCTTGCGATCCGGGCTTTCGGGCCCGCCGATTATGGCTCTGCGACGAAAGCCTACGCCGACGAGATCGCGCTGGGTCGCGAACGGGTGAATAAGGCGCCGGGCGAATGGCTGCGCGAGGAAACTCTCGCCGCCGCGCTACTGTCCGATTTTTCGTTGAGCGGAAACTACGCGACCCTGTCCGAAGCAGGGTCGTGGCTTCGCAATGCGCGGAACCTTGCGCCAGAAGGTTCGGGGCCCTGGCTGCGCGAAGCGGCTTTCGCCATGGTCAATCACGATCTTGCAGGGGCCGAAGCTGCGCTGGCTGGGGCGGAACGGGTTGCCGTGCCCAACCCCGCTTCCGACCAAGCGGAGATCGCCGCAATGCGCGGCGACATCGCGCTTTATCGCGGCGACATGGATGCGGCGGAGCGGTTCTATGCGATCGCCGAAGGGACATCGGCATCGTCGACTGCCTTTCGCCGTGCCGCGCTCGCCCGCTCGCAGGGGCGTTTCGATGCGGCGATGGCCCTGTTCGCAAAGGCAGCGCGCGACGGCGGCGGCACGCCGCTGTCGCAAGCGCGCATCGCCCTCCAACTAGGCATCACCGAAAGCGCGCGCGGGCGATACGATGCAGCGCGCAACTGGTACGATAGCGCGCTACGCCTCTTTCCCGATTACCCGCTTGCCCGGCTTTACCGCGCCGAAACGTTCGCGCTTGCGGGCGACACCAAAACCGCGATCGCCGAAATGGAAGCGGTGGCGCGGCGCGAGCAATGGCCCGACGCGATGGACGCTCTCGCCATGCTTTACAGAACGCAGGGCGACAGAGTGCGCAGTCGCCAATGGTCGGCACGCGCGGGCGCGCTTTGGCAACAAAGGCTGCAGCTGGCGCCCAGTGCCGCTCGGGCGCATGCGGCGGAACACGAACTAGTTTTTGGCGATCCCCAGAGAGCGCTTGCGCTGGCGCGACAGGATGTGGCTATGCGCCCTCATGGCGCGTCTCGCATCCTGCTTGCCAACGCACTGCTGGCGACGGGCGCAACCGACGAAGCGCTTACACAACTGCGGAAAGCCGAAGCAAGCGGTTGGCGCAGCGCGCCGCTCTATGCCTCGATAGCCGAGGCCGCATTGCTTTTGGGCGATGTCGCGACAGCCGAACAAGCCACGCTCCACGCAGAAGCACTCAACCCCGAGATCTTTCAACCCAGCCGGACTGTCGTGTGGTTCGGTCATGGTTAGGGCGATGCGGCTGTTCGTCGCGTTTGCAACGCTGCTTTTCGCGCAGGTCGCCCATGCGCATCTCACGCCCAATAGCGAAGTGACGCTGTCTTTCGAAGAGAACCGCGTAGACGCTTCCATAGTCATACCGGCCGCGGAATACGCTTACGCAAGCGGCAATCGGACCGACAACTCACCAGCCTCGCTGGAACGAGCGAGGCGTTACCTACGCGACCGGACCCGGATAACCGGACCCACGGGCGAAACATGGCCGCTGCGGATCGATACGATCCGTTTCGCGCAAGTCGCCGGGCCGTCCGACCTGCTGGCGGATGCTCGGTTCGTGGCACCCGCCGGAGCACGTCCGGGTCCTGTCGTGTTGCGGTGGTCGGCTGTCGTCGACGAAGTGCCCGATCACTTCGTAATGGTCCAGCTTCGCCAAGGCAGCGACGCCCGCGTCATCGGCGCGTTGCGCTCAAGCCGGCAGTCGATGACGATTGATCGACAGGCACCGATTTTGCGCATGGTTGTCGATGCCGCCTGGCTTGGCGCGCTCCATATCGGGACGGGATACGATCACCTGTTGTTTCTGCTGTTTCTGCTGTGGGCCGCTCCACGGACCGCCTTTGGCGGACGCTGGGTCGGCTGGCGCAATCGCCGCGAAACTCTGGTCGGACTGGGCAAGGTGGTGACAGGCTTCACACTGGGCCACTCCGCCACCTTGATCGCTGCCGGTCTGGGCAACTGGCATCTCCCGACCGCGCCGGTCGAGCTTGCTATCGCCGCCTCGGTCGTGGTGACGGCGATCCACGCCTTCCGGCCGATCTTTCCGGGGCGCGAAGCGCTCGTCGCCTGTGGCTTCGGCTTTGTCCACGGCCTCGCCTTTGCGACCCTGCTTGCACAAGGCGTACCGCAACTGTCGCGAAATTTGCCGACCCTCGCCGGGTTCAATCTGGGAATTGAAGCTATGCAGCTTTTCGTCTTGGCCGTCATGCTGCCGCCCTATCTGATGATTATCGGTCGGAAGCGGAGGCTGCGAAATGTCGATCCAACCGTAGTTTGATGGTGACATGACGAGGCGAGCCGCCTGTCCGCCGCTTCCCGCTGTCCTCTTGCCGCAACAGCACCCCAAACCTTTCGCGATCAGAAGGAACCGCGGCGTCTATTCATTGAAAGTCAGTAGACGTTTACGAACCTGATGGTCGCGGACAAATGTGATCTCCACATCGTCAAGCATCCCCAATTCGCCGCCAAGCGCACCGATGCGGTCGGCATCGAGGGGGCGGCCGTCCATGTCCAGAATGATGTCGCCAGTGCGAAGCTTGTGACGGACGAGCATGTCGGGATCGCTTTTCGCGCTGATCCAGAAGCCCTTTCCCGCTTTGCTGGCCGCGTCGGGAAGCAGGACCAGACTCTCGGCAAATTCCTTTCCCAAAGTCGGACTGGCCAGCATGCCCGGTGCGGCTGTCGTGTGAATCGGGTCAGGCACGCCCTCCTCGCCGGATCCGGGCAGCAGGACATATTCGTCGATGTCGGATCGAAGGGGGTTCGCTCCGTTGCCTTTCAGCAGGAAACCCGCAGCCAAGACCGTCATGACGAGAAAAAGCGCCAGCCCGGCCAGACGCAAGCGATCTGACCGGGCCAACTTCGTTGCAGAGCGATGTTCGTTCAAAGGTTACCTGATGCCCACGGGCCGCGGATCGCAAAGGTGATACCCGGCGACTGCACGTTCACGAATAGGGTCTGACCGGCGGGATCGAAGCAAGCGCCGCAGAATTCCGCACCGCGATAGTCGTCGGCGGGAAACTGACCTGTCCTGCCCATTTTCGCAATGTCCCCATCGCTGATCACGACGTTGCTCTTGGCCAGAATGTATGCCTCGCCATGTGCGGAATAGCCCATGATGCGCTGTCCCTCGCCAAAATCGTCCAAGACCTCGTCACCGTCATCGCAGGTCACCAACCCGCCACGCGGCGAGATCGTGAGGTTGTCAGGATTGTTGCCGGCAACACGCGCCGCCGCGGCATAAAGCAGCGTCAGCGTTCCGCGTTCCGGGTTGGACGTGCTGGGCGTGTATATCCACACAGCGCCCAGGCCGCGACCGTCAGCACCGGCGCTGTTCCTGCCAAAACTGGTATCGACGATCGCAATGCTGTCGCCGTGGTGCCAGATGCCTTCGCCACGGCTCATGGTCAGGCACCCTTTGGATAGCGCCTCGGCATAAGGGCCGGAGGCTCCTCCGGTCGGTGCGGCATCGGGTTCGTCGAGATTGACCCATTCCACCTGCAGGACATCACCCACAGCGGCCACCGCGTTGTTTCCGCCCAGCGCCAGCAGCTTTGCGGCAGGTGTGCCGACGATGCGCGCGGCCTGCAACTGACCGCCTTGGGCAAGCGCGCCATATGTGCGCGCGGTGTTGGTAGGCTTGTAGCGGTAAAGACCCGAGACGTTGCGGGCATCTTCGGTTTCATAGACATAGCCGGTGACGGGATCGACCGCGACCGCCTCATGCGAAAAGCGCCCCATGCCCACGATCGGTTCGCCGGTCGTTTCGCTCGGATCGATCGAACATTCGAACACGTAACCGTGCTTCTTGCCCCCCGCACTGGTACCGTCGTACGTCGTTTCCTCGCAGGTCAACCATGTGCCCCACGGCGTGACGCCGCCGGCGCAGTTGACCGTGGTGCCGCCAAGCGTGCCGCGATGGTCGATCAACTTGCCGTTGCGAATGCGCAGGACGTCGCATCCGCCGCCTAGCCTTCCGCCCGACTGAACCGCGGTATCATACTGGCCCGGCGCGGCGATCAGGTTGCCCGAGCCGCGTACTTCGTGGTTGCGGATCAGGAAAGTGTCTTGTCCGCCATTGCCGCCGACCGAGACCACGCCCATGCCGTCGTGCGCCGGGCTGACGCGTTGGCCGTTCGACATCAGGTCTCCCTGCCAACTGAAGCTGCGATAGGTAAAGCCGCGCGGCAATTTCAGCAGTTCAAGCCCGGTTTCCTGATCGGCAATCGGAAACACCGGTCCATACGGGCTGATTGCAGGACTGATCTGTCCGGACGTGTGCGCCGCGAGAGACTGGCGCGACATGAGTCCGCCCAATACCCCGCCAAGTGCGGTTATCGCACCTATCTGAGCGCCGCCTCTCAGGATCGCACGCCTGTCTACTCCACCAACATTCATAACTTTTGCTCCATCTGCATGGCGAGACTGGCACCGCCGAGTGATGGCTTCGAAGCTAGCGACTGGGTGTGACGTTGTTCGGTCGGATGTCTTACCCTGAAATGACTGTGGCAAGGCAAAACGATAACTGCAATCGGGATCGCGCATGGGGCTGAACGTGATCGCGGCGCTGAGTTCGAACGATGCTTCGGCTCTCAGCGGCGTAGCGCCATGCGCCTACCACTCGACGGTCCTGGTTGCCGAGTTCCTTCATCGCCGCCGAGTAAGATGTCAGGCCATCGGTGACGATCGCCTCGACCTTGCCATGCCGTTTCAGCGCCTTCTTCATGAAGGCCAAAGCCGCGGATTTGTCCCGTTTCCTCGTGACATAGCTTTTCAGGACTTCGCCCTCGTGATCGACGGCGCGCCACAGATACACCATCTCGCCGTTCATGTTCGCTGCGCGGCCCTTCGGGTCAAGTACATCTCGTCGAGGTGCCACCGCCAATGGCGGTGGCCCTTCATTCGGCTGACGCGCCGTCGTCGGATGTCCGCTGCAAACATCGGACCGAAACGATTCCACCAGAGCCGAACGGTCTCGTGGCAAATGTCGTAACCGCGTTCGAAAAGCAGGTCTTCAACGTTCCGCAGCGACAGCGGATAGCGCACGTATGGCATCACCACCATGCGGATGATATCTGGTGACGAATGGAAGTATCGGAATGGATTCTCGGCCTTGCTCATCCGCTCCGGCTAACAAAGTGTCCCCTGCCCGGCCATTCCTTTGACACTGCCTCGCAAGGCCACCTTTCAATCAGTTGCATTTGTTGTGACAGCACCCCCTTTTGACAGGTCTTGGATATACGCTCGCCAGCTTCCGAAAGAGGAAACATTTTTGCCATCGATCGTGGCTCTGGCTTCCGCGACAAAACCCTTAACTTGCGTTCCGTCGTCAAGATCGAGCGTCCCGATCGCAAGCGGCGGCGGCACCTCGGCAACGAAACTCCCGAATTGTTCTAGCGAGAGGCTGTACACTTCGACCTCGATCGCGGTCCCACCCGCACCAACGTGCACGAGCGCCGGTTTGGGCGGCGTGGCATCCGCCATGGCGTAAAGCTGGTATGCGGATGTGGTTTGCGTCTTGCGTTGCAATTGCGCGCCCCGCGTGTCGAGTTGCCAGTGCAGCGGCATACCGTGCAGATGCGCGCCAACCACGGCCAGCAAAACCCGCTCACCCCCAGCCATATCGAGTTCCGGCGCATCGCCGCCGACGCCATCGGCGAACCTTTCGGCGAGATCGAACAGCGCTTCGTCGGCAAAAGCAGGGCCGATCAGGCTGATGCCGAAACCGGTCCGGTCGGCGCGAAACCCGACCGGCAAGGCAATCGCCGACATGTCGAGCAGGTTGATCGCCGAAGTGTAATGACCAAGCCGTGCGTTACGGCCAAACGGTTCGGCAAGCATGTCGACAATGCTGTAACATGTTGGCGTCGTGGGAAGAACCAGAGCATCGATCTGCGCCCATATGCCGTCGGCCTTTCGCATCAGATCCTGCATAACATACGCAGCCGCGAAAGTGTCGGCAGCGTCATAGCGCAAGCCGCTCTTGACGATCGAGGCCACGACCGGATGCGTGGCATCGGGGTTGCCCTCGATAAAGGCTCCCACCGACGCATAACGTTCGGCGACGTAGGGGCCGCCATACAGCATCTTGCCGGCATCGAGCAGCGGTCCGATGTCGATCTCGACGATTTCGCCGCCAAGCTGCCTGCAACGCTCGATCGCTCGATCGAACAAGTCCTCAGCCTCGCGATCCCCAAAGAACTCCCGCTGGTCTGCCAGCGGGATGCCAAAAACGGGGCGCGGGCCCGATCGCGGCTGATCCGACATGCAGCGGGAATAGGGATCGTCTTCGTCGAACCCCGCAACAATGCCATCGATCAGGGCGGCATCGCTGACGCTGCACGTAAATACCGATATGCAATCGATGGACCGGCATGCAGGCAAAAGCCCTGTCGTGCTCCACCTCCCCTTGCTCGGCTTGAACCCCACGCAGCCGTTGATCGCGGCGGGAACGCGGCCCGAACCGGCCGTGTCGGTGCCCAGTGCAAAGGGCACCAGCCCCGCGGCCACCACCACGCCGGAGCCTGAACTGGACCCGCCGCTGACCATGTCGCGATTATAGACGCATGTCGGAATGCCGTAGGGGCTGCGCGTGCCGTTCAACCCGGTGGCAAACTGGTCGAGATTAGTCTTGCCGACACAGATCGCACCCGCCGCTTCAAGCTTTGCGACAACTGTTGCCGACTGTTCCGGACGATAGGCGAAGTCGGGGCAGGCCGCCGTCGTGGCAAGCCCTGCCACATCGATGTTGTCCTTGACCGCAAAGGGCACACCGGCAAGCTGCAGGCGTTCCCCGGTGGCCACGCGCCTGTCGACCGCCTCTGCCATGGCGATCAGCGCGGCGTTGCCGGGCCGCGAGATCCAGGCCTGTGGCTGAACCGCGTCATAGGCTTCGATCCGCGCAATGGCGTCTTCCATCACCGATCGGGCGCTGGTTTGCCCAGCGTTGACGGCTTGTGCGATATTCCTGATGGCATCCCCCATGATCTAGATCGCCGCTTCGACCGAACTGCCCACCGGGTGCGGTTCGGGATCAACGCGGGCATTGATGTCTTCCTGGTGCCGGTCAGCGAGTTTCGCGGCCAACAGCATCGTGCCTGCCATCAGAAGGTAGGCGACGACGATGGACGGCGATTGGCCGAAACCGACGGCGGAATTGTGCATGAACCCGAAATTCGTCAGCACCGCCCCGACCAAAAGGCTGGCAGCCGCGCTTTTCAAGCGACGTTCGATCACGAAGACGGCGGCGGCGGCCAGCACGATGCTCGACAGGACCGCCCCACCGCCCAGTACTTCCAGTCCGTGGAGCAATATGCTCTGGGACTTGAGCGCTTCTTCGACGCCCGGCGCGGTCGGATCGATATTGACCGCCGTCAATGTGCCGAGAACGAGCGAATGCGCCCAATGCGCAAGATGCGGCAATATGCCCAGCACGACGGCCGGCGCATGTCGCGCGGGCGTGTCGCGGAACGCCTGCGACCCGATGATCATCGCGATGAACAGCAGGATCGGATAGACCGCCACGATCGGCACCAGCGAAAGCACCAGTGGCACGACACCCATCAAACAGGCGAGCAGCACGAACACGCCGCTGGCGGCGCAATACCCGATGCGCCCGCCCATGGCCTTCCACCCCGGATGACCAATGTAAACGACCAGCATGAACGGATTGCCGAGCAGGGCGCCGATGCTGCTGATGACGCCATCGGCCACCAGCACCCGTTGCGTGGGGTAATTGTCGCCCGCGCCAGCCGCGCTTTCGACGTTATCGATGCCTTCGACGATGTCGTAGACACCGAACGGCAGGGCGGTGACGATGATCATCCCCAGGAATTCGAACCCAGCGAAAGTATGCCCGACCGCCGGGATCGGCAGCCGAAACCCGAATTCGACCACCGACCGCGCCACGCCTTCTGTCGTCAATCCGCCGAGGTTGAGGCCCACGATATTCGAGCCCCAGGCAATCGCCGCGCCCAGCCCGATGATGACGAGCCCGGCAGGGACTTTGCCGATCAGCCGGAAGCCGCCGAACCAGTCGAGCAGGATGACGGCAAAGCAGACCAGCCCGATCACCGGCGTCAGGTAGATTTCGGTCAGCGGGCGCACCGCGATATAGGTGATGGCAATGCCCGCCAGCGCGGCGAGCAGCGCGGCGCGGGGCGTGATCTTGCGGATCCATTCGCCCGCAAAACCGCCCGCGATGATGACGATGCTTTGCAGGAAGACCCACGCCATCCCCGCTTCCCACGCCTTCACATAGTCGCCCGTCAATGTCTTGACCGGCAACATGATGACCAGCGCGACGATGAAGATATGCCCGATCCCCGGGCCCGACGGCAGCGCGCAGACGTCGTCGCGTCCCGTCTCCCTGGCCAGTCGCCAGCCCAGCCAGCTGTAATAGAACGCCGAAAGGCACAGCATCACGCCCAGGGCGGGGAGCACGCGGGTATAGATGAATGCGGGCGGAAACCCGACGACGTAGCGCAGCACGCCGGTCAGCATCAGCACGTTGACCAGCAGGTTGCTGCCATATCCGAAAAAGGCGTTCCAATCGCCGTCGGTCCACAGCTTCGGCTTGAACCCGGCTACCGTCGCATCGCGCATCGCTGCCCCCTCATCCCTCATCCCTTAGCCTTCACCCCACCCTAGACCGTGCCCGCGACCGGCGCGGCGCAAGTGCCGCTCGCCTCGAGGAAGCGCGCAACCCTGAGCAAATCGGGCTCGCTGCCCGGCTTGCCGATGATCTGCACCGCCAGCGGCAGTTGGCCGGGAATGTGGACCGGTGCCGCCACGACCGGCAACCCGATCAGCGTGATGGGCTGGGTCCACAGGCCGATATTGGGCCGCAGCGGATATGCCACGCCGTCAAGTTCGAAATTGGTCTGATCCAGAAGCGGCGCGGCAAGCGGCGTCGCTGGCGCGATCAGGATGTCGGCGTTGGCGAAGACGTCCTGCATCTGGTGATGCCACCATGTCCGGAACCGCTGCGCCTGAAGATACCATTCGGCGGGCACCAGCGACCCTGCCAGGAACCGGTCGCGATCGGCCGGATCATAGTCGGCGGCACGCTGGCGCAGGCGATGACGATGGAATTCCCCGCCCTCTGTCGCGGTAATGGCATATGCGGCGGACCGCGCCAGTTCAGGCTTGGGCAGTTCGATATCGCTCGCCAGGTCCAGCGCGTCGCCGACCGCCTGCATGATCGCGGCGATATCGTCGGTCCACCCCTTGCGGAAATATCCGCCGAGCCTGGATATGCGCAGGCCCGAAAGCCCCGCGTCGAGGCTCGGCATCGCCGGTTCGGGCGCGCCGGTCCGACAGACGGGATCGCGCGCATCGTGCCCAGCCATCGCGTCGAATGACGATGCAAGATCCGCCACATCGCGCCCCAGCACGCCGATGGTGTCGAGGCTGCCCGAAAACAGGAACCCGCCCGCCCGCGAAAGCTGGCCGTAACCGGGCTTCAGCCCCCAGATCCCGCAAAAGGACGATGGCACACGGATCGATCCATTGGTGTCGGTGCCAAGCGAGATCGCGCCCAGCCCGCCTGCCACCGCCGCGCCCGAACCGCCGGACGAACCGCCGGCGGAACGAGTCAGGTCGTGCGGATTGCGGGTTGCGCCATAGTGCGCGTTCACCGTCACGAAGTCATAGGCATATTCGCCCATATTCGTCGCGCCGAGACAGATCGCACCGGCCGCGCAGAGCCGTTCCACGCTCGTCGCGTCGCGCGCCGCTGGCGGATCGTCGACGTTGATCTTCGATCCCGCCAGCGTCACTTCGCCCGCGAGATCGAACAGGTTCTTGACCGAAAATGTCACACCCGCAAGCGGCCCCGGATCGTCGCCCGTCGCGAAAGCCTTGTCCACCGCGTCAGCCTCTGCCAGCGCGCGGTCTGCGGTGACGAGGGTATAGGCGTTGATGTCGGGATTGAGCGTTTCGATCCGATCGAGCGAAGCCTTGGCCACGTCCGATGCCGTAACCTTGCCGGAACGGATTGCGCTGGCGGCCTCGCGCCCGCTCATGATGGCGAGATCGGCGCTCATGCGGTGAACTTCGGCGCAGGCTCGATTTCGCTGAGATCGAGCGCCATGAGCGGGGCGATGATCTTTGACATCGTGGCGATGTCGTTGACCACGTTGGGCATGAAATCAGGGTCGATTGGCATGTCGAGAAAGTCCGATGCTGCCGCGACATAGGCCGCGGCCTTGCTTTGGCCGAAAGCACCTGCGTTGGCGGGGCTGACGCGGTGCGAGACGTGGGCCGATACGATCCGCCAGCCGATATCGGCAAACCGGACCCAGACCTGGCTTTGCCGCCCGTGGCGGGGTGACCCGGCGATTGTCGCGGTGAATTCGACTGCCGCGATCGCCATGCTGTCGCCGAAAGTGACTAGCGTTTCGTTCACCGTCTTACGGTCGGAATAATCCACGACCCGCGCCTTGCGAAAGGCAGATATGTCGTCCGCGCCGTACAGTTCCTCGGTCACCCCGAACCGGCGGGCGAGCGCGTCGTTCCAGAAAAAGTCGACCAAGGCGTCGACGTCGTTGGCGATCAGCGCCCTGTCGTAGGCGGAGCATAGCTCGCGCAGCTCCACCACGATTTCAGGCCGGTTCACATCGGCTGACAGCATCGGCATTCCAACCCTTTCGCAAGGCCGCAGGCGTGGCGGCTCAGAACTTGGCGGTGAGCGTCAATTCGACGGTGCGCCCCACGCTCGGACTGATGAACGTATCCCAGAACAGGAATTGCGGAGTGTAGTATTTGCTGTTCGTCAGGTTGTTGACGTTCACCCGCGCTTCGTACCCTTCGAAGCGAAAGAATGCCGCCGCCCGATAGGCTTCGTACGAAGGCAGCTTGATCGCCTTGGCATAGCCCGAATACATCGACGAAACATGCGTCCCGCCGAACGAAAGGCCCCAGCCGTCGGGATGGGTATAGGTCGCATCCATCGAATAGACCTGTTCCGGCGTCGGCGACAGAAGCGGGCCGTCGAAGCCGAGCATGCTGCCCACGCCGACAAACCGGCCGCCGTAGACAAGCGCGGGATCGAGCCCCAGCACTTCGGGCGGAAGGCCGAGGAAGAACGGCGCGTCGCGGATCTCAGTTTCCTGGATCGTGCCCGACCCGGTCAGGCTGAGCCGCGAGGTCACGGCATAGCGCATTTCCAGTTCGATGCCCTTCGACTTGTAGTAATTGGTCGTGCCGCCCTGTGAATCGAACGATGTCTTTTCTTGCTTGTAGCCCAGCAGGTTGAAGTAAAGCCGTCCGTAGTTGAGGTAACCCTTGATCCCCGCCTCGGTCATCTTGCTGGGCTGCACCCAGCTTCCCCCCGTGACGTTCAGCACGTCGATCACGCCGCCCTGCCCCAGTTCGACATACTGGGACTTCGCATGGGTGGTATAGAGGTTGATATCGTTGCTGATCTTGTAGCTGGCGCTGGCGTTGTACGACCACGCCGTGTCGCTGTCCGAAGCGTCGAGGAACTGCGCCGCAAGGTTCGTGCCGTGGACCGAGACCTTGTAACGATCCATGCGGCCGGCAAGGATCAGGCTGACCCGTTCGCCGATCGTGCTGTCGATCAGCCCGAACAGGCCAAGGTTGGAATGGTGCCCGTCCTGATCCCAGTTGTACGGCACGTTGCCGGTTCCCGTCCATGCACCCTCAAACCGGGTGTTGGGCGTCGCGCCGACCGAAAGGTCGCGGCGATCGAGTACCTGAAATCCGCGACCGCGCGATTCCTGTTCGTGGCCTTCGGAATAGCGATAGGACAGGCCGAACACCATTTCGGTTTTCAGGCCGTCGGTCGGCTCGAACGCGACGTTGGCGGTCGTCTTGTTTTCGATGACGCGGTTCACGTATTTCGCGGTGAAGCCGTAGCTCGAATACTTGAGGTGATCGATGTCGTCGAAGAAGGTCTGGTTCTTGATCGTGAAATCGGCGGTCGGCGAAAACACCAGGTCGAAATAGGCGGTCCACACCTTCGATTTGGAAAAGTCGCTTTTTTCGACCTGTACGGTCCGATGGTCGAGCGGAACGTAGCCGACCGTCGCCGGGTCGAGCAAGAAGGCGGCCTTCTGCTCGGCGCTCAGCGCGTCGTAGGGAAAGGGATTGGCAAAGGCGAACTGCTCAAGCCCATAGGCCGCAACTTCGGAAGGAGAGAGCCACTGATCGCCATTGGTGTTCAGGTCGAGCAATGGGCTGCCGCCCAGATAGAGTTTGCCTTCGCTGTCGATCAGTTCCTGCGTCACGCGGTTCCAGCCGAGGCTCTGGTTCAGGTCGGAATTCTGGTACATCGCGCCGTATTCGAGCCGCACCGCATCCGACACTTCGGTGTTGAACGCAGCCTGGATCAGCCGGTTCTTGTTGTAGATGTCGTGGTAATAATGCTTCGAATCCTCGATCTGCCCGGAAATATAGACGCTGGAAGCCATGCCCGCCAAATCGAACGGTCCGCCGATCTCGCCATTGGCGACGCGTTTGTCGTACGAACCTGCCGTCAGCGAAACTTCGCCGGTCCAGTAGTCCGGCAGTCTGCCGTTCTTCGATTTCCCTGATTTTGGAACGAAGTTGAGAATGCCACCGACCTTGCCGCCGCCATAGATCACCGGCGGCGGGCCCTTGATCACTTCGACATAGTCCGACGCTGTCACCGCGGTCGGAAAGTTGCCCCGGTTTTCGATGCGACGAAAACCGCGAAAGAAATTGTCGGCCCGTTCGCCACGCACGTCGAGCGATCCTGCCACTCCGAAATAGTTGCCGGTGAACGTGCCCGAAGTGACGTTGACGAAATCATTGACCGAGCGCACCCCGTAGAGGTCGATCAGCGAGGATTCGATCAACGTCACCGATCGCGGCGTATCGGCCAGCGAGCGCGAGGTCCCGAAAACGCTGGCGGTCGGCCGGTCGGGCAGGACGTCGTAGGTGTCGATTTTTTCGCCCGTGACGATGATTACGCCGCCTTCGGCGCCCACTTCGGCTTCGGCAAATTCGACCGCGTCATCGGCAGCGAATGCCGCACCCGGAAGGTTGAGCGCAACGGCCATCGCGGCAAGGCTGGCAGTGAAGGAAAAGCCATCGCGGCGCGAGCGGGCGAGGCAAGAGAAGGACGCAGATTCCCGAGAGATAGACGACATGAAACCCCCTGTGGTGTCCGGAATCCTCTCCTCTTTTTGTCTCGTTGAGGCGATAGTTATCGTATAATATTACACCCGTCAATCACGCTTTGTATACAAGATGGCAAACCCTGATGATCCGCCATACTTTCGCTAATCCATCCCGCGGGTTGTGTGCATCTCCAACTGTCGATATGCCTTGATCAAGGGCTGCTGGAAGACATGCGTGAAGCTTGCCGAGAAGATCGAAGACATAATTCTGACGGGTGAATTGCCGGCTGGCTCCAAGCTGGATGAAATGGTGCTCGCACGCCGTTTCAACGTCTCTCGCACACCCATCCGCGAAGCATTGCGCCATCTGGCCAGCACGGGAATGGTCGACCTGATCCCGAACCGCGGCGCTTTCATAGCGACGCTGACGCCCGAACAATTGCACGAAATGTTCGTCGCCATGGCCGAGATGGAGGCAACTTGCGCAAGGCTTGCCGCGATCAGCATGACGCCGCCTGAACGCCAAAACCTGCAAAGGCTGCACGACCGCATGGCGCAGGCCATCGAACCCAACGATTTCTTCGAGTTCGGCGAAATGAACAACGCCTTCCACCTGATGATTTATCGGGGAGCGCACAATCATTACCTTGAGCAGGCGACGACAAAGCTGCGCCAGCGACTGTCGCTCTACCGCAGATCCCAGTTCCGCACCAAATCCCGCCTCGCCAACTCTTTCGCCGAACATGACGCAGTGACGAAGGCCATCCTGTCAGGCGACCCGGTCAATGCACACGCAGCGATGCTGCGGCACGTCGATAACGTGGAGATTTCTGTAAAGACTTTACTTGGCCAAAGCGACGAGGCCCCAAGCTGAGTCATTTGAATGGCGCTGTCAGTCGGATGACAACTCGTCTCCACTTCGCGCACTCAGGCCTAAGTTCTCACATTCTTATGCCGCAAGATTCTGCCACTCAGCCAGAGCGGCCGAGCGACGAGCTTTGAATGTTTCCCTGTCGACGAGGTGACGTTCCGAGTTGAAGTGGTTGTGAAAGGAAGCGTGGACGGATGCGAACTATTGCGGTGAGTTCATCCAACGCGCCGGGTAGGATTTGAGGCCGTCGGGGACGATCGTTTCGGCTTTCCCATAGCGCTTCTGCGCCCTCTTGATGAACGGCAATGCCGCACATTTGTCCCGCTTCTTCGTGACAAAGCTCTCCAGGACTTCGCCTTCGTGATCGACGGCGCGCCACAGATAAACCATCTCCCCGTTCATGTTCGCTGCACGGCCCTTCGGGTCACCTACATTTCGTCAAGATGAGCATCACCACAATGCGGATGATGTCCGGCGAAGAATGGAAATAACGGAACGGCGACGCGGGTTTGCCGGGACACGGGATGGCCCCGACCTACCCTATGCCGCTCACGGTGCAATCATTCTGACAACACCGTCCTGACGACTGGCCACCACGGGCCCAGTGCAGCGAACTGCGGATAATCGAGCCCTCGCGGGCATGGCCCGTTCGCACCATCCAAGCCAGATCGATGCGCAGCGACATGTCTGCCGTTGGCCTGCCACTGTATCGCCCTGAACCATAAGCCTCGGGTCTTATCGCAGCTTCGTCTGAACGCTCCAATCCGACTGAAATTGGGAGCCGGTGGCCGAATATCAGCGTGGCGAGCGAAGTGACATAATGTAAGCTGTGGCTATCTCAGCCTCGTCCTCTTCGAGTAAAATCGTCATCGCAAACGGATCATCGTGTCCATCGCGAAAGAACTCGCGCAGCGTTTGCTGGTTGAACCCCATGTCGTTCGCGACCGCCACAAAGCTGGGCGCCTGTGGATTGGGCGGCTCAGTTCCCGGTCGAACTGCATGGCAACCGCTACATTGCGCTTCTACGAACGAGAGCCCCCGAGCAACCTGCGTTTGCTCGACGCTTGTGACGGCGACATCTGAATTTGCGGCAGGGGGTACCTCAACGGCATGTCCGCACGCGCACAACAGCGCTGTGGACAATACAGCGAACGATCGGGAAAGTGGCATGGCGAACCTTTCTGGGGGCGGGGCAGCGAAACAAGGGTAATCCACATCCTTTATTTTTGCCAACATGCGCGACGCGGTGTGCAAATCCTTGTTGCCCGTTCTGTCCGATATCCATCCCATTTCAGACCGTTGGTGCTAATGGCCTTCGCCCGATTAGCGGACTGGCGGCTTTGCGACATTCCTGGCCAAGAGAGGCTTGTCGGCTAACGACCGCCTAGCAGAAATACCGCCGGACCAACTGGGGGAATGTCAAAAGGCTGTCGTCAGACCAACTTCGATCCTGTGTCGATCATAATCATAGAGGTTGATGCTGCTGTTCATGTGGGTGAAGGTGTACGCGATACGCGGGGTAAAGCGTGACAGGACAATTCGGCGGTTCAGGACGGCGGCTGTCGCTGAGACAATCTTATCCGAGCGAACCTCCGGAAACGCCGGCAGTGCTGCATCGTACTTGGCGAACGCGTAAGACGGTTCGATATAGACGGAGAAGCCTTCAGGTAATTCGCGAAAGTAGCCTGCGCCTATGATGCCAGACCAGTTCCGGTAAGCTGCGGCATCCGCATCCTGCCGGTTTACACCTAACTTGAGCGAGGCCGCGCTGGTCTGGTCCAGTTGGCGCATCAAGCCAAGACCGGCGTTGTAGACCCAGCCGTCGCGTTCGTTCTGCTGATCGTAGTCGAGGTGCAAGGCACCTAGCGAGCCGGAGATTACCGTGCTTGAACCGGCATAGTGGATGGCCTCCATCCTGCCGCCCGCGGCCTTGGCGTAGCCATTGCCACCATACCAGCGGCGGAACCCCGTTCCCAACAGGCTTACGTCCCATCGGGGAAAGACGAACCTTGGTCCGATCTGTGCCGATAGGGTCATGTCGTCGAATGTCGATCCGCCATACTCCCGTCGCTGGAAACCGGTCCCGATCCGAAGACGGCCATTCGGAGCGATCCTCGGCGCCCATTCGACGTTGGCATCGACGGCAGCTCCGATCCCGCTCTTCTTGCGTGCATCGTCCGACAACTTGAACGGCAGGCCATAGATCGCCACTTCGCGCGACGTCGATGCCGCGTTCAGGTTCGTGTCAGGGGCCAGTGCAACCGACAAACCATACGACCAATTTTTCGACTGCCTTATCTGAAACAGGAAGGCGTCTACATTCGCCTTTACGGTGGGTGGAAGGTCGCCAGCGCGGACTGCGCGGAATTGACGATCCGCGTTCTGGTAGTCCCGGTCGAGGAAGAAGGCACGCGCGAGTTCGAGTCTTACGCGGACTGCTTCGGGATGATCGATCAGGATCGCCCTGAAAATTGCGATAGCCTTGCGATAGTCGCCTTGACTGGTGGCGACCAGGCCACGCAGGAAGTGTGCCTGCTGATCGTCAGGCGTCGCAGCGATAATCGCGTCCAGCAGGACGGCAGCATCATCCGCCTTACCCTGTCTGACCAGTGCGTCGACAATGTCGTCGATTGACCGAGAGGATGTCTGTTCCGCACTCGCATCCTGTGCACGTGATGGTTCCGGGAAGGTGGCGCTGCCGCACGCAAGCGCCATGGCGAGCATGCGGCAGGCCACACCGGAACGGATGTCCCGGCGTTGCATTTACTGTCTCCCGACAAGGATGCCGGTGGCAGCGCCCACACCGTCGGACAGGTTCCACACCGCGCCCAGCTCATCGGCTGCGGGACCGTGGAAGAAGCCCGCGAAGTAGCCATCGGCCGTGGCGGCGAGGGCATAATCGGTATCCGGTGCCGAACCGACCGTTGTGGTGCCGGCAAACCCGTTGAGGCCGGTCGTAAATGTGCCGTCGAAAGTGAGGCTGTTCCATTCCTGAGGCGCGCCGGGCGTTACCGGCCCGTTGTTCGGAAGTGTCCCGATAGGAATTGCCAGAATTTCGGGCGCGCTGCCGGTGATCGTCCCGCTGGTGAAATCGGCCACCACGGTAGCATCGCCCTGCAACGAGGCGGTCGTAACCTTCAGGCCGTCGGGCTGGACCACGCACCCGCTGACGAAACCGTTGAACGTAGCGGTGCCCGTCGTCGGCATGTTGGCATCGGGCGTTTCGGCGCCGGTCACAAACTGCGAACCAATGCGATGGGAACCGTCGGTCGTGCTAACGTTCCACGCGCCATATGCGGTCCAGTTCAGGTCGTCGCCGGTACCAGTGCTGCTGCGATCGGTTGCATCGAGTGCGACCTGCAGCACCCTGCCATTGGGCAACGTGGCTTCGAACGCCGGGCTGGTCTCGCTGGGTTCGAGAACCACGTTGTCGATGCCCAGCCCGGAGTTGTCGATATTGAAGCTGACCACCACGTCAGCATCGGGATCGGTCGGCGTGTCGATGGTGAGCGTTGCCCCGGCGTCGTTCAACATCGTGGCGTTGGCGATCACCGCAGGCTCCGAGAGGTTCATGTCCCGTGGTGCCTGAACCAACCGGAACTTCTGTGGACCAGTTACCTCTTCGTCATCGAGCGCCTGCGACCAGACGACCCTGTCAGTATTGGCGCCTACCCCCGGAGCCTCCACATCGAGGATCACTGCTGTGTCGGCCGGGGGATCATCGGGCGGCGGGGGCGGGCATGTCGTGCAACTCAATTCGTCGAGTGAAAAATCACTCAACGCTGGCGCACAGGCTCCAACGCCAAGCGCCAACGCCGCTGTCGATCCGACCAGTGCTATCCGCCCTATTCGGCGGCCCACGATCATTTTGGAACAAGTCATTTTCATTCTCCCCTGTCATGCGACCCAAGGGAGAATTGCGCTCGTCATCGTCGGGCGGTCAGTTGCAGCGGCGCATGCAACGGTTGCAACGTAATGGCTTTCGACCGGCGTTTCAGTCTTCCAGCTGCCCGGGTGGCGTAGTCCCGCGCGAGAGCATGTTTGCTACGGACACAGTCAGGAACATTTCTCCGCCCCGCGCGGCTGCCTCCGGCCCGACATCACGAAAGAGGTGCGCCCTCAATTCGTCGGAAATCTGGGCTTCGTCCTCAAACGGATAGTTGTTGCTCATATCCGAACAGCGGCGATCGTCGTCGGCCCTGTTTCCACTGAGGTCGCCCACGCGTTCGAGCAGGATCGGCATTGCGGCTGGCGTGCGTGCACCGTCGAGAGCGGCCAGCAGCACGATGCCGTCGAGGTGCGTTACTTTAGGAAGTGTCACGCCCCGAAACACCAGGAACAGAGGCGTAAATCCGACTGAACCGTCCAGCATGACGAACAGGTTGCCTTCAAGCGGCAATGCCCAGCCGTTGAATGCCAGACCGGCACCGCCCATCGTGACTTCGAGCAGACCCGTATCGCCCCGGCGGATCATTCCGTAATCATGAAAGACGCGACCGCACATCAGCACCGATGGCCGCGTCGTGCGCCAGAAACCTTCATAAGCGGCTCCGCGCTTCTCCGTCTCGGTCCGCGCCTCCGTCACGCAGTTGAGCGTACCCCCGCCGACCGCGGTAGGCGGCTGGACAGACCTTTGCGCGAGATTGGGATCGACGCCCAGCAATTCGGAAAACGACCGGGCATCGCGTTGCCAATCCTGCATAGAGAAATGCGGAATTGTGTATTTGATGAGCGACGAAATGCGCGACAGGCTTTGTTCGGTCGGTCGGACGGCACCCGATGCCCAGCGACCCACGAGAGACTTGTCCACTTGCAACAAGGACGCAGCGCGCGCCTTGCTGATGCCCAAAGCGAGTAGGGCAATCCGAAACAGAGTTGAAAAAGCTGGCCCGTCTCCCACGACAACGAATATCGTCCAAATTCCCGAGATCGGCAATCTGGTATTTCTTGATCGACAACCGACGTCGAAGCACGTTGCTAATATTCGATTAGGAGACTGAACACAGCCGAATTTCGGCTTTCCACCCCATTCCCCCGCCGCTCGGAACAGGCTGATTGCAACCTGAACGAGGTCAGCCGAAGGAGCTGTCAGTCAAACGCTAAACCGTCTCCATCTGCGGCACCGAGCCGCGTAGTGAGAGCGGCATGAAAACTATTTCCTTCAAACGACACCGCTTCCCGCCAGACGTCATCCGGCTCGGGGTTTGGTTCTACTATCGTTTTACCCTGAGCTTGCGCCACGTCGAAGATCTGCTCGCCGAAAGGGGGATCGACCTTTGCTACGAGACGGTCCGCTGCTGGGCGAACAAGTTCGGCCCTGCCATCGCGGCCAACATTCGCCGGAAGCGCGGACGTGCCGATTGCGTGTGGCATCTCGACGAGATGATCGTCCGGATCAACGGCCAGCGCATGTACATGTGGCGCGCCGTCGACAAGGAAGGCGAAGTTCTGGATGTCCTTGTCCAGAAGCGCCGGAACAAAGCCTCTGCACTGAAATTGCTGCGAAAACTGCTCAAGAACCAAGGTGCCGTCCCCGAAGCCATTGTTACCGATGGGCTGCGATCCTACCCTGCGGCCTTACGTGAGTTGGGCGCCCTCACCCGACATCAGCCTGGCCGATTGCGCGACAATAATCGGGCCGAAAATTCACACCTTCCCGTCCGACGACGCGAGCGAAAGATGCAGCGATTCAAATCCCAAGGTCACGCCCAGCGGTTCGTTTCCACCCACTCGGCAATCATCCCCGCGATTACCCTATGTCATCTGTCCGGCCTGTTTGCGCGGCGCATGATGACCGCTGGCCCTGATGGTGTCCGCTGGCCGGGCCCCTCTCAGTCTAGCGAGCACGAAGCTCCGACAGCTCCTCGGGTTGTCCCGGCCCATGCGGCCGCGTTCAGATCGTCACCATCACTTCAATGCAGCACCCTTACAGTTCGGCGCCGACTACGCTTGTGCGCGGCGATTGGTTCAGTCTCAAGCCGCAGTTGGCGACCGATAGGTTTCTCCGCGTGCCATTACCGCCCATACGATCCGGGCGGTCTTGTTGGCCATGGCGACAGTGACAAGCCGGGCGGGTTTGCGCGCGAGCAGGCTGCGGATCCAGTGACCTGTCGCGATATCGCCGGTCTTCGCGCGCCGCACCACCGAGGTCGCTCCGACCACGAGCAGTTTCCTGAGATAACGATCGCCATCTTCGATATGGGGGCAGCACGGGATCACCGTGAACATCATCAATCCTGCGCTTGAAACCCGGGCTTTCGATGAGTGGAAGGCTGCTCGCCCCGAATTCGTCGAGGCGCTGAAGGAAAAGATTCCGATGCGCAGGCTGGGCAAGCCGGACCGCGACGCAGGACCCCTGGCCATCGTCATCGCCAGCGACGACGCAAGCTACATGTCGGGCCAGAAGTTCATGCTAGAAGGCGGATTGCACACTCTGGCTTGAGGACAAGCTTATGACAGATACAAATCGCGCCTGGCGCGTGGGACAGCCTAATGACGACACGGCCGGCGGAATGGCGCTGGTCAGGGGGCATTTCGAACGATCCGAAACGAAAATGCCTTCTCCCGGGCCCGGCGAAGTGGTGGTGAAGGCGGAATACTTCTCTCCCGACGCCATGAATCACGCATGGGTTCGCGGCATGCCCGGCAAATTCGATCCGCTGGCGCCGGGCACCGTGATGCGCGGTGGCGTGGCCGGAGCGATCGTGAAAAGTGCGAACCCGCAATGGCCCGAAGGGACGCGGATCACCGGCTTTCTCGACTGGGCCGACTATTCGCTGTCGGACGGGACAGACTATATGGGTGTGCCGCTGCAGATCATTCCAGAAGGCATCGACACGCACAGCGGGCTAGTCACGCTGGGTATGAGCGGGGTTTGCGCCTGGCTCGGCCTGTTCCATTTCTGCCACGCCCGCCCGGGCGACGATATTCTGATATCGGGTGCTTCGGGTGCGATCGGTTCGATCGCGGGGCAGCTGGCTCCTCTCGCCGGTTGCCGTCCCGTAGGCATAGCGGGTGGACCGGAGAAGTGCAGTGCCGCGCTGGATGCGGGCTTCGACGCCATGGTGGACTACAAGGCGCCCGACCTTGGTGACCAGATCGCTGCGGCCTGCCCTGATGGAGTGAACATCTTTTTCGACAATGTCGGTGGGGCGCTGCTGGACGCCGCGCTCGTAAGCATGGCGCATAATGGACAAGTGCTGATCTGTGGGGGCACGGCCCACTACGGAGCAGTGCCGACGCCGATCTACAATCACATCCATATGGCGATGCGATCACTGACGATGCGCGGGTTCTTCTATTTCGACCACGTCGACATGTGGGGCGAAGCGCGTGAGCGGCTCACACAATCCCTGAAGGAAGGTGCCATCCGTGAATGGTTGGACATTGCGGAAGGTTTCGACGCGACGCCCGATGCGGCGTTGGCAGGTTTCAGTGGCGGGGTGAACGGGCGCAAGCTGGTCTGGCTGGACTGAGCGCACTGTGTGAACCCAAGACCCCGCGCAATAAAGGACCCACGAGTATAGACACAAACAAGATCGCCAGGGCGGATGGCTCCACACGGAGTGAAGGGCTCGACTGGAACAGCTGATGGCGCTCGATTCCCGTCCGCTGCCAAAATTCCTAACCGAGGAAAGCTATACCTATCGCGCCTCTGACCCCATCGCCGCTTCTCGTTATACTTCGGAGGATTTCGCAAAGCTGGAACGGGAAAAGATGTGGCCACGGGTCTGGCAATTCGCGGTGCGGGACGAGGATCTTCCCGAAGCCGGAGACTTCGTTGTCTATGAAAACGGCGGGCGCAGTTTCATCGTTTGCCGGCGGGACGACGGATCCATCCGTGCCTTCCACAACGTCTGCGTGTATCGCAGTCGCAAACTGCGCACTGAAGATGGACATGCGGACAAATTCGTGTGTCCCTTTCACGGTTTTGCCTGGAAAAAGGACGCCAGTTTCGATGCCATGCCATGCAGCTGGGATTTCCCGCATCTTGACCCGGAAGTTATGGGGCTGCCGCAGGCCGAAGTCGGGTGCTGGCAAGGCTATAATTTCCTCCGCGAGGAAAAGGGCGGGCCGAGCCTAGAGGAATTCCTTGCCCCGCTTCCCACGCATCTCAAGCGTTGGCGCCACGAAGAATGCACGACGGTCGTGCGCGTTGCAAAACAGGTTCCTTCCAACTGGAAGGTGGTAATGGAAGCCTGGCACACCATCGTCACCAATCCGCAGCTCCTGCCCTTTACCGGGGACTGCAATGCCGGATATCGAACCTGAGGCGATAACGTGAATGTGAACCTCGTCCCGTTCGGCATCATGAGCACCATATCAACGAAAGTCGGAGCGAGCAGTGGATCGTCGACGACGTCGAAGCCGATCCAATGGCAATTACCGTCCCGGAAGGAATGACCGCGCTGTGAATCGGCCTGCAATATTGACCCCAGTTTGGAGTTGGCCCTTGGAGCCGGACGGGTAGGACCATTATGATTGACCGTGGGTTTGGCTTTTGGAGAAGAGCCAATGAGACATCGATCCCACAGCTTGGAGTTCAAGCGCCAGGTCGTTCAGGAGTACCTGGGCGGCGATACGTTGCACGGGCTTGCCAAGCGTCACGATATTTCCCGTCAGCTCATCCGCGTCTGGATCGAGAAGTATAATGCAGGCGCATTCGATGATGATGCCCAAGCCGCAGATCTCATCCAGCAATACGAGGCGCGCATCGCGGCGCTGGAACGCCTGGTCGGGAAGCAGGCTCTCGAGCTGGAGTTTCTAAAGGGGGCTCTGCAAAACGCAACGCGACCGAGAAGCGGGACTACATCCGTCATCACCGGCCCAGCGGCATTTCTGTCTCCCAGGGATGCAGGCTGATGGGTGTCGCGCGTTCGACCTATTATCATGAGCGGGCGCAGCGGCTTGGGGAAGCCGAGCTGCTGGCCGCGATCATCACGGTTTGCGATGAGTTCGAGGCCTATGGCTGGCGTCGCGTGCAGGCCGCCCTGCGGCATCAGGGCATCGTCGCAAACCACAAGCGGATCAAGCGGTTGATGCGTGAACATGGACGTCAGCCGCGCCGCCGGAGACGCTACGTCGCAACCACGGACAGTGCGCATGATCTGCCGATATTTCCAGATCTGGCGAAGGCGCTCGTCCTTACCGGGCCGGATCAACTCTGGGTTGCGGACCTGACCTATGTCCCGATCCCGAGCGGCTTCGCTTACGTGGCGATAATCCTTGATGCCTGGTCGCGGCGGGTGGTTGGCTATGCCATCAGCCGGTCGATCGATGCTCGCCTCGCCATTGCCGCGCTTGAAACGGCCATCACGAGCCGGCAGCCAGCACCGGGCCTCATTCATCATTCGGACCGCGGATCGCAATACGCCGCCGGTTCTTACGGGGCAATCCTGGCAGCCAACGGTATCATCGGGTCGATGAGCCGGCGCGGAAATCCGTACGACAACGCCAAGGCCGAAAGCTTCATGAAAACGCTCAAGGTCGAAGCTGTTTATCCGATGGCATTCGAAACGTTCGCGGACGTCGCCGCCCACCTTCCGTCATTCATCGACCACGTCTATAATCAACGTCGACTACATTCGGCATTGGGCTATCTGAGCCCGATACAGTTCGAGGAGCTACACGCCGGATCCATGGTCAAAACAGCGGCCTGATACCCGTCCGGCTCCAAGGGCCCACTCCAATAGGGGGTCAATATCCAGTGCCGATTGACAGGCTCGACTGCTACATTCGTTTGGTCATGAGGTTAGGCTGATCGCTACTCAACTGGTGAAACCGTACGTGAAGCGCGGCAAGAATGATGCAGCAGATGCCGAAGCGCTTTGCGAGGCGATGAGCCGACCATCCATGCGTTTCGTGCCGGTGAAGACTACGGAGCAGCAGGCCGCCTTGATGCTGCTGGGTGTTCGCGAGCGTTTGATCCGTAACCGCACGCAGGTCGTCAATGCGGTTCGGGGATATGCGGCGAAGTTCGGTATAACAGCACCTACTGGGCTCCCCCAATTTGTTCGCTTGCTTGAAGATATCCAAACCGATGACCGCGTGCCCGCTTTGGCGCGGGACTTATTCATCGTTCAGGCAGTCGAGTTTGCGCAGTTGCAGGAGCGTATTGGTAAGATCGATGAAAAGCTGAGAGCGTGGCATCAAGCCGATGAGCGTAGCCGCCGTTTGTCCCGGATCCCTGGCGTGGGGCCTATTGGCGCGGTGATGTTGGCGTTGAAAACCCCAGCACCGGAGCTGTTCCGCTCGAGTCGCCATTTTGCGGCTTGGCTCGGGCTGACACCGAAAGACCAGTCGACGGGTGGCAAGACGAGGCTTGGCACGATCACTCGAGCAGGAGACGAGGCTTTGCGAAGTGTGCTGGTGGCTGGTGCAACGTCGGTGATCAGCCATTACCGCGGCAAAGAGGGACACGGAGCAATCGTATCGTGGATCAATCATCTGCTTAAGCGCAAGCCCCCCAAACTTGCGCTGTGGCCCTTGCCAACAAAATCGCCCGAATCGCATGGAAGCTCATGATAAGTGGCGAAACTTACGGAAAGCGGGAGCATGCTGCATAACGTCGGTGACTGAAGCTTGGCTCGGTACCGAGAGCACTGCGTGAAAGTGCCGGGCTGTTGCCAGACCTTGCAAGGTGAAGCGTAGATGGTGTGATCGATCGATCCTCGATGCGAGATATCCCGCACTCGGCCATGGACTTTGAAGGCCGTCGCCCTGATAGGAACTCCCATCGCGGAAACCATCTTGGCCAGCGTTCAATATGAGCGCACTACAAAGGCCGGACATATGGACGCAAGCGATCTGATCAAAAGCCAGAAAGCACCTTGTGAGGCGGGGGCCGTGCACATATAACCGAGTAGCACGCTGCGTCCACAGTCGCGCCGGGAGATTTCAGGCTCGGGTACTCGCTCGTCCGGCAGCCGATAACCTGACAAGCCCTCCAGACATGACAATCGAGGTAGGACTGGTCTTTTGACTGGTGTCGCCCGCTCGTTGCCTGACCTAGCCTGCGACATACCCTAATCGAGAGAACCTGCATGATCACCGGCATACACCACGTCGCACTTCATACCGCGCAGTTCGACCGGATGAAAGATTTCTACGAACGCGCCTTCGGCTTCGTGCCCATCACCGAGCCGAGCGGCTGGTCCAATTCGCCGGAGATAGACCGCGCCATCGGCGTACCGGGATCGGCGGCGCGCACGATGATGATGCGGGCCGGGCGAGTTTGCATGGAAATCTTCGAATATGCCAGCCCGCCCGCGCGTGAGGGGCACCCACTGCGACCTAACGACCACGGATACACCCACTTCGCAGTCGACGTGACAGATCTGACCGCAGTCTACGACGATCTGATCGCAGCGGGCATGCGGTTTGGCGAAAACCAGCCCATCGGCGAAGGCGGCATTCGTGCGATCTATGGATACGACCCGGACGGCAACGTGATCGAGGTGCAGCAACTGGCGCCCGACCATCCCTACCACCTCGACAATATCGCCAAGGCCGGCCGGAGCGACGCGGCATGAGCGAGAAACTTCACGCCGCCAATTGGACCCATGCGGGCGATATCCGGCCCGAACCGGGACGCTTGGCAAGCCCCCTGCCCCTACGTGACCGGATCGAGGCGGGCGCGCGGGCGGGATTCATAGGCATGGGCTTCATCTTTGACGATATCACCTCCGCCCTCCACCAACATTCGGCGACAGAGCTGCGCGCGATGCTGGCCGACAACGGTATTGAACAGGTCGAGCTGGAAGCATTGGCCGATTGGTTCGTCGTAGGTGCCGACCCATGCACCGATGCCCTGCGCCTTGCCGAGGCGGTCGGCGCGACGCGGGTGAAGGCCATCGGCGCGTTCGAGGGCGATGTTCAACCTGAGGACATGATCGACGGTTTCGCGCGAGCCTGCGACCGCTTCGCCGGGATCGGGGCGAACGTCGTGATCGAGTTGATGAAAGCGTCAAACCTAAATACGCTTGAAAAAGGCCTCGCCGTCGTCACCGGCGCGGGGCGGGCCAACGGCGGACTGCTGATCGACAGCATGCATGTCGTACGCTGCGGCATTTCACTGGATGCGATCGCCGCGATGCCGTCAGGAGCCCTGCTCGCGATAGAGCTGGACGGCGTGCCCGAGGGGCCTCCTGATCCCGACATCTGGGCCGACATGGTCGATCACCGGCTGCAACCCGACGAGGGCTCGTTCGACAATGCCGCGCTGGTCCGCGCCGCTCGGGCGGCGGGCTTCAACGGGCCGTGGGGAGTGGAGATCGTAGCTAGGGCACACCGCGCCTTGCCGCTGGACGAAGCGGTAAGGCGCAGTGCAGCAGCGATGCGGGCGGTTTTGGCCAGGACTTGAGCACAGTCATTGTCGGAAACGACTTTTCGGAAGATATTGCTGCGGCGACTGAGGCGAACGACCGCGGTGTGCCTCACACAACCGACACACTAGCCCCCGAACGAAGCCAGGCGGTCGATTGGGCAGAATGTGGCATCACCGATGGCCGTCGATTTCAATCGGTGCACTCAGGCGATCACCGTCTGGGCAACCATGCCAGCCCTGCATGCGAAGCTCGACTGAGCGCATCCCCAACATCCGATGCGGCCCGCGGTCCGGGCCTTCGAAATGGTGCGCACCCGCTCTTGCGCAAATATCGCCACACCGTGCGGCCAACCCGCCTGCTTGCCCAGCCAAGCTCATTCAGCCGGACCAATGCAACCACCTCCTAGCACTACTTTGGCAGATTTTTGTTGATGGGTTCGCTTTTGGAATTCCTCAGCAAGGATTCCGATGATTCATAGGGAGCCAGCTTTTTGGGAGGCTGGCGATGGATACGGATTGGCGTGGCGAACTGGATGAATGGCTGGCACCGTTTGTTGCGGCGTTGAAGCACAAGACGCGCTCACGGATGTGTCCGGCACATATCGCGGGACTGATCGGCCCAGGAGATCGCAAAAGCATACAGCCGATGGCTGCGCGCGACAGCGATGTCAACTACGACCGGTTGCATCATTTTATCGCGCGCGGCGTGTTGGGCGAAGAGCCGCTTGAGGCGGCGCTGCTGGCGGAAGCCGACAGGCAGGTGTCCGCTTTGGCTGTGTCTTGGCCGACGCAGGCTATGGCATGTCCGCGCCATTCCGGCAGGGTCTGAGCGAATGCGGTCTTACCTGGGCCGTTGGCATACCGTTCAGGCAGAAGGTCTACGCACACGGGTCGATATCCGCCAAGGCGATGCTGGCGACGGCAACGTGGCGCAAGGTCAGTTGGAGGCGCGGCACGAAGGGGCCGCTTGTCGCCCGCTTTGCCGCCGTTCGCGTGCGTGTCGCCGATGGTCCGCCCCAGCGCATCGGTGACATGGGGGCACAGCACCCGCCCGGCGAGGAGGTCTGGCTGGTCGGCGAACACCGTTCTACCGGCGAGCGCAAATGCTATCTCTCCAACCTGCCTGCCGATACTCCGATGAACCTTGTCGACGAACAGCGGATCGGTGGATAGCTTGAATGTCTGTGACCGGTGCGGTTGCAGACCAAATGCCGCCCAGATCCGGCGGATGGTGGTGTGCGACAGCCCTGCCTCGGTCGCCATGGAGCGGATCGACCAATGGGTGGCATCCGTCGGAGTGGTGTTCAGCGTGCGCTCGATCACCTGAACCACCTGCGCATCGGATACTGTTCGCGGTCGGCCCGCACGATATTCGTCGGTCAGCCCCTCGATGCCATCCTGCACGAACCGCCGACGCCATTTGCCGACCGTATGTTCATGCACACCGAGGCGTTCGGCAACTTCCTTGCTCTGCAATCCTTCTGCACAGAGCAGAACCATCCGGCACCGATCCGACAGCGAACGCGGCGCTTTGTGCCGGCGGACCTGAGCTTCGAGAAAAGTCCGATCCTCACCGCTCAACACGACCAAATCCGCCTGCCTACCCACCATCATGAACGCTCCTGCCTTTCTGACAAGAGCATATACAATGATACTTACTTCAGTTTCAGATGACTAGGGTTGAAGCATATCTTCCACGTGTAAGGTCGTCGACAATGCGGGAATGACTGGTAAGCGGACTTTTGCGTCGGCTCTTCCATCTCGACGATACTGCCCGAAGCACCCAGCCTTTGCACCAGCTTCTCGAATGGCTGGCTAGGCGGTAAACTCGTAAACGACCTTGAGGTTAGCGAGGCTCCGTGATTCAGGCTTTCCGTGACGATGGAGAGAGGGATGGTGCGGCTGCGATATGAACTGATGGATGGGGAATGGTCGATTATTGCGCCGCTTCTGCCGAACAAGCCGCGCGGCGTTCCTCGGGTCGATGATAGTCGAGTGCTGAACGGCATACTCTGGCGCTTCCGCACCGGTTCTCCATGGGCGGAAGTTCCCGAGCGCCATGGCCCATCGAAGAGGTGGTAGGCCAATCAACCCCGTAAAGCCGGACCCTGAACGCTTCGATCGGCGAAACGTCAGAGCGTACGTCCGATCCTGTCACCTTCGCGGATCGCTTCTAGGGCCGAACGGGGCACATAGGCGTCGCCCACCAACTTGGTGGGCGCATGGCGTTCGCACGCTTCCACTAGGTCGGTCACGGGCTGGGCGGGTACTCCGGCGACAATGAAGTCGCAGGGCAGCGCCACCTCCTTCCCGGTTGTCCCGTCAAATACCAGCAGGGTTCCGTCGTGGATCGACCGCGCCTGGCTCTGCGCCATCACCTTGACGCCCCATTCGGGAAGCAGCCGCAAGTAATCGGCAAGGTGGGTGAAGCCCAAGTTCGCCCCGAAATGAAGAAATGGCGTGACCACAGTTACCGATGCACCCCGTCGGACGAGCGCTTCGACGCATAGCCCGGTCTCATATGTCCCCCGTCGGTCGACGATGACGGCATTGGTGCCCCGCATCTCGAAGGTCTGCCCTTCAATTTCGCCCTGCACCGCCGCGTCGATTTCGAGCACCGGCACGGAATCGTCGGTTGCGAATTCCAGATGCGACTTGGCCCTTGCACCGCTTGCCAAGACGATCGCATCGGGCTTCAATTCTTCGATCAACGCCTCATCGACAGTGGTCTGCAGTATGACCCGCACCTGTAAAAGCTCGAGTTCCTGTTCGAGCCATGAGGTCATGGCGAGAAGGTTCGAGGCGCTACCAAGAGTTTCGACCAAATTGAGCCGTCCGCCAAGCCGATGACCGGATTCCGCCAGCGTCACCTGATGCCCGCGCCTTGCCGCAACCTCGGCCGCCTTCATTCCCGCTGGGCCGCCGCCGATGACGAGCACCCGCTTGGGTTTCACCGGTTCGGCGTCCAGCTTCCGGAAGCGGTTTTCCTCGCCCACTTCCGGGTTCTGGATGCAGGTGATTGGATACATGCTCACCCGATCTATGCAGCCCTGGTTCGCTCCGGTACAAGTGCGGATACGCGGCGCCTCGCCGTGTTCCAGCTTGTAGACAAGGTCGGGGTCGGCGATCTGCGCGCGGGTCATGCCGACAAGATCACAATCGCCATCGACAAGCGCCTGTTCAGCGAGGTCGACCGTCGGAATCTTGTTGACCCCGATGACGGGGATACGCGCCCCTATACGTTGGCGCAGCGCATGGACCGCGGGCAGCGTCTTGCCGAACTTGTGCCGATAGTTCGTTATGACCTGGGCATAGTCGAAATTGCCGCTGCCTTCCGACGTGTTCACGTAGTCGAAGCGGCCCGTCGCGGTCAGTTCGTCAACGATGTCGCAGATGTCGTCGAATTCGAGCCCACCCCGTTCACGGCCGCGAAAATCGTCGAGCGAAATGCGAATGCCCATCACCTTTTCGGGTCCGATCGCCTCGCGGACCCGGCGTGAAAGCTCATGCGCAAAATAGGTTCGCTGGCCCCATTTGTCGGTGCGATAGTTGGAAAACGGCGTCCACGATTGCTGCAGAAGATAACCGTGCGTTCCGTGCAGTTCGATCCCGTCCATGCCGTTCTCGACCGCACAGACCGACGCGGCGACGAAGGCATCGAGCACTTCCTCGATCTCGGCGTCAGTCATTACGTGACAGGCTTCGCCGTCGGCGCTCTCCAGCGGCGAAAATCCCCAGATCGGCTTGAAATCCTCGTGAGTCTCGGCCTTGCCCATGACTCCGAAGTGGAAAACCTGCGCCAGAATCCTGCCGCCGTGGCGATGCACGCGGTCGCTCAGCTGGCGAAACTTGGGAGCCATCGTCGCGGCATCGAAGACCCAGTGATTGAGCATCTGGCTAGCTTCGTGAACGTGCATGGCAGTGGTCATCATCAGGCCGGCGCCGCCTCTCGCGCGCCGTTCCAGATAGGCCATGTATCGTTCGCCATCGCAATCCGGCCGGAAGAAGTCGGTATAGGCCGCATGCGCGGTAATGACGACGCGGTTCTTCAGCTCGATCGGGCCAAGTCGCAACGGTTCGAGCAGCTTCATGCAAATCCTCTCCCTAGGATGCGTGCCGGTTTCCGGTCACGCGCTTGTTCCTATTCGGTCATGCGATAGTCACTTGGGCAGCAGCGCGGCCCGGCTATAGTCGGTGATGCCTTCGGCCTCGATCTTCCATGGATCGCCCGGCTTCCACGCTTCGTGCGCCCGCTTCCAAAGGCCGAACATGCCCATGATGTGCATTGGATCGCCATGGATCTCGGTGAAGCCTCCGTTGAGGCTTCGCGTATCGAAATAGGCCGCATTCACTTCGTCGGCGTAAAGCTCCGTCGCGAGATCGTAGCCCATGTCGAGCCAGTGCCGGCGTTCGGCATCGAAGTCGGAGACGAGATAGGCGATGTGATGATAGCCTTCTTCGCCCGGCGCATACATTTCGCGATAGATCGAATTCTTGTCGTCATGCTGCTCGATGAACTGGATCATCATGTCGCCCAGGTAACCGAAGGCGTAGGAAACGTCGGCTTCCTCGTCGGTGCCGCGATAAGTGAATTCATCGCATTCATGGTGGCGGATCATGAAGAACGGGCCGGCACCGAATGCCTGGGACCACTTGCGCGCCGCGTCGTCGATACTGGAGACAAAGTAGGCGCATTGAAAAAGCTGTCTGCTGGTCGTCATTCTGGTCTCATCCCCCAGGCCCTGCGATGATCCGCAGGTCGCGATGATCAGACGAAGCCGCTGCTGCGGCGACGTGCAAATCCGCGTGTTCACTTGCTAATGCGAGGACAGGCTAGCTATGATTCAGCAGTTGCACAATATAAAATCAGCGCCGTTCACCGGTCTTCACGCGGCGCCGTTGCCTTGCAGCTTCATGGCGCGGATATGGTTTCGCAGGTAGCGCTGCTGCTCGACTTTCGGCCAGGCTTCGGGCTGGGTGGTCACCATCGCCGATATGCCGTTCAGGAAGATCTGGATGGCATTGGCGTGAAACGCCTTGTCGATGTCCTTCGGCAATTCGCCGCGTTCGATTGCATAGCCAAGGATCATCATAAGCGTCTTGTTGGTTTCTTCGATGCCGATCAACCGCTCTTCGGCAAGAGCCGGGTCATGCGTCACTTTCCCCCAAAATCCGAACCAAGCCTGCCAGTCGCGAAGGTTAGATTCCGTAATGGGAAGCAGCGCCGTAATACATTCGAGCAGGTCGCCGCCCGCTTCCATCACGGTCTGGACCCGAACCGGTGTTTCGCTCAGCACCGAGCCAAAGGCCGACAAGAGCAAGTGCTGCTTGTCGCGAAAGTAGTGCGAGAGGATGGTCGAACTGTATCCCGCCTTGCGTGCGACCGCGCGCACGGTCACCGAATCGATGCCCGTTTCAGCGATCATTTCCTTGACGATATCGGCGATGATCGCGCGCCGTTTATCATGATCGACAATCAAAGGCATCGTTCGAACCCACTCGTCCCCGTTAATGCGACTCAGGCCCCTTAGTCAGGATTGCTGCAGAACAGAAGGTCAATTGACCAACCGCTTCAATCGGCTGTCACCAGGGATGGATTCCACCATCCCATTTCCGGAACTTGCCACTGTCTTCCTTGGTCAGGTTGCGGATCGCGACAATGTTGTCGCGCGCGGCATCGGCCGGCTCCAGATCGGCCACGTCGCCCGCCATGTCGGTCTTGATCCAGCCGGGATGCAGCAAGGTGAAGATCAGGTCCTCGTCCTGCATTTCCTGCGCCAGCGCGGTCATCGCCCGGTTGAGCCCGGCCTTGGCGGTGGCATAGGAATAACCGATCAGGTGATCATAGGCATGGGCTGCGGTCTGGCTGGTGATCGACACGATCTTCTTGTCGTGGCCCCGCCGGACATGGGGCAAGAAATTCTGCATCACCCTGAACGGCCCCATCAGCATGATATTCAACTCGCGCGCCCAGTTGTCATAATCCATGTTCTGGAACGTCTGCGTATCAAGCCCGCCCCATACACCTGCATTGTTGATCAGGATGTCGATGTCGACGTCCTTCAACTCCTCGGCGCAGGCTTTGACCGATGCCATGTCGCCCACGTCCATGCGGTGCACCGTCAGGCGGCCTTCGCTGGCCTCTGCGACATTGCGCAGCGCCTCGGCAGCCTGCGGGTTGCGACAAGTTGCATAGACGCGCTCGCCTTGCTCGGCGAACTGCCGGGCCAGCTCAAAGCCCAGTCCGCGCGCGGCGCCAGTAATTAGAATGTTCGTCATCGTCAGTTCCTGGTGGCTGGCTTGTCGAGATATTTCATGAGCGTCCGGTGCATGTGGCGGATCCGGATTTCCTGGTAATTGGCAAGCGTCACGCCGTCGCGGCCCAGCGTTGCACAGCCAAGCTGCGCCGCTTCCATGTTGCCGGTATCCTGGTCGTAGACGTTGCCGATGTAAGGATCGATGCCCGGAACGGTGGTATAGGATTCCTCGGATTTCAGGCGATAGGGCTCGGCCGTTTCCCACTTGCTGCCGTCCGTCGGCCTTTGCTTGAGAATGACGAGGTCGAAAATTGACTTGTCCTTGCTCATCCCGAGCGGACGGAAGCGATAAACGATCGGGAATGCCACGCCGGTAAAGAATTGTTGATTGGGAAAGGCGAAATAGGCGATCGAATCGACAATCTCGGAGTCCGAGATTTGGTCGAGATTGCGCATGCCTTTCTGCCGGGACATGTCGCGGAAGAACTGGGCCATGACCTTGCGCGCCGAGCTCCCGTTGGGGACGGTCAGCTTCTCGCCGACATCGCCGCTGTCGCCCATCAGGAAACTGTCAAGGATCTCCTGTTCGGTCAGCTCCTCCTTGAGGAAGGCGCTGGGCGACCCGGCCACGTTGATCAGGCGGTTGATGTTGTCGCCATAGAAATCGTACTGGGTGTTCGCGTCGCCATTGGTCCGCATCAGTTGCGGGTGGGTTTCCATGACATGATAGGCCTCGAGAAAGGCTTCTGACGCGATCTTCCAGTTGCAGTTGAGCTCTTTCTGCACGTGCATCGCAACATAACGGTTGGTGAACACGTCGCTCGAAACATGCTCCGGCAGCGGGGAGAGATAATCCAGCAACGGTTCCGCATTTTCGTCGAGATTAACGAACACGAACCCGCCCCAGACTTCGCACCGCACCGGCTTCAGGGCGTAGGCCGCCTTGTCGACGTGGGGGAAGTCCCATTGGCAGGGCAGCGTTTCAAGCTGGCCGTCAAGGTTCCACTGCCAGCCATGATACGGGCAACGGATGATATCAGCACTGCCTTCGCTAGCGGGAGGCTTGAGCATCGTGCCACGGTGCATGCAGGCGTTGCGATAGGCCTTGATCCCGCCATCCCCTGTTCGCACGATCAGCACGGAATAGGGGCCGACATCGTAAACGATGTAGTCGCCGTCTTCGGGGATATGTTCCTCGCGGCAGGCCCATTGCCAAACCCGCGGCCACATGTCGCGGATTTCACGCTCGAAGAATTCCTGCGAGATGTAACGCTCGACCGGAATGTCCTCGTCGCCAAGGAATTCGTAGCTCTGCTCGGTAAGAAAGTCGGGAACGGAACGGCTGTCGTCGGCAAGAATGTCCTGGACGCTGATGCCGGGGCAACGTGCCTCGCCCGGTTTCGCGTCTGTTTTCACGTCGTCGGTCATCTTGCTCTCCGTTCCGCGGCGCCAACCATTTTTCCGCCGCCGTTCGCCACGATCAAACGCGCGTCTTTCGCGCCCCTTCGATCTCCTCGTACAGACCCGCCCAGATCGGCGGAGCAAGACAATCGGAAACACCGATCTTGCCCGCTTCCACGGCCGCGCCCATTTTGGCCATTACCGCCATCGGATCGTCCGTCTCGACTTCCATCGTGACAAGGTAGCCATAAGCCTCCCCTTCACCCGTGGTGCCGGGCACCAGCTTCATCCGTTCCGAAAAGGCGAACCCCGCGTGCTCCAGCACTTCCTTCATATGCGTGCTGGTGTGCCACTCGTTGAATTCTTCGTCCCTGCCCGGTGCGGCATTGACGAGTGCGACGAACCTGTATCGCTTGGCCATTCCTCTATCCTTCTTAATGCTTAATGTGCGGTCCAGCCGCCGTCGATTGCGATCGATGCCCCGTGCATATAGGGCGACGCGTCAGAGGCCATGAAGACGACCGTTCCGGCGATCTCGCCGGGCGTAGCGACGCGGCCAGCCGGCATGCGCGACATGAGGACGGCATTTTCCGGCGCTTCGGGATCGAAGCCCGCCATCATCGGCGTCAGCGTGATGCCGGGCGAGATCGCGTTCACGCGAATGGCATCCTTCGCATAATCGACGGCTGCGGCGCGGGTGTATCCGAGGATGGCGTGCTTTGCCGCAGTGTAGTGGGCCGAATAGCCGAGAGCGAGATGGCTCTGCGCCGATGCGTTGTTGATGATCGAGCCGCCCTTGCCTTGCTTGAGCATCTGCTGGATCTCGTACTTCAGGCACAGGAAGGTCGAGCGCACGTTGGTATCGAAGCTCTGGACGCAATCCTCCTCGGTCAGGTCCGCAAGCAGGCCCATTCCATAAAAGACGCCTGCGTTGTTGAACGCGACATCGAGGCCACCGAACTGCTTGACGGTTTCGGCCACCAGAGCCTCGACCTGATCGGCTTTTGACACGTCGCACTGGAAGAAGCGGCATGTGCCGCCTTCCGCTTCGACCTGCCTGAGTGTCTCGTCACCCGAATCCTCGCGGCGGCCGCAGATCATTACTTTTGCGCCTTCTTTGGCGAATGCGATCGCAACGGCCTGACCGATGCCGCTTCCCCCGCCCGTTACAAGCGCAGATTTACCGTCCAGCTGTCCCATCATCATCTCCTGAATATTTGTCTTGGCGAGGCGAAGCACGCCGCTTCAAGGTTCCGCAAAAGTGCCCCGTGCCTGCGGTGCGCCACGGATCTCTCACGGGAAGGTGTGCATGCCCCCCTCGAGCATGAAAGTCTGTCCGGTGATGTAGCTTGCGCCGTCGCTGGCAATGAACACGGCCAGAGGGCCGGCATCGCGCTCGGGATCGCCCAGGCGGCGAACGGGAATCTTCTGCTTGAGCTCTTCCACAAATTCAGGCCGCGCCGTCTTCCACGCATCGAATGCGCGCGTCTCCAGTGCCGGGTTAATGATGTTTACCGTAATCCCGTACTGGCCCCATTCCCGAGCTGCCGTCCGCGAAAGGCCCCTGATCGCTTCCTTAGTCGCGTTGTAGCAGGTGTTGCCTTCAAACCCGACCTGGCCTGACGAGGATGCGAAGTTGATCACCCGGCCGTAGCCCGCGTTCTTCATATGTTGAAAGGCCGCCTTCATGAACCAAAGCGATGCGGTCGCGCCTGTGCGGAAAGTGTATTCCCACTCGTCCTCGTTGGTATCCTCGCACGGACTGAATACGGTAGAGGGTTGCGGGCTGGCCTCGGTCCCGAAACCTTGCGCGTTGTTCACGACGATGTGTAGCGCGCCGAATGCTTCGACGGTCTTGTCCACCGCGGCAAAGACCTGATCGCGCTGCCCCACGTCGCAGGCCACACCGATCGCCTCGCCACCAGCGTCGCGGATTTCCTTGGCCACCGCCTCGACCGTCGTCGGCGTGCGCGAGACTACCGCAACCTTGGCGCCCTCCGCGCCATAGGCCAAGGCCATCGCACGACCGATTCCCCGACCCGCACCAGTAACAAGGGCAACTCTGCCTTCCAGTATCTTCGAAGCCATAACATCCTGTCCCGAACTTTTATTGTGCATCGGTTGTATAAAAATTAACTTGCCCCCGCAAGACCCGCAAACCTATAAATTTGCATGATCGGAACGAAACTGGTCTGGCAGCGTAAGAGGATGAAACACCGCATGGCCAATCTACGCACCGTGGCCAATGTCGAAAACCTGCGATCTCTGGCGCAGAAGTCATTGCCGCGACACCTTTTCGATTTTGTAGATGGGGCAGCCTTTCGCGAAATCACTCGGAACGAAAATCTGGCGCAACTGGCGAAGATCCGGTTCCGGCAGCGCACCTTGCGCGACGTCAGCAATGTCTCGATCGGTACAACCTTGTTGGGCCAGGACTGCGCCATGCCCCTGGCCATCGCACCCACCGGCATTAGCGGCATTCTGGCAGGTGGTGCACGCGGCGAGATATTGGCGGCGAAGGCCGCGGTCGATGCGGGCATACCCTATACGCTCGGGATGATGGCGCTCAGCTCGATTGAGGACGTTTGCGCTGTCGCCCCGCCCCCGTTCTTCCAGATGTGCATGATGCGCGACCGGAATCTGGTCGCCGCCATGGCAAGGCGTGCGCACGATGCCGGTTGCCCCGCGCTTGTGCTCACCACGACATGGCCGTATTATTCCCAACACGACCGGCTGACGAACAACCCGGCTTGGTCGATGCCGCCGCGCATCCTGTCGCGGGCGCTGATCGAATATGCATCGCGACCTCGCTGGGCCATCGCGACGCTGTTCGGGCGTCCGATTCGGTTCCGGAATTTCGATGCTCATCGGCAAAGGCCATGGGACATCGTCGAGATCGTCGGACAGCTTGACGCCTCCACAAGCTGGGACGACGTCGCATGGCTTCGCGACCTTTGGCCCGGCAAGCTGGTCCTGAAGGGCATCAACGAGCCAGAAGATGCCGAGCGCGCGGTCGGCCTCGGCGCCGATGCCGTCGTCGTTTCGAACCACGGCGGCAACCAACTCGACGAATGCAGCGCCACGATCGAAATGCTTCCCGCGGTCGCCGCGGCCGTCGGGGGCCGGAGCGAGGTGCTTATGGACGGCGGCATCCGGTCGGGTCAGGACGTGCTGAAAGCCATGGCGCTCGGAGCGCGTGGTTGCCTGATCGGACGCGCGCACCTCTATGGCCTGGGCGCGGCGGGGCAGGCGGGCGTGTCCAAGGCGCTGGAGGTAATCCGCACGCAATTGCACATCACCACCGGCCTCGTCGGCCTCACGGACGTCAACGAGGCTTCGCCCGCCATTCTCTATGATCCGCCGCCGGCACATTGACCGGCCGCGCTGCCGGCATCAGCCGTTTTCGTATTCGCGCTGGTAGCGTTCGAGGTCCTGCATCAGCGGATTGCGGCGCAGTGTCAGGCCGCCATTGAGCTGGAGCACCTGTCCGGTCATGAAGCAATTGTCCTGGCCCAGCCAGACGCATCCTTCTGCGATATCGTCACTGGTGCCGTAGCGGCCCAGCGGATAGCAGTCGGCGAAGCAGGCTTTCATCCAGTCGGGGATGTCGCTGCCCCCGAAATTCTCGTGATGCATCGGGGTATCGGTGTGACCGGCCGCAATCGAATTGACCCGGATACCCAGCTTGCCGAACTGGTTGGCGACGGCACGCACGACTTGGTCGATTCCGGCCTTGGTGCCCATATAGGCCTCGTAGCCGCCATCAACCGTGGTTCCTGGCTGCGCAACCGCGGATGAGATCTGGATTATGGACCCGCCGCTGGCCTGCATGGCCTTGACCATCGCCTGCAGAAAAAAGAACGATCCTTTGAACTGAAGGTCAATCAGCTTGTCGAGATCGGCCTCTGCGAAATCGACGAAAGGCCCGCCCACCGCAACCCCGGTCGAATTGATCGCGATATCGATGCCACCCATCCGCGAAGAAGCCTCCTCAGCCAGCGCGAACACGCTGTCGCGGTCGGTCAGGTCGCAAGCGACGGCATGTCCACCCAGTTCCCGCGCGAATTCCTGCAGCAGTTCGATGCGGCGGCTGGACACGGTCACGTCGCATCCCTCCGACTTCAACCGGCGCGCGATCGCCTGTCCCATGTTGCCAGTTTCGGCCGCGCCGATCACCAGAGCCCTTTTGCCTTCCAGTCGCATCGCTCGATCCTTCCTTTTATTTTGCGCTTGTTGTATAAACCTCAAACAAGGACTGTCAAACAAACAGCTGATGAAGCATGATCGATGGAGAGATGAATGCCCCGGAACTTGACGGACAAGGCTTTTCGCAAACCCGACAATCCGACGACGCAGGACATTCTTCATCGCGACGGCGGCCCGGTTCCCCCAGTTTTCGAACTGGAAGCGCCGCGCTTTCTGGGTGATAAGGACATCGATTTCGACCGCTACACCAGCCGCGAATTCATGGATCGCGAATTCAGGGATCTATGGCCGAGGGTATGGCAATGGGCGTGCCGTGAGGAACAGATTCGTGAGCCAGGAGACTATTACGTCTACGAAATCGGCCGCAAGTCGTACATCGTCCTGCGCGATAACGAAGGTAACGTGCGCGCCTACGTCAATTCGTGCCTTCACCGCGGGACCAAGCTGCGCAGCGGCCACCGCGACGGGTCGGCCAACGAACTGTCCTGCCCGTTCCACGGCTGGACCTGGAGCCTTGAGGGGGAACTCGTCCGGGTGCCATGCGCGTGGGATGCGCCGCACATCAGGGACCGGGACTTCCATCTGCCGGAGGCCCGCGTCGGTTTGTGGGGCGGTTTCGTCTTCATCAACCCCGACGGCAAGGCGCCGCCGTTAGAGGAATATATTGATCCGCTGCCCGAACATTTCGCGAATTTCGCGATGGAACGCCGCTTCATAGAACTCCATATCGAAAAGGAGCTTTTCTGCAACTGGAAGGCCGCGAAAGAAGCCTTCATCGAGAATTATCATACTCAGACCACGCACCCAGAACTGCTCGCCGCCGCATATGACGAGCCAACCCAGTACGACATTCTGGGCAAACACGTTTCCCGCTTTCTCAATGCCTTCGGCGTATCGAGCCCGCATCTCGACAAGCCCCTGAGCGAACGCGAATTGCTGGAATCCATGCTCGTCGGCGACCGCGACAAGCTGATCGGGCAAAGCGAAACCGGCCAAGACGAGACGGCCCGGATCGTGATGGCGCGAACGCTGCGCAGCGCCCTTGGCGAAGCCTACAAGACGGACCTGTCCCGCTTTACCGACACCGAGGTGATCGACGTCGCGCAGTACGGCCTGTTTCCCAACATGATCCTTTACCCCCAGCTGACCCTGCCGGTTGCCTACCGCTTCCGCCCCATCGGCAACGATCCCGACAGGACGCTGTTCGAACTGGTCATGCTGCGGCAGATACCCGACGAAGGCCCTCGCCCCGAACCGGCCGAGCCCTTCCGTCTCCGCGAGGAGGACAGCTTCGCGATGGTTCCCGGCTTCGACAAGACCCTTGCTCACGTGTTCGATCAGGACACCGACAACGTACGCGCGCAGCAGGAAGGGTTCTACGCCAGCGAGAAAGGCGCACAGACGCTGCTCAACTACCAGGAAGTGCGGGTGCGCTACCTCGAACAGACAGTCGACGCCTACTTGGACGATCGCCATGACTGAGGTACTCGATCACGGCACTGACGATAAGTTGCTGCAATGGCATATCGGCCATATCGTCATCACCCGGATCGTCGAATCGACGTTCGATGGCGGGCTGGACGCTTTCCTGCCCTTCGCGACCCCGGACGCCCTGCGTGCGATCGAATGGCTCGGCCACGAATACGTAACGCCCGAAGGCGTGCTAAAATTCAGCATACACGCGCTGGTGATCGAAGCGCACGGCAAACGGATCATCGTCGACACATGCGTCGGTAACGACAAGGACCGCAGCGCCTTTCCCATCTGGCACCAGCAGAGCTACCGCTTCCTGGACCAGTTGAATGCGGCGGGCTTTCCCCCGGAAAGCTTCGATTTCGTGCTCTGCACCCACCTCCACCTCGATCATGTCGGCTGGAACACGGTGCTGCGCGATGGCAGGTGGATACCGACCTTCCCCAATGCTCGTTACCTGATTGCGGAGCAAGAATACGCCGTCATGCAGGAACTGGTCCGCGATACCGGCGGAGACGTGATGCGCGACGTGGACCGGGCGGTCGTCGCTGATTCGGTGTTGCCAGTGATCGCGGCCGGGCTGGTCGATTTCGTGCCGTGCGATTACGTCGTGTGCGAAGGTGTCCGACTGGTGCCCACGCCCGGCCACACGGCGGGTCACGTCAGTGTGGAGGTCACGTCCAATGGCCAAGCCGCCCTGATCACCGGTGACTTCATCCATCACCCCTGCCAACTCGCCCATCCCGAATGGTCGATCACGTCCGATTACGATCCGGCCCTGTCGGCCCTGACTCGTGAAGAACGCTTTTCCGCCATCGCTGGCACCGACGCGATCATGATCGGCACTCACTGGCCGACGCCCAGCGCCGGCTGCATCGACCGGGACGGAAATGCCTATCGGCTGCGCTAGGATTTAGGGCCGGCTTTCGCGGATCAGCCGTTCGTGCGCGGGGTCGCGCCATTCGCCGACCATGCGCTCGTTCGCTGCATCGTAAAGCCGGGTATGAACGACGAACCGGTCCTGCCACTTGCCGACGATCGCGCCCAGTTCGGGCCGCGCAAGGTGCGCCGCGAGCGCCGCTTCGTCACGCCAGATCTGCAGGGTCAGGATGTGACCGAGGTCACGATCCTCCATGCCGAACGAGTAGAACCGGCATCCGTCTTCGCGCAGACTGTCCTCGATCCCGGCCCGCAATTCGGTGAAAAGCTCATCCACCAGCTCGCGCGCTGTCTCGATCCGCCCGGCGACGATCAACATGCCGCCACCTCCGAACCCGCAGGCCAATCGAGCGCGGTGCGAACCGTCTTGCCAAGCAACCAGGCTTTCTCGTCATCAGTGAATTCGGCGCAATCGCGCAGGCAGTGCAACAATTCGCCCCAGGTCTCGCCAGTCTGGTTGCCGCCGATATCGCTGGCCCACATGATGCGATCGGCACCAAATGCATCGATGGCCCTTCGCAAATGAGGCCAAAGCGCGGGGAACGGATAATCGCGGACCCCGAACATGCCTTGCGCATGGCTCCACTTGAGCCTCGCATTGGGCCATTCCGCAAGATCCAGCACAGCCTGAAATGCCCGTAGGTCGGCGCCATCGGACGGCGTGTCGGCATCGGGCGTTTCGGCATCGAGAAAGCTCACGCCGCTTTCCATCGGCATGCCGCAGTGATCGACGATGATCGTCAGCCCGGGAAACTTTTCGAGGTAGCGTCCGACAAGTTCGGCCCTGCCCGGAATGAAAAAGAAGCACGGCAAGCCAAGCGCTTCGGCCTGCGCCAGCACGGGATCATAGGCCCCTTCGGCAAAGGCCCGGAGTTCTTCCGCCGTCAGTCCTGGCAACATGCGGATGGCGCGCAGGTTCGGCGCATCGCGCGCAATGCGGACAAGCGGCAGAACCTCGGGGTCAAGCCGGTCTACCCGCAGGACATACGAGAACCGGTCCGGATGCAGCCAGCTAGCCAATTCCGTCGTGGGACTTGTCACGCGATAGCCGCCACCGGCGAGCTTGTATCCCGGACCCCAGTTGTCGAGGCCCCAGAATTCGTCGGCCAGCACCGCCGAGATGCCCAGCGCGTTCATGCCGGCGAGCGTTTCGTCGATCTGGCCCGGACCGAAATGGATCTGGCTATCGACGATGTCCATCGAACTCTTCACCGCTCGTACAAAGGCCGCACAACGGTCATCGATGCATCGCTCGGCCCCCATTTGCCAAGGGCAGCATCAGGGCTTTGCGACAGGCCCCCGTCGGTGTAGGGCAATACCTGGATCCAATCGTAGATGCCCGCCCTTTGCGCGATCCGCCAATCCCCGTCCCGCTGTTCGAACCGATCGACGTAGCGTCCCCCCACCACAGAGACGTAGCGTTCGCCCGGGCGGTCGTAAAACAGGCCATTGGTATTGAGTCCGGCGGGATAGTCTGCCGGAATGACGTGATAGCCGTTCAGGTAAGTCTCGACATGCGCTACATCGCCTTCGATGCTGATCAGGATGTTGGCGACCATGTGCTGAGTGGGGCCGAGAGGATCGACGATCGACCGCGCCGCCGCCAGGAAATCGCGCCAGCTGCCGGCGATGTCGCCAAAACCATATTTCGCATCTTCGTGGAATACCTGATCGAGCAATTCCCAGCGCCGCCTGTCCAGCGCATGGCAATAAAGGTGGATCACCCGCTTGATTGCCGACTCCGCGGCGAGTCGGTCCAGTGTCCCGTTCATCTTGCGCGCTCCGCATCGATGTATGCGGCAAGGCGCCGGTGGAAGTTCTGGATGGCGATTTCATTGCTGCCGTAGACGACACGGAAATCGGCGGGCGCATGGGCGAGGTTGCGCTGCCCGTCAGCCGATACGCTGTAGTCCTCGGTGGTCACGACTTCCTCGATATAGTCATGAAGGTCGATCCACGGCTGGTCGTCCACGTCGGGATCCGCCGTGTCGGGGCGGTAGGTGGCGGTCAAGGCAAAAGCCTTGTCGGGGGTTTCGCCCGGGAACAGCCGGTAGATCGAATAGGCCGGGCCCGCGTCGATCTGCCAGACGTTCAGGATGACGTTCGGAAACAGCAGGTGCACCGCGTTGAACGGCTCGTCGGGCCATTCGCTTTCCGACCGGCCGATATATGCACCTACATGCTTGTACGGATAGGCAATGCGATGATGCGGGTTGAAGTCGTCGTAGCACATGCGATCGGTGTAGTGTGTGCTACCGATCGACGAGGGGTGCAGCGAGTTGAAGTGATAGGCCTCGCCATAAGTGTCGAGAGCGTATTTCCAGTTCGCATCGATTTCCAGTCGCGTCGCCTTGACCAGCCTCATGCGCTCGAACTCGAGTTGGGCAACCTCGGGGGCGAAGTCCGCGAGGAATGCCTCGATGTCGATTTCGTCGTCGCCGGGACGCGGCTTTACGAAGATCATGCCGGCCCATTCGACGACAGGCACGCGAATGAGGCCGCGATCGGCCTTGGCGATCCCGGCGAAACTTTCCTTCGCCGGCATGCCGGTTAGCATGCCCTCAAGGTCGAAGGTCCAGGCGTGGAAACGGCAAGTCATCTTTTTGGAACGCGTACATTCGGTCACCAGCTTGGCCGCACGATGCGTACACATGTTGAGAAACGCATTCACGCGGCCGTCGCCGGCGCGCACGACCAGGATCGGTACACCAGTCGCCTCGAAAAGCAACTTGTCGCCGGCTTCGGGTATGTCGACCCCGAAACCGGCCAGAAGCGGCATCTCGGTGAAAATCGCCTTCCGCTCGACCCTTGCCCAATCGGCGTCGACGTAGACAGCCGGATCATTCGTCATCGGCCCATCCGAACGATCCGTTTCCCCGTCCCGTATGAGCCTGACCGATCGACGCTGATGATCGACAGCGATGCTGCGCCGCCGCTCGGCCGGCGACAGGATCTTTTCGAGCGGCGACTTCGTGTCCATCATCGACTTTCCTCAGAAGCGGGTGGTTATCTGCGCCATGATCGTCCGCGGTAGGGCGACGAGGCCGACGATATCTGACGGGATCGCGTTGTTCGTCCCGGTTCCGCTGCCGCTATTGGGCTGTTCCTGCACACCGGAGATGTAGAACTTGTTGGTCAGGTTCTTTCCGATGATGGAAAATTCCAGCCGGTCGTCGGACGTGCGAATCGTGGCCGTGGCATCAAGCACGGCGTGCTCCCCCTGACGCGACAGAGGATGCCCGAAGCTGGAGCCGAGATAGCTGCTCGAGTAGCGCACGTTACCGGAAGTCGCGAACACGATGCCATCGCTTACGTCGGTCTCGTAGTTGATGCCGAGATTTCCGGTCCACGCCGGTGCAACGGCCGTCGGGGTTCCGCTCAGATCCTGGCCTGGCCCGCCCTGGAAAGTGATATCGCAGCCGGCAGCGATCGACTGGCCGCCATAGCAAGGCGCCAGGTAATCCTTGTAGCGCGCCTTGTTGTACGCAAGCGCTGCCCTCGTGCTGAAGCCCGGAAGCGCGTTGGGAGCGAATTCCGTTTCCAGTTCCACGCCCCGTGTGGTGGCGGAACCCGCGTTGGTTGTGATGAACTGGAAGGTGATTGAATTGAAGTAGTCAATCTGCAGGTTAGTGTACTTGAAGTAGTAGGCGCCCACGTTGAAGCGAAGCTGGCGATCGAATAGAGTCGTCTTCACGCCGCCTTCGAAGCCTTTCGCCTTTTCAGGCTCGAACGCGATGTCGCTGGGGATGGTCAATGCGGTTACCAAGGCGCTGTTCGAGAAGCCGCCTGACTTGTAGGCGGTCTTGTAAGCGGCATAGACTGTGACTTGGTCGCTGGGTTGCCAGGTAATCGTCGCTTCGGGCGACCAGTTTTCGAAGGTCTGATCGCCGACGATGTACGTGGTAGGATCGGACGGATCGTACTGGATAAACAGTCCCTGTAAGGCGGCGTTGACATACTCCTGATACAGGATGCTGTCCTTCGTCTCGTGCGTGAACCGCACGCCGCCCGCGATTTCGACGGTGGGAACGACCTTCCAGGTTACCTGCCCGAAGGCGGACAACGTCTCGCCATCCGTGCGTGAATACCGATGGGTTGAATCGAATCGGCGGAATTGCGGCTGGGACGAATCTTCCAGCGGGGCAAAGGCGCCGTACTGGCGGAAATTGCGCCGGGTTTTCTGGTAGTAGCCGCCCAGCATCGCGTTGACCGGACCGGCGAATGTCGTCTGGACGCGAGTCTCGTTAGATAAGGCCCAGAAAGACGTGTTTTCGGTCGCGGCGATGAACGTTGCCTCTGCCGGGACGTTCTGCCCAAGCCCCCAACGGTTGCGGTTCCAGTTGTAGTTGGAGACCGACGTGATCAGGAAATCGTCCGCATCGTAATTCAGCGAACCGGTTACCGACCACGACTTGTAGGCGTTGAAGGACTGCCCGTCCTCCCGCGATTCAGGAGTGGAGCCGCCCAGGCCGTCGGGAGAGTTGACCATGTAGACATTGAACTTCTTCTCACATGGGACATTCGGATTGGGCTGCGGCACCCCCAGAGCGCAGCGAAACGGCACCATGTTCCAGGAATTGCTCTCGTCGTCGGATTTGAACCAGCTCGCCTTCAAATTGGCGGTAAGGCGCGAGGTCGGCTCCCATTCCAAGGTGCCCCTGATCAGCTTCTCATCCGTTCCAGGCTGGTCGCCCTGGCTGACCTGCTGCACACGCGGATTGAGATCGCCTGTGGCGATATCGAATGTCGCTGTCGTCAGCGGCTCGGTTTGCTTGTTGCGGAAATAGCCTCCGCTCATATGCGAGACGCGCACCGCGAGGCGGGCGGACAGGTTAGGTGCAATCGGCCCCGATACGAACCCGGAACCCACCAGATTATCCGAGCGGAATTCGTATCCGACCCGTCCCATCGCCTCGAAAGTATCCTTGGGGCTGGCAGTGGTTATGGAAACGACGCCTGCGGTCGCGTTCTTCCCGAAGAACAAAGCCTGCGGACCCTTCAGCAATTCCACACGCTCAAGGTCGAAGAACGCCTCGTTAATCACGCGGGCCTGCCCGTAATACACCCCATCCACGATAACTGCCGTCGATTGTTCAAGGCCGATCGAAGTGGCTTGCGAACCGATGCCGCGAAGAGTTATCTGTGCCCCCGAGCCGTTCGACGCGCGACCGATGTTGAACTGTGGAGTGAACGCGGCCACCTTTTCCAGAGAGGTGAGATCGTAACGCTCAACCATTTCCTCTGATATCGCGGTCACGAGAACCGGAACGTCCTGGACCGTCTCCGCACGCTTGCGCGCGGTCACGATGATTTCTTCCAGGCCCCCCGAGGGGGCCGACGTTCTTGCCGCGTCCTGCGAAAGATCGCCGTCCTGCGCCAAGGCCGCCGTGCTTGATATTGCCACCGCCAACGCGATTCCCGAAACCGACATGGCCGCGAATGCACGGCACCGAGCGCTCTTGTTCAACATCATCCCGTCCTCATGTTTATCGTGCGAACACGTTATTTTTCCGTTCGTTTCGAACGTTCGATCTTGCTCAGACTGATTGCTTGCCGATGGGCGCCATGATCCTTTCGATCATCGGGTAGCCGTTATCCTTCACGAAATTCGCCACGGCCTGGTTGCCCGCCTTGTCGAGCGCCTCGATGCCGTGACCGTCGGCAAGCCGGTTCGCCATTGCGAAGTAGGCGACGACTGCCACCAGGTCGCTCAACGCCTGTTCGCTCCATCCCCCGGCCAGGACCCGATCGGCATCGGCCTGGGTCAGGCGCGATGGCGTCTCGGTCAGCTTCTTCGCGTAGACAAGAAGAGCCGACAGCTTTGGCGGTATCTTGTCGGAGGCGGGATCGGCGATCATCGTCGCAAGGACAACCGGGTCGGCACCGAATGCCCTGGCTATCGCCTCGTGCGTCCCGTGGCAGAACGAACAGTCGTTCAGTGCCGACACATAGGCCGCGATCAATTCCCGATCGACAGTCGAAAGTTCTGCGTCCTCGATCATGATCTGCTGCCCCATCAACATGAAGCCGGCGTATCGCTCCCGCTCCCTGTCGAGGACTTCGCCAAGACCGTCACCCTTGAGGTAGGTTAGAAATGGCATAAGCCTCTCCTTTGAACATTACTCTCCTTGCGAACGCCTATTGATTGTGCGGCACGTGAAACCTGCGTTGGTTTGACAGGTTCCCTTCACGCTCTGTGAGCGCGTGCCGGCTTTGCCGGTTCCGCACTCTAGGGCTTGTTCGTCAGCTACCTAGTTATCTTAAATTCAGCAGATGAACAATATAAAACTGAGCGGGTTGAGATAGGTGCAGTGATCCTGTCAGTCAGATGCTAAAGCGTCTCCACCTGCGGCACTATGCCGCGTAGTGAGAGCGGCATGAATCCTATTTCTTTCAAACGGCATCGCTTTCTGCCGGACGTCATCCGGCTCAGCGTTTGGCTGTACTACCGTTTTACCCTGAGCCTGCGAGACGTCGAGGACCTGCTTGCCGAACGGGGGATCGATCTCTGCTACGAAACCATCCGGTGCTGGGCCAACAAGTTCGGTCCGGCGATTGTCGCCGACATCCGTCGCAAGCGCGGACGCGCCGACAGCGTCTGGCATCTTGATGAAATGGTCGTCCGGATCTACGGCCAACGGATGTACACGTGGCGGACCGTCGATAAGGAGGGCGAGTTCCTCGATGTGCTCGTCCAAAAACGCCGGAACAAAGAATCGGCATTGAAATTACTAAGAAAACTTCTGAAAGACCAACGCGCCATCCCGGACACCATCGTCACTGATGGCCTACCTTCGTACTGCGCGGCGATGAAGGTCTTGAGTTGTCAGGACCGCCATCAACCCGGTCGATTACGCGAGAACAGCAGGGTCGAGAATTCGCACCATCCCGTCCGATGACGAGAACGAAAGATGCAATGCTTCAAGTCCCAAGGCCAAGCTCAACGCTTCGTTTCTACCCACAGCGCAATCTACAATACATTTAACACCCAGCGTCACCTCGTCTCCCGAAACACGATGCGCCAATTCCGAACTGCCGCGATGGCGGAATGGAATGCTGCATCCGCCGCTGCGGCATGAATTTTCAGGCTCAGGCACTCGCTCGTCCGGCAACCGATAACCTGACAAGCCCCAGGCCAGTGTCGAAAGCCGCGCATGTGGTTCACACGCCGCCTCCGGATCGCACCTGCGAAAATCGGTCCGAAACGGTTCCACCAGAGCCGCACCGTTTCGTCACAAAAGTCATATCCGCGTTCAAAGAGCAAATCCTCGACGTTCCGAAGTGACAGCGAATATCGCACATACAGCATGACCACCATGCGGATAACGTCAGGTGAAGAACGGAAGTACCTGAACGGATTCTTGGCTGAGATCATCCGAACCGGCTAGCAGGTCAGTCTTGAAGCCGACCATCCCTCTGACAGCATCTTCATCGCCGCCGCAAGTTCAGCATGCTATGCAAGTTCAGCGTGCTATAATGAGGTGAGCCCCGTCAATAAGGGGCCTCGACCCGAGGCGAGAGGAATAGACGATGGCGAGCAATGCAGTCGCAAGACCAGATCACGTGCAGCCTTCCAGCGTGGTCGAATTCGACATATACGCTCCACCGGGCGGGAAGGACGATTTCCATCGCGCATGGCAGAAGGTGCGCCAGGCTGACACGCCCGACTTGGTCTGGTCCGGGCAAAACGGCGGGCACTGGATACCGCTTCGTAATGCCGTAATCAGGGAAATACTGGCCGACCCTGCGCGCTTCGGCAACACCGCATCAATCCTGCCCAAGACAGCTTATGGCGAGCAGGGCCTGATCCCGGTCACGCTCGATCCGCCCGAGCACGGGCCATACCGTGAGCTTCTGCGCGCCAGCCTCTCTCCGCGCGCAGTACGCGATAGCGAAGATGCGATACGCGCCATCTCTGTTGGACTTATCGAGGCGGTGAAGTCACAGAGGCACTGCGATTTCGTTGCAGACTACGCCACGCTGTTTCCCGTGCGCGTATTCATGAAGATCGCGTTGCTCGATCCCGACGATGCGATCATGTTGCGCGGCTGGACCGATCATATGCTGCGGCCCGATCCTGATGCCGACTGGGGCGATGACGTTTCGGGCTGGCGACGCGGCATTCGCCTCTTCCGCGCTTACCTGGAACCAATTATCAAAGCGCGGCGTGGCGGCACCGGAGACGATATCCTTTCACGGATCGTCAACGGCACGATCGAGGGAGATCCGATACCGCCGGATGACGCGCTACAGATGTCAGTGCTGGTGCTACTTGCAGGCCTCGACACAGTGGTGAATTTCTTGGGTTTTGCCATGGAGCACCTTGCGCAATCCCCGAGGCTGCAAACAACTTTGGCTAGCGATCCCGCCATCATTCCTCGCGCTGTCGAAGAACTGGTGCGTCGCTTCCCGGTGGTGACGATGGCACGCGAGGTCATGGAGGACTGCGAATTTCGCGGCAGCGTTTTGAAACGCGGCGACATGATCGCGATTCCAACGCCGCTTGGCGGGCTCGACCCGATGGCCAACGCGTGTCCGATGGATGTCGACCCCGGGCGGCGCGCGCGCGAGCACGTGACATTCGGCAATGGCCCGCATCGTTGCCCCGGTGCATTCCTGGCCCGCGCCGAAATTCGCATAACGCTCGAAGAATGGATGAGCCGCATTCCAAACTTCGGGTTGGCACCGGGTATAAAGGTCAGGCATGTGCCCGGTGGCGTGGCGGGTGTGGAATCGCTCCCGCTCGTCTGGCCGGGCTGAGGCGGTTGCCAATGCGCTGGCAGGGAATTGTCATCTGTGGATGGCCCCTGCGCTGCAAGGGGTAAATTGAGTTGCTGATGTGATCTGTCGGGTGCGGTCGTTTAATCGTGGCCCGGTCAAGGATGATTTGAGGCACCTTAATTCGATCTACGATGGCGTCATCGTAGAAAGAAGCATCGTGCTCGAAATCCTTCTTGACGAGGCCCCGATTAAACGACCTTCAACATTCAACGCCACCTCGTCTCCCGAAACACAATGCGACTTTTCCGATCCGCCGCCATGGCGGAATGGAACGCTGCATCCGCCGCTGCGGCATGAATCTTCAGGCTCAGGCACTCGCTCGCCCGTCAGCAGTTAACCTGACAACGCCAACTGGCCACGGCCAGGCAACTTTGGTGGCTTGAACATCGGTCCCACCTCGAACTTTAAGTTACATCTGGAAGCTAATCCGTGGGTCAGATTTCGCCTAACGCGCCGGATTTATCTTAAGTTGGTCCAGACGACTAATCAGTCTCCTACGCGTTTGGTGGGGCAGAGCGCTTGATCTAGATCCGTCCCGTCCAGCCAAGAATCCATGCGTGGGGCATCAACGGCGGGTGATCTCATCCTCCACAATCAACATCCCACATTTGGGGCCATCGAGAAACTTGTCGCCGTCCTCCAAGATTTCTTTGGACCTTTCGGGATCGCTCAACAGCGCGAACATGTCATCAAGACCCTGCCGATCGGTCAATGTGATCGCGACTATAGCGTCCCAAGGCTGGTCCACGCCGGGAGGAAACATTGCGCCACCTTCGGTGGCGTAATACCGATGATGTTCCGTGATCTGCGGAAAAGTCTTGAACGCCAATGGAACGTGTGAAGTCTCGTAGTGTTCGCGGAACTCGGCAGGGGTAATGCCTGACTTGCGAACGAGAAAGTTCAGGAATTTCAGAAACTATCCTCTCCTTTTTCAACTTTTGTATGTAGCAAAACTGTGAGCGAGACTGCTGCCTACTCAGGTCCGGCCGCGTTCGGCTGCAGTCAAAATATTAGCGTTTGCCTGCCACCTTCAAAATTAAATCACCGGCATGCCAGGCCAGTGCCATGACTGGGCCATTGACGCCCGAAGAAACCTGGGTAGGCATTACCGAACAATCCACGACGCGGAGCCCCGCAACGCCGCGCACCCGCAATTCGGGATCTGTCACCGCGCCGTCGTCTGAACCCATGCGGCACGTTCCCGTCGCGTGGTAGGCGTTTTCCCCGGCATACGACGCTTTGAGGATTTCCTCATCGCTCTGGACCTGAGGTCCGGGCAGTCGTTCTTCGGCAATGAAAGGCGCGAGTTGCGGTGTCGCCATCAGTTTCCTGAGATAACGGAAGGCTTGGATCATCACCTCGCGGTCCTTCGCTTCGGTCAGGAAATTGGCTCTGATCTCGGGGTTCGCAGCAGGATTGCCGGATCGGATCCTGACGCTGCCCCGACTTTCGGGCCGTAGCTGCCAGGCACCGGCCATGAAACCGGGGCGTTTTTCCAACTTCATCTCTCCGATGTTTTTGACCATCGTCAGATCGAAGATCGAGATTTGCGCGTCAGGAATTTCGAGGTCAGGATTTGTCTTGATGAAGCCGTTGATCATAACGCCATTTGCAAGCGGACCCGACCTCAGCAATTGGTATCGGATCGCCTCCTTCCACAAACGCCATCCGCTGAGGCGCACATTGAGGCTGTCCAAGTTTGTGATGTACGATTCCAGCCAAACGCCTTTATGTTCGGACAGATTTTCGCCGACGGCAGGACGGTCAACCGTAACGGAGATGCCCAGAGACGTCAGAAGCTGCGCCGATCCGATCCCCGACAATTGTAGCAGTTTTGGCGAGCCGACAGCTCCCGCCGACACGATAACCTCGCGATCCGCCTGAGCCTCATGCCTGCCTCCGTCCTTGCGATATGAGGCACCGACGGCTCGGCCATTTTCGATCAACACGCGTTCGACGAGAGCATCAGTCACAACTGTCAGGTTCTTGCGCCCTCTCGCCGGCTTGAGGAAAGCGGTAGCCGCGCTCATCCGCCGTCCGCGCGATATGGTTTGCGGGGAGTACCCTACGCCGTGCTGGTCGGGTCCGTTGATATCGACTCTGCGCGGGGTGCCTATATGCGCGGCACCGTCTAAGATTGCTTCACCGAGCGCGGTCCTGCCCCGGTGTATTGTGATCGGGAGCGGCCCGCCGCTTCCGCGCCAGTCGGTTGCGCCAAGTTCATGATCCTCGATGGCAACAAAGGCTTTGCGCATCGTGTCCCAGCCCCAACCCGCAGCCCCATTCGCTTCCCAATCATCATAGTCGTTTGGGTTGCCACGCGCATAGACCATCCCGTTTACTGAGCTGGAACCGCCGAGAGTCTTTCCCCGCAACCAAACGCCCGGCTTGTCGTCTGTCGCCACTTCCGCTTCGCTGGGATAATACCACATGTATTTAGGGTCGGAGGCGATTTTCCCCATGCCCATCGGGATATGGATGAACATAGATCGGTCTTCAGGCCCCGCTTCAATCAGCAGCACCTCGTTGCGACCGTCGGCGCTCAGGCGGTTGGCCAACACGCAACCGGCCGACCCCGCACCGACAATTATGAAATCAAACATTATGTCATCAACCCCGAGAGATAGTCATTGAGGCGTTCATGAAAGAACCGCACCCGCGTTTCTTGAACAGAGAGGTAGGCAAGGATATTGTCAGGCATGAAAGAAATTGTGACATTGGGGAAAAGCACGGTGTGCGGCGAGTAGACCAGCTCGTCGCCCACCATGCTCTCATAATGGCGATAGCCCTTTTCGGCGCCCATTAGCTTCTTTGCCTCGGTCAAATCCGATGCCCGGAGACAGCATGCGAACTGATCGCGAAACTTGCCGACATCGCAACGTCCTGCGGCAGGATTTCCGCCGCGTTTCACCGCAAAAGGCCCAAGTCGACGTAAGCGGTCGGTTCGAACAGCGACAGCAGTAGCGCCTCGCCGCCCCGGTCTACGCCGCGCGCGAAATCGGCGGTCAGCGTCATGATGGCAAGGGTGTCGCAGGCTTGGCTCATGTATTCGTCCCGATTGGAATGGCCCAGCCTGCACAGGGCCGCATCAGCGACCGCGCCCGGGTGGGCCACTGGCAACCGTCAGTCCAGTCGGCGCAGGCCGCACTCGTGCACGGGCGTGCCCAGCGGCAGATTGAAAATGCGCGAAGTCAGTTCTTCCTCGTCGTCGCCGATGTTGTTTTCTGCGACCGCGCCCGTCAACGGCGCAGGCCGGTCGACACGGACCACGTCGTCACCCACGAAGCGCAGCGACAGGCTGCGGCGCAGGGTGCCAGGCGGGGTCGGGCCGCCGCCGTGAAGGCTGCTGGTGTGGAAGAGCAGCACATCGCCGCGCTTCATGGAACAGGTCATGATGTCCCACGCATCGCGGTTCGCCTCGATATCGGGAAGGCGCGGCATATCCTTCTCGTCATAAAGCGGCATCGTGTCGTCGGACGGGTCGAAATAGGAGCCATTGTAGAGTGTCTGCTTGTGCGATCCGCGCACGACTTCCAGGGCTGCTTCGTCGCTGATGTCATTGAGCGGAATCCAGAAGACAATGAACTTGCTGCCGTCGACACGGTGATACGGCGTGTCCTGATGCCAGGGCGTGCGGCGCACCGGCTTGTCGGCCTCTGCTTTCTTGTAAAAGAGCTGGTCGTGGAAGTACCAGACGCCGCCGGTGCCGAAGACCTTGCTGGCGATGTCGACGATGCTCGTTCCTGCGAACATCTCTTGGAACGCCTGCTTGCCGCTGGAATCTTCAAGTGACTGGATGAACGTTCCGCCGTTTTCGGCGTAAAGATACTGGATCAGCGGGTTGGGGTTGTCGAGGTTGCCTTGGTAGGCTGCCTCGATCCGCTGCATCTCCGCATCGCCGAAGGCGTCCTCGATGATGATGACACCGTCGCGCTGGAATCTGGTGGCGAACTGGTCCCTTTCGGAAAGGTCAGTCCGGATTGCCGATGCGTCGGCCATTGTACGTCTCCTGTCGAAAGCTCAATCTGCAAAGGCGCGCTCGACGGTCTCCGACATTAGGAGCTTCGGCGCTTCGTAGAAATGGCTAATCTTCCAGCCGTTTGCCGTGCGGCGCATGCGGAGGTCGTAATAGACGTAGATCTGCACATCGACGCCCGCGCGCGAGCGGCCCATCCCGTTGACGTAAGCATAGACCCGCGCATCGTTGTCCGAATACTCGGTCACGCGGAAATTGCTCATCGTGTGCATATGCAGTTCCATTGTCTCGAACACCCCGGCAAAGAACCCGCGGATGGCGTCCGCACCATCGTAGTGGCCAAGGTTCAAACCGGTCAGATCGAGAACCGCATCCTCGGTGAAACAGTCCATCATCTGGTCGAGGTCGTCGAGGCCGTCGACAGCAACGAGATAATCGATGAGCGCATTTTCCAGCGCAAAATGTTCTTCCATGCTGACGCTGATGCGGGGCTTCATACCATCACTCTCCATATGGCGGCGCGGTTTGTTCGCGTCCGCTTTCCCTGTAAAGGATCGGTGCGGGGCCGAATCTCACAGTACGCCGATACTGCTACCTTTGGTTTTTTCGTCAAGTGTTATACAAAAAAAATGACGACGACTTCAGGTCGGATGGAAAAGCAACGAGCGCGGCGGCCTGCAGTGATTCGAAAAACATAACCGGCAGGCCGGACATGCTAGGGCGCTAGAGGTGGAAACCCAGCCCCTTGAGGTGGCGGCGCAGGGTGGCTTGCTGGCGCTCGGTCGGCCAGCTGACGGGATCGGGCGCGGCAAGGCTGGCGATGCCGTTGACGATCAGCATGATATCGTAAGCGACGTCTTCGGCATTCGAGCTCTTGTCCAGCCGTCCTGCCTCGATCTCCCCGCGGACCAGTTCCGAGACAAGCCGATTGGCATCGTCCGCGCCCTCCCGGCGTTCGGCAGCAACGGCGGGGTCGGTCTGCGGCATGCCCCACAGCAGGAACCAGGTATGCCACTCGCGCCGCCGGTCCTCGCTCAGCGGCAACAGGACATCGATGCGCTCCGCGAATGGGACCGTCTCCGCCAGCGCGGCGAGCCGTTCGCCCGCGCGGCGGCGACCCAGCTTCTGCGCATGGATGAGCATTTCGGCCTTGGACCGGAAATAGTGGTAGATAGCGTTGGTGCTGCAGCCGACGCGTTCGGCCACCTCGCGCATGCGGATTTCCTCGACACCGGTGGTGAGCGCCATCTCTTCGATGACCTGCGCGATCATCTCGCGGCGCTGCTCGGCATCGACAATTTTCGGCAAAGTGCCAGTCTCCCCTTATGATGTGTCCCCGAAACCAAGTTTCAGGCTTGTTGTCCAGTGCACTGTCACATTGGCGGTGCATGGGCGCATGTGCTGGCTTGTGACGATTCGACCCGGCAACCGCGAGGGGCTGCCGGGTCGCACCAGGGCAAAGGAAGAGCTCGCCCTAGAAGTCGAACTTGAAAGAAGCGCCGTACTCGCGCGGCGGAGTGTAGGAGACCTGCTTAAACAGCGCATGTACATGTGGCGCGCCGTCGACAAGGAAGGCGAAGTTTTGGATGTCCTTGTCCAGAAGCGCCGGAACAAAGCCTCTGCACTGAAATTGCTGCGAAAACTGCTCAAGAACCAAGGTGCCGTCCCCGAAGCCATTGTTACCGATGGGCTGCGATCCTACCCTGCGGCCTTACGTGAGTTGGGCGCCCTCACCCGACATCAGCCTGGCCGATTGCGCGACAATAATCGGGCCGAAAATTCACACCTTCCCGTCCGACGACGCGAGCGAAAGATGCAGCGATTCAAATCCCAAGGTCACGCCCAGCGGTTCGTTTCCACCCACTCGGCAATCTACAATACATAGAGTAATCGCGGGGTTGGGATCACCGGCGCGGTGGGGATGCGTTGGAAGGGTGGTTGCCCCCCGATAGGATGAAAACGGGCTCACGATTGACACCGGGCCCAGCATCAAACGGGAGACAACCATGGAGCAGTTTATAGGCCTCGACGTGTCTTTGAAAGATACATTCATCTCGGTCCGCGAAGGCCGCCAGCGGATCTGGCGCGGCAGATGTTCATCTGATCCGAAACTGATAGCCGAGCTCATCCGCAAACGTGCAGCGAACGTGGAACGTGTGGTGTTCGAGACGGGCCCTCTGTCGGTCTGGTTCTATCACGCACTGACGTTGGAAGGCTTGCCGGCGATCTGCATCGACGCCCGCCATGCCAAGGCGGCGCTCGATATGGCGCGCAACAAGACCGATGCGAACGACGCGACGGCCTCGCGCATCTGGCCGAGGTCGGCTTTTACCGCGAGGTGCGCGTTAAGAGCTTCGAGAGCATGCTAACCCGCACGCTGGTTGCAGCGCGCAATCAGATGTTGAGGGCGACTACGCAGTTGTCGAACCAGATCCGCGGTCTGATGAAAACGTTCGGCCTGGTGGTTCCCAAGAGCGCCGGGCGCGTGTTCGCGAGCCATGTGCGCAGCCTGCTGGCAAGCAACGCCGGGCTTGAGCGGATCATCCTGCCGGTGCTCGAGGCTTGGGTAGGCCTGCGTGTCCGCGCCGCCGAATTAAGCAAACAGCTTGTCGCATCGGCCCGCGTGAGCGAGCAATGCCAGTTGCTTTCGTCAATCCCGGGCGTCGGCGCAGTGACTGCCTCCTCCTTCGTTGCAGCGATCGAGGATCCGGAAAACTTCAGGAAGTCACGTTCGGTGGGTGCCTGGATCGGCTTGACCACCAGGCGTTACCAATCAGGCGAAGTTGATTACGGCGGCCATATATCCCGACGCGGCGACAACCATCTGCGCGGACTGTTGTACGAAGCGGGAGTCGTGATCCTCACTCGCACCACAGCGGAAAGCGCGCTGCGTATCTGGGGCTTGAAACTCAAGGAAAAGATCGGCTTCAAACGAGCCGCCGTCGCGGTCGCGCGCAAGCTCGCCGTGATCATGCACACCATGCTTCGAACCGGTGAACTGTTCGACCGTTCGATCGCTGCCGAGACCTGACATGAGCAACAGGGCAGCAAGGCCTACGCCCGACTGAATTGAATCTCTATCGTTTGCGTCCATGTTGTGGACGCGCCAAACCGTCCCTGTCGGGACGCGGACAGGATCATTCCGCTATTGAAGCTGCACTTGCTATTTATCTCAGCAAAGTGCGTACAATACATTGGAAGATCTGGCCCACGAAGACCTATCCTGCGGCGGCATGTCTCGACCGCGTAAACGACCATGTACCCGACAAACGGCATCGCCGGCGCTATCGAAACAGAAGGCGCTAACGACAACCTCGTTCACAACGCCATCTACGATGACGCCATCGTAGAAAGAAGCATCGTGCTCGAAATCCTTCTTGACGAGGCCCCGATTAAACGACCTTCAATTCCCAACGTCACCTCGTCTCACGCAACACAATGCGACTTTTCCGATCCGCCGCCATGGCGGAATGGAACGCTGCATCCGCCGCTGCGGCATGAATCTTCAGGCTCAGGCACTCGCTCGTCCATCAGCGGATAACCTGACAAGCCCCCCATTTCTCGCCGGTCGAGATTGCCCATCCCGGGGGCTAGGCGCCTACTGGTCTGCGTTGGGTACTCGCACTTGTGCCGGTTGGAAAAGGGCTGGCCGCGTTATAGGCGTGCTAGCAAGTACATTAGAGAGAGAGCCAATGGATGCCACTGAACGACTGCTCGCGGTAGAGGAGATCAAACAACTGAAGGGCCGCTACTTCCGATACCTGGACACCAAGGACTGGATCGCCCTTCGCACCATCTTCGCCGACGATGCGGTGTTCGACGCTCGGGCCTCCTTCAACGTGGACGGCAGGGGGGCGAGCGGTCGCGCTGCCGAAAGCAACGAGTGGGTCTATGAAGGCGGCGACCAGATTACTGACTTCATCAAGGGTGCAGCCGGCAACATTCGAACCGTGCATCATGGTCATTGCCACGAGATCGAGATCCTCTCGGCGAACGAGGCTCGCGGCGTGATCGCCATGGAAGATCAGATCTGGGATGCGGATGGTGAGGTGCTGACGCTCCACGGCTGCGGGCACTATCACGAGACCTACCGACGGCTAGATGGCCATTGGCAAATCCAGACGTCGCGGATCACCCGTCTCTATGTCTCACTTGGTGAAAACTGCTCTGCCACCTGAAAACTGGACCGTTTTGAGTTAGAGTTTTCGGCCTTAGATTTCCTTGGCTGGGCAAGGAGGCGTGGCATGAAGGCATCGAAGTTTACGGACGCGCAGAAGGCGTTTGTCATCAAGCAGGGCGAGGAAGGTACACCGGTGGCGGAGGTCTGCCGGAAGGCTGGGATCAGTCAGGCGACGTACTTCAATTGGAAGAAGAAATACGCAGGGCTGTTGCCGACGGAGATGCGGCGGCTGCGCGAGCTGGAGGAGGAGAACGGCCGCCTCAAGAGGATCGTGGCCGACCTGACGCTCGACCGGGAGATGTTGCAGGATATTGTCCGCCGAAAGCTCTGAGGCCGGATTGGAAGCGCGAGCTGGTCCGCGAAGGCCGCCAGCGGATCTGGCGCGGCAGATGTTCATCTGATCCGAAACTGATAGCCGAGCTCATCCGCAAACGTGCAGCGAACGTGGAACGTGTGGTGTTCGAGACGGGCCCTCTGTCGGTCTGGTTCTATCACGCACTGACGTTGGAAGGCTTGCCGGCGATCTGCATCGACGCCCGCCATGCCAAGGCGGCGCTCGATATGGCGCGCAACAAGACCGATGCGAACGACGCGACGGCCTCGCGCATCTGGCCGAGGTCGGCTTTTACCGCGAGGTGCGCGTTAAGAGCTTCGAGAGCATGCTAACCCGCACGCTGGTTGCAGCGCGCAATCAGATGTTGAGGGCGACTACGCAGTTGTCGAACCAGATCCGCGGTCTGATGAAAACGTTCGGCCTGGTGGTTCCCAAGAGCGCCGGGCGCGTGTTCGCGAGCCATGTGCGCAGCCTGCTGGCAAGCAACGCCGGGCTTGAGCGGATCATCCTGCCGGTGCTCGAGGCTTGGGTAGGCCTGCGTGTCCGCGCCGCCGAATTAAGCAAACAGCTTGTCGCATCGGCCCGCGTGAGCGAGCAATGCCAGTTGCTTTCGTCAATCCCGGGCGTCGGCGCAGTGACTGCCTCCTCCTTCGTTGCAGCGATCGAGGATCCGGAAAACTTCAGGAAGTCACGTTCGGTGGGTGCCTGGATCGGCTTGACCACCAGGCGTTACCAATCAGGCGAAGTTGATTACGGCGGCCATATATCCCGACGCGGCGACAACCATCTGCGCGGACTGTTGTACGAAGCGGGAGTCGTGATCCTCACTCGCACCACAGCGGAAAGCGCGCTGCGTATCTGGGGCTTGAAACTCAAGGAAAAGATCGGCTTCAAACGAGCCGCCGTCGCGGTCGCGCGCAAGCTCGCCGTGATCATGCACACCATGCTTCGAACCGGTGAACTGTTCGACCGTTCGATCGCTGCCGAGACCTGACATGAGCAACAGGGCAGCAAGGCCTACGCCCGACTGAATTGAATCTCTATCGTTTGCGTCCATGTTGTGGACGCGCCAAACCGTCCCTGTCGGGACGCGGACAGGATCATTCCGCTATTGAAGCTGCACTTGCTATTTATCTCAGCAAAGTGCGTACAATACATTGGAAGATCTGGCCCACGAAGACCTATCCTGCGGCGG